>OY970364.1:0-2284058 GCA_963718565.1 uncultured Verrucomicrobiae bacterium
AGGATCGGGACAGTCTGCTTGGCGCCGTGGATAAGCAGTCCGAAGATGCGCAGGAAGGCTGCGTTTTTGAAAAAGATGCGGGTGCGGCAGCTTTCTGTGCATCCGTTCCGCATAGCTCCACGTGCCATCCATCAAAAAAAGACCTAAATTTTTATCCGTTTCACTAAGGGGAGGAGCATCGATTTTCAATAAGAAATAATGCGATAAATCGGGGAGAGTATCTTTCGGATAGGTGAAAAAAAGGAAATCTGGACGTTTTTCGAGTCCGCGAAGAGAACATTTTTTAAGATTTTCTTTGCGATGGCGTAAAATAACTGTAGGAGGAAATAAAAACATTTTTTATAGAGAAGGGTTGGATAGCAAAAATAGAAGTTTAATTTTTTTGAGCACTTTCTATCAATAATTATGCTGATTAGATTGATTTTAAATTGTTTGTTTTTATGTTTTATTTCAATTGCATTTGGCTCTCAATGGCAATTCGAAGAAAAAAATAGAATCAAATCTGCTCAAGCGGAAAATCGCCCCATTGTCGCAGTGTTTTTAGGAGAGGACTGTCCTTGGTCGAAGAAATTACGCCAAGAAGTTTTAGCATCTCCCTATTTTCTGGAAAAAATCCATGCAGAAGCCATTCTTTGGATCCATTTTTTGAAGCAACATGAAGAGGAAAAGCCTTTTATTCAAAAATACAAAGTCCAGCAGTGCCCCGTATTTCTTTTGCTCGATCCCAATGGCAAAGAATTCGCTCGCTTCGATTATATCCCGTTAGATGCTCAAGGTTACACCGAAGCGATTATCAGTCAAATCGAAAATTTTCAAGAAATCTGCCTTACTCTTGATCGGGAAGAGATGGATTTTGATGAACGGAAGTGGCAGGAGCTTTATCAAAAAGCAAAAAAGCTATCCGTCCCTTGCTTTCATCAGGTGATTTTAGAACGCGGGCTACACAAAGAAAAGGGTAATTATTTCCATCTGGAAAAATTCGCAACGCTTCTAGAAAAGTATAAAATTAAACATCCCCAAGTGCGCAAAGCAAAACAACAGCTGCTCCATCGAGACCCCGACAATAAGTTCGGGATGCATTTTAGAGTTGCCGTACTCGAATTCCAAAAAATCGCCTCGAGGTTTAAAACCAAAGATCAACCTGAAAAGGCCTTAGCTCCACTGTTACAATACATCCATCAATTTGGAAAAAAGGATGTGGAAAATTATTGGAAGAGTGAGTTGATGATCTCTAAATTTTTGTATGGTAATGAATTCATTCTTCCTGCACTAGAACATGCTGAAGCTGCGTACCTAACAAGTCCTGAGACAGCCAAACCGCAAATCGCTGAAACGATCTCTTTAATGAGGGAATTGCAAAACTCCTCGCCAGCAGAAAATCGATGATTTTGGCACCTGTTGCCAGAACCCGCACAGCGGGTTCGGTTGGCGGCGGCGAAAGTATACTTGGATAAGTGGCTGCGAAGACACGAGAAGGTCCGGGGAACCTTCGTAAGTAGCAAAGCAGGTGAGCGAAGAGCGAACCGGGGCCGAAGGCAGCCGCCGCCAAGGCGACAGGTGCCAAAAGCGCGATTTTATGCGGCGAGGAGTTTTGCAATTCCCTCTAATGAAACAGAGTTTATAAATGAAATCTACTTGTTGCTGGAAACGGTCAGCAAAAAAGAAATTCGGCGTTCTCTGCGGCGCGGAAAAAACCCAAGAATGGTTATTGCCATGGTGGTGGTCGCGTTATCGAGAACATAACGATTTTCCAGTGACCTTTTTTGATTTTGGAATGTCTGATGAGATGAAAGCGTGGTGCGCAGAAAGAGGGGAGCTTTGTTCGATCGAACTAGAACCGCCTTGCATCTTCCCGCGAAGCGCCATTGATCCAGGTCTTGCTAAAGAGTGGGAGCGCCTTTACGGATGGGTTGTATGGAGCTCGCGCCATATCTGGTTTAAAAAGCCTTTTGCTTTCTTAAATTCTTGTTATGAAAAAACAGTGTGGATCGACTTGGATTGCGAAATTTTAGGTCCTTTGGATTTTCTTTTTTCTCATTCCGATTCGATATCAGGTCTTGCCCTTGTGCGAGAATATGCTACCGAACATCTGCTTCAGCACGATCCTCATGTCCGCTATAATGGAGGGGTGATTGTTTTTCAACATGGTCTGCCGATCATCGAAAAATGGGCAGAAGGTGCGATGACACAAAGTGATCGATTTGGCGGAGATGACTTACTTCTGTCTCATCTTATCCATGAGCTTCGATTAAATGTAATGGAGCTTCCAGAAATCTACAATTGGAGAATGGCGCGCGGGCTCAATCTCAATGCTGTCATCCTGCACTGGCTAGGCAGCGGCGGCAAAGCTTACATCCGCAAGCACGGCGGACTCAAGCCTTCCCTCGACACGTTCTTCCACTCCCGGAAAGGTTAAGAGGGAATTGCAAAACTCCTCGCCAGCAGAAAATTGATGATTTTGGCACCTGTTGCCAGAACCCGCACAGCGGGTTCGGTTGGCGGCGGCGAAAGCATACTTGGATAAGTAGGAGATCCGCCGCCAAGGCGACAGGTACCAAAAGCGCGATTGTATGTGGCGAAGAGTTTTGCAATTCCCTCTTAAAAGAATCAGTCGATGGTTTGCCAGGAGGTGATGCGGATGAGATCTTTGGGGATTTCGAAGAGGAATCGAGAGGGATTTGTGTGGATCTCTTTGCCCATTTTTTTCCTTTTGCGGGCCATGCTCAACGTGAGAGACTTTTTTGCGCGGGTCATAGCGACGTACATGAGACGACGTTCTTCCTCGAGGCCGGTCTCCATCAGGCTTTTTTCATGGGGGATAATGTGATCTTCCAGGCCGATGAGATAACAGGCAGTAAATTCAAGCCCTTTAGCGCTGTGGAAGGTCATCAAGCTGACTTTATCTTCTTTTTGCGAATTGTCGCGATGAATCCTCCGTTCTTGGTCTAGAAGTGAGGTGCTTAAAAAAGAACTCAATGAAATCTCTTCCTCTTGGCCCAAGGTAGCTTGTTCTTCTTCATAAATGGCCATTGAGTCAATGCAGTGTGCGACATTTTCCCATTTGAAATCGCGCATTTTTTCAGTTTTTACGTCATCGAGGATGGCTTTCTTGTAATCGATTTCGTCGATCAGCCAAGCAAATGTAGGATGAAGAGGCGGCCTTAGGTACCAAAAGCGCGATTGTATGTGGCGAAGAGTTTTGCAATTCCCTCTTAAAAGAATCAGTCGATGGTTTGCCAGGAGGTGATGCGGATGAGATCTTTGGGGATTTCGAAGAGGAATCGAGAGGGATTTGTGTGGATCTCTTTGCCCATTTTTTTCCTTTTGCGGGCCATGCTCAACGTGAGAGACTTTTTTGCGCGGGTCATAGCGACGTACATGAGACGACGTTCTTCCTCGAGGCCGGTCTCCATCAGGCTTTTTTCATGGGGGATAATGTGATCTTCCAGGCCGATGAGATAACAGGCAGTAAATTCAAGCCCTTTAGCGCTGTGGAAGGTCATCAAGCTGACTTTATCTTCTTTTTGCGAATTGTCGCGATGAATCCTCCGTTCTTGGTCTAGAAGTGAGGTGCTTAAAAAAGAACTCAATGAAATCTCTTCCTCTTGGCCCAAGGTAGCTTGTTCTTCTTCATAAATGGCCATTGAGTCAATGCAGTGTGCGACATTTTCCCATTTGAAATCGCGCATTTTTTCAGTTTTTACGTCATCGAGGATGGCTTTCTTGTAATCGATTTCGTCGATCAGCCAAGCAAATGTAGGATGAAGAGGCGGCCTTGCGAATTTTAATTGTGCAGTTCTAATCAGTTCTACAAAGGAGCGAATCCCTGCAAGCGCTTTATCGGAAAGGTCATTTTTTAAACTTGAAGAAAGAGGTAGAGCAATTTCTGTAAGCAAAGTCCATAAAGGAATGTTGCGCGTTCGGTTGAACTGTGTCAATTGGTCTAAAGAGCGATCGGAGATTCCTCGACGAGGAACATTGATGATGCGAAGCAATGCTTCTTGGTCGAAAGGATTTGCAATAATGCGAAGGTAGGCGATCAGGTCTTTGATTTCGGCGCGTTCGTAAAATTCAGTTCCGCCAAAAACTTCATAAGGAATCCCGCGGACCCATTTGCCCTCCTTTTCCCAAACTGCCTGCATTAAGGCCAATTCCAATGGCCTTGCAAGAATATTTGATCGGTAAAGAACAGCCATTTCATTCCAAGGGATCTTTTTTTCTTTGTGTAACTTGATTATGCGTTGGATAATCGATTGCGCCTCATCTAACTCCGTCGGAGCATGAAAAAGTGTGATGAGATCTCCACTTTCTGCGGTACTCCACAATTCTTTAGTGTGTCTTTGTTCATTGTTGGCAATGACCGCGTTAGCAGCTTTCAGGATTGTCGGCGTCGAACGATAATTTTGTTCGAGTTTGATCACCGTCTCAGACTCGAATTGCAGAATGTTTTTAATCTCGGCACCGCGCCACCCATAAATCGACTGGTCGTCATCGCCGACGACGCATAAATTGTTGTGTTTGCTCGAAATCAATTTCGCCAGACGGTACTGAATGGGGTTGGTGTCCTGGTATTCATCGATCATGATGTAACGGTAGCGTTCCTGATAACGGTCCAACACATCGGAGTGCTCCTCAAACAGCTGAACAGTCAAAGAAAGTAAACTGTCGAAATCGACGGCATTATAGGCGCGCATGCATGTTTTTAGGCGTTCATAGAGATCGGCGCTAAATTGATCGTGCCATGCTATTTTGTCTTTTGCAATTTCCTCAAATGAAAGGCCACGGCTTTTAGCAAAAGCGATTTTATTGAAGGTTTTCTCTAGGGAAGGAAGTTCTCCTTCATGCTCAAGAAGGTGTCGAGCGAGCCCTTGTCCCAAGCGGCGGACATCTTTTTCATCATAAAGCGTGAAATTTGAAGTGTAGCCTAATTTAGCAATCTCTTTGCGCAAAACCTGCATACAGAAGCTATGAAATGTGCTTAGCGTTACCTTCTTGGCAGCTTGATAAGAGACGATTTTGGCAACGCGCTGCCGCATTTCCTGTGCTGCTTTATTAGTGAATGTGAGGCCCAAAATCGCTTCTGGGGAAATTTTTAAATGCTGCAGCATGTGGGCGATCCGATAAGCGAGCACACTTGTTTTCCCACTGCCAGCTCCTGCAAGGATGAGCACACGGCCTTGCGCCGTCAGCACAGCTCTACGTTGGGCGGGGTTAAGGTGGGAAAAAGCTTGTTGACCTGAGTTTTGGGTTTCTTTCATTCAAAACCTAAAGTTTTGGGTTCCTTTCATAAGTACAGAGGGAATTGCAAAACTCCTCGCCGCATAAAACCGCGCCTTTGGCACCTGTCGCCTTGGCGGCGGCTGCCTTTCGGCCCCGGTTCGCTCTTCGCTCACCTGCTTTGCTACTTACGAAGGTTCCCCGGACCTTCTCGTGTCTTCGCAGCCACTTATCCAAGCATGCTTTCGCCGCCGCCAACCGAACCCGCTGTGCGGGTTCTGGCAACAGGTGCCAAAATCATCGATTTTCTGCTGGCGAAGAGTTTTGCAATTCCCTCTACAATGAACCAAAAACTCAGGCTCAAAGGATCAAATCCAGCGGGAAAGGAGGTTTTTTAGGTCAGTTAAAATCTCTTGCTTAGAAAGATACATGCCATTCTTACGAGGGGAAACATTCAATTCTAAATCTTGAGGAAGAGACAGGTAAATTTCACGAAACGCTTCTCGCACCACTCGTTTGAAACGGTTGCGCAAGTGCGCTTTGCCGAACTTGCGAGAGACTGTGATTCCCAACCTGGCAGAAGAAAATGTTTTTCCCTGACAAATATCTATGGAAATCTGTTCGCCGGATAATCGGATAGAATTCTTGTGCAGATATCTGTAATGGACGCGCGACAACAGCCGGGCTGATTTTGGAAATTTTCCTGTTAGGTGCCTCTTGTGGAGCGAAACAACGGAAACGAGCTGCTCTTTCGCGGAAGTAATTTCACTCGTTTCCTCACATAAGATTAAAGGAGCGCTGGTCATCTAAAAAATATTTTTTAAGCAGTCGTGAGTTTTTTGCGTCCGGAACGGCGACGGCGATTAATGATGGCGCGTCCATCTTTAGTTTTCATCCGGTTGCGAAATCCGCAGTTTTTTTGGCGCTTTCTCTTGCTGGGTTGGTAAGTGCGTTTCATGGAAGCTTCCTTAAAGTTAAGCGATAACAAAATTTGTTGCCGTCAATATAGTTCATCATTAAAAATTCCTCAAGGAAATAAAAGGTTTTGTACAGGGCACAAGCAATTAATAGAAGTTTTTTAAAATGGACAAACCTTTTGATACCGCCTCCATTTCATATGTCGGAAACACGGCACTGGCGTGTCCGCGTTTCCGACATGTGAAAAAGAAGCAATAAAAAAAACTTTTACTAAAATTAAAAAAATCTCTTAATTTTTTGTGCCCTGATTTTTGCAAATTCTTGCCAAGAAATCTAAGGATTGCGTATAACGGTGGCTAACTTTAATTTTCTATTTCTTTGCAAGGTAGTCCATGAAAGTCAAAGCTTCGATCAAAGCCGACCCGTCCAAAGGAGACAAAGTCGTCCGCCGGAAAGGTCGTGTCTATGTGATCAATAAAATCGATCCAAACCGCAAGCAGAGACAAAAAGGTCCTGCTCGTAAAAAGTAGTGAGAAAAGAGGAATATGGCAACAAAAGCCTGGATAGCAAAACAAAAAAGACGTGAACGCTTAGTTCAACTCAAATGGGAAAAACGTCAAAATCTTAAAAAAGTCGTTCTCGATATGAATAAGAGTGAAGAAGATCGTCAAGCAGCTAAGATGCAGCTGAATAAGATGCCGCGCAACTCTTCCCCCGTTCGTCTTCGCAGTCGCTGCCAGCTCACGGGCCGTTCCCGTGGGGTTCTAAAGAAATTTAAACTTTCCCGTCTCTGTTTCCGCGAAATGGCAAATAATGGTTTGATTCCCGGCGTTGTTAAAGCTAGCTGGTAAACCGTAAACCGAACGCCTTTTCTTTGGAAAAGGCCGCATAGGCTCATGTGGCTTTTTTTCAGGTAAAGCAGGTTATGCAAGATGTCTAATGACTTCTTGGAACTTTTGCCAATTTTCCATCGATTCGTTCCACACGAAAGTGTTTTCTCGGATTTTACCTTCTACCCAAGCTCTGCTTAAGGCATCAAAGCTCATCGGCCCCATTTGGCTTTTCTGCTCATCAAGGAAATACCATAACTTTTCTTCATGAGAAGGAGAGAGAAGGGCGAGTTTAGGAATTTTTTGAGAAGGAAGCGCCTCGGAATGAGAAGTTGCACGGCGTCGTCGAGCAGGTAGAATGAAAATGACGATGAGTGCAAAAATTCCAAAAAGTAGACCCGCGATAAACCAATGTAGGGGACTACGTCTACGCTGTTTAGCCAAATGACTGCACCCCAAACCTAGAGTCAAACTCAGAAGAATAGTAAAAAATGTTTGCATGGGGCTCTTCCCAATTTTGATTTCATCATAGAGATTTTGCTCGTAAAGTACAATAATTTAATTGCTATTGATTGTGGCAAAAACTGAATTGTAAAAAAGGCGCAAAAAGCAGTAATTTTTGGAAAAAAATAGCCTACAGGGGTTATAATTAATGAGACGATAAAGAGCATGTAAGTTTTTTTTAGAAAAAAGAGGATGGATGATGTATAATCCGTTGAAGCAAATTGATACCAAGGAATTAGAACTTCCTGAAACCGTCTTTATCCGCGACATCGAGAGCAAGGTATTTCAATCGATTGTTCTCCAATCGCTAAGTCAAATTGATGGCGTAGAGACATTGGAAGGGAATCTTTTCGATAGCCTTTTGGGCGACAGCTTAGATGGCATCAAAGGGATCCATGTCGACCAAGATCAAAAAAATCACTCTGTGAATGTGCGCATTGAAATCAATGTCGCCTATGGGGTTTCTATTCCGGACAAAGCTGAGGAAATCCAGAATAAGATCCTTCAGGACATTAGCCGGTTAACGAGTTTGCATGTCGGAACAGTGCACGTCATTTTTAAAAATTTGATCTCTCCAAAGCCAAAGCCTAATATTGAAGAGTTACTGGAGAAAAAAGTTAAAGTGACGAAGTCTTCTGCATCAGAGCGATACGACGAGGTATTTTAATCCTTCTTGGTCCTTATGAAAACAGGTAACCTTCTCTTTTCAGCAGTGCAGTTTGTCTTTGTGATGTTGGTGATTCTGTTGGGTATTTTTTTTATCGGTCTTCAACATGCGCCGCACTTGCGCGGTGCCATTGCCGATTTTTTTTTACAGACTGTCGTTCGTTTTTCTCTCGTTGGCTATCTGATCCTAGCTTGCGGCATTCTTTTATTGATTGGCTTTTATGTCATGCATCGGGGAGTGTATTACAACATCAAAATGGGACGAAATGAAGTCTTTGTCGATCCTCAGGTCGTCCAACAGTATGTCAAAGAATACTGGAAAACGATTTTTCCCGGTGACGATCATTCCATTGAGATCGGTTTTAGCAAGGACCAAAAGATTGAAATGTTTATCGAACTGCCTCTTTTATCTCCTGAAAAACAGAGGGCACTTTTGGAAAAGGCTGAAAGCGAACTCAACCACATCCTTCAAAAGCATTTAGGTTATCGGAAAGAATTCATGCTTTCTATCCTCGTTAAGTAGACACCCAGAATTGTGCAAGCGTGTCGATATCTTTTTGCGTCACTCCTTTCACTTGCTTTAATTCCTCTGGAGAGGCTCGTTTGATTTTTTCCACGCTTCCAAAATGGCGGAGAAGGCGTGCTCGTTTAATAGGTCCGATTCCTGGAATTGTATCCATGGCGCTGCTCAAAGAGCGCTTTTGACGTCTTTTCCGATGAAATCCGACAGCTTTGCGATGTGCCTCATCGCGCACTTTTTGAAGGAGGAAAAGAAGGCTGGAGTGAAGATTGAGATGAATCGGATCGTGATGTTCCGGCAGAAAAATTCTTTCGGCTGTCATTCCCTTATCATGACGACTTTCTTCTTTGGCAAGGGCGATCAGATCAACCGAAGCGACATCGAGGTCTTTAAAGACTTCGAGTCCAATATTTAAATGACCCTTGCCGCCATCGAGAATGATCAGATCGGGCAAGTCATCGGCTTGTTTTGCGCGGGTGAGATGGCGTGTCAACACTTCCCGCATGGCGCCATAATCATCTCCTCTTAGAGCTGTCTTGATTTTAAACAGACGAGTCCGTTCAGAATCTTTTTCCCCATCGGTAAAAGCGACAAGGGAGGCCACAGGGTCTGTTCCTGAAATATGGGAAGTGTCAAAACATTCGATGCGTTTCGGATAACGGTTCAGCTTGAGAGTGTCTTGAAGATCGAGGAGCATTTTTTCTTTAAGCTCTAGCTGATCTTTTTTTTGTTGGAAAACAGCTTCAGCATTTTCTTCTGCGATGCTGACAAGAGCTCGTTTTTCTCCTTTTTGCGGATAGAGGATAGAGATTCTTTTTTTCTTAGGGGATTCTGAGAGAATTTCAGAGATGAGGTCAGCGTCTTTTAAAGGAATGGGTAAAAGGATCTCATCCGGAGGCCTTTCTTGATGAGGGTAATGTTGCAGAATAAAAGAGGAAAACAGATCTTCTTCATCTTCTAAAATATTGGAAAAAGAATAATGTTCCGAACCGATGAGCTTTCCTTCGCGGAATAGGAGTTGGACAAGCATCACTTCTTCTCCTTCGCGGTAGATGGCAAGGGCATCGCTATTTTTGCCGTTGACTTTGACAGCGAGGGGCTGTGCTTCAATGACATGTTCAATTTGTCTGATTGTCTGTAAAATTGCTGCTGCGCGTTCGTACTCTAAATTTTCCGATGCTTTTTTCATCTCGGCGTGTAGTTCTTTTAAAATTTCTTTGTCCTGTCCTTTTAAGAATTTGACTGCCCCATTGACAAAGGTGCTGTACTCTTCTTTTGAACATTTGCCGACACAGGGGGCGATACAGCGTTTGATCGAGTAAAGCAAGCAAGGGCGCGTACGCCGTTTCAATTCTTCATCCGTGCATTGCCTTAAGGGGAATAGCCGGGTAAGGATTTCATAAGTTTGGCGTGCGGCATAAGCACTCGTATAAGGCCCGAAATAAAGACCATCCTCTTTAGGCTTATTCTTATAACGGATAAGGCGGATCATCGGCCAAGGATGGCGGTTGTTGATCATCAGGCTGATGAAAGTTTTGTCATCTTTTAAAATCGCATTGAACTTGGGCTGATGTTTTTTGATGAGTGTATTTTCTAAAAGCAAAGCCTCTTTTTCAGAAGGCACGACAATCGTGTCGATATGGGAAATTTGGCGAAGAAGAAAAGGGACCATCGGACGGGTATCGCCAGTTGGGGCAAAGTATTGTTTGATTCTGCTTTTCAGAACATTGGCCTTACCGACATAAATGACTTTATTTTCAGCATCTTTCATTAAATAGACGCCGGGCTTCATCGGAAACTGATCGAGGAGTCTAACGTCGAATAACATGACTACCTAAGTTTTTCCTTCCAATCTGTGATCTTCTTCAAAGCTTCTAAGGGCGTTAAATGGTTAGGGTCCAAGTTTTTTAATTCGGATGCAATCGCAGTCACACGAGAATCTTCGTTAAAGGAAGTAAAAAGAGAGAGTTGCTTTTGCTGGGGTGGTTTTACAGGGGATGAATCGCTGGTTCTGCCAGCGTTCTTTTCCAGTTTTTGCAGCATTTCGAGAGCGCGTTTGATGACGAGATGAGGGAGTCCGGCAAGTGTTGCAACATGAATGCCGTAGCTCTTGTCCGTCCCTCCTTTGAGGATCTTGCGTAAGAAAACAATCCCACGGTCTGATTCATGGACAGCGACGTTATAATTGACAGCGCCAGGGACAAGATTTTCTAATTCAGTCAGTTCCCAATAATGGGTAGCAAACAGTGTCTTAGCACGTTTTTGCGGCTGGGTAAGTAAGTATTCGGCAACGGCCCAGGCGATTGAAATTCCGTCATAGGTACTTGTCCCACGGCCAATCTCGTCTAAAATGACAAGCGAGCGATCTGTGGCATTGTGAAGAATGTTCGCTGTTTCTGTCATCTCCACCATGAAAGTCGACTGCCCGCGAGATAGGTCGTCGCTAGCTCCAATCCGGCTGAAGACTTTATCAATGATACCGATATGTGCGCGTTTTGCCGGCACAAACGATCCCATTTGAGATAAGATGGCAATCAGGGCGACTTGCCGAATAAAGGTGGATTTTCCCGCCATATTCGGGCCAGTGATCAGGTAGAGCTGCTGGTTTTTCCGGTCTAAAAAGACATCGTTTGGGATAAATGTCTCTGTTCCGATTGTCGCCTCGATTACGGGATGTCGTCCTTGCTCCACATGGAGGATTTCACTGTCATCGACAAGGGGACGGACATAGTGGTAGGTCTTGGCAGTTTCTGCAAAAGAAAGGAGGCAGTCAAGAATGGCCACAGCTGTAGCGATTGTTCTCACTTGCGGAGCAAAAGAAGCCGCTTCTTTTCTCAAAAAATCAAAGAGTTCATATTCTAACGCTGCGATTTTCTCTTCTGCGTGCAGCATTTTATGTTCAAACTCCTTGAGTTCCGGGGTAATCAACCGTTCTGCATTGACAAGAGTTTGTCTTCTTTGGAAGCTTTCGGGGATTTTGTCCGACTGCCCCCTACTGACCTCAATGTAATAACCGAAGGCTTTCGTATAACCCACTTTTAGCGTTTTGATCTGAGTTTGCTCTTTGAGTTGGACTTGATAGCGGGCAATCCAAGCATGGCTGTCATTTTGCAGTGATCTCAACTCGTCGAGCTGGGGATGAAAGCCGCTGCGAAAAATTCCTCCATCGCTTAAGCGAAGCGGCGGTGTATCGACAAGGCTATTTTGGATTTTATTAACAATTGCCGTGACATCGGCTAAATTTTGCTTAGCCTGTACCAAGAGGGTTTCGGTAAATGAGGTTAAGACTTGGGAAAGCGGAGCGACATGTTCTAAAGAAAAGCGTAAGCCCGCCAAATCGCGTGGAGAAGCGTAACCTGTTTCGATACGCATCATCAGTCTTTCTAAATCGCGGATTTCGCTCAAGTGAGAGCGGATTTCCAGGCTCTTTTGCCAAGATTGAAGAAAGGCGGAGACTGCTTCTTGGCGAAGTTTGATCTCATCGACATCTAGAAGAGGGTGAGTCAGCCATCTTTTCAGCAGGCGCCCACCCATTGGGGTTACAGTGCGGTCTATACATTGAAGCAGTGTATGTTTTTTTTTGCCATCATGCAGCGACTCGAACAATTCGAGATGTTTTTGGGTGGAACGATCTAGCAATAGATAGCGATTTAGAGATTCTGTTGCGATCGATTTGATATGATCAATCGATACATTCAAATCTTCGTGGACATAATGCAGGATTGTGCCCGAGGCGTTGATTGCAGCAATCATCCCTTTCAATCCAAATCCATCGAGATTATGCACACGAAAATGTCGTAGGAGGACATCACAAGCATGACTGTGATCGAAATGCCAATCCTCTCTAATATGGATCGTGGAGCTGAATTGCCCTTTGATCTCTTCGACAAATGCCCCATATTTTTGATTCCACTTTTCCGCAATGAGGATCTCTTTGGGTCGCAGACGGCATAATTCATCGATCAGTTCTTTGCAGTCATCGAACTCCATTGCCTTAAAATCAGCAGTGGTCACGTCCAAGAAGCTCAAACCATACGTCTCACCGACTTGGGCAATGCATGCGAGATAATTGTTGGATTTGTCGGTTAACAGCGTTGAATTGATCACTGTGCCTGGAGTCACTACACGGACGATTTCACGTTTGACTAGTCCTTTGGCGGCGCGCGGGTCTTCCATTTGCTCGGCAATTGCGACGCGGTATCCCTTGGCGACAAGTTTGTCGATATACGCTTCGCTGGTATGAAACGGAACTCCGGCCATCGGAATCTCTTGACGCTTTGTGAGGGTCAAGTCGAGCTGTTCAGAAATGAGAATGGCGTCTTCGTAGAATGCTTCATAAAAATCGCCTAATCGGAACAAAAGGATCGCATTCGGCGCGCTTTTTTTACAGGCGTGCCATTGGGCCATCATCGGAGAAATTTTTTGTTCGTTCTCTACTGTCATGGTTTTGAGACAATTCTCGCAGACAGACTCTTATTTTCCAATGAGCTTTTCCCACCAGCTTTTTGGTGTGGCAGAACCGGACAGATCAGGGGGGAATTCCTTTTGTTTTTCCTGAGGAGATTGCTGTTTAAAAAATGAAGATTGTGCGGAGACGGCCTCGTTAAAAGATTTTGAAACAGCGTCAGAGTCAGGTGTTGTGATAGAAGCTGTTACACTGTTTTTTGGCTCTTCTTCAGCAACGCAGAGGGCTTTTTGGATTTGACTCCGGCAGCTTTGACACCACAAAAGCAAAACTTTTAAATCATTATCGAGAGTTTTGAGATGCTCGATGATTTCTTCGGGAGAGCGTTGATTTTTTTGTCTGTGCAGACGAGAAGGGAGGCTGAGGGATTGGCTAAGTTCAAGCTTGAATTGAAAAGTTTTAATTAAGAGAGGGATCATGACTTTTTTGATTTGGTCGCGCAATTGGCTCAGCGAGGGATCATTTAACATTCCTGCTTGGACAAAATGCGCGGATTTTTCTTCGAAAGAATGAGAAGAATCTGAGAATTCTGCCTCGGGGTCGCTCATATTGAAAAAAACCATTTTACAATTTTTGTCAAAGACCTACTAACTTTTTTTAAAGACATCCTGCTTTTTTATAAAGAGAATTTTTAATGGAGCGATTCTCGCTGCACGCAGTGCAGCGAGAATCGCTCCTCATAGTTTCCAATAGACGATTTGACCAGTTCTCGGCAATAATGCACGTATGTATACGAAAGACAGCTTAGAATTATTGCGCCAGCGTATCAATCTTGCAGAGGTTCTTTCTGCACATCTCAATTTACAAAGATCTGGATCCTCTTATAAAGCGCTATGTCCTTTTCATGAGGAAAAAACTCCTTCTTTCATGATTCAGAAGGGAGATTCACATTACCATTGTTTTGGATGCGGAGCCCATGGCGATGCGATTGCTTTTCTGATGTCGCATATCAAAATGAGTTTTACCGAGGCAGTTGAAAGTCTGGCCGAGAGATTTCAAGTGACTCTCGAAAAAACGGAAGAACCTGCCGGAGAAAAGGGGCCAAGCAAAGCCCAACTCAAGCAAGCTCTGGAGATGGCGTCCGGCCTTTTTCATTATTTGTTGATCCATTCTTCTGAAGGTCAAGTCGCATTGCAGTACCTTTATCAGAGGGGGCTGAACCTCGATTTTATTCGCCAATTTCAGATCGGGTTCGCTCCTAAATATGGAGACGTTGTGATGCGATACTTGCACGAAATGGGCATCGATAGGAAGGTTCAAGAAGAAGCGGGATTAATCCTGATCACTCAACAGGGTAGACAACGCGATTTTTTTTCCGATCGGATTACTTTTCCCATTCGCGACCCGCTCGGGGCAGTCATTGGTTTTTCCGCTCGCAAATTTAAAGAGGAGACTTTTGGTGGAAAATACATCAATACCCCTGAAACGGTCCTTTTCAAAAAGTCGCGCGTTCTTTTTGGACTCAGCTACTGCCGCAGCAGAATCGCTAAAGAAGCTCGGGCAATCATTGTCGAAGGGCAGATCGATTGTTTGCGGTTA
This sequence comes from uncultured Verrucomicrobiae bacterium, assembly GCA_963718565.1. GTDB lineage: Bacteria > Chlamydiota > Chlamydiia > Chlamydiales > Rhabdochlamydiaceae > CAJCIW01. The sequence goes on from OY970364.1 coordinate 14,660, forward strand.
ATTCATGCGGGGTTTAATTATGCTGTAGCAGGTCAGGGTACGGCATTTGGCGAAGAGCATGTTAAAGAGCTCCTGCATCTTGGGGTCAATCGGGTCTACCTCGCCCTCGATTCCGACGAAGCGGGTCTGGCAGCCACTGTAAAAATTGGACATTTGTTCCAAAAAAAAGGAGTGGAGGTCTTGGTCGTTTCTCTCCCTAAAAATAGTGACCCCGATTCTCTTCTTATCGAGAGCGGTCCTGAATTTTTTGCGGCTCTTCTCAAAGAGAGTGTTGAGTATTTGAATTTTTTATTTTCTTATTTATCTAAGGATAAGGATTTGAGTTCCCCTTCAAAAAAAAATGAAATTGTCAGTGAAATTGTCGCTAAAATTAAGCAATGGGAAATGCCTGTGATGGTCCATGAGAGTTTGAGAAAACTTGCAGAAATTTCTCAAGTTCCCGAAGCCGCACTTGGCATTGGGCAAATTTCCTTGCCAGACTTATTCATCAAGAAGAGCTCTTCCTTGAAAATTCAAGAAATCGATCCTAATCGGATTTTAGAAGGTGATTTGATCCGTTGGCTTGTCTTTGCTTCTCCACAATATCCTCAGCTGATCACAATCGCTAAGGCTAACATTTCAGAAGGAGATTTGTGCATACCAGGAGCTGCTCGGCTTTACGCTGAGTTTTTGCAGACCTTTGAAGAGCAGCGGCCATGCGACCTTCTTGCTTTAGGAGCGTGCCTAGAAGGTGAAGAAGATCAGAAATTATTGAGTGAAATCATGCAGCGCAAAATCAATCTTGTTAAAGCGGAAGAGGGCTTTAAAGAGACGATTCGCAAAATCCTTGTTCGTCAATGGATGGATGAGCGCGAAGGCATTCGCGTCAAACTTCAAAGCGGGGCCTTAAGCGATGCAGAAGCCCTCGATTTGGCTCGCCAATTTGACGAGATTAAAAAACGCGTCCCCACGGTAATCACCCCATGAAACATTTAATCCTGTTCGATGATAGCTGTTCTTTATGCTGGCGCTCGGTCAATCGTATTCGAAGTTGGGATCGTAAAAAACAATTTGAGTATTCTCCGATCAAAGAAAAGCTGGCAAAACAAGCTCTTAAAACAAAATACAACACACTCAAAAATGCCAATACTCTTGTCTTGATTGAAAACTATCAAGGCCGTTCTCCAAGGATTTGGGTTAAAGGAAGAGCTGTGATGAGAATTCTTTGGTTGATTGGCGGATGGAGAAAGCTTATTGGGTGGATGGCCTTTGTTCCAATTGGCGTAGATCAGATCTATTCTTTTATCGCCAAAAGACGGCACCGATTTTAAGAGAGGGCCTTCAAATCATTTGAAGATACCCTCTCTAATACTGCGCCCAGTCTAAAAACGTTAACGCGAACGCGATTTCTTTCGGCAGAGGAGAGCCATACCCGCTCCAATCACAACGAGGACGATACCTCCAACCATTAAGAGCATGACGGGTGTATTGTATGAAGAGATTTTGCCCTCCATAGCTCCGCCAACAGCTTGTCCGACTTGACCGCCGACAGAATTGCCAGAAAATAAACTGGTTCCTTTCTTGACATTTCCTTCAGCTTCAGCAATACGGCCTTTCTGATAATTTGCATAAAGAATAGCAATAATACCAATAATTAAAATGACAATGCCAATAATGCGCTTAGTATTCACAATACCCTCCAATAACCAACTTTAATTTGCTTATAGTAAAATTAAATAAAAATTGTAAAGTAGAATTAGTGAGTTGATCATTAACTTTTTCATCCACGAAGGGTATAGGAATTATTGTTTTGATGCGAGGTGAATTCTTTCGTTCAAGAAGTGTACGGCATTTTGGTTGGCGATTTTAAGCAAGCTGTGTTCTTTAAGCATTAATTTGCGGCTAAAGAGCTCCAAAAGCTTGGGATAAACAGAGGAGTCGCTAAATTCAGGATAAAATGCCTCAGACCGCTGATACTTTTCTTTCAAAAAATGAGAAAAATCTGAATCGCAAAAAAAGTCGGCTCCAAAACAGAGTGTATTTTCTGCTCCTAATTCGAGTCCGTATTCTATATGGCGTAGGATTGCAGAAGGGTCTGTTTTGTGAATGAAAGGGGCGAAAAGATTGAGCCCGATCAGCCCTTTGCGGCGGATGATCTCTTTTGCCAGATCATCAGGTAGATTGCGAGGATAGTCTGAGATTGAGCGAAAATTGGAATGACTGGCAATGATGGGGATCTCTAATGCATTTTGATCGATAAAATTCAAAAGGTCATGGGCAAGTCTATCGGATGTATGGCTAAAATCTAGAGCAATGTTTTTCCTGTGCATCCATTCCACTAGACGTTTACCATCTTCTCTTAGTCCTACTGTTGAGCGATTGCCTCCCCCAAACCGGTTATCTTCGTCCCAAGTAAGGCTGATATAGAAAATCGTGCCAATGGCTTTCACGTATTCTTCTAAGCGGTGAATCGCCTCTAAAAGAGGTTCCGTTTCGCTGGAAAATGCCGAAGCATTTTCAAAAGCAGCGATGACGTGGACAATGGGTTTTTGTGCATCCAAAGGAAAGCGGTACGGAGCGAACATTGTTGGATATTGAGTCATCAATTGCATCCATGTTTCGACTTGCTTGCGCCCGTTTTCAACAGAATTTCCCCCGGTTTTACTGAAAATCGCAAGCGTCTGTAATTTGACATTTCCTTGAGTAAGCTGTTGATAGGAGCTACGAGAGATAGGATCTTCGGGGGAGCGTTCCGATGAATGCGACAAGTAAGACAATAGATCGCTATGCAAATCGATCACAGGTACTTCTGACTTTTTCATCTTAAATCTCCTGGATTTTACTGAAATCGAGCAGCTCTTGAAAGAGGGCGAACACTTTTTGCAGCAGGGCGGTTCGATTTTCACGCAATTGAGGATCATCGGCAAGAATTTTCACTGTGTCAAAGAGCTTGGCAAGAGGAGCTTGTAACTTTGCAATCCTACGAAAAGCGTCGAGATATTTGCGCTCTTGGATAGTCTCTTTCCAATGTTTTTGCAGCACATCAAGGGCATACATTAACTCCTTCTCTGCTGGCTCAAGGGCGAGACTGGGTTGGAAGGAGGCTAATGCAGGTTTTTCTAGCTGGCCCTTGGCTCGTCTATAGACCTCGAAAAGTTTAGCGAATTCTGTTCCTGTACTGCGGAAAGCATGCAACGCCTGTGTTTTGCAGAACTGATCATAAGGATCGAAACAGAGGCCTTGCAAAGAGGCGTCGATCTCATCTTTTTTAAACCCATATTCTTCAAATACGGATTTAGCGCGAGCAGTGATGAACGTAAGAATTTCTTGGACAGTCGAGGTAGCATTGTTTTTAATGCTGGGAAATGCACGGCATGCTTCTTGCAGCACTTTCCTTAAGTCAACGCTTTCTTTACCTTCGATGACAATTTTGAGCAGGCCGATGGATTGTCTGCGCAAAGCATAAGGGTCGCTGGAAGAAGAAGGCTTAAGTCCAATGCTATAACATCCGATCAAATTATCGATCTTATCAGCAAGGCTTAAGATAATCCCTGTTCCTGTCTGAGGGAGCGGAGCGTGCTCAGCACGGGGCATCCAATGTTCTTGGATTGCTTCAGCGACTTCCCTGTCTTCCTTTTGAGCCAATGCGTAATATTTGCCGATTGTCCCTTGCAGCTCTGGGAATTCTTTAACAAGAGCGGAAGCGAGATCTGCTTTGCATAGTAGGGCTGCCCGAGCGACTTTCCTTTGGTCGGCAACTTCCAAATGTTTGTTTAAGATTTCAGCAATCACAGCAAGGCGCTCTACTTTATCGAGCATCGTGCCGAGACCTTTCTGATGGGTCATTACACTTAGTTTTTCATTAAACTTTTCCAAGGATGTTCTTAGGTCTTGTTCATAAAGAAAGACTCCATCAGAAAGCCGTGCGGAGAGGACTTTTTGATTGCCGCGCCGGATCAAATCGCTAGGTTTATTGTCAGCCGTGATGATAAAAATATTTTTAAGACTGCCTTTGTTATCCGCAACAGGGAAATATTTTTGATGCTCGACCATTTCTGAGATCAAGACCTCTTTGGGAGCTTTTAAAAATGTGGCATCAAACGTCGCTGAGGTCAGTTGCGGCCACTCCACGAGATGGAGAACTTGGGGAATCACTTTTTCGATCTCAAGCGCTTGCCCTTTATTCTTCTTTTCGAGGGTTTTCAGCTGTGTGAAGATTCTTTGTTTGCGCTCTTCGATATCTGCAAGGACGTAATGCTTTTTTAGTTCTTTTGTGTAATCTTTGGGCGCTTTTAATGAAAATTTCTTTGGAGATAACTGCGCATGTCCGAGTGAAAAACGATTGGACAGGATCTCGCCGACTTGGAACGGAATGATTTTCTCTCCAAAAAGAGCCAGGATCCAATGAATGGGGCGAGGATAGCTAATATCGAGATTTCCCCAGCGCATTTTCTTAGGAAATTCCAAGTTGAGAATGAGTTTGGGAAGCTCTTCAGCTAGGAGGCAGAAAGTGGATTTTCCAGATTCGGAAATCGATGCAAATAAATAATCAGCCTCCTTGATTTTATCCATCTTGAGGTTTTTGACTTTACCTTTTTGAATCGCATCCCATGTGACAGCTGAAATGCCCACTGATTTAAGAAATCCTTCCCCTTGAGGAGTCAATTTGCCAGAAGGATCAAATGCCGATGCAGCAGCAGGACCGCGGCGCAAGATTTCCTTGGGTTCTGTTCCTTCAATCAGACCTTTGACTGAGATAGCAAGCCGTTGCGGTGTTCCATAAATTTGTATCGAGTCAAAAGCAAGTTGTTGCTCTTTGAGAAAGCGCCGCATGGCCTTTTCTAAATTGGCACATCCAATGGGAATGAAAGTGGCTGGGAGCTGTTCAGAGCCAATCTCAAGGAGAAAATCCTGGCGTTTACCCGGAGTAAATTGTGGAGGTTTAACCACGGAAGCTTTTTTGGCAGATTTTTGTTTTTCTTTAAGAAGAGGGAATCCTAGTTTTTCTCTGGAGGAGGTATATTCGATAGCGATCAAGCGAGCAAGGTCGCGAATGCGTGCAATATATCCCGTGCGCTCAGTGACGGAGATGGCACCGCGGGCATCTAGCATATTAAAAGCATGGGAAGCCTTGATGACAAAATCATAGGAGGGCAAAGGGAGGTGGCGGGCAATTAAGGTTTTTGCTTCTCTTTCATAATCCTCAAAATGACGGAGCCACATTGCTGTTGTCGATTCCTCAAAATTATAGATGCTCCATTCCACTTCGCTACGATGGATGATATCGCGAAGGGTCAGCTCTTCGTTCCACATCACATCGAAGATACTGTCTTTATTCTGAATGTACATGGCGAGACGCTCGAGTCCATAAGTAATCTCCGCACTGACAGGCTTAAGCGGGAGGCTTCCGATGGCTTGAAAATAAGTGAACTGCGTGATCTCCATACCATCGCACCAAATTTCCCATCCCAAACCCCAAGCTCCAAGCGTCGGTGATTCCCAATCGTCATGAACAAAGCGGATATCATGTTTTTTAAGATCGAAATTCAGGGCCTTGAGAGAGTCGAGATAGAGTTTTAAGACATCAGCAGGAGAAGGTTTGAGAATGACCTGAAACTGGTGGAATAGGTGTATTCGGTTAGGATTTTCTCCATATCTGGCATCTGCCGGCCGGCGTGAGGGTTCCACATAGGCGGTATAATAGGGTTCAGGCCCAAGACAGCGTAAAAAAGTTGCGGGATTAAAAGTTCCAGCACCGACTTCCAAATCATGACCTTGATGGATGATGCAGTGATGCTTTTCCCAAAATTCGGTGAGGCGATGAATGATTTGCTGGAATGTAAGCATAGGATATTTCTCCTGGAATTAGTCCAAACACCAATTTCTTGAAAACTCTTATTCTATGCACCTGTCTATAAATTTTGCACTTAAAAGAGGGAGTTTTGGTGTAAATAAAAGTGTTGAGGCTAGGCATTATTTCAATGCCTAGCCTCAACACTTTTATTTACACCCTTTTGCAATTCCCTCAAAATAGTGACAAGAATTCGCGTTGCTTCTTAAAGCACTATTCCTGTAAGATGTTCGATAAAAAATAGCCAAAAAGATCAAGTTTCTTTTTCTAAAATCTATCATGGAATCTCTTCATAGTCTGAGTGTAGAGGAGCTGACGCAACTCCTTGCCGGAGAGGGAGAAAAGCCTTTTCGTGCCAAGCAAGTTTTTCACTGGGCTTATGAACGCAAAGTCAGTGATTGGGATCAAATGACCGACCTCAATAAAGCTTTGCGCGCCAAACTGAAAGAAAAATTTTCACTCTTTTCGATCACACAACGCAACATTCAAGAATCTAAAGATGAAGAAACGACAAAATTTCTTTGGGAATTGTCCGATGGAAAACTCGTTGAGTCAGTTCTCATCTGCTCGAAAGAGCGCCGTACAGTTTGTGTCTCTTCTCAGGTAGGTTGCCCAGCGCGGTGCGCCTTTTGCGCATCCGGTAAAGAAGGGCTGCTGCGTAACTTGACTGCTGTTGAAATTTTTGAACAAGTATACCAGATTGACTGTTTTTTACATCGCAAAGGGGAAAGAGTTTCCCATGTCGTATTCATGGGGATGGGGGAGCCCTTTGAAAATTATGACAATGTTCTCAAAGCGATCCACTTATTGAACGATCCTTCGCGTTTAAACCTATCTCAACGCCGGATCACAGTTTCGACCGTTGGCGTGATAGACGGGATCCTCCGCTTTATGAAAGAGAATCTGAAAGTCAATCTCGTGCTTTCCCTGCACGCGCCGAATCAACATCTTCGTAAAAAAATTATTCCTTATGCCCGCAAATATCCTTTAGAAGATATTATGAGGGCGATGGTCGCCTTTGCAAGAGAGAGCAAGCGGGACATCACGTATGAGTACACGCTCATTGAGGGAATCAACGACCTCCCAGAGCACGCCGAAGAATTGGGGGTTTTATTAAAAGGGCAGCAATGTACAGTGAACCTTATTCCTTATAACCCTGTTGCTGGACTGAGCCTTAAGCGTCCTGAAAAAGAAATCATTGAAGAGTTTCGCCGCATTTTATCTTCCTTTGAAATTGTCACAACATGGAGATATACCAAAGGAAAAGATATCGCCGCGGCATGTGGGCAATTGGCGCTGCAGGAGAAGAATTCTATCCCGAAATTAAATCAGCTTGTTATTGCTGCTTCCTAAAAAAAGGAAAAATGAATATATCCTTTTAAAAACCTGAGTTTGCGAGTTTTAGAGAAAATCCTGTGAGTATTGCGCTTGTTCTTACACTCTCGAGAATTCTGCTGGGGCCCATATTTCTGGTCGTCTATCTTTATTCGCAGGATTTGGGGATTAGCCTCGCATGGCTCCCTTATATCTTGTTAATTCTGGCTGGGGTCTCAGAACTTTCCGATGCTTTTGATGGTGCGTTGGCCCGTAAGCAAAACAAAGTGACCGACCTGGGCAAACTGCTTGATCCCATGGCAGACAGTATTTTTAGATTATCTGTATTGCTTGCATTTACCCAAGGGGTGATCCAGCTGCCGCTTTTGCTTGTTTGTGTTTTCTTTTATCGGGACACAATTATTAGCACATTGCGTACTCTTTGCGCCCTTCGTGGGATTGCCCTTGCAGCCCGTCTTTCAGGCAAAATCAAAGCGGTGATTCAAGGGATAGTGGTCTTCTTCATTTTGATCCTAATGATTCCCTATTCGTTGGGGTGTTTAGACGTCAAACTCTTGCAAGTCATTAGTTTTTACAGTGTTCTTGTCACAGCCATCTATACTTTGTATTCTGGCACTGAATATATCATCGCTAACCGCAAATATATCAAAAAAGCCGTTGGTTTGCCTTAGACACTAGGATCGATTTGGCGAAGTCGCAGCCTGTCAAAATTCACCAAACCTAACCGCGCGTCGTATAAGCTTTTGGTAAAGCGATACATATTCGGAAGCAGAATGTCTCCAACTGAAATCTTGACGCATGCCGTTCAAGATAAGCGACTGCCATTTTTGAGGCTGGTAGCTATAACAATCCAGAGCACGGCTCAGCGCCCAATCCATTCCTTTGCGATCGGGAAAATCAAACGTAAAGCCATTGCGCATGCTGAGGGGACGAGATGAGGTGTCGACATCGAACACTGTATCGACAAGTCCCCCGGTTAATCGAGCAATGGGAATTGTCCCATAACGCAGGGCAATCAGCTGAGTCAGGCCGCAGGGTTCAAAAAGCGAGGGGATCACAAACATATCAGCGGCAGCAAAAATCTGATGAGCTAGCGCCTCGTTGTTGTCCAACAGGACAGCAGCATGATTACTGTTCTTAAACTCTTCTTTGAGTACCTCGAATTCTTTTTGCATCGCAGGGATTGGAGTGGTTCCCAAGAGGATAAACTGTCCTCCTTTGTCTACTGTCTGATAAAGGGCATATTGGATGAGGTCAGGATTTTTTTGAGGGACTAATCTAGTGACGGAAGCAACGAGAGGAGCATGATCTTCTTTGATTCCAAAATGCACGCGCAGCTGGCGCTTATTTTCTTTTTTTGCTTCTATGACGCCGAAAAGCTTAGTCTTATCGATATTATATGTGGAATATCTTTGAATAAGATGAGGATCTTTTTCAGGATTCCAAAAATCTTCATCAATCCCATTTAAAATTCCCTGGAACTTTTCACGATTTTTAATTAAAACATCTTCTAAACCAAACCCACCTTCTGGGGTTTGGATTTCCTTTTCATAATTTGGCGATACCGTTGTGATTTGGTCTGCATATTCAATGCCTCCTTTCAATAGATTGATTAGTGTTAATGAATAAGGATCTTGCATTTTATCTGGGACAAGATAGCTGTCGCCGCGAAGACCGATGCGAGAGAGATTGAAGGGTTGACAACGCCCTTGATGTTCCATGTTATGGATTGTGAGCACTGTCCCACCTGCTTTGAAGCCGAGTGGTTGATACATGTCTTTGTAGAGAACAGGAACGACTGCTGTAGGCCAATCATGGACGTGGATAACATCAGGACTTCGGCCAGATTTGAAGACGAACTCCATAGCAGTCCGAGAAAAATAGATAAAGCGATCGATATCATCATGACACCCATAAATCACTCCGCGGCTAAAGTAGTATTGCGGGTGGTGCGGTTCTATGAGCAACAGTTTGAGGCCATCGATTTCTGCCGACCAAATGGTATTGTTGAATCGATGCATTCCATCGACTGACCACAGTTCCCGGAATTCTACTTTTAGATTTCGAAGTGTTCCATAATTCAGACAATCATATTTGGGTAGAATAATTTCTACCTTGTGCCCTTGTTTGGACAACTCTTTAGAAAGGCCATAAATGACGTCCGCTAATCCACCGGCTCTAGCAACGGGGCAAAGCTCTGTCACAATCTGGACGATATACATAACCGCCTGCATGTGTCGTGTTAATTATTTTTTTAATGTTAGTGAGATATTTGCCGCCACTGTAAATGTAAAACATGAAAAACATTGCTTTGATCACGGATATCCCTTTTTGGCAAATAGGACTCGGTAAAAATACCCGCATCCAAGAACTTTATCATTTTCTTGCTGCTCATAGTCGCTTCACTCTCTATTATCTTGGAGATGAAAAGACTCCCTTTCGATGTCCTTCTTTTCAAGAACATGACAAGCTGTCACAACTTCGAGCTTATCTCGAGGAAGCTGAGCACGACCTGCTGATCGTAGAGTATATTCATTTGCACTGGGTTGCAGACTTTCCCCTTAAGAAAACAAAAGTCTATCTGGATGCCCATGACTTTCTATCTGAGAGAACAAAGTCATTTGAATCGTTCCATCGCAAAAGCAATGCAATCACTTTAGAAGAGGAAATCGATTGTTTTCGCAAGTTTGACAAAGTCATGTTCATGCAAAAGGAAGAGATGGAAAAGGTTTGGCCGATGCTGGGTAAAGACTGTCTCCTTCTTTGCCCACATCCCATCGTACCGGAGGTTAATGTTGCGCTTCGACAAGAAATAGAGGCCATCAGCTTTTTTGGGAGCCCCGCCTGGCCTAATATCGATGGGATCCAATGGTTCCATGAGGCTGTGCTTCCTCTTCTTGGAGATTTAGCGCAGAAGTGTATTGTGAACGGGACAATAAGTACTTCCCCATTATCAATTTTTTTTCCCCGACTCGCCAAAGGAAAAGTTTTTTCCTCTATCGGCGACTATTACAAAAGCATCGATATTGCGATCAATCCTGTTCTCTACGGGAGCGGACTAAAGATTAAGACGGTAGAAGCCCTGGCTTATGGAATTCCTCTTGTGACTACAAGCATAGGAGCCCAGGGTCTTCGTGAAGAAGGCGGAAACTCTTTTCTTCTGGCTGATACGCCTGAAGAGTTTGCTAAGGCGATTTGCACACTGGCTGAATCTCCAGAGTTGCGGCGTCAGCTTTCCCTTAACGCTCGCGCTTTTACCCAAAAACATCTTAGTCCCATGGCTTGTTTTGGTGCTCTATTGAAGTAAGTAGGGGGAATTACAAAACTCCTTGCCAGCAGAAAATCGATGATTTTGGCACCTGTTGCCAGAACCCGCACAGCGGGTTCGGTTGGCGGCGGCGAAAGCATACTTGGATAAGTCGTACGTCCTCAAAAACCTATGGCAAGCACTGAATGTCATTTGGATCCATGCCAGGCTTTGCATTTATCGATCTCAATCAGGCATGGATCCAAATGGTCTTCAACTTTTGCCATGAGTTTTTAAGGACGTACGATAAGTCTGCGTCTCTGCGTTGATCTCATCCTATATTTAAATTTTTTGCAATTCCCTCAAATAAAAATTTTCGTAGGCAACCTCTCAGGCTTGACCTTAGCAAGGCATTTATCGTTGCGTTTTATTGCTCGGCCCATTAGCATAGCTATTTTTTGCAGAAAGACTTTGTTGATGGGGTGTCGCCAAGTGGTAAGGCAGCGGTTTTTGGTACCGCCACTCGGAGGTTCGAATCCTTCCACCCCAAAGATTATTGTTACTTGAGGGAATTGCAAAACTCCTCGCCAGCAGAAAATCGATGCTTTTGGCACCTGTTGCCAGAACCCGCGCAGCGGGTTCGGTTGGCGGTGGCGAAAGCATACTTGGATAAGTAGGAGAGCCGCCGCCAAGGCGATAGGTGCCAAAAGCGCGATTTTATGCGGTGAGGAGTTTTGCAATTCCCTCATTTATTACCCCAGCGAGTTTCAATGTCTCAAAACAACGATTACGCGCTTTTTGCTGGCACCTCCCATCCGGAGCTTGCGCAACAAATTGCGAGTTGTTTGGGAATTGCGCTGGGAAAAGCGCGCATCGAAATGTTTCCAGATGGCGAGATAGGCGCTCATGTATTAGAAAGCGTCCGTGGTCGGGATGTGTTTATAGTTCAATCTATAGCGCGCCATCCCAACTTCTATCTCATGGAACTATTGATTTTAGTCGATGCAATGAAACGCGCCTCTGCCCGCTCCATCATCGCTGTCATTCCCTATTACGGGTATGCACGGCAAGACAGAAGAGGGAAAGAGCGTGAGCCAATTACGGCAAAGCTCGTTGCCGACCTGTTGCAGACAGCAGGTGTGACGCGAGTTCTGACGATGGATTTGCATACCGAGCAAATCCAGGGGTTTTTCGATATTCCTGTCGACAACCTTTATGCTCGTCCACTGATCGTCGAAGCTTTAGCCAAGCTGAAGATGGACGACACTGTCGTCGTAGCGCCGGATATTGGGAGCATCAAATTGGCCAGGTCATATGCTGAGGCTTTAAAATTCGATCTCGCTATTGTCGATAAGCGTCGTGTAAGTGCAGAACAAGTAGAAATGTCAGCCATGATCGGTGAGGTCAAGGACAAGAACGTCCTTCTCGTCGATGATGTATGTTCGACCGGTGGAACATTAAAAACAGCAGCGCGCGTTTGTAAACATGCCGGTGCAAAACGCATTTGGGCTGCTGTTACCCATGGCTTGTTTGTTGGAAGTAGGCTACTTGAGGAAAGCGAGATCGAAAGAATAATGATGAGCAATACCGTCCCAGCTCCAGAGACGATCGATCAGGACCATTTGGAAATCGTCACTGCAGCGCCGCTCTTTGGCAAAGCGATCCAATCGATCATTGGTGCCAAGTCGATCTCCTCCCTCTATAATTAATTTACTGAGAGAGTCTTTTCAAATTAAAATGATTTGAAAACGCTTTCTATACCGCGCGCAGGAAGGTTTTGTGAATTTGGACTAGAGCGAGGCAAAGCACAATCGAAGCTTGCGGTCCGAATGACGAAGCCATAGTGAAAACTATGACTGAGGGAGAGGATCGATTGGGCAAAGCCGCAGCCAGTCCAAATTCACAAAACCTGACGGAGCGCGGTATAACACTCATTATAAGTTTATTTGGAAAGATTTAGTTTTAAACTATTGGAGAACCTTTATGAAACTCGCAGTGAAACAACGCGTTGGCGAGAAGAAGAAAGATATTAAAGAGATTCGTCGGGAAGGGAATATTCCTGCGGTCATCTATTCTTCAAAAAGCCAACCAGAAAAATTAATCATCAATGGCGCAGAATTTAATGCGATTTTGCGCGAGATGAGGCCTGGCCAGTTGCCGACGACAGCCTTTGTCCTTTCTGATAGCAAAAAAGAGCGACGCGCCATCATTAAAGACATTCAATATCATCTCACGACGTACAATGTTTCACATATCGACTTTGAGGAACTCATTGAAAATGTCCCGGTCTGCGTCAAAGTGCCAGTCAATTGTACGGGTATAGTCGATTGCATGGGGATCAAGTTAGGGGGGTTTTTACGCCAAGTCATTCGACATGTGAAAGTCGAATGTTTACCAAAGAATATCCCTTCTGAATTTCTTATCGACGTTAAAGACTTGGGAATCCGGCAATCCAAGCGTTTAAAAGACCTTGCGATGCCCAGTGGTGTTAGGCCTCTTGCGAACCCTGAAGAAGTTGTCGTTGTGATTGCCAAGAGATAGTCGAACATGGATGAGTTTGAGAAATATCTCATTGTCGGATTGGGAAATCCAGGGGAAGCCTATGTGAAAACAAGGCATAACGTTGGATTCACTATCGTTCAATCTTTGGCGAGAAAAAACGGCATGGGATTTAAACATACCTCCCATCTGATCGGAGAGATTGCTCAAGGAGAAATTCATGGGAAAAAAGGGTTGCTGCTACTGCCGATGACTTTTGTGAATTCCAGCGGTGATGCCGTCAGACGCTGCATGGATTATTTTAAAGTACCTCTCGATCACATGATTGTCGTATGCGATGATATTGCACTTCCTATTACAACCATGAGATTGCGTGGCCAAGGAAGCAGCGGCGGACACAATGGGCTAAAAAGCATCGAAACGCATGTGAACACTCAGCACTATGCGCGTCTCAGGATCGGCGTGGGATCTCCTGAGCAAGAAAAGCTGGTCGACTATGTCCTGGGTAAATTCTCTCAAGAAGAGATCAAAAAGATCGAGGAAATCACAGTCAAAGCAATGGAAGTGTTGGAATTATGGATTGCAGCCGGAATTGCAATGGCAATGCAGACCGCTAACACACAAAAGTTAGAAACCTGAGTTTTGGATTTATTTTATAGTAAAGGGAGTTTTGCAATTCCCTCAGTAGATTAAGGAGAAAAAAATGGTTAAACCGAGAAAACATCTTTATGAAGGGATGTACATCTTAAGTGCGACACTGAGCGATGATGCCAGACAGAAAGCACTCGAGAAAATTACTACAGGCATTACCGGCCGTGGCGGAGAAATCCACAAAGTCTTTGACCAAGGCCGCAGAAAGCTCGCTTATGAAATCAATGGAAGGAGAGAGGGCCACTATTTCCTCCTCTATTTTTCAACTCCTACGAGTAACCTGGCAGAAATGTGGCGCGAGTATCATTTGAACGAAGATCTCGTCCGCTTTTTGACTTTGCGCACAGAGGCTGTACCAGAAAAAATAGAGTTTAAACAGTTAATTCAGGAATAAGAAATTATGAGCACGACAACTAGAAAGGAGAAAGAAAAAGCTCCCGCATCCTTAGAAGGCTTTTTTGTTAAAAAACGCAAAGTATGCCCTTTTGTTGCTGCAGGAATCCGCAATATTGACTACAAAGACACCCATACTTTGTATCAGTTCATCACTGAACGCGGAAAGATTATCCCAAGACGAATTACAGGTGTCTCAGCCTATTATCAACGACAGCTCGCTCTAGCGATCAAAAGGGCAAGGCACATGGCACTATTGCCGTTTGTCGCTCAAGAATAAGAATGGAGAATTTAAATTTATGCGAAATCAGTTATTACTTATCAAAGATGTCGAAGACCTCGGCCGCAGCGGCGATGTTGTGAGCGTTAAGCCAGGCTACAGTCGTAACTTTTTGCTTCCACAAAAAAAGGCTGTGATTGCAGACAAATTCACTTTGCGCATGCAGGTCAAGCTCAAAGAAGAGCGTGCAAGACGTGCTGAGCTAGATCGCAAAGACGCGGAAGAGTTATCCCATAAAATTGAAGGGATGGTCCTTTCCACCGAAGTGAGGGTGGATCCAGACGGACATATGTACGGTTCCGTCTCTGCGCTGGATATTGTGCGCCTTTTTGCAGCTGAAGGGATTGTTATCGAGCGCCGCAATGTCGTGCTCCTTCATCCCATTAAAACGTTGGGAGTCCATTCGATCAACCTCAACCTTAAAGAAGGGGTTTCTGCTCACATCACGCTAAAAGTGCATAGTGGCAGCGAAATTTCTCAAGAAAAAAATAAACAAGCCCCACAAGCACAAGAATAGTGTTTCCGCATCTTTTCCTAAGGAAAAATGAAAAAGTTGATTCAAGGAATCGTTGATTTCAGAAAAAGTCTGACTGAAGAGAGCAGATCGCTTTTTGCAAAACTAGCTCTTGGGCAGAAGCCTGATGCTCTCTTCATTTGTTGTTCTGACAGCCGTGTGGCGCCGAATGTTTTTGCATCGACAAATCCTGGAGATTTATTTGTCTTGCGCAACATCGGTAACCTGATTCCTCCGCACTCTTGTGCGTTGCAAGAAACCAGCGTTCCCGCGGCTGTGGAATTTTCACTGTTCTCTTTAAATGTTTCCGACATTATTGTTTGCGGACATTCTGAATGTGGAGCGATGCTTGCGCTTGCAGCAGGTACGGATGCCGTTTCTTGTCCCCATCTCAAATCTTGGCTTAAATATGGGGAAGAATCTTTAATTAAAGTTAGAAAAGGGCTAGTTGTTAATCCTCATTTGTTAGAACACAATCAAATTTCCCAGGTCAATGTACTCGAGCAGATGAAGCATATCGCAAGTTATCCCGCAGTCCGCGATCGGATAGAAAAAAAACGACTTCGAATCCACGGTTGGTGGTTCGACATCGCCCAGGCCGACGTGTATTGCTATGAACAAAACCTTCATCAATTTGTATTGATCGACAACAAAGAAGCAAAGCTAATCCTTGAAAGATTGGAAACCTGACTTTTGGGGTACGTCCTTAAAAACTCATGGCAAAAGTTGAAGACCATTTTGATCCATGCCAAACTTACCACTTATCGATCTTGATTGGGCACGGATCGAAATGGTCTTCAACTTTTGCCAGAGTCTTCATTGTCCAGCTCGGTCTGACAATAGGATCTGACCTGGCTTTAGGAAAGGAAGGATCTAAATGGACGAGGTAAAATCGTATCATATTTCCAAACACACTGTTGTGGAAGCGTATGCTGGTAAGATTTCTTTCTCTTTGTTAACATTCTAAAAACTCTAAAGGCACAATTCATGAATTCGAAAATCAAAGATGAGAAAGTCGTTGTGATTACAGGCGCTGCAGGTTTTATTGGTTCGTGTACAGTGAAATACCTCAATGAACAAGGAATCAATAACCTTCTTCTTGTCGACGATGTTAAAAAGACGGAGAAATGGAAGAATCTTCTCAATAAAAAATGCATCGATTTTATCTCTCGCCACGATCTATTCAAGTGGTTGGAAGGGAAAGAGGATATCGTCAAAGCATTTATCCATCTAGGCGCATGTTCGGACACGTTGGAGGTGGATGGCAATTATCTCATGGAGAATAACTTCCGCTATACGGTGAGACTAGCCGAATATGCGATGAGCTACGGCCAACGTTTCATCTATGCATCCTCCGCAGCTACTTACGGTGATGGGATGCTTGGCTTTAGCGATGACCATGCGATGCTGGAGGATTTGCAGCCGTTGAATCTCTATGGATTTTCCAAATACTATTTTGATTTGTGGGCAAAACAACAAGGAATCCTCAACCAAGTGATCGGTTTGAAATATTTCAACGTGTTCGGACCTAATGAAAATCACAAAGGGCGCATGGCTTCAATGATATTCAAGATGCTGCCAGCTGCACAAAACGAAGGAAGGATCCGTCTGTTTAAATCTTCTGAACCCGAACGTTTTGGCGATGGCGACCAGTGCCGAGATTTCATTTATGTCAAAGACGCGGTTCGGATGACTTGTGACTTTTTGGAAAACAATATCGGCGGCATTTTTAATATCGGAACAGGAGAGACGACAACTTGGAATCTGCTTGCCAAAGCGGTATTCAAAGCTCTCGACAAACCCGCTCAAATCGAATATATCGATATGCCAAGCGACCTAAGTCGTCAATATCAAAACTACACTTGCGCCGATATGACCAAGTACAAGAAGCAAACAGGTGTCAACGCTATTTGCCGATATACGATTGAAGATGGAGTGATTGATTACGTCAGAAACTACTTATTAGAGGGCAAACGATGGTAAAACTCAGCGGGATGTTAAGCCGATTTAGAGCAGTGCGTGTATTAGTCATTGGCGATTTCATGCTGGACACTTATACGACTGGGAAGGTCAAACGTATTTCTCCTGAAGCGCCTGTTTCTGTCCTTCATGTTCAAAGAGAGGAAAGCCTTCCTGGAGGCGCTGGAAATGTCGTCTTGAATTTAATCTCATTGGGCGCTCGAGTCATTGCTGTGGGTCGAATTGGCTATGATGCTGCTGGAGAAGAATTGCGCGATGCGTTGGAGCGCGAAGGAGCTGACGTTGAAAACCTCATCCTGCAAAAAGGCTACAAAACACCCGTTAAGAATCGCCTAATCGCGGATGCACAGCAAATTCTGCGCGTCGATTTTGAAACGATCAGTCCCTTGCCAGAGCAGATCGAAGAAGAAATCTTAGAAGGTCTACCTCCTTTGATGGATAAGGTCCAGATCATTGCTATCTCTGATTATGATAAAGGATTTTTATCGCGCTCTTTTCTTAAAAAGACCATCGCAATGGCCTCAGAAAAAAGCATTCCTGTCATCGTCGACCCCAAAGGGGATGATTTTTCGAAATACTACGGTGCATCGGTGATTAAGCCGAATCTCACTGAAGCTTATGCAGCGGCCAAACTCCCCTCTGAGGTCCCCCTAGATCAAGTGGCTAATGTCATTCTTCAGAATTGTGGCGTAGAGATGTTAATCGTCACGCGCTCGGAAGCCGGAATCTCTTTGTTTAATAAGGCGGGCCAGCAATTTGATTTTCCTGTGCGCTCAAAAGAAGTGAAAGATGTCACAGGTGCAGGAGATACTGTTCTTTCCATGATCAGTGTGGCCCTTGCTAATAAATTAGATATCAAATATGGCGCTCAGCTTGCCAATATCGCAGCAGGAATGGCGATCGAAAGATTAGGCTGCGCCCGCATTAATCTCTCCGAGATGGCCGAACGCCTTTTAGAGTTTGATGTCGAAAATAAGATCTTTGATGAAGAACATCTGTTTGCCCTCCAACAAGCCTTGAAGGGAAAGCGTTATACGGTCTTAGGACTGAACAGTGCGCATGGGATGTCAACCGCTCTTTTCCGCTCTTTGCGCAAGCTGTCTTCTAAGGACAGAGAGAAAAAGTTGATCGTCTATGTGCGCGACAGTGATCCTGATACTGAATTTGTCTCGCTTCTCTCTTCTCTTGCAGAAGTCGATTTCATTGTCCTCAAATGCGAAAGCTTAAAAAACCTTTGCGATATTATCCATCCGGATCAAGTTTTTATTATGGAAGAGGATAAACTGGTCACTCTGGATCACGCCACAGCGCTGCTTTCCAGGGTAAGAGAGAGTTCTCAAGCTTAACATTAAAACATTTAATGTGTTTTATGTTAAGGCCTCCTATAGTATGCTCTCTCTTGCTTAATTAGTGAGAGGGGAGTTCAATGAAAAGATACATTTTACCTTTGTTAACGGCGACGACAGTTGTGACGACAGGAGGCTTTGCCGAAGAAGAGAAGCCTAAAGTTTCTATTTGTCAAGAGGCTGAATCTCAGGTTGCTGAAAGCCCTGTTCAACAAACCCTTCAAGAAACAAGAAAAAAACTTTCCGAGCTCGTGCATAATGATTCAGTGGTGATGAAAAACTTTGATCATCTTTCTGAAGGTCTCCTTGCTGCTTTTCAAAAGGAAAAGAGTATGACAGCTCAAGAGATTCAAGAAATTTGTTCTGGAGTTAGTTTTGCCGCTGAAAAGCATCGTTTCCAAACACGCAAAAACAAAGAAAAAACAGCTTACATTTCACATCCCATCGGTGTTGCCTATCATCTGGTGGATATCGGCGAAGTGAGAGAGATTTCGATCATTATTGGTGCTCTTCTACACGATACTGTCGAAGACACACAAACGACATTCGAAGAAATTGAGAATAAGTTTGGCAAACAAGTCGCCAGCTTAGTGCGTGAGGTGACGGATGATAAATCTCTTTCTAGAGAAGCTCGTCAGCGTCTTCAAGTGATCAATGCCTCCCACAAATCGAAAGGAGCAGCGCAAATTAAGCTTGCCGACAAGCTGTTTAACCTTAGTGATCTTTATAACAATCCTCCGCCTGACTGGACGCAAACCCGTATCGACAGATATTACGAATGGGCCCAATCGGTGGTGGATCGTCTTCCTGCTTCTAATGATAAACTCCACGAGGCAGTCGAGGAGATCATCAATCAATATTGGGAAAAACAGGCTCCAAAAAAATAAACCCAAAACTTTTGCAAGTGGCTCTTTAAGCTAAATGGCGTAGCCGATCGATCCGTTGTTCGAGAGGTGGGTGAGTGGCAAACAGCATCATCAAACCGCTTTTTCCGTGCGTAGAAATTTTAAGAGCCTGAAAAGAAGGTTTTTCTGTCTGTGGATCGCGGATCTGCTGCATCCTTTGCAGAGATTCTAAAGCGGCAATCATGTTGTTTTTTCCAGCTAAATCAGCACCCCCGCGGTCGGCGCGAAATTCGCGGAATCTCGAGAACCAGCAGACAACAATCGAGCCTAAAATCATAAATACAACTTCAAAAAGGAAGACAAAGATCATGTAGCTAACGTAGGATCCGGAAGATCCTTGATCTCGGCTGCGGCCCATCCCCGAAAAAACATAGGCGAGGACGCGGGCGAGGAACATGACAAAGGCGTTGACGACTCCTTGAATTAAGGCCATTGTCACCATGTCACCGTTAGAAATATGGGAAATCTCATGAGCGAGCACGCCCTCCAATTCTTTTTGCGACATCTTACGCAAAAGGCCTGTTGAAACGGCGATGAGAGAGCGCCTTTTGGTTGGACCTGTCGCAAAGGCATTGGGCTCAGGAGATTCAAAAATGCCAACCTCAGGCATATCAGGGAGATGAGCATCGCGAGCAAGTTGATGAACCGTTGCAATCAAATGGCGAAGTTCAGAATCGCTCGTATCGGGATTGATGACATGAACGCCCATCATCCATTTTGCCATTTGTTTGGAGAGTGCAAGCGAAATAAAAGCACCCCCCATGCCCCAAATAAAGCAAAAGATCAATAGGGATTGAATATTGAGTCCATATCCTTGTAAAAAGGGTTGAACGTGAAAAATATTGAGAATGATGGATAGGGTAACGACAACGAGAATATTGACTGCAAAAAATAAAAAAATCCGTTTAGCCATAGCCATAACAACACCTTAAAAATTGAATCTCAATTATGCCCTCAGGTTCTCTTGCTGTCAAGGGTAGTAAAGAGGGAATTGCAAAACTCCTCGCCGCATAAAATCATCGATTTTCTGCTGACGAGGAGTTTTGCAATTCCCTCTAAAGTATGAGAATTTCCTTTGCATAATAATTCGAAAATGTGTCATTTAGGACATTCAAATTTCCTTTTCGCACACTTTTTAACTGAGGTCTTGAGCGCAAATGGTCATCGAACTCCGAAAAAGAGCAAAATGTAAAAGCAATCTTTCGTCTCAAGATTTACGTAATGCATTGGCAGAAAAAAATGCCTGCTATGTATTGATCACTTGTGGTGAGCCAACAGAAGATGGTAAAATGGAGGTTGAAATGACTTTCGAGGGAGATGCTTCATTAGCAGCTTATCTTCTCGAAAGTGCACAGGGTCTCATTGAAAGTCAAACTGAAGCTTCCCTCACTTGAGTATGTGAATCTTTTTTGCTGCTCATTTCGGTCTACTCAGCAAGTTATACTGTGCACGGTATAAATCACGTCCCAGCTACAGAGGTAAAAATGAGCTCACTTTCTCCGGAACAACTGAAAAAATGGTATAAGGAACACTACGACCAGACGATCAAGGACTTTTTCACTTTCTTGAGTTTTCCAAGCATTAGTACAGATCCCAATTGTGAACAGGATTCACGTCGTACAGCAGATTGGCTATGCAATTACATGAAAAGTATTGGCTTAGAGGCCACTCTTTGGGAAACCCCAGGACTCCCTGTAGTTTTTGGCACGCATTTAAAAGCGGGAAAAGATTGTCCGACTCTTCTGATCTATCATCATTATGATGTCCAGCCTGTTGACCCTCTCGATCTATGGAAGAGTGATCCGTTCAAACCTGTCATCAAGAATAATCAAGTATTTGCCAGGGGCGCTGCCGATAACAAAGGACAATGCTTCTATTCATTGACAGCTCTAAAGGCATTTCTCGAACTTTCTAAAGAATTTAACTTCAATATTAAAATATTTATCGAGGGCGAGGAAGAATCAGGCGGTCGAGGGACTGCAGCGATCTTAAAACAGAAAGAAGCGGAGCTCAAAGCAGACCATCTATTGGTTATCGATTTTGATGTTCCTAATGCAGCAACGCCAGCAATCACATTGGGCATGCGCGGTCTTGTCGGCCTCAACGTTGAATGTTCCAATTTATCTACCGATCTTCATTCAGGTGTGCATGGCGGCATTGTTTTAAATGCTAATCGCGCTCTTGTGACATTGCTTGCAGGGATATGGAATAAGAATGGAAAAGTGCAGATCCCACATTTTTATGATGACGTTCGCCCTCTGCCCAAGGAACATCTATCGCGGGTCGATATGTCCTTTGATGTCGAGCAATATAAGAAGAGTTTCGGAGTAGAAGCATTTTGTCCTGAAGAAGGATATTCGATCAAAGAATCCAACTGGCTGCGTCCCACTTTTGAAATCAATGGAATGTGGGGCGGCTATACCGGACTGGGGTTCAAAACAGTCATTCCCGCTAAAGCTTATGCAAGAATTTCATGTCGCCTTGTTCCCGATCAAGATCCAGAAAAAATCGCAAAAGACATCGCCGAATATCTTAAAAGGGAAGCACCTAAAGGCATAGAAATCAAGGTCGAATTGCATCATGGGGCAAATGCTTACCGCAGCGCTCTTGATTCTTTTATTGTCAAAACTGCCGCTTTAGCCTATGAAGAAGTATTTGGCAAGCCATGTAAGTACCTCTTTTGCGGGGCCTCCGTTCCGATCGTCGTCGATCTTGTCCGTGCTTCTAAAGCTGAAGTGGCCATGATCGGGGTTGGTCTTGCTGATGATGACATTCATGCTCCTAATGAGCATTTTGGCCTCGATCGATTTGAACTGGGGTATTTGACCATCGGAAGAATTTTAAGCCGGCTTTCCACTGGCGGTCTCTAAGGGCCGCTAGTCTAATTAAAGATTAAAAAAGTGGGAGAAAGGGATGCAACACACAAATGACCTGAAGTTTCTCACCAAAGAGAATGTTCCTGTTAATCTGTCTTTATGGAATCAAATCGGTCCTTTTTTATTATTGGGCGCTTTCACCCTTCTTATTTTCAGGTATGCTCCCTTCTTCTCGCTGCTTCTTTTGACCTCGATTGTCGGTTACGCAGCTAATCTATTTTGGAAAAAAAGGGGATTTTATTTTTCTTTATTTAGCCTCATGGCTGTATCGATTTATACCATCCGATCAGGCGTAGATCCTTTCTGGTCTTCTCTGTTCTCTGCTTCGATCGCGCTATCCTGGCTGCTCATATTTTTAGGAAAACAGGAATTCGAAACCCTTTCTTCGGGTCGAGAAGAAAACATTAAGATTCTTAAGGAAAGATGTGAAACCCTTTCGCAAGACATCTTTGCTTATCAACGCAAGGAAATCGCTTTCCAACACGGTCTTGAAGATGCACAGTCCCAGCTTTTAAAACTGAAAAATCAACTATACTGCAATCAGCCTGTCGAACAGAATAAGGAAAGCAAACCCGTTTCTGCGAACATCATTCCTCAAGAAGAAAATGATCCGCAGGAAAAGGCGCGGCGAGAGCATGTCCAGCGTCAATATACTCTCCTTAGAGAGCAATTCGATGAAAAATCTGAGGCTCTCGACCAGGCGCGCAAAGATCTCTTTCGAGTCGAGAATGAACTTTTGGCATTACAAAGCATTTATCATGAAAAGACCTTAGAAATCCCTGAAGAAGATAGATTTCTAATGTCAGATTTGAAGAGGACAGAAGAGGAATGTGCTGAACTTGAGGCACAAGTCTTAGCTCTACAAGAATTGATTTCTGCGCTCCTTAGCCATAAGAAGCGTGCGGTCCGATCCCGCAAATCCCTAGACACTCAGGAAAGGCTACCTCTTTTGATCCAAGAAAAAATCGATCAGACCATCTCTAGTGATTCGACGTCAGGTTAAAACCTTCAGGTTAAAATTTCGTGTCCATCTTCTGTGATGAGAAGGGTGTGTTCCCATTGCGCGCTCGGCTTTCCGTCTTTTGTGCGCGCTGTCCAATGGTCGTATGGGTCGACATAGCCTTCGCGTACGCCAGCATTGATCATTGGCTCAATAGTGAAAGTCATTCCGGTGGCAAGCGGAATTTTAATCTGATTGTAGTGATGGGGGATTTGCGGCGGCTCATGAAAATGAACGCCTGTTCCATGGCCGACAAATAGATTGACGACGGAGCAGCCTTGCCCCGTCGCGTAAGATTCAATGACATTGCCAATTTCGTAAATCATGACACCGGGCTTCAAAATGGCAATCGATCGCATGAGGCATTCATAGGACACATTCACCACTTTTTGTTTTTCAGCATCGACTGTGCCAATGGTGACCATCCGGCTACAGTCTCCGTAATAACCGTTGAGAATGCAGGTCACATCGATATTGACAATGTCCCCCTCTTTGAGAGGAGTTTCATCCGGAATGCCGTGGCAGATGACGTCATTTAAAGAAGTACAAATGCTTTTGGGAAAGGGAGGATTCCCATAGCCAAGGGGAGCGGGAATGGTGCCCGCCTCGAGATGGAGTTGATGGGCGTAGGCATTGAGGGCATTTGTGGTCACTCCTGGTTTGGCCATTTTGCACGTTTTATCCAGGATTTGGGCTGCTAATTTACAAGAGCGTCGAATGCCCCGGATCTGTTCTGCAGTCTTTAAAAGGATCCCATATTTTTTTAGATACTGCTCTGAGAGGAAGGATGGCGATCCTGGTCCAGGATTTGGGAAATGACATTTTTTCCATTTTTGTCCACTTCCGCACCAACAGAGATCATTTCGAGAAACCATGAATTTACACTCAGGTTAATAACACACACGTTTCAAAATTAAGCCATGCGCAGGGGCGGTGATGCCAGCTAAGGTACGGTCTTTGCTTGCCAAGATCATCGGGATTTGATCTGCCTTGATCTTTCCGCATCCCACGTAAGCAAGGGTCCCTGCGATATTACGCGCCATTCTAAATAGAAAATGATCGCCCGTCATACAAATGTTAAGACGGTTTTCAGAATGAAAGAGAATTTCAGTGTTCTCGATTCGGCAAATCGGATCGCGGTCCCACAGGGAGCGCTCATTGCAAAAGGCCGAAAAATCATAAGTGCCGATGAGGTATTCTGCGGCTTTTCTCATCTTTTCGATATCTAAAAAATATGGGAAGTGCCAGGAAGTATGACGGAGAAATGGCAGCTGCAAAAATCCATGGCAAATCTGATACCTATATTCTTTTTTCACACAAGAAAGCGTGGGATGGAAATCCTCGCGCATCTCTTCAGCGCTGACAACGGCGATTTCTTTAGGGAGCATTCCGGGGGAATTGCAATTCCCTCTTCCATTTAAACTAGACTGCAAGGACTTTAAACAAAGAACTTTTGAAGTCATGAAATTGACGACTTGTCCTTCGGCGTGGACTCCCGCATCAGTGCGGCTAGCAGCTTGAAGCTTGATTTCATGTTGAAGGATTTGCCGAAGAGCCTTTTCTAAAGTTTCCTCAATACTCGGCCCCATTTTGGTTTTTTGCCAACCCACAAAAGAGGCACCGAAATAGGTAATGACGAGTTTAATATTAGACATTACTTGGAAACGTAGTTTATACCGAAACAACATGAAGAATCGGTTTTTGGCTGCGCTGGACATCCCAGATTTTGATCCCGGCTGCATCTCACAACTTGTTCAGTGTGCCTGCTTCCCTGACAAAAGAGCAATCGTGCTCTTTTGTAAGTGTCCGCAGCGCCGCCGCTTCGCTGGTTCAAACTCCGGGCGCCAGCTTTGCCAAAATCTCGATTCTTCATGTTGTTTCGGTATACGAACATATCGGTTCCTTCGAGGAACATCTGCACAGCGATCAACGTCAAGATTAGGCCCATCAATCTTTCACAAGCGACAAGGCCGCGCCATCCTAAAAGTTTCTTCCATAAAGAAGAACTGAGCAAAATCAGTGTCGAGGCTGCCCACGCAATGACGATAGCGCACAGAGGGAGCATTAAATCATTGTTGTGCTGGCCTGAATAGAGCATGACAGCGGCCAAAACCGCAGGACCAGCAACTAGAGGGGTTGCCAATGGAACGATGAAGGGTTCTTTATCGTGGGGAAGTTCAACGTCTGGATCTCTTCTACCCGGGAAAATCATTTTTAAAGCGATGAGGAAGAGAATGATTCCTCCTGAGATGAGGATTGTCGGCATTGTGACGTTGAGAAAACCGAGCAAAGCATCACCGATAAAATAGAACAGGATGATGATGATGAGCGCAATGATGAGTTCGCGGATAATGATTTTGTGATGTCGGCTCGCATCAATGTCTTTTAGTACCGAAACAAAAATTGGGACGTTTCCGATGGGATCCATCAGCAAAAAAAGCGCAAGCGCCATTGAGAACATATGCATCCACCAGGAGTCCATATTTTACATCCCCTCTCTTATATGGATTCAGTTTCAATAATATCCCATAATTGATTTAAGAAACAGATCTGCCTTTCTTCAAGCGGGAATAGAAATAAAAGGAAGTCGTGATTTTTGCTAAAAGCCGCTTTTGTCCAATTGGCAGACCCCATCACGAGGATTTCTTCATCGATGACTGCCCATTTATGGTGCAAGAGCTCCTTTCCTTGGCTTAAAAAAAGACTTATCCCCTGCTTTTCTAATGTTTGGATCATTTTTTTGCTTGCGCCGCGGGCAGTATAAGCGTCCACTGCGATTGAGATAGCGATGCCGCGTCTTTTTGCGCACGAAAGCGCTTCGCCGATT
Organism: uncultured Verrucomicrobiae bacterium; assembly: GCA_963718565.1. GTDB lineage: Bacteria > Chlamydiota > Chlamydiia > Chlamydiales > Rhabdochlamydiaceae > CAJCIW01. The sequence continues at coordinate 40,343 of OY970364.1, forward strand.
TCAGGGTGCGTCAATGTGAACATGGCAATGGTGATTTTTCTTTTTGCCCTATTAATAGTATCGATGAGGCGAGAAAACCCGGTTTTGAGAGGATCTGGGAGGAGATAGAGCTCGCCTTGCTGGCGCTCGACCTTAAAAAAATAAGAAGTTGCCGTTGGACACTCCAGGAAGGCAGCAAGTTGAGGATGATAAAGACCTACGACGAAATTCGCATGATGGTGTAAAGAAGTTGGAGTGAGATTGGCCGTGCCTAAAAAGACCTGGGCTTTATCGACGAGGATGATTTTGCGGTGCATCAATCCCGATGTTTTAATAGGATGAATATGAACTGAAGAGGGCAGTAATTTTTTTAAAGGCGCAGAAGCTGAAGGGTCGTATTCAACAGAGATGGGAAAATTTTCAGAAGTTTTTTTGCGAATGGTGGCGAGGATCTCGGAATCTGTGATCCCATAAACACTTAAAAAAATGGACTGGTTGGCCTGATTTAAGGCTTGAAGGAATGTGAGCTTGATATCTTGTCGAGTCTGGTTTGAATAAAACCGGATCGGATGGTCTTGATCAGGTAACCTGGCCCGCGTCGCAGAAAAAACAACCCAGGCGTAGAAACAAGCAAAACCGCCTATCAAGGAAAAGAACAAGACCCAACGGGGGATTTTTTTAATAGACGGTGACAGTGAAAGGGCTAATTTAAATACGTTCGCCTTTGGCACGCAAATCGCGAATGATCATTGGGAGTCCGACTTTATCGATGGTGCGCAAAGCATTCGTTGAAAGACGTAAAGTAACGAAACGATTCTCTTCAGCAAACCAGAGACGCTTCTTCTTCAGATTAGGTTGAAAACGCCGTTTTTTAATTCCAGTGATTTTCAAGCCGATTCCCTTTTTACTTTTTGCGATCCCGCGGATCGCATAAGACTTGCCGCGGACAGGGACTTTGCCAGTCACTTGACATCTCTTAGACATGATTCTTCTCCTAAGAATTCTCAATGAAGGCGTCATCTTATCATCTTAAAACATATTGAACAAGAATATTTTCAGTGTTAATTTAAAAATTAAACTTTGCAAATTCACAAATGCGTTTCTATGGTGGAAGAACTTTACGCTGATTTTGTCGTCATTGGATCGGGTCCCGCTGGTCAGAAAGCTGCAATACAGGCCGCAAAGCTTGGGAAGAGCGTTATTGTCATAGAAAAGGATTCGCACCCAGGAGGTGCGTCGCTGAATTCGGGGACGATCCCTTCGAAATCTTTAAGAGAGGCGATCCTTGATTTAACCGACTTTTACGAGCGCAGTTTTTATGGTCAAGATCGCGTGATCCGTGAGATTTCAATCAATGATTTGAATTATAGGCTCAATATCGTTCTTGAGGAGCAGCGCAAAATGCTGCTGCGGCAATTTGAGAAAAATAACATCCGTTTGATGCACGGCATCGCGCGTTTTCAGGATAGGAATCACATTGCTGTCATTAGTGAGGGTGGAAGTTCTCAATTCCGCATTACTGCAGACTACAGTTTGATTGCTACAGGCTCTAAACCGCGCAATCCCATCAATGTGCCTTTTGATAAAGAAAAGATCTTGGATTCAACGCGCTTACTTTCGATCGATCACGTGCCCAAAACGCTCATCGTTCTTGGCGGAGGGATTCTCGGTGCCGAGTACGCAAGTTTTTTTGCTGCATTAGGAACAGAAGTGATCGTTGTCGATAGACGAGAGCACCTTTTGCCGCTTTTAGATCATGAGATCGGAATGCACTTGCAAAAAGCGCTAGGTACCATCGGTTTAAAATTTATTGGCAATAAAGAAGTCGATGATATTCGGCGCGTCGATGACCATGCTGAGGTTTGTTTTAAAGACGGCAGCAAAATGCAGTGTGAAATGCTGCTTTACGCTCTTGGAAGGGAAGCAAATGTCGATAAGCTTCAGATTGAAAATGTAGGAATTTTTCTCGACGAGTGGGGCTATATTCCCGTCAATGCTTTGTTTCAGACTATTGTTCCGAACATTTATGCCGCCGGCGATGTGATCGGCGCGCCTGCGCTCGCATCGACAAGCATGGAGCAAGGGAGGTTGGCCGCACGTCATGCTTTCGGAGCGAAAACACATCACTTTCCCTCATTTTATCCTATTGGCATTTATACGATTCCAGAAATTTCTTCTTGTGGTTATACTGAAAGTGAACTTAAAGAGCTCGGTTTCCGTTATGAGATTGGGCGTGCATATTATTATGAGATAGCGCGCAATCAGATTGTCGGGAACGACCCAGGAATGTTTAAAATCTTATTCCACGCTGAAACGTTGGAAATTTTGGGCATTCACATCATTGGCCGGGCAGCGACAGAAGTGATCCACATTGGCCAAGTGGCGATGAGTTTTAATGCTCGGATTGATTATTTTATCGATCAGATTTTCAATTATCCCACGTATGCTGAAGGTTATCGAATTGCGGCTTTGAACGGATTCAACAAAGTCAAGCATAGGAAATAAAATCGAATGGCGATCTACGATTTCTCGAAAACGGAAAAGAATGACCTTAATGCTTCTACGCTTTGCCAACATCGCAGTTTTGAAGAAAAAGAATTTTCCGCGGAACCAGAAATGCCCGAAACGCTTCAGAACAGAGTGAAAACACGCGATCGCTTCTTCTCTTCGCTTGCAGCACGCTTGTTTTTTTTGTTGCTGCTTGGCGGAAATCTACTTTGGACCTGCTATGCTTTGATCCGATTGTCTTTTTCCTTAATCGGTCGTCTGCTTACAGCAGATAAAGTCGCCGTTTTTAAATCTATTGGCGAAAAAGCCTGGGTGTCTTTACTGCGATCCCTTATTTGCGGCGTTTCGTTGTTCTTCGCTTTATTTAGCCCGGCTTTTGGAATTATGATCGCCTGTACTTACTTTCTGATGTATGACAAATCAGGAATCCAAGAAGTCATTCCTTCCTCACTGCAGTCGCAGTTCAAAGAGTTTTTCCCGAAAGAGTAGAGGGAATTGCAAGACTAACGACCAAAAAATCACTTTTTGGTCGTTAGTCTTGTAATTGCGTGAAAAATTCTTGGAAAATCCGCATCTTTTGCAAAAACGAGTCCATAGTTTTTTAGGTTGGGATGCATGACCACCCTTTTTTTACCAAAAGAGAGATTAATCCGTCTCCAGTCTCCACATGATCGGGAAAGTGATCACACCCTACCGCGAAGAAAGGCAAAAGGGATTTTTCATTGAGGGCTTTGTCCATCTGATCGCTCATCGTGATATTTCTATCGGTTATCAAACATTGTAAGACCCCTAGACCATCGTGTTTGCCAACTGCATATTGTACAAGCTTATGAAGGTGTTGTGAGAGTTCATTGGAACTCCCCTTTTCCCAGCATTGCCGTATTTCAGTCAAATCAGTCAAAGTAGGATAGGGGAAGAAAGGGTTGGACAGACTCACGGCTCGGAAATGATCGCGCTCGCTTTCTAAACTTATGACTTGCTTGCCCATTGCTTTGGCTTGCTCTGTAAGCTTAAGGTCCATCGCACCTAATTTTTGACCAAATCGTGATGTAAACCATTTAGCTATTTCTTTATGTCTACAAAAACGTGTGATGTCTATTTCTGGGAAAAAGGCATTACATTTAGCAAAAGCTTTTTGAATTTTAGGGCGAAACTTGAAGAATTCGACTGGAATACAATGAGAAGTAGCTAGGGCGTAGCCGCGTGAAAAACCTATGGCAAGCACTGAATGTCATTTGGATCCATGCCAGGCTTTGCATTTATCGATCTCAATCAGGCATGGATCAAAATGGTCTTCAACTTTTGCCATGAGTTTTTAAGGACGTACTTTTTAAGCGATGCCGAACGCGCTTAGCTCAGAGCGCAACACAGACAAGAACGGGACAAGAGGATCTCTGCAACAGAACCCGCAGAGGACGAGAAGAAGGCACCTTGACTGGGTAAAGTCATAGGTGCCGCTATAGATGTTCATCGGGCGCTAGGACCTGGCTCAATTAAAGGAAACGTTCTTCACATCGACCATAGCAATATGCCCATATTTTCTTAAATCGATTGAAAAATTGTGGCCTGAGGACCAGTGCATGTTGTCAGTGACATTGGTAGGCGGAACACAGAACTTGAAGTCGATTGTACCATTCATCTGTTCAGGTGGAACATGAAAAGTAAATGTTCTCTCATAGAAATTCGAAGTCGTTTGCTGATCTGCGTGCCGATCCGTTCCCCAGCTGAGAGGCCCCATACTGCCGCGGATGGTGACGGGATGATCGCTCTTTTCAGACAGTGTAGCGGCAATGCGCACGACTTTTCCCGCTTGTTGGCAAAACGGCTGGTCGAAAGTTGGATTTTCTGAAATCAGCGTCGCATAGGATATGGCACCTTTTCCAGGTTCAGAAAGATGCGGCAAGAGAGTTTGGATGTCTCGAAAATGTTGAGCAACGATTGTCTGGGGATTCAATTGTGTTTGCGTGGCCATAGATACCTCATCTATTTAAGATGTTTTGAAAAAGTCTTTGAACTCAATGAGAGCAAAAACTTAGCTAAAATTTTATATGGCATTAACAAAAACTTTACAATCGAAAAAATCATAGATTGAGAATTTCACGATCGTAATGGTCGAGAAGATCCGGATGGTTTACCAATTGTTGGCGCAAAGCCTTTGTCACAGATTTAATGTGGGGAATGTAATTTTTTTTGAGCTTCATCTCTTCGTATTGGATGAGGTCGCCCACATCGATATGAATGGCTCGATTGTCAAGAATTCCATAATTTTTGCGCAGAACAGGATCATTGTTCGCATATCCCTTTTGAGCACATGCCTTGATCAAAAGGATGACATTGCTCACAAGTTTTTTTGCTTCATCGATCCTGTTTTCGCGAATCAACGTTTCCAACTTGAAAAAAATCAGATCTGCTTTTCGCTGCAAGAGGAATGTCACATCGTCAAGAGAAATGCGATATTCGTTCCTCATTGTGTCAACAAGAATCACTGATTTGCCTAAGTGATCAGAGCGGTTGATATGCAAAAGAAGCAACCCTGTTTCTTCCTTAAGATTGGAATAACTGTCTTTATAACTTTTGAGATTGACGAGCAGTCTTTCTAGATTGTGCTCTTTGATTTTTTGACGATGCTCATTAAATAAATACGAAAATGGGCGATAAGCCCAAGAAAAACGACGCATGTGGGAAGCGTAACGATGAAATTTGATCACATATTGCTGATCTTCAGAAACAAAAGCATAACAATGGCAGCCCTTTGCTAAATAGCGGAACTTTTGCTTCAAAATCTCATCGATGGATACTTCTTCATTAGAGTCTAATGGGGGAAGCTCCCAGTCAGGATTGTCTTTGATGGAAGAATATAAAAAAGCGACGCAAAAACCATTATTCTGCTTGAAAAACAGACGATTGATATAAAACAAAGCTCCGAAAAATAGCGTGCACGCAGTTAAAAATAGGATTTTATTCTTCCAGAGCATCGATTTCCATGATCTCATTGAGGCGCTTTTCGCTATGAGAATAGAGTTCTGGATGATATTTTCGTAAGAAGCGAGATAAGCGTTGTGTTTTGTTGATGATTTCTTTTTTATAATTGCTGGGATTTTTTACTGTCTCATCGTAATCAAAGGAGCTTAAGTCTAACGTGACGGCTTTCTCATCTATAAACCCAAAGTTATTTCTTAAGGAATGGTCGTAATCGCGGAGGCCTTGTTTACAAAGGGTGAGAAGGCAATTGAGAAAATCGTCAATACATTGTTTAGCTTCGTCCATTTTCTTTTGTTTTGATAGGTATTGCAGATGCGGAAAGAGAAGATCAGCCCTTTTTTGAACCACGAATTCCGTTTTGTCCAAGTCAATGGTATGGTGGATGCCAATATTGTCGATCAAGGTCACGGGCTTATGTTTGCCTTGCGTCTTGTTTAAATGGACATAGAGAATTCCTGACCGCTCTTTTGCTTGGGTATAGAGCAGCATACAGCTTTTAAAATTGAATTCTTGAAAATAAGGAACATTTTGAGGCCAAGGGTCGCTCTGGAGAAAGAGTTTTTTAAATGAAAATTTCTTAAAGAAGGAAGAGAGAAGGAGATGCGAGTGCTTATAGAATTTGAGAACAGTGTGTTGATCTTCTCCCAAAAAGGCAAAGCACCAACCTCCAGATCCTAAAAAAGTAAAGGATTGGCCGAGAAGTTTGTCGATATTTTTTTGTTCTTCATCAGTCAGTGGGGGCGCTTCCCAACGCGGTTCATTGGGAAGATTGGATAGGATTAGATAGGGGCGGAATCCATGCGTTTGCTTTAGACAAAACAAATAGAGACCTGTAAATAAGGTTGACAATATTAAAAAATAAAAAGAGATGCGCACTGTTTTTTTGAGGACCATATACTCTAGAAAATTGAAGTCTGGAGAGGATTGAGTTCAATTGTTTGGAAATTGTCGTTAATTCGCTTTTTCAGCATGTCTTTTAAATTAATAACGCCAGTGTTGAAAAAATCTCTAATTTTCTCAGTAAATTCATTGAATTTTGAATACAGTGTATTATAAGTAACACACTCTCTCATAACTTTCCATAAACGCTCAATAGCATTCAAATTTGGGGAATACGGAGGTAAGTAGTGTATTTGAATTTTGGTTTGGCTATCCAAATATTTTTGCACTTCCTTATTCTTGTTTGATCTGCCGTTGTCTAAGATTAAGTGGATTTTTTTTGCATCTGTATTAGCCGCTAACGTTTGGAGAAAATCGACCGCACTTGCAGCATCCACAGTGCTATATTCCTTCGTCACGACTTGCATTGCAGTCAATTCAATGGCACCAATAAAATGCAATCGCTCTTGCTTAGCGGTTGTTCCTAATGTCTTTATTTCGTTTTTTAGGATCCACCCAGCCACAGACTGGCTCTGATACTCAGGGTGTACAGCATCTCCAAAGAAAATTTTCTCGCCTTCTTGGAGACCGGCTTTCAATTCATTGTATTTTTTAAGGAACGCAGCTTGTTTTTCGGGATCGAGCTTTCCTGGTACTTTGATTGGATGTTTATAAACAAATCCATGCCTCTTCAACCAATTTGTCATACCAGCCACAGTGTATTTCACTTGATATGCGTCTAGAACGTAGAGACAAATTTTGCTCATTTTGAGATACGTTATTTGACTCAAATGTCTCCTCAGCGCATCTTCTTGGTCTAGGGTTAACTTGGAGGCCTTTCCCAAATGTGGATCATTGATAGTTTTTTGCTTGGCATCGTATTCTCTTTGATAATCATAAACGGACGACTCGCTAATTCTTAAAATCGCCGCTATTTCCCCTGGACTGTGGCAATCATCCCTACCTAAAATGACGCATACACGGTTCCGTTCGTTGACATCTCTTGTTTTTTTTACAAGCTGTTCTAAATATAAACGCTGCTCATTGGACAACTTTTGCATAGAAGCATTATCCACTATCGCTGAAATATTTTTTAGGGAAATTTAAAATTTTACAGAATCCAATCATGAATAGTATATACTGCAACCATTATTTCTAATTGCGTGGGGTTTTGTCTTTGAGGAGATGTGCTTCGGGTAATTCGAGAGTGAGGAAGCGGCGCTTGCGGTCCTGGCCCATTCCAAGGGAGAGGAACAAGGCTTTGCCTTGAATCTTGAAACCTTTTTCTGGTTCATCGTAAAAAAGAGAAAACCAGTCCCGTTTCCAGGCCCGAAATTTGGGCCAACCCATCTGTTTGCCTTTCCGTTTTCCTTTTTTTGATTTTTGATGAACCCGGATTGCTTCACTAAGTCTCAAAGCGGTATTTTTTAATGGAGAAGAGTGGACGACTTTTAGAAAGGGGTGCTCTTCCTTGAGTTTTGGAAGTTCATTTCTGAGTCCTCTTTCTGTATAGAGGGTCTTTGATGCCTCCGGGTTGCCGGAATGGATAAATTCCCGCTTGAGTTCCAGGCTTTTTTCTAGCAGATGATTATAAAGCCAATTACAGATCCGCGATTGCCCATCGAGCTCAGAAATTGTTTGAGGGTCTGCTTCAATTCTCAGCTTAAGAACCAGATTCTCTTTAGACATTGGCGACCGCATTTTGAAGGTTGGCCAAAAGCTGTTTGTTCTTATGGCTTCTTGAACCATATAGCCTTGCAGAAAAGACGGTAATGATTTCCAAAACGTCTTTGGCAAGTTCCTCCTCGAAGGAAGGTTCGTCTCCCTGGTTGGTAATCACCACTTCGACATTTTTGACTGCGCAAAGAGAGAAGACAAGCTCTGCTCCGAATCGCAAAAGGCGGTCTTTATGCGTGAGAACCAGGCGGCCAATCTCTCCGTTCATAATTTGCTCAAGCAGTTGTTTTAGCCCACGTTTATTATAGTTCATCCCGGAACCGAGGTCTTTGGTTACTGAAAACACCCATCCTTTTGCAGAGCAGTAAATTTCTAACATATGGACTTGTCGTTGTAAATCTTCTTTTTGATCATGACTCGAAACTCTTGCGTAGGCAACAGTTAGACGATCAGAGGTTTTATCTCCGCAATTAAATGGCTGTAACTGAGTGAGACTATAGCGGCGTTGGCCGCCCTGTGTGCGATGACAGGGAACGATTTTCTTTTGTCTTTCCCATCGGCGGAGTGTTTGTGGAGACACTCCCAAACATTTTGCTGCTTCCTGAATGCTTAAAAACTTGTTCATTCTGATAATATATAATCAGGTTTGAATAAGTTCAAGGGATTCTGTTACAAGCCCCAGTCCAAAAATGCGAATTTATAACTTCTAAGAGGAGGGCTTGCTTGGTCGTGCCTTAACGCTGACACCGGAATTAAGATTCACAATCGAGCAAGGATAATCTGGATCTCCGCTAGGGATAATTTTAACAGGAAAAGGAGTGATCCAAATCGCGGATGTCGGCACATCGCTAGGAGCTATTTCCCAAAGAGAATTGTCCGAAAGTTCGATCTTCTGACCGTTATCAATATTAATGGAAAGGGAGAGTTCAGACTGCTGGGGTGGTGGCGCTTCTTCTTTAGACTTCAGAACGAAATTCTGATTCAGCCAAGCCTCTAAAGCCGTCTTTTGAGTTCTAGATAAAGTCGCTACCCCTGTCTTTTTTTGTTCGTCTCGTGACATCACTTCATCGAGGATGATTTGGGCTTGAAGCTGTGACAAAGTCATCACAAACATCGTCAAGAGGAGAGGAAATGTTGTATACTGCATAGCTTTCTCCAGAAAAAAACCGCTCACGAGTGTGTGAGCGGTCATATTCTAAGGGGCTTAAGTAGAGTTAGAACGCGAATTCAGCTCTAAGAGTGAAACCTTGGAAAGAGAGGTTTCCAGGGGCATTGTTATTCATCAAGAAGAAGAAATTGTTCTGATTGAACCAGATTTGATCTTCCCAGCCAGCGGCAAGTGAAAACATATAAGCGTCATCGCAGAATGCCCACTCGAAGAAGAGGCCAAGCCCGACTTCGAGGACAGCTGTGACATCAAAGATCTTATCTTTGGTGTTTTCGCTGTTGAACTCTGTGGCCGCAGACGTATTGATTTCTACTTCACGACGTTCATGGAAACGGTTCCACAATGTTGTTACTGCAAAGTCGCCATAGCCGCCGAGCCATTTGCAGAAATACCATTGAGTGTCCATACCAGCGCGGAGTCCAACGCCAAATTCCCTTTGTTTGAAGTCGAGTTTGACATTTGATCCAAGCGGGATCGTAGAAGTTGAAGACGGAACGTCACTTTGATCTCCTATGAATAGGATGTCATCGTATTTGACTTTATACTTCTGGTGCTGCCATGAGAATTTCAAGCCGCCAAAAGGTCTCAAAGTCAGAAATTTACTGATGTAAAAATCACGTCCGAGTTCGAGATCGAGGACATTGAAACTGTTCAATCTCCAGTTGGCCCCCTCTGCACCCATCAGTACAGCTTCTGGGCATGCCGCTGTCGAAAGCCAATAGTCAGACTTAGTAGTGACAGTCTCAACGACGCAGCAATCTTCTTCTTCTTCATTACTTTCTGCTTTAGAGCGCAGCCATGTGTATTGAGCGTATAAGTCCCAACCGTCATGAGAAAATTTATTGCCGAGGCCGATCTTAAAACCAGACTCCCATTTAAACTTAGGGCGGAGCACTTCGCCTGAGGTTGCGCTAGCAGGGTTTACTGCTGTGGGAGCATTGGGGACCCCATCATAGGCATAAGCAAGACCTTCTTCATAAGCTTTCCAGTAGATGTAATCTGCTGTGATGAAAGGATTGAACGATCCATCTGGCTTAGGATTAGCTACAGGAGTGATTTGGTTGTCACGCCATCTTTGCTCGAACTGCTTTTGGGATTCTGTCTTCTTTTTTTGATTCATCTGATTCTGATTAGACATTTGAGAATTATTGTTTCCATTCCCACTACCTTGGCTAATCATGTTATCCACGTCTGCGCAAAGAGGCGCTATTGCTGCGCAGAGCAATGGAATCGTTGTTAGAGAAAATTGCTTCATTTCATACCCCTTGGTTGGATGCCATACACGGCATATTAAAGTGTATAAGTCTTTGGATGAATTTTTTCAAAATGATTTTTTTATAAAGAGGGAATTGTAAAACTCCTCGCCAGCAGAAAATCGATGATTTTGGCACCTATACTGCGCCCAGTCTAAAAATGTGAATTTATGGGGCCATTATAACAGCCCATCTTTGAACGATCGCTCTCTCCCTTTGCGTCTCTGCGGCTTGGCGTCTTTGCGTTTTCGTCTTTCTGCACTACAATATGGGAGAAAACGCAGAGACGCAATTGTGCAAAAACAAAAAAACCGCTCACGAATGTGTGAGCGGTCATATTCTAAGGGGCTTAAGTAGAGTTAGAACGCGAATTCAGCTCTAAGAGTGAAACCTTGGAAAGAGAGGTTTCCAGGGGCATTGTTATTCATCAAGAAGAAGAAATTGTTCTGATTGAACCAGATTTGATCTTCCCAGCCAGCGGCAAGTGAAAACATATAGGCGTCATCGCAGAATGCCCACTCGAAGAAGAGGCCAAGCCCGACTTCGAGGACAGCTGTGACATCAAAGATTTTATCTTTGGTGTTTTCGCTGTTGAACTCTGTGGCCGCAGACGTATTGATTTCTACTTCACGACGTTCATGGAAACGGTTCCACAATGTTGTTACTGCAAAGTCGCCATAGCCGCCGAGCCATTTGCAGAAATACCATTGAGTGTCCATACCAGCGCGGAGCCCAACGCCAAATTCTCTTTGTTTGAAGTCGAGTTTGACATTTGATCCGAGCGGGATTGTAGAAGTTGAAGACGGAACGTCACTTTGATCTCCTATGAACAGGATGTCGTTGTATTTGACTTTATACTTCTGGTGCTGCCATGAGAATTTCAAGCCGCCAAAAGGTCTCAAAGTCAGAAATTTACTGATGTAAAAATCACGTCCGAGTTCGAGATCGAGGACATTGAAACTGTTCAATCTCCAGTTGGCCCCCTCTGCACCCATTAGTACAGCTTCTGGGCATGCCGCCGTCGAAAGCCAATAGTCAGATTTAGTAGTGACAGTCTCAACGACGCAGCAATCTTCTTCTTCTTCATTACTTTCTGCTTTAGAGCGCAGCCATGTGTATTGAGCGTATAAGTCCCAACCATCATGAGAAAATTTATTGCCGAGGCCGATCTTAAAACCAGACTCCCATTTAAACTTAGGGCGGAGCACTTCGCCTGAAGTTGCGCTAGCAGGGTTTACTGCTGTGGGAGCATTGGGAACTCCATCATAGGCATAAGCAAGACCTTCTTCATAAGCTTTCCAGTAGATGTAATCTGCTGTGATGAAAGGATTGAACGATCCATCTGGCTTAGGATTAGCTACAGGAGTGATTTGGTTGTCACGCCATCTTTGCTCGAATTGTTTTTGCGATTCTGTCTTCTTTTTTTGATTCATCTGATTCTGATTAGACATTTGAGAATTATTGCTTCCATTCCCATTACCTTGGCTAATCATGTTATCCACGTTGTCTGCGCAAAGAGGCGCTATCGCCGCGCAGAGCAATGGGATCGTTGATAGAGAAAATTGCTTCATACGTCTCTCCGTATTTTAGGTTCTCATACTTCGCATGGTAAAGAAATAAGAATAAATTGCAAACGAATATTTAAAATATCTCAAGGCTCGGGACAACTTCTACGTAAGCTTTCTCGAACTGAGCGGAGTGCTTTGGGCTGATGTCCTCGTATAAATGCGAGAGATTCCGTTTGTTTTAGGTAGCTCCATGCTTGATTATAATCGAGACGTTCTAAGCATAAAACTGCGAGATAATATTCAACAATGCAATTGTGCGGATCGAGCTTATGATAATCTTCTAGAATCTCCTTGGCCTCAGTTGTACGCCCGAGTTGAAGCCATGTCGTGGCAAGGTGGAGCTTCCCTGCGCGAAAATGGGGGTATTTCTTGAGGATTTGTTCGAGCTCTTTTTGCTTTTTTACAATGGATTCTCGCGTTTCATCCACGGGTAAAAAGACAGCTTTGAGCCCTTCGACATCAATTTTACTGCTCAGATAATCATCGGGAATGGACTCTGGAGAAACCGACTCGTCAAAAGTCATATGGCGGATTTCTCTGAGGAGTTTAATGGCATCGCTATTTCTACCGACGAAGAGATAATTGACAGCCATGAACATTTTGAGTAGTGGATCTGTGGGTAGAAAAGGAAAGGCTTTTTCATAGAGAGAGACTGTTTTAGCATAATCTTGTTTTGCCCAAAATACCGACGCTTGGTTGATGAAGGCCATGCCGATCACTTCCTTTAGATTGCGCTGTTGCAGGCGGCGAGTGTTAATTCCTAAATAGACTTCAGAAGGCAAATCAATTCCTCTAGCGGTTGTTTCAATGTTGATGATCTTACTGCCATTACTATAACGCACGTAGATGTGACCTGGGGGAGTGATGATTTCTAAAGGAAGATCTAGTCGCTGCGCGAGAGCCAAATAAAGGATGGATACGCCCAAGCATACACCCTGTCGGTTATCCAATACGGACGGAAGAAATGTGTAAAGATCGATGTCATTGGCATAAAGGGAATGGGGGGGAAGCGAAATTGCATTTCTTGAAAAATGAATCGGTTGATTTCGCGAATTTTATCTTCATTGGAGGCATTCAAGAGGAGTCGTGTTGCGATCTGTAAGGCCATAAGATCGATGCTAGCCTCATATTGGAGTATTTCATTCTTGGCGTCTGGAGATTCGTCTAATTGGAAAACAAGTAATCCTCGTGCAATATCGACTTCTTCAGGAAGCAGCCTTAAGATCTCTTCTTTTGTCCAGACTTGATGCCCTTTGATTTTACGATTGGTTAAACGTTCGGAAATTTTTGCAATGAGTTCGAGCTGCTGCTTGTTTAATGGGACCCGGGATTCAAAAGATTGACGGGTGATTAAGGATAGGATTGCCTGAATATCGACGACGGGGAGTGTTGTTGCAGAATCTTTGTCTGACATGGAAACTCCTCCGCTCAGCAGTGACCAAGCACGTTTCAAAGAGGCTTTTCCTTCCTTAGTTTCTGGATAAAGCTCATAAAAGGCTAGATGTTGGGAGACGGAGTGGGGATCCAAGCTGTTAAATAAAGATTTTATTGAAGACTCTGCATTCTGGGGAGGGACTTCCCTTTCTTCAATTTTTACGTGTTTTTTAGCCAAAAGTTCTGAAGTAGATGTTAGGAAAATGCCAAAAAAAAGCAGAAATCTAATCAAGTTACACATACCTTAAGAACCTGAATAATGGACTTCTTTTATATTTTTACCACCCGCTTCGCAAGCGGGTGGTAAATAAATTTATAAAAACGTGCCAATGTGGGAAAACCCATTATTCATGGTTAAGAATAATGCCTTGAAGATTTGATGAGAAGAGATTACCGGACCAAAAGGTATACCGTCCCGGCATCAACGTGAGAAAGATCAGTTTAAAAGAATATATCCTGCACCGACGAGAGCTGTTTTGGCAGCGTTAGATGCAATTCCGTTCCAGTCGACTCCAGAGAGGTCTGCTTCTGCTTGCTGCATCGTTTTGAGTTCTTGGATTTCTTGAGTAATCGATTCGGTTGTTAATACTTCATAGGTACGAGTCGTTGAAGCTGGGATGGAAAGCTGTTGTTCTATGTCATACAATTCCGCTTCAATTTGTTTTCGGTAAGTGTCTAATCCTTGATAAGCGACTAGAGTGTCTTCACCGGTCAAGCCGCGCGCAATCGCTGTCTGGTATTTTCTCCAGGCTTGATCGAGTTGTCCATTCCAATCTCCAAAATAATCCCCGCAAAGTTCTTGGTACTTTTGCTTGAGAAGTTCTTTTCTCAGCTTTAAGTCCTCTTCAAAATTGAGGGCAGCTTTTTCCGTGCTGAGGATCTGATTGAGTTGGTTTTGACGCGCGTCTCGTTTTGCCACAATTGCCTTAAATCCGTCGATTTTCGTTTTGGCGAATGCTTTCTTATCATTGGGGTCAACGTCAATGCCTAATTGGTCGAAAAGGGCATCGGGGTCAAGGTTCAATTGGTCGAAAATGGCATCGAATTGATCTGCCCTTTTCACGTTAAATCCAATGGCGGCATATACGGCTTCTACAAGTTTATCCCATGCCTTTTTCAGTGTGGAATTAGGGTCTTGGTAGTAAGAACCATTCATGCGGGTGAGGGCCTCCACGCATTTTTGCTTTTCTTCTTGAATGGCATGGATTGTATTCGAGACTTTACCTTTAAAAACTTGGCCAGTTTTATCTGTCAGAGATTGTTCTAAAGATTGAATCTCTTGAGTAAGACTTGCGGCTTTTTTGGAATGCTCGTTTTGGGGTAGCCAAGTGGCTAATCTTTCCGCGTTAAGTCCAGTGGCGGCATATACAAACTTGCCCCATGCCTTTTTCGGGGTGGAATTAGGGTCTTGAGTGGTTGTTGTTGAACTTAGAAATTTTGGAAAGTAAAGTGTCATAATATTTCCTAATTAAATTAAGGATTAATTCTCTGTGCTAATTATAGCGTAAATAATTATAAATGTCTAGTTAATAAACTTTATTTATTTTTTAAACTTTAACGGAAGGGGGTGTAGGAGAAGAGAGGATTTTTTCTATTTTTGAAAAAAGTCCTTGATGGGAAACGATCTGTTCCACAGACGGCCTAAATCGATAGCTCCAGTTTTTTGGAGAGACAGTCCCTGGAACATTGATCCGCTCATCTTCAGGATTCGGCCAGACGAGTTCGGGGAAAAATGCAAGGTATTCTTGCAGCAGGTTCGTATGGAAAAGACTTGTCGTGTGATGGCTTTCCCAAAGGATCTCTTCCCGCTGCTTTTCTGTTAACTCGGGGGCGTAGGGCCATTGTTTAAAGTTGGCGTAAGCTTTTGCTTCGTCTTTAAAATTTTTCCACCATAGCGTTAAAGTTTCCGAGTCATGGGTAGAGACACTCGTCATGCTGATGGGAGGGTAATGTTGCATGGGAATATAGCGATTGTCTTCCTCATATTTTCTTTCCCAGCGCATGATTTTTGTGCTGCAGATTCCCATTTCTTTAAGGACTGGACGCACAACATTCGGCACGGTGCCTAAGTCTTCGGCAATGGGAAGCATACCCGAGGAAGAGCAGATCATCGTGAGCAATTCCCTTCCTTGAGGTTCCCATTCCTTTTCATCTTCTGGGATATAATACCCTTCTTTGCTGGGATGGGTAGGAGGAATCGCCCAAATCCGAAAAAACCCGATGACATGGTCGATGCGAAAAATATCGAAAAAAACTTCAGCGTAGCGAAGGCGTGTTTTCCACCAGGAGAAATGGTTTTTTATCATGGCGTCCCAATTAAAGATGGGTAGGCCCCAGTTTTGGCCATTAGGATTATAATAATCTGGCGGAGCCCCTGCAGACAGGTGGTGGTCGAAATATTGAGGAAATTGCCAAGAGTCAGCGCTTTCGCTGCTGAGCATGATTGGGATGTCACCCATTAAATAAACCCCTTTGAGATTTGCATATTCTCGAATTTTTTTGAGCTGATTAAAGCACAAAAACTGCATGAGATTATAGAAGGAGATGGAAGTATCGTACTGTTCATAGAGGGATTGGAGCTTTTTTGGAGAGGGGAAACGCAAGTCTTCGGGCCAAGTCCTCCAGGAAGTATTGCTGAGATGGTCTTTGAGGGCGCGGAACAAAGAGTAGGGTCGGACCCACTCATTTTCAGCGATGAATTGTTTGGCCTCTTCACTTTTTAAAAGCTCAGTGCCCACTTCATCGAAATAGCCTCTGAGCCAGCCTAATTTATGTGCGACGACCTCCGCGTAATTAATCCGGGACGTTTCATTGAAGGTGCTGAAGTCTTTGAGTTTTTTCTTTAACTGGGGGAGTCTTTCGATGTAGGGCAATGTTTGCAGCGAAAGATAGAGAAAATTGATCGCACAAGAAGAAATCGCATTATAAGGACTAGGATCGGATTCGGAATTCGAATTATTAAGAGGAAGAAGTTGGATAAAATCGATTTTCAAGCGATGGCACCAGTCAATGATGGGGATAAGATCGAAAAGCTCTCCAATCCCACAACTATTTTCGCTATGAAGGGCAGAGAGCGGCAGATAAATGCCGTGATGATTTTTTACGCCAATTTTTTTCCAAGCCTTGCCTGTGAGCGAATGAAGGAGAGAGTCTGTTAATTCATCCATGTGGCTATTCCTTCATCCCAAATATTCCACTGACTGGTTTAGAAGCTGTCGAAACAAGGTGAGAAGTATGTCCCGTTTCTATGCCGATGCGCCACTGATTGGCCTTGTCGACAAAAGCTGCCAAAAATTCAGCGAGCTTTTTGCCAGTTAACCCTGCTAGGCGAAAATAGGAAAAAAGCACTAATTTGTTATTGCGGTCTGAATAAGCAAGTGTCCCGCTTACAGGAAATGGGCCATTGGCTTTCAGGGCATCTTTGAGAATATTTTCACGGTATTTTCCTGGAGGAATATCGCAGATGAAAGTCGCGACAAGGAGATTTTCTTGATGAGCGTCGCATTCGATCTGGAGGTGAAATATCTCGTTGATTTTGAGTGTGCAGGCTCCTTTTCTATCGGGATGTAAAGTTGTTCCCAATTCAGGGCCGAGTTCATGTAATAATTCTTCAAACCGGTCGATCATTTTTTGTCTTTTGCCTCGTCCTTTTCTTCTTCATCTTCTTCTTTTCCCTCTTCATCGAGGCGTTCATCTAATTCTTCGATGACGTCGATGAAGGCATTGAGAAGGTCTTGTCGGTGTTGATCGGATTTAAAAAGTCTAGGAGCTATTTGGCGCATCGCATCACGCATTTGCGTAAAGATGATGATTTGTGCGAGGATCTCTTCGGAAAGGCCGAGTTGGACTCCAAGCTGTAAAATTTTGTCAGCGGAAGGATAACGCTCTTGAACAGCTTTCATAAACTGCTTAGCGAGCATTTCGAAGGTGAGGCGCATCGGAAGTTGCATTCCTTGACGGTCAAACGCAGAAGCGATGAGATTCATTCGGGATTTAAAGAAGCGAAAAATACCAAGAATGCCTTGAAGTTTGCGCGATTCTGAAAAGAGTCGATGAAGTTCTCCGCGATCGATGGAGGGTCCTTTGGACTTAAGATCGGTTCCCATGGAATGCAATAAGAAATCGATCACGGTTTTCATTTTATCGAAATTGAATGTAGAGGTCAGCTCATTGAATAGCGTGCCGGCATCGCGGGGATTTCCAGTGACTTCGCGATAAAGATTGCGAAGCCCGGTCGGTGTCCCTAATCCTTGCTTTGAGAACTCGCGGGCTGCTTCAGCGATATTCTTTCCGGCTTTAACTTCCCGACCATGGAGAGCATTCAGCTCTTCTTTGGCGGCGCGGACCTCTTCTGCCAAAGAGCCTTCGGTTGTCATCAATAAGAAATCTAAAGCTTCGTCGGCTAAAGAGTAATCGGGGTACATTTCAAGGACTTTTCGCAGGATCTCCTCTCTGCTGTCGCGCTGGGTAATGCGCGCGCGCAACAAGAGAAGAGAGCGTGTCTGCAGTTCCGGATTTTTTCGACTGAATTGTTCGCCGACCTCTTCTAGACGTTTAACTTGAAGAACTTCTTCTTTGCGCTCTACTTTCTCAGCTTCTTCTTCGCGCCCTATTCGTTTGCGCTTATTTTCAAGAGTTTCAAAGCGGCGTGACATCATTGTTAGGCTGAAGGCCCCTTCATCGATCCAGGATTGAAATCCTATTTCGGTTTCTTCTTGAGCGGCCACCATCCCGCGTGCCGTCTGCTGAGCAGCTGCTTGCTGTGCTCTTGTCGTATCGAGTTGCACGGGTTGAATGCGAGATGGGGTAAGGTCGTCTGACATTTTTTATCCGTTCAAGAGAGTTGGATTCTTCCAAGAGGCTGAATTCTGATTTCTGGGACAATCTCTTGATAAGAAACCACAGCCATATCAGGAAATTCTCCTTCGATCAATTTTCGCACAAACCTTCTGACGTCGATTGCGGTGAGCATCACGGGAGGCTGCCCTCCGACAGGAGTAGGGACGATCGTCGTGCGCATCGCATGTAGAATCAACTGCACGGAGTCAGGGTCTAAAGCCAAATAAGAACCGGCAGAGGTTTGCTTGATCGCTCCACGGACCATATCTTCGATTTCAGGATCGAGCAAGTAGACGGAAAGAATCGATTGTCCTTGAGAGTATTTGTAGCTGATGTAACGTTTTAAAGAAGAACGCACATATTCGGTCAAAAGCACTGTGTCTTTTTCTGTTTGGGCCCATTCGGACAAGGCCTCTAAAATCGTCCGCAGGTCTTTGATCGAGATTTGTTCTTGAACTAAGCCGCTTAAAGATCTCGGTCAATTTTTGCAGCGGAACAAGGCGCGTGACTTCTTTGATCAGATCGGGGAACGATTTTTCGACGAATTCTAAAATACCTCTGACTTCTTGAATCCCGATGAAATCGGCGGCGTGTTGACGATAGAAATAGGAAAGATGAAGGATCATCACGTCAAGCGGCTTCCAAAATTTGATGCCAGCTTTTTGCAAAATTTCCTGATATTTACTATCGACCCAGACAGAAGGTTGGCCGATGTTGTTTTTGGTCGTTGTGAAGGGAATATTATAACGACGCAGATTATCGGGAGTCTCCGTTGTCAGCAAAGCATTTTCGATGATCTTTCCGCGGACGATCGGGACCTCGTTTAAATAGATCGAATACTCGTCTGCTTCCAAAGTAGGAGAATCGGTCCGAACGTGCACACCGGGAAAGCGCACCCCCAGGTCTTGATAAAGAGCATGTCGCATTTTGGGGATCATGTCCTCGATAAAAGTTGTCCCCTGTTTTTCTTTGCGGATGACCCCAGAGAGGAGTTTGCCAACTTCGAGGATCACAGGCAGGGTCAGGGCATAGTCGTCGACTCCGCCGCGGATGACAGTATGGCCTTCGATATCGGTCTCGACTTTGGCTGCGGAAATTCCTGCCTGGGCTTTGGCAGCTGCCTTTTTGGAGTTGTACCAAACGGTGAAGCCGACGCCGAATAAAAGCAAAGCGATAACGATAAAAATAATCGTAGGAAAGCCTTGAATAAAAGACATCATGAACATTACGCCAGACGCAAGCATGATCGCTTTAGGTTGATTGAGCAGCTGTCCAGAGATTTCTTTACCGAGATGAGAATCTTTCTTTTCGGAAGAAACGCGTGTGGTGACAATACCCGCTGTCAGCGAGATCAAAAGTGAAGGAATTTGTGCCACGAGACCGCCGCCGATGGAGAGCAGGGTATAGGTTCTCGCTGCCTGAAGCGCGGTCATCCCATGCATGGCCACCCCGATGATCAAACCCCCGACGATGTTGATGACAGCGATCACGATCCCTGCGATGACGTCTCCTTTGACGAATTTCATCGCACCGTCCATCGCTCCGTATAGCTGGCTTTCTTTCGTCAACGCCAAACGCAGATCGCGCGCTTGAGCGGCATCGATAATCCCGCTGCGCATGTCGGCGTCGATACTCATTTGCTTACCGGGCATCGCATCCAAAGTGAAGCGAGCGGCGACCTCTGCGACGCGCTCAGCACCTTTGGTCACAACGATGAACTGCACGATAGTGATGATCAAGAAGATAATACCGCCGACGACAAAATTGCCGCCGACGACAAAATTTCCAAAAGCAAAGATGATATGTCCCGCATTGGCATGGAGTAGGATCTGTCGTGTTGCAGAGATTTCGATTCCTAGCCGGAAAAGTGTTGTGATTAAAAGCAGGGAGGGGAACATCGAGAGCTGTACAGCCTTAGGGATGTAGAGAGCCACCATCAGGAGGGCGATCGAAATGGTCATGTTAAGGGCGATCAAATTATCGATGATGCCAGGAGAAACGGGGATGATGATCATCATGATGAGCACGATGATGAACAGTGCCAAAACGATGTCGCTGGATGAGTGAATGATGTTAAGCGCTTTACTCCCCCCGAGGGTTCGAGCAAGGCGGTCTAAAAAATTTTTCATTTAAAAAGCTCCAATCCCGTTGTCTCTAATGTTTCGATGCCTTCCAACCAGCGCAAAATCTCTGCTACAGCCTTATAGGTCTCTTCAGGAATATAATCGCTAATTTTCCCTTTTTCAAAAAGGGTTTGTGCCAAAACCACATTGCGCATGATCGGAATCCCATTTTCCTGGGCGATCCTCGTAATCAGGTCGGCAATTGTTCCTTTCCCCATGGTGACAATTTTTGGCACTGGTTCTGTCTCGGCATTGTATTCGACAGCTACAGCGATGTGAATAGGGTTGGTAATGACTGCTTTGGCGCGCTTGACCGACATCGGTCCTTCCTGATACGCGATCTCTTGCGCTGTCTGCCGACGTTTGCTCTTGATCTGAGGATCTCCTTCTGTATCTTTATATTCCTGTTTGACCTCGAATTTTTCCATCTTCATTTCTTTAGCAAAGTTTCTTTTTTGGAAAACAAGGTCAAAAACAGCGATGACTAAAAAGAAAATGCCCACACGGATGATGACCTTGATCAAAAAGTCGGAAAAGACGAGGGCGCTCCCTACTACAGGCAGTGCTGCTGTGGAGATAATTTCTGGAATGCTGTACCAGACAACCGAATAAATCAGTATCAGCGCGCCTGTGATTTTGAAAATAGATTTTAAAAGTTCAAACAATGTTTTAAATTTAAAGAGATTTTTTATATTTGTCACAGGATTGAGGCGTTTGATGTCCGGTTTCATCGCTTCAACAGAAAACATGGGGCCAACGATAAGAAAGTTAGTCAAGACCCCGATACATACCGTCAGCGCTAAGATCGGCATGCTCGTATTGAAAATCACTTGAATTGCCTGGGAAAAAATGCCGGGGGCGCGATTTTGTAAATCGATGTTTGTGCTCGAAAGCTTGAACATAGAAATAGTATAGGAGGCCAGGACTTCAAAAAGATACCCCGCGCTGATGATCGTAGTAGCGATCGAAACAATAAAAGTAAAAGCAGAAGGAAAATCTTGAGATTTGGCAACCTGTCCTTTTTTGCGCGCGTCGCGCAGCTTTTTCGGGGTCGCCTTTTCTGTTTTTTCGGCCATGAATAAATCCTAACACAGGGATCCAATTCCCCAAGGTCACATTGAAATCTATAGAAGAAGATCACTTAGGTCAAGAAGAACTATCGAGCTCTAGCTTGATGGAGATGAGTTTAAAAAGATCTTGGGCGGTTAAAATTCCGACGAGCCGTCTTCCTTTAACTACGAGCAGAATCGGCATTTCTGTTTGATTGAGGAGGTCGAGTGCTTCCAAGGCACTTGTTTCTGGGGAGACTGTTTTAAATTCAGAGCTGGGTACCATCACTTCTTTGACTAGAGTTTTTTTCCGATTTTCGGGAGGAGTTAACTTGACTTCTCTTAAGCTGACATATCCGAGCAGGGTTTCATGTTCCGTGACCGGATAGAGATGATGATAGGAATGGTAAACACAATGATCAACGAATTCTTGAATAGAAATGTCTGGAGAGACGCAGATGGGGTTTTTAGTCATAAATTTTTGAACTTTTTCGCCGTGGAGCTCCTGGGCGATATAATGCTGGGAGCGCGACATCGCGGCCGCTCTTTGCAGAAACAGACCTAGGATGACAAACCAGACCCCAGCGATGAAATTTCCGGTAATCAGGGAGAAGATGCCCAGAAAAATTAAAATCATCCCAAACCCCGATCCTATTCGCGATGCAACTCTCGTTGCCCATCCGGAATCTTTTTTGATCCACCAGAGAATGGAACGGAAGATACGACCTCCATCTAATGGAAATGCGGGAATCAAATTGAAAATGGCGAGCACGATATTGATCAGAGCTAAATAAGCTGTGACGGCAATCATGGGAACGGGCCAAAAAGAGTGTTGGCCTAAAACCGTTAAAAGATACAACCCTCCTGCGAGGACGACGCTGACAATAGGACCAGCGATTGCCATCAGAAATTCAACTTTTGGCGTTTGGGGTTCCTTTTTGATTTCGGCAACCCCTCCGAAAACAAATAGAGTAATTTGTGAAATAGGTAATTTATAGTATTTGGCAACCATCGCATGGCCCAGTTCGTGCAGGACAATGCATACGAACAGTCCGAGCATTCCAGAGATCCCCATTATCCAATATGTTCCTAAAGAAAAGTTGGGATAATAGTAGGGGAAGTAGCCAGCGGCAAGTGACCAGGAGAGCAGGATGGCAATTAAAAACCAGCTGAAATCGATACCGATCTTAATGCCCGCTATTGAGAGAAAATTAAATCGCCTGCCGAACATGGTCCTCGCATGTGAAAAAGCTATACTGCGCCCAGTCTATTCTTGATGTAGCAGATCTATCAGAGAGAGTACAGTTTTTTTTGTCCCATTCAAAGGAGGGAATTGCAAAAGGGTGTAAATAAAAGTGTTGAGGCTAGGCATTACTTCAATGCCTAGCCTCAACACTAGTTTTGCAATTCCATTAACTTATTCATTATTAGATAGATATGATTTTTATGTACAAAATTACCCCTATATTTTATACGTTTTAAGAACGAAATAACCCTATATTTTCATACACATGCAACGCTTTTTTAGAAAAATACTTAGTAAATGGAAGAATAGCCCGGTCAGGATTCCCTTAATCGTAAGGGGGGCAAGGCAGGTTGGGAAAACTTTCATTATAGAAATGTTCGGACGCGAAGAATTTAAGAATTTTGTTTTAATTAACTTTGAGTCCTCCTCTGTCTATAAGCAATGTTTTGAGACATTTGACCCTCCCTCTATCTTGAACCAGCTGGAGATTTTAACCCGCCAGAAAATTACTCCAGGGGAAACATTGCTTTTTCTAGACGAGATTCAACAATGCCCAAAGGCATTGCAGTCTTTGCGATACTTTAAAGAACAGTTACCAGGCTTGCACCTTATTGCAGCAGGCTCACTTTTAGAATTTATTATTCGAGATGAAGATTTTTCATTTCCAGTTGGAAGAGTCCAATTTGCTAAACTTTACCCGTTGTCTTTTGAGGAATTTCTCATTGGCTTGGGAGAATCCCCCTTACAGGAGGCTCTTGCTTCATTTGGTATAGCAAACCCTCCTCCACCTGCTATTCACGCTCAGCTCCTTAAAAAGGTGAAGGATTATTTTATAGTGGGCGGAATGCCGGCAAGCGTAATTACTTTTTTAAAAACGCATTCCTATTTAGAAGTAAAATACGCTCAAAAAGCTTTATGGGATACTTATGAAGCTGATTTTGGAAAGTATGCGACAAGAACCCAACATCGCTATCTTAAGAAAATATTCGAAGAGGGCCCAAAATTAATAGGTGATCATGTCAAATACAGCAGGATTGATCCAGATCTCCCTAATCCCGCACGCTCTATGAAAATCGCATTTGAACTCCTCAAGTTAGCGGGGATTTTGCACCCAATTAATTCGACAACAGCTGAAGGCATTCCTCTGATTGCCACGGAGAAGCAACATGTATTTAAGGTTGTTTTTTTAGATATCGGTCTAGTTGAGCAAGTGATGGATATAGATCCTCTAGATTCTGATCTCATGACTGGTGCCCTTGCAGAACAATTTGTTGGGCAGGAACTATTGGCAACATGCGATCCTTTCTTAGAGGAACGATTATTTTTTTGGACACGAGAAAAAACATCAAGCTCTGCGGAAGTAGATTATGTGATTGCTTACAAAGGCCACATTTTCCCTGTTGAAGTTAAAGCTGGCAAAACAGGAAAATTACGCTCACTTCGTGTGTTTATGGAAGAGAAAAGATCTCCATTTGGAATAAAAATTTCACAAGATGCCATGAAATTGGAAAAAAACATCTTTTCACTCCCATTTTACATGATATCACACTTGCCGCGACTGATTGATGCAACTCTTCAATTGATAAAGGGAGACATTCAGGCCGCCATGGTGAAGAGGCCATTCCGATAGGACAGGACAGCCCGTAGCTTTGACTAAGTGAAAAGAAGAGGTCAGCAGATAGGCCCAAGGTGTTGCAGGGCACCGATGATGCAAAAACTGACCGAAGTCGTGATAGATCTGAGTAGGAGCATGCATCCGCTTTCCAAAGGGGGGATCAGTAATGACAAGAGTAGGGGAGCGCGGCGCTGTTAATTTAGAGATAGGGCTATGGAGAAGAAGGATCTCCTTCTCAAAGCCTGTTTTATATAAATGCTCACGGCATAAGATGATGGCTTTGGCATCGCTGTCGGCTCCGATAATGTTTCGGGAAGATGTCGCACGCCTTTTTTGATCCCAATGATTCTTAAACTCTTCCCATTCGCCCGCTTTAAAGTGGGGTAGATGGAAAAAGCCCCATTTTTTGCGGAAGTATCCTGCTGGAGTCTGTGTGGCTATGCTTGCAGCTTCGATCAGGAAGGTCCCGGACCCGCAAAAAGGATCGCAAAGAATTTCACGTTCAGAATAGCCCGCCCGCAATAAGATCGCTGCGGCTAGTGTTTCTGGAAGGCCGGCATCGACATTGCCTTCTTTCCATCCTCGTTTGTAAAGGGGTGCCCCTGAGGTGTCCACACTGATTGTGGCATGATTTTTTTGAATGAAAACATGGAGTTGCACATCGGGATTTTTTACATCAACCGATGGGCGGGCGCCTTTTTTTTCACGGACGACATCGCAAATGGCGTCTTTGATGAGCTGGGCGCCATATAACGAGTGGCGGATTTGCGGATGGTGAATATTGGCATCGATCGCGATTGTTTTTGTTTCATCAAGATAATCCAGCCAAGGGATTTTTTTAGCTTCATTGTATAATGTTTGCGTGTCCGGACAGGCAAATTGAGCAAGCGGCAATAGAACGCGTGTGGCAAGGCGGCTAAGATAATTGATTGTGTAGATGTTTTCGAAGGTATTGGGAGCCCAAACTCCACGAAAGCCTAATTTCAAGTCGACAAGGCCTAAACCATTGAGCTCTTCGATCAATAGTGGCTCGAGATGGCCAGCGCAGCTGATAAACAAATAAGTTTGTGACATAAATTAATGGTGCAAAAATTCGATGACGTCGCCATCTTGGACGACATAGTCTTTGCCTTCAGCGCGCAATTTTCCCGCCTCACGCGCACCTGCTCGGCCATTGCAAGCAACAAGATCAGCGTAAGAGATAACCTCAGCGCGAATAAAGCCTTTTTGAAGATCGGTGTGGATTTTACCAGCAGCTTCGGGGGCTTTAGTGCCACGGCGGATCGTCCATGCTCGAGTCTCCATTTCTCCGGTCGTAAGATAAGAGATGAGATCGAGAATGTCGTAGGCCGCTTTAATCAAGCGGTTAAGGCCTGTTTCTTGAAGCCCTAACGCTTTCAAAAATTCGACAGCTTCTTCGTCGCTAAATGGGGCGACTTCTTCTTCAAGTTTAGCACAGATGGGGATGACTCGATTGCCTTCAGCTGCGGCATATGCCCGGACTTTTTGCACGAATTCATTTTCCATGGAAGGAATCGAGCTTTCAGAAACATTGCAAGCATAGAGCACTTTTTTATCGGTCAAAAAGGGGTAGTCTTGAATGAATTCCCTTTCTTCATCGGTGAGAGCCAGCGTTCTCAAAGGCTTATTTTGATTAAGATGAGCAATCGCTTTTCGCATCGTTTCGACGATGGGAACGAATTCTTTTTTCCCTTTCATCTGTTTTTCAAGGCGGGACGTGATGTTTTCAGCCATCTGAAGATCAGCCAAAATGAGCTCTAAGTTAATCACTTCAATGTCCGCGATCGGATCTACCTTGCCAGCGACATGGATCACATCCTCATTTTCAAAACAGCGCACGACGTGTACAATCGCATCCGCTTCACGGATGTTGGCAAGAAATTGGTTGCCTAAGCCTTCTCCTTCAGAGGCTCCTTTGACAAGGCCAGCGATGTCGACAAACGTGATCGTTGCTGGAATAATTTTTTCACTTTCTGAAATTTCGGAAAGGACTAGCAAGCGGGGATCGGGAACATCGACGATTCCCACATTGGGATCAATGGTGCAAAAAGGATAATTGGCAGCCTGGGCCGCTTTTTTAGTCAGCGCATTAAAAAGAGTTGATTTTCCGACATTGGGAAGCCCCACAATGCCACATGAAAGTCCAGCCATAGGATTTGATTTTTAGATTGATTTGTCAAAGAGAATAGGCCACGTCGACTCAATTGGCAAGTCAAAAGCTTGGTTAGAGAGCGTCTTATATCGCAATACTAAATTTATTTTTTGTCAGGGAGGTCTGGCGTGAGGGTTCCTTCGGTAATTGAAATGAGTTCTGGAGGCATTTTCTCAAGCTCTTTGTTCAAATAATTTTGCATGCACTTGACAATTGTGACTTGTGCTTGGTCAGGAAGTACTCCGTTTTTTGGAAACAGTAAAGGTGAAGTAAAAAAATTGAAAAAAAGCATTTTCCATACTATTGTGTTGGAATTAGCCTGAGGAAATCTGTCTATAATTCCTAGGTTCATCATTTGAGCTAACCCACAGATTTCGGAAGGCATGGAATGTTTGTTTTCTATAATCGTTTTTACGAAAGCTGAAAATAGCCGCCTTCCCCATTCCGATTTGACAGATTCAGGTATTTGTTCCTTGTCATTTTTACGCTTTTGTTCAGATTCGGTCTTTAGCTCATTCAGTGTATTTTGCACTTTGTTAGCAATGGTCTTGCAAATCCATTCTTTGCCAAAGTGTTCTCCCCATCTCTGGATATACTGTTCTTCTTTCGAAACTCCTCGACATAAGGTTGTAATATCCGAAAGGTTATAGAGATAGCTTGCAATCATCTCTTGAAGCTTATTCTTGTCTGATGAGGGAGCCACTATCGACATGAGTTCTGGAGGCACTTCTTTAAGTTCCTTCTCCACATAATTCCGCATGCACTCGACAATTATGGTTTGTTCTTTGGCTGAAATTGCAGCTAATGTTCCGTTTTTTGTAGTCGATAAAGGCGGAATGAAAAAATTGAGGAAAAGTATTTTCCATACGATTGTGTCAGAATCGACTTTGGAAAATCTGTCCTTGGCTTCTGAGCTCATCATTTGAGCTAACCGGCAGATTTCGAAAGGCATAGAATGTTTGTTTTCTACAATAGCTTCCACGACAGATAAAAATAGCCGCTTTCCCCATTCCGATTTGACGGATTCAGGAATTTCTCCCTCATTGTTTTGATAATTATCTTGAAATTCGAGCAGTAGGTCGTTGAGTGTATTTTTTATTTTTTTGCTGTTAACAATGGTCTTGTCAATCCATTCTTTGCCAAACTGTTTTTCCTCCGATGGCTCTAAATGCTTTTCTGGAAGAGCACTCACAGTGTGAAGTTCTCGGCGTCGATCATTTATCAGTACGCCGTCGGATATAACTTTAGGAGCCTTCTGTGACTTTGTCTCGCCAGGCTCATTTTTTTCAGTTGGCACTTGAGAAAGCAGCTGTGGCTTTATCCCGTTAGTCTCATTTGTTTCAGATTTCAGAGGTTTTTTGCCATTTCCCGTATTTTTTTTCACAGGGATTCCATGAGAAATGATCTTTTTCCAAAAAGGTTTTCCTTCTGTTAGAGTCGCTGGAGTTGGAGCCGTCGAATGAGTTTTGGGCGATTCTCTAATCGCCTTCATTCGTTCACTTGGTTTGGCCTGAGAATTCCATCGCCGCCGTGGATGTGTTGAAGAATCTGATTGTGTCAAAGATGCCCTAGAAGATTCCGATGATTCTTTATCGCAAGGCGCTAAAGAATCAATCGTCGAGTTGAAAGACACAGTTTTTTTTGCTGGAAGGTGTTTTGGTAAATTGTCTTGAGTCTCACTTCTTTGTTTTTCTTGAGAGGTAAAATGATTATTAACCGATGTAATAGAAGACATACGCCGTTCCATAATTTATGCGAGAGGTTTGGGGATTTTATAAGTACGTGCGGTTTTTCTTCAATGTTAATGAAATGGGGTAGACTGAGCACAGTATAATTTACTTTCCCGATGAAAATTTTCCTCTAGGAAAATTCTTCGTCGAGAAATGCTCTCTTTACGATGCGCGAGAAAATTCGCGGTCAGGATGGTGAAAAATAATCACTGTAAAGACAGCGACGATCGTAAAGGCGGCGAGCAATAGAAAAGCTCCCTGATAGTTGCCGGTCAAGTCGATCAGCCAGCCGGTAAATAGCGGGGCGACAATTCCCGCTAAGGAAAGGCAGCTTGAAGTCACGCCTTGCGAAGAAGCAGACCGTTGTTTTGCAACATCGATATTGATGCTAAAAAAAGCAGGCTGCGGCATGAAGCCGAACCCTAGCCCTAAGCTTAGGAAAAGCAAAGAAAACCCTAAGGAGTGAGTGAAACCTAACAGGACAAAAAAGATGGCCGCAAGGAGTTGGCTACTCCAGATGAGATGCGAACGGGCTAAACGGCTGCTTCCTGTTTTTTGGTAAAGCCAATCGGAAAGAATGCCGCCAGCTTTTAAAAAGAGCGCTGCACAAAGCCAAGGGATGGTTAAATACCATCCGACACTTTTTAAATTGAGACCATGCTGGGACAAAAAATATCCAGGCAACCACAGAGTGGCGAAGAATAGCATGTACCCGAAAGCAAAATAAGCCACATTGTTGGCAACGAGTGCAGGATGCGTAAGAATAAAACGCCAGTCGACAGGAGTTTTCTCCATTTCCACTTTTTCTGAATAGGAGCTAGCGATCAATTTCCTCTCCGCCTCGCTGACAAATGAGGATTCTTCCGGACGGTCTCTAAATAGCCAATACCAGACAACACCCCAAACAACTCCCAATGCGCAGATCGAAAAGAACATCGTTCTCCAGCCGAAGTCTGCGACGAGATAAGTAGAAATAGGCGCTCCGATCACGGCAGATAAAGGAATGGCGACAAGTCCTAAGGAAAGCGCCCTGGCCCGTTCAGCCGGCGGGAGCCAATAGCTTATTGTCCTAGACATCGCCGGAAAATGCGGCCCTTCTGTGACTCCAAGAAGAAAGCGCAGGCCGATAAATCCCCAGAAACCTGCTGCAAAGCCGAGCAAGCCGACACACAACGACCAGCTAATCGCTGCCAAAGGCCAGACCAGACGCGCACCCCATAAGTCCACAAGCCATCCCCCAAACGCTGTCAATAGCACATATCCTAAGCCAAAAGCCGAAAGGATCATTCCAAATTGCGTATCCGTGAAATGAAATTCCTGTTTTAAAGGATCGATGACAAATGAAATTGCCGACCGATCGATGAAATTCACAAGGGTAATAAAAAAGACGAGGCTAGCGATGACCCAGCGATAATGTGTGGTTCGAGTATTTTGCATGTTGTCTCTTTTAACTTTTGGCGGGAATTGGATGATTTCTGAACCTTTTGCAACCAAGCGATTTACCCTCGTACTTTTAAATTGACAATGTCGAACTTAACAGATCTTCCTTTTTGTTTCAAACTCAGGTTATTTACACCCTTAAAAAATGACTTCGATGTCTTTATCTTGGAAGGAGATTCTTGTCTCAAGAAGGTCTAAGCGGAGCAGCTGCTGCTTGGGCATCACTTGTGCCCTTGCTGGGCAACATGTGGAATTTATCTTAATTCGAACGGTATAGATGCCTTCGGGTGGAAGGCAGATTCCTGGAAGGAAGAGACAAAAAAATCCATTTTCTTTTTTCAGGCGTCCCATTAGAGAATAGGGCCTCCCCAAACACTCTTGAACCTCTTGCAAAGCGCCTTGGACAATTGACGAACGGATTCTTCCAGAGGAGACGGGGACTCCTTGGACTAAGGTTTTAGGAAGATAATCGACCTCGAAAGCAAACGTGGAGGCAAGTTTACGAACGTTTGGCTCATCGCCTTCTTTATTTTTGCCAAACGTGGCTCCTGTTCCCAATGCGAGATAGGAAAAGTTGAGCTGCTTTTTAAGAGTGTGCAAAAACTCTCGAAAAGATGTTTTGGCGAATTCGAGGGTGAAGGGAATGAGGCAAACAATATCAGCCCCGCAATCGGCAAGGTGCTTGACTTTTTGCAGTGGAGGACAGATCAGAAACATGGGCTGATCAGGAGTGAAAAGATGGGTGGGGTGGTTTAAAAAAGTAAGGACTGCAAGGACCCCATTCTTAGGCAATTTGGATCTTAAATGTTTAAGCAATGCTTGATGTCCGAGATGAACGCCATCAAAACTGCCAATGGTTAAACCGCAGGGCTCAGAGGGCGACGGAAGATCAGCGAGATGGGTAATTAACAGCATGATCGGTATCTTTTTTGAGATAATGGACCCAATCATAACCGGACTCTAATAATCGCGCACCATCGCAGCAATCCTCAAGTGTAAAAGTTCCGCTTTTTGTGCGTGTCAAAGAAGAGAGATGAGCTCCACACCCAAGTTCGATGCCGATATCATAGGCCAACGATCTGAGATAAGTCCCTTTAGAACATTGAACTTTGAGTGTGAGGTTAGGATAGGAATAATCGATCAGTTCACTATGTAAGTTCACAGCGACTGCCTGGCGCTCGATGACAATTCCTTTCCGAGCGAGTTCATAGAGCTTTTTTCCTCCGACTTTTTTCGCTGAGAACATCGGGGGTGTTTGCATGATGGTTCCTTGGAATTTGAGCAGGACTTCTTCGATTTCGGATAAAGAAGGAATATAGGGGCTTTGTGAGGTGATTTGACCTTCGATGTCATAAGTATCTGTAACAATCCCAAGGTGAACTGTAGCAAGGTATTCTTTATTTTGATGCAGGAATCGATGACTAAGTCGAGTAAAGTGCTTGCCAATCAATAAGATCATGACGCCGTCTGCGAAGGGATCCAACGTTCCTGCATGGCCAATCGTTCGAATATGGGTTAATCTTCGAAGAAGGGAAACTAAGCTGAAAGAGGTTTTAAATTTGGGTTTACAGACGGGGAGGACACCTTCAAACATGGTTACGGACTGTTTTCAGGAGGGGTTTTGCGCGCATTTTGCTCCTCTTTAATTTGGCCGAGGAGCGAATCAATGCGCATCTGTTGCTCCACAGAATTGTCAAGCCTAAAGGTGAGGACAGGAAAATAGCGCATCGTCACTTTTTTTGAGGACTGGATGGCGATGAAGCCAGCAGCGGATTGCAATGCGAGGATGGTCTCGTCTTTTTCTTTGGGTGTACCGATCACACTAATATAGACCTTAGCATGTTGGAGGTCGCTTGTGATTTCCACATTCGTTACGGAAACAAGTGGATTGACGTGCGGATTGCGCACATCGCGATGAATCACTTCGGAAATGACCTCTTTGAGCAGGGAATTAAGTCTGGCAACGCGATTTTTAACCATTTAATTTGAATACACTCTCTAAAGTTCTTGCTCAAGGTAGGTGATTTCATAACCTTGCAGCATATCGCCTACTTTGATGTCGTTATTGTTTTGCAGAACGATGCCGCATTCATATCCTTTGGAAACTTCACGCACATCTTCTTTGACTCTTTTTAAGGAATGGATGGGGCCTTTCCAAATGACTTTCTTGTCGCGAATTTGGCGCATGTGTGCAGACCGCTTAATCGTCCCTTCAGTCACTGTACATCCAGCGATAATACCGAGTTGAGAAGATTTGAAAATTGCCTTGACCTCCGCCTCGCCGATATCTGTTTCCTGAGGGATCCTATCGAGCATGCTTTGCATAATAGAGCGCACGTCATCGACAGCATGATAGATAATGTCATGAAGCTTGACGTTGACTTTCAGCTCTTTGATCAAAGTTTCTGCATGACTTTCAATTTGCGTATGGAAGCCAATGATTGTCGCTTTGGAAGCTTGGGCCAATTGAACATCGGACTCTGAAATTTCCCCAACGGCTGCGGAAATGATATTGAGTTCGATTTTCTTAGAGGCGATTTTGAGCAATGAAGTTTTCAATGCTTCTACGGAACCTTGTACGTCGGCTCGCAGGATCAGATTGAGCACTTTCTTATGAATGCCATTGGCTTTCTCGGCAAGAAAGCTCTCGGCGCCGCGTTTGGTTTGTTGCAGGAGAGCATGCCGCTGCCCCTCCGATCTTTTCTCAGCGATCTCCATGGCTTCTTTTTCACTTTTGACAACGATGAATTCGCTGCCAGCTTCGGGAAGGTCGGACAAACCGGTAATTTTTATGGGAGTGGATGGTCCTGCTTCTGTCAATTCTCTTCCATGCTCATCGTGCATCGTTTTAACACGCGCAAACTGCTGAGCAAACACGAGCGCATCGCCTAGCCGCAAAGTGCCATTTTGCACGAGGATGGTGGCGACCGCGCCGAGACCTTTATGCATCTGGGATTCGATCACAGTGCCGCGAGCACGAAAATTTGGATTGGCTTTAAGCTCCAGAATTTCAGCTTGAAGGGCAAGCATTTCCAACAATTCTTTAATTCCCTGACCTGTTACTGCAGAACAATTGACTACAATTGTTTGACCGCCCCAGCTTTCGGGGAGCAGATTGCGATCAGCGAGACCTCGATAGACATTTTCTGCATTGAAATTCGGCTTATCACATTTATTCAGCGCAACGACGATAGGAACATGAGCAGCTTGCGCTTGCTCAATGGCCTCGATTGTTTGCGTACGAATCCCTTCATCTCCAGCAATGACGAGGACAACGATATCTGTCACCTCAGCTCCTCGCGCTCGCATTGCTGAAAAGGCTTCATGGCCTGGTGTGTCGAGGATTGTCAAATCGCCTGCATCCGTATGGCATTTGAATGCGCCGATATGCTGAGTAATTTCTCCAGCTTCGCCTGCAGCAAGTTTAGACTTACGGATTGCATCGATCAAACTTGTCTTACCATGATCGACGTGGCCCATGAAAGCAACAACGGGTGGCCGCAGCACCATAGACTCAAGGGGCGACTCTTGAACTTCTTGTTTAATTGTCTTATCGGTAATGCGCAGACGGTCTTCTTCTGTTCTGTCAATGGCAATTTCACAATCGAAATCTTGGCCTAAGAGTTGAATTGTCGTTTCATCATCAAGAAAATCATTTAAAGTGATGACAATGCCTTTCATAAAAAGCTTGGAGATCAATTGAGATGCCTTCAATTTCATTTCCGCTGCCAAATCCTTGACAGTGATCGGAATGCGGACTTTCAACGTTTTGGGACGGATCACTTCTTCTTGTTGTAAGGGGCGAGCTTTCTGAGGGGGGCGGCGTTTACGCCACATCTGTTCTTCTGTATCCCTGAGTCCTTGTCGATCGCGCGCATCAAATGACCGCTCTTCCTGTTTTTTTGCAGGCTTATATTCGCGGAATTCTTTTTGGGGCCCCACTTTGCGCTGAGTGCCTTTGCCTGCTTCTTCGCTGTAGTGAGCTTTACCGCCTTTTTTTTCTCTGGCTTCTTCAATTCCAGACAGGGGCGCCCTTGGAGCAAGTGGTGGTCGAGGAGAGCCTGGTGCGGGACGATATCCACGATCTGAAGAGGGGCCAGCTGGGCGTGGGGCATAAGGTGGGCGTGGAGTATAAGGTTCTCGGCGAGGAGGATAAGGTGGACGTCCCCCTGCAGGCGGCGGACCATATCCTGGTTTGCGATAATGAGGTGCCGCTCCAGGGCGTTGAGAATATCCTGTTCCTGGATAAGACCTCGGTCCAGCATTATAAGGCCTCGGTCCAGCATTTGGACCAGAATAAGGTCTTGGACCAGCATGTCTGGGAGGGTATTGAGGGGATATAGGCCTAGGCGGCTGTGGCGGCGGTGGGACCGCAGGCTTCTCAGCAGCAGGCTGTTCCGTAGGCTTAAGGGGAACTGGTGGCGTAGGCGGTGGCAGCGCTTCCTCTTTTTTCTCAAGAGGTGGAGGAGGTGTGGCAGGAGCAACGGATGCCGGTTTCTCCTCTGCGTGTGTCTTGTCTAAGCCCTCAGCCTCTATAGTCTTTTCAGGTTCTTCAGCTTTTTTCTTTTTTGCAGCAGGTTTTTTGACCTTTCCGAGCTTGAGTGCTTCTGCAAGCTGAGTATTTTTAACATTAATTTTTAAATTTTTGGCCAACGCTTAAACCCTCTTTTTACGAATTTGTTCCAAAATCTTGTCAGCCATCTCTAAACTGATCTCAGGAATTTTAGCTAATTGATCTGCTGTTGCGTTCAAGACTTTACGCGGAGTATCAAAACCAGCGCTGATCAAGCTTTCTATGATCATCCTGTCGAGAGCTCTATTCTCCCCGCCCAGGCTGATCCCCTCAATGGAAAGTTTTTCATCCAGTGTCGGATCTTCACTTAAGGCGAGCTGTGCTCCTTCGATATTCATTGCGGCTTGATATTGGCTCATCTTTTGCACTTGAAGCTCGACTTCAGCGAGTTCTCCGTTGAGACGGGCGTTCATGCCGCGTTTGCCCAGAGCTGCAGGATAATCTTCGTCATTGACGATGATGTTGATCGTCGATCTGTCTTCGCTGATGAACATCTTCTTAATTTCGATCGGCTGCATTGCATTTTGCAAAAGCACAGCAGGATCTTCAGCGTAGGGGATGATGTCGATCTTTTCGTTATTGAGCTCACGGATGATGTTCTTTACGCGATTGCCGCGAATTCCTACACAGGCGCCGACAGGATCAACTTTTGGATCTTGGGAGCGTACAGCGACTTTAGTGCGATATCCAGCGTCGCGAACGATTTTTTCAATTATGATCGTTCCATCGCTAATTTCTGGAACCTCTTGAATGAAAAGCTGGGCAACGAATTCAGGATGGCTGCGGGACAGGATGACTTCAGCCCCTCCGTTTTCAGTATCTCGAACTTCTAGCAATAGCGCTTGGACGCGATCGCCAACATTGTATTTTTCTGTTTTTGGGTAAAAGCGGTCGGGCATGATCGCTTCTACTTTCCCCAAATCGACAATGAGCGTGGCCCCGCGAATGATGCGCTTCACGGTTCCGGAGATAATCTCATTGATACGGTGACGATATTCTTCGTAAATGACATCGCGTTCTGCACTGCGCAACTTCTGCGAGATGACTTGCCGTGCAGTTTGCGCAGCAATTCTTCCGAAATCTTGAGGTGTTACGGCAATGTCGACCCAAGACCCGATTTCGCAATTAGGATTGATTTTTCGAGCTTCTTCCAAGGAAATCTCTTCTTCGGGAATCGTCACTTTATCGACGACCTCTTTTTGAGCGATGACATCGATATTGCCCGTTTTCGGATTGATAGAAACGGAAACATTGATGTGTCCTTTGACGCTTTTACGAGCGGCAGCGCGCAAGGACTCTTCAACCGCAGAAATAATGACTTCCCGTTTGATTCCTTTTTCTCTTTCGAGGTATTCAAAAATGGCAACTAGATCTTTATTCATCTTTAATTATTCCGTCGAACCTTCTTCGGATTCTTTGTCTTTTTCTTTATTTTGTTTTTCTTTGGCTTTCTTGCTTGGGGTCCGAGTTTTTGCATTGCCAACAACAATGTCATCGTGATTGACTTTGTTTTTATCTATGAGATATTCTTTGATTGAAAGCGCGATTTTTTTGTGCTCTGGGTCGAGTTTAATCACTTTTGCAGTGACCTCTTCGCCTTTGTTGACGACATCTTCCACTTTGCCAAAGGGTTGATCGGAAAGTTCTGTCACATGGACAAGGGCTTCAATGCCATTAGGCAATTCTACAAAAGCGCCGAAGGCGGTGATTTTAGAAACGATGCCTTTGACAAGAGTACCGACAGGCATTGTCTTTTCAATACTTTCCCAGGGATTAAGGCTGAGCTGTTTTACCCCAAGGGTAATTTTTTTGCTTTCTTTGTCGACCGAGAGGACAACGGCTTCTACCTTATCTCCCTTTTTGAGGACTTCAGAAGGGTGGGAAACCTTTTTGATCCAGCTCAAGTCGGAAATATGAATCAGTCCATCGATGCCGGGCTCGAGTTCGACAAAAGCGCCGTAGTTTGTCAAATTGCGAATTTCTGCAGTGACGCTGCTGCCAACAGGATATTTTTTCTCAACTTCGTCCCAAGGGTTCTTTTCTGTTTGTTTTAAACCAAGAGAGATTTTCCCTTCTTCTTTTTGGACAGAGAGAACAACAGCTTCGACTTCATCGCCTTTATTGACGATTTCATTGGGGTCAGTGACTGTTTTTACCCAGGACATTTCTGAGACGTGGATAAGGCCTTCGATGCCAGGTTCAATTTCGATAAAAGCGCCATAGGGCACAAGATTGACGATTTTACCACGGATACGGGTCCCTGGAGGATAACGCTGTTCGATCTCTTCCCAAGGATTGGACTCTTTTTGCTTCATACCCAAGGCAACGCGCCCTTTTTCTTTGTCAACATGGAGGATCATCACCTCGAGCTCTTGGCCAAGTCCGACCATTTCAGAAGGATGCTTGATCCGTTTCCAGGTCATGTCTGTAATGTGGAGGAGCCCATCGATGCCATCTAAATCCAAGAACACGCCAAAGTCTGTGATATTTTTGACAACTCCGCGACGGATATCACCTTCGACGATATTTTCAAGGAGCTCTGCTTTGCGGGAGATGCGCTCTTCTTCGAGAAGTTCACGGCGAGAAACAACGATGTTTTTGCGCTCTGTATTAATTTTGAGGATTTTAAAATCATAAGTTTGGCCGATGAACTCATCGAGATTTTTAATGCGCTTGTTATCGATCTGGGAGCCAGGGAGGAATGCTTCCATTCCGATATCGACCATGAGCCCGCCTTTAACTTTGCGGATCACTTTACCTTTGACAATCGATCCTTCTTTACAGTGGTTGACAATGTATTCCCATTGTCTTTGGCGGCGAGCTTTTTCACGGGAAAGCACAATTTGCCCATCTTCGCCTTCGGTTTGGTCAAGATAGACTTCGACTTCATGGCTGAGAGAAAGTTCATTGGGTTCGATAAACTCATTAATCGGCACCAAACCCTCAGATTTCAAACCGACGTCGACAACGACGAAATCTTTTGTAATCTCGACGATGCACCCTTTGAGGATTTGACCCGAACTCATCAATGCGAGAGAGCCTTCGCCAGCCGCTTCCTCTTTACGGTCGAGTAGGTTTTTAAACTGTTTAGCGTCTTCTTCTTGGAATGCGACATCATCAATAATGTTGCTTTCATTCCAGTCGGTTTGTTTCTGTTTGGACATGTTAAAGGTTTCTCCTGAGTTTCAAGTGAAAGGGGAGAGATTATCAAAAGATTCGTAATATTATCAATGACAAACTTAAGAACATAATGATATCATAATTCTTATGAACTATCAAGAGACCATTGTTTTAAAATTCGGTGGAGCCTCCGTAGCCAACACTCAACAGTTTTCAAAAATTGCAGAAATTATTTTAAACAAAAGTCTACAGTATCAGGTCGTTGTTGTCGTGAGTGCGATGGGAGACACCACCAATCAACTTCTTTCTCTGGCAAGGAGCGTTCATCCTAATCCTCCTCCGCGCGAGCAAGACATGCTTGTTAGCGTGGGGGAAAGAGTGAGTATGTCCCTCCTCGCTATGGCCTTGCATCTTAAAGATAAAGAAGCGATCAGCTTTACCGGAAGCCAGTCCGGCATTATCACTTCTGCAAAGCATTCGGATGCGCAGGTCATCGACGTAAAGCCTCACCGCATTCTTGAATCCCTTGGTAAGGGAAAAGTTGTCATTGTCGCCGGATTTCAGGGGGTTAGCAAAGAGGGGGAGATCACGACACTTGGTCGCGGGGGATCCGATACGACAGCTGTGGCCTTGGGTATAGCACTTGGGGCAACAAGCGTAGAGTTTTATAAGGATGTTGAAGGAGTCTATTCGGAAGATCCAAAGAAAGACCCCAGGGCGGTCTTGTTTCCTTATTTGTCTTTTGAAGAAGCGATTGAAATCGTGGAACGCGGAGCCAAAGTGCTTCATCCAAGATGTATTCGACTGGCTGCAAAGAACGGTCTGCCCTTAAAGATACTCTCTTTTTACGACCCGATGATGCGCTATCATTCAGGAACTTTGATCGGCCGGCCTGCTGAAATTAGAGAAAATTCCTCTATTTTTGAAGGAAACAATGGATAATGCAACGCTGCAAGCAAAAGGCTTGCCGAGGGTTTCATGCGTTTTCGACGACGATCAAAATAGTCCTCATAGCCTTCTCTACAGCGGCTCAATTCGCAACACTTTAATGAAGTTGCTTCCCTCTGATTTTTTTTTCTCAGAGGAAGTAGATGAGGGGCTTGCTTTAGAGTTCAACCGCCTCCTGCCTATTTTGAAATGGATAGAATGGGGGGATCAAAATCAGTATATATCAATTTTTTTACTCTGTCGACATCGTGTGAACGGAGTGAAATTTTTTTATGAAATGATCAGTCGCTGGTTGCTTCCTGGAAAGAGACCGAATATCTGCTCTTTTTTCGCAACGGATTTTAGATTCCCGGATCTCACGAATGAGACATTTACGATCTGCGAAGCTGTGATTTCTTTTGATAACTCTCTGGACAAAGAAGTGACACGCCATCAGCTTCCCGTTCTTGAAAGCGAGATACGCTTAGGATTGATTTCTGTTTATCATGCCAGCCGTATTTTGGAGATTAAGGGTTTGTCCGCGGATGAAAAGACGTCGATCATCCAAGAAAGAATTGTTTCTTTGCTCGAAAGGCGTCCGCGCGATTTTGACCACGATATTTTCATGCAAATGCAGCATTTTTTAGTGATGTGTACCGAAGAATTCAAAGCAATTCGCGAACATGCGCATATGAGTCGTATCATCTATGTGTTTTATCTTTTTCGCAAAATCTTGAAAAACCAGATGGAAAAATTTCCAACGCAACGTTTCATTCATGTGAAATTGAGCAAGACTTATTTACATCTTCCGTTTGGTATGAGAAAGGTGCTCGGCATTTTCATTGCGGTGAACCTGCAAGGAGATAATGAACTTTTCGAGGAGCGTCATATCGGCGTGGTTTTGCTCAATCAATTTCCGAAATTGTCTATTGTCAATGATTCTTTCTTTTCACGTTCCTCCAAAGAGGAGCATATCCAATTGTTTTATGTGGAGGTCGACAAAGAAGATGGAACAGGTTTTTCTCTTGAGGAAATGAAACAAATTAAAGAACGGCTTCCTGAAGAAATTAGAAACGGCATCGAAAAAGTGATGCGTCCCTTGTTTATGCCTCGGAATGAAGAAGAAGTCATGCGCAATATTATTATTCTCTCTAACCAATTAAAATTTTCTCGTGATTTACCCCAAGTAGTGATTGCTTTTGACGAACAAACCGAAGGCGAGCTCGGCTTCACCGTGATTTGGATGAGAGTCTTAAAATCCTCCGATGCCGCTCTTCAAGAAACGTTTGAGCGCAGCGAGACTTTTTTGAAGTTCATTCCCGATCGCATGAAACAAGTCGGTTTTTTGCGTAAAAAATACCCAAAAGAGGTCACTGTATTTAGAGTGAAACTTGCTGCTTCTGTTTTTGTGCGAGCCGACCACTCCGTTGATCTCCTTAAGGCGCGTCAAGCGATCGTGCAGGAGTTGCAGCGCCTTTTAGGGGAATTCCGAGATTACAATGGGGGAATGATTGCAAAACAACATGAGCAATTTCTTTCTTTGAGAAGTTTGTTTTCTTCTTTAGACCGAAAAGAAGAACTTCTTTTAGAAAACTTCTTCCATTCGATTTTTCCTATCGAGTTGCGAAGCGTGTTCAATCCGCAGTTATTAAAAAAATTATTTTCCATGTTTTTAGAAGGCATACAAAAAAACAAGGAAACGGGTGGGAAGGAGGGTGTTTTCTTAAAAAACAGTAATCACCTTGGCTCTTATCTTTTGATCACTTACAATCAACCCGTTTATAAGGAACGGGTTATCGAATGTATACAGGTGCTGCAAATTCCTTCTTCACAGCTTCTTACGTTGTCACTGCACATTTCTGAAACTTCTTATTTAGGTTTTATTTATTTGGAGGAAAACAGTGAAAAACGGGATAATTTTTTAAAAGGAATTGCCCATGCAACAGAAATTATCCATTAAAGTCGAACCTTCGCTACTTTCTGCCGATTTTGGCAAGCTAGCGGAAGAAGCGAAACATGCGGAAGAGGCGGGCGCTGATGCCTTGCATATTGATATCATGGACGGGCACTTTGTTCCGAACTTGACCCTCGGGCCTCGCGCTGTAGCCGCTGTCAATCGGGTGACTTCTCTCTTTCTCGACGTCCATTTAATGATTTATAATCCGTTCGATTACATCGAACGCTTTGTCGAGGCTGGAGCTGACCGGATTACTTTTCACATAGAAGCGACGGAGGCCGTCGAGGATACGTTGAACTATATCCGTCGCTGTGGAATCGAAGCTGGACTCGCATTTTGTCCTGAAACAAGCGAATCCTTGATCCCAAAGTATCTCGATAAATGCGATTTAGTTTTGCTGATGACAGTCAATCCGGGTTTTGGCGGGCAGGATTTCATTCCTGAAGTTCTTCATAAAATTCAATTCACGCGAGAAGTTTGTTCTCGGCTCAATATTCGAAAAGGAGGCAAAGTTCCTCAAGCGGACAAAAAAACAGCGGCAGATTTTACCCCTCCCTTCGATATCCAGGTAGATGGGGGGATCAATGGGGAAATGGCAAAAAAATGTATCGAAGCTGGCGCGAATGTCCTGGTCTCTGGAACCTACTTATATACTGTACCAAGTATGCGTGATGCCATTGTGCAAATCAAACAAATGGGAAAGGGATAGACATGAAAAAGATTGTCGTCATTGGGGGAGGAACAGGCAATTTCGCTGTTTTAAGGGGACTAAGAAATTATGAAGTGGATTTAAGTGCAATCGTTTCAATGGCCGACGATGGCGGAAGCACAGGGATTTTGCGCGACGAGCTCGGTGTTTTGCCTCCGGGTGATGTGCGTCAATGCCTAGTAGCGCTTTCTAATTCTTCACATATGATGCGTTCTCTGATGAACTATCGTTTTGAAAACGGCGGCCTAGAAGGACATAGCTTTGGTAATTTGCTTCTCTCGGCGCTCGAAAAAGTGACCGGAAGTTTTGAGAAGGCTGTCGAAGAGATGGGCAAGATTCTCTTTATAAAAGGAAAAGTGATTCCTGTAACCACTCACGAGGTGCGTTTAAAAATGCTCCTCAACAATCGTCGCCTTTTAGAAGGAGAAAAAGAAGTTTATCTTTCTCAAGAGATCGATCAGGGATATAAAAGTATTTACTTGGAACCCTTCCCAAAGGCCAATCCTCATGCCATCGATGAAATTATGAATTCAGATATGATCGTTATGGGGCCTGGTGGATTACATACGTCTTTGATCCCTAACCTTCTCGTCGAAGGAGTGAGTGAGGCGCTTCGAAACTCTCAAGCAAAGAAAACCTTTGTTGTGAACTTGATGAACAGAAAAGGGCAGACTACAGGGTTTAAAGTCGGTGATTATCTCAAAGAAATTAATCACTTTATCGGCGAAGATATCTTTGATTTCATTTTAGTCAATAGCCAAAAGCCCTCCGAGGAATTAATCGAGGTCTACGCTGAAGAGGGGGAGTTCGTCGAAAATGACCTTTTTGAAGACCGGGTCATTTTTACGACATTGCTAGGAGAACCTAAGGAAACACCGAAAAAGGATTTGCTCAAACGCAACCTGATCCGTCACGATTCGAAAAAATTAGCTCAGGAGTTAATGAAGATTGTTAATCATCTTTGATCTTGATGATACTTTGATCGACACATCGGGATGCATCACGCACTTCAAACTCGAAGATGCTTTAAATGCGATGGTGCGTGCAGGGTTTACTGTTTCCGATTTTCCTACAGCTCTTGAACTTCTGCGAAGACTCAACAGCACATCCGATAGTGCCCGGTCGGCAATCGCTGAATTTGTGGAAATTTTAGGTGGAGATAAATCTTT
This sequence comes from uncultured Verrucomicrobiae bacterium, assembly GCA_963718565.1. Taxonomy (GTDB): domain Bacteria; phylum Chlamydiota; class Chlamydiia; order Chlamydiales; family Rhabdochlamydiaceae; genus CAJCIW01. The sequence goes on from OY970364.1 coordinate 82,461, forward strand.
TTTTGAAATCGGTGTTAAAGAAGCTTATGAAAATATTCCTTCCGATTTGCCGGTCTTTCCTTTAGAAGGTGCTATTGAAATACTTACGGAATTGGGTGGCCAGCACCAGCTTGCCTTAGTGACAATCGGCAAGCCAATTCTGCAAATGGACAAAATGAAAAAAGCTGGTATAGATTCTCGAATTTTTAGTAAAATCGCTGTGACCGAAGAGAAAAACAAAAAGCCTCATTATCAGATGATTATGGATGAGCTCGGATACGCGTCGACGGAGGTGCTCGTCTGCGGCGATCGAATCCCGCTCGATTTAGCTCCTGCCTGGGAATTAGGATTAAAGACAGTAAGAATTCAGTGGGGGAGAGGATTGAATTCGGCTGGATATAAAGGCGAAGTAGATTATTGTATTTCAGAACTCAAAGAACTTAAAGACATTGTAAATAGTTTAATGACTTTTTCTTCATTTCGAAAGGATAGATATTTATGACCACAAGTAACCAATTAGCTCCAGGGATGACTCTGTCGATGGATGGAAAAATCTATCGTGTGGAATCTTGCGTTAAAGTCACTGTAGCAAAAGGGGTCCCTTTCATCAAAACCAAATTGAAAAATTTGCTTTCAGATGAAGTTGTCGAAAGAAATTTTAAACTCAATCAACCCGTCCAAGATGTTTCCATCGCGGAAAGAAAATTAGAGTATTTGTACCTTGAAGGAAAAGACTATCTTTTTTTGGACGTAGGTAATCTTGAACAAGTCTTGGTGCCTTCCCAGGTCATCGGAGACAAAGTCAATTTCCTTAAAGAAGGAATTGAACTCAAAGCGATGTTCTATGGGGAGTCGATTTTTTCTGTAGAATTGCCGCAATTTTTAGAGCTCATGGTTGTAAAAACGGAAGAGAGTGAATCCGCTGTCCATGTCGCCAACGCAACAAAACTCGCGATTCTAGAGACGGGAGCAAAGGTCGAGGTTCCGATGTTTATTGAATCAGGGGATATCATCAAAGTGGACACTCAAACAAACGAATACATACAAAGAGTCTAAAAAGTCTAAGGAGGAGTTGTGGACCTTAAACAAATCAAGGAATTAATGACTGCGATGGAGCGTGCAGGCATTAAAAAATTGACGATCAAACAGAAAGGCGGCGACGAACTCCATTTGGAACGTCAAGAAGAACATCCCTCTCAGCTCCATGCCCCTGTTGCCACTTTCTATCCTCCTGTTTATGCCCATCCTCCTGTTCGCGAAGCAGAAGGCTTCGCGCGGTCTGCGCCTGTTCAAAAATCTGCACATGAAGAAACGTCACCAAGTAAGGATAAGGAAAAGAAATCTGAGGAAAGTTCGGGTAAGTTCGTCACATCGCCTCTTGTCGGCACTTTTTATTCTGCCCCCTCTCCAGAGGATCCCCAGTTTGCCAAAGTCGGTGATCGCGTCGATGAAAACAGTGTCGTGTGCATCATTGAAGCGATGAAAGTGATGAACGAAGTTAAAGCGGGAGTGAGTGGAACAATTGCAGAGATTCTTGTCGACAATGCCCATCCTGTCGAATTTGGGACAAAGCTCTTCAGAGTCGTATAGACTACATTATCGGATAATAAGGTGTTATGCAAAAAGTATTAATTGCTAATCGCGGAGAAATTGCCGTACGCATCATCCGAGCTTGTCACGATATGGGTTTGCAAACTGTTGCTGTCTATTCTCAAGCAGATGCTGAAGCTCTACACGTTCTCCATGCCGATGAGGCGATTTGCATTGGCGAAGCCCCTTCACAAAAATCTTACTTAAAGATCTCCAATATCCTTTCTGCCTGTGAAATTACTGGTGCTGATGCACTGCATCCCGGCTATGGTTTTTTAAGTGAAAATGCGAATTTTGCTTCGATCTGTGCAAGCTGCGGTGTTAATTTTATTGGTCCTTCTGCGGAGACTATCGCTCTTTTAGGAGATAAAGCTAAGGCCAAATCTACTGCAAAAAATGTGAAGTGCCCGATCATTCCTGGGTCCGATGGCGTCGTCGAAGATGTCAAAGAAGCGCTGAAAGAAGCTAAACGCATTGGCTTTCCTATATTCATCAAAGCATCTGCTGGGGGCGGAGGAAAAGGAATACGCATTGCCTATGATCCTGAAGAATTTGTCAGACAGTTTTCCGCGGCACGGGCTGAAGCAGAAGTCAGTTTTAACAACCCCGATGTCTATCTCGAAAAGATGATTGTCAATCCGCGCCATATCGAGGTGCAGATTATTGGGGACAAACATGGCAATTATGCCTATCTTGGAGAAAGAGATTGCACGATCCAACGCCGCCGTCAAAAACTGATTGAAGAAGCTCCTAGTCCGATTTTAACGTCTTCATTACGAAAAAAAATCTGTGAAGCAGCTGTTGAAATCGCCCGGGCGGCTAAATACCATTCTGTGGGCACTGTCGAATTTTTGCTGGATGGAGATCGTAACTTTTATTTCATGGAAGTCAACACTCGGGTCCAAGTTGAACATACAATTACCGAAGAATTGACGGGGATCGATCTTGTCAAAGAGCAGATCAAGATTGCCATAGGAGAAAAACTCAAGTTCAAGCAAAAGGACATCGCATTTAAAGGCCATATTATTCAACTTCGCATCAATGCGGAAAATCCTGCGAATAACTTTGCTCCCTCCCCGGGCAATTTAGAATATTATATTCCCCCTGGAGGGCCACACGTCAGAATCGATAGCGCCTGCTACTCAGGTTATCGCATTCCTCCCAATTATGATTCGATGATTGCCAAGCTGATCGTGATGGGAAAAGATCGTGCAGAAGCGATTGCCATCGCCAAACGAGCTTTGCGGGAGTTTCACATTGGCGGTGTTTACTCCACAATTCCTTTTCATCAATACATGCTGGACGACCCTAAGTTTCTCAGCAACGACTATGTCATCAATTACATCGATCAGCTGATTCTCGAAGGGTGCACATTTACTCCCAATAAAAGCAATTAAAGAACCAATTCTGGGCGTAATTAAAAATGTTGAGGTTGGGTGCTTGAAGCTGGCCTCCATTTCATATGTCGGAAACACGCCAGCGCCGTGTTTCCGACATATGAAATGGAGGCATTACTTCAATGCCTAGCCTCCACTTTGATTTACACCCGTCAATTCTGCAACTGCTTTAGCAACATCATCTCCCTCTGTAATGCTGCAGTGTCCATGATTAGGCACAAAAGCATAGCGTGCTTTTTGATTGACTACCTTCATCAAAGTGGAATCATAATTCGGTACCAGCCAGTCATGGGGCGAGGCAATAAATGTATATTCGCGTATCCATCTAGTTGACATCTCGTTCCATTCTTTATTCAAGCATTGATTGCGTAAGGAGTCTATGGGCATTTCCTCTGCAATGGGTTGTGACATTAGCGGCGACAGTCTTAAGGCGTTGGCCAAATTCACTAAAGAAGATCCATTACCCGCCCCAACAATTGATACAGAATGCAATTTTTTAAGATGCGATGGATGACGGGTATTGCTTTTTGACAACTCAATTTCAAGGGCGCGTGCAATGCGTGCGCCATTGGATATTCCTATTAAGACCAACTCTTTTTCACCCGGAGTATTGGCCCATTTTACAATCTTTTCGAAAATAGGTTTTACCGTAAGATCGAGTTTGGCGTGTCCTTTTTCGTTAACACGAGGGATAAAAATATCTGTTTCCGAAAGTGTCTTTTTTTGCATTTCGTCGGCAATCTTTTTAAATTGCAAAGGGTCATCACCAAGGCCGTGTATGCAAACAATGAGTCTTTTTTTTGTAAAGTCCTTGTTTTGAGCATTTATCAATGATTCCCATTGCTTTTCAGCTTGATGCATACTCCGATTTATCTTGTTGAAAACCCCGATCAAAAAATTTCCACAACTTCGAATGAAGTCGATAACCTTTTTTATTGTATGAGTCTGCTCGTAATAATCAATGCAAGAACGTGGATTGTCAAAGAATGCAACGCCATGAATTAATGATGTTGGCTTTATAGTCATTATTTAAATTTCTCCTCTGAATGATATGTTTTGTATTAAAGAGAGTAAGTTTAGAACATAAGAAAGATAAAGTCCAATAATTGCGTCAAATGAAACAGCCTCTGATCGTACGTCCTTAAAAACTCATGGCAAAAGTTGAAGACCATTTTGATCCATGCCAAACTTACCACTTATCGATCTTGATTGGGCACGGATCGAAATGGTCTTCAACTTTTGCCAGAGTCTTCAAGGAAGTTAATGTACGTGCTACCAGTCAAGGTGTGGCCGGAGAAGCCAAGGAACAGCTGAATAGCTTAAGGGTTGAAGGCAAACAGCTGCGACAGCAATGCATTGAAGCGGGATTGGTTGGTTTTATCAGCTTGGAAGCATGTTGGTAAGGCAGAGGTGCATGAACTATACTATTCATGATTGGATTCTGTAAAATTTTAAATTTCCCTAAAAAATATTTCAGCGATAGTGGATAATGCTTCTATGCAAAAGTTGTCCAATGAGCAGCGTTTATATTTAGAACAGCTTGTAAAAAAAACAAGAGATGTCAACGAACGGAACCGTGTATGCGTCATTTTAGGTAGGGATGATTGCCACAGTCCAGGGGAAATAGCGGCGATTTTAAGAATTAGCGAGTCGTCCGTTTATGCAGGGCCATTTAACTAAAATGTTTTGACATTTTCGAACAGAAAAATGTTGCCAAAATTCCCTTTAAGTACCCACCACCGAAAGTTGCTGCGCGCCTTACGGAGGCGAGCCCCCTTTCTGGATCTACAACTGCAGCCATGTTCATAGCCAAACGTCGAAACAACCCCATGTTCTCCGCACTATTCCCTCTATCCGTCAATGCATAATCCTCTTCAAAAATCACATCAGCTACCCAATGGCATTTGTTTTCTATGCTCCAGTGCTGTCGGGTCCATTTAGCAAAATCTTTGGCAGATGCTCGACGACTCGAAATATATAGCCGTCTAAATACCTCATTGGCAGTAGATCCAAGTTTTTGCCTCGTGGACCTTACTTCGATGAGACAGACTAAGTTTTTCCATTTGCCCGCATTTGGCAACCAGTCCAGGTCCTCGACGACTCGTACTTCTCGAATGTCGATTCGACCATGGCCTTTATCTACTTCCTGGTGAAACGAATGGGGGACTTCCTCCCATTCGACTGCGTGAGCTTGATCAAAAAAATTCTCCATTTCAGCGCACAGCGTTGGCTGGTTGTCCTTAACAGCCAGCAGATAATCTGCCTTCGCATCAACGATTTGTTCTGCCGATTCGGCTACGGTGAAATGTGCATCTCCTGAAATAATCGCCCCCTCTACATTCACTTGCTCCAAAATGATTGGTAACGTGCTCTTTTCGACTGTTTTATTTGGGACCTTTTCCACGGCAAGACATAATCGATCCTCCGCTGCGAATAGCTCCACTACGTGTGTGACACCGCCTAGGAAATTTGCGCCTTTCATCCGTTTACCATCGATCGCCAATAGCTGATCGCGCAATGAAGCAGGAATTTTGCTGAACCATTTTTGCAAGTAGTGCTTGAGCGCACCAGGGGGTGTTTTCACTAAAAACCACCAGAGCGCTCCATGGGAAGGTGCTGAGAGCTCCTCACCTAGCAGAGAAGAAAACCACTCCTCCTGCAGAGAAACATATTCAGCGATTTCCTCAATCGTATTGCATCCACAAAAGAATCCGCAGAGAATAACAAGAGTCAAATACCAAACTGGATATAAGACACGTTTTTGATTACGTCGATAATCAGGGAAATCTGCAAACTCTCCCTTGACGGTTTCCGCGAATACACGGGCATCAAAATTCTTACTAGCTTCTAGGATTGTGGCGTCGATTGGCTTACGGCGTGACATAATAGGTCCTCCAAATTTGAGGAATTTATTATGCCATCTTAGCTGATCTGGTATCAAAAATTTTTAGTTAAATGGCCCTGTCCGTTTATGATTATCAAAGAGAATACGATGCCAAGCAAAAAACTATCAATGGTCCACATTTGGGAAAGGCCTCCAAGTTAACCCTAGACCAAGAAGATGCGCTGAGGAGACATTTGAGTCAAATAACGTATCTCAAAATGAGCAAAATTTGTCTCTACGTTCTAGACGCATATCAAGTGAAATACACTGTGGCTGGTATGACAAATTGGTTGAAGAGGCATGGATTTGTTTATAAACATCCAATCAAAGTACCAGGAAAGCTCGATCCCGAAAAACAAGCTGCGTTCCTTAAAAAATACAATGAATTGAAAGCCGGTCTCCAAGAAGGCGAGAAAATTTTCTTTGGAGATGCTGTACACCCTGAGTATCAGAGCCAGTCTGTGGCTGGGTGGATCCTAAAAAACGAAATAAAGACATTAGGAACAACCGCTAAGCAAGAGCGATTGCATTTTATTGGTGCCATTGAATTGACTGCAATGCAAGTCGTGACGAAGGAATATAGCACTGTGGATGCTGCAAGTGCGGTCGATTTTCTCCAAACGTTAGCGGCTAATACAGATGCAAAAAAAATCCACTTAATCTTAGACAACGGCAGATCAAACAAGAATAAGGAAGTGCAAAAATATTTGGATAGCCAAACCAAAATTCAAATACACTACTTACCTCCGTATTCCCCAAATTTGAATGCTATTGAGCGTTTATGGAAAGTTATGAGAGAGTGTGTTACTTATAATACACTGTATTCAAAATTCAATGAATTTACTGAGAAAATTAGAGATTTTTTCAACACTGGCGTTATTAATTTAAAAGACATGCTGAAAAAGCGAATTAACGACAATTTCCAAACAATTGAACTCAATCCTCTCCAGACTTCAATTTTCTAGAGTATATACTATTCATGATTGGATTCTGTAAAATTTTAAATTTCCCTAAAAAATATTTCAGCGATAGTGGATAATGCTTCTATGCAAGAGTTGTCCAATGAGCAGCGTTTATATTTAGAACAGCTTGTAAAAAAAACAAGAGATGTCAACGAACGGAACCGTTGTCTAGCATTTGGGCTACCGATCCAAGATCGGAAGATCGATGAAAATGCAATCGCTAACAGGAGAGCCGAATAAAAACAATGAAAGGGATTATTCTCGCAGGTGGACAAGGAACTCGGCTTTATCCGGTCACATTGAGCACATGTAAGCAACTTTTGCCTGTTTACGACAAGCCGATGATTTATTACCCGTTATCCGTTCTGATGATGTCGGGAATTCAGGAAATTTTGATCATTTCGACCCTCGAAGATCTTCCTCGTTTTAGGCAATTGTTCCATGATGGAGTCCATCTTGGATTAAGCATTTCTTATGCTGTGCAAGAAAGACCAGAAGGAATTGCCCAAGCCTTTTTGATTGGCGAAGATTTTATCGGCGATGACAATGTCGCTCTCATTTTAGGCGACAACATTTTCTACGGACACCACCTTTCATCCTTAGTTTCTTCTTGTCGTTTTCTGGAGAAAGGAGCGATCATTTTTGGGTATGAGGTCAAAGATCCGCAACGCTATGGGATTGTCGAGTTCGATGACACAGGCAAAGTGACAGCCATTGTTGAAAAGCCCCAATTTCCTAAATCCAATTTTGCAGTCACAGGACTCTATTTTTATGACAATGACGTCATCGACATTGCCCGTCATTTAAAACCTTCAAAGCGTGGAGAATACGAGATTACTGATGTCAATCGGGTCTATCTTGAGCGGGGCGATCTGAACTTACGCCTGTTTGATCGAGGTTTTGCCTGGTTGGATACTGGCACACACTCTTCATTACAACAGGCTTCCAACTATGTGCAAACACTCCAAGAAAGACAAGGCATCAGTATTGCATGCCTAGAAGAGATCGCCTATAAAATGGGTTTTATTTCTCGTGAGGAACTCGAAAAGCGCGTTGCACTCCTTTTGAAAAGCGATTATGGCCAATACTTAAAACAGATGATCGAGCGGGATATACTGCGCCTCCGTCATCATGCTGCTCCAGCGATCACGAACTTTTCTTGAAAAATTTTGTCCGTTGGCGCTTCTTAAACGGCATCACGCCCTGTTTTCCATAGACAACCTCATGCAAGTCTTCGATTGCCATGAAAGCGGTTGGATCTACCCGCAGGACAATTTCTTTCAGCTCAGATAAGTCTAAACGCTCGATGATCACAAAGAGAATTTCACGCGTATCTCCAGAAAATCCTCCTTTGCCATGCATAATTGTTAGGCCGAGCCCTAGTTCATTCATGATGGCGTTGCCTAATTCTTTAGGTTTGGAAGAGATGATGAGCGCGGATTTCAGTTCATCGAGTCCCACAATGACAAGATCGATCATTTTGAACGCCACGATGTAGGTCATGAGTGAACGCAAAGCGATGTGCCAATCATGGAAAATCCAGCCATAAGCCGCAAAAATAAAGACATTGATAAAGAGGACAACTTGGCCGACGGTGAATCCTGTGCGTCGGTTAATTAAGATCGCTAAAATTTCTGTACCGTCTAAGCACCCGCCATGGCGGATGATGAGCCCAACGCCAATCCCTAAAATTGCGCCGCCAAAGACAATAATTTCCAAAGGATCCCCAATGAATGCTGGAGTTGTACGCAAAAGCATTAAAAATCCTGCGAACAAAAATACTGCGACGAGCATGTGGAGTACAAACGAACGGCGGATATACGTGAAGGCCCAATAAATAAATGGGATGTTTAGCAAAATCATCACATAGGAGAGATAGTTGTCGCCGTAAAGACGAGAGATAATCAAAGCAATACCGACGACGCCTCCATCGATCAATTGATTGGGAAAAAGAAAGATGCGGATAGCAACTGCAGCCAAAAATGCGCCCAAGGCGAGCCAAAAAAACGTCACGACGTAATGGAGATAGGTCTTAGCTGTTGTCTGAGAACCCGGCATAAACAATACACCCAATATAACGAGGGAATTGCAAAACTCTTCGCCGCCGCCAACCGAACCCGCTGTGCGGGTTCTGGCAACAGGTGCCAAGATCATCGATTTTCTACTGGCGAGGAGTTTTGCAATTCCCTCTAATTTTCCAAGAATAACTTCTTTTTGCAGGATTGTACAGAAAATTTAGTCGTGAAAAACTGCAGAGGGAATTGCAAAACTCTTCGCCGCATAAAATCGCGCTGTTTTAAGGGAATTTGGGCGCAACAGGACTCGAACCTATGACCACCTGTGTGTAAGACAGGCGCTCTACCAACTGAGCTATACGCCCGATGCGAAAAAAGGCATAGCTTAAAGCGCATTGCGATTTTTCTCAAGCGCTTTTCATCCGCCCTTCCTCTCGAAGGGCCGGGGTTTTCGTGATCTCCATACTCAATAAATAACAGATATTTGCTCATTTTTAATAACTTTAGTTTTAAAACATTAAAGTAAATAATTTAATTGTTATTAAATTTATTTAATAAATTGTCCACAACATGCTATTTTGATGTTGTTTAATGTTGAAAAAATATTAATTATTGTAATATAATATAATTACTTGTGAGATAAAATTTTTTTTTAGGAGAAAACCTATGGCGATTTCAACGGTCAATAGCGGAAGAGTTAATTTTGAAATGGCTAATCAACTTTTTCACTCCGTCGCTCTGCCCAATCAACAGACTATTCCTGATGAGTATGACGCATTGCAATCTTATCTCGATGAACTCAATCCAGGCAGCAGAAATTACGGTACCTTACCTGAACACCGGAAAATAACTTTGGAGAAAAAGATTAGCCAGCTTTTTAAAGAGATCGAACTCAAATTGCATCCCATCCATTTAAGCACCTCTGAAATCCTCAAAAACCAATACGATGCAGTTCAAGCGTTGATGCGGGGATTGCCTTCTTTGTCCTCCCCTAAGCAATTTCATTTGGCGATAAAAGAACTACACCCTGAACTTCAGCAAAAAATCTATTACGCAGCTTGGCTCGCTTCAGGCGCTAATCCTGTAAACCGGTCTGGTCATACAGATCTTGAAACTCCTGGAATATTGCAACGAAAGTTTCCGCCGTTATTTGCTTTTATGGAAGGAACCTTGCTAGAGCAGATTTCTGCGGACCTCTGGATGGAACATCAACGGGCTCTACATCAAGAAAATGGTGAACAACAGCAGTTGGAACATTTGACTCAGCAAAGAGACAACGATAAAAAGATCATTTTTGAAACTCTTTTTAAGGAGATCAAAACCAATAATTTTCAAATGCAAGCGCTTTTCGATACCTTACCTAATAGTGTAAAAACCCAAGTTCCACAACCGCCTTATTATGGCCGCGGTTTTGATCCTGAACTTTATAACACCCTTGGTGCCCATTATGACAACACGACGGGAAAGACGATGTTTCGCGTCTACGCTCCCCATGCACGCGAGATCAAGTTAAATTTAACGGCCTGGGGCAATGTTGAGCACACCCTCCAGATGATTAAAAAAGAAGACGGGGTATGGGAAGTTCAGACTGGGGACGCCAAACCAGGGCGGTCTTATCATTTTATGATCGTTGGCAAGAATGGCGGTGCGCCTTTTAAAAAAATCGATCCCTTTGCCTTTGGCAACATCATTCATCGTCGTGAGCCGCCAGGCAATCATGAATCGATCGTGCGCGACATTCATAAAGAATTTAACTGGACGGATAATTCTTGGATCACCACCGATCGCGTGAAGATCAATCCAGCAAAAACCCCAATAGTCATTTATGAAATTCATCCCCCCACATGGAAAAAACAGACAAACGGCAACCCGCTGAATTGGCGCGATCTCGCAGTTGAGCTCAGCAACTATTGTAAAGACATCGGTTATACCCATGTCGAATTGATGGCCCTGTTAGAGCATCCGCAGCCAGTTTCTATGGGATATCAAGTCACGAGCTTTTTCACACCGAATAGTGACATGGGTTCCATCGAAGATCTCCAATACTTTGTGAATTATCTTCACGAACAAAAAATCGGTGTGATTGCAGATTGGATACCTGCCCACTTTGCCATCGATGAATTTAGTCTATGTTCTTTTGACGGCACTCCGCTTTTTGAAGATGATAATCCCCATTTCGCGAGCCACCCTGAGTGGGGAACTTATGAGTTTGATTTCAAAAAACAGTTTACTAAAGATTTCTTAGGATCCAACCTCGAGTACATCTTACGCGAGTTTCACTTTGATGCCGTCAGGGTTGATGGTGTGCAATCGATGCTTAACCTCAGCTATGGAAGAAAAGGAGGATCTCGAGTCAATACATTGGGGACTGAGCACAACTTGGATGCCAAAACTTGGTTACGAAACATCAATACTTTTGTCCATAATAAACATCCTGGAGTGCTTATGATTGCTGAAGAAGCAGGGGGGTTTCCGAATCTTACACGCCCTGTGACAGAAAGAGGGGTTCACACAAACACTCGTGGTGTCGGCTTTGATCTGACATGGCATATGTGGTTCATGACTAAGGTTTTGGATTATTTCTCAATACCACCTCATTTAAGGACCTTCTCTTATGACTTGTTTAGCTCCACTATCAAAGATGTCGATTACAGCGAAGATTGCCGTCCCCGAGGACACGTCGTCCTTGCGTTCTCGCATGATGAATTTAAACAGCAAAAAGGATCGCCTTATGCCAAAATGGGAGGACGTTCCGCTTATGAAAAATTTGCTAGTGCTCGCGTTTGGCTCGCCTATCACATTTTTAGAGGCGGCGGAGGCTTTTTGGACTTTATGGGTACTCCTATCCTCCAAACAGAAGAGTGGCACTGGCGTTTGATCAGAGGCCTTACGGCTGTTCAGTGGGAACTACTCTATCCAAGCAATCCTGACCATAAATACCATATCGGTGTCCGTGAGAGTCGCAAAGCTTTACTCCGTCTTTATCGCGATAATCCAGGATTGCAGGACCAAACAGATGCGGGTATTTCTTGGATCGATGGGAAGGATTCTGAGAATTGCGTGCTCAGCATCCATCGCAGAGGGGGCAATCAACAATTTGCCTGCATCTTCAACACCTCTGATAGAGATCTCCAAGATTATATGATTCCTTTGCCTAATGCTTCCTATGCTCCAGAATTGGACAGGCTCGTCGGGATTAAAGAAGTGTATAATACGGATGATGTTGCTTTTGGCGGAGAAGGAAGATTAAATGCCTCTGTTGAGATTATTCGTGATTCGTACTCAAATCGCCCTACGCACTTAAGATTGCGCCTCCCTCCCTGCACTGCAGTTGTGTTGGAAGAGCAATTTTCTTAAAACAGTTTCTTTTCCCAAAAGTGGTTGAAAAGCCCCTTTTTGTTTTTTAGAATCAATTATAAGAGGGAATTGCAAAACTAACGCGAAAAGGACATTTTTTCGTACGTCCTTAAAAACTCATGGCAAAAGTTGAAGACCATTTTGATCCATGCCTGATTGAGATCGATAAATGCAAAGCCTGGCATGGATCCAAATGATATTCAGTGCTTGCCATAGGTTTTTGAGGATGTACATTTTTTCGGGGTCTTATTTGCTAAAACCTGTTTCAGACCCGAAAAACCATCCTTAGTTGTAACAAGCTGCTGCTGCTTTTCCGTCAACGGATCAAGCTGTTCTTCCAGCTGAGGAAAAAGTGTTTCTTGAATTTTGCTCCAATACTGTGATAACGTAGCTGCCAATTGACTCATTTGAGTTGTCCCTTTGGCTGATGTGGTTTGTTTTCCAAGAAGATATCATATCAGCCATAAGGATTTTTGCATTGGTAAATGGAGGCAGAATCGCAGCCATTTTTCGAGCGAATTGCGAGATTGACAAAATGGGGTGATTTCCTGGGGGAGATTAAGCTGATTAGCTAAATAATTTCCCCCAGGAAATCACCCCGTTTTGTTAGTTTTGCAATTCGCTCATAAAATAAGCCTAAAACTCAGGTTGGAAAAATGAAGAAGCTCATGTGGGCATTTGTTCTCCTCTGCGGTTGTTCACCTAATTCTTCCGAAGAATTCCAGAGGGAAGGCGAGGCGCGCTGCCGTATGTTAGTCGTCGATTTGCAGAAGATTGAAAACCGCGAGCAACTTCTTCTTACAGAGCCGATCTTGAAAAAGCATTTCGAAGGACTGGTCGATCTCATGATCGAGGTTAGAGAATTTCAACAAAAGGGGATCGAAGATATTTCCAATGAGCTTCCCTTTGAAGAAAACGTCACAGAGGCTTCTTTAGAAAACGAGTTGAGAAGGATTTACGCAATAGAAGGAGGGCGTGAAATCATCGAACGCGCCCAGCAAGAAGCCCTTGTGAGATTGGATGCTTATGAGCGCGCCCTTGTTAAAAAAAGAGAACAAAGAAAAAACTCATCAAATAACGATTTACGTTCCTGATAGAGTTTGAAATCAGTCATTTCGTTGACGTGGATCGGTACTGCTGTTGCAAAGCCTTGTTTGAGCAAATACACATCGCTTTCCTCGTGCTCATCATGTTCATCCCATTTTCCGCCGTGCCAAAAATAAGAATGTCCTTCAGGGTGCAGGCGATGAGCAGGATCTTCAATCCAATAACCTTTTCCTTGGCGGGCTAGTTTTAAGCCGCGGAGTTCTTGGACATCCGGGAAATTAACATTGAGTAATGTTCCTTGAGGAAGTGGATTTTCGATCAGATGCTTCACTAAGGGATAAATCAAATGTTGGACCTTTTTATAATCAGGATTTGTGAAATTGACGCACGAAAAAGCAATTCCTGGGACATTGCGTAAAGCGCCTTCGATCACAGCGCCAATTGTTCCGCTATAAAGGACGTTGCGGCCGGAATTTGCGCCGCGATTAATCCCGGAAACGATGAGGTCAGGAGGAGAATTTAAGATGACGCTCATTCCCATGCGGACACAGTCTGCCGGCGTCCCATTGATTTTCCAAGCTTTTGTCCCCCTTTCCCACTGCACTTGCTGAATCAGGATGGGATCTCGGACTGTGATTGCAAGCCCGACTCCTGACTTTTCTGTCATGGGGGCGATGATATAAAGTTCAGCGACATCGACGAGGGCTTCCCATAAATACTTCAAACCGTCCGCTTCAATGCCATCGTCATTAGTAATTAAAATTTTTGGCTTACTCATCTCAATTTCTTTCCGTAATAAAAGTTCATTTTAGCATAAAAAGATAAAGGAGGGAATTGCAAAACTCCTTGCTAGCAGAAAATCGATGGTTTTGGCACCTGTTTTTATTTTTAAGTTCTTAATCGCTAGTCTCTAATCGATTGCTGGCTGGGACTTGTGTTGAGTCAATTTAGAAACAACTAGGATGAGCAGGAAGCTGGATATGAAACCGGGAAGCATTGAGGGAACATTGATAGAAAAAAGGATGTTAAAATAAGGCCAGATTGCCGCGATAATCCCTCCGGATAAAATTCCTGCCCAAGCACCGTACTTGTTGATCCCTCGCCAATAGAGCGAGAGCAGTAGCAGCGGACCGAATGAAGAACCCAGACCCGACCAAGCGTAGAGCACAAGAGAATAAATCGAACTGAATTTTCCAAAAGCGATGATAAACGCGATGATTGAGACTAGGATTACGCCAACTCTTGCAACGATAAGCAGTTCTTTTGAAGACGCCGTCTTGCGGAAAATGCGCTTGTAAAAGTCTTCTGTGATGGTTGAGGAAAGTACAAGCACTTGTGAGCTCATGGCATTGATTGTTGCGGCGAGAACAGCGCACAAGATGAATCCCACGAAGAATGGAGCGAAAGAGGATTTAACCATTTCGATAAAGACAAGCTCAGAATCGATAGTTTGTCCGGAAAAGAATGCGATGCCCACGAGTCCGACCAAAGTCGCTGCGCTCAAAGAGAGGAGCATCCAACTCATGCCAATATATTTGGACTTTGAAATTTCATGCACATTGCGGATTCCCATGAATTTTGTCACAATATGCGGCTGTCCAAAGTATCCTAATCCCCATCCGGCAGTCATGCCAATGATCTCTAAAATAGTCTTCGCTGAAAAGTCTGGAAACAATGACATTGTCAATTTTTTGACCTCAATCTCATGGGAGATTCCAGACCAGCCACCCACTTTTTTAAGGAGAAACAGCGGAACAAAAATGATGATGCCCATCAGGAAAAATCCTTGGAAAAGATCGATCCAGGCCAAGGTCACATATCCGCCTGTGAACACATAGGGGATAACGATGAAGACGCCGACCAATACTCCCCAATAGTAGTTCAAATGGAACAATGTCTCTAAAAGCAAGCCAAGGCCAACCAAGCCCGCGGAGATATAAATTGTATAAAATAGAAGCGATATAATTGCCGTAAATACACGGATTGTGCCGGAAGTATCTGCAAGCCGGCTTTCAAAAAAAGAGGAAAAAGTCAGACTGTTGTACTGTTCTGTAGCAATGCGGATTTTTGGAGCAATCAGCTGCCAGTTCAAATACATGAACACCAAAAGACCGACCGCCGACCAGGCATTGAACAGTCCCCCTGTAAAGACGACAGCAGGGTACCCCATGAACAGCCAGCTGCTCATATCGCTTGCGTGCGCTGCCAGCGCTGTCAACCAGTAATTCATTGAGCGAGCGCCGATGATGAAATCCGCAGCGGAGAGATGCCTTCGATAGGAAAAAAATCCAATCGTAAGCAAAATCGCAAAATAGCAGAGCACCGCAAGGAGTTCTTCAACGTACATATCGTCCTACAAGGCAAGAAAGATTCATCGCTTTCCAATTACTCAACATATCAGGTTAGCGAAATATTGAAAAATCTGATCTGAGAGTCTGTTGAGGGGTTTTGCAATTCCCTCTTTATTTATTCAAGGCTTTCCGCGAACCATATTGTATTGAGGAATAACTTAAGTTTTCCCGAGTATTGGGAAACTCTTTTTCTAACATGGCAATCAAGTCTTTGGTCTTCTTTCGCATCGAATTTTGGCCTACAGGGCATTGACAAACTATACGGTTAAACCCATACATTGTTGCAAATTCTCGGATCTCCTCTTCGGAGATATAAATGAACGGGCGGATAATAGTCACACCGTAATTTTGCATAGGAACTTTTGGCAGCATCGCGGCAAATTCGCCCTTATGCAATAAATTCATCAGAAGAGTTTGCACGCTGTCGTCGCGGTGGTGCCCAAAAGCAACCGTAGTCGCTCCCACTTTCTTGGCGGCTTCAAAGATTAAGGTCCGCCTTTCTCGGGAACAACTATAACATTCCAGATTTTCTCTTTCCTGTTTGGAAGAGCAATTCAGAAACGTCACTCCCAGCTCGTTGCAAATTCCTTTTAAAAAATTCTCACCGACGCCGGCCCCGCAAGAAAAAGCCCCGCTGACATGGATCGCATAAAGCTCAAGCTCGGGCAGACCTCTTCCGGAGATCGCCTTGAGCAAATACAGCAAACTCAAACTATCCTTGCCCCCACTCAAAGCGATTGCAAGCTTTTTCACATCTTTGAGGAGCTCAAATTCATAAATTGCTTTGCGGCACATGCTTTCCAGTTTGCCGCCGAGATGGGTCCATGGAGGACGAGCAATGGGAAGGTGTAAACTTAATATTTGGTTCATATCCTTTAAAAATGAGAGCTGATTATACTTTTTTGCCCATTAACCTCTCTATGTTTTTACTAGACTTGAATCAATTTTTTACGATATTCTGACCGATTTTGAAGAGGTTTTAAATGCAAAAAGTTGGAAGAAACGATCCCTGTCCTTGCGGGTCGGGTAAGAAATACAAAAAATGCTGTGAGCTGAAGCAGAAGCACAAAAAGCTGACTGCCGATGCCGTCTCAGCATCAGCCCCACAATCCGCCGCGACTCAGGAGACATCCAAAGTTTCTTCCCTTTTTTTTAAGCGCGCCTCGGCGCCCAAAGCTCCTCCTGAAGAACCTCCCAATCCAATCATGTGAAATTCTTGAGAATAAAGCAGGCCTGTGTTAAACTTTCCATCTCTTATGCTGGTGTAGCTCAATGGTAGAGCATCCGCCTTGTAAGCGGACGGTTGAGGGTTCAAGTCCTTTCGCCAGCATCTTTTTTCTTCCGCATCGGGGGTGTCGCATAGTGGCAATTGCAAGGGACTGTAAATCCCTCGTCTTCGGACTACGCTGGTTCGAGTCCAGCCGCCCCCATAAGAAAAAATACCCGCTAACGCGGGTATTTTCATTTATGGGGGCGAAGCAAGTGCCCTTTGGCACTTGCGTCTGGACTCGAAGTGAGAGAGCCTGCGACCGAACCGGAACGCTCTTTCGCCGAAGAACGGCGAAAGAGGAGCCAGCCGCCCCCATTCTCTCTATGGAAATTGTCTTAAAATCAGATCAAATTTGATCCCAAAATAAACCCCTAATGGGGTGCTCAAGGGACAGCAATACTCGACAAATTCCCTTTCTGGGAAAAACTCTCAGTGGTCTAAAAGATCGAATGCTGTTAAAATCCATCCTTTACTTTAGGCCTCTGAATGAACAGTTATTCCATTCCATCTAACATACAGAACCGTATTATTCTTTATACAGCGGCTGATGGAAAAGTCACTGCTGATGTCATCTTTGCTGAGGAGACATTTTGGTTGACTCAACGTTCTATGGCTGAGTTATTTGGAGTGAATATACCGGCGATTTCAAAACATCTAAAAAATATTTATGAAAGTAAGGAGCTAAGCCCTGAGGCAACTATTTCCAAAATGGAAACAGTTCAAATGGAGGGGCAACGTCAAGTCGCACGGGAAGTTGAGGTTTATAACCTAGACGCGGCAATTGCAGTGGGGCGTTTTCTTACAGATGTTTCATAGTATTTTTTCTTGATTTCTTCTGGCAGTGTTTCATAGGCACGTTGTAAAAAAGAACATAGCTCTTCGAGAAAAAGATATCGTGGATTGAACTGAAAGACCCTTGTTTTTCCTACTAGAGTGCTAGCAAGGACGCCACCTCTTTCAAGGCGTAGTAGCGCTTGCTGCATCGGTGAAAGGGGCTTGTAACAGAATCCCTTGAACTTATTCAAACCTGATTATATATTATCAGAATGAACAAGTTTTTAAGCATTCAGGAAGCAGCAAAATGTTTGGGAGTTTCTCCACAAACACTCCGCCGATGGGAAAGACACAAGAAAATCGTTTCCTGTCATCGCATACAGGGCAGCCAACGCCGCTATAGTCTCACTCAGTTACAGCCATTTAATTGCGGAGATAAAACCTCTGATCGTCTAACTGTTGCCTACGCAAGAGTTTCGAGTCATGATCAAAAAGAAGATTTACAACGACAAGTCCATATGTTAGAAATTTACTGCTTTGCAAAAGGATGGGTGTTTTCGGTAACCAAAGACCTCGGTTCCGGGATGAACTATAATAAACGTGGGCTAAAACAACTGCTTGAGCAAAATGGTTCAAGAAGCCATAAGAACAAACAGCTTTTGGCCAACCTTCAAAATGCGGTCGCCAATGTCTAAAGAGAATCTGGTTCTTAAGCTGAGAATTGAAGCAGACCCTCAAACAATTTCTGAGCTCGATGGGCAATCGCGGATCTGTAATTGGCTTTATAATCATCTGCTAGAAAAAAGCCTGGAACTCAAGCGGGAATTTATCCATTCCGGCAACCCGGAGGCATCAAAGACCCTCTATACAGAAAGAGGACTCAGAAATGAACTTCCAAAACTCAAGGAAGAGCACCCCTTTCTAAAAGTCGTCCACTCTTCTCCATTAAAAAATACCGCTTTGAGACTTAGTGAAGCAATCCGGGTTCATCAAAAATCAAAAAAAGGAAAACGGAAAGGCAAACAGATGGGTTGGCCCAAATTTCGGGCCTGGAAACGGGACTGGTTTTCTCTTTTTTACGATGAACCAGAAAAAGGTTTCAAGATTCACGGCAAAGCCTTGTTCCTCTCCCTTGGAATGGGCCAGGACCGCAAGCGCCGCTTCCTCACTCTCGAATTACCCGAAGCACATCTCCTCAAAGACAAAACCCCACGCAACTTGCGCATTATCTCCGAACTGGGAACCTACTATGCCATTTTTACCATTCAGAAAGAACTCCCCATCCGAAAACCCATTTCTAAAATCCTCGCACTCGATCCCAATCACAAAAATCTCGCCTATGGTGTTGACACAAGTGGAACAGCCATTGAGATTGCATCTCCTCACTGGCTCAAAACTTACGATAAACGCCTGGACGAACTAAAAAGTAAAAGAGACCGCTGTGATAAAAAATCTAAAAAATTCCATGTTCTGGATGAAAAAGGCAATCCCACAAGAAAAGAATTCCATCTTCCTTCCAGGCAATGGAGAAAATACGATCATGCCCTAAAAAGCGCACTGCGTAAACGCCGAGAACAGACCAAGACGTTTATGTTTACAAGCGCACATCGCCTTTTCCGAAATTACGACTGCATTGGAATCGGAGACTATACACCAAATGGCGAAGGCATTACTAAACCAATGCGGCGAGCGATGAATAACCGATCCTTGATTGGACGTTGGAAAAACACCCTCTCCTGGGTAGCTCGAAAATCGGGAAAAACCTTTATTGAATTCGACGAGAAAGGGACAACCCGGACCTGTAGCCACTGCCTGCGGATTGAAGAGCGGGGAATCCCTGTCTCATTGAGACAATGGCAATGTCCACAGTGCAAGACCGTTCACATTCGCGACGAGAATGCCGCAATTAATGGCTTGAGAAAGATCTTGCGAGATCTTTCAGCAAAAAATGAAGGAGGATATCCTTCAATAGTGTCTGGCTCAGACCTCGCTTTTATCCAAAAGCGATGGGCCTGGTGTGTTTTGCCTAATGGTGTACATGTGACACCGTGGGGGCAAGACAGCAAAGCAATTTGCAGCACCAGGAAATTAAACCGAGGGCATGATAGCCCTCGATCAAAAGTTGATAATTTGGTTATATATGATCAGGTTTGATCAAGTTTTGAAGAGCGGGATGATTATTGCGAAATACTCTCCTATTGTGAGAGGATTTCAATTCCGCTGATTTTAGGATTTTCGATAACTTTAATAAAGTTTATCTCAATATTGTTATTTGTGACGTTTACAGGAAAACTAAGGTCTAAAGGCTTTGCAAACCCAACTTCTTTAAATATATCCAGATTTGAAATAACGTTTACCCCATTAATATTTACACCAAATACACGTAACCCTGCAGCATGAAAATAGATTTCTGCAAACTTTAAAATAACATATTTAGGTCCATTCGAAACAGGTATGTTATATGAAAAATCGCCATATCGCTCTGTTGTATAAACTCCAAGGCAAGTTGGCAAAGTAGTAATCAGTTTTGTTTGACCACCTGAATAATACTGATCAGCTTGCCAAGTTACACCGGTACACGAGTCTGTAAGTACATTACCACCAGTATTTATATAATAGCTGCTTAAGGCGTTATTTGCCGTTACGGTCACAACACTTTGAGCGGAATTGCCCGCATTGTTATATGCAATTGCTTTAAGCGTATGCTGGCCATTTGATAACTCAGTTGTATCAAGTGTAGCTGTATAAGGTGCAGCTTTATCTGATACTATCAATGTAGAATCTACATAAAAATCTACATGTGTAATCATTCCTACCGGATCTGAAGCATTAGCTGTGATAGTAATTTTACCACTCACTGTCGCGCCATTTGCAGGCGAAGTAATGCTCACATTTGGAATGTCTGTTGAAGAATGCGTTAGGCTAGCAAATAAATTGGCTCCATTAAAAGAACCCCATCCCGAAGCATTATCATAACCTGGACCAGCTTGATAAAATAAATTGTTGCCCATTGTAATATCATGATAATCCAGTGTCTGTGAGGCTGCTGTAGTCCCGATAGTATAAAGTGGGGGATTCGCAAACCCTAATACCGACATCGCAGCAGCCTGGCGCTGCTCGTTAACAAGAGCGGTAAAGGCCGCCCAGAGAGGAGCTGCACAACTTGTACCACCATATATCGACCATTGCCCATTATAAAAAATGGCATAGCCCTTATGTTGATCTGCATTTAACGAAATATCAGGTACATTTCGATTGGTCTTTGAATATACGGTAGAGACGTTTGTTTGCCATGAAGGGATTGGCCATACGCTGCTCACACCGCCTCCGCCAGCTCCATTGCCAAGGCCGTCGTTCCAGACCGCTTCAGTCGCATAAGCGCCAGTGGTTGCATTCACGGTAAGGCTGGTCCCTCCAACTCCAACCATGTAAGGTTGAGAAGCTGGATCATTCACTACAAGATTCATATTATTGGGATAATCATCATAGGCGCCGCTATCACCAGCAGCAGCATAAATGGTCTGCCCTTGAGCGGCCATCTGCTGAAAAATTGCGTTCTCTGCTTGAAGACTTTGCGAGCCTGCTTCATCTTCTCCCAATCCCCAGGAGGTGCTCACTTGTTTGGCTATGTTGTCTGTAGCAATCCGATTATATGTATCGAGAACGCCTTGACTGCTATTGGGGCCTTCGTATACGTAAACCTGACTCTGCGGAGCTAACGCCAGCACAAGCTCTATGTCAAGAGCTACTTCAGGATCAGGAACATTACCTGAACCGCCATCAACTAAAACATTTGTCAAATTAGCAGAGGGCAGGCCAAAATAGGTCGTATATGCAGTGATATCGCTTGCTAGGTATGCCCCAAGCTCAAATAGAGCAACCTTTTGACCAGAACCGTTTGCTGATACTCCGTTGAGATTATAAGCTGTCTTGACATCGTTGGGAGCGTAACCCCCTCCTGGGCCAGAAGGAAATGATGAAGCGTTTGGAGCATCTAACATTTCTTTGCTTATCTCTTGACGCCGATTGTAAGCATGCCAAACAGCAGAGTTGTCTAGACCCACGATCCCCTTGATGATGGAAGCGATGGCAGCAGGAACTTCAGGCTCATCATCAGGAGCATAAAATTTCCGGCCGTTGGTTTGTTGGTACATATTGAGCTTGAGTTGAAAAGCGGCTTCAACAGATTTTGTAGGTCCACTCACATTCAGCAGTGTGCGATTAGGATGTGTACCGATAACATCCAAGCCTAATTCTTTAGCATAAGCAATGATTGCATCGTAATCCTCCTGAGTTGGAGCAAAATTCTTGATAAATTCTGCAGAGGTCAAATACTTGCCATAATGTTGCTGGTCAGCGGGATCATTGATCTGTTGGATGAGCCTCTCCAATGCTTTTTGGTTGCGCAAAGGCAAGACAAAGGTAATCGGAACAGGCGTATTGACATCAAGATGTTCCTTGAAAACAGCTTGGGATACTGCCTTGCTCGGAACATGACCTGAAAGTCTTACAGTGGATTGGTTAGAAGTTTTATCCAATGCAACACCTATATTTAGTGTGAGCATCAGCATAAATACCATCAGGTATCTTAAACATCCTAAGACGCTATTTTTCATACTAGGCCTCCCTTGTTTTAAAAATAGACTGCATGACACTTAAAAAACTCAAGGCTAACTCGAAAAAAAATATTTTGCAAAATATTTTCTGATTGATTGAAAAAAAATCTGACCTGGAATTTTCAACCCCTGCTCATGGAGCAGTGAAAGTGAGAATCAGGTAAAAGGTTTTACTTAATTCTCGTCAAAATCTGTCCAACCTCCGCCAACCACCTCAGACACTGCCGGCAGAAATTAGCTGGTTTCATAATTGACATGTTCCCATAATCTGGTCATAAGACTAAGAAGCAACGTTCAGCTTATGGTTGGAATAAAGCTATGAGATTGGTTTACTTCTTATTCGGGATCAATCTTTTGTTAACCGAGAATTTGCTTTTTGCCAAGCACGAGAAAATGCAATCTTACTCACAAGCATCTCAGGATCGATTTGTTTATTTTCTCCTCTATGAACTTCTTGATAAACAAGATGATGGATATTATCTCGAAATTGGTGCTGGGCATCCGATTAACGGCAACAACTCATACTTATTCGAGAAAAATCTAGGCTGGAAAGGGGTTAGCATAGATATAGACAAAGCATCCAAGAAGATCTGGTATTCTGTTCGACAAAACCCTTTGCTTATTGAAGATGCTACGCAATCTGATTATAAATCGATTTTAGAACCCTTTCCCCAGGTTATCGATTACCTTTCACTAGATATCGATAGCAACTATGACATTGTCCTGCAGAGGATGCCTTTTAATGATCATATTTTCAAAATCATAACCATTGAGCATGACTTCTATAGATTCGGCGATAAGTACAAAAGAGATGAACGGATGATTCTTACATCATTGGGTTATTATCTGCTTTGTCCGGATGTATGCGCTGCCCCCCAAAAACTGGACACTGGAATAAGAAATTAAATCGAGTGTAAAGTTTTTCTCTAAAAAAACAAAAAGGAGAAAAACATTATGGCTAAACGAATCTCGCACCAAGCCAGTTTTAAAGGCAGGGTAGCGCTTGAGGCATTAAAGGAAGACAAGACACTATCAGACTTGGCCCAACAATTCAAAATACATCCAGCACAAATCACCAAATGGAAAAGTCAAGCAGTTCAAGGCATCTCGCGGCTGTTTGAAGATAGGCGTAAAAAAAAATCGGCCCCAGATATAGACATTGAGGCGCTTTATGCCCAAATAGGCAGGCTTCAGTCTCAGCTCGAATTTTTGAAAAAAAAAACCGGGGTTGACAACTCTTGAGAAACGCAGGTTGATTGAACCTGAACATCCCATGTTATCTGTCGAGGCTCAATGTGAAGCGTTGGGCCTCCCTCGATCTAGTTATTACTATGCTCCTATAGTAGAGTCAGAGGAAACCCTTGCTCTTATGCAGAAAATAGAAGAATTGCATTATGCGCAACCCGAATATGGTTATAGAAAAATACATGCCGATTTAAGGCGTGAGGGATTTAACGTGAATGAAAAAAGGATTGAGAGGTTATGGAGAAAAATGGGGTTTTTATCTGTTCTTCCCAGAAAAAACCTCAGCAAACCCTCCGCATCACACCCGCACTATCCCTATTTATTAAATGGTTTGTGGATTGGAACTCCTAACCAGGTTTTCAGTGCCGATATAACATTTCTCCCATTGGCTAACGGTTTTGTCTATCTGATTACAGTGACCGATTGGTTTAGCAGATACGTGCTTGCTCAGGAGCTCTCGAACACTATAACTGTGGATTTTTGTCTTGCAGCACTAGAAATAGCCTTACAGAAAACGTGTCCAGAATATTTTAACACGGATCAAGGGTCTCAATTTACAAGCACCGCGTTTCTAGAATTATTGCGGCAACGGGGTATCAAGATCAGCATGGACGGCAAGGGCAGGTGCATTGACAACGTCTATCAAGAGAGAGGTTGGTGGTCTCTGAAATACGAAAAAATATATTTACATCGTTATGAAACAGTAAGAGCACTGCGTGCTGGGGTTGATGAGTATATCGAGCATTTCAATTGCAGTAGACCGCATCAGGCCTTATTGTATGCGACACCCAATGAAATTTATCATGGAATCAAACCCAAATATTCAAAAGGAGAGTACAAAGGATTCGAAGTCAAAAAAGCAAAAAAATGAAAGTTGAAAATCCAAGAACGTTTGTGTACGTATATGCCAAGCATTCCGAGGGCTTTTCAAGAAGCCTGTCCGGCTTATTTGGGAAAGGCTTGTCGGGGGACTACCGTCCCCCCTGCTCCCGCCTTCGGCGGATGGGGCCCCTACCCCATCCACCTCAGTTTGGGCATTATAAGGTCTGTTTTTCAGAATAAGAGGAGGGTCGGGGCTTCGCCCCCGCACCCCCGAAAACAGGAAAGTTCTCACTGGAGAAAAAAGAAGAAAAGAAAAAAAGAGATTGTAGGAAATATAACCTTAGAATAATATGCAGCGAATATGAGCTGCAGAATGGCTTATAGAGAAAGACTTAACACAGAGAGTTACTTATTCCCCTCGATTTTCTGTCCAACTTTTTGTCGGCAGCGCAGTAACAATATTTAACCTTGGCATGGACTGTGCATTTGAGGACTGGTGGATTCATCCAAGTGCGTTCCCTGCTAATGTATTATCTATGCTTGCATCTTTGGATTTGAAGGCAAAAGATAACGACCAAATTATAAATATCATTTATTGCAGTCGGTTATCGAATCCAATCGATTAGAATGAGGGCATTTTACACAGCTTATAAAATAGTGTATGGAGAGGAAAACGGTTGTCGTCACAGGAGCTTCAAAAGGGATTGGCAACAAGCCAACGTCTGGCGAGTGTGGGTTACGATGTGATAGGAATTGCTCGCACAGAACCGGAAGAGATGTTTCCAGGTCAATTTCTCTCTTGTGATTTGAGCAGTGAAGGGGAAACAGAACGCATCATCGCGATGCTTTTAGAGCGACATCATGTAGATGCCCTAGTGAATAATGTAGGAGCTGGGGGACCTCAACCATTGGGATCTATCGACCTTGCCTCCTTGAGAGCTCTCTATGATATCAATGTTCGCACAGCAGTTCAAATGACCCAAGGATTCGTTGGTGGGATGAAGGATCGCAATTGGGGACGCATTGTCAATCTTGCCTCTAGAGCAATCTTTGGGGTTTCTGGACGTACTAGTTACGCAGCTGCGAAGAGTGCTCTCATTGGTTGTACGCGCGTATGGGCTCTTGAATTAGCTCCACTAGGTATTACCGTTAACGCTGTAGCCCCCGGTCCCATCGAAACCGTTATGTTTCGTGCAATTCGCCCTGCTGGTAGCGAGGCTGAAAAAGAACTGTTAGCGCACATTCCAATGGGTCGAGTGGGGGAACCCAAGGAAGTGGCCGCAGCAATCGAGTTTTTGCTTTCTGAAGATGCAGGTTTTATCACAGGACAAACTCTCTGTGTGGATGGTGGCGGTAGCCTATGATGAAACTTGGCATTGTCACTCGAAAGGATGAAAAAGAAAAGTGGGGTGGTGATCTTAAGGCAATTTATTCGATTCATGAAGGCTTAAAAGAGATTGGACAGGATGTTCTGCTTGGTAAAACCGCAGAAGAGTTGGAAAATGTCGATTTTGTCTTATTGTCCAATATTTGTTGTGATCTGAAAGAAGACTTTGTCGCAATTCAGAAAATGCATAAGTCTTTTGGTGTCATCTGCTTTCATGAAGATCGAGATCAATATTATGGTCCTTGCTATGGTTTTGCTCATTATGTAGGGCTTTGTCTTCATCAACCTGAGCAGTTATTGGAGCAGTTATTCGAAAACCCAGAGATTGTTTATTATTTTTCCTATCAATCGCCTTCTTTTTTCCAAGAGAATTTTTCAATTTTAAACCAGGCGAAAATTTGCATTGCGACATCGCAAACAGAAAAGCAAACTCTACAAAGAGATTGTCCTGAATGTCCAACTGAAGCGATTCAATTAGACTGCGGCATTTCAGATCATTTTTTAAAACAAAACGATGATCTGTTTTTGAAATGGACAGGACTAAAACATAAAGAGTATATTTTACAAGTAGCTCGTATACAACCTCGTAAAAATCAGCTTGCAACAATTCTTGCAATGAAAGATCTCGATATTCCTCTTGTTTTCATTGCAACAGAGACGAGCATCTATTCTTCGTACGAAAAGCTATGCTTTCAAGCGATTAAAAAATGGCGAAAAGCCCCCACAATCATCATCAGCCAAGCCCATGAAAATCGCACAGATGGAAATTTACAAATTCTAAAAATGCCAAATGGTGAGATTTTACCTTTTTCAATGCTCGTCAGCGCTTATCAACATGCAGGTCTTATGGTGCATCCAGCCTTTTGCGAACTTCCCGGACTCGTTTACCTAGAGGCAGCAAAGCTTGGTATACCAATCATTGCTTCTGAATGGACAACAGTAAAAGATTATTTTACTGATCCAATAACGGGGCGATATTCCTTGGATGATCGCATTTCGTATGTACTACCGCATCATGTTAAGATATTAGAAAATATGATCTTGAGCCATTTTGGAAAGAAAGTAGATAAAAATTTTATCCATCCTATTTTTCAAAGGCAAAAAAGCGATGTTGCGAAAGATTTAATTCAATCAATTAAGAAATATATTGGTTCATAGGAAGAATTGGGGAGCTATAACGAAGCAAAGCGCAGCAGATCGCCTGTCGCAGCACGCGAATAAGGGAGGGTAGGGGGCAAGTTGGGTTAATAAATTAATTTCAATGGTTAAATTAAAAATGTACGGGCAAAGCTTTGCCCGTACAGTTAAAAACTCTTGGTAGCCTAAAAGATCCAATGTTGTTAAATTCTGTCTTTGCTTTCAGGTAAAGCTTCCGAATGAACAATTAATCCAAGATGGTCAAGAAATGATGCGTCGTTTCGATGGGAAAGTGTCTCCTAAAGATGTTTTAGTGGATGTCATTGCGTTAAGTCGACGCTCTTGCACACACCCGATCCAAGGATGTTTAGCGTATGCAACCAGGGAAAATTTTGTAGGAAAGGCTCAAAGTTTCCTTCAAGAAATGAATGGTGTTTTTCGTTTTATCCAGAGGACTTTAAGCAATTATGGCCTAATGATGAGCCTTTTAAGCAAAGCTATACGCCAAATGGAGAAACGTGGACGGCTACAAGGAAATTGGTAGAACAAGCTTATAAGCGATAATGCTGAATTTCTCATGCGATGGGTGCAGCCAATGATAGAAATCCGTGTGCCTCTTGATGAAGAATAATTTCAAACCAGCTTGGTGGCTGCCTGGGGGCCATTTACAAACGCTGTGGTCCGGCCTAAGAAAAAGAAAAATTAATATTCCTTTGGTTCGCGAACGGCTGTGGCTGCCTGATGGAGATTTTTTGGATCTCGATTGGATTTCAGGTAATGCCAAGGCTCCTATTGTTCTTATATTGCACGGCCTTAGTGGATCAATAGAATCAAGCTATGCCAAAGGAATGCTAAGAGCTTTGAAGAATTCGGGATTGCGCGGTGTTTTCATGCACTTTAGGGGCTGCAGTGGTGAGCATAACAGAAGTGTGCAGTTTTATCATGCTGGAGAGACAAAGGATCTTGGTTATGTTTTGCAAACATTCAATCAGCGCGAACCCACTACACAAATAGCTGTTATTGGTTTTTCTCTAGGAGGAAATGTATTATTGAAATATCTTGGCGAAACACAGATGGACAATTCTATTTGCTGTGCAGTTGCTGTTTCTGTGCCCTTTTTATTAAATCGATTTGCAGACAAAGTTCAAAGGGGAGGCTCATCCATATACCAAAAATACCTTTTATCAAGACTTCGGAATAAAATATTGGACAAGGCTAGAAGCATGGCGCTTCCGATTGATTTAGAAAATTTGGATAAGATCAAAAATTTTTGGGACTTTGACAATGAAGTTACTGCTAAAATCCATGGATTTAAGGACGCTAAAGACTATTACGAAAAATCGAGTTCGTTTCATTACTTATCAAGGATCAAGAAAAAAACATTGATAGTGCATGCTTGTAATGATCCGTTTTTGTATTTAGACGCTATTCCCCATCAGAATCAATTACCAGTTAACGTGCAGTTAGAGTTGCAACAAAGTGGCGGGCATATGGGTTTTATAGCGGGCAATTTGCCTTGGAATCCTAAATATTGGCTGGAAGAGCGAATTCCTTCCTATATTCAAGCGAATGTACTAAGAGTCAGTCCACAAACCTAGTTATACTGCGCCCAGTCTAGAGAACTGATCACTTGTTGCCCTGATGGTATTCAAGCAATTCGTATCCCCAAGGGAGATCCATGCTGTAGAAAGTTCCATCTTCAGACTGCAATTCTATCTTCGCGATGCCTTTCCGCAATCCAATCACTTCCGGAGCAAGCTCACAACTTATCGGCCCTTGCAGATCTTGGGAGAGAATTTCCTTTCCGGAATGTGAGATCAGTTTATATTTCTCCTGCTTTCCAATGCCACAAATATCAAGATCATAGAGTGTGTTGCCGGGTTTTGCGCAAAGTAGAGTTCCTTTCGCTAAAAGATCTCCCGACTTGTTCTTCAAAAACAGAGGGCGGGGATAGAAGACAATTTCTCTGTATGCGTCTTTGGCAGATAGACGGATCGTTATCTTTTCTCCTGGCAAATAGCCGCGAGCGCTTACCACAATGCCTGCCGCCATGTTGCAATTTTTACATTTCAGGATACTTTCAGAAGAGAGCTGTGAATAAGGATAATAGCGATCGGGAAGCGATTGTAATAGGTAGTGTAACATTGTTTCTGTAAATTCAATTTTTCAAGAAAGTGTTTTGATAATTGAAAAAAAAGTTTGAGATCACATTCTCTTAAGTTTAGACAAACAAACAAAAGGAGAGGTTATGATCTCAAACAGCACATATGCCCCTGTAATCAACGCATTAGTGGAAGAACTCGGACAACAAGGCTTACACGGCCTCAGCGAACTCTTGAGCAGGCTCTTCAATGAATTAATGAAGACCGAACGAGAGCAGGTTCTTCAAGCTGGTCCATATGAGCGGACAGAGGCTAGAAAAGGTTATGCTAATGGTTTTAAAGATAAAACGGTACAGACTCGTTTTGGAAAATTAGAACTCCAGGTTCCACAAACTCGAGAGATTGCATTCTACCCACAGTGCTTAGAGAAGGGAGAGCGATCAGAAAGGGCATTAAAATTGGCAATTGCAGAAATGTATGTTCAGGGTGTTTCAACGCGGCGAATAGCTCCAATTGCAAAAGAGCTGTGCGGCTTTGATTTGAGTTCAACCCAAGTTTCTCGGGTTGCAATGATTCTCGATGAGGAGCTTGAAAAATTCCGCAGGAGAAATTTAGGTCACATCGTTTATCTTTATCTCGATGCCGATTATCAAAAGGTGAGACACGATGGACACGTCAGAGACATTGCAGTACTAAAAGCTGTTGGAGTGAACAAAGATGGATTTCGAGAAGTGCTTGGCATTTCATGCAGTTTATCTGAGGCCGAAGTGCATTGGAGGACATTCCTGGAAGACTTACTCTCTCGAGGATTAAGAGGAGTAGAAATGGTGATTAGCGATGATCACTCTGGGCTAAAAGCTGCACTAAGGGCAGTGCTTCCATCGGTTCCTTGGCAGCGCTGTCTTTTTCATCTTGCTCAAAACGCTCAAAGCTATGTCCCAAACACGGCAATGCGAGGAGAAATTGCACAAGCGGTACGAGATGTTTATCAAGCCTTGAATCAACAAGAGGCTGAAAAACGAGTTAAGGAAACAGTGCAAAGATATGAAAAAAGAGCACCCAAATTTTGCAATTGGTTTGAAATCAATGCAATTGAGGCAATGACATTTTATCATCGGCCAAGAAGGCACTGGAAACAGATAAGGACTGTTAATATTGTTGAAAGGCTTAATGGAGAGATTAAGCGGCGAACAAGAGTAGCAAGATTATTTCCCAATGAAGCGTCTTGTGAAAGATTGGTCACTGCCGTGGTATCTGAGATACACGATGAATGGATAAGCGGAAAGAGGTATTTGACGTTAGAATAAAATATTGAGGAAAACAACGCTAACACCGATGGAACACTTTTTGTTTAGGGGTGAATTATCTGGCATAAAAAAGTGTCAGATTCGAAAAATTTTTCCTCAAAAGCAAAGTAAAAAGCCGAAGCGTCTCTGACGCGAGAGGCCGTTTTTATAGTAAGAAATTGACCTAAGTGAAGAAGATTTCAGATTTTACAGAAAAATTGTTGCTTGATCGAAATACGGCAACATTATAGCCACAAGTTGCTATAAAATAAACCCAAAACTCGGGTTATTACAGGGTATAGGAAATTAAGAAGAATTTTTTAAACTTAGTAAGGGTTTTTAAAGTGTCTCTTTTTCACATGTCGGGGACAAAGCACTGCGTGTCCTTTATCCCCTGCTGGCCCCCTTGGGACTCATCTCGCTTTGCCAAATCGCGTGCTCGTCGGGGGGCCGTGCAAAGCACTGATCCCCCCACGCGCTGACCGCGCTCTCCTGCGCTGCGATTTTGCTTTGCGATCTGAGTCCATCGGCTGCTCATGCGCTCACTTCCCGCCCTGGCTTCGCCCTTTCGGGCGGGTCCCTTTTCGCGTCGACTCGCAGAGCAATTCTGAATGCAAAACAACCCCGGTCTTCTCTTATCAACAGAATGGATGCTTTTTTTGACTCTTTTAAAGAGTGGGCATATCAATGATAAGTGTAAAAAGCCTGATGTTTGATTTAAGAATGGCTCTGCGAGTCGACGCGAAAAGGGACCCGCCCGAAAAGGCGGAGCTAGGGCGGGAGTGAGCGCATGAGCAGCCGATGGACTCAGATCGCAAAGCAAAATCGCAGCGCAGGAGAGCGCGGTCAGCGCGTGGGGGGATCAGTGCTTTGCACGGCCCCTCGACGAGCACGCGATTTGGCAAAGCGAGCTGAGTCTCAAGGGGCCAGCAGGGGACATTGGACACGAAGTGCTGTGTCCCCGACATGTGAAAAAGAAGCACTTTAAAAACTTTTAGTGAATTTAAAAAAATCTTCTTAATTTCCTGCGCCCTGCGGGTTATTAATGCCGTTGCAGAAAATCGATGATTTTGGCACCTGTTGCCAGAACCCGCATAGCTGGTTCGGTTGGCGGCGGCGAAAGCATACTTGGATAAGTGGCTGCGAAGACACGAGAAGGTCCGGGGAACCTTCGTAAGTAGCAAAGCAGGTGAGCGAAGAGCGAACCGGGGTCGAAGGCAGCCGCCGCCAAGGCGATAGGTGCCAAAAGCGCGATTTTATGCGGTGAGGAGTTTTGCAATTCCCTCAGCATCTTTGGTGCTCCCCAAATTTCAAGAATGGTTAGCTTTTTGCGACATGGCCCACCATAAAACTGCGGAAGCCAGTAGACATTGTATTAAAATGGATAGTGAAAAGGGAAAAGATACCTTGTCAGGAAAATGGGACGCAATATTTGTTGCCAGAGCACCCCCCAAATAAGCAAGAAATCCCCATAAGGCACTTGCGCTTCCTGCAAGATGAGGAAAAATCGAAAGACTAAGACCGATGCAATTCGTAAAAATAAAGGCGATCCCAAAAAAGAGTAAACAAAGCGGGAGAACAATTACAGAAATACTAAGTATGTTATTTGCTGCTAGAATTACCATCCCAGATGAAACAACCAAGATCCAAGAAACTCCCATTTTTATTACCCTATTTTGTGGAAAATGATGGATCAAGCGAATATTAAGCGAAGAACCTAAAAAATAACCTCCGGAAATGAGCAACATCATCCACCCAAAGACTACAGGTGAAAGTCCCAGAACTTTTTGCAGTAAAAAAGGACCCACTACATAGAACGAGGACAAAATACCATAGAGAAAAAAATCCGCGAGGACATATCCCATAAAAGCTTGGCTCAAAAGTAAGGTGAGATAATTTTTGCCTATTACAACGGGATGGATCGATTGGCGTTTTGCAGGGTCTTTTGTTTCAGGTAAAAAGAAAAAAGCCCATATCCAAATCATGAAGACAAATATAGCGAGGAAAAGAAAGTTGACTCTCCATCCCCACCACTCTTCAATATACCCACCTAGCACTGGAGCGACAACAGGAGAGAGCACCCACAAGATTCCTAAAAAAGCAACTTTCTTGGCAAGTTCTGTACCGTGATAAAGATCTCTTAAAATCGCCCTACAAAGTACATTTGCTGATCCGATGCCTATTCCTTGAATCAACCGCATGATCAGCAGGAATTCTATAGAATGAGCAAGATAAGCTCCTACTGCACCACCGATAAATATTAGTAGACCTATGAGAAGAACAATTCTTCTCCCGAAGCGCTCTGAAATGGGTCCATAAAACAGCTGAGAGAAAGCAAAACTGACTAAAAAATATGTTAAGGTTTGTTGTACAATGCTTTTTGTAGTATTTAGATCCAATACCATTGAAGGTAATGAAGGCAAGTAAATATCGATTGCAAATTGCCCCAAGGTCACTAACATTAATGCTAGAAAAGCGACCATTCCTTTATTCATTTTTACCTTTGAGACGAATTGCTTTTTCAAGGCTATGTAAAACAGTATTTATAGTCTTTCTTTTTTTTAAAAAACTCAAAAGTATTTGGCAGAGTCGCAGCCTGTCAAAATTCACCAAACCTAACCGCGCGCCGTATAAAGTCTGGTCAGTTTTAAAATTATTTATTGTCAATACGGCATTTCTATTTTGCTTCTACAAATTACATTTTTAGTTTGCTTTTAATATTTAATTTAAGTTATAATCAATAGTAGATTAATTAATTTAATAATGGTAATTAAGATGTCGATTCAGCAAAAAACAAACAATATTAATGTTTATGATGTCGTGTCATTGTACGATATCCTGATGAAAAATGAATCTTCCGAAATCAGAAGCACATGTGAAGGAAATGGAAGGCAGATCACCACTTGGTTGGAAACCTTATCCTCACCGGATGCCATTCCTAAAACTGATGCAAAAGAAATCACTCGACTGTTCCTCGAGAGATTTAATACAGAGGCACTACCACAATTGCATGGCAATATTTATAATCGATGGGTCTTTACCCATCACGTCGAGCATAAAGATATAGAATTCGGCAAGCATTATCTCGAATCACATCCTGAAAGTCCTGTGGTATTAAAAGCGATTGCTGATTTTCTTCTCGTACATTTAGTCGCTTCATTATCAAGTGCATACAAACAAGAAGATTATGAACGAGCTCAATTAATTTACTCCATTTTACCTAAAAAGATCCAGGATAGGATTGAGGGCAGGGCCATTTAACTAAAATGTTTTGACATTTTCGAACAGAAAAATGTTGCCAAAATTCCCTTTAAGTACCCACCACCGAAAGTTGCTGCGCGCCTTACGGAGGCGAGCCCCCTTTCTGGATCTACAACTGCAGCCATGTTCATAGCCAAACGTCGAAACAACCCCATGTTCTCCGCACTATTCCCTCTATCCGTCAATGCATAATCCTCTTCAAAAATCACATCAGCTACCCAATGGCATTTGTTTTCTATGCTCCAGTGCTGTCGGGTCCATTTAGCAAAATCTTTGGCAGATGCTCGACGACTCGAAATATATAGCCGTCTAAATACCTCATTGGCAGTAGATCCAAGTTTTTGCCTCGTGGACCTTACTTCGATGAGACAGACTAAGTTTTTCCATTTGCCCGCATTTGGCAACCAGTCCAGGTCCTCGACGACTCGTACTTCTCGAATGTCGATTCGACCATGGCCTTTATCTACTTCCTGGTGAAACGAATGGGGGACTTCCTCCCATTCGACTGCGTGAGCTTGATCAAAAAAATTCTCCATTTCAGCGCACAGCGTTGGCTGGTTGTCCTTAACAGCCAGCAGATAATCTGCCTTCGCATCAACGATTTGTTCTGCCGATTCGGCTACGGTGAAATGTGCATCTCCTGAAATAATCGCCCCCTCTACATTCACTTGCTCCAAAATGATTGGTAACGTGCTCTTTTCGACTGTTTTATTTGGGACCTTTTCCACGGCAAGACATAATCGATCCTCCGCTGCGAATAGCTCCACTACGTGTGTGACACCGCCTAGGAAATTTGCGCCTTTCATCCGTTTACCATCGATCGCCAATAGCTGATCGCGCAATGAAGCAGGAATTTTGCTGAACCATTTTTGCAAGTAGTGCTTGAGCGCACCAGGGGGTGTTTTCACTAAAAACCACCAGAGCGCTCCATGGGAAGGTGCTGAGAGCTCCTCACCTAGCAGAGAAGAAAACCACTCCTCCTGCAGAGAAACATATTCAGCGATTTCCTCAATCGTATTGCATCCACAAAAGAATCCGCAGAGAATAACAAGAGTCAAATACCAAACTGGATATAAGACACGTTTTTGATTACGTCGATAATCAGGGAAATCTGCAAACTCTCCCTTGACGGTTTCCGCGAATACACGGGCATCAAAATTCTTACTAGCTTCTAGGATTGTGGCGTCGATTGGCTTACGGCGTGACATAATAGGTCCTCCAAATTTGAGGAATTTATTATGCCATCTTAGCTGATCTGGTATCAAAAATTTTTAGTTAAATGGCCCTGGGATTGAGGGAAATATTTATTATAACGCTAAAAAATCCGGATTAACTGAACCAATTTTATTGGATGATCCCGAATTTGGCAAACATCATATTCACAATTGTTTTGCTACGAAATATGTTAGTCCAGATGTGGTAGAGGCATTTCATACGACTCCTATAAAGCCACAATTATTTCCTGCTATTACCCCACTTCCAGCAAATTATGATCCTCTTCCAGCAAATTATGATCCTCATACAGAAGAAAATTATGATCCTCATACAGAAGAGCTGTCATTTTACTTACAATTGACACCGGACTTTTATCAGAGAGTTTGGAAAGTAGCGACAGAATTTTCCAGCGAAGAATATGAACCTTGGAAAAATGATCTCCAAAAGGATCCTAACTTCGGAGAAAAAATATTTAACCAATATCCAGAAATGGACATTGTATTAGTAGCCGCGGTAGAGGAAGCAATGTGGCAAACCATCAAGTTAATCCCTGAAGCTATCTTCAAAGGAGATTTTGAAAGGGCCAAGCTGGCTTACTCTA
Source organism: uncultured Verrucomicrobiae bacterium (assembly GCA_963718565.1). Classification (GTDB taxonomy): domain Bacteria; phylum Chlamydiota; class Chlamydiia; order Chlamydiales; family Rhabdochlamydiaceae; genus CAJCIW01. The sequence continues at coordinate 117,759 of OY970364.1, forward strand.
TATTTGGCCTATTCCCGGTCTTTGGCCTAGTAGATAGAGAATGGCAGTTTGCTAGCTCATTGATCGAAGAAAAGATCTGGGAAGTTTGGTCAAAAGAGATGGGACAGAAAACAGCCGATCTTGAATTTGGCAAACATTATCTTGAAAAATATTTCGAAGAAAAAAAAGATGATCCTATTATTAATGCGGCATTTGAGCTTTTCTTCAAAGAAAGCGGACTGAATCCGGAACCTAATCTCTCTCGTTATTATAATAAAGATGTAAAAGGTTTGTTCTATGAGATCAAAAACCCGGAAACAAAAGCAGTGTACGGCTACATCCTGGGAACGATTCATATGGCTCCTATTGAATTCAATAAAATTCGCTATTTGGTAATGGAAAAATTTTTTGCATGCAATGTTGTTTCCCCAGAATTCGACTTAGTAACTTCTGACAATTACGAGCGTGGTAAAGAGAAATACAAAGATCTAAAGCATAAAACAAAAGTAGGATTCCTAGATTTGGAATTGCTTTTTGCTGCCCATTCGAACAATAAAAAGGTTGTTTCTTTGGAAACTTTAGATACCCAACGTGCACTTGCAAATACACTTGCGGAAAAGAGTAAGGATCTTGCTGTTATCTTTAAATCTGATCAAGACACTTTGAGCGATATTGAAAAAGCTCAAAAGGCATTTCATTTGACGATGTGCACTATATGGGCATCCGGCAATGAAGCTCAAATGACTGAGTTTCTTAATGCCGTGACAGCACAGGCAGCTCTTCATGATGAAAAAATGTTAAAATTCTGGCAGGTATCGAAACAAAGAAATCTACAAATGGCAGATAAAATCCATTCTATGTTACAGGATCCGCACCTTCTTCCTTTCTTCATGCCCGGAGCATCTCATTTACTGGATGATCCGATCGCAGGTGATGGAATTATTTCTCTTCTTTGAGAAAAGGGTTGGAGTATCAACCAAATTTAATTTCCATGAATTAACACGCCAATAACGACAAGCAATGCTCCGATTACTGCAACTAAATTTGAAGCAATCAGGACTTTATTTTTTAATAATACCCCATAAACTAACCAACTCGAAACAGAAATAAGTCCAAATAAAAAACCAATAATTGAAATGTCGTTTGCAGACTTTGTTAGAAATATCTTAACTCCCTGACTATAAAATAATAACTGGCCAAGAATTCCGACGACCAACATATATTTTTCGTAACGAATCAAAGCCTTGGGTTTTGATTGAGCTTCAATAGAATTCTTGTTCATGGCTACCTTCCCAATTTTTTTTTACGTTCGTTTTTCTCAAAATATATCTAATGCTATAATAAATGGTTTATTTGATCTAGTGGGGGCAAGAGGATTGGTGAAAAAACCCGGCCCTTAAGGGCGGGGTCTCTGCCGGAGGACAGACCATTTCCGGCATACCAAGCAAGAATACCCAATAACAGCATAAAAAAATACTCATATATCGTCCTAGCATTGATAAGCTCTGAAATATTAAATTCAGAAGTCGAGGATTGCAAAAATGGCTGTAAAACGACTACTTCTTCTTGCCATGAGTCTCTTGACTATGTAGAGCATAAAGAGAATTGTGGAAATTGGAATTGTAAATGTTCTTGGGAAACCTGGGTAGCTATGAAAAGCGGTGAGTCATATACAGCTCCAATCAAAGAGACGGGCAAGCCAAAAACCAACTTTTAAATCACTTCCGGTATATACCGCGCTCCGTTAGGTTTTGTGAATTTGGACTGGCTGCGGCTTTGCCCAATCAATCCTCTTCCCCAGTCATAGTTTTCACTATGGCTTCGTCATTCGGACCGCAAGCTTCGATTGTGCTTTGCCTCGCTCTAGTCCAAATTCACAAAACCTTCCTGCGCGCGGTATACTAGCGAACGAGCGTGTCCCAATAATCCCGCATCTTTTTAGAGAGATGCTTTTTTACTGATTTCAAATTAATGTCAGATTGGGGGCCTTCTGTGTCTATAAATGCGAATTTCCCATGTTTTGTAAACGGAACATTGCGGGTCAAGTGGAGCACACTTCTACCCCCATAGCCATGCTTTATAATAGAATATAATTCATCTAGATGTTTGCGTTTAATGCCCTTCTTCCACATCTGTTCTGTTTCTTCATCACTGACAAGTGCCATATCCGTTTCCACCAGAATAACAGACTGAGGGTTCAAGGAGCTGGAATAAGGATAAACGGGAAGAACAAACAACCATTTGTCCGGGACTGAAAAATAGCGAATGTTTTTGTGCTTAATCACCTTTCTTATCTTTTGTGCTTCAGCACAACGGCTTGCCAGCCATACCCAATGGGGGAGTTGATTACGAGAACGTTTTTCTGTGTCAAGGTGCAGTTTAAACACATAACCTGGAATCGCTGGATGCCGAGCAACGATAACAAAGCTATTAGGCAAGGGCGGAGCAATCACTTCGAATCCCGCATCGGCAAACGTTCTGTCATTTTCAAGAACCCTTGACTGTGAAAAAATGAAATCAAGAGTTGCCTTTATTGGATGCTCAAGTGGAATAAGATGATGAGCGATCTTTAAACGCATGGGGTTAGTCAGTAACGGATTATCATGAAAGTTTGGATAGTTCTCCGGTACATAGCCAATGACAGGAATGGCAAAACAATTCGCACTTAAAATTAATAAGAGAAAAAATTTGCTGTAACGCTTCATTAAAACGCTTGAGGGTAAGACGTGCTTTCGGTGTTGATTTGTAAAGAAAATATAAATTTAATTCAAGGATTTGTGTAGCCAGAAATTTGGAGTTCAGACTTTTCTCTCGAATATTTCCCTGCGAAAATTTCAATAAGCTTTGCCATTTATTAAGATTTTTTATATGCGTATACAAAAGTTGCGCACGGCTTATAGCCATCGCAACGCGTTAATTTTTTATAAAAATAAGGAATGGATATGAAAACTAAAAATTATTCAAAAACTTTAGACATGCATGATTATAACATAGTTCCTGAGATGAATTTTATTAATCATATTAAGGGTAAATTTAGTGGAACCTTTCGGGCTTGTCATGAGCACCGCAACTGGGAGTATGGCTTATGCTTAAATGCTCTTAGGGCAAACGGAGCTTTAAAAATTCTGGAAATCGGCGGCACTGGTTCTGTTTTCGCAGCTAGTGCTGCAGCGTTAGGGATGGAAGTTACAGTGGTTGATCCTGATGGGGAAGGAGCTGGCTTATTTGATCGACAAAACCTGCTGCTGGGTCGTTCAGCTATTGACTTTAAACAGTTAGACTTTTTTCAGTATTACACTCTGAAAAAATTTGATGCGGTTGTCTGTATTAGCACTCTAGAACATGTGCCCGATGATGAAAATTTTTTCAGACGGCTTTTGGGACTGATCAAAGAAGGAGGCTTGTTGTATTTGACTATGGACTTTCATCCCAGCGGGCAAAGATTTGTCGATGGCCATCTTCGGACCTATCACCAAGAGCAGCTGTTGGCTTTGATTGCTATAGCACGAGAATATGGGTTTGAGCCTTATGGAGGGATTCCAGATTACTCATGGAGAGGAGAAGCTGTCGGTCAGTATACTTTTGCATCCCTTGTCCTGCAAAGAAAGAAAAGGCAAGAAACTCCTGTGGTTTTGTTCATCAATCACAAAGCAGAGCAGTGCGGCGTATACCAATATGGAAAAAGAGCAGCTAATATCTTAAAACGCTCTCAAAAATGTCGTTTTGTCTATGTCGAAGTAGATTCAGCAGAAGAGTATTGGCAAAAACTTTCCCAATATCGACCAAGCGGAATCATTTATAATTATCATCCTTTCACGATGAAATGGATAGACTCTATGATTCTTGCCCACAATCGCAAGAAGGGTATTTTTAATCTTGCTTTGTTTCACGATCTTTCCGTTGGCAGTTTTGATTGTTATATTAACCTTGATCCCGATTTTCCTGAAAATTCGATTTGTTTTTCGACTCCACGTCCTTTATTTGACTACGAGAACACACATGTCAATCCCCAAATCCCGGTCATCAACTGTTTCGGACTCAATTGGCAAGGTAAACAGCATCCAGAACTAGCGCGGTTAGTGAATCATGAATTTGATCATGCAGTTTTGAATTTTCATCTTCCAATGAGTCCTTTCGGTTTTAGCAAAGACAAGATTGAAGAGACCGTCAATGCTTGCCGCAGCGCGATCACAAAGAAGGGCATTCAAGTCAATTTTACGCATCATTTTATGTCTGAAGAGGAACTGCTCGATTTCTTGGGAAAAGGCAGCTTGAATGCTTTCCTCTACGATGAACTGAATGGACATGGATGTGCGAGCACCATCGATTATGCATTATCAGTAAAGAGGCCGATTGCAATCAACAAGAGCTTTATGTTTAGACATATTCGCGATGCAAAACCTAGCATTTGCATTGAGGATCGGAGCTTAAAAGAGATCATGGCGGCAGGTTTTGCTCCTTTGGAACCTTATTATGAAAAATGGAAATCAGATCGGTTTTTGCAATCTTACGAAAACGTGGTGGAAACTCTTTTGTAACCTGAATATATGAAAGCCAGAACTAAAAATAAAAAAAATGGAAACTTATTTATGAATCTACATAAAAAAAATCATACGTTTTGTTCTAACAGTGTTGATGGTTCGCAAGAATTAGAATATTACATCAATACATTCCCACAAGAAGAGTACATTGTTTGCGAAGTTCCAAAGCAAGGTAAATTTTACGTCGAACCCCGCAGAAAAGATCACGTGAAAGACATTTTGAAAACTGGACAGGCTTGGGAACCTCATATTCTTGAGAAAATTGAGCAATATGTTAAGCCTGGCACAATAGTACTTGATATAGGCGCCCATATCGGCACATTTACAATCCCATTGGCAAAAGCAGTAGGAGAAAGTGGAACGGTATATGCTTTTGAGCCGCAACGCAAAATTTTTAGAGAACTCATAAAAAACTGCGCATTAAATGGCTTTCAGAATGTCATTTGTCAGCGTCTTGCTATTGGTGATCAACACCAAGTGATTGAAATGGATAAAGAGACATATCCTGGAAGTGAGGGCAGTACAGGTATTGGCTATGGTGGAGATGCGGCTGAAATGAGAACCATTGATAGCTTTGGTTTTAAAAATGTGTCATTTGTAAAAATTGATGTAGAACGCTCAGAAAACCAGGTCCTCGATGGAATGGTTCTTACCATCCAGAACAATAAACCAATTATCATTATTGAACTGCAAGGTGGTTATTGTTGGGAAACTGCTCCAACACATATCAGACAAAAAATGCAAGATTCCATCGACAAACTGACCACATTAGGATATGTAGTTACACGACTTTATCTACATGACTTTTTAGCCATGCCAGCAGGTATTCATTAGACGCATTTGATTTACACCCAGTCAAATACAGAAGATTTATTTAAGTATAAAGATTATTATTTCGGTACTCATTGAATGGACTTTAAATACGCATTTTGCAGATGTCTTACCTGGAGTCACTGAAGTTGTTTGGGAAAAGCAGCGCATCATCGGTTATGGCATCGGCCCCTTTAGCTCAAGGCGGGGTTGTCGATTCGAGCGGTAGAGTTTATGGAGTGAATCACCTGATCGTTGCAGACAATTCCATCGTTCCCTCTCCTATCGATGGAAGCCCTATGACATCGGCTTACCTGATTGCTGCTAACATTGCTCGCATTTTAGGGTATTGAAGAGATTTCCAAAACGGCAGCCCCTTGAATCTTACTGTTCTTGAAGTCATCCAAGGCTTCATTCGCTTTTTCCAGAGGATAAGTAGTCACTGAGGTGTGAATAGGATGCTTTGCTAGGACCGCAAAAAACTCTTTTGCATCATTGCGAGTTAAATTGGCAACGGATTGAAGCACTTTTTCTCCCCAAAGGAGACTATAAGGAAAAGAGGGGATATCACTCATATGAATGCCCCCGCAAATACAGCGCCCACCTTTTTTTAAGGCTTGGAGTGCAATAGGGACGAGTTCACCCACTGGAGCAAAGACAATAGCTGCGTCGAGAAGAACGGGGGGAGGCGTTTTGGAACTGCCAGCCCAAACAGCTCCTAATTGTTTTGCAAATTCTTGCCCTGGTGTATCTCCTTCACGAGTAAAAGCGTAGACTTCTTTACTCTCGTGGACTGCTATTTGGATGATGATATGAGCGGCCACTCCAAATCCATAGAGGCCCAATGTTTTTTTAGGAGCAGCCTTGCGATAAGCGCGGAATCCGATCAAACCTGCGCAGATGAGAGGAGCCATATGCGGATCGCTAATTCCTGGAGGAAGGGGAATAGCAAAATCTGCTTTACAGGTAGTGTATTCTGCATATCCCCCATCCACTTGATAACCTGTAAAGTGAGCATTGTCGCATAAATTTTCCTGCCCTTGTTTGCAATATTCGCAATGATCACAGCTTTTCCCAAGCCAGGGCACTCCGACGCGATCTCCCGTCTTAAATCCTTTGACATTCTTGCCGATCTCCGCAACTTCTCCGACAATTTCGTGGCCTAAAATCAGGGGGAGTTTTGGATGGGGAAGATCGCCCTCTTTGAGGTGTAAATCGGTGCGGCAAACTCCGCAAACCTTGACTTTGATGAGGAGTTCATCTTCTTTAGGTTTTGGTTTTAAAACATCTTCTTGAACAAGCGGTTTTTTCTGTTCTTTGAGGAGCATTGCGCGCATGGATATGTATTCCTCCGATATATATCACTCTGTTTATATTAAAATTTGGTTTCCTTACCATAGTGAAAATTGGCTTCCATTGCTCTTAGTTGATGGGGTATCATAAATACGAACAATCAACGATTTAAAAAATATGAATGATCCATCTTCTATCCGAGAAGCTGTTGCAAAACGGCGCACTTTTGCCATTATCAGCCACCCGGATGCCGGAAAAACAACGCTGACGGAAAAACTTCTGCTCTATTCTGGAATGATCCATACTGCCGGAATGGTCAAAGGACGAAAGGGGAGAAAAGCAGCTGCCTCAGATTGGATGGCCATGGAGCAGGAAAGGGGGATCTCGATCACCTCGTCTGCAATGCAGTTCACTTACAAAGATACGGTTATCAATGTTTTGGACACACCTGGCCACGAAGACTTTTCTGAAGACACCTATCGGACCTTGACTGCCGCTGATTGTGCGATCATGGTGATCGATGCTTCCAAAGGCGTAGAAAAACAGACCCGAAAACTATTTGAAGTTTGTCGCTTGAGGAAAATTCCAGTCATGACGTTCATCAATAAGATGGATATGCCCGGGCGCGATCCCCTCGAGCTCATGAATGAAGTGGAAAATGTTCTAAACATTCATTCTTATGCAATGAACTGGCCTTTGGGAACAGGCAAAGAGTTCCAGGGAATTGTGGATCGAGCAAGCCAAGAGTGTATTTTTTTTACCAAGACCTCCATCGGCGGCGCTCAAAAAGCAGAGATGACGCGGCTTCCTTTAAAAAGTCAGGAAGTTAAAAATCGGATCGGTGAGGAGAGGTACAACAAATTATTGGAAGAATTGGATCTATTGGAAATGGCGGGAAACCCTTTTTCCAAGGATGCATTTCTTTTTGGTGAAGTCACCCCCGTTTTCTTTGCATCAGCCCTTACAAATTTTGGAGTCGAGCCTTTTTTTGACGCGTTTATTCACTTAGCACCATGTCCACATGTAAGGTCAGCGATTTTATCCGATGGGGCGGAAATCGAAATCGATCCAGTGACGACGCCTTTTAGCGGATATGTTTTCAAGCTTCAAGCAAATATGGACCGGCGCCATCGCGACAGCATGGCCTTTATCCGAATCTGTTCAGGATGTTTTGAACGCGATCTCGTTGTTAAGAACCATCGCTCCGGCCGAGAAATCCGATTATCGCGTCCTCATGGAATGGTGGCAGGCGAACGGACGACATTGGACTATGCTTATCCTGGGGATGTGATCGGCGTGATCAATCCTTCTTTATTTGCCATCGGCGATACGCTCTCACTTTTAGGTGGATTCAATTTTAAGCCGCTCCCTCAATTTCAGCCTGAGATTTTTGCACGACTTCATCCTAAGGACGTCGGTAAACGAAAGTCCTTCGATAAAGGCATTTTACAACTGAGTGATGAGGGCGCGATTCAATTGCTCAAATCTTACGAGCGAGAAGGGGAACTTATTTTTGCAGCTGTTGGGCAATTGCAGTTTGAGGTGATGCAATACCGCTTGAAAGACGAATATGGTGTGGAGACGGTTCTCTCTCCTCTTCCTTTCCAATGCAGTGCCTGGATTTTAGGAGATATCAAAACGTTTAACAAATCGACAAGCTCGATGCTTGTCCAAGATCGGCAAGGAAGGCCAATGGCCTTGTTTACAAGCCAGTGGGAAAAACAATATAGCATTAGAGAAAATCCGCAATTGCAATTTGTCGATGTCCTTGTTTAGAATGGCGTAATCATTGGGATAATTTTAAGGTGTCACCATGAAAAACCATGCTTGCAGCAAGTTGATCTCACTTTTTCTTAACTCCACTTTAAGCCTATGGCTTTTATTGTGTTTTGCATACAGACCAGCACCTCTGTGTTCTCTGACATTTTCGGCGGATTGGGATACTTACCAAGGAGAAGTGTTAAAAGAAAAACCCAGTTTTCCAGGGTGGTGCCCCGATGATAAAGCCCAACATATCATGAATCTTCTGCTTACCAATCACTCTAAAGTCTGTGTAGAATTGGGAGTGTTTGGAGGAAGTTCTTTCTTCCCTACGGCTGCCGCACTAGCCTATAAAAAACAAGGCATTGTCTACGCAATCGACCCATGGAATAACGAGGCTTGTTTGGAAGGATACGAAGAAAAGAATGACGATCATTACAAATACTGGAGTACTGTTAATCTAAGCAAGATCATGAACATGTTTGTTGAAGGCATGCACAAAAATGGCTTAGATGCCACTTATTGCATTATGCGCATGTCTTCCGCACAAGCTTATCTTCATTTTGATGATCAGTCTATCGACTTTATCCACATTGATGGAAATCATTCGGAGCAATCGGCCGTTTTCGATGTAGAACATTGGCTTCCCAAAGTCAAAAAGGGAGGAATCATTTGTTTTGATGATGCTTGGTGGAAATCGACACAGCCGGCAATCAAAATCATGTTAAAGGAATGTGATATGATGGAAGAATCGAGTCCGAAATGGCAGTACATTTTCTTGCGCAAACGATAAGATTTTTGCGAAAAAGTATGGACGCAAAGTCGCCAAGATGTCACTTGTGTTCAATTCAGACTTTTCTCTTATGGGAATGAAATTTTAATTTGCTTAAATTTTTGTTTTGTTGGTAAGAAAATCACTCACTCAACTTGATCAGGCGCGGCATAACTCCAATAGGAAAATGAGATGATTTCATTGACGCGTCTATTATTGCTTGCTCAAGTGCAATTTTTTGCAATATCGCTTTCTTACGCAGAAGAACCGGAAGAGAACGTTGTTTATCCTTATCCTTTTGTATACGATACGGATGATACTGTTGATGAGGATAAAAGCGACCGTGAATCGAAGCCTGAATCCTCGAAAAAAGAATCCAAGAACGCATGGCATGGAAAGCTTGGAGCTGCTGAAGTGACCATTGATGTAGAAAATACCGATTTTATATCCCAACATCAAGCGGAAAGGGAAAGGATTCGGAAAAAAAATGCACCGGAAAAGGAAAAGAAATCTTCTTCTAAGAAGGACGATGATGACGAAGAAAAGGACCACTCACCCCACGTGAAATTTTCAATAAAATGGGGAGATCATTGAAGAAAATGGTCTCTTACAAAGAGTTAATCGGCTTCCTTTGGCAGCACGTGCGAGAGCAGAAACGACGATTTTGTATCGTTTTAGTTCAAGATGTGTTGAATTGCCTCGACCTGCTTGTATGGCCGTTTCTGCTCAGATCTCCCCAATATTTTAACGAACGGTTTGCAGGAAACCTTGCGAATAAGATTACGGATATGACGACAGCAGTTGAAACCATCCTGCAACTGCTTTGGTGGCCCCTGATTCCAGCGGTTGCCCTCTCAATTTTCGGGGCGGTCTTCCTTGGATTTGTCAGTCCATTTTTGGCTGTGATTTTAATTGTATGGATGGGGATTCACTTGGGAGTCTCTTTATTCTTTAGCAGATCCTGCGACGTTTACGAGCACCGGCATGGAGAATCTCGTAGCACTTTGCTTGGAAAAATTGTCGACAGTTTAACCAATAACTTTGCAGTCAATTTGTTTTATCGTTTCAAGTATGAAAGAACCTCCTTGGCTCCTTTCCAAAATGATGAGCAAGAAACAAGCACTTTTGCCAAAAGGTACGTCGAGAAAATGCGCAGCGTTACCTCGCTTTTCTACGCCACTGTTTGTTTCGTGGGTATTAATGGATTCATGATCCATCTATGGCTCCACAATCAGATCACTACGGGCGAAGTTGCGCAGGTTTTCGGGACGATGTGGAATATTGCTACTACCATGTGGAATGTGGGAGGAACACTCCCGCTCTTTTTCCAATCATTTGGCATGGCAAAACAGGCATATTTGCTCATGCTTGATCCTCAAGATATTCGAGATCAGCCAGGCGCCAAAGAATTACAGATCAAAACCGGTGAAATCATTTTTGAAAACGTGTCATTCGACTACGGAAAGAAAAAGCTGTTCGAGAACAAACATGCTCGCATTCGAGGGGGTGAGAAAGTTGGACTTGTAGGTTTCACAGGTGCCGGCAAATCCACCTTCATTAATCTGATTCTTCGCTTTTTTCCATTAGACAAAGGCAAAATCCTCATCGATGGCCAAGAAGTCGCAGATGTTACTTTAGAGTCTTTACGGCGCCACATTGCACTCATCCCTCAAGATCCTGTGCTTTTTCATCGTACTTTGCGAGAAAACATCTCTTATGGAAAGCCGGAGGCAAAGGAATCAGAAATCATCCACGCAGCGAAACTTGCTCACTGTGATGAATTCATTCGCAATATTTCTGATGGATATGAAGCAAAAGTTGGAGAAAGAGGAACAAAGCTCTCCGGTGGAGAAAAACAAAGAATCGCCATTGCTAGAGCAATCCTCGTAGACGCCCCCATTCTCATTTTGGATGAGGCCACCTCATCGCTGGATTCTGTCACGGAAAAATATATCCAGGACAGTTTGGAAAAGCTCATGCAAAACCGGACAACGATTGTGATTGCACATCGGCTTTCAACCCTTTCCCGTATGGATCGAATTTTGGTTTTTGATCAGGGAAAGATCGTGGAAGAAGGTAATCATAGTTCCCTGATGAGCAAAGCAGGCTTGTACGCTCGTATGTGGAATATGCAAGTGGGTGGGTTTTTACCAGAGATACCTGCATGAGATTAGATTGCATCAATAGTTGTTTGACTCTTGGGATTCTTTGATCGAGGTTTATTTTTTTGTCCCGAATGAGATAGGCGAACGGGTAAAAGTGATGATCTTTTTCAATCCATCCTACAAACCAACCATGTTCTAAAGTTTTACCATCTTTTGTAATGTCCGAACCACTCCACCCTGTTTTTCCAAACAGTTTCCATCCTTCAGCCAATTCCTCTTTAAATACAATGACTTTTGTCATTTGAATGGCATAGTTTGAGATGGGGAGCTTGCCTTGGATCATGTTTTGAATGAAATCAACTTGCTCCTTTGGGGAAATTGTCAACGAAGAGTTGATCCATGCAGCATGGGTTGTTTCTCCCGGTTGTGCCAACCCCACTGATATGTCCTGATTTCCATATTCAAATGAGGTTAAATAGTTTTGCATCTTTTCCATACCTAATTTAAGTGTTAAAAGCTTGGAATACCAAACGCAAGAGTGCTTCATCCAAGATTCAGGGGTCAAGGGAGCTCTCCATGATTCCAGCCAATCATCATACCCATCTTGAAAATCCCAAACTGGGCTCTTTTCATCCTTTAAAATTTCTGCATCATATCCCATCAAACTTAGAGCAACCTTAAAAGAAGAACATGGGCTAATCCGTTCGTTAATATGGGGGCCTAGCTCAAGCACGATTTCATCTGTTTCCCCATTGATGAGAAGGAAATTTTCCTCGTTTGAAAAACTGGACACGCATGGGAAAATGAGTAGAAGGCCAGCAATTAATTTTGAAAATAGGGGATAGCTCATAAAAACCTCATTGGTCTGACATGAATTTTAATAAGGAGTGTTTGGGATTAAATTGTGAGTTTCATAGGGAGATATTCTGGTGCAATCTGGTTTAAAATTCACCTAAAAAGTCAGTCGTTGTTGACCGAGTTATACTGCGCCTACGTGATTTTAATCGTCGCCGAATGTGAAGGCGTAGGCGCGGATGTCTTTAGGTACTTTTAGCGAGAGCAAATGACGGCCATAGGATGTATTGATGATTCTGTATTCTCGATCTCCATTGATAGAGATACTGCCGTAGAAATTGCCATCTATAGTGACCTCAAGCGGAATGGGGCTCGATCCTCCCAAAACAAGGTAGACGTGCGCAGCTAAGAAATTCAGATCTAGATAGCTTGCGTCGCTTGTTGCTACAATATACTGTCCCTCTACCTGCCACTCGCCTTTTAGTCCGACCTGATCTTCGCCGAGTGGTTCTGTATAGCGGTAGTCTGCCGATTTGTCTGGCGTGATGCGCATCGGATAGCTGTGGCCCCTGTCGAAGCCCAGGTATGTTTCTACAGTAAGGGGTCTACTCAGCCTTGTTGGTTCTTGAATTTCGACCGCAGGGATGTTCAAAAGCTCGCGAATGGCCTTTTCAGTTTCGGCATAGGCGCCTTCTCCAGAGTGTACCATGCGAATATTGCCTGCCTGATCGATCAGATAGTGCGCTGGCCAATAAGAGTTTTCATAAGCTCTCCATGTGGCATAGTTGTTATCCATTGCTACGGGATAGGTGATCCCGAATTGAACAGTGGCTTTTTCGACATTATCGTAATTCTTTTCAAACTCAAACTCAGGTGTGTGCACTCCAATAATCACAAATCCATAATCCTTATAATCGCGATACCAGTTTTTGAGATAAGGAAGGGTTCTAATGCAGTTGATGCAGCTGTATGTCCAGAAATCGATGAGGACCACTTTTCCGCGTAGTTCTGACAAAGTCAGCCGCGGTGAATTGATCCAAGCGGTAATGCCTGAGAGTTCAGGTGCAGGACCATTTTCAGGTAGCTCTTTATGCTTGTTGATCTCCCCAAGTTTTTCTTCGACATGGAAGTTTTTTTCGGAAATGATTTCAGGGAAAATTTGTGAGAGTTTCTCATTGATGAGCATGTCCCAATTCAGTGTCAGAATAAGTGCAAAGACCACCATTAGAACACCAAATACTTGGCGAATACGTTCGGTATAGCGAGACAAAAATTGCGAAGAGCTCAAGATTTTGGCGCTCCCATAGGCATAGATGAGCATAATCGCCCCTGCCCCAATGCTGTAGGACACTGTCATCAAGACTGCAGTGAAACTGATCGAACCTGTGGCAGCAAGTGCTGTGATGGCGCCTAAAATGGGACCTGCGCAAGGCGTCCAAAGTAGGCCCAATGCAGCTCCAAATAGCATCCCTCCTCCAAAACCTTGCTGGGGTCGCTTGCTTTGGATTTTTTGGCCGAGGCTTGCAATCGGAGTTGTGACTTTTGCAAACCAGTTAGACAGCTTCGGGAAGATCATCACAAGACCAAAGAAAAATACAAGCGCAATGGCAATATATCGGAGAATGCTCGGAGAGATCCCCGTTTTGTGTACAAGCCAGGAAAGGGCCAGCGTAAAGAATGAAAAGCTGCAAGTCAGGCCGAGAATAGTGCCTAGTGGTCTGAGGCGCCCTACGGCTACACCTGCTGACAGAATCGCAGGAAGCACGGGCAAGATGCATGGCGAAAGCGCCGTAAAAATCCCAGCGAGAAAAGAAAATCCAAGCAGCAGAAGCATATTCTGCATACTAACCTGAGTTGCAACATTTAAATCCATTGCGATCTTTAGGCGAGTTGCATAACTGTTGCTTTAGGATGCTGACTAGGAACTTACGCCAGAGATGCTTTGGCCTTTGTTAATTTAAGAAAGGGTCTTGTGGAGGTTTGGATCTGAATCAAAATCATATGTCTGTGCCAGAAAAGTTAATTTTAGCAGGGGCAAGTTGTTAAAATAGGAGCATTTTGATAGAGTAATAGTTGTTTGGTTTATAAGAACTTATGACGTATGATGTTAATATTCTGGGTCAGAGAATGTTAAATCCATAGAAGGAGGGAGTTAAAATGGTAGAGCCTGTATTCAAGTACGTCCTCAAAAACCTATGGCAAGCACTGAATGTCATTACTCCTCGCCAGCAGAAAATCACAGAGGTCACAGAGGGGGAAATTCGGGCCTAATGCTTGATGGACATCAATTGCTGCGCCAATGATTTTATCCGTTAAGGTATTTTGGGGTCCCCCTCTGTGACCTCTGTGCTCTCGAGCGAGCTTGCGGAGCGGGTGGTTAATAAATTCATCTAAGCTCCAATAGATCGAAAATGATCCCTGATGCGGCTTTTGAAATTTTTGCCCAGTATCGACATTTCATCCTGTGGAATTATAGGCTGCCTGTCGTAAGTAAGTCTAAAAGCTACATTAGTGGTCATATGGTCAGGCGCCTCTTATTGTGTGTTTCCGATCGTAATCCCAATGTAGGTGTTCGATTCCAAAGTAGGGGATGCCAAAAGTACGCTAGGCCACAAGGGCTCATCATAAGCATAGGTATAGATTCCTCCGCAGGCATGAAGCGCTGCAGAGTAGAGATCATACCAAGGTCCGGAAGATTTGCCAAGAACGCTCAAGTTCGGATTAACTTGATAATAGGGCATAAAGCTGGAGAGAGTAGAAAGAGTGGAAGCGTTGATCAGGCTGGTTGTGGGTACGATTCCTGCGATGATAGCTTCCTCAAAGGCTTTGCTGACCTGGATGCCGTCCGATGCACTTGTCGCTGATGAGACGAGCGATAAGCCGGAAAGGATATTAAAGCTTGTCGAGGAAGTGTATGGGGGGCCGAGAGTGGGAGGTCCGAAGGTGACCTGGTTGGGTCCTGAAGTGAACAGAATGGAATTATTGCTCTGGACGGTGCCTGTGTAAGTCGTCCCACCGGGGATCTCGATAGAAAGAGGATTCCTGCGATAGAAGCTTATTGGTCCATACCAAATGTCTGAGAGATAGCTGTATCCGTAAGCAGACAAATTGTCGAGATAGTTGACGTCGAAATATCCACCTGCCATCCCTTTACCTGTCGAGATGACTCGATAGGTTGTCGAACCGCTTCCTGCGAGTAACTTCTGCCATTGCGCAGATTCTGCGGCAGGAGGAACTTCCTGAAAGCAGGATTTAACATAAGACAGAATGGTGTTTCGATTTTGCGTGAGGCCGCAGTTGCTTGCAGATCCTGGACCTGGGGTGGAGAGGTAGATATAGAGGGGGATCGAGAAAAAGCTGACGGCGGTAGCATCGACGTTGACGTTTGGCGACGTCGAGACATAAGCCCCTTCGACCTGATCCCAAATAATCGCATAATTGTTGTAAGGATCATTGGGATCGTTGAAGGCGGGATCGGCGATTCCCTCGCTATTGACGGGAATGTTCAACTTGCTGTTCAGAGAGATGATGACAAGAAAACTATCGGTTTCAGGAAGATAGAACTTATATCCGTCTGTTGTCGTAGGAAAGTAGGTGAGAGGATACGAATAAGTGGATCCGTTGTCGCCGATGGACACCTGATGGAGAGAGCCAACTCCGGACATGTTGAAGTCCACAAAGACCTGGGGACCGCCAATGGGCACTCTCCCTTGGACGAGAATATAGACTTGAGAAGGGTCAACACCACTGTTGTTGACGATATTGAAGGGAAGCATTCCTGACATCGAGCCAGGGTTTGAAGGGTTAGGAGGGGGTGTGGCGGAAGGAGCAGGGGGAAGAGAAGGCAGAGGGGTGAGGGATCCGCTTGAGCTAAAGCCTGCCTGGGCGAGGACTCTATTTTCTTCTAGCAGGATTTCGTCATAAACGACTTCAATGCGGTCCAGGGAAAATGTGTCAGGCGCTGCTTGGAGAAAACTTAAATAGCCGCAGGAGAGCATCATCCAAAGCTTTTTCATAAAGATCTCCTCAAAATTTAGAAACAATAACCCAGATTCAGATCTACACCCCAGTAGTTGTAGGTGTTTCCTGGAAGGCCAAGTGGAATGCCCGTTGTCGTTTTTGCGGTAGTATGCCCATCGGTCCAATATTCGTAGAAGGGCTTCAAGATCAGATGGAGCCGTCTATTTTTGGTCAAAGAGAAATCAAATGGAACATCCACATGGTAGTTGTTAAGAGTGTTTGTGATCTTCCATCGCACTCCACTGATGGGGTGGATCGTCACTGTTGGAAACGCCTGCGGCATCCACGCGAAGCATGCGCCTAATGTAAACCAGGAGCCAAAGGAGTAATTGGTGATAAAGCCCAGAGGAAAATAAAATTCGTTATAGTTAAACCGAATAGAAGAGCTGTCTTTGGGTTTGAATTTTTGTCCGACGTGGCGGATCCCTAGGCCGGAGTAAAGGGTGAGCAGCCAATGGTCTTGCTTGAAACCGAAAGTATAGCCCATGCGCTCTTGGCCATCGACAAAAATGAGCCAGCGCTTTCCTTCTGAGCCGTGAGTGTCGCCTTCTTTCCAGGAGACCAAAGCAGCTCCGTAGAAGCGATTGGCAGGCCGATATTCATAGATGCCCTGAGCGCCTCCAAGATTCCCTCTGAATCCTGGATTGCCGTGGGGCTTCAAGTTCACATGTGTGTAATCGCCGCCAATTTCCAGGCGGGATTTATATTCTTTGAGTTGTTGGGACGGTTCAGGAGGTGGAGAAGATTCAGGCTGATCGGCCAGGAGAAATGCTGTAGGTAAAATCACCGAAAGGGACAAAGCAAAGAGTGTCGAGGCGAATTGCGTTGCCATAATTTTTTCCTGTTTTTTGTCATTACAATCATTCATACATTAAATCCAGATTTTTCTTCAAGAATGGAATGTAAGCAAAAAATTACATGGCGTAGGAATTAAAGAATTTTTTGAATTGCCGGAAAGAGGTAACTTCTGTATAATTGGTTTCAGTTAAAGGGTAATCTTTGCCCTTAAGAGAGATAATATGAAGCGAGACCTTAACCCTATCTTTTGCCCGCGTCGAGAGCAATTCTCACGAGTGCAAGCATCTGCTTTTCTTTCTCCATTCATTCTTTTTGTTTCTCATTCTCATCATCGTCACCATCATCATCATTCCTAATATTTTTTTGTTCGTTGTTTCTTGGCGACGAATGAATTTTCGGTTTTTTTGTTAATTTACTGGGTTATTTTGGTGAGTTAAATTTTGTAAATTTTTATTTTTTATCAATTTTAAAACAAGGATCTGCGTTATGAATAGACTAAAGAGGGAATCGCAAAGCTTCTCGCCGCATAAAATCGCGCTTTTGGCACCTGTCGCCTTGGCGGCGGCTCTCCTACTTACCCAAGTATGCTTTCGCCGCCGCCAACCGAACCCGCTGTGCGGGTTCTTCCAACAGGTGCCAAAATCATCGATTTCCTGCTGGCGAGGAGTTTTGCAATTCCCTCTAAATAAATTTTCAAAGATTTTAGGATGTTGTTTTCTCTTTTTTGGAAACCTTGCAGCTGGAGAAACGACACCGCCTGCTGAAACATTCACTGTTGGCACGACCTCTGGGTATGCCCCTTACGTGAGCTTGGATAGCAAAGGAGGGTATGAGGGTTTTGACATTGACTTAGCGAAATTGGTGGCAGAGAAGCTCAATAAAAAACTCGTGATCAAAGATTTGGGAAGCATGCCAAGTCTGATGATTGGGCTCAAACAGAGAAAGGTAGATGCCATCATCTGGGCCGTCTCGATTACTGAAGAGAGGCAAAAGCAGATGGAAATGGTCTACTATCAGGGGGAGAAAATTACAAGCATGCCCCTGCTGTTCTGGGGTAAAATCCCTGAAAATGTCAAAGGTCCTGAAGATTTAAAAAATGATCCCAAAAAGATCGTGTGTGTTGAAGCCGGCACTTATCAAGAACAGGTCATGAAAGCTTATCCAGGATTAACTCTTAAAAATGTCGATAAAATCACTGATGCGATCATGGAAGTCAAGTTCGGAAAATCCCTTGCTATCGCCATCGATAATTCGTTGGTTTCTTTCGCAGTGCAGCAGAATCCAGAGCTAAAGGCTCTCTACTTTTCATTGCCCTCTCACCAGCAGTCTTTAGGGAACGGAATTTGCATCAATAAGGATAATCAGGCACTTGTGGCTCAGGTCAAAAAAGCTATAGAAGAGCTTACAAGAGAAGGGACAATTCAAGCTTTAGAGAAAAAATGGAACATGGACTCGTAGATTTATGGATGACAATACCTATATTTCGCTTTTATCGCGGTCTCTACCTCTTCTATTAAAAGGAGTGGTAATGACTGTACAAATTTTAGTCTCTTCAGCATCGCTTAGCTTGGCGTTGGGATTGTTGTTTGGAATAGCTTCTTGTAATAAGTTGAGGATCCCGTTTCTTTCTCAGACGATAGAGTTTTTGACCTTTGTTCTGCGAGCCGTTCCTTTTTTTGTTCAACTCCTATTGGTCTATTTTGTTTTGCCAGATCTTTTAGGGTTCAATCTCGAACCCTTTCCAGCCTCTGTCATTGCATTAGGACTCTGTTCCTCAGGCTACGTGGCTCAAATGGTGCGTGGTGGCCTCAATGCGATACCACAGGCTCAATGGGAAGGCGCCTTCGCTCTGGGGTTGAATACGTTCCAGAGTCTCCGGCACATTATCCTGCCTCAAATAGGACGTAATATTCTTCCTATGTTGAACAATGAGCTAGACTCTCTCTTAAAAAGCACGTCGATTGTGTCCTCGATTGGGATGTTAGAACTGACCCGAATGGGAATGAATATCGTTTCCAGAGAGATGCAACCGGTTGCCATCTATTTGACAGTGGCTTTTTTCTATATCTGCATGTCTGCTTTATTAAATCTAGTCGCGCGAGTGCTTGAACGGAGGCTCATCCATGTTAAAAATTAAGAATCTGTCTTGCACAAAAACCCGAAAAGAAATTCTCAAGGGGCTATCTCTAAATATCCCTAAAAATAGAGTGACTTTGCTACTTGGCAAAAGCGGATCTGGAAAAACAACATTATTGCGATGCATTGCCCAATTAGAGACACAATATCAAGGGGAAATATCTTATCAGGGGCAGCCCATAAGCCAGTTGTCGCCTAAACAACGCTGTCAAATCATCGGTTTTATTTCGCAATCTTTCTCGTTATTTCCTCATAGGAACATTTTGGATAATTGTGCGAATGCTTTAAGGGTTCTTTTTGGAACCAAAAAAAAAGAGGCGCGCGCCCAAGTAATGGAGATCTTACATCTGCTCGATATAGAAAAACTGGCTCTATCTATGCCGAGCCAGCTTTCCGGAGGGCAGCAGCAAAGAGCTGCTATTGCAAGAGCTCTTGTGCTCAACCCTTCCTTTTTACTATTTGATGAACCGACATCGGCGCTAGACCCGGAAAACACAGAACTATTCACGCAGGTGATTCGCAATCTTCTGAAAGCCGGGACAGGAGTGATTATTGCCAGCCACGCTATGAATCTGGCTTCTAAACTCCTAGATATCGTCTATTTTTTGGAAGAGGGATTGTTTGCTGAAAACTATGACGCACAGGCCGGAAAGCCTTTGCTTAAAGAGGGAAAGATTAATCAGTTTTTATCGGTATAGATTGTTACTTAAGATGATGGCATACTGCTTTCCCAAAAGCAGAGGAGCTTAAAACATGTCAACAGCAATAAACGCTCAAAATACTTATCTTTGTCCAGCTCAAGTTAAAGAAAATATTTATCAATTTCTTTTTCGACCGATGCAGTGTGATACGACTCTGATGAAGGTAGCAGCTGTCGCAACGCTTGCTTTATTAACTGTTGCTACCTTAGGTCTATGGCTTATCCCATTTGCAATTTTTGGGACATTGAGCGGCAGGGAGATCAACGACACACTAAAAGGTTTAGATCCAAAAGTTCTCGAAATTTTACAAAAAACTCCTGCTTTTAAAAACTATGCGATTCAATTAGCTCCGGAATCTCCCTATCAAGGGGCGGTGCTTGGATCTGGAAACTTAAGGCCTGCTAACTTTTTCTTTTCCAAATTATTCGAGGGATCAGGAATCACGACAACTCTTCCTAGAAGTAGAAGATTATTTGCTTTTGAGCAAGACCAGGCAACTGTCCGCAATTATATCGCTTCTCAAAATCCTAATCGTGTTGTGAATGTCACAGCCAGAGGATTTGCAGGAGATGTGAGATTGCCTAATGGCTCAACGTTTTGTTGTAACTTTACTGACATTTATGGCGATAAGACGTATCAAATTTCCCTTGGGGAGATTCAACAAACACTCGAAAGCCAAAAGATTTTCACAGCACCTGAACTTCCTCTACTCTTTTACCGTGGCTTAAAATTAGCGATGCAACTAGATGGGATTGTCACGCTCCCCGTGACTAAGCTGAAAGATGCACCATCCCCCAATGTCCAACGTTTTTTACAACAGGTCGAAATGCATGCGCAACACTACGGCTTTAGTTCCCTTGAGCAGTTTCATTGGCTAAAAGAGAGAACTTTCTATCAAGTTGGAGCTCTTGTTGTAAAGACCGAGAATTACCGCACATTTGTCGATGCGGATATGAAAATAAAAGAGAGAGGCGTGGGAGAAAATGATGCGATTAATCTGATTAACGCCTGTGGAATTAGACCTTCAGCATCACCATCGGATCTTGATAGTAATGCAAAAATCATCAAAGAGATGTTTACCACAGTCCTTGCCTCTGCAGGATCAGGAGATTTAGTTGTTCCCGCCATCGGAATGGGAGTATGGGGAGGAGATCCTGATGTCTATTGGCGCAGCTTCTTAGAAGCTGTTGCACTTCGTGGAAGCTCTCTTAGCCGCATTTTTGTGAACCCATGCCACCAATCCACTCAAAGCGCTGTTTTTACAGGAGCCAAAGGCGAAGAGTTTCAAAGGCTTTTAAATGAGTACATACGCACTTGCCAGGATCCAGGGGCCATTGAAAACCTACGCAAAATCGTCAATCTTTACGACACCAGGCAGGATGTGGTGCAGTTAGCTGTCAATTTGAAGAAAAACAGCCCTCCGAATCATAAGGTTTCGCTCATTAACGCTTCCGACCCAGATGTGACTTTAGGTTATCATGTAGGTGAATACGTCAATAATCCCCATATCGGGCATACGACAGAGGAAAACTATACGGCAATGGGAACAAATGGCCTTTGTTTTGAAGGGATTACTAACGTCCACCAAGGCCACAGCAATCCCTTGCATAATCCAAGGATTATCCAGGTCGCATAATAACGACGATCGTGAATCACTATTGGCCTTAGCTGTTCGTTTTTTTCTGTCGCAAAATTTTTCACGACAGTATAATGGCCCATCATTTTTGGGGAAGGATCTCGTGTCTGTCGGACAATCAGAACAAGCTGTTCCCGCTGAATTAAGTCTTTCGCCAGAAGGCCAAGTCTATTTCAACCAGGACAGAGAGCCAAGCGAGCGCCTGACACAAGCTGAGTACGTCAAAATCCATGAGCTTTTCACTCAAGATGCGGCGTGGGCCCTTTTACATCTGGGTCTTCGCGATTTAGGACCTTCGCTGCCTCCCAGCTTTTTCTTCTGGCAGGCGTTTTCACGCCAGTTTATCATGCGCCTCTGCAGGCTTCAGAGCACTGAAAATCAGGGGAAAATCATTGTCGATGAGCCGAAGGGCGACGAACTTGCTGCGCTCATCGATCGAGCCCCTTTCATGAGGGGAGCAGAATATCTCTCGAAAGAAATACTGGTTGCAATTTGGCGGCAGATGGAAACGGTCCTGGATGTGGAGCTGCGCTCATTTCCAAGGTCTTTACAGGAGTATTTAGGTCAGTTTGGCCCCCACTGGAATCAAGTGGGCCGCGTCTGTTTTCATCTGGCAGAAAATAAAAATAACGAAAAGAAGCCTTTTGCATTTTTGGCTACATTTACAACGCTTAATGTCCACGGGGCGCTTCCTCAGCATTTGCCTTTGAAACGGGCATTGCAGGAATCCGCAGCGGAAAAAACATCATCTGCCCTTCTTTCTCTCCTCATTCCTGTACAAAAAGCAGCAGCCTTAAGTCCATTTATTAAAACTCTTGTCGAAACAGGGGCGATTTTTGAGGCCGCCGCATGGACGGCTCATGAGGCGCACCGCTTTTTGCAGGATATCCCTTCTCTAGAGGCAAGCGGCGTTGTCGTCCGTGTGCCGAACTGGTGGAATCCTCAAAGGCCTCCGAGATTGAAGGCCGAGGTCCATTTGGGAGGGCGTCCCGATTCTATGCTGGGGTTGAGCAGCCTGCTCGAATTCGATGTTCGGCTGGCCCATGCCAATGGCGAACATCTGACCCGAGAGGAATGGCTTAGCTTGCAGCAAGGAGAGGGCAGGCTTGTCAAGATCAAAGAACAATGGGTGGAAATTGACCGGGATAAACTCAATGCACTCCTTTCCCATTGGGACCAGCTGAAAAAGGCTTCCCGCGATGGACTGACAATGGCTGAAGGTTTGCGCCTTTTGGCTGGGATTGAACCATCATCTGTGATCGACAGCAAACAAACAGAATCTTCTCCTGATTGGTTTCAGGTCACATCAGGAGGTTGGTTGAAGACTGTTTTGGAGAAGTTGAGAGATCCGCAAAGCTGCCAGGAAAAGGCAGTGGAAGAGGCATTAAAAAAAGGCCTTCGGGGAACTCTTCGCTCCTATCAGCAAAAAGGGGTTCAGTGGCTCTGGACGCTTTACCAGTTGCGGTTGGGCGGATGCCTTGCAGATGACATGGGGCTTGGAAAAACCGTTCAAGTCCTTTCGCTCCTGTTAGCGATCAAAGAAACTCGCCTTTCAGGAAAGCCCCATTTGCTCATTGTCCCTGCTTCTTTATTGGGCAATTGGCAGGCCGAATCGACCCGTTTTACTCCAGCGTTAAACCTCTTTGTCGCACACAGCTCAGCGCCTCAGTGCGATGCCGGATTAGAGGGGATCGACCTGGTGATCACCACATATGGCTTTGTCTATCGGACTCAATGGCTAAAGGAAGCGAAATGGGATCTCGTCATTTTGGATGAAGCTCAGGCCATCAAAAACCCGAATGCAAAACAGACGCTTGCCATAAAGGAACTGATTGCAGATGCGCGCCTAGCGCTCACTGGAACACCGGTCGAGAACCGGCTTGGCGATTTATGGTCGCTATTTGATTTTATTTCTCCGGGCTTATTGGGATCGGCCAAGACATTTGGCATGTACGCCAAACAGGGAGGCAAAGACGGGATAGAGCGGTCTCAGTTTATTGCTGCTTTACGCAAACTGACTCAGCCTTATGTCCTCAGACGACTGAAAACCGATAAAAGCATCATCTCCGACTTGCCAGCTAAAACTGAAATGAAAACATACTGCCATTTAAGCGCTGAACAAATCCGTTTATATGCTCATGCAATTGAAGAGCTGGCTAAAAACTTGGAGACTACCGAAGGGATGCAGAGGCGGGGAATCGTCCTGTCTTCCCTGATGCGCCTTAAGCAAATTTGCAATCACCCTGCCCAGTGGCTCGGGTTTGGGGAGTTTGATGAAGAGGGAAGCGGAAAGTGGGTCCGCTTGCGGGAGATTTGTGAAGAGATCGCAGAAAAACAGGAAAAAGTTCTGGTCTTTACGCAGTTTAAGGAAATCATCAATCCTCTTTTCTCGTTTTTAACAGGTTTATTCGGGAGAGAAGGTTTGGTGCTTCATGGAGATATCGCCGTGTCGAAACGGGGGTCTTTGGTCGAACGTTTTCAACAAGAGCTTGGGCCGCCTTTCTTTCTCCTTTCTCTCAAGGCAGGAGGAACAGGGCTGAATCTCACCAAGGCATCCCACGTCATCCATTTCGATCGTTGGTGGAACCCGGCTGTTGAAAACCAGGCCACTGATCGCGCTTATAGGATTGGACAGAAGCGCCCTGTGCTGGTGCATCAATTTATCTGCTGCGGCACAGTTGAAGAAAAAATCGACGCATTGATCGAGTCGAAGAAAAATTTATCAAAAGAATTACTCGATGGGGAGGGGGAGATTTCGCTCACCGAATTATCGAATGAACAGGTGTTGCAAATGGTCTCTCTCGACATCAAACGCGCAATGGGGGAAGGATAACATGGGGTACTGGGGGCAATATATATCGGTCGCTGAAAGAAAAGCACGAGCTGCCAAGCATTTAAAAGCAGCTCAAAAGAAAGGCAAGGCTTTAAATCCCATCATTGTCAAGGGACGCCAGATCGCCCATACTTTTTGGGGAAGAGCCTGGTGCGACAATCTGGAAAATTACAGTGACTATGAAAACCGCTTGCCGCGAGGGAGGACCTATGTCCGCAACGGTGCCGTGATCGACCTCCAGGTTTCCAAGGGGAAGATCCACGCGAAAGTGATGGGTTCTTATCTCTATGAAGTCGATATTGAAATTGAGGAAATGAATCCTTTGAAATGGAAAAGCCTGGTCAAGGCATGCTCTGGAAAAATCGATTCTCTGATCGAGCTTTTGCAGGGAAAATTTTCGGACGCCGTCATGGCAATGATCATCGATCCGAATAATGGCCTCTTTCCCCATCCAAACGAGATTTCGATGGAATGCAGCTGTCCTGACGGAGTAGGCATGTGCAAACACACCGCAGCGGTCCTTTATGGCATCGGCGCCTGTCTGGATCTGCAACCCGAATGGCTTTTTAAGTTGCGCCATGTCGATCACCTTGAGCTGATCGTGCAGGCTAGCGCAAATGGGATCATTGCTCTTTCCAAACCTAGCGCAGATGGCTTGGAAGAAAGCGATCTTTCCTCCCTATTTGGCATCGAAATGGCTGAGACCTCATCATCTAAGCAAGAGACTGTCCAGCCCATCCCTAAACAAAGAAGAAATCGAAAAAACTCATGACATTGACAGAATCTGCACAGCGGGTTCGGTTGACAGCGGCGAAGATATATACCGCGCTCCGTCAGGTTTTGTGAATTTGGACTGGCTGCGGCTTTGCCCAATCAATCCTCCCAGTCTTCAAATCATCAACATTACGAAATTATTTTTAACAAGAATTGCTGAATTCTGGCACAATCCTTTAATCACAACAATTTTGTTATTGCTAACCTGAGTTTTGGGTTCATTTTATAGTAGATTGTCGTAGGCTTCGAGGCAATTTTTGCAAATTTTGGCGCGTTCAATAGTTGGAGGCACCTATGGACGCGCCAAAATTTGCAAGAAGTGTCCGAAAGATACGGCAAGGTACTATGAAAGGAACCCAAAACTCAGGTTACTAGTGAATCGCGGAGGAATCAACTATGAAAATCAAATTTATTACCCTCGCTTTAGTAACTGCTACAGTCAACCTTTTTGGCGATCAATCTTCTCCTTATCGATGCAAAATGTCGGGAAACGAACTAGAGGCAGATATCATAGTAATAGGTGGTGGAGCGGCAGGTTGCGTATTGATGAGCGAGCTATCAGAGAATGGTCACTTTTCAGTATTAGGAATAGAGGGGGGGCTAAATTTAACAAATGATCCAGCAATAGAGGCTGTGGGTCTCCCAGCATTCCTATTGGCTGGGACAGGAAAGTACAAGTATTTTTGGCCAGGATGGAATCAAACCGTACCCATGCCAGGGCTCAATGGACGAACAAGTGATTGGACAACAGGAATGGTGTTGGGTGGTGGCTCATCGATTAACGGATTATACTATGGTCGTGGCTCGAACGCCGTGTACTCGCGTTGGGAAGGAGTTTCTGGCAGCAGCAATTGGAGTCTGGACAATATTCTGGCAACCTTCAATGCTCTTGAGAACTACCAAGGATTGACAATCACACCAGGGGCACGAGGAGACAACGGTCCTGTCAATGTGCTACAGACACCTACGGTGTCGCAGATAACATCGGACGTACTATTGCCCGCGTCACAGGCAGCGTTTCCTGGAATTCCAACTGTGGTGGACTATAATGATCCGAGTGTGGAGAATTGCATAGACCCTCGTGCTCAGTGGTTTATTGATCCTACAGGTACCAAACGAGTGAGTAGCGCGACAGCATATTTAAATAGCACGGTGATGACGCCAGAAGGTCAAGGAGTTAATGGACACAAACTGTTTATGCTCTTCGATTCGGTAGCTGTGAAAATAATATTTGACAAACATGGGCGTGCCAAAAAAGTAAAATATATACAGGATGGTCAACTCTTCGAAGCACGAGCTCGGAAAGCCGTTGTTTTGGCGAGTGGCATCAACAGTAGCAAGTTGCTACAGCTTTCGGGCATAGGTCCGTCGCAAGCGCTAAAGAATGCAGGGATCAAGCCCGTTTTCATCAATGAGAACGTAGGAAAACATCTCCAAAACCATCCGCTCATCTTCATTACGTTGCTAGCAGATCCCGCAGCTAAGTGGTATACCACCTGGAGCACCGTATGCATTTACTATCAATAATGTCTACTTGCCAGTAGTGGGCGGTAGTGCAAGCGACCCACGAATGCTACAGATTTTGTTCGAATACATACCGGCTACCACACAGACACCTCCGCTAGTAGCCATTGGATTTGAGCTTTTGAACCCAGTGAGTGAGGGTAGTGTCACACATCCAAAGTGACAACTCATTTCAGATAGCCGCAGCGGACGACGGCTTTTACCAAAATCCTGTAGACCTGGAGAATATGAAGAGTGCCGTCCAGGTCTATATTCGCGATCTGCTAGAGCAACTAGCCATCATTGACCCGCCTTACTATCAACCCATTCTAGGAGACCCGATCAATCGCAGTCATCCTTTCAGGTTATAACGACGCAGCGGTTGAGGCAGTACGTGAAAAATAACAGCAATCTTTCACTGGATGTACACCACTTTACATCGCACTGTAAAATGGCTCCTCTGAACGCCGGAGGTGTGGTAGATGGCAACACACGTGTTTATGGCACAAAGAACGTTTTTGTAGCGGACGACTCCATCTGTCCAGTGATTCCCGATATCAATACGGCAGCATCAGCTATGATGATCGGATTACGGAGTAGCGAAATTCTGAAACGTGTCTTGAGCAAATGAAAAATAACAATGAGATCATCAACATGAAAAAAAATATTCTGCTACTTTTAATGTCACTCTTATTTTTCATGGCAGCTGATGCACAAGCTCAAGAACGGTGTGCTGAAGACAAGCTGCTGTGTTGATAGGACGAATTTCTATGCTAAGATTTTTGGCGGTGCTAATTTCTTGCAAAACACTACAATCGAAGGAAACAAATCCACATATCAGACAGGGTATATTTTTGCCGGTTCGTTGGGTTATTGTTGGCGTGTTATGGCTTGCGTTTGGAAGCTGAATATGCTTTTAGAAGAAATGCTATAAGAAAAATCCATTTCTTTACAGAAGGTTCTTCCAAGCATGGACATTTCCAAACTTCCTCGTATATGGCCAACCTATTATGGGATTTGCCTTTATCTTCGTGGGGGTGCGCATTTTGGAATATCCAACCTTTTATTGGAGCTGGCATAGGCTATGATTTCCAACAAATGCATTCCTCAAATTCTCGTATTGTTTTTAACCAAAAGTGGAACCATTTTTCTTGGCAAGCGATGGCTGGGTTAGCCTATCCGATCTTCCGCAATACAGAGATTACTTTGGAATACAAATTCCATCAGGGAGGCTGTCATTTCTATAACCACTCCGTCGGAGTTGGGCTCGTATATAAATTTGGCTTCATAAGGTAAATGTTGTGGTCAAGCCCGATTTAAATAGGAAGAGACGTATCCTTTGTTTGCTTCTGAGATTGCTTCCATGATAGCAGGATGAACAATTGTAAAGTTGTCACTTGCGAGCTCTCGAGTCTGATCAATCATCTGACGGAGCTCACAGATCAGGCCATTGACAAGCAAGCCAGACGGCAGTGCCGTTTTTGTTTTTGCGTTTTTGAATCGTTAACTAACAAAAAGAGTTTAAGTGACTTAGCTCATTTCAGTCTATTGCGATCTTTGGTGATGTGTTGCTGCTTTTAGGCGGTTGGTGGTCATCCAGTGGTCTTTTTGAATCTTGGTAAGACTCAGAAGCAAAAGTCAAATAATAACCGCGTGCCGTAAACGTTTTGAACTTCTGAAAAATCAAGCTTCAGAAAATAGGGTTCGAGTTGAATGCTCCATCTTTTATGTGATCCAATATCAAAATGCTGATGATGAGGCCCACCGCCGAAATCATACCATTCATACCTCTCATATGCTCGCGGTCAAATGTACTCCATATATGTTTCTTCTTTTGTTTATCGCGGATTTAGTTCAGCCTAGCTGGGGTTAAATACAACCGCAGTCGATAGATCGGTTTACGCATTGGGAGGAGCCTCGGAACTCTATTATCTAGGATCAAAGAGCAAACTATTTGACAGCATGCCTATTGGTATCAGTGCTCAGTTTGATTTTGATGGATGTATTGGTATGGATTTTTTGTGCGAATATCCTATTTTTATCGATTATTCCAACAAAGTGGTGTTTATAGATCTTGCAAAAAGATCACATGAAGACTTTAGTCTGTAATCATTTTACTATTCTTTCTGCGACTGAAGGTAGGCAAACTTTACTGCTGGACTTGAGCGCTCAAAGTCATAACCATTGTTAGCAATATTCCAAGTCACCCGGCCTTTTAACGACTCAGGAGCAGTCTCGGTAATTGCGGCAAAGATCGCGCGTTTACGATTCTCGCCGTAAGGGTGGGTGTAAAGGAGTTCCAAATTCTTATGCATCCAGTCCATAATTCCACTTTTGTTTTGGTTTAAAATCTCTTGAAGATAGATCGCTCCGAGAGGATTAAATTGAGCTCTGTGCGCGAAGTAAGTCCCTGTAACATCAGCTTCATATTCATTTTTACGCGAGTTGAAAAGACCTACAAGTTCTTTAGCTTTTTCTTCCGCCCATTCAAAGACATCATTTAACTTGGAATAAAGTTGCTCCTTGTTCGCCAAAGCATCTATTTCATGCTGTTGTAATTCGGAGGCCGGTTTTTTGCTAAGAGCTTCATACT
Source organism: uncultured Verrucomicrobiae bacterium (assembly GCA_963718565.1). GTDB lineage: Bacteria > Chlamydiota > Chlamydiia > Chlamydiales > Rhabdochlamydiaceae > CAJCIW01. The sequence continues at coordinate 146,809 of OY970364.1, forward strand.
CTTTGTCGGTATGTTTCAAATAAGTGATCAAGGCTAGTCGCCCAATGCCCAGTACAATTGAGCGGATAAGGTTGCCAAAGATGGCTACGATGGAATGTCGCGATGCGACATGCGTCATCTCATGTCCCATCAACGCTGCCAAAACGTCTTCTAAAGTTACTTGGGATAAATCAACTCTTACTTTCGATCCATCGGCAAATTCAACTGTAGTTTCTGTGATTGCATTGGATTTGATCGCAGCATCAATCTCTTTAACGAGCTGAGTAAATACTACCATGCCTCCTGCAGGAACAGCAAAAGCATTTATCTTTGAGGAAAGTACTGTTTTTACGCGATAATCGAATTTTGTCGTTTCATCTGGTGGATTAAGAAGATCTTGATTTGTGTCCTTAAGACGTGAGAACACCGATTCCACTTTATCTGCGATACGCTCATAGGTTCCCGGCAAAAGCTCTTGAGTCTCTCTCAGATTACCAGTAGCTAGGGGATAAAACACCCAATCTCCTAGCATCTTCTCGATACGGCGAGAAATACCTAAAAAGTGGCGATTGCCATTGATAGGATTGACTGGATAAACGAAATCAAGCAAAGGTCTCATGATCCGACCCACAGTGTTGTTTGCTGCTTCAGAAATCGCCGAAGAAATGCCCTTCAAACTGCTATCTATTCCATCGATCAAGTTGTAAACTTTACTATAGCAGCTTAATCCCATTCCTCCTTGAGATTGAACGTGTTCCTGGCTGTAGCAGGGCAATAAGTGAGTCTGGAACACATCGCTTGCAGCCGACTGAGAACGATGGAGAACATTTGTTGTCATTTTTAACCTCTAATTTTAGAAAAAGTTGACAAATAGTAGAAAAACGATGAAATAAAAACAAGCATAATTGAATTATATAACAACTAAAAAGCTGAAATTAGTAAATAAAATATGCAGTTACATGGCAAATATTATTTAATAAAATGTAATGTTGAGAATTATACTGCGCCCAGTATAGGTCTTGGCCTGGAAGGTACGTCCTCAAAAACCTATGGCAAGCACTGAATGTCATTTGGATCCATGCCAGGCTTTGCATTTATCGATCTCAATCAGGCATGGATCCAAATGACATTCAGTGCTTGCTACAGGTCTCCGAGGAGGTATGAATTGAGCGGCTTGTAAAGTCAAAACAAAACGCCCAGACCCATTAATAAAACTTTCGCTTGATAACAGAGCGCCCTATATTTAGACTGCTCTGGTTCCACAGAAAGTACAACAGGAAGTGCGCATTGTAGCCACAGGAATCCCAAAAGGATCTCGCTTTAAGGGCTACCAGACCTATGTCGTTCAAGAACTAGAGACTGTGCCTAAGGACATAACCTATAAGCTCGAGGTCTGGCAATCTCCCGATGGTAGTATAGTGCGTGCATCAACACAAAAATGTATATTGCACGCATATAGGAGGTGAGTATTTTGCTTATTACACAACAGCCTCCAGCAAATCACGGAAAAACTTCCTGAGAATTTTACTCCAAGGTAAAGAGGGTTATGCGATCAATGAAGCATTCATATGGCATCTCTTCCAATGTGGCGTTAAGGATGATTGGCTCAACCGGCTTGAAGAACATATGGGGAAAAAGTACCGAAAAAAGAAGGGGCTTAACCAACTGCTGAATAGCTTAAGGGTTGAAGGCAAACAGCTGCGACAGCAATGCATTGAAGCGGGATTGGTTGGTTTTATCAGCTTGGAAGCATGTTGGTAAGGCAGAGGTGCATGAACTATATGACCAACTGGTTGCAATGAAAAGCACAAGCCCAGGGATTAATGAAGTCATTGCTTCATTTTCCAAATACCGCGAAGAAATGCTAAAAGCGCTTGATCATCCCGGCCTTCCCCTGCACAATAATGACAGTGAGCAAGATATCCGAGGTGTGGCTAAACGAAGAAATATCTCTGGCACTACCAAAAGCGTAGAGGGCAGACAATTTCGAGACGGCCTATTGACGCTCAAGCAGACATGCGCCAGACTTGGCGTGAGCTTTTGGGAGTATTTGAGTCGGTGGTTGCGCTGCCGACAAAAAGTTGGACAGAAAATCGAGGGGATCCGATCGATTTAGCACAATTTGTTCATGAGCGTTATCAAACAGCCTCTCCGGCCACACCTTGACTGGTAGCACGTACATTAACTTCCTTGAAGACTCTGGCAAAAGTTGAAGACCATTTCGATCCGTGCCCAATCAAGATCGATAAGTGGTAAGTTTGGCATGGATCAAAATGGTCTTCAACTTTTGCCATGAGTTTTTAAGGACGTACCCTGGAAGAAGAGTTCATGCAGAACGTTTTATAAATAAGTGCAAGTATCTGTCTTAATGGTGATTCTTAAAAGACATATAATTCCGACATTATTATATATTAATAATTAACTATACACAACGGGGTGATTTCCTGGGGGAGATTAAAACGAGTTGCGGAGACTAGAAGACCTGTCAAAGTCAGGTCGAGCCTGTTATGATGAAGACAGACCAAATGCCAGCCTGGTTTAAAAAATTTCTGTGGGATAAATTTAATGTCGGCAAGGCATAGAGCAATTAAGGAGGAGTTTGCTATGACCCATCAAACAAAGTTGATCTATGTTTTCTGGACGTGTCGGAATAAACTGGAAGCAAAAAAGATTATTCATGGATTACTGAATCAACGACTCATCGCTTGTGCATCTGTTTTCCCCGAAGTTGAGTCAATCTATCGGTGGGAAGGGAAAATTGAAGAGAGTCAAGAGGTCAAGGTTATCCTCAAGACCTCCCTCAAGCATTTTGATGTGGTCCAGGACTATATTCGAGAGCATTGCAGCTATGAAGTTCCTGAGATTTTACAAGTTGATATTATGCAGGGAAATCCCAGTTACTTATCGTGGGTTGTTCAGGAAACATCTTTCAGTGACCATTCTTAAGTGGCAATTTTTTCGATAAAAGTCGAATCGTGAGAAATAGCCAAGATAGCGCCGTCAAAATTAAGAAGAGCTGTTTCAATATGGTACATCCAATCAGGTAAGGAAGATTATGATTCTTTGGGAAAGTTCCTAGGAGGGGAATTTAATCTCCTGTTGGACTTTGCTCATGATCGTATTATCGCATGCGATAGTTTTTCCAGGTAGTGTAACATTGTTTCTGTAAATTCAATTTTTCAAGAAAGTGTTTTGATAATTGAAAAAAAAGTTTGAGATCACATTCTCTTAAGTTTAGACAAACAAACAAAAGGAGAGGTTATGATCTCAAACAGCACATATGCCCCTGTAATCAACGCATTAGTGGAAGAACTCGGACAACAAGGCTTACACGGCCTCAGCGAACTCTTGAGCAGGCTCTTCAATGAATTAATGAAGACCGAACGAGAGCAGGTTCTTCAAGCTGGTCCATATGAGCGGACAGAGGCTAGAAAAGGTTATGCTAATGGTTTTAAAGATAAAACGGTACAGACTCGTTTTGGAAAATTAGAACTCCAGGTTCCACAAACTCGAGAGATTGCATTCTACCCACAGTGCTTAGAGAAGGGAGAGCGATCAGAAAGGGCATTAAAATTGGCAATTGCAGAAATGTATGTTCAGGGTGTTTCAACGCGGCGAATAGCTCCAATTGCAAAAGAGCTGTGCGGCTTTGATTTGAGTTCAACCCAAGTTTCTCGGGTTGCAATGATTCTCGATGAGGAGCTTGAAAAATTCCGCAGGAGAAATTTAGGTCACATCGTTTATCTTTATCTCGATGCCGATTATCAAAAGGTGAGACACGATGGACACGTCAGAGACATTGCAGTACTAAAAGCTGTTGGAGTGAACAAAGATGGATTTCGAGAAGTGCTTGGCATTTCATGCAGTTTATCTGAGGCCGAAGTGCATTGGAGGACATTCCTGGAAGACTTACTCTCTCGAGGATTAAGAGGAGTAGAAATGGTGATTAGCGATGATCACTCTGGGCTAAAAGCTGCACTAAGGGCAGTGCTTCCATCGGTTCCTTGGCAGCGCTGTCTTTTTCATCTTGCTCAAAACGCTCAAAGCTATGTCCCAAACACGGCAATGCGAGGAGAAATTGCACAAGCGGTACGAGATGTTTATCAAGCCTTGAATCAACAAGAGGCTGAAAAACGAGTTAAGGAAACAGTGCAAAGATATGAAAAAAGAGCGCCCAAATTTTGCAATTGGTTTGAAATCAATGCAATTGAGGCAATGACATTTTATCATCGGCCAAGAAGGCACTGGAAACAGATAAGGACTGTTAATATTGTTGAAAGGCTTAATGGAGAGATTAAGCGGCGAACAAGAGTAGCAAGATTATTTCCCAATGAAGCGTCTTGTGAAAGATTGGTCACTGCCGTGGTATCTGAGATACACGATGAATGGATAAGCGGAAAGAGGTATTTGACGTTAGAATAAAATATTGAGGAAAACAACGCTAACACCGATGGAACACTTTTTGTTTAGGGGTGAATTATCTGGCATAAAAAAGTGTCAGATTCGAAAAATTTTTCCTCAAAAGCAAAGTAAAAAGCCGAAGCGTCTCTGACGCGAGAGGCCGTTTTTATAGTAAGAAATTGACCTAAGTGAAGAAGATTTCAGATTTTACAGAAAAATTGTTGCTTGATCTTTTTCCAAACTGCAGTCCAGGAAAATCGCTGACCAGAATTGGATACGGTTGCCTTTTGAGATACATCGATATGTGACTTTCCATTCCTTTGAATTGCCAAAAGAACTTCATGAGATCGATGGATTTATTGGTATGGATTACCTCAAAGAGCATCCGATATATCTCGATTATACTCATAAAATTGCCTATATCGCTCCTCCTTGCAGATATCTCGAACGTGTTCCCGTTACTTTTAACATACGCAATGCCCCCATGATTGATGTGTCTTTGGAAGCTGATGCTTATTCTTTAAAAACGGCAATCCGAGTCCCGCATCCTTCTTCCACTATTCCAACAAAGTGGTGTTTATAGATCTAGTTCCATAATTCTCTAGAGAAATAAGATTTGAAATTATTTTCCTCAGAGAGGATGAATGCGTCTGCAAACCGTTTTGCGGGATTTTCTCTGGCTTCAGTTTTGATTGGAGTTATCATTTTTTTTTCTGTGGAAATGAAATTTTAACTTGTTAAATTTTTTGTTTTATTGGTAGCTTTTCGATAAATATTTGGAGGGTGCTATGAATGTGTTCCTTAAAGGTTTGTTTGGATCGCTGATATTTTCTCAATGTCTATTGAACTCATCTTTCGCTGCTATTTCCGATGAATTTTCCCACGTATCGATTACAGAAGATGTGCAAACACAGCAACTCAAAACTGCAAAAAAGGTCGCCCAAGTGGCTTCGCGAATTCTTTCCACACCTGAAGAGCACATGACTTTTGAAAATACTTTAGGGCTTTGGCAAAGGCTTATCGAGGAAATTTCCGCAAATGCTGATGGAATTACAAATCAAGGCATAGGTGCTGCATTCTCAGCAGAAATGCAATGCAGTCCTGAATTTTATCTGGCTCTAAAACGCAATGCCCTATTGATTTTAAGCGAAGAATCGTCAAATGTTTTCCAAAAACACATTGCTCGTTGTTTCTTAGATAACTGCGAACAAAAAGGACAACAATATCTCCTGTATCTTAATGGGCGCGCAGAAGAGAAAAATAGCATTCAAAATGAGTTTACAATCATGGATCTTGCTATCGGGGACATCAGCAAAGATCAAATCATCGCATTGACCGAACAAATTCTAGATTCCAATGCTGATATTTTATGCCTGCGAGAAATAAGTGTTGAAGATAGCTCATCACTTTTTGATTCTTTGAAGAATGATTATGCTCATATCTATGTCGCTGCCAATGTTTGCGGCAAAGAATTCTCCAGCTCGAGCCCATGGATTAATGGCAGCATTTTCGTTGCGAGCAAATATGTATTAGAAAATGTGAAAATTCGATCTCTCCAGTCTAGCACAGAAAATGAACTTTTAGATTTTGTAATTAAAGGAAGTGAAAATTATCTTGGCCATATCTATTCTGTTGCATTGCATCAAGGATATCTCGAGGAAGGATGTATCGAACAATTGGAAAAATTGATCCAAGTGATGCAGGGAGATTTTTTGGAAATCATCGAAACAGAGGAAATACCTTTCTTTGTTTGCGGAGATTTGGGCAATTCTGAGCAGGATAAAGCTTTGATAAGCAGCTATTTTCGGTCGGACAATAGAAGCAATGGCCGAGCACTTCTTCTTCAATCTTTGCCAGCTTTTCCAAGAGAGAAGGTTGGTCAGGAATATAAGATCGCAACAGCAGCTTTTTTAATGCACGGCTGGACGGGTTTGTTTGCCAGAATCCAGGAAGAAACAAATCATTCTTTGGCAGAATTAGTTTCAAAAAATTTAAGAGGCAGATATCGGGGTGGAAATGAGATAATGCTGTGCGGCAGGGCAGATGTCTCTTATGATAGGGATACGGAGGGCAATAGTCAACTGGACGTAAGTGTAAGTGGCACTAAAGAGACGGATTATGGGGATTTTTCAGTGGACGTTCATGGCGGCGCTAGCCAAGATAAAGGTGGAGATACTTCGGGTCATGCTGGGGTAGATATTTCATGGGAATTTTGAAGAGAGTGAAAAGCAAGTTTTATCTAATAGCGGGATGTGCACTCATTCCGGCTGCTTTTCTTTGCATTTTTTGGAGGCAACCTCAACTTGTTTGTATCCCAGTGACGTTTACTTCTTCTGGAATTCCCATGTTAAATGCTTCGATTGAGGGAAAAACATATCCGTTACAATTTGATTTGGGGTCTAAATTTCCACTTTCTTTAAAGAAGAGTGTGTTGGAAGCAATTAATGATAAAAAATCTTTTGGCTTGGCAAAGTGGCAAGACGTTAAAGGCAATTTCTATGAAGAACCTTCTTACTCTATTCCATGTATTAAAATTGAAAGTTTAGTTTTAACCGAGATTATTGCTCGTCAAGAGAATGATGCTTTCAGAACTGGCACTACAATTTGGAAAGACATCAGCGGTGTGCCAAATTCTACATGCAAACATGTTGGTTGCTTGGGAAGGCCTTTGCTTGAGCAGACGAATTTTTTATTAGATTTAAAAAATTCACAAATGATCGCATGTAATAGTAAACGCCGGCTTCAGAAAATAGGCTTTGTTTTAGATAATATGGCCAAAGTTCCATTTGAAGGGGGATCGAAAGGAATTATTATCAATTTCGAAACCGATATAGGAATTTTGAGATTAGGTTTGGATACGGGGTCGACAATCACTTTAATTCGCACCTGCTGTTTACAAGACCAAAACTGTACGAAAGATGCACGTGGATTCTCGGTTTTTACAACTCAAAAATTTTCCGTTGGAAATAAAGACTTTGGAACTATGATTTTATTCTTATATGATATTACTCCTGAATTAAAAGAAATCGATGGTATGCTGGGAATGGACTTTTTAGAAAATCATATTATCTATATCGATTACAAAGACGAGTTTGTTTACATTGGGAGCTATAATTAGCATATCCCTCAGTGATCAACAGCTTGAAACTCATAATATTGGTATTCGCTCATACCCAGCTCCATTCAGAAGAATGAAAGGATTATAACGAGAATAGCTTTTTCAATATACATACGCATCTTTTACTTTTCTTTCTTTGCTAAGCTAAGCAAACGTGACATGACCGCCTTGAAGTTATAAAGCGCTTTCGATTTTTTAAGTACCTTCTGTGCATTTCGCAATAATGCGTCATCTTCTTCAAGAACTTTCTGCATGATCTGAAGATGGCGGTCTGCTTGTTCAACATTCCCCGTCTCGCAAAAATATCTAACCATAAAGTATTCAAAAGCCCTGACTTCTGAAATATGAAAGACAGTTCGATGCGGGTACAATTGTCTCAACGTATAGGCCCCTTTGAAAATTTCAAGAGCTTTTTCAGGGAAGCCATCTCTAATGTAGATATTTGCTTGTGCTGTTTGGGCGAATAGATAATCGGGAAATTTTTCATATGTCTTAGCGATGAGTTTTTCTACTTGATCTTGTTGCCCTAAATGGTCGTACCCATTTGCTATGTAATTAAGGATCACTGGATTATCTGGGTATTTGGCGCGCAGAGCATTTAGTTTTTGAAAATATTCACAATTTTCTGAATCAATTGTATCGGGGTATTCATATAGATTATGATAAAGAGTCGCCATCAACTCCTCATCCTCTGGTGAAACAGCTGGAAAATTGTTTTTAGATTCTGCTGGAGTTAAGGCGTCTGTTTTAATCTCAAAAGGTTCTAATCGAACTGCTGAAGGAGCAAGGTTTTTGTTTTTCGCTAAGCAACATTTTTTGTATTTTAACCCACTGCCACATAAGCAGGGATCATTACGACTTAATGAGGGAGGAGGCAGCCTTTCCAAGAGGTCAAAAAGTGCATTCATCTGTTCGTTTGAAGGATTTTGTTCAATTTCTTCTTCTTGATCCATTACAACCTCTTTTCCTCACCTTTGGATTATTCAATAGCATCATGACAGAAAATTTTTGAATTGAGTCATCGCCGGTCTCTTGCAATGGAAACATTTTAAAGAGAAGATCAATTTTAATCTATCGCAAATGGAGGCTGTTGGTTGTCTTATTCTCTTGGTGTCTGCTTAGAGCACGAAGAATAGAATCCAAGACCTCATCAAGGCGTTTACCTACATCTTCAGCTAGAAAGCGCAGAACTGTGTAGCCGTTCTCTTGTAATAAAGCATCTTTCCGCCGGTCTCGACGATACGCTTCAGCATTGCCGAGATGTTGGGCTCCATCGAGTTCAATTGCAAGATGTGCTTCAGAGCAGAGCAAATCCACCTCCATTCGGCCCCAACCGTCGAATGGAATATCGAGTTCTGTATTCAGCTGGAATCGTCCAGCCGTCTGAGGTAGTGTTTCAAGACGACGGAATAGGAAGCTTTCAGTTGCGCTTCGAGCGCGATTCGCTCCTTCTGCTTCTGAAGGGAGAATCGAAGAGACTTGAACAAGCAGATATAATGGTCCCCAAAATTTAGACCACTGTCTAAGCTAATATCCTCCCAATGCGAGGAGGCCAAAATGGCCAAAACAAAAAAACAATATTCACCGGAGTTCAAGCTCAAAGTAGTACTAGAAGTGCTCAAGGGTGAGAAGACAGCAACCCAACTCGCTGGCGAGTTGGGGGTACATCCCGTAGTTCTGTCGGAATGGAAAAAACAATTTATTGAGGCAGGACCTCAGATTTTTGTAAAGACCAGGAGGTCTAGGGATACAGCAGAGGGCAAAGAAAAGGCCGAACTGTTCGAACAGATTGGAAGACTCAAGATGGAGAACGAGTGGCTTAAAAAAAAATTGGGGGCTTTGACCTGAATGAAAAACGGGCACTCATTGAACCTCACGATATCAAATTTTCCCAAAGAGCACAGTGTAAGCTCCTCGGAGTATGTCGATCTGGATTGTACTACGAGCCACAGCAGCCTGGTGAAGAAGACTTGCGACTCATGTGCGCAATCGACAAACAGTACCTCGAAACCCCCTATTATGGGAGGCGTCGAATGACAGTGGCAATGAGAAAACTAGGATTTGTCGTGGGACAGAAAAAAGTGCGAACAGCGATGCAGGTGATGGGGATAGAGGCGATCTATCCAAAGCCGAACCTGAGCGCTGGGAATAAACAGCATAAAAAGTTCCCGTATTTACTGAGGGGCCTAATTGTTGATCGTTCCGATCAAGCTTGGGCAGCTGACATCACTTACATTCCATTAACAAAAGGATTCGGATATCTGTTTGCAATCATAGACTGGTATAGTCGGTACGTGATTGAGTGGGAGCTCTCAAATCTGCTTGATACAGAATTTTGCATGGAGGCATTGCAAAGGAGTCTTTGGCAAAAAAGACCTGAGATATTTAATACTGATCAAGGTGTGCAGTTTACGAGTAGTCAATTCACCGGGAAACTTGAAGAGAATGGGATTAAAATCAGTATGGACGGGAAGGGTCGAGCTCTTGATAACGTGTTTATTGAGAGGCTGTGGAGAAGCGTGAAGTATGAAGAAATTTACCCGAAAGGATACGAGAGCATGAAAGAGGTTCGATCGGGGCTGAAAAAGTACTTTGAGTTTTACAACAACAAGCGACCCCATCAGGGTCTCGATTATCGAACCCCAGCAGAGGTGTATTATGGGACATAAGAAAAAGAAAGGGGCTTTGCCCCTTGAACCCCAGCAAAGGGCTGACTGCCCTTTGCAAACCCGTGGGCTTTTGTATAGGGCCCTGGGAGTTAGATTAAACAACAGAGGAGATTAGCTTAGATTTCTCGATTTTTGGTCTAGACAAAAGGAACCACTTTACATTCTCTCTAAAATCGGTACTCCAAGATCAGCATAGTCATACACCTGTGCTTCTTTTTTATGCGTATATAGACGATGCAGTCTACCAACGTACTGAGCGATAGTTCCTTTCCATGAAATGGGCATGGTAAGAAATAAAGTGTCCAGGCGTGCATTATCAAAACCCTCACCGACAAACTTGCCAGTTGCAAGCAGCACTCTAGGCTCATTTGCAGGAATAGCAGCTAAACGGCTAGTCACTTGGGCAATTTCCTTTGAACTCATCCCACCGCGAAGCACTACCAGATGTTGAATATGGGGAGAAAGTCGCTCGAGCAAGCCGTCGAGATGTTCATTTCGTTCCGTCAGCACTAGCGGCGACCTACCGCTTTGAACTGCATAAATGACTTCATTACAAATTAGCTGGTTGCGATCTTCATCTCGGATGAGCTCATCGTATAAATCATTAAATTGAAGGCGAGTATCTTCGTTTGCCGGCTTGATAGGAGAAAATGCGGTTGGCCTAACAAATACGGTATGCTCAAACGGGCGTAACTCGGCTGCAGCCTTGGCGTCTACTCGGTAGCGCACGGGGCCGCATCTCATGAGAATGATTGGATGATGGCCATCTTTTCGTGTCAGAGTGGCTGTGAGTCCTGTAATAAATTTGGGCTTAGATTGGCGGGCCACTTGCTCAAAACTAAAAGCTGGCAAGTGATGGCATTCATCGACAATTAAATGGCCATATTGAGAGACAATATCATCAACGACTCCCTTGCGCGCAAGGCTTTGAATCACAGCTACATCAATCAGTCCTGTAGGCTTTCTCTTCCCTCCACCAATACGACCTATGGCATTTTTCGGCAGTTCAAGGAATGAGGAGAGTCTTTCTATCCATTGCTCTTGCAATTGCGTTCGATGCACAAGGATCAGCGTATTTACCTTCCGTTTCGAGATGAGCCATGCGCCAATAACGGTTTTGCCAAATGCAGTCGTGGCTGACAGAACGCCAAAGTTTGTTTTAACCATTGCTGCTGCAGCAGCCTTCTGCTCAGGACGTAATTCGCCCAGGAATTTTGCTGTAAGAGAAGTCCCTGCTTGCAGCTCATCTCGAATAACCAGCCTGATTTTTAGGTCAGAGAGTAGGAGACAAATATCTTCAAGGCAACCTCGTGGCAATCCTATATGATCAGAGTGATCTGCAACACATGAAATCATTCTTGGTTTTTCATGAGTTGGAAGTCTCATTGCTTGAGCTTTGTAAAATTCGGGGTTTGGAAATGCTGCAAGGCGCATTAACCGATTTCTTAACCACGGAGATAGTCCATTTTTGGGCACATAGATCTCATTTCCAACAGCGATTTCCAAACTTTCTGGCAGGTCAATATTGGCAGGAACTGTTTTGTTGTGAGTAAATGGCCTATTCCATGGAGTAATGTCGTCCTCCTCGCTCACCGTGAGATGCATTCCAACGATGCGGCCCTTCCTTTCAGCAAGGGAGACAATCGTTTCGGCTTCCTGACGAGAAATCTTTCGTAATCCTGACAGGAATGCCCATTGATCCTCATAGGCAATTAAATCCTCATTCACAAATACGCTATTTCCAAGATCTCGGGCCTTTTTTTGCAAAGGGAGTGCGATGAGATTCCCAAATCCACCTTGAGGCAGCGTATCCTGATTTGGAAAGAATCGATCATAAGAATCCAGCCCGACATCTGGCCGATGCTCCATCGTTTCAGTGAGGATGTGACATCCTAGTTTTCGTGCGAGTATTGCTGGGATTGCGGTCGTAAAAAATAGCCAGACGTGAGCGCCCTTGCCAGAGCGAGAACGTTCCAGTGCTGCGGGTAAATTCAGCTGATGACAGGTTTTGAGAAAGGCACGCGCGTCCTCTTCCCAGCTGGACTTATCAAAATCAGCCGCCAGGAAGAAACAGGTTTCATTCAATAACATTGGATAAAGGCCCATGACAAAGTCTTTCCCAAAATCATCTTGGCCGGAAAGATGCCATTTCACCACGTCATCAATCACGGGTAGGAATCTGCGATGTCTGCATTCAGAGCATTTGATTTTTGGCTTTTCGCAAATTCCTCGTACCCATTCATTGCCACATGCAGGTGAATAGCCTGATTTCCCTGTCTTTTTACTTTCAAATCGCCGAGGATATAGATCTTCGCGGCCTCGGAAAAGGGACCGGAATAGGGCGATTTTGGTACAGGAGGGTGATTTTTGGGTAAGCTGGAGTTTCTCTTCCATTTAATGGCCAATAATTTTCAAGGAAAGTATAGAGGGTTTTGCTAGGCCTTACAAGTTCTTAAATATGGTTTCCTAATTCATGATTTGTAAAATGGCCGATGCTGCATTAAACCCGGATGTATAAGCGGCATCTGCGGTGCCGTCTTTGAGTTGATTAATAGCCTCTCCGGCGAAAAACAACCTATTATCTATTGGTAATGTCAAATTCACAATATCGTTAAAACTAGTATTCAGCGAAGGGTAGGAATAACTGCCGAGGGAATAGGGGTCTTGCCCCCATCTTGTGATTTGGATCTGTAAGGGATCGGGAGCTGATGGATAAATTAAACGCAATTGGGTCATTACATTATTTACAATTTCAGCATCCGACAATTGTTCTTCGTCCCAAGCAAAATCTCCAATAGTAAAAACGAGTAAAATTGGCTTATTCACAAATTCGCCAAAATTAAATATCATATAATAATTGTCTAATGAATTGGCAGTATAGGGAAGGGTAATTGTTTGATTCGCAGCCCAAAAAGCGCTAGGGAATTGAAGGTATACTTTATCTAGCAAGCCATTCCCTAGATTTTGTATTGCCGTCCGCTGGGGTGCCGGCAGGCTTGGGATGAATTGGATCGTATTCGCCTGTAATACCCCGATTGGCACGGTGACTACTACATAATTTGCACTAAATGCTCTACCGTCAGTTGTGTTAATCAATATATTGTCATTTGTATAATTAATCTTATTTACAACAGAATTTAGATTGATGTTTATTGAGTCAATGTCGAAAAGTAAATCGAGAAAGTTTGTGTATCCAATTGAAGGGATTGCATCGTGTCCTAGATTCAGATAGCTGGGGCCGACAAGGGAAGAAACGTCATAAGTATTACCGGCATACCAACTACTGTACAAGATATTATAAGCATAGGCTATATAAATATTATCGGGGTTTGGGGGTATGACGGTGTTGACAAAACAATTAACTGCATCTTGAAAACTACCGCAATAGGCAAATGTTCGAGATAGTAACGCTGTGCTTAATAGTGGGTAAAAATTAAAAAGATCAGTAATCGTACTAGGATCAACTGCTGTACCGTTATTATATATCCCAATTCCATTGGGGGGTATGACGGGTGTGGGTATCAATGGAATGCCCATATCCTGTGCGATTGTGGCCAGCACATTATTGTCGACGTCGTGCAGCCAAGTGGCGCCTAAATCGGTATATGCGCCATCCATCGTCGTCGTTTGGATTCTGCCACCTGTTCTATTTCGAGCCTCCAGTATTAAGACATTCTTATTATTTGCTTGCAACACGGATGCGGCCTCTAATCCCGAAATGCCCGCCCCAATGACGATCACATCATAGGTGGGCACAGGCGTGACAGTCACATGGATCGGAACCTGCACCGCATCCAGCGTCGGTTTAGCCCACACCTTGAGCGCTGTCGAGATATTTTGAGCCGAAGTGGGCTGCAATTGCAATGTAACCGTAGCGGACTCTCCAGGCCCTAGCGAATTGCCAAGGGTGCTCGATAAGACGGACACACCTGTTGGAAATTGGCTTTGATTGACGGGAATGACAATGGCCCCCGATGAAATATTCGTTACGGTATAAGTGGCGCTCGAAATCGAATATTCCGTAACCGTCGACGGAAACGGCGTCGTTGCAGTGATAGAAATGAGATGCGCAAATATTTTGAGCGGAAAAAGCAAGAGAAGGATCCCCAAGAATTTTCTTTTCACACGATTCTCCTTTCTCCTTAAAACAGATGGATGTAACAGAAATATAGATCATCCGAACTCAATGAACCGGTATCGAGGTGATGGGGATAAGCGGAACCTCGCTTGCCGAACGATGTCTTGCCCGAGTACACATAATGATACCCCACCGAAATCCGTTCCCGTTGAAAACTCGGTCTTTTTCCCAAATTGAAAGCGGCGCTTAGGCCTAAGCCTGCCTGGCAGGCGAAGCTGTTGTTCGTATGGGAATGAAAGGGGCCCACAGGAGGGTAACCGGAACTGTCGACAGCTGTTTCCTTATAATCTTCCGCTCTGTTCCAGGCAGCGCCTACGCCAACGTCGATAAATGGGGAAATGTAGCGAAGCAGCCAAGTGAATTTAATTTCGGCAATCGCGCGCGCGTTGTTGCTTTTATACTTGTAATTGTAAAGCGTGCTGCTAGGATCGCCCTGAGGAGTCTCAATCACCCTGCCTTTGAAATGGTAATTTGGGCTGAAATACCCTCCGACACCCAACGCAATAGCGGGTTTCCACTTTGCCCCCGCAAACTCATAGCCGCCATTCACACTCGCCGTTACGGAAACTGGGCGTTTGGTTTTGAGAGGGTAGGCGTCAGTGATTTTAACGCCGCTTTCATAGGAGATCTTTGGCTTTCTTTTCCCTAACTTTGCCCAGCTGGCCCCAACCTCTACGCCTAGATAAATATGCCCAGTATGAACATGCTCAGGAGTAGAAACGGTAGGGGATTTGCTTGATCCTGAAGAGGCCATAGATGGTTTGATAAGAACCCATGGCTCCGACCGGGCCTGGGATACGGAGGAAAAGAACAACATAAAACCGATGACGCGTGTAATGGCCCGCATATCTAAAATTTTTTAAAACGTAAAAACGATTTGAACAGAAACAGAAATGAAAATCAAGATCAAGTTTGAACAAGCCTTTCCCGTTCAAAACCAATATGGTTTCCAGCCCATCGATGAGGAGATAGAAGTTGCGCTCGTAACAACACTTAAAAATCTTTTTCCTTCGGTTGATCATCTTTGTTGTGGACTGTGTGGGAAATTGGAATTTTTGATATCGGCGTCTCGAAGTCTCAATCGACCAGAGCTATTTCAAGTCGCCCTAAGAGCCCTAGGGATCCTGCTTGATAAAACAAATGGCCAACAGGACTTTAACTTATTCCATCATTTGCCCCGTGGAGTATTTAATCCTGGTTTCATGCAGGGATTAGCTGGAATTGGCTACACACTGTTGCGCTTAATGGATACAGAACTTGTTGGTTTGAGCCATATGGCAATAAGCAAATATGAAAAAGGCTCATTAACCCCTTCTTCAGATATCCTTTTAAAACTGGCTAAAGCTTTGGAGGTCTCCGTAGAATTTTTTTTTCGCCCAGAGACTATCGAGCTAGGAGAAATCAAATTTAGAAAAAGACTGCGTTTGAGAAAGAAAGTTGAAGAGTCTATCAAAGCTCAGATTGCCGATCAAATTGAACGTCGTTTGGAATTAGAAAACCTTTATCCAAATCCTCCAATTCAATCGTTATTGAACAAGATGTAGGAGGAGTGCTTATTTTTGATGACACGATTGAAGAGAAGACCTACACGGACGAAAATGAGATTATTTGTTGGCATTACTCGCATGCCAAGGGAAGATGTGTGAAGGGGGTCAACCTTTTATCATGTCTTGCTCGCTACGGAGATATTGCCTTACCCATTGCTTATGAGCCTATTTATAAAGACGTGCTTTTTTGTGATGTCGCCAGCAAAAAAGTAAAAAGACAGTCTTCAGTCAGTAAAAATCAAATGTTTCGATCTATGATTGCCCAAGCTGTAACCAATAAGGTTAAATTTGACTATATATTGTCTGATAATTGGTTCGGAGCGAAAAAAATATGGAGTTTATTCATTATGATATGAAAAAGAAGTTTGTAATTGGGATCAAAGCTAATCGATTGGTCGCTCTTTCTGAAGAGGACAGAAAAAATGGTCAGTACCAAAATCTAAATGCATTACCACTCAAGGATGGAGAAAAAAGAATAGTCTGGCTAAAAGACATGTCTTTTTCTGTAGCACTCATTACAAAGATCTTCAAAAACGAAGACGGCTCTACAGGCACTCTATACCTTGTTACAAATGACTTAGAAAGTGGTGCTGACCGAATCTACGAAATCTACCAAAAACGGTGGCGCATAGAAGAATATCACAAATCGATCAAGCAGAACGCTAGCCTTGAGAAATCGCCGACTAAGGTTCTGCGCTCTCAAAAGAACCATATTTTTGCATCAATCATCGCTTATTGCAAGTTGGAATTTCTCCGAACTCAAACTTTTTTGAATCATTTTGCTCTGAAATATCAATTACTGATGAAGCATGTTCGCAATGAAGATCATTTTTAAAGCAGGTCTCTAAGATCAATCACTCGATAGAGGAGGGGACTCTCTTCTACTTTCGCGGACACTCCTCCAATATGGAAAAGAGCAAGGGCTTTGCCGAATCCTTTGGGAATAGCAAGTGTCTCGGATTTTTCCTTAAGTTCGTTGAGAATCGATGAACTCAATTCGTTTTTGCTAAACTTAAACTCACAAATAATTAAAACGTTCAGTTTTGTCTGAATTAGATAATCAATTTGACAGCCTTTTTTTCTTGCGGTTGGAGTTTGAACAAAAGGGTTATCGCAAATGATAGTGGAAGGATCCAACCCTAATGCCTGGAATAGAAATTCTCGATTTGTAAGGAGAAGACTTTCAAGCTGGAAGCCCATGATTGAATCCCATCCCGGAAGTTTGCCGGCAGCCGCTTTTTTATACGAGCCTTGCTCGATGAGATCTCGATAGGGTTCCACATATTTCAATTGAAAGCGCAAGAAACAATCGCTAAGCCGATAAAGTTTTTGTTTTCCAACAGCACCCTTTTTGAAGGACCATTGGTAGTGTTCCGAGACAAACCCGGAGGCGACCAAATTTTTCATATGATCGCTAAGGGTGCCGCCCCCATCTAATTTGGTAAGATTTCGTATCTCTTGCTGTGTCTTCATCCCATCGATTAAAGCTTGCAAAATTTTACGGTATAATTCTCCCTTACGTTCAAATAGATCATGAAAAATTGTTTGGAATTCATTAACAAGTTGACTTGCCGGTTCGAAGCACAGTTCGTAAATATTTTGATCTGCGCTTTCTTTTGGATCGATCAAATCCAAATACCAGGGGATCCCTCCTGTTACAGATAAAATCTTCAATAGCTCATAGATGGATCCAGAAAATCCTTTCTTTTTCAGAAAGGAGACTGAATCTTGGATCGATAATGGTTTCAAATGGATCACCAATGAGATTCTTCCTACAAATCCTGTGTTGCGCAAGATGTTTTTTTCAATCCATATCGAGATAGAACCGCAGAGGATAAGAACCAGAGATTGTTTCTTGCTGCCTTCCTGATCCCACCATGTTTTCAAAGAACCCAAAAAACTTGGATCGAGTCCTCCCATCCAGGAAATTTCATCCAGTAGGACGATAATTTCTTCATTTCCAATCTGAGCCCCGAGAAATCTGAACGCATCTGACCAGGTAGAGAAGCTTACACGGGGCAATCTGAGTTCGAGGCAAAGCTGATCTCCGAACTCGTCTCTTTGTTTTTGTTGGGTGATGCCAGGAGCTGGGGGCAGCCCAGATAAAGAGATCAGTCGCTTGTTCTTGGCAAACTCCTGAACCAGCGTGCTTTTTCCTACTCTTCTTCTGCCTTTGATCACGACCAAAGAGGCTTTTTTTAATCTTTTCAAGCGCGATAAGCGGCTAAGCTCCTGCTTCCTTCCAAGAAAAAGACCCATCATAATCTCCTAATATAGTTATTTGTAACATTTAGGAGGTTTTCATGCAACTCGATTTTCTCCTAAAAAACACATATGCTCTTTTTAGGAGATTAGCTTAAGTTGTCTTAACACGCTAATTTTCAATTGGTTAGAAAATATTGGGCAACCTGGACTTGAACCAGCGACCAGCGGGTTATGAGTCCGTGCAAACCCCATTAATCACAATCATTAGCAATAGCTAACGGCAACCAGAATAGTGATGTAAGGGATTTTTATCTATGTGAATCATTCGTCATGACTTGCCATCTTTTGTGGCCGAATGGTCCAGGTTTGGTCCATTAGCATAATAGCTTTGAAAGTCAAAAAGCTAAATGGTATACAGTTAGTCCAATTGACAAAGAGAAATGTCTTAAAGTAACTGTATGAAAATTTTTCTTGGTGTATTAGTCTTAAGCAGTCAAATCCTTTTTGCTGAACCTACCGAACAAGATCACATAAGAGCAACTCACAATCCAGACTACTACAAACACGTAGTACTTAAAGGAATCGTTAAGCAAATGGTTTTTCCTGGTCCTCCTCATTTTCTTAGTGTGGAAAGTGGGGATTGGGCGGAGCCAAGAACAATCTTAGAAGTGGATGAAGCTTCTTTGTTGCGGCTTGTTGAAGCTCAATCACAAGTAACCACTAGTCATTACTTGGGTAAATTCATTGATTCGGAATTGAAAGCGGATGAACCCAATGCCAATTGGGTTACTTTGGATTCATCTTTCACAGGAAAATCGAATAATATTGAGTTGTATACAAATAAATCAGTGGTGATTGATGCAGTGATCAGCGCACAACCTGCACATTGTCATACTCCATTTGTAGTCGAAATCGCTGAGGTGCTTTTCCATGAATAAAAAGAAATTTGTGAGAGCTGAGGAAGGGAAACCTCCTGGAATTTCTGTAATTTATTACGATACCGATGGCAACATGACTATTCGTTATCACGATAAGAATGGGAAGACTGGGTCGATTGCCTGGAGAAACAACAATCCAGGAAATCTAGCTTGGGGCAGTGGTGTGCATGCTAAAAAAACTGGTTGTATAGGAAAAGCTAGAGGGCGCCCTGTTTTTCCAGATTATGAAACAGGCAAGCAATCTATGCGCCTCCTTCTCAAGGAAGATTTTTATCAGCGATTGACATTGAATCAATTGCCTAAAAAGTACACTGGGGTTCCGATTGAAGCTCCAGATACCGAAGAAGTAGAGATTTATCGCAGAGCTATTCGTGTTCAAATTAAATTTGATATGGAGCGCACTGTTAAATCTTTGAACGAAGAAGAGTATGAAAAACTACTTAAAGCTATGGAGACTCATGAGGGCTGGCTAGTAGGACATGAGGAATTTAAAGAGGTTGAAAAAATTACTGGAATTCATGTGAATAAAAAACGCGTGATCTCAGAATACCTTGTGCAAGGCATGAAAGGCGAACGTTGGCTTTTAAAAGATGCTGCAATTGCAATGGCTGAAGAAGGGCGCCTACATGCGATTGTTGTCCATGCAAAGAACGGAAATTATTTGCGACCTGAACATGGTTCTAAATCGTTCAGACAGTTGCTTTGCTAAGCATTGTAAACGAAAAAAGATAAGCCCATAACTACGAAACTTTACTCTCTCAAAAATATTGCATGAGTTTAACGACTGGTCTTCTTTTGTGACTTCTTTTTCGTAAGCTTTTTCTTGGTCGCTGGCACTGCGCTTAATTCAGCTTCAATTTCTTCTACAGTGGGTAGGCTGGACTTGAGTTCTTTGGGAAGCTTTTCAACCAGCTTAACTTCAAATTCGGCTACTCCAATAGGCCGATTGAAGTTTCTTAAGACGTATTCGGCAAAGACATTGTCCTTTGTTCTGCATAGGATAATGCCAATAGCAGGCTGGTCACTCTCATGTCTTAGTTGGTCGTCTACGGCTGAAAGATAGGCACTCATTTGTCCAGCATCGCGACTATCAAACTCTCCTCCCTTAAGCTCTACAATTATGTAACAACGCAATTTTAAATGGAAAAACAACAAGTCGATATACAGAGTTTTTTCTCCTGCATTAACTGGGTATTGCTGTCCAACAAAAGAAAAGCCCTGGCCCAGTTCAATCAGAAATTTTTGGATGTGCTTGACCAACCCATCTTCTAAGTCTTTTTCCAAATATTCCTTGTGTAATGTGAGGAAGTCGAAGAGATATGGGTCTTTTAAGGATTGTTGAGCTAAATCTGACTGAGGAGCTGGCAATGCTGCCTTGAAGTTTGTAATCGCCTTGCCTTCCCTACGATACAAGTCATTTTCGATCCAGACGGTAAGCATGCTGCGACTCCACCCATGCTCTATCGTTTTAGAGGCGTACCAAAGACGTTCATTGCTATCTTTTATTTTTTGAAGAAGAAGTATGTTATGTCCCCATGGAATGCCAAAAACAGGCAAAGATTCAAATTGTCGCACAGCTTGTGCGACTTTTTCATAGGCCATAAAAAATGCCTTCATTCTGAAGATGTTAGCTCTTGAAAATCCTTCTATTCCTGGAAACTCATTTTGAAGCTCTTTGGCCGCTTTTTCCAAGACCTTGCTACCCCATCCGCCCTGCTCTTGCTTTTCAACTATTTCCTTGCCGATTTCCCAATATAGTTTGATCAGTTCGCTATTAACGGAAACAACAGCCTTGATTTGAGATGATCGTATCTTAGCCTTTAAGGAAGTGATAAACTTTGTGTATTCGACTGTAGAGGCTTCGCCTTTTTTTACTTTTGGAAGAAATTTTTTAGCCATTGGAGACTCCTATCAAATCTTTCATGAGTAGCTCCATTTGGTAATGGGGCACAGGATGCCAGCTTGCAATGAATTCTCCGACGATCTTAAAACCCACTTTTTGGTATACATGAATAGCTCTTGTATTTGTGGCTTCAGGGTCTATTAGAACCTTCTTCACATGGGAAAACTGACTTCTTAAGAATTCTTTGATCATTGGCACAGCTATCCCTTTACCTAGATAGGTTAGATCGCAAATAAACAGGTCCAAAGTGATCGAATTTTTTCCTTCTGGAGAAGTGATCAAAAAGGCAAAGGGAATTTCTTTATCGTAACCAATCCAGTAGGTAGTATCCGACACTCCTTGGAAGAATTTTTCAAGACCATTCAAGGTGTTTTGCAATCCCACTCCATGCATCCATTCTTTAATGTGCTTTTGCTCCAACCATTCATGAATAAATACTCTCTGAGAAGATGTTACAGGAGCAAAATGGAAAGTGGGTCCAGTATGTTTCATAATCTTAACACCTACTAAGTGGTGAAATCATACATGGCTTGCATTTAGGCCAATTTCCATGAACCATCAGATATCCGCTCATATTTTAAATATCGACTAAGGTCTACTGGTTTGAGCCTGTTATGCATAGCTTATCCTAAAATCTTTTGAGTCATGGTTGTGACCATCCGTTGTTTATGTTCTTGAGACAAGTGAGCATAGCGTTTAGTGGACTGCATATCTTTGTGTCCAAGTAAGGTCCCAATATCCAGTAAGCTGTATCCACTCATAGCAAGGTAGGAGGCAACCGTATGCCGCAAATCATGGAATCTAAAGTCGACAATATTGGCCAGTTTTACTGCCCTTTCCCAAGCAGAGCGAATGTCGATCGGTTTTTTGGGATCATTTGTAGAAGGGAAAATTAATGCTTCTTGATTAGGAATGGTGGTCAATCGTTCTTTCATCAAATGAAGGGGAGTGCCAACCAAAGGGACTGAACGGACATCTCCATTTTTGGTTTCTTTTAAAGTAATGACATTTCGCCCAATATCCACATCTCCTTTCTTCAGCTTCATGATTTCGCTGTAGCGCATCCCTGTGGAAAGGGCTAAAAGAACAGCCAAATATAGGACTTTACAGCCACTTTTTTGACAGGCATCAAGTAAACGTACCTTTTCTTCTTCTGAAAGGAAGCGAATTCTGGCATTGGAAAGGGTAGGCTTACTGATTTTGCGCACTGGGTTTTCTGTGATCCAACCCCATTCCTTGATCATGATGGTGAAAACATGAGACAGGCTCGAAATATAGCGAATGGCCGTTGTAGGAGAACGGTTTTTTCCTGCCTTGATTTCTTCTGTCAGAAGCAAATCTTTCTTTTCTGCGATGAGGCTGGGTTTGATGCAGTCAAGACTGTAATCGCCAAGCTGACGCTTCCACCATAGCAAATGGCGATGAACATTTTTGGCATCTTTTGGTTTGCCTAGCAAAATAGATTTGATATATCTGTCGATTGCTTCGCCCAAGGTGTGCTTTTGAGCTTCAACTTTATCGAAGTAGCGGCCTTCTTCGATTTCTACTTCGGTGTTTCTTTTCCACTTCTTGGCCAGTGTTAAGGAAGTGAACGTTTTGGTAACAGGCGGATGTCCTTTGATGCGAACCCTGACCCTATAGCTATCAGTGCCGTCTTTATTTGGTCTTTTATCAATACCATTCATGGCTTTAACCCCTTCATCTTGATTGTTAGGGTTAGCCATTGCAGATGATGAATGATTTTTCGTACTCATTTGCTACATTTTGTGGGTGAGTGGTCCAAGAATGGTCCACACTACCCAAAACGGCTTGTTGCTGTCAAGATTGTTTTTATCTGACAGCCTTCAAGCGTATGTATGAGAACGATTTAAGAAAATGGGGCAAGCAGGACTTGAACCAGGGACCGACGGGTTATGAGGGAGCGAGAATTCTTTCCTAACCAGCACCATCCAACCTCTATGGACTCCACTATAGGAGATTAGAAAGAATCATGCCACTGGTTTTTACTCGATAATACCGGTCAAAATCGACGGTCTTTGCACCGCCACTGCACCGGTATCATTGATCAATTTGCCAATGAGAATTTTTAAATTTGACATTAAGAGTGTGAAGGGGATGCGTGATGCAATTATATATCTTATAATGATATTCTTAAGTTTCAAGCGCTAATCGAGAATTTTATTGTATTCTAGAATAATTAGACTGGCCTTCGTCTTAACTTCCCTAGCACCCGTCTTTCTGTCGCTAGCTTTTGTGGCCTATTTGCAAAGCGGTATAGGTATCCAGACCATCTTCATGACTTGTATGGCATTAGCGCTTTTTTTTGGCTGTGTTCTTTTCGCGCGGTATGGAGTTACAAAACTTGAGGTGTTTTCTGAGAGAGTTGAGGGAATAAAAAGCGCCGATTCTGAGGTTCTCTCTTTCTTGTTTATTTATTCGTTTCCTTTTTTGACTAAAGCAGAACTTTTGCCTGATTATCCAACCTCCATTTACATCGCAATTGTTTTTGGCGCGATATTGTACAATTTAAATTGCTTGTATTTCAGTCCAATCCTTGGCATACTCGGTTACCATCTCTATGAGGTAAATTTAACGAACGGGGTTACCTGCGTATTGCTTTCAAAACGGACTTTCCGCGGCGTTCCTAATGGACTACGGATTGTGCGTTTGTCTGAATACGTACTAATAGAGAAGGAATAGCACTTTGGAAGATCGGCTTTTCAATTTTTTTGTGCTCACAAATATTCCTCAGCATCGTATCTTGCATGTACAGATTACATTTGACCTTCAGAAAACCCTCACAGCAGAGTTTCGGCGTCAACGAAATGAGTTTATGCGGGAACGAGAAGAAATTGAATACAAACCTGGTTATCATTTAGATCCGCATGAGGTATTTAAGATTAGCCCGTTTGATGATTTGGACAATCTTCTCTCTATTACAAGTTCTCCTTCCTCATTGAATTCGCTCGAGCCAGATTCTGAGTTATACGGACATATCACGGCCTTCTTCTCGATAGCGGATGATGATAAAGAATTGCTTTTTCAGAACTTTGATAGGAGAAGGGTGATTTCAACCAAAGGGTCACTGATATGGTCTGGTAATACATATCGTCAAATGGATGCACCTGGATTAAACCTTGCTATAAGTTTGGCTGCAATTTTACGACGTGACGACTTGCTCTTTCATAGTTCCTGGTGCGCGAGGCGGATTTTTGACCTAACGCAGTATCTAAGAGAGGCCACTGATGATCAAATCATGCAATTCCTTACACACACACATTTCCATTGCTCGGATATTAACAAGGTGATTGAAAAATTCAGTACTTGGGAGAGAACCAAAGTGTGCCTAATTCTTGAGTCTGGAATCTTAGATGACTTTAACCCAGAGCAAATGAAAATGGTGGCAGCAGATCTTCAGTACGAACTACTGCTCAATAACGAAGGTCGCATGATATTCCCTGAGGACAAAAAGCGGTTAAAAGGAATGCTTCGTTTTCTTGCCGAGGATTATATGATGTCACCTCTTACTGAAAAACTCCATGTTGTAACCTCTAAAAGACCCATTATCTCGCCGTCATCGATATAGTCAATTTCAATATGTGTTCGATAGGCGTTTGGAAAGTGTACGAGGGTCTATTGCTAGATATAGATATTTCTGAAAGCCTGAGAACACCCTGCTAATTTCATCAGCGGGCATTTTAAGCTTGGTAATGGCATCGGTGATGGAATTGTGATATTTGAGTCGTAATAAGGGAGCCAATTTTTCTTGATCAAGTTCCTCGACGCCAACGTTAACATAGTGCGAAAGCACAAAATCGAGAAAGACTTGTTGGTTGCTGTTGAAATCCTGACCGATGAGGACCTTAGCTCTTGCTGCGCGTTCTTCGCGCGTAAGTGGGGGAAGGGCATACGCCACGTAAGCCAATACGTCGAACAGATCGCTCTTCTCAGCGTTAATGATCTTCTGCATCTCGAACAATTGTTCACTGCCAAAGCCTTTCTCAGCGAGTCCTTGCAAGAGTTTCTTCCGGGTATCCGGCATGCTCCATAGAGTACGGAGTTCTTTTTCATCTTTGAAAAACTCTGGCAATTTGCCAAAAAGCTGTTCCATAAACTGCTGCGCAGACAGCGGCGTCCCATCGGGATGCCAGAACGTGGTGGCCATCATGTGTTGGATATCACGTTCTTTGCCATCAGCGAGTTTTACTTTCGCTCTTATCTTTTTCTTGCATACGCAATCTATGTTCCCGCAAACAGCACAGGGTTCTTTTGGACATTCACAGGGGCGCTGTTGGCACGTCGAGCATGGTTGCGGAGTTCTCCTTTTGCATTCACAAGGCCGACAACTACACTTTGAGCATGGGAGCTCTTCTACTGGCGGTCCATCCCATTCCGGGTCTTGGAAACGATGATGAGCTTTCACAAAGTCATAAATCGTGAAGTAATCCTTCCCGTCGTATAGACGTGTGCCTCGTCCGATGATTTGCTTAAATTCAATCATAGAATTCACTGGACGCATGAGAATAATATTGCGGATGTTGCGGGCGTCTACTCCTGTTGAGAGTTTCTGCGAGGTCGTAAGGATAGCTGGTATTGTTTTCTCGTTGTCTTGAAAAGCGCGTAGGTGCTGATCTCCAAGGGTTCCATCGTTAGCTGTTACTCTTTGGCAGTAATTGGGATCTTTGCTTGTCTTAATCTGATTGATTAAATCGCGCACCATCAATGCGTGATTCTGTGTAGCGCAGAATACAAGAGTCTTCTCATTTTGATTGATCTGGTTCATGAAAATTTCAACTCGCTTTCTCTCGCGTTCTTTGATTTCGATGATTTTATTGAAATCAGACTCTGTGTAACGCTTTCCACCTTCAATTTCGCCATCAACCAAGTCATCATCGGGTGTATAGACATAGTCGTCGAGGGTTGTGGAAATCTGCTGTACCTTGAAGGGCGTGAGGAAACCGTCATTGATACCTTCCTTGAGCGAGTAGATATAAACCGGCTCGCCGAAGTAATCGTAGGTATCCACGTTATCCTTGCGCTTGGGTGTGGCGGTTAGCCCTAACTGCACTGCTGGGGAGAAGTATTCAAGAATGCCTCGCCAGTTGCTCTCGTCGTTTGCACCTCCGCGATGGCACTCGTCAATGATGATGAAATCGAAGAAGTCGGGCGGATACTCCCCAAAATAGGGAGATGGCTGCCCATCCTTGGGAGGACCACTCATAAAAGTCTGGAAAATAGTAAAGAATAAGCTGCCGTTTTTTGGCACCCTGCCATTCTTTCGGATATCCATCGGATCAATACGCATAAGTGCATCCTCAGGAAAAGAGGAGAAGGCGTTGAAGGCTTGATTTGCTAGGATATTACGGTCAGCGAGAAAGAGGATACGTGGTCGGCGCGAAGGTTCTCGGGTCAGGTTCCAACGGCTATAAAACAGTTTCCAAGCGATTTGAAATGCGATAAACGTCTTTCCTGTGCCAGTGGCAAGGGTTAGGAGAATGCGTTGACGATCTTCACCAATCGCCTCCATTACCCGTTCAACCGCAATGTCCTGATAGTAGCGACTGGAATGTGAGCCACTCTTGTCCTCAAAAGGGATGTCAGCGAATCGATTCCGCCAAGCATTTACCTTGGCGAAGGTCGTATTCCAGAGTTCGTCTGGTGTGGGATAGCACGCGATCTTGCCTTCCTTCCCGGTCTCCATATCGATGCCATAGATGCCTTGGCCATTGGTGGAATAGGTAAAGCGAATGGCTAACTTGCTCGCGTAATTCTTTGCCTGGGCAACGCCTTCCGTCAATGGTTCTTCCCAAGGTTTAGCCTCGATGACAGCGATCTTATGATTGCGATAAACTAGCACATAATCAGCGCTTAGCGGTTTCCCGCGTCTCCCATGACCTTCGACACGGCCCGGCGTAATGGAGTACTCGCGCAGAATTTTGCTGCCCTCAACGACGCCCCAACCAGCCGCTTTTAATGCGGGATCGATATGTTCTGCTCTGGTTTCGGCTTCGTTCATAGGGTGGCCTAAAGGTTCCCATTGAAGGCTTGGGCTAGGAGCGACTGTTTTAATTTCTCTAGTGCGGCAAGTTTCTGCTGATAGACGACTTCCAGACGGTGGGTTTCAACCCAAAGAGCCTCACACTCAGCAGCAATGCGTTCTTGTTCCTTGAGTTGTTGTGGAACTGCTATCGTCAAGAAACTCCATTTGGATTTGTTAATAATTGGCAAGGTGGCCTGGCCTGAACTCAAGAGTACGCGTCGCTGAAAATTTTCAGTAAGCATCTGATAATAAACGAATTTATAAGATATGCCGTTAAATGGTATCAGTGAATTGATTTGTTGGTTCGTCGTTATATTTTGATCGCAATGGCCACATTTTCCAATGGTCGCGCCTATGCAGACCATCAGTACCGACCTAGCCGGAACTTTGCGTGCTTCCGACAACCCTTGCTCTGAGAGACCATCGTTCTTATAATCAAGAGAGCCGTCAATATTGAAGTCACCCGGCTTTATGAAAGGAATAAAGTTGCCATAGTTCTCTTTTCTAGAAGTTGTGGGTGTGGACCCTGTCTGCGTCGTGCCAATCTGTTCAAGTGACTTTTCTAACCACCCATCACCCCGCTGAGTAAACACCGTGTTGAGATGGCTTTCGAAAAGGGCTCGAGCGTTTTGGAGGTTCTTTTCGGCGTTGGTTTTGGCGGTGGCGATACCATCAAACGCTTTGTCGAGGATGGCGACAATTCGTTGTTGTTCGGTGAGCGATATAAACGCGATGGGCAGAGCCTCGATTTCTGATTTGCTGATTGAGGCAAAAACTGCTCCTTCTTTTCCTGCGATCTCTGGTTGCAAATACAGCAGTTGGTAAAATAAGAAATCACGATTTAGTTCACCTCTACTGCGGATTGCAGCCAACCCTCTTCCAATACAAGCTTCATAGGTAGCAAAGTTGATTGGTCCAACGGGAGCACGAACAGACATGAGGATATCACCATATCGTGCAATCTTGGTGATTTGAGTAGTCCAGGTCGTTGGATCTTCAATGAACTTTTCCCCAAAGTCTTTTTTTCCTTGATAGAAGGGTATTCCCTTGCCATCGGTATTGTAAAACTTTCCTTCCGGGGATTGGCCCGCTATAACTTCACACAGATCACCGATTTGTTTGCGTTGCCATCCGTTTTTCATACCAGTCCTCTGATATTTGCCAGCACAGCGGCACTTGCAGCAGCCAACGCAGTAATCTCGTCCATGATCTCAGCAGGACTGCGATGCGCTATTACCTCGCCGCCATTCGGGTTCTTCACAGATAAATCGAAAGTCATCTGATCAATATTTTTGGCATCCACACTCCAGCTCTTGGGCGAGTCAGCAAAAGTTTTCTGCAATTCGACAAATTCAGTGAGGTCGGCATCGTTGAGAGGATTGGTCTTGCCGAGATTGCGACCGGGGTCAAGTTGATAATACCAGACCTTCCGTGTTTTCATACCTTTCTCGAAAAACAGAACTATGGTCTTTACGCCTGCACCTTGGAAGGTTCCCCCAGGACAGTCGAGCACAGTATGCAGGTCGCAGTTTTCCAATAGGAATTGACGCAGGCTGACTGAGGCATTATCCGTGTTGGAAAGGAAGGTGTTTTTGATAACCACTCCCGCCCGGCCGCCGGCTTTGAGCATCTTAATGAAGTGCTGAAGGAATAGAAAGGCCGTTTCTCCAGTACGAATAGGGAAGTTTTGCTGTACTTCCTTGCGTTCCTTGCCGCCGAATGGCGGATTGGCGAGAATTACATCGAAGCGGTCCTTTTCTTGAATGCCGTCGAGGTTTTCGGAAAGAGTATTTACGTGCAAAATATTTGGGGCCTCGATGCCATGCAAAATCAAATTCATGATTGCGATGATGTAGGCTAGAGGCTTCTTCTCTTTGCCGGTGAAAGTGCAGGTTTGGAGTATGGCGAGATCTTTAGTAGTGAGGTTGCCTTTTGACTTTAGGTAATCAAATGCTTCACACAAAAACCCTGCCGAGCCAACTGCGCCGTCATAAATTGTTTCGCCGATCTTCGGTTGTACCACCTGTACAATGGCACGGATAAGCGGTCGGGGGGTGTAATACTCACCGCCATTACGGCCGGCATTACCCATGTTCTTGATTTTTGTTTCGTATAGGTGCGAAAGCTCGTACTTCTCAGTCTGCGAACGAAAACGCAACTCGTCAATTTGATCGATGATTTCCCGTAGGTTGTAGCCGCTGGCAATCTTGTTTCTAATTTCTGCGAAAATTTCGCCAATTTTGTATTCGATAGTATTCGAATCTGCTTTGGCCTTAAAGCTGTGAAGGTAAGGGAAGAGCTTCTTATTAACAAAAACCAGTAAGTCATCGCCAGTCAAAGCGAGTTTGTGGTCAATCTTTCCGTCATTGTCTTTGGGTGCTGCCCAGCTTTCCCAGCGATAGGGCTTTTCGAGGGTGAAGGAATATCCTCCTCCGCTTAATTCAGCCTCAAGGGCCTTATCATGCTCTAAGGCATCTAAGTATTTCAGAAATAAAATCCACGATGTCTGCTCCGTATAATCCAATTCACTCGTGCAGCCTGCATCCTTCCAAAGGACGTCATCGATATTCTTAAAAGCGCGCTCAAACATAAGTGCCTCATTTCCAATAAGAGCACTTCCCAATTCGGATTCGCTCTTGCCTAGAAAAGAATCCTCGGTGCCCTGTTCGGCCACCGTATCAAAACTTAATTTATCATCGTTAATAAATCGTTGGGATCTGGCACTGTTTTTTGAAATTTTGCGTTTAACTTGCATCGCGGATGCTTGTATTTAATTGTAATCGAACGGTAATATACAATTCGCAATTAAATTACATCAACTAAAATTAATTATGGATAATAATTTATAATTTAAATGGACTATAACAGTAATCGATCTAGAAATTTGTTTCATGTAAATGAACTAAAACCGTACAAGCTAAGTCGGTCAAAGATCCAAAATTTTCTCGACTGCACACGCTGTTTCTTTCTCGATCGAAAATGTGGCACAGGCCGTCCGCCGTCTTACCCATTCACACTCAATAATGCAGTGGATGCGCTTTTGAAGAGAGAGTTTAATCGATACCGCGAACAGGGCAAGGTACACCCTCTATGTTTGCAGCATGGAATTGATGCTGTTCCTTTTGACCATCCCGATCTCGATGAGTGGCGCATGAACCTGAAGGGCATCCAATATCATCATGGACCTACGAACTTTATCATTACCGGCTCGGTCGATGATGTTTGGGTAAAGCCTAATGGAGAGCTGATTGTGGTGGATTATAAGGCTACCAGTACGACCAAGGCTATAACGCTCGATGAGGAGTACCGTCAGGCGTACAAGAGGCAGATGGAGATCTATCAATGGCTTCTTAGAAGAAACGGTTTCCAGGTTTCAAAAACTGGATATTTTGTCTATTGCAATGGAGACTCTCAAAAGGAAGACCTTTCCGGGAAGCTGGAGTTTTCAATTTCTGTGATTCCTTACATTGGAGATGATTCTTGGGTCGAGCCAACCCTATTGGAAATTCGGGAGTGTCTCGAGGCAGATAAGATCCCCAGTCCAACTGATGAATGTGATTTTTGCCAATATTGGGCAGCAGTAAAAAAGCATATCGATAATGAAGGAATTGTGAATGGCTGAAATCGTCTATGTTCTAACTAATGAGGCAATGCCGGGCATTGTAAAGATCGGAAAGACAACCGATATAGAACAGAGGAAGGGGGCGCTAGATAATACTTCGATACCTTTGCCCTTTCAGTGCTACTATGCGGCCAGAGTAGACAAGAGTGCGTGGGTGGAAAAAAAAGTGCACGATATATTTGGCGATAAACGAATTCGAAAAAACAGAGAGTTTTTTCGAGTAGACCCTAGTCAAGTGAAGTGTGCGATTGAGCTGGTCGCCATCGAGGATGTTACTCCACGGATCAATGATGAATTATCGAGCGATGATCGCAAGGCTCTTGATGATTTCAATGAAAGACGACAGCCGTTTCGGTTTTCTCTAGCACGGGTTCCTGTGAATGCAAAAATACAATTTGAACGAGATAAAACGATAGAATGTCGTGTTGTCAGTGATAAAAACATTGAATTTGAAGGCGAAATAACTACGCTTAGTCGCGCAGCTTCCATTTTACTTGAGAGAAGGGGATGGAAATCCTCGCCAAATGTTCAAGGACCTTTGTATTGGCTCTATGAAGACGAAACCCTAAATGAAAGACGCTTGAGGTTCGAGGATAAGGTTCTTACTTCGGGTTCTTTCGAATGCCCTGGTAAAGAGTCGAGCTTGAACCCCCAGTAAAGCGATTTTTGAATTCCCAAATATGATCTTGGATTTTGCGGAACAAAGCCAATTTTTTCCTTCAGCGCTTAGTACTGCATGCAATTTCTTGCTGCTTGTAACGCTCTGAGTTCCGAAAGAGATCGAAATAAGATCTTTTCCAGAGTAATTTCATAGCGAGAAAGTAACGCTAGTTCATCGCCTTCAAAGCCCCCCAGTACTTCGATGATTTTTCCATTACCATAAGACTTTTGCTCGGCATGGTTGATCAGCATTGATTCCATTTGGGTTACTCTGGATAGCCTCCATGCTGCAGCTAGGGCTCGCTCCCAAAACAGCCTTTCTAAAAATCCTTGAGGTTGAAAATGGTCATAGAATTCAGTTTCAAGGCTTTCAAAGTCTCTTTTGGATTCACCATCGAGCAAGATTTGTTTGCTAAACACCCCATGTTTTAAGGCGTTTTTAGCAACAACTCCTCTACCTGCTTCTGTTTTGGGACCCGTGGATAGCTTGGCATTGTGGCGATTCGCATCGAATTGCTTCTGCGTGGAGTTCTTCTGATTTCCGATTTCTGATTTTTCTATGGAAATCGGAAAATCGGAAATTTGTGTGTTTATCATATAAGTCCTTGGTTTTTAGCTTTTTTTATTCTTGTTTCGACCTGGGATTTAGTCAGGCCAGTTTTTTGCATAATTTTCTCAATTGTCAAACCTTCTTTAACAGCTTCTGCTACAGCGGAAACTTCAGCATCGATAGGAGCTTCACTCATTTCCCATTGCCACAATCCATCGTTCTGTTCTTTAAGTTGAACTTGGAAAGAAGCGGCAGCCTCTCCTGCAAAATGCCTTGTTTTTTCGAAAACGATCTCAAAATATGAACCTTGGTCAGAGCAGTAGCCTTGTGGCTGTCTAAGCAAGATCACGGTATCGAGAATGTCCTCTTTTTTACTTGTGCCTCGTTGCTGGCCGCCCTTGGCTGCATGATGGATAAAGAGAACCGATTTGCCTCGTCGCCGCAGTTCTAGTGCCCAATCCTGTACCGGCTGCCAACTTTCGGCTTCGTTTTCAATTCCGCTGCGGAAAAGGGTGGACACGTTATCGATGATGATCAGATCACTGCCCTCGATAGATCGTTCCACGGAATCGCGTCCTTCTCTTGTTGAGAGGTCTGGCATCGGTCCTTCTTGAAGGTCTGGTGTGATCAAGCGGAGAAAATCGCAGCTTGGCAATTTTAAATCCTCGGTAACTGAAATTCGTCTTAATCGTTCTTGCATTGCAACCGCCGGCATTTCTCCATCTATGTACAGCACTTTCCTGGGTTTTGGTGCATGCCATTTCAGAAATTTTCCGCCAGTTGCGACAGCATAAGCGATTCCAAGGGCGACGTGTGTTTTTCCGACTCCTCGTTTTGCATAAAGGAGACAAAGTCCTTGAGTGGGAAGGAAGGGAGCAAGAATCATTTCTCGTTCTGGAAGTTCCATATTCAAAAATTCATCCATTGAAACGACTCGAATTTTTTCTTTGGGTTGAGCGGGCGCATAGTCGGGGGTTCTGTCGATGATTTCAAGCAACTGTCCTGTCGTCTTTCCTTCTGCCAACCAATCGCTGATATCTTTTCCATGTGATTCTTGATATTCCAGTCCCGGTAAATCAACGACACGGAGACGTTTTACTTTTCCATAGAGATTTTTGCACAACAGGTTGCGTCTTTCCAAGCCTGTTTTATCCATGTCGTAGAGAATGATAACATCGGCGTTCTTCAGGATTTGAGTGAATTCGTCGGTCCATGTGAGAGATTCCGGCGAAGTGGTCGCGGTCAGGTTATACCCCGCAAGTTTATCGGCATCCTTTTCGCCTTCAACGAGGAAGATGAGTGACTTATCGGAGATCCCTTTGAGAACTTCGGGCAGTCGATAAAGAACTTTTCTGCATCCTTTTAAGCTCTTGATAACTTGGCCATTTTCGATAGTACGTTCAGAATAGAGGCTCTTTGCTTTTCCATCGAAGCCGGGTTCGATTCGAATTTTTCGATAGAGCTCTTGGCCATTCTCATCTTGGTAGGAATAAACGGTTCGTTTGGACCCAAGCTGTCCGTTTACTGGGCAAAAGAGTTCGGAAACCTGAATGCTGAGGCAGGCGCATACGTCTTCGATCGAGCATCCAGCAAAGCATTTTAGTAGGATTTTTCCGTCAATGCCTTCTGATATCGAAAGACTCGGATTTGAATCGTCATGAGCGGGACAGCAAGCTGAATATCCTGAGCTTGTTCGTTGTGCAGTTTTGCCCGTTCTAGACTGAAGGTGTCCTAAAAATTCATGAAGCTTCATTCTCAACTCTGGGCAAAAGCTGATGTGGATTTAGAAGATTGACTTTCAATCCAGGTGTCGAATAAGTCCATGCGTAGGACTAGTCGTTTGCCAACCTTTCTCACGGCTTCTTGAAGTCCGTTGCGATGGCGGTAAAGAAGCAGATGGCGCATCTGCCCCATGGTGAACGGGTATCTGCCGCTTTTTACAATTTGTTGCGGCGACCAGTACTCAATATTATTCATAAAATCTCCGTAAATCGGGTTTTTCTTGATCTGCGCCCAATTTTAACGAAGGGTGCCGATTATTCGTCGGCACGGTGGTGGACAGTTTGTTGAAGAGTGGTAATTGGATAGCTTAACGATCTGAATAAGAATTATTTAGGCTGAGTCCTATGATCGCCGAAATGATGAGGGTGGCTGAGTAACGTGACGTAAGTAATATTGCCATATTCTGGCTTTGGAGCGACGTTTTTCAAAGCGGTATCGAAGGTTCTGGTTAAACTACGGAAGGGGCGTTGAAGGATCGTTTCTCTTGGTTTTTTAGATGGTACGCGAGACAATGCATCAAGGAATTTAGCTACTCGGTGAGAAATCCTGATTTTTCGATCTCCAAATAGTGTTGGGACTAGCAGTGTTGGAAATTCACCGTCAAGATGAAGCGCAGTGGCTTTAGTTGCCCAAATTGTTTTCAAATTAACAGGCAATCGCAACCGAGAGCTTGTAAGGCAAAGCCAACAAAAACCCAAGCTCTCTGCTGCGGTGAGCTGAGCATTTGGGCGGCTATAACGACATATTTTTGCCAATTCTACAAGAAGGTCACGTGCAGTTTCTTGAGGGATAGGATAGACTTCAGGTGCAATTTTTCTGGTAATTCTCCCATGACAGATATCCATTTTTTCTGGGAAGATTTGCTCTAAGAATGCGATTTCTTCATTGGACAGGTTGCGCATATAGGCAAGAAAACTTTTGAAAGCACGCCATTCCAGTCTTGCCCCTTTTCCTTCTTCTTCTACTGCTTTGGCCATTCTAAGGACGTAGTCCAATAAAGTTTCTTTTTTGCGAGGCTTTTCAAGTTCAAAGTCCTCAAAGGGCTCGTAATAAGCGTCTGTGATCTCTAGCCATTTCTTCCAAGCTGCGATGCATTTTATTGCATCGCTTTTTGCAGTATCCGAGGAGATGGGTTTATCGAATAGCCACCGCTCTAATTCATTGATTTCTTTTACATCTGTTGCCCCATGAAGCCAGCATCGGGCATGCTTTTGATTCCAATTTTCTTCTGAAACAACATCGAACCCTGGATTATCAATTTCCACTTGCCTCCAGAACTCTCTGATGTTCGTGAGATCAGTCTCAAGATCGTTTAAAATCTCTTTGGCGTTTGTGAGCGGGTCTTTTGCTGTACTCATAAAACTCATCTCATTCCTTGTCGCTCTGGGTTTCTAGCCGTTGCTTTGCATGCTCAATTGCTTTGTTCAGTTTCTCTCGGAGAACTGCTTTGGAAGGTAGGGCAGTCAAATATTCGGCAACGTGGATGCCGGCTCGATCGAGTTCAAGGAGTTCGATCTGCTCACTTTGTTTGCCGGTGCAGAGAATAAGTCCCAAAGGAGGATGCTCCTCAGGCTGGCGCTCATATCTGTCGAGCCAACGAAGGTATAGTTCCATTTGTCCTTTGTGTTCAGGCTTAAAATCTCCGAGCTTTAATTCGATGGCAACCAATCGTTTTAGTTTTCTATGGAAAAAGAGGAGGTCGAGGTGAAAATCTGTGTCATCGATAGTCATCCGTTTTTGACGAGCAAGAAAGCAAAAGCCTATTCCTAATTCTAGTAAAAACTGTTCAAGCTCTCGCATGATCGCATCTTCAAGATCCTTCTCAATGTACCGATCATCGAGTTTCAGAAATTCAAGCACATAGGGATCACGAAAGACGAGGTCAGGTGAAAGTTGGTCTTCTTTGCGGAGGGCATCGATCTCAGCTTGAGCAACCAGTTCTGGACGTTTTGACAGTGCTGTTCTTTCATAAAGCATCGAGTCGATTTTTTTGCTTAAGGTCCGAACATTCCACCGTTCGATTCGGCACATCTCGGCGTAAAAATCGCGCTTGATAGCATCCTTGATCGGAATGAGTAACCTGAAATGGGACCAACTTAATTGGTGGGTCAGCGACAAAATGACTTGCTGGTCAGGAAAGACTTCAGCGAACTGTATCATCCGATGTAAGTTCTTCTCCAAGAACCCTTTGCCATAATCTGCCGTCAATTGTCGCCACAGTGTGGCGACAATCTTTTTCCCGTATTCGGCACGTTCATCCTTAGGGATTTCTTTGCTGATGCGAGCTCCTACATGCCAGTACAGTAAGGTTAACCCAGCATTGACCGTGGACGCGATTGACTTGCGGGTCTGATCGATCATGTGCCGCAGATCTTCAAGTAAAGCAACTGGGACGGTCGTCACGAGTGCCTGGGGCTGCGGAGGGGTGAGTGATGTTTGAGGATTCATAGAGAGTCTCCTTTGAGGATTTGGTCTGAGATTTGATTGCTGAATTGTTTTGTGACTTGGACATCCATGTGGGTGTAATGGAGCAGCATCGCTAGGGTGCGATGGCCTGTGGCAGTGGCCAGTTGGAGGTTGGAGGCGCCTTTTGCAGCGGCGTAAGTACAGAACGTATGGCGCATGTCGTGGGCTCGGCAATTAGTGATATTGGCTCGTTGGAGGGCTTGCTGCCAAGCTTTCTTGATGTCGATTCGTCCGAATGCTGTTTTGCTGGCAAAGACGAGAGGTTTTTGGGGATTTCGTCTCTTTGTAGAGGCATTGGAGTTCTTCGATGACGGGATCGCAGAGGGCGATGCTGCGGGGACGGCCATTTTTGGTTTCTTTGATGTAGGCGAGTTTGTTGTTGAAGTCGATATGTTTCCATTCGAGATTGAGAATTTCGCCTTGGCGGGCTCCTGTAGTAAGCGAAAGAAGGATGATGCAATAGAGGTAAGGGGATTTGCTTCTTCGGGAAGCGGTAAGAAGGCGTGTGATCTCGTCTTCAGAAAGGACGCGGTCTCGGCCGGGGTTTTCTTTGAGTTTCATGAGGCGCAAGCGCGGGGTTTTCGCTGATCCAGCGGAGCTGGAGGGTGGCATAAGTGAGAAGGGAGGAGAGCGAGGCCATGTAGCGATTGGTAGTGGCAGCAGTTCGTTTAAGACTTCTGTTGTGTGGGAGTGTCGGTGAGGAATTGCCGTTCCTTACCTAGCAGTTCGGGGGTGATGTGGACAAGGCCGTAGGAGCCAAGGCGTGATTTCCAATAGTTGAGGTGGCGGAGAGTGTCATCGGCAGGAGCGATGATGTTCGAGTGCGCCGTCTTGGATGTAGCGTTCTGTGAGTTCGGCGAAGGTACGGATTTGATTGTGTTGGTCAAATTTGAATTGACCGGCTTTGATTTGTCGTTCGACGTTTGAAGCCCAGTCATCGGCTTCTTGCTTGCGTTCGAAGTGATTGCAGACAGTAGGGTAGCCTTTGATGCGGACGACAGCGCGCCAGACGGTGGTGCCGTTTTCATTTTTGCGTTTGAAAATAGATGCCATGATTCCAACCTCATGTTTTGAGAGATTTAGTTGGTTGGATGGCGCTGCTGGTTAAGATTATTCTTTGTTGCACCGCCATTGCACCGTGCGGCTACAATTTAAACTTGAACTTGATATTCGTTCAAGTTAATTGTGCGCAAGTGCAATGGAATGTGCTGGTTAAGAATGTGGGGCAAGCAGGACTTGAACCTGCGACCAGCGGGTTATGAGTCCGCAGCACCCGCGCCACTTCCCAGCAGCTAACTGCCCAGAATCATAGCGGAAAGCGCTCCTTTCCATCCATCGCGAACTATC
The DNA here is from genome assembly GCA_963718565.1 of uncultured Verrucomicrobiae bacterium. Lineage (GTDB taxonomy): Bacteria > Chlamydiota > Chlamydiia > Chlamydiales > Rhabdochlamydiaceae > CAJCIW01. The sequence continues at coordinate 184,174 of OY970364.1, forward strand.
GCCACTTATCGCGCTTTTTTGCATGCTAGTGGTCCACAAATGGTCCACAGAAAGGCTTGATGATCTATTGGATTTTTGCTAAAAATGACTCAAAACATCGTAAAAAAATATCAAAAAGCGACCTTTTAATGGATGCCATCAGTCACATCGCTAAATTCTTTCGAATGGTTGTTTTTGTTGTTATTGCATTTATAGCAAGCTCTGACCTTGCTTATTGCGAGGAAATTCAATTTGATATTTATAAAGAGTTCACTGACACACAATACAAAAACCACCTCAAGGAATTTCAAAGAGCTTTTGGAAAGCAAATCGAAGAGGAATTTGGTCTAAAATGGATAGAAGGGGGGTTTACACATAATTTTTCCAGTGATGAACCAGAATTTTATGCCTATCATCGTGCAACACTTGAAGAGGCCAGAGCGCTTGTGCTGGCAGTAATACTTAAACTCTCTGAGGCAATTCATGCAGACCCAATAATGCTGTCTTATCTTAATAAATCATCTTTAACTCCAGATTTTCTGGGGGTTGATATTTGCTTCGTAGATTTACACAACTGGGGTTATGACGATGGTAGTATTGATAGCGTGTATTCTTATTATTCCAAGGGAGATACAAGTAATGTTAAAAAGCTGCATCTTCGATATAATGCAACAGACCCATTTAGTGATGTTTCAGACTTTGAAAATATTGTTTACAGTGATGTTAAGGAATCTTTTGAAGACGCTGTTAAACTTAATGCTGTAAACACCATCATAAATCCTATCATTCATTATCCAAAGGAATTTGAAGACGAGTTAAATAAAATTTTATCTTCTTTCAAAGAGGAGATGAAAGAGAAACATAGCTTGTTCTTTCGGTCTATTGGATGGATGGTAGCCGGAAGCTCGACTTCTGACATATCGGAAATTCGTACTAAATGCACTTATCGTTATTCCGTTGATTGTCAGAAAGCTAGAGCGCTTATATTATTAACAACCGAAAAGCTACTCACTGCTTTGAATAACAGTGAAACACTTAAACCTTATTTAAAAGACTATCCTTTTTCAGCGAATGGCGTAAAATTGCGTATGCTTTTTAGAAAAGAAAAATATTTTGTTGGGGATGTGCCTTATTACGATGGAAGTATGGAGAGTGCTGTAGCTAGTGGAAATACCATTACTTATTATCATCACATTCCAAATGCTAGAGATTCAAGTAGGCACGATAGAATCATCTATGCAAAAGAATCTTATCAAGAAGCTCAAAAGACCTTTGAAAACACTCCTCCTTTGACTCTATTTAAAAAAGTTACTAAAGGAATAAAAAACATCGTTTCTAAGTCCATTCATTTTTTGGAATTGGCAGTTATTATGTTTTTCATGTTCTTGTTGCTTATGATAACCACAGGCGGCTGGTTATTTATAATTCCCGTTATCATATTTTTTATATTACGTCGGAAGCGTAGGTCCTCACAAGAAAATTAAAGTATTTTGGTGAGAACAAATAGCTGCAAACTCCGAAGACTCGATCTTCAGGGCTCTTCAGGGTTTGGTCGTGACTGATACCTAGAAAAATGGGTCTTCCAGGTTTTTCTAGGTTATTTTCTAGGTTGTCCTATTTTTACAAGTCCTTAAATATGATAATATTGCATGCAGAATCGAATATATGTAGACATTTTTTAAATCTTTGGATGTTTATGTTTGTGAGATTTTTTCTCTTTAACCATTGCTATTTCGTTAGGAAATCATGCTAAAATAAGGTTATATTGAGAGAAAATATCTCATAAAGGAGTCTCCTTATGCTGATTCGATTTTCAATTGAAAATTGGATGTCCTTCCAAACCAAAGCCACTTTCTCGCTGATAGCAAGCCGTGAGCGTCAACATGGGGAGCGCATCCCTAAAATAGGCAAACTCAAACTCGGGGTTCTGCCTGTTGCGGCCGTATATGGAGGGAATGCGTCCGGAAAAACCAATCTTTTTAAGGCCCTGCATTTTGCAAAAGGACTGATCGTTAAAGGGACCCAACCCTACAGCCTAATTGCTGTAGATAGTTTTAGGCTTGGAAATGCACAAAAGGTCGAACAGCCAGCCCAGTTTGAGTTTGAACTGCTAATCGACGAGACGGTTTATGCATTTAGTTTCTCTGTTAACCGCAAAACCATTTTAGAAGAAAAATTGGTTCATATTTCTGGTAACAGCGAAAAGACTCTTTATCATCGAGTATCAGGAGAGCCTAATTTCGATTCATCTTTAAAGAGTGACCAATCGCTCCAGTTTGCTTTCAAAGGCACTCGCGATAATCAGCTCTTCCTCACTAATTCAGTTTCTCAAAAAATAGATGCCTTCAAGCCAGTGTACGACTGGTTTAAAGATACATTGGAGCTGATCGCGCCTGATTCAAGATTTGAACTTTTTGAGCAATTTTTGGATGAAGGACATCCTTTGTACGCAACGATGAATAAGATGTTGTCCCAATTAGATACTGGAATATCTCATCTTGGCGGTGAAGAAATTCCATTTGAAAATTTACCGCTGCCCGAACCGATAAAGATGAAGTTAAGAGAAGAATTGGCAGAAGATGCGACTGTCAGATTATTAGCCGAACCTGGGAATGAGCGTTTTGTCGTAACTCGAAAGAATGGCGAGTTAATCTCAAAAAAACTGGTCACCTATCATTTAAATTCTGATGGTTCAGAAACGAAGTTCGATATGAGACAAGAATCGGATGGTTCTCAACGTGTTATCGATCTTCTTCCCGCTTTTTTAGAGCTATCTGCAGCTCAATCCAAAAAAGTCTATGTCATCGATGAAGTAGACAGGAGTTTACATACATTGTTGATCAGGCGTCTTCTAGAAGGCTATCTGGCAAAATGTTCTCATAATAGTCGCTCTCAGTTACTATTTACCACTCACAATGTGTTATTGATGGATCAGGATTTACTCAGACGAGATGAAATGTGGATTGCAGAACGAAATGCGGAAGGGGTTTCCAGCTTGCTGTCTTTCAGCGAATACAAAGATGTGCGCTATGACAAAGACATTCGAAAAAGCTATCTCCAAGGACGCTTAGGAGGTATTCCTCGCATTCTTCTACAATCTCCCATCGAAAACCATACACAATGAGGAACAATGGCAAATAAATCTAAGGAACTTAATCGAGAAATTGAAAATCGAATAGAAATTGAAATCGTTGTAGCAGGGCCATTTAACTAAAAATTTTTGATACCAGATCAGCTAAGATGGCATAATAAATTCCTCAAATTTGGAGGACCTATTATGTCACGCCGTAAGCCAATCGACGCCACAATCCTAGAAGCTAGTAAGAATTTTGATGCCCGTGTATTCGCGGAAACCGTCAAGGGAGAGTTTGCAGATTTCCCTGATTATCGACGTAATCAAAAACGTGTCTTATATCCAGTTTGGTATTTGACTCTTGTTATTCTCTGCGGATTCTTTTGTGGATGCAATACGATTGAGGAAATCGCTGAATATGTTTCTCTGCAGGAGGAGTGGTTTTCTTCTCTGCTAGGTGAGGAGCTCTCAGCACCTTCCCATGGAGCGCTCTGGTGGTTTTTAGTGAAAACACCCCCTGGTGCGCTCAAGCACTACTTGCAAAAATGGTTCAGCAAAATTCCTGCTTCATTGCGCGATCAGCTATTGGCGATCGATGGTAAACGGATGAAAGGCGCAAATTTCCTAGGCGGTGTCACACACGTAGTGGAGCTATTCGCAGCGGAGGATCGATTATGTCTTGCCGTGGAAAAGGTCCCAAATAAAACAGTCGAAAAGAGCACGTTACCAATCATTTTGGAGCAAGTGAATGTAGAGGGGGCGATTATTTCAGGAGATGCACATTTCACCGTAGCCGAATCGGCAGAACAAATCGTTGATGCGAAGGCAGATTATCTGCTGGCTGTTAAGGACAACCAGCCAACGCTGTGCGCTGAAATGGAGAATTTTTTTGATCAAGCTCACGCAGTCGAATGGGAGGAAGTCCCCCATTCGTTTCACCAGGAAGTAGATAAAGGCCATGGTCGAATCGACATTCGAGAAGTACGAGTCGTCGAGGACCTGGACTGGTTGCCAAATGCGGGCAAATGGAAAAACTTAGTCTGTCTCATCGAAGTAAGGTCCACGAGGCAAAAACTTGGATCTACTGCCAATGAGGTATTTAGACGGCTATATATTTCGAGTCGTCGAGCATCTGCCAAAGATTTTGCTAAATGGACCCGACAGCACTGGAGCATAGAAAACAAATGCCATTGGGTAGCTGATGTGATTTTTGAAGAGGATTATGCATTGACGGATAGAGGGAATAGTGCGGAGAACATGGGGTTGTTTCGACGTTTGGCTATGAACATGGCTGCAGTTGTAGATCCAGAAAGGGGGCTCGCCTCCGTAAGGCGCGCAGCAACTTTCGGTGGTGGGTACTTAAAGGGAATTTTGGCAACATTTTTCTGTTCGAAAATGTCAAAACATTTTAGTTAAATGGCCCTGGGACAATTGGGTATTACGATTATGTCAATAATGTGCGAGTTATTATTAATTCAAATAATGGGAAGGTTATAACAGTTATTCCAGGAGCTCCAAAATGAGTAAAAATGTTCGTGCTAAACAATTGCTTATGGAAACAATTCAAAAGATTCTTTTGAAGGAATGGGATCCGATAGGTATTCAAGATATTCCCGAAGCACAAGATGAGTATGATTCTTACATTTCAGATATTTGTGAATTAATACAGTCTAAAAAAACTGAAAGTGAGGTGTTTGATTATTTGTGGAGGATTGAAACAGAGCATATGGGTTTGTCTGGGGATAAAAAACATACACAAACCATTGCTCATAAACTGTTCAAATTATCCGTTCCCTTATAAAGAAGAACATATGAAAATTGAAAAAGTAGATACTCCTGCTGCGGGAACATGGGCACGGGATTGTGAGCTGTTATGCCTATCTGATTGCAAAGGCTTTAAAATAAGGTACCACAGAGACGAAGATGATACTTACTGGAGTCTGCAATGCAAGGGGATTGTAGCATATAAAGTAATGGGGGCTTGTAACAGAATCCATTGAACTTATTCAAACCTGATTATATATTATCAGAATGAACAAGTTTTTAAGCATTCAGGAAGCAGCAAAATGTTTGGGAGTTTCTCCACAAACACTCCGCCGATGGGAAAGACAAAAGAAAATCGTTCCCTGTCATCGCATACAGGGCGGCCAACGCCGCTATAGTCTCACTCAGTTACAGCCATTTAATTGCGGAGATAAAACCTCTGATCGTCTAACTGTTGCCTACGCAAGAGTTTCGAGTCATGATCAAAAAGAAGATTTACAACGACAAGTCCATATGTTAGAAATTTACTGCTTTGCAAAAGGATGGGTGTTTTCGGTAACCAAAGACCTCGGTTCCGGGATGAACTATAATAAACGTGGGCTAAAACAACTGCTTGAGCAAAATGGTTCAAGAAGCCATAAGAACAAACAGCTTTTGGCCAACCTTCAAAATGCGGTCGCCAATGTCTAAAGAGAATCTGGTTCTTAAGCTGGGAATTGAAGCAGACCCTCAAACAATTTCTGAGCTCGATGGGCAATCGCGGATCTGTAATTGGCTTTATAATCATCTGCTAGAAAAAAGCCTGGAACTCAAGCGGGAATTTATCCATTCCGGCAACCCGGAGGCATCAAAGACCCTCTATACAGAAAGAGGACTCAGAAATGAACTTCCAAAACTCAAGGAAGAGCACCCCTTTCTAAAAGTCGTCCACTCTTCTCCATTAAAAAATACCGCTTTGAGACTTAGTGAAGCAATCCGGGTTCATCAAAAATCAAAAAAAGGAAAACGGAAAGGCAAACAGATGGGTTGGCCCAAATTTCGGGCCTGGAAACGGGACTGGTTTTCTCTTTTTTACGATGAACCAGAAAAAGGTTTCAAGATTCACGGCAAAGCCTTGTTCCTCTCCCTTGGAATGGGCCAGGACCGCAAGCGCCGCTTCCTCACTCTCGAATTACCCGAAGCACATCTCCTCAAAGACAAAACCCCACGCAATTTGCGCATTATCTCCGAACTGGGAACCTACTATGCCATTTTTACCATTCAGAAAGAACTCCCCATCCGAAAACCCATTTCTAAAATCCTCGCACTCGATCCCAATCACAAAAATCTCGCCTATGGTGTTGACACAAGTGGAACAGCCATTGAGATTGCATCTCCTCACTGGCTCAAAACTTACGATAAACGCCTGGACGAACTAAAAAGTAAAAGAGACCGCTGTGATAAAAAATCTAAAAAATTCCATGTTCTGGATGAAAAAGGCAATCCCACAGGAAAAGAATTCCATCTTCCTTCCAGGCAATGGAGAAAATACGATCATGCCCTAAAAAGCGCACTGCGTAAACGCCGAGAACAGACCAAGACGTTTATGTTTACAAGCGCACATCGCCTTTTCCGAAATTACGACTGCATTGGAATCGGAGACTATACACCAAATGGCGAAGGCATTACTAAACCAATGCGGCGAGCGATGAATAACCGATCCTTGATTGGACGTTGGAAAAACACCCTCTCCTGGGTAGCTCGAAAATCGGGAAAAACCTTTATTGAATTCGACGAGAAAGGGACAACCCGGACCTGTAGCCACTGCCTGCGGATTGAAGAGCGGGGAATCCCTGTCTCATTGAGACAATGGCAATGTCCACAGTGCAAGACCGTTCACATTCGCGACGAGAATGCCGCAATTAACGGCTTGAGAAAGATCTTGCGAGATCTTTCAGCAAAAAATGAAGGAGGATATCCTTCAATAGTGTCTGGCTCAGACCTCGCTTTTATCCAAAAGCGATGGGCCTGGTGTGTTTTGCCTAATGGTGTACATGTGACACCGTGGGGGCAAGACAGCAAAGCAATTTGCAGCACCAGGAAATTAAACCGAGGGCATGATAGCCCTCGATCAAAAGTTGATAATTTGGTTATATACTCTAGAAAATTGAAGTCTGGAGAGGATTGAGTTCAATTGTTTGGAAATTGTCGTTAATTCGCTTTTTCAGCATGTCTTTTAAATTAATAACGCCAGTGTTGAAAAAATCTCTAATTTTCTCAGTAAATTCATTGAATTTTGAATACAGTGTATTATAAGTAACACACTCTCTCATAACTTTCCATAAACGCTCAATAGCATTCAAATTTGGGGAATACGGAGGTAAGTAGTGTATTTGAATTTTGGTTTGGCTATCCAAATATTTTTGCACTTCCTTATTCTTGTTTGATCTGCCGTTGTCTAAGATTAAGTGGATTTTTTTTGCATCTGTATTAGCCGCTAACGTTTGGAGAAAATCGACCGCACTTGCAGCATCCACAGTGCTATATTCCTTCGTCACGACTTGCATTGCAGTCAATTCAATGGCACCAATAAAATGCAATCGCTCTTGCTTAGCGGTTGTTCCTAATGTCTTTATTTCGTTTTTTAGGATCCACCCAGCCACAGACTGGCTCTGATACTCAGGGTGTACAGCATCTCCAAAGAAAATTTTCTCGCCTTCTTGGAGACCGGCTTTCAATTCATTGTATTTTTTAAGGAACGCAGCTTGTTTTTCGGGATCGAGCTTTCCTGGTACTTTGATTGGATGTTTATAAACAAATCCATGCCTCTTCAACCAATTTGTCATACCAGCCACAGTGTATTTCACTTGATATGCGTCTAGAACGTAGAGACAAATTTTGCTCATTTTGAGATACGTTATTTGACTCAAATGTCTCCTCAGCGCATCTTCTTGGTCTAGGGTTAACTTGGAGGCCTTTCCCAAATGTGGATCATTGATAGTTTTTTGCTTGGCATCGTATTCTCTTTGATAATCATAAACGGACGACTCGCTAATTCTTAAAATCGCCGCTATTTCCCCTGGACTGTGGCAATCATCCCTACCTAAAATGACGCATACACGGTTCCGTTCGTTGACATCTCTTGTTTTTTTTACAAGCTGTTCTAAATATAAACGCTGCTCATTGGACAACTTTTGCATAGAAGCATTATCCACTATCGCTGAAATATTTTTTAGGGAAATTTAAAATTTTACAGAATCCAATCATGAATAGTATATATGATCAGGTTTGATCAAGTTTTGAAGAGCGGAAGAATTTTCAACAACAGGATATCTGATTAAGTTGCCTGTGGATGGAGCCTTTTTTGAGATATCAGATTCCCCCTGGATACGTGAATTTGGACAAGAACGATCTAGAATTTTAGATAAGTGCAAGCATTATGTCCTTCGGTTTTACGATGAAACAATAGAAATTATTGCCCAAGATTTTGTGTTTGAGCAATTGAAAGAAAAGCCGCTAATTAACTGCTAGGGCATTGAAATTTTCTAGAAAAAAGAGAGGATTCTTTTTAATTAAGGTAAATAAATGAATGCCGATATTTACATCAAAGTGAGATTCAAGACAAGCGAGGAAGGCGGCCGTAAAACGTCTGTGAAACGCAAAACTCCGCTCGGGCCAGATTTTTATGGCTGTCCATTGATGGTTGATGGCAAAGCATATGACTGTCGCTTACTAACTCACCTTACGCAAATCGGTAAAAATTTCTTGACAAGGCCTGTCTTTTTTTCGTAGTCTTGTTCAATTTTTTGGAGAAAAAATGAACAGACTACTCGATATCTATTCGGATTACTTGATTGCTCAGAATCAATATGCAACAGCAGTTGGTCTCTCAGTGCGCTGCCGACAAAAAGTTGGACAGAAAATCGAGGGGAATAAGTAACTCTCTGTGTTAAGTCTTTCTCTATAAGCCATTCTGCAGCTCATATTCGCTGCATATTATTCTAAGGTTATATTTCCTACAATCTCTTTTTTTCTTTTCTTCTTTTTTCTCCAGTGAGAACTTTCCTGTTTTCGGGGGTGCGGGGGCGAAGCCCCGACCCTCCTCTTATTCTGAAAAACAGACCTTATAATGCCCAAACTGAGGTGGATGGGGTAGGGGCCCCATCCGCCGAAGGCGGGAGCAGGGGGGACGGTAGTCCCCCGACAAGCCTTTCCCAAATAAGCCGGACAGGCTTCTTGAAAAGCCCTCGGAATGCTTGGCATATACGTACACAAACGTTCTTGGATTTTCAACTTTCATTTTTTTGCTTTTTTGACTTCGAATCCTTTGTACTCTCCTTTTGAATATTTGGGTTTGATTCCATGATAAATTTCATTGGGTGTCGCATACAATAAGGCCTGATGCGGTCTACTGCAATTGAAATGCTCGATATACTCATCAACCCCAGCACGCAGTGCTCTTACTGTTTCATAACGATGTAAATATATTTTTTCGTATTTCAGAGACCACCAACCTCTCTCTTGATAGACGTTGTCAATGCACCTGCCCTTGCCGTCCATGCTGATCTTGATACCTCGTTGCCGCAATAATTCTAGAAACGCGGTGCTTGTAAATTGAGACCCTTGATCCGTGTTAAAATATTCTGGACACGTTTTCTGTAAGGCTATTTCTAGTGCTGCAAGACAAAAATCCACAGTTATAGTGTTCGAGAGCTCCTGAGCAAGCACGTATCTGCTAAACCAATCGGTCACTGTAATCAGATAGACAAAACCGTTAGCCAATGGGAGAAATGTTATATCGGCACTGAAAACCTGGTTAGGAGTTCCAATCCACAAACCATTTAATAAATAGGGATAGTGCGGGTGTGATGCGGAGGGTTTGCTGAGGTTTTTTCTGGGAAGAACAGATAAAAACCCCATTTTTCTCCATAACCTCTCAATCCTTTTTTCATTCACGTTAAATCCCTCACGCCTTAAATCGGCATGTATTTTTCTATAACCATATTCGGGTTGCGCATAATGCAATTCTTCTATTTTCTGCATAAGAGCAAGGGTTTCTTCTGACTCTACTATAGGAGCATAGTAATAACTAGATCGAGGGAGGCCCAACGCTTCACATTGAGCCTCGACAGACAACATGGGATGTTCAGGTTCAATCAACCTGCGTTTCTCAAGAGTTGTCAACCCCGGTTTTTTTTTTCAAAAATTCGAGCTGAGACTGAAGCCTGCCTATTTGGGCATAAAGCGCCTCAATGTCTATATCTGGGGCCGATTTTTTTTTACGCCTATCTTCAAACAGCCGCGAGATGCCTTGAACTGCTTGACTTTTCCATTTGGTGATTTGTGCTGGATGTATTTTGAATTGTTGGGCCAAGTCTGATAGTATAATGGTCCCCAAAATTTAGACCACTGTCTAAGCTAATATCCTCCCAATGCGAGGAGGCCAAAATGGCCAAAACAAAAAAACAATATTCACCGGAGTTCAAGCTCAAAGTAGTACTAGAAGTGCTCAAGGGTGAGAAGACAGCAACCCAACTCGCTGGCGAGTTGGGGGTACATCCCGTAGTTCTGTCGGAATGGAAAAAACAATTTATTGAGGCAGGACCTCAGATTTTTGTAAAGACCAGGAGGTCTAGGGATACAGCAGAGGGCAAAGAAAAGGCCGAACTGTTCGAACAGATTGGAAGACTCAAGATGGAGAACGAGTGGCTTAAAAAAAAATTGGGGGCTTTGACCTGAATGAAAAACGGGCACTCATTGAACCTCACGATATCAAATTTTCCCAAAGAGCACAGTGTAAGCTCCTCGGAGTATGTCGATCTGGATTGTACTACGAGCCACAGCAGCCTGGTGAAGAAGACTTGCGACTCATGTGCGCAATCGACAAACAGTACCTCGAAACCCCCTATTATGGGAGGCGTCGAATGACAGTGGCAATGAGAAAACTAGGATTTGTCGTGGGACAGAAAAAAGTGCGAACAGCGATGCAGGTGATGGGGATAGAGGCGATCTATCCAAAGCCGAACCTGAGCGCTGGGAATAAACAGCATAAAAAGTTCCCGTATTTACTGAGGGGCCTAATTGTTGATCGTTCCGATCAAGCTTGGGCAGCTGACATCACTTACATTCCATTAACAAAAGGATTCGGATATCTGTTTGCAATCATAGACTGGTATAGTCGGTACGTGATTGAGTGGGAGCTCTCAAATCTGCTTGATACAGAATTTTGCATGGAGGCATTGCAAAGGAGTCTTTGGCAAAAAAGACCTGAGATATTTAATACTGATCAAGGTGTGCAGTTTACGAGTAGTCAATTCACCGGGAAACTTGAAGAGAATGGGATTAAAATCAGTATGGACGGGAAGGGTCGAGCTCTTGATAACGTGTTTATTGAGAGGCTGTGGAGAAGCGTGAAGTATGAAGAAATTTACCCGAAAGGATACGAGAGCATGAAAGAGGTTCGATCGGGGCTGAAAAAGTACTTTGAGTTTTACAACAACAAGCGACCCCATCAGGGTCTCGATTATCGAACCCCAGCAGAGGTGTATTATGGGACATAAGAAAAAGAAAGGGGCTTTGCCCCTTGAACCCCAGCAAAGGGCTGACTGCCCTTTGCAAACCCGTGGGCTTTTGTATAGGGCCCTGGGAGTTAGATTAAACAACAGAGGAGATTAGCTTAGATTTCTCGATTTTTGGTCTAGACAAAAGGAACCACTTTAAGGAGGAAGCTTGGCTTGGCGTCTCAATAACCCAGGTCTTTTACGATCCCATGATTCAATAGTTCAAAAAAATACAATCATAGGAACACATTCTCCATATGCAATTTTTCCAACATCCGCCTCTGGTATGCAGGCACTACATATCTGGCTAAGGTCAAAATTTTCTGATGGGTTTCTTTTAGCTATTGCCAAGTATTATCATCCCGGCTGTCCAGAAACATGGCTAAAAAAGCTTTGTCAAATAGCCGACTTAAATTCAGAGTCCAGGTTAAAAGATTTATCAAATGATGCATTTCGTCGCTTAGTAAAAGCCATTCACTTGCTCTGCGAATTTTCAGCTTCTTATGAAGGAAAGCTCCAGATTCTTCCTAAAATTTCAGCTAGGTATTATTCACGAGATAGAAAGGTAGAGTACTATCTTGCTGGTTTTGAATATCTTTTGACAAAAGCTGACGCTATCTCATGGGTGGAAATGCATCGTTTAGATGCTGTAATTGTCCATAAAAGTAATGGTGTAGTTTATCTCAGATCACGCCCGGGCCACCACTTAGATCAGATACGATTTTCAGAAGAGGCTTATGGAAAAGAAACTGGATTTAAAGATGCTCTTAGAGATGTTGGAAAAAAAACAGAGGGACAATGCATTTGGGGGTATATCAATGGAATCTGGAATGATGATGATTATGCTATACAATCGGCTCAAATGATCTCTAAAATCGCTAAAGACGAACAAGTTTGGTCTTTGGTCAATAATACAAAATCCAAGTTGAAAGATCTAGTGGAGTGTGGTCATCAAAAATTGAGTCTGGATACTGATATTGTGAAATTCGCCGCAAAATTTATGCAGCTTCTGCTTCAATTTTCACGCGAATCTTCTCGCAACCCAGATGTTATCGTTTTTGTTCATAGTCAGGGTGCGATAATTGCAGATCTAGCTCTTGATCTGCTGAGTCAAGAAGAGCGTAAAAAAATACGAATTTTTGCTTTTGGTGGTGGCTCTTTTATTTTTCCTGGTAAAAGTCATCCTGAATCGCACAATTATATTAGCATCGGAGACCTTGTTTCTCGAATAGGATCTCCCGAGCTTGCTCTATTAGCAATACGACTTCATGAAGAACAAAAAAAGAACCGTTCTCTCAAACAAGTGATTGATTTATTGGCTGATGAAGATGCAGATTATTATCTCGACACAACGGATCCAAAGATTGTGGAAATCTTTCGTGAAAAGCGGAGAGAATTTTACAACGATAAGTTTAAGAAAATTACAAATGTCACGGTCTTAGAACAAAGCGATGACGCATTTTTAGGAACATGGGAACATTCATTTCGTGTTCCCTGTTATCAATCTAAAGTAAAAGAAATTATCAATCGATGCCGCAATGATTAGACTTCTTAAGTTTTTTCTAAAATCTTGCATCCTTGCATTTGTTTTTTTTGTTGCGATTGATTATTTTTTTCTGCGCGAAAAGAAAGTCGATTTAAGCGATAAGACAGATTTTAAAAAATTGATAGGGGCAACATTTGAAATGAAACAAGATACTTTTCTCTATAAGCAATATGAGGATCAAAATTTCCATTTAGGAATTTCTCAAGAAAAAACATGGCTTCCTGAGAACACGGAAGAGTATCTCAATGATTTGAAAAGAGGGGAATCTACGCCTAACTATGTTTGGCATCAGGAAAGATTTCAAGCTATTCATCTATTACCACCAGGAACACAATTCAGAATAACTGGAATTTTTCGATTTGAAAAGCCTTTAGTTGGAGATTATTTAGCCATTGAGATAGTAATCCTAAATGGCCCATATGAAGGTCGTCATGCGCAAGCACAAGGGCTATTTAACTATAATGTAGAGCCTTATGAAGTGATTGGACCTAATGCATCGCTCTATCAGGTGATATGAAGAGAACTTTCATGGCTTTGCTTGCCTTATTTATTTTTCTAAATTATTAGTTTTCATTGGGTTTTTTATCAGAGCAGCCTTTTCGAACTCTTTAATTGTCTCAAGGAAATGTTGTTCTACCAAAGAAGGGCCATCAAGAACTTGCTGCTGATACTTAGTATATTCAACCCTGGCTTTATCAAGAGCTTCTTCATGACTTATTTTTCCAGCATGGGAGAGGATATCACGAGAAGCTGTCTTTAAAAAGTCATCAAGTTTGGCAATCCAATCTTTCATGGACATGGGATTGCGACTTAAAGCTTGCAATTCAGCGAAATCCAAATAGAGAGATACGATTAGGTTGAGAACTTTTAACTCTTCTTCATTGAGGTAGTTTTTTGCAATTTCAGCGTCAGTTTGTCTTGGTTTTTTCCCTGACCAAGAAGTGAGACCCATGTTTGTTTTCCCAGCATTTGCGCGCGAGTAAATAATTTCTGCGGCTGTATGACCATGAGCTGCCCAGTGCATTTTGTTTTGAACCACTGCGAAAAACTGCTTTGAGCTTTCTGTTTTTGGGTCGTAATCAATGCTTGTGGCATAGATATCGAGGATCTTGCGCCAGAATACTTTTTCAGAGGAACGTATGTCTCTGATTCTGGCCAAAAGTTCACTGAAATAGTTTCCGCCTCCGCTTCGCTTAAGTCGTTCGTCATCAAGGGCAAATCCTTTAATCAAAAATTCTTTTAATCTATTGGTAGCCCAGATCCGGAACTGAGTACCTCTATGCGAACTGACCCTATATCCCACTGAGATGATCACATCCAAATTGTAGTGCATCACCTGGTAATTTTTGCCATCTGCGGCAGTATGCCGGAATTTCCGGCATACTGAATTTTCTTCTAACTCTTTTTCTGTAAATATGTTTTGTATGTGTTCGGCTACTGTCCTTCGATCTTTATCAAATAATTCACTTAGCTGTGCCTGGTTCAACCAAACGGTTTCATCTTGTAGGCGTACTTCGATTTTGGTTTGGCCATCCTCTGTCTGATAGAGCAGTAGAGAGCTGTCTGTGGGGATCGTATCCATCTTTTCCTTTGAGAAGCTATTTCGGTTAAGCGGTTAGCATAGCTGTAAGTAGAAAAAATTTCTATCTTTACAACTCACCTTACGCAAATCGGTAAAAATTTCTTGACAAGGCCTGTCTTTTTTTCGTAGTCTTGTTCAATTTTTTGGAGAAAAAATGAACAGACTACTCGATATCTATTCGGATTACTTGATTGCTCAGAATCAATATGCAACAGCAGTTGGTCTCTCAGATCTCTTAGAAGGCCGGATTAGTCATGACAAAATTACTAGATTTTTGAACAGCAATGAATTTTCATCCAAAGAGCTATGGGAATACATCAAGCAGGAAATTCGCAAGATTGAACAAGATGTAGGAGGAGTGCTTATTTTTGATGACACGATTGAAGAGAAGACCTACACGGACGAAAATGAGATTATTTGTTGGCATTACTCGCATGCCAAGGGAAGATGTGTGAAGGGGGTCAACCTTTTATCATGTCTTGCTCGCTACGGAGATATTGCCTTACCCATTGCTTATGAGCCTATTTATAAAGACGTGCTTTTTTGTGATGTCGCCAGCAAAAAAGTAAAAAGACAGTCTTCAGTCAGTAAAAATCAAATGTTTCGATCTATGATTGCCCAAGCTGTAACCAATAAGGTTAAATTTGACTATATATTGTCTGATAATTGGTTCGGAGCGAAAAAAAATATGGAGTTTATTCATTATGATATGAAAAAGAAGTTTGTAATTGGGATCAAAGCTAATCGATTGGTCGCTCTTTCTGAAGAGGACAGAAAAAATGGTCAGTACCAAAATCTAAATGCATTACCACTCAAGGATGGAGAAAAAAGAATAGTCTGGCTAAAAGACATGTCTTTTTCTGTAGCACTCATTACAAAGATCTTCAAAAACGAAGACGGCTCTACAGGCACTCTATACCTTGTTACAAATGACTTAGAAAGTAGTGCTGACCGAATCTACGAAATCTACCAAAAACGGTGGCGCATAGAAGAATATCACAAATCGATCAAGCAGAACGCTAGCCTTGAGAAATCGCCGACTAAGGTTCTGCGCTCTCAAAAGAACCATATTTTTGCATCAATCATCGCTTATTGCAAGTTGGAATTTCTCCGAACTCAAACTTTTTTGAATCATTTTGCTCTGAAATATCAATTACTGATGAAGGCAAATCGAATGGCATTTTTAGAACTTGAACGGCTGCGGTTCAGAACTGGTTGCGATATGGTTGGAGCCCATTTTGCGTAAGGTGAGTTTACAAATTGCAGGTTCGTATGCTTGGTGGGATGAAGTGTGATATTGCAACCTTTTTTCGGACTCTCTTGCTTAACGTCCGTAAGCTCCTTCCTCAACCTGGTCAACTCTTCATTACACGGCATTAAGGATCCGGAACCTGGAAAGCTTTTCTCACCATTTGGGATGGGCTTGAGAAAAATCCAAGACGACGTAAAACGACTTGAAAAATTCTTTGCAAAAAATCTCCAAGGAGATTAACATCCACTCTGAATGACGCGGGGTGCTGGAATTTTTCCTGGCTGAGAAAGACCCGTTGAACTTGATCTGGATAATGCCAGCGCAAGGACGTCTGAACCTTCGTCATTTTTTATTCTTTTTTAACAAAGGATTTTTTTATGACGAAGAAGATTCGCACTAATTTCCTCCTCAATTGGTACGCAAATCCCTACCACACCCCTCTTTTTGTGGCCCAAGCTCTTGGTTACTATGAGCAAGAAGGGATAAAACTTGCTCTGTTCGAACCGACAGATCCAAGTGACGTCACTGAAGCAGTCGGTGTTGGCGCGATGGATCTTGGACTCAAGGCAATGATTCATACATTGGCCGGGAGAACTAAAGGATTTCCCATCGTTTCTATCGGAACGCTTCTCGATGAACCACCTACAGGATTTTTAGCTTTGAAATCGAGCGGAATCAGCTCGTTCCAGGACATTGTCGGGAAACGGATTGGCTATATCGGCGAGTTCGGGAAGATCATCCTAGACGATCTTGCTCGTTTGGCGGGGATTGATCCCAATAGCTACGAGACAGTCCGGGTCGGAATGAATGTAACTGATGCCATTCTAAACGGAAAGATCGACGCTGGTATTGGCTTCATCAATTTTCAAAAGGTGGAGCTGGAATACTTACGCGGGGAAACGATCTTTCTTAGAATCGATCAGTTAGCGGGACTGGGGTGCTGTTGCTTCTGTTCGATCCAGTGCATTGTCAACGAAGCGTTTCTAGAGGCAAATCCTGAGGTAATTAAGGGCTTTCTCAATGCTACAACACGCGGAGCCGCTTTTACTGTTGAAGAGCCGGATAAGGCATTTGAGATATTCTGCAATGCGAAGCCGGCGATGCGGACAGAACTCCACAAGACCATTTTTATCAGGACTCTTCCTTATTTTTCGCGCAACCTCCTCAATGTGGATCGCGATTGGAATAAGGTGAACCGCTACTCAAAGCATCTCGGCATCATCCCTGATTCGTTTGATCTCAAAAAGGTCTATACTAATGATTATTTCCCGGAGATGCCCTATTCCGATCAGAAACCAATCGCCTGCTGTATCTAATGGAGTGCGTATTGACCATAGCCGGGTCGGATAGCGGCGCTGGTGCCGGCATTCAGGCCGATCTGAAGACATTTGCTGCTCTGAGCTGCTATGGAACTTCCGTGATTACGGCGATCACGGCACAAAATACTTGGGGCGTTTTCGGTATCCAAGCTGTTTCGAAAAAAATGGTTCGAGGGCAAATCGAAGCGATCTTGTCCGATTTTCCTGTTCGCGCTGTAAAAATCGGAATGGTGTGGCACTGCTCAACCATCGAAGTGGTTGGGGAGCTTCTCCCTCGATCGCTTCCTATTGTAATCGATCCGGTGATGGCGGCAAAAGGGGGGAGCACGCTTTTACAGCGAAAAAGTTTAGCTGCCATGAAAGAACTCTTTGCTCTTGCATGGGTCATTACCCCTAATCTCATCGAAGCTTCCATTCTCTTGGAGAGGCCAATTGTCTCGAAAAAAGAGATGGAAGTGGGAGCGGAAGATCTTCTCTCGCTAGGTTGCAAAGCAGTGTTGTTGAAGGGAGGCCATCTTAAAGGGACACGTGCTTCCGATGTGTTGATGATGAAAGAGAAGAAGCGATGGTACGAGGCCCCTCGCATCGTAACTTCCAATACACATGGAACTGGATGTACTTTTTCTTCTGCGATTGCAGCATACCTGGCCAAAGGGCAAGATCTTGAAGAAGCTGTCGATCTGGCTAAGAAATATCTCCAGGGCCGGCTGGAAGCATCCAAAACTCTGAAGATTGGAGGCGGTAATGGACCTCTTCGACACTGATCCTGTCCTGATCGTGGGTGGTGGCATCATTGGTCTCAGTATCGGCTGGCAGCTCGTAAGGAATCAGATCCCCGCGCTTATTTTAGAAAAAAGGAGGGTCGGTCGAGAAGCCAGCTGGACGGCTGCTGGGATGCTTGCCCCTTTTTCCGAAGCCGGATTTGAAGATGAAGAAAAGTTAGCAATTGGAAAAGAAGCGCTTCGCGTCTATCCCTCATTTTTGCGAGAACTCGAAGAGGATAGTGGCGAGCGATGTGAACTGCAAGAGAGCGGAACATTATTTGTGGGACTACATCGAAGTGACCAGGAGTGGCTCCAATGGATTTACTCGTTTAAGGAAAAGCAGAACATTCCTCTGGAATGGCTCTCTGAGCAAGAGATTCAAAAATGCTGGCCCCTCCTCTCTCCCAGAGTGTGCGGAGGAATCTGGCTACCAGATGAAAAACAGATCGAGCAGCGTTCCCTCATTTTGGCGCTAGAAAAAGCATTTCGATCGCGGGGTGGGCAAATCAGGGAGAATAGTGAGGTAGTCGAATTTCTTTGCTCTTCACAAGCGTTTGCCGGAGTGAAGCTTAGTAGCCAAGAGGAGATTACATCCAAACGAGGCGTCCTTGCTTGCGGCGCCTGGAGCTCTTCATTTCCTTTTCCAGAATGCCGAGAAATTCGCCCCGTCAAGGGACAAATTCTCAGAGCTAAAACGGAATTTAAGCTCTCCTCGATGATCCGGACGCCACGTGTTTATCTCGCACAAAAGAATGATCTTTCGATCTGCATCGGATCGACGAGCGAAGAAAAGGGTTTTGATCGAACGAGCACCTGCGGAGCCGCCTTGCAATTGCTCGAGTGTGCTCGGGAAGTGTTTCCCGCTCTTGACGAATGTACTTTCGAATCATTGGAAGTAAATTTTCGTCCCGTAGCCAAATCCGATCTTCCAATATTAAAAGAGAGCCCCATTTCCGGGTTGCATTTTGCGATGGGTCATGGGCGTGGAGGCATTTTGCTAGCTCCTTATACAGCTTATAGGTTTTTGCATGGAAATTACATTGAACGGTCAAAAAATGACGTTGTCGCAGCCGCAGACTTTGGCTGAGTTTTTAAGATCTCGTCAGATCACAAAAGAGACACGCGGAGTAGCGGTGGCTCGAAACGGTTGCATCGCGCCTCGATCGATATGGGATGAATGTTGTCTTGAAACAGATGATGAATTGGAGGTGATCCATGCTGTCGCAGGAGGTTGATGATCCCTTCATCATTGCTGGAAGAACCTTTTCTTCACGGCTTGGAATGGGGACATTCTCATTTCCCTGATTATCAAACATTGGAAAGAGCAATCCGTGCTAGCGGTACAGAGATTGTAACGGTGGCCTTGCGCCGAATTGATTTTGAAAAGAAGCAGGAAAGCCCTCTTTTGCAGCTGATCGATGAGATGAAGCTGACGGTTTTACCGAATACAGCCCATTGTTTTACTGCCTATGAAGCAGTCTTTACCGCTCAACTGGCGAGGGAAGCATTAGGGAGCTCCTGGGTGAAGCTGGAAGTAATCGGTGATGAAAAGACTCTCTTTCCTAATAATGAAGAGCTTCTCAAGGCAGCTAGAGAGCTCGTCAGAGACGGGTTCGAAGTCTTGCCTTTTTGCAGCGATGATTTGATCGTCTGTCAGAAACTGCAAGATATTGGTTGCGCTGCCGTGATGCCTTTTGGATCGCCGATTGGCACAGGAAGGGGAATCGGAAATAGGTACCACCTCGAATTGATCCGAGAAAGAATCGAAATTCCATTGATCATCGATGCGGGCTTAGGCACTGCCTCCGATGCGGCCATCTCTATGGAACTCGGTGCTGATGCGATTTTGCTAAACATGGCGATCGCCCGCTCACAGCATCCAGTTCTTATGGCAGGCGCTATGAAAGAGGGGTGCTCAGCCGGAAGAAAGGCCTTTCTTGCCAAGCGGATGCCAATGAGTTACTACGCGATCTCTTCAAGTCCGCTCAAAGGAGTCATTGCATGCACAAAATGTTGATCACCGAAGGGATCGAAAGGTCCGATCTCTTCGAAAAATTAAAAGCTTTTTGTGAAACGAACTTCGGCGCTTATGTGGTGATCAGAGAGAAAACCATGGCATCACTTCCGCTCTATCAGTTAGTCAAAAGATTGACTCCTATTGTAGCCTTAAACCACATTCAACTGCAGATCCATGATCGCACTGACATCGCACTTCTCACCAAGACCGCTGGTATTCACCTACCTGAAAGAGGCGTTTCACCTAGCATCCCCAAAAAATGGAATTTATTCGTAGGGTGCAGCGTCCATACATTAGAAAGTGCCCTTAAAAAAGAAAAGGAAGGAGCTGACTATCTGCTTTTTGGACCTATTTTCGAGACTCCGAATAAACAGCCTGTGGGACTTAGGGCTTTGCAAGAAGTGACCGCGCACGTCAAGATCCCAGTGTTTGCACTCGGAGGAATCAGACCCGAGCACATCTCAGTTTGCCAACAAGCCGGGGCTATTGGGGTCGCAGGCATCCGACTTTTTTGGAACAACATATGAAACTCTATTTTATCTTAAGCACCAACCTCATGTCCGTATTAGAAATCGAAACGATCGGAAACAAAGCGATCGATGGGGGCGTCGACTGGATCCAGTTCCGTCATAAAGATCCTTATACCGAAGAAATCTTCGAGATCGCAAAAAAGATCGGCATCCGCTGCAGAGAAAACAAGATCCCGTTCCTCATTAATGATCGATTCGACATCGCTCTTGCTCTCGATGCCGATGGAGTCCACCTCGGTCAAGAGGATCTTCCTTTAGCTGATGTCCGACTCTTTCTCAAAAAAAGAAAGATTATCGGGCAAACGACTCCTGATTTGGACACGATGAAGAGGGCTCATGCCTGGGGCGCCAATTATGCCTGTATCGGACACATTTTCCCAACTTCCACAAAAATCAAATCAAGTCCGCCTCTAGGAGTTGAGAAAGTTCAGGAAGCAGCCCTCCATTGCCCTCTTCCTCTCTTTGCTATCGGAGGAATCGATCTTCAAAATATCGCTTTGCTTCTCGCAGCGCCTATTGCAGGAGTTGCCGTAAGTGCTGGCATTTGCAATGCAGTCGATCCGACTCTTGCAGTTCAACAATTCAAACAGAAATTGCAATATGTTCACGCCTGATGAAGAAAAGCGCTATTTGCGACAGATTCCTTTGCCTGGGTGGGGATGGGAAGCGCAAGAAAAATTGAAGAAAAGTTCGCTTCTTGTCGTCGGCGCTGGGGCTCTTGGTTGCGCTAGCCTTCCCTATCTCGTGAATGCAGGTGTTGGAAAAATTACCCTCATTGACGGGGATCGGATAGAAATATCCAATCTCCATCGACAACCACTCTACACAACCGATGAAATTGGTCAATTGAAGGTCAATGTAGCAAAAAAGAAACTCTCCACCTTGAACCCTCATGTAGAGATCGAAGCGATTCCCCATTTTTTTACCCAGGAAAATGGAGGTAGGCTTCTTACTTGCGATCTTCTCATCGACGCAACTGATACCTTTCTGGCGCGGCTTGATATAGATGTCCTATGTCACCAGAAGAACATTCCATGGATCCATGCTTCCTTAGAGCAATTCATGGGGCAAGTGATCTTCTTCCATCGCCAGCTCTATACCGATCTCTTCCCTGGCCTAGAACAACACACTACCGTTTCCTGTTCGGAAGGAGGAATTTTAGGTCCATTTGCCGGTACGATCGGTTCTTTTCAAGCTCTTCTTGCTCTCCAATGGCTGGGAGGACTGGGTGCAGATCTTCCGGGCAAGTGCTTCCGAATCGATGCATTAACCTGGCGCATGCAGGTTTTTACTTTTACTCAGAATGAGAAAGATACTATTTCTCACTTCGAGCTGTCTCAGTGGATGGAAGAAAACCGGGACTTTCTATTGGTCGACATTCGAAATGATGAGGAAATTAAAGGAGGGGATCTTGACGGAGTAAGGATTGGGGCGATTGTTGCCTGGCCCAAAGAGAAGAAAATTATCCTCTATTGTCAAAGAGGCATCCGAAGTCATGCGATGGCTAAACGGCTACGACAGCAAGGAATAGCTGCTTACTCGCTTGAAGGGGGATTCGTTGCTCATAATAGGACACAATGATATGCGATTTTGTGAAGATCAGTTTATTGAAGATCTGGCAAGACTATTTCCATCAAGAGAGGGTATCGTAGGAATTGGAGACGATAGTGCAGTCATTCCCGAGGACAATGAGAAAGTATGGTTGGTAACAACAGACGCTTTAGTTGAATGGGTTCATTTCTTAAAAGATCAGATAAAAGCAAAAGATCTGGGCTATAAAACGGTTGCTGTGAATGTCAGTGATATCGCAGCTATGGGGGGTGAACCAAAATATGCTTTTTTATCGATAGCTCTCCCGAAATCAACGGATTACTCTTGGGTGCGTCTTGTAATTGAGGGGGTTAAGGAAGCATGTGACAAATGGAATATTCTTCTTTTGGGAGGAGATACCGTCGGTTCAAAAAGAGACGTTTTCCTCAATCTTGCTCTCATTGGGTCAGCAGTTCGGGAAAAAACAAAATATAGAAATACGGCTCAGTCTGGAGACATCATCTGCGTTAGTGGATACTTAGGAGATTCCGGAGGCGGTTTAAAAGCTCTACAACACGAAACAATCAAAACAAGAGATGTTGAGTGTTTAATTCACTCGCATTTTCATCCTGAACCTTCTCCTAAGCAAGGCATGTGGTTAGCAGCTTACCCAGAGGTTCATGCCATGATGGATATTTCGGATGGGTTAGACTGTGATCTAAGGCGGTTAATGAAAAGATCAGCAAAAGGAGCTGTGATAGAAACGAACCTGATCCCTATCTCAACTCCTCTTGCAAAAGTCAGCGTAAAAGAAGGCTGGGATGCCCTTCAGCTAGCTCTAGTAGGTGGAGAGGACTATTGTTTGTTGTTAACGGTTGATTCAGAATTCTTTGAAAATTTACAGTCGATGTTTCAAAAGACATTTAATTGTCCCCTGTTTCCTATAGGTCATGTCGGCGACAATTCTGACGAGATTATTTATTGTGATAATGGGAAGACAACTCAAATGAACTATGTAAACTATGATCATTTTCAATAGAGCAGAATCTTATATGCACCCCATGACGCACGCGCATATTAGGGAATAAACTCTCTTTTCTTCGCCCAATATGCAAGCATTCCGCGCCGTGCTGCAGCTCTACTTTTATCTTTGCCTTCCTGAGTTTTTGCCCCTGTTGATAGGCCTCCATGCATTCGACAACGGCCATTAATGGGTTCTCCTGTTTTGGGGTCCACCACGACCTTAGCTTTGCAAGAACGGCCACTTCGGCACTTGGCACCACATAAAGGCCGGTCCTTTTTCCACAAACTTTCGTTTTTCCAATGAGCCGAATGATAAATATCTAACATCTGAGCTTTTCTGTGATTGGAATAACTCCATGGCTCCCAAGGTTTATACTGCCAGGATCTAACCATAATTCCCTTCCATTGATAAGAATGGCTTACCACCAATAATGTCCCGCTTCTCTGGCCATTATTTTGAATTGGTCATCTTGCTCTCTGTGTTTTTTCATCGCTTTAGATGCCCTCTCTTTTGCTTTATCATTGCCTTTTTCTTTGGCTACAAGCCACCGCCTAACATAATCCATATACTTACATGCTCTTTGATTTTTGAGCGCCTCAACCTTCTCAAAATCATAAAAGTCATACTTGTCCATTTTGGTTCTCCAATTTTATGCACCATGGCTGCGGTGCTGCTTTCTCCTTATTTCTCTACTCAACTCCCTCGCTAAAGTTGCTAAACTGCTAAAGCTTCATGGCCTTAGATAAAAAATCCTTAGCAGATTAGCAGGTTTAGCAGCTCTCCATATTTTGTGGAGGTTTAATCGTCCACGCTTCCTTGCATTTTTTGTCATTGATGACGAGATTTGGAGTGGGGATGACCCACCCATGGCTTGCAAGGATGGACATGATCGTTCGAGCACGGTCGGCATTCCTGATACCAAGAGAGAGGGGGCCATATTGGTAAATCGTGCTGAGTCCAACCTGTTTGTAGTTTTCTTTCCATAACCACTTGAGTAAGGAGGCTGCACAAACGAGCTCTGGATTGATCGAGACAAATCCATGAATGCGTAGTCTCTCTGTGAAATAGAATTGGATAAGAATGATTGCTCTTTGGATGTACTCAGAGCTAATTTCTTCTACATCGGGATTTTCAATAAGTGCCAGAGTGCCGCTAAGCCGTAGAACATGTTCGGGTGCTTTACTGGCGAACCGGCGAATTGGGTGATATGGTTTCCCCTCTGCCAGATCCTCTTCGTTTTTGTTATGAAAAGCGATCCAAATCTTTTTGGCATCGCTGCTTAGAGGGAGAAGGATTGGTGAGATTTCATTCTTTGGATCAAGAGGTGAATTTTCCTTGGCATTCGCATCCAACAGGCGATTCATTGCGTCATTGAATCGTTTGATTGCGGGATCCGCAGAGAGATCTTCTTCGACATAGGCTCGACTTCCAGCCATAGACTGAGGAAACACAATCAGACAGCGAGGTAGGAACCCTTGCAAATCAAAGATGGGGTTACTCAGGAGTTGGCTGAGAACCACTTCTTGCATCATCAAGTGGAGAGAAAGTCTTTTTCCATAGAGGAGCATGTCACCATCGCCAGCCCTCATCCACGAAATTTCTTTACCATCCCAAAGAGACGATAGCCCAGCCAACGTTTTTAATAGGTTGTCGCGATTCATAGCGTGCCCCCCAAAGAATCTTCCTCCCTCATCGCTAAACAAACCGATACTAGGTTGGCCATCTGCAGAGAAGTATTTAACGATACCTTCGTAGGTGGGCTCTTCAGCAAGAACTAAGGGACGCAGGGGAGGTGCGGGAGGCGGTTCGGAAAAAGTCGAATCTGAGGAAGCACTTTTGATCCATTCTTTCTTCCTCGCTTCCCAGGCTTCCTTGTGGATCTGGAATTTTGGGTATTCTGTTCGATAGCAATCAGCTAACATTTTCTGCCAGGAGAATATCGGCTTTAAAGCTATTTTATCCGTGGCGCTCTTTCGATCCCCTGACTCTGCAATAGTGAGATAGAACTCCGAAAGAGGATTTTCTCGACCGTCGATGGTAATGTTTGCATGGGCTTGAGTTGCAAGTGAAGTTGCCGCTAGAACGCTCTGGGCGCATATGCTATCCGGTGCTTTGATAACTCTATGCATCGCTTGTGCGGCAGATCCGAGAATGGGGCCTAGCGCATCCATTGGAAAAGGCTGAGGAGATCCTATTTGACGATAGAGGGGAAGAGGGTCCACTGGACAATCACTTTCTATTCCTAGAAAAGTGATCAGATCACGGACTGTTTTCAATTCGCAATGCTTATGGAAACATTTAAATCCATGGTCCGGATAGCCATTTGTGTTCGGTTCGTAATATTTTGTGCCTGTGTCTTGTTGGGAATGAAGCTGTGCCCATGGACATCGGATGCTCCAACATCCCTGTGGATGCGATTGTTTTTGGAGCAGCATCCCATGACGTTCGAGTGCTTCTAGAACAGGGTTATTTTTTGCCGATTCATTTGTGGAAATAGATGGCGTTGGGTTGGGAGAAAGTGAGATCCCAAACGCATCCAGGAATTGTTGTAGAGAAAAGGGTTGTTTGCCACTCTCTTGGATGATTTTAGTGAGAAAGGGATCTTGTTTTTGGTGGAGGAACCCAGGAAGACGCATGACCCTAGCAAGATCATGTACTTGGGGATCTCCCTGAAAAAAGCCGATTAGCTTTTTTTGGATGAGGGAAAAATGTTGCAGTTCAATGCCTTCAACAACCCAATAAGCATGAAATCGACTGGGACTCGATTCAACGATGATGTGAGGAGATAAAGGAGCCGAAAAGATGGGTTCAAGAGGACTTCCATCAAGGTCGACAAAGACTGCTGTGACCTGAGTGATATTCTCTGTTTTGCGCCCTTTTCCATCGGTTTGATTGATTGTGACGAAAATGCCCGCTCCCTGCTCTTGAAGTCGTATAAAATTGTTTGCGAATTCATCGAGTGTCCCGCAGAGAACTTGGGGCTTGACTAGCGTTTCGGAATTTTTCCGATCGTTAAAGATTTGGAAGGCAAAAATAGATTCCTCATCCCGTGAAAGATGGCTTAAGAATCTTTTTGCCGTTGTGAGATCTTGCGAGTTATAATGGGTCATATCCGTTCCTGTATGTTAGAGCCGTTGAGTTTGCCAACCGACGGCTCGAGTTTATTTTTAGTGTTCATCTTCTTGCCTGTTTTTCGAGCCAAGCGATGAAGAGATCCCTGCGGACTAGTACTTTTCTCCCAACGCGACGAAGTGCTGGTGCAAGTCCGTTACGATGGGCATGGAGGATGTAGTACCTGAGCATCGGTACCGTAAAACAAAAAGTGGGATCCGAAGCGATCTGCTTCACTGTGCAATATGTTTGATCAGTCATGATCAGTTCTCCTGAGGTTAGAAGCCTAATTCGGCTTTGTTAATAAACCCCAGTATTAGGCAGCACAAAGCCAGGCCGATACGCAGTAAAAAACGGGTGATCGGAAAATTTGGAATAGAAATCGATTTAACTGACTAAGCTAGAATCTTATGTGTTAAGATTTTCGTGGAAGATTAGAGGATTTCTCAACTAGCTGACGCTTGAGTTCTTGAAGTGAGATGGGGTCATGGTAAATTGGAATAGGATTTTCTCGCTGATCCCGCAGATGTTTTGGAAGCATTCTCAAATTCTTATGAGGGTGCGGGAAAAGAAGGAATGCTTCCGGTAAAGCAGGAGTATTCCCATGAGGAAGGATTTTTTCAGAGGCTCGTCTGAATCGTTCTGCAAGATTATCCATGGTCAGATTTGGAAACAATTTTTGTGGCCTTTTCAAAGGTTGATCTCCGATGTATTCCTTCAATAAATCAGCTAGCCCTTCCGAGTGCTCTATTTCTTCGTCATCTATCAGAAGTCCATTTTGAATAACGTCCTCTGTCGTCACTTCCAAAAGCCGCTTGATGGAATAGGAGCGAGTTCCATTTTGCGAAATGTAGACCATGATCCAAAGCAGCAGAACAATTTCTCCTTCGATATCATGGTCTAAGGGATCTGCAATGAATTGATCAGCAAAGTGAAGGATATATTTCCCGAATGTATTTCGGTCAATTGCATAGCCCGATTTCCATCGAGAGGTAGAGGTAGTTTGTTGTTTAGATTGTTTAATTGAAACGAGCCCTTGCAGAAGGATCTCTTGCTTTTCCACACTCCATGTGACCCCCGAAAAAATCAGCTTACGAAGTTGGATCTTCCATAGTCTTTGAAAGTCCATGAAATCTCGCCTTTTTCCAGCAGTAATCGAATGAGACACCTGGCGGTAGGCTTCAGCCACGGAGATGCCTCCTTTGGGAGCAAATCTCTGGTTTTCTAGCGTTCTTCTTCTCACTTTGAGATCTTGCTTGAGATATTCTTTTATTGTTTGTAGATAATGGTAGTGCGCCCTTTGATGGAGATTCCGCATTACTGGTTCGAGATCTTTAGAATATTCATTAACAGCGCATAATTGATTGATCAGAGTGTGAGCTTTATTTTCTTTTTCGTACCATTCGATCCATTTGGACATCTCGGCTTTAGAGGCACAGAAGAGGAGCGCCTCTAATTTCTCCTCTTCGAGCTTACGAAGATTCTCCTCGGGGGGGACGATTTGAACAGCCCAGGGTATATGCCAAATGACTTTTTTTGCTTCAGAGGGAAAGCAACGAATGCGACATTCCGGATAAAAGCGAGGGGTGAAAACCATGCTGATGAGAGGAGCTGATGTGGCGGCCTCTCTTACCTTTTCATTGGGCGAGAATCTCTGTAAAACATATCGGTGGGTCTCCATCATGGTCTTTAATGCTCTTTCTGACATAAGCGGACGCCCAAGGATCAAATAAATTTCGGAAAAGAAAAAGTAAAGAACATTGGATTTTTCTGCGACCTTGGCATGAAAGTCTTCGAGATTTTGCAAGAGGGATCTGATCCCTCTCGCTAATTTTTGGTGTTTAGTCAGCGCCATCATCTACTCCTGGCGATGGATCTGAGGCGATGATCTCGCTCAAATTGGTTGTATTGACCAATTTCTCATAAACTTTTGTCGTCAATTGTTGTACGCTGGCTGCATCTGGATGGCAGTAACGAAGCAGTTGAGACAAAGTTCTGTGGCCTGTGGCGGCGGATAATTGAATATTAGAAGTTCCTGATACAGAAGCTATTGTAGCAAAACAGTGCCTCAAATCATGCACGCGGAAGTCTTCGATCGTTGCTTCTTTTAAAGCTTTTTCCCAAGGCTTGCGCAAAGTCAACTGACCAAAACGGGTTTTGCTTGCGAAAACCAAGGATTTTTCTGGATGCTTTTTGGCGAATAGATCCTTAAGCATTTCCAGTACATCACCAACGATGGCCAAGACACGTGGGCGTCCATTTTTTGTGCTTTTCAAATGGATCAAACCATTTTCAAGATCCACTGCGTTCCACTGTAGACTCAATAATTCGCCGCTTCTTGCACCGGTTGTGAGAGCCAAAATGACGAATGGGAGAAGCAGCCTGTTGAAACTTTTTGCACATGCTTTCAGTAGACGCGAGCACTCATCAGGAGAGAGAGTTCGGTTTCTGCCCTCTGCTTCCTTAAGCTTTTTAACGCGGGACATTGGATTTGATGAAATCCACTCACACTCTTTCACTCCATGGCTTAGGACGGCTGAAAGAGAAGCAAGGTAGCGATTGACGGTAGCCTCAGTGCGCTTCTTTCCTTTTGGAAGAACTTCATCAAGGAGTTCCCTCCGGTGTCTTGAGATGAGATCTGAAGAAACATGGTTGAGAGTGAATTTCCCCAGTTTCAATTTCCACCAGTTGAGATGGCGGAGCACATCTTCTGCACTTTTGATGGAGGGAAGAATATCTTGAATGTAGCGGTCGATAAGCTCAGCTAAAGTGTGCTTTTGTCTGCACTTCTCAGGAAAGTACAGACCTTGTCTTCGCTTTGCCTCTTCCTGAATTGCCCAGTCTTTAGCTTCCTGATGTGTTGGAAAAGTTTTATATTGGATTGGAAGCCCGTCATCAGGACGGATCATGACGCGGTAGCTGTTAGTACCGTTTTTATTTTTTCTTTTTTGTATTGTTGCCATCTGTTCATCTCCATTTGTGGTTTACGTGAACAGACAGTTCTGATGGGATGAGCTGACACGCATAAGATGTCAGCGTGCCGTATAAGTGCCATAAGGTAAAATGTTAAGTGAAAAATTCACATAACTTTCATTCTAACTTATTGCAGAACAAGCACTTAAAAATGTGGGGCAACCTGGACTTGAACCAGGGACCGACGGGTTATGAGTCCGCTGACGCCCGCGCCACTTCCCAGCAGCTAACTCCCCGAAATCATAGCGGAAAGCACCCCTTTCCATCCATCGCAAACTATCGCCATTTATCGCCCTTTTTTGTATGCCAGTGGTCCACAAATGGTCCACAGACAAAAAATTGAATTCTATGAATGGGCTTTCTTGTATATGATGAATACCCTTAACGAGAGCTAAATATTCGAACCGGGAAAACGAGGGACTAGCGCATGAAATGGGTACTCAATTTAATCAGCTTCCTACTGTGTTTACAGGGTCTGGAAGCGTCAACTAGCCAAGTGTACCTAGGATCGCGCGAAAGTGATCCAGCAAGTTTAGTAGAGAATGTGAGTACCATCCATGGCGATTATACAGAGGTTGAAGTTGATCTTACTGTTTCATCTCCAGATTCTCTAGTTTTATCTAGGTTCTATAGCAGTAGAGACACACTCCAAACAGCTAATTTTGGTGGATGGCGTTTTAATCCTCACTGCTTTCTTTCTATTCAGAAAGATCCGAAAGGAAAATCCTATACAAGCGCTGAAGGAAAGTTCGAGCGCACTTATGTCTATGTCGGCAATCCTGATGGAACAATCCTGACCTATGTCGGCTGGCAGAACACTACCAACCCCTCCAAGAAGTCCCTATTTAAAATTGATCCGGAAGGGGAGGTAGCAGGAATAGCGAATACAGCGAAGGGAACCATCAGCTGCTGGACAAACCTGAAAAATAACGAACTCTATTTTGATCCCCAAACGAATGGTTTTGAACTGCTTCTCTGTTCAGAAGGAAAGCGTTCTTATAGTAAACATCCTTCCCTCGATGTCTATTTTATCACGCAAGAAGTCCTTCCGAGCGGTAATAAAGTCTTCTATGAGTTCGATGAAAAAGGACAGCTCTCTTTCATCAAAGAAACCAACGCTTCAGAGAAGAAGGTGTTGGCTTGGATTAAAATTGAATATAGAAATGGGATTCACATTGAGACAAGCGACGGAAAATCCGCTGAATATCATTTCCAGCAAGATTCCTCAGGCGCAATGCTCTTAAGCGAGGTGATTAGGTCTCATAAGCCGAGCTTATCCTACCAATACCAAGTTGTGGGCAATCAAGCTCTTTTGACTAGAAAAACTCTGCCTGAGGGACGTTTTGTCCAAATCGACTACTCCACTGATAAAGGGCAGAAAAACAAAGTTAGATCTGTGACTACCCCAGCTGGATCAGGAGGAATGGCAAACGTCTTATTCTCCTATGGAGACGATTACACAGAAGTCGATGGTCCTGGAGAACGCAAGGCAGTATATCGATTTGATGATGATTACCAGCTCGTTGCTGTAGAACAATGCCTAGATGGATCTCCTTATCGGATTCACAAAAAGTCATGGGGGACAAAGAGCGATGCTGGAAACTTGATCTCTACATCTGTCGAAGACGCGGGTGGCAACATTTTCTACTACAAGCACTTCACTTATGATAGCAAAGACAAAGGAAATATTGTTGAAGAAAGAGAATATGGAGACGTCATAGGTTTAGGGGCCATCTCTTTGAATGTTGATGACAGTGGCCTTGTCACAAATCAAGATGGACACATCAAGAATTATGCCTATTTCTCTGGCAAAAACACTCATGGTTTTTTCCAAACAGATGCCAAGGGAACTGGAGTCAAATATTGGTACAAGAAAGGGACTAATCTTCTCCTGAAAAAGTTCATTTTGACAAAAGGGTCCCCTGATTCGGAAGAAGAAGACTATAGATCGGGCATAAAAGAGAGACATTTTTATGCCTATAACGATGATGCTGCTCTCATTCAGGTTATCGTCGATGATGGCAAAGAAGGACCCCTCAAAGACGATTATGGGGTTACCGAAAGGACTGTCACTCGCATTTCTCCAAAGCAAGAGCTCCCTAATGTCGGAGCGCCTGAAGTAGTTGAACAGAAATACAGCTCTACAGATGGGAAATCGGAATTTCTCCTAAGAAGAACTGTCAATCAGTTCGATGGACAGGGGAACATCGCTTCCCATGCCATTTATGACGCAGATGAAAACCATTGCTATACGCTTACCAAGGGATATGAACGTGGACTACTTGTTTTTGAGACCGATCCTCTTGGGAATGAGACGCATTACTCTTACGATGGGAATCAAAATCTGATCCTTGAAACCCACTCAGACACCGGCATTTCTATTGAATATGGCTATGATTTAAGAAACTTTCCTATTTACACCCTGGAGAAAGACCGAGCAGGGAATCGATTTGGAACACAAATCAGCTATGACCCCGCAGGACACAAACTCTCGGAACTCGATCGATATGGGAATGAGACGATCTATACTAATGATTCTCTGGGACGTCCCACCCAAATTACCTATCCAGAAGCCAGCGATGGTACTCGTTCTTCTGTAAGACCCACATACACTTATACCTACGACCTATTTGACAATCCTATCTCTGTCACAGATCCAAAGGGAAGGACACTTGTAAGATCTTACAACGTCCATGGAAAGCCAATCGAGATCAATCATCTCAATGGAACCAAAGAAGTGTTTAGATACGATAGCGGAGGGAATCTCCACCACTACTATGGCACGGATGGCCTTCTGCAAGTGTTTGCTTATGATTACAAAGGAAGATTAAACAAGCTCGAGCACTTTAAGAGGGGAAGTAAGAGCTCTAATTATGCCTTCAAGGAAACAACTTGTAGCTATGGAGCCTTCCATAAAACTTCGGAAACTGATGCCAGAGGTGAGCAAACAACCTATACTTATGGTCATTCAGGACGTCTAGCATCTTTGAGTAAAGACAAACAGAAGGTCGAGTTCATCTATGACAGTCTTGGAAGAACTCGTGGAGTCAAAAAGTGGAAGTCTGCCAAGACCTTCACCTTGGACATCAAAGAATACGACCTTTTAGACAGGGTTATTGAAGAGCGTACCGAAGATCAAACAGGCAA
Organism: uncultured Verrucomicrobiae bacterium; assembly: GCA_963718565.1. Lineage (GTDB taxonomy): Bacteria > Chlamydiota > Chlamydiia > Chlamydiales > Rhabdochlamydiaceae > CAJCIW01. The sequence goes on from OY970364.1 coordinate 216,324, forward strand.
AGTGCTACTCAAAAAAAGGTACGTCTACAATGATGCAGGGCAGATTACTCAAGTGATCGGCTATCCGCAGAATAAAGAAAGTATCTTACTCAAATATGAATATGATGGATTTGGTCGTCTTTACCAGGCAACCAATGCTGCAGGGCATACATCAACTATCGAGTATGATGACGCTTTTGTTAACGAATGGGGTCAAAGAACATGTAAACGTACTCTGATTGACCCGATTGGCAATCAGACCGAAGAGATCTTTGATATAGACGGTCGATTGATCAAATTGACTAAAACAGATAAGTCAGGGCAGATCCTGGCTGATTCGGAGTCTTATTATGATAGTTTAGGAAATCAAGTCGCTCAAAAATCCCTCGTTCTCTCTGCCAATGCACCCTCTAGTGCCTATGAAACTCAATGGACCCTAAACCAGGCAGACCAAGTTGAATCATTCACCTTAGGAAGAGGAACTCCAGAAGAGCGCACTCTGCGATATGAATACAATTCTTATGGAGATATCGCAGCGAAATATAATCACGGAGCTAAAGAGCCGATCACCTATCGATACAATAATGAAGGCAACCTGGACACCATCTCTTATAAAGAGGGGAAAAATGAGATCGACTACAAGCTTTCTTACGACCATCATAAAAACATCACGGAAGTTTACTTAGATTCCTCCTTCACACTTAGCTATTCCTTCGATGCTCACGACATGCCTCTCACTGAAAAGATCAAAGATGAATTTGGATCTTATCAGGTAGGGCGTACCTACGATTGGGAGGGGAAAATTCAAACACTCCAACTTCCGGACGGCTCATTTGTCGAGTACTTTTATGAAGGACCTTTTGTCAAAGGAGCTAAACGCTTTAGCAAAGATAAAAAGGAGCTCTATAGCTATCAGGTGGCTTCAAGAGATCTCATGGGCAACATTCTCGAGGAAATCCTGCCCGGCCACCTTGGAGGAAGAAATCAGACTTGGGATGAAGCCGGTCGCAGAATAGAAATATCGACCGATTTCTTCCAAGATCGGGTGACAGCTGATGGATACGATCCTCTTGAAAACATCAAAAAACGAGAGACCGTCCTAGATGATGAGACGTATACCATCGACTATGACTACAATGCCTTATCTCAACTGATCCTCGAGAAAGGAGAGATCGAGCACAAGTACTCTTATGATTCGATTGGAAACCGCCTACAAAGAGACGGATCAGCTTATAAAGTCGATGGCGTTAACCAACTCATAGAGGCTGAAGGAGCTACCTATACTTTCGATCCGAATGGCAATCTTGCTACTAAAACGATAGGGACCAGAATATGGACTTATCGAAGCAATCATCTAAATCAGATCGTCTCTATCACAGACCCTGATCAAACGACCGTAAAATTCACTTACGACCCTAGCGGCAAGCGTCTGACAAAAAGAATCGAATCTAAGGGAAAGAAATCGAAGGTGCTTCGTTTCTTCTATTTAGGAGACACAGAGATCGGCTCAGTGGATGAAAAGGGAGTTATCGTTGAGCTCAAAGTCCCGGGCAATCCTAATAACCCCGAGGCTCCAAGCATTGCCATTGAAATCAAGAAGGAAACCTATGTCCCCCTTTATGATCTGCAGGGAAATATCACTTGTCTTCTCGATCATCAGAGACGAAAGGTAGTAGAAACTTATCGTTATTCTGCCTTTGGGGAAGAGGAGATCTTCAATGAAAGAGGCCGTGTTATTTCCGACTCTTCTGCAGGTAATCCTTGGAGATATCGAGGCAAACGAGTCGACAAAGAGGTCGGCCTGATGTACTTCGGCTACCGATACTATGACCCTGAAGTAGGAAGATGGATTAGCCCTGATCCTGCAGGAGTGATCGATGGCCCCAATCTCTATGCTTATGCTCGCAACAACCCCATGAAATATGTCGACTATTTTGGCTTGAATTCCGCGCTCGATGAAAATTGTGGGTGCACACAGCATGGCCATCCCGGGTGGCATAATGCTCCTGAAGGCTGCGTTTGCATTTGTGGGAGGAATGGGAGTGCATATTCTGCAGGGAGCTACAGAAGTAAAATCGGGAGCGATATTAAGAGCGCTATCTGCGGGGTCAGTCACGGGGTAGTGGACTTTGTGGTCGGCTCTATCCATGACCTGCAAACTGCTGCCACTTACATTGGGGCAGCCGAATTGGAGATCAGCCTTGAGGAGCGCATTCAAATCATAGAAGCTGTTGAGCAGTCACAAGCCGATCAAATGGATAAAGTCGGAAACTGGGTGATGGACATGCTTTCTATTGATGAATCTGATTCCGTTTACCATTCTTTTCGATCTACGGCAACCACAGGATTAGAGATTGGATCTTTGATTGCTGGGGGGTATGGAGCTGTTAAAGGGGTTATAGCGTTCAATAAATTAGCCAAAATGCCTATGCAAGTATCCAGGCTTATTAAGGCAGAAAGTCTTGTTGTTAAAAATATTGGGCAATCTAACAAAATTTGGACTTCAACAAAAAAAAGAACATCTGTCCAAAATGCTTATAGGCATTGGAAAGATCATGGGCATGAATTCTCTACACTGCAAAATTCAAAACAGTATGTTGAAGCAACAAGAAATTTTACTCAAAACCCTCCTTCAGGAACCCTTACGAAAATTCGACCAAATGGAGATGTTGTTCTTTACAATCCATCTTCTAATACTTTCGCTATAACAAATGAACAAGGATTGCCTCGTACCATGTATAAACCCGATCCTTTAATTCATAATTATTCAACAAACTTGGAATATTTTTATGGTCAATAAAATCAATAAGCTAGCTTGTAGAGTATGTGGAAAAATTCAGGATGATCCTCCGTGGGGAGAAGATGGACAATCCCCAACATATGATATATGCGATTGTTGTGGAACTGAATTTGGATATGGGGACTGCACATTAAAGGCTATTCAAGCTTCGAGAGAGCGCTGGTTAGCCAAAGATGCTGATTGGAGATATCCGGAAGAAAAACCAAAGAATTGGTCATTGGAAGAGCAGATGAAAAATATTCCTCAAGAGTACAGGTAAGTTTTCTAGAGAGGAACTAAAAATGGAAAAAAATGAAAAATATTGCCCTTGTCCATGCTGTAATTTTTTGACTAGATCTGAACCAGATCATGGCACATTTGAAATTTGTCCTGTGTGTAATTGGGAAGATGATGATGTGCAATTTAATAACCCAGACTTTCGCGGTGGGGCTAACCAAGAAAGCCTTAATGAAGCCAGAGAAAATTATAAAAAATTTGGGGCTTCAGCTCAAAAATATATAAAAGCGGTTAGACCGCCACTTCCAGAGGAAATTCCATGATAGCCAAAAAAATTATCATGGAGAATATGTGTGAATGCCATGCCAGCATGTTTATTTTGGGCAAATGAGGGTTGACTGAGGGTGTATGAATCTAACTCCGCCTGATCGCGTAAATCCGATTCTTGAATTTCAGTCTCTTATTGTTTTTCTGGCTGTTCAATATTTTCAGCTGTTCGATATATATTGAACAGTTGAATTAAGTGAACAGACAGCATCTATGGTTTTTGAGAGTCAAAGTTCTGCCTCTATCCACCGACCATCTCTGTCAAAATCTATAATTCGATTTTGAAGATCGGCTCAAAGACCTCTTGAAAGACATGTGTTTTGGGATCTAGTTGGTAGAGTTTTCCAGGGCGTTTTGCAATCGTCTTCTGTAAGCTTGTCTCGATATTTGTAATCGAGCCTAGAATCAATGCATTACGCTTTTCAAAAGCCTGCTGATCATGAGGCGGATAAGCCACCGCGCAAATAGGGCGCAGCTCTCCAGCTGCTTTGCTTCCCATAATCAAACGGGTATGCATCTCAGCGTCAACCATGTCCTCAAACTCCTTAAAATGCGAACGGAACTCCAAGTCATAGTAGCCAACTTGATCGTCGACGATTTTTCCTATGGGGAGCTCTATGCCCTCTTCCCAAAATTGGAGCCAGAAACCCAGTTGTCTTTGTCTAATCAGCTTGAGAGAAAGTCCTATTGGGTTAACGCCGCATTTTCAACTTCTTCTTTGTAAACCCAATGTATTCGAAAAAGAGATAACAGGATTGAATCGGCCGGAATCTTCGCCCAAATGTTTTTATAAACGGATCATGTAGATCATTCCAAGTTTGCGGAATCTCCATTAGAGATCTAACTACAGGATTATCAAAATAAATCAATTCCATCACGGATTCCATAGGGAAAAAGTGAAATTTTACACTGACGCCATTTTTCGTTCCAACAGTTTGCAATAGAATTCGATCGTTTACAACTAAACTCGTGTTATAACAATAGGAGCAAATATGGGACGGAAAGAAAGCCTCGAGAAGGCGGAAAATGATCTCAGAGGAATTATCGTGAGGACGCATAGGCATTGCAAAACCTATCGAGTGCGCATTCGGATGAAGGGCGGTCAGTGTTTTGACAGGTCGTTTAGATCGAAGACTTTGGCTAAAAAATGGAAGAGAGATATGGAGTCGGCAATCGAGCATGATCGGTATGAATTCACGAATCCTGCAACCAAGCACACTCTTGCGGATTTGATTGACCTCTACATTGAGAGAGTGCTGCCTGGAAAGCCACGGAATGCCAAGAATGTTTTTCGGCACCTGACTTGGTGGAAGGAGGAACTTGGGCATTTGTTGTTAGCTCAAGTGCGGCCTAGCATAATCGCAGAAAAAAGGGATGAGCTGCTTGCGGGCTTGGTCAGGAGCGGAAAGCTGCGCTCTCCTACGACGGTGGTGCGCTATTTGAGCAGCTTATCTCATGTCTTTTCAAAAGCAGTTAAAGAATGGGAGTGGATGAGAGAGAATCCGGTTTTTAAGATTGAAAAGCCCAAGCAGGCGCAAGGCAGAAAGCGGGTATTAACCGAAGAGGAGCAGCAAAGGCTTTTGCAATCATGCCAAGAGAGCGGATCGAAAGACTTGTTTTTGATCGTTGCTCTTGCCCTAGGAACGGGTATGCGAAAAGGCGAAATAATGGGGCTTAGATGGAGAAATATGCAGTTGGGAGAACCCACAGGAACGATTGTGCTCGAAAGAACGAAGAATGGTCGTTCAAGGTCTGTTTTGATTACCGGCTTGTTGTTAGAGCTTTTACAGGAACGACGGAAACAACAGTGCACTGATAGCTTGGTCTTTCCATCTCCCAATTATCCCAACCAACCTATTGATATTCGATCTGCTTGGGAAAAAGCTTTGCAAAAAGCTGGAATAGAAGGATTTGTTTTCCATGGATTGCGTCATCAGGCGGCTTCTCAAGCAGCAACGATTGAAAACAGCCCCTTGGTGATCGGAGAGTTGCTCGGCCACCAGACCCTTCAGATGACCAGGCATTACGTTCATTTGCCAAGCGCTCATATGCACACGATGGTCGAAGCACTTCAATCAAAAATTTTTCAAAACTATCAGGAGGGCAGCCATGCACAACTTAGAAAATAAAACTCTTACGGCATTGTGGAGACCAGAGCTGCTTAGCGATGAGGAAATGCACGAATGCTTGAAGGAAACGTGCTGGACTGCCAGAAGAGCCGCTTATTATGTCCTGGGCTTGAAAATCCCTGAGCTAAGTAGCCTTGAGGAAGAGAAAAGGCTTTGCCCTGATTTTGAAAAGTACTACGAGCTTTTCAAAAGCTGTTTTGAAGAGGGAAGAATTGCGGTCCATTCGTTTTGTTCAGAATATGGCAAGACTGTTCGGACTGCCTTGCCTGTCGATTGGTTGAAGCTAGTCCATAGGGGACGGCTGAAAGATGATGCCATCAATGACAAAGAGGTAAAGCGAGAAGGTCTGTATGTCGCTCCTTTGCTTACAGAAGCTTGGCTGCTTTTGCAAGGGAAAGCAGTCTTCGCCAAAAGGCGACCTGCTCAAGAAAGGGACGATAAGCTTTTCGCTTGGAGTGCTGCTAGAAAGCTGCGCAAGGATTTTTCTCAGTTGTCCAACCGTCAAATGGCACAGATCATCCACAAGCATTGCTCGAAGGTGCAGAAATATCCCTTCAAGACCGTTTACGGCTGGGTCATCGATTCAGCCATCCCCCTGAATGAAGAGCCTTCGCAAAATAGGCGAGATAGAAATGGCCGTCCTAAAAAAGACAGCTATCAGAAGCTCTCTGTCGATTTCTCCTCCTATTTTAATCATTTGTAACTCACTGCTACTCAACGTATTTTACGGTTTTTCCACCGACGCCATTTTTTCATGGCGATAGGTCGCCGTAAAATGCGGTTATTAAATTCAAACTGCAATAGCAGAGGAGTGCGAAATGAAAAACGATAGATCAAAAAATACAGACGAAGTGGCCATAGAGCCAAAACAGACCCGGTTTATTCCTGTGTCGAAATGGAATGAGTTTCATGAGTGGCCTCCAGTCGGCGGCATGCGCCACTTGATCTTTTTTCGAAACGAAAATGGATTTGCTAAGGTCTTAAAGCGTCCTAATCGCACCTGGCTCATCGATGAGAAGGCATTCTTCAAGTGGGTGTCAGAGAAAAAGTACAGACCCCGCAAAAAGGAGTCAGAGATCCAGGAAAACTCTAAAATCGCAGTACAGCCATGATAACTTCCGAAGGATTCGTAAAACTTTATCGAGAGGGGCTTGCACTTTTAGAACTAAGTCTTCCAGCTTTCGCGTTATTGACGCAGATTGCTTTGCGTGCAAACCGGATGGATCCCGCTTATTCAATCTATCAACTCAAGGCTAACGAAGCACTCGTTGGCGATCATAAAAAGATTGGTTTGTCCAGGCAGCAATACCGTGATGCGGTACTGAGACTTGAAGCACACGGCCTTGCAACTTTTCGAAAAACCAATCAAGGGACTATTGCAGTTCTCACTAACAAAGCCATTTTTGACATCAATGCTGAATCGGATGAAGGGCCTATAAAGGCGTGCACAGCCTTAGAAAAAGAACCAATTTACAGCCAAGCGAGAACCATTCATCAACCATTGGAGAACCAAAAAGAAACCACTTTGGAACCATCAAAAGAACCAGCAGATTTGTCAATGAAAAATCGAGAAAAAGAACCATCCGAAGAACCAGTTGACAACCACCAAAGAACCATAAGAGAACCGGATAGAAACCAATCGGGAACCAAACCAGAACCACTAACAAAGAAAGAAGAAAAAGAAAAAAGAGCTGCAGCAGCTTATTCACGCACCATTTACAAATGCCTGGATGGGTTGGATTTGAGCGATCAGGAGAAGAGATCCCTGATGTGCTATAGCGAACATCGTGTGGCTCATGCTGCGGAATTTGTGAGAAGAAAGCACAATGTCGACAGCCCCATCGGGCTGATGATGTGGGTTTGTCAACAGCCTAGCCTACCTGAGCTTCCCAAGGAAAATCGAAAAAGCATGACTCCTCAACAAAAGCTTGCCTGGGAGTACAACCAATTTTTTAGCAGCAATGGCTATACTGCTCAAGCAAAGCAAAATGAGGAAAAGATCCCCAATGATCGAATGGTGATTTTAGAACAGGGGCAACTTATGCCGATTACGCTAAACCATCCCCTTCAGATCTTGCAGGAAGATTTTCGAAAGTCCAAAGAGGAAATTTTGAAAAGCCAGAGGATAGTTCGAGGACTGCAAAGTGATAAATTGTAAGCTATCTGACAAGGCGCAATGGGGAGACTTTAGGGAGGGGTTTTGCGGAGCTAATAAAAAAGGGATTTTCATGGAAAAATTGATTTGTCTAGAGCTGCAAAACTTTTCTTATGTATTAAAAAAGGTAGTATCTATTTGTTAATCTTTTTCTCTGGAAATCCGCCCTTGGCAGATGCTATGATTTATTAGAAAATCCTCAATAAGAGTCGCTATGAAAAACATCGAACACCCGCCGATTATACGGACGGACAGACTGGTGCTTAGGCAATGGAGCAGCGCAGACCTGGAGCCGTTCGCCAGCATGAATGCCGACCCTAGAGTCAGAGAATACTTTCCCGGCTTGCAGACCAGGGAAGAGAGCAACCATTCCGTCTCCCTCGCGTCAAACCATATTGAAAAATTCGGATGGGGGTTCTGGGCGGCCTCACTTGCTGAAACGGGTGAATTCATCGGCTTTATTGGACTGGAGGATGTCTACTTTCAAGCTAAATTCGTCCCGGCTGTTGAAATAGGATGGAGGCTGGCATTCAAGCATTGGGGGAAAGGATATGCCACAGAGGGGGCTTTAGCCTGCCTACGCTATGGTTTTGAAACGCTTAAACTGAATGAAATAGTTTCCTTCACGCCTGTTGAAAATACCAGATCACGCGCAGTAATGCAGAAAATCGGCATGCATCATGACTCAAAAGACGATTTCGACCATCCGAAACTTCCAGAAGGGCATCCGCTAAAGCGCCACGTTCTCTACCGCTTGGAAGGAGATGAATGGAGGAAACAGCACAGGACGTCATGAGCAAATATACATTCAAACCTTACAGCCCGTTATTTCCTAGCCTGTTTATAAAAGAAAAGGCTCGGATTGCCCCCCATTTGCACTTTCCTGCGTCCATTGAACATGTTGGGAGCACGGCCGTCCCTGGACTGGGCGGAAAAGGCATTATCGATATAGCCATTGCAGTTGAGAAAGACTGCATGGAGGCAGCAAAAAGCAAGCTCCAAGAGCTCGGCTATGAATTCCGTTCTTCTTTCAGCACGCCAGATCGCTTTTATTTCATCATCTACCTACCGGATCCAGAAGAGAGCAGTAGAAGGTATCATGTCCACCTGACTTACTCTGAAAGTAAAGAATGGAAAGAGCTGGTAGGCTTCCGAGACTTCCTTCTAAGCGATTCTGAAGCCCTTCAGGAATACGCCGAACTGAAAAAGGACGCAGCGCTTACGGCGGATCAGAACGGAGAAAAATACAGGAAAATGAAAGAGCCGATGTTTCAAAAATTCAGAGCCTGGGTTGAAAAGAATATAACAGAAAAACGCTCTCTTTCAACTCAATCCATTATTGATTGCTTAAAAGCTAATTACGGCCTTGCAATTACTGCGCTTATGCTTCTTCCTTTAGGGGCGGATATGAATGCGTCAGTCTATAAGGCTGAAACACAGAGTAGCCAGTCTTATTTCGTAAAGCTGAAACGCGGCCATCGCTATAATATGAGCGTTGCAATATTAGCCTTGCTGCAAGCTTCAGGAATTCAACAGATCATTCCTCCTATCAAAACAACCAATGGCGAGCTGACTCAGCACATCAATGATTTCACTCTTACTGTATACCCATTTGTCGATGGACAGAACGGATTTTGCTATAACCTAACGGACGATCAATGGATTGCTCTCGGCAAAGTATTGAGGCAGGTGCATGAATTCGATGTGCCGTCTTCAATCAGAGATTTGATCAGGAAAGAAGCCTATTCTGATAAATGGCGCAAAGCAGTTCGAGCACTCGATGCTCATATTGATAAAACCCTAAATTCTGATGAAACGGCTTTGAAGCTGCAATCATTTATGAGAGAACACAGGGCCGTAATCCATCATCTGGTAGATCGGGCTGAAGCTTTAAGCCAAAAGATACAGGAACAATCGCCAGAATTCGTGCTGTGCCATTCAGATATTCACGGCGGCAACGTGCTGATCGATGAAAACGGTTCCATCTTCATAGTGGATTGGGACGATCCTATTATGGCTCCCAAAGAGCGCGATCTCATGTTTGTTGGCGGAGGGGTAGCTAATGTCTGGAATAATCCCCGAGAAGAAGAATTTTTTTATAAAGGATATGGAAAGACTGAAATTGACCGGCTAATCCTAGCTTATTACCGGCATGAGCGTATCGTGGAAGATATTGCAGAGTACGGACAAGCGCTGCTTTTGACGCTGGACAGAGGCGAGGACAGGCTGGAAATGTTCGAACAGTTTAAGGGCATGTTTGAACCCAATGGCGTGGTAGACATAGCATTAAAAACAGATATCGATCCTCAGGCACGCCTCATATTCTCTGAAAAAGAAAGAAAAGTAGCGCTTGATTTTAGGCAGAAACATTTTTTTGATCGGTTGAAAATTCAAGATCCCTATGCTTGGGCATTAGATCAGAAAGATCATCTTCATTGGCTCTTATATGATGGAGATGAAGTTATTGGGTATGCCCATGTGCAAATGTGGCCGGATCATAGGGCGGCTCTGCGCATCATAGTCATCGATGAGCAAAGACGCGGGCAGGGAATGGGAAAATACTTGATGGATCATTGCGAGCAAGAATTGAAACAACGAGGCGCAACCATTCTCCAAACAGAAGCTTCCCCCAATGCTTATCTTTTTTACAAGAAACTTGGGTACATAGAAATGCTATTCAATAATCCGGATGGAGAGCCTACCCACCCTGATGATCGGGCAATGGGGAAATATTTATGAGCCGTATGAACTCGCGCGTTAGAAAGTTTTTTTCATACTACAAACCTTATCTTGGGCTTTTCAGCGCAGATATGGCTTGCGCGGTGATTGCTTCCGCAGCAATGCTTGCTATCCCGTTATGTGTCCGATACATCACTACTAATTTGCTGCAGGTTGGCTCCACGGATGCCCTTCATCAAATCTATATGATGGGCGGCATTATGCTTGGTCTGATTGCTATTTACGCAGCATGCCATGCCTTTATTGACTATAAAGGGCATGTAATGGGCGCCTTGATGGAAAGAGATATGCGAAGCGAGCTGTTTGATCACTATCAAAAGCTCTCTTTCAAATTTTATGATGAGCATAAAACCGGCCAGCTCATGACTCGCATTTCCCACGACACATTCGATCTTGCAGAACTCTACCATCACGGTCCCGAAGACGCAGTCATTTCCTTTTTGAATTTCATCGGGGCATTTGTCATCTTGATGAGCATCAATGCCAAACTTGCTCTTATCGCCTTTCTTTTTGTTCCTGTTATGGGAATCTATGGATTTTATACGGCCAAGAAAATGTACGCTGCATTAAAGAAAAGCAGCGACAAAATCGGAGATATCAATGCGCAAGTAGAGGACACTCTTGCAGGAATTAGAGTAGTCAAATCCTTTACTAATGAAGAAATCGAAAAGAAAAAATTCGCCTCTGAAAATAATCGTTTCCTTGAAAGCAGGCGAAAAGGTTATAAGGCCGAGGCTTATTTCTATGACGGGCTGATCTCTTTTACTCAGCTCATGACCGTCGCCATTGTCATTTTTGGAGCAGCAAGCATCGTTAAAGGCTCTTTAGATCTGGCTGATCTGCTCACTTTTCTTCTGTACATCGTTATCCTAATAGAGCCGATTCAACGCCTTGGCAATTTTATTCGGTTATATCAGCAGGGCGTTACCGGGTTTAACCGATTTATGGATGTTTTGGAAGTTGAACCGGACATTGAAGATGCACCGAACGCTGAGGGGCTGGATCAAGTTCGGGGAGAGATAGAATTCAAAACGGTCAGCTTTAAATATAGAGAGGGCTATGACCATGTTTTAAAAAATATCTCCCTGAAAATAAATGTTGGAGAATACGTAGCCCTAGTTGGATTTTCAGGAGTTGGAAAGACGACTCTTTGCTCTTTGATTCCAAGGTTTTATGAGGCTAGCGAAGGGAAAATATTGGTCGACGGCCGAGATATTAAAAGTCTTAAGCTTACATCGCTGAGGAAAAATATCGGCCTTGTCCAGCAGGATATCTATCTTTTTGCAGGAACGGTTTTGGAAAACATCCGCTACGGAAAACCTGATGCAACAGAAGAAGAAATCATCGCCGCAGCCAAACAGGCCAATGCGCATGATTTTATTATGATGCTCCCAAATGGGTATTCTACAGACATTGGCCAGCGCGGAGTTAAACTTTCCGGAGGACAAAAGCAAAGGATCAGCATCGCTCGTGTCTTTCTAAAAAATCCGCCTATTATCATTTTCGACGAAGCCACTAGCAGTCTTGATAACGAAAGCGAAAGAGCTGTGCAGAGTTCCATTGAAAGATTGATGAAGAATCGCACAACGCTTGTCATAGCGCACCGCTTGTCAACTATCAGAAATGCTCAGAGAATTCTTGTGCTGACAGATAAAGGGATTGAAGAACAAGGCACGCATGAGGAGCTTATCGCTTTAGATAAGACTTACGCCAGCCTGTATAATATGCAGCTAAGAATCGAAGATACTGGAGAAAGCACATAGAAATGGCACCTCTTATTTCGCTTTATAAAGAGCGTTTAAATCTTCCTGAAGCTCAATTCACCTTCATAGACCATGAAGATGCAATGGTAGCTGCAGTATTTAAAATCTCTCAGCCCGGAAACTCTGATCTGATTTTGAAAGTTTGCTCTCGAAAAGGAGACTTTTTAAGAGAGTCTTATTTCTTAAGCCGTTTTGCCGGCAAGATTCCAGTGCCGAAGATCATCCAGCTTATAGAACAAGAAGCTGGGCTGGATGCAGCTGTTTTGATGGAATACATTCAGGGCGATCTTCTTAAATCGAAAACAGTCACTAATGCTTTGGCATGGGAAGTCGGCTTGCTTCTTGCCCGTATCCACATCGAGCATGCTGAAGGCTATGGAGACCTGACAGATCCATCCCAGTTGAGCGGTGACCCTCGAATCCCTTTTACAATGAAATTCGAAGAGGGGTTAGAAGAATGCAAAGGCCATCTGCCAGAGAGCCTGCTTGAAACATGCAGGCGCCATTTCGATAAAGACATCGATCTTCTTTTGTCCGCCGATGGCCCCTGCGTTATACACCGCGATTTCCGACCCGGCAACCTTATCGCTTCTGATGGAAAAGTGCGAGGAATTATCGACTGGTCTTCCGGCAGGGGAGGATTCGCTGAGGATGATTTCTGTCCATTGGAATTCGGAGAGTGGCCCGCAGGCTGTAAAAACGCCTTCTTAGAAGGATACTCTTCTGTCAGAAAGGTTCCTGACTACAAGCCAATGATGCCTCTTTTGCGCTTAAGCAGAGCGATTGCGGCGGTCGGCTTCACTGTCAAAAGAGGAACTTGGGAATCCAGAAACTCAAAACTTTATCAATTCAATCTCAGCTATCTTGAATCTCTTCCCATCGGAGAGAAAGCATGATGTTCGCATATTTGGAAAGAGCAACCTTCTTTTTTAATCTCAAAAATCACCAAAAAATCTGTTGTTTAGCGCTGTAGATAAGGATTGGATGTGTATATTCGAAAGATGGGCATATCTCTTGGTCATTTGGACGGTTTTATGGCCGAGGAGAGTTCCAATCTCAAGCAAGCTGGCTTGGTTCATGGCTAAATAGGAAGCTGCTGTATGGCGAAGATCATGGAATCGAAAGTTAGAAATACTTGCTTTTTCAAGTGCAGTTTCCCAGGCGGAGCGAATATCGATCGGTTTTGATGGAGAATGTGGAGCGGGGAATACAAGGGAAGTTGCAGACTGATTGGCATATCGAGATTTGAGTAGATCTAGCGCAATGCCAACAAGGGGGACAAAACGGCGTTCTCCATTTTTGGTTGTCTGCAAAAGAATAGCTCCTCGATCCAGATCGACATCACCCCACTTGAGATTGAGGATTTCTCCTCGTCTCATCCCTGTAGAAAGAGCGAGTATAACAACAGGGTAGAGTCCTTTTGATTCACTCTCTTGGCAAGCTCTGATAAGCCTTGTTCGTTCTTCATCGCTTAAGAAGCGAGTCCGTTCGTTTGAAATTTTCGGTTTAGAGATCTTGAGGATGGGATTTTCTTGCATCCACTCCCAATCCCTCACAGCAACAGAAAAAGCATGAGACAGACTCGCTAGGTAGCGAACGACAGTGGTTGGAGAACGGGGTCTATTTTTACATGTGAGACTTGAGAGAAGATCGTCACGTTTTTTGGAGATGAGATTAGGTTTGATATCAGAAAGGAGATAGCTTCCTAGCTCTTGTTTCCACCAAAGAAGATGCTGGCGCACATTGCGGGCGTTTTTTGGTTTGGTGAGTAAAACTTTTTCGATATAGCGATCGATCAGTTCGGAGAGAGTATGTCTGCTCCCTGGCTTCTCATAAGCGAAAGCGCCTCGTTCGATGGCCGATTCGGTATCGCGTTTCCATTTCATGGCGAGGGTTTTGGAAGAGAAAGATTGGATGATTACCGGATTCCCTTTGATGCGAACGCGGGCGCGGTAGGAGACTGTCCCGTCTTTATGGGTGCGTTTGTCGATGCCTTTCACAAGCTTACCTTTGGTTTGAGTTTTCAAAGGTTAGCTGCTGGGGTTATCGCCAATTGTTGTAGGCGAGTGGTCCACAAATGGTCCACGGAGAGAAATCGCACTTTGGGTTGGTTTTGATGTTATTGCATAACCAGCTCATTTTTAGTGCAATAAGCTCAAAAAGAAATGTGGGGCAACCTGGACTTGAACCAGGGACCGACGGGTTATGAGTCCGCGGTGTGCCTCCAATTGGCAATCAATCGCATTAACTAACAGCAGACAGTTTAGCGGGTTACGAGATTTCAATCTATTGCGATCTTGAGCGATTTGTTGTGGTGTTTGGGACTTTAGTGGTCATCCAGTGGTCATTTGAGGAGTCTGGCCTATGCCCGGAAGAGCAACCCCGAAGAACCCCGAAGCCAAAAACTTCGGGGTTGGTTTTCAGGGTTCAGTTTTAGGTAAAATAAAGACTTTTAAAGGGTCAAAAGGACCTTTGGAGAGTTCGACTAGCAAGGCTTCTTTGCAAAGGGACTTAAGCCGAATGCTAGCTGTTCTGTCGCTAACACTCCAAAGTTTTGTTGCTTCAATGACCGAGATACGTTGATGCTGCCGCAGATAAGCAATCAGGGATTCTTGCCACGGTTGTTTTGGTTTAGATTGGACTGCTATCGGATAGAGGGTCACTCTAAAAAAGAGATCGAGTTCTTCAAATTTAGGCGAAGTTCCTCCTGATGCAAGGCAAACATCGCGCATACGCGCCAGTCCCGATCCCCATTGCTCGATGAGACGGAGTTCTCTAAAAACCCTTCCCAAGACGCGATTGCGGAGTTGAGAAACACCTGAAAGAGCAGTTTCTAAGCTTAACCCTAGGGGGAGGGGGCCAGGGTTGGTGATCTCCATGCGATCATCAAAGATCGCAATTTGGATGCAGGAGCGCATTGTCGAATAATCAGAATGTAGGACAGCATTGATGACAGCCTCACGCACGGCTTCATGCGGATACTGAGGAATGTCCTCTCTTCGCATAGCCTGGATGACAGCTTTCATTGAAGTGTTACGACGAATGAAGGCGAGAGCTTCATCAATAGCAACAGGAAGAGGACTCTTGATGTCTAGATGGTCAATGGCACTTGATTTGGTTGTTCCTTCAAATCTGATGAGGCGAATAAATGGATCGGGGAACAATTCGTCGCGCCTTTTGCCGAAAAGCAATAAGCCCCCTTTGGTTGGATAGGTGTGTTCGTGATAGTCCGCAACAAGTTCGAGTGACCTAGCATTTGATTTCGTGCAAGATTTGCCGACAGGCGATAAGAGCTGATTCGCTAAATGTAAGTCTAGATCGTCAGGGGAGGCTCTCAAATCAGGAAGTTGATCGAATGAGATGTGTTCTTTCAATCGCTTGATTTCTGCGATCATGGAGGCATCTGCAATACGATTTGTCGATCCAAGGCGCACATAAACTCCGTTATTTTCTCCTTTATCTTTAAGATAAAAAGGACCCAGATTGTGGGGCACGGTAAGGATCAATACGTCTTTCTCTCTCCAAGAAATGAACTGGATGTTGGGTAGGAGCGTTGGAGCTACGGAATCAGCGATAGCATTTGCAATGCGCTCTTCGTCTTGTAGAATGTTTGCAATTCCAATGACGTTTTTTGTCTTATCTTGGATGCCAATAACAAGCGTGCCGCCAGCAGTATTAGCAAAAGCGACGACCGTTTGGACGATTTTGGAAAGGGTATGGGCATTTTCTTTGAATTCAAGCGTCTTGCTTTCAGACTTTGAGAGCAACTCTTCTAGCACGGAATCCTCTCTTGTAGAGTCGACAATTTTTCTAGTAGCTCTTTAGGATAATGTGAGAGCAATTCAAGCGTTTTGTTTAGGTTCGCCCATTGAAATTGGATGTGTTCATCACTTAGTTGAATGTTGCTATTCTTAGGAATTGTGCAGAGGTAGGTTGCAAAAATGAGCCCTACATCAGCACCAGTTGGTGCGACAATACGGATGTTTGTTAAAACCATCATAAAAGGGCGTACATCAAGGAGAGTTGCTATGCCTGTTTCTTCAAGAACTTCTCGTTTAAGAGTGGTTTCTAAGTGTTCTCCTTTCTGGATACGTCCGCCTGGGATGTCCCAACGAGCTTCTCTGGTGTTCCTAGATTTGTTAGGGTTTAGTTGCAATAAAAGTAATTGACCACTTTCATTGTGAATCAGAGCTTTTGCGCCCAGATGGAAACAATCTTCTTGTGCCATGAAAATCTACCTTTCAATTTCTCTTGCGTCGTTTTGGTATGATTGCCCTAGGGGATTTGCGAGGCTGCCACCCTTGGTGTTGTGTCTGCAGTTCTCTTAACTCTGCTTCCTGCGCGAGCTTATCGTAAGTATTAATATACTCACGAATTGGGTCTGGAAGTACTCTAGGCTGTTTCATGACCGTTGTTACGAAATCCTGGCGCGATACTGCAACCATCACAGCACGTTTTTTGGTTCGCCCTGGCAACAAACACCATAAGGTATTGCGCATCAAATCTTTTGAGTCGTTCGGTAAAGTACCCAGGAAATCAAAAATAACCATCACCGAACTCTCGATCCATGCGATAGGAAAACATTCTTCAGGGAAATGAACCAAGAAGAACCCTTGTTTGTGTCCACGTATAAAGTTCTTCTTTCCTTCAAAAAAGCGGGGATAATCTCTCTTCAGACGTGTGCCATCAACAACCCACACCATATTCTGATAAAAGGTCTCACGTGCGGTTCGTTCCTGAGGGTCTAAATGCGAATGCTGAAACTCAATCACTAACCCTTGATCAGTTTTCACATCAGCTCTATGTTCTTCGCCATTCTCAGCAGGATGAATCACCTCATGCCATTCCTTAGGAAACTTATTTTTCCACTCGCAGTGCCACGGGGTTTCTGGCTCCCACCATGAATCACGTTCGCGTTCTCCAACGAGAGCCCAATGCGAGCTTCTCAATGTTCCACACTTTGCTATAACAGGAAGACCGGTGATTTCGCATGTGCCAGTAAGACCTGATTTGGCTTCTTGACGTTCGCCATTTACTAATATAATGGTCCCCAAAATTTAGACCACTGTCTAAGCTAATATCCTCCCAATGCGAGGAGGCCAAAATGGCCAAAACAAAAAAACAATATTCACCGGAGTTCAAGCTCAAAGTAGTACTAGAAGTGCTCAAGGGTGAGAAGACAGCAACCCAACTCGCTGGCGAGTTGGGGGTACATCCCGTAGTTCTGTCGGAATGGAAAAAACAATTTATTGAGGCAGGACCTCAGATTTTTGTAAAGACCAGGAGGTCTAGGGATACAGCAGAGGGCAAAGAAAAGGCCGAACTGTTCGAACAGATTGGAAGACTCAAGATGGAGAACGAGTGGCTTAAAAAAAAATTGGGGGCTTTGACCTGAATGAAAAACGGGCACTCATTGAACCTCACGATATCAAATTTTCCCAAAGAGCACAGTGTAAGCTCCTCGGAGTATGTCGATCTGGATTGTACTACGAGCCACAGCAGCCTGGTGAAGAAGACTTGCGACTCATGTGCGCAATCGACAAACAGTACCTCGAAACCCCCTATTATGGGAGGCGTCGAATGACAGTGGCAATGAGAAAACTAGGATTTGTCGTGGGACAGAAAAAAGTGCGAACAGCGATGCAGGTGATGGGGATAGAGGCGATCTATCCAAAGCCGAACCTGAGCGCTGGGAATAAACAGCATAAAAAGTTCCCGTATTTACTGAGGGGCCTAATTGTTGATCGTTCCGATCAAGCTTGGGCAGCTGACATCACTTACATTCCATTAACAAAAGGATTCGGATATCTGTTTGCAATCATAGACTGGTATAGTCGGTACGTGATTGAGTGGGAGCTCTCAAATCTGCTTGATACAGAATTTTGCATGGAGGCATTGCAAAGGAGTCTTTGGCAAAAAAGACCTGAGATATTTAATACTGATCAAGGTGTGCAGTTTACGAGTAGTCAATTCACCGGGAAACTTGAAGAGAATGGGATTAAAATCAGTATGGACGGGAAGGGTCGAGCTCTTGATAACGTGTTTATTGAGAGGCTGTGGAGAAGCGTGAAGTATGAAGAAATTTACCCGAAAGGATACGAGAGCATGAAAGAGGTTCGATCGGGGCTGAAAAAGTACTTTGAGTTTTACAACAACAAGCGACCCCATCAGGGTCTCGATTATCGAACCCCAGCAGAGGTGTATTATGGGACATAAGAAAAAGAAAGGGGCTTTGCCCCTTGAACCCCAGCAAAGGGCTGACTGCCCTTTGCAAACCCGTGGGCTTTTGTATAGGGCCCTGGGAGTTAGATTAAACAACAGAGGAGATTAGCTTAGATTTCTCGATTTTTGGTCTAGACAAAAGGAACCACTTTAGTTTACATCGCAATCAAGAGGGATCAATAAAATGGAAATTGAGCAGCAGTCTATTTCAGAACAAATCCAGTTTTCAGACTTTCTGAAGGTCGATATTCGTGTAGGCACGATTATTGCTGTAGAGGATTATCCAGAAGCAAGGAAACCCGCTTATAAGCTTGAAATTGATTTTGGCCCTCTTGGGAAAAGGCGTTCTTCAGCCCAGATTACCCAGCATTATCGAAAAGAGGAGTTGATAGGCAAACAAGTCATTGCTGTGGTCAATTTCCCTCCAAAACAAATTGGAAAATTTATGTCAGAGGTGTTGACTCTTGGATTGCCCGATGAAAAACAGCAAGTGGTCCTTCTAGAACCTTCACTGAAAGTGCCAAATGGCGGGAGGTTGTTTTGAAAGCCCCTGCTTTTAAGGTCCGAAATGCACACCCTGAAGATACAGGATTAATTCTGCAAATGATTCGAGAGCTTGCTGATTTTGAGCAGCTCTTGGACCAAGTCGTAACGGACGAGAAAACTCTCAAACATAGCCTTTTTAACGATCCAAAAGGACCTGAGGTTCTGATTGCAGAAGAGAGCAATCAACCAGTTGGTTTTGTTCTATTCTTCCACAACTTTTCCACTTTCCTTGGTAAGAAAGGGATTTACATTGAAGATTTATATGTTCGTTCAGATTATCGAGGGAAAGGATATGGTGAGCTGATTCTAAGAGAGATATGTGAGTTGGCAAGGAAGCGTAATTGCGGACGTGTTGAATGGTGGGTGCTTGATTGGAATGAACGAGCAATCAATTTTTATAAGAAAATTGGGGCAGTTCCGATGTCTGATTGGACTGTATTTCGGCTCACGGAAGACTCAATCAATCGGTTGATACTAAAGACTGAAAAATGAAGAAGTTGAATTCATCCGACTTGTCTCAGTTAGAGGTCTATTTATATTATTTCCACGTTTCCGAATTGAAGAAAGTCTGTGATCAATTTCAGCTCTCGTCTTCTGGGAAGAAGAAAGATTTGATTTTACGGATTTTGGCCTACTTCAAATCTGGCAAGAAACAAGAATTGATAGATTTTCCTGACAGCTCTAGAGCTTGCAAGGGAGAAAAATATCCGCTTGAACCGAAAATGAAAATCCTGATCGGAGCATATAAAAATGATCTTGCAACACGTCTATTTTTCAAGGAACTAATTGGGGATTATTTTCACTTTACAGCTTTTGGAATTGACTGGATTAACGAGAGATGGGCACAGGGAAATCCACCAACTTATCAAGAATTTGCTTCTTTTTGGGAAAAGGAATATGCGTTTCGAAAAACACAGAAAGCAAAACCCAAAACAGAGTGGGCTTATTTAAATTTCATACAACGCTGTTCAAAAGAACATCCAGAATTTTCAAAAGCACAGATTGTAAAGGCTTGGAAGCTCGAACGAAACTCTTGCATTCAGAAAGCCAAAATGATTCTTGAGAAAATTTCTTAAAACAAGAAGAGGTTTTTCATCCTATGGATAAGGAAAAGAAAATGATCGGAATTCTAGCAGGGATGGGACCAAAATCAACTGGGCCATTTGTTGACCAAGTGGTGCGTGCATTTCAAATGTTGAGTGGAGCCAAAGATGATATCGATTTTCCTCCTATGATGATCTATTCTCTTCCAACACCTTTTTACGTAGATAGACCTATCGATCATAAGCTTATGGAAATGACTATTTGCGAGGGACTGAAGAAATTAGAATCTTGTGGCGTTGCCTTCATTGCTATGCCTTGCAATACAGCGCATCGTTATTTTCAAACGCTAAAACAGTGCATTCAAGTTCCTCTGCTGAATATGGTTGAAGTCACTTTGAGCCGTATTCCAAAATCAGCTAAAAAAGTTACTGTGCTAGGAACTCGATCGACGCTTGAGTCAGAGGTTTATCAGAACGGGCTTGCTCATGCTCGGTTGAATTGTGTTCTCAATCCTGGATGGCAAAAGAAAATTGATGAAATGCTCTTGAGTATCAAGGCTTCTTCAGACCATCTTGTCGCTACCAAGTTATGGAAAGAGCTTAGTGAAGAATTACGAATGGCGGAAATAGACACCATTGTTCTTGCATGTACCGATTTAAATGTTGTCATCAAAGGAGCGCATTCATCGATCAAAATAATTGATTCTTCCCTTGCTCTTGCTGAGGCAATTGTTCATCAATGGAAAGCGATTCATTAGCCTTTAACGTGATTCAAGGCGAGAAATGGGTGTGAAGCGATAGAGGTACACATTCAATAGGTTAGAGTGCATTAAGACTATGTTTCACACGTATACACCCTGTACACGTAGGATACAGGGTGGGACAAGTAATGGAGCGGGTCTACTTTTCTATCTGTGAGGACGCAATCACATAAAAGCGCTTTGATTTTGCTTCTGATATCGGTTTAGCAGAGCAAGTGAACTTGCCTTCAGCATCTTTCTTCAACAGTCCTCGATCGAAAAGGGTTTGTTTTACAAATTTCTCTTCTCGTCCCTTGCAAACTTCTCTTTTGAAGGTTTCTGGGAAAATATAGAACTCCATTCCTTCAGAGGTATGTTTTCGGAACCCAGATCGGTGATGAGTTCGGTATCCAGTCGATGCTTCATCAGGATTATTAGCATACCAATCCGTAAAACGCGATTCTCCATGCTGTTCGAGGAAATATTCTAAATCGGCAAGTAATTGGGTGACTTCTTGAATATCAGTACTGCCAAATACGGCTAGCCAATCGTTGAAACATTTCAATGCAGCCCGATGTGCGTCGCCTGGATTCCACCCGATTGCAGCCAAACCATCTTTGCCGAGATTGCGGGTTATGTTGCAGGCGATGGCGAACTCTCCAGCTGCGGCAACCAGGGCAAATCTCGCTGCAACTCGATGAATTTGGCCTGTTGCTTTTGGAGGCAGTGCCTCGTTCAAGAAACCTTCCATAGCCTTTTTTACAAAGGCTTTGGCATCGTGAATGTTTTGGGTAAGGATTTTAAGAAACTCTCTTCCAGCTGCGCCATAATATTTTTGAGCGTTCTTTGCTAGAGTATCTGCAAAAACTGAACCATTCGGAAGCCCATGCAGTTCCTCAAATAGCCCGTGCTTTCCTGTATCAGCAGGAATTTCTGCCAAGCGAATCTCTTGTCCAGCTTTTGATTTTTTGCCCGCCTGTTCCATGTGTGTAGAAAGGCCGATCTCTCCACTTGATAGAAACAGCACTCTCCAAGTCAATGGGTCTCTCAACCCCCCGTCCGCTTTAGCTCTGTTTTTGCCTGAACCATTGGCTAGCATATAGGCCGCATCACCAACGTCAAATGGGCTCATTTCTCCTATCTCATCCAAGCAGAGGATTGTGTCATTATGCTGGAATGCAATCCCTTCCAGTCCATTTGTTGTTGATTTCCACTTTCTCATAAAATCTTTCGATCCATAGACAGAAGAGCTTACGCGAAGGGCTGTTGTTTTGCCTGAACTACTGTGCGAATAGAAATGAAATCCTCCTCCCTCCATTTCCATGAGATGTAGAAGTGGACCTGCAAACGAAGCACTTACAGAGAAAATTAATCTCGAATTGCCTACACAGAAGTCTGCAACGTGCTCTTGCCAATCAAGAAGAGTGCCTGAGGTAGCATAAGCGACAAAGTGGCAGGTTTTGCCTTGGATCACGATTTTTTCTTGCCCTAGATCACCTATATTCAAGTCAGGTAGCACAAAGCCCTGCTTATGCCATCCAGTGCGAGAGACGCAGCGAGCTGTGTTTACAGGAGAGGAACGCTGCACGTAATCAGCAAGCCATTGCCTTGCTCGCGGCGATGTGGAAATTTCAAGACCAGCATTCATCACTCACCTTACGCAAAATGGGCTCCAACCATATCGCAACCAGTTCTGAACCGCAGCCGTTCAAGTTCTAAAAATGCCATTCGATTTGCCTTTATCAGTAATTGATATTTCAGAGCAAAATGATTCAAAAAAGTTTGAGTTCGGAGAAATTCCAACTTGCAATAAGCGATGATTGATGCAAAAATATGGTTCTTTTGAGAGCGCAGAACCTTAGTCGGCGATTTCTCAAGGCTAGTGTTCTGCTTGATCGATTTGTGATATTCTTCTATGCGCCACCGTTTTTGGTAGATTTCGTAGATTCGGTCAGCACTACTTTCTAAGTCATTTGTAACAAGGTATAGAGTGCCTGTAGAGCCGTCTTCGTTTTTGAAGATCTTTGTAATGAGTGCTACAGAAAAAGACATGTCTTTTAGCCAGACTATTCTTTTTTCTCCATCCTTGAGTGGTAATGCATTTAGATTTTGGTACTGACCATTTTTTCTGTCCTCTTCAGAAAGAGCGACCAATCGATTAGCTTTGATCCCAATTACAAACTTCTTTTTCATATCATAATGAATAAACTCCATATTTTTTTTCGCTCCGAACCAATTATCAGACAATATATAGTCAAATTTAACCTTATTGGTTACAGCTTGGGCAATCATAGATCGAAACATTTGATTTTTACTGACTGAAGACTGTCTTTTTACTTTTTTGCTGGCGACATCACAAAAAAGCACGTCTTTATAAATAGGCTCATAAGCAATGGGTAAGGCAATATCTCCGTAGCGAGCAAGACATGATAAAAGGTTGACCCCCTTCACACATCTTCCCTTGGCATGCGAGTAATGCCAACAAATAATCTCATTTTCGTCCGTGTAGGTCTTCTCTTCAATCGTGTCATCAAAAATAAGCACTCCTCCTACATCTTGTTCAATCTTGCGAATTTCCGGCTTGATGTATTCCCATAGCTCTTTGGATGAAAATTCATTGCTGTTCAAAAATCTAGTAATTTTGTCATGACTAATCCGGCCTTCTAAGAGATCTGAGAGACCAACTGCTGTTGCATATTGATTCTGAGCAATCAAGTAATCCGAATAGATATCGAGTAGTCTGTTCATTTTTTCTCCAAAAAATTGAACAAGACTACGAAAAAAAGACAGGCCTTATCAAGAAATTTTTACCGATTTGCGTAAGGTGAGTTCATCAGTGTACTCCTGAATTCAGCGCAATCTTTGGCCAACATTTCCATCGGCATCGGCCAAGTGTGATGAACTCCGTCAGCATCATCGAATTCAATGAGTTTCCCGTGATTTAACCCATTTTCGTCACGAATGCGGGCTGTGATTTGAATAGGAGACGAAATCCAAGTTTTACCTCCTTCATCTATATGCCAAAGTCCATTTTCATCGACTTCAAAAGGGTTTTCTCCATGGATGATGGAGACATTTTCGACAGTCAGCAATTCAAGTTCCTTCCGTAGAGCTAAGATAGCCTGTCTTCTTTCATAAAAGACCGCTTCGGTTTGAACTTGAATGGAGCTTTTGTTTTCACTCATTGGCTTTGTGTCAAAATCGCTTTCCGAAAGGAATTTGTCATAGGCATGGATATCGCACATCAGCCGTGTGCTTTCTCGATAGATTTTCTCTTGGAGTATGGAGGTTTTAAGCTCGCGATTATTCTTCGCTTTACCGACGGCAGTGAATAGCTTGTCATCGATGGGTATTTCTGAAATCTCAATCTGCAATTTCCAGGGATCGAGCAGAGTTTCCATTGAGCTTTTCTGTGCAGGAGGAGTTGCATACCCTTGATACCCGTCTATCCATACAGCACCTAATCGCATCAGCTTAGCCCAAGTTCGCGGCTTTCCCAGAGGAGCTATGCAAATTCGTCACTACATCTTGAATTAAACGAGTGTTTTATGACCTCTGAGAATTGAAGACGATAATCCCAGCGCCCTGTAAATCTCTATTTGCTCGCCTTCTGCCTTTGTAGTGCTGCGGTGGTAGAGCACCCTGCCTTCTGTTGTCTTGGCCCGCACAGTTACTCGGACTCGAGTAATCATGATATTACGTATTGTCTGCCACAAATAGTTTATCCCTTTTCGAATTAATTGGTGCCTGCAGTGTTGGATTAGATGGTAGGCAAGTATGGTGATCCATAAATGCCCGTCCACTCGATGTTCCTTCTGGTGATAGACTGGACGCAATCCTAATGAGGATTTCATAAATCGAAACGCATCCTCAACGCTTCTGAGAACATTATACAATTGCCATAACTCTTTTGCTTCCAAATCGGTTCGATTTGTTCTCAGAAAATAGGAGCCAGTGAGCTTTTCTTGCATTTTTTCTTCGATCACCTTCCATTCCACAGCAATTGTGGTGAGCCCATCTTCTGAAGGAATTGCATTGACTTCATAGCATCCTGAAATTCTCTTATGCTTTTCCTTGAGCCGACCTACCCGTTCAAGCACTTTGTTATGCTTCTTGCGCCCTTTAGGTTTGGAAAGACCATTCGCAAGTTTTTGTAGATCATCTTCAAATCGTTTTCTAAATTTTTTCTTCATCCCTGAGGCGACCGCTGCTTTTGCTTCAGATTCGCAATAGAGCCAATTTTCCTCATTACCATCCTGACTGATCAAGGCAGCTTTTACTAGGTCATGCTGATCACCTACTGAGACTAATTGTCCTTCAAATTCAACAACGGGAGGATCTTGTCTTGCTGAGACAACATACGTATATCTATTCTTGCGTAACCAGGTCAGATTCTCTTCGGTAGCAATCCCTGCATCCAATACAATAGTTGGCTTGATTAGAGACGAGTGAATACTTAGGCTCGCGATCATTGTTTGTAGGGTTTGGGGCTCTGAAGCATTTCCTGCAAGTAATGAGGTTTTGATGAGAAATCCGTGCTCATTCATGACTAGCCCTATAGTAATGAGAGGGCAATCATTTCGTTTTTCTTTCGAAAGACCATAGGCAGCTTTTGGATTTGCCTCAGCCCGCCCTTCTGTATACGTATTGGTTAAATCGTAGAGAGCTATTGTACTTTTGTATCCATGAAATTGCTGTTCGATGGTTTCTAAAGCTGTTTCCAACCCGTCTTTATGAGACAGCAACGTATCGCTGATTTTATAGAGCTTGTGCAAAGTAGTTTTTGTAAAGTCGAAATCAAGTAATTCGCCAAGACCACTGCTAGTGCATAGCCACCGATAAGCTTCCCTTTCGCTGCTTGGGTGTACAGCCCTGGCAACGATCGATCCCAAGGCAATTGCGGCATCTGTTTTTGAAAGGCCTAGTTTTTGCAGCTGTTCCGGCAGTTTGAGTTGATTTCCCATCTGAAGTAAGAGATGTTCCGCACCAACAGACCGTGGTTCAGTCTGTTCAATTGAATGAACGTCGATATTGACAAATTCAGGTAGTAGATCTTGTTTTAGTTGTTCCGCGTTGTCTCCTGGGTCGGACAAACGACGCACAATCTGCGAGGTGTAAGATTGGGCTAGCTTTTGAATCTCTTCTGGATAAGCGAATAACGATTGCGCACTTGTAAGAATATCTTCAATGCATTGAGCGAGAAGTGCATGCTGTTCTTCTGGGAGGTTGATTTCGGCTCCCATGTATAGAAGCGCGCGTTGGCGCGGGCCTCTATCAGTCCTCACGGATTCAACCAAGTGAAAAGCAGAGTAGGTTTTTCCGCTCTTACGGTCTGTCTTGAGGGTTTTCCTTATATACATGCCCTCAGATCTTACCGATGGATCGAATTTATTTAAACATGAAATAATTATTTTACAAATTTTCAGTCACTACAAATTCGCAAAAACAGCAAAGCACTAAAAATAAGGGACTTACGAAAGCAAAGGTTGATTTTAATGTTGTTGATTATGAGGGACTTAGGTCAGCTCTCTCGGGCGAACTTGGGTTAGCTTTAATCGGAGGGGGCAGTTTTGTTTTTACTCTTATTAAGAGAGCATTTTTTGGGAAATCATTCCCATTTTTTTCGTTTGATGGTATGTTCATTGTGTAACCTATTGCGTATAAGAGCATCGAGCTTGTCCATCTCGATGCTCTTTTTTTTTAGTTGCTTTTGTTTCTTTCCTCGACCCAGTCAAAAAATGCTTCTTCGTCGATCAAAATTCTTCTCCCCACACGTTTAAAAACTGTGTGGAAATTATTAAATTCGCCATTAAACACGTAATATCTAAGGGCCGCAGCAGTCGGCCACGTATGAAATTGTGGCCACTTCGTCAACGGGATCATTTTCTTCATCACCAACCTCCTATTGGTTTGTTTTGTAATGAATGGCCCTACATTGGCATTTAATGACGAAAAAAAAGAGAGATGGTCAATAGAAGTATCCCCATTTGACGACGAGGGAATTTTCTCTCGAGAAAAGACATTGACGAGGGAATGTGTCGACTAGAAAATGTGCTGACGGGGGAATGCTTTACGTGTGGTGATAGCTGAGATTGTGATATTAGCTAGGGATAAATACTTTCAGCGGGCTATCGAAATAGGAGAGGAATTATTTTTTAGGATTGTAGTTGGGATTCAAATCGCGAATCCAATCTTCGATCGTTTTGGGGTCAATTGCATTAGTTTTTCCCATGATTTCTTGCGCCATAGACACAGCTTTTTTAAAAAGAGGCTGTTTCTGAATCGTTTGAAGAGAGAGCGTTTTATCTGCCTTCCAAAGACTTGCAGCAGCAACTCGGCAAAGCAATTTTCCTTGTTGTTCGGGACGGAACCGCCCCATGTCGTATGCAAGAATACCACGCTTTAAATCTTCTTCCTGCCCTGGTTGGGATAATTTTTGATTTTCTGGCTCTTGAATAGGGAATGGCAGATTTTTCGATTTCATCCATTGAACTACACTGGAAGCGGGGAGATTTCGTTCGCTAGAACTAAAGTCAAAGGGGTCTGGTTTGGGAAAGCCTCGTTCTAACAAATCTTCCAAGTTCTCTTCATCTAACCAACGAATGAAATGAGGGATTGGATTGGTATACTCCTTTTGAGGAAAATGCACTCGAAGATAACTTAAAAATTCTCGATGAGCTTCGTCTACGGTTTTTCCCAGTGGACAATCTAGAATGCGCTCGGGAATTACGCCATAAAACAGTAAAATGATTTCGTGAAAAGACAGCGTATCCACCCTTTTCCAATATTGGAGTTCTTTGTTTGTCAGGCTAAATAACCTTTTGACAATTGAAAGGGGAGATTCATTCTCCAATGAATTAGCTTCTGTGTGATTTTTAGTCTTAGTTTTCATGGAGTAGTTCCTCGAGGCGATTGACGAGTTTTCGTTTATGCGCGTTTGCTAAATGGGAATATCGTTTCGTGGTCTGCAAACTTTTATGGCCTAAAATTTCGGCCACTTCTCGAGTAGAGGTTCCATCCATGGTTAAATAGCTTGCAGTTGTGTGACGAATGTCATGGAAGCGAAAGTCTTGAAGAGCGGCGCGCTTGACGACGGTCTCCCAGGCAGAGCGAATGCACACAGGCTGATTAGGGTCTCTGGGAGAGGGAAAGAGCAAGTTTGATCCTTCAATAGGCCGATTTTTAATCATCTCGAGAATTTGATCGCTGATAGGTAATGTCCGATTATCGCCGTTTTTCGTATCGAGGAGGAGGAAGATGCGATTCTCTAGATCGACCTCTCTAGCTCTTATGCCTAAAATTTCGGATTTTCTGGCTCCAGTCGTTAAAGCAATGAGAAAAATGAGGAGAAGGTCTTTGTTTTGGCTCCGTTTGCACTCTTCTGTAAGCCTAATGAGTTCCTCTTTGCTTAAGTAACGGACTCGGCCTGGAGGAGATTTGGGCTTTCTTACTTTGAGGCAGGGGTTTTCGTTCATCCATTGCCATTCGGTTACTGCAGTGCTAAGAACATGAGAAAGGCTCGCCAAGTATCTAGAGACGGTGCTGTTGGAGCGCAGTTGTTCTGGACGGATGTTTTCAGCAAGCATCTTATCGCGCACCTCGGCGATGACTGATTGGTTGAGACGGCTTAGCTTAAGATGGCCAAGTTCTGCTTCCCATCGATTGAGGTGTCTTGCGACGTTTTCGCCATCGTTCGTTTTAAGAGGAAGAATTTCTCTTCGATAGCGACGAATGGCATCAGCAACTGTATGTTGATCGGCTTTTGAAAAGCTGACATAGAGTCCCTTTTCAATTTGGCCTTCTGTGACTCGTTTCCAACGCTTGGCATGAGTGAGGCATTTAAAGTTTTTTGATACGGGCTTGTGCCCCTTGATCCGAATACGAACTCTATAACGGTAAGTTCCATCTTCGAGTGGCAGGCGATCAATGCCTGGAGGAATATTCATGGCGTCTCCTTGTGTCTGTTTTTTCAAAGAGTTAGCCATGCGATTGTTTGTCCTCCGATGTAGACTTTTGCTGTTTAGTGGTCAGCCATTGGTCATCAGAGAGTAGCAAACATTTTAGTGAGAGCCAATTAATTTCTTATGTCGCTGATAATCAGCTAGATGAAATGTGGGGCAAGCAGGACTTGAACCTGCGACCAGCGGGTTATGAGTCCGCAGCACCCATGCTACTTCCCAGCAGCTAACTTCCCGAAATCATAGCGGAAAGCGCCCCTTTCCAGCTACCGCGATCTATCGTCATTTATCGCACTTTTTTGTATGCCAGTGGTCCACAAATGGTCCACGGAATTAGATTGATCTATAGGCATGAAGAGCTTCTTTTGCTGCCTTTTCATGATTGGTCATTGGAGCTGGATATTTTTTGCATCCAGCACGGTACTTTTCCTCATACCACGCATGAATGGCTTTAGGCGGGAAATCGCGAAGTTCAGGAATCCACTTTTTAATATAAGTACATTCAGGATCGAATTTCTTCTGCTGGTTCCAAGGATTGAAAATGCGAAAATAAGGCTGGGCATCGCTCCCAGTGCTAGCTACCCATTGCCAATTTCCATTATTTACAGCAGGGTCGTAATCAACCAAGCTTTGCGCAAAGTATTTTTCACCCCATCTCCAATCGATGTGTAAGTCTTTGATGAGAAATGAGGCTGCAATCATTCGAACGCGGTTATGCATAAAACCTGTTTCGTTCATCTCTCTCATTCCTGCATCGACAATCGGAAAACCGGTAGAGCCTTCGCACCATCGTTGATAAGCTTTTTTGTTATAGGACCACTTGAGCTTATCAAATTTGGGATGGAAAGCACCCTGAAAGACGTGAGGAAAGAAAAATGCAATCGATGTAAAAAAGTCTCTCCAGTAGAGAGCTCGGATCAGCTCGTGGTGCGGACTTAAATTACGGCAGATTGCCGCATAAACTTCGCGAGGAGAGCAGACGGTGAATTTCAGATAAGGAGAGAGATGTGTAGAGTATTCTTCTGCTGGAAAATCTCTCAGGCTTCCATATTTACCAAAAGAACCTAACTTTTTGAGAATTTTGAGAGCCTCCGACCTTCCTCCGATCAACTCATTCTCTACAGTTGGCTTGGGAAAGGACGACTTATCTTCTGCAAAAGGGATCGATCCGCGGAAGTAGTTGGTCCCTTTGGTTTGCATGGGAGGCAATACTTTCTGTTTTGAAGCATTGCGAAAATAGGGTGTGAAAATTGAGTAAGGCTTTCCATCTTTTTTCAGAGTCTCTTCAGGTGGATGAAGGAGAGCATCATCGAATGAATAAAATGGAATGTGGTCTGTTTTGCAGACTTTTTCGAGCTTTTTGTCTCTTTGAAGGCTGTAGGGAGTATAGTCCCGATTTACGATCAAAGCCTCGATGTTGAGTTCGCGAATACATTTGCTTACAACTTCTTCGGGCTTTCCCTTAAAAAAGAAGAGCTTACCTCCTTTTTTCTTCAGCTGGTTTTCGAGATCTTTGAGAGATTCAATCATAAATTTCAGGCAATGATCGCTTCTAAAAGGATTTCTCTCGATTTGTTCTGGCGTGAAAATGAAGGCAGGAATGACAACTTCCGAAGACTTCAACGCAAAAATAAGCCCTGTATTATCCTCAAGTCGCAAATCGCGCCTGAATAAAAAGAGGGATTTTCGAAATTTCTTCTCCATTTTTATCCCTTTGCGATGTGCTTTGCCAATTGGCTAAAAATAAGAGCATGAAACGGGTAAAGACTATACCAATAAAACCTACCCCAGACTCCATTGGGACGAAAAGAGGCTGTTTGTTTCAGAGTCCCTCCTGTTTCATGAGGGATGATCTCAAATTCAAGCCACGCTTCACCTGGCAATTTCATTTCAGCATAGAGAAGCAAGCGTCGATTTTTTTCATCTGCTAACAAAACGCGCCAGAAATCGAGAGCGTCTCCTACTTTTAGCCGCGTCGGATGAGTTCTGCCTCGGCGCAGCCCAATTCCTCCCACCAATTTATCCAGAAAACCCCTGAGTTTCCAAGCCCAATTCATTGCAAGCCAACCCCGATCTCCGCCTAGAGACCAAATCCGTTTTTGCACTTGTTCTATAGGACAAGAAAAAGGAATGATCCGTCTATCGCTCAAGATGCCGAATTTAGGAACGTGGACATAAATGGAAAGATCGGGATTTAAAGCGGAGCCGCTTAAAGTATCTTTCCAGCTTGAAGGTACCCAATCTTCTTCGGTACGGGTAAAAGCCAGTTGCAGCGCCTCTTCATAAGAGAGTAGTTTTCTAGGAAAAAGCGTTTGAATTCGGTTTTCTTTGCAAACCGCATTATTAATGAGACTTTCGACTAGGAAACGGGCAAGTGAAAAGCTTGTGCTAGTCACAAAGAAAAGCCAGTAGGAGGAGAGGCGCGGTGTAAGAACGGGAACCGTAAAAATTTTCCGCTTCAACCCCCGCATTTTAGCGAAATTTAATAGAAGGTCTTTGTAGCTCATGACATCAGGTCCTCCGATCTCAAAAGATTGACCAAAGCAGGCAGGATTGCCCAAAACAAGCGTCAGATAAGCTAGAACATCGCTTATGGCGATCGGTTGGGTGAGCTGCTTAAGCCATTTTGGGGCAATCATAATGGGCAGTTTTTCAACCAAGTCTCGGATAATTTCAAATGAAGCACTTCCTGAACCGATGATGATTCCAGCCATTAAAATAGTCACAGGAACTTTTCCTTCTCGGAGGATTTCTCCTACCCTTTTTCTCGAGGTTAAATGACGGGAAAGATGGGCTTCATTTGAGAGACCGCTCAAGTAGATGATTTGTTTCGCTTGTGTATTTTCCAATCGACTCACAAAATTTTTTGCTGAAGCAGCTTCTAATTCGGAAAATTTTTGCGAATAACTCATTGAATGGACTAGATAGTAAGCTACATCGATATCATCCGGAATCTTTAGCAAAGAGGAAGGATTAAGGAGATCAGCTTCAATGACATGAAGTTGAGATTGAAATTTCTCGGGAATTTCAATTCGAGAACGGCTTCTTACCAGGGCATAGATCTCATGCCCCTCCTCTACCAAACGAGGAAGAAGGCGAGTTCCAATATACCCATTAGCTCCAGTAAGTAAGATTTTCATAGTCTACTCTGGCTAAGGGGTTAATATCACTTTCAACGCTTTTTGTTCAGCAGCATGACCAAAGACTTCATAAGCTCGCATAGCATCTGCTAAGGCAAAATGATGAGTGATCAACTTCTCTGGCTGTAGTTGATCATTTTCGACGAGACGCAATAAATTAGGGATAGAAAAGGTATCTACTAGAGCTGTCGTGAGAGTTATATTTCGATCCCAAAGTTTTTCGAGGTGTAAGTCCACGCTTTTTCCATGGACGCCAATGTTCGCGAGATAGCCTCCAGGAGCGAGGATCGCTTGGCATATGTTAAAGGCTTCGGGGGTGCCGACTGCTTCTACTGAAACATCCACCCCTTTTTGGCGAGTGTGTTCTAAAATCTTTAGCACAGCTTTCCCGTCTCTCCCGTTGATAGTTAGGGTCGCTCCTAGTTTTTTGGCTACCTCTAAGCGAAAATCATCTACATCCACCAAGATGATTTGGCTGGGAAAGTAGAATTGGGCTGTCAATAAAACGGCTAAACCTATTGGCCCTGCGCCTATAATCGCGACAGTATCGCCCAATTTTATTTGTCCCTTTAAAACTCCTGCTTCGTAGCCCGTTGGGAAAATATCGCTCAACAAGACAAGTGCTTCCTCATTTAGATGCGGAGGGAGCTGATGAAGGCTTGTGTCAGCGTAAGGAATGCGTACATATTCAGCTTGGGTTCCATCAATGCGGTGTCCGAGCAGCCATCTTCCATCAGAACAGTGGGAGTACATTTTCTCTTTGCAATGAGCGCAGCGTCCACAAGAAGTAATGCAAGAAATAAGGACTTTATCTCCTATTTTAAAATCTAAAACTCCTTCTCCAATTGCTTCAATAACGCCGATTCCTTCATGTCCCAGTGTGCGGCCTACGTCAACTGTAGGGACGTCGCCTTTACAGATATGAAGATCTGTGCCGCAAATCGTTGTTTTCAAAATTTTCACAAGGCAGTCTGTCGGTTTTTCAAGGCGGGGTTTAGGCTTTTCTTCGAGGGCGAGTTTCCCAGGACCACGATATACGACTGCTTTCATCTTTTTACTTCCTATAAGTCGAGTGGATTCATTTTCTTTGAGCCTTTGTATGCTTTTTATTTTTCAGAATTTCCTGCTCCGCTTGTCTCCAATCCTGATCCGCTAGACCGTCCTGGTGGCCTCGCTGCTCATATAGTTCGTAGGCGCGTTTAGAGATCTGTGAGGTTAAATCAGAGGATGTCATGGATTTAACTGGATCAAAAATCCGATAGGCAAGCCATTTTACTTGATCATTTAGGAGGAACCATACAATGGCATAGCCCCAAACAAAACCGGCCCATTTCCAGCCTAGAGGAGTCATAAGTAGCCCATAAACAGCAATCAAAGTCGCTATCATTTGCGTGCCGAGGACTGCTCCCCATAAAATATTTGCAGGTCGGATAGTCCAGAACGGACCCCGAGTACGCGTCAGGAAAATCGTCAGGTGCCCGGCTACGGATAATTTCAAATACATCAGCGTTTGGATATGTGGACGGTCAAGATGAAAGACGCGCTCGCCAAGATAAAATAAACCGAAGGCAGACACGACGCCGATGAGGCCCAAGGCTGTGGCAACCCCAAGCACCATCTTCATGTTCCATCCTTCAGGCTGATTCTTATAGTGAACATTGTCATAGGCAATAGATAGAATGGCGCCGTCGTTGAGCAATGCCAGCATCACGATCATCACAGCTGTCAATGGATAGAAATTAAAGATCAGAATGGCCAGCGTCATGAAAAACAGCACGCGCAGCGTCTCGGCAATCCGATAGATCGCGTAGCTGTTCATTCGTTGAAAAATTTTTCGGCTCTCCTTGATCGCATCAATGATTACAGAGAGGCCTGGAGTTAGCAACACAATGGCCGCTGCCGCGCGCGCTGCGTCCGTCGCGCTTGAAACAGCGATGCCGCAGTCGGCTTTTTTCAGTGCAGGAGCGTCATTCACTCCATCGCCCGTCATACCAACGATATGGCCTCGTTTTTGCAGGACATCTACAATATGAAACTTGTGTTCAGGAAACACCTGGGCAAAACCGTCAGCCTTCTCGATCGACTCGGCAACTTGAGCTGTCTCTTGCTTCTTGACATCGCCAAGGCCGGTAGCATCGAGAATGTCTGTGCCCATTCCTAATTTTTTAGCAGTTTCCTTGGCAATGGCCAGTTGATCACCCGTGACCATCTTGACTTTCACACCCATTTGAGTTGCGGTCTCAATGGTTGCCTTAGCATCTTCTCTCGGTGGATCGAACAGGGGTAATACGCCAAGAAACTGCCATCCTCCCTCTCCATCTGCCGGGCTACTCCAAGCGATCGAAATCCACGTGCTGCGAATTCATTGACGGCTTTTTCAACTTCAGCTTTTACTTGGGCCGCATTAGCCGATAAGGCCAAAATCACTTGAGGCGCCCCCTTGGTCACCTTGAACTCTTTACCATCCTGGCCTTTGATAACGGCTTCGGTCCGTTTATGCACCGCATCAAACGGCTGAAAATGGACCATTTGATAACCCTTCAATGCATCTTTATTTTTTAAACCGCCCAAAACAGCGAGATCAATGGTGTCGTTATTTTCCGCGCGCGATGCAAGAGCGGCATAGAGAATCACTTGCTCAGCGGGGATATTATTTACGCTGAACGGATCGCCGAGTGTTAGCTTGTTCTGGGTCAAAGTGCCGGTCTTGTCCGCACACAGGATGTCTACGCCTGCCAACTCCTCGATAGCCACGAGCCGACTCACAATCGCTTGTTTTTTGGCGAGCAAGCGAGCCCCGACCGCCATTGTTACAGACAATACCGTTGGCATTGCTACGGGGATCGAAGCAACGGTCAGGACTAAGGCAAACTGCAGCGTGGTGAGGATCGGATCTCCTCGGAAGATCGCAACGGTTATGATTCCCGCAACCAAAACGCCTGCGAGAATGATCAGATAATTGCCGATCTTCAAAACCGCTTTTTGAAAATGACTAACTGTGTGCGCTTCTTGTACTAGTTGTGCCGTTTTACCGAAGTAGGTATTCATACCGGTTCCGTAGACGAATGCTTCGATTTCTCCTTGCCGGACAATCGACCCTGAAAACACCGACTCTCCAGATTTGCGTGTGACAGGCAATGATTCTCCCGTCAAAGCAGACTGATCTACTTCGACAGGATCGCCATCTAGAAGCTTTGCATCCGCAGGTACAATGTCGCCCGAGCGCAATCGGATAACGTCTCCTGGAACCAACTCGCGTGCCGCCGGAGTGATCCACTTTCCATCGCGCTTCACTCGGGCCTTGACCGCAAGCTGGGCTTTCAGGGCAGCAATAGCGCCTGCTGCCTTATGTTCTTCCCAGAATCCGACTACTGCATTGGCAAGAAGTAAAAGGAGAATAATGAAAAAATCTGGCCAGTGGCGAACCACGCCGGATAGAATCACCGCTATTTCAATCATCCATGGGATAGGTCCCCAAAAATAGCTAAGAAATTTTAGAAATAGATTCGTTTTCTTTTCTTCGATCTCGTTAGACCCGTATTGAGTCAGCCGTTTTGCCGCTTCAGCTTCAGTAAGGCCATCAGGAGAGAATCCCAATTTTTTCTTAACCTCTTCCAGAGAGAGGGATTTTAGATCCTCATTCGCATTGGGATTTTTCAATACTGGAGCTTTAGGTTTATCGGCATTAGGTTCCATTATTTAAAGTTACC
Source organism: uncultured Verrucomicrobiae bacterium (assembly GCA_963718565.1). Classification (GTDB taxonomy): domain Bacteria; phylum Chlamydiota; class Chlamydiia; order Chlamydiales; family Rhabdochlamydiaceae; genus CAJCIW01. The sequence continues at coordinate 251,791 of OY970364.1, forward strand.
CCACTTCCAATTCCGGATTTCCGGCATGTCTTGACCGTGCTTGTCGATGTAGTGTTTGTGTTCGATGAGCTTGTCCTGCATCATCTGTTTGAGATAGGCCCCCTTAGCTCCCAAATTCGCTAGCCTGTCGATCACGTCTTGCACTAGATGAAAGCGGTCCAGGTCATTCTGAACCCGCATGTCAAAAGCTGTGGTGATTGTACCTTCTTCCTTGTAGCCTCGAACATGCAGATTTCTGTTGGTTCGGCGATACGTTAGTCGGTGGATCAGCGTGGGATATCCATGGAAGCCGAAGATGATGTGCTTATCTTTTGTAAAAAGAGAATCGTAATCCATCTCAGAGAGGCCGTGCGGATGCTCGCTTTGGGACTGGAGCTTCATCAAATCGACGACATTGACCACACGGATTTTCAGATCGGGCAGATGCTCGCGGAGGATGGAAACGGCAGCCAAGATTTCCAGTGTGGGTGTATCTCCGCAGCAGCCCATCACTACATCAGGCTCGGCATCCTGGTCGTTGCTAGCCCATTGCCAGATGCCAATTCCTTCTGTGCAGTGCACAACTGCAGCATCCATAGTCAGCCATTGAGGGAGAGGGTGTTTGCCCGCAACTACCACATTGACGTAGTTGCGGCTGCGCAAACAGTGATCAAATACCGACAAGAGGCAGTTGGCATCAGGCGGCAGGTAAACCCGCACAATAGTAGCCTTTTTGTTGATCACGTGGTCGAGAAATCCGGGATCTTGATGCGTAAAGCCGTTATGATCCTGCTGCCAGACGTGAGAGGCGAGCAGGTAATTCAGGGAAGCGATCTTCCGGCGCCAAGGCAATTCTAAGCACACTTTCAGCCACTTAGCATGCTGGCTAAACATCGAATCGACAATGCGGATGAACGCCTCATAACTATTGAATAGACCGTGCCGCCCGGTCAGCAGATATCCTTCTAACCAACCTTCGCACTGGTGCTCGCTGAGCATTGAATCCAGCACTTGCCCTGCGGGTGCGAGGAACTCATCACTATTTACTTCCCTCGCATCCCACTGACGGTTGGTGACTTCAAAGACGGCGCCCAAGAGATTCGAAAGCGTCTCATCTGGCCCGAAGATCCGAAAATTCCGTTGATCCTGATTCAATTTGGCTATGTCACGCAGAAAATTTCCCAATACGAGAGTATCTTGACCCTCAACAGCACCAGGCGCTGGCACATTGACTGCGTGTTCATGAAAGTCCGGCATGCGCAAATCACGCAGCAGCAGACCGCCGTTGGCGTGAGGATTCGCTCCCATCCGCCGGTTACCTTTCGGCGCCAGTTCAGCCAATTCCGGTATAAGCTTTCCATTCTTATCAAATAATTCTTCTGCTTTGTAGCTCTTCATCCAGCTTTCAAGTTGCTGGACGTGCTCAGGATGCTCGGGGTTTACTAGAATCGGTACCTGGTGCGCTCGAAACGTGCCTTCAATTTGCAACCCATCGACGATTTTAGGCCCTGTCCAGCCTTTAGGCGATCTCAGGACAATCATTGGCCATCGCCGTCTTGTGGTGTCGTTTTTACTGCGTGCATTGTCTTGGATTTGGTGAATGTCTTCGATTGCCTTTTCCATAGACGCAGCCATGAGTTGATGCATCAACTCCGGTTCACAGCCTTCTACAAAGTAGGGCGTCCAGCCGCAGCCTCGTAAAAATTGCTCCAATTCCTCATGCTCGATGCGAGCCAAAACGGTTGGGTTGCTGATCTTATAGCCATTGAGGTGGAGGATTGGCAGCACAGCTCCATCAGTAATGGGATCGAGAAATTTATTGGACTGCCACGCTGTTGCCAAAGGACCTGTTTCCGCTTCGCCGTCGCCAATGACACAGGCGACAATTAGATCGGGGTTGTCAAACACGGCTCCAAAGGCATGGCTAAGTGAATACCCCAGCTCGCCGCCTTCATGAATCGACCCTGGAGTTGTTGGGGCAACATGGCTGGAAATTCCGCCTGGAAACGAGAATTGCTTGAACAGCTTTTGCATTCCCGTTTCGTCTTGGCTGATATCCGGATAAATCTCACTATAGGAACCTTCGAGATATGTATTGGCTACGAGAGCCGGACCTCCATGGCCGGGACCTGCGATGTAAAACATATTCAGATCATATTTCTTGATCACCCGGTTCAAATGCACATAGATGAAATTCTGGCCTGGCGTTGTTCCCCAATGTCCGACCACGAGGGGCTTCACATCAGACAATGAATAGCGGCCGCTTTAGCAATGGATTATCGTAGAGATAAATCTGACCTACCGATAAATAGTTGGCGGCCCGCCAATAGGCATCCATCCTATGAAGTAGTTCTGGTGAAAGAATATTTATTGTCATGGCTCTACTTCCTTTGTTCCAAGACCTGAGAGCGCGGCAAACCGTCTTGGCTATCATCCATTCTTCGTCCGTACGAATGACGCGAACCGCAACGCGGCTCTTGCCGGAAGAAATTACACCCTCATTCGCACTGTTTTGCTTTTCTTCGAGTTCGATTCCAAGAAATTCCAGGCCTTTGCAAATCCTAGCCCGTACAATAGGTGCATTCTCTCCGATGCCGCCAGCGAACACTAGCGTATCCAGACCACCTAAAGCCGCTGCGAATGAGCCAATCCATTTCTTAACCTGGTAACAGAAGAGCGCTATAGCTTCAGCAGCCCGCACGTCCTTTGCTTCAGCTTTCAGCAAGTCATGCATGTCGGAACTGGTCTCCGATATTCCGAGCAGTCCGGACTTGGAAATTGACCATTTCATTGAAACGTTTTGCATCGAATCCATCGGTACGCGCCAAATACCAGACCAGTCCAGGATCGAGATCGCCAGAACGGGTGCTCATCGGCACCCCGGCAGTCGGCGTGAAACTCATACTTGTATCTATGGATTTGCCGTCTCGTACGGCTGCTAGGCTCGCGCCATTCCCAAGGTGAGCAAGAATGACTCGGCCTTGTGCCGCTTCTAATCCTGCAAGGCGGCCTAATTCCCCAACAAGAAACTCGTACGACAGCCCATGAAACCCATATCGTCTCACCCCTTGCGTTTCAAAGCGTCGCGGGATCGGCAACATTTTAGCCACGCGAGGCAGGTCATGATGAAAAGCAGTATCGAAACAAGCCCATTGGGGCAAATCAGGAAACCTACGATGAAACGCCTCAACGAGCAGGATCTCCTCCGGCATATGTTCAGGATCAAAAGACTCGAGGCTGTGCAGATCTTCAATCATTTTTGAAGTGATTCGCTCCGGTTTCCAATACTTCGGACCGCCATGCACCATGCGATGCCCTACCGCAGCCAATGCATCGTGCTGACTGCGCTGCTCGATCCAATCCATTAGGAAGCCCACTGCTGCTGTATGATCTGTCGCCGCTATCGGTCTTGAGAAATTGTCCGCCGGGTTTACACCCTTCACTCGCAAAGCAGCGTCAGGCAATCCAATCCGCTCGATTGTGCCTTCTAGAATCCGTTGAAGAGAGTCATCCACTTCAAACAGCGCAAACTTGATGCTCGAAGAGCCGCCATTGATCGTCAGGACGCGCGATTTAGCTGGTTTCATGGATAGCTCCTTCGTAATTATGCAATCCAAACGAAGCTAATTTCGTACAGGTGGATTTATAATCTGTGTGAAGAATGCTTCGAATCCCCAGCCCTTCAGCGATCTCGACAAACATCGGGGTGTTTTCAATATAGAGCACCTTTTGAGGCTCCGCTTGAGCGATATCCAACGCAAGCCGAAAAATTTCCTTGTCTGGTTTGCGGATGTGGACGAAGCAGGAAGAAATAAAAGAGTCTATAAAGCGATTCAGCTTGAACGTTCGAATCCGATACGCATTTAGTTCTCGCGCTTCGTTGCTAACCACAACGATTTTCAATCCATGCCGAACCTTGAGTTGAGTAACCATCTCGATCATCTCAGAATAAGGTTTCGATTGCGCGAACATAAAACGTCGAAACTGAGCCCGAGTGAACGATCGCTTTTGGTAGAAGACCACTAGATTTAAATATTCTTCTAGAGTGATCTTTCCTTTCTCATAGATTTCGAAGATTAGGTGATGCCGATCTTCTATATCGGAAAACTTGAGTTTGAAGTGGATCGCTGCCCGTTTGCGGGCATGATGATCCCATCCGTTAGTGAGCAGGACGCCGCCGATATCCAGAAATAAGTGTGTGATTGCCGCATTTTTCATCGCGTTTTTCTTCGACATATCGGGGTTTATTCACTAGTAACGAATTTTTCATCATTTTCTTGTTTTTTTGTAAATGTGCTCTAGCGAATGATAAATCTGCTCCAATTGTTGTATCTAAAAAATTGGATAAAAGATCAATAAGAAAGCATACGAGTAAGCGTAGAGGTTGACCTTAAAAAGAGTTGTTTTCATATTTCACACCATGGAACAAAAAAAGGGTCTTCGAAACTTCATCTCCATTTTTATCCCTTTTTGCACTTCTCCTATTTGGACAAAGTGTCAAATTTTCATAAATCATTAAAAATTAAATAGATAAAACATTTCTCCAATCAATCTCTAATCTCGTCTAGCTGTTCACTATTTTTGTCTGTTCAATATATATTGAACAGCGTATTATAATGAACAGAAGGAGATCGCAAATGAAAGGTCGTTTTCTAGTGAGTTCTAATGAAGATCCGGCAGAAGGGAATGTCTATGCAGACAAGTCTTCCCTTGTTCTTGATTGGCTTCTCCGAGAAGGACTTTCCAAAGAAAGCTTCTCATTGAGAGAAGTTGTCAAAGAAGTAGGGGTAAGCCTTGGTCTGGTTCAACGTGTTTTCAATATTCTGGTACTGAAAGGACTTCTTCAAGTTGAAGGAGTAAGAACCTCCAAGAGGTTTTCCTTTAACAAACCAAAAGAACTTCTAGAGAGCTGGTTAGAGCACTATAGCATCGTGAAAAAATGCAAAATCAGAACGTATCGTTCCGCTCTTTCTGGAAAGTCAGAGTGGTTTAAGGCTTTAAAGAAATCTGGACTCGAGCAAAACGTGATCTTGGCTCTTCATTCAGCAGCCGAAGCGCTTGGGCTTAAGAATACCAATCTAGAAGGATTAGAATTGTATATCCTTGATCCTTCCCTTAGACCGAAATTAGAAAGCGCTTTGCAATTAGAGCCGCAAGAAAGAGGGTACGAGGTTTTATTGATCGAGCCTTACTACAAAATGCTGCTTAAGCAAAATGGGAAGGACGGTAAGAAAATTGGCATTTGCCCACTTCTCCTTACCTTTTTAGATCTTTATCATTTTCCCCTGCGAGGACAAGAACAAGCAGAATTTATAGCTCAGCGAGCGCCTGAACTGAAACGCATCTACAAAAACCTTAAGAACAAATGAAACAGATTCAAGAAGACAAGATCATTTCAGAATTTTTAAAATCACTGGGACCATGGCGAGAGTTCGTTGTTATCGGGGGCGGTTTTGCTCTCTTCATTTACAAGCTTTATCTTGCTGATCCCAAGCTCGAGAATCTTCCTGTTGGAACGCGTGATATCGATTCGTTGATTCCCAGAAGGGTTCCTGAGATCTCTAAAAAGAACATCGCCAAATATCTCAATGAAGCAGGCTTTACTCACGTCTTCAAAGATGTCGATATTCCTGCAACCGAAAGCTTTGTGAAAGAGATCGATGGGGTAGAAGTAGAGATCGAATTTTTAACGGACTCGGCTACCCGAGATGATAACCCAAGTTCGCGGCTTTCCCAGAGGAGCTATGCAAATTCGTCACTACATCTTGAATTAAACGAGTGTTTTATGACCTCTGAGAATTGAAGACGATAATCCCAGCGCCCTGTAAATCTCTATTTGCTCGCCTTCTGCCTTTGTAGTGCTGCGGTGGTAGAGCACCCTGCCTTCTGTTGTCTTGGCCCGCACAGTTACTCGGACTCGAGTAATCATGATATTACGTATTGTCTGCCACAAATAGTTTATCCCTTTTCGAATTAATTGGTGCCTGCAGTGTTGGATTAGATGGTAGGCAAGTATGGTGATCCATAAATGCCCGTCCACTCGATGTTCCTTCTGGTGATAGACTGGACGCAATCCTAATGAGGATTTCATAAATCGAAACGCATCCTCAACGCTTCTGAGAACATTATACAATTGCCATAACTCTTTTGCTTCCAAATCGGTTCGATTTGTTCTCAGAAAATAGGAGCCAGTGAGCTTTTCTTGCATTTTTTCTTCGATCACCTTCCATTCCACAGCAATTGTGGTGAGCCCATCTTCTGAAGGAATTGCATTGACTTCATAGCATCCTGAAATTCTCTTATGCTTTTCCTTGAGCCGACCTACCCGTTCAAGCACTTTGTTATGCTTCTTGCGCCCTTTAGGTTTGGAAAGACCATTCGCAAGTTTTTGTAGATCATCTTCAAATCGTTTTCTAAATTTTTTCTTCATCCCTGAGGCGACCGCTGCTTTTGCTTCAGATTCGCAATAGAGCCAATTTTCCTCATTACCATCCTGACTGATCAAGGCAGCTTTTACTAGGTCATGCTGATCACCTACTGAGACTAATTGTCCTTCAAATTCAACAACGGGAGGATCTTGTCTTGCTGAGACAACATACGTATATCTATTCTTGCGTAACCAGGTCAGATTCTCTTCGGTAGCAATCCCTGCATCCAATACAATAGTTGGCTTGATTAGAGACGAGTGAATACTTAGGCTCGCGATCATTGTTTGTAGGGTTTGGGGCTCTGAAGCATTTCCTGCAAGTAATGAGGTTTTGATGAGAAATCCGTGCTCATTCATGACTAGCCCTATAGTAATGAGAGGGCAATCATTTCGTTTTTCTTTCGAAAGACCATAGGCAGCTTTTGGATTTGCCTCAGCCCGCCCTTCTGTATACGTATTGGTTAAATCGTAGAGAGCTATTGTACTTTTGTATCCATGAAATTGCTGTTCGATGGTTTCTAAAGCTGTTTCCAACCCGTCTTTATGAGACAGCAACGTATCGCTGATTTTATAGAGCTTGTGCAAAGTAGTTTTTGTAAAGTCGAAATCAAGTAATTCGCCAAGACCACTGCTAGTGCATAGCCACCGATAAGCTTCCCTTTCGCTGCTTGGGTGTACAGCCCTGGCAACGATCGATCCCAAGGCAATTGCGGCATCTGTTTTTGAAAGGCCTAGTTTTTGCAGCTGTTCCGGCAGTTTGAGTTGATTTCCCATCTGAAGTAAGAGATGTTCCGCACCAACAGACCGTGGTTCAGTCTGTTCAATTGAATGAACGTCGATATTGACAAATTCAGGTAGTAGATCTTGTTTTAGTTGTTCCGCGTTGTCTCCTGGGTCGGACAAACGACGCACAATCTGCGAGGTGTAAGATTGGGCTAGCTTTTGAATCTCTTCTGGATAAGCGAATAACGATTGCGCACTTGTAAGAATATCTTCAATGCATTGAGCGAGAAGTGCATGCTGTTCTTCTGGGAGGTTGATTTCGGCTCCCATGTATAGAAGCGCGCGTTGGCGCGGGCCTCTATCAGTCCTCACGGATTCAACCAAGTGAAAAGCAGAGTAGGTTTTTCCGCTCTTACGGTCTGTCTTGAGGGTTTTCCTTATATACATGCCCTCAGATCTTACCGATGGATCGAATTTATTTAAACATGAAATAATTATTTTACAAATTTTCAGTCACTACAAATTCGCAAAAACAGCAAAGCACTAAAAATAAGGGACTTACGAAAGCAAAGGTTGATTTTAATGTTGTTGATTATGAGGGACTTAGGTCAGCTCTCTCGGGCGAACTTGGGATAAGAATAAAAACGTCGTGATCGCAGGCATTGTTGCTCAGCCATTGAGCTACTTGACGCTGAGCCTGCAAACGACAATGGAATTTCGAACCTATTCAGGAGAAGCGGGAAAGGTCGTCTCACCTGGCGCATGGATTTTCCATAAAGGGCTTACTTTTACTAGGCGAAAGAGTGCATCAAAGATGCTCAAGGATCTCTATGGGATCTGGTACGTAGCCACGCAGCTGGCAGACTTTTCCGATCAAGCGCTTGCTGAATTTGCTTTCCTCTCCCAGCAGCACCCCAAATGGCTGCAGACATATCAGAAGCAATTATCCAACTGGATCAATCAGGCGTCTCCAAATGATTGGTCTAAGTTAGAGTCTCAAGATCCGTTTGGAAAGCTGAAAAAACTAGGTTTCGAACGCATTATAAAGAAGTTGCTAGTCCTTTAGCTATCCATGGAGGCCAAAGGGCTCTTCCCAATTAGTTGATGAGAAAAATCCAGCAGGTTGCTGGACTCTTGAGATTCACTTTAGCACTCATTCCAAAATCTGATAGCGGCACTTAAAAATGCTTTACACTTTATTTCTTCCCATATGATAGGAGGTGAATTGGGAAAGAGGTAGTATTGTTCATTTGCACATACAAATTCATTTCTGTTTGTCGATTGAAGCCAATTTAAGATGTTCATTATGCAGTCCTGGTCTTTGCCTTTGAAGTATTCAGGTGGTACGTTGTAGAGCATGCCTTCGAGAAAATATGAAGTGGCTATGTCTTTTTCGAGCATTTGAGTATTGATCAATTTCTTGTGGAGGTTCTTAAAGATCCTCACAGTTGGTTTAAATCGGCCGTCGGTCATTTGATTTTTTTTTGTGAGATTGTTCGAATGGTGCTTTGGGTAATTTACGATCAATTGGTCATCTTTATCATAGAAACAGATCCCCTCCAGATAGGACTGGTCAGTGATATTGCGAAATCTATGGTAGTGTCGAGATTGAAACGCCGCAATGACATCCACTTTTCTGAGGTTACCATTGGGCATGATGGTAATTGCTTTATCGCCTTTCAGTAGGTATTCTCCGTATTTTTTGATAAGAATTCCCAGCACTATATTTTTAAAGTCGACATAGGTATAGGGCACCGACCTAAACCAGCCATCATAATTAGTTTTTTCATATTCAGACAATTGATCAAGATTGGGGTAAAAGCTATCGTCAAGTTTGATTATGATGTCTACATCGCTTTCAGCATAGATATTGGTATCGTTACCATAAGAACCTTGAAGGAACACTTCAAAGTGTTTGGTGCCGTAAAAGGGGAGTTCGGTTTCAAGTATGCTTTTGATTGTTTTATATGTTGCACTAGATTGAGCAATCGATCCTTGGTGAGACCAACAATTAAGCTGTTCTTCAGAAATAGCCATTGTTCCCGCCAAATCAGATTAGAAAATTTTTGAGTTCATTTTCACGCATTGCAAATGACTCCCTTCCACGCTGGTGCAGAAGGTTGAGCTTTGTAAGGTCGTGTTCCATTAAGTCTGTTGCCATTTCTGGCTTCTCGAACGTATCGCTAATACGAATTGCCTTAACGTCTTTAAATAGAATGTGTCGAAGCTGCTCCATTGACTGGGTGTTAATTTCAAGTGTCTTTTGCAAAAGTTGGACAGTCCAATGCTTTTTGGCTAACCTTTTCCACCAGGTATATTTTGGTTCAGGATATACACCAACGCCAACGCTCACAATTCTCAGGTCTTCAAGTCTTTTTTGCATAGGCCCTGTTGCGTCTGCAATAGCATAAAGAGTCGGATTGTTTGCACAATAACCGCCATCCACCAATTCCACCTTGTCCCCACCAGAAGTTGTTATAGTCTTGCGATCAAAAAATGGATATGCAGAGCAAGATGCTTGAACCGCTTCTGCGATGCTTACCCCAAAACCAGGAACAAATGTACCTATTCTTCCATGGGCTTGAGATGCATTCCCTTTAAAAATCATGGGCTTTTCTATAATCCACTTGGTCGCTACGATGCCAATTCCAGTTTTTACGTCGGCAAACGTTTTATCAGCGAATACCTCTTTAGCAAGCTTATTAAGTGCCTGAGATTTGCCGCGTCGACCGCGTGCCTGCATGATATCGGGCACATATGTCTGATAGAGCTTATGAATTTCATCGATTGTGTAGCCTAGCGCAATAAGAGCCGCGATGATTCCACCAGTGCTCGTTCCAAAAATGAGATCAAATTTAGTGTAGAGAGGGGCACTTAATAATCCTTCGATCTCTCTTAAAACCCCAAGTGAATAGAAACCCTTGGCGCCTCCTCCATCTAACGTAAGAATACGGCAAAGTTTGTCTTTTGAATCGTCAGTCGTCAATGAGCTGTTTTTAGGGTTGGTAAAATCTTCAGTCATAAATGGGATATAAAACCTTTGGCAAAAGTTGATACATTTTCCACTGACGCCATTTTTCGTTCCAACAGTTTGCAATAGAATTCGATCGTTTACAACTAATTTCGTGCTATAACAATAGGAGCAAATATGGAACGGAAAGAAAGTCTAGAGAAGGCAGAAAATGATCTCAGAGGAATTATAGTGAGGACCCATAGGCATTGCCAAACCTATCGAGTGCGTATTCGGATGAAGGGTGGTCAGTGCTTTGACAGGTCATTTAGATCGAAGACGCTCGCTAAAAAATGGAAGAGGGATATGGAGTCGGCAATCGAGCATGATCGATATGAATTCACGAATCCTGCAACCAAACACATCCTTGCGGATCTGATCGACCTCTACATCGAGAGAGTTCTGCCTGGAAAGCCACGGAATGCCAAGAATGTTCTTCAGCATCTGACTTGGTGGAAGGAGGAACTTGGGCATTTGCTGTTAGCTCAAGTGAGGCCTAGCATAATCGCAGAAAAAAGGGATGAGCTACTTGCGGGCTTGTTGAGAGGTGGAAAGCTTCGATCGCCTACGACAGTTGTTCGCTATTTGAGCAGTTTGTCTCATGTTTTTTCAAAAGCGGTCAAGGAATGGGAGTGGATGAGAGAGAACCCGGTTTTTAAGATTGAAAAGCCCAAGCAGGCGCAAGGCAGAAAGCGGGTATTAACTGACGAAGAGCAGCAAAGGCTTTTACAAGCATGCCGGGAGAGCGGATCGAAGGACTTGTTCTTGATCGTTGCTCTTGCTCTGGGAACGGGCATGCGCAAAGGAGAAATCATGGGACTGACATGGAGAAATATTCAGTTGGGAGAGCCCACAGGAACAATTCTGCTTGAGAGGACGAAGAATGGTCGTTCACGATCTGTTTTGATTACCGGCCTATTGCTAGGGCTTTTGCAAGAACGACACAAACAGCAGCGCGCTGATAGCTTGGTCTTCCCATCACCCAATTATCCCAACCAGTCTGTTGATATCCGATCTGCTTGGGAAAAAGCTTTGCAAAAAGCTGGAATAGAAGGATTTGTTTTCCATGGATTGCGTCATCAGGCTGCTTCTCAAGCAGCAACGATTGAAAACAGCCCCTTGGTGATCGGAGAGTTGCTCGGCCACCAGACCCTTCAGATGACCAGGCATTACGTCCATTTGCCAAGCGCTCATATGCACACGATGGTCGAAGCACTTCAATCAAAAATCTTTCAAAACTATCAGGAGGGCAGCCATGCACAACTTAGAAAATAAGACTCTTGCGGTATTGTGGAGACCAGAACTGCTTAGCGATGAGGAAATGCACGAATGCTTGAAGGAAACGTGCTGGACTGCCAGAAGAGCCGCTTATTATGTCCTGGGCTTGAAAATCCCTGAGCTAAGTAGCCTTGAGGAAGAGAAAAGGCTTTGCCCTGATTTTGAAAAGTACTACGAGCTTTTCAAAAGCTGTTTTGAAGAGGGGAGAATTGCGGTCCATTCCTTCTGCTCAGAATATGGCAAGAATGTTCGGGCTGCCTTGCCTGTCGATTGGCTGAAGCTGGTCCACAAGGGGAGGCTAAAAGACGATGCTATCGAAGACAAAGAAGTGAAACGAGAAGGCTTGTATGTCGCTCCTTTGCTTACAGAAGCTTGGCTGCTTTTGCAAGGGAAGGCGGTCTTCGCCAAAAGGCGACCTGCTCAAGAAAGGGACGATAAGCTTTTCGCTTGGAGTGCTGCTAGAAAGCTGCGCAAGGATTTTCCTCAGTTATCCAACCGCCAAATGGCGCAGATCATCTATAAGCATTGCTCAAAGGTGCAGAAGTATCCCTTCAAGACCGTTTACGGCTGGGTCATCGATTCAGCCATCCCTATAAATGAAGAGCCTGCGCAAAGTAGGCGGGATAGAAACGGTCGTCCTAAAAAAGACAGCTATCAGAAGCTCTCTGTCGATTTCTCCTCCTATTTCAATAATTTGTAACTCGCTGCTATTCAACGCATTTTACGGTTTTTCCACCGGCGCCATTTTTTCATGGCGATAGGTCGCCGTAAAATGCGGTTATTAAATTCAAACTGCAATAGTAGAGGAGTGAGAAATGAAAAACGATAGATCAAAAAATATAGACGAAGTGGCTCCAGAGCCAAAACAGACACGGTTCATCCCTGTGTCGAAATGGAATGAGTTTCATGAATGGCCACCAGTCGGTGGAATGCGCCACTTGATCTTCTTTCGAAATGAAAATGGGTTTGCCAAGGTCTTAAAGCGCCCTAATCGCACCTGGCTCATTGATGAGAAGGCTTTTTTCAAGTGGGTGTCGGAGAAAAAATACAGACCCCGCAAAAAGGAAACCGAAGTCCAGGAAAACGCTAAAATCGCAGTACAGCCATGATAACTTCCGAAGGATTCGTAAAACTTTATCGAGAGGGGCTTGCACTTTTAGAACTCAGCCTTCCAGCTTTCGCGTTGTTGACGCAGATTGCTTTGCGTGCAAACCGGATGGATCCCGCTTATTCAATCTATCAACTCAAGGCTAACGAAGCACTCGTTGGCGATCATAAAAAGATTGGTTTGTCCAGGCAGCAATATCGTGATGCGGTACTGAGGCTTGAAGCACACGGTCTTGCGACTTTCCGAAAAACCAATCAAGGGACTATTGCAGTTCTCACTAACAAAGCCATTTTTGACATCAATGCTGAATCGGATGAAGGGCCTATAGCGTACACAGCCTTAGAAAAAGAACCAAATTACAGCCACGCGAAAACCATTCAGCAACCACTAGAGAACCAAAAAGAAACCACATGGGAACCATCAAAAGAACCATCGGATTTGTCAATGAAAAATCGAGAAAAGGAACCACCCAAAGAACCAGTTAACAACCACCAAAAAACCATAAAAGAACCGGATAGAAACCAATCGAGAACCAATCCAGAACCACTAACAAAGAAAGAAGAAAAAGAAGAAGAAAAAAGAGCTGCAGCAGCCTATTCGCGCACTTTTTACAAATGCCTGGATGGATTGGATTTGAGCGATCAGGAGAAGAGATCCCTGATGTGCTATAGCGAACATCGTGTGGCTCATGCTGCGGAATTTGTGAGAAGAAAGCACAATGTCGACAGCCCCATCGGGCTGATGATGTGGGTTTGTCAACAGCCTAGCCTCCCTGAGATTCCCAAGGAAAATCGAAAAAGTATGACTCCTCAGCAAAAGCTTGCTTGGGAGTACAACCAGTTTCTCAGCAGCAATGGCTATGCTGCTCAAGCAAAGCAGAATGAAGAAAAGATCCCCAATGACAGAATGGTAATTTTAGAACAGGGACAACTCATGCCAATTACGCTAAACCATCCCCTTCAGATCCTGCAGGAAGATTTTCGAAAGTCCAAAGAGGAAATTTTGAAAAGCCAGAGGATAGTTCGAGGGCTACAAGGTGACAAATTATAAGGGTCGAACAAGGCACAATGGGGGAGACTTTAGGGAGGGGTTTTGCGGAGCTAATAAAAAGGAGGATTTTGTTGAATAACCGGGACCTGGTGAAAAGTAGATTTTTTCTTCATCCAGTGTATTTACATGGTAAGTCCTATTTGTTAATTTTTTCTATGGAAACCGTTCTCTGCTCGATGTTATAATAATTTTCATAAGGCTGTGATTTTTACAGTTTTAAGCAGAGATATTCGCTCCCTAAAAAACAAGGAAAGGATGCTTCTCTATGAAGGAAAGTGAAAAGCGAGTTTTGATTAATACTATTAATTCTTCAGGATCAATCCTGGAAGAGCAAGTGTTTTCGGCACTTTCAAAAAGTCGTTTTGGAAATGAAATTGAAAAAGGTAAAGCCTTTACCTTTCAAGATGAACGGATCGAGATTGATTGCTTACTTTCGACATTTCGTCTCCGTTTTTTATTTGAGTGTAAAAGATCTTTCTATTCCTTCTATTTTCTGAGGTCTACAGAATATAGAAATGAAGGTTGTTTGATACAGCAAAATGCAGGATTGAGAACAATACAGATCAATCCACAAACCATGCTAAAATCTAAATTAAAAACTTTCCCTTATTGCCTTGAAATTTTAGAAAATCAAGGTGTGTTTCAAAGGGCTAAGAAGGGTAAAATAGATTTTGCGCCTGAACTAGCTGAGAGAGCAGGCAGAGAAGAAATATTACATGGATTCACGCGACAAACCTTCAAAAACTTGGAAGCGTATATTTGGAAGCTACACCAAAAGCGGGAGTTTCTTTCAGAATTTGTCACCTTCCTTCCTGTAATTGTAACAAATGCGAAGCTTTATTCAATGGAATTTAAACCAGAGCAGATTGATGCTGATGGTAATTTGCAGGACTTTTGTAATTATCAACAGGAAAATTATGTAGGTTTTAACTTTTCAGATTCAGTGAAATGGGATGCCGGAAAGCAGGAAATAATTACAGAGTCAGGAAGCTATGAAAAAACGGTTTTTGTTGTTAACGTTAACCATCTATTAAGTTTTGTTGAAGGAATCAAACAACTTTAATTTCCAGTTAGGAAATTGAGCGTCTATCACTTTTGAGTGCTCGTAAAAAAGTGAAATCGCCTTTTACTTGGATACGAACAATATCAAACCCAATTTTAGCGAGTTCATCTTCAAATCCGATGAGATTTTGGAATCGAGAGGTTGCTTCTGCAATCCAAAGATGCCCGTCGAGTTTTAAGCATCTATGGGCCTCTTTTATGTAATCTACGTAGTTAGTTCCCATTAGTGAAAGCGAGAAAATTGCTCCATCCAAAGAGTCATCATCTAGTGGGACATGAGCTATATCACAAGGTGTGACATCTTCATTAATCGCTATGTGGTCAAAAGAATAAATCTTGTTTTCTACCTCTTTGGCAAGTAATGCCTCTCCACAGCCAAAATCTCCAATTACTAGATGAGGTCGCGCTTTACACCATTTGATTGCTTCTTGATAAGGAACGATTGTCCACTCTTTCCGTGCTTCGCGGTACATAGCATGATAATACTCCCAATCCTCTGGACTTTTTTGGAATCTTTTATGAGTTGTAGCGCTGTTTGTAGAATTTAACTGATGGTTCATTTTAGAAAAATCGCCAAACTTCCTTACGCCCTTTTGGATAACTTCATCTGAGAGCCGAAGGTCAATCTTTCGTCGTTCAATCTCATGCAAGTCACCTTCTTCCAGCCGTTTTAGCCAGTTCATAGTATCTTGATATGCCTGAGCAGGAGTTCTTAAGTGCCCTTCTGGGATGATTCCATCAACAGCAGCATCGGCAATTGATTTTTTAAATAGGATACGATTCCATCTTGAATCACACCATGACCACCGTTCTCCATTGATACTCGCGTAAGTGAGGGGCACAATAATATCAACATAATCGCTTTTCTGCCCTTGTCGATAAATTCTGCCTTTTAACTGCTCAAATTCGGCATGGGTCCAGGGCAATGTATTGATGATGATTCGATTACACACATGCTGTAATCCGTCAATACCAGTTCCTAGACAGCTTGAAGCAATCAAAATATCAGCATCAAATTTGATAAATTCTTCTAGGCCGCTTTTATCATCACCTGAAAAAATTGCGGTTTTCCAGCCATGATTCTCAATAGCTTCCTTCAATGGAATCACAATATCTTTGAGGTAATGGGTATACACAATGGTTTTTGGCTTAAGATTTTCTAGAATTATTGGAATCTTTACTTGAGTTAGAACGGCCTCAAGATCGACCATAGAACCTTGTAGGCTAACATTTTTAATTTGTTCAAGATGGGAACTACAATCCACCTCAATCGTTTTTACATCTATTTTCTGTTGATAGCGAGGAAGCCACCTGATTCCAGTTGATACCAGCTTCTGATATAATGCTATGCAATTACCTACGGATGGAGTGGTATGTAAGTCATCATGGATAAAGCCTGTGATAAGCTCGATCAGCGTTTTCCCTTCAAAAAGATTATTAATCACTGGGGTAGCAGACATGCCTAGAACATGGAGATTATCATTTTTATCGGCAGCTTCTGACAATAGTGCTGAAATGACTTTTTTGCGTTTTGACATGTCTTCGACAATGCGTTGTTTCGAGTAGTGAATTTCATCGATGACAATGAAGTCTATTTTTTGACGTTCTATGAGATCTTTAAGCTTGCTTTCGGATTGCGGCTGTTGGAAAAATTCGTAGTTGAGTATCAAGTATGCATGTGTGTTCGGTGGTATGGATGTCTTAATATCTTTGATGAAAATCATACTATCTGGGTAGATAGTTTCTATCTTATTTTTCCATCCGCTCACTACATTATTTGGGCAACAAATAAGGGTAAAATGAGCGTCGATTACTCTGCTAGAAAGAATAGCAGATAGTGTTTTGCCCGCACCTGTTCCTGACCAGTTTCCTAATCTTCTACGTGATTTCACAATATAAGCAGTAAACCGCTGCATTAGATTAGGAAGGGAAATTTCTCCATTTACTTTAAAGTTATATCCAGAAGGTATTTGTAATTCTTTTGCACCTACATAATCGGATAAAAATAGTTTTTTTACTTCCTGTGGGTAGGCACCAGTATTATTATACTGCTCAAGTTGTCGAATAGCTTCAGTTTCATTAGAAAAAGTGTGTTGCCAAATTTTGGCTACGGCCTCCTTGATAAAGAAATCAATGGCTTCATTATCAAGGTTTGAAAAAAGCTTACTGTCTAAAGCGGATAAAATATCTTTTGTTTCAACAATCGGGAAGTCGTCTTCAAGGATCAATTCATTTTCAGATAAGCAATTATTAGAAGCTTGTAAATTATCTTCCTGATTATCTTCTAAGGACGAATCTGGATCATTTAAAAATTGATCTACTAAGGAAGGAAGCCCGTCGACAAATTTCTCAAGTTCATCCTTAGGAAAGCGACCCGTTTTAAGAGCTTGCACAAATGATTTTCCTTTACTAAGGCTATCAATACTCAGCAAACCATTTTGCTGAAACAGAACATAAAGCCCGGCTGGAGAAATTCGATCCAGATAAGGAATTAGAGATTGTACAAAGTGGCGAATATTCTCTATCGTCCAACCAAGGTTACAGTAAGAACATCCTCTTCCCTTCACTCGATTTTTCACTGTAGACTCCCAGACGTGAGAGGAGTCCTTTTGACATCTCCAGACTATTTTATCGTTACTTCCAGGAGTCACATCGTAGGGAGTTTTTTGATTGGCAGAAGGATCCCATTCTTTAGCAAGCTCTGGGTAAAGTATTGCTAAACAATTTGATGAAGCAACTTTTTGACCCCGGCAATATGGACATCCTGTCCCATGCACTCGATCACTTACTGTTGCTTTCCAGTTATGCGAGGAGTCTTTTTTACATATCCAACTTACTTTTCGGCCACTACCGGCCGTTACTTCATACGGAGTTAGAGAGTTGCTCTCAAAATCCCACTCTTTTGCGATATCTGGATAAAGAGCTGCTAAGCAGTTTGTTGAGGATGTCTTTTTGCCCTTACAATAAGGACATCCAGTGTTATCTCTTCTGCCAGCTCGAGACGAGACTGCTGTAATCCATTTGTGAGTAGAATCAATATTACAAACCCAAGCGACCTTCTGAGCACTACCAGGGCTCACATCATATGGTGTATTGGAGTTAGCTTCCGGGTCCCATTCCTTCGCAATATCTGGGAAAAGCGTTGCTAAGCAATTCGATAAAGCAACTCTTTGCCCCTGACAGAATGGACATTTGCCGCGTTTTTTTTCTGATCGAGAAGTACGGGCTCCTATAGGAGCAATCCATGTATGATCTACTCCATTAGCGCATTTCCAATAGACTTTGCGTCCACTACCAGCAGTGACGTCATATGGAGTTAGGGACTCATTCTTTACATGATCCCATTCAGAGGCTACGTCTGGGTGCGTTGTGGCAAGACAATTAGATTTGATAACTTTAAATCCTCTGCAAATAGGGCATCCGGTTGTATTTTTTGGTCTTGCAACATTGTATGGTGGAGCTTCCCATTCATGTTCATCGGCAATAGGGCATTTCCACCAAACTTTCTTATGAGTTTTTGCTGTTATTGTGTAAGGAGAACAATCAGTATTTTTTGTAGGATGCCATAAATTTAGAAGTTTAGGATGAGTGGATGCCAATGAAAATTTGCAAAATTTACAACTAGAGTCAGTTTGCTTACATCTATTGTATGGGGATTCTTTCCATTCATGTCCCTTGTCACAAATCCACCAGATTGCTCCTGTATATTTTGACGAAATAGTTTTAGTCGATAAGCTTAGATTTTTATGAGGATGAATCTGTGATGCTAGATCTGGTCGAACCAGTGTTAAATCATTTTTTTTCATTTTGAAAGCTTATTTAAGTTCCAGCTAGTCTAGCATGTTTATTATTTTCGTTACACTTTCTGTTTGTTGTTAAATAATCAGTAATATGTTTTTAATTAAAAATTTATGATTATTTCTGATTGCTGAATAACTTCTCGGTGAGAGTTAATGTTATGGAATACAGATGAGCATTGGAGAGATGGGCGTACCGCTTGGTCATTTGGACAGTTTTGTGGCCGAGCAGAGTTCCGATTTCTAGCAGGCTCGCTTGATTCATGGCCAAGTAGGAAGCGGCTGTATGCCGAAGGTCGTGAAAGCGGAAGTTGAAAATATTGGCTTTGCTTAAAGCGGTTTCCCAAGCAGAACGAATGTCGATAGGTTTACATGGAGAATGTGGAGCAGGAAATACGAGAGAATCAACGGCTTGATTGGCGTATTTTGAACGCAAAAGATCTAGAGCTATTCCGACAAGAGGGATAAAACGCCGCTCACCATTCTTTGTGGTTTGTAAGAGGATTGAACCTCGAGCTAGATCGATATCGCTCCATTTGAGATTCATGATTTCTCCTCTCCTCATGCCCGTTGAAAGAGCTAGTATAACAATTGGGTAGAGTCCTTTTGATTCGCTTTCTCGGCAGGCAGATAGCAGCCTTTCCTTTTCATCATCGTTGAGAAAGCGAGTTCTTCCATTGGAAATTTTCGGCTTTGAGATTTTCATGATGGGATTTTCCTGGATCCATTCCCAATCCTTAACCGCGATAGCGAAGGCATGAGAGAGGCTGGCAAGATAGCGAACTACGGTTGTGGAAGAACGGATCTTGCCTTTACAAGTCAGTCCTGAAAGGAGTTCATCCCGTTTTTGTGCAATGAGGCTTGGCTTGATATCTGAAAGGAGGCAATGTCCCAGTTCCTGTTTCCACCAGAGAAGATGTTGGCGGACGTTTCTTGCGTTTTTTGGCTTTGAGGGAAGAACTCTTTCGATATAGCGGTCGATCAGTTCGGCTAAAGTATTTTTGCTGCCAGGTTTGTCATATGCATATTTGCCTTGTTCAACCGCTGATTCAGTATCGCGTTTCCATTTCATGGCGAGGGTTTTGGAAGCGAACGATTGGATGAGAACTGGATGTCCTTTGATGCGAACGCGGGCGCGGTAGGAAACCGTCCCGTTTTTATGGATGCGTTTGTCGATGCCTTTCACGAAGCTTACCTTTGGTTTTAGTTTTCAAAGGTTAGCTGCTGGGCTTATCGCCAATTGTTGTAGGCGAGTGGTCCACAAATGGTCCACGGAGAGGAATCGCACTTTGGGCTGATTTTGATGCTATTGCATAACCAGCTCATTTTTAGTGCGATAAACTCGGAAAGAAATGTGGGGCAACCTGGACTTGAACCAGGGACCGACGGGTTATGAGTCCGCTGCTCTAACCGACTGAGCTATTGCCCCATAATGGAAGGCTGGAATCATAGCGAAGGGGATCGGCTATTGCAAGGAAGATTTATGATCTATAGAGCTTGCCTGGATTTTAAAATGCTATACTGCGCCCAGTCTAAAAATGCGAATTTAGAGGGTCTTAGAACAGTCCGGGCTTGAACGAAGCAAAGCGATCGTTCAAAGATGGGCGTTATAATGGCCCCATAAATTCGCATTTTTAGACTGGGCGCAGTATAGATGGCAGCATTGAATTTTTGCGCTTCGGACGGGGGAGCGGAGATTTTGCCTGTTCTCTTTTCTTGCTGCTAGAGATAAGCAAGCCCTTAAACTATCGGGCTTTTCGGGATTTGCTTTTTCGGGATTTGTGAACCATTTTCTTATAGCGGGCTGCAAGTTTGCCGATGCTGAAGCGGTCGCTCTTTTGATGCATTTCGTGAAATTTTTTCATGAGTCTTTTTTGGACTTTTTTCCCTTCATTGGTATTGAAGAGCAGGGTTGTCAATGCGCCTACTGTGCTGCCGACAATGGCGCCGATCATGAACTTGTTTGAACGTTTTTGCATAACTAACTTCCTTTTTTTAATTTGTTCCATAATTGAATGCCTTCGGCGGTCCAGTTAATGATCTCTGCGAGGTTGTTTTCGCCTCGCGATGAAGCGAAATGCTTAAGCGAGTCGATGAGGGGTTGGGTTGATTTTTTGCGCCCTTGGCGTGTGAGAGAAATGGCTGCAATCCCTACAATCCCTCCGATCAATGCTCCTAAGAGAAAATCTTTTGCGCCTGGATGAGTTTTAGCCATAATTACTTCTTTTTGAATGCGTTAAATAAAGCAATGCCGTCTGTTGCGAACTGGATAATCTCAGCGATTTTGTTGGACTTGCGATGCTTTTTATCGGTTTTTTTACCAAATCCCGATAGGGGGCGAAAAAAGACATTGAGTGCCTGAGATTTCTCTTTGAGATCTAAGGCTAAATCATTTGTGGTTTTAAGCATTTCGTTGAGTTTGGTCAAAGTGATCACGAGATAGATCACTAAAACGACAAAAGCAACCGAAATGATCCCAACGCAGACATCGACAATCATCTTTTAGCCGAAAATAAGAGCTTTCTATTTCATACTATCTTATTTTTATTTTGGCGTTATTTAGTTTTTGTGTAAATAAAATTTAGCGTTTTAATTTAAGAGGGAATTGCAAAACTCCTCGCCAGCAGAAAATCGATGATTTGGCACCTGTTGCCAGAACCCGCACAGCGGGTTCGGTTGGCGGCGGCGAAAGCATACTTGGATAAGTAGGAGAGCCGCCACCAAGGCGACAGGTGCCAAAAGCGCGGTTTTATGCAGCGAGGAGTTTTGCAATTCCCTCTTAAGATAATTATTCCCATTCGATCGTGCCTGGAGGTTTTGAAGTGATGTCATAGACGACGCGCGAGATGCCTGACACTTCGTTGACGATTCTCGAACTGACACGGCTCAAGAACTCATGGGGAAAGGAGAAAAAGTCAGCAGTCATTCCATCACAGCTTGTGACAGCCCTCAAGGCAATGACATGGCCGGTGAATCGGCCATCTCCCATGACGCCGACAGACTTTAGAGGAAGAAAAAGGGCAAAGGCTTGCCAGATCTGATCATAAAGTCCAGCGTTTTCAATTTCTTCGAGAAAGATCTGGTCGGCGAGCCGCAGAGCCTGTAGGCGGTCTTCTGTCACTTCTCCGAGAATTCGAATAGCCAGGCCGGGACCTGGAAATGGATGCCTCCAGACAAGCTTTCGAGGAAGGTTAAGAATTTCGCAAAGATGTCTGACTTCATCTTTAAACAGTCCTGCATTCGGCTCGATGATCAATCCTTGCTGTCGTTTTTTTTCGACAATAGGGGCATTCACATTGTGGTGGCTTTTAATCACAGCTGCATTTTTCCCGCACCCTTTCCCGCTTTCGATCAAGTCGGTATAGAGCGTTCCTTGGCAAATCAATGTTTTTTCTTCATCTAGGTTTAGCTTTTCCATTTCTCTGTTGAGAATTTTGATGAATAGATCGCCGATTGTATGCCGTTTTTCTTCGGGGTCTGTCATCCCTTGGATTGCAGAGAGAAATTCCTTAGAAGCATCGATCAGGGTCAAATGGTTCATGCCTTGTTCTTCTAAAAGCTGTTTCACGCTTGCACTTTCGTTCTCTCGCATCAATCCTGTATCAATGTGGAGGGGAAGAACGCGCTCTGGCCCTAATGCGTGCATGCACAACACTGTGGCAGCTGTTGAATCGACGCCTCCACTCATCAGACTGATGATTGTGCCGTTTTTTACTTTCTCG
This sequence comes from uncultured Verrucomicrobiae bacterium, assembly GCA_963718565.1. GTDB lineage: Bacteria > Chlamydiota > Chlamydiia > Chlamydiales > Rhabdochlamydiaceae > CAJCIW01. The sequence goes on from OY970364.1 coordinate 273,947, forward strand.
CGGATCTCTTCTTGGATGCATTTGTAATAGTTTTCGAGGGTCCAGCTTTGCGAACATTGGCACATCTGGATAAAGTTTTTTAACATCTGGTTTCCGCTTGGAGTGTGCGTGACTTCGGGGTGGAATTGGATCCCAAAATGAGGGTGTTCTCGATGTTCGAATGCGGCGATTATCCCTTCTTTGCTATGGGCAATTGGAGTGTAGCAAGGGGCGATTTGATGAATGCTTTCCCGGTGGCTCATCCAAACAGTTTCTTCTTCAGCCAATCCTTTAAAAAGAGGGGAGTCGGGGAGAAGAGAAATAGATTGTTTTCCATATTCTCCTTTTTCAAAGCGGGCTACAGTTCCCTGATGGAGCGTATTCATCAACTGCATTCCAAAACAGATGCCTAAAATGGGAAGGGACGGTTGTAGAAGATCGGCAGAAAAAGCAAAGGACTTCTCCTCCACTGAAGAGGGGCTCCCTGATAAAATCAATCCTTTTGTTCCCAAGGGGAGGGTGGAAAGATCCGGAGGATGAATTTCTGCAAGGACGCGCATTTCACGAATCCGTCTTGCAATCAGCTGTGTGTATTGCGACCCAAAATCAAGGATGATGATTTTATCCAAAGGTTTCTCCTTTAACTCAGGTTTTTAGTGCAGCTTCTAAGTACGCGGGCTGTTTTTCATCGAAAGGCCGATGTTCCGGTATAGGTTGTATCAGTTCAAAGAGGCTGTGAACAGAGCCTTCTCGTTGTGCTTCTTGTGAGCGGCGCTCTAAACAAATGTGATCTCGATCGGTTGAAAAGTCTTTAATGTTTTTCAGTCCAAGTTTATGGAATCCTTGTTTCACGCCTTGGATGAGGTGGGGGACCCATTCATGGATAGAACCTCTGGAAGGGACAAAACCGGCAACTCCCTCCGGCACGCGGATTTGACTTTTCTGAATTCCATAACGCGCAGCGCTTCCTCTTTCCATTGCTTGATCGGATCCCATTCCTCGATACTCCTTGAATCGGATTCCTTTCTTGACTTGATGCTCGCCGGGGGCTTCTGAAGTTCCTGCGAGAAGAGATCCTAGCATGACCTGGTCAGCTCCTAGAACCAGGGCTTTGACGATGTCCGCGCTCTTCGTGATGCCGCCGTCTGCAATCATCGAAACGCCATGTTTATGGCAAATCTGTGCACATTCGTAGACTGCGGTTGCCTGGCCCCGCCCAATGCCTCCCACTTGCTGTGTCGTGCAGATGGATCCCGACCCCATTCCCACACGGATGGCGTCCGCCCCAGCATGAATCAATGCTTCGCAAGCTTCTCCTGTGACCACGTTTCCCCCAATCACTTGTAACGAGGGAAAATATTCTTTTGTCCAACGGATTAAATCTAGTTCGAATCGAGTAAATCCTTGAGAGGTGTCGAAAATAATGACATCGACAAGCTCTTTGATGAGCTCAATACGCTGCTTAGCTTTCTGCGCCCATGTTTCGACGGCCGCACCCACAAGAAGGCTTCCGGATCGATCAAGGGAAGCAAGGGGATAATTGGGATATTTTTTCCCATCGGAACATGTTGTAAAGCATTTGACTTTTTGCAATTCTTTGAGCTGATTTTCAGGAGACATATTATAGTGGATAATGCCTATTCCCCCTTGAAGGGCTATGCCAATGGCAAGACTTGCTTCCGTAACAGTATCCATGGGAGAGCTGATGATGGGAGTATTGAGTCGAATGTTGCGCATCAGTTGTGAAGAAAGGTCGATCTCATCTACAGGAAAATCCACATAGCGCGGAAGCAGGATGAGATCATCGTAAGTCAAGCTCTCTCCGGAAAATTTTTCAAAAAATGGGATCATTTTCATCAGATTCACCGTCCAAATGAACATTTTTTTGGGTTGTTTGTGTTAGAGGGAATTGCAATTCCCTCGTTAAGCTGGACTTTAGCCAATGGCTAAAGCTTAAGTCAAAGCCAAATCTTGTTCTCTTAATTTTTGGAGGGCTTTTATCCCTTCTGTGGAAGTCGGATAGTGGCCTGTCAAACATGCAGTGCAAAGATCACCCAACCCAATTGCCTCTTTTAAACTGTCGATGTCATTGTAAACTAAAGCGTCGGCGCCGATTTCTTGGGAAATTTCTGCAATACTTCTATTTCGAGCAATCAACTGATTGTGGCAAGGAAAATCAATGCCGTAAACACAAGGATGAAGAATGGGGGGGAAAGTAGAGGCGAAAATAATTTTGCGAGCGCCTGCTTTCCGCGCGAGAAAAACTGTGCGTTTAGAAACATTGCCTCGAACGATGCTATCATCGACCAAAATCACAGTCTTGCCTTCAAACACGGAACGAACGGCAGCTAATTTCTGTAAAATCGCTCCTTGTCGATGCTCCTGTCCTGCCATGATGAACGTTCTTCCTGAATGGCGGAGAGGACAGAATCCTTCAGCAAATGGGATTCCCAGGTGTTGGGCGAGAGCGATTCCTGCTGCAATCCCTGTTTCGGGAATAGGAACGACAACATCTGCTTGCGCCAAATCCGATTTGCGGATCTTTTCAGCGAGAAAGACCCCCAGTTTAGAGCGTACGGAATAGACTTCTTTGCCTTCCAGAATGGAGTGAGGTTTGGCAAAATAATTGTATTCAAAACTGCAATGAGAATGCGTGCGGCGGGTCAATGCTTTTTGATGCAACTTTCCCTCGATATCGACATACATCACAACCCCTGGAGGAAGATCGTCGATCGATTCACAATCGATATTAGAAAGTGCAAGATTTTCTGAAGCAAAAGCAATAATGTCTTTTCCTTTTCCGACGAGCAGTGGCCGAATCCCTCCAGGATCGCGAAAGGCGAATATCCCTTGTTTTGTCATCATTCCAATAATGGAATAGGATCCCCGGATGCGATCATAGATGCGCTTGACTGCAATGCACAGGCGTTCAAAAAATGGCCCGGTATCAGGCATACTCTGACTTAAGAGATGCAAAATGGACTCGCTGTCGCAAGAGGCTTGAAAATGGATTCCCTGTTTTTCAAGCTGTTTGCGCACAGAAGGATAATTCACAAGGTTCCCATTGTGTGCGAGGACTAGCCAATCCTGATCTTTTTTTAAAACAAGAGGCTGCGCATCTTCCATCTTATTTTGCCCGGAGGTCGCATATCGGGTATGTCCAATTCCCAAAAGGGCGCCTGGCAATAGATGCGGCTCTGCCGCAAAAAGCTGAGAGACCAATCCTGCCCTCCTTTGATAGAAATGCTGTTCCTGCACAGGATCATATAAAAAAATGCCGGCAGCTTCCTGCCCTCGGTGCTGCAACTGCATCATTCCAATATGAATCAATGCTGAAATGCGCTTTTTCCCAATGATCCCAATGATTCCACACATAGAACTCCTTGTGCGTCGTGCTTAAAAGAAGCTGAAACAAGCTCATGGCTATGCACATGTTGTTGTTCGACATCGTCGATGAAAAGGCTGTCTGTCCCGGGGAGGATCTTGACTCTGCCTTGAGAAATCAATTGCAGAGCGCAAAGACATGCCGGCCAATCACTGATGGCTTTTTGCCGTTCTTGATGAGCGATAGCGCTCTCTTTAGTGATTGGATAGCCTTCCCTATACTCTACCCATGGCCCTGAAACGACGATTGGACCTGTGTCTGCCTTTTCGTCGATTACAATGACGGTAGATCGAGTTTTTTCTTGGCCATTTTGAAGGGCTTGCAAAACAGCTTGATCGCCAACGAATTTACGCCTGCCTCGTGGGTCCAGATGAGTGAGATCGGCAGGATGCACATTTAAAATGCGATAAGGAAATGCTTCAAGCCAGCAGGAACTGAGGATGCGCATGTATCCGGCCAAAAGCAGAAAATCAATAGAAAGAGCTTCTTTTTCCATCAAAGAAAACAGCTTCTTTACTCCCTGCTGATCGTACTCCTTGCGGAGTTCAGGATTGCAAGGATTGCTGGCGTGTTTGTCTTTAATAAAAGAGCTAAAAGGATGTTGAATGAGTGGAAGTTTTTCTTCTTTGGCGATCTGTGAAAAACGGCTTTCCCTGTCTGTGAATAGCAGTTTTATAGCAAAAGGAGATTTTCCATAAAGCCGCTCGCTCTCTTTTTGCGCTGCTAGCATCGCGCGCAAGATCGTCCCTGACCCTGAGCCGAACACAGCCACATGCATGGGGCGGTGTGAACAAGGACGATATAAGGGTTCTGCTCTAGTCATATCTGCCGTCATTGCGTTTGAAGATGAAATTTTCCAATATCCTGACGGAAATGCGCCCAAGTTAAAGAAAGTTGGCGGATCGATGCATAAGTGTGGGCAATGGCTTGAGTCAAGTTGACGCCGATCCCAGTCACTCCCAAGACTCGTCCAGAAGTTGTGACGAGATGCCCATGGGGATCGAGAGCTGTCCCGGCATGGAAGAGAAAGAGATCTTCTCTATGTGCGCATAACTCAAGTCCTTCTATTCGCTCTCCACTCGAAGAAGAAAGGGGGTAGCCTTTGGACGCTAAAACCACGCAGCAAGCTGCCAAAGGTTTGAATCGGATCAAAGTGCGATTAAGTTCTCCTTGGACACAAGCCATCAGCGCTTCTGCTAGATCTGTTTCAAGTAACGGGAGAACTGCCTGAGTCTCAGGGTCCCCAAAACGGCAATTGTATTCGAGTACTTTAGGTCCATGGGATGTCCACATAATTCCAAAATATAACAACCCCCGATAATCGATGTTTTCAAACTGCAATCCTCGTAGAGTAGGTTGGACAATGGTGTGCTCTATCTCGTCTTTCATCTCTTCTGTTAAAAACGGAAGGGGTGCATAGGCGCCCATTCCTCCTGTATTTGGACCGAGATCTTGTTCATAAAGCCGCTTGTGGTCTTGTGCCGCGATCAAAGGGACCATTCTTGCCCCATCTGATAGCACTTGGAAGGAAAGTTCAGGACCGGAAAGGAGCTCTTCTACGACAATTTCATCGCCTGAATTGCCATAACATTTTTCTTCCATCATTTTCTGAATCGCATTTTCAGCTTCTTGGAAATGTTGACAACAGGTGACCCCTTTTCCTCCTGTAAGGCCGCTCGGCTTGATGACTGCGCCTTTTCCCCGAGAAAAAAAAGAAAGCGTAGCCTGTCTTGCTTGTGGGACGGTGTGGCAAATCTCAAACTGTGCTGTGGGAATCTGGTGCCTAAGCATGAATTCTTTGGCCCATGCTTTGCTACTTTCCAATTGGGCCGCGTCTTTCGAAGGCCCAAAAAGAGGAAGGTTTTGAGCGGCGAAGAAATTTTGAATTCCTTTTTCCAAAGGAATTTCTGGCCCTACGACTGTAAGGTCGATCTTTTCCTCTTGTACACGCTGAGCGATGGCTGCATGGTCGTCGATGGAAAAATTTTCCTTCTCTTGACACAGAGCAGAAGCGATGGCCCGTATGCCAGGATTTCCAGGGTGGCAGAACACAGAATGTCCTTGACGCAAAAGCGTCTGGGCCAATGCGTGTTCTCTTCCTCCGGAGCCGATCACAGCAACTTTCATAAGGTTAAACCTCCGCAGTAGGGCCCATGGCTTTGAGGATCCGGACCGCGGCTAAAGCGGCATTTGCGGGATCGATGACTGTCAAGACGGGGACTTGGCTCGGCATCTGTAGAGAAGAGTGGATGTTGATCAAATAGTCCTGGCCATCTTTGAAAAAAGGACAAGCGATCACTGGCCATTTCAGATTAGCGGCAGCCACTCCTGATAATGCATTGCTTCTTCCTGCAATTGTCAAGCAGACAATGGGCTCTAAGGATTCATTGAATGTTTCAATCAATGAGAAAAGGGCTTTGGGGTGTTTATGGGCAGAAGCGATTTCAATGCGATATTTGATCCCTTCTTGATCAAAGACCGCTTGCATTTTTTCTGCATGGCCCATGTCCTTTTCGCTGCCTAAAATAATAAGAGCAAAACTCCCTTTAATCACCTTTGCTTTTTTAAGGTTCACAAACATCCTTTCCGGAAAAAGATACTGCTGCTGTCGGAGCTGTAATCCAGTGATTGCCTCGTAAACTTCCGCATATCCCTGGTGGATTTTCCATTGGACCTCTTCGGGAAGAGAGGGGGTTGGCCCGGTTCCGGTGAATCCGTGCTCTCTTGCCCACTCGCGCACAAACTCTTTATCAGGAAATCGCACCTCTTTTTTTTCGAGGTCTTTTTGAAACCAAAATCTCGAAGAATCGGGTGTGTGGATTTCATCAATGAGCATCAAACGCTGGGAAGGATCGATTCCAAACTCATATTTCGTATCGACAAGAATCATTCCCCGTTCTTTTAAGAGTTCATTGCCTCTGCGATACAGGCCAAGCGCTGTCCTCTCCATTTCTTCCCAAAGAGAAAGGTCTACGATCTTCTGTTTGAGAATCTCCTCTTTTGAAATATCCTCGTCATGTCCTTCCGTGCTCTTGGTCGTTGGAGTGACAATGGGCTCTGGAAGCGGATCATTCTGATGGAGGCCTTCAGGGATTTTAACACCGCATTTCTCTCTTTTGCCTTTTGCATAATCTCGCCATAATGAGCCTGCGAGATAGCCTCTCACGATGACTTCAATTGGAATAGGAGTGCATTTTTTGACGATCGTCACATTGGGATCCGGATGAGAAATCACATGATTGGCAATGATGTCTTTTGTTTTTTCAAACCAGAAGAGGGCAAGTTCTGTCAAAATCCTTCCCTTTTCATAAATCGGCTCTTGAAGGATCCGATCAAAAATGGAGATTCTGTCGCTTGCGACAAGGATCAATGAGTCATTGTGTTCATAAATATCTCGTACTTTCCCTTGTCTTCGGACTCCGAGTTCGGGAAGAAACAGTGAAGAGGGTGTTGCTTGTTTTTGCATAAATAATCGTAGAAGAGTTAATGAGGGAATTGCAAAACTCCTCGCCGCGTAAAATCGCGCTTTTGACACCTGTCGCTTCGGCGGCGGCTCTCCTACTTATCCAAGTATGCTTTCGCCGCCGCCAACCAAACCCGCTGTGCTGGTTCTGGCAACAGGTGCCAAAATCATCGATTTTCTGCTGGCGAGGGGTTTTGCAATTCCCTCTAATGGTTAAAATAGCGCTGTCCTGTAAAGATCATGCATAAATCATTGTGATCCGCAGCTTCGATGACCTCGAGGTCTCGGATCGATCCGCCAGGCTGAAGACATGTTTTTATTCCATATTCTGCAGCTTGGGCAACTGTATCAGCAAAAGGAAAAAATCCATCGCTGACTAGCACCGTTTTTTCTAGAGCTTCTTTGGCGTTTTTTTCTCCGACGTCATTTTTTAAATTTTCGAGGGCTTTTGGCAAAGCGAGCTTTTGTAGGCTATCCACTCTATTAGGTTGTCCTCCTCCCACTCCGATCAGCTGATGAAATCCCGGAGCGTATTCCTGAACAATCACGGTAGCGTTGGATTTCACAGAGTGTGCGGCTACAATGCCAAAGCGGAATAAACCGATCTGCTCAATCTCAGGCATCCGCTTTGTCACAACTCCAATCTTCTGTTTTGCATCGATTTCAACGCGATGAAAAAGCTGCTGTAAAGAAGTGCAAAGATCCTTCTTTGGAGTTTGAATGAGCATTCCTCCTGAAATCCCGCGAAACAACAAGGGTGCAACATCATCAAAAGAAACTTGTAAGAGGCGCAAGTTTGGCCTGGAAACAGAAGCCCACTCAACAAAAGAGGGGCTAAAAGCAGGGGCGAGAAGGATTTCGATAAAACGATCCTTTAAACCCTGATGAAAATCTTCTTCGACGGGCTGAGAAAGGGCCACAATGCTGCCAAAAGCAGACTTAGCATCGCCGCTCCATGCTTTGTGAAACGCATCTTTCACTGTCCTTCCCGTTGCAAAACCTGATAAACTGCCATGTTTTACAATAGCGGCAATCGGTTGTTTTTCCATCTCGCAGAGTCTTTGAATAGCAAGAAATGCCTGTGAAGCATCTTCATAATTGTTGTAGGAGAGCTCTTTTCCTCCGAGGATTTTTGCAGAAGCGACACCTTGCTGTTTTTCAAAACAGTAGACCCATGCTTCTTGATCAGGATTTTCCCCATAACAGAGTTTGCGCCCCTTGGAAAGAGGAAGGTGCAAAGTGGACTCGTTCTGCAATCTTTTGGAAAACTCCGAGGCGATAAGAGCTTCATAAGCAGCGCTTGTTTGCATCGCCTTGACGGCAAGTCTTTTGCGCGTCTCAAGAGAGAGTGCTCCTTGATTGACTCTAAGTTCCTCCACAATCGCAGGGTAATCTTGGGGATCGGCGATGATCGCCACTGAGAAAAAATTTTTACAAGCACTCCGGATCAACGAGGACCCTCCAATGTCCATAGATTCAAGCAACTCCGCCATGTCGCTATTAGGATCTTGGCTGATCTTTTCAAAGGGATAGAGATTACAGACGATCAGATCGATCGGCTCGATCTGCAGATGCTTGGCTTCTTGTTCATCCTTTCCTCGACGATAAAGGATTCCTCCAAAAATGACGGGGTGTAAAGTTTTCACTCTTCCGTCAAAGCACTCTGGAAACTGTGTCTTTTCAGAAAGTGGCACAAAGGGAATGTCAGCTGCAGCAAGAGCTTTGGCGGTTCCTCCAGTAGAAATGATGTGAATAGAGTCGTCGATCTTAAGCAATTCTTTAGCAAAGGGGACGAGCCCCTGTTTGTCGCTTACTGAAAAAAGTGCTCTTTTAATCCTCATGGGATTCATCTTTGCCTTGAATAATTGACGATGTTTTTAAATAGGTCTAAAGAAGGTCCGTACACAGGGATGGGGAGCCCTTGTCGCTGCATCGTTTCTTTGCGCCGAGTCCAATCGGGAAAATGGGTAAAAAACAGGGCCGCTTCCGGATGGGGCATCATGCCTAAGACCCGGCCAGTTGAGTCGCAGATGCCTGCAATCGCATGGGAAGAGCCATTGGGATTATCGGGATAATGTTGCGTCACATCTCCTTGAGCTGTTTTGTACTGGAAGACAATTTGCTGATGAGAGATCAATTGCTGAAATCCCGCATCATCGTCAAGGGCAAAATTCCCCTCTGCATGGCGCACAGGCAAATAGAGTTCTTTTAGGTCTTTAGTAAAGACACAGCGTGAAGGAGGGAGATGAAGATGGACCCAGCGCGATTCAAAACGGTAGTATTTATTTCTATTCAACGATGCTTGTTGGCGGATCTCAAACCCAGGAAGAATCCCTAATTTTACAAGAAGCTGGAATCCATTGCAGACACCAAGGATGCAATTTCCTTTTTCAACAAAATCATGAAGTTCTTCAACGAGGGGTTTTCCTGCTTTTTTCCCTTTGAAAAAAACAATTTTATTCGCAAAGGCTTTCGCTGCCCCAAGTTCGTCTCCAAAAGAAAACCCTCCTGGGAAAAAAAGAAGATCAAAGTCCATTAAAAAGACCTGGCCTAATAACCAAGCTTTGACATGAGCGATCACAACTTCAGATCCGGCTAGTGCCGCCGCCCTGGCCATTTCTCTTTCACAATTGATCCCATATCCAGTAAGGACAAGAGTGCGAACAGGTTTCATAATCCCCCTCTTTTTAAGGGGGCCTGCCACACTTGCTTAAGAGCAAAAATATCTTCCTGAAGGATTCTTTTTCCCGATCTTCCTTCAATGATCAATTGTCGAGCATCGCGCACAATCCCAATCTGTGCACATAGACTGGAATTCAATGCCGCTTCAAAAGCCTCTTTGAATCGAGGATCGATCGTCACGACAAATCGGCTTGGCGACTCTGAAAAAAGAATCTCTGCATCGCAACTGGTGTCTTTTGTGATGACCTGGCTTAAGTTCACTTCAAGACCATATCCGCCTGAAAAAGCTTTTTCTGCCAAAGCAACACCTAATCCTCCTTCAGAGCAATCGTGACAAGAAGCGACCAAATTCTCTTGAATCGCCTGGAAAAGAGAACGATATAACCTCTTAGCAGCGTCGCATTCTACTTTCGGGACGATGCCTCCCGTTTGTTTTTTCATTGCAAGATATTCGGAACCCCCCATTTCTTTTTTGGTCAATCCGAGAAGATAAATGAGGTCTCCGGGCTGCTTGACATCCATTGTGATCGCTTTTGCAAGAGAGGGGATTTTGCCGACCGCAGTGATCAGCAATGTCGGAGGCACTGAAATTTTCACATTCCCAATCTTGTAATCATTTTTCATGCTATCCTTGCCAGAAATGATCGGGGTTTGAAAAGCTTTTGAAGCTTCATAAAGCCCTCGATTGGCTCGCACAAGTTGAGCTAATTTGAATTTTCCGTCAGGATTTTTTTCGGGATCATAAATAGGATCAGGCCAACAGAAATTATCGAGGATAGCGATGCGATCGGGGTTGGCTCCGACAGCGACCTGATTGCGGATTGCCTCATCTAGCGCGCAACAGGCCATTGCGTAAGGGTCAATGTCGCCATACCGAGGGCAAATTCCATTCGAAATCACGATCCCTTCTCCTTGACATTCCATCGGCGAAAGAATAGCTGCATCGCCGGGACCATCGTAAGCTGCGCCGACAAGGGGTTTTAGCATGCTGGCTGCTTGCACTTCACCGTCGTACTGCCGAATAATGCTTTCTTTGCTGCAAATATTATAACGTGAAAGAAGCTGCTTCAAATCTGCTCCCAAATCAGAAGGGACAAGGGAAACGGATCGTTGTTCCGGCGCATTCCATTCCGCTTCTAGTTGCAACTGCGGCAGGCCGTCATGAAGAAAGTCAAGGGAGAGCAAAGCAACGGTCTTTTCTTTCCACAGCACGTGAAAAAGACCCGTTTGTGTGAACGTTCCAATCACAGCCATGTCCACTTCGTGGAAGTCAGCCAATGCTTCTAATTTCTGTTTCTCTTCGGGACTAACGGCCAGGGTCATCCGCTCTTGCGATTCGCTTAAAAGGATTTCCCAAGGAGAAAGAAAGGGATTTTTGAGCAGGACTTGATCCAAATGGATTTCACATCCTCCACAGAGAAGGGCCAACTCTCCCACCGACGAAGATAGTCCTCCTGCCCCATTATCTGTCACTGTTCGGTAAAGCCCTAAGTCCCGGGCTTCTAATAAAAAATCATGCAGTTTTTTTTGGGTGAAAGGATCGCCAATTTGAACAGCAGTATGAGAACTTTGTTCATGGAGTTCTTGAGAAGAAAAAGTCGCACCTCGAAGGCCGTCTTTACCCGTCCTGCCTCCTACGATGACGATCCAATCTCCGCATAAGATTGTTTTGATATGGCTTGGAGTGGAAAGAATTGTTGGGGGAATCATCCCGACTGTGCCGCAATAAACAAGCGGCTTTCCCAAATAACGCTCATCAAAAAGCAGAGCCCCATTGACTGTAGGAATTCCACTTTTATTTCCTCCATGCTCAATCCCTTTGCAAACCCCTTCCATCACGCGTTTTGGATGCATGAGCTTCTCTGGAATGGGGCCCGTATAATCAGGAGGAGCAAAACACAAGACATCCATGTTGGCTATGGGTTTGGATCCCTTGCCCGTTCCTAAAATATCGCGGTTCACTCCCAAGATGCCGGTCACAGCGCCGCCATAAGGATCCAAAGCACAAGGACTATTATGCGTTTCTACCTTACATGTAAGATCCGTCATCTCATTAAAGCGAATGATGCCCGCGTTATCTTCGAATGTAGAGACTAGCCAATCGATTGTGGCCCTCATTTCTTCTGTGGCTTTTTTGATATATGTGCGGAATAGGCTATCGATGAGGGTATTTTCATGGGGATCGCGATAGAAGATGCGCGCATTAAAAATTTTGTGTTTGCAATGCTCGCTCCAGGTTTGGGCAATGGCTTCCAATTCCACATCTGTCGGATGTCGTGGGAGTCCATAAGAAGCGCGCTGTGCGATCACTTCTTCTTTTTCGAAATAAGATCTGATCGCAAGCATTTCCTCTCTGTTCAGCGCGAGCTCGCGCGACTGACTGATCTCCATCAATCCCTTTTCATCTTTGTCGATAGCGATGATCTCCACATCCGCATTGTGCGTTAATGATTCTTCATTGTGGAATAGACCCTGTCCAGAGATCAGCTCATCTCTAGATGCCACAGAGATCTCTTCAATGATCGGATTTGCCAAGAGCTCTTTGCCGATTCTCACCACATCCTCACGCCCTAATTCGCCTTTCAAAAAATACTGCTTAGAGGTGAGGACCTTTTCATGTTCGGCAAAGCAAGTTCCTAAAAAATCCTCAATGGAGATTTGAGCGGTTATTCCGAGATTATCTGTAAGGCCCTTTTTTAACCTAATTTCTAAACACCAATCAAAGTGAAAGTGAAAAGATATATCCTTACTTGATGTTTCAATCACTGGATCGACAAGAACTTTTTGGGCAATTGTTTCAAGCCCTTCGTCATTAAAGCTTTTACAAATTGTGTACACTTGAACAATCTGGACGTGTTCTACATCGATCCCAAGGTAAGTTCTCATGGAATGGGCAAGATCTGATGCTTGTAAGTTCTCGAAATTCGGGCGTGCATAGACAAAAATCTGCGGATTAGCCTTTTTCATCGCTAAGATCGAAGAAAACACATTCTCAGCTATCTCCATTGCATTTTTTCTCCTCGGATAACCTCTCCAATGATGAAACAATCTTTTTCATGATCGCAGAGATCTTTTGCAGAAGCAGAAGGAAGGGCAAGGACAAAACCGATCCCCATATTGAACACGCGTTTCATTTCTTCTTCGGCAACTCCTCCTTTCTCTTGCAAATAACGAAAAATCGGAAGGATGGGCCAACTATTGTTAAATAAAACTGCGCTGAGGCCCATGGGCAGCATTCGGGGAATGTTTTTCTGAAAAGATCCTCCCGTGATGTGAGCCATTGCCTTAATGGGGAATTTAGAGAGTAGATGTTGTACCTTTTTGACGTAAATGCGCGTGGGCGTCAAAAGAAGCTGACCTAAAGTTTTTCCACTCTCATCCATGCTTTTTTGGAGTTCACGCGGGTCATCGCCGATGATGGTTCTAATAAGAGAAAACCCATTGCTGTGCGGGCCGCTAGAGGTTAAGCCCACAAGGAGATCACCGGCTTGGACATCACTTCCATCAATGCGCTGTTTTTGCTTGACAATGCCTACTGCAAACCCGGCTAAATCATATTCGCCTGCCTTATAGAAATCCGGCATCTGCGCCGTCTCACCCCCAATAAGAGCACATCCTGCTTCATTGCAACCTTGTAAAATTCCGGCAATCACTTTTTCCATTTGGGGAATTTCCAGTTTTGAGGTGGCAACGTAATCCAGGAAAAAAAGCGGCCGAGCGCCACAGGTCAAAATATCGTTGACATTCATCGCTACAAGATCGATGCCCACCGTATCATGCTGATTCAAAGCGAAGGCAATTTTGAGTTTTGTTCCTACGCCGTCTGTGCTCGCGACGAGAAAATCTTCTCCCAGAGGATAAAGGCCGCCAAAACCTCCCACCGAAGACGACATTGTTTTTAATTGTTGTACCCATTGAGCTGCGGCATCGAGATTGACACCCGTTTGGAGATAAGAAGTCATTTTCGATAACCCTTTGAGGGAACTGCAAAACTTCTCGCCGCATAAAATCATCGATTTTCTGCTGGCGAGGAGTTTTGCGATTCCCTCCCTTGTTTAAAAAAAAGGAAAGCATATTCATTTTCTTTAAATCAAGAAAAAAATAGCGGGAAAAACGAGCTTGAGGTTAAATAATTTTTTGACCCATATCACTCTCTTGATTATACATGGCTTTTGGGGGCTTGTGAAGTCAGTTGCAAGGAGCTTGGCTTGGAAAAATTGAACAAACATTTGTTGGTAATCCTTGCGACATCTTTATTCTGTTATTCTTTATCTGCAGACGAAGAGGTCGCTCAGATCGACAATGAAGTCCTAACAAGAACGGACAATTTACCGGTAGAAACTTTGGCTGGGGCTTCGGATTCTTACCTAGAAGGGTATATCCAGGCTCTGATTGATGTGCACTATTATGAGTATCAGGTTGCTGTCATTGTCAAAGACCACAAAGTCCAGCTTGCGAATCTTCCCCATAACGACCTGCTCGCAAAGAGTATCATTGCGTTTGTCAAAGACCTGCCGGGAGTCACGGAAGTCGAGGTTGTCGATCTTTCCAAAGAAGAATTAGAAAAACATAAACAGTACGTCGAGCAGCCTAGGGTTGGCGGCATCTGGTTTCCGCAGTCCACCATCTTGTTTGCGCCCTTAGTTGCCGACCCAAGGCAGCCGACAAACTCGGCAGCGCTGAGGGTGGGCGACAAAGTGATCGGAGATGTCGTCGCTGCTGTTTCACTTGGGGATGATTTTCCTATTTTTCGCTGGCTAGATGTGTTTCGCTGGCACGGAGATTTGCAGATTGGGATCGAGGCCGGCATCTGGTCGGTATTTAACTACAAAAACATTCCCCATCGCAAAAAACATGAAACTTGCGAACTGGTCAACACGGACTTCCTTGTCGGTATTCCACTCACATACGCTGCGGACAGATGGTCATTCCGTCTACGAGTCTATCACATTTCTTCGCATTTAGGAGATGAGTATTTGTGCAATCACCATGCTTGCCATCGACGAAAAAATCCTAGCATGGAAGCCATTGATTTTTTCTCTTCTTATCAATTCTCAAGCCATTTACGGGCGTATTTTGGACCAGGAGTTGTTTTCCATAGCGACCCCACATTTAAAATCAAACCCCTCTATGTCGAGTACGGCGCTGAACTGAGAGTTTTGGGAACAAAATTCTCCTACCACCGCATTTACGGAACACCCTTTTTTGCCATCCATTTGGAAAACTGGCAAGAGCGGCATTGGGATCTAGATTTGACCGTAAAGCTCGGTTACGAGATCAGTAAATTGCAAGGAATAGGCCGCAAAATGCGGGTATACGTCGATTATCACCATGGCTTTTCTTACGAAGGACAGTTCTTCAACAAGCGCACTCAATATGGCGAGTTTGGAGTTTCTTGGGGCTTTTAAAGACTATTTCACAATGACGAACCCATCTTCATAGGGAGGATACTCAAATCCAATGGCAAGGCTGTTGGAAAAGAACTGTCGGTAAACTTTTAGGCCCTGTTCGGCATTGGTGACGCAGTACAAGCAATTGCTCACCCATTGAGATCCTTTGATTGTCCCTGCTTGAAGATTGCACTGGTAGCGCGAGGTGATTTTTTGACGCCAGTAGTCAGGGCTTCCAAAGAGAAGGACAGGCGTTGGGGTGATGGACCCCACTTTGCGCCTCACTTCTTCCAGACAATATTCAAAATCGGTTCCATATCCTCCTGTGAGGATGATCGGAAAATCCAGATTGAATTCCGACTGACGTTCGACGAGTTTGTCGAGCCGGTAGGTCATTTTTGCCTCGATGTAAGGGTTCTGCTTTTGTTCCTGGATATTAAGATTGCCGCTATTGCGAAAGTCGACGATGTTGGCGCAAGAGAGGATCCCCGTGCGTTTAGCGACGCGATTGCCCACTTCCATCAATCCCGGTCCGCCGCCAGTCACAAGGGCGATCGGTGTGTCAGGATTTAATAAACGGTGGTTATATTCCGAGCGCATAGCGATGATGCCGCGCATCATGAGGGTCAGTTCTTCTTCAAAATCTCCTTGCAACAGCGTCGAGCCGTAAATGCCGAATGATGTCGCTTTGACAAAAGTATCAACCAGAGGATTGGGGACGAACATCCCAGAGTCTTTGTTGGGCTTAGGGACATATTGCAAAACATTGCCTGAGGTTTCATCCACCCAATAGACGGGAATGCCAAATTTGGCAAGATCGAGAAGCAAGGAACGATCTTCGTGTGAGAAAAAACTCCCATAGGCTAGCGAAGGATATTGAAAGTAAATTCCTTTGAGACAGCGTTGAACCAGATCGCTGAGCAGATGCCGTTTCATGACGGGCGAGGGGAAATAGCGGGTGAGCAGAACACCCTGAGAGGTGATTAACCCATCTTCTATCGCTTTTAAAAAGGGATATTCCGCCTGTTGTTCGATGTATCGCTGGACAAAAAGCGCTTGCTGAGCAGGATAAAAAAGACCAGGAAATTCGCTCATATGCGTTTCCCGCAAGATCCATGTGTGAGTTTGAAGATGGAGAAGCTGTTCGCCTTTAACGACAAAGACACTCGCACGGTTCGAAATAGGCAGTGGAGCGGTCTGAAAAGCTTTGAACAAGGTCGCAGAATCTTCAAGACTGCTTTGTAACTGGTCGCGGTCGGCAAAAAAAACGTGTTCGCGATGCGGTTCCAAAGTATAGAATTCAATCGGCATGACATTCATTTCTTGATCTTCAGACGACCCGTAGAGTTCGTAAACATCTCCTGAAGCTTTTGTGTCGGGCTCTAGGACATTAGCTGTAGTGTGATTGACTCCCAGCGGCAATAACGTATCGACAACTTTGCCATAAGCAGTTCGGATGTGCAAAGGCGCTGTCTGCACGAGCAGAATTTCTCCTTTAATGACTTTGCGTTGTGCTAAGGGAAGCCAAGTCTGATCAAGTTGGATCAATGTACGCAAGCGAAAAGAGCGATGTGTTAATGCCTTGCCAATCGTTGGCAAAAGCCCAAAAATTGCTTCATGATCGTAGGTGAGAGTTCCCTCTTGCAAGTGCAGAAAAGCAATTGTCCTGCCATCGATTTTCTCAAGGAGAAGGTCATCCCTACCTTTGGGTCCGCCAAGGGAAAGCAAGGGGCGTCCCTGGCGATCCGTGCGTCCGAACATCCTGAGAAGATAATCAGGATTACGCACCCGGCGGCGTGGGTCAGCGGCAAACAGCTTTCCGACATGCGCGCCTTCTGTGAGGTAATCGAGAAGAGCGATTGCAATTTTTCCATAGGCTTGGATATGAATCTGTACTTTTGCAGAGTGATTTTGCTCATCTAACTCATATTCATACAGAATCGCATTGAGGCCGAGCTGGGCCAGTGTGCTCTTTAAATTAAAGGAAATGTGTTCTTTCTCAATATGGAAACCGACAAAGGCTGGCGAAATATTCTGAATCAACAAGACAGCTTCGAACCCATCAGAAGCTGTGCGCTTTGACGAAGTGATGATGCCGTCGGGTGTAACAAGGTCAAAGTGCGCAGGAAAAAGATAACTTTCCATATAACGCCAACAATAGTCAACCAGGGTAAAAAAAAGAAGCGTTTAGATGATAGAGGGAATTGCAAAACTCCTCGCCAGAGCAGCTACTCCCGTTAAAAACCGTTTGAAGAAGATATTTTACCACCCGCTCCGCAAGCTCCCCTGCACAATAATGACGGTGAGCAAGATATCCGAGGTGTGGCTAAACGAAGAAATATCTCTGGCACTACCAAAAGCGTAGAGGGCAGACAATTTCGAGACGGCCTATTGACGCTCAAGCAGACATGCGCCAGACTTGGCGTGAGCTTTTGGGAGTATTTGAGTCGGTGGTTTCGAGGGGATCCGATCGATTTAGCACAATTTGTTCATGAGCGTTATCAAACACCCTCTCCGGCCACACCTTGATTGGTAGCACGTACAAAAAAACTAAGGTCATGCGACGAGTTCCTTCTTTCAAGAAATTCACGGTGAAGTTAATCAACAATGCTGTTCCGCTTAGGCATCCCACCTAGCAATGCTTCAGGTCCTGAAAAACTAAAACATTTACTAAAATGGATTAAAAAAAGTATCTTCAATGTTTTATAAATTTTTAACTTTCCACAAAGGAGAAATTTTATGTCAGACATGTGTGTTGATGCTTGTGAAGGTATTGATGATAGCGTTTACGGCTACCAGCCTGTAGAAGAAAACCCGACCGTTCTTTGGAATGGTCGTGAAGTGACTCTTGTTCAAGAAACGGATGAGAGATACAACAAAATCCTGCAAATCATCCATGCGGAACGTACTCAAGAACCTCCTTTAAAGCTGGAGACGGAAAATAATCTTGCCTCACTCAGGGAACATGAGTCCCAATTCAACCCCTGTTTCAAAGCAACGGAGACGGTTGTAAACACTATTCTCAATGACCCACAATTTGACGCCTCCAAAGCATCGTTAATTTCACGCGGCTGGTTAGAAATTGCCAGAACAGGCCATGAAAGAATCGATGAGGCTTTTAATGCGGTTGAAAAGGTGGAGGAAAATCAAACCGTTGCCAATTTTTTTGAAACTTTAGAAATAGGTGGCGCAGTCGGCAAATCATTAGTTTTTCCTCTTGAGCAGCCTTTAAAAGCTATTAGCAAATCAGTGTCTTCATTGCTCCCCGCATTAGAACCCCAACCTTCTCGATACTTTGAAACAGAAGGGATTAAACGAAAAGATATCATGATTACATTCGCAAATGGCATGGCTAATAGATTTGAGGATGCAAAACGCAATCTGGATCATCTCAAACGATTAAGCGGCTCTGATCTTTGTCTAGAGGGAGTTTATAACCACACCAATGGCGCCATTGCTGACCTCCTAGAAATTGCTCTTCTCAATTATCCTGGATATTCTCCAAACACTCAAGACCTGCTCGGACAAAAATGGGTGGAGTTTCATGAAAGAAATCAGGATAACCCTGATGCGAAAATTTTGCATTTCTGCCATAGTCAAGGTGCAATTCATACAAGGAACACTTTGAATAGTCTTCCTCAAGAAATACGGGACAGAATCATTGTCGTTGCAATAGCACCAGCAGTGGTTATCTCTAGTGAATTGTGTTACCAATCATTCAATTATGCAAGTAAGAAAGATATTGTCCATCGTGGGGAAGATGTCATTGCAACTCTTGGGTTGTATGGGGCTATTTTTCACGATGAAGATACTGCAGGCCCGGACATGCTGAGACAACAGATTTTAGAGACTTACTGCAAGAATAAAGCGCAGCTCATTTTACTTGAACCGCACGAAGGAGCCACGGGGATAGATCATAATTTGACAAGCCCAACTTTTATCCATCATATTACACAACGGCTTGAAAGCTATCTAATGGGAAGTGTCGCATGCGATTAATCTTATTTTATCTTTTCACATTGTTACTTACTGGTTGCATTCCAAAACCTGGTCCTATTGATCTTAAACCTCATCCTGCAAAGGAGATGGTCTTCGAAATTGAGAGGAAAGTCCTTTTGCAATTAAAAAAGGAGAAAAATCTTTACCCTTGTGAATTTGGAAGCGGGGGGAACACCCCCGTTACTTTATTACATTGGGGATTTAATTATTATCACGAAGTGAATATTGAAAAAGCAAGAGAGCTGATTCTAATAGCAACACATCAATTTCTTGCAGAGATTAATGGCAATGAGAAAATCCGGCCTTACTTGGCATCTTACCCATTTAAACCAGAAAATCTCCAAGTTGAAATTTTTTTCTTTGAACAAAATGGCTCACTATTAGCATCTGAAAAATTATGCATCGTAGAAATAAATAGAGGTAAATTGAGGTATAAAATTGCTGTACCTAGTTCTGGGCTTCCTCTGACGACAATCTATCGAGAAACATATGAAGAAGCAATGGCTCAACTCAGCACTTTGTAGGTCTTTCCAACTTCGTTGCCAAGTACAACTTTTAGTTGCACCCATAGGAATGTGGTTCTTGAGCATTATTTTTTGCAAAGGTAGAATGGTACTTTATCGAGTGGCGCTATGATTAAACGCAGTTTTGGGACTCATGATGGATCTTTCCATGCTGACGAAGTGACGGCGTGCGCCCTATTGTTCGTGTTTGGAAAAATCGATAAAGATAAGATTGTGCGCTCCCGCGATCTCAAAGTCTTGGCAGAATGCGAATATGTGTGCGATGTCGGAGGAATCTACGATCCCAAACAAAAGCGTTTTGATCATCATCAATCTGAATATACCGGAGATTTAAGTAGTGCAGGCATGGTCTGGCTCTATTTAAAGGATCAGAAGATTGTCGACGAAGCGACCTGCGATTTTTTTAACCGTTCATTAATCCTAGGCATTGATGCCCATGACAATGGGCGTGTGACTCCAGAAATAGGTACGTGCACATTTTCCCAGGTAATCACAAATTTTGTCCCGCCGGCTTATGATGCGCCAAAAGAGGAGCAGACGAAAGCTTTTTTTGAAGCATTGGATTTTGTCATAGAGCACTTGAGACGGCTGAAAGAGCGATTTGAATATATTCAAGCCTGTCGTGAAAAAGTTGTAGAGAGTATGAAGAAAAAAGAAAAGTTTCTCTTTTTTGAAGAGGCGATGCCGTGGATGGAGTGCTTTTTCGAATTGGGCGGAGAAACTCATCCCGCGCTTTTTGTTGTCATGCCTTCGAGCGGACATTGGAAATTGCGCGGGATTCCCCCCACGCTGGAAGAGCGAATGAAAGTACGTATTCCACTTCCGCAGGAATGGGCGGGACTGCTCGACGACGATTTGAAACGAGCTTCTGGAATTCCGGGAGCAATTTTCTGCCATAAAGGCCGTTTCGTTTCTGTTTGGGAGACTAAAGAAGATGTGTTTAAAGCTTTAGAGTACGCATTAAGGATGCATCATGACAACAGTATTCGGTAAGATTATCAAAGGGGAGTTACCCTGTAAAAAAGTGTTCGAAAATGAGCGGATTTTGGCCATTGAAGATATTGCCCCTGTCGCACCTGTGCATATTCTCATCATGCCTAAGAAAGAAATCCCTAACTTACAAGCAGTACAGCCTGAAGATCTGCCTCTGATCGCAGAAATCGTGCAAATCACACAAAAACTTGCGGATGAATACAACCTCGAAGATGGATACCGATTTCTGACGAATAACGGCCCTGACGGAGGTCAGATGATTGACCATCTTCACTTTCATCTCATCGGGGGCCGCAGGCTTGCCCATCTTGGATAAGTAAGTATGCGTTATCCTTTTTTATTCACCGCCTTTTTTTCTTGTTTGGCAGGAACTGTTTTTGGGGCAATTTCAGAAGAAGAATACAAAAAACGCATCTATGCGCATTTGATGATCTCAGATCGATTATCTGCGGTTCAGGAAGCAGAAAGAGCCATCCGCGATTATCCTGAATCCAAAAATGTCCAGCTCGCCTACATCCGGGCATTAAGTGAAAAAGGCGATGAGACAGAAGCGATGGAGCGTTGGGTGGAGACAACCCTTAAGTTCGAAGAAGAAAAAAACAATCGACGTATGCTTGAGCTTTTAGCTTGGGGTGTGTTGAACAAAGGGGAATCTTCGGCGCAACTCAATATTCGCCTCAATTCGATGATTGGCGCTGCTGTGACGCGCGATGCTAAAGCAATTCCGATTCTCTTGGGACAAATGCGTGCGACAAACGCTCTGTTACGCTCAATCGCTGTCAAACTCGCGACAACTTTTGGGGATGCACCTCTGAAAGATGAAATTGCGCGCATGCTCAAAGCCGAAAAAGTGTGGTATGTCAGATTAGATGTGATTCGAGCGGTTGGCGCCTTGCGTTTGCTAGAATTAAAAACAGATCTTAAAGAGATCATCGGAAATCCTCGAACACTTGCAGAAGAGAAAGCCGCCGCCATTGTTTCGCTTGTAAGCATGTACGATTCTATCGATCGAACGGAACTGTTAAGCCTTGTGCAAAGCAATCGTGCTGGTTTGCGGCAATTAGCAGCCGAGGTGATTTCCCATCTCAATGTGCACGAAGATCTCGACCTACTCCTTCCGCTACTGCGCGATGCATCTCCAGACGTGCGGATCTCTGCTTTGAATGTTCTGGCGTTGATGCGCGTGCAAAAAATTGGATCTGCCAGTACCCTTGAGCTGCTTGAAGAAAATGTGCACAGCACTTCCCCTGAAGTGGCAATTACCGCTGCTTATGTGTGCCTTCTGCTGAACGAGAAAGAAGGCAGCCATCATTTAAGCCAATGGCTGAAATCGGAAAACGCGGAATGGCGGCGTCTCTCTTCAGCTGCCCTGTCCTCTAGTGGAAAATATGGGCTTAAGCTCATTCTGAAAGAATTTAAAGAGACTCAAGACCCTTACGTAAAAATTAATCTAGCCATGGGACTAATCGGTCAGCGCATTCAAGTTAGCGCTGCTTGTGATGCTATCCACAAGATCCTCAGCCAAGAAAAGAACACCTTGTGGATGTGGGACTTGCACAGCAATCCTCTCTTTCGTTCCTTGGCGCCAAGCCGTGTGAAACATATCGAACATATTCCGCATTATCCTGCTGTCGTTGATCAGCTTGTCAAGCTCGATTTATTGTCTGTTTTAAGCATTTTGCGCTACCCCCATGCCCAATCCGTTGTCAGAGAGTTTTTACAAGCGCGCACCTGGGGAGTTACAGGAGCGGCTGCAGCAACACTTTTGCAAGAAGGCGATGAAGAAGATCTTGCCGCAGTACGCGAACTGCTCAATGATCACGATGAGAAAATTCGCGTTCAAGCCGCGATGATTTTGGCAATTGTCGGCAGCGACCCTTCAGCTGTCAAAGTCCTGCAAGAGGCCTATCCTTACGTCGATCGTGAAATGAAAGTCCACATTCTCGAGGCTTTGGCGCATATCGGCGATCCCAGCTCCATTCCTTTTTTACTCAATATTTTAAAAGAACCTTTCCAAGTCTTGCGTGTTGTCTCAGCTTCTGCTTTAATCCAATGTTTATACCACTAAAGCTGGAGAAGGTAATGGATTGGCCCGCGAGGATTAGCGATGCTCAAAAACATCTCATTGAAGAGAAGATCGATGGCTGGCTGCTTTATGATTTCAGTGGGAGCAACGCGCTTGCCCGCGATTTTTTAAATATTCCTCCTGAAGAGTTGACCACGCGTCGGTTTTTTTATTGGATTCCGGCAGAGGGGTTGCCGATCAAAATTCTGCATGTGATCGAACCTCATGTCATCAGCGAACTACCCGGAGAAGTTTTGACATACTTGAAATGGCAAGAACTGGAATCTCAACTTGGCAAAGTTCTCAAAGGTGCAAAAACTGTTGCGATGGAATTTTCTCCTCGCAATGCAATTCCATATCTTTCCAAAGTGGATGCAGGAATGGTCGATCTCGTGCGCAGTTTTCAAGTCGAGGTCGTTTCTTCAGCTTCATTTTTGCAATATTACACATGCGTTCTTAACGAAGAACAATATCAATTGCACGTAGAAGCAGCTAACATGTTGGACCGAGTTGTTGCAGAAGCATGGGAAAAAATCGCCCATGCGCTCACTAAAGGTACTAAGATCAACGAATATCAAGTCCAACAATTTATCGCGGAACAGCTTTCTACTCGCGGCTTTACGGCTGAAGCGTTTCCCATTGTCGGAGTGAATGCCCATAGTGCAGATCCCCACTATGAGCCAATCAAAGAAAAATCGAGTGAGATTAAGAAAGGGGATTTTGTCCTGATTGATCTTTGGTGTAAGAAGAAGCATCCGAAAGCAATTTATGCAGATATTTGTCGAGTGGCCGTTGCAGATACTCAACCCACTGAAAAACAAAAAGAGATTTTCTCGATTGTACGTACTGCGCAAAAAGCAGCGACAGAGTTTGTGGCCAGCCGTTATGCAAAAAAAGAGAGCATCCGAGGGTGCGAAGTCGACCAAGTCAGCCGTAAAATCATCGAAGAGAAAGGTTATGGAAAATACTTCACTCATCGCACGGGACACAATATCTACACTAAGGACCATGGGCCTGGAGCACATATCGATAGTCTTGAAACTCAGGACGTAAGGGAATTAATCCCTCGCACTTGCTTCTCCATTGAACCCGGGATTTACCTTCCTGGGGATTTTGGCGTGCGCTTAGAATATGATGTTTTTCTAGGAGATCAAGGAAAAATTCATATCAACGGCGGCTTTCAAGACGAGATTTTAGCTCTATTATAGGAAGTCTTGACTCTCCACTGAGAAAATTTGTACGTCCTCAAAAACCTATGGCAAGCACTGAATGTCATTTGGATCCATGCCAGGCTTTGCATTTATCGATCTCAATCAGGCATGGATCCAAATGACATTCAGTGCTTGCCACAGGTCTCCGAGGAAGTATGAATTGAGCGGCTTGTAAAGCCAGAACAAAACGCCCAAACCCATTAATAAAACTTTCGCTTGATAACAGAGCGCCCTATATTTAGACTGCTATGGCATGAACTCAAACAAATGCCTTTCTAAGATCCCTTCAGAACTGCACGCTGTTCCTTGGCTTCAGACAATCGTCGTCCTTGTTCAGGAGCAGAGCGAGGAAATAGTCTCTTTGAAGAAGACAGTGCAAGAACTCAAAGATGAAATCACACGTCTAACAAAAACGCCTAAAAGACCTAAATTCAGGCCAGGAGGAGGAAACCCCAAGGCGAGGAGCGGAGCTCCTGGTAATAATACTGGTAGGATCAACTCGACTACTGCAAGAGGAATGGTTCCACAGAAAGTACAACAGGAAGTGCGCATTGTAGCCGCAGGAATCCCAAAAGGATCTCGCTTTAAGGGCTACCAGACCTATGTCGTTCAAGAACTAGAGACTGTACCTAAGGACATAACCTGTAAGCTCGAGGTCTGGCAATCTCCCGATGGTAGTATAGTACGTGCATCTCTGCCCCCAGAAGTTCAAGGATCCCACTTTGGTCATCAATTGCGCGCTCTTGCTCACAATCTCTACGCTCTTGGGATGACAGAACCGGGGTTTTTTGACCTTCTAAGAGGAACTGGAATCGAAATTTCTGAAGGGCAAGTTCACAACATTCTCATCAATGAATCCGACGCATACCACCAAGAGAGCGAAAAAATCTTAACCGCTGGGCTTAAAGAAGCTCCCTACATCCGAACAGATGATACTGGTGAAAAGCATCAACACAAAAATGTATATTGCACGCATATAGGAGGTGAGTATTTTGCTTATTACACAACAGCCTCCAGCAAATCACGGAAAAACTTCCTGAGAATTTTACTCCAAGGTAAAGAGGGTTATGCGATCAATGAAGCATTCATATGGCATCTCTTCCAATGTGGCGTTAAGGATGATTGGCTCAACCGGCTTGAAGAACATATGGGGAAAAAGTACCAAAAAAAGAAGGGGCTTAACCAACTGCTGAATAGCTTAAGGATTGAAGGCAAACAGCTGCGGCAGCAATGCATTGAAGCGGGATTGGTTGGTTTTATCAGCTTGGAAGCATGTTGGTAAGGCAGAGGTGCATGAACTATATGACCAACTGGTTGCAATGAAAAGCACAAGCCCAGTGCGCTGCCCCCCAAAAACTGGACACTGGAATAAGAAATTAAATCGAGTGTAAAGTTTTTCTCTAAAAAAACAAAAAGGAGAAAAACATTATGGCTAAACGAATCTCGCACCAAGCCAGTTTTAAAGGCAGGGTAGCGCTTGAGGCATTAAAGGAAGACAAGACACTATCAGACTTGGCCCAACAATTCAAAATACATCCAGCACAAATCACCAAATGGAAAAGTCAAGCAGTTCAAGGCATCTCGCGGCTGTTTGAAGATAGGCGTAAAAAAAAATCGGCCCCAGATATAGACATTGAGGCGCTTTATGCCCAAATAGGCAGGCTTCAGTCTCAGCTCGAATTTTTGAAAAAAAAAACCGGGGTTGACAACTCTTGAGAAACGCAGGTTGATTGAACCTGAACATCCCATGTTATCTGTCGAGGCTCAATGTGAAGCGTTGGGCCTCCCTCGATCTAGTTATTACTATGCTCCTATAGTAGAGTCAGAGGAAACCCTTGCTCTTATGCAGAAAATAGAAGAATTGCATTATGCGCAACCCGAATATGGTTATAGAAAAATACATGCCGATTTAAGGCGTGAGGGATTTAACGTGAATGAAAAAAGGATTGAGAGGTTATGGAGAAAAATGGGGTTTTTATCTGTTCTTCCCAGAAAAAACCTCAGCAAACCCTCCGCATCACACCCGCACTATCCCTATTTATTAAATGGTTTGTGGATTGGAACTCCTAACCAGGTTTTCAGTGCCGATATAACATTTCTCCCATTGGCTAACGGTTTTGTCTATCTGATTACAGTGACCGATTGGTTTAGCAGATACGTGCTTGCTCAGGAGCTCTCGAACACTATAACTGTGGATTTTTGTCTTGCAGCACTAGAAATAGCCTTACAGAAAACGTGTCCAGAATATTTTAACACGGATCAAGGGTCTCAATTTACAAGCACCGCGTTTCTAGAATTATTGCGGCAACGGGGTATCAAGATCAGCATGGACGGCAAGGGCAGGTGCATTGACAACGTCTATCAAGAGAGAGGTTGGTGGTCTCTGAAATACGAAAAAATATATTTACATCGTTATGAAACAGTAAGAGCACTGCGTGCTGGGGTTGATGAGTATATCGAGCATTTCAATTGCAGTAGACCGCATCAGGCCTTATTGTATGCGACACCCAATGAAATTTATCATGGAATCAAACCCAAATATTCAAAAGGAGAGTACAAAGGATTCGAAGTCAAAAAAGCAAAAAAATGAAAGTTGAAAATCCAAGAACGTTTGTGTACGTATATGCCAAGCATTCCGAGGGCTTTTCAAGAAGCCTGTCCGGCTTATTTGGGAAAGGCTTGTCGGGGGACTACCGTCCCCCCTGCTCCCGCCTTCGGCGGATGGGGCCCCTACCCCATCCACCTCAGTTTGGGCATTATAAGGTCTGTTTTTCAGAATAAGAGGAGGGTCGGGGCTTCGCCCCCGCACCCCCGAAAACAGGAAAGTTCTCACTGGAGAAAAAAGAAGAAAAGAAAAAAAGAGATTGTAGGAAATATAACCTTAGAATAATATGCAGCGAATATGAGCTGCAGAATGGCTTATAGAGAAAGACTTAACACAGAGAGTTACTTATTCCCCTCGATTTTCTGTCCAACTTTTTGTCGGCAGCGCACAGGGATTAATGAAGTCATTGCTTCATTTTCCAAATACCGCGAAGAAATGCTAAAAGCGCTTGATCATCCCGGCCTTCCCCTGCACAATAATGACAGTGAGCAAGATATCCGAGGTGTGGCTAAACGAAGAAATATCTCTGGCACTACCAAAAGCGTAGAGGGCAGACAATTTCGAGACGGCCTATTGACGCTCAAGCAGACATGCGCCAGACTTGGCGTGAGCTTTTGGGAGTATTTGAGTCGGTGGTTTCGAGGGGATCCGATCGATTTAGCACAATTTGTTCATGAGCGTTATCAAACAGCCTCTCCGGCCACACCTTAACTGGTAGCACGTACATTAACTTCCTTGAAGACTCTGGCAAAAGTTGAAGACCATTTCGATCCGTGCCCAATCAAGATCGATAAGTGGTAAGTTTGGCATGGATCAAAATGGTCTTCAACTTTTGCCATGAGTTTTTAAGGACGTACGAAAATTTAGTCTAATGACATTAAGTTGCTATGTGACTCATTCTCAGTTTCTTAAGTCTAAAATCAATCTCTAAGATAAAGATTTTCAGCAGCTTAGCTTTTTAGACCTAATTATCGAAGTATTAAGTTTTTAAAAAAACTTTTAAAAAGCTTTAAAAAAAATTTACACAAACTCTCATGCATTGTATAATAAAGTTATTGAAGGTTAATAAAATTATTTTTTGGAGAAATTATGGCAGTAGGCGGATTAGACAAAAGTTATTGGAGTGCTCACGAGTCAGGAAAAAGTGCATCAGCTTCTGAAGGCACAGCAAACACTGAAGGCACAGCAAACACTAGGGTTCGCACAGCAAACACTAGGGTTCGCACAGCAAACACTAGGGTTCGCACAGCAAACACTAGGGTTCGCACAGCAAACACTAGGGTTCGCACAGCAAACACTAGGGTTCCCCCAGTAGACAAAACTGCGGGAAAAGTAAGCTCACTTGCCAAGTGCATTTTTCAGATTATACTTGCGTCTATGGGTGGTGCCCTGGCCGGCTTGATCGTAGGTACTCTAGCTGGTCCGGGAATTGGGACAATTATAGGAGGGGTCACAGGAGGTGTACTAGCAGGAATAGCTGCTGCTACTGCTTTTAAATATGGTAAATGCTCTTGGTAGTTGATCACGTGTCGTTTTTTTTTATTGGATTCCGGCAAAGGGGCTCTGACTTCGATATTTTTTGCCTTTAACTCCTTAAAAGATCAACAATCCTCTTTTTTCTAGGTGCCACACTTTCGTGATGTAGCCATCTCTTTTTACGTTAAAGATCCTATAGATACGTCTGGCCTCCATCGACATCTTGAACGGTATAGTAGTCAGTACCTAACATTCTGTATCCTAACGATAAAGCTATCCTATAAGCAGCATAAAGCATTAATTATAAGAAACTTAGTTATGTTTTTAAATTAAAGCCTTTTATATATATAAATATTGTCATATTTTATATAATTAAAGTTATAGAAACAGTATTTGGAGGGGTTATGACAGGCTTAACAGGCATAGTAAGCGATGGGGGTGAAAAGGGTGCATGCAATCGCGCTTTGGCCAATGTCGTAGAAAAAGGCAAAAAAATAAACACATCAGAAAAGGAAAACAAGACACGGGAAAAAATAGAAAAAGTTAAAACCATTGCTTTGCAAGGATTTGTGGCAACTCTAATTGTGGGAGGATGCGGCGCTATTGGCGCTGCTCTAGGTTCCGCAGTGCCCATCGTAGGAACGATTGGAGGAGCAGGTATAGGAGTAGCTTTGGGTATAGCCCTTTGTGTATACTTAAAAACAGCTAAATTTCCCCAGCCCCAGCCCCAGCCAACAAGTTCCCCAGTCCAAGCCCGCAAGTTAGAGTTAGATCATCTTGGCCGACTTAAACCTGGGACCGAGACCACATAGCACCCACTTGATGCCCCCCATCCCACTTTTTAAGCATCCATAGCTGCGACGAGTCGCATCGCAAGATCGGTAGTTGTCATCCTTTTGGCCTCGTCGGAGGAGATTGTGGGCGTCCGTCCATTCTTGAAAGTAAACAAATCATTAACAGAAATGGCGTTCACAGCATTGCCAATGACGCGTTCTTGGCCAGAAATTGCGGTAATGCTGCCGAGATCTTCCAATGTTCCGATGTGCGCAGGCCGCCTAATCACCGCCTGGACAAAGGCGTTTTTGAGTTTTCCTTCTAAGGCCCTTTGTTCGATTTCAAGAGCTTCGCAACGCAAATCATAGATCTCGTTTTTACTGTCCTCATAGTTTTCAGAAAAAAGCTTTGTAGCTTCGTTGAGTTTTGTCCGTTTTTTCTCTTCGAGTGTTTGGACGTAGTTTTCCCAGAAATTGTGTCTTGCGATGAGAGGTTTTAGCTGAGTGAGATGGTTTGGATTTTGCATGCCTGGAATCATAAACCACTGAATCCCTTTTTGTTGCAGGGTCTGCTGAAGCTGCTCTGGGGTTGCAGAGGAGAGTTCCTGAAGATGTTTAGAAATTTCTTTCAATTGCTCTGCGCGCGCGGAAGCTTGGTCTGACCATTGTTCGAACAGATCATGGCCTTTTCGAACAAACTTTAAAAGAAAAGCGGAGCTCACTGCGACGACGGGAATATAGACTGGGGCAAAAGCTGTTGCGGTAGCAAGCCCTCCAATAGTGAGCACAGTAAAAGCGACATAGGTAGTGACAGCAGCCACTTGCCACTGATTGGATTTCCAATTCCAAGAGGAGAGGTTGCTCGGTTCGAGGTCTTCAATGCAATGTTGAAGATAAGTTTGCGAAGGTGCAGGGGTTGCAGAAACTGACATATATAAACCTCATAAATAAAAAGTTAGTTCATTATATATGATAAGAAACTAAAAAACAAACAAAGAGAGCGAATGTTAATGCTTTTATAATATATACCGAAATGAACTCAAAAATTTAGGAGAGTGTCTTCAAATTTGAAGACACACTCTAAGCAGCCATTGCTGTAAAAATTCTTTGACCAAGATGTGCGATGCTCAGTGTCTTAGCATCATTCAAGGTAATGGGAGCGAGGTCTTGACGGTTGAAAGTGAAGATTTGATTGACAGTGGAATCGTTTAAAGCGCTGCCGAAAGCTCGATCTATATAGTTATTTTTAGAGAAAGTGCCCACATCTTCTAATGTTCCACAAAAGTCAGGCTTGCGTAAAACGGCATTGACAAAAGCAGTACGAATTTTAAAGTGAAGGGCTTCATCCTCACATTGCAGGGCGAGTTGGCGCGCGGTCGCTTTTTCGTTGTTTGCCGAGTCTGTAATTGTCGGAGGCTGGCGTGCCTCATTGGCATGCTTATCTCTCAAATTCATCCAATATTCGACCTGTTTTTCTAAATATTTAGCTTGAGCAAGCAAAGGATTTAAAAGGGAGAGATTTTCAGGGTGTTGAGCCATTTCTGGGATGTGATTCCAGGCAATTCCCATCTGTCGCAGGATGAGCTGTAATTCTTGTGGCGTCCGGCTGGTCAAATCTGCATAATCGCGCTGAATTACTTTGTATTTTTCCGCTTCATCTTTAGCGGCTTGGGACCATTCTTGAAATTTTTTAACCTGTTGGGCTGCGGGCAAAGCGAAGAGGATTGCACTGATCCCTGCAATAGGAACATAAGCAAGGGCAAAAATGTTCGTCGCTATAAATGCACCAATGGCCAGCGCGAAAAAAGCCACTGTGGATACAATAGAGATAATATTCCATTGGCTAGATTTTTTTTCACAACTTGCCACTCTATCAGGGGAAAGATCTTCGATGCAGCGGCGAAGATAAGAAGTCCTGGTTTGAGGTGCCGTGGATGAGCTCGATAAAGTCGTTGTTGGGGAAGTAGGAGTCGCGACAGAAATTGCCATAGATGCACCTCATTGAGAAAAAATTTGGAAAAATCATGCCCGAAATGAGAATAAATGGCAATCATATGGAAAAATTTGAACTATACTGCGCCCAGTCTATAAAAAACTAGCGCTTCTTTTTTCATGCGTTGGAAAAGACTTGCAAGCCCATTGGCTCTGCCCGGAGAAAGGATATTGGAAATGCCTAACTCTTCGAGAAAACGAGGGGGGCAAGAGAGAATCGCCTCAGGGGGTTCATCATGGTATACAGCAAGCAGCAAGGCAACCAAGCCTGCTGAAATCAATGCTTCCGAAAAAGCATGAAAATGAATTTTCCCATTTACCAACTGGGAGTGCAGGTACATTGCACTTTGGCATCCCTTGACAAGATAGTCAGGAGTTCTATATTCCAGTGGATAAGGTGCGAGCTGTCTTCCCAGCTCAATAATTTTCTCATACTTCTTCTCTGGGGTAGCGTAACCGTCAAAACATTGAATGACTTTTCGCTGCTTGACTAGACAAGTGTCAAAAATGATTGCGTCTTGCATATGAAAATTTCTTTTGATTTGGGCAACGGCTCATGCCCTTTAAGTATTGAAGCATTATAATAAGATTGACAATTTGAGGGAAATTTAGTTTGATGAACGTGTTTTTTTAGAGTCTGTCTGTGAAAAGTTGTTATTTGATTTTTGATGCATTTTTTTACAGATAGGTTCTATAGAGGGAATTGCAAAACTCCTCGCCAGTAGAAAATCGATGATTTTGGGACCTGTTGCCAGAACCCGCACAGCGGGTTCGGTTGGCGGCGGCGAAAGCATGCTTGGATAAGTGGCTGCGAAGACACGAGAAGGTCCGGAGAACCTTCGTAAGTAGCAAAGCAGGTGAGCGAAGAGCGAACCGGGGCCGAAGGCAGCCGCCGCCAAGGCGATAGGTGCCAAAAGCGTGATTTTATGCGGTGAAGAGTTTTGCAATTCCCTCTATATACTGCAGGATAGTAAAAATTTTCATTTTTCTGAGTTAGATTCATGCCGAAAGAAGATACAATTAAAATTGATGGGACTGTAGAGGAGCTCTTGCCAAATATGACCTTTAGAGTCGTTTTGGAAAACGGGATGCGCGTTCTGGCTCATCTTTGCGGAAAAATGCGGATGCGCAATATCCGCGTCCTTGTCGGAGATATTGTCACCGTTGAGATGTCGCCTTATGATTTGACTAAGGCCAGGATTATTTACCGTCAAAGATAGATTCCGGTCATCAAAAAAATACGATAGAGGGAATTGCAAAACTCCTCGCCAGCAGAAAATCGATGATTTTGGCACCTGTTGCCAGAACCCGCACAGCGGGTTCGGTTGGCGGCGGCGAAAGCATACTTGGATAAGTGGCTGCGAAGACACGAGAAGGTTCGGGGAACCTTCGTAAGTAGCAAAGCAGGTGAGCGAAGAGCGAACCGGGGCCGAAGGCAGCCGTCGCTAAGGCGATAGGTGCCAAAAGCGCGGTTTTATACGGTGAGGGGTTTTGCAATTCCCTCTATACTCAACAATTGGTGTTGAATTTATTTACCCTAGAGAATAAACTTTGCTGCTTTCGACCTGAAGTAGAGGTCTGTTCATCAGCAGTTTGCTTAGGATTTGAAGAGCACAGGCGAGGTCTGGAGACAGCTGAGTATCGCGCAAATAGATCTCATTTTGCGCCGTATTCAGCGGTCTACCAGAAAAACAGATGCCTAGCAAAACAGATGCCCGGCCAAATGCCCAGATAGCTCAGTGGTAGAGCATTTGCATGGTAAGCAAGAGGTCGAAGGTTCAATTCCTATTCTGGGCAAAGAACGAAAAAATTAAACATACAATGGAGCCAAACGGAGGGAATAATGGCAAAAGAAGCATTTCAAAGGACCAAGCCTCACGTCAACATTGGAACGATTGGCCACGTTGACCATGGTAAAACAACCTTAACAGCTGCAATCACAAAAGTCTTAGCGGAAGAGGGAAAAGCGAAATATCGCGACTACGCTTCGATCGACAATACGCCAGAAGAAAAAGCGCGCGGTATTACGATCAACTCGACTCACGTTGAATATGAAACAGACAAGTCGCCACTATGCGCACGTCGACTGCCCTGGCCACGCCGACTACGTCAAGAACATGATTACAGGTGCTGCGCAAATGGACGGAGCTATCCTCGTCGTTGCTGCAACAGATGGTGCGATGCCGCAAACAAAAGAGCACATCCTCTTGGCACGCCAAGTCGGCGTTCCTGCGATCGTCGTCTTCTTGAACAAGATGGACATGATCGGCAAAGGCGATGAAGAACTCGTCGATCTCGTCGAAATGGAACTCACATGAACTTCTCGAAGCGAAAGGATACAAAAATGTTCCGATCATCCGCGGCTCTGCGCTTAAAGCTCTCGAAGGCGATCCTGAGTATGTCAAGAGCATCAAAGAATTGATGAAGACAGTCGATGAGAAGATCCCAACACCTGCTCGTGAAACAGACAAGCCGTTCCTCATGCCGATGGAAGACGTGTTCTCCATTTCTGGCCGTGGAACTGTGGCGACAGGCCGTGTCGAGAGGGGCAAAATCAAAGTCAACGATAAGCTGCAACTCGTCGGAATCCGCGAGACACGCGATACTGTTGTCACAGGTCTTGAGATGTTCAACAAGCTCCTCGATGAAGCCCAGGCAGGTGAAAACGTCGGTATCCTCCTCCGCGGCATTGGAAAAGAACGATATCGAGCGCGGAATGGTGCTCGCTGCTCCAGGAACTTGCACACCACATACAAAGTTCAAAGGGACAATTTACGTTCTCACGAAAGAAGAAGGCGGACGCCATAAGCCGTTCTTTACCGGTTACCGTCCACAGTTCTATTTCCGCACGACGGACGTAACCGGAACAGTCACTCTTCCCGCAGGAACCGAGATGGTGATGCCAGGCGATAACGTCGAACTCGACAGCGGAACTCATCCACCCGATCGCGATGGAAGAGGGAATGCGATTTGCGATCCGTGAAGGCGGCAGAACGATTGGTGCTGGAACTGTAACGAAAATCCTCAAGTAAACGGATTTGAGTGTGCTAAGGCTCTCTTTAGAGAGCCTTAAGTTTAGTGTATTTTGGTGGGTGTGTAGCTCAGCTGGTAGAGCAGCGATCTCCAAAGTCGCTGGTCGGGGGTTCGAATCCCTCCGCACTCGATAAATAGGGTATAACAAAGAACGCTATTATGGCTATGGATGCAAAGTTAAATCAGACACGACTTTCTGCTGATGCTCCTACCCAGCAAGCATCCAGGAAGAAGCGTCTGTTTAACTCTATTCAGGAATTAAAAGAAGAGCTTAAAAAGGTTAGTTGGACGACCAAAGACGAATTGAAATTATCGACAAAGATTGTCATTGGAGCAACCTTTCTCTTTGGAATTGGAATTTATCTCTTTGATCTAGTGATCAAAGGATGTTTGGATTTTATTGCACTCATCGTGCATTTTATTTTTGGCTAATGAATTGAGGCGTCATGCATAAATGGTACGTCGTTCAGGTAGTTTCCGGACAAGAAAAAAAAGTGAAGAAGACTATTGAAGAAAATCGTGAATCTAAAGGGATGGGCGATCTGATTGACTCCGTCTTAGTCCCGATTGAAAATGTCGCTGAAGTCAAACGTGGGCAACAGAGGGTGAGCGAAAAGAAGCTTTGGCCAGGATATATTTTGGTCAAAATGAATTTGACCGATGACTCGTGGATGTATGTGCGGAATACCAATGGCGTGTTAGGATTTCTGGGCGGTGAAAAACCTACCCCTCTTGCGCAAGGTGAAGTGGATGAAATTCTACGAGAGCTCGAAGAGAAGAAAAAAGGCGTTGTTCAAAAGCACAATATTATGCCTGGAGACAAAGTTAAAATTACAGATGGCGTTTTCGTCAATTTCATCGGGAGCATTCAAGAGGTTTTTCATGACAAAGGTCGGCTTAGCGTGCTGGTTTCGATCTTCGGCCGCGAAACTCGTGTCGATGATCTTGAGTTTTGGCAAGTGGAGCAAGTTCCCACGGAAACTGAATTTTCATAACAATAAATTCCTCCTTGCCTCTATACACGATGTGTATAAAAGGAGAATAAATAGATTTGAGGTTTTAACAAACAATGGCAAAGAAAATAGTAAAACTGATTAAGCTGCAAATTCCTGCAGGAAAAGCAAATCCAGCGCCTCCTATTGGACCTGCTCTCGGCGGTGCCGGAATCAACATCATGGGATTTTGCAAAGAATTCAATGCAAAAACACAAGATAAAGCAGGAGATATCCTTCCTGTTGAGATTACAGTTTATCCAGATAAATCCTTTTACCTTTATCACCAAGCAACCCCCTGTTTCTCGTATGATTCTCAAGGAGTTGAACATTGAAAAGGGATCAAAGGTTCCCAATAGGGAAAAAGTCGGCAAACTCACGAAATCTCAAGTGAGGAAAATTGCCAAAAATAAACTCCAAGATATGCGCGCAGATTCTGAAGAGGCTGCAATGATGCTTGTCATGGGAACAGCGCGTTCTATGGGAGTAGATATTATCGAAGGGTAGACGGCCCTTTAGAGTCGCTTGAGATATTCTTAAGCGGAGTTTAAAATTCCGTCGAATAAAGGAAACCAGAATGCATCGAAGCAAAAGATTTCGGGAGATAGATAAAATCGTGGATGTGACGAAAGTTTACACCTCGATGAAGCTATCGAAATTTTGAAAAAATGTCCACCGGTGAAGTTTGATCAATCGGTGGAACTATCGCTTAAAACAGGCGTCGATGTCCAGAAATCTGAGCAGCTAGTGCGTGGAACAGTATCCCTACCGAATGGTACTGGAAAACGTGTCGTGATTGTCGTTTTCGCAAAAGGCGATAAGATGAAAGAAGCGTTAAATGCTGGCGCAGACTTTGCTGGAAATGAAGAGCTCTTTGAAAAAATCAAATCGGGGTGGCTCGATTTTGATGCTGTGATCGCAACTCCTGATATGATGCGCGATCTCGGCAAACTCGCTAAAATTCTCGGGCCGCGTGGGCTGATGCCAACGCCAAAAGCGGGAACAGTGACAACAGATGTCGCTAAAGCGATTACTGAGGTCAAAGGGGGAAAGATCGAGTTTAAGTCTGATAAACATGGTGTGATTAATACGATGGCAGGCAAACTTTCTTTTCAAACTGCGAAGCTCAAAGAGAATATCATCGCGATCCTTTCTGCAATCGTGAGGCAGAAGCCAGCCAGCGCGAAAGGGATCTTTCTCAAATCCCTCGCCATTTCTTCGACAATGGGCCCTGGCATGAAGATCGATTTGCAAACGATCACGGAAATTCAAGGAGCTAAAGAGTAAGATATGAGACCGGAAAAGCAATTACTTCTCGATGAGATAAAAGATAAGATTGCCGGCTCCAAGGCGGTTATGCTCGCCAGCTATAAGCGACTCGAACCTAACGCAGCGGCAATGTTTCGCGTTAATTTAGCGAAGACAGGCGGCTCTTTAGAGGTCGTTAAAAAGCGGGTGCTCATCAAAGCAGCGCAAGTTGCTGGCATCGCCTTAGATCCTGCTCTGTTACAAGGACACATTGCTGTTGTCTTTGCCAATGAAGATCCCATTCAAACGACAAAGGCTGTCTTTCAGTTCTCTAAGGAGAATGAAGAAGTTTTAGAAGTGATCGGCGGAAGGTTTGAAGGCGCTATCTGTACGGCAAGTGATGTCGAACAGATCTCCAAGCTTCCGAGCAAAGACGAAATGCGCTCCCAATTTTTGGGGACGCTCGAAGCACCGCTTTCGCAAACATTGGCGGTCATTGAAGCCTTGCTCACTTCCGTTATGCACTGCTTGGACAATAAGTCTCAACAAGTTAACTCTTAAAAAATAACAAGATCAATCAAAGAGGTTGTACCGTGTCTACTCAACAAAATATTGATACATTAATCGAACAACTTAGCCAATTGAGCGTTCTCGATATGGCAAAACTAAAAACAGCTCTCGAAGAGAAGTGGGGAGTGAAAGCTGCAGCTGCTGCACCTATGATGATGGCTGCTCCTGCTGCTGGCGCTGCTGCTCCTGTTGCGGAATCCACTGAATTCAAAGTCACTTTGGAAGCAACTCCAGATGACAAGAAAATCGGTGTGATTAAGGTTGTCCGTGAAATTACCGGCCTTGGCCTCAAAGAAGCTAAGGACATGGTTGACGGTGCTCCAAAAGTTTTAAAGGAGAGCTGTGCTAAAGCGGAAGCAGATGAGATTGCTAAGAAAATCACAACTGCTGGTGGAAAAGTGACCTTGAAAGGTCTCTAATTACTGTTTTAGCTAGGAAGAACGAAGGGCAGAAGTCATGAAAAATTGACTTCTGCTTGTCGTTTTTAGTTTTTCTTAGAATTTGACTATTCGAGAATGCATGTCTCGTGTTAGTAAAGTAGGATCATCGCGAGTTTTAAGCTCGCAAACATATTATAAGCTATTTAAGCGTAGGAGCCGTTTCGATGTTAAAAAGGCCGCCTCAACGGGTGAGTTTTCGTGAGCAGAGAAGAAATTATCGATCTTCCGAACCTGATTGAAATCCAAATTAAGTCCTATAATCAGTTTCTCCAAGCGGACAAGATTGCCTCATGAACGAGAAAACGTTGGATTGCAAGAGGTTTTTACTGAAATATTTCCGATCAAATCTTATGATGAAAAAACGATTCTCGAATTTATCTCTTATAATCTAGGAGTTCCAAAATATACTCCTGAAGAGTGCATCCGCCGCGGAATTACTTACAACGTCACGCTCAAAGTTAAATTCCGCCTGACTGACGAAACAGGGATTAAAGAAGAAGAAGTCTACATGGGAACAATTCCTGTGATGACTGAAAAAGGGACGTTTATCGTCAATGGTGCAGAACGCGTCATCGTCTCCCAGCTCCACCGTTCTCCAGGGATTTCTTTTGAACAAGAACGGCACATCAAAGGGATCGATAATCTATTCGTTCCGCATCATTCCTTATCGTGGAAGCTGGCTAGAAGGTGCATTTGACACCAATGATCTGATCTACATCTACATCGACCGCAAAAAACGACGTCGCAAAATTCTTAGCCACCTCTTTTATCCGACCTTCGGCTATTCAACCGATGCCGATATCATCGAAGAATTTTTCAGCACGATCAAAGTCAAGATTAAATCGGAAAAAGACTTTCCCAAACTCGTCGGAAAAATCTTAGCTGAAGATGTCGTCGATGAAGAAAGGGTGTTGTATTTGGAAAAGCTTCAGAGAAACTGACGACAGCGATGCTTAAAGCGGATGGTCGATGCAGGCATTTCTGCAGTCCGCATTGCCGAAGATGCTGATGAGACGAGTCCCATCATCAAAATGCTCGCAAAAGACCCAACAGATTCCTATGAATCCGCATTGAAAGATTTTTATCGCAAAATCCGTCCTGGCGAACCTGCGACGCTGTCCAATGCGCGCTCTGCGATCATGCGCCTCTTCTTCGATCCGAAGCGCTATAATTTAGGACGTGTCGGACGCTATAAACTCAATCGAAAGCTCGGTTTTGAAATCAGCGATGAAGAGCTCAATACTGTCACTTTGCGCAAAGAAGATGTCATTGGCGCTCTTAAATATCTGATTCGTCTTAAAAAAGGCGATGAAGATGTCTATGTCGATGATATCGATCACTTGGCAACGCCGTGTCCGATCTGTCGGCGAACTGATCCAGAACCAGTGCCGTATCGGTCTTGCGCGTATGGAGAAAATCATCAAAGAGCGCATGAATCTCTTTGATTTCTACTTCCGATACGTTGACTCCAGGCAAAATTGTTTCAGCAAAAGGACTTGCAGGTGTTCTGAAAGACTTCTTTGGCCGATCGCAACTTTCGCAATTCATGGATCAAACCAATCCTATTGCCGAATTGACGCACAAACGCCGTCTCTCTTCTCTTGGGCCTGGCGGCTTAAACCGCGAACGCGCAGGTTTTGAAGTGCGCGACGTTCATCCAAGCCACTATGGAAGGATCTGTCCGATTGAAACTCCTGAAGGTCCGAACATCGGTTTGATCACTTCGCTTTCTTCATTTGCGAAGATCAATGAATTCGGTTTCATCGAAACGCCTTATCGCATTGTTCGCGAAGGGATTGTCACTGAAGAAATCGAATACATGACAGCGGACCAGGAAGAGCACTGCGTCATTGCTCAGGCGTCAGCAATCCTCGATGAACATAACATGTTTGTCGAGCCGCTCTGCTGGGCTCGCTATAATGGCGAGTCGCTTAAGATCGAGACGAGCAAGATCACCCATATGGACGTCTCGTCAAAACAGCTTGTATCGATCGTAACAGGATTGATTCCGTTCCTGGAGCATGATGATGCGAACCGTGCATTGATGGGTTCGAACATGCAGCGCCAAGGCGTGCCACTTCTCAAAACAGATGCTCCGATCGTCGGAACAGGGCTTGAAGCGCGCTCTGCTCGCGACTCCGGCGCTGTTGTCGTCGCGGAAGAAGATGGAACAGTCGAATATGTCGATGGCTTTAAAATCGTCGATCGCTGCAAAAGCAAATCCGCTCAACAAGAAGACCTATCATCTTAAGAAATTCATGCGTTCCAATGCAGGCACATGCATCAACCAGACGCCTCTTTGCAATGTTGGCGATAAGGTCAAAGCAGGCGATGTGATCGCTGATGGTCCTGCGACAGACAAAGGCGAAGTTGCGCTCGGCAAAAACGTGCTCGTCGCATTCATGCCATGGTGCGGATACAACTACGAAGATGCGATCATCATCTCTGAAAAACTCTTCGAGAAGATTATTATACTTCGATCTATCTCGAAGAGTTTGAACTGACTGCTCGCGATACCAAACTGGGAAAAGAAGAGATCACACGCGATATTCCAAACGTCTCTGAAGAGGCCTTAGCGAATTTAGGCGAAGATGGGATTATCCGCATCGGAGCTGAAGTGAAGCCAGGCGATATTCTCGTCGGAAAGATCACACCGAAATCAGAAACAGAACTTGCTCCTGAAGAGCGCTTCTGCGCGCCATCTTCGGTGAAAAAGCTGCCGATGTTAAAGATGCCTCCTTAACAGCGCCTCCAGGAACAGAAGGGGTGGTCATGGATGTCAAAGTGTTCAGCCGCCGCGATCGTCTTTCTAAAACAGATGATGAACTTGTCGAAGAGGCAAGCCGCATCAAAGATATCCATCATGATTACAAAACCAAAGAAGCGGAGCTGCATGATCGAATTCCATGAGAAGCTCGGCGCTCTGCTGCTTGATGAAATAGCTCCTGCTCCGATCATGCACCGCAAAACAGGGGATATTATTGTCAAAGAAGGTGAAGCCATCACTCAGGAGATGCTCGAAACACTGGAATCGGAAAAGCCTGAAGATCTCATCATCGGCGAAACAGAAGTCTATAACACGCTTAAAAACATTCATGCGTGAATATGATATGGCGATGCAGACTCTGCAGACGCAGCATAAGACTGAGGTGGAATTCATGCGCAAAGGGGACATCGATCTCGATCCAGGCGTCATCCGCCAAGTGAAAGTCTATGTCGCTTCCAAGCGCAAACTGCAAGTCGGCGATAAGATGGCGGGCCGCCACGGAAACAAAGGGGTTGTCTCCAAAATCGTTCCTGAAGCAGATATGCCTTACCTTGCCAACGGTGAGACCGATCGAGATCATCCTCAATCCGCTCGGCGTGCCTTCTCGTATGAACATGGGTCAGCTTCTTGAAACGCATCTTGGTTATGCCGCTAGAAAAGCGGGCATCTATGTCAAGAGCCCTGTCTTCGAAGGGTTTCCCGAATCGCGTATTTGGGAAATGATGAAGGAACTCGGACTGCCAGAAGATGGTAAGATTCTATCTGTACGATGGAAGAACAGGCGAGCGTTTTGATAACCGGGTCGTTGTCGGCTACATCTACATGCTGAAACTGAGCCACCTCGTTGCCGACAAGATCCACGCCCGCTCCATCGGACCTTACTCTCTTGTCACCCAGCAGCCGCTCGGCGGTAAAGCTCAGATGGGCGGCCAGCGATTCGGGGAGATGGAAGTATGGGCGCTCGAAGCTTATGGCGCTGCACACCTGCTCCAAGAGATGCTGACTGTCAAATCAGATGACGTCGCCGGACGAACCCGAATTTACGAGTCGATCGTAAAAGGGGAAAATATTCTTAACTGCAGGAACGCCTGAATCCTTCAACGTTTTGGTGAAGGAGATGCAAGGTCTTTGCTTAGATGTGCGCACAGAAAGTGCGTCAGAAGAATAATTAAAGGGGAGATATAGCTTCATGACAGAAGAAGATTTCAAAGATTCTCAGTTTGATAAGTTGACCATCAAAATTGCCTCTGATGATGTCATCCGCAATGAATGGTCGCGCGGGGAAATCAAGAAACCGGAAACGATCAACTACCGCACATTCAAACCTGAAAAAGGCGGACTGTTCTGCGAGAAGATCTTGGTCCAACGCGCGATTGGGAATGCGCATGCGGAAAATATAAGAAGATCAAGCACAAAGGGATTGTCTGCGACCGCTGCGGCGTCGAAGTGACTCTCTCTAAAGTGCGTCGCGAACGGATGGCCCACATCGAACTCGCTGTTCCTGTTGTCCATATCTGGTTTTTCAAAACGATGCCTTCTCGTATCGGCAATATTCTTGGGATGTCTGCGACAGATCTCGAACGCGTGATCTATTACGAAGAATATGTCGTCATCGATCCAGGCAGCACGACTCTAGAAAAAAAACAGCTCTTAACTGATGCCGAATACCGCGAAGCCCAAGAAAAATGGGGCCGCGATGCTTTTGTTGCCAAAATGGGCGGCGAAGCGATTCGCGATCTCCTCGAAAAAGAAGATCTTAGCAGCACTTGTTGTCGATCTAAAAGACAAACTGCGCAAGACAAAATCGATGCAAGCGCGGATGAAACTTGCAAAGCGGCTGAAGATTGTCGAAAGCTTTACTTCTTCGCCAAACCGTCCTGACTGGATGGTGATGTCGTGCGTTCCTGTCATCCCGCCCGATTTGCGTCCGCTTGTTCCCTTGGATGGCGGACGATTTGCAACATCCGATCTCAATGATCTCTATCGCCGCGTCATCAACCGCAACAACCGTTTGAAAGCGATCCTCAAGCTGAAAACCCTGAAGTGATCGTCCGCAATGAAAAGAGGATGCTCAAGAAGCTGTCGATGCTCTCTTTGACAATGGCCGCCATGGCCATCCTGTCATGGGCGCAGGAAACCGTCCTCTTAAATCTCTTTCCGAAATGTTAAAGGAAAACAAGGGCGTTTCCGCCAAAACCTGCTCGGAAAACGGGTCGACTATTCAGGCCGTTCTGTCATTATCGTCGGTCCTGAACTGAGGTTTAATCAGTGCGGTCTGCCGAAACAGATGGCTCTCGAGCTATTCGAGCCGTTCATCGTCAAACGTCTAAAAGATCTTGGACTATGTCTATACGATCCGCTCTGCAAAGAAAATGATTCAGAAGCAAGCTCCTGAAGTATGGGACGTTCTCGAAGAGATCATCAAAGGGCATCCTGTCCTCCTCAACCGCGCTCCGACGCTGCACCGTTTGGGGATCCAAGCATTTGAACCTGTTCTCATCGAAGGAAAAGCGATCCGCATCCATCCGCTCGTCTGTACGGCGTTCAACGCCGACTTTGACGGTGACCAGATGGCGGTCCACGTTCCGCTTTCTATTGAAGCGCAGCTCGAAGCGAAACTGCTGATGATGGCGCCCGACAACATCTTCCTGCCCTCTTCCGGAAAACCTGTCTGCTGTTCCTTCTCAGGATATGATCCTTGGGCTTTACTACCTGATGCACGATCCGCTCTATATTCCTGAAGAGCATGGAAAGAAGATCAAGCTCTTCAGAGATCATG
This sequence comes from uncultured Verrucomicrobiae bacterium, assembly GCA_963718565.1. Classification (GTDB taxonomy): domain Bacteria; phylum Chlamydiota; class Chlamydiia; order Chlamydiales; family Rhabdochlamydiaceae; genus CAJCIW01. Next base: position 316,313 of record OY970364.1, read on the forward strand.
GAAGAAGTGCTCATGGCGCTTAGCGCAAGCGGAAGCTATCAACTGGTATGAAGAATGCAGGCAAAGAAGGGCGGCGCGATGATCTTAGGCCGCGGAATTCGTATCCATGAGAAGATCAAGCTGACGCTCGAAAGCGGCATCATTGAAACAACGCCTGGACGCGTCTTATTCAATACGATCGTTCCAAAAGAACTCGGCTTCCAAAACTATTCGCTTGCGCAAGAAGAAAATGAGCGAGCTTGTTCATGCAGATGCTATAAGAAAGTCGGGCTTAGAAGCGACTGTTCGCTTCTTGGATAACCTGAAAAACCTCGGATTTGCTGAAGCGACCAAAGCTGCGCTTTCGATGGGTGTTTGCGACGTACGTATTCCTGACAGACAAAGCAAAAAGTCATCGAAGAGGCGCATAAGCGCGTTGAAGTCGTCAAAAAGCAGTACGAAGATGGGATCATCACAGAAGGGGAGCGAAAATCCAAGATCATCAGCATCTGGACGGAAGTGTCCGATCAGCTTTCTGAAGAGCTGTTCAAGCTCGATCAGCGAGACTAAGAGATGGCGAGCTCAATCCGCTCTATCTGATGATGGACTCCGGTGCTCGTGGTAACAAATCTCAGGTCAAACAGCTCGGAGCTCTGCGCGGTTTGATGGCAAAACCATCAGGCGAGATTATCGAATCTCCGATCACCTCGAACTTCCGCGAAGGATTGACCGTACTCGAATACTTCATCTCTTCCCACGGTGCGCGTAAAGGTCTTGCCGATACAGCCTTAAAACTGCCGACTCCGGATACCTCACACGCCGTCTTGTCGACGTTGCACAAGATGTGATCATCACCGAAGAAGATTGCGGAACGCTCAATGGAATTGAAGTCGCAGCGATCAAGCAAGGTCAAGAAGAACTTCTTCCGCTAAAAGATCGTATCTATGGACGTACTGTTTGCGACGATATCTATCAGCCTGGCGACAGCACGAAGATGCTCGCACAAACTGGCGATATTCTCACAGTGCTTCAAGCAGAAGCGATCGACGATGCAGGTATTGAAAGCGTCCGGATCCGTTCTGCGCTGACTTGCGAAACCCGACGTGGCGTTTGCGCAAAATGCTATGGCCTCAACCTCGCCAACGGCCGTGTCGTCGGTCAAGGCGAAGCTGTCGGTATCATCGCTGCCCAGTCGATCGGTGAACCGGGAACGCAGCTGACGATGCGTACATTCCACTTGGGTGGTATTGCATCTGCAAGCGTCAGCCCAGAGCTTATCGCTGAACACGACGGCATCCTCGTCTACATGGATCTGCGCACTGTACAGAACGAAGAAGGGAACTGGCTTGCTCTCAATAAGAATGGAACGCTTCACATCGTCCGCGATGAAGGGCGAACGCTTAGAAGATTACAAAAAACTGCTCAGCACAAAATCGATCGAACCTCTCCAAACCTTTACAGTCGAACTCGGAACGCAGATTCTTCTTGCCGATGGCTCAAAAGTGAAGAAGGGAACCAAGATCGCCCAATGGGAACAGCACAACATCCCGATCATTTGCGAGCGTCCCGGCTATGTCAAATATGAAGATCTCGTCGAAGGGATTTCAACCCAGCGCGAAGTCAACAAACAGACAGGCCAGGCCGAGCTGATCGTGAAACAGCATCGCGGCGAACTCCATCCGCAGATCGTCATCTATGCCGATAAAGAATATGCAGAACTTGTCGGTACCTATGCGATTCCTTCCGGCGCGTATCATCTCTGTGCAAGAAGGCCAATATGTCTCCGCAGGTATGCTTCTTGCTCGTTTGCCACGCGGCGCGATCAAGACAAAGGATATCACCGGCGGTCTTCCGCGTGTTGCCGAGCTCTTTGAAGCACGCACGCCGAAAGATGCTGCCGAGATTGCGAAAATCGATGGCGTCGTCGACTTCCGCGGCGTTCAGAAGAACAAGCGTATCGTCGTTGTCCGCGATGAAGAGTCTGGCATGGAAGAGGAACATCTCATCCCACTCACCAAACACTTGATCGTCCAGCGCGGCGACCATGTCGTCAAAGGGCAGCAGCTCACCGATGGCCTCGTCGTTCCGCAGGAAATTCTGGATATTTGCGGCGTCCGCGAACTGCAAAAGTATCTCGTGAACCAGGTCCAAGAAGTCTATCGCCTGCAGGGTGTCGACATCAACGACAAGCACATCGAGATCATCGTCCGTCAGATGCTTCAAAAAGTGCGCGTCACCGATCCAGGCGATACGACCTTCCTCTATGGTGAAGATATCGATAAGAAGGACTTCCATCGCATCAATCGCAAGACGATCGAAGAAGGCGGAAAGCCGGCACAAGCAGCTCCTGTTCTTCTTGGAATCACAAAAGCCTCTCTCGGCACCGATTCGTTCATTTCTGCAGCTTCGTTCCAAGAGACGACCCGCGTTCTCACCGAAGCAGCTTGCGAAGGAAAGACCGATTACTTGCTCGATTTCAAGTCGAACATCATCATGGGTCATCCTATCCCAGGCGGAACCGGCTTTGAGGAATATCGCAAGCGCATTATCAAATCTGTCGATCGTGACATGGAAGAAGAATTGGAATTCGTCTTTGATTAAGGTAGAGGGTTGCAAAACTTCTCGCCAGCAGAAAATCATTTTATGCGGCGAGGAGTTTTGCAATTCCCTCGGTATATACTGAAGAAACTTCAAAAATTGGTTTTTTTAGCCATCTGTAACGCCTGTACGAACACAGTCGGCAGGGGATCAACGCAAATTTGCGGCTCTGCGTTGATCCCATCCGCCGTGCTCATGTAGTCTTTAAACATATGTCACAAGAAGCTAATTTGTCATTGGCGCCCCGACAGGTCTGAACTTATCCCTGACACGGCTCCTGAAAGATTGGCCTAATATTGAATCTGGCGCAAGGGTAGGCAGGACAGCGAAAAAACCTAACTCAGTAAAACCTTGGCAATTTTCTGCGCTGTCCATCCCTCATCGTAGAGTAGAATGGCCTTTATCCGATCGCGTATTCGCCCATCGTGCTTTCGATCAGTTCTTAATCGAATTCAAGTGCAGGATTTCATCTTTGGAATAGTTAAACATTTTCTGATGCGCATCACCGCTATAATAATTCAGTTGTTTGCTCACACCACGCTCATTTAAGACCCGATCAATATTCTCTTGGTTAAGTCTGCTGAGTTCAGCAGAATCTGTAGCTAGGATGAAGCCCCATACAGACCAAAATGAAGGGACAAAGGAATGATAGGAGACCGCATGCTGGAAAATATTTTTCAGATTGCGATGGACAGTGAGGTGGTCTTTCCTTTTCAGATCAAAATTAAATTCCATTGACTGGACAACAACGATGCCGTTGGGTTTTAAAATTTTCTTCACAGAAGCGTAGAACTCCGGTGTATACAATGCAACAGCTGGACTGTCATCAAGTTTGTCACAGACATCGATGACAATAATGTCAAATTGATCTTCGGTATTTTCTACAAATTTTTTCCCATCTTCAATGATCAATGTGGATTTGGGATGATCAAAAGAGCCTTGATGCCATTCCGTTAAACATTCTTTGCATTGCGCAATCACTTCTCCATCAATATCGACCAATACTAAGCGCTTCACTGAAGGGTGGCGCAATACCTCTCTTGCGGCAGCACCTTCTCCAGCACCGATAATCAGAACCGATTCTGGTTGAGAATGGAGCACCATCGCAGGATGAATCAGACTTTCGTGATAAATATGCTCATCTTTTTGAGAGGATTGCAGTTCCCCGTCGATAAACAGCATCTTTCCAAAAGGAACTGAGCGAATAATTACATAATCTTGAAAGGGGGTCTCTCCCATCGATAACAATTCATCAAACTGGAAAAAATGCAGCTCATTCAGATGCTGTTTCAGTGAATCCCTAAACCAGAATGTGTGCGAGTCTTTTTCCAGAGTAGATAGCTGATCCTCCTCGATAGGGATAAACTCAATTCCTTCTTCCTCTGAGATTAGTCTCGAATAATAAAAAGGCGTACTCAGTAACGGACTCATCGATAAAAAAAGCAGCATTGTCATGATCGTTTTCGGGTGAAATAATGATACCATATCGTACTCCAGTTGTAGAGGGAATTGCAAAACTAACAAAACGGGGTGATTTTCTGGGGGAAATTATTTAGCTAATCAGCTTAATCTCCCCCAGGAAATCACCCCGTTTTGTCAATCTCGCAATTCGCTCGAAAAATGGCTGCGATTCTGCCTCCATTTACCAATGCAAAAACCCTTATGGCTGATATGATATCTTCTTGCAAAACAAACCACATCAGCCAAAGGAACAACCCAAATGAGTCAATTGACAGCCACGTTATCACAGTATTGAAGCAAAATTCAAGAAACACTTTTTCCTCAGCTGGAAGAACAGCTTGATCCGTTGATGTATAATGGTCCCCAAAATTTAGACCACTGTCTAAGCTAATATCCTCCCAATGCGAGGAGGCCAAAATGGCCAAAACAAAAAAACAATATTCACCGGAGTTCAAGCTCAAAGTAGTACTAGAAGTGCTCAAGGGTGAGAAGACAGCAACCCAACTCGCTGGCGAGTTGGGGGTACATCCCGTAGTTCTGTCGGAATGGAAAAAACAATTTATTGAGGCAGGACCTCAGATTTTTGTAAAGACCAGGAGGTCTAGGGATACAGCAGAGGGCAAAGAAAAGGCCGAACTGTTCGAACAGATTGGAAGACTCAAGATGGAGAACGAGTGGCTTAAAAAAAAATTGGGGGCTTTGACCTGAATGAAAAACGGGCACTCATTGAACCTCACGATATCAAATTTTCCCAAAGAGCACAGTGTAAGCTCCTCGGAGTATGTCGATCTGGATTGTACTACGAGCCACAGCAGCCTGGTGAAGAAGACTTGCGACTCATGTGCGCAATCGACAAACAGTACCTCGAAACCCCCTATTATGGGAGGCGTCGAATGACAGTGGCAATGAGAAAACTAGGATTTGTCGTGGGACAGAAAAAAGTGCGAACAGCGATGCAGGTGATGGGGATAGAGGCGATCTATCCAAAGCCGAACCTGAGCGCTGGGAATAAACAGCATAAAAAGTTCCCGTATTTACTGAGGGGCCTAATTGTTGATCGTTCCGATCAAGCTTGGGCAGCTGACATCACTTACATTCCATTAACAAAAGGATTCGGATATCTGTTTGCAATCATAGACTGGTATAGTCGGTACGTGATTGAGTGGGAGCTCTCAAATCTGCTTGATACAGAATTTTGCATGGAGGCATTGCAAAGGAGTCTTTGGCAAAAAAGACCTGAGATATTTAATACTGATCAAGGTGTGCAGTTTACGAGTAGTCAATTCACCGGGAAACTTGAAGAGAATGGGATTAAAATCAGTATGGACGGGAAGGGTCGAGCTCTTGATAACGTGTTTATTGAGAGGCTGTGGAGAAGCGTGAAGTATGAAGAAATTTACCCGAAAGGATACGAGAGCATGAAAGAGGTTCGATCGGGGCTGAAAAAGTACTTTGAGTTTTACAACAACAAGCGACCCCATCAGGGTCTCGATTATCGAACCCCAGCAGAGGTGTATTATGGGACATAAGAAAAAGAAAGGGGCTTTGCCCCTTGAACCCCAGCAAAGGGCTGACTGCCCTTTGCAAACCCGTGGGCTTTTGTATAGGGCCCTGGGAGTTAGATTAAACAACAGAGGAGATTAGCTTAGATTTCTCGATTTTTGGTCTAGACAAAAGGAACCACTTTAATGGAAAAGCAGCAGCAGCTTGTTACAACTTTAGAATTAGTGCGCATTGAACAATGCGGATCAGCTGATGAACGTACGTCCTCAAAAACCTATGACATTCAGTGCTTGCCATAGGTCTCCGAGGAAGTATGAATTGAGCGGCTTGTAAAGTCAGAACAAAACGCCCAGACCCATTAATAAAACTTTACAGCCTCTCCGGCCACACCTTGACTGGTAGCACGTACATTAACTTCCTTGAAGACTCTGGCAAAAGTTGAAGACCATTTCGATCCGTGCCCAATCAAGATCGATAAGTGGTAAGTTTGGCATGGATCAAAATGGTCTTCAACTTTTGCCATGAGTTTTTAAGGACGTACGTTTTTAAGGACGTACGAAAAAATGTCCTTTTCGCGTTAGTTTTGTAATTCCCTCAATAATACTATCTTTTTAATAATGAACTGTTTATACGATGTAATTTAAAATAATTATATTGTATTTACGTAATTATAGATTTAATATATAATATGTATTATATTTTTAAATATTATTAAAACCTAATTACAGCCTATGACCATTAATATTTCTGAATTGTCTGCTCCTTACTATTTTCCATCTTGGAGAAGATCTCCAGGTCAATGGATATCTCAACAGTATGAAGAGGATTCTCATAAAGTCCAGACACTGCCAGGGCCATTTAACTAAAAATTTTTGATACCAGATCAGCTAAGATGGCATAATAAATTCCTCAAATTTGGAGGACCTATTATGTCACGCCGTAAGCCAATCGACGCCACAATCCTAGAAGCTAGTAAGAATTTTGATGCCCGTGTATTCGCGGAAACCGTCAAGGGAGAGTTTGCAGATTTCCCTGATTATCGACGTAATCAAAAACGTGTCTTATATCCAGTTTGGTATTTGACTCTTGTTATTCTCTGCGGATTCTTTTGTGGATGCAATACGATTGAGGAAATCGCTGAATATGTTTCTCTGCAGGAGGAGTGGTTTTCTTCTCTGCTAGGTGAGGAGCTCTCAGCACCTTCCCATGGAGCGCTCTGGTGGTTTTTAGTGAAAACACCCCCTGGTGCGCTCAAGCACTACTTGCAAAAATGGTTCAGCAAAATTCCTGCTTCATTGCGCGATCAGCTATTGGCGATCGATGGTAAACGGATGAAAGGCGCAAATTTCCTAGGCGGTGTCACACACGTAGTGGAGCTATTCGCAGCGGAGGATCGATTATGTCTTGCCGTGGAAAAGGTCCCAAATAAAACAGTCGAAAAGAGCACGTTACCAATCATTTTGGAGCAAGTGAATGTAGAGGGGGCGATTATTTCAGGAGATGCACATTTCACCGTAGCCGAATCGGCAGAACAAATCGTTGATGCGAAGGCAGATTATCTGCTGGCTGTTAAGGACAACCAGCCAACGCTGTGCGCTGAAATGGAGAATTTTTTTGATCAAGCTCACGCAGTCGAATGGGAGGAAGTCCCCCATTCGTTTCACCAGGAAGTAGATAAAGGCCATGGTCGAATCGACATTCGAGAAGTACGAGTCGTCGAGGACCTGGACTGGTTGCCAAATGCGGGCAAATGGAAAAACTTAGTCTGTCTCATCGAAGTAAGGTCCACGAGGCAAAAACTTGGATCTACTGCCAATGAGGTATTTAGACGGCTATATATTTCGAGTCGTCGAGCATCTGCCAAAGATTTTGCTAAATGGACCCGACGAGCACTGGAGCATAGAAAACAAATGCCATTGGGTAGCTGATGTGATTTTTGAAGAGGATTATGCATTGACGGATAGAGGGAATAGTGCGGAGAACATGGGGTTGTTTCGACGTTTGGCTATGAACATGGCTGCAGTTGTAGATCCAGAAAGGGGGCTCGCCTCCGTAAGGCGCGCAGCAACTTTCGGTGGTGGGTACTTAAAGGGAATTTTGGCAACATTTTTCTGTTCGAAAATGTCAAAACATTTTAGTTAAATGGCCCTGCAGACACTGCTTGGTGATTTTGTAAAAAACAAGGTTCCTAAAATCAAAAAAGGGATTGATGAACTGGTTAGGACTCATCATATTACAAAAATCCATGCCCCTTTCCTTTTATTAGATGTTTTTTTGCTCTATGTGGATGAGCACATCGAATTTTATCAGGATTTACAACCATCAAGAGATAAAGAAATAGATGAGGAATGGCAGCTCGTTAAATATCAAATCGCTAAGAATCGCCATAGTCTTTGGAACAGTAATTCCCTTCAACACACTCTTTTTTTCAAGCGCTTAGAAGGCAAGTTGTTAAAGGCGGATATTCTTCCCGTAGACTTTAGCAAGACAATTTCCTTATGGTTACAAGTCCTCGCTATAGCTAATGCAACGGATGTCATCTTAACTGCACTTTATATGAATCCCCCTCATTTTAAAAATGCACTTGATAGCTGTGTTAAATTGCCGCGCGCAGATATAGAACAATGCTTTTATTTAGTTCTGCAGCAGTTATCGAAAAACCTTTCTTGGGTCGGAAACAAAATCACATCTTTATTATTGCCATACATCCAAGAAAATGAGGTGATAAAGCTTTTCTCGTATTTGACTGAAAAAGATGTAAATATAGTCAATGACACACTTACATTTTCAAAAATGCAAACAGCTTTTCAAGAGGTTTTACGATATGGCTCATCCTGCAATCTCTCTAACAAGGGGGCCATCGCTAGTCTTTACGAGCAAATAGGGAACATTGTGGAGTTGTGCGACCATTTTACGAACATTGTCGGTTTTGTTAAATACATAGAGGATAGGGAAAAACAAGGGAAAACACTAGAGGCAATTAGTACCAAGCAAGGCGATACTGTTTACCTTTCACCAGCGCTTCAAAAACCCTTTGTCGATTTTGTTAAAAACTTTTATGATTGCCATCTGCTTGTCGATGCTTATATCACTCCCTATGTTGTTATCATTCACTATTTACTCCTGTCGCTGGGAAAGTCTAATGAAGCTTTTGAAAGTTACAAGAATACTGGAATACTTCCTCATCTAGCTGTGCAATGTACTCCTTTTTTACCAGACTTCCCTCAATACAACGAAGAAGTTGTCAAAGAATTAGAATTAGAGAGCTCTTCTTTTACCCCTAGAAATAAGAAAAAAACTCCTAAAAATCCTAAGCCTGAAAGACAGACTTTTCCTCCTGCGAAAATCAATCCTAAACAGCAAAAACAACGACAAAAAACCAAAAAGGACTCTTTTCAGAAAGCAGTGACGCCCAAGGCGAGCCATATTAAGGATAAGACCATGACCATGGCTCCTTTGATCTCCGATACAGATCCTTTTGCACCGTTGATGGGCAAACTATTTAAACTCTGCCTTACTTCCTCGAATCCTAATTTGAGGAACACCCTATGGCATTTAGATGCTCTAGCTTGTGTACAACGCTCTTTCAAAAACTATTCTCTTAAAGATGGATTAGCCCTTTTAGATGTTGTCGGCAATGCTGCTCAAAAATCTCTAGAGCAAGCTTATAGTTTTCATCTGAAATACCAAAATAGCGATTGGAAAGAGCACAGTTTAAAGGTTTGTCATCATGCTTTTGATCCCCTTTCTTCTTGCCCTGAGATTATGATTCAGCTCGATGCATTCAATCAATGGGCGCGCTACTTCTATATCAAACATGCCAATTGGAACTCTTCAACACAGAAAAGAACTGTACCTCCTCTTCTCAAGGATTTAGTGGACATGGCTGAAGGAGTAGAACGATCTAAAAACCTGTTGCAAACAGAGATTGATAATATCGCCAATAAAACACGTTCGCACCTGGAAGATCTATTTAAAAAAATCGATGTCCAAAGTCCAGAGACTGAAATTTCAAAGCAAGAGCCTCTTTTAGTCCATGAAGCCCCTATTCATTTAGATGTATTGATCGACGTCAAGACGTTTGACAAGACCGAAAAACAACTGGCCTTACTTCTTTCTCAAAGCGCTCTTCATTCTCAACACCCCTCCTACTTGTATATGAAGCAGGCATTGGCTTCGTTGAAAATGCTAAAAACAAGTCTGCAGATGGTGAATACAGCACAACATACACGTCAATTATCAACATGGGTATCGTGGAGCGTCCAACAGTTGCAGGAAGTGATTGAGGATGCCTTCCATGCTATTGAATTTCTTCAAAACCATGAAATTAGCATCATCCATGAATTGAAAACATTATCATCCAAAGTTGGTTTAGAGATGGGAACTCTTGGGGAGGACTTTCATCAATTGTCCTATAAATCACGTTACCCTGCCGATAATCTTGGAGAAGGGATGGGATCATGGCTCGTTGACAATGCTGCAGCTGCAAGATTTTGCCCCGACCTCATTAATAAATATACCATCTCAAAATCTCAAAAGGCCATTCTATGGAAGGCGCCAAGCGAAGAGATTTCTCCAGACAAAATCGTTATCAACCTGGATCGTTTTGCCAAACGGAGCGAGGAATTTTTACGTATCGACGTGCTTCCTGTACTAGCGAAGTTGCTTTAGAGGGAATGCAATTCCCTCTCTAAGAATGTTCTCCAATAGTAAGCCAAGACCAGCTATACTGCACCCAGCCAGGTTGGGTGAGTTTATGGGCAAAAATATCGTCTTATCCATTCAGAATTTGAAGAAGGTTTATCCCGGAAAAATTCCTTATATTGCAGTAGGGGGGATTTCCTTTGAACTTAAAGAAGGGGAAATTTTGGGGATGCTGGGCTCGAATGGAGCGGGCAAGACAACTACGATACAAATGTTGCTGAGCACGCTCAAAGCGACATCCGGTTCGATTCACTATTTCGGAAAAGATTTTTTTACGCACCGCTCTGAAATTTTAAAGCATGTCGCCTTTGCCAGCACGTATGTCAGCTTGCCTTGGATGCTGACCGTGGATCAAAATTTAGAAGTGTTTAGCAGATTATACGGGCTGTCATCAGCAGAGCGCAAAGAACGGATCGAGCCCTTGCTAGAGCGGTTTGGAATTGCAGGTAAACGTAGATCTTTTGTCTCTCAGCTATCAGCCGGTCAAATCACTCGCCTCATGCTCGTCAAAGCCTTTATGATCCGTCCCAAAATCGCGCTTCTTGATGAGCCGACCGCATCACTAGATCCAGACATCGCACAGGACGTTATCGAATTTGTCCTGGAACAAAGAAAGAAGTTCGGCACATCGATTTTATATACTTCTCATAATATGGCGGAGGTCGGTGAGGTTTGCGATCGCGTGTTGTTCCTGCAGCAAGGGAAGATCGTCGCCGATGATCTCCCACAAAATCTTGCGAAAAGCGTTGCTGTTTCGCGCATTCAGCTTCAAGTTGGAGATGGTATGAAGCGCACTGTAGCTGTTGCAGACAGGCTAAAGATGCGTTATAAAGTTGAACACCGCACGATCGAGCTTGAGCTGGATGAAAGTCAGATTGCAAGTCTTCTTTCTGCCCTGGCAGAAGCTGGGGTAATCTACACGAATATTAATATTTTACAACCTAATTTAGAAGATTACTTCTTGCATATGGTCAAGAAAGGAGGCCAAAAATGAGCTGGCATCGCATTTGGGCAGTTTATTTACGCTACTTTTATTTTTTTGCCAAAATGGACCATTTGGCAGATCTTTTCTTCTGGCCTGCACTCGATATCTTCTTGTGGGGGATGACAAGCGTTTGGATTCAACGCTATGATGCGACGATGCCAACGATTGCGATTGCCATTCTAACAGGACTCGTTTTTTGGCAGATCATCTGGCGTTGCAATTACGAGGTTTCCGTCAATCTACTTCAAGAATTTTGGAATCGGAACATGGTTAACCTCTTTTCAACGCCACTTAAAATTGTAGAGTGGATTTCTGCGTTAATGCTTGTCGGAATATGCAAAATATTCGTGACGATCTGTTTTGGCGGACTGACCGTCTGGCTACTGTACGCTTTGAATATTTTTTCTATGGGATGGGCACTTTTGCCATTTTGTGCTTCTTTAGTTCTATCAGGATGGCTCATTGGGTTTTTAAGCGCGGCGATCATCGTCTATTTCGGACAACGCGTGCAAATGCTAGCGTGGATGACAGCCTATATTTTTGCGCCTTTTAGCGCAGTATTTTATCCTCTTTCGGCCCTTCCTGTTTGGGGACAAGTGATTGCCAAAATGCTGCCAATGACATACATTTTTGAGGGGATGAGAAAAGTCCTCAATGAAGGAATCTTTTCTTGGGGGGATTTTGGGATGAGCGTTTTGCTTGGCATCCTGTATCTTATCGGAACAGTAGTCCTATTCTATAAGCTCTTTGAAAAGAGCCGTGCGAAAGGACTTGCACGGCTTGAGTGAGACATCTTTACACGCGGATCGAAACTCCTTCATTATTTGTCCCAAGCGCTAGTCCTGTTGCAATGGCTGAAGAGCAAAGGCAACCGCCCAAAGTAAGAAGTGCAGCCACAGTGACGCCAATGGAAGTAACAGTTAAAGTCACACCCGACATCAGGGTCATCGGAAAGCCAGCGGCGGTAGTTATTAACACACCGGCGGCAATTCCACCCATTACCGCTAAAGCGGATTTCGCTACCCTAAAGATAAGATCATCCGGGCAACAGCTGACTTTTTCACAAATCCAATGAATGAGTCGATTGCTAAGCCAATCGCTCACACCGAAAATCGCCCCTCCTAAGGGGCTAATTGTCGTAAAGAGTCCTGCGGCAATTGCGCTACCAGCGCCCATCAAAGCAGCTCCGAATGCGAGTTGCGCTGGAGAATATCGTTGTTCAAATAGGTAGTTTCCAAGTTGTGATATTGCTGGTTGTGTCATACCATCCCCTCCCGTAAGTGGTGCATTTGTAAAGAACTAATAAATTCTCGAAGTATAGGAGGAGAGAATGGTTTAAAGCAAGAAATAGAGGGAATTGCACAGGGTATAGGAAATTAAGAAGAATTTTTTAAACTTAGTAAAGGTTTTTAAAGTGTCTCTTTTTCACATGTCGGGGACAAAGCACTGCGTGTCCTTTATCCCCTGCTGGCCCCCTTGGGACTCATCTCGCTTTGCCAAATCGCGTGCTCGTCGGGGGGCCGTGCAAAGCACTGATCCCCCCATGCAAAGCGTAGAGGGCAGACAATTTCGAGACGGCCTATTGACGCTCAAGCAGACATGCGCCAGACTTGGCGTGAGCTTTTGGGAGTATTTGAGTCGGTGGTTTCGAGGGGATCCGATCGATTTAGCACAATTTGTTCATGAGCGTTATCAAACAGCCTCTCCGGCCACACCTTGACTGGTAGCACGTACGCTTTTTTTGACTCTTTTAAAGAGTGTGCATATCAACTATCAATCGGAGAGTATAATCAATGAGGGAATTGCAAAACTAACAAAACGTGGTGATTTTCTGGGGGAAATTATTTAGCTAATCAGCCAAAGGAACAACTCAAGCGACTTGACACTCTACAGAAACCAACTCGAATCCTCATGCCCACAACTTGTAAATTTTCGAGAGTTTTTTATATAAAATTACAAAGCTGACGCGAAAAGGATGGTTTTTCGGGTCTGAAACAGGTTTTAGCAAATAAGACCCCGAAAAAATGTCCTTTTCGCGTTAGTTTTGCAATTCCCTCCAACATCAACCGAAGGAGAGTATATAATTCAGGTTACAGACGTTGGTCGATCATTTTTTCCAATTTAACATTATCTTTAGCGAAGTTGCGAATCCCTTCCGCGAGTTTGTCTGTGGCCATGGGATTTTCATTGAGCATCCAACGGAAAGTTTTTTCATCGACAACAATTTTTTCGATATTCATTTGCTGCGTGGCTTGAGAGTCGAGTTTGCGTGGGACTGAACCTTCAGCGGATTGTAATTCTAGCAAGAGCTTGGGAGCAATCGTGAGCAAATCGCAGCCGGCCAATTCTAAAATTTCATCGGAGTTGCGGAAGCTGGCGCCCATAATCTGTGTCTTAACGCCCATTTTTTTATAATAATTATAAATTTGGGTCACGGAAATCACGCCGGGATCTCCTGCGGGTGGATAGGATTCTTTATTTTCATTTTTCTTATGCCAATCTAAAATCCGTCCGACAAAAGGGGAGACGAGCGTAGCACCGACTTGAGCAGAGGCAATGGCTTGCCCTAAACTAAACATCAGCGTCATATTACAATGGATTCCTTCTTTTTCGAGGATCTCCGCTGCCTTCACTCCTTCCCATGTTGAGGCAAGTTTAATTAAAATTCGTTTGCGATCGATCCCAGCAGCTTCGTAAAGAGAAATTAAATGATAAGCTTTCTTGATACTGCCTTCAACGTCGAAGGAAAGGCGGGCATCGACCTCCGTTGAGACTCGCCCGGGAACGATTTTTAGGATTTCAATGCCAAAGTTGACAAACACTTTATCGAGGGCTTGTTCTTTGACATCTTTGCTGTTTTTACCCTTTTTTTTGCCCCATTGAACAGCTTCATCGATGAGAAACTGATAGTCAGGTTTTGAAGAAGCGGAGAAAACAAGGGAGGGGTTCGTCGTGGCATCGGTAGGAAGATATTGTTTAATCTCTTCAAATTCTCCGGTATCCGCTACGATTGTGGTCATTTTTTTCAATTGTTCAAGTTTGTTCATGTCAAAACCTTTGATTGTTTTACTTAACCTGAGTTTTGGGTTCATTTTATAGTAGATTGCCGTAGATTTCGAGGCGATTTTTGCAAACTTTGGCGCGTTCAATAGCTGGAGGCACCTATAGACGCGCCAAAATTTGCGAAAAGCGCCCGAAAGGTATGGCAATCTACTATAAAAGGAACCCAAAACTCAGGTTACTTAATATTAGAGCCTCTTTTCGAATTTTTTCAAGGAAATCACGCCAGATTTATAACGGGAGGTGGAAGGGATTCTGCAAAGGAAAAGGATGGAGAAGTTGATCGAATTTCATCGAAAAATCTTCTGTTTTTATTGTAGAGCGGTAACCTGGAAGAATGAAAGTGATCTCTTTGTTGTTTTGCAGAGATTCAATCACGATTTTTGCCATTTCACTGGGGAGTAGAAATCGCTGTCCGCCTTCAAAGCGATAAGTTTCGCATCGAAGGATTTCCCCATCGATATTGAGTTTGAGAAAGGCGCCTTTTTGATTGCCCTGATGAGGAGGGACTGGAACAGAGTGGACATTGAGATAGATGTTCAACCGTTCCTCTATTTTAAGAAATTCTAAATCAATTCCATGGACAGGGTCCTTAGAGAGATAGCACAATTTGGTCGAGCTAAATTCTTTTTTATCGGACTTCACTTCATCGGACGTCCAGTGGCCACGGCTCGAGCAAGCAAAAAGAAGCATAGAAATGAAAAATAGAAAATGCAATTTTTTAATCGCTGCTTCGATGGCCATTATTGTTTGCAATCAGAATCAATGCAGTCACGGCAACAGCCACGGCTGCAGTTGCAAGTGCGATATTTTGCCATTGTCTTCTTTTAGCAGTTTTTGAACCTTCGCTGGCTGCTTGACCCACAGGAGTTCCCTCATCTTCGCTGTCTGATGGGGTGGCCTCTGGTGTTGTTGCCTCATCCGAAGAGGGTGAAATGGGAGGGGGTAGCGGGGTTGAGGAATCCTGTGGGGTGGCCTCTGGTGTTGTTGCCTCATCCGAAGAGGGTGACGGAGGGGTTAGCGGGGGTGTGGAATCTTGTGATGAATCGTATTGCGATGGAATAGACTCGTGACCCTGTGCACGAAGAGCAGGGGAAAAGGCAATGGTTGATGTGATGAGGCAAAAATTGATGAGCTTTTTCATGGGAGACCGATTTTATTTTTGAATGAGGTGATCGCTTATTGTTTGCATCTCGGACAAGGAAAAAAGTTTCTCGTGGGCACTTCGAAGAAATAGAATTTGCCAGAATGCTCCCATGTCGCCAAAGTTGTCCAGGACATTTTTTTGAAAAGGAGTCCAATGCTGTTCTTGAAAAGAGGAGTCTTCGAATAGATTTTTCCTTGAGGAGGGAGATTGGCTATATTTTTCAGCGGCAGTAAATAGGTCTGCCTGTTTTTGTTTTAGCATTTCTCTGCGCTCTAGCTGCGGGATATTGCCAAGCAGGTCATTGGAGAGTGTAAAGGAACGAAAGGCAGACTGAATATCTTGATAATAATTCGACATTTCTTCTTTAAGAGCTGCCGCAGTGAGGACATAAGCGTGTTTGTCCTTGATCAGGATCATTTGTAGGATTCTAATGGGCCCCCATTCTGTTGTGGAATCGATCTCTGTCAATTGGGCCAGACCTGCTGCTGTGCGTACTTTGCCCAGTGGGCGCCAATGATTATTACGGTCTTGTTCATGAATAGCTTTGACGGCTTTAAGATAGTCCGTCAAAGAAACATCTGTTTCTTCAATGGCAAGATTGATCGAAGGACAAAATCCTTTTCCGCTATTTTTAAGGAAAGCCATCTTGACTTTTGGGGAAAGAGTTTTTGGGTCAGCGATATCCCAATGTTCGGGGGGAATGAAAAAACATTGGGTAAGACGAGCTGATTCTACGGCCTGAACGATCGAAGTGGAATGATTCTTGGAAAAAGCCCATGTTAAAAAACAGGAAGAAAGAACGATGGAAAGTAAGATTTTACAGCGCATATTCAGTTTTTTCTTGAGTTTCTTCAGTCACAACTTGTGTGAGAATGGCTAGCCGTGCTTTGATGCAGAACGGAAGCCAAAACTGCGATCCCTGCGGAAAGGCCGAGTCCCCACCCCAACATCGATGTGGAGATTGCAGTGAAAGCTCCATCTTCTGCACCTCCTCCAATGCGCCAGATTGACTCCGAATCTTTTTTCCACCGGTCAAGTTCATCGGAGAAACTAAGAGAGGGTAAAACGAGAAGTGTAAAAGCGATCAGTAATCTTTTCATGGAATGCTCCACCTTTAGCAAGAAAAAAGAAGTAACTGCTCATTATCTCAGACGGCCGACTTTTCTTGCAATTTTTTTTGGAGTCTTGCCCTCATGAACGCGCACTTTTTTTTTTATTTATAAATATGGCGATTTTGCATTGAAAAATATCCACCTAATGTCAATAACTTAACGTGTGATGTATTGAGCATGCGTTCAAGAAAACAGATGTTATACCGGAACGACATGAACCCGGGCCTTAAGGCCTGGATTGCCCGACGGAGGGGGGATGAAAGGAACAGAATCAGGGAAAGATAAAGTTAAAAAGATCTGCGACATTCTGCGGCGAGAAACATTGGAGCCAGCTGGAATGGAAGCGGAACAAATTATTCGTGCTGCTAAAGAGCAGGCCGACCAAATTGTTGCGGCTGCACATCAAGAAGTGGAGAAGATTCATCGTGAAGCGCTCCAAGATATCGAACTCCAAAGAAATGTTTTTCAGTCTTCTCTGGGTCAAGCTTGTAAACAAGCAGTTGCGGCATTGAAGCAGGGCATTGAGGAAAAATTATTCAATCAAGAGCTTGGCCGTTTGATGACAAAGCATATGCAAGATCCAAAAGTGTTGGCACAAATGATCACTGCGGTTGTTAAAGGGATTGAAAAAGAAGGAATTGAAGCAGATTTAAGCGTTTATATTCCTGCTGCTACTCCAGCACGCGCTGTTAATATGCTTTTAGCGCATGAGATTTTGGAAAAACTTAAAGAAAAGAGTGTTCTCGTCGGTCCTTTAACTGGAGGAATCGAAATCAAGTTGCTTAAAGAGAATATGACAATCGATATCTCTGATGCTGCTTTAAAAGAGCTTGTCGCAAATTATATCCGCAAGGATTTCCGCGAGCTGATTTTCGAGTCGGTTTAGATTTTTAAAGTTTTTAAGCGGACTTGCTTATATGCGTAACTACTATTTCGTCGTCCCTTCCTTGCCTCCTTTGGCCCTGCATGAACGACCTGAAATAACTTTCGAAGAACTGATGGGAAGGCTTGAAATCAATTTAAGCAAGCAGGATTTAGAAAAGACGGTTGTCTTAAGACGTTTTGTCGACATTTATAATATTCGCTCTCTCTTAATGGAAGAACCTGTTGACCCCAGAGGAAATTTAAATCAAAAAGAGCTCGATGAAGCTTTGCTTGTCCACGCTGTCCTTCCTGATTATGTTTTTGATTTCTTAGATCAGTTTGAGAAAGTCATAGACAAGATCAGGAATTTTCATGGATTGCTCGCCCGGTTTTTTAACGAGGAGATTCCAAGGCAAAAAGGGTTTTTGCGCAACTATCTTATTTTTGAAAGAGAGTGTCGGCTTGTTCTTCTTGCGTTAAGGGCAAAGCAATTGAGCCGCGATGTCGCTAAAGAATTGCAATTTGAAGATCCCACTGATCCCATCGTTGCGCATATTCTTGCTCAGAAAGATTCTGAAATTTACGAACCTCCTCCTGAATACGCTGAGCTCAAAGAGTTGATCGCTTCCTGTTATGCTGATCCTTTAGCTGAACATAGGGTATTTGCAGAATATCGATTTCGCAAAATTGCCGAACTTGCTGAAAACAGACTTTTTACGATCGACCAAATCCTCTGTTATATGGCTCAATTGATGATTATTGAGAGCATGAATGAGCTGGATATAGAGCGAGGGAATATGGTTTTGGAAACATTTACAAGCGGATAAAAAAGAACAATGAAAGAAGCTTCATACATCACTCAAAAACAAGTAGCGACAGGAAAAGTCATTAAGGCTTTTGGAAACCTCTTGCATGTCCAATTTGAAGGCGATATCCATCAAGGGGAAGTCTCGATGGTGCGGATCGGGGGCGGGGTCTCATTAAAGGCTGAGGTGATTGAAATCGTCGGGGATGTGGCTAAAATTCAGGTTTTCGAAGACACGCGTGGTGTTCGTCTCAATACCTCTGTCGAGTTTACTACTCACTTACTGGAGGCGGAATTAGGACCTGGATTGCTCACTTCGATTTTTGATGGGCTGCAGAACCCGCTAGAAAAAGTCGCAGATGCAACTGGGTTGTTCCTTTCCCGAGGAGTTTACATCCCTCCGCTCGATCGCTCGCGCCATTGGGATTTCCATCCCACAGTTAAACCTGGCGACGTTGTTCGACGAGGCAGTTATCTCGGTTACACGATGGAAGGCCGTTTCCATCATCAGATCATGGTCCCCTTCACCTCGTTTGATGGATACACGATAAACTGGGTCATCAAACCGGGTTCTTACACAATAGAGACAGTCGTTGCAAGAGGCGTAGACAATAAGGGCGAAGAACACCACTTCACCATGATGCAAAAATGGGCAGTGAAAATGCCTCTTTTCGAAGGAGAAAGGGTCAAAGCCTCTCGAATGATGGATATTGGGATGCGGATCATCGATACCCAGTTTCCTGTTCTTAAAGGCGGGACATTTTGCGCCCCTGGGCCATTTGGTGCAGGCAAGACAGTCTTGCAGCATCATCTGTCTAAATATTCTTCTGTCGATATTGTCGTTGTCGTCGCATGTGGAGAGCGCGCAGGCGAAGTGGTTGAGGTTCTTCGCAGTTTCCCTCACTTGACCGACCCGCATACTAACGAGCCGTTGATGCATCGCACAGTGATGATCTGCAACACCTCATCGATGCCAGTTGCTGCCCGTGAAGCTTCTATCTACATGGGAGCAACGATTGCGGAATACTATCGTCAAATGGGGCTCGACGTTTTGTTGCTTGCCGATTCCACTTCTCGCTGGGCACAAGCGATGCGTGAAATGTCGGGACGCTTAGAAGAAATTCCTGGTGAAGAGGCTTTCCCTGCCTATTTAGCTTCGCGGATTGCCGCTTTCTATGAACGAGCTGGAGTTGTTCTCCTTAAGGATGGAAAATATGGTTCAGTGACCATTGGAGGAACTGTATCTCCAGCAGGTGGAAATTTTGAAGAGCCGGTCACTCAGGCCACGCTCTCGGTTGTCGGAGCCTTTCATGGGCTATCGCGTGCGCGGTCGGATGCGAGGCGCTATCCAGCTGTCGATCCGCTCATTTCCTGGAGCAAGTACATCGATGATGTGAGTCGAGAACTGGAGGAGCGCGTTGCCGGATGGGGAAAAATGGTCAAAAAAGCAGCTAAGATTTTGCGCGAAGGCGATGAGATTGGTAAAAGGATGGAAGTTGTTGGCGAAGAAGGCGTTTCTTTAGCGGATATGATCACTTTTTTGAAATCGGAGCTCTATGAGTTCTGCTATCTTCAGCAAAATGCCTTTGATAAAGAAGATTCCTATTGTCCATTGACAAGGCAAATTCCTTTATTCCAATTGACCAACCTAATTTTTGATATGAATTTTAACTTTGATTCGCACGATGAAGCGCGCAGCTTCTTTTTAGAATTACAAAATGAAATGAAGAACATGAATTTCACGCCATTTAAATCCGCAAGATATGAGCAAACCTTTGGACATATTGAAAAGAAACTCGAAATAGCCGCAAGCAAAGAAAAGGTGAAGCGATGAAGAAAGTTTACGATAGAATCGTCGATATGCGAGGAAACTTAATCACTGTCATCGCTCAAGGTGTCAGCCTTGGAGAGCTTGCTCGCGTGCATAAGCGCAACGGACGTTCCACTTATGCATCCGTGTTGCGTATCGATGGCGATGTCGTCACCTTGCAATGTTTTGAAAACACTCGCGGGATTGCCACCAATGATCGGGTGACTTTCTTAGGAAGACAGATGCAAGCTGTTTACAGCGATGCCTTGCTAGGCCGCCGTTTAAATGGAGCTGGCGAACCTATCGATTCAGGTCCGGTAATCATGGGTGAACACATCGAGATCGGGGCGCCTTCTTTTAATCCTGTCCGCCGGATCGTTCCACGTGATCTCGTACGGACAAATATCCCGATGATCGATGTGTTTAATTGTCTTGTCAAATCACAGAAGATTCCAATCTTTTCCATTGCTGGGGAGCCTTACAACGCCCTGTTAATGCGCATTGCCAATCAAACAAATGCAGACGTTGTGATTATCGGAGGAATGGGCTTGCGTTTCGACGATTATCAGGCATTTATCGACAATGCAGAAAAGGCGGGTTCCTTAAATAAAACGATCATGTTCATTCATCGTGCGACAGATCCTGCCGTGGAATGTCTCTTAGTTCCTGATATGGCTTTGGCCTGTGCTGAGCAATTTGCTGTCCAAGATAAGAACGTCCTTGTTCTCTTGACAGACATGACGGCTTTTGCAGATGCGATCAAAGAAATCATGATTACTATGGATCAGGTCCCGTCTAATCGCGGCTATCCTGGTTCGCTTTATTCCGATCTTGCTTCGCGCTATGAGAAAGCAGTCGATATTGATGGCAGCGGCTCGATTACGATCATTTCTGTGACGACGATGCCAGGCGGCGATGTCACGCACCCCGTTCCCGACAACACAGGCTACATCACAGAAGGACAATTCTACCTTCATGGCGGACGCATCGATCCGTTCGGTTCACTCTCCCGTTTGAAACAGCAGGTGATCGGAAAGGTGACGCGTGAGGATCATGGCGACATTGCTAATGCACAGATCCGCCTCTATGCCGATTCCATGAAGGCGCGTGAGCGCAAAAGCATGGGCTTCCGTCTTTCGCGTTGGGATGAAAAGCTATTGCATTTTTCCCATCTGTTTGAAGACCGGATGATGAACTTACAAGTCAATCTAGCGCTAGAGGCTGCTCTCGACCTCGGATGGGGAACGCTGGCGGAATGTTTCGAAAAACATGAGGTCGGGATCAAACAAACTCTCATCGATAAATATTGGCCAAAATCTTTAGGGGAATAAGAGTGAAATGGCTGAGGTAAAGTTTACCAAAACAGAATTGCGAGCCCAACAGCTTAAGCTCGATCGTCTGCGCAAATATCTTCCGACTCTACAGCTTAAAAAGGCAATGTTGCAGGTCGAAGTGAATCAAGCTCAAATAGAAATTGAGGCCCTGATGGGCGAATTCGCACTTTCTCAGGAAAAAGTCGGTAAATTCTCCGTACTGTTAACGGAGCGCAGCGCACCAGACCTTTTTTCTGCGGTAAAAGTGCGCCAAGTTGACCGAATTCATGAAAACGTGGCAGGTGTAGAGATTCCGATTTTTGAACGGGTGATTTTCGAGCTGCCGACTTATTCTCTTTTCGATACCCCAGTATGGTTTGAGTCGGCGATTCTTGGGATTAAAGAATTAATTATTGTCCGTGAAAAAATCAAAATCGTTCAAGAAAAAAAGCATGCTCTTGAAAAAGAACTTCGTGAGGTTTCCATCCGCGTTAATCTTTTTGAAAAAATCCTGATTCCGCGAGCTCAAGAAAATATCAAGAAAATTAAAATCTTCCTCGGCGATCAGCAGCTTGCTGCTGTTTCACAGGCCAAGGTTGCAAAGAAGAAAATCCTCTTAAGGTCACGAGGTAGGGAATGATCATCGACGTAAAAAAATATCTCATCCTCGGTGCTAAAGAAGAGATCGATCAGTTTTTTAGCAGAGCGCAGCATCAAGGAGTCATCGAATTCATTTCTCCTCATGGTAAAAAACTGATTGAAGTTCCCCTTGAGATTCAGCAACTCCTGAATGCGATGAAGATCTTGCGCAAACTTCCCATCAAGAAACCTTATGAAGGCGAGATGGACCTTCAATACGCTGATGAGACAGCGCAAAAAATCATCAACCTTAAAGCTGAAGTCGAGCGACTCTCTGAAGAAAAACGCCTCCTTGAAGCCGAAATCGTCCGTGTCACCCCATTTGGAGATTTTTCTCTTGAAGATATTGACTATATCGAACGTAAGGGCAAATGCGAAATTCAATTCTTTTGCATGAAAACAGCTAAATCCCATCCCGCTGATCTCGGAGATGAGGTCATTTATATTGCCAGTGATTACGATCTGGACTATTTCATTGCAATCAATAAAGAGCTTCGCAGTTATCCTGATATGATTGAAATGCGCATTGACAGGCCGCTTGGCGAGCTCCAAATGCATCTGGGCTTTGTTAAAGAATCTCTTCATCAGATTGAAGCGGAATTGAAAGGGTTTGCTGGACATTTGGATTTTCTTCACGAAGCGCTAGTCGAGCGGCTCAATGATTACAATCTCATTGCGGCAAAGAAAGAGGTGACCTATCCTCTGGAAAATTCATTATTCGCCATCGAAGCCTGGGTTCCTTCCAATAAAATAGCTGTTCTTTACGGGATTATCGACGGAATGGCAATTCACTGTGAACCGATCTTAATCGAAGAAGCCGATCGGGTTCCCACTTATATGGAAAATAAAGGGCCTCCACGCATTGGAGAGGACCTCGTTAAGATTTATGATACTCCTGCGACGACAGACCGCGACCCTTCAGGATGGGTCTTCTGGTTCTTTGCCCTATTTTTTGCCATGATTGTCGCCGACGGCGGATATGGCTTAATGTATTTAGGATTGTGCATCTATCTCCGATTCAAATACCCTAATCTCCGGGGAAGCGCGAAACGGTTCTTGCAGCTCGCGACAATTCTTTCTGTTTCCTGTGTGATTTGGGGGATTTTAACCTCAGCATTTTTTGGTCTTGAGATCAGTCCCAAAAGCTGGCTCGGTAAGCTTTCGGTGATCCAATATCTTGCTGTCAAAAAAGCGGACTACCATCTTGCCCAGCACGATGACGTCTATCAATTTTGGGTCTCAAAATTCAGCAATCTTGCGCAGGTAACCTCAGGCCAGGAATTCCTCGATACAGCTGTTGTTAAAAAAGGCCATCACTTGAGCTATGAGGTTCTCAACGCCTTTTCCGATAGCATCCTTCTCGAATTTTCTTTGATGATCGGAGTGATTCATATCTCGCTCTCCTTGTTACGCTATCTGGGACGCCATTGGGCGGGGATTGGATGGGTGACGTTCATGATCGGCGCCTATATGTATTTTCCTTTAATCCTCAAGGCCACTTCTTTGATCCATTTTGTAGGGATTGTCGATAAGCCGATGGGAGAAGCGATTGGACTCCAACTCATCTATACAGGCATTGCGATCGCACTTTTCTTGGCACTTTTACAAAAACGGCTTAAGGGAATTGGCGAAGTGGCCACTCTGATTCAGGTCTTTGCCGATGTCCTTTCCTACTTGCGTCTCTATGCATTGGGACTGGCAGGTGCCATCATGGCGGAAACTTTTAATGAAATCGGGATCAGCGTCGGGCTTTTCCTCGGCGTCCTCGTCATCCTAGTTGGGCATAGCGTGAATATTATGTTAGGAATTATGGCTGGAATGATCCATGGGCTTCGTCTTAATTTCATAGAATGGTATCATTATTGCTTTGATGGAGGAGGACGTCTTTTTCATCCATTAATGCGATTAAAAGCCAAAGAACATATTTAATAGTTATTTATTTAGGAGATCTCAATATGGATTTTAGTATGATAGGGCCCGCACTGGTGCTAGGGCTCGGCTGCGTTGGAAGTTCCATCGGTTGTGGAATTAGCGGGATGGCTTCACATGCAGCGATGAGCCGAGTGGAAGAGAATCATGGTAAATTTATCGGCATGTCTGCCGTTTCTTCTTCTCAGGCTATTTTTGGTTTTGTCCTTATGCTCTTGATGAAAAACAGCATTGCGGCCGGAACCCTTTCCCCCCTATCTGGAATTGGCATCGGATTCTCCGTTGGGCTCGCGCTTCTTTTTTCTTCGATCTATCAAGGAAAATGCGCTGCGACAGGCATTCAGGCAGCCGCAAAGCAACCCGCAATCATCGGTAAATGTTTCGCAGCCCTTGGCATTGTCGAATCTTTTTCGCTGTTTGCTTTTGTCTTCGCATTGCTCTTGATCTAAGAATCAGTCCACAAACCTGTTACTTTGATTTTTGATGACTTCCTTGTATATTCTAAGGAGATCTCCTGCACAAATTGCAACCATGCACACTATGAACAAGAGGATGGAACTGAACGCATTGTTTACAGCCATAAAATGTTCAATGTGGGCATCGTGCATCCGACAGAGAACATATTCATTCCACTCAACAGTATGTGTGAAATAGATCCCAAAACAGAAAAAGTGCTTCATCGGTTCGAATATGTTACAAGTCTTACGGTGAAGGATAGCAATAGATCAGCAATGGAATTTACTCGAGTAAGCACCTGAGAAGAGCTGTATACAGCTGCCTTAAAGGCTCTAGAGGATTCAGAGTTGTTTGTGTATAAATTCCTTTCGGTATATCATCAAATCTTTTGATAAAAATTCACATCTTTTGATCGAAGATGGATGTATCAGGAGGAGCCTCTATGGATTATGGTATGGTAGGACCCGCACTTGTCTTAGGGCTTGGTTGCATTGGAAGTGCGATTGGTTGCGGCATCGGGGGCATGGCCTCGCATGCTGTCATGAGCCGCGTAGAAGAGAATCACGGCAAATTCATTGGAATGTCTGCTGTAGCCTCTTCACAGTCCATCTATGGTTTTGTTTTGATGCTGCTCATGAAAAACAGCATTCAAGCAGGTTCTTTGACACCGCTATCAGGAATTGGGATTGGTTTTTCAGTGGGGCTTGCTCTGCTATTTTCTTCGATGTACCAAGGAATGTGCGCGGCTTCTGGCATTCAGGCGGCAGCAAAACAACCAGCGATCATCGGCAAATGTTTTGCGGCATTGGGCATTGTCGAATCTTTCTCGCTTTTTGCCTTCGTCTTTGCATTGCTATTGATCTAAATCCCATGTGCGCTGGAAATCCTCCAGCGCGCGTCAAACTATAATGATAATTATCGGATAGAGTCCGCTTCTTTTGGAAACACAGAAATCATAGAGCCTTGTCCGCCGAGAACGTATACTTTAGTCCCTTGTTGAAGAGCTTTACCTTCAAGACGGTACCATCCTTCTTGGCCTAAAAGTAAAACGTCGCCTCTTTCTGAAGCGCGGATAGCGCTTTCAAGGTCTTTTTGCGGGGCGATCACACGAATAGCTCCGTTGAACTCCTGTGTCTGAACAGGCTGTTGTACCTTGGTGATTTGAGGCGCTTGATTGTTTGTGTTTGTGTCTTTTTTATCTTGATTTCCCGCTACTGGAGATACAGTAGAGCTCATTAAAGCAGCTCCTGTTCCTAAAGTAAGCATGATTGTAGAAATGAATTTCATTTTTCCTCCTAAAATATTCTAGAACTACGGACAAAAAGATAGGTAAATAAAATTTCAGTACCTATAATTTAATTAATAAAGATTTCAAATATTTTATGCAAGGTTATTCTGTTGTATGATTTAAATAATGTTACTATAGTTTGTTTTGCATAATTACAGCGCAAGAATTTAGGAGGTATTAATTAATACCTCCGAGAAGCGATCGTTCAAAAATGGGCTGTTATAATGGCCCCCTAAATTCACATTTTTAGACTGGGCGCAGTATAATTTGTCATTGGCGCCCGACAGGTCTGAACTTATTCCTGACACAGGTTTTCTCTTGGATTAAATAAAAAAGGAGTTGTAAATAGGAGATTGAGAGCAAAAGGATAACCGCGATTCCTATGGAAAAAGAAAAAATCCGCATTGAAAAGGACACGTTAGGAGATGTTCAGGTTCCCGGGGATAAATACTGGGGTGCCCAAACTCAGCGCTCTCATGAGAATTTTAAAATTGGTGGGCAGCCAATGCCCATCCCGATGATCCATGCGCTCGCTATGATTAAGAAAGCCGCTGCGATTGTGAATTGCGAATTGGGCTTGCTTCCCAAAGAGAAAATGGAACTGATTGTGAAAGCCAGCGAGGAGGTCATTTCCGGCAAACTTGACGGTCACTTTCCCTTGGTCGTTTGGCAAACGGGATCTGGCACCCAGACTAACATGAATGTCAATGAGGTGATCAGCAATAAGGCGATCGAGCTCGCGGGAGGTAAGTTAGGATCTAAAACCCCGATCCATCCCAATGATGATGTGAACAAGTCTCAATCTTCCAATGACACTTTTCCCACGGCAATGCATATTGCGACGACTTTAGAAGTTCGTAAAAAACTCCTACCGAACCTCAAAACCTTACTCGAAGGACTAAAGACAAAATCCAAAGAGTTCTGCAAGATCGTCAAGATTGGCCGTACTCATTTGATGGATGCGACCCCCTTGACTTTAGGGCAGGAGTTTTCAGGTTATGCTGCACAAATCGAGCATGGGATTGAGGCGATTGAAAATGCCTTGAGGCACCTTTCTGAAATTGCTTTGGGAGGAACCGCTGTCGGAACGGGATTAAATGCTCATCCTAAATACGCTAAACGCGTCGCTGAAGTGATCAGCGAAATCACAGGAGTGACCTTTACGACTGCGCGTAATAAGTTTGAAGCTTTGGCAAGCAATGACTCCATTGTAGAGATGAGCGGTGCTTTAAAACGGTTAGCTTGTTCTTATTTTAAAATTGCCAGGGATATCGCTTGGATGGGATCGGGTCCACGCTGTGGGATTGGCGAATTGGACCTTCCGGAAAATGAGCCCGGTTCTTCTATCATGCCAGGAAAAGTCAATCCGACACAGTGCGAAGCAATGTTAATGGTCTCCTGTCAGGTTTTTGGCAATGACACGGCCATTAGTATGGCTGGAGCCGAAGGAAATTTTGAATTAAACGTCTTCCGACCTGTGGCCATCTTCAATGTATTGCAGTCGATAGATTTGCTTTCCGATACGGCGATTAATTTTTACGATAAATGCTTAGTCGGAATCAAACCCAATGAAATGCGGATTAAAATGCATGTAGAAAATTCTCTGATGCTCGCCACGGCGCTCAATCCGATCTTAGGTTACGACAAAGCTGCTAAGGCCGTGCAAAAAGCTCACAAAGAAAATTTGACTTTAAAAGATGCCGTTGTGAATTTAGGTTATATGAAGGAGAAGGAATTCGATGAGGCGATCGATCCGAGCAAAATGGTCAATCTCAACGATTGATGTGGATGCCGAGCTTGGTGAGCAAGTAGCGGCCGACCAGAATTGGATGCTGGAGAAGCAGTGTGATGAGGACCCAGTAAGAAACTCCTTCGATCTTTTTGCGAAGTATGGTCGCGTGATTGGCCGTCGCCTCGCGAATCCACCACTCATAGGGCGGAGGAAGGTCAGGAAGGGCATTTAAGGGAAAAAAGCGAATGTCTTTTGTTTCCGCACCTATTTTCATCGAACCGCTTACGATCTGACATTCAAAAAGATGAGAAAATTTCGTCATCCTATTCACGGGTAAATATTCTGCGACTTTTCTCACGATGGAGGAGTGAAAACCCGTTTCTTCAAGAACTTCTCTTATCGCCCCGCCCTCGGGTGTTTCTCCCCGATCTAAGCCGCCTCCGGGCAAGACCCAAACAGGAATGTCCCGGCGTTTGATCAGCAGCACCTCCGTTTTGGCAGCATTGAATACAATTCCGTAGACAGCCTGGCCTTTTTCTTTTTGCATATTAGAATGGATGCTGAGGAAAAAGTGTTTCTTGAATTTTGCTCCAATACTGTGATAATGTAGCCGTCAATTGACTCATTTGAGTTGTTCCTTTCTAACATATTTTGACCTTATTGGCATCATGAGAGTTAACCGTTTTTTACTGCTTTTCTTGCTGGCTCTCTCAGTAGTATTTTTTTCAAGCTGCCGGCAATATTATCTGTCTATCTGCCAGGAGTGGGTCGATGTGCGCTATCTTGCCAGCACTCATGTGGCAACGCCAGATCCTAGGCAAGACCATCCTCCTATAGGGCAAATGCTGATTCTCGACTGGAGAGTCCCCAAAGAGATCCTCAAAAAAAAGCCGGAGGTAGTACTGGACTTGATTTTATGGGATTACACCACGAGGCAAGTCCGTATACCGATCAAGCGCCAAATGGATTTTACAACATATAAATTGTTCAACGAAGACTATGAAAAGACGGGAGGGATTTTAACCTATAAGGCACAAATCGTGACTCAAGACGGGAAGATTTTTCGTGAATGGAAACATCAGCTCTGGGTCAATTTGATTACGATCGATCAAGAAATGCCAGCTGGTGTCGAGAAGACCAAATCAGCCGAATAGACCAACTCTTCCGTTGTTTGCCAATCCAGGCAAGGGTCCGTAATCGAGACAGCATATTTGAGTAGTGAAAGATCTTCCGTCAAAGGCTGATTTCCACTTCTTAGGTGGCTTTCGAGCATCAGGCCGAAAATTTTATCGTTCCCTTTTTCAATCTGCTCCAAAATGGACGTAAAGACTTCGCGTTGCTTCTGATCATTTTTTTGGCAATTTCCATGCGCGCAGTCAATCATCAATCGTTGGGGGAGGCCGGCTTTTTTTAGCATCTTCAAGGCCAGACTTATGGAATCTGGATCATAGTTCGTGAAATCATTGGCCCCGCGAAGGATGATGTGAGAATCGGGGTTGCCCTCGCTTTGGACAACGCAAAGTTTCCCTTGTTCATCGATCTGGAGCAATGTATGAGGGTTCGTGGCAGAAAGAACCCCATGGACGGCGTTTTCAAGATTGCCATCCGTACTGTTTTTAAAACCGATCGGCATCATTCTTGCCGAAGCAAATTGACGGTGCGGCTGTGATGCCGAAGTCCGTGCACCGATAAACCCCCAACTCACGAGGTCTTCAAAATACAAGGCCGCAAGGGGATCGACGAATTCAGCGGCCGCAGGAATCTGCATCTCCGCCAAA
Source organism: uncultured Verrucomicrobiae bacterium (assembly GCA_963718565.1). Lineage (GTDB taxonomy): Bacteria > Chlamydiota > Chlamydiia > Chlamydiales > Rhabdochlamydiaceae > CAJCIW01. Next base: position 345,476 of record OY970364.1, read on the forward strand.
GCGAGCAATAATTTTCGAGTCCATAATAAGCCGGTTTTAATATCATGGCTGCCATCGAGATGAGGGTCGTAAAGAAGTCCCTTCCATCCTGTTGCCGTTCGAGGTTTTTCTATATAGACTCGCATGACCATAAAGCAAGAGCGTTTGACGGATTCGGCGAGCTTTTTAAAGTGTTGGGCATAATCGAGAGCAGATGCGCAGTCATGAATCGAGCATGGCCCTATGATCAACGCTTTACGCCGGTCTTGCCCTCGAATAACCTGTCTTGCAATTTCACGGGACTGCGCGATAAAAGTAGATGCTTGAAAGGACAGCGGAGATTGCTTTTTAAGTTCGCAAGGAGTGGGAAGAGCTATCGATATCATTAAATGAGTGGGTGATTTTTTGCATCAGGCAGACCGTATATCGAAATATCGAAACAACATGAAGAGCCGACCCTTCATGTTGCTTCAGTATAACATAGTAAAGCAAAATCTTGCAACAAGTTCTAAATTAGGCCAATCTTTCAGGAGCCGTGTCAGGGATAAGTTCAGACCTGTCGGGGCGCCAATGACAAATTAGCTTCTTGTGACATATGTTTAAAGACTACATGAGCACGACGGATGGGATCAACGCAGAGACGCAGAGCCGCAGAGACGCGGAGAAAATTGAAAACAGATTGACAGAGCAGGTAATAGATGCTGCAATCGAGGTCCATTTTTGAAGTTTCTTCAGTATAAATCAAAGTGTTGAGGCTAGGCATTATTTCAATGCCTAGCTTTAACACTTTTATTTACGCCCGCTTGGACCAGGGTATAGGAAATTAAGAAGAATTTTTTAAACTTAGTAAAGGTTTTTAAAGTGTCTCTTTTTCACATGTCGGGGACAAAGCACTGCGTGTCCTTTATCCCCTGCTGGCCCCCTTGAGACTCATCTCGCTTTGCCAAATCGCGTGCTCGTCGGGGGGCCGTGCAAAGCACTGATCCCCCCATGCAAAGCGTAGAGGGCAGACAATTTCGAGACGGCCTATTGACGCTCAAGCAGACATGCGCCAGACTTGGCGTGAGCTTTTGGGAGTATTTGAGTCGGTGGTTTCGAGGGGATCCGGCTGAGTCTCAAGGGGCCAGCAGGGGATAAAGGACACGCAGTGCTTTGTCCCCGACATGTGAAAAAGAAGCACTTTAAAAACTTTTAGTGAATTTAAAAAAATCTTCTTAATTTCCTGCGCCCTGCCGCTTGAACATTCTCGCTTTCAAAATCTTCGGAAAAAAGGTATCATGCTCCTTTTTTGTAGAGGTTGACGAATGACAATGGGTGTTTCTTTCTCTCAGACTTTTCGTTGGACTGATTGCATTCCTTGCGATTGGGTCAATGATCTATGCAAGATTGTCTATGGTTTGGCGATGAAAATTTTTAACGCAATCAAAGATTGTTTTACTGTCAATCAGAATACACCGATAACTGGAGTGACAACAGGAACAACTCTAAACTCTACGGTCGCAATGACAAATGCCCCTAACCCGCGAAATATTATTCCTTTTTATTATGGCCTTGAGGCCAACAACAACCATGTGACTTTACATCAAATCTTGAGTTGGGACGATGGACAACTTGAAGCTGTCCATAACTATATTCAATGGCTTTTCCCTTTAGAAACTGCAAGCGGTCCAAATCCCACAGCCCCTGTCCTTGATCAGGCAACGATCCAGACCTTCCGCGGCGATGCGCGGCTCAAAAACGAGCTCCTCAACTCTTTTCGCCGGATGTTGATTTTCTATGGACTGCGGATGGATGAGGCGACACGCGTGATCACCCGGGCGCCTAATTTTAATGTGCGTGCAGCAGTTTGGTTAACCCCTATTGATCATAATTATCATAATTTCTTGAGGATCACACGGATTATCCATTCACTGTGTATCCTTGGACTGACTGAGTATGGGCGAGCATTTCTGACCGTGATGACAGATATTGCGCGCAATGAAGGTTCTGCTACTGTTGGCAATGACACTCTGAGATATTGGCAGACAGCTATATCTTAAGAGTTGCTAATTCATTTCTTCGAGTTTGCGCATCGTCTCGCTCAGCCCTTTTTCCGTTTGTGTTAAACTGTTTTTCAGCTTTTCGACCAACTGAGGCGGGGCTTTTTCTAAAAATGCACTGTTTGCTAGTTGCTCCCGTAAGCTATTTTGCTGGACGATGTATTTATCGCGCTCTTTGACAAGCCGCACTTTTTCTTTTTCCTGGAGTTCTTGTGGCAGAGGAATGACTAATTTCAAATTGCCGACGATGGAGCTGGCGCTGAACTCTACTTTTTTCTCTTCTTGGGAAAAAGTGATGTTCTGGGTGCGGACGAGGGCTTGGATAATTCCTAAATTACTTTCAACAAGAATGCGTTGCGGGTCTTCAGGGGACGAATGGACGTGCAAATCGGTGGCAGTACCCGGAGGAAGCTGCATTTCGGCACGGATATTGCGCACAGTGCGGATCACCTCATCCAAAAATGCAAAGGTGTTTTCGATCTGGGGATTGATGTCATTTGGGCGAGTGACTTTGGGATAAGGAGCGACGATGCACGCAGGCTTTAAAAGAGCATGGATTGTCTCCAGTGTGTAGGGGTCGGCTTTTTCTTTTCCGGTGAGTTCCGAAAATTTCGCTTTGAGCATCTGGAACAGCTCCTCCGTGATGAATGGAGCCATGGGGTGCATGAGACGAATGGCATTGCATAGGATGATACAGAGAACTCTTTGTTTGGTCTCTTTTTGAGCTTCAGTGCCGATTTTGCCGAAGAGAACCGGTTTGACGAGCTCGACGTAATAAGCGCAGAATTCTTTCCAGAAAAAGTCATAGGCAGTGACGGCTGCGCGGTCAAAGGCGTAGTCGGTCAAATACTGATTGACATCTTGAATGGTGCGATTGAGCAAAGACAGGATCCAGCGATCTTCTAGAGCAAGGGATTCGAGGTCCAGCCCTTTAGCAAAAGTTTCTGCAGAAAGGCTTTCAATATTCAGGAAGACGAAACGGGCGCCATTCCAAATCTTGTTGATAAAGTTCTTAAATTCCTCAAAACGTCTGCGATCGAGATCGATCTGCCGTGCTTGTGTCGCACTAGCGCACAAACCCATGCGCATGGCATCGGTTCCATAACTGTCGATAATCTCAATCGGATCGATGATATTGCCTTTTGACTTTGACATCTTTTCCCATTTTGAATGAACTTCCGGCGGAACGCTTTGGCCCAAGTCATAGGAGAGGCGTTCTTTGGGGCTCACATAGGCGATGGTCCATCCTTTTGATGGCGCCAATACGATTTGCCGTAGATCAAGCCATGTAAAAATGTCTCTGGGAAGGGAGGAATGTTATATTCATATTCTCCCATTAAAATCATCCGCGCGACCCAGAAAAAGAGAATATCGTGGCCTGTGATGAGTGTGCTGTTGGGATAGAATTTCTTCAGATCCTCTGTTTGATCCGGCCATCCCAGAACGCTAAATGGCCAGAGCGCTGATGAAAACCACGTATCGAGAACATCTTCATCTTGGACCCAGGCATGGGGCTCTTTTTTAACCTCAGGAGGCTGATCGTCACCAGCGTAGCAAATCATCGCATCAGGATCGTCTTTGCGATACCAAATAGGAATACGATGGCCCCACCATAGCTGGCGAGAAATGCACCAGTCGCGCAAGTTGTCGATCCAATGGAAATAGGTGTTTTCCCAGTTGGAGGGGATGAGCCTGACTTTTTTCTCTTGGACGACTTTACGCAGCATCTCTTTAAATCCGCTCATGCGCACAAACCATTGTTTGGACAGATAAGGTTCAATGATGGCTTTAGAGCGATAGGAGATGCCAACGCGATGGCGGTGCGGTTCGATTTTGACAAGGAGGCCTTGCTCCTTCATCGCTTTAACGACAGCCTCACGCCCCTCTTCCCTTGTCATTCCCGCGAATTTTCCAGCATTTTCATTCATGCGGCCATCGGGGGTCATCACATTGAGAAAAGGAAGCTTGTGGTTTAATCCTATCTCGTAGTCATTTGGATCATGAGCAGGCGTAATTTTCACGACACCCGTACCAAAGGTAGGATCGACAAAGCGGTCTGCGATCATAGGAATTTCATGATGAGTTAACGGATGGAGGATTTTTTTACCGACAAATTCTTCATAACGATCGTCGGTCGGTGACACAGCAATTGCTGTATCACCGAGCATGGTTTCGGGTCGCGTGGTCGCGATGATGACATCGCCGCTTTTATCAATGAACGGATAACGAAAGTACCAGAGGAAAGAATCCTTGTCCTCGTATTCCACTTCATCATCGGCTAGTGCTGTTTGGGTCACGGGATCCCAATTGACGAGATAATCTCCACGATAGATCAGATTAGCGTCGAACATCTTTTTAAACATCGCTTGCACAGCGCGATTGCGCTTTTCATCCATCGTAAATGCCAGACGAGACCAGTCGCAGGAACAGCCGACCTTTTTTAGCTGACTCAGGATTTGCTTTTCGCTGTTTTCTTTCCAACTCCAGACATGTTCGAGGAATTCTTCGCGTGAAAAATCTTTACGGCGTTTTCCCTGTGAGGCAATCAAGTGCCGCTCGACAACTGTTTGTGTGGCAATGCCGGCATGATCGGTCCCAGGCACCCAAAGCGCTTCAAACCCGGACATCCTTTTCCAGCGGATAAGCACATCTTGCAAAGTATCGACAAGAGCATGTCCCATGTGGAGCACGCCGGTGACGTTCGGTGGCGGAATGGAGATGCAATAAGCAGGCTTGGAAGATTGATTGTCGGCATTGAAAAACCTGTTCTCTTGCCAGAATGTGTACCATTTTTCTTCGATATCTTTGGCAATGAAGGCTTTTGGAAGTTGCTGTTCGCTCATAGAGATTATGTTTTAAATTAAGAATGGATTTTAGAATATACTGCGCCCAGTCTAACATACTCAAGTAGAATAGGGCAAAGGGGATTAAAAGAGTGTGTTAACACGCTCTATAAGAGTGTAAATAACTTCTTTAAAGTTTTCTGCATCAACCTGATATACAATAGTTTAAAGTCGCGTAAGCTCAAAAAAATAACCACCTTTTCTTTTCATTTGCATCAAGGTTGTAAATATTATTATTTTAACAAATGCCTTGAATTTATATTAAATTATTTATTATAATTAGAGAATTAAAACAGTTATTCGCTGAAATAACAAAAAACCTTTAAATAAAGGAATTTATTATGAGCTCATCTATCGGCCATCCAAGCCTTAAAGTTGACACTTTACCCTACAACACCTCAATTTTAGAGGTGCCATTAGAAATCACCTGTCTATTTTTCACCTGGTTGACTGCTCAGGAAATCGGAACAGCTCCCCTCGTCTGCAAACAATGGCATCAAATACTAGAGAAGGATGATGTTTGGCGCATACTACTTTATCGTTATTTTCCAGATATTAACCACAGCATTGTTAAAAACTTTAAAAACTTTAGGGATGCTTGCCAAACTATTCTCTGCAATTTTGACAAAGTACTGTATGTTTCATATACCCTTCCAGGACACAAAGTAGATAGAGAGCTGGTTGCATTTGTTACTATTAATGGTAATACACTCTTTTCGGTTGATGATGCCTGCAGAATCAAGGGCTGGGATCTAAACACAAAAAAATGCATAATGACTCTTCAAGACTCTGAAAGTGAAAGAATTACCTCTCTTGCTGTTTCTGCTGTTTCTGGCAGAAGAGTCTTTTGTGGTGCTGATGAGTGTACACTCACAGTCTGGGATATAGATAATGGAGTTTGCCAAGGAGTCTTCGGCGTAGGCGGGGCGTATGCACGTAAAAGCCACTCGGTTGGCTCTCTTATCACGGATGGGGATGGTAAGACGCTCTATTCGGGTGCTGATGACGGTACAATTACGATTTGGGATCTTAAGACAGGAGCGTGCGAAAGGATTATCGAAGGGCACAGATGGGCAGTGTGCTCTCTTGCCATTACTCATGATGGGCAACTTATTTCTGCCTATCGGGGCGGCGCAATTAAGATCTGGAATCCTAAGACAGGAGAGTGCGCAAGGGTTATCAGGGAGCGCACATACGGACTGGACTCTGAGCATTCTGTCATTATTAATCACGCTCTTGTCATTACTGGTAGGGGGGAACTTGTTTCTGGCTCTGGAGACGGCGAAATCAAGATCTGGAATCCTAACACAGGAGAGTGCACAATGACCATTTCAACAGGTGGTGGAGTTGAGATTGTTGAGAGACCTTGGCCTCTTGCCACTGCTTATAGAAAACTGTTTTCCACAGACACCGACGGCAAAATCAAGGTTTGGGATCTTGATACAGGAAAATGCACAGCGACCTTTTCGGTAAGGGTGCCCCTTTTAGAAATGGAGGGGGGCCGTGGGTATCGTTTTTCTAGCTCGTTTGGTTTTGGTAGTGGGAAGCTTGCCGCGCTACCCGGAGACGGCACAATCAAAATCTTGGATTTTACAGCAAGCCACAGCGCAATTTTTGAAGAGATTGCTAGATTGTTAGACAAAGGAACTCCGGAAGCCACTCGGGAAGCCCTTGAGCGATTTTCCAGGATGCCAAAAACAGCAAAAGATACAATCTACGAAAAGCTCTACGAGATTTGCAAACCTTTCGCTAATCCTTGTCAAGGATGCGCAAAAGATGCTTTTTATGACCAAAAAGGACAAAGTTCTACACCTGCGCAAAAAGCTCAAGCAATTCGGGATTATTTGCGCTGCCCCCCAAAAACTGGACACTGGAATAAGAAATTAAATCGAGTGTAAAGTTTTTCTCTAAAAAAACAAAAAGGAGAAAAACATTATGGCTAAACGAATCTCGCACCAAGCCAGTTTTAAAGGCAGGGTAGCGCTTGAGGCATTAAAGGAAGACAAGACACTATCAGACTTGGCCCAACAATTCAAAATACATCCAGCACAAATCACCAAATGGAAAAGTCAAGCAGTTCAAGGCATCTCGCGGCTGTTTGAAGATAGGCGTAAAAAAAAATCGGCCCCAGATATAGACATTGAGGCGCTTTATGCCCAAATAGGCAGGCTTCAGTCTCAGCTCGAATTTTTGAAAAAAAAACCGGGGTTGACAACTCTTGAGAAACGCAGGTTGATTGAACCTGAACATCCCATGTTGTCTGTCGAGGCTCAATGTGAAGCGTTGGGCCTCCCTCGATCTAGTTATTACTATACTCTAGAAAATTGAAGTCTGGAGAGGATTGAGTTCAATTGTTTGGAAATTGTCGTTAATTCGCTTTTTCAGCATGTCTTTTAAATTAATAACGCCAGTGTTGAAAAAATCTCTAATTTTTTCAGTAAATTCATTGAATTTTGAATACAGTGTATTATAAGTAACACACTCTCTCATAACTTTCCATAAACGCTCAATAGCATTCAAATTTGGGGAATACGGAGGTAAGTAGTGTATTTGAATTTTGGTTTGGCTATCCAAATATTTTTGCACTTCCTTATTCTTGTTTGATCTGCCGTTGTCTAAGATTAAGTGGATTTTTTTTGCATCTGTATTAGCCGCTAACGTTTGGAGAAAATCGACCGCACTTGCAGCATCCACAGTGCTATATTCCTTCGTCACGACTTGCATTGCAGTCAATTCAATGGCACCAATAAAATGCAATCGCTCTTGCTTAGCGGTTGTTCCTAATGTCTTTATTTCGTTTTTTAGGATCCACCCAGCCACAGACTGGCTCTGATACTCAGGGTGTACAGCATCTCCAAAGAAAATTTTCTCGCCTTCTTGGAGACCGGCTTTCAATTCATTGTATTTTTTAAGGAACGCAGCTTGTTTTTCGGGATCGAGCTTTCCTGGTACTTTGATTGGATGTTTATAAACAAATCCATGCCTCTTCAACCAATTTGTCATACCAGCCACAGTGTATTTCACTTGATATGCGTCTAGAACGTAGAGACAAATTTTGCTCATTTTGAGATACGTTATTTGACTCAAATGTCTCCTCAGCGCATCTTCTTGGTCTAGGGTTAACTTGGAGGCCTTTCCCAAATGTGGATCATTGATAGTTTTTTGCTTGGCATCGTATTCTCTTTGATAATCATAAACGGACGACTCGCTAATTCTTAAAATCGCCGCTATTTCCCCTGGACTGTGGCAATCATCCCTACCTAAAATGACGCATACACGGTTCCGTTCGTTGACATCTCTTGTTTTTTTACAAGCTGTTCTAAATATAAACGCTGCTCATTGGACAACTTTTGCATAGAAGCATTATCCACTATCGCTGAAATATTTTTTAGGGAAATTTAAAATTTTACAGAATCCAATCATGAATAGTATATACGGCGCGCGGTTAGGTTTGGTGAATTTTGACAGGCTGCGACTTTGCCAAATCGATCCTTCTCGCTCGCCTTGCTATTCAGCAATGGTCTCGCTCGTTCGGCCGCTTCGCTTCGATTTTGCTTCGTCTCGCAGAGTCAAAATTCGCCAAACCTAACCGCGCGCCGTCTACCATAATTTCCTGGAAAGCATGAGCGCTGTACAAAGAATGCCATCGATAGGAGATCCTGAGGCAATTTCATTCATGAGCTCTTGCTCTGTCTTAAGTTCGGTGTGGATCAGTTCAAAGGCTTCCAATGCTGGAGATTGCAAAAACTCGGCGTTTTCGACATACACGTAATGAATCACTTGCTCAGTGATCGCGGGCAAAGGATAGGCGCTGCCGGCAAGGATGAATTTTCCACCCCCGTATCCGGTTTCTTCTAAAAGCTCGCGCTTTGCTGCCTCCAATGGGGATTCTCCGGAATCGATGCGCCCGCCGGGACAGCTCAGTAGCCATTTTCCTGGAGGATGCCGGTATTCTTTATTGATCACAAATTTGCCCTCTTTGGTTCTTGCCAAAACAACGGCAGCGTGGACGCCAATTTCGAGAACGGAATAAGAGAGGTTAGGACCGTGCGGTAATTGGAGGAGGTCGACGCGCACATTGAAATAACCTTTGTGAACAATTTCACTGGTTTTAACTTCAGGAATGAGGATGCGGCGAGGTAACTGTTCTTCAGTCATGAGGTTTTTAATTTTTTTAGTTCTTTTTTTAAACGTTCGGCAGATTCTTTTTCTTTCTTGGGCGATTTTGCACAATGGTAATACAGAGCAAGTTGTCGGAATAGGGCGATTTTTTCCCAAGGAAAGGCTTGGAGGATCCACCCCTTTTTATCTCCGATTTTTCCGCGCAGATAATAACTGAGCAACATCGTTGTCGGAGGATGTGGCAAGTCGATCGAACCGCTAAAATGAGAGCGGGCAATCTTTTCCCCTTCTTCGTGAAGCAAATAACATCCCATCGGGATGAACAGGGGAGAATATTCATCGCTTAAAATTTCTGGAGAATAAGTTTCGAGGAGATGCTGAGCTTCTTTCCTCTTATTTTGCATCAAGCAGGTTTCAATATGCAATGCATCCAGAAATGGCGTAGGAGGGAAGAGCGCAAAAAAAGGAAGTGATTCTATGCTCTTATCATCGAGAAGAGCCCGATCAAACAGAAAATAAGCACACCGCATTTGAGCATTTGTAGGTGCTCCTGCAAGTTGGTGGGATAGGGCGGTTAAAGCTTCATGGACGCCCTTTTGATAGTAAAGAAGGGCAATGCGGATAAGCGTTGCAGCTTGCTCAGCTTCTAAAAAATGCAGGTTTTCTTCAACCCATTCTTTTTTGCCAATGAGGAGCAGAGCAAACATCGCATTAGCAATCACTTCAGAAGATGGGGAGGTTTCAATGATCTCGACAAGCGTGATCGGCTTTTGCAACCAAAAAGCAAGCTGACAAATGAGATATTCCTGTTCCGATTCATGCAATAAAAAAATGGGAAGCTTTTCTACATGCCTTTTTAAACTCGATATCAGCTGTGTATGATCTTGAGCATGGAAAACTTTGGGGAGATAACGCATGGCCAGCAGCGCGAAATGATAAGCAGGAATTCTTTCGCGAGATGAGGTTTCATGAAGCCGGAAAAGGATATGTTCGCGAATAAGGCGCAGCAAAGGGTGTTTTGGATATTTCCGCATGCACAGCTCTAAACATTTGATCTCTTCCTCGATTTCTTTGGAGGCTTTATAAACAAGAGACTTTCCGAGATATTCCAAAGGCGCCCCAGGAGTAAAACGCAGCTTGCTGAACTCATCGAGGGCTAGCAGGTAAAGGCGTTCTTTTTCCTTTTTTTTCTTGAGGATCGAAGTTTCTTCGATCAGCGTGATTCCTGCCCTAAAAAGGGCTTCCCTCCCTTCCGCACGACCAAGAAATGAGCTCGCAATTCGACGGTATTCAAGAAGTGCTTTATTGTAATTTTTATTCGCTAAAAAAGCATCGGGGATGGCCAGACAGTTGACCATGACATTTTGACTGCCGACACTGACTTTCAAAGGACGGATTTCAAAGTCCGCATCACGTGAGACAAGGCCGATATGGGTTCCTGCCAGAGGAGTATGGCTGAGGTAATGACAGACTTTGTTGTGGTCAATTGATAAAAAAAGATGGTGATCGATCTTCTCCAGGCAAATCTCATGCCATGTTTGATCATCGATGCGCGCTTCGGGAACGGTCATTACCTCAACATCGCTATGGAAGAGGCGGCAGTCTGTGCCGATCCAGACGCAATATCCATCACTGAGACCCTTTCTTTCCGGAGCTTCTGGGATTCCTATGAGCAGGCCAACACCTTGAGACTCTCTTCCTAGCTTGACCTGTGCTTCTACTTTGGTATTTCCCGAGAAGGATGCTTTTGAAATCATGAGATTAACCCATTCCATGATCTCAGGAGAGCGTGTGATTGCAGTGTGGCGAGCAAAAAGGACATTCTCTTGAAATTCCCAATCCTGCGGTTCATCGGTTTTAATCTCTGCGACGGGAATCCATTCAGGTTTTCCTTCGAGAAAACTTTTAAGCTCAGCGATGATCTCGTCGACACTTTGAAAACGCTCACTAGGAGCATAATGAAGACAGCGTTTTGCAATATCAGCAAGATGTTGGGGAATATCGCGATAAGGGGCCACCTCTAAAGGGTTGACCAGCTTTTCTAAATGCATCGTCTTCTGGTAATTTTTAACGGAAATGCGCTGAAAAGGAACGCGCAAAGTCAATAGCTGATATAAGATAACTCCTAAAGAATAAATATCCGTGACTGCTTGCGAGGGTTCACCGCGTACGCGCTCGGGTGCAATGTAATTCAAAGTTCCAGGAACTTTTCCCGGCCGCGTTAAGTCTTTGTAATGGGCGTGTTCTGCGCTTTCTTTCTCGTCAAATGTTTCTGGTTTTCCAATAAAGTCAGCCAGTCCCCAATCGAGGAGAAGCACTTCGCCATATTTTCCCACGATGATGTTGTCAGGTTTAAGATCTCGATGGACAATTCCTTTGGAATGCGTATAGGCAATCGCTTCGCAGACAGCCAAAAAGATGCGTGTCAATGCGAGGATAGAGGATCCAATGGGATGCTGAATCTCTCCTTCCCTTTCTTCTTCAAAACTTTGTCTTAAAATTTGTTTAAGTGTTTCTCCTTCGACATAGGGCATCGTATAATAAGTGTGTTTCAAGCTTGGATCGATAGAAAAAATCGAAATAATGGACGGATGGGTGAGTTGAGCAGCGACGCGCGCCTCTCTTAAGAACCTCTCTTCCACAATGGGATGATCTTTAAGCTCAGGACGAATTTGTTTGAGCGCCACTTGCCGTTTGCATACGGGATCGAAGGCGAGAAACACTTCTCCCATGCCTCCGCGGCCAAGACTTTTAAGAATCTGATAATGTCCGATTTTTTCAGGAAGAATGGTGTTCATTCAAAAGAGGATATCAGCTATTTGACAATTAGATGTACATCTTTCCACGCTTTTTAGCACGAACATTCATCGGTTTATTTAAATTTTTAACTTTTTTTGTTTTCTTTAAATAGTTTTAACTTGGTATACCTTCTTTCAGTTTTTTTTCTGATTAAATCACGAGGTTTCTATGAGTCGCATCTCTGTCTTAGACCACACAGTACGAATGAACAATATCCAGCTCCAATCGAGCAACCATGTCCCCTCGCAAGGTACAGTGTCTTCTTTAAACGGTCGTTTAGTCGTCAATGCGGGAAACCGTTGTTTGGACGGTTGTTTGGATTGTGTGACTTCCATTCCAAAAATGATCGGAAGATTCCTTAGGCACCGTTATGCGGATTTCCGGATGTTTTTCCGCTCCTCTATTTCCATGGTGGGAGGAACAACTCGAGAAGATATCCATCGCCGCATTGGCGAGATCCAGGAATTCATCGCCGTGATCGAAACTAGTAGGGATAGAAACGTTGTCAGAGAAGGATTTCGACGTCTTTCTCCTGGAGTCCGCGATCTCTTCTTTTATGTGGATCAAAATTATGTGGATGAATTTGTCCACAATCTTTCTCAAGCTCCAGAAATTGCGATAGAAATGATTCGCGAATGCGAACAAGTCATCAGTTTTCAGCGTCAGCTCACCGCGGTCAATGCTTTCTATCGCATGTTTTTTGGTGGAACGAATGGACGTGCCACGAGAGTCCAACATCCTGACATGACAACCCATCCTCGTCCATTTACACTGGTCACTGAAGATTTATTTTCTACGGTGTTCCCCCCTGGGCTAGTAAGAGTTGGAGGCAGTATCACAAGTGATGGTCAAGGGTCTGTAACGGTTCATGGATTTAACTTGGAGGTTCCTGGGACCGTTCCCTATGTTCAGAATGCAATTCCAGCTGACATCCAACAAAAGGCTATTGAAATTAACCGTCTGAAAACACAATTTGCCGCTTTAACTAATCCGCCGGCTGTTCCTGGAATTTTTAACGACATTATTATGGCAGATGATTTCATGGAGATTCCTGTCTTCGATGCTTCACACCCAGGAGTTCAGAGTGCTCTTTTACCGGGCGCAACAACTACTGCAATAAATAACCGCGATGTCCGCCATCTTTTCGATAAAGATGCGCTTGAGAATCACTTTCAAGCTCATGGGAGTTCTTGGGCTCCAGCAAAATGTCCGACATGTCGCCATCCTGAGCATGGGGGGATTCGCCGTGAGTACTTGAGAGTTGACATAGATCTTCAAAATCAGATTCTGCAATTCTTAAGAAATGCTACGGGTAGTTCTTTAACTCGTTAAGTGATTCAAATGGGGCAATTTTTGCAAAATTTGCAAAAATTGCCTCGAAATCTACGGCAATCTACTATAAAATCAACCTAGTAGAGGGAATTGCAAAACTCAGGTCTAGGAAATGATAGCCCAGAAGAAGATTGTTTTAACCGGTGATCGTCCCTCCGGGCCATTGCATCTAGGGCATTATATTGGGTCGCTGAAAAATCGCGTGGAATTGCAACACAGTTGCGATCAATTTGTCATGATTGCCGATGTCCAAGCTTTAACGGACAATTATGAACAGCCCGAAAAAGTCCGTGAAAACGTCCTTCAGGTTGCCCTTGATTACCTCGCTGTGGGTATCGACCCTGCTCAAACGACCGTTTTTATCCAGTCGCTGATCCCAGCACTTTTTGAATTAACTATTTATTATTTGAACCTTGTCACGTGGAACCGTCTGAAACACAATCCGACTGTGAAGCAAGAGATCGTACAAAAGGGTTATGGCGAAAGTGTTCCCGCCGGGTTTATGGTCTATCCCGTTAGCCAAGCTGCGGATATCTCTGCTTTCAAGGCAGAGATTGTGCCTGTGGGGGAAGATCAATTGCCGATGATCGAACAGACGAATGAAATTGTCCGTCATTTTAATCGCATTTATAAAACAGAGGTTCTCGTTGAGGCTCAGGCGATGATTCCTAAGATGGCTCGTCTTCCCGGGATCGATGGTAAAGCAAAAATGAGCAAATCCCTTGGGAATTGCATCTTTCTCGGAGATAGCGCTGATGCGGTGGCGAAGAAAGTAAAAGGCATGTACACAGACCCAGGACATCTGCGCGTTGAAGATCCTGGGAAAGTCGAGGGCAATCCCGTGTTTACTTATTTGGATATGTTCGATCCCGACACTGCTGCGCTAGAGGAAATGAAAGCGCATTATCAACGTGGGGGACTTGGCGATTCCGTTGTTAAAAAACGACTGCTCGATGTTCTTCAAGCTTTCCTTGAGCCGATTCGCAAACGGCGAGAGGAATATGCCAAAGATCCTTCCATGGTGATGGACGTTATACGCAGAGGGACGGAGCGTGCCAACACTGTTGCTAATCACACCTTAAAGGAAGTTCGCAAAGCGATGCATCTCGATTATTAATTTCAACATGTAGGAGAATATGAAATTTCTGCCTCTTGCCATCACTGTTTTGATTTTTCACTGCCACCCGTCCCTAAACAGGCTTGAAGCAAACATTCCATCAGAATTTGTAATTAGTCATTCTATTCCTATTGGCCATTTTCCTGTTTCTATTGCCATCACAGAGGATGATGAGTGGGCTTATGTCGCCAATTTTGGAGGTAATGATGTGACACCGATTGATCTTACTCAGGGTGTTGCGCACAATCCGGTTTCCGTAGGAACGTGCCCTTGTTCTATCGCCATTTCATCTCTTGAGAAAACCGTGTATGTTGTGAATAGTCTGGATAGTACGATCACCACAATTTCTCTTGCTTCCGGTATTCCCGGTGCAACTTTTCCTCTAGGGTATGCTCCTAATTGCATTTCTATACTTTCCAAAGAGCCCATCGGCTATGTCCTCAATCAAGGAGAGAGCGATCCTCACAATCCTACCTATGGGTATCTCATTCCTTTGGATCTTTCCAATAATAGGAGTGGAAAAGCAATTTTTACAGGCAACAGTCCCACAACGATGGCGATAACCCCCGATGAGAGGTTTGCCTACGTCGTTAATCTTGGCGATGCCACTGTAACGCCTATTGACTTAAAGGAAGGAGTTCCTCATCTCCCTCTTTCCGTGGGCAGTACGCCCGTGGCCATTGCAATGACGCCTGATGGAAACATGGCTTATGTGGCCGACCTCCAAGAGAATTGCGTTTTCCCAATTGACCTCTCCACGCGTTCCGTTCATTCTCCGATCGCAGTTGGAGTGTCTCCTCGAGCAATTGCCATCAGTTCCGATGGAAAAACCGCCTTTGTGGCCAATTCCGATGATAACACCCTCTCGTTGATTGATCTTGCGACATGTGTGCAAACCTCCATTGTTCCTGTGGGAAAAGGGCCTTCGTTCATTGCCATTTCTCATGATAACAATAGGATCTATGTCGTTAATAGAGGCAGCAATGATGTGACGGTACTCTCAAGAAAGTAGATGTATTATTTGTGCTGGTCTTCTTCAATTTCCTGGTTGATATCTTCTTCCTCTTCTTCTAGAGGTTCCTCTTTGCTTTCTAAAAACTCGCGAAAGAGGATGTAGATGCCTCCGAGCGCGAAGAGCACAGGAAGAAGAATTTGCCAGGAGATACTGAACTGCACCGTCACAAACACCCCGATGAAGACAAATAAAGTCACTCCCATATCATAATGGCGGCCTAAGAGATATTGTCTTAGGGCTAATGGAATCCCGACGGCAAGCATAATTCCTGGCCACCAGGCATTTAAATAAGCGACGATCGCAAGTCCGATAAGAAAGAGGGCAACCGACAAAGCTTTGGCTCGTCTTTTTGAGACCATTTGACTCATAATGATTCCTTTTTGTTCAAGAGGGAATTGCAATTCCCTCTTCAATAAATCAAAATACTTTGGTAGTTGAGGACTCCAAATGCCCAAATTCCAACCAGCATGTGGGAAACAGAAGGACCCACAATTGTTTGTTGGCGTTCGTAGATCAATCCCCAAATGACTCCTAAACCAAAAGCACAAAAAGCTAAACTGAACGATCTTAAACCATGAAAAAGCCCAAAGAGAAGATTCGAAGTGATTACTGCTAAGAACGCCCGATTAGGTGCTGTGAAGAAATTTCTCAAAGAACTTTGCAAACAGCCTCTAGCGATGAATTCTTGGACGGGAACTAAAGCAGTGTAGAAGAACAGCAACAGACAAAAATTCACTTGTTTCTGCGGTTTGCCAAAAACATGATTAAAAGCTGTGTGCAAAAAGATGTGAGATTTATTCCCGAACTCAAACAGAGACAATTTGCTAAATTCGGGGACCGTTTTGATTAGGAACCATTTAAGTCCAACCATAAAAATCAAAATGGGAATCGTAAAAAGAACTGCTTCCAAGACATTTTTTTTCCATTGTTTGAGTGAAAGCCCATAAAATTCACGAGGAAAGTGGCTGCGTTTGACGATAAGAACACAAGAAATTCCAAACAAGATGATGAAAGAAGAAACAAGCAACTGAGAAATCAGTGAATAGGATCCATACTCTTCAAAAAACTTCAAAGTATACACAAAAAAAGTCAGAAGAATAAAGAAGTGGATAATGAATCGACTCATCTGATCATGAGTTTTAGCGACACGGAGCTCTTCTTTAATGGAGCTGACAGCAGCTTCATTAGCTTTTTCAAGTCGTTGAGCCGCTTTTCTGGCGATATTTTTTAAAATTTTAGAAAAGGAAGGAGACTTCTCAATGAGAAGATCAAGGTCTTTTAAATTTAAAATCATCACTTCCGTATTTTCTAAAGCCTTTGCAGAAGTCATGCGAGTTTTCGTTCCTAAAACAGCCATTTCCCCAAACCATTCACCGGGGTGCAAAATTGCCAATCGATAGAGCGCTTCTGTTTCTTTGTCTTTTTTCAGGATCTCAACGCTGCCTTGATCGATCAGGAATAAATCGTCTCCTTTTTCCTCTTCTTTGACGATAAATGCATCTTTGTCGTAACTCGCGATTCTTATCAATGGAAGAAGTACGTGTAATTCTTCTTCAGAAAGGTTATGAAAAAGCTCGCATTGCTTTAAATAGTCGATCAGTTCATTTTGCCTGACCATTTTAGACTCTTAAATAGATAATTTCTGTTTTTATTTATAACCTTCTTCTAATTTAAAAATGAATATGTTTCAAGAATATATACCGAAATGAATTCAGGATTTGGACTTTAGAGAGTACGTCCTTAAAAACTCATGGCAAAAGTTGAAGACCATTTTGATCCATGCCAAACTTACCACTTATCGATCTTGATTGGGCACGGATCGAAATGGTCTTCAACTTTTGCCAGAGTCTTCAAGGAAGTTAATGTACGTGCTACCAGTTAAGGTGTGGCCGGAGAGGCTGTTTGATAACGCTCATGAACAAATTGTGCTAAATCGATCGGATCCCCTCGAAACCACCGACTCAAATACTCCCAAAAGCTCACGCCAAGTCTGGCGCATGTCTGCTTGAGCGTCAATAGGCCGTCTCGAAATTGTCTGCCCTCTACGCTTTTGGTAGTGCCAGAGATATTTCTTCGTTTAGCCACACCTCGGATATCTTGCTCATATTCAGCAGTTGGTTAAGCCCCTTCTTTTTTCGGTACTTTTTCCCCATATGTTCTTCAAGCCGGTTGAGCCAATCATCCTTAACGCCACATTGGAAGAGATGCCATATGAATGCTTCATTGATCGCATAACCCTCTTTACCTTGGAGTAAAATTCTCAGGAAGTTTTTCCGTGATTTGCTGGAGGCTGTTGTGTAATAAGCAAAATACTCACCTCCTATATGCGTGCAATATACATTTTTGTGTTGATGCACGCACTATACTACCATCGGGAGATTGCCAGACCTCGAGCTTATAGGTTATGTCCTTAGGCACAGTCTCTAGTTCTTGAACGACATAGGTCTGGTAGCCCTTAAAGCGAGATCCTTTTGGGATTCCTGTGGCTACAATGCGCACTTCCTGTTGTACTTTCTGTGGAACCATTCCTCTTGCAGTAGTCGAGTTGATCCTACCAGTATTATTACCAGGAGCTCCGTGCGCTGCCCCCCAAAAACTGGACACTGGAATAAGAAATTAAATCGAGTGTAAAGTTTTTCTCTAAAAAAACAAAAAGGAGAAAAACATTATGGCTAAACGAATCTCGCACCAAGCCAGTTTTAAAGGCAGGGTAGCGCTTGAGGCATTAAAGGAAGACAAGACACTATCAGACTTGGCCCAACAATTCAAAATACATCCAGCACAAATCACCAAATGGAAAAGTCAAGCAGTTCAAGGCATCTCGCGGCTGTTTGAAGATAGGCGTAAAAAAAAATCGGCCCCAGATATAGACATTGAGGCGCTTTATGCCCAAATAGGCAGGCTTCAGTCTCAGCTCGAATTTTTGAAAAAAAAAACCGGGGTTGACAACTCTTGAGAAACGCAGGTTGATTGAACCTGAACATCCCATGTTATCTGTCGAGGCTCAATGTGAAGCGTTGGGCCTCCCTCGATCTAGTTATTACTATGCTCCTATAGTAGAGTCAGAGGAAACCCTTGCTCTTATGCAGAAAATAGAAGAATTGCATTATGCGCAACCCGAATATGGTTATAGAAAAATACATGCCGATTTAAGGCGTGAGGGATTTAACGTGAATGAAAAAAGGATTGAGAGGTTATGGAGAAAAATGGGGTTTTTATCTGTTCTTCCCAGAAAAAACCTCAGCAAACCCTCCGCATCACACCCGCACTATCCCTATTTATTAAATGGTTTGTGGATTGGAACTCCTAACCAGGTTTTCAGTGCCGATATAACATTTCTCCCATTGGCTAACGGTTTTGTCTATCTGATTACAGTGACCGATTGGTTTAGCAGATACGTGCTTGCTCAGGAGCTCTCGAACACTATAACTGTGGATTTTTGTCTTGCAGCACTAGAAATAGCCTTACAGAAAACGTGTCCAGAATATTTTAACACGGATCAAGGGTCTCAATTTACAAGCACCGCGTTTCTAGAATTATTGCGGCAACGGGGTATCAAGATCAGCATGGACGGCAAGGGCAGGTGCATTGACAACGTCTATCAAGAGAGAGGTTGGTGGTCTCTGAAATACGAAAAAATATATTTACATCGTTATGAAACAGTAAGAGCACTGCGTGCTGGGGTTGATGAGTATATCGAGCATTTCAATTGCAGTAGACCGCATCAGGCCTTATTGTATGCGACACCCAATGAAATTTATCATGGAATCAAACCCAAATATTCAAAAGGAGAGTACAAAGGATTCGAAGTCAAAAAAGCAAAAAAATGAAAGTTGAAAATCCAAGAACGTTTGTGTACGTATATGCCAAGCATTCCGAGGGCTTTTCAAGAAGCCTGTCCGGCTTATTTGGGAAAGGCTTGTCGGGGGACTACCGTCCCCCCTGCTCCCGCCTTCGGCGGATGGGGCCCCTACCCCATCCACCTCAGTTTGGGCATTATAAGGTCTGTTTTTCAGAATAAGAGGAGGGTCGGGGCTTCGCCCCCGCACCCCCGAAAACAGGAAAGTTCTCACTGGAGAAAAAAGAAGAAAAGAAAAAAAGAGATTGTAGGAAATATAACCTTAGAATAATATGCAGCGAATATGAGCTGCAGAATGGCTTATAGAGAAAGACTTAACACAGAGAGTTACTTATTCCCCTCGATTTTCTGTCCAACTTTTTGTCGGCAGCGCACCGCTCCTCGCCTTGGGGTTTCCTCCTCCTGGCCTGAATTTAGGTCTTTTAGGCGTTTTTGTTAGACGTGTGATTTCATCTTTGAGTTCTTGCACTGTCTTCTTCAAAGAGACTATTTCCTCGCTCTGCTCCTGAACAAGGACGACGATTGTCTGAAGCCAAGGAACAGCGTGCAGTTCTGAAGGGATCTTAGAAAGGCATTTGTTTGAGTTCATGCCAGAGCAGTCTAAATATAGGGCGCTCTGTTATCAAGCGAAAGTTTTATTAATGGGTCTGGGCGTTTTGTTCTGACTTTACAAGCCGCTCAATTCATACCTCCTCGGAGACCTGTGGCAAGCACTGAATGTCATTTGGATCCATGCCAGGCTTTGCATTTATCGATCTCAATCAGGCATGGATCCAAATGGTCTTCAACTTTTGCCATGAGTTTTTAAGGACGTACATTTTTGATGCATTTTTTTGCCGCTTCTATACTGAAGAAACTTCAAAAACTGGTTTTTTTAGCCTCCCTGTAACGGACTGTACGAACACAGCCTCTCTTTACCTTTCAGAAATTGCAACTGTTCGCGCAGATAGGGGGCTGTTAATGAATTCTTATTTCGGGCGATTTCTTCCGGAGTGCCGGATGCAACGATTTTTCCTCCGTGCTCTCCGCTACCCGGACCCATGTCAATGATGTAATCGGCAGCAGCGATCACATCGAGGTTATGCTCGATGATGACGACCGTATTGCCCATTTCGACCAAGCGTTGGAAGATGAGAAGAAGTTTCACGATATCGTCCGTATGAAGCCCGACAGTGGGCTCATCGAATAAATAGAGAGTATTGCCCGTCGAACGTTTGGCAAGTTCTCGGGAAAGTCTTATTCTCTGTGCTTCGCCGCCAGAAAGAGTGGCGATTTCTTGGCCCAATTGGAGATAGCTGAGTCCGACCGAAATCAATGTTTCCAAAATACGCACGGACTTAGGGATCGGAGGCAAAAAAGAAAGAGCCTCTTCGGCTGTCATCTGCAAGATCTGGCCGAGGTGCTTGCCTTTGGTCGTGACTTTTAGACTTAATGGATTGAGCCGAAAACCGTGGCAGGATTCGCAAACGACCTTCACCGGGGGTAAAAATTGCAAAGAAATATGACGCGTTCCTAGCCCCCAGCAAGCCGTGCACATCCCTTTTCGATGATTGAAACTAAAATTCTTAGGGCTCAAACCGCGTGCTTTAGCTTCGGGTAGCGAGGCAAAGAAATAACGTAAAACAGAGAGTAAGTCGATATAGGTACTGACATCTGCTCGAATGGTGTGGCCGATAGGACTTTGATCAAGAACAAGGAGTTTGTCAAAGGCATCCGCTCCCAGAAATTGTCCGCCGCCGTAAACGATTTCCTTAGCCCCTTTTGATCTCCCTCTTTTACCGCGCAATGCGATTTCAACAGCAGGTTGCAGAAGGTTGTTGAGCAGGGTCGATTTTCCTGACCCAGAAACGCCTGTGATACACGTGATGGTTTGAAGGGGGATATCGACATCGACATTTTTAAGGTTGTGCATTGTCGCATGGCGAATGCGATAGAACTCTGTAGATATGCGCCGAGAAGCAGGCAGGGGAATTTTTTTCTTGCCGCTTAAGTATTGACCCGTCAAAGAGTCGGGGTTTCGTTTGATCTCATCAAAGGTTCCCGATGCAATGATTTTTCCTCCCTGTTTTCCAGCCATGGGCCCAAAATCGAGGATATAGTCAGCGAGTTTGATCGTGAGCGGGTCGTGCTCGACTAGCAACAGTGTATTGCCGAGAGAGCAGAGCTGCGTTAAAGAGTGATTTAAGCGTTCGTTGTCATGAGGATGAAGGCCAATCGTCGGCTCATCGAGGACATAAAGACAGCCAGTGAGGCCGCTGCCCAGTTGCCTTGCAAGGCGAATCCGCTGAGATTCTCCGCCGGAGAGTGTTGGAGCGCTGCGCTCTAATGCAAGGTATCCCAGGCCAATTGCGCGAAGAAAATGAAGGCGTGATTTCAATTGCCTTAAAGTCTCTTCGAGGAACATCTGGTCATCATCGGAAAGCGTGATGTTTTCGATGAATGCGAATGCTGCGTCGATGGGCAAGCGGCAAAGGTCCACAAGTGACACATTGTGAATTCTGACATTGCGGGCGAGGGGATTGAGCCGTGTTCCTTGGCAGGAAAGGCATGGAGTTTGGTCGAGCAAGGGAAGCAGAGGCTCGCGGATTTCAGGATCAGAACTTTTGGCCAGCATAGCCAGAACAGGATTAAATCCACGCCATTTAAAAAGAACGCCCTGATGCTTGACTTCTTTATCTTCTTTGGGCCCAGACAAGAGCAGCTGCAATTGGTCTGTTGTCAATTCCGAAAGGGGAGCTTTAGGTTCGATCTTCGTTTTTTTGAGAAACTCGAGAAAAACAGCAAGGGTCTCTTTGGTCACGTTCTCTTTCCAGAGCAAACGTAGAAGGTTGAGGGAACTCATTTTCATCATTTCTGAATGGCGTGTGAGATCGGCCCCGTACTGAAAGCCGAGTCCTTGGCAATCGAGACACATTCCTTGCTCCGTATTAAAAGAGAAAGTATGCGGCGTGATCGGCGGATAAGATTTTCCCGTACTGGGATCTGCAAAAGAAAGATTGAAAAAGAGATCTTGCTCCTCCAGCGCAGCGACAAGCGTTCCTCCGGAAAGAGTGGCGGCCTGATCGATCGCATCAAAGAGACGTTTCTTATGTTCTGCGGAGACGATCAAACGATCGATGACAAGGAATAATGCGTTTTTGCGTTGTTTGTCAAAAGGAATCTCTTGATCCAGTTCGTGATAGACATTGTTCAAGCGGATGCGCAGAAAACCTTGGCGCTGTAACTTGTCTTTGAGTTCTTCAAATTTTTCATTGCGTTTAAGGGCCAATGGAGAAAGAATCTGTAATTTTGTTCGATGGGGAAGTTCAAGCAATCGTTTAAGGACAATGTCTTTGCTCATTGTACGAATCTCTTTGCCGGTGTCAGGACTGTAGGCTGTGCCGAGATGAGCGTAAAGCACTCTTAAAAAGTCATAAGCTTCTGTCATCGTGCCGATGGTGCTGCGCGGGTTGCCGGCATGGCTTTTTTGTTCGATAGCAATTGCGGGAGAAAGCCCTTCGACATTCTCAACTTTTGGCTTCGGCATCTGCTTGACAAATCCGCGGGCATAGGCTGACATCGATTCAATATAACGGCGTTGTCCTTCAGAATACACAGTTTCAAAGGCAAATGAAGATTTTCCCGAGCCGGAAGGGCCGGTGCATACAGTGATTTTTCCACGAGGGATGTGGGCATCGACTGCCTTTAAATTGTTTTGCGCGGCGCCCTCTACAGTAATGTGCTGAGTAGGTTGCCGAGGTTGCGAAGTCTGCTTTGCAATGGGTGCGATAGGCGAGGATCGTAAAAACAGCTTTAGCGCTTCTCCAGTTGGGGTTTTCATTTTCGCAATGTTTTCAGGAGTTCCCGCAGCGACGAGTTCTCCACCGAATTTTCCACCTTCGGGCCCTAAATCGATGATCCAGTCCGCACATTTGACAAGATCCATGTGATGCTCAATCACAAGAACTGTGTTGCCTCGCTCAATCAGTTTTTGCAAGACATTAATCAATTTTTTGATGTCGTGAAAATGCAATCCCGTCGTCGGCTCATCGAGAATATACATCGTATTTCCGCTGGAGGGGCGGGAAAGTTCTTTGGCAAGCTTGATGCGCTGCGCCTCGCCCCCCGAAAGTGTGGGAGAGGGCTGTCCCAATTTAATGTAGTCTAGCCCAACATCCATCAGAGTCTCAAGCTTGGATTTAAGATGAGGGATTGCAGAAAAGAACTGAACGCCCTCGCTGACGGTCATTTCGAGAACCTCGTAAATGCTTTTGCCGCGATAAAGGATAGAAAGAGTGTTTGGGTCAAAACGCTGTCCTTTACAATGCTCGCAAGGGATCCACTCATCTTCCATGAAGTCCATGTCAATTTTGATCATCCCCATTCCAGAGCAATGCGGGCAGGAACCGTCTTTGACATTGAAGCTGAAGCGGCCCGCTTTATAGCCTGAGGCAACACTTTCAGGAAGTTGACTGAATAGATCTCGGATATCGTCAAAGAGTTTGATGAAAGTTGCGGGATTGGAGCGCGGCGTACGGCCGATAGGGGTTTGGTCGATGGCGATCACTTTATCGATCTGATTAAGTCCATGAACCGCTTTATATTTGCCCACAGGAAGCTGAGAATTGTGCAAATGGTTGGAAAGAATCGGATAGAGCGTGTCGCTGATTAGTGAAGATTTGCCAGATCCAGAAACTCCGGTGATAGCGACAAACAGTTTCAGTGGGATTTCGACGCTAATCCCTTTTAGGTTGTGATGAGAGGCTTTTTCAATCGTCAGAGTATGGGCAAATGAGCGCCGTTTAGGGATAGAAATCTGTTTTTTCCCTGAGAGATAAGCCCCTGTGAGAGAATCTGGAGAAGAGAGAAGTTCTTGCAGACTGCCTTGCACAATGACTTTGCCGCCAAACTGTCCAGCTAAAGGCCCCACATCGATAATGGTATCTGCAGCACGGATAGTTTCTTCATCATGTTCGACGACGATCACGGTATTTCCTTGATCGCGCAAACTCTTTAAAGTCTGCAGGAGTTTGGCATTATCTCTGGGATGTAATCCAATAGAAGGCTCGTCGAGAACATAGGTCGCGCCGACAAGTCCCGATCCGATTTGCGATGCCAGCCGGACGCGCTGGGACTCGCCGCCAGATAGCGTAGGTGCAGTACGCTCTAGGCTGAGATAGTGCAGGCCTACCCCTGTGAGAAAGAGAAGGCGTTGGACGATTTCTTTAAGGAGCTCTTCTGCAATTGTTGTTTCATTTTTCGTCAGTTTGAGTGTTTGAAAAAATTGAAGGGCATCATCGATGGACATTGCGGTAATGTGTGCAATCCTTTTTCCACCGACAGTTGCTGCTGCGGGATAAGGACGGATCTTGGCTCCCGAGCAGTCGGAGCAGATCGATTCATGCATGAACTCTTTCATTTTGGTGCGGTACAAATCGCTGTGCGCTTGATGGAAACGCTCTTTGGCCTCAAAGAGAACTCCGCGCCATTGGACGTATTCCGTCCATCGACTCTTTTTAATGGGATGGACAAAGCGCATTTCCGTCCATTTTTTTTCTGTCCCGTAGAGGAAAACATGTTGGGCTTTTTCGGAAAGTTTCTTCCAAGGCATCTTCACATCGAATCCATAGATTTTTGCCAAATTATTATAGATATTCCCATAGCGCACTGTCTTGTAAGAGCTCGCAATGGAACAACAATCTTCAGCGATGGAGAGTTCAGGATCGATGATCTTTGCGATATCGAATTCCTGAACGATTCCGAGCCCCTGACAAGTCAGGCACATTCCGGAAGGATGATTAAAAGAAAAATCGGCAGGACTCAAAGGGCCGTATGAAAGATGAGATTTAGGGGAATAAGCATGCTGGGAAAATAAGGTTTCTTGGCCACTATCCATTTCTAAAACGCTCATGAGTCCCTGACCTACCTCAAGGGCTTGGGTTAAACTCTCTGCCAAACGGCTGTCATTTTCTGGCCCCAAGGTCAATCTATCGATAACGATATCGATATCATGGGCAACTTTCCCATCCATTTTAATCTCTTCACTTAAATCAACCACTTTTCCATCGAGGCGGACTCGTGTAAAACCTTTGCGGACAAGTTCGGCAAAATCCTCTTTAAATTCGCCTTTTTTGTTTTTGGCAAACGGGGCTAGAAGAATGAGGCGCGCTCCTTGCGGCATTTCACGGATCGTGCGTAAGATATGCTCAGCGCTTTGAGGAGTGACGACCTCGCCGCTAATTGGACAGTGGGCGATGCCGACCCGCGCAAAGAGCACGCGCATAAAGTCGTAAATTCCTGTCACTGTTCCCACTGTCGATCGCGGATTTCTGCCAGCTGTCTTTTGTTCGATGGCAATGGTGGGAGAGATTCCACTGATTAGCTCTGCATCCGGCTTGGCAAAATCTCCAAGATGCCTGCGGGCATACGTGGACAATGATTCAATATAGCGCCGCTGACCTTCCACGTAGATGGTGTCGAATGCAAGCGATGACTTTCCCGAGCCGGAGACTCCGGTAAAGACGATCAATTGGTTGTGGTTTAAAGTCAGGTCGACATCTTTTAGATTGTGGACCTTGACTTTTTTTAAAATGATTTGCGGTTCTTGCATCAAATTTTTCGACATTAGGACAAGATTTAAGTACAATTACAAGAAGTTATACCGAAATGAATTCAAGATTTGGGAATTTGGCAAGGAGGCGCCCTGAATTTGAGCCAGTGTATGCGGCGCCGAAGCAGCACAACTTGAATAAGTTGTGCGATGCAGGCGGGCTCAAATACAGCGGCTGCCCGACGTAGCCAAAAACCAAATCTTGAGTTCATTTCGGTATATTTTCTACTTTTTGAATTTCTTAGTCACTATGCAATATGGTTGCTAGACTTTTTCTTGTTGTCATCTTGATTTTTAACTTTTTACCCGGATGGGGAAAAGAGATTTCCCAAGCTGTTCTTGTGACCGGCGGGGCAGGGTATATTGGGACGCAGACTTGCAAGGCCTTAAAGGAAGCAAGCTATTTCCCCATTGTTTATGATAATTTATCGCATGGTCATGCCCAAGCTGTCAAATGGGGGGTTTTAGAAATTGGGGACATTTCGGATCGAAAAAAACTCTATCAAGTCATCGATAAGTACCATCCTATTGCTGTCATCCATTTTGCAGGGTTCAAATCGGTAGGGGAATCTGGGAAGGATCCTGCCAAATATTATCTTAACAACGTTTGCGGCTCTGCGATTTTACTCGATGCCATGCGGGAAAAAGGAGTGAACAAGGTGATTCTTTCAAGTACTGCGACATTGTATGGTCAAGTCTCAAAATTTTGTCCGATCAAAGAGACAGACGCATGTCAACCCATCAATCCTTATGGAACCTCAAAATGGATGGTGGAAAAGATGATTCAAGATTTTAATCAAGCCTATGGTTTGCAATATGTGATTCTGCGTTATTTCAATGTGGCAGGTGCGGATCTCCAATCCCAATGCGGAGAGAGGGGATCTTCTCCACAGAATCTGATCCCTATCATCCTTCAAGTGGCTAGCAAGAAAAGAGAAGAATTACAGATTTTTGGAAGCGACTATCCGACACCTGATGGAACGGCGATTCGCGATTACATTCACGTCGTTGATCTTGCAGATGCTCATGTTAAAGCATTGCAATATTTGCTCAAGGCTAATCCCAGCGCCATCATCAATGTCGGCACTGGGAAAGGATCTTCGGTTAAAGAAGTTGTGGCAGTCGCGCGATCAGTCACAAAGCAAATCATTCCAGTGAAAGAGGCTCCTCGCCGTGCAGGGGACCCTCCCTTTTTAACGGCGGATGATGAGCGCGCTAAAAAACTATTGGGCTGGGAGGCAAAGCATTCGGATCTAGAGACGATTATTGAAAGCGAATGGAAGTGGATCCAGCTCCAGCAATAGAGGCTATACTGAAGAAACTTCAAAAATTAGTTTTTTTAGCCTCCCTGTAACGACTGTGCGAACACAGCCGGCAGGAGATTAACGCAAAGACGCAGAGCCGCGAAGTCGCGGAGATTTTATAAATCATTACCATCAGATTGCTATAGCGCACTATGCCTTCAAGCACATAGCAACTTTCAATTTTTAAACCCAGCTGTTAGGGGGTTTAGGTCGGCAGGGACATTTGCAATTGATGTTCTCTGCATAGGCGGTTCCTAGGAAAAACAATAGGCACATGATTCCTAGAAATAATCTTGATTGGTTTTTCATCTTACACCTCCTATTTTTCACGAACACAGGCTTGAAACTCAAGATTTGCTTATATATCTATTGCGCTTAATTAACAAGAGAAAATGGGGTAATTTACTTTCCCGATGAAAATTTTCCGCTAGGAAAATTCTTCATCGAGAATGGCTCCCTTTACTTCCAGTGATTGCAAATTTGCCAGATTCGTTTTACTATGTGGGAAAATCAAGCACTTTAAAAAACATCGCTTCATGCAGACGAGAACAAAAATTATTTGTACGATCGGGCCCTCCGTTGGAACTTATGAAAAAATTGTACAGCTCATCCATGCGGGAATGAATGTCGCCAGGCTTAATTTCAGCCATGGGACGCAAGACGATCATCTGAAAACAATCGAGATGTTAAAAAAAGCCCGCGAAGAAAAGAAAGTTCCTCTAGCGATTATGCTCGATACGAAAGGTCCAGAGATCCGAATTGGCAAAGTTAAAAATGATCAGTTTCCAGTCACAGCAGGCCAGCATCTGCTCCTCGTGAAAGAGGAGGTCTTGGGCGATGAGAATAAAATCCAAGTGACTCCTCCTATCGTCATCGACTCTTTGGACGTGGGCACGCGGGTGCTCATCGATGATGGTTACATCATCACCCATGTTATCGAAAAACGCAAAGACGGGGTCGTTGTAGAAGTCGAAAACCCCGGCTGGATTAAGGACCATAAAGGGATCAATGTTCTAGGGGTCGATATTGCTCTGCCTGCAATGACCCCGCAAGATATCTCAGATATCGCATTTGGCTGTAAACACGATATCGATATCATTGCGGCATCTTTTATCCGGTCCCCGGATCACGTTCTCGAAATCAAAAGCCTTCTTGTTCAACAAAAAAAATCAGAAATTATCGTCATCTCAAAAATAGAAAACAGTTTAGGAGTTCAGAATTTTGAGGGGATTCTCCAAGTTTCCGATGGGATCATGGTCGCAAGAGGGGATTTAGGAGTAGAGTTGCCTCTGAAAGAAGTTCCCAAGCTGCAAAAAATGATGATCCGCAGGTGTTACCAAGCGGGGAAGCCTGTGATTACAGCGACACAGATGCTTGAGTCGATGATTAAAAATCCACGTCCAACGCGCGCTGAGGTTTCCGATGTCGCCAATGCGATCTACGACAGCACTTCCGCAGTGATGCTCTCAGGGGAAACAGCTGTAGGTCAATATCCTATCGAGACTGTGCAAATGATGAAGAGCATTGTTGAAGAAGCGGAAAAGGACTTCAATTATCGCGATTTTTTTAATCGCGACTCGCGGATCGATTTCAATGATGTCTCTAATTCTGTCGCGTTAGCCTCTGTCCGAACTGCCTATAGTGCCCAGGCCAAAGGGATCTTTTGTTTTACCGATAGCGGGTTTACAGCAAGAGTTGTCTCGCGCTTTCGTCCTGAAATGCCTATTGTTGTTTTAACTCCCCACCGTAAAATTTATCACCAGATGGCCTTGAATTGGGGAGTGATTCCTGTAGATCCTACGCCGGCCAAAAATGTTCAGGAGGCTGTCACCATTACGAGCTGTTTTGCCTTAAAGCAAGGAATCGTGCGCTATGGCGACCTCGTGGTCATTACTGCTGGGGCCCCTTTTGGCATTAGCGGGACGACCAACATGATGCTCGTAGAAAGTATCGGCGATGTCCTTGTACGTGGACACTCGCGACCCGGCCGCAGAATTCATGGAAAGGTGACTTTGTTGCATGCGTCCGATGAAAAACGCCATGACGAGATGCGCGATAGGATTATCGTAATCTCGCGCTGTAACGATTCTTATCTTCCTTTGTTAAAGCATGCCTTAGGGATTGTTTTGCAAAACCACCCTGAAGACATCGCTTCAGAGGAATTTGCTCTTCAAGTGGCAAAAATGCTCGATATCCCGATTCTTACCCGTGCTGATGGAGCGATGACCCTTCTCACTAATGGGCAAATCGTGACCTTGGATCCCCTCAAGGGGATTGTCTATAAAGGATCCATCACTAACGATGAGGAGATGATCCCCACGATTTGCTCGCCATAATTATAGAGAAGAGAAACAAGAGGCAAAAGCATCCGAAATTTTAAAAGTCGGCTTGCTCACATTCATTCTCGATATCAGGGGGATTTGCTTCGTCGTTAAAATCATTATTGATCGCTCTCTGAATCCGATCAAGAGATTCAGCCGGGAGCAATTTCTGGTAATCATTGCACCAATGATTTAGTAATTGGAAATTCATGTCATCCTTCTGAACGGATAACGCAATCTGAAAAATATTCCCACTTAAGCTATCAAAGAATGATGGAGGTAAAGCGAGTTTTTCCATTTCCTTTTTGGGTTGTCCAGTAGTGCTGTCGTAATATGTTTCACAGTACGTTGTAAGACGGCCCAAAGCAACGTAGTTAAAGATTGACCTGATCTCTTTAACCACATCATCAGTAATAAGATTGTTATTTGAAAGGAATGACATCATTCCTGCAAAAACAAGAGTTGTTTTTGCAGATTCATAAGAACAATTTCCGACCACGGCATAAGGGAGCAGCATTTTAATCATATTGTCCAGATCACCGTTTGTGATTTCTTGTTTTTCTCCAGAAGGGTTTAGAATCTTCGGTAGTTCCTCATAAAAAAACTCAGATGCGATTGAAATTTCATCTTGTTTTTGAATACAGGCCATTAACTTTTGTGTCATCAATTTGGGATCAATTTTAAATATTTTTAAAGTGCCAAACTTGCTAGCTTTCTGTCCAGTATTCCCTATCATCGCAATGAAATTTGTTGCTTACATTCTTGCTGTAACCATGATTAAAATTCCATGATAGCCAATTAGAGGATTCTTTAAAAAATTGAAAGACATCATCAAGAAAGTCTTTATATTCTAGTTGTTCAGGATGATAGTTACAAGTAGTGCCTGTGGGGATTATAGTTATCATAGTATGCCTATTTTATATTGCTTTATAGATGAATTATATAATAATTCTTAATTATTATAAACATTTTTTTATTTGAGGGTATAGAAATGAATAAATGACTGATTATCAACATCTTATTGCTTCTAAGAGGCGCTTGCTTTCTTTATAATAAGTCTCTTATTCTCATAAACTAAGGTTGTTTCTGAAACATAATTAAAATAAATAAAAAATTCTTAAATTTATATTTGTTTTTTTCATATAATCACAGATATATTTAAAAAACTGATTTATAAAATAATATATTTTTAGTAATAAAATTTTATGATTTCTTTAAATAATACCCAAGATTTCGAAAAGTATTATGGATGGAATGTTGTCTCTCAAACACCTAGTTCAGCAAAATGGAAATACTTATTATGAAATCGAGTTTCAGAGCCCTTGGGGATATGGGAATTGTGTCATGGAAAGCCAGCAAAGTGTAGAAGAGTATCTCATTTCTCTTATAGAAAAGAGTAAGCCAATCGAAGAGCTCTATCAATTAGCAGTTGTAATAAATCCCGAGTTTGACACCTGAAGGCTATTTTTGAGACTATTTTGTCTATGAGAGACACCTCAAAAAAGCGAAAAACGTAGTGTACACATGGTTGCAAATTTTCAAATGAAAATTTGCAAAAAATGAAATGTACATGGTATGCAATATGTCATGTTTATCAGAACCACTACCAATAGAAAAGGATAGAGCTACTACCATCTCGTAGAATCTTACCGGGATCAAGGTAGGGTGAAGCAGCGTATTTTGTTGTCTCTGGGTAAAGTGGGAGAAGATCGACTCGATGATCTCATATCAGCTATCGGCCGGCATAAAGATGTGCTCACCGCTCTGGATGCAGCTAAGTCCTTGGAGATCGAGGACACCTATATTCTGGGACCATTACTGATACTACAGCACATTTTTGCTCGTTTTGGCATCCAGCCGCTTCTCGCAAAGATTGCCGCACAGCATCCTCAACTGCAGTTCGATTTCGAACGCATTGTCTTTACTATGATCGTATGTCGTTTTCTTGAGCCGGGTTCGAAATTGAAGATTTTCGAGCATTGGCAAGACAAATTATACCCAGAAATCCTTTCCGGCAAGGATGAGCTGCATCACCTTTATCGGACCCTGGATTTGCTTAGTCAGCATCAAGAACAAATCGAGCTCGATTTATACTGGCATGACCGTGACCTTTTGAATATATCTGTTGACGTGGTGCTCTACGATCTCACCACGTTGCGATTTGAGAGCACCAGAGAGAATCTTGGGGAATTATGTCGCTTTGGATATTCCAAAGAGATGCGCAGTGACTGCACACAAGTTGTGCTGGGTTTGCTTGTGAATACCGACGGCATTCCTCTGGGATTTGAAGTCTACCCTGAGAATACGTTTGAAGGAGCCACTCTCGTTGATATCGTCAAGCGCATGCGCGAGAAATTCAAAATACGGCGCTTTATTTTCGTGGCCGATCGCGGACTTTTTTCCGCAAAAAATTTAGAGCATATCCGCGCCCACTGCGGGAATGAAGAAAAAGGTGAATTCATTGTCGGGATGAAATTAGGAGTGATTAAGCAGCGTCATGATGAGTTTTACGATCGCAGCCGTTTTACAAAAATGAATGATGAATTGGAATGCTATGAAACCACTCATAAAGAAGATCGTTGCATTATCACATGGTCAAAAAAACGCGCTGAGCGCGATAGAGAGACCCGAGAAGATATTTTGTCAAAGATCAGGAAGAAATTAACCAAAAAGCCCACTCCGAAAAATTTTGTATCCAACACAAACTATCGCAAATACGTGACGGGGTTAAAAAGAGGGGAACCCAAACTTGACGAAGCTGTGATTGCCAGAGAATCACGGAAAGATGGATTTTTTGGGCTGATTACCAACGTTCCTGTCGATCGAATGAGTTCGGCCGACATTATCATGGCTTACAAGCATTTGTGGATAGTGGAAGATGCATTCGGTGAAATTAAGGGAACACTCAGGGCTCGCCCGGTGCATCACTGGACAGATCAACGCATTAAGGGGCATCTCACCCTGTGTTTTTTAGCCTATTTTTGCGAAGCACAAATGACTAAATTACTTCGCGAAAAGGGTGTTATTCTGGAGAACATTGCGATTCAAGAAGGAACAATTAAAGCACGCCCTTTGACTGTAGTTGAGGCAATGAGAGAGTTGGCGGAAGTTCGGGCAATTCCGGTGACAGTAAAAAATACTTGCGTCTGGGTACGTAACGATATCAAGGGAAATGCTGCGCAGCTGTTTAAAGCAATTGGGGCTCCAATCCCTCCAAAATTGCTGAAGTGTGCAGAGAGGCATGCCTGAAGAAAAACGCATCGATTGCACACAAATGTAGTGGTACACGGGATTTTATTTTTTGTAACATGTTGATTTTAGAGCTGTTATAAAAATCAGGTGTCAAACTCGGGAATGGGCAAATCGTGACCTTGGATCCCCTCAAGGGGATTGTCTATAAAGGATCCATCACTAACGATGAGGAGATGATCCCCACGATTTGCTCGCCATAATTATAGAGAAGAGAAACAAGAGGCAAAAGCATCCGAAATTTTAAAAGTCGGCTTGCGCTGCCGACAAAAAGTTGGACAGAAAATCGAGGGGAATAAGTAACTCTCTGTGTTAAGTCTTTCTCTATAAGCCATTCTGCAGCTCATATTCGCTGCATATTATTCTAACCCAAGTTCGCCCGAGAGAGCTGACCTAAGTCCCTCATAATCAACAACATTAAAATCAACCTTTGCTTTCGTAAGTCCCTTATTTTTAGTGCTTTGCTGTTTTTGCGAATTTGTAGTGACTGAAAATTTGTAAAATAATTATTTCATGTTTAAATAAATTCGATCCATCGGTAAGATCTGAGGGCATGTATATAAGGAAAACCCTCAAGACAGACCGTAAGAGCGGAAAAACCTACTCTGCTTTTCACTTGGTTGAATCCGTGAGGACTGATAGAGGCCCGCGCCAACGCGCGCTTCTATACATGGGAGCCGAAATCAACCTCCCAGAAGAACAGCATGCACTTCTCGCTCAATGCATTGAAGATATTCTTACAAGTGCGCAATCGTTATTCGCTTATCCAGAAGAGATTCAAAAGCTAGCCCAATCTTACACCTCGCAGATTGTGCGTCGTTTGTCCGACCCAGGAGACAACGCGGAACAACTAAAACAAGATCTACTACCTGAATTTGTCAATATCGACGTTCATTCAATTGAACAGACTGAACCACGGTCTGTTGGTGCGGAACATCTCTTACTTCAGATGGGAAATCAACTCAAACTGCCGGAACAGCTGCAAAAACTAGGCCTTTCAAAAACAGATGCCGCAATTGCCTTGGGATCGATCGTTGCCAGGGCTGTACACCCAAGCAGCGAAAGGGAAGCTTATCGGTGGCTATGCACTAGCAGTGGTCTTGGCGAATTACTTGATTTCGACTTTACAAAAACTACTTTGCACAAGCTCTATAAAATCAGCGATACGTTGCTGTCTCATAAAGACGGGTTGGAAACAGCTTTAGAAACCATCGAACAGCAATTTCATGGATACAAAAGTACAATAGCTCTCTACGATTTAACCAATACGTATACAGAAGGGCGGGCTGAGGCAAATCCAAAAGCTGCCTATGGTCTTTCGAAAGAAAAACGAAATGATTGCCCTCTCATTACTATAGGGCTAGTCATGAATGAGCACGGATTTCTCATCAAAACCTCATTACTTGCAGGAAATGCTTCAGAGCCCCAAACCCTACAAACAATGATCGCGAGCCTAAGTATTCACTCGTCTCTAATCAAGCCAACTATTGTATTGGATGCAGGGATTGCTACCGAAGAGAATCTGACCTGGTTACGCAAGAATAGATATACGTATGTTGTCTCAGCAAGACAAGATCCTCCCGTTGTTGAATTTGAAGGACAATTAGTCTCAGTAGGTGATCAGCATGACCTAGTAAAAGCTGCCTTGATCAGTCAGGATGGTAATGAGGAAAATTGGCTCTATTGCGAATCTGAAGCAAAAGCAGCGGTCGCCTCAGGGATGAAGAAAAAATTTAGAAAACGATTTGAAGATGATCTACAAAAACTTGCGAATGGTCTTTCCAAACCTAAAGGGCGCAAGAAGCATAACAAAGTGCTTGAACGGGTAGGTCGGCTCAAGGAAAAGCATAAGAGAATTTCAGGATGCTATGAAGTCAATGCAATTCCTTCAGAAGATGGGCTCACCACAATTGCTGTGGAATGGAAGGTGATCGAAGAAAAAATGCAAGAAAAGCTCACTGGCTCCTATTTTCTGAGAACAAATCGAACCGATTTGGAAGCAAAAGAGTTATGGCAATTGTATAATGTTCTCAGAAGCGTTGAGGATGCGTTTCGATTTATGAAATCCTCATTAGGATTGCGTCCAGTCTATCACCAGAAGGAACATCGAGTGGACGGGCATTTATGGATCACCATACTTGCCTACCATCTAATCCAACACTGCAGGCACCAATTAATTCGAAAAGGGATAAACTATTTGTGGCAGACAATACGTAATATCATGATTACTCGAGTCCGAGTAACTGTGCGGGCCAAGACAACAGAAGGCAGGGTGCTCTACCACCGCAGCACTACAAAGGCAGAAGGCGAGCAAATAGAGATTTACAGGGCGCTGGGATTATCGTCTTCAATTCTCAGAGGTCATAAAACACTCGTTTAATTCAAGATGTAGTGACGAATTTGCATAGCTCCTCTGGGAAAGCCGCGAACTTGGGCTAAGGTTATATTTCCTACAATCTCTTTTTTTCTTTTCTTCTTTTTTCTCCAGTGAGAACTTTCCTGTTTTCGGGGGTGCGGGGGCGAAGCCCCGACCCTCCTCTTATTCTGAAAAACAGACCTTATAATGCCCAAACTGAGGTGGATGGGGTAGGGGCCCCATCCGCCGAAGGCGGGAGCAGGGGGGACGGTAGTCCCCCGACAAGCCTTTCCCAAATAAGCCGGACAGGCCTCTTGAAAAGCCCTCGGAATGCTTGGCATATACGTACACAAACGTTCTTGGATTTTCAACTTTCATTTTTTTGCTTTTTTGACTTCGAATCCTTTGTACTCTCCTTTTGAATATTTGGGTTTGATTCCATGATAAATTTCATTGGGTGTCGCATACAATAAGGCCTGATGCGGTCTACTGCAATTGAAATGCTCGATATACTCATCAACCCCAGCACGCAGTGCTCTTACTGTTTCATAACGATGTAAATATATTTTTTCGTATTTCAGAGACCACCAACCTCTCTCTTGATAGACGTTGTCAATGCACCTGCCCTTGCCGTCCATGCTGATCTTGATACCCCGTTGCCGCAATAATTCTAGAAACGCGGTGCTTGTAAATTGAGACCCTTGATCCGTGTTAAAATATTCTGGACACGTTTTCTGTAAGGCTATTTCTAGTGCTGCAAGACAAAAATCCACAGTTATAGTGTTCGAGAGCTCCTGAGCAAGCACGTATCTGCTAAACCAATCGGTCACTGTAATCAGATAGACAAAACCGTTAGCCAATGGGAGAAATGTTATATCGGCACTGAAAACCTGGTTAGGAGTTCCAATCCACAAACCATTTAATAAATAGGGATAGTGCGGGTGTGATGCGGAGGGTTTGCTGAGGTTTTTTCTGGGAAGAACAGATAAAAACCCCATTTTTCTCCATAACCTCTCAATCCTTTTTTCATTCACGTTAAATCCCTCACGCCTTAAATCGGCATGTATTTTTCTATAACCATATTCGGGTTGCGCATAATGCAATTCTTCTATTTTCTGCATAAGAGCAAGGGTTTCCTCTGACTCTACTATAGGAGCATAGTAATAACTAGATCGAGGGAGGCCCAACGCTTCACATTGAGCCTCGACAGATAACATGGGATGTTCAGGTTCAATCAACCTGCGTTTCTCAAGAGTTGTCAACCCCGGTTTTTTTTTTCAAAAATTCGAGCTGAGACTGAAGCCTGCCTATTTGGGCATAAAGCGCCTCAATGTCTATATCTGGGGCCGATTTTTTTTTACGCCTATCTTCAAACAGCCGCGAGATGCCTTGAACTGCTTGACTTTTCCATTTGGTGATTTGTGCTGGATGTATTTTGAATTGTTGGGCCAAGTCTGATAGTGTCTTGTCTTCCTTTAATGCCTCAAGCGCTACCCTGCCTT
The DNA here is from genome assembly GCA_963718565.1 of uncultured Verrucomicrobiae bacterium. Taxonomy (GTDB): domain Bacteria; phylum Chlamydiota; class Chlamydiia; order Chlamydiales; family Rhabdochlamydiaceae; genus CAJCIW01. The sequence continues at coordinate 381,902 of OY970364.1, forward strand.
TAAAACTGGCTTGGTGCGAGATTCGTTTAGCCATAATGTTTTTCTCCTTTTTGTTTTTTTAGAGAAAAACTTTACACTCGATTTAATTTCTTATTCCAGTGTCCAGTTTTTGGGGGGCAGCGCAGCTTGCTCACATTCATTCTCGATATCAGGGGGATTTGCTCCGTCGTTAAAATCATTATTGATCGCTCTCTGAATCCAATCAAGAGATTCAGCCGGGAGCAATTTCTGGTAATCATTGCACCAATGATTTAGTAATTGGAAATTCATGTCATCCTTCTGAACGGATAACGCAATCTGAAAAATATTCCCACTTAAGCTATCAAAGAATGATGGAGGTAAAGCGAGTTTTTCCATTTCCTTTTTGGGTTGTCCAGTAGTGCTGTCGTAATATGTTTCACAGTACGTTGTAAGACGGCCCAAAGCAACGTAGTTAAAGATTGACCTGATCTCTTTAACCACATCATCAGTAATAAGATTGTTATTTGAAAGGAATGACATCATTCCTGCAAAAACAAGAGTTGTTTTTGCAGATTCATAAGAACAATTTCCGACCACGGCATAAGGGAGCAGCGTTTTAATCATATTGTCCAGATCACCGTTTGTGATTTCTTGTTTTTCTCCAGAAGGGTTTAGAATCTTCGGTAGTTCCTCATAAAAAAACTCAGATGCGATTGAAATTTCATCTTGTTTTTGAATACAGGCCATTAACTTTTGTGTCATCAATTTGGGATCAATTTTAAATATTTTTAAAGTGCCAAACTTGTTAGCTTTCTCTCCAGTATTCCCTATCATCATATATCCATTGTAAAATCCTACGGCAATGGCATGGGCGGAACGAGTATAATCGTCACGATAGCTGAACCATCCTGTCGATATAAATCCATATCCTCCATTTTGGATAGAAGTGAGATTTTGAGAAGATTTTTTTTGATCAGAAACAATTGTTATCGCATCGACGAACTCTTTTTGTTGGCTCTTAGAGAAAACTTTACTAATAGATGAAGAGTAGAACTTTTGAATGGATTTGGATAAAAGCTTGAACATGTAGGGAGCCTTTGCACCTTTTAGTTTGACTGTAACCTTGGATATTTTATAATCACCATCCAGGGCCATTTAACTAAAAATTTTTGATACCAGATCAGCTAAGATGGCATAATAAATTCCTCAAATTTGGAGGACCTATTATGTCACGCCGTAAGCCAATCGACGCCACAATCCTAGAAGCTAGTAAGAATTTTGATGCCCGTGTATTCGCGGAAACCGTCAAGGGAGAGTTTGCAGATTTCCCTGATTATCGACGTAATCAAAAACGTGTCTTATATCCAGTTTGGTATTTGACTCTTGTTATTCTCTGCGGATTCTTTTGTGGATGCAATACGATTGAGGAAATCGCTGAATATGTTTCTCTGCAGGAGGAGTGGTTTTCTTCTCTGCTAGGTGAGGAGCTCTCAGCACCTTCCCATGGAGCGCTCTGGTGGTTTTTAGTGAAAACACCCCCTGGTGCGCTCAAGCACTACTTGCAAAAATGGTTCAGCAAAATTCCTGCTTCATTGCGCGATCAGCTATTGGCGATCGATGGTAAACGGATGAAAGGCGCAAATTTCCTAGGCGGTGTCACACACGTAGTGGAGCTATTCGCAGCGGAGGATCGATTATGTCTTGCCGTGGAAAAGGTCCCAAATAAAACAGTCGAAAAGAGCACGTTACCAATCATTTTGGAGCAAGTGAATGTAGAGGGGGCGATTATTTCAGGAGATGCACATTTCACCGTAGCCGAATCGGCAGAACAAATCGTTGATGCGAAGGCAGATTATCTGCTGGCTGTTAAGGACAACCAGCCAACGCTGTGCGCTGAAATGGAGAATTTTTTTGATCAAGCTCACGCAGTCGAATGGGAGGAAGTCCCCCATTCGTTTCACCAGGAAGTAGATAAAGGCCATGGTCGAATCGACATTCGAGAAGTACGAGTCGTCGAGGACCTGGACTGGTTGCCAAATGCGGGCAAATGGAAAAACTTAGTCTGTCTCATCGAAGTAAGGTCCACGAGGCAAAAACTTGGATCTACTGCCAATGAGGTATTTAGACGGCTATATATTTCGAGTCGTCGAGCATCTGCCAAAGATTTTGCTAAATGGACCCGACAGCACTGGAGCATAGAAAACAAATGCCATTGGGTAGCTGATGTGATTTTTGAAGAGGATTATGCATTGACGGATAGAGGGAATAGTGCGGAGAACATGGGGTTGTTTCGACGTTTGGCTATGAACATGGCTGCAGTTGTAGATCCAGAAAGGGGGCTCGCCTCCGTAAGGCGCGCAGCAACTTTCGGTGGTGGGTACTTAAAGGGAATTTTGGCAACATTTTTCTGTTCGAAAATGTCAAAACATTTTAGTTAAATGGCCCTGAATCACCATCTTGTGAGAATACATGTCCTAATATTTTTGCTCGAAATGTGGCCTTCTCCTCCGGGATTAAGTTATCGTGATCCTTGCAATGAAATTTGTTGCTTATATTCTTGCTGTAACCATAATTAAAATTCCATGATAGCCAATTAAAGAATTCTTTAAAAAATTCTTTAAAAAATTGAAAGACATCATCAAGAAAGTCTTTATATTCTAGTTGTTCAGGATGATAGTGATAAGTAGTGCCTGTGGGGATTATAGTTATCATAGTATGCTTATTTTATATTGCTTTATAGATGAATTATATAATAATTCTTAATTGTTATAAACATTTTTTATTTGAGGGTATAGAAATGAATAAATGACTGATTATCAACATCTTATTGCTTCTAAGAGGCGCTTGCTTTCTTTATAATAAGTCTCTTATTCTCATAAACTAAGGTTGTTTCTGAAACATAATTAAAATAAATAAAAAATTCTTAAATTTATATTTGTTTTTTTCATATAATCACAGATATATTTAAAAAACTGATTTATAAAATAATATATTTTTAGTAATAAAATTTTATGATTTCTTTAAATAATACCCAAGATTTCGAAAAGTATTATGGATGGAATGTTGTCTCTCAAACACCTATTCAGCAAAATGGAAATACTTATTATGAAATCGAGTTTCAGAGCCCTTGGGGATATGGGAATTGTGTCATGGAAAGCCAGCAAAGTGTAGAAGAGTATCTCATTTCTCTTATAGAAAAGAGTAAGCCAATCGAAGAGCTCTATCAATTAGCAGTTGTAATAAATAATAAAGTTACAAAAAATAATATTCAGATAAAATTGGATCGTAATATAACATTTGTAGCCTATACTCTTTTGGAAAATGGGTCAATTTCTCTTAAGTTTGGCTACTCCTTGCATGTTCTTTTTATTTATTTAGTGTTTGAGCTTACAAATGTCACATCCATTGATGCTCTAAGAGAGTTGAATAATCCGAAAGTCGTGAACAATCTGGAAAAAGAAGAGTATGTTAAAACCCTTGAATCTCTAGAGTTTGATGGCATGCAAAAATGCATGACACTTTTTCGCCAGGCGATAGAAAACAGTGGATGGAGTCCTCAACTTTGTAATGGCATAAAAGTACTGTGCGATGCAGAGGTAAAGTATGGGCCTCATGCTCGTTTTAATTGGGAAGAGATAAAAAATAGTGCACATGCAAATTTTTACCGACGACAGTACGAGTTATTAAAGAAGCTTTCACATCAAGTCTTGGGAAGAGAATCTTCGCAGCTTCACCCAAGTTCTGTTGAAAAAGAGGCGCCGTCCCTAACTTGATCAAGTGTCTGATCAAAAACAGCTCAAAAAAAGGTCCACTTCATGGGAGGTGTCTTTGAGTGCGATCAAAAAAGAGATGCGCTGCATTTGAGGAGCCATGACAGGAACCTCCGTTAAGTCAACGACCGCAGCTTTCAAATAGGAATCATGCGGGGTGATCTTGAAGTGATTTTTGCTGATATAATCAATCATGTCTTCTGCAATCTCTTCTAGCTGTTCTCGTGTGGGAGTGAATTGTTCATCTTTTTGCATTTTAGTGACTAATGCATCGACGCGGCTTTTAAGCTTAAACGCCTCTTTAGTGTGTGGGGTCGGTTTTGGAGTTGGAAGGGCACCCATAGTTCTCTCCCTAGTTTGTTTTCCTATTTTTATTATTTTATTTTTTGATAATTAAATTCAAACAAAATTGGGATTCTACGTTTTAATTTTACTTATATTCAAGAAGATGAGAATTATAGATATTGCTGAATTATGCTCAATGCGGAAAGGGAGGCTGTCTCAGCGCGGAGGGTGTTAGAATGAAGCCTCATTCCTTTGGCTTTGAGACAGTTCTGCAAAAATTCGCATTCTTTGCTATGGAACCCGCTTTCGGGACCAATAAACAGAACAACGGGAGCGGGAAGGGGCAAAGCCAAATGCAGTTCCCAAAGGTATGGGGCATCCTCCTGGGCATCTCCAAACAGCGGGGTTCCGGAGATTGGGGCCCATTTCAAAAGAGGCGGTTTACATGCAATCTTAGGGAGATCCAGCCTTCCGCATTGCTTCATTGCGGCGATGGAAAGGTGCGTAAGTCGTGCTGATTGCGCCTCAGATAATTGCTCTTTTTCGCTCAACATGCCAGGAAATAGCCAGAAAGCTGAGACCCCGAGTTCTGTCCCTTTTTCAATGATCCATTCGAGAAGGTTCATGCGGGGCAAAGCTTGAGCGAGGATGAGTGGAGTTTTTTGAGGGCTCCCTTCGCTGATTTGAACCAGATGCAGTTTAGCCTCATCTTTTTTCAGTGCGATGAGATCGGCTTTAGCGAGCTGCCCTCGTCCATTGACCATCTCGACGCGATCCCCAGTTCTTGCGCGTGCAACACGCGACAGATGATGAAGTTCATCCCCTGCAAGGACAACGGTTGCATTTTCCTGGAACGGCTCATCGAGAAAATAGCGGTTATGAGGCATGGCGCAAGACCGCTTTCTTTAAAACTTCAGCAAAAAGGGTTCCCTTGGCTACATTAGCTTCCCTGTATAACTCCTCTAAAGAGATCACTTGAAAAGCGGCAAGTTTTTTGAAATGGGGTCCCACTTTTTTCGAGGAAGAAAGATTGAATACAAGCTTAAACCGATAATCCCTTTTTAACAGCTCGCTCTCCTGCGAATAGGGGGTAATGTCTGCGTCTTCCAGATGGACGTCTTTCACAAAATCCTGGGGTGCATAAACGGTGATAAATTCGAGAGGATAGATTTCACGGAAAGTAGAAAGGGCGCAAAGAAGCGGCTGAATCATTTGCTCTTCGGAAGGTAGAATGACGAGGATTGCCTCATAACGAAATTTCTCTTTAAGTTTTTCCGGAGTTTGCTGCTTCCAGCGATTATGCGACCAGAGCCATTGTCCAGGCTCTTCTTTAATGCTCGCTTCAAGATAAGCAAGAGCGGCTTTCATCAAACGATCGATCTCTTGATCCAGGGGTGCTTCCTGATTAGGCCAGATGGGGTCGGAGTAATGCGTATAGTATTTGCCATCCCTTCTTCGAGTAGTGGCCACCATGATCGGCGACCCTGTTCGATGCGAAAGAATAGCGGGGATAGGAGACGTCCAAGCTTTTCTCCCAAAAAAAGGACTGGAATACCCGCTGTTCGGCATTCCTTGATCGCCGACAATGCCCAAAAATGCTCCCTTTTTTAGGCCTCTCAACCCTTCGCGGATTGCATTGTGCGGAGCGATGATTTTCCCCCCATATTTCTGACGGATGGAGAGCACCCAGTTGTAGAGATTGATATTTTTGATAGGGCGGCCAATAGCAACTCCTGGCATTCGGCGTGTTCCTTCGAGAAATAAGACTTCCCAGTTAGATTGATGGCCGCAGAAAAAGATCACCGGTTTATTGTCTTTCATGAATTGATCCGCAGGCTTAGGGTTGATGCAAGTGGCAACCCGGTGAATCTCCTTTTCCGAAGAAAGTTTAGCGTACTCAAGACAGGTGATCACCAAATTATGAAGAGAAGCTTTTGCGAATTTCTGAATCTGTTCTTCAGTCAATTGCAGGGAAGAAGCGAGTGCAAGATTGCTCAAAGCTCGTTTGCGGAATTTAGGAATGCAATAATAGGCGCAAGTCCCCAAAAGCATCCCTAAGCGATGAATTGCCGAGTAGGGGAGATAGCGGAGAGGCCAGGTCAAAACAAGGACGGAAATGAAAAAAAATTTATGCAGCATCATGCAATCATGATACCAGGAATCACGATTGTTTTCGAAGCTGCTGAAATTTTCTTTAAGCTTCTGGAGTCCCTATTTTTAACAATTCAGCGATCTCTTGAAAAAAAATGTCCGAGGCAGCTAAGCCTGATAAAATTTCAAAGAATACATCTAGGGATACATTTGAGGTGGTTAGAGGATAGACCTGTAGTACAGCAACGACAGGATTTGAATCGATTGTTTTAAGACTTAGACTGGTGGTCATAATTTAAACATAATACTTAAAGTTTTTATTTTTATAAATGATTGTTTTTAAAAAAGCAAACTGTTTAAAGATAATTGTATTTTAATTAAGAAATAAATTCAACATTAAAATGTTGTAATCTCTCAAAATAACACAATATAATAAAAATTATTTTAAAAATGTGAAAGTCATAAAATTGTATCAATTCCCTCTAAGGTCCAGTCATACTGGATTCGTACTAGGATTTTATTATAAAGTCCCGGACTTCGATGGTGCCATCATAAAGACCAGCAAGCAATTTCCCGCCAGCAAAGGCAAGGGAGAAGGCAGGACTAAAACCTGATTTTCCATCTCGATCTCGAGGAAGAGTTACGCATTTACCTGTTTGTATATCCCAGATCTTGATCGTGCCGTCCCAAGAGCTTGAAAAGAGTTTCTCGGCGCCGGCAAAAGCAAAGGAGAGAAAAGCAAGGGAGAGAATGGATCCTGCATGCCCTTCAAGAGTGGCTTTGCACTGACCTGTTTGTGTATCCCAGACCTTGATTGTTTTGTCCTTAGAGCCTGAACAGAGTGTGCTGTCAACAACGGTAAGGCAGCACACGTGGTCTGTATGTCCTCGAAGAGTGGCTATGCACTGACCTGTTTGTATATCCCAGGCTTTGATTGTTTTGTCCTGAGAGCCTGAGTAGAGTGTTTTGCCAACGAGGGCAAGACAAAGAACTGGCTCTAAATGCCCTTCAAGAGTGGTTATGCACTGACCCGTTGGTATATCCCAGACCTTGATTGTGTTGTCCCAAGAACTTGAATAGAGCTTGTCAGCAATAACGACGAGGCGGGAAACGGAGCCTTTATGCCCTTCAAGAATGGCTATGCATTGACCTGTTTGTATATCCCAGACCTTGATTGCGTGGTCCCGAGAGCCTGAATAGAGTGTCTTGTCACCAGCGAGGGCGAGGCAAACGACTGGCTCTATATTTTGAAGAGTGCCTCTGCACTCACCTGTTTTTACATCCCAGATGTTGATTGTTTTGTCCCAAGAGCCTGAACAGAGTGTATTACCAGTAGTAGTAATGGCGAGGGAGGAAACTCCGCTCTCATGTTTACGGAAAGTCTTCAAAACATACTTCCCTTCTCTAAGATTTAAATAAAAAGTTTCGTAGGTGCTCCTAAACTCTTTATCTTTAATAGTTCTGGGATCCACAGTTGAAAAATCCTTTTCAAACAATGTGCGCCAAAGATAAGTGAGCCGAAAACAATCCTCATTATTTAGCATCAAGTTCCAGGATTTACAGACAAATCCACATTTGACAATGCCCGAGGCAGCTAAGTATGATAAAATTTTAAAGAATACATCTAGGGGTACATTTGAGGTGGTTAGAGGATAGACCTGTGGTACAGCAACGACAGGATTTGAATGATTTTTTTCAGAACTTGTAGTGATGGCCATAATTTAAACCTAATATTTAAAGTCTTTTATTTTGTAGATGATTGTTTTTAAAAAGAAAATCGTTTAAAGATAATTATATTTTAAATAAAAAATAAATTCAACATTAAACGCATTAAAATGCCGTATTCCCTCTAATGGCAGAGTTAATCGTGGATAAGGATCATAATGTAAACCTAATATTGAAAGTTTTTATTGCAATTTTATAAATGTTTGTTTTTTAAAAAACAAATCGTTTAAATATGATTATATTTTAAATAAAAAATAAATTCAACATTAAAGTCGTATTCCCCTCCAAATAACACAATATAATAAAAATTATTTGAAAAATGGGGTTATTTGATGAGGGAATTGCAAAACTCCTCGCCAGCAGAAAATCGATTTGGCAAAGTCGCAGCTTGTCAAAATTCGCCAAACCTAACCGCGCGCCGTATAATCGTGGATGCGGTGATGGATCTTATCTGATTGGAAAAATCGAGGTGTTTAACGGTTTGTCGTATCAAACTGGCACTCTTTGCTGTTTTGCGAAAGTTGAGCGCTGCTCTTAACACCTGAGAAAAAGAAACGGGATCGTCTAAAGATTCAATCACCGCCCCATTCTCCTGATTAAGGATTTCATGGCCCCCATTCGATGTTGAGGAAATCGTAAACAACCCCATCGCTAGAGCTTCTACTGTGACATTGGCAAAAGGATCATAGAGAGAAGGGATAATGAGGCAGTCGGCCATTTGATAAAAGCGCGCTGTCTGTTTTTGTGGACCGAAGAAAAAGACTTTTTGCGCAAGTCCTAATCGCTGAGAGAGCGCTTCAAAATAGGGGATGTTTTTATCTTTGCCGATCACACTGAGTTGGAAACGTTCATTTTTGATGGGGGCGAGTGCAAAAAGAAGTTTTTCCAGCCCTTTACGAAGAAAATTATGACCGACAAAGATCCATTGAAAAGCATTAGGATCTAACTTGAGCTCTTGAAGCGTTTTTTCTTTTTGAGATTCCCAGTGATCAAAAGCTTCTTGCATGGCATGCCATTCGACCCCGTTATGGACGACTTGAATTTTGTTTGGATCTGTACGATAGAACCTTAGAATTTCCTGTTTGACCATGAAAGAATTGGTGAAAAGAACTTTTAAATTGGGATGTTCAAATCCTTTTTTTTCCAAAGAGAGGAGGGTTCGATGTAGGGGATTAATGGCAAAACTTAAACTTTTGGCAAAACCCTCTTCTTTCGAGCGGCGTGATAGATAGGCTGCGTGGGCGCCGTTGCCAGCGCGAATATGTGTTTGGAAGCGGTTGCGATCGAGTCCGAAAATGATTGGCGAGGGGTTCTTTGCCAGATATTCTGCGCAGGCTTTGTCAAAATGAACGACGTTCAAAACACTAAACAGATGATCGATAGGAAATGCGACCATCTTTAACTGGGGATGGGAAAAGGGCGTCTGCACAGATCCGCTGGTCAGTAGTGTGACATCACAGCCTTGGGCACAGAAATCGCGAGCGATTTCCCACGTGTATTTCTCTAACCCGCCTTGCTTAAAGAGTTCTGCTTTAATGAGTGTGACTGCAGGTTTATTTTTGCTGTTCATTTCTGCTAGATGGACTTTCTGTCAATGGAGCAGCTTCTTCGACTAAGATGTGATGATCTTTAATATGGATCGCCAATTCAAACTTGCTGTCATCAGAACGAAACAGTTGAAAGCGGTTCATATAACTTCTGAATCGGTTGCGAAGATATTCCTCTCGCAAAGTTGGCTGAAGGACGCGTATATCGCGGTCAGAAACGTCGGACATTAATCTCGCAACGTATTTGTCTTCGAGCTGCCTTGGGTTGATAAATTGTACGCTCCAATCGAGGGTCTGACGGTCAGTTTTTTGTTCAGCGATGACGACGATTTCGATCATATCTCTAACGGTGTGCAAAAAGAGATTGTCTACCCCATTGGCATAAAGGGGGAATGTGATGAGCGGCGCTCCCTGATTGAAATGGACGAGATTATTCGGAGCGATCGAGACGTTTTGAGGGTTGAGGTTTTTTAAATTGTCAGGAGGAAAAAAGAGGGAAAGCTGGATAGGTGCCTCGACGGGGAGGAGATTGCAGCGAATAAAGTCGATCCGCAAGGCTTTGGCTTTAGGATCATCAATTTCTATTGGAGAATCGGAAAGGATGGGAATATTGATTTGTTTCCATGGATCAGGAACGAAGAAACTGACAACTTCAGAATTTTCGGACTTAGCCGAAAGTTCGTCCATTTGTGCTTTAGAGATGTCGTTCAAATTGAAAGTGATTCTTTGTTCTTTCGCTTTAAGCCGCTTGATGACCTCTTCTGGACCGCTTGCCGTCAGAGTCAAACGGTACGGCCATACATCGAGAAATTGATAGCCGCGGGGTGCCTCGCCGATAGGCTGTGTAATGACAATGGAGATTTGATCCGTCACGAGTTTGGTCATGCGGACGACGAAATTCGAGTGATAGACACGCGAAATCCCATTGCTGATATCAATTTCAGGGTTGACCGAGAGCAAATTTTTCTTGCTCACAGTGACGATCCACTCATCAGGTTTGTCAGAGGCGTCGACGACGATCTCCAAATCAGAAGGTGTTAATTCATCGATCAACGCCTTATTGCCGACAACTGTCAGCGTCAGTTTCTTTGCAAGCCGCCCATTTGCTTGCATCCCTTCCACTGTTTTCCCAGGTGGCAAATGGACAATGCGTACAGGGACATTACTAATATTTCTTGTCGCGGTTAGAGTGTGATTGACGACCAGCCAAATAATCACGGCCAAAATGATAGAAACTAATTTACGGGGCCAGTGCTCAATGAATAGTTTATAGAGTAAAGTTTTCATGTCTTCAGCCACTCACGCAAATTAAATTGACTTTTGAAATCGGTTTTTTGAGGTGAGGTAAAGATGCTGCGGATAATGCCTTTGAACCGATCGATTTTGACACCTGGGGTCATGACTCCATCTCGTGCAAGAGAGACTTTTCCCATTTCTTCGGAGATCACAATGATCATGGCATCCGTCATTTGGCTAGCTCCGAGGCCTGCGCGGTGGCGCGTCCCCATCGAACGCGTCAATTGGGAGCCATCTTCGGCAAGAGGCAAGATGACCGCCGCTGCCACGATCGTCATATCACGGATGATCACAGCCCCATCGTGTAAAGGCGTGGTCGTCGCAAAAATCGATTCGAGGAGCTCCGAGGAAAAATTAGCGTTGAGAATGACTGCCTTGTTGGCAAATTCATCCAAAGAATCTTCATGTTGCAGCACGATTAAAGCGCCAATGCGTTTTTCAGCGAGGCGGTATGTGGAATTTGCAAGTTGATCTAAAAATTTATCGAACTCGGTGAGTTCTTTATAACGGCGGCCTTTAAGGCTAAGCTTAGACAGGGCAACCCGAAGCTCTGGCTGAAAGATAATCAGGATCGCAATGACCGCAACGTTTCCGATCAATACCATGATCTTGTGGAGGATGGGCAAATTTAGCCATGAAGAAATGGCAAAGATCAAAAGAAAAGCGAGCAACCCCAGAACAAGGTCCATCGAGCGGGTATTCCAGAAGAAGGAAAGCAAATAATTGAGCAGCACCGAAATGATGATGATTTCAATAAAAGGAGTAAAGCCATGGAATAGCGGACTCATTTCTTCATTAACCCTTAAGGAGTGTGTTTGGAGGGAATTGCAAGGCTGTTCTGCAAATCTTTAAGTTCATAATGTACCAAATTTCTCTATGAATCACAATTTGAAAATCAAGCCTTCTGACAAACGGGACTTTAGCTAGACATCAAAAAATAAATTTGAAAGATAAAGTGTACATCATGCCTCAAAAGAAATTTACCGAAGGAGAATTTTTTTCTCTGTGGTCTTCGTGTTCCCGAGCTTGCGAAGCGGGTGGTTAAATATCTTCACCCAAGTTCGCCCGAGAGAGCTGACCTAAGTCCCTCATAATCAACAACATTAAAATCAACCTTTGCTTTCGTAAGTCCCTTATTTTTAGTGCTTTGCTGTTTTTGCGAATTTGTAGTGACTGAAAATCTGTAAAATAATTATTTCATGTTTAAATAAATTCGATCCATCGGTAAGATCTGAGGGCATGTATATAAGAAAAACCCTCAAGACAGACCGTAAGAGCGGAAAAACCTACTCTGCTTTTCACTTGGTTGAATCCGTGAGGACTGATAGAGGCCCGCGCCAACGCGCGCTTCTATACATGGGAGCCGAAATCAACCTCCCAGAAGAACAGCATGCACTTCTCGCTCAATGCATTGAAGATATTCTTACAAGTGCGCAATCGTTATTCGCTTATCCAGAAGAGATTCAAAAGCTAGCCCAATCTTACACCTCGCAGATTGTGCGTCGTTTGTCCGACCCAGGAGACAACGCGGAACAACTAAAACAAGATCTACTACCTGAATTTGTCAATATCGACGTTCATTCAATTGAACAGACTGAACCACGGTCTGTTGGTGCGGAACATCTCTTACTTCAGATGGGAAATCAACTCAAACTGCCGGAACAGCTGCAAAAACTAGGCCTTTCAAAAACAGATGCCGCAATTGCCTTGGGATCGATCGTTGCCAGGGCTGTACACCCAAGCAGCGAAAGGGAAGCTTATCGGTGGCTATGCACTAGCAGTGGTCTTGGCGAATTGCTTGATTTCGACTTTACAAAAACTACTTTGCACAAGCTCTATAAAATCAGCGATACGTTGCTGTCTCATAAAGACGGGTTGGAAACAGCTTTAGAAACCATCGAACAGCAATTTCATGGATACAAAAGTACAATAGCTCTCTACGATTTAACCAATACCTATACAGAAGGGCGGGCTGAGGCAAATCCAAAAGCTGCCTATGGTCTTTCGAAAGAAAAACGAAATGATTGCCCTCTCATTACTATAGGGCTAGTCATGAATGAGCACGGATTTCTCATCAAAACCTCATTACTTGCAGGAAATGCTTCAGAGCCCCAAACCCTACAAACAATGATCGCGAGCCTAAGTATTCACTCGTCTCTAATCAAGCCAACTATTGTATTGGATGCAGGGATTGCTACCGAAGAGAATCTGACCTGGTTACGCAAGAATAGATATACGTATGTTGTCTCAGCAAGACAAGATCCTCCCGTTGTTGAATTTGAAGGACAATTAGTCTCAGTAGGTGATCAGCATGACCTAGTAAAAGCTGCCTTGATCAGTCAGGATGGTAATGAGGAAAATTGGCTCTATTGCGAATCTGAAGCAAAAGCAGCGGTCGCCTCAGGGATGAAGAAAAAATTTAGAAAACGATTTGAAGATGATCTACAAAAACTTGCGAATGGTCTTTCCAAACCTAAAGGGCGCAAGAAGCATAACAAAGTGCTTGAACGGGTAGGTCGGCTCAAGGAAAAGCATAAGAGAATTTCAGGATGCTATGAAGTCAATGCAATTCCTTCAGAAGATGGGCTCACCACAATTGCTGTGGAATGGAAGGTGATCGAAGAAAAAATGCAAGAAAAGCTCACTGGCTCCTATTTTCTGAGAACAAATCGAACCGATTTGGAAGCAAAAGAGTTATGGCAATTGTATAATGTTCTCAGAAGCGTTGAGGATGCGTTTCGATTTATGAAATCCTCATTAGGATTGCGTCCAGTCTATCACCAGAAGGAACATCGAGTGGACGGGCATTTATGGATCACCATACTTGCCTACCATCTAATCCAACACTGCAGGCACCAATTAATTCGAAAAGGGATAAACTATTTGTGGCAGACAATACGTAATATCATGATTACTCGAGTCCGAGTAACTGTGCGGGCCAAGACAACAGAAGGCAGGGTGCTCTACCACCGCAGCACTACAAAGGCAGAAGGCGAGCAAATAGAGATTTACAGGGCGCTGGGATTATCGTCTTCAATTCTCAGAGGTCATAAAACACTCGTTTAATTCAAGATGTAGTGACGAATTTGCATAGCTCCTCTGGGAAAGCCGCGAACTTGGGTTCAGACGGCAAGCCAAGATTTGAACTGATTTCGCGAGCGAAGCGAGTGAAATTAGTCCAAACACCAGAAGCTTTTGTAGCAATTTTGCGGGAACTTAGGTTATATTGAGAGGATGAAACCATTGCTTTCCTTACACTTCCAAAAGCGAGTTCCTTCGGCGATTCGTTTATCGCAAATTGAGTTCATGAAGCGAACCGATGGAGTCATTGCCGTGAATACTGCTATCGGAAATGTCTCTTTGCCGATGCATCCTGCTATGATCAAGCGGATGTTTTCTCTTGGCGCCCCGGATAGTCCTTTTCGGAAAGGAGTAGTCAAGTATTCGGCAACAGTGGGTGAAAAAGAAGCAAACCAAACGATCTTGTATCTCATTGAGAGTAGTGATTTTTCTTCACAAGGGTTGTTCAGTCAAATTACTGATGGGGGCAGCCATGCCATGGAACTGGCAATTCTTGGGGTATGCGGTCCGGCAGGTTCAGGAAAACATCCTCTTTTGCTCATCGATCCGACTTACACCAATTACACCTCGATGGCCGAGCGCACTGGGCGCACAACCGTTGCAGTGACCCGGCGCTTAGAAGAAAATGGGAAATTTACTCTGCCACAATTGTCCGAGATAGAAAAGGTCATCCAGAAAACAGATCCGTCAGCTTTGTTGGTCATTCCTTATGACAATCCCACAGGTCAATTTTTCCCTCAGGAAATTCTCAACGATCTAGGCAAGCTCTGCGTCAAACACAATCTGTGGATGGTCGGCGATGAAGCCTACCGTGAAGTGTTTTATGTTCCAGGCCGCGCTAGCAGCATTTGGGGCATCAGGGAAGAAGATGCGCCTGGAATTACAGGACGGCGTATCAGCATCGAATCTTCCTCAAAAATCTGGGACGCGTGCGGCCTTAGGATCGGCGCTCTTGTGACAGACAACAAGGAATTTCATCAAAAGGCTGTTGCGGAAAATACTGCGAACCTATGCGCCAATGTGATCGGCCAATATATTTTTGGCGCTCTTCTTCATGAAACAAAGCCTCAGCTTCGGGCATGGTTCCAGCAGCAAAGAGACTATTATCAAAAAATTGCAACAGCTCTGACATCCGAGCTCAAGAAACAAGTGCCAAAGCTCATTGTCGCTCTGCCTGACTCTGCCTTATATACTGTTGTCGATGTGCGGAATATTTTCGGTGAGCATTTTGATGCAACAGATTTTGTCATGTACTGCGCTCAGAAAGGGCAGGTGGATATCCACGGCGTCAAAAAGACATTGTTAGTATCGCCGATGGAGGGTTTTTACTCCTCGCGCCCCGGTGAACCCAGCCCCGGAAAGACCCAGATGCGCATCGCTTATGTCGAACCGCCTGAGACCATGGCGGAGGTCCCTAGATTATTTTCTCAGTTGCTGCAAGATTTTTCTCGTCTGAACTGAAAGAATCAATTCCCTCTTTTAACAAATGTTTTTAATCGTGTAGGATAAATATACTGTGTCCAGTCTATACCGCGCGCAGGAAAGTTTTGTGAATTTGGACTCAGCGAGGCAAAGCCGCAGCCAGTCCAAATTCACAAAACCTGACGGAGCGCGGTATAGTTAATTTCTTGAAAGATCAGGAGCAATGTCAATGGATGTCGTTACTCTGTCCCGGATCCAATTTGCCCTCACCAGCGGATTCCACTATATCTATCCTCCGCTGAGCATTGGCCTTGGACTCATGCTCGTGATGTTTGAAGGAATGTATCTCAAAACGAAGAAAAAGCTCTACAAGGATATCACCAAGTTCTGGGTAAAAATTTTTGCTTTGACTTTTGCTTTAGGGGTAGCTACCGGGCTTGTTCAGCTCTTTGGATTCGGGACAAATTGGGCGCGATATTCTCGATTCGTTGGCGATGTTTTCGGGAGTGCTCTAGGCGCTGAAGGGGTTTTTGCCTTCTTTTTAGAAGCGGGGTTTTTAGGCGTGATGCTCTTCGGCTGGGATAGAGTCGGGCCAAAGATGCATTATTTTTCGACAATTTGTGTCGCTGCCGGAGCGCATTTTAGCGCCATTTGGATCGTCGTTGCCAATTCCTGGATGCAAACGCCTGCCGGATTTAAAATCGTCGGAGAAGGGTTGAAGACTAAAGCCATCGTGACTGATTTTTGGGCGATGGTGTTTAATCCTTCGTCTGTAGATCGTTTGACGCATGTCATTTTGGGGTGCTGGCTCACGGGCATTTTTCTTGTGCTCAGCATCACAGCTTATTATTACTTAAAAAAACAGCATATGGCATTTGCTAAAGAAACGATGAAGATGGGACTTTGGTCTGCCGCCGTTGTGTTGATTTTGCAATTCATTTCTGCGGATATTACAGCTCGAGGAGTTGCGTTCAATCAGCCCTCTAAACTTGCAGCGATGGAAGGCATCTATCAAACGCAAAAAGCAACTCCTCTGACCCTTCTAGGATGGGTGGACACAACGAATCAGACAGTCAAAGGAGTGCAAATTCCAGGCCTGCTCAGCTTTTTGGTCTATCGCGATTTTGAGACGCCTATTACTGGATTTGATCAGATTCCTCCCGATGAACGCCCCCCCATCGGCGTTGTTTTTCAAACGTACCACATCATGATTATGATGTGGGGACTCATGGCCCTTGTGACAATCGCAGGGCTTTATTTATGGAAGAAAAAGAAACTGGAGAAAGCGAAGTGGGCCTTGTGGTCGCTGATCATCTCGGTCATTTTTCCTCAGGTTGCCAATCAAACAGGATGGATGACAGCGGAAATTGGGAGACAGCCTTGGGTCGTGTGGAAGTTATTGAGAACCGAACACGGTGTTTCTGCAAACATCAATGCCCATCAAGTGTTCATGTCGATCCTGATGTTCATCGTGATCTACTCTCTTCTTTTCGTATTGTTTCTCTTTTTGCTCGACCGCAAAATTAAGCATGGGCCTGTCGAAGAAGAAGAGCTAGTCTATCGCGATATTCTTCATCAAAAAGGAGGCCCATGAGCGAAATAGCACTCGCCTATCTTTGGTATTTGATCATCGGAGTCTGTGTGGTTTTTTACGTCGCCCTGGATGGTTTTGACCTCGGTGTTGGAATCATGCATTTCTTTACAAAAAAAGATGACGAGAGAAGAGTTTTTCTCAATGCGATAGGTCCGGTTTGGGACGGTAATGAAGTGTGGCTTGTCGTCTTTGGAGGAGCTCTATTTGCCGGGTTTCCTGATGTCTATGCCACTCTCTTTTCAGGCTTCTACGATTTTTGTATGATCCTCCTTGCAGCGCTCATTTTTCGGGCAGCAGCCATCGAATTCCGCAGCAAAAAGGACTCAAAGCGCTGGCGCTTTACTTGGGATGCGATCTTCTCTATTGCAAGTCTTGCCATTGCCTTTGGCCTTGGTCTTTCCATTGGAAATTTGATGGAAGGAATTCCACTGAACAAAAATGAGGACTTTGTAGGAAGCTTTGAGCTCTTTTTCCGTCCCTATCCCATTCTCATAGGCTTTTTTACCCTTAGCTTGCTCATGATGCACGGATCGATCTTTCTCACGCTCAAAACAGAAGGTCAATTGCATCGCCGTTTACGCACATGGTCTGTGCGTTGCATCCTCGTCTTTATCGGGTTTTTTATTCTGACGACCATCGTAACATGGGTTCATGCACCGCAGATGATCCATAAATTTCTAGAAACGCCTTGGCTTTTGGTTGTCCCCTTGGCAGCGCTGTGTGCAATTCTCAACGTGCCTCGCATGTATACCCGCAATGAGGACGGCTTGGCCTTTATGTCTTCTTGTTTTTGCATTCTCTTTTTATTCTGCATTTACGGAATCGGGACGTACCCTAATCTTGTACGATCCACCATCAACCCAGAAGAGAACAGTCTGACATTTTTTAACTCGTCCGCTTCGGCCCTTACGCTAAAAGTACTTCTCATCATCGTTCTTATTGGCATTCCCATGGTTTTGGCTTATGGAACGATGATTTACCGTATCTTCCGCGGCAAGGTTAAAATTGGTTCTTCGAGCTATTGAACCTTCCGAATTGCAGAGACATTGCTTTGGGCAATCCACTTTGCAAGATGCTTGATGTCGTGATACCCAAATCCGCAACATCCGCCCACAAATTTTAGACTGTATTGTTCTCCTGTCTCGACGATCTTCTTTAAAGAGTCGATTTTGCGCGGTTCTAGCAATTCTTCCTCTGTTTCATAAAAGGCGGGATTTGCATCCCAAGAATTGGGATAAAAACCGATCAAGCGCTTGAGAAGATTCCTGTCTTCAAAGCAAACGGCCATGCGATCAAACGCATGTGGCGAGCAGCAATTCAGTGAAAATCCTTCCACAAATGACTCGCGGTCGATGCGTGCAATCGTAGACTCAATTGTCGCTCCGTTTAAAAGATGTCCTTCTCGATCGACGATAAAGCTAAGGATCAACGGGATATTAAGCGACTGGGCTGCTTGGCTAATGCCTATCGCCTCCCGATCTGTGCCAATGGTTTCGTGCAAAATCACCAGATCGGAGGTCGACAATCCAAAGCTGCCAAGAACCTCCAGGCAAAGCTCATATTGTTGTTTGGCAAACAGACATGCTTGCGCAACATCGGGAGCAAACGCCGGCTGGTAGCAATCGCCGGCAGGGCCTAGGCAGATAGCGATTCGTTCAAAGCTCTTTTCTCCCAAAGCTGCCAAAAGGGCCTCAAGGTTTAGGCTCAACATTTCCTTGTAGAGCTCAATAAACCCCTCTTTGAGCAGAGAGCGCAGAAAGAAGGTGTTGACGGTGGGCAGTGTCGCCCCAGCATCGACATATCCTCTTGCAATGAGTTCTACCGCAGAGCGGTATAGATGTTTGCCTTGCCGTTTGATTGTTAACGCGTTAGAGGATATCCCAAGGCTGGACAGCACGCACCCATACGGGCCAAATAAAATTTTCATAAAAAGTTCTCCTAAGAAGCTGTCTTAAAATCTAGTTTTTACTGGATGGATTGTTGGAAAAAGCACTTAGGAGCAAAAACAGAACATGCCGCGCACCTAAGTGCATCGCATGGGCATAGAAAATTTAAAAACACCTTGTAGAAAAAGCATCATATTACACTTAGCTAAGTGGCACCATTTACCCACATTTTGAATTTTTTTACAAGATCGGATTTTGATGAGAGCAGGGTATAGGAAATTAAGAAGAATTTTTTAAACTTAGTAAAGGTTTTTAAAGTGTCTCTTTTTCACATGTCGGGGACACGCAGTGCTGTGTCCCCGACATGTGAGAAAGTGGCAGTTTAAAAATGTTTCTCTAATTTAAAAAATTCTCTTAATTTACTGTGCCCTGTTGATTCATAATTCCGGGGAACCCGACGATTGTTTTGTAACAGAGCAGAAGGTGTTTGACTCCATTCATCGCACAGTGGGGCTGTTCTTCTTTAGGGAGTTGGTAGGCAACGGCGATTTTGTCTTTGGAGACACCTGTTTCCCAGGGGTATTTTCCAGTTCCCGACATTCCCTTTTTCATCGCTTCATTCCAATACATCGAAGCTAGGTCCAGCCAGTGATACGGCCAGCGCAGTTTTTCTTGGAGATCTGGATCGACAAGCTGTGAAAAGTAAATACGGTCAAAGGAAGGATTTTGACAAATGAAAACGGCATCCCCGCGCTTCACCCGATTTTTTGCAAAAGACTCTTGAATTTTACTGCCGACAACAGACAGAGGTGATCCTTGGGCGATCTTATCCCAATTGAAACCGTTGACTTGCAAACTTTCCGGGTCGCTCTTCTGCCAATCTTCAGGGGATATGGAAACAACGGCGTGAAATGTGTCTTTCAAGTCCCCGCTAAAAATATCAAGAATTTGAAAGGCGATTTCAATGACCTTATGTTTATAGGGATTTAGGCCGTTAGTCTCGGTGTCAAGGAATATTCCCAACACGGTTTTTATCCAATGCTCATTTATCCAAACTTTTTAGAGGGAATCGCAATTCCCTCTTTAGACAGATTGTATCAAGGAAGTTGTTCAGACTTCAATAAATATTTGGCGGCATGAGCATCTTCTGATATAACAAGTTTTTGAGTTTGAAGGAGGTCGAAAATGGAACCTAACATAGGTCTTAATGAGCAGAATAGAAGCGCGATAAGTACTGGGTTGGGGCGATTACTTGCAGAAGTTTATACGCTCTATTTAAAAACGCAAAATTTTCATTGGAATGTGCGAGGGACTGAATTTTATTCCTTACATCTTCTTTTTGAGAAGCAATATGAAGAAATGGCTGAGGAAATCGACGAGGTCGCTGAGAGGATCCGCGCTTTAGGGTTCTTTGTTGAGGCATCTTTTTCATCCTTTTCTGAGCTTTCCTCAATTAAAGGCGAAGAAAAGGTCTTAAATGCCAAGGAGATGCTGACCAGTTTAGTCCAGGGGCACGAAGCGTATATTCGAGAAGCCAGGAGAGTTGCGGAAATCGCTGATCGAGAGCTTGATTTTGCCACTGTAGACATGTTGGGCCGGCGCATGGGGGCACATGAAAAAATGGCCTGGTTCTTACGCAGCCAAGTTTAAAATAATGTTTACATTCACAAAAAAGCAATAGCAGTAGAGAGGAGCTTATGCTATATTTGGCCCTTTTTGAGGATTTTTGAGGACATATACTGCCTCAAAACAGTGGACGCCCTATGCCTATTTCACCGCAAAAATTTCGAGAAATCATTTTTCAGCTGCTTTATAGCGATGATTTTGGGGGCAGCGTAGAGGTCGCAGAAATGTTAATGGCGCAACTTTGCGTGACGAAGAAAACTGTTCGCGAAGCCTGTGAGGTCAAGGAAAAAATTCTTGAAAAGAAAAAGCAGATCGATGAGCTTATCTGTAAACACTCGGAATCCTATGATTTTGAAAGAATTCCTCGTGTCGAGCGCAATGTGATCCGGTTGGGGACATATGAACTCCTTTTCTCTTCCGATGTTCCGCCAAAAGTAGCCATTGCCGAGGCTATTCGACTTACCCGAAAATTCGCAACGCCCGAAGCTGCGACGTTTGTTAACGCCGTTTTAGATTCCATCTATAAACAACTTCCCATCGGATCTTATCTGTATGACGCAACCGTTTCGGGCCAGCCAGTTTGAGGTCGATAAATGCTTAAGTCAATTATCTACTTTGGGAATCGGCGGACCCGCACGGTTTTTTATCGAAGTGCAAAAGTCAGAGGAATTGCCAGATCTTTTAAAATATTGTCATGCACAAAAACTCCCTTTTTTTGTTCTCGGCAAAGGATCAAATTGTCTTTTTGACGATCGTGGATTTAATGGACTTGTCATCCTCAACAAGATTGCTTTCTGTCAATGTGAATGGCCGATTGTCAACGTCGGAGCGGGTTATTCTTTTTCCCTCTTGGGGACCCAAACGGCACGCAAAGGCTGGGCGGGACTTGAATTTGCTTCCGGAATTCCCGGGTCTGTCGGTGGAGCCATTTATATGAATGCAGGTGCGAGTGGAGCTGAGACATGTGAATCGCTGCTCGAAGTCACTTTCGTAAATGAGCACGGAGAATTTGAGATTTTGAAACAAGACCAGATTGCATTTTCCTATCGCTTTTCGACGTTTCAAGAGCGCAAAGGAGTGATTGCCAGCGCTAAATTTTTGCTCCATCCTTCTGAGGAAGCGCGCAAAAAACAGCTTGGCATCATCGGATACCGTACTCGAACCCAGCCTTATAGCGACAAATCCGCAGGCTGTGTCTTCCGCAATCTTGACTCTCATTCCGCTGGGGCGCTGATCCAACAATGCGGTCTCAAAGGCAAGCGCATCGGCGGCGCCGAAGTGTCTGCGATGCATGCAAATTTTATCGTCAATAAAGGTAACGCCACTTCTAAAGACATTCTCGAACTTGCTGAAGAGGTGAAAAGAGTGGTTAAAGAAAAGACCGGGATCGAACTCGAGAAGGAGATCCGCTATGTTCCGCGCTGATTTGCATTGTCATACGACCTTTAGCGATGGAACAATGACCCTCGAACAACTTCTCTATCTTGCCAAGGAAATGGGCCTTTCGGGGATTTCGATTACGGATCATGACACTATCGAGGCCTATTCTGCAGCACCCGCGATTGCTAAACAGCTCGGCATTCTGCTTGGAACCGGTGTCGAGTTTTCCTGTATGTTTCAGAAGATGAGCGTTCACGTTCTCAGTTATGATTTTGACCTCGATAGCCCTGCAATTGCAAAATTCTGCGCTCGGCACCAGCAGCGCAGAATGTTTCGAAACAGAGCGATTTTGGATAATTTGAGCCGTTTGGGGATGGCGATTTCCGAAGAAGAACTCCTTGCCATTGGCGAGAGGACGCTCGGGCGGCCACATATTGCAAAGCTGATGGTTGAAAAAGGCTATGTGAGTTCGATTAAAGAAGCTTTTAACCATTATATTGGAGACGGAAAACCTTGCTATTCTTCAGGAGAAGGAATTGCTGTACAGGAAACTATTGAGGTCATTCATCAGGCCAGAGGCAAAGCGTTTATCGCACATCCTCATCTTTTAGAACATTCACGCAAAATCAAAGAGCTACTCAAGCTCCCCTTTGATGGAATAGAATGCTATTATGCGAAATTTTCTTCTGAACAAGAAAATCAATGGGTCCAAATAGCAAAAGAAAGAGGATGGCTGATTAGCGGAGGCTCGGATTTTCACGGCTCTTCAAAAGATTACATTCAGCTCGGATGCTCTTGGGTCGATGAAGACAACTTCCACAAGATTTTTCAGCATTTGATTTGAGAGGGTATCTTCACATGTCAAACTACGCACACATCATCGACCGTTTATATCAGGCTACCTGTTCACCGGGCGCTCATTCGGGACTTGAAAATGCTAAAGCTCTTCATCAAGCGCTTGCATTTCCAGCACAATCCTATGCGACGATACACATCGCCGGCAGCAATGGAAAAGGGTCAGTTGCCACAAAAATCGCCAAAGGACTTGAACTCTCAGGCTATCGTGTCGGCCTCTACACGTCGCCCCATCTTTTTTCCTTCCGCGAGAGGATTGCTGTCGACAGCCAGCCGATTTCTGAAGAGGAGGTGATCGAAGGAATGCAGAGGATTTTTTTCTGGAATGAGAAAGGGAATCTCGGCGCTACTTTTTTCGAAATGACGACCTTTCTTGCCTTTGATTATTTTCGCAAAAAACAAGTCGATGTCGCTGTGATTGAAACAGGGCTTGGGGGAAGGCTTGATGCCACCAATATCATTTCCCCAGTCTTGACGGCGATCACCTCCATCAGCCGCGAGCACGCGTACATCTTAGGGAATAACCTCGAGCAAATCGCTTCCGAGAAAGCGGGAGTTATTAAAGAAAACATCCCTGTCATCTTAGGACCCAAGGCGCGCTTTCAGTCTATTTATGATCGCGCTAAAGAATTGAATTGCCCACTTTTTGTCTCTAGAAAAATCGGCTATTTTTACGATGAAGAGAACAATGCGATTGCAGAGCTGATCTTGTCCCGCCTCCCTCCGCCGTTCTCATTAAAGTCAGAGGCAGTGAAGCAAGCAGTTACCATCCGCCCTCCCTGCCGTTTCGAAAAGATGGGAGAAGCGATCTTCGATGTTGCGCACAATCCCAATGCTATTTTTTATTTGCTGCAGGCTTTGCACACTTTTTACCCTCAATCGCGCTTCCGCTTTCTTGCAGGCTTTTCTAAAGATAAAGAATATGACCAGTGCTTGGATTTGATCGCGCCTGTGGCCACTCATATTCATCTTGTCCAAGCGCCGACCTCTCGCGCAGCAACAACAGAAGAGCTGAAGTCTGTTTTAAAAAATCAGGATCCTGCTTTCTCGACCGTCCATCCTTCTATTAAAGAAGGAGCGGAGGAAGCTTACACTCAAGCTCTGGCCCAAGACGAAATCCTCGTCGTTTGTGGAAGTTTTTACATCATGGCAGATGCAAAGGAGGCGATAGGGATTCAACTTCCTAAAGACTCTTTAAACGAAAAGATTTTCCCTTCTGTTTTTTCTTCTTCAGTGACTTGAGACAATCCCAAGAAGAGTTGATCGATCTGATGGCTTGTGGGATAAGATTCTCCATTCTCTACAAGCTCATTGACAGTAGCGATTAACGCTTGCATTGTCTCTAAAGGATCATCAAAAGGTGTTGCTGTGAGATGTTGCATATGCTTTTCAAAACATCGTTTATGACTTTCCGATAACGTAAGATAATGCATCTTTGCTTGTCTAAAGTCGCGATTATATACGGCTCTAGCGATATCAAAGAGTTCTTCGAGTTCTCCTGGCAATAGTTCGACTTCCTCTTCGACAAAGCGCACAGGATTTTGTTTAGCAAGCCAATCAAAGTGACGGGTGATCGGTTGGCCGTCCAGTTTGGCCTTAGCCTCAAGGAGCGCGTGTTTTGCATCTGCAATAATGCGGCGATGTGGGATCGATGGCTTATGGTGTCCCTCTAAATCCTGGATGTGAACTTCCAGCATTTTGATCGCTTTCAGTGTAATTTTTCCTTTCTTAAGGGAAGTGGATTCATGCTGGATTTGTGTAACTTCGCCTTCGACAAGGCGTTCGACCAAGTCGCGGGAAAGGCTGACAACCTTTTCCTTAAGGTACTCCGTTTGCGCTTTGGCAAAAACATCAGAGGTTTTTTCCAAGTCTTGCAGTTTTTGCGAGGCGAAATTGAGCCTCTTGCACAAAGATTGATATTTTCTTTGGGAAATGCAATCGCTGATTTTCCCTTCAATGGTCTGCACTTCCGTTTGCAGCCATCGAGATCCGCTGAGCTTATTAACTTCGTTAGATCTCATAAGATTATCTTCTTATTATATGTATTAGATTATTAAGACACATAATATGCCTTAGTTTCATTCTAATCCTTATACATATAATGTTCAATTACCATACTTAATTATAAAAACAGTTCTTAACATTTAAAATAAAAGCTATGCCGACGACAAAGCTGCCCTCTCAAGAGGGAAATAAAAAAAAGCTATGTCCTTTTCACAAGACATAGCTTTTTGCTAGAAATGTTGTAAATTAAAATGTTTTTTACAGCTTCCAGGCGGCTTTTAAGGCATTACGCACTTGATGGATCGCGGCGATCTTAATGGCAGCGTCAACGCCTTCCATGGATGCGCGAAAAGCTTTACGGCCAAAATCTCCCTGGAATTTAGAATAATCATTTGGGTCAACCAAAGAGGAATTGCTAGTGCGGGCTGCGGCATGCAGGTGATAGAAGGCGCCATACAAGTTGTGGGTGGCATTTTGCTCTCCTTGAGCACGATCTTTTGGACCGAGTTTAGTAGCTTCGAGACTGTCCAGCAATGCGATCACTGTTGCGCCATCTTCAAAATTGATTGCATCTTCAAGACATTCCAAAGCCAATTCTACGATTGTACGTTGCACAGAACGCGAACGCTCTTCGTTAGTCGCTGGGTAAGTCCCGGCAAAGGCCTTGTTGCCATATTGCCCGTCGCCTCGAAGTTTCTCTGGAGCTTCATTTTTATGAATAAAGTAGAGGTGAAAGAAGGGACGATCGGCAATCGCGCGTGGATTCACATCTGTCATCTTAAATACGCTCTGGAGTTGTCTAGAGTCCATCGTTTGAAGAGCTGCGTATGCTTCTTGCAATTGAGCATCATCTGCATCAGGCCCTAGAAGGATGAGTAGAGCTTGCAGGGTGTGAATGGTTTCAATGCTAGGATGAGTACTGACAACAGGAACTTCTTCTTGTGCTGGAGCCACATCTTCGAAATCCAATGTACTGATATCAATGTCATCTGGCAAATATAATTCCGGTGGAAGGTCTGAAGGAGCCGAAGGAGATGGATCACGTCTCCTTGTTGGGTCAGATCGTGTAGGTGAAGGCGATGACACAACAGCCTGCATCTTTTTCGCTTCTTTCAATCGGCGCTTCATCTCCTCTGCTTGTTTTACAACGGTAACAACAGGAGGGATTGGGTCATTGGAACTGCTTAGGATTTTTTCCAAAGCTTCTTTTTTATGTCCCCAGCCTGCTGGCCAGGAAGAGAAGAGTTGATCAACAGTACGTCGCCCCATAACAGTTTGCCCCATGTCGCGATTGCTTTTTGTTTTTTGGATTTCGTTGAGAGCCTCAAAGAGCTTTTGTTTTTCGTTAAGAGAAAGGCGCGAGAAAATACCATCGATGTTTGAAAGTTGTGCTGGAATATTGGATGAGCCGATGGCTTCTCCAATAACATGTATCAGTTCCTTTAAAACTTCCACCTGCGTAGCTTGACCTTGAACTTGCTGCGTTTGTTCACTTTCTTTCTCTGTTTGTGCTTCGATGCATCTATTCAATATATTTTCTAGTGCCTCAAGATGAGTTGCAATTGCAGGTCCAGCTGTTTCGGGTGTATAGGGGGCATGTCTTTTGACTTCGTTATAATGGGCGAGAACAAGTTCAAAGTTTGTTCTAGGATCCTCTGTACATTTCTCTCTAATATCCTTCAATTGATCTTCGAAGAGAGAAAGCAGGTAGTCTTCATCGGTCGCTCGCTGGATCTCTCGATCTTCTGAAATGGTAGTCAGAGGAGATTGTCGAGGGGAAGAGGTTTGGATACTTGGAGTTTGAGTTGTTTGCAAGGTGGATGACTGAGTCAGCATAGACTCCAAATTTTGGTTTGCAATGTCAAGAGCCTCTCGATTTCCTCTGTTCATGTAGGAGTCGTCTGCAGACTTCAGTTCTTGGATGCGTCCTTGGAGTGATTTGATCGCAGAAGCATTTGGAGGAGTTGAAGATTGATAAAGTTTGTCCACTGCCGATGCAATGTCGACATATTCCTCTGCAATCTGATTATTTTTATCAAGGGACTCTAGAATGTCAGCGCAAGCAGTAAGCTTTTCTGCAATCCCGAGAAGTTCTTCTTCGGTAATGTCAGGAATTGCATCTTGCTGTCTCCTATATGTCGCTTCGACTTTCTTCTGCAGTTCCGTTAGCAATTTACTGTGTGGGATAAATTGGTTTGCGTTGCTGAGCTGTTCTGATGGGCTCAGACTATCGAAAACTGGTTTTTTTTGCTCAAGTTGTTCTTGAAGCCCAGTTGTCTGACCTAAAATTCGTTGTTTTACAGTTAGGGTGGTCATAAGATCACATTCTCCAGGTTTGTTTTGAGTTCATTTCTATCGAGGGGTTTTGCAATTCCCTCTATCATTTTGAATTTGAGGATCGATTTAAATGTCCACCCACGAATATTGTGGAGTGGAAGAATTGCGGACGCCTGAAGTTTCGGTGGTGCAGGGCGCTGATGACTGAATCAGCATAGACCGTAAACTTTGATTTGCAATTTCAAGAGCCTCTTTATTTCCTTTGTTCATGTAGGGGTATGCAGAAGTTAGTTCTTGGATGCGTCCTTGGAGCGATTCGACTTCAGAAGCATTTGGGGGAGTTGAGGACTGATAAAGTTTGTCCACTGCCGATGCAATGTCGACACACCCCTGTGCAGTCTGACTACTTTCATCAAGGGACTTTAGAATGTCAGTGCAAGCAGTAAACTTTTTTGCAGTCGCGAGAAGTTCTTCTTCGCTAATTTGAGGAATTGCATCTTGTCCTATCTTATATATCGCTTTGGTTGTCTCCTGTAGTTTCGTGAGCGATTTACTGAGTTGGATAAATTGGGGTATTGCTATAAGCTGTTCTGATGGGCTCAGATTACCGATAGCTGACTTTGTTTCCTTAAGTTGTCGTTGAAATTCAATTGCCCGACCTAAAGTAGCTGACTTTGTTTCCTTAAGTTGTCGTTGAAATTCAATTGCCCGACCTAAAGTAGCTGACTTTGTTTCCTTAATTTGTCGTTGAAATTCAATATAGGGCTTTAGACTGTCAGCGCAAGCAGTAAGCCTTTCTGCAATCCCGAGAAGTTCTTCTTCGGTAAAGTCAGGAATTGCATCTTGCCCTCTCTTATATGTCGCTTCGACTTTCTTCTGCAGTTCCGTTAGCAATTTACTGTATGCGGTAAATTGGTTTGCGTTGCTGAGCTGTTCTGATGGGCTCAGACTATCGAAAACTGGTTTTGCTTCCTCAAGTTGCTCTAGAAGCCTAGTTGTCTGACCTAAAATTCGTTGTTTTACAGTTAGGGTGGTCATAAGATCACATTCTCCAGGTTTGTTTTGAGTTCATTTCTATCGAGGGGTTTTGCAATTCCCTCTATCATTTTGAATTTGAGGATCGATTTAAAATTTCCACCTGCGTAGCTTGGTCTTGAACCTGCTGCGCTTGTTCGTTTTCTTTCATTGTGGTTGTGTAGATTGCATTCATTAGCCCTTCTAATTCCTCAAGATGCCCTGCAATTTCGAGTTCAGTTATTTCGGACATACCAATAAGGCCCTTAGAAAGAGCATATTTTCTGACTTCTTCATAATGGTCAAAAAGAGCTGAAAATTCCTTTTTAGGATCATCTGTATATGTTTTTCTAATCTCTTGGAATTGATCTCGGAAGGAAGCAATTTTCTGTTTCTCATCGGCCGGTTGTTGGATTTTTTGGTCTTCCGAGATCATAGTCCGAGGAGATTGTTGAGGGGAAGAATTGCGGACGCCTGAAGTTTGGGTGGTGCAGGGCGCTGATGACTGGGTCAGTATAGACAGTAAACTGTGATGTGTAATTCTAGGAGCCTCTTTATTTCCTTTGTTCATGTAGGAGTATGCAGAAGTTAGTTCTTGGATGCGTCCTTGGAGCGATGTGACTTCAGAAGCATTTGGAGGAGTTGAAGATTGATAAAGTTTGTCCACTGCCGATGCAATGTCGACATATTCCTCTGCAATCTGATTATTTTTATCAAGGGACTCTAGAATGTCAGCGCAAGCAGTAAGCTTTTCTGCAATCCCGAGAAGTTCTTCTTCGGTAATGTCAGGAATTGCATCTTGCTGTCTCCTATATGTCGCTTCGACCTTCTTCTGCAGTTCCGTTAGCAATTTACTGTGTGGGATAAATTGGTTTGCGTTGCTGAGCTGTTCTGATGGGCTCAGATTATCGACAACTGGTTTTGCTTTCTCAAGTTGTCGTTGAAGTTCAATTGCATGACTTAAAATTAGTTGCTTTATGGATAGAGTCACAAGATCACGTTCTCCAAGTTTGTTTTTTGATAATCAATAAATTTATTAGCTGAGCATCTTAATTTTTTAGCTAATAAAAAAGAATAATTAAAATAATTTTTTGATATTAATTATTATTAAATTAAATTTTATAATTACTTGTATAAAACCTTTTGCAGTGTAAGAAGGGAAGGTGCCAGTGTTCGGTTGGGAAATGTGTGGTAGCATACATTCCAAGTCATTGGACAGAGATGGGACAGTTCTCTCACAAGCGCTTCTTCTTCTCTTTTTCCCTCTTCATGGCCAGGATAGCAGGTGATACAGATGGCTCCGCTAGGGGAAATGAGGGCCATTGCCTTATTCACACTTGCTAAAGTGCTCCATGTCTGGGTTGTTATCTGTTTATTTCCTTTGGGAAGGTAGCCCAAATTATAGACGACGAGGCGCATAGGATTTTCCTCTACAATCGGAGGAAAGCATGCGTGGGATTGGCAATAGAGGTGGATGCGTGCTCGATCTTTGGCAGGCAGCCGTGCTTGAAGGAGCATGTCTGTCTTTGTGATGGCTTCTTGCTGGAGATCGATGCCGATGACACCTCCCTGTTTTTCTCGCAGGATTTCTGCGAGTTTGAGAGTATCATTGCCATTTCCACAGGTAGCGTCGATCGCCCAGCCCCCGTTGCGCAAAAGCTTTTCCCAATAGTGATGGGCAAGGTCGATGTGGGAATGAAATAAAGGGAAATTTCGGTTCATCTTTTTCTTTATCTAAGAAGCTATCTAGCTTAGACTGGGCGCAGTATATCATCTGTCGCTATTTTGTAGGTAAGTTCATGCAAACAGAAGTGCTCATCATCGGATGCGGAATTGCGGGGTGCATTATTGCCCTTGAGCTTGCCGAAAAAGGGATTCAGGTGATTTTGCTTGGTTCTAAGGGTGGTACTGAGTCCAATTCCCATTCTGCTCAAGGGGGGATTATCTTTCGCGGAAGCGGCGATTCTCAAGAGCTATTAAAGGAGGATATTCTTCAAGCAGGTTGTGGGTTGTGCAATCCAGAAGCTGTCGAGCTGCTCGTTCAGTGGGGCCCCAAACTTGTTCAAGAACTGCTGATTGATAAATACAAAGTTCCCTTTGACCGTGATGAAAACAGGGCTTTGAGTATGACTGCGGAAGGAGCGCATTCGATTCCTCGCATTATTTATCATCGTGATCAGACAGGAAAGGCGATCATGTCGGTTTTACTTGACGCTGTTAAAAATTCTCCCCATGTTCAATTCAAGCCCAATCATACGGCTGTCGATTTAATCACCCTTTCTCATCATTCTAAAAAACGGACAGATATCTATGCTCTGTCGACTTGTGTCGGGGCCTATGTCATGGACAATTCTCGCTGTGCCATCGACATCTGCTTTGCTCAAGAGACGATCTTGGCGACAGGGGGGCTTGGCGAAATTTATCTTCATACGACAAATCCTAAAGAAGCTCGTGGAGATGGGGTTGCCATGGCCTATCGTGCTGGTGCCCGCATCATGAATATGGAGTATGTCCAGTTTCATCCTACCGCCTTGTATCTTCCTTTCGATCGCCGTTTTTTACTGAGCGAAGCGCTGCGCGGCGAAGGAGCTGAACTCTTGACGAACGGCTTTCAGTCCTTTATGCACCGATACCATGAAAAAGGTTCATTGGCTCCTCGAGACGTGACGGCTCGAGCGATCTATCAGGAGATGGTTCGCTGCGAGTCTCAGCACTTATGGTTGGATATGACAGGTACAGAGGCCCCTTATCTCAAACAGCGCTTTTCCAGCATTTACAACTATTGTCTAGAAAAAGGTTTCGATATGACGAAGGAACCGTTACCCGTCGTTCCAGCGGCTCATTATTCTTGTGGCGGAATTGCGGTGGATTCCAAAAGCCAGACGACGATTCGACGACTGCGCGCCGTTGGCGAGGTCGCATGCACGGGATTGCATGGGGCAAATCGCCTGGCTTCGACATCCCTTTTAGAGGCACTAGTGTGGGGACAACTCTGTGTCGATGATCTCATTGCTGGAATGAGAGGACGCGATGATTATTTGCCGCCGATCGACCCTTGGGTCATGAGCGATGGAATCGCAGATAGTGCATTGATCCAACAAGATTGGATGACGATCAAGCAGACGATGTGGAACTATGTGGGTCTCGTGCGGGACAAGGCACGCCTTGACCGTGCCCATAGGATGCTGACCGAACTTAAGTGGGAGATCGAATCGTTTTACGACCGCTGCTGCCTGACGCCCGAGCTGCTTGGATTGCGCAATGGCGTCCAAACCGCTCTGCTTGTCACGCAAGGGGCGCTTCGCAATCGCGATTCCATCGGATGCCACTATCGCCTGAATTAGAGAGGGAATTGCAAAACTCCTCGCCGCATAAAATCGCGCTTTTGACACCTGTCGCCTTGGCGGCGGCTCTCCTACTTATCCAAGTATGCTTTCGCCGCCGCTAACCGAACCCGCTGTGCGGGTTCTGGCAACAGGTGCCAAAATCATCGATTTTCTGCTGGCGAGGAGTTTTGCAATTCCCTCTAGAGTTTTTTGCTTGCTGGTAATTTCCTATTCCGGTTAAGATGCTCATCTTAAATTTGAAGTTTTGGTGGGGTATTAGCTCAGTTGGTTAGAGCGCCACGTTGACATCGTGGAGGTCAGCTGTTCGAGTCAGCTATATCCCAAAACGTTCATGAAAATTTCTTTTGAAAACCCCACACTTCCTCTTAATCACACTGCCGCAGCGCTTATGGCAACTGCGGTGGTTGAGCTTTTTCCTAAAACGCTTCTTGTCGATGGGCGAGGAACTTCTAAATATTTTTACTATGATTTTATTTTTCCCTTTGAGTTCACATCAGAGTTTTTGCCTCTCATCGAAGAGCGGATGCGTGTGATGATCAGGGAGAAAAGAACTGTCCGTCTTACGGAAATGATGCCGTCCAATGCTGCTATGCTCATGAAGCACCTCCATCAAGAAATTGTTGCGGATAGGCTGATGCAAGTCCAGCAAGCGACCGTCCACATCGTTCACATCAGTGGCTTTTCTGTTTTTTCCCCTGAGCCAACTCTAGAAGAGCTCTCTATTCCTTTTTTTAAAATTCTCGAAGGGTTTTCCTGTGAAGCCTCTCAAAGAAAAGCGTTCCGAATTGTCGGTGCGGCTTCCTTGGATAAGGAACGGTTGAAAGAGATCGCTAAGCTGCCGCCTGTTTCCTTGCAATGCCATTGGAAATTGAGTTCAGAAATGGCCCTGTGCGAACCGATGGAAGAAACGGGGATGTGGTATTGGCGGCCAAATGGAGACAAGCTCCGGCAAATCCTGATCAAGTTCTGGCAAGAAGAGCTGATGAAGCAAAAATTTGAGTTAATTTCCTCGCCAACCCCGTTTATCGAAGATGGAGGGGAGAAAAGCCTTCGTCACAGTCATCGCGAATATTTTTTTCGATTTGGCATCCTTAAGATTGCTGAAATGGCATGGATTTTGAATGAAGATTTTCGTGATCCAAGCCTTGGCCTCTTCTCGCCAAAAGCCTTTTTTGGCGACCGTGCCCATCTCTTTTGTTCTACGGAGAAACTTTTAGAAGAATGTATTTCGTCCTTGCGTTTCATCCTTAAAATCCCTAAAATTCTGGGTTTTGAGTTCGAAATTGTCTTATCAGTTTCGAGCGTTAGTGCTCAAAAGGTGAAGGCAAAAGGAGTGGCTATTTTCCAGCAAGCGCTGGAAGAAGCCGGCCTTGACTATACTCTTGAAAAAGAGTATCGAGCAGGCACTGTAGCGAGCATTAATATTTGTTTTGCTGATTCCTTGGGAAGAAAATGGGCGGGGCCTTTTTTGAGGTTGTCAGATGCCGCAATGCCCCTGGGAAAAGGCACAATGCTGACTGTTTCAGCATTTGGATCCTTAGAGAGGATCTGTGCATTGTTATTGGAGAACAAATGTGGATGGATTCCACTTTGGTTAGCACCGCAACAAGTACGGATCTTAGTTGCAACGCGTAAAGTAGACCGTTACGCAAAAGAAGTTCACGAGGCTTTGAGCGCTCAAGGCATTCGAGCAACACTGGAGAGCTGCGCAGAAAAGTTAAAAGCGCGCCTCTACCGTGCCATGCTTGAAAAAGTGCCTTATGTCCTTTTGCTCGGCGAGCGAGAGGAAAAAGCAGGGACGCTCACGGTGCGTGCTTATGGAGAGAATGAAGAGCAGGTTTTGTCCTTGGACGAATTCTGCGTGAGACTGAAAAGGGAAATTGAGAGTGGAATCTCTGAATTTAAGAATTAATCGAGAAATCCGAGCTCCGAAAGTTCGCGTCATCGATAAAGATGGCGGCCAGGTCGGAGTGTTGACTTTAGCAGAAGCATTGGCCAAAGCAGAAGCAGCTGGTCTTGACCTGGTTGAGATTGCGCCATCCGCGGATCCTCCTGTGTGCAAGATTATTGATTTCGGCAAATACCGTTATCAGTTAACAAAAAAAGAAAAAGAACAGAAGAAAACACAGCATCAAGTCAAAGTCAAAGAGATCAAAATCAAGCCGAATACGGATGAACATGATCTAGAGACGAAGATAAAGCATGCGAGAGAATTTATTGCCAAGGGAAACAAAGTCAGGTTGACTTGTGTTTTTCGCGGAAGGGAAATGCTCCATCCAGAATTTGGACAACGCCTCGTTCAACGCATATGCGATCACCTGTCTGATGTTGCTTCCCCAGAGGCGCCGCCAAAAATGTTCGGTCGCAATTTGTCGATTGTGTTAGCGCCTGGAGCAAAGAAAAAAACAGCAAATAGTGAAAGGATTTAAGAAGTAGCTATTGAAATTTACGGAGAAACTGTCGTGCCAAAAATGAAATCAAATAAAGCAGTGGCTGCGAGATTCAAAGTAACTGGGTCTGGCAAATTAGTCCGTCGTCATCCCGGCCGCCGCCATATTTTGACCAAAAAAGCTGCGAAGCGCAAACGCCGTCTCAGAAAAGATGCTTTGGTCGATCAAGGACAAGTTAAAATGTATTCTCGTATGATGTTAGTAGGATAATTAAAATTGAATGAAAAACGGAGCGCGGTATAGTATCGCCTCAGTAAAATTTGGAGAATTACAATGGTAAGAGTCACCAACGCTGTGGCTGCCAATCGCAAACGCAAACGCCTTCTTAAACGAGCAAAAGGATTTGTCGGTGATCGAAAAAATCACCTGCGTTTGACATCAGATGCTGTGATGTCTGCTTTGGCATTTAATTATCGCCACCGCAAACAAAAGAAAAGAGATTTCAAACGCCTTTGGATCGTCCGCATTGGAGTCGGTGCAAAGATCAACGGGATATCTTATAATAAACTCATCTCCGGTTTGAAGAAAACAGGTTGCGGGCTAAACCGCAAAATGTTGTCTGAGATGGCCTTAAGAGATCCAAGCAGTTTCGCAGCGATTGCCGGCACTGCTAAACAAGCCCTTGCTTAAGAAGTTCTACCTGCACCTTAATCAAAGGTGCAGGTCTCTCTACCCCAGGTCTTTTTGTGCAACAACAAGTATCGTCTCTTCGCAAGCAATTTCAAAGTGAACTTGGTCAAGTTCAGCACAGTAAGGAAGTGGAACAGCTCAAAGTCAAATACCTAGGTAAAAAAGGTCCCATTCAAGATCTGATGCAGCACTTGCGCAACGCGTCGCAAGAAATGCGCCCTCTCATCGGACAACAGATCAATGAGCTTAAAGAAGAAATCTCGCAGCTATGCGAACAAGCCTTGCAAAGCTTTTCTCAGGTCGAGCTTGCTAGGCGTCTCAATGAAGAAAAGATCGATGTGACATTACCCGGACGACGACGCTATCTCGGCAGAGAGCATCCCATCCATCAAGTTCTCAATGAAGTGATTCAGATCCTGATCGGCATGGGCTTTTCTGTCCAATATGGTCCCGATATTGATAGCGATTATTATAATTATGAGGGATTGAATTTTCCCTCCGATCACCCTGCTCGTGATATGCAGGACACTTTTTACATCACTAAAGACCTCCTGCTTCGCTCGCACACGTCCAATACGCAGCTGCGCGTGATGGAGAACCACAATCCGCCCATCCGCATTATCGCTCCCGGCACTGTTTACCGTAACGAGACAATCAGCAGCCGCTCCCACGTCTTCTTTCATCAAGTCGAAGGATTGTACATTGATAAGAATGTTTCCTTTGCCGATCTGTTTGCCACGATGGATGAATTCTTGAGCAAATTATTCCATACCAAAGTGACAACCCGTTTTCGCCCTAGCTACTTTCCTTTTGTCGAGCCTGGCCTTGAGGTCGATGTTGCCTGCACATCTTGCAACGGTAAAGGCTGCCGTCTCTGTAAGCAATCCGGATGGTTAGAAATTTGCGGCGCCGGGATGGTTCATCCCGAAGTCCTGAAAAATGGCGGGATCAACCCCGAAGAGTATAGCGGATATGCATGGGGCATGGGTATTGAGCGCATGGCAATGCTGCGCTATGGGATCAAAGATATCCGCATGTTTACAGAAAACGATCTCCGTTTTCTCGAACAGTTCGCTTGAAATTTATCTCAAGCCTGATATAATTTTTTCTTCTTTGATTGGAAGAGTGGCAGAGTGGCCGATTGCGTCTGTCTTGAAAACAGAAGTCGGGAAACCGACCGTGGGTTCGAATCCTACCTCTTCCGACCTTTTTAACCTGAGTTTTTGGCTTGTTTTATGAGGGAATTGCATTCCCTCTTATAACAGTCATTTATTAAAAGGCGAAAGAATTTCCTCGTATGCTCGGAAATAAAGATCCGCCTGCAAGGAGGTGGTTTTATCCATATCTCCAAGAATTAAATCATAATTGTTATCACCATTATCCAATAACAGTTGATTATATCGTTGATTGACAAGCTCTCTGATATTCGAACTATATTTTACATTCTCTTGATGAAGCAGATCAAAAAAATGTGATGTAGAAATAGTCAATTCAATCGAATCATAGATGTGATATGGGGAAATTGCCTTTTTATAAGATTGATAATAGAGGTCTGGTCTTACTATGCTCGTATCTTGATCTAGACCCAAGAGTTCTAAATTTTCCCCTCCAGGAATGCAATGGTCCGTCAACCCGTTCTGCCGGAGCAGGCGATTGTATTCATCATTCACCATCCCTCGAATATTTGCCTTGAATTTGATGTTTTTTTCATGGAGCGACCAAAAACAGTGCATTGTTGAAAAATCTTTTTCTAAGGTGTCCGAGCTTATTGATGGAGGAAGAATGAAATGAGCAATTGTTTCAGTGATTTTTCCGTTGATAATTTTGTAATTGTCGCCTTCCTGCCATATAGAATCATTGATAAGAAATTTGTATTCCATATCTTCGAGTGGAAAAGGCGATCCATAAAGCCAAGTGGAATCATCATATCGAGTAAGTGGACACCCCTTCTCCCAACTCAATCCATTCCCACTCCCGCGAATAAAAAGTCGATGCCGAGGGGAGATTTTGTATGTGATGGCTATGGAGGTTGGCCGTGTGTTGATGGATGACCTATGCACTATCAAGGGTATCCTATTTTTGTATAAACCTTCCGCTACGGAATATTTTCCAAGATTAAGACAGTTCTTTAAAAAACTGTGGGCTTCTTCTCCCTTTATATTTTTGGCTACGAGATGTAAAAAAGCGTCATTTTTTCGAAAAGCATAACCTAGAGCAAGTCCGTCTTTCCAAGGAATAATTCCTTTTGAAAGTAAAAAATCGCAAAAACATTGAGCCGTCTGTTCACAAGCATCAAAGCGACCCAAGGCTTGGGTGAGTGCTGATGGATCATATCCTTCTCCATCTTCTACAATAATCTGCTTCAACAATGAAATTTGGCTTTCTTTGCGCCAAGCATTAAAAATGCTTTTGGCTTCTCCCTTAGCTTTTCTTGTTCTTGTACTACTTGTTGAGTCTTCAATCATCATTGCAAATAGAGCACCCATAATACCCGCTTCAAAACTTGTCATAGCGCAGGAGCCTGAGCGTTGTCCAGGCAATTCTAAATCGAAAGAATATCTGGTTGTGCTTTCTGGATAATATATTGCTACAAACGCAGAAAAAGAATGAAATGGAGATTCCGGTTTAATAAACCTAGTTCCAGGAATAATACTTCCCATGCCCCGATTACCCACAATAATCCAGGGGGAATCCATCAAAACAATATTGATCCAATGCCTGTGATCAAAGACAGAAGTGTCGGAAAGAAAAAGACTGCCTTTATTTTTTTCATATTGGTCTGCCTTAGATTGTTCCGTATGACAGGATGTGCAAGACGATGTCTCAAGCAATGAAATCAGCCTTTGCGTTTTTTCTGAGTTCCAATTTTCACTCTTGTATTCGGCAAGGAACTGTTTCAAAGAATCGATCATCCATTTCACTAGATATTGATGATGAACAAAATGATCTAGTCCATCACTAAAAGCATGGCCTTCTAAATTAAAACCGCCTAATTCGAATTGTAATGTTAAGCGTTTGTTTTTAATATAATTTTCAGTGAAGTTTCCATCAGAGTCCTTTAACAGGGATGCGATCTCATGATAATTGCATTCTTGTGCATAAATATAAGGAGTGCAATTCACGGTTTCAGTCAGATGAGAACGATTCATGCGTAATTTTGCAGAAGCCCCTTGCTGGAGTAGTCTTTTCACAGCCTCTACTTGATTTGTTCTTATTGCGATAAGTAAAGGATGACATTTATCTGAAATTAATCGTTCTTTCCATGGTTTGCTCACTAAACAACAATTTCCCCAATCGGCAATGTTTAGATAAGAAAAAATTTCCAAAATCGGTTTTTCTTGAGCTGTAACTTCATAATTGAAGAACTGATCTATTAAATAATAAATGGGGTCTCGTAACTTTCCTAAATTAATTGACACAATTATACCTGTTTTTTTTGATTATTTAAGTTTTAATATAATTATAGTTAATTTTACTATAAACTTCAATTATTTAATGTATTTAAATGTAGGGGCAAAGTGGAAATGTCGTGTTGACAAAAAATTATTTTAAGATGGATGGGATAGAGGATCTAAATTTGTACGTCCTCAAAAACCTATGGCAAGCACTGAATGTCATTTGGATCCATGCCAGGCTTTGCATTTATCGATCTCAATCAGGCATGGATCCAATCGATAAGTGGTAAGTCTGGCATGGATCAAAATGGTCTTCAACTTTTGCCATGAGTTTTTAAGGACGTACCTAAATTTGGAGGAAGAATGAAATGAGGACTTCTTCCATCGATTTTTCCATCGATGATTTTGTGATTGTCGCCTTCATGGCCTATCTTATCATTGATGAAAAATTTGTATTCCATATCTTCGAGTGGAACAGGCGATACATAGATCCAAATGGAATCATTGCATCGAGTGAGTGGGCTCCCATTTTCCCAATTCAAGCCATTTCCGCTTCCGCGAATGAAAAGTCGATTCCCAGAGGGGATTTTGCATGTGATGCTTATGAAGGTTGACTGTGTGCTGGGGAAGGATATCCCATTTTTGTAGAAAATTTCCGTTATGTAATGCTTCTTAAAAATAGGACAGTGGTTCCAAAGAATGTGAACTTCCTTTTCCCCCTTTATATTTTTGGCCATGAGACGTAAAAAAGTATCATTTTTTTGAAGAACATACTTTAAAGCAGCTCCCTCTTTCCAAGGAGTAATTCCTTTTGAAACTAGAAAATCCCAAAAACGTTGAGCCGTTTGTTCACAAGCATCAAAACGACCCAAGGCTTTGGTGAGTGCTGATGGATCATAGCCTTCTCCATCTTCTACAATAATCTGCTTCAACAATGAAATTTGGCTTTCTTTGTGCCAAGCATTAAAAATGCTTTGAGCTTCCTCTTTAGCTTTTGTGACATTATTTATTGGGTCTTCAATCATCATTGCAAATAGGGCACCCATAATACCCGCTTCAAAACTCACCATAGAGCAAGAGCCTGAGTATTGTTCAGGTAATTCCAAATCAAAACAATAGCCAGGTGCTTTTCTTTTTGCATAATTTTTTGCGAACTCAAAAAAAGAATAAAATGGAGATTCTGATTTAAAAAACCTGGCTCCAGGAACGACACTTCTCGTGTTCCGATTACCCACAATAATCCAGGAATTTATCAAAACAACACTGACCCAATGCTTATGTTTAAAGACAGAAGTATCGGAAAGAAAAAGACTGCCTTTGTTTTTTTCATATTGGTCTGCATGAGATTGTTTCGTATGACAGGATGTGCAAGAGGATGTCTCAAGCAATGAAATCAGCCTTTGCGTTTTTTCTGGGTTCCAATTTTCACTCTTGTATTCGGCAAGGAACTGTTTCAAAGAATCGATCATCCATTTCACTAGATATTGATGATGAACAAAATGATCTAGTCCATCACTAAAAGCATCAGGGCCATTTAACTAAAAATTTTTGATACCAGATCAGCTAAGATGGCATAATAAATTCCTCAAATTTGGAGGACCTATTATGTCACGCCGTAAGCCAATCGACGCCACAATCCTAGAAGCTAGTAAGAATTTTGATGCCCGTGTATTCGCGGAAACCGTCAAGGGAGAGTTTGCAGATTTCCCTGATTATCGACGTAATCAAAAACGTGTCTTATATCCAGTTTGGTATTTGACTCTTGTTATTCTCTGCGGATTCTTTTGTGGATGCAATACGATTGAGGAAATCGCTGAATATGTTTCTCTGCAGGAGGAGTGGTTTTCTTCTCTGCTAGGTGAGGAGCTCTCAGCACCTTCCCATGGAGCGCTCTGGTGGTTTTTAGTGAAAACACCCCCTGGTGCGCTCAAGCACTACTTGCAAAAATGGTTCAGCAAAATTCCTGCTTCATTGCGCGATCAGCTATTGGCGATCGATGGTAAACGGATGAAAGGCGCAAATTTCCTAGGCGGTGTCACACACGTAGTGGAGCTATTCGCAGCGGAGGATCGATTATGTCTTGCCGTGGAAAAGGTCCCAAATAAAACAGTCGAAAAGAGCACGTTACCAATCATTTTGGAGCAAGTGAATGTAGAGGGGGCGATTATTTCAGGAGATGCACATTTCACCGTAGCCGAATCGGCAGAACAAATCGTTGATGCGAAGGCAGATTATCTGCTGGCTGTTAAGGACAACCAGCCAACGCTGTGCGCTGAAATGGAGAATTTTTTTGATCAAGCTCACGCAGTCGAATGGGAGGAAGTCCCCCATTCGTTTCACCAGGAAGTAGATAAAGGCCATGGTCGAATCGACATTCGAGAAGTACGAGTCGTCGAGGACCTGGACTGGTTGCCAAATGCGGGCAAATGGAAAAACTTAGTCTGTCTCATCGAAGTAAGGTCCACGAGGCAAAAACTTGGATCTACTGCCAATGAGGTATTTAGACGGCTATATATTTCGAGTCGTCGAGCATCTGCCAAAGATTTTGCTAAATGGACCCGACAGCACTGGAGCATAGAAAACAAATGCCATTGGGTAGCTGATGTGATTTTTGAAGAGGATTATGCATTGACGGATAGAGGGAATAGTGCGGAGAACATGGGGTTGTTTCGACGTTTGGCTATGAACATGGCTGCAGTTGTAGATCCAGAAAGGGGGCTCGCCTCCGTAAGGCGCGCAGCAACTTTCGGTGGTGGGTACTTAAAGGGAATTTTGGCAACATTTTTCTGTTCGAAAATGTCAAAACATTTTAGTTAAATGGCCCTGCTAAAAGCATGGCCTTCTAAATTAAAACCGCCCAATTCGAATTGTAATGTTAAGCGTTTGTTTTTAATATAATTTTCAGTGAAATTCCCATCAGAATCCTTTAATAGGGATGCGATCTCATGATAATTGTATTCTTGTGCATAAATATAAGGAGTGCAATTCACGATTTCAGTCAGATGAGAACTGTTCATGCATAACTTTGCAGAAGCCCCTTTGTGGAGTAATGTTTTCACGGAGTCTGCTTGATTTGTTCTTATTGCGATAAGGAGAGGATGATATTTATCTGAAATTAACCGTTCTTTCCATGATTCGCTCACCAAACAACAATTTCCCCAATCGGAAATGTTTAGATAAGAAAAAATTTTAAAAATCGATTTTTCTCGAACTGAAACTTGATAACTGGAGCACGAATCTACTAGGGAAAAGGGATCCTGTAACTCTTTTAAATTGGTTGGCTTTTCTAAATTAATTGACATGGCTATTATATTTTCTTAGTATAATTAAAATCAATTCTACTATAAATTTAAATTATTTAATACTTGTTTTTTTGGAATTTGTATTATAATATAAAGCTCTGAATGTAAGGAACTTGAAAAAAAAGAAAATTTTTAGAGGGTTTTGCAATTCCCTCTTTAGTGTTTTATTTTCAACATCCCATGCCTGACATGAGGACTGTTGGAACTAATTGATCTATTTTTAATGTGTAGGTTTTATTCGGGACGACATCGACCCAATTGGTGTGTAGATCAGGATCGCCTTCACCATTAGACCAAACAAGCACACGAAAGTATAACGATTGCTTCATAAGCGGTGTCTAAGGCTGTAATGTCGATCTCGCCATTGCTTTGCATCGCATGTGAGTCCCCAGTCCAGACAAGGGCTCCTTTTTGGAAGACGGGAAGAAATAAAACTGAACCTATTTGCAACTCGGGCTGATCGAGATTAGCGTTACGGTTTCCGGTGTTGCTGGAACTCTATATGTTTCGCTAATGAGAGGAGATGCAGGTAATGTTGCCGCAAGCAATGAAAGAGTTGCAAATTTTTTCACTTTTTATTCTCCTGTTTACAGAGGGAATTGCAAAACTCCTCGCCGCCGCCAACCGAACCTGCTGTGCGGGTTTTGGCAACAGGTGCCAGAATCGTACGTCCTTAAAAACTCATGGCAAAAGTTGAAGACCATTTGGATCCATGCCTGATTGAGATCGATAAATGCAAAGCCTGGCATGGATCCAAATGACATTCAGTGCTTGCCATAGGTTTTTGAGGACGTACCCAGAATCATCGATTTTCTGCTGGCGAGGAGTTTTGCAATTCCCTCTACAAAAACTTATATGTAAACATTATTACGAAGCAGGTCAAGTAAATATACCGAAACAATAGGGTTAATCGCGATAATAGGGATGATCTGCAACTTTTTTATAGTCCTGAAGTCCTTCATCCCAGACCATCGTCGGGTCGAGATTTTCCCCATATTTGCTTTGCAGAAAGGCGATGACATTATTGGGCGCCCACATAGTTAGATGATCAAATTTTGCTTT
Organism: uncultured Verrucomicrobiae bacterium; assembly: GCA_963718565.1. Lineage (GTDB taxonomy): Bacteria > Chlamydiota > Chlamydiia > Chlamydiales > Rhabdochlamydiaceae > CAJCIW01. The sequence goes on from OY970364.1 coordinate 423,902, forward strand.
CTTAAGCGGAAACATCTCTTCGTACTTCAGGGGTTTCATGCATTTTAATTCTGTTTTTTTCCAGCTATGGGGGAATGGACTATCGAGATAGGTGAAAAAGTATTGGACTTTGCGCTCTTTTTCATCGATCTCATAATGATAGATGTCGATGAAATTTTTAGTCTCTTTGACATAGAGCTTCAAAAAGGTTTTCGGTTTTGAGTAACTTGACCAATCCTGGATTTGATATTTTTCAGGGTCGAGATTGGAGAGAATTTTTTTCACATTATCATGGTCGGAAAGGAGGATCGAAATGTCGATGTCCCAGTCCCAGGGGATGATGCCGCCATAACGATAGGCGCCCAGGCAGGTTCCGCAATCAATCCAATACACGATATTGTGTGCCTCTAAAAGCTCAATGGTTTCTTTGAGGGCTTGAATTTCGACTTTTTGCTTTTTTGTTAATCCTGAGGGACGTTTATGGGCCTGACAAGGAATCCATTCTTCGCAGTGGAAATTTTTTATTCCCTTTAGGCGATAGTATTCCAGATTGCTCTTGATCGGAGACCTTTTCATGATCTTTTTAATCATTTCATGGCGCTTTTGCACTTCAGGTGACAGATAGGCGAGTCCTTTGAAAGCTGTTCCTAGCGCTTCACCGAAAGGCAGGGCGATAATACTGATCAGAGACTTTAACCAGTGGAAACTATCGTACTGGAAAGTTTGCACAACTTCAAATTCAGCATTTTCTATATCGTTGAAGGTGATCTGCTTGCCCGCAAATAAATAGCGCGAAGGAGTTAAAAAGAAATCCCCGATTTCCTCTAACACATGGGAATTTTGAACTTTGGTGTTAAGAAAAAAGCTTTCGCGAATGGTATGAAAAGAAGAAACCACTGGAATACCGATGGGCTGCATCACATCGCGCACAAAGTCTGTGGGGACTTGCCGAGCCTCTTCTTCAGCAGAGCAGATCCCGCTATGTATTGCGAACAATGTGCAAGCGAATAGGAAGAAAGTCATTTGTTTTTTTAATAAAACTAAGCTCATAAAAGGACCTCTTATACGGCGCGCGGTTAGGTTTGGTGAATTTTGACAGGCTGCGACTTTGCCAAATCGATCCTTCTCGCTCGCCTTGCTATTCAGCAATGGTCCCGCTCGTTCGGCCGCTTCGCTTCGATTTTGCTTCGTCTCGCAGAGTCAAAATTCGCCAAACCTAACCGCGCGCCGTATACATTTAAACTGGACTTTAGCCATTGCTAAAATTCAGTTAAACGAAATGGTTATTTTCAATATAGCTCAAAACTAAGTGGTCATTTAGAATGACTCCCTTTGGGAATGAGAATGCTGACTCCGAACGGTATAAAACAAGAGATAAGCTTAATCTACCTCCATACCTTAGCGACTCGTTGGAGTTATTCTTTTGAGCTCACTAGAGTTGATATGGATAGTGTGGACGCAACAATCTGTGCTAAGGGAAAGATATCTGGTTCGAGAGGTATTCTTAGGTCACCAAGGATCGAATTACAACTGAAGGCTACTGAACAAGAATGTCATCAAGAAATAATCTCTTTTAGTATATCAAAGAAAAACTATGACGATCTCCGTCAAACCACAATGGTTCCAAGGATTTTAGTGGTTCTTTTCCTTCCTGTTGGAATGGATTGGTTTGCATTTGACCAGGAGAAGATTGAAATTTATGGTAAGGCTTTTTGGAAAAGTTTAAGAGGGGAAGCTGAGAGTGAGAATAAAACAAGTGTTACAATTCACTTTTCCCAGGTCCAAAGACTTAATGAAGAAACGATTCAACAGCTGATGATCGCAGCAGCTAATCGTGAGGAACTTGCTTATGTATCATGCTGAAAATGAGATTTTCTCAGAACCTTTGATCGAATATCTGAAACATAAAGGCTGGGAATTGATGGAATCTGAGCCTGATATTGCAGTCTTGAGGAAACTCTTCGACAATCAAGAAGATGAGATTGTTTTACCAAGAGACAGATCCTATGTGGACTATCATTTGAGAATCAAGGAAGCTATCCGTTTTTTAGCCGGTTATGAGCATACCACCGAGAAAGGGATTATTGAAGAGCTACTTCACGAAAAATGGGATACTTTGCGCATTAGGATTAGTGGAGATCAAATAGATAACGGTTCTATATCATTCTTCAATAAAAGGATCATTGAAGAAGGCATGCGCAAAATTTTACTGGCATCTGCTTGTTCAGTGCAGAATCCAAAGTTATATTTTAAGCGATTGTATTCTTCTACTGCCGAGCAATGGATAAAAAAATGTCGTTCTAGTGCGGATATGTCTGGAAGCTATATTTTAACTGTCCGATTCCCCTTGGAAGATGACTCGGAAGATTCGAAGATGCCTTTTTCAAGAAAAGTAGGTGAATATTTAATGACTTCATTGAGTAGCTTGGTCTATTTAAGTGAAAAACCGGATTTAGCTATTAATGTGCAGGATTTGAATGCTAATTTTTGTCTTGGTTTAGCTGAAATGAAACCGGATGAAGCATCTATTAATTTTGATTTCGAAATGAATTGGTCCTCTGAAGTCCCTTTAAATGAAACTATTCCATCTAAAGTGCTGATTGAAGATCGCTATTTTTCTTCAGTTGTTCGGATCGGACAAAAGTTAATACCACAAGCAGAAGTAAACCAAGATGTATTTGTGGGCAAGGTTCTATCTTTGCACGGTTTACCTGATGAGACGGGCAATGTGCAAGGAGAAGTGGTTTTGATTTTGCTTGTGGATGAACAACAAACTAGGGCTAAAGCTTCCTTAAAATCTGAGTTCTATTCTCAAGCGTGTGATGCACATAAACGTAATGGTTACGTTCGGATCTCGGGAGCCCTTTCTGAAAAGCCGCGTTGTTCTGATCTCAAGGAAATTTCTCATTTTGCAATTCTCGAATAAAACTGAAGAATTTTGAGGGAATTGCAAATAATAAAAATTTAGTTTTATTTATTTAAAGTTCTGCCATGGTATAATCTCCGTATTAAGTTTGGATTTACCATGTTTTGCTTTGAAATAAATTTTTGGTTTCGTGTTCTTGCCCGTTTTTGCGACTATTGCCTTTTCTTTTTGAGCTTAAGTGCTATTACTCTGTTTCTTCCATTCTTTTACGGGCCTTTTTTCTATTATTATCTTGCCATGGCCGTTCCGTTATTATGGGCCCCTATCGAGGCATTCCTCATCAGTAAATGGGGAGCCACGCCAGGAGAAGCCCTACAGGGACTGTCCGTCCGTGATGCCATGGGATTCAAACTTCCTTATTCTCTGGCTCTACGGCGCGCTTTTTTTCTTCCCGGAAGGCCAGGAACAGTCCTTCAAAAGAGGACTTCTTGGAAAAGAAAGCTTTTCGCCATTGCGATCAGCACAGCATTTATGCTTTCAGCTATCTACGGCAATGTGTTGACTTTATGGACAGTCGGATTGAATAGAGGGATTTCTCCTGAAGAATGGGTCCAGTACACGTCAGATTATGCGGGATTCAAAATCTCATTTCCAACAGATCCTGAAGAATCTTACAAACAGCTTATCATCCCTGGCAGTGGACGCATTCTTAACTATGAAGAACTTACCAGTGCTGAGAACGATAAAGTCCATTATTCTGTCAGCCATATGGAGCTACCGCGTAAGTGGAGAATTGCAGGAAATACTACGTTGCTCAAGGGAGTGCTCGATGTCATGATCAAACATACAGAAGGCGCTGAGCTTCTAGAGAAAGACTTCAAGAAATTTGCAGGGTACCGCGTCCTTGACTATCGCATGAAGCAGGGAGCGGAAGAAGAGGTCAAGGGACGATTGATCATCGTCGGTCCGATATTGTATAAACTTTCCATCATCTACCCCCCTTCTCATGCCGATAAAATACAAGAAAATCCATTCTTAGATTCTTTTGAGGTTCAATGAAGGTCTTTGACCCAATAGATCATGCATTTTTCAGTGGGACTCGCTTCTCCAATCACTTTCCAGGAGTGGGAACATTTCATTTCAGGATGTTGGACGTATCCTCTTTTTCGCCAAAAGTTGTGCAAAGGGATGAAGTCTTTGGGCCTTTGAGGATTTGTTTCAAGATCATGGGGAACGCAAAAGCAGATATGTTTGAATTTTTTGTAATGAGCCACATGGATTTCCCGTGCATCAAAAAAATGATGTCCAATTCCGCGACCACGATAAGTTTTCAGAAGGGTTGAATCTCCGAAAAAGAAATAGGATTCAATGTTGAGCTGCCGTTCTTTAAATGGGCGATGAAGAGAGGGCTCTTCAACCGGTAGCGGATATCCAAGCGAAACCCCTACCAGAGTTGTGTTGTCAAAAATCAATACCCCTATCGACTCTTTGTTCGAAAATAGTTTCTTTAGAAACCGTATTTCTTGATCGAGGTCCGGCTCTTCGAAATAGGGATATTCCCTGAAGACCTCCATCCGTAATTTAGCAACCGAATGCAAATAAGATTTAAGACCGGTTCCAGTGAATGAACGGACATGGATATCTGTCATTAACAGCATGCGGTTTCCTCCAAAAAATTTTGAAGATAACCGTTCCTTATGTCGAAAATGGAAAAAAAGTTAAAGCAAAAAGATTGAGGGAATTGCAATTCCCTCGATTGTCTAATTTAGAGGCGGGTTGTCTTTTTGAGGGCGTTGGGCGATCAAATCGTAGTCTCTTTTTAATCCTGAAACAATCAAGGCAATGCCATTTTCGTTACGTTGCCCTGTTGGGATAATTAAGTCAGCAAAACGTTTGCTCGGTTCGACAAAGGCATCGTGCATTGGCTTTACTGTGGTCACATATTGGTCGCGCACACTCTTAAAATCGCGAGCTCTTTCGTTCAAATCTCTTTCAATGCGGCGGAGGAGTCGGATATCATCATCGGTCTCGACAAAAATTTTTAAATCGCAAAGTTCACGGATTTCTGGAACGGCGAAAAGAAGGATGCCTTCGAGAATAATGATTTCAGCAGGGTCGACGGTATGAGTAAGGGGCTCTCGAGAGTGGGTACAAAAATTATAGGCAGGAACTTCGACAGATTGATTGTCTTTCAAAGAGAGAAGATGTTTTTTAAGCAATTCGAAATCGATGGAATTAGGGTGGTCAAAGTTTTGTTTCGCCCGTTCCTCTCTGCTTAGGCAGCTGAGATCTTTATAATAATCGTCTTGATTGATCAAGGCTGCGCGATGGGAAAAAGTCGTCAGCAATTTTTCTGCTAATGTTGTTTTTCCCGAACCAGTTCCTCCTGCGATGCCGACGATCAGGGGAGGGGTGGCGATAAGTGGAGCGGCAAAACATAGGAAAAGAATCGTCAGAAAATGCATAGGATTACCTTGGTCTAGTCAGCTGAGTTTTGGGTTTCTAGGATACCCAACAGAAGGATTAAATCTCATCTCTTAAGATTTTTTGACGGTATTCTTGCATCCACTCGACCATAAAATGAAGGTTGTGAATTGTGGCGAGGGTCATGCATATCATTTCACGAGCCTTGAAGAGATGGTGTAGGTAGGCTAAAGAAAATTGCCGGCAAGTGGAACACAAACAATCCTCCTCAGGAGGGAAAAAGGCTTTGGCATGATCGCTTCTGGTGATTTTCAACGGGCCTTTTTTTGTCAGCAGAATCCCATGGCGGGCCGCGCGGGTAGGGTAAGAAGAATCAAATGTATCTATCCCCAAAGGAATACAGCGCTCGATCGATTCCAAATCTCCGATTCCAAGCAAATGATTTGGCTTTTCAATTGGGAGGAGGGGCAATGTGAATGTGAGCATGTCGATCATTTCTTGTTTGGTCTTTCCCATACTCCCGCCAATCGCAAAACCTTCAAAAGGAAGTCCGGTTAAAAATGTGCAGCTCATTTTTCTTAATTCATGGTGGACCCCGCCGTGAATAACGGCGTACATCGCCTGATGTTGCGGATTGGCCAAATGAGCTTTAAGCGAGCGCTCCTCCCATCGGTGGGTGCGGTCCAATGACTTTTTTAAATCGTTGTCAGTAATGTGATAAGGTGGCAATTCATCGAAGGGGATGATGATGTCAGCGCCGAGATCTTTTTGTGCGGCAATGGATATTTCGGGAGTCAGCAAAACTTTTGCTCCGTCACGATAAGAGCGGAATAGGACGCCGTCCTCGTTGATTTTTAGAACGAGTCCATTCTGTTTTTTTGTGCCTCGGCTTTTTAATTCATCGGCTACGGACCCATAAGCTAAACTGAACACTTGAAATCCCCCTGAGTCAGTGATAATCGGCAGGGAACGATGAATATAGCGATGCAATCCTCCTGCTTGGCGGACGATGTCCGTTCCCGGTTGCAGCATGAGATGGTAAGTATTGCAGAACATCAATTGCAGCCCAATCTCTTGGACAGTGGTGTTGTCTAGTGCTTTAAGTGTTCCATGAGTGCCAACGCCGACAAAATTGGGGGTATCGATTATTCCATGTGGAGTTCTGATTTTACCGACGCGTGCCCGCGATTTTTTAGAACAATGGAGAATCTCAAATTTAAAACTCAACTGTTCGGGGATTTCTGGAAAGCAAAGAGGCAGATAGGGGGAAGTGATTGTGGCTGTCATCTCGATAGTCCGCTGTTAAATGCCTCATGGCGAACGAATCGTTTCGAAAAATGAATAAGCGGGCTCATGAGAACGATGACGAGAAGCTTGATCAGAAAACTCATGAGGATGATATCTGACAAATGCGCAACGAGGCCCCACAGTCCGAAAATGGAAAAGAGAAACGTATCGAGGAATTGGGTAATGCTTACAGAAAAAGCATTTCTTAAACTTAAGGGGAAAGTTTTGAACTTATCCTTAAGCAGCCCAAACAGCCGCAAATCGATCTGCTGTACGAAAACAAAGACGGCCAAAGAGGCTGCTAAAAGGCGAGGAGAAGCAGACAAGATCGACTCAAAAGCTCCTTGAGTCTTATCAAAAGGACTTGGAATGTAAAAAAGATGCATTTGTGCCATCGCGACAAAGAAGATCATCGCAAAAAAGCAGCTCCACAAAGCCTTTTTGGCTGCCTCCTGACCAAAGTATTCGCGCAGCAGATTAAGGCCAAAGATACTGCCAATAGCAAAGACATCGCTGCAGGTGACGTGGAAGCCAAAAAAACAGATCTGTTTGATCACAAACAGATTTGCTAAAACTGCTTGCAGGGCGATCCAGGCGGTGAGCGTTACCTTTCCCATTTTTAGCGCACCAAAACCAAAACCCATCACAATAATGACATGGATGAAAAAAAGTAATTCGTTCATCTAGAGAATTAAATTTAAACTAGACGGAAAGCATATCACGCTAGAGGATAATTCGAAAGAACGTTTGAACGGCATGCTCGAGCGTACCGTTCAGAGAGTAGGTAAAAAACTAAAAGTTATTTTTAATCATTCGATGGTATTGTTTTAGCTTTCTTTGATGGATACTCAACCCCATCTCCTTGATTAGGGTTGTCCAAAAAAGGACTAAAATTCTTCTCATCAAGAGTATCGATTCTCTCATAGGTTCTTTTTTGTGGATTGGAGCGAGTTGTTTTTGTAATAAAGGGAGTATTGGTTTCTCCGTAAGCGTTCTCTTGTGGGTTTTTTGTTGCTATTCGTGCAACTGCTTCTTCAAAGTATGTAAGTGCTTCGTCAACATTCCAAGGGGTGGTAGGTTTTTGGGGGTTTTGAATGATGGTAGGTACTTGACTGAAGGTGCGTTTTTGAGGGACAAAGGTGCGGCGTTTTTGAGGAACGATGGGCTCTTGACCCAAGGTGGAGTTTTGAGGGATGTGGGCGGGAGGAGGTCTTTGATCGAAGGTAGGTCTTGCATCGCCTACATTTGAATTTATTATGTTTTGTATACTATGCATTGGATTTACGGTGGGCCTTTGACCCAAGGTGGAGTTTTGAGGGATGTGGGCGGGAGGAGGTCTTTGATCGAAGGTAGGTCTTGCATCGCCTACATTTGAATTTATTATGTTTTGTATACTATGCATTGGATTTACGGTGGGCCTTTGACCCAAGGTGGAGTTTTGAGGGATGTGGGCGGGAGGAGGTCTTTGATCGAAGGTAGGTCTTGCATCGCCTACATTTGAATTTATTATGTTTTGTATACTATGCATTGGATTTACGGTGGGTCTTTGACCCAAGGTGGAGTTTTGAGGGATGTGGGGGAGGGGTTTTTGCTCGAGAGGTTGTTCTTGCCCGAAGGTAAATGTTCTTGTTTGTTGGGTTTCTTCTCCTGTTTCAGGATTCCGAACAAAATAAAATGAGTAATCTGTTATAAGCGAGTAATATGTTATACGGTAATCTGCTATAATGGAGTTTTGAGGGATGTGGGGGAGGGGTTCTTGCTCGAGAGGTTGTTTTTGCCCGGAGGTATATGTTCTTGTTTGTTGGGTTTCTTCTCCTGTTTCAGGATTCCGAACAAAATAAAATGAGTAATCTGTTATAAGTGAGCAATCTGTTATATGTTTGAGTACATCTGAATTTCTTGTGTTTTCTACACGCCTTGCACTTTCTATACGCCCTGAATTATTTAAACTATTTATAGTCATAATTACCTCTTAGTTATATAAAGTTTTACATGTTTTCACAATTTTAGCATTAACTGTTATTAATTTTCTATAAAATATAAGATAGCATATAACGGTCTTCTTAGAAAATACTCTCCATGCTTTGCAAGTAATTTATTGTCAATGAGATAGCAAATCTGAAGGGGACGATAACCTCTGTGCAATGTACAAAATAAAAGTTGCCTTTTTATTTATTGTGGAACACATTTAGCATTAAAGAGTCGTTCCTGAGGGGAATTCCTCAAAAAAGATTCCCTGCTTTATCGGGAATGGCTCATCAATCACTGACTGCACCAAATATTCCATAGCGGATTTATGAATTTTACAGATTTCGTTTATTACTTTATCTCACTCCTCGTCATTTGCAGTCCTTTTTCTGCACTCCCAGCACTGCTTACGCTTACACAGGGTCTTTCCGATGAAGAAAAAAGGCAAACTGGCATCATCGCAGGAATGGGAGTTGGAATCATTTTGATTGCAATGACTTGGATTGGAGGCCCTCTCTTAGATTTTTTGGGGATCTCGGTCTCAGCTTTCCAAGTTGCGGGGGGCTTTGTTGTTTTTATGTTAGCGCTATCGATGCTTAATGCTGAGACGAGTCGCATGAAACAGACAACAGAAGACCAAAAAGAAACCAAACAAAGGCATTCGATTGCAATCGTTCCTTTAGCGATCCCGATTATGGCAGGCCCTGGAGCGATTAGTACCATGATCGTTGCTGTGAATGATAATCCTGGATTTTTGAATCAACTGTTATTGTCCCTGTGTGCTATTTTCGTTGCTTTTGTCTTAGGGGTGACGCTTTATTTTTCCACACACTTTGAAAAAATGCTTGGGCAAAGAGGAATTAATATTGTCAACCGTCTCGCCGGTCTTATTTTGGCTGGCATGGCAGTCCAGACGCTTGCTAAAGGGATCATAGGATTATTCCCCTTCATGGGGCAGCCCCACTGAGAATAGAATAATCAGTTCTATTCCTCTCTCGTTCTGTCATAAAAATCCCCTCCTTCATACTATACGGCGCGCGGTTAGGTTTGGCGAATTTTGACAGGCTGCGACTTTGCCAAATTGATCCTTCTCGCTCGCCTTGCTATTCAGCAATGGTCTCGCTCGTTCGGCCGCTTCGCTTCGATTTTGCTTCGTCTCGCAGAGTCAAAACTCACCAAACCTAACCGCGCGCCGTATAACCTCTTGGTTTTCTGGGGTTAGATCTGTCATATTTAAAATAGTTTTTTGTCAACACGCCATTTCTGCTTTGTTTTTGCATCATGTTATTTTTAATGTTATTTTTTTATAGAAATTAATAACAGTTAATGATAAACTTATGAAAGTATGTAAAACATTATATAATATAAGAGGTAATTATGACTATAAATAGTTTAAATAATTCAGGGCGTATAGAAAGTGCAAGGCGTGTAGAAAACACAAGAAATTCAGATGTACTCAAACATATAACAGATTGGTCATTTTTAACAGATTGCTCACTTATAACAGATTACTCATTTTATTTTGTTCGGAATCCTGAAACAGGAGAAGAAACCCAACAAACAAGAACATATACCTTCGGGCAAAAACAACCTCTCGAGCAAGAACCCCTCCCCCACATCCCTCAAAACTCCATTATAGCAGATTACCGTATAACATATTACTCGCTTATAACAGATTACTCATTTTATTTTGTTCGGAATCCTGAAACAGGAGAAGAAACCCAACAAACAAGAACATTTATCTTCGGGCAAGAACAACCTCTCGAGCAAAAACCCCTCCCCCACATCCCTCAAAACTCCACCTTGGGTCAAAGGCCCACCGTAAATCCAATGCATAGTATACAAAACATAATAAATTCAAATGTAGGCGATGCAAGACCTACCTTCGATCAAAGACCTCCTCCCGCCCACATCCCTCAAAACTCCACCTTGGGTCAAAGGCCCACCGTAAATCCAATGCATAGTATACAAAACATAATAAATTCAAATGTAGGCGATGCAAGACCTACCTTCGATCAAAGACCTCCTCCCGCCCACATCCCTCAAAACTCCACCTTGGGTCAAAGGCCCACCGTAAATCCAATGCATAGTATACAAAACATAATAAATTCAAATGTAGGCGATGCAAGACCTACCTTCGATCAAAGACCTCCTCCCGCCCACATCCCTCAAAACTCCACCTTGGGTCAAAGGCCCACCGTAAATCCAATGCATAGTATACAAAACATAATAAATTAAAAAATTCAAATGTAGGCGGCGCAAGATCTACCTTCGATCAAAATTTTCGTTGCTTTTGTCTTAGGGGTGACGCTTTATTTTTCCACACACTTTGAAAAAATGCTTGGGCAAAGAGGAATTAATATTGTCAACCGTCTCGCCGGTCTTATTTTGGCTGGCATGGCAGTCCAGACGCTTGCTAAAGGGATCATAGGATTATTCCCCTTCATGGGGCAGCCCCACTGAGAATAGAATAATCAGTTCTATTCTTCTCTCGTTCTGTCATAAAAATCCCCTCCTTCATACTATACGGCGCGCGGTTAGGTTTGGCGAATTTTGACAGGCTGCGACTTTGCCAAATTGATCCTTCTCGCTCGCCTTGCTATTCAGCAATGGTCTCGCTCGTTCGGCCGCTTCGCTTCGATTTTGCTTCGTCTCGCAGAGTCAAAACTCGCCAAACCTAACCGCGCGCCGTATAACCTCTTGGTTTTCTGGGGTTAGATCTGTCATATTTAAAATAGTTTTTTGTCAACACGCCATTTCTGCTTTGTTTTTGCATCATGTTATTTTTAATGTTATTTTTTTATAGAAATTAATAACAGTTAATGATAAACTTATGAAAGTATGTAAAACATTATATAATATAAGAGGTAATTATGACTATAAATAGTTTAAATAATTCAGGGCGTATAGAAAGTGCAAGGCGTGTAGAAAACACAAGAAATTCAGATGTACTCAAACATATAACAGATTGGTCATTTATAACAGATTACTCATTTTATTTTGTTCGGAATCCTGAAACAGGAGAAGAAACCCAACAAACAAGAACATTTATCTTCGGGCAAGAACAACCTCTCGAGCAAAAACCCCTCCCCCACATCCCTCAAAACTCCACCTTGGGTCAAAGACCCACCGTAAATCCAATGCATAGTATACAAAACATAATAAATTCAAATGTAGGCGATGCAAGACCTACCTTCGATCAAAGACCTCCTCCCGCCCACATCCCTCAAAACTCCACCTTGGGTCAAAGGCCCACCGTAAATCCAATGCATAGTATACAAAACATAATAAATTCAAATGTAGGCGATGCAAGACCTACCTTCGATCAAAGACCTCCTCCCGCCCACACCCCTCAAAACTCCACCTTGGGTCAAAGGCCCACCGTAAATCCAATGCATAGTATACAAAACATAATAAATTCAAATGTAGGCGATGCAAGACCTACCTTCGATCAAAGACCTCCTCCCCTCCTCATCACTCAAAACACCACCTTTGGGCCAAATTACTCGCATGTCTTTGAGATGACTTATGACAAAGGGTTTATAAACTGCTCGAATTCCTTTAGTTCAAGTTCTGACAAAAAAAGGAAAGCAGTTCGATTATGGACGCCCATCAATAAAGAAACGCCCCATACCAATAAAGAATCAGAAAAGGCCAATCTAGCTCCCCGCATCATCACTCAAAAACCCACCTCAGGAGCTCCTCAAGTCATTGTCCTCGATTCAGAAGAGGAGACAGTCGACTATCCTGTAGAGAGAGCCGAGTCTGTATCAAAGAAATCCAAAACAAGTGCTACCGAGTTACCACCTGTGGCCTGTTTTGGGGTTCTTTTTGATAGGGTTTTGTAGTATACCGAAACAAAGTGAAGAATCGGTTTTTGGCTACGTTGGAAATTTCAGATTTAATACCCATTCTCTGAACGGCGCGCTCAAGCGCGCCGTTTTCAAATGTTCTTTCGAACAAACTTGAATCACTTTCCGGTATAGAAGCAACATTAGAGATCTGTTTTAACAGGTATTCCAAGAGTTCGGGAGAGCGTTCTTGGATCCATTGCTGCAATGTAAAAGTCGTAAAGAAAAGTTCTCTGGCTGCCTTAATCGGTGAATTTAAGGAGGGATCGGAATAATAGGATCCTAAATCGAATTCGACCGCCTGTCCTTCAATAAATCCAAAATTGATTCGCAGATTAGGATCGCGATCGCCAATTCCCTCTCCACAACGCCGTAGGATTAAAGAAACAAGAGAATCGATCGCTCGTTTTCCCTCTTCTATCCGTTCTTCTTTTAGCAATCCTTGTAAGTAAGGAAAAAGCAGGTCTGCTTTTTTTTGCAGGGCAAATCCGGTTTGGCTTAAATTGAGATGATGCGGAATTCCCCAGACATCGATCAATGTAATATCGCGATCAAAGTGCGCATTGGGTTGAAGGCAAAGGTAAATGAGGCCTGTCTCTTTTTTGAGCTTACTTGAAGCGAGATCACAACTCCTAAAAAAAGCGGGATGCCTTTTATGCCACTGTTTTTTTTCGATAGATAATATTTTCCCCATTCGCCATGCATCGGCAATGCCAGGAAAGGACAGGGAATAGAGGAAATGTTTATAAAAGAGCTGATGATATTTGAAGAGTTTGAGGATGGTCTTGCCGTCTTCTCCCAAGAAAACGTAAGAGGTTCCTCCCGCTCCAATCCAGCGAAAAGATTGATTGAGCATAACGTCCACATCGCAAGGAGGAGATTCTTCAATGCAAGGCTGGGGAGAAATGAGTTTTGAGAGTTTAAATCCGCGATGTTGCAGATAATGGGTTCGCTCTAAGATGAGTGAAATCGTCAAGATCGCAAACATTGCCAATAGAAGGGATTTCTTTTTCATCGACAGATTTCTTCAGACACTCTTTCTTCGAGATAACCAAAGAGTTCAGGATAATGTTTTTGTAGCCACTTTTTCAACTCTAAAGTGGCATAGAAAAGCTCCTGTTTATAAACCCAAGGTTCTTGCATATGTCTGTCGACGCTAAAAGATCCTGTGTCAATTTCAACAGCTTGATTGCCAATGAACCCAAAGTTTTTATTGAAAACATCTCTATCAGCAAAGCCTTTTTTGCAACGCATTACAATCAAATGCAGGAGTGAATCGATGCTTTTTTTAGCCTCTTCATGCCTTTTGTTGTTGTGAAGCATGGTAAAATGATGCTCAAGAGGAACAGCGCTCTTTTGCAGAAAGAATCGCGCGGAGTCCACATTGATCTCATGTCGGATGGCATTCCCATCGTATAAGGTTAGAGTTTGGCAAAGATGATCGGTGGGATTGAGATGCAAATAAAGTAGCCCTGTTTCTTCTTTTAAATTGTCGTAGGCGAGCTTTATGCTGCTAAAGGTCCTCTGAATTCGGAATTCGCGAATCCCTAAAAAGCGCTGAAGCCAATGATGGAACGGAGTGGGTAGGTTAAGGCGCGTGAGAGGATGATCGGAAAGTGTCCCCGCATAAGCGCTATAGTCTTCCGCAAAAAGTCCTCTATTAAAGTAAACCGGACGAGCTTGGTCCAATTTAAAGAATTTGATCACAGCTTGACCGTCTTCGCTCATAAAAGCAAAACACTCACTACCCACTCCAATCAAGTAATAAGGTTGGGACAAAAGTCTCTTCATTTGATGTTCTTCTTCTCTGGAGAGAGAGGGAACATCCCATTGTTGCTGATAAGAAAGATCATCTGTTTGAATTTTTTGTAAACAAAACCCGAGAGTTTTGAGCTCGATCAGTTGCTGAAGGCCAACAAAGAGAGCAAATCCGCTGAAAATCTTCAAAAAAAGAGCTGAGATTCTCTTAAGACGGATCGTGAACGCTAATAAATTTATCTTTTCCATATTCTAATAGTTTTTCATCACATGTAATTAATACCGCATTTTCCTCATGAGCGGTGGCGACTAAAATACGATCAGCTGGATCACCATGCATTGTACCCGGCAAACGAGTGCTTTGAATTGCAATTCGAGGGGGGATTGCGACGATTCTAATCCCTGGAGTATCAAGTGCTTGGTCTATCCACTCTTGTGAATCCATATCGATTTGAATACGTCTTTTTTCCACAAGCATCCCAATTTCCCAGATGGAAATTGGAGAAATTAGGACGCCATTATTTTTCAAGGAGTGCTCGATGGCTTTGCGAAAATTTGGCTTTAAAATCGTGTTCCCTGTCATTGCCCAAAGCCAAACATGCGTATCAAGGACTAATTTATGCTGCTTTAGATGTTCAACGATTGGCATCCCAAGCCTCATCGATTGGCATCATTAAATCTCCTTTAATATGAACTGTTCCTTTTAGTTTTCCAAAGGCTTGTATCTCTTTTTCTTCTATTGGAACAAGTTGAGCTACTGGGATGTTTCGCTTTGTAATAATCACTTTTCTACGCGTTCGTCTCACTCGATCCATGACTTTAAGGCACTTGGCTTTAAAATGGCCTGCTTTCATATACTCTGTCATTGGTTACCCCTTTTCATCTATACCGGAAGTGATTCAAAAGTTGGAATTTTGGCAAGGCGGTCGCGTAAATTTTTTGTCTGGAGCGAGCGACCATTGTGCAAGCTACATAAACGCGAGTAAGGACGAAAAATTTACTGTATAGCCAACGCAGCCAAAAACCAACTTTTGAATCACTTCCGATATATATGGTCATATTAACATGGTCATGAATTGTATGTCATCGTTAAAATGCTCAATGTGAAATATATTGACTTATTTACAGGGGGAATTGCAGAACTAACAAAACGGGGTGATTTTCTGGGGGAAATTATATTGACAGCTACGTTATCACAGTATTGGAGCAAAATTCAAGAAACACTTTTTCCTCAGCTGGAAGAACAGCTTGATCCGTTGACGGAAAAGCAGTAGCAGCTTGTTACAACTTTAGGATTAGTGCGCATTGAACAATTCCTTATTGTGACCTCAGCAGATGAATTTGGCGCCTGCAAGGTGAGGGTTCGTGGTCACTGCAAAGTGGCTTGTCACCTGATGTTTGGAGTCCTAGTTCTCGCAGCGGATCAGCTGATGAACCTCGTTGTGTAGTTTTGTAGTGCCGAAAACAGCGACTTGACACTCTACAGAAACCAACTCGAATTCTCTTAATACCTTCTCATAGGGATTGAAAGGAGTTTTGTAATTCCCTCTAAAGTTTTTATTTTCCTGCCTAGATTGATTAAAAATCCCGTTTGGGTATATCTATGCAGGCATGAAAAGAATTACACCGATCATCGGCATTCTCGCAATCTTGGGCGCGTTGCTCGCCGCTTTCTTTGTCTTGAGAAGTGAAAACGCCTTGCTTACGCATCCTAAAGGGATCATTGCACAAAGCGAACTGGATCTTATCGTCATCAATTACTGTCTCATGTTGATCGTGATTGTCCCGACGTTTATTTTGCTGTTTGTGACCATTCGGAAATATCATGCTAAAAATTCAAAGGTGAAAAGTGATCCGGAACACGCTCTTAGCGTTTTTGGCGAACTGATCCTGTGGATGATTCCTTCTATTGTGATTGCAGTCATGGTCGTCATCACTTGGAAGGCTGCACATGAACTAGATCCTTATAAGCCGATCAAAAGCGAAGTTAAACCGCTCACGATACAGGTCGTGGCCCTCGATTGGAAATGGCTGTTTATTTATCCAGAACAGGGAATTGCGACATTGAATTTTGTCCAATTTCCAGCCGGTACTCCGATTCACTTTGAGCTCGCGGCAGATGGCTCTCCGATGAACTCATTTTGGATTCCACAACTGAGCGGACAAATCTATTCCATGACAGGGATGACAACGCAACTTCACATCATGGCCGATGAGCCTGGGAATTTATTCAGGTAGAGCTGCTGAGATCAATGGAGAAGGATATGCGGATATGACGTTTGTTGTAAAATCGACCTCCTCAACAGATTTTGATGATTGGGTGGCGCAAGTCAAACAATCCCCCCTGCAACTTACCGAAAGCATTTACAACGAACTTGCCAAACCTTCGCTGAATCAATCCTATTACACTCTATTCTTACGTGGAAAAAGATTTATTTAATAAAATCGTTATGAAATATATGCATCCAATGCACACCAGGCATTATGAAAAACTTCTTTTTTGGAAAACTGACATTAGACGCACTGCCTCATCATTGGTACACGATAGGGGGGACTGTTTTTATTATGATCATGGGCATAGCGATTGCA
The DNA here is from genome assembly GCA_963718565.1 of uncultured Verrucomicrobiae bacterium. Taxonomy (GTDB): domain Bacteria; phylum Chlamydiota; class Chlamydiia; order Chlamydiales; family Rhabdochlamydiaceae; genus CAJCIW01. Next base: position 440,624 of record OY970364.1, read on the forward strand.
TTGTATCTCACTAAAACCAAGCGCTGGGGTTGGCTTTGGAATGAATGGCTGACATCTACCGATCCCAAAAAGATTGGAACCATGTACATGATCTTTGCTTCGCTCATGTTCTTTCGCGGAATGGTCGATGCGGCAATGATTTGGCTGCAGCAATCAATTGCTGCAGATTCGCAAGGATATCTCAGTCGCAGATCATTTTCAGCAGATTTTTACTTCGCATGGCGACATCATGGTTTTTTTCGTGACGATGGGTTTTTTCTTCGGGCTCATGAATTGGATCGTGCCGCTGCAAATTGGCGCTCGCGATTTGGCTTTTCCCTTCTTGAATTCACTCGGTTTCTGGCTCACTGTTGCAGGGGGGCTGCTGATTAATTTATTTTTTATCATCGGCGGAGATTTTGCCAATACGGGTTGGCTTGCGATTGCTCCGCTATCTGAGCTTAGAATTTAACCCGGGCGTAGGAGTCGATTATTTGATTTGGAGCTTGCAGCTATCAGGGCTTGGCAGTCTGCTTGCAGGAATTAATTTTCTCGTGACGATCATAAAAAAACGCGCTCCTGGGATGACTTTGATGAAAATGCCTCTTTTCGTCTGGACTTCTTTATGCGCGATGATTCTGATTATTTCCGCATTTCCTGTGCTCACCGCAACGACGTTGCTTCTTTGGCTTGACCGTATTTTTGGAGATGCATTTCTTTACTGTGGGATACGGCGGAAATCAAATGATGTACTTCAATCTCATTTGGATGTGGGGCCATCCTGAGGTTTATATTTTGGTGATACCGGCATTTGGGATGTTCTCAGAAATCGTGTCTACGTTTTCGCAAAAAAAGATTTCTGGATATGTCTCGATGGTATGTGGCGGCGATTGCAATCACTCTTCTTTCCTATTTGGTCTGGCTGCATCACTTTTTTACCATGGGTGCGGGTGCAGATGTGAATTCTTTTTTTGGCATTGTGACCATGTTGATTGCGATACCTTCAGGAGTTCAAGTATTCAACTGGATTCTCACGATGTATAAGGGGAAGGTGACCTTTGCCTCTCCGATGTATTGGTTTATCGGGTTTTTTAGTCATATTTATGATCGGAGGGATGGCCGGGGTGTTGATGGCATCTCCGCCTGCTGATTTTCAGGTGCATAATAGTTTATTTTTGGTTGCCCATTTCCATACGATGATCGTCGGGGTTGCGCTTTTTGGAATTTTTGCGGGCATCACTTATTGGTTTCCCAAGATTTTTGGATTTAAACTCAATGAACGACTAGGCAAACGGGCATTTTGGTTTTGGCTTGTCGGATTTTTTGTCGCTTTTATTCCACTCTATCTTTTGGGATTCATGGGAGCGACCGCGACGGCTCGATCACTATGCTGCCTCAACCGGTTGGCAGCCATTATATATCACCGCAGCGATAGGATTTGTCCATCATTATATGCGGGGTCATCACTCAAGTATATCAACTCATCATAAGCATCAAGGAAAGAAAACAAAATTTGGACACCACAGGAGATCCTTGGAATGGGAGGACGCTTGGAATGGGCGACCTCTTCCCCGCCTCCTTTTTATAATTTTGCAGTGATTCCCACGGTCACAAGCCATGAAGAATTTTGGGACATGAAAAAAAGAGGTCAGGCAGCTCTCAAAGCAATATGAAGACATTGAAATGTCCAAAAACACAGGGATGGGAATTTATATTTCTGCTTTTGCTTTCTTATTAGGGTTTGCGATTGTCTGGCATATTATTTGGCTTGCCATTCTCGGCTTTATTGGCGTCATCGCATGCGTCATCATCCGCTCTTTCGATGACGACATAGAATATGTGCTGACTGCAGAGGAGATCGAGAGAATAGAGAAGGTAAAAAGTCGAGGATAGGAATCATGCACGAGACAAAAGCTCTTTCTTGGTTTGATGACGTAAAGATTTTTGGGTTCTGGGTATATTTGATGACCGATCTGGTGATTTTTGCTGTGCTTTTTGCGACATTCATTGTTTTGCGCAATAATACATTCGGAGGGCCTTCAGCCTCGCGAACTTTTAGATTTGCCATCTGCTTTTGCAGAAACACTCATCTTACTTACAAGTAGTTTTACTTGTGCTCTGGGTACGCTTGCCGTTCAACGCGAGCAAAAGAAGCTGTCCATTTTCTGGTTTCTGTTCACTTTCATTCTGGGAGTATCCTTCCTGATCATTGAATTGTCAGAATTTGCTTCCTTTGTTCATGAAGGGGCCAGTTGGCAGCGAAGCGCATTTCTTTCTTCATTTTTTACATTCGTCGGTACTCATGGATTTCATATCTCTATAGGATTATTGTGGATGGTCGTTGAGATGTTCCGCATCGGACTGCGTCCTTTTTCAGCCCTTGGCATTTCCAGGATTTTCCGAATGGCCTTTTTTTGGCATTTCCTGGACATTGTCTGGATCTTTATCTTTACTGTTGTTTATGGAATGAGCCATATCTTATAAATATTTAAGCGGACCTACTTATGACGTCGCGTCTTTTCGGATTTATAGTATCACTCCTATTGAGCGGAGCAGCGTTTTTCATTTTTTTTCATCCTGATTTTTTCCATCTTGAGGTAAAAATGAACATGGCGCTTATTTTTGTTTTGGCTGTCCTTCAGTGTAGTGTTCAGTCGATCTTCTTCCTGCATATCCTGAGTGAAAAAGGAGTGCGCTGGAACTTAGTTGTTTATGCTTCTACGATTTCCATCATTTTCGTCATCATTTTCTTCTCGATTTGGATCATGGACAATCTCAATTATCGTATGATGATGTGAAAAGACAACCTATGTTAAAAATTTATTTGAAAAAAAGGGGGAAAGTAACGATATAAATGCTTAAAGAGGGAATTGCAAAACTCCTCGCCAGCAGAAAATCGAGGAGTTTTGCAATTCCCTCTATAAGGAAGATGATTGTTCAAGAGGTTGCTTGCGACGTTTTTTATTTCCAAGCTTACTGGTTATCCTTTTTTCGACCACAAATTGTTCCAAAATCGATGATATGAACGACACTCTGAAAAATGCGAGTGTGGTGATCGAAAATAATACTCAAAGAATGGAACAATCAGGAGAGCTTATTGAGGACAATACTCGGAAAATGAAAGAGACGGGGTTTCTTATAGCAGCAAACACTCGTGCGATCAAAGATTATACTAACCCAATGCGTCTCATATTCCCTGTTTTTTGGGCGAGCATCCTTCTTTTCAATTACTATTTTTTTCGCAAAATCATCCAATCTCTTAAAACCCCTACGCAATAGAGGGAATTGCAAAACTAACGCGAAGCTGATTAGCTAAAAATTTGTTCATGAGCGTTATCAAACAGCCTCTCCGGCCACACCTCCCGAGTTTGACACCTGATTTTTATAACAGCTCTAAAATCAACATGTTACAAAAAATAAAATCCCGTGTACCACTACATTTGTGTGCAATCGATGCGTTTTTCTTCAGGCATGCCTCTCTGCACACTTCAGCAATTTTGGAGGGATTGGAGCCCCAATTGCTTTAAACAGCTGCGCAGCATTTCCCTTGATATCGTTACGTACCCAGACGCGAGTATTTTTTACTGTCACCGGAATTGCCCGAACTTCCGCCAACTCTCTCATTGCCTCAACTACAGCTCTGTCCTTTTCTATTGGTAGTGGTTCTGATAAACATGACATATTGCATACCATGTACATTTCATTTTTTGCAAATTTTCATTTGAAAATTTGCAACCATGTGTACACTACGTTTTTCGCTTTTTTGAGATGTCTCTCATAGACAAAATAGTCTCAAAAATAGCCTTCAGGTGTCAAACTCGGGAAATCAACACCAAACACGGATATTACACATCGGAGGCGATATCTGAAAGAAAAGCTGCTAGAGTGTTAATTAAAGCGATGAGATCAAATATTTGAGCCTCTGTTTCATTTAATTCACTCACAAATAGGCATTTGCGCTTATCAATTCGTTTTACTTATTTAAGTATTTGAGTAAATAAGTAAACCATGATACAATCCATGTAAAAGGGGGTAAATTATGACTGAAAAGAGCACAGCCAAAAGAACCACAAGGATGTCCATCGACGTTCCATTAAAAGATCATACACGAATTAAAGTTTTAGCTTCTGCTGAAGGCATTTCCGTAAAAGAATTCGTGATTGGGTGCATTAATGAAAGAATCCATCCAGAGAAAAAACCAAATGCCAAAACACGCAAGGCCATGGAAGAGGCCAGAAAAGGTAAGACAATTAAAGCTAAGGACATCTCAGAACTTTACAAGCAACTTGGGATTTAGTGTTAAAGCTTGAATTCACCACTCAGTTTAAAAGAGACCTCAAGCTGGCGAAGAAAAGAAGAAAGGACACAAAGAAACTCGACGATATCGTGGAGACCCTTTTAAAGGAAAAGCCGCTTGAGCCAAAGCACAAAGACCATTCCCTTTCTGGTGACTATCAAGATCATAGAGACTGTCACATAGAGCCAGATTGGTTATTGATCTACCTTAAAACGAAGACAACGATAATCCTCGTCCGCACAGGAACCCATTCAGACTTGTTCTAAAATGCGAAATCGATTCTAATGCCATTTAAATCGCTCAAGATCGATTTTTGACTCAAAGCTATGTTAATCCACACCAACCGAGTGGCGATCGTTGAAACTAGAGCCATCTAAAGCGTTAATTTCTTGTGTTGTGTCTTTGTCTTGAACAATCTCTTTGATTAAAGACATTGATTCTGCTTCTAGGCGTATAAAAATATTCGGAGCAAGACTTGGTTTTCTCTTTATACCCAAACAACTTGAAAAATTGGTTTTTGACTGCGTCGGCAGCCATTGCCTTTGAGCCCGCGTCCATCGCACAACTTATTCAAGTTGTGCTGCTTCCGCGCCGGCTTCGCCTGCCTCAAATGCAGGGCGCCTTCTTGCCAAATTCCCAGTTTTTCAAGTTGTTTGGGTATAGTAGTTTTTTCAAATGTGAATTAATGGCGTCGACGGAAGTAGTATCGTCGTCTTTTTGTTTGCGGCGATCTTTTTCATCTAGTGGAAATACTTCCTGAACGAGCTTGATAATGTTTTCAGGTTGATCATCGTGGTGATTTTTGATGATCTCAATTTTTTTCGCAAAATCATCCAATCTCTTAAAACCCCTACGCAATAGAGGGAATTGCAAAACTAACGCGAAGCTGATTAGCTAAAAATTTGTTCATGAGCGTTATCAAACAGCCTCTCCGGCCACACCTTGACTGGTAGCACGTACATTAACTTCCTTGAAGACTCTGGCAAAAGTTGAAGACCATTTCGATCCGTGCCCAATCAAGATCGATAAGTGATAAGTTTGGCATGGATCAAAATGGTCTTCAACTTTTGCCATGAGTTTTTAAGGACGTACTAAATAATTTCCCCCAGAAAATCACCCCGTTTTGTTAGTTTTGCAATTCCCTCAATAAACACATTTCTGTTTGATTAAATAAAAGACATTCTGCAAAATCAGCTGATGTGGATTTTCACTGCAAATTCCAAATGCATATACGAGGAAATATCATGAAAAAGCAATTCTATCTTTTTGGTTCCCTATTTTTGATGTCTGCAAGTCTGTTGAGCGCTCAGCAACAGCCAAACCGAAATGCGCCTTCACAACCAGAAACAGTGACTACGCAACCTAAAGCGATGATCACTCCTGCTGTCGCTCCAAAAGTGCGCAATGGCGCAGGACTCATCTTTGCTGCCGATTTTATCTGGTGGAAGGCCAATATTAGCGGGATGGAGTATGCCACTAGCGGGGTTGTCGATTTGGGCAACGTTTTCGTCCCTTTTGGAAAAAGCACTAAAAAAGGGCACGTCAATCAGCCGAACTTTGATTTCGAACCAGGATTCAAGGTCGGAGCGGGACTGGACTTTGCCTATGATGGGTGGGACCTTTATGCTAACTACACATGGTTAAATGGAGACACCGAGCGCAATTCGATATCTGCGCATCGTGGAAGAGGTGTAACAGGCCTCCTTCCAATTGTTGATGTTTTTGGAGTCATTTTGCCTTTTAATAGTTTGAATAAAGCGCAATCCCAATGGCGTCAACATTTCAATGTTGTCGATCTTGAATTAGGTCGTAACTTTTTTATTAGCCGTCGCTTGACTTTAAGACCTCATTTTGGTTTGAAAAGCGCCTGGATTACTGAAAAATGGAAGCTTAAGTATGTAGACAGCGATGTAGTTCATGATAATTTGCGAAAAAAACAGACGTTGTGGGGAATGGGAACACGTGCAGGTTTGAATACAGTGTGGCACTTTTCCAGAAATTGGGGACTTTATGGAGATATTGCCGCCACAGCATTGTGGAGTGATTTTCACGTCAAAGCTAAAGATAAGGAAGTCGTTGAGGAGTTGGGAATCTCTCCAATAACTTTACATACAAAAGAAGTTATCACCGAAGTGATTCCTGTATTCGAGACGGGGTTGGGATTAACCTACATGGCCTGGTTTGATCATGAGCAATATGTGTTGCAAATTTCTGCAGGTTGGGAAGAGCAAATTTGGCTCGATTTCAATCACTTTACTGATTTCAACAGAGCAGGCAATTTGTCCGTGCATGGCCTGACAGTAAAAGTCGGTTTTGCTTTTTAATCTGCTCTAAGGATAGATCATCGTTGACTATTGAAAAACTCTTCTTTGAAAAGAGTTTTCCAAATCTTTTTGCAAGAAAAGAGTGAACGGGATATATACCGAAATGAACTCAAGATTTGGTTTTTGGCTACGTCGGGCAGCCGCTGTGTTTGATCCCGCCTGCATCGCACGACTTATTCAAGTTGTTTGGGTATATATCTGTTCTTTCGGGTGTCGAAGACCTTTTCTTTTTTGCGAGATGCTATGAGCCAAGAAAAACAGCCGCGTGGTCTTTATTTGCTGTTCCTCACTGAATTGTGGGAGCGCTTTGGCTTCTATACTTTGCAAACCATTATCATTCTTTACATGACCAAAGCCCTTCTGATGACGGATGATAAAGCCTATTTGCTGTACGGGACTTTCAGTTCGATGCTTTATTTGACTCCTGTCATAGGAGGGTATCTTGCGGACCGATATTTAGGATCGCAAAAGTCGATTATCATTGGCGGAATTTTATTTACAATCGGATACCTACTAACAGCCTTTCCTTCAACTGACTGGTTTTTCGTCGGGCTCAGTGTGATCATCGTTGCCAATGGTTTATTTAAGCCTAATGTCTCCGCCATCGTTGGAGATCTCTACCGCCCAAGCGATCCTAGACGCGATGGGGGATTCACCTTGTTTTACATGGGAATCAATATCGGCTCATTGATTCCACCTCTCATTACTGGTTATCTGATCAGCAAATATGGCTGGCACAGCGGATTCTTGCTCGCAGCTTTTGGCATGGCAATTGGACTGGTGACTTTTATCACTGGCAAATCGCGTTTACGCTCTTATGGCAGCATGCCTGCGATGAGCCCTCTTCGAGATCGCCCAGAAGCGTTGACGTTCTATACTTTATTTTATGGCGGAATCATCGTTTGCATTGGGGCGTTGCTATTTCTCTTTCGTTTTCCTGGAGAAACAGATCTTATTTTGACGATTGCATCGCTTGCAATCCTAATCGTTGTCATTTATTTTCTGCTCAAAGAAAAGCCTGCTCAGCGAAATAAAATGATCGCTTGTTTGATCCTAATTTTGATTTCTGTTGGCTTTTGGGCAATCTATAATCAGACTTTTACTTCTCTAATGCTCTATGCAGACCGCAACATGAATAAAGAATTTCTCGGAATAACCATTGATGCGGAGTTTACTCAGTTTTTCAACCCGTTTTTTATCGTACTGTTCAGTCCGATTTTGAGTCGGCTTTGGATCCTGCTACACAAAAACAAGCGCAATCTCTCCACACCTACAAAGTTTTCCTTAGGTGTTCTTTTCATGGCGCTTGGTTTCTTTTTCTTAGGGTGTGGAGGCGTCTATTTTGGTCAAAATGGAGAAACTTCGTCTTATTGGTTGATGGGCAGCTATCTCTTACAGACCATTGGCGAGTTGCTGCTTTCGCCGATTGGTCTTGCCATGATCACGACATTAAGTCCCAAACATCTTGTGGGAATGATGATGGGTGTTTGGTGTTTGACTCAAGCCGCAGCCTTTGCTATAGGGGGAGGGCTTGCGACGTTATCTTCTATCCCTACAAATACGCCAGCAGTAGCTGCTCTTAGAATTTATGATAAGGCCTTTTTTATCTATGGTGGACTTTCTTTGCTTCTTGCCATTTTAAGCTTCACTCTGATCCCTTACTTGAAAAGGCTCATTCATGGACCAGATGTCGTCAAAACACCGAAACTTTAGAGGGTATAATGGTCCCCAAAATTTAGACCACTGTCTAAGCTAATATCCTCCCAATGCGAGGAGGCCAAAATGGCCAAAACAAAAAAACAATATTCACCGGAGTTCAAGCTCAAAGTAGTACTAGAAGTGCTCAAGGGTGAGAAGACAGCAACCCAACTCGCTGGCGAGTTGGGGGTACATCCCGTAGTTCTGTCGGAATGGAAAAAACAATTTATTGAGGCAGGACCTCAGATTTTTGTAAAGACCAGGAGGTCTAGGGATACAGCAGAGGGCAAAGAAAAGGCCGAACTGTTCGAACAGATTGGAAGACTCAAGATGGAGAACGAGTGGCTTAAAAAAAAATTGGGGGCTTTGACCTGAATGAAAAACGGGCACTCATTGAACCTCACGATATCAAATTTTCCCAAAGAGCACAGTGTAAGCTCCTCGGAGTATGTCGATCTGGATTGTACTACGAGCCACAGCAGCCTGGTGAAGAAGACTTGCGACTCATGTGCGCAATCGACAAACAGTACCTCGAAACCCCCTATTATGGGAGGCGTCGAATGACAGTGGCAATGAGAAAACTAGGATTTGTCGTGGGACAGAAAAAAGTGCGAACAGCGATGCAGGTGATGGGGATAGAGGCGATCTATCCAAAGCCGAACCTGAGCGCTGGGAATAAACAGCATAAAAAGTTCCCGTATTTACTGAGGGGCCTAATTGTTGATCGTTCCGATCAAGCTTGGGCAGCTGACATCACTTACATTCCATTAACAAAAGGATTCGGATATCTGTTTGCAATCATAGACTGGTATAGTCGGTACGTGATTGAGTGGGAGCTCTCAAATCTGCTTGATACAGAATTTTGCATGGAGGCATTGCAAAGGAGTCTTTGGCAAAAAAGACCTGAGATATTTAATACTGATCAAGGTGTGCAGTTTACGAGTAGTCAATTCACCGGGAAACTTGAAGAGAATGGGATTAAAATCAGTATGGACGGGAAGGGTCGAGCTCTTGATAACGTGTTTATTGAGAGGCTGTGGAGAAGCGTGAAGTATGAAGAAATTTACCCGAAAGGATACGAGAGCATGAAAGAGGTTCGATCGGGGCTGAAAAAGTACTTTGAGTTTTACAACAACAAGCGACCCCATCAGGGTCTCGATTATCGAACCCCAGCAGAGGTGTATTATGGGACATAAGAAAAAGAAAGGGGCTTTGCCCCTTGAACCCCAGCAAAGGGCTGACTGCCCTTTGCAAACCCGTGGGCTTTTGTATAGGGCCCTGGGAGTTAGATTAAACAACAGAGGAGATTAGCTTAGATTTCTCGATTTTTGGTCTAGACAAAAGGAACCACTTTAGGGAATTGCAAAACTCCTCGCCAGCAGAAAATCAACGCAGAGACGCAACGTCGCGGAGACGCAAAGGGGGAATTATAGTGGACCCCATCAGCTTATGGGTAATAAGATGCGTATGCGTGCCCATGCCCGATAATGGGAGGAAGCACTTTTCGGGCACGGGCAAGGGCACGCACACGGGCACGAAGAAGAGGTCTAATAAACCCAAAACTCAGGTTATTCAGGTTCCCCAACTTCGCCGAATAACCCTTTGAAAGGGGATAGGAATTGCTGAACTGGGTTGGCAGGTTGATTCATCAACTCTTGAAGCATGTTTTTAAGGTTTTCTTTAATGAAAACTTGCTTGAGCATTTCGCCAAGTACAGAATTAGTAATTTGGTCCATAGGAAGTCCACCCTCGCTGCTGATCTCAGTGAGCTCCATTCGGGGAATCGTAGGTAATTTTCTGACCTTCCCACCCTCTTTTTTATAAACGACATCGACGTTGATATTCGTGAGAACAATGCGATGGATGAGGACTGATCGTTCTGTGCCTTGAGGGGGAGTTTCTCCCTTTTTCTTGTTGACTTGGCCAGCTGTCGACGATTGAATATTATTCATAATCGTCGTCCAATTACCTTTTGTACTTGATGCTGACTCAAATTCGAGGCCGAGATAAACATCGTTTAAATCGATCTCGTCGATCACAATATGCTTATTGAGATAGCGTGTGAATGGTGCATTGACATCAATTTCATTGCAAGAAAAGGCTTTGGATAACATGGAATTAGGGGGATTGCCAATTTCAATCTTTTTTAAATCGATTTTTCCCCATCCCAGGCCAATGCTGTCAATGGCAACAGACACTTTCATTTTTTTGGAAAGATTGTTAGCTAACATATCAGGGACCCTTGACCACAAAACGAAGCCCGCAATCACAGCGGCCAAAATAATAATGACGATTAGGCCGGCAAGGGTGGAGAAAAAAACCTTCATATTATCCTCATCAACTCTGAGGGAATTGCAAAACTCTTCGCCGCATAAAATCGCGCTTTTGGCACACGTCGCCTTGGCGGCAGCTCTCCTATTTATCCAAGTATGCTTTCGCCGCCGCCAACCGAACCCGCTATGCGGGTTCTAGCAACAGGTGCCAAAATCATCGATTTTCTGCTGGCGAAGAGTTTTGCAATTCCCTCCTCTTTTATTTTTTAAAGTATTTAAAAAAAAGATTTTCATCAAGAGAAGTAAAAAAGGCGCTCGAATGGAGCGCCCTTATTTTTTCTTTAAGGAGAAATCGGTTTAGTAATCTGCTCCGGACATCGCAGGCATGCCAGGTTTTTCTTCAACCTCTTCGGTAATGATCGCTTCCGTAGTCAGCAGAAGCGCAGCTATTGAAGCAGCGAGTTCGATACTGAGCCTAGCAACTTTTGTCGGGTCGACGATACCCATTTTGAGCATATTCCCGAACTGGTCGTTGAGTGCATCCCAACCTTCATAAGTGCTCATTTGAGCGACTTTTTGTACAATGATCGCACCTTCTTTTCCTGCATTTTCCGCAATCTGGCGAATCGGCCAGCTGATCGACTTGATAATGATTTCAACGCCGACTTTTTCATCTCCTGAGAGAGAAGCGGCGAGTTTTTCTAAAGCAGGGATGCAACGAATAAAAGCGACGCCTCCGCCAGGTAGAATTCCTTCTTCAACAGCGGCTTTTGTCGCATGGACGGCATCATCGACGCGGTCTTTTTTCTCTTTCATTTCCACTTCGGTAGCTGCTCCGACACGGATGATTCCAACACCCCCGGCAAGCTTAGCCAAGCGTTCTTGGAGTTTTTCGCGGTCGTAGTCGGAGGTAGACTCATCAATTTGACGGCGGATGAGGGCGATCCTCTCAGCGATCTCTTTCTTGTCACCAGCGCCTTCAACAAGGGTCGTATCCTCTTTGCCGATGACGGCTTTTTTGACGCGGCCGAGCATATCAATCGTGACGCTCTCGAGTTTGATCCCAAGCTCTTCACTGATCAATTCACCGCCTGTGAGAACGGCGATGTCTTGAAGAATCGCCTTGCGGCGGTCTCCAAAACCTGGCGCTTTGACAGCACAGATTTTTAGGCCGGCGCGGAGACGATTGACTACGAGTGTTGCCAACGCTTCGCCTTCGATATCTTCAGCGATGACAAGAAGGGGCTTGCCAGTCTCAGCAACAGCTTGAAGAATAGGGAGAAACTCTTTAACGGAAGCAATTTTCTTTTCGTAGAGAAGAATAAACATGTCATCAAAGACGCATTCTTGCGTTTCGGTATTCGTCATGAAATAAGCCGAAACATAGCCGCGATCAAAGTTCATTCCTTCCACAACATCCAGGGTTGTTTCAAAGCCTTTTGCCTCTTCTACGGTGATTGTCCCGTCTTTACCGACTTTCTCCATTGCCTTGGCGATGATTTCGCCGATTTCAACATCGCCATTCGCAGAAATAGTTGCGACTTGCGCGATTTCCTTGCGGTCTTGGATCGGCTTACTGAGCTTTTTGAGCTCGGATGTAATTTCCTTAACGGCCTTTTCAATTCCGCGCTTGATTTCCATAGGGTTAGCACCGGCGGTAACGTTGCGCAGACCTTCACTGTAGATCGCTTCAGCCAGAACGGTCGCAGTGGTCGTCCCATCACCTGCTTTGTCAGCAGTTTTGTTGGCGACTTCTTTGACCATCTGAGCACCCATATTTTCGTGCTTATCTTCCAGCTCGATCTCTTTAGCGACGGTGACGCCGTCTTTGGTGATTTGGGGCGCGCCGTACGATTTGTCGATAACGACATTACGCCCTTTAGGACCTAATGTGACTTTTACGGCGGCGGCCAGAGCGCGCACACCTTTCAAAATTTTTTGACGCGCGTCTTCTTTAAACTTAATATTCTTAGCTGCCATAGTTCAAAACTCCCTTAAGGCTTAGTTGATAATTGCAATGATGTCATCGGCGCGTAAAATGACGAATTCCTCATCATCGATCGTCACTTCTTGTCCGGAATATTTATCCATCAGGATTGTATCCCCCGCTTTGACGGGGATAGGGATCTCTTTACCTTCTGCTGTTGTGGCGCCTGTCCCAATTGCGACTACTTTTGCAGTTTCTTGTTTTTTCTTCGCTGTATCGGGAAGAATAATGCCGCCTCTCAATGTTTCTTCTTGTTCAATGCGGTGGACAAGAACTCGATTTCCAAGAGGCTTGAGTGTCAGTTTCTTGGTAGTTTGTGCCATCTTTTCATCTCCTTTTTTAAGAAATGTCCCTTAAACCTTATTCCTATTCTATTAAATAGAAATTTACCCACATTGTATGCCCTAGGTGGATTTTTGACAAGGAGAAATTAGCAGATCGGGGCTTTGAGTGCTAAGCAGGTATGAAAAATATTTTTAACCTGAATAATGGGTTTGATTGCCTCAAAATCTACGACAATCTACAGCAATTGTAACAAGCTGCTGCTGCTTTTCCGTCAACGGATCAAGCTGTTCTTCCAGCTGAGGAAAAAGTGTTTCTTGAATTTTGCTCCAATACTGTGATAACGTAGCTGTCAATTGACTCATTTGAGTTGTTCCTTTGGCTGATGTGGTGTGTTTTCCAAGAGGACATCATATCAGCCATAAGGATTTTTGCATTGGTAAATGGAGGCAGAATCGCAGCCATTTTTCTAGCGAATTGCGAGATTGACAAAACGGGGTGATTTTCTGGGGGAAATTATTTAGCTAATCAGCTTAATCTCCCCCAGGAAATCACCCCGTTTTGTTAGTTTTGCAATTCCCTCTAAATTCATCAGGAGTATAGAAATTATGACAGCCGCCCAATCCTCCATGCCTATAGAAAGGACACAAGAGCGTACTGAAACTGCAAAAAAATATCATTGGAACGTAGAAGCGCTCTACCCTTCTTGGGAGGCTTGGCAGCAAGATCTAGAAATGTGGGGAAGAGAAGAGAAAGAACCTCATTGGCCGGAATTGATCCCTTTTCGTCAAATTTGGATGCAAAAACCTGAGAATCTTAAGGCACTCATTGCACTTTGCTTGGATATTGATCGCCATCTTTCCAAACTTTATACCTATGCGCATTTGCGCCATGACGAGGATGTTGCAGAAGAAACGGCAAAAAAGGCGCATTCGCGGGTTGTTTCATTGCTTTACGCATTCCGTCAAGAAACAGCCTGGATTGAGCCTGAGATGTTACAACTTCCTGAAGAAGCATTGAACAAGATCATCCAATCTCCTATCCTTAAAGATTATGCTTTTTATCTTGAAAAGATTGTGCGTCTAAAAAAGCATACATTGCCGGCTCCTGAAGAAGAACTGTTGGCGATGGCAGGAAAGTCCTTGGAAACGGCCTCTCAGGCTTTTGGCGCATTTAATAATGCAGATTTAAAATTTCCCTCCATTGAAGACAGTCAAGGAAAAATCCGCGAGCTTACCCATGGAAAATATTTGCTTTATTTGCGTGATAAGGATCGCAAATTGCGTGAAGGGACTTTTAGATCTTTACATCAGAGTTTTGCCGCGTTTGAAAATACGCTATGCGAGCTATTATCAGGGCAAATTCAACGCCACGTTCTAGAAATGCGGGCCCGTAAGTACGCATCTTGCCTCGAAACGGCTTTGTTCCCCAATCAAATCGACGTTAAGGTCTATTCAGCGTTGATCCAGGCAGTTCGCGCCCATCTTCCCGCCCTGCATCGTTATATGTATTTGCGTAAAGAGGCGATGGGTTTGAGCCAATTGCATCTTTTCGACCTCCATGTTCCCCTCGTTAAAGAGGTTGAGATGGGAATGTCTTATGAAGATGCCACAAAATTGATTGTCGAATCCGTGACTATATTAGGGGAAGATTATCAACGCGCTTTAAATCAGGGGTTGACGCAAGAGCGTTGGGTAGATCGTTACGAGAATGCCCGCAAGAGATCGGGTGCTTATTCCAGCGGTTGCTACGACAGCATGCCTTATATCCTAATGAATTATCAAGGCACCTTTAGTGACGTGATGACTTTGACTCATGAAGCAGGCCACAGTATGCATTCATTGCTGAGTCGTCGCAACCAGCCTTATCATTATTCTCAATATTCTATTTTTGTCGCAGAGGTGGCATCGACATTTCACGAAGAGCTTTTTTTGCGCCATCTTCTCACTCAAGTCAAGAGCAAGGAGCAGAAAGCGTTTTTGATCAATCAAAAGTTAGACGATATGCGAGCGACTTTGCTTCGTCAAACGATGTTTGCTGAATTTGAACTTAAGCTTCATCATTTCGCCGAACAGGGGGCACCCCTAACTCCTGCTTTGCTCAAGACAGAATATCGCAAACTTAACGAGGAGTACTTCGGCCCTGATGTTTACATAGACGAAGAGGCGGATATCGAATGGGCTCGCATCCCACATTTTTATTACAATTTTTATGTGTATCAATATGCGACAGGAATTAGTGCGGCTCATGCTTTAGTCGATAAAGTATTGAAAGGGGGAGAAAAGGCTAGAGAAGATTACTTAAAGTTTTTATCTTCAGGTTGCAGTCGATATCCCATCGAAGTGCTCGAACTTGCCGGAGTGGATATGCGCACGCCGCAACCTGTGGAGTCTGCTATGCGGCACTTTGATGAGCTAGTGTCAGAGCTTGCTGAACTACTGCGCTAGGGAAGGGGAAGCGCAGAAGGCGGAGTCACAATCATTTGTCGCCATCTATCCGCCAATTCTAGCGTGTTTGGCATACCGTCCTGTTTCAGTGAAAGCCATGTATGCTCAGCGAGTGCTAACACATCCTTGCTATCCTTATTGTACAGCCTGTAGGAAGGGTTTACGCTGCTCAAGGGAATCGAAAAAACAGGTTTGCCATCAAAGGCCATTCCCAATACTTCTTGCTGATCTGATAACTCTTTCCCAAGTTTAGGATGGATGTATAACGTTGTTCTCAGTTTGTCATAAATAAACAATGTAGCGTTGCCTAGAATAGGCACTAATGGGATGATGCCGCGCACACCATTTTTAAATGCATTCCAAAATTCGCTGTTTTTATTGAAGCAAGTTTTCTCCCAAATTTCCAGAAACATGACTTTAGTTGCTTCTATGATTCTGGTAACAGCATGCAAAAAGTTAAGAGGAGAATAGCCCATTGAATTCTCAACTTGTTCGTCCACGACTTCTACATGGCCTCTAGCCTTTAAGAAAATAGTGACGACATCCGGTCGATATGGAGTCCCAGTATAACACCCGTGATATTTAGTATAGTCTAAAGGTGGATTAGTAAAGTCTAAAGGCGCCAAGTAGTTGTTAGAATTTGTTTGAGTTATTGTTGTCATTTTAACCTCGCATGAATAATTGAAAAATATTCGGAACATTATTGCGCTTAGCCTGTTATAAGCAAATAGAAATGTTTTTTTAGGATGTTCTCTGAATGCGCGGAGTTCTCTCCGGAAATGCCGTGTTTGATTTCTTAATTTTTTTTAAAAATCATGTTGCAAAAAAATAAATAGAGCGGTATCTCCTTTTGAGGATATTTTAAGACAATCTATTGCCGCTAGACAATGAGCAAAAAATATAAAGATTCTTTTATCGTGGTTAATGAAAAGGGGCTGCACACTCGTCCCTCTACAGAGCTTGTCAAATGCGCGACGACTTTTAAATCGCAAGTCATGTTGACTTATCAAAGTTACACTGTCAACGCAAAGTCTCTACTTGGGATTTTAATGCTTGCCGCATCTCGCGGAGCCAAGATCCAAGTTGCTGCTGAAGGAGAGGATGCTGAAGAGGCAGTCAAATCGATCCTCAATCTGGCTCGAAACAAGTTTAACATTAAATATTAGAGGGAATTGCAAAACTATACCGCGCGCAGGAAGGTTTTGTGAATTTGGACTAGAGCGAGGCAAAGCCGCAGCCAGTCTAAATTCACAAAACCTAACGGAGCGCGGTATAATTTTCGCGATTTACTCTTCGACTGCAACAGCTTTCTCCAGAATTTCTTTTCGGCAAAAAACAGGGATATTGTTTAGAAGTGCCAGCGTGATGCAATCACTTGGTCTTGCATCGATTTCAAGGATAGTTTTCTGCTCTCCGATTTGCTGTTCGAGGTAGAGCCGAGCAAAATAGATGGTATCTTCAATATCGGTGATGACAATCTGAAGGGGTTTGATGTTAAATCCCCGGAGAATGGCATTGATCAGATCGTGGGTATACGGGCGGGGTTTATTTTCTTCGGTCAAGTAGATTTGAATATTGCGCCCTACAGAAGGATCGGTGTAAATGGCAAAGCGCTTTTGATCGGTGCCCAAGATGATCACTGTATAGGAACGGGACTGCATGATTTTGTTAAATGTGATGGGGACCAATTCTGAGGCCATATTTCCTTCACTTTAAGAGTGTGTTAACGGATTTTGTTAACAAAATCCGTTAACACACTCTAAGGCTTAATTACAACTTGACCATCGGCAAAGCCAATGATCACTCTTCCCGCTAGGTTAAAGAAGAAACCTGTATCTACGACTCCTGGCATATGGAGCAATGCCTCGTGATCTTGTTCAGGATTTTTTCGCAGCGTATCAAAATGAATATCGATCAATAAATTGCCGTTATCGGTAACAAACAGATTTCCATCGATTTTTCTTCGAAATTCTCCCTTGTAACCTGCTTTGCTGATGTGATGTAAAATCGCATTTCTCGCAAAAGGCAGGATCTCTACGGGCAAATTGTGTTTTCCCAAGGTCGTGACAAGTTTGCTCTCATCGATGATGACGATCATCTCGCGGCTCATCGTCGCAACAATCTTCTCGCGGACATGAGCCCCACCGCCGCCCTTGATCATTCTCTTTTGCGGATCGATTTCATCAGCACCATCGACGGTCAAATCCAAAGCTGTAACTGTATCGATATCGAGCAAGGAGATATTTCCAGCTTTAGCTTGCCGGAACGATTGCTCTGAACTCGCAATGGCACGAATTTTAAGGCCGTCTTTGCATCTTTGAATCAATCGTTCGATGAAAAAAAAGACAGTCGAACCCGTTCCCAATCCGATGTGCATTCCATTTTCAATCAGCTCCGCCGCTTTGTACGCGACTGCTTTTTTTATCGCATTTGTAGACATGAGAAATGAAAAAGGATATAACGATTTATCTAATCTGATCTTTGAAAAAACCATGATTACATTACAAGATCTTTTTCAATATCTCCAGCAGCTTCTTTCACCTGCGGATTTTTCTGATTATTGTCCCAATGGTATTCAAGTGGAAGGCAAGCCGGAAATTCATCGGATCGCATTTGCCGTCTCAGCGAGTTTGGCGGCCATCGAAGAAGTGGTCAAAAAAGACGCAGATCTACTCATCGTACATCATGGGATCTTCTGGAATAAAGATCCGTATGTTATTACGGGGACAAAAAAGCAAAAATTAGTGCATTTGTTAAAAGGAGGAGTTTCTCTCATTGCTTATCATCTACCTCTCGATGCTCACCCACAAATCGGCAACAACTGGAAAGCGGCTTTTGACCTCGGTCTGGAAGATTTAAATCCTTTTTATCCGATGGGAAAGTCCGCACTCGGAGTCAAAGGAAAGATGGCCCCAATCTCTGTCGAAGCTTTCCAAAAAAAACTTGAAGCCTACTATGGACATCCAGCCCACATTGCGTTGGGTGGAAAAAAAGAAGTGAGCAGTGCTGCTATTATTTCCGGAGGTGCTCACCGCTATATCGACCAAGCTGCGGATGAAAAAGTGGATTGTTACATTACAGGCAGTTTTGACGAGCCGACTTGGGATATCGCACATGAGCGCAACATCAATTTCTTTGCGCTTGGACATTATTCGACCGAAAGAGTGGGGATCTTCGCTCTAATGGCGCATTTGCATAAGCAGTTCCATATTCCGTGTGAATTTATCGACTTGCACAATCCATTTTGAGGATTGAATTTAATTCTTTACACAAATATGATGCAACACTGGGATTCCAGTGCCCGCATTAGGAGAATATGAATGGTCCCATCCAGTGAAAAAGAGAAAAAAAAGTTGATTGCGGAAGAAAGTCCGAAAACGCGCAAGGCTAGAGAAAAATTAAAGAGACAGCTCGATGCTTTTGAGAAAAAAATCACGCCACAAGCTCTGGAAAAAAAAGCGATTGAAATTCAGCGATGGATTGCCCGCCATGCATCGAATCGCGTTGCTCTTAAAAGTAAAAGCATCTCCCTTTTTGATGAAAATCAAAATGCTGCCGGTTTAAGTCAGCGGGTCGGCCAATTAGCAGATCAAATCAAAAAAGAATTTCATCTTGCATCTGAAGATGAAGGGCAAGAAAAGATGTCCAAGCTCAAAAAACTCATCTCACAAAGCTGATATCTCGACTTTGTACAATGTTGTGATCGACGAGCATTAGCGAGTGGAAGTCTGAACTCCAGGTTTCTCTCACTTTTTAGCTAAATAGCTGAGAGTAAAGGTGATAGAGAAACTTGTTTCTCTATCACCTGGGTAATCTGATGCATCTCCTAAGAGCCTAATGCACAGTTACTTACATATTGCTAATATTTTCTAGTTATAACAAATAATTATATGTTATAATTATGGTTAATGGGAATTATAAAGTGTTGTTTTATTAGAGTAAATTTTTTGTTTGAAATCCCATCAATTTATATAGCTAAAATTAATATTATTTTAAATTAAATAATAGCGGTATTATGTCTACTACTAAAACATGCAATACCTTTCCTAGCCAAGCTTCGCTTGACGTAAATGTAACAGAAGACGGAAGTGGAGGACTTTTGATCAAGTATGGAGGCATCACAAAAGCCTATCAATTTTCTCTCAAAGTCTATCAACATCCTTGTTTGGACGGGGATGGTGAAGTAAAGACATTGCAATCAGACGCAGTTCAACAAATTGTGAAAAAAATTACTTTCGTTGCCTTAGGGAAGATCAAAAATCAATGCATTGTAGACGCAAACATTACTTTAAACAGCGCAAGCATAAAAGACCTTACAGAAGAAATACAAATTTTACGACAGAACGAGAAAATTGGTATTGATGGCTATGTCAACTATCAAGAATTTACTACCGCCGCAGGCGCATTGGATAGAGAAATTAAGAGAGCGGATTTTAAGGCTCCTTGTCCCTTAAATGAACTGAGGGAGGAGCAAGTCCCAACTCCTCAAAATCTCGTTGAGCTCAGATCAAATTTATTACCAAAGCAAAGTAACATAGAACCGACTGAGCAGGACTTATCTTTACAAGAAAACAAGGATTCAATACAACCCACCCCTCAAAAAACTTATGCGGACCTATCTCCTTCCTTATATGAACCGATAACAGTAGTAACTGATCTAGGTTTATCTTCACCAGCCACCACAAATCAGCCGACTTATGCAGCAAAACCTTTCTCATCCGAGCCTCAGATTAAGACAACCGCGTTAAAACCTTTAGAAACAGTTACACCGCAAACAGTTACACTGCAAATAGTTCCTGGGAAGACTGACACTGCATACCAGGACTCTCCGATGAAAAATTTCAAATCAGTTCTTGATCCTGTTATAGAGAACAGCAACAACACACAGGCACTAAATGAGCCACAAGTGATACTCAATGTCAACAATCCGATTATAGCTGTAAAACTACCGCCTGACTTAGAAAATGTTCCATCATTCCGCGAACTAATAGAGAACAGCAAGCTGTTGACATCAGAGGAGCTAGAAATAATATTCAATGTCAACAATCAGATGAAACCGAAAGAGCTGGCAGACATATTATCCAATTTAATGGTGTGCAGAATATCAAATAAAGTTGAAACCGCCTCCATGAAAAAACTAGATGATGAAATTTCGGCTTTAGAAAAAGGGCTTGAAGATTTAAAAGAAGAAATAGTAAAGCAACAAAAAACGTCAGAGATAAGTCAAAAGGAAATAAATCGTGGGTTTTGTAATACAACCTCAACAGAGATCAAAAAAGCTAATGATCAAAAGGAAAAAGAAGTCTCAAATGCGTTGGAAAATCTAAAAAAATCTTTAGCAGGTGAAGCTCTTGACATCAAGTGCAAGAAAAAGTCTGAGAAGAACCAAGATGATGTCTTTGAGAATAAAACCCTGAGGAATATATTCGAAGATCAAAGGTTGCGAAGAATGCAATCCGCTGATTATGTGTCATCGTTTCTTGGAGCTGTTTTTTGCACTGACAAAATAGCAAATAGATGGCGTGAGTTGCAGGATGGAACCGGTGAAATTTTATTACAAGAAGATTGCGAATGCTTCACTATCTTTAAGGCAGAAGCGCGTGAATTTTTGAATGAATATCTAGGAGCACTTCAGGAGGTATTAGACAACAAGCCTTATGCATTGAATGGTGAACAGTCGAATATTGAGGAAAGGCCGCATTTGAATAAGATAGTAGGAGAATATAAGAAAGTCATAGAGAACCCTCAGAACTCCGAGAATCTCGGGAATCAGTATCCTTTAGTAGCTGGGATAGTCAATAGAAATGGTGGCGAACCCTACTTTAGAACGAAAGCAAAGGAAAAAAATAAGAAAGAATCAATATTGGGGAAATTTCTCTAACTTGATATTTGCCTAATTTCCTTGTAGTCCCTAGAATTATCCCTTTTGGATTGCAACGGTATCTATGTCAAACGTCATCGAATGCTTAAAAGAACGTGGGCTTGTGGATGCCATCACAAGCGAAGAATTGATTAAATGTGTGGATTCTCCAATTAGGCTTTATTGTGGATTCGATCCGACGGCAGATAGTTTGCATATCGGGAATTTGGTCGGCATCATCGTTTTAAAGTGGTTTCAAAAATTTGGACATACTCCAGTGATCGTTCTTGGTGGAGCAACGGGGCGCATTGGAGATCCTTCAGGAAAGAGTGTCGAGCGTCCTTTGTTAGAAGCATCGACGATTGCCTTCAATGTGACACGCATCCGTCGCCATTTTGAGGCAATCCTCGATTTTTTTCATTCTAAGGCCCGACCGATGATTTTCAATAATGATGAGTGGTTCGCTGCCTATCCTTTAATCGATTTTTTAAGAGATGTCGGAAAGCATTTTCGACTGGGTACGATGCTCTCCAAAGAAAGTGTACGAAGCAGGCTCAATTCCGAAGAGGGGATGAGTTTCACTGAATTCAGCTATCAACTTTTGCAGGCGTATGATTTTTTCCATCTGTATACGCATAATAATGTCGTTCTGCAAATTGGCGGCAGCGATCAATGGGGCAATATTACAGAAGGTACCGACCTTATCCGCAAACTCACTGGAGGTGAGCAAGCATTTGGGTTGACATTCCCTTTGTTGACTCGCAGTGACGGAAAAAAATTCGGAAAGACGGAAGCAGGTGCTGTCTGGCTGGCTTCAGAGCGCTGCTCGCCCTATGAATTCTATCAGTATTTCGTCCGGATTCCAGATGCCGATGTCATTAAAATGATGCGCATGTTGACTTTCATAGATCTCAAAGAAATCCGTGAATATGAAATGGAGATGAATGAGCAGCGCTACATCCCGAATACGGCCCAAAAACGGCTTGCTGAAGAGATGACTCGCTTGGTCCATGGTGAAGAAGGGCTTGCTAAAGCTTTGAAAGTTACAGAAAGTGCAGCGCCTGGATCGGATGCAGAATTGAATGTGGAATCTTTCAGAGAAATTGCTAAAGACATGCCAAGCAAAGAAGTGTCGATTGTCGATATTATTGGCCAAAAATATACCGAATTAGCAGTTAAAGTGGGGCTGTTGCCTAGTAAAAGCGAGGCTGTTCGCTTAATTCAAAATGGGGGAGCCTATCTCAATAATCAACGCATTGATGACCCCAATTTTCGCTTATCAGAACAATCCTTGGTTGGAGGGGAATTTCTTCTATTGGGCTCAGGGAGGAAGAAAAAAATTTTAGTAAAAGTCCACAAATAAGTCCGCTTGAACATTTAGGAAGCAATCCGTGCGCGGCGTATGCCCGTGTTAATTTTTTTGTAAAAACCACTTGCCTGAAAATCAATGTGATACAACAATGTGCAAGTAAAAGGACATAGGTGTCCTTCCTGCCTTTACAGGGTTACCGTACAGAAAGTATTGGGTTATACTGCGCTCGTGAACCCGATTACGGACGGCGCCAAAGTATAGGAATGTGAATCGGTGGGAAGAGTTTAAACAAGGAGTCAAAAAAATATGGCGACAATCACTAAAAAGAAATTAATTCAAGTGATTTCCCAAAATCGAGGTGTCCATCCTAATGATGTTCGCAATGTGATACAATCTTTTTTAGATGCGATGACGGAGTATCTCTCTAAAGGAGACCGTTTAGAATTCCGAGATTTTGGCGTCTTTGAGATCGTGGAGAGAAAGCAAAAGATAGGACGCAATCCAAAAAATGCCGCGGTTCCTATCATCATCCCAGCCCGCTTAGCTGTCAAATTTACTCCAGGCAAAAAAATGCGAAAGCTGATCGAGAAAGAGCGTAAGAACGCCTCTGGAGGCGGAGCGTCCAAGTCGGCCTGATGTTATTTTTGACTCACTTTCGGTATAATTAAAAGGAGGTTTATTGCCTCCTTTTGTTATTTATAGTTTATTTAATTGATTTTTATTCTGTTATATTGATAATTGTTGTTAATTTTTTTGAATTTTTGGAAATATACCGAAATGAATTCAAGATCAAGGAATCCCTTCCTAAAAAGGGGGAAGATATTTATAATTTCGAACATCTTGACTTATACCCAAACAACCTGAAAAATTGGGAATTTGGCAAGAAGGCGCCCTGGATTTGGGCCAGGAGAAGCCGGCGCGGAAGCAGCACAACTTGAATAAGTTGTGCGATGGACGCGGGCTCAAAGGCAGTGGCTGCCGACGCGGTCAAAAACCAATTTTTCAAGTTGTTTGAGTATACATTAAGAGGTCGCAATTTGTCAGCTCCTAAATGGATATTGATTGGTACGGTTTCTCTTTTTTCGGTCATTGGCATTGCGGCGGTTGTGAAGAAGGGGACTAAAAAGCCAACTCTTGTATCAGCAGCATCTGCAAAAGAAACGCTGGTCGCAGAAACCCCTGTCGTTTCGGTGCCTGCTACTCCTAAAGTCGTAGCAGTCAAAACAAATCTTTCCAAGGAAGAAAAAAAGACAAATCCTTCTCCAGTGCCGCCGGCCCTGGCGGTCACTACAACTGCAACACATCCCACTGCTTCAGTTAAAGACGATTTTCCAACAATCGATCGAATTTTTCAGCTTTTTACTACAGGTTCTTCCAAGTTACCGATTGTTGAAACAGTCCATTATGCGAGCAGCGTCCCCTGGTTAAAAGGACGTCCGGCTTGGATTGCCGACTATGCGACGCATTACAATACTTCACGCCATTTTATTGCCCGTAGCTTGAATGGCAAGCCTGATTATTTTTCTCAAAAAGTTGTTGAAGGGAGCAAATTTAACGTCTTCCGTAAAGATAAAAAAATAAATTTTTGCCTCTTGGTGGATGTTTCGCGATGTAAAATGGGTTTTTACTACATCGACTTAGACACCAATGAACGCGTCTTATTAAAGACCTATCGTGTCGGATTAGGACGGATCGATGCGACAAAGCCTTCGGGAACACTGACCCCTTTAGGTCGCTATTCGCTCGGATCACGTGTCGCCATTTATAAGCCGGGATTGATGGGATATCATCAGGATCAAAAAAAGGAGATGATCCAGATTTTTGGAACGCGCTGGATTCCTTTGGATCAGGAGTTGGAGCGCACGACAGTCCCTGCAAAAGGATATGGTCTCCAAGGAGCTCCGTGGACCGTTGGTGCTGAAGGGCAAATAGTGGAGAATCGGGGGACGATTGACGCCTATGATAGTGATGGGTGCATTCGTTTAAATTCTGAAGATATCGAGGAGCTTTTTGCCATTGTGCTGACAAAGCCTACTTTTATTGAAATTGTTAAAGACTTCCACGAAGCTAAACTCCCAGGAGTGGAAGTGGCAGCGCCGTCGCGCTGAGAAAATAGAGGGAATTGCAAAACTCCTCGCCGCGAGGAGTTTTGCAGTTCCCTCAACATATAAGGAATGAGATATGAGTGTACTTGCTCATGAGAAGCAAATTCTAGAGTACGAGAAAACAATCTCCCAGCTCAAAGAGCAAAATAAAGGCAATGCTCTTTGGTCAGAGGAGGAAATTGTCAAACTGGAAGCTAAATTGCAGCAGCTCCGAAGCAAAGTCTATTCTCAGCTCACTCCTTGGGAAAGAGTTGCGATTTGCCGTCATCCTAGCCGCCCAAAGTCGATTGATTACATCCGCAACATGTGCGAAGAGTTTACTGAACTGTGTGGCGATCGTCTTTTCCGCGATGACCGCGCAGTTGTTTGCGGACTTGCAAAGATTGATGGCGTAAAATTTATGGTCATTGCACAGGAAAAGGGTTGCGACACTCAAAGCCGTCTCGAGCGTAATTTTGGGATGCTGCATCCTGAAGGGTACCGCAAAGCGATGCGCTGCATGCGCCTTGCCGCCAAATTCAAACTGCCAGTCCTTTCTCTCATCGATACCCCAGGCGCCCATCCTGGCCTCTCAGCGGAAGAGCGCGGCCAAGGCAGCGCGATTGCACAAAACCTTTGGGAGATGTCCCGTTTACCCACTCCAATTATTGTCGTTCTCATTGGAGAGGGCTGTTCTGGCGGAGCTTTAGGCATAGGAGTTGGCGATGTCGTTGCGATGCTCGAACATTCTTACTATGCAGTCATTGCGCCAGAAAGTTGTGCATCGATCATTTGGCGCGATAATAATAAAAAAGAGCTTGCTGCTCAATCTCTTAAGATGCATGCTGAAGATCTTTTAAAACTCGATGTTGTCGATGCCATGATCGATGAACCACTGGGAGGCGCCCATCACGATCCTGCCCAGGTTTATCGCAATGTAAAAAAATATATCATCGATCAATGGAATATTTTAAAAACTGTTCCTTCGGAATACTTGATCGAACAACGCTACCAAAAATTTCGCCGAATCGGTAAATTTGCCGTAGAAGAGCAGCCTTAATCGAATAAACTGATGAAATTACTTCTCAAAGCAGCATTACGTAGTCGCAAGCATTTATCTCTACTGGTCATCACATTTGTAACTCTCCTATGTTTAACATTAGCAAGTCAAATGGAGATGTTCGCCCTGGGTGTCCTGTCTAACAACGGTGCGGATTTTTTTGCTCTTTTTTCAACAGAACAGACAGTGAATGCTCCTAAGGATTCTGTTTCTTTGCGTACGGTGGAAGCAAAATGGCACGAGATTGATAGCGGTGGGACAGGGGTCATCACCAAGCAGCAAGCAGCTACCTACATGACTGCCAAAGAGACGAATCCACTCAATTGGCTTTTGCGAGAATTTCAACAGCATTTTCAATGTGCCAGCAACATCAACGCTTTGGTCATTATTCTGGTGTGTGTGGCTGTCTTTAAGGCCATCTGGTTGTTTGCCAGCCGTTATACGACTCAGATTCTCTCGATCCGTGTCAGCCGCGACTTAAGACAGCAGTATTTTGAGCACATCCAATCGCTTCCGATGAGCTTTTATCAGAAACATAACATTGGAAGTCTCTCCTCGCGTGTTGTCGGCGATGCAGGTCAGATTGCGACATCCATCAATTCCTGGCTGACAAATTATCTTCAGACCCCTTTTACGATTGTGACATGCCTTTCCATGTGCTTCTATCTTTCCTGGCAGCTTTCTCTGGTGATTTTTTTTGGTGTACCGCTGATTGTTATCCCGATTGTCTTTTTGGCACGCCGGGTCAAACGCGTCTCCCGCCAGCTCCAAACAAACCAAGAACGTTTTGCCAACGTGTTGATCGATTTTCTCGCCGGTATACAGACAGTAAAAATCTTTTCGATGGAAGCATTTTCTTTGAAGAAATACAAAGAGCAGAACGACCGTATGGCTGTTCTCGAAGGCAAAACGGCAAAATATGGGCTTTTGACCCGACCAATTCTTCACGCTATCACAACGCTTTGTTTGGCCTCTGTCGTTTTGTTTGGTCTGTACACGCTTGGAATGAGCCTTTCGCAACTCATTGTCTTTTGCGGCCTTCTTCAACTCGTTTATGAACCTGTTAAGAAATTCGCGGATGAAAATGCCAATATTCAACGAGGGGTTGTCGCCGCTGAAAGGATGTTTGAAGTTCTGCATTTAAAACCCAATATTGAAGACCGAAAAGGAGCTATCGAACTTTCCGGGTTTGCCTTCAGAATTGAATTTGATCACGTCTGGTTTCGCTATCAAGGCGAATGGGTGTTGAAAGATGTCAGTTTTACGGTGGACAAAGGTGAAACAGTAGCGATCGTTGGGCCGACAGGTGCAGGCAAATCCACCATTGTTCAATTGATCCCAAGGCTTTTCGAAGTGCAGCAAGGGGAGATCCGTATCGACGACAGGCCGCTTAGCGCATATACTCAGAAATCGTTGCGCGAACAGATCGCCTTTGTCTCGCAAAAGCCTTTCCTTTTCTTTGACACTGTTGCTGCCAACATTGCATTTGGGCGCAATTTCTCGCGGGAAAGAGTTGAGAGTGCAGCTAAGCGGGCTCATGCTGAAGAATTCATCAGTCGCCTGCCGCAAAAATTTGATTCTATGCTTGCAGAAGCAGGCCAAAATCTTTCCGGTGGGCAACAGCAGCGATTAGCGATTGCTCGAGCTCTTGTCAAAGAAGCTCCCATTTTGATTCTCGATGAGGCCACTTCCGCACTCGATTCCATTAGTGAATTGCATATCAAGCATGCGATTGCCAGTTTGCATGGCGAAGTGACACAAATCTTAATTGCGCACCGTCTTTCGACAATTGAGCATGCTGACAAGATTATCTATTTGGACCATGGGGTCAAAATTGCGGAAGGTAATCGCGATGAGCTTCTGAAAACTTGCGAGCCGTTCCGCCGCATGTGGGAAGCTCTTTACCGTCACGATCATTATCGTCCTGATGCAGACAAGGTTTCCGATCGTTCCGTTTCTTCGGAACCAATGCCTACTCCTAGTTAAGCAGTCCTAGTTTTTCGAAGTTCTCTTTCAGGTCATGATTTTCAGCTTTGTCAAAAGCACCGCTGGAGGCAAGCCAAGCGACATAGTCTTTGGGCACTTCCGCAAGAAGCTTGCCCTGATGTTTACCAAAAGGCATTCGGCTCAAGACTTGTGGACGCGCAAGCAGGCTGAGGACTTGTTCCGTGGAAAGATCATCAATCATCGCGGAAAAAACTTGGTGCAGTACGATTACGTCGTCTAGCGCTCGGTGGGCTTGATTAGCTGGAAGACCGTAGACTTCTCGCAATGATTGCAACGTATGCCTCGGTAAGTCTCCACGGTATTTTCGTGCCCATTTTAGCGTGTCGACAAAACGAAACTGCGGAAATTCCATCCCAGATCTTTTGAATTCTTGCTCTAGGAATAGCTTATCAAAGGCGTCATTATTGTGCGCAATCAATACGGTCCCTGGAGGGCAAAAGGCGATAAAAGATTCAGCGACCTCTTTAAAAAAAGGAGCAGTAGCGACCATTGCATCAGTAATATTGTGAATGGCAGTTACCTCCTTGGGAATGGGACACCCTGGATTAATAAACTGGCAAAAAGTTCGGTTTTCTATCGGATCAAAAGCTGCAAGTTCAACGATTCGATCTTTATCGTTACGAACTCCAGTCGTTTCCGTGTCATAGTAGATGGGGCGAAAGCGTTTCGACATGGCATCCTAATTTAGCGAGGGTCATTTTCTCTCAAATTATACGGAAGACAATAAATATTTGCATCGATTCATTCGGAGTGATATCCTTTTGCTTCATTTTGAGGTTTTCTATGAAAAGATCTTTATGTGCGTTTCTGCTTTTTTCTCTGTGTGCTGCGCCTATTGTTTCACTAGAAAAAGAGCCCATTGCAAATTATCAAGTGCTGTTTTCTCCCGAGGACAACGTTGCGGATGAACTGATTTCTCTCATCCAAAAAGAGCAGAAAAGCATCAAAGCTGCTGTCTATTGTTTAATGCATCGCGGCATTGCTAAAGCTTTGATCGAGGCATATCAACGCGGAGTAGATGTAGAAGTCATTGTCGATCCTTATTCCGTCAAGTCGCGTTCACCCGTAAAAAAAATGCGCGAGGCCAATGTTCCGATTTTTGTGTGGAACCCTTCTCTTCCCACAATTGAGGTCAAAAATGGAAGAAAAGTAAAAAAGCGTCGCCCGTTGATGCACGATAAGTTTTGCGTTCTTGGAAATAATTTGGTTTGGACCGGGTCCTTTAATTTCACTTTTGAAGGAACTCATAACAATCGCGAAAATGTCGTTATTCTAGAAAGTAAAGAAATTGCTTCATGCTATCTTGGAGAATTTGAACGTCTAAAGCAAGAAGGTTGCCAAACTTTCAATGAATATCTTTCTCAAGTAAAATAGATTTTTATCTTCTTATTTTTCTATGAGAAGGTTATCCTTTTCTCAACGCATTCGAATTGGAGTTTTTTCGTGAAGAAAATCTCGCTTTTATTACTTCTGATTACAGTATCAGCTATCTTTGTAGGGTGCTATCAAATCCACTCGGATGACGATTTAAGGACGATTCCTGTGACAAATAACCCCAATATTGTCCCCAACCAAGGTAGGATACTTCCCTCAGCGCCTATGTGAGCAAAAATCGTGGATTTAATTCAAATTCTTCGTTATACCGGAAGTGATTCAAAAGTTGAGTTTAAACCTTAGGAAATGAAAAAGCATACCCCCGTAAAATATCGTTTTTTCCCCAGTGATGCTGCTAAAGTGATTACCGAGCTTGGTAAAGATGTTCTGCTCGGGCAACTCAAAAAAATGCTATTGATACGCAACTTTGAAATTCGTGCAGAAGCAGCGTATCTTCAAGGTAAAATTGGCGGTTTCTTTCATTCGTATATGGGGCAGGAAGCTGTGCAGGCAGCTGCTGTCTGTACGATGGGTATAGAACAATGGTGGATTACCTCCTACAGATGTCATGCACTGGCGCTTTTGCTCGGGGCGACCCCGAATGAGCTTATGGCAGAGCTCTTTGGAAGGGCGACTGGTAATGCGAGAGGGCGCGGAGGGTCGATGCACTTCTTTACAGATCGGATGCTCGGCGGCTTTGGCATCGTCGCAGGTCAAATTCCGATCGGAACAGGAGCTGCTTTTACTATCAAATATTTACAATCCATTCCCGAACTTAACAGCCGAAAAAATTGCGATGTCGCTGTGACTTTTTTCGGAGATGGCGCTGTTGCGCAGGGCGCTTTCCATGAGTCCCTTAATTTGGCAGCACTTTGGGATCTCCCTTGCATCTACGTCCTCGAAAATAATCAATGGGGGATGGGAACCCATGTGGAGCGGGCGGTCTCAGTTGAACCTATCGCAGAAAAAAAAGCTCCTAGCTTTGGCATCACAGGATATACTTTTGACGGGATGGATTTCTTCAACTGCTATGCTGGGTTTAAGCACGTTTTTCAAGAAACTAAAAAAACCTCACGTCCTGTCCTTGTTGAAGTGGTCACTGAGCGCTTTCGCGGCCATTCGATTTCTGATCCGGCCCTTTATCGATCTAAAGAAGAGTTACAGACATGCTTGGCCCGTGACCCGCTTGTCATCATGTTTAAAACATTGGAAAATGCCGGTTTCATTACGGAAGAACAGTATCACGCCATGGACAAAGAACAAAAAGAGATTGTTCTCGCAGCCTTGAAATTTGCTGAAGAAAGTCCGTGGCCTGACCCAATTCTTCTTGAAGAAGATGTTTTTGCGCCTTAAATCATGAAAAACTAAAGATCATCACCATGCCGATGCAAATTGTAGAGATGCGCGAAGCGATACGCCAAGCATTAGACGAGGAAATGCAACGAGACCCTACCGTTGTGATCATAGGAGAAGAGGTCGCCGAGTACAACGGTGCTTATAAAATCACGAAAGGAATGCTCGATAAATGGGGCCCAATGCGCGTCATCGACACTCCGATTTCAGAACTCGGATTTGCAGGCCTAGGTGTGGGTGCGGCGATGACCGGATTGCGTCCAGTCATTGAATTCATGAGTTTTAATTTCTCTTTTGTTGGCATTGATCAGATCATCTCCAATGCAATTAAGATGTATTACATGTCGGGCAATCGTTTTAGCGTACCCATAGTTTTCCGCGGACCCAATGGAGCTGCCGCTCAAGTGTCTTCTCAGCATTCCCATTGCGTCGAAGCCATTTATGGCAATTTTCCGGGATTAATCATCATCGCCCCTGGTAATTCTTACGATGCGAAAGGACTGCTAAAATCTGCAATCCGCAATAACAATCCTGTCCTTTTCTTAGAAAACGAACTCTCTTATGGCGATAAAATGGAGATTCCAACTGAAGAGTATCTGATTCCCATTGGCAAGGCCAAAGTTGTCTGTGAAGGAAAGCACGTCACTCTTGTCTCTCATAGTCGCATGGTCAATTCATGCAAGCAGGCTGCCGATGAGCTTACTAAGAAAGGAATCAGCGTTGAATTAATCGATCTGAGAACGATCAAGCCGCTGGATATCACTGCAATTGCTGAATCGGTGCGAAAAACACACCGTTGTGTTCTTGTCGAAGAAGGTCACGTTTTTGCGGGGATTTGTGCTGAGGTGGGTTTTGAGGTCATGGAGCATTGCTTCGACGATCTCGATGCTCCGATCATCCGTGTTACTCAAAGAGAAACGCCAATGCCCTACTCCAAAGCTTTGGAAAAAGAAACCATGCCGACAAAAGAGCGCATCCTTGCTGCCATTGAACAAGTTTTAGCTTAAAAGGTTCATCTATGCCATTTACCATGACAATGCCAAAACTTTCCCCGACAATGGAAGAGGGGACGATTGTAAAGTGGCGCAAAAAAGAAGGTGAATTTGTCAAAGCCGGAGAAGTGCTTTTTGAAGTCGCCACAGACAAGGCAACGGTAGAGCACACTGTTTTGGACGAAGGTTGGCTACGCAAAATTCTCATCAAAGAAGGGGAAACAGCGATAGTCAATCAACCGGTTGCGATCTTTACAGAAACGAAAGAGGAAAGTATTGAAAGCTATCAGCCTGAAGGCGTGGTTGCAAAACCCCCTAAACCTGAACCTACTCCGGCCAAAGAGGAAGTCCCCGCAAAAGGACTGGCTCCAGCCGCTAAAGCTACTGGCGCGATGCAGCAGCCAGCTTTTGTTCCTGAACCTCCGCTTGCGCACTATTGCTTCCCTGGGCCTGAAGGAGAAGTTACTGGCCGCATTCCTGCTTCCCCACTTGCCAAAAAAATCGCAAAAGAAAGAGGCATCGATTTAACGACGATCAAAGGATCGGGCCCTAATGGGCGGATCTTGAGCCGCGATTTGGATCTTGCTCAACCTGCTGCGATCGTCACTTTTGGACGGCGTGAGACTCCCACGACTATGCCGGGTACTTACGAAGAAGTTTCTTTGTCCCCCATGCGAAAAATCATTGCTCAAAGACTTCAGGAATCCAAGACGTTTATCCCGCATTTTTATTGTACTCAAGAAATCCTGGCAGATAGAATGGTCTCTTTGAGAGGAGAGCTCGCAACAGCAGGCTTGAAAGTATCGTTCAACGATTTTATTATGCGCGCCTCCGCACTTGCATTAAGAGAACATCCGAATGTCAATTCCGGGTTTAATTCCGTGAACAATTCCCTGATCCGCTTCAAGACAATCGACATCTCAGTTGCTGTCAGTATGGAAACTGGCTTAATCACGCCGATTGTAAGGCATGCCGATTACAAAAATTTAGGTCAAATCTCTCAGGAAGTTAAGCTGCTTGCTGCACGTGCCCGCGAGGGAAAACTCAGCCGTGAAGAGTATACCGGCGGCTCATTTACAGTTTCTAATCTAGGGATGTTTGGCGTTTCCGAGTTTGTCGCCATCATTAATCCGCCGCAAGCCGCCATTCTGGCTATTGGCGGCATTGAGGACAAACCCATCGTAAAAGATGGCCAGATCGTCCCAGGAAAAACCCTAAAGCTCACCCTTTCCGCTGACCACCGCGTTTTAGATGGCACCGACGGAGCCAAATTTCTCAAAACCGTGCAAAAATATCTCGAGAACCCCTCATTGCTGCTATTGAGCTAATGTCTAATTGAGAGAAATGTTTTCATACTGAAGGAGTGACTTTTACTCATGAAAGAAAATAAAAAGCGATGCTTCGGATCTGCTCCTGGCAAGGAGTTCTATGCAGAATACCATGACAAAGAATGGGGTGTTCCCGTTCATGACGATAGGCACCTATTTGAGATGCTCATCCTTGAAGGAGCCCAAGCGGGTTTAAGCTGGGAGGCAATCCTCAAAAGACGAGAAGGATACCGGAAAGCTTTTTACCATTTTGATCCTGTCAAAGTCGCCAAAATGACGGACGACGAATTGAATAGCCTTCTTAAAAATCAAGGCATTGTTCGGAATCGTTTTAAAGTTTATGGTGCGCGCAAAAATGCGTTAGTTTTCTTACAAATCCAAAAGGAATTTGGTTCATTTTCCAAATACGTCTGGAACTTTGTGAATGGCAAATCCCTTGTAACGCGAAGAAAATCCCTTCAAGATATCCCTGCCTTTACTCCCATCAGTGAGGTCCTCTCAAAAGATCTTAAAAAGCGGGGGATGATCTTTGTGGGCCCCACAATCATGTATGCGTTCATGCAAGCAGTTGGACTTGTGGATGATCATCTTGCTGATTGTTGGTGTTCAAATCGTTAAAGGAGAACTTTCTAAGGAGCTTTAGTGAAAAGATTATTCATTGTTCTCCTCCAAAAACAATATAGGATATTCATTATGGAATATGTAAGTTGTGAATCCGCATCTATATCTTCTTTTTCCGAATCGCAGCTTACCCACACTCTTCTCAGTCACTGATCCGAAGGTTTTTTGGAAGATAATTTTTCTTCTAGAGCTTTCAGTCGATTTTCCAGATTTTCAATTTGCTGGGTATATTCGATGATTTTACGGAGGTGCACTTGTTGTCGATTATATTCGGATAAATTCATCACGGGGCTGCCGGCATATTTGCCTGGCTGGGTGATCGATTTGCTGACCCCGCCACGAGTG
The DNA here is from genome assembly GCA_963718565.1 of uncultured Verrucomicrobiae bacterium. GTDB lineage: Bacteria > Chlamydiota > Chlamydiia > Chlamydiales > Rhabdochlamydiaceae > CAJCIW01. The sequence continues at coordinate 474,247 of OY970364.1, forward strand.
GCGATCATCACGTAGTCAGCGATCTCGAGATGGCCAACGACGCCTGCTTGGCCGCCAAAAATGACATTTTTTCCTGTTTTGGCGGACCCGGCAATTCCCGTCTGAGAAACAATGATGTTATCTGGACCGATATCTACATTGTGTCCAATTTGGACGAGATTATCCATTTTAGTGCCTCGGCCAATGCGAGTGGATTTAAAACGGGCACGGTCAATTGTCGTATTGGCTCCGATTTCAACGTCATCTTCAATCATGACCGTTCCGAGCTGCTCGAGTTTTGCGTGTTGACCTTTGGCGTCGGTAGTGTATCCGAAACCGCAGGAACCGATGACGGCTCCGGGTTGTAAAATCACGCGATTGCCAATAGTGCATTTCTCACGAACTGTCACATGGGCATGAAACTGGCAATGGTTGCCAATCGTAACACCGGGGCCAATAGAAGCGTGAGAGGCGATGTGTGTGTGATCGCCAATAATCACGCACTGATCGATGACGGAATAGGGGCCAATGTGAACCTCTTTTCCAATCCTCGCAGTGGGGTGGATCACTGCCGTAGGATGAATCCCCAAAAATCCGGAGAGATTTCCGGAAGAGGGCAGGAGTGCTTTAACGATAGTTTGAAAGGCACGCGAAGGGTCATCCGAAACTAGGAAGTTTTTACCTTCCTCGGGCTGGGTTTCTTTATCGATACAGATGACCCCGGCTTTTGTCTCTTTGAGTAAAGAGCGATATTTTGGATTGGCTAAGAAAGACGCATCTTGCATGCAGGCAGCATCGAGCGCGTCGACTCCGGTGATGAGATAATCAGCGGGGCCGATTAAGTGTGACTGAGTGAGCTCGGCGAGCTCAGCAAGAGTGAATTTCTTAGACTCCATAAATCACTTTTTAATCTCTGTTTTTTGATCGGCAGCTGGTTCTTCAGCAGGAATGGCTGCAGTTGCTGCTTGTTTTTTTGCCTCTTGAGCAAAGTTTTTATCCATCTCAGTGACGACGAGGCTGGTCACATCGAGAGCTGGTGTGAAGTAGAAACAAGCATCTTTATTGACAACCATGCTGAGTTTTTTATCCTTTGCAACCTTTTCTGAAGCAGAATTAATGCTATTTGCCAATGTCTGCATGATGCGCATGTTAGCTTGGTTCATCACCTGATAGTATTGATTCTGATAGCGGCTGAGTTCTTCATTGAGTGTGCGAAACTTGATTTTGAGCTCTTCTTCTGCTTCGGGAGAAAGTCCATCAAGATATTCGGGATCATTAAATTTTGCAGATAAATCACTGAGCTGTTTTTCGGTCTCTTCAAGAAGCGAGGACATCTGTTTTTTAAGAGACTCGAAAGAAGCTTGCTCCTGTTTACCGAGCTTGGAATCACTGACGCAAGAACCGAAGTTGACGATACCAAAGCTTGGGGGGACTTCAGCGCTAAAAGCAGCGGTTGTCAGCAGGGTAGCAATAGAGCCAATTAATAATGCAGGGACAAAGCGACGTTTCATAGGTTTTTCTCCTGGTTGTTCAGATCCCCGCATAAGGCGGGAATGATAATTATTGAAACTCATGTTAGAATTGGCCTCCCATTGAGAAGAAGAATTTGCGTACGCCAGCGCCTTCTTGGCGGTTGATCGGAAAGCCCACTCCGACGATAACGGGAACACGGTTGATCAACTCTAAACGCGCACCCACACCGGCGGTGCATCTAAAAGTGGAAAAATGAAAGCGTCGTAAAGAGATGCTTCCCGCATCGGCAAACACAAATAAATCCATGACAGGTAAAACTTCATGCAAATACTCAATCGAAAGGACGGTGGATGAGACACCGCCTGTAGGATCTCCTCCCTCAAAATGCGAACCTAAGTCAAAATCGCGGTAGCCGCGGACTGAGGTTAAGCCACCAATGAAAAAGCGTTCGCTTAAAGGGACATCTTTCGGGCTAGTTGTTTTAAAAACAGGGTCAATAAAGCGGAGGTCCCAGCGATATTTCATAATTCCATGGCGCCAGAGTTGAGTATAATAGCTGTTGACATAAGCGAAGCGCAGGAAGGCGTAATCCCCCCAAATTCCGACAAATTCCGCTTCGAGAGAAGAACGGAATCCATTGTGCGGCTTGATAGCGCTATCGGTGGAGTCAAAAGTAAGTGAGGATCCAAGGCCTGAGATCACTCCGTCATGATGAGCTTGTTTTTGCTCTTCTTCTGAGGTATGTCTTGAGACGTGGATGATCGAATTGCGGAACCGATATTTGGTCCCGAATGTCCAGTAGTAGTTCAGCGGGTAAGAAGCATAGAGGGAAAAACCAAAAGTGTTGATATCGTAATCATCGGAGATCAATCTACTATGGTTTTCCGAGACGTCGAAGCCGACACGCCAGAGTGTATCGCGGAAATAGGGGGTTAGCCATGATAGTGTATATGTGCGCTGTTTTGCGCCCAAGCTGGCCCGAGCATGTGCATATTCCCCGCCGCCGCGTAGAGAAGAAAGGCCATCTTTGAAGACACGCGGAATTCCTTTATAACTAAAATTACTTTCAGAGAGGTCAAGGCCGCCAAAAACATCATCGGCGCTACTGAAACCAAAGAAAAGACTGATGTTGCCTGTGGTCGTCTCTTCAACTTCAATGTAAACATCGCGATAGTTTTCCCCGAGAGCCTGGTCATCTTGTGTTCGAACGGCATAGACATTGACGCTCTTAAAATATCCCATGTTTTCTAAGCGCTGCTGTGTCGCTTTTAACTTTGCGCTGTCAAATGTTTCGCCAGGAATCAGGAGTGATTCACGTAAAATGACATGAGCTTCTGTTTGTACATTTCCGAAAACGCGCACCATGCCGATTTTATATTGTTCACCTTCGTCGATATGATAATAGACATTGTAAACAGGTTCATTGGCCACGAGATGAGTCTCATATTGAACAGAAGAATCGATGTAGCCTTTTCGTCCATAGAGGTCTTTGATTGCTTGGGCAGACTCGCGTAATTTCTCAGGAGAATACACAGCTCCTGGGCGGGCTAGAAAGAGTTCATCGATCTGCTTATCCGTAAAAAGGGTATTGCCCTTGAAAGTGATTTTGCCAAAATGAAAAATTGGACCACGGTCAGCAACGATCTCTAAAATGATTTTTCCTTCGGTTTTGGCTTCTCTGACAAGGATATCGACTTTGGCATCCGCATATCCGCGGTTTTGAAGTAAATTAATGATTGTCAATTTATCCTGTTCAAGCGCTTCCTCGTTATAGATCCCGGCTCCTGTTAACCAGCTCGTGAAAAGATTGTATTTCTTTGTGTAGATCATCCCAAGGATCTCGCTGCGCTCGCTCTTGGTGAAGCCCTTAAAAACAATATTGTCGATTTTCCCTGATCGTCCTTCACGTACCTCAACGGCAATGTCCACTTCGTTTGTCTTTGTATCGGGAATGATGATATATTGGAGCTGGGATTCGAAATAGCCCTTCTTGATGTAGTACTCTTTGACTTTGTTGAAGGCTTTGTTAAAGGCTTGGCGGTTGAAGACGGCTTTCGGTTTGATTCCTAGTTCTTTTTGCAAGGTGCTTGTCTTAATGTGAGTATTGCCATGCCATTTGAGCGTCCGAATCGAGGGCCGGGGCCACACTTTAATCGAGATGTAGACCTCGCCATTTTGAACATGGATATTAGGTTCGATACGGTCATACTCATCTGAAAGAGTCTTAAGATCACTGTCAAAGGTCATTTGAGAGAAAGGATCGCCGACTTTGGTTTTCAAGCGTGAGATCACTGTCTTAGGATCAAAAGAAGCATTGGGGGGAAGGTTTTCAGCTTGGATATCGATGTTTGCCACTTTTCGATCTTCAAAAGCTTCAACCGAAGGATATGTCGCCATCAGAGAATTCAAAGGCGCGCAAGTGAAGGCGATCAGAGATAGGTAGACGAGAATTTTTCTGCTCATGACGAGGTACATTCCATTGGGCGTAACAAATCGAGTTACCGATTATAAGGAAACCAAGGGAATATTTGCAAAATATACCGAAACAACCCAGCCAAAAACCGATTCTTCATGTTGTTTCGGTATACTCAGAAGCTTTGACGTCCGATCAATGCTCGGGCGAGCGTACTGCCATCGACAAAATCGAGGGAACTGCCGATGGGCAACCCAAAGGCAAGTCTTGAAACCGGAAGCCCCCAGCTTTGAATCTGTTCTTTGAGAAAGAGGGAAGTGGTATCGCCTTCTAAAGTCGAGTCTAGGGCGATAATAATTTCTTTGATGGGAAGTTCTGCAAGTCTTTTTTTTAGCTGTTCGAGGTCCAAGTGCTCAGGTGTCTTTCCATCGAGAGGGGACAATAGTCCCCCCAGAACATGATATAGGCCACGGTAAGCGCCCGTTTCTTCAAGAGAGTAGACATCGCGCGGAGAAGCGATGATGCACAGTTGTGTTTTGTCGCGCATGGCGTTATGGCAAAATAGACAGCGGTCATTGTCCATTAAGCAACGGCAATCGGGGCATTTGGTAATTTTTTTCTTTAATTCCGCAAAGATTGCTGAGAAAAATTGAAGTTCTGCTTCTTGCCAATTTAAAAATTGAAAAGCAAATCGTTCCGCAGTTTTAGTACCGACACCAGGAAGTTTTTTAAGAAATGCGATTAATTGCGCAAGGTCGTACGGGTATTTAGTCATAATTTGCAAGAGTACTCGAGTGCCCATTTATGTTAAATAGGGTGTTTTAAATGCGCAGAGAAATAATGCTTTGCATTTTTATAGGGCTGGGGTAAAATCGTTGCTAGTTCACAATTTAAATTTTTGTTTGCATGAACAAATCTGTAAAAGCACATATCATTGGAACTGGCTGCTATCTACCGGAGCAGGTTTTATCCAACTATGATCTCGAAAAAATGGTGGAAACTTCTGATGAGTGGATAGTGACGCGAACGGGGATGAAAGAGCGAAGGATCGCCCGGGCTGATGAATTCACTTCCGATATGGGATACGAAGCGGCAGTCCGCGCAATCGAATCTGCGAAAATTTCTGCGGATGAGATCGATCTTATCCTTGTCGCGACATTGACCCCCGATTATGTTTTTCCAAGCACTGCTTGCCTTTTACAAGCGCGATTGAAGGCCGTTAACGCTGCTGCGGTCGATATCCAAGCTGCGTGCACGGGTTATATTTATGCCCTTTCTCAGGCTAAAGCGTATGTCGATTCTGGTCTGTACAACAATGTTTTAATTATCGCGGCCGAAAAGCTTTCGTCCATCATCAACTATAAAGATCGCAATACCTGTGTGCTATTCGGCGATGGCGCTTCCGCATGCATCGTCAGCAGCCGAAACAGCGGTTTGATCGTCCGGGATGTATGTCTTGGAGCGGATGGAGAACTTGCCGAGTTACTGATTCTGCCCGCAGGCGGCTGTCGTAAACCTGCTTCCGTCCAGACTCTGTGCGATGGCCTGCATTATTTGCAAATGGATGGAAAAGAGACGTATAAGCACGCTGTGCGCCGTATGGAAATGGCGTCCAAACAATGTTTAGACCGCGTTGGACTTGCTGAATCGGAAATCAGTTGGATTGTACCTCATCAAGCAAATGTTAGGATCATTGAAGGAATCGCCAAGCGGTTCGGCGTGCCCATGGAACGCGTTTATTTGACGATTCAAAAATATGGAAATACATCAGCCTCATCTGTGGGGATTGCCCTCGACGAGCTGCTCCGAAAAAAGGGCGTGAAGAAAGGGGAAAACCTCTTACTTGTCGCCTTCGGCTCTGGATTGACATGGGGAGCATCTATATTGACTGTGGGAGATCACCATGAATAAGAAATTTGCTTTTCTTTTCCCTGGCCAAGGAGCCCAATATCCTGGAATGGGCAAAGATTTTTACGACCAATTCCCCATTGCCAAGCAAACATTCGATGAAGCTGACCAGTTCTTAAATCGTCCCTTTTCAAAGCTTATTTTTGAGGGTCCTTCTGCAGAACTAACTCTCACTAAGAACAGTCAAATCGCCATTTACATCAGCAGCATCGCCATCTTACGCGTTATTCAAGAGCATTTTCCAGAGTTGAGGCCTGTGTCCTGTGCGGGATTGAGCCTTGGAGAGTATACTGCATTGACTGCAGCTGGAAAAATCGATTTCCTCGATTGCCTCGATCTTGTCCGTACAAGAGCTGAGGCGATGCACGAAGCATGTGAAGAGACAAAGGGAACTATGCAAGTTGTTCTGGGAATGACCGAAGAAGCGGTAGAGACAGTGATTCGTAAGCTCAATCCTCCTCATCCTGTATGGATCGCCAATCTCAATTGCCCAGGCCAAATTGTCATCGCGGGATCTTTAGATGCGATCGCCATCGCGGTAGAGGCTTTAAAGCAAAAAGGCGCAAAACGCTGTTTACCTTTGGATGTTTCCGGAGCTTTTCACAGCAGCCTAATGCAATCAGCGCAAGCCAAACTTGCTGCTAAAATCGGAACTGTCCCATTCCATGGGAGTCCCATTGACATTGTCATGAACGTTTCAGGAAATGTCGTCTCTTCTAAAGAACAGATCCGGCAAGCGCTGCTCGATCAAGTCGTCATGCCAGTCCAATGGGAAAAGGGAATCCGTCAGATGATGGAGCGCAAGATCGATATCTACTTGGAGATAGGACCTGGAGAAACTTTAAGCGGGATGAACAAAAGGATTGGCGTGGCTGAGCCAACCTGCAGCATTGAGAAAACATCCGATTTAGAAGAGGTTCGCAAACTTATGGAGTCTTATGCAACTGCTCAAAGCTAAAAAAGCGTTAATCACTGGAGGAACTGCAGGAATTGGAAAAGAAATTGCCATCGCCTTTGCTAAACAAGGTGCTGATGTCACTATTTTCGGAACTCATGCCGAGCGTGCTGCCCAAGTGATACAAGAACTTGAGCAGGCTAAGATTTCCCCAGAACAACAATTCGCGTCTTTTCTTGTCAACGTTTCCGAAAAATCTTCTGTCGAAAATGCAATTCAACAGCAGCTTACCAAGTGGGAAAAAGTCGATATCCTCGTCAATAACGCCGGGATTACTCGTGATGGACTCTTAATGCGGATGACGGAAGAGGATTGGGACCAAGTCATCGATGTCAACTTGAAATCTGTTTATAATACTTGCCAAACGATTGTCCGTTCTATGGTTAAGGCCAAAAGCGGGAAGATCATTAACATCTCTTCCGTTGTAGGCTTGACAGGAAATGCGGGACAAGCCAATTATGCTGCATCGAAATCAGGGATGATCGGCTTTACCAAAGCTTTAGCTCTCGAGCTTGCGACTCGCAATATTTGTGTGAACTGCATTGCTCCTGGATTTATCCAGACCCGCATGACGGATGGTTTGACTGAAGGACAAAAGGAAGGAATCCTCAAAAAAATCCCGATGGGACGCATAGGAAATCCTCAAGATATTGCGAACGCTGCTATTTATCTCGCCAGCAACCTTTCCGATTACGTGACCGGTCAGGTGCTCACTGTTGATGGCGGGATGGTCATGTGATAATAATTTGTTCGAACTCTAGTTAACAAACCGAAAGGAATGCCTATGTCAATTGAAAAAGAAGTCATAGATATCGTTGTCGAGCAACTCGGTGTTGATGCAAACGATATTACTTTAGATAAGTCTTTTGTCGAAGATCTCAATGCGGACTCTTTAGACCTTACAGAACTCATCATGACTTTTGAAGAGCGTTTTGGCTTTGAAATTTCTGAAGAAGAAGCGGAAAAGCTCAAGACTGTAGGTGATGTCGTCAGCTACATCAACAAGAAAAAAGGCTAACCTTTTCCCTCTTACCGGAAGTGATTCAAAAGTCGGTATGAATTTTATAACCACCCGTTCGCTTCGGCTCTATAGAGGGCACAGAGAAAAAAAATCTTCCCTCTGTATTCTCTGTGCCCTCTAGAGAGCGAAGCGAACGGGTGGTTAAATTTTTTCAACCGCTTAAAACTCTCTTGTTTTGATGTCTACCCAGATATCGCGTGTTTCTTCTTGGGGAAGAAGATTTTGAATGAAGTGGTATTTTTTAAAATCTTCAGGAGAAGAGCGCATGATTTTTGCGACTTGTTCATCGATCCCAAGATCTTCAAGGTTATGAAGAGTCGATGGGAAAAGGGAATAGGTTTTGAAATGGGTCGCTACGGACTTAGGACTGCATAGATAGTTGATAAAGCGGAAAACCAGATCCTCTTTTTGGCTCGGCTTGGGGATACAGATATTTTCAATGGTAATAAAGCTGCCTTCTTTGGGAATGACAAAGCCAACAAAGCTGAATAACTTTTGCGTTCTTAAGATATAAGAAGTGGAGGCTAGGACAACAGCGACATTCTTTGTGGCAAGGAAGTAGTCTCCGCGAAAAGACGCGTAGGCTGCAACCCAAGGTCTTTGTTGGATGAGAACTTGCCGGACCGCTTCAACTTGGTCAGGGTTTAAATGGTCGGTAATTCCATAAAGGTAGAAGGCAGCAAACTCGACAGCCTCGATCGGATCGTTGTTCATTGTGATTTTATAATTCACAACTTTTGGATCGAAGATCATCGCCCAAGAAGGCTCAGTAGGGTGCACGTCGAAATAGTCTTTATCGATGCCGAATCCGAATAACTCCCATTCAAAGGGGATGGAGTAATTGTTTTCGGGGTCAAAAAAATGGCCGAGAAGAGCAGGATTGATAGAATTCCAATACTCAAACTTTGATTTATCAAGCTTTTTCAGCAAATCTTCTTTGATCAAGGCATTGACGGCATAATCTGAAGGGATAACCAGATCATATTCTTCTCCGCGTGTCGCTTTAAGTTTGACGAGTAATTCTTCGTTCGACGAGTAGTAGCTGAGATTAACCTTGATGCCTGTCTCTTTTTCAAAATCGGAAATGACAGACGGTTCAAAGATGTCCCCCCAAGCAAAGACATTGATCGAATTTTTTTCATATTTCAGCATTTTCCATTTCGGCCAGTACAGGGTGCAGAAGATGAATGCAATCCAAATGAGAATGATACCGGAGCGAACCAGAAACTTTTTCATGATTAAAAAATCCGCGTACGAGTTTTTTGGGAAAAAGTGAAAAAGAGAAGCACGAGGATGCTGCTAAAGAGCAGCAAGACGGCAGAAAGGGCGTTCACAATTGGAGAAATCCCAGAGCGGAGCATCGACAAAATGAAAAGAGATAGAGTCTGCGATGTGCTGCCTGCGCAAAAATAAGAGAGGATAAAATCATCAAAGGAAATAATAAACACAAGTAAACCGGTCACAATCAGCGATGGACGCATCAGAGGAAGGGTGACTTTGAAGAAGGTCTGCACGGGAGTCGCTCCAAGCACAAGGGAGGCTTCGGTCATTCGGTAATCGAGCTCAAGAAAGCGCGCATAAATAATCGGAATGACAAAACCCAGCCCTAAAACGGTATGAGCCAGAACAAGGGTAATGAGCCCCAGTGGAATAGAGACAAGGGTAAAGAACCCGAGCAGGCCAACTGCCAGCACAGTTTCTGGAATCACCAAATTTCCGTAATAATAGACAAGAAATTTGCTGATCCGTCCTCCTTGCGCGGTATAAAAAATAAGAAAGGTTCCCATGGTCAAGCTGATCGCGGTAGAACAAATGGCGACAATCAGAGAATTGAGAAATGAGGCCCAAAGGTGCGTTGCTTGAAAGAGCTCATGGTACCATTTTAAAGTAAATCCTTTCCAGGGAGAAGGAAACCCTTCCGTGTTGAACGAGAAGACAAGCAACACAACTAAAGGGACATAGAGAAACAGATAAGTAGCAATGACCATCGCCAAAGTTCCAATTGAGCTGAGTTTACCCGTTTTATGTTGCATCTTTGACATGCGTCCTCCCAGGGATTAACCGATCGATAATCCAATACAATCCAACTGCGCTAGCGAGCAAGAATACGGAGGCGACCACGGTAAATGCAGCTCCCAGCGATCCCGTTTCATCGCCGAGAATATAATTAGAGACAACCGTCCCCACAAACATCCAACGATCTCCTCCCATGAGTTCTGGGATCGCAAACTCACCAAAAGAGGGGATGTAAACAAGAAAAAAGCCAGCTTTAAGCCCTCTTTTCGTCAGAGGTAAGATGATGCGTCGCAAAGTCTGGCCCCAGCTTGCACCTAAGTCAAGAGAGGCCTCCACGAGGCGAAAGTCCATCTTTTCAAGGGAGGAATAGAGCGGCATGACCATGAAAGGAAGGTAGTAATAGACCATCATGATCATAATAGAAAAATGAGAGTTGAGCATGTTGATCGGTTCAGAGATGATTCCAAGCGACCTGAGCAGGTTGTTTAAAATACCTTCTTTTTCCAAGACAAAAAACCAGGCGTACACATGGAGTAAAAAGTTCGTCCAGAATGGGACGATCAACAGAAAGAGAAGAAAATTTTTAAAGCGTTTTCCCGTGAATGCGAGAAAATAGGCGAGGGGATACGCGATGAGCAGACAGAGAATGGCGTTACTCAGCGCCAAAATAAAAGAAGATAAAATGACTTTTAAATAGAGCGGGCGCAAAAAAAAGGCGATCTTTTCAAAGGTGATTCCTTCAAAGACATCAAACTCATTGAACTTGAGCACGCTGGTGACGACGAGGATTGTCAGGGGCACATAGAAAAATAGGACCTGCCAGATCAAAGCGGGTGCGCCGATGGAAAAGGGTAATTCAGAGGTTGGGGGGCGGCGGAAGAATGTAATTTTCATTTTTCCAGGATGACCACATTTTCTTTTTGCCAGTACAGATTCACTTCATTATCATAATCAATCACTTCTTGTTGGAAGTGTTCTTCATTCTGTTCGAAAACCTGCAGGCGCATTTGATTTTTAAGCAAAATATTATACTGGGTAGATCGCCCGTGATAGACGATCGATTGCACTGTTCCTTTTAGTGCGTTGGAAAAATTCTTTGCTTCCTTCTTAGAAATGAAAATTTTTTCGGGGCGAAGGCTGATCATCATATCGCATCCTTCCTTCATCCATTCTTTTTTTTGAGGAATGGAGATCTTTAGTAAGCCAAGATCGGGAATCTCAATCTCCGGCTCGGAGTTCAGATGCCTCAGTTTCCCTCTCAAAATATTTGTTGTCCCAACAAAATTCGCGACAAAGGAGGTGTGAGGAAATTCATAAATTTCTTTAGGTGTGCCAATCTGTTCAATTTCCCCCCGATGGTTCATGATCGCAAGTTGATCGGCAACAGTCAGTGCTTCAAACTGATCATGTGTGACATAGACGAAAGTGGTCTTTAGCTTGTCTTGGAGCTCGATCAGCTCGATGAGCATCCTTTCGCGAAGTTTAAAGTCCAAAGCGGCAAGCGGCTCATCGAGCAAAAGGACGTCTGGTTCATTGACAATCGCTCTAGCAAGGGCTACGCGCTGCTGCTGTCCTCCGGAAAGTTGGCTTGTCAATTTGTAGATGTGATTTTCCAAATGGAAGGACTCGAGGATTTTAAGCACTTTCTGCTCAATGACCTGTTTAGGCAGTTGCTTGAGCTTTAAACTATAGGCAACGTTATCGAAGACATCGAGGTGAGGAAACAGCGCATAGTTTTGAAAAACGATGTTGACTGGGCGTTTGTGAATAGGCCACTCAGTGATGTCCTGGTCGCCGAAGAAGATTTTGCCTGCATCTGCTTTATCCAGGCCCGCGATCAGCCGCAGAAGTGTGGTTTTGCCACAGCCGCTTGGCCCAAGGAGGGCGAAAAACTTGCCTGCAGGTATATGCAGGTTGACCTCGGGGATAATTGTTCCCTCGTTAATCGTTTTTTTTAACTTCTCGAGCTTTATGCTACGCATTTCTTTTGCCTTGTATGGGCCTATCTGCAAAGTCATCTATCATAGACTTATAAATGCGCAGCAATTTTATGGCCAATTGAGTTTTATTGCCTAGAATTTTTCTGTGATTTTACAAAAAAAAGCAGAGAAGTTGTATCATCTATTTACGATTACTGAATTTTTGAGTCTACGATATGGAACGACGAAAACTTGTTATTATTGGATCTGGTCCTGCTGCTTATACTGCGGCCATTTATGCGGCGCGCGCTAATCTTTCTCCTCTCGTTTTTGAAGGATTTTTTTCTGGCCCTGCAGGTGGCCAGTTGATGACGACGACCGAGGTGGAAAATTATCCCGGCTTCCCAGAGGGGATCTCTGGACCAAATCTTATAGAACAGATGCGAAAACAAGCGGAGAGATTTGGAACGGTAATCTTGGCAGAAGATGTGGCCTTAGTCGATCTTAAAGTTCACCCCTTTGTGATCCATGGAAGTCCAACCAGCGTTCAAACGGAAGCATTGATCATTGCTACGGGAGCAACGGCAAAAAGACTCGATGTTCCAGGAGCTAGAGATGGAGAGTTTTGGCAAAAAGGAGTCACAGCTTGTGCTGTGTGCGACGGTGCCGCACCTATTTTCCGCGACAAGGATCTCTATGTGTTTGGTGGAGGAGATACCGCTGTTGAAGAAGCGATTTTTCTCACCAAATTTGGTAAGAAAATTTTTCTAGTCCATCGTCGTGACGAACTCCGCGCCTCCAAAATCATGGTCGAGCGCGCATTTAAAAATTCAAAAATTGAAGTCGTCTGGAACCATGTCCTTGTTAAAGTCGAAGGAGACTCTGTCGTCAAAAGCGTCACTTTACAGGATGTAAAATCAGGACAAGAGACGAAACGCGAAGCCGGGGGTGTTTTTTTTGCGATCGGGCATACTCCCAACACCGCATTTTTACAGGGACAGGTGGAACTTTTTCCAAATGGCTATATCAAAATCAAGCCAGGGACGTCTTATACTAATATCGAAGGTGTGTATGCGGCTGGTGATGTTCAAGACCCTATCTATCGTCAAGCCGTAACCGCAGCGGGTTCTGGGTGTATGGCGGCACTGGATGCAGAGCGCTGGCTCTCGGAAAAAGGGCCTATTGAATGACTATATACCGAGGGAATTGCAAAACTCTTCGCCGCATAAAATCGCGCTTTTGGCACCTGTCGCCTTGGCGGCGGCTGCCTTCGGCCCCGGTTCGCTCCTTCGCTCACCTGTTTTGCACTGCGAAGGTTCCCCGGACCTTCTCGTGTCTTCGCAGCCACTTATCCAAGTATGCTTTCGCCGCCGCCAACCGAACCCGCTGTGCGGGTTCTGGCAACAGGTGCCAAAATCATCGATTTTCTGCTGGCGAGGAGTTTTGCAATTCCCTCTACCGCAAGATTGTTTGGTGTGTGTTTCTATCTCATCCGGTTTTCCTCTTTGCTCTTCAGACAAAGCCTTGGCTTGGCAATCAGTATGAGTTTGATTTCGAATCAGCATTTACCTATTCCCGCTATCATAAAGTTGAAGGTGCTTCAAGACAGCTAAAGAGTCCGTCTAACGATTACGATCTATTCTTTGATCTCGGATTTACGCCGCGATATGATTTCGATGTGCGTGCTGAGATCGAATTAGCTGACACCCCGCGTCAAAGTTTCAACTGGCGCAGCGCAGCGCTCCAAGCGCGCTATCAATGGCTCGATGATATTGCCGGAGATCCCATCAGCTTGACGACTGGACTTAATTTTCGAGTTGCTCCCCATCATGCTTTAAGGGATGTCAGCTGTCCTTATGCCTCTTATGCCAACTATGAACTGACAATGTCGGTCGGCAAAGAATGGTCAAAAGAAGGGGAGTGGATCATGAGAACTTATGGTTATGCTACCGCCGGTATCGCAAATCATGGTTCTCCTTGGACGCATGAAATGGCCACATGGCAGTTCAACTGGCAAGACACTCATGCGCTTTTCTTATTTGCTATAGGAGATTTTGGTTTTGGCCATCAACAACATGTCAATGTTCATCGTTTCAATGGCTGGGGAAAATTTCTCCATCAATCTGTTGACTTAGGTCTGGCCTATCGCTATCGACTCAGTATTTGGGGAACACTGACTGTATCCTATGCCCATCGCGTGTTCGCCCATAATTATCCTGAGCATGTCAACTTTTTTACACTGGCCTATTATCTTCCCTTCTCATTTTTTTAGGTTCATCCGACGAATGAGTACCTTTCAGTGGTACTCATTCGTCGGATGAACCCTTTTTTAACCTGAGTTTTACGCCATGTGCCAGGGTACATGCAATTAATGGCGACAACAGTAATTCCCGCTTAAATTTTTTCGTATAGACTAGTATACTGCTTTTTCCGGAAAAATTTTCGTAAAGAGCAGTTTATGAAGCACCGTCCTCACCAAAAAGAAAAAAAAGCATTATCTGTATCAGGCCTTCTCGGCATCGTTAGGAATGTATTCGCTCAAATATCGAGCGTTATTAAAAGCAAGAAAATCAGTTTGTCCGATTGTCTCATGTCGGCGTTGGCGATTTCGTCAGAGGGATTAAGAAGGAATTCAAAATGACTGTGGGCAGAAACAGGTATACATTTTGGTACGCGAATAATGTTCCTCTGAATGAGACAAAAAATGCCCCGAATGTGAATTTTTTAGAATGTGAATGGGAAGAAGTTCGAGGGGTTAAGGGAAAAACAATTCAGAAAGGTCATTGCGGCTGGGCAATAAGCCACGAAATCACGGTTAAAAATATTTACGAATTAATGCGCGGAGGGCGCGCCCGATGGAAAATTGAAAATGAAACTTTTAACACGCTCAAGAACCAGGGCTACCAATTCGAGCACAATTTCGGCGTGCGACACGAGGCTGTCCACGAAGTTGCTTAGCAATAAGCCATCTGTACTACCAGATGAATCTAGGGGTCTGAATAAAGAGCGATCCTGACAACGTAGTGAAAGACCGAAAGGTTTGGGGAACGAATTGTAAAACAAGGTCCCTCCTGCAAACCACAAGGCGGGTGAGCGCTAGATAGTGAGTAAGGCGAAAGAATTTGAATCCGTGTTTAAAGATCGTTATGTGTAACAAGCGAAAGTGGTTGCTACGCTTGAGCCAAAATGGCAAGGAAACGAGTGAGACACGAACTGAATATGTCCACGTAGTTCAATGTTTCCCGGTTGAGAGCGGGCGCCTAACCTCACACATACTTCAAGGATGGAACGTGGAAACCTCATATTGCTCCGTTTTTTTTTGAAAGCGAAGACATCTCGTAAGAGATGTCGACAACAATATGAGATTGAGATGTCGGAAGAAGCAAATGTCGATCTGTAATGGGTCGAATATGGGTTGAAATATTACCCGACGCGAAAGCGAGCCCACGTCTGACGGGTCTTTCTTTGTGAGAGAAATTGTAGAACCATTGAAACGGAGGAAAGCAAATGACAGCATTATCAATGGCTGGTGCACCTTCGGCAAAAGCTGCAAACTGGAAACTCATCAACTGGGTCACAGTGCAACAGCAAGTACGAAGGCTGCAACTGCGTATCGCAAAGGCTATAAAACAAGGACGTCATGGTAAAGCCAAAACTTTGCAATGGCTCCTAACACATTCATTCAACGCCAAACTCTTGGCAGTAAAACGAGTCACACAAAACAAGGGCAAAAACACCCCAGGTGTGGATCGTATCATTTGGAGATCTCCAAATCAAAAGATGCAAGCAGCGAATTCGCTGAAACGGAGAGGATATAAATCCCTTCCACTAAGACGAATTTATATTCCCAAAAAGAACGGAAAGTTAAGGCCATTAGGAATACCCACAATGACAGATAGAGCCCAACAGGCATTACACCTGCTGGCTCTCGAACCCGTTGCGGAAATCCAAGCCGATAAGAACTCTTACGGTTTCAGGCCAAAACGATCAATCCATGATGCCATTCAACAATGCTTTATCGCATTGGCACACAAGGCGTCCTCCGGATACGTCTTAGAGGGCGATATCAAGTCATGTTTTGATAAGATTTCCCACGAGTGGATGGAAAAGAATACCCTCATGGATAAATCGATATTACGACAATGGCTAAAAGCTGGCTATATAGACAAGAACGTTTTTCATCAAACGGAGGACGGCACCCCACAAGGGGGATCGCGTCACCCACGCTAGCCAACATCGCATTAGACGGTCTTGAAAAAGCCCTAAAAGCGATCAGCAAGCAGAGCGACAAAATCAACTTTGTGAGATATGCCGATGATTTCATCTGTACGGCTGTATCCAGAGAAATTCTGGAGCAAAAAGTGCAGCCCACAATCATCAAATTCCTACAAGAACGTGGCCTAGAACTCTCCATGGAGAAGACTAAAATCACGCATATTGATGAAGGGTTCGACTTTCTCGGTTTCAATTTGCGGAAATATAAAGGAAAACTCCTAATTAAGCCCGCCAAGAAAGGAATCAAAACCTTTCTAGATGGACTCCGAGAAACTGTACAATCTAACCGCGCTTGGTCGGCAGAGCAATTGATCCAAATCCTAAATCCAAAGATCATAGGATGGGCCAACCACTACCGATACAGCGTGGCCAAGGAAACTTACAGTTATATAGATAAAAGTGTCTTCTGCAGTATTTGGAGCTGGTTAAAAAGAAAACACCAAAACAAAAGTAACTCATGGATCCGAAACAAGTACTACACTCGAATCGGCCTGAGAAACTGGTGCTTCTTTTCAAGGAAGAAGAACAAGACTCCGAAAGGAGAACACGTGATCTTAGCCTCAGCTTCCGACACACGCATCAAAAGGCATGTGAAGATTCAAGCTGAGGCAACTCCCTACGACCCAGAATACCAAGAGTATTTTCGTAAACGCGATCACTTGCAAAGAATGGTGAGAAAATATAGCCGGGCTAATAATCAGGGCCTTAGAAAGGCTTGAGCCGTATGCGAGGAAACCCGCACGTACGGTTCTTAGAGGAGCTGACCACAGTAATGTGGTCGGCTTAATCGATCATGGTGAAAACAACCTTCACACTATATTTGCTTTTTTTCTGTATTACGTTAAATCTTGGACGGATTTATTCGGAGCTCTAACACCGAGCTTTAAAGGTGCTACTCTGGGAGTGGACACCTCCTAACAAGCGAGCTTGAGGAGGACCCTGGTTTTTGAGCGTATATAGATCTGACGGTGTTCGTAGGCAAAGGTGCTGGCGGTGTTGTTTTGTCAAAAACATTCTCATATCTGCGGCAAAGCCGCATTTCTCTCAGCTCCCGCTTCTAGCGGGAGCTGCTGATTGATTTAAAAGTCCTTGGCTTTTTCTGTAAGCAAATATTAAATTAGATGCTGTCTAACTTTTAACCCGTGGAGGTCATTATGTCAGTAGAATTAGATGTCGATGCAGCATGCGAAGTCGGTTTTTTCAACTTTGATTCTCTCGAAGAAAAGAGCGAATCTCAATCTTCTAGTTTTCCTGATTCGATTTTTGTTCCCCCATACTACCCTACACAATTTTCGAACATGGTATCTCTTAATCTTCAAACAGAGGAATCTCAAAAAACCCATGTTCTTGTCGCAGGCCGCCTTGAGAACAAATTGGTCAAATCCGGAAATACTGATAATGATAGAGGATGCAGAGCTGAAGATTTTATAATTTTGTGTGGTCATAAAGAAAAGGGGACTATTGAACACGAAACTGACGACAATGGGAATTCAAGGACAACAGCGAGTGGGAGTTTCAAATATGAAAACGGTGATTATTATGTTGAAGGCGAAGTTTGGGTAAAGCAATCTAATGAAAATGGACAATCAAAAACTGAAGGTGGGGCGGAAGTTAAGGGCGGAAAAAAATTCTAGGGAGCGTTTTCAAAAGATCTGTACTGCGCCCAGTCTAAATAAAAGTGTAATTTTCCTCCTTGAAAAAAGGAGGAAAATTATGAGTCGAAAAGTGAATAATAATGAAAAAATATATTTTGCATTTTAGTGTCGTCTTTTTGGTGCTGTTTAGCTTTTTTTTAAAAAAGCATTTTCATTCAAAACCCACTTATATTCGACTGCTCGCCCAATGCGGACAGTTCAAAATCCCATTCATTGAAGTGGGAATTCAGGGAAAGACTTACCCATTCAAAGTCAACTTAGGGTGGACCCGATCTCCACTTTATCTCAGTAAAGATTTTTTGTCTGGAATGGATAAAAAGCGTAATGGTGTTGTAAAAATTAATATTGATGGGGAAGAGGTTGAATTCCCATGCTATTTACTTCCAGAAATTAAAATCGGAGACTTGATTTTCAAGGATCTTTCAGTGATGGAAATTGACCGTAATGGTGAAAATCCTTGCAAAGAGGGCCAGTTAGCATATTTTGGCCTTAAGTTTTTCGAAGAACAAAACTTATTGTTAGATTTTGCAAACTCAACAATGATTTCATGCAATGATCTCAAAAAGCTAAAGCAAATTGGATATTCCATCGAAAAGATGATTAAAACTCCTTGCGAAATTGGAAGGGATGGCATAATTTTATCAGTTTCCACAGACATCGGATTAGTAAGATTAGATGTTTCTCCAGTAAATACTTTTTCTTTAATAAGGTCGGATCTCGTACAAGAAAATGCCACAAAAGATGGGCCAATTGGGTTGTCACTCGTTACTACTTCATCCTTCGCCATTGGAGAAAGAAATTTTGGAGTACGGGATTTATGTCTTTATGATCTTTCTCCAGAATCTTATGGTGCAGATGGATGTTTTGGAATGGATTTTCTTTTAGATCATGTTCTTTATTTTGATTTTAAGAATAAGGTTGCTTACATTGATTGATTTCGAAACGCACAATAATCGCTGGGAATAGTTATTCAAGATGAAAAAACGTGAGCTGTTAAAGATAAGCGTTTTTGTTCTTTTGCTATGCTTATTGACAAGTTTTCAAAAAGTCACAGCGACGACAGAAGGTTTATCAAAGTCTAATCAAACTCCAACGTTCTTTCAAAAGATTTGTGATTTTTGTCTATCATCATTTCCATTGACGCGCAATGAGGTTTTTATCCCAATGGTATTTGGCGGCAATGGCCATCCGCTAATCCAGATGGAAATCGAAGGAAATATCTACCCTTTATCAATCGACTTAGGATCTTATGCTCAAATGAGTATAGATAAAGAAGTTTTAGAAAAAATAAAAAAAAAGCCATACGGCTTGGCAAAATTTAATGATTTTAAGGGGAATAATTATGTGTCGCCAAAGTATCTCATTCCAGAAATTAGAATTGGGAATACAATTTTTGTAGAAGTAATCGCTGCAGAAGAAAATGAAGATTTTAAGAAAAACACTGTCCTATGGGATAACCCTGAATCTACCTCATCAAGGCTTGGTGGGAAGATGGGTAGAGCTTTATTGAAAAGAAATACCAGTCTTTTATTAGACTTTCCCAATTCAAGGGTAGCTTTTATTGAAAATCCGCGTTTACTCAAAACAGTGAGTTTTTCAGAAGATTCCCTGGCTATTCCGTTTGAATACACATCTTTTGGAATCACTTTAATGGTTAACACGGACTTAGGAGTAAAAAGAGTTTTTCTCGACACAGGATGCACTATAAATGCCATTAGAGCTACTCAATGTCAAAATTTAGAATGCCAAATTGATCGAAACGGTTTGCCCTATTTTATGAGTTCGCAATTCAACATAGGCAATAAGAGTTTTGGCAAGATCCAATTATACCCTTTGGATATCGCAATAGGAATAGATGAATTCGATGGAATTTTAGGCATGGACTTTATGCGTCATCATACATTTTATATCGATTTTCAACACAAAGTGCTCTATATTGATAGCATCCTTTAACCTTTCATCCACATAGCGAAGGTGGTCACGTAGAGCTGGCAATGGCTAATGGATATCAGGACGGAAGTGCCTTTGAGTTTCTTTTCCAAAGCATTGGAGAAATAGACAGAAGGTTTGCCGCTGCTTTCATTGAGGATCTCGATGTCTAGCCACGAGGCATGCTCGCCAAAGCCTGTGCCTAATGCTTTAACAATGGCTTCTTTTGCAGAAAAACGGCCCGCAAAGTGGGGAACAGGGTCTTTGTGTTTCAAACAATAATCCTGTTCCTTTGTGGTAAAAAGACGAGAGATCAAACGCAATCCATAAGTATCGATACTTTTACGGATGCGCTCGATCTCGATAATGTCGTTTCCAATTCCTAGAATTTGTGATTTTTCAGCGTTCATCATTCAAATCTTCATCTTCATCGTATTCTTCTTCAGAAAGATTTTCTTCGTCAATGGCATTACAGAAGATCATTCGGCCCGAAGTGGTGTGTTTGACCGAAAGCACTTTGGCATCGATGATCTCTCCAATATAATTGCCCCCACCATTGACGACAACCATTGTTCCATCATCGAGATAACCTACTCCTTGGCGCGGCTCTTTTCCATAGCGCTGGATCTTAATTTTGATGTATTCGCCTGCCTGCATCAGCGGCTTTAAAGCGTTAGAAAGCGTGTGAATGTTGATGACGCGAATCCCTTCGATAGATGCCATTTGGATCCGACTGATATCGGCAGTGAGCAGATTGGCATCGAGTAAGCGTGCTAACCGAAGCAATTTCCCTTGAGTGTCTTTGACATCAGGAAAGTCAGTGTCATTGAATCGGAGTTCGAGTTCAGGAATGGCTTCAAGCTTTTTGATCACTTCAAGACAACGTCGCGCTTTAGATTTAGAGAATTCATCGCCAATTTCTGAAAGTGCATAGAGCTCTTTGATGACAAAACGGGGGATGACAAGCTGATGATCTAAGAGCCCTGTGGCCGCAACATCGATAATTCTGGCATCGGCAAGAACGGAGCTATCGATGATCAGATCTTTCTTTTTTTCTGTTGTAGGCGAGAATTTGACAAAGGGAATACTGACATAGAGCTCATCCGATGCCCTCAATGTCATAATTGTCCCGAGATATGTGCCGAAAAGAAACAGAGCGATTTTGATGATTTCGAGCGTCTGCGGCTGTAAAATGATCGAAATGCGGCTAATTTCAAGGATGGCGTCGAAGACCAAGACAAGAGCTTGGCCCATTAAGTATCCGATGAAAATCCCGATAATGGCAATGTTGAATGAGCGCAGATTAAAGCGTTTGAATGTGAGATCAAAGCCAATCAGTAAAAAACCAAAGATGAGTCCGAGTGCAATTCCGACCAAAGCATTCACGTGAATAGATCCTGTCGGGCTCGAAACCATAAAGGTTGTCATGAAGAAAATGCTCAGCACTACAAAAAGTATGCGCATGAAAGTCAGAGAAATATTCATGGAGTGTCTCCTAGTTTTTTATTTTTAAAGAACGTTGTGACGGATTGTAAAAATCCCTCTCATTTTTGTCGATAAACTAAAATTTAGGTACAGGGCACAAGCAATTAAGAGATTTTTTTAACTTTAGTAAAAGTTTAAAAAATTCTTCTTAATTTCCTATGCCCTGCCCGACGCCACATCAATTCATGACGAAAACATTCACTTATGATACTGTGTTGTTTAAAAACGTGGGGATGCAAATGTCTTTGAGCAAGACGACTTGGATAGCGATTTCTGGCATAGTGTGGTTTGTCGTTGGTGTAGGACTGCTGACTCTTGGCCTTAATTTTATCGTCTATAGAGCTCACATTGAATGCCATGAAACGACTTCGTTAATCGCTAAGATCGCCCCATTAACTGGCGGAAGGGAACAAGCCGCCTTAACACTTATTGTCATTGGGCTCATCATCGGTTTTATCAAAGGTCGTTTTGCCCTCGCGAAAACAGTCAAACGTGTTGTAGAGCGCATCTTGAAACTGGATCCTCCCATCAAATTTTCTCAAGTTTATAGCAAGGGATATTTGTTACTCATGGTTGGGATGATTTTACTGGGCTTGAGCATGAAATGGCTGGGATTACCCGTAGAGATTCGCGGTATGATCGATGTCGCCATTGGATCCGCATTAATGAATGGGGCCGTTGCCTATTTTCGCACCGCTTTTGCTGTGCAGCGAAAAATAGGCCCTTGATCATGTTTCACTCCGCTTTATTTTCTTATATTGTTTGGAATCCCAACCGGGAAATGTTTCCTTTCAATCTTCCGCTCTTGGATCGCCCTATTTTGTGGTATGGTTTCTTTTTTGCTCTTGGTTTTTTTGTTGGGTTTCTTTGTTTGACTTATCTTTTACGCCGCTATTTTCTCTTTTTAACGCATACTCATAAAAAAGATGCTGGGATGACCGCTTTAAAGCAGAAAGCCACAAAAACTGCTGAGGAAATGACTTTCTATGTCATCATTGGCGCCATTGTCGGATCACGCCTTGGCGATGTTCTTTTTTATCAAAACTGGTCAGAGATCGCACGCGATCCTCTTTCTATCATCGCTGTGTGGCAAGGAGGGCTTGCATCGCATGGAGGAGCGATTGGCATTTTAATCGCTATAGGGATTTTTGCCAAAAAAAGAAAAATGGCATACTGGCGAGCTGTCGATTTTACAGTCATTCCCACAGCCATTGCTGCCGTATTTATTCGAATCGGCAATTTCTTCAACCAAGAAATTCTCGGCATTCCGACGATGCTTCCTTGGGGAATCCTCTTCCTCCATCCCGCAGATGGGGGTCCTATTGTTCCCCGTCATCCTGCTCAGCTTTACGAGGCCATGGCTTACCTGTGCATTTTTGTTATTCTTTTATTTTATTGGCACCGCGGCTTGCCTTTTAAAAGAAGTGGGAAATTGACGGGTCTTTTTTTAGTGCTTGTTTTTTCTGCGCGTTTTTTTATCGAATGGATTAAAGTTGAACAAAGCGTACATATTTCGAAAGGCTCTTTCCTCACGATGGGACAGTGGCTCAGCATTCCCTTTGTCTTGTTGGGTCTTTGGCTATTATATCGGAAGTGATTCACATTCAGAGAGTTTCTCTTAGGACAATATCTGCTTGTTGCTTATCGAAGGGGATGAGAGGAGTGGCCTTGCGGACAATTTCCTCGAGCTGATGGACCAAATGCTCATGATCTAAGGTCTGTCCAGAAAAAAGCAGTGTACAAGAATGCCACTTGAGAAATCGGTCAAAGGAAGATTCTTCATGCGTACCGAATAGGTTATACCATGCGTATTTATAAAGGACCAAAGATCGAAGTGCCAATTGTCCTGCGTATAAAGTAAGCTCGGGATAGCTTTTAAGATAAGCCTGACAGATTTCACTGACAAATGTGTGATGAGGCAAAACAGAAGGGTGATCTTTCCATTTTTGGCAAATCATTCTAAGCAGCGTGCTTTCTGGATCGAGGCGGATCCATCGGCACAACATATCCCCCTGGATGGACCAAATGTGGATCTTTTTCTCGATTTCATTCCATTGTTTGACTTGAACGAGATCTTTTGTTCGTTTAAAAAACTGCACAGTATGCTGAACAAGCGCTGAAAATGTGTGATTAGGATTTTCAATCATAATATTGGCAATTTCTTCTTCGATTCTTTGGCCGATTCGGTAGGGGAGTTTTTCGAGAAGTCCTTCGGTTTCACTTAAAGATTTCCAAATGACAATTTCTAAAATATCATTGTCTTTTCCTTGGAGAATGGGAAGTAACGTTGCTTCCTTGTAGGCTGACCAGATTGTTTCAGCGACATAGGCAGGTGCGCGGCAAAATTCTTCGCTTTTCATGAGGACGAGTTCTGCGGAGATAAAGGCGTAGAGAGCCTGAGGCAGGTCTGGACGATCCTCGCCCTGCTGAGGATAGATCGCAAGTACAGCTTTTTTAAGGGTGCTTTCAGAAAGTGCTTTCGGTAAGTTGGCAGCTAGGGTGTAAAGGGCGATGATGCGACGGACTAGCTCGGAAAGCTGGGGATGTGGAATCGCGACCTTGCATAAGGACGTATGCCTTCGGGTGAAATTATTGATGGCATTTTTTTGATCGGAGAAAAACAGTGCGTGAAATGCTGAAGACGCATACAGCTTTTCGGCTAGCAATGCAGAAATATTGCACTGCAGACGGTCCAGGGAAGAAAAACTCGGGAGTTCGTGCAGTGAAAACAGAGTTTCTTTTACTTTGTGCTCAAGCTCGTTGAAACTCATTTGAGGATCTTTGGCGGTGATCTCTAGTATCGATTTTACAATCAGGGAATCAATTTTATCATATTCATCGTAGGGGCTTTTATTGTGCTCAATCCCACCTGTAAGCAAGTGGCGTTGAACAGACCAGATTAATTTGGTCAACTGCTCGAGTTCGGGGCGGACTCCATCAATGGTTGCAATGCATTCGCTCATTTTCATCGCAAGTTGATGAGCGAAATGGCAGGGATGGATGTGGATAGGATTTTTCAGTGCTGCATAATTCCTTAAGTTCTCTTTAATGAAGAAATGGATGTTGAGTTTGCCATCTTGAGTCACGGCCTCCTTTTGCTGCTTAATCTGCTCGGAATAATAAGCGATTTTTTCCCAAGTTTTTTTCAAGGCAGAGGCGCCAAGTCGATATTGAGGAAACTTTTTCTGGAATTCGGGTGCAATTTTAAAGATTAAATCTTCCTGAATTTTTAAAGACCATTTTTTTGAAGAGCCGCAATGCTGCATTTCCTGTTTGATCTGTTGAGAAAGGAAGAGATTGAGATCGGAATAAGGGTCGTAAAACTCAGGAGACTCATCGATAGAGGAAAGCAATTCAGATAAAGGATCCTCTTTATCTTTTTTCTTTTTATTAATAGCAATTGAAGCGGTAACATATTTTGAAGAACTAGACCAGAAATTATCCGAAGATGGATGTGGTATTCTTGTTCCTGACATAATTACAAATTTTTTAACGTTGTATTTTTCTGTCTAACTCAAATCGATTTTTTTTGTCTAATAATTTTTGTTATAGTTTTTAATCGCGATTGAATTTGAAGTTTGAATGATTGAGTGAAACCGTTTTATAGATATTGTGATTTTTTAGTTAAAATTACTCTGCTGCAAATTTTTGTTGTGGCAATTGTTTGCAAAGGACGTACCTTATTTCTGATCCTTCATCCGCGGAAAGCGATGCACGCGATCTCGATCCGTGCATCCATCGGGAGCTTGGCTGCTTGCACAGTGGCTCTGGCTGGTTTGACAGAGTATTTAAAACGCTCGGCATAAATCGCATTCATTACAGGAAAATCCTGCATATCTTTTAGAAAAACATCTGTTTTAACCACATTCTCAAAAGTCAAATTCTCAACAGACAAAATGGCTTCGAGATTGTCTAGAATTTGCTTAACTTGAGCTTCGATGGTATCCGCAGTAATTTTACCAACCTTCGGATCAATAGGAAGTTGCCCAGAAATGAAAAGAAAATCCCCTGCGACGACCGCTTGAGAATAGGGGCCAATGGCTTTAGGAGCATTTTCAGTTTCAATGGAACGGATCTCTTCTTTCATAGAATTTCCTATAAGGGTTGTATACCCAAACAACTTGAAAAATTGGTTTTTGACTGCGTCGGCAGCCATTGCCTTTGAGCCCGCGTCCATCGCACAACTTATTCAAGTTGTGCTGCTTCCGCGCCGGCTTCGCCTGCCTCAAATGCAGGGCGCCTTCTTGCCAAATTCCCAGTTTTTCAAGTTGTTTGGGTATAGTATACCGGAAGTGATTTGATTCAGCAATATTTGACCAATGTCTAAAAGTTCTTGAGAATTTTGCATGAGATAAGAATAATCTCAACAACAAACCATGATCTAACGATGAGGCATGACAATGAATCAGATTACGATTGCAGGACACTTAGGTGCAGACCCAGAAGTTCGTTTTACTTCATCTGGCCAAAAAGTCACAACACTTCGCGTAGCTGCACGGGCGCGTCGAAGTGGTAAAGATGAAACAATCTGGTGGAAAGTGACGATCTGGGGGGAACAATTCGATAAGATCATCCCTTATTTTAAAAAGGGCAGTCCGATTATCGTCGTCGGTGAGTTAAACAAACCGGAAATCTTCACCGATCGTGAAGGGCGCCCACAAGTTTCGATGAGCATTACGGCAAGCAACATCATGTTCAGTCCGTTTGGACGGCCTGATAGCCAAAATACAGCGGAGAGTTCTGAGTCAGGTACGCATTCTCATGCTTCTCAAGGGTCCCCTGAAGTGGCTCATGCTGCTCATGAGGTGTCCCAGGGACAAGGGAAGGTCGATCCCGCATTTAGTGAAGATGAGATTCCTTTTTAGTGATCCAAGCGGTACGTTGGTGCCTGCGCATTTTTTATAAAAGGTTGCTCCCATGCTAGTCTATTCAGTTGCAAATCAAAAAGAACGCAAGCCTGCCGACGTTGTGGTTGTCCCGGTCTGGCAGGACAAGAAAAAGCCGATGATTGCTTGTGCCATCAAGGAATTTGAATCTCTTGTAAAAACTCTTTTTGACTCAGGTGATTTTCAGGGAAAAGAAGGGGAGTGCCTTTTGTTGTATGGGACTCAAGGGAAGGAAAAAAGAATTTTATTGCTGGGCTTAGGAGCTCAGAAAAATTGCCTTCCTGACACTCTTCGTCGCGCTTACGCTTCTTCTGTCAAAGCCATACGCGCTAAAAAGATCAAGCATGCCAATGTTCTTTTTCCTGAGACTGGTCTGATCGGATCGGACATCTTACGCCAAGCCGTTATAGAAGGAGTGCTGCTATCGAGCTATTCCTTTGATCAATGGAAAGGAGAATCGAGCAACGAGGAAAGTTCTTCTTTAGAGAAGGTCTGTTTTTGTGGTTTAAACAAGGCAGAGCAAGCCGTTTTAAAGAAGACAGAAACCATTATCCATTCTGTGAATTTTGTGCGCGATCTTGTCAATGGCAATGCGGACGATGTCCATGTGGAGTATTTTAAGAAAATCGCTAAAGATTTTGAAAAAAAGTACAGTCAAGTAAAGACGACCATCCTCGACAAAAAAGCCTTGGAAAAAGAGAAAATGGGGTTGATATTGGCCGTCGGACGCGCTGCAACACGCGAGCCTGCTTTAATTATTCTTGAATACAGAGGTAATCCTCATTCTAAAGAAAAGACAGCCATTATTGGCAAAGGGATCACCTTTGACACAGGGGGGTTGAATATCAAAGTTTCCGGAACAGGGTTGGAGACGATGAAGTGTGACATGGCTGGGGCTGCTGTTGCAATCGGGATCATCCAAGCAGCTGCAGAACTCAAACTCAAAACCAATCTGATCAGCGTCCTTGCGGTTGCTGAAAATGCGATTGGGCCGGCGAGCTACAAGCCTGGAGATGTGTATCGCAGTTATTCGGGCAAGACCGTTGAAATCACCAATACGGATGCGGAAGGTCGATTGGTCTTGGCGGATGCCATTTCTTATCTTCAGAAAAAATACGAACCGAATCAGATGATCGATTTTGCAACGTTGACCGGTGGAGTGATCATCGCACTTGGAGAAGAGGCAACAGGCTTATTCTCCAATAATGATGCCTTGGCTAAACGGCTGGAAAAAGCAGGGGAACGCACCCATGAGCGGCTATGGCGTCTGCCCCTCTATCCTGAATACAAGGATTATCTCAAGTCATCGATTGCTGATCTTAAAAATTCTGGACCGCGTAAAGCCAGTTCAGCTTCTGCGGCGATGTTCATTCAACAATTTGTCAAGAAAACCATCCCCTGGGCTCATTTAGATATCGCGGGGACTGCTTTCCTTTCGGAGCTTAAGCCTTATCATCCCACAGCAGCCACTGGCGTCGGTATCCGCTTGCTCGTCGATTTCCTAGAGCATCTGGATGCCTAATAGATGCAAGATGTCTAATAAGATCCTCCCATTCCAATGGCGGGTTTCGAGAAAGAAATCGGGGATGCGCTTGCTCCAGTTCTTAAGAGAGAAGTGCCCTGAAGCTCCTTCCGTCAAAACAATTAAACGCGCGATCGATGGGAAGCTGTGCACAGTCAATCATCGCATCGAGACATTTTCTTCCTACGTCCTCGAAGAAAACGATATCGTCGTCTTAGACAAGGGCGCCTTTGAGAAGAAAAAGGCTATTTTGGATAAGAGAATTCCCATTCTCTTCGAAGACAAAGATCTTTTAGTTATCAATAAACCTCCTGGACTTGTTTCTGAAAATCGCTCGATTAAAAGCTGCTTGCCTAATCCGATAGGGACTTTAGAACTTGTCCATCGGCTGGACAAAGAAACGTCTGGCGTGCTCATTTTAGCTAAAACTGAGCAGGCAAAAGAGAAAATGATTGCTCTGTTTAAAGCTCGAGGCATGCGTAAGCTCTACTTGGCAGTTGTCGATGGAGCCTTAGAGAAGAATGAAGGCAAAATCGATAATTTTCTCGGTAAAAAGCGCGAATTTCAAGGACAGACAGTATATGGATCTGTCGAGAAAAACAAAGGAATACGGGCCATCACTTTTTGGAAGTGCTTAGGCCGAGGCAAAACGGCGTCTGTGATTTGCTGTGAGCCGCTTACGGGGCGCACGCATCAGTTGCGCGTGCATTTGAGTGAAATGAGCCATCCTATTCTTGGAGACGTCCAGTACGGAAAAAAATTCATCTGCCCTTACAGACCCCGCCGCAATCTTTTGCATGCTTATAGTGTTGTCTTTGCCCATCCGACAACTGGAAAAGAGATCAAAGTCATTGCACCGATTCCTCGCGATTTCAAACAAGCCTTAGATAACCTTGTACCAGGGAAGATGAAAGGGACTTTATGAACTTATCTACACCACCCGCTTCGCAAGCTCGCTGGCTTCTTCCTCTGTGCTCTCGAGCGAGCTTGCGAAGCGGGTGGTAAAATATCTTCTTCAAAGTGTTTCGAGATGGCGCATCTTGTTGAGCTTCTTGACAAGTAAAAAAAGCACGAATCCGAAGATCAATGAGATGATCACAAACATCCCAAAGAATATATTCATATTCGTGAGCTTTGACATCAATGGAGCAAGTATACCCCCCAGATAGAATGCGATTCCAATGCACAAATACCAAACTCCAACAAGCATTGCCGTAAAGCGGCGCGGCGAAAGGTGTGTGAGAAGAGAAAGACCGATGGGGGCGATGAGCATTTCTCCTAAGGCCATGAAAGCATAAGCGACAAAGAGATAAGATGGGCTTATTGCTGCTTTATGAGCTCCTGAAGTAATCTGTGAAGCACCGATCGCCATGATCAAAAAGCAGATCCCCATTGCAAATAAGCTTAAGGAAGATTTCATCGGAGGAGTGGGATCCAATTTCCGTTTGGCAAGAGATGTGTAGAGTTTGGCAAGTGGAAAAGCGAGAATGACCAAATAAAGGCTCTCTGAGGATAGCAGCCATGAGGGAGGCATTTCAAACCCCCCGATATGGCGGTCTGTATAATTAAGCGCAAACAGATTCATTGAAGATCCGCCTTGGTTGTAGGCCATCCAGAATAGAATCGAGAAGAAAGAAAGAATTAAGATGACCCAAATCCGATCTTTTTCATGGGGGTGTAACTTTGCTTTTCTCCCTTCCTTTATCTTGAAGTGCATGGGAGCTATTTTACTGGCATCTACATTCCTGAGTGCTGAGCGGAATGGCCACAGGCCGATCAGTTGGACAATTCCCGCAATGGCGAACGCAACATTCCAGTTTTTGGTCCCAATCAATCCCAAAACAACCATGGAGATGAAAACACCGAGGTTGACAGAAGAATAATAAATGGTGAACCCGGAATCGCGCAAGCTGTGATTATGATGGTATAAACTGCCGAGCAGTGCGTAAATACTAGGAGTAAAGATTGCTCCGCCCGCTGCGACAAAAATAAGCGCTATGTAGAGCGTGGTGACATGCCCAAACGCAATGAGAAAACAACCGATCGCTGTAAAAATCATTCCCCAAATAACAGGAAGCCGATAATTTAACCGATCGGCAATATAGCCTCCAAGCACAGGCAATATAAATGCGATTCCTGTAAAGATTCCGAAGAGATGGTCTGCGGCGCTATCAGTAAACTTATGGTATTGGACTAAATAGAGCACCAACAGACTACCGACCCCCCAAAAGGCGAACCGTTGGCACATTTCCGTTAGCGCCAAAAGGTACATCGCTTTTGGGTGACTTTGCGAAGCCGTTGACTTTGCCATAGAGGAACTCTCCCTATTATCAAGTTTTAATTTGAAACTTAGCAGTTTTTAATAGTTTTGGCTATAGTTTTTTGTTATGAATACTACTTTTCAACCTCACTCTGTTCTTATTATTAAAACTTCGGCAATTGGGGATGTGATTCAAACTTTTCCCGTTCTAGAATACCTGCGACGAAAATTTTCCAAAGCAAGCATCCATTGGGTTGTCGAACAAGGGATTGCGCCGTTATTAAAGGCTCATCCTTTGGTTGACAAGGTCCTCGAGGTTCAGACTAAATCGTGGCGCAAAGCCCCTTTTTCCAAAAAGACCAGGACTGAATTGAGTAGTTTTGTGAAAAATTTACGGATGACAGAATATGACTTAGCCATCGATTTGCAGGGAAATGCTAAATCCGCTGTCATCACTGCAAGCGCACGAGCCAAAGTTAAATTGGGATTTGGTTGGAAGAGTGTCCGTGAAAAAACTAATCTGCTTGTGACCAATCGACGTATCAATGTTTCGCCACATCTCAATGTGCGACTAAAGTATCTTCATCTTGTCTGCGCCTATTTTCAGGAGACTCATGAGTTTAAATCTGAAGGAGTCCGACTGCACATGACTCCAATGGAGCAAGAGCGATTGGAATCTCTTCACTCGAACGAGCCCCAGCTTATGGTCTGCTTTGGTTCAAAATGGGCCAACAAACGTCTCGATCCTGCCATTCTGAAGGATCTTCTACAAAGAATCTCTAAAGAGTACAGCTTTTCCTTTCTTTTTATTTTTGGAGACGAGGAGGAAAAAAAGATCGCCGAAGAACTTGCAAAGATCTTTAGAGAGCGTGGAAGGGCCATTGGGAATTTAAGTTTGCCATTATGGCAAGCACTCATGTGGGAAGTTGATGGGGTCATTGCTGTGGATTCCGCCGCACTTCATCTTTGCGGGACCACGCAGACGCCGTCGTTCAGTGTGTTTGGGCCTTCATTGGCATCTTCTTACAAGCCCATCGAAGAAAGACATAGGTGTGTTCAAGGCAGTTGCCCTTATGGAAGAACTTTTACTTCGCACTGTCCCATTTTGCGTACATGCGACACAGGCGCCTGTATCCGTCAACTAGAAGCTGAAGACCTTTTTCATGCCTTCAAGCAGTGGGCTGATGTATACATAGGATCTTCTGAATGACCTCTTGGGTTTCGACGAATATCTCCTGATCAGGTTCAAGAGAAAGGACTTCCTCAAGGGAAAGCCAGCGAATGGCGTTCTGTATTTGATGAGCTTCCGATGTATGGCCACCGACGGGTCGTCCCAGATAAATGAAATCGATGTGTTGATGAGCGGGCTGCGGTCCATGCGGAGGAATGTTTTCAAGCAGGCAGAGCCAAGGGCGTTCAAAGCTGCTTGCACTCCATCGATCCACCCAGACGTGTTCATCCTTGGTCAGCTCTATGATTAAACCCGTTTCTTCAAAAGCTTCTCGTTTGGCGCATTCAGAAGGAAGTTCATTGGATTCGAGATGCCCTCCAGGGGGAAGCCATTTTTTGAGTTTAGGGTGAAAGAGCAGCAAGACTTTGTTATTTTCAATCAGGTAGACTGTTGCTGTGAATTGCTTTTCCATCGGTATGTACCTGCTCATGTTAAAAATTCTGTTTTGAAAAATTCAAATTTTGAAGCATAAGTAATTGCACGATCCAACTTTTTAATTTGGGGACCTCGTGCGCAAATTTCACAACCTCATTCACTCTTTGCTTCTTGTCACTTCATCTTTAATTACATACCAAGATACACGCTCTTGTCAGATAAAAGATATGGGTAATAGCATGCTTGCCCGTGCCCGATTAATGGAAGGAAGCACTTTTTCGGGCACGCACACGGGCACGAAGAAGAGGTCTATTACAACTTCAAGTGATGTTTCCCGAACTTTTCCAAGAAGGGGAGAAAGGCGACTTGATTGACAAATCCTAAATAATTGTGCCGCTGATAAAGAGATTCAAAAAGTTGCTTAACTTTTGTTTGGGCGCGGTCAAAAGCCAGGTTTTTAACAGTTTCTGTCATCCATTGCATATCAAAGATAAAGAGATTCCATATGGGCAGGTCATGTTGAGCTTGCGCCCAGATGTTCAGCTCTCCTATGCGATTTGTGACTTCCTGGAAATGATTGCGGATCGTGGATTTATCAGAGCTAATGCGATGCGAAAATTCTTCGGTAACGGTGTGAAGGCGGGTGTGTAGACTTGTCTGGTTTTGACGCAGTGTCAACAACTCTGTATTTTCTTCGTTACAGCTTCTGACATTGCATTGAAAATGAAGAGTTAAAAATTGTGAGGCAGCTGTTTCGATCGCTTGCTCATTTTGAGCGAGCATCAATGTAAGAATTTGTTGATTTAATGAACTTCCCTGCTCTGGAAATGGAAGGGTATCTAAAAGGGTGCACAATTGCCTTTCGAGCTGTCTCAAAGCAGTAGAAGGAGGCTGCCCGCCCACATTGAGCTTTTCTTGTTTGAGTTGCAAGAAAAGAGGTGAGACAGAGCGCAAAATGGCTTGAGATTTTTGAAGGTTTTCGATGTTTTGAAGTGAGGAAGCAAAATTCCGATAGGACTGCTCCATTTCATCGGTGAGGGGAAGAGGAGATTGATAACGCTGTAGAGTGGAAAGATGTTGCTGAAAGCAAGCAAGCTGAGTGTGGCAAAAAGCTAAATCTTGAGAAGATAAATTTTGATGTTGCAAAACTCCGGAAAGAGTTCGATTGATTTGGAAGCTGAGTAGGATCGGATGTAATAATCTATCGTAAAAAGCGATCTCATCAGCGCTGTTTTTTATAGTATTCAAATGAAGGGTAATAGGATTGCAATGAGACAAAAGCTGCCTTGAAAGCTGATTGAGATGGTGTTTGGTCTCCGTATGAAAATTTCGATTGCCATCCGCTTGACCTAAAGCATCGACTCTCTCTCGATGGTATCGACAGGAGTGTTCGATCATCGTTGAAATCTTAGAGACAAGAGGAGGAGAGCTGATCGCATGTAGAGGAATTTCCTGGATGTTCTGTTGGATTTGATTTGCAAATGTTTGACTTTGCTCTTTCATTGTGCGGATGAAACTGGTGATTCCACGTTTTTGTTTTTCATTTGTAAAATCGAATTTTTCGTCGATGGTATAGAAAATCATCGCTTCCAGGATTTCATCGGTCAATCGTTGAATCGCTCTTTCGATGGTTGCAAAGTCGGCATCGGAGACAGATTCTTTGTTATCGAAAAAATCATTAGCAATACATAAACCATCATAGAGCATTTGTTGCATTTCGCTTTCTTGTGTGACTGCTTCTAGCACGGTGGAAAAAGTCATGATGATCGTTTCCATGACCTCCGGGATAACCGCATCCTCCAGTTCTCTACCCACGCTGTCTCTTATAGGAGCGCGGTGCTGCAGGTAATTGTTCAAACGGTCTTGGGTGCGATATTGGCTTTTATTGAGGATTTCAGTGAGATATTCCACAAGGCCAGTGATTTCTACTCTCCTAATGTTAGTATCCCGGCTGCGCAAGCCTGTCATTCCATTCGTATCATCATTTAAACTTTGCTGAAGCAGCTGAAGGATTTTCTGCAGTTGCCGATAGAGTAAACATTGCGTCGCATAGGCTGTCGGGGTATTGCGGCGCAACAATTCGATGGTCTGCTCTGAGTAGTTTTGCAAAAAGGGAGTATGGCTGAGCGCAATTTTTGCCCCGCCTTGTAAAATTTGATTCCCGATCCATTGAGGGACAAAGAGCATTGCTTTTAAAGCAAAGCTGCAAAAGTAATTGAGACCAGAGAGCAGGGGATTGAGAAAATGCACAGGAGAATGTGCAGGGATTTGTGTTTTGAAATAAAGATCAATGGTCTCATTCCATTTGATTTGCGGCCCAAAGCTGTCGATGACTGTTTTGGCAACGGCAGCAAAAAGTTCATTGGGTTGTAATCCTCCGTTGCGCTCGGGAGCTCTGATCGCCTCTTCCATCATGAGATTGAAATCTCTTGCTTGTGAATTTGGGGCAGAAGCCACTTGATTGTAAGCACCGCTGGTAACAGCCAGCCAATTGCGGGCAAGTTTGATAAAAGACTCTTCTTTGGATTCGTGGGAAGAAGGAGTATTTTTGGTCCAATTTTTGACTAGATTGAAGACGTTATCGAAAATAGCGTTTACGTAAAACGAAGACAGCGGCATAAGAAAGTCGTAAATGCGTTTTGCCGACCATTTGATCATTACCGAGAAAAATCCTAGATTAGCCCGATCGATCTTTTCAAATAAATGCTGGCGGAAAATTGAAGAGAGGTCTTTATCGGAATGGTCAGAGGCTTTATAAATTTCTGCATAGAATGCATCGTCAGTGCGAATTCTACAAACCTTTTCCAAGACAAATGTTGCTGGCCCAATAGAGGATGCCCTGCTTTTGAAAAGTTCGCTTTTTTGCTGGATGTCTCTGTCAGAGAGGGTCTGAGGGACTCGCTCTGAGGGCGGCTGCAGGAGGTTCTGGTGAGTGTTGATATTTTGAATAAAATCGGGGATAGCAGACGCATTTGTCCTGACAGGGTTTAGTGGGAGGCGTATCCCTTGTAGATAGACCTGTTGCGCTTGCATAAATTGGAAGGCTTCTTGCAAAACAGCTGTCAATTCTCCCCAAGAACTGTGGTCAATAGCTCCTTGAAGCCGCCGGATCATTGGATCAATGGTTCCCAGCAAATGCTGCTGCTCGCTCGTCCTTTGGATGTGATCGCGGATTTTTTCAAAAGCGTAGCGGACAAGCGTCGCAAGAGAATGTGCGCCTTGCTGAGAAAAGGCTCCACCCGCAGAATTAAGAATAGAGTCCAGGATACGTCTTCCTTGCGAGGCGATGGTATCCATATTTAAAAAATTCATCGCTGGCCCCCCAGCTGTAGCCGTTCCACTACTTGAACTTATCGCAGCTTGGGTTGTCGTCCCAAGTTGTTGAGAAGTAGGAACTTGTGGAGAGAGGAAGTCTTGGAAGTTTTGGTACATTCTTCGGGGTAATGGGTCCACGTACATCATCATCCCGCGTCCGATTCCTTCCACAAGAATATCCGTTGCTTCCTCAATGATTCCGCGCTGAGCGCTGAACCCAACTGTGATGATTTGGAAAGGGGCATCAGCTTGGGTGAGTAGTTGTCCGTGTAGAGGTGGTGCAGCTGGATCGCTCAATATGCCTCGAAGCCCTTGGTGGAATTGTTCTAATTGCAACCATTGATTGGCGACAATTTGCGTCACCGCAGTGCGTTGGGATAGCAGTAATTGGAGTTTTTCCAGAAGATTTTGAACGAGGGGCAATAGTTCGAGTGAAGGTGCATTTCGACTTAAAGCGTTGCGGTAAGCCTCGAGGGCGTCTTTGGTCTGTCTCAAAAGAAGGGGCGCACGCGCGTTCAAATCGCGTCTCAATGTGGCTAGCCCCTCTGCGATGATTCCATGCTGCGGGTGATTAAGCTGCTGACGTAAAGCTTGGATAGGCCCGCTGGCGTCGCTCATGCTTTGCGTCAGAAAATTCAATGTTTGAATCAGAGCTCCTTCATGATTTTCAATGATGCCAGCAAGGACCTCTTCAGCGATTTCAAGCCTTTGTCGAGCAGTGGCGCTCACAGTCAATACTGGAGATGCTCCTTCCACTGTCGAAGGTTGTACGGTCACATCAGTATCGAGCAATCCTCTTAAAGTGGTGAGGGCATCCACTCCCTGATCAAGGATCGTAGGGGCTAAAGTGCGGATTTGAGCGGCATTTAGACCCTCTAATAATCGTTTGATTTCGTTCAGGTCCGCTTGAGAGGGATTGTTTAAAAAAGCGTGGAGGATCTGCTGCAGTTGATGATAATTTTCTGGACAGCGGCGAAGAAGCGCATGAATAAAGACATCGCGCACACGATCGATAATTTCGGCTTGATTATTGGTGAAAAGTTCAGAGATTCGGTTGGCGAAACCTTGTGCGGCCTCTTCAGTTGCCTGTCTGGCAGGTGTATAGATGACATGCTGAGTTCCATTCCAGAGCCTAGAAAAAAGACCAGGCGTTGATTGTTGCGATGGTTGCTGGGAAGGATTCGTGGGAACCTCAGTGCGGAAATATTGCCCACGGCTTGCCGATATTGGTAGTGCTGACATTCAAACACGTGGGTTGAAGCTGCAAATTGCAGAAAAATTTCCCACTTTTATTGATTCTCGTCAATTCAATCTTTCACTTGTTAGGAGCCTGTGTGGCTTGAACATAGGGAAGCAGGAATAGGTGATGGAGCAGGCCGTAACGATAGGTTTCTTCACGACTCAAGAGGCTTATAAAGCCATCCGATCGTTCCCGAACGCGATCGTAAACAAGCCCTGAAGCCCAGTCTTGCAATTCCTTCAAGTCGACAACTGAGAAGTTAGCATAAGGAATGAGTTGAACGTGCTCTTGTTCCCAAGCTGCCAAGGTCTGTAGATGTTGTTGCGCAAGGGCGATAGATTCTCTGATTCTTCCTCTTACTGTTGCGTCGTGATTGGGCTCAAGAAGATGTGTCCCATCGAGCGTACAAACAACATTTTGATAGGTCCGATGATAACTGCCTCGTTGGATGTCCCTAGAAGCATTTGCCTGGGCCATCGCCTGTTGGCAAATTCTGATAAATTCCTGCTTGGCAGTATCGACCTGTTGCGCAAGTGTAGCCTGCTCCATGTGACGCAGTTGCGTTAAAAGCTGCGGACGATAGACGTCATCACATGTCTGTGACATTTCCTGTTCGAGCGTCGTTAACTTGTTTTTGAAAGAGATATTTTCAGTTGTCGATTCTAAAGACTGTTTCTTTTCACTCGCGATTTGTTCAAGAAGCGAATTAGGTTGTGCCTGAGCAGTGCAGAAGAGATTTGTTTTGATCGCTTTTCGCAGATCGATAAAGATCGTTGCAAAGATTCGCGTTTGGGTTTCGATCTGTTCAGCAATTGCGGCAAACTGGCGCATTTTTTTGAGTTCCTTGAGATGTGTGTCAAGAATGGCGAGTTGAGTTTCGCAGAAAGCAAGATCTTCATCCGTTGGCACTCTTGGATGGAAGAGGCGTAGTGGAATTGCCGATGCGATCGTTTTAATTTCGCTTAAACGAGGGGCAACAATCCGGATAGTTTCTAATGTTTTCGCGTGTTGCTTTAACTGAGCAGTAGCCTGAACAAGAGGTTGTGATTGCTGAGCAATTCCTAAATAGCGCTTGCTGATTTCATCTCTGTTGTCAGTGTTGATTTTAGAACTTTTAGCCTGAGTAATCGATTCATAGCACTTGGATTCGTAAGCCAGTACCTCTTCGGTAATCTTATTGATTTTGTTTTTACCTTCTGGGGAACTGAAGTCCATATTTGCTAGAGCTGCTAAATCCTGGTCTGTTGTCGTGAAAAACTGCGAGGAAAGATTGTGCAGGTTACTGATAAAGCTGTTGGCTTCCTGTTGCTGTTTTTTGCCAGTGAGATCGAATTGCTCTTCCACAGCAATATTTACAGCTTCCCGCAGAATTTGGCTACTCAGTTGTGCAATTTCACGTTCATCTTCTTGCGCTTGTATTGGGCTCAATGAGGGCTCTTCGCTAAAAGTGCTATTGACCAGATAGGTGAATCTATAAGCAAGCTTTTGCAGCTGGTCTTCTTTCACAAGAGATTGGATACCGAGTGCGAAAATGTTGGAGACTTTTTCAATGATCTCCTCGAGAAATAGATCATCGATGGCCTGGTTGACTTTTGCACTCCAGAGCTTTCCTTTGATCAAGTTGCGCAATTCGTCCTTTGTTTGGCATTTTGATTTCCTTAAAATTTCAAAAAGATTTTTAACAAGTCCGTGTAATTCATTCTTTTTCGCATCTGAAAGTTCAGGAATTTCTATCGGGTTGTCTTGTTGATGAGCATACTGAGCCTGGAACAATTTCCAAACCTCTTTCAATTGTTCACAGACGATTCTATTTAATGCTGGGGAGTAGCCATGGACGTCTTGAATCGATCCCACAGATTTATCGATGATGAAACGAACGATCTCCTCTGGACGACTAATGAATTTCTTTCCTATCCAACCCAACAATCCAGATCCCAGCGTTTTTTGCACAACGATGTGTGCAAATTTTAAATAGAGATCTTGCTTCTCGAATCCCAAATTGGATTCTTTCTTTTCCAATTCCTTTTGCAGCATTTCATCGAGAGTACCGGTTGAGTGGGGATTTTCGGCGACATTTTCATAGGCGCCTCCTAAGATTGTCAGATAACGCACAAAGTTAGTCGTGACCTGATTGCGCAAAGTGTCGAAGTTATTTAAACTATGCTGTTGGATGTAGTTAAAAATTTCATCGAAATAGATATTGCTCGCCTTGGCTATATAGTGTTTCACAATGCTGTTATAAAAGAGATACTGAACCTTAGCATAGAGTTTTTTGACAAAGCCTATGTTGCTTTTTTCCAGCTCCTCAAAAAAGAGTTTCTTGAGTTCAGAATCTGCTTGGTCGCCTTTTTCTTTCGATGTAGAGAGCAAACGCATGTAGAAACGTTCGTCGGTCGGTTTTAATCGACACACATCCTCGTAAATGTGTTTCATGGTTAAAAATTTGGTCAAGTTACCAATGAACTTATCCTTTTCAGCTTTCGCTAGTGCTTTCCAATCTTGGCCTTCAGGCTCTGAAGGCGTGTCATCTATTGCCTTTTGCAAAGTATTCATATTATTCGAATAGACTCCCTCAGCATTCCCCACTGCTTCACCTGAGCCAATATTGGGGACATGAAAGCCGTTAACATGGATTTTTACTAGTTTTAAGGCCTCTGCTGCAGCGAGCAGATTTTGATAGAGCCCAGACCAATTGCCATTTTCTCGGGTAGCATTGAGATTGTCGATGATGCCAGTCAAAACCGCTCTTGGCTGACGGGACGCTGGAGTGTCGTCCATGTGATCGAGAGCTTGTCGGATTCCAAAAGCAAGTACGCGTCCAAACGCGGGAAGGGACTGTTTACAGACAGCCTGGGCGCCTTTTTCAAGCATCTTTTGAAGGATCGATCCTCCAGTATCGAGAAATTGGGAAACCAATCCTCCATTTTCCGCGGTTGTGCCCTCAGGCATCCCTCCGAGCAGGTTCTGTGCCATTGTCTTCGGCATATTCTCAAAACGCGTGAGGAGAGGGTTGATTGTTTCAACAACTGTTGCAATCGAATCAGAAAGAGCCTCTTGTAAAATTGTCGCTATCCTCGCGGCAACCCCTTCGCAGCTCCCGTAATAGCGGTTAATGACAGCAAATGCAGCCTCAACGGGAATGAGCATATTGACTTGATCCGGAGGAGTGTCGCCGTAAAAATTGGGAAGCTGTGTTTTTAATTGATTCAGGATGAGTTGATCTTCCTGCCCAAGCGGTTTTTTGCTGAAAACAAGAGCTGTTTGAATCGTCAGCTGTTCCAACGACCCTTGCAATTCTCTACTGGATTTTTGAATGCTGGCTTTATCCTGAGCGATAATTGCTCTACGCAATGCGATCAGCTTCTTGCGTGAATCTAAAAGTAATGGATGTGCTTGTCCTGTCAGTCTCTCGTCGAATTGGTCGATAAGGGGCATTAATTTTTCCTGAAGGATGTCCGCTGCGCGGCTGAAGATGCCTGTGTCTTTATCGGTCAATCGGATATCGAGAAGATCGATAGGGCCGTCTTTTTCGTGCAGTTTTTGGTTGAATAAGTCCATGGCTTGGACCAAAATTCCGTTCTCTTCGTCGTTCAAGGAATCTGAAAAGTATTGCTTAGTCTGAAGTAAAGCTTGTTGAAGAAAAGAGATCGCTTGGATCAGCGCGCCTTGATTTTCATCTAAAATTGTATTAAAAACGGCATTGAAATTCTGAATGTCCTGCTTAGACGCATCCGCAAGATTCTGTTTTAAGAAGTCTAAACCGCCTTCTTCTAAATGTGGAGTGTTAAACAATTTGGCAACTTTCTCGAACAATCCCATTGCTTCTGGACTCATGTTGGGGGCTAGAAGTTTCAGCAGTTTTGACTGTTCCTGGAATAGCAGTTGGAGATGCGCATCGATTGATCGCACATCGTCAGAGGTCAAATGATGGGTGTCCTCAAGAGCTTTCTTGATGAGTTCTTTTAACTGAAAGAGTTCTGGAGGAGGTTGTTTGAGGAGCGCATGGGCGACAAATTCACGCAATTGAGAGGCAAGAGGCCCGTCAGTCTTGAGCATCTGTTCCAATTCTCTGTTTGCACCATTCATAAATCCGCTTCCAAGCCCATCACCAACGGGACTAAACGCCCAAGCAACCGGCCGAGAAGCATTGCCAACCACCCATTTTGCCCTGTCCCAAGTTTTACCTATAAAGCTATGTACCTGGGGTTGTCCTGATCTATTGTCATTAAGATCCCTAATATAAAATGTCATAATTTAATAGTTTTTGATTTTATTGTTAGTTCTCGTATTATTTTACTTTTAAAGGAATATTAATTCAATTACACAATTTAATTAAAAGTGATAATTACTTGCTTATTTAAATGTAATTAACTTGAATATTGTCTTTAATTTTTTGTTTTTATGGTTTTGTTTGAATAAAAATTTGAAAACTAAAATTTGTTTTTCAGCGACTGGCTTTGTCCCGCAGATTAAAATTTCAAGTTGCAATTCCCTCTATACTTATTTTGGCGACTTTTCTAAGCTATACTCTGCCTTTACACATTCTTTGGAGGGTCATTTGACTATGCGGAAAGTCCCATCCTGTGCATGGATTTGGATGAGTTTAACTTCCATTTGTGGAGCCATGCCGCTCATCGCGGACAACTACCATTTGAACAACCATTGGGAGTTGCTCGGTGATTTTGTGTTCATGCGCCGCAGCGAAGTCCATAACAAAAGGCTTGTTAAAGATTCTAACAAGTTCCAGTGTCCAGGCCAATGCCCAGATTTTACAGTGATTAGCAATGGTGACCTTGTCAATGACTTTGATTTTGAACCTGGTTACCGAGTGGGATTGACTTATATTGCCGACCCTGGAAGTGGATTTGAATGGAATTTCCTGTATATCCAACCTTGGCATGGAGATAAGAAAGTTGAAGGGAACCAAAGCTTGAGCTTTCCTTTTAGCAGCTCTAGCTTTACCCATGACTTTAATAATGCCAGCGTGGCTCAAGCAGAATATGAAAGTCATTTTTGGGATCTGGAATTCAATTATTGGCGTTATTTTACCCCGCGGCGGGTTGACTACTTTTCTCTTTCAGGACTTGCGGGATTGCGATACGTCCATTGGGATGAGGAATTTGAGTTGAAGATGTTCAGGCCACCCGATCGCAGTAAATATGACATCAGCACAGAAAATAGGATCTTTGGCGTCCAGCTTGGATTAGATCTTCAAATGAATCCAATACGCTGGCTCAGTTGGGAATTTTTTGCCAAAGTGGGAGGAATGGTCAATCATTGCGAGCAAAAGACTTTTCTCGGAGATGTGGATGATACAATCAAGCTGCATGATTTCGACAAGCAGACAACAGAAGTTGGCATCTTTACAGATGTCGCTGCGGAATTTGCGATCCATTGTGGCCGATATTTCAACATCCACGCCGGCTATCAATGTCTATTTTTTTCCGGTTTGGCGTTAGCGCCAGAACAGATCAGTAAGCGTGCGACCAAGCATGCGGGTGATCGAGTGTACGATGATGGTTATGCGATCATCCACGGACTGTACGTCGGGGCCATTTTTACCTTTTAACCATCAGAGGGAATTGCAATTCCCTCACCAAAAAAAAGCCGGAGATGGCTTACAGCACAACACTGCATCCTTAAGGCTGCTACTTTCCAGTCCTGACCTGGTTCGGATCGTGTCGTTCTATGAGGTCCCCAGCAAAGGAGCATGCTATCAAATTTTAGGATTCTCGACAATGGCAAAGAAATGAGAGGACAAGGCGCAGGAAATTAAGAAGAATTTTTTAAACTTGGTAAAAGTTTTTAAAGTGTCTCTTTTTTACATGTCGGGGACAAAGCACTGCGTGTCCTTTGCCCCCTGCTGGCCCCCCTTGAGCTTCATCTCGATAAGTGTAAAAAAGCCTGATGTTTGATTTAAGAATAGCTCTGCGAGTCGACGCGAGAAGGGGCCCCGAGCGACAGCGAAGGGGAGTGCGCGCACGAGCAGCCGACGGCTTCATATCGCAAAGCAAAATCGCAGCGCAGGAGAGCCTGGTCAGGGCGTAGGGGGATCAGTGCTCTACAACGGTTGCCGCTTTCCTATCAAAAGAAGGAACATTCTCTAGCTGGGTCTCAGGGAAAAAAGAAGCGAGGATTTTTGGCGCTTTGTCTCCCTTGTCAGCCATTGCACTTGCACTCAATAAGCATAATCCAACACCGCTTCCTTCTCCAAATCCCTTGAAGGTGAGTTTATCGTCGTTGACCTCCACAGTGAAATCGTTGCTTTTAAGCCGAGTTGCGCCTAGTGCGCTTTGCAGTTTTGTAAAATCAAATTGAAGGAGATTGTCGTTATCTTTTAAACGAGCGCCATACACTTTTTGAGATCTATCATCTTGATAAAGATCAAATGCACTGACTTTGACAGCTCCTAATGCTTTAGCAAGGTCTTTTTTAGAGATAGAAAACGTCCATGCATGTTTTTCACGATCATGGGCAGCAAATGGGGCATCAACTCCATGAGGAGCCCGGACATCTTTACGAAAGACGGTCGCGTAAGCGGCGGTTTTTCCTGCACTGTCTTTTGTCCAGGCAGTAGGGAAGGGAGCCCCTTTATAGAGCATGACCATATGGCGAGTATTGTTGATGGCGCGATCGATGTCGAGATTTTGTAAAGAGACAGCGTATCCTTGGTAGCCGACCTCTTGAGAGTCGACATGCCAATAGGATTCAGATTTGCGGCTGGCAAGATAATAGGCGTTTGTCCGAGCAGTGATTGCCATGGCGTCCATGACCTCTTCATCCCACTCTGCAGTCAATTGCGCAGTCATGATCGATTTGAGGTAGCGCTCGATATCCACTTCGTTGACTACGTACAATTTTCCTTTGAGGTCATAGATTTCGACGCAGCCACGGTATTCGACCCCATCGACTAAGATCGTACTTTGAGAATTTGCAGGAACAATTCGGATCTGAAAGATGCCCGGGAAAGCCTCCCCCCATTTCATCCCCCTCTCCCCAGTCGACAACCAACGTTTTGTCGCGGATTCTTCCGACAAAAGAAGTTCATTTAAAGGATTATAAACGAAGTGGTGCCCTTTGGCTTCGAGGAAGATCTTTTCCTTTTGTTTGCTGACCAAGACTTTGATGGTGGCAGGCTTGTCCTTTTGCGAAATGTCGGTAGGCAACTCCATTCCTACAGGAAGCAGGGAGATGGGGGCTAACGTACAAGCCACAAGGGAGGCTGCGAGGATTGTTTTAAATGTCATAGTTTTTCTCCGGTAACAGTGCTCTTAGAGGGTGTTGTCTAATTTTACAACACGCTCTTAAATTTTTTAGGTGGTTCGCACCCTAAATGTTCATAAGTGGATAATGTCACTTCACGACCGCGTGGAGTTCGTTTAATGAAGCCCTGCATAATCAAATAAGGTTCATAGACCTCCTCCAAAGTGTGGGCTTCTTCGGACAAGGCGGCTGCCAACGTACTAATTCCCACCGGGCCTCCACCATAATGGCCGATGATGAGTTTCAAGATTTTTTTATCCATTTCATCCAGTCCACGATGATCAATTTCGAGCATGTCGAGGGCAAGATGTGCGGTCTGACGATCGATGTGCAGATGTTTTTTGATCTGCACGAAGTCGCGCGCCCAACGCAGGAGATTATTGGCAATCCGCGGAGTTCCCCGTGATCGTTGCGCGATAGCAAATGCACCTTCATCGATGAGCGTCACGCCGAGAATCTGGCCTGAGCGCATCAGGATTTTTTCGAGGAGTTCTGGAGAATAATAATCCAGCCGCAAACTCAATGCAAAACGACTGCGCATGGGACTACTGAGAAGGCCAACACGTGTGGTGGCTCCGACCAAAGTGAAAGGGTTGAGCTTGACTTGAACGCTACGCGCAGATGGCCCTGAGTCAATCAACAGATCTAAGGAGAAGTCTTCCATCGCCGAATAAAGATATTCTTCAACCGCGCGATCCATCCGATGAATTTCATCAATAAATAGAACATCCCCTTGTTTTAAATTTGTCAGAATACCGGCCAGATCTCCAGGTTTTTCAATGACAGGCCCGGATGTAACGACGAGGTGAGTCCCCATTGTTTTTGCGATGATAACGGCAAGCGTTGTCTTGCCAAGACCTGGAGGGCCGTGAAAAAGACAATGGCCTAACGCTTCTCCACGCAGCTTTGCCGCTTGCATAAAAACTTCAAGCCTTTCACGGATATTGTCCTGACCGATAAAATCACTTAAGGACTGTGGCCGAAGGGGGACCTCAAAGGGTTCGTCGGGTTTGGTCCACGAAGATTGAATAAATGGCTCAGTCATGGCTTCAAG
This sequence comes from uncultured Verrucomicrobiae bacterium, assembly GCA_963718565.1. GTDB lineage: Bacteria > Chlamydiota > Chlamydiia > Chlamydiales > Rhabdochlamydiaceae > CAJCIW01. Next base: position 518,421 of record OY970364.1, read on the forward strand.
GATGTTTTTTCTTTAAGCGTTATTATAAAAACTCTAGCAAGAAATCGATTTCACGCGCTATATCTATTATACTGCGCCAGGACACCTCTTCATTTTTAAGGAACTACTCTATGAGTTTGCAATCTGACCGATGGATACGTAAAATGGCTCGGGATCATGGAATGATCGAGCCTTTTGTCGATACGCAAGTACGTTATGTCAATGAGAAAAAAGTCATCAGCTACGGTCTTTCCAGCTATGGTTATGACCTGCGCGTCGCCGGAGAGTTTAAAATATTTACAAATTTGTATCACTCTCTAGTTGACCCTAAAAATTTCAATGCAAATGCATTTGTGGATATTGAAGCGGATGAATGCATTATTCCTCCGAATTCTTTTGCCCTTGCCAGGAGTGTCGAATACTTTCGCATCCCGCGCGATATCTTGACTGTCTGCATTGGCAAATCGACCTATGCCCGTTGCGGCATTATCGTCAATGTGACGCCTTTTGAACCTGAATGGGAAGGATTTGTCACTTTGGAAATTTCCAATACAACGCCACTACCTGCAAAGATTTATGCAAACGAGGGACTTGCTCAGGTGCTTTTTTACCAAGGCGCTGAGGTGTGTGAAACTTCCTATGCAGACCGCAATGGGAAATACATGAAACAGACTAGAATTACACTTCCACTTGCTTAGTTTGTCTTTTCGGAACCATTTACAAAAAAGAGAAAACCTCTTAAGTATCAGAGTAGGGAATATCATCCTGACAATATGACTTATGCAAAAATAAAAAATGAAGCCTCCCTTAGAAAGAAGGGGATTGTCGCTCAATATGGGTGGGTGCTTGTCTTTATTTCTATTTGCGGTATTGTCTATTCTAACGCTGCCAGCAAGAAAAATGAAATCCTGTCGGTTTTAGATCAGCATCTCGATGCTCTTGAGATCGAAAAAGCTACTCTCATCGAGGAAAAAGAGGATCTCCTCTTACAAATCAACAGTCAAAGTGATCCGAATTGGATTCAGCTCACCTTAATGAAAGGTCTAGGGCTAGTTCCTGAAGGACAATTAAAAGTTTACTTCTGTAGCCATGATGATTAGCAAGTCTGCAGAACTCCGATTAATTAAGAGGGAATTGCAAAACTCCTCACCGCATAAAATCGCGCTTTTGGCACCTATCGCCTTGGCGGCGGCTCTCCTACTTATCCAAGTAGGCTTTCGCCGCCGCCAACCGAACCCGCTGTGCGGGTTCTGGCAACAGGTGCCAAAATCATCGATTTTCTGCTGGCGAGGAGTTTTGCAATTCCCTCTTAGGTGACAAGCGTGGTCACTGTGCAAGTTTTACTCCTCTTCATTTTCCTCTTCTGCTCCGGGTTTCTCTCTTCGTCTGAGGTTGCACTCTTCTCTCTTTCCTCGATGAAAGTCAAATCTTTCAGGTCAGATTCAGATCGGCGTAAACAACTCGTTGCCAAACTTCTCTCTTCTCCGAGAGACCTTTTAGTGACGATCATTATGTTTAACATCATTGTCAACATTTTAATCCAGAACGTCACTTCGAGTATTTTTGGCGACTTTTCAGGATGGGCGCTCAACATTGGCATTCCTTTGATACTCACTGTCGTGTTTGGGGAAGTTGTCCCAAAGTCGATAGGAATGGCCCATAACGTTTCCATTTCTTACCGAGTGGCTCCCGTTTTAAATGCTGCCCAGCGTTTTTTTCTCCCGATACGTAAATTTCTGATCTATGTGACCAGTATCATTTCGCGTTTGATCTTTTTTTTCTTGAAATCGGAAGAGGAGATCTCTTTTGACGAACTTCAACACGCCTTAAAAACATCGCGGCACTATGGCATTTTAAATGAAGATGAAGCTGAACTGATGCGCGGATTTTTGCATTTGCAAGATTCTCTAGTTAAAGAATTGATGCGCCCAAGAGAAGAGGTGCTTTTTTATGATGTCGAAGAACCTCTTTCCAAACTCATTCATTTATTCGTGGATCAAGAATGTTCTCGAATCCCCGTCTGCCGTGAAAGCCTAGATAATATTATTGGAATCATTACCAGCCAGATTTTTTTCATTCATCGCGAAAAGTTACAAACTGTCACCGACTTGTTACCTGTATTGATAAAGCCTTTTTTTATCCCTGAAGGGACCCCTGCTGAAGCACTGCTAAGACAAATGTACGATAAAGAGGAATCTATCGCCCTTGTCGTCGATGAATACGGATCGATTTCTGGGTTGATCTCTTTGGAAGATCTCGTGGAACGAGTGGTGGGCGAAATCGCGGATGCCCGGGATGAAAAGAGCCGCTATACCATGTCCGGAGAAGACATCCTCATCGCAAGTGGAAAATTGGAACTTGCAGAATTTGAAAAGATATTCGGTGTGACGCTTCATTCTGAAAACAATATGGTGACGATAGGGGGATGGCTGACAGAATTGATGGGGGACATCCCTAAGACCGGATCTAAATATGCAGCTCATGGATTTTTCTTTCACGTCCTTGCTGCCGACGCCAAACGCATTCGGCGAATTTATATCCGCAGACTTAAACAGAGTCCCTCGCGTAAAAAGGAGAGACAGTAAACAACTCCATGAGCAGTTCTTGGAAAATCTATCTCCTACTCATCCTATGCTGTCTTGCTATCCAGGGATTCTTTGCCATGGTAGAAATGGCCTGTGTCTCATTTAATAAAATACGTCTTCAGTATTACGTCAGTAAACAGAATAAACGCGCTCTGTGGCTGAGCTATCTTTTACACCACCCTGCGCTTCTATTTGGAACAACATTGATCGGAGTCAATACAGCCCTTGTGGTCGGGTCGGAATGTGCGCGCCGTTTTTATGATTCTTTGGGATTAAGTCCAGATTGGGCGCCGCTTTCTCAAATTTTTATTGTGTTAATTTTAGCTGAGATTGCCCCCATGTTTGCTGGCAGGCGTTATGCGGAACACGTCGCTATGCTTGGAGTTCCCATTTTGCGTTTCTTCTCGATTCTCTTGCGGCCGGTGATTTGGCTGCTGGATTTACTTTGTCGCGGAATCAACCGCTTAATCGGCAAATCTGTTCCTGCTGGAGCCTATCTTTCGCGAGAGGAGCTGCAAAATGTGATCGAAGAAAGGGAAGAAACGATCACAACCGAGCCGCGAAAAAGAGAATTTAATACTATCGTCGCAAACATTTTCTCATTAAAGAACAAGACCGCAAAAGATCTCATGCAGCCTTTGACCCATGTGCCGCTTGTCCCCTCATTTTGTACAGTTACGGAAATGCGCGAGGTTGTCAAAGATAAGCATGTTTCTTTCTTACCGATTTATCATCGAAATCCGCAAAATATCGTTGCCATTGCTTATCCACGAGATTTATTGCGGCTTTCCGCAAACAAACGGATCAAAGAGCACTCTCGCCATCCTTGGTTCATCACGGAAAATAGTTCCATATTGCATATTCTCAAACAATTCCGCCGCAATAATCAAAGCTTAGCCGTCGTTCTCAACGAAAGGGGACTTGCGGCGGGAATATTAACGCTGGATGAAATTATTGATGAAATCTTTGGGAAGTCCGATGAGTGGATGGCATTTGAAGAAATGGTTCCTCGCGCCTATCATGTTGTTGTCGATCGGACGTTTCCCAGCGACATGAGGCTGGATGAATTCAATCAGCGGTTCCATGTCAACCTTTCTTACCAAGAAGCCGAAACGCTTGAGGAACTGATGACTTTGGCTCTCGGACACCCGCCTTCAAAAGGGGAGTCCGTTCGCATCGATCAGTTTGAGCTCACCGTAGAAGAAGCCTCCCTTCTAGGGGCAAAAGTGATTTTGGTTCGAACCGTCTTTTGAATCACTTCCGGTATAGTTTGTAGAGTACGTCCTTAAAAACTCATGGCAAAAGTTGAAGACCATTTTGATCCATGCCAAACTTACCACTTATCGATCTTGATTGGGCACGGATCGAAATGGTCTTCAACTTTTGCCAGAGTCTTCAAGGAAGTTAATGTACGTGCTACCAGTCAAGGTGTGGCCGGAGAGGCTGTTTGATAACGCTGCAACCAGTTGGTCATATAGTGCAATTGAGATCGATAAATGCAAAGCCTGGCATGGATCCAAATGACATTCAGTGCTTGCCATAGGTTTTTGAGGACGTACTTTGTAGAACGTTATGAATTAGAGATTCTCTCTCTCAGCACGTATGGATCCAAATCAATATCATCTCCCCAAGCTAATGTGTCCGTTCTTGGATCCACTCTTACTTGGTTGAAAAAATCAACTGACTTCCAGGCTTCAAATACTCCTTTGCCGACTAAATCACTGAGATCAACTTCGCCTTCTAATCCATCATCAAAGCGGATCCAAATGCGATAATTTGGCTTAGGTTTACAAGCAATGATTTTTGCTCTTTTAAATTCCATATCTCCACATTTATTGGAGTGGAGGAATTTTTTGTAGTTTTTTATTATTTGCAGCATAGTTCCAATCCTCAATTAACTTGTCTTGATAGATCTGAGCCCATTCCATAACAAGACTTAAGGCCCTTGGGGGCAATCCGCCTTTTAATATTCCTAGAGGAGAAATCTGTATTAAGACTTCATCATCCCCGTATAAGGACGTACCTTATTTGCGCTTAACAGGAATCCGATTGGGTTTAATGATCAGAGTCTAAAATCCATCATTTAAAATTTTCTATCCACTTCTTTCTTATTAAATAATATTTTTGTGTGCAAACATCTTTACAGCTTAATTCCATTATCAGTTATAATAATATCATTGAAAAATTATAAATTTTTTGAGGTATTATGAGTCTTAGTTTGAATTTAAAACCTTTAAAAAAGACTAGCGTTAGTCAATTGAATTACACAATGACCCTACCTTCTCAATTACCACAATGTAAAACGTTAAAAATTTCTCCCCAATCTCAATCTACTTTACATTCTATTGAGCTGCCTATTGAGCCGCGAACTGGGGTGTAAACTTTGATCCATATTTGAAATTTTCTCTGAGCAACAATTCCGGCAAGAAACGGTAACATCCCCCCCTCTGATATTAAACCCTCTGACTCATCCCAGTTATATTCCCAGCGTCCTACGGCGCTGTTCCGATACATCGAGATCGGCTCAGGAAGAGCCGCTCTCGATGTATCGGGCTTTATTGATGCAATACTTTGTAGGGGGATATTGAAAATTCTCTTCTAAGGAAATTTTTTTGACTCTGTTAAAACAATCATGCAAAATGGCTCGTCTTAATTTTAGGAGAGCAGCTCTATGAATGTTCCATCACGAGATTGGCGTAAGCGAAGCCATCGTCTTTGCGAGAGTCGCGATGAATTCAAAGCGAGAAATCGCGAGAAAGCAGAAAAAATTAAGGCACTAGAGGGTAAAGCATTAGATCTTGAGCACAGTAGAGCCCAGTGGAAAAAGAAGTGTGAAGAAAAAACTCAAGAAAATAAAGCCTTAAAAAATGAAATCGCAGAAAAAGAGGCTTTGATCGAGGCAGAAAGAAAATTACGCGAACAAGAGGCTGTTACCCATGCTAAAGAGTTCGAAGAACTTAAAAAAAAATGGCAGATGCAGCAACAAGCCTCCCGGGGGAACAAGACAAAAAAATCCCTCGTCGGCGCTATTCGGCAACTGTTATCCTGATATCGCTCCTATTGATTCTTTCAGGAGGACTAAGCCTTCGCGGAGCCAGAGAGGCGTTCATTCGCTGTTATTTTTGGCTACAATGCAAAATGCCCTCTCATACTGCGATTCGCGATTGGATCTTGCAGGTGGGTTATTACAAGCTGACCTCAATTCAGAAATCAAATGATTGGATTGGGATGATCGATTTATCTATTCAGATTGGCTCAAAAAAATGTCTTTTGATTCTGGGCGTACGGGCTACGACTTTTTTGAAAGCTAAGGCATTGACATTTGAAGACGTACACGTTCTGCACCTGGAGGTTTTGGAAAAAACAAGTGGCCCAATCATCTATGAGATTCTCAAGAAAAGTGAAGAGACAGTAGGTCAATACAGACAATTTTGTCATGATCAAGGATCGGATATTGTATCTGCAACCAGATTGTATACGCAGAGCGTCCAAGAAGCCGAAGGCAGAAAAATTCCCGTAATGAATGATATTGCTCACAAAATAGCCAACTTGTTGGGGGTGGAAGCTGCGGAACTTGAATGGACAGAATTTGCGTCGAAAGCCTCTCAGATGAAGCAGAAACTCCAATGGACGAAATGGGCAGCACTATGCCCTCCGAGTCAGAGGAGTAAAGCTAGATATATGAATCTTGACGAACTAACCGGCTGGGCAAATAAAATTCTAGATCACCTCAAAAAAATGGAAAATGAACATCAGAAAAAAATAGAACAGAAGAATTGTGAGGTCGAAAAGAGCGAGGCGGACTTGAGGGAATTGCTTGAGCAATTTGGATGGGTCAGATCCAGTGAGCCTATGATCAAGGAAATATCCGAGATGTTGCTCATTGGGAGAATCGTAAGACAAAAAATTCGAACAGAACACCTCCACAACAAAACTGCAGAGGAGTTGGAAAAAGAGCTACAGAACCTGCAAGTAGGGGTCCGTGCTGATCAGTTTGCAGGCAGTATCCTTGATTTCGTGATTGATCAGACAAAAGACCTCGATCAAGTGGCTTTAGGTAGCACAGAAATTATTGAGTCTAGTTTTGGTAAGTTAAAGCAATTGATGGATGAAGACTCAAAGGACGGATTTACCCCTTTTGTGCTGTCATTGGCCGCCTGTCTGGGAAAGTTAGACTTAGAAACTGTTCAAGCAGCACTAGGAACCTGTAACAAAAAACAAGTGAAAGCGTGGGCCGCAATGAATATTGGCGAGACAATTTATTCGCAAAGGCGTCAGCTCTTTAATCCTTTTAGGAAACGGAAGAAAAAACGAGGGCAGCTGCCTCTAGATAATGGGGGACTGGATCATACTGGATTTTTTACTGGTAATGTTGTGAATTTCTGAAAGAAAGTTTACACCCCAGCCGCGAACTCAGGTTTCCAGATCTTTATCGGATGTTTTTGCTAATATCCGGCAAGCGATTATTAATTTCTTCAAGTCGCTTTTCAATTGTTTTGGATTATTTCAAAACTCACCCCCTTTATCTTTGCTCTCTCCATCAGAAAGGGAAAACCGTCTGTCTAAAAATGATAGTGCGATTCACCAGTGTTTAAATACACAAATGCAACGCTGTGCAGAACAGATGGCAAATGAGCCCGCCAAGAGCTTTCAATATGTGAACGCACCAAGTTCTTGGCTTGCCCATGAAGAAAGAGTAGGCAACATGCAAGTGGGAGTGGCTCATGCAATAGGTCGCCGTCCAACAATGGAAGACGAGCATCTTGCAACATCCTTTAATTTAATGATCGGTGGAAGATGCTATCCTGTTCAACTGTTTGGGATTTTTGATGGGCATGGAGGGCCTACGGCTTCGCGTTTTGTTCGCGATCATCTTCAACAAAAACTCCAAGAGACTTTGATGGAATTTAATCAGGGTGGTTTAACTGAAGCCGGCATTTGGAAGGCTCTAAAAATGACCTGTGTTCGGTTAAATAGAGACTTTAAGGATCTCCATGGTGGGCTTGTCCCGAATAACGAAGGCAGCACTGCGACTATTGCCGTGATCTTAGACAACCATTTATGGACTGCGAATGTCGGAGATTCTCGCACGGTGTTAGAGAATAACGGTTCACCCGTACAATTATCCGAGGATGCTAAACCTAATGATCCTCGTTATCGGAGGGGCATTGAACATCGTGGGGGAAGAGTAATCAACGTCTTCGGGGTGCCTAGAGTCAATGGAGATCTTGCGATAGCAAGATCTATCGGCGATCATCGATTCAATGGCGCCGTTAGCGCGCGGCCGAAGATCACTAAGAAGCCTATGGCTGAAATTGCACCCGGAAGCCATTTGGTTCTATGCTGCGATGGCGTTTATGATGTTTCTCGTACGGTAGACATTGCTGCCGCGACCCATGCGAATAGGAATTGCCCCCCTGGAATGCTCGCTAGAAATATTATCTATTCCGCTTATCAGGCGGGTTCGGAAGATAATCTTTCTGCGCTTGTAGTGAAGCTCTAGAATCCAAAACTCAGGTTAGACTGGGCGCAGTATAGAATGTTCGCGATGGTTTCAATGGTTGTATCGATGTCTTCGAGTGTCGTATGACGGCTTAAAGAAAATCGAATTGCAGAACGAGCGGTTTGGGAGGGCAGCCCCATGTTTGTCAACACTCGAGAAGGTTCTAAGGCCCCTGCAGAGCAAGCGGATCCATGGCTGACGGCAATGCCTGCCATATCGAGGGCGATTAATAGATCTTCGCCATTATTATCCGGGAAAGAGAGATTGCATGTGTTGCAAATTCTCCTTTCCGTTCCATTGACGACGACGGGATGAATGCGCTGCATCAGTCCTGCTTCAAGACGGTCGCGTAGCATTGCCATGCGGTTTGTTGCTTCCGGAAGTTCTATTTTGAGCAACTCGACTGCTTTTGCCAGACCTATAATTCCAGGAAGATTTTCTGTTCCGGCGCGCAGCAAATATTCCTGCTGTCCTCCGGTCATATAAGGGTGGATTTTCATGGGGGAGCGGATGATCGCAAACCCAATCCCTTTTGGCGCGTGGAACTTATGCCCTGAAAAGCAAATGCCGGAAATCCCCGGATGAAGCGCGAATTGCTCTTTTCCGAGCCATGCCACACCATCGACAATCAAAGGAATTCCTGCTTGCAGGGCAATCTGGCCAATCGCATCAATATCATGCATGACTCCTGTTTCACTATTCACAGCGGAGAGCACGATAAAACGCGTATCGGATCGAATTGCGTTTTGGATGAGTTCAGGAGGAACCGCTCCGGGAAGTCCTGCAGGCAAAAAGGAGACATCTAGACCATTTTTTTGCAGAGCTTTTAAAGTATTGTAAACAGAGGAATGCTCCACATTAGATGTGATGGCGTGACCACTGACTTTTTCAGAGAAAAACCCGCGCAACAGCAAATTGATCGCCTCAGTCCCACCAGAGGTGAAGATGACCTCATGGGATTTGACGTGGAAAAAAGCAGCGATGGTCTCCCGGGAGTTTTGCAACCGTTGCCTTGCCTCCTGTCCAAAATAATGGATGGAAGAAGGGTTGCTTGGCGTCAAGGAAAGTTCCGGAAGCATTGCTTCCAGGACTCGAGGGTCGACCCCTGTCGTCGCATTATGATCGAGGTAAATTCTTTTTTTCACAAAACTCTCACTAGAAGTAGGGTAATATTATCGTTTCCCCCCTTTTCTAGTGCAAGTTTAACTAGGTTTCTTCCCATTTCTTCCAAAGAACTGGATGAGGAAAAAATGCGGGCGATTTTATGTTCATCCACATAGTCAGAAAGGCCGTCGCTGCATAGCATATAAAGATCTTTTGGGTGTAAAGGAATCACCCCAATATCGGGCAAGACCGAAGACTGTGTACCGATGGCGCGAGTAATGACATTGCGCAAAGGAAGAGTAGGGGAGCCGGGTTCTTCTTCATGATTCCGAAGAGGATGCTTGAGGGAATGATCCTCAGTGAGTTGTTCAAGCCGATTGCGGTAGCGATAGAGCCGACTATCGCCGATATGGCCGTAAATTAAAAAATTTTCTAACACAAGGAAGCAAGAAAGCGTGGTGCCCATCCCCGCGTAATCAAGATGACGATGCGATTCTTCAAAAACTTTAGAATTAGCTTTTGCGATCGCTCCTCTGAAGAGTTGACAAGCCTCTTCAATATCGGTCTTAGCAGACAAAGCATGGATCGATTCACACATGCTTTTTACGGCAAATGAGGAGGCGACCTCGCCTGCCTTGTGTCCGCCCATTCCGTCAGCAAGGATGAAAAATTGTTTTTCAGGGACCGCCGACCAGACATCTTCATTATTTGATCGGACAAGGCCAGTTTCCGAAATCCCGAAATATTCTAACTTAAAGGATTTTAATGAATTTTTCACGTGTTGCGCAGCGGGATTCATCTTAGCTTACGACCCTTTCGTTCCAGAGCCTGGTTGGATCACCTTTCCCATGAATAACATTTCATGCGACTTTAAATCGATGATGAAAAAGAGGAAAGGATGATCGACAATCATGGGAATCGGCGGCTCGCTGGGCAATGCGGATTTCATGTTCAAAGGGGCAGCTGTTGCTGCAGCGGCAGTCACGCCGTTTTCATCTAAAGCAAAAAAAGCCTGGTGCACAACTTTATTTAAAAAGAGATCGCGCATCCCATCGATGCCAGTGAAATTAGCGTTAGAATCAAAGGCATCTTCCATGCCGAGGTCTTGCAGGGGCTTGCTTAAGTCATAGCGACTGGAGAAAGTAAATTTGGGAAGGGTCAAATCTACCCGCTGAGATTTAAGAGAAGAAAACCATTCTTCATAGGATTCAGAGAATTCATGAAACATCGCTAAAAAATTATCCGCAGATTTAGGAGAAAGGAGAACAAAGGCCAAATTGCTGCCGCTATTACTCATGCCGGCAAAGGGCAAGGCGATGGCCTGAATCAGTTCATTTTCATGATAGGGCGCAGTCAAGGTTTGGCGCATCATTTCCACGTGGGCGCTCGATTCTGGCGTTGGATAAAAGGCAGCCTCATGGGTAGTTTTGGGATCGAAAGGAGAAATCCATGCTCCTTGAAAATAGACAGCATTTGTCAAAACAAGACGCGTCACCTCGTTGATGTCGTTGGCATCCAAAAGATGGGAAATTTTCCCTTGTGTTTGCTTTAAGATCCAATCGTTAATCGTCGTCAGTGCATTTGAGGGCATCGCAAAATTAAGCTTGCCGAGCTTTGATTTGAACTGCTCTTCGATGGCATAACGAAAATCTGTTAAAAGGAAGCTGCCTTGGTCCACCCAGATTGCATTAGCCATATTCAGCTGATAAGCTTCCCCATTATTTTTTTTGGGCAATAAGGATTGATTTAGGGCAAAAGCTGCTTTGGGGAGATTTTTTCGATCGATATCTAAATGGAGCACCGATTGCATCTGCGATTGAGTATTGCCCCTAGCACCGAGATAGACCATGGAGAGACAAGTGGCAATGGAATAAGGAGAGAAAACCAAATTTTTATCTTCTTCATTAACTGTTGGATAAAGAGAAAGCGCAAACTGGGTGTGAGGATTAATCAAAGGAGACAGATCCGTGTTTGTATCCGCAAACAAAAAAGACGATAATGCGATGGGCAGGGCAATTAGCTTAAGTAGCATACGACAACCTCACTCAGGAAAAAATAAGATTCTACAGGTACTTACAGTGTTGAACATCATGTGCAGTCCGACCGAAGCAAACAAAGAGGCTTGACGTTCATAAATAAAGCCTAGAAAAAGAGCGAATAAAAATAGGGAGGCGACCAGCGAGATATTGCCGATTCCCTGACTGGGAGAAAAATGGAAAAGAGAAAAACAGAGAGCCGATAGGACAATAGCCCCTTGTGGTGGAAAATAACGTTTAAAAAAGGTTTGAAGGCAGCCTCGAAATAAAAACTCTTCAATCACAGGTGCAGCGAGCAAGATAGTGAACAAAGCGACGGCAAGCATGGGAGGGGAATTTAGCGTTGTTTTCAAATAACGGACAGCGACTTGCTCATAATTTTCAAAACCGAAAAAATAGAAGAGCAGCATGTCCGCAAGTTGTCCGATAGCGATGACAAGGGGGAAGCTGATGAACCATGTCATAACTCCCATCCAAAAATCGGTCAGGATCGGTTTAGGATGAGGAATACTCCAGTCCTTCCAAATCTTTTTAAAAAAACCTGGCCCCTGTGTCTGCGAATAAAGATAAAAAAGCAAAAAGATGCCAATCAGCGTCATGAGCTGCACCCATCCTAAAATAGCGATAGGCATGTTCCCATGGGAAAATAAAGCGTAGGAGGATCGGATGAGATGAACAGCAGCGGGAGCGATGAGCATCGTCATCCCAAGATAGATTGCAAAGACGGCAAGGACTGTTTTAAAAGGGATGATAGCATGCTTTTTTTCAGCATGAGGTAAAACAAAATACCCCTTAGCTTTAGCGACCCAAAGAAGAACACAGCCTAATAAGCCAAAGAGCAGGATTCCCTGGAAATACTCGACATATTGTGTCGTAGCAAAAACAGTTCGACCGGTCAGAAGTGTGCTTTTCCCATCACTCATCATTGTTTTGAGGCCATCAAGATATAACCTTCAATACGCGACGCAATCTCTTTTGTAAATTCTGCATGGGCTAGCCCGACAGGAGAGATGTTGAAACAATCGTCGCCCCAGGCCACTTGAAAGAAATTATCCTGTGTAAATGGGCGTGGAATAAAATGAGAATCATGGACAAGCTCCTGCAAGACCACTTTAGGCTCATTTCCTCGCAAATCGATGACGCGGATGCGCATACTCATGTTGAGATCTGCAGAGCAATTTTGCGGATCGGTGGGTTTTCTCCGATTTTGTTGGGGGACTTCTTCGTGTTTCACTAATTCTAGAAAAACGACAAAGGGGTCTCCTGGAAAGAGCTTTTTCGTCCAAGAAATATCAGGCCCAAAAGGATTTTGCCCTTCTGTGATATGTTTGGCCTTATCGCGGACTGAAGAAGACTTATTAACAATCATGCGATTTCTTTCAGCGATACGATTGTAGATAGAGCAAGAGATTTCGTCGGAAAGATTCCATGAATAACGACTGTTCGTGTTGTCAATGACTGGAACGATCGATACGACAGGTTTGGCCTGACTTTGAGATTGATGATACGCTTGCGAACTGTTTTGTGAGCTGTCATCACACCCTCCAGCAATTAATGCTAAGAGAGGAACGCTAAGAATAAAACGTGACATGGATTTGCCTCCAGATCGGAAAAAGGATAATCACTTCCGGTATAAGTCTACCATAGCAAAACTCCGAGTTTTCAAACAGCTGCAAAAATCCTTATTGCAGGCATACTCTTAAGAGACGTTCTCTTAGACTTTCCAGACTCTCCTAGAAGAGCCATTACGAGGCTTATAAGTGAGTTTCTCTTGATCAAGGTTAAGAGTATATACCGGCTCTTCATCATCAGAGCTTAACATGGGTTCAAAGTCTGGAAGTTGATCCTGCTGAGAATGTATACCGCGCTCCGTCAGGTTTTGTGAATTTGGACTGGCTGCGGCTTTGCCCAATCGATCCTCTTCCTCAGTCATAGTTTTCACTATGGCTTCGTCATTCGGACCGCAAGCTTCGATTGTGCTTTGCCTCGCTGAGTCTAAATTCACAAAACCTTCCTGCGCGCGGTATAGGTCATACTGTGCTTGATAAAACTTTACATGGGGACCGTCTTTTATCTTTTCCCAATCAGCATGAGCATTAGGCTCACGTTCTATTGCATATTTATCGCAAAATGTTTCTATGTCATTGCAAAGTTGGGGATGCCATACTCTTTTTTCTGCCGCTTGACGAAGAAGTTCCATGCATTTTTCTGTGCCCTCAAATTCTATAGATTCTATTTTTTTAACATGCGCTTCTTTTCCTAGACTCCAAGCCTGGCGCAGCTCTTTGATTGATGTGACATTTGTAAGCTCGAATACCAGACTGGTCAAAAGTCCATAAAGGGGAAACCCAAACCCAAGGGAAATCAATCCATCATTTAAACGTGTATAAGCGCTAAATAGTCCCTCATCATTCAAAATGATTTTAACATCATGACCTGTGATTGCATTATTTGTTTTAATTGCCTGTTTATAAAGTTGTTGAGTTGGCTGACAACTTTTTATAAGAGAAACAAGATGCATTTCCACACTTTGTTTGCTTATCACTTCTACTTGTTTTGGCCCAAATCCATCTACTTTTGATAAAGATTCCTGAAAGACAACTTTATAATAAGTTTCTCTATCTTGCTGAATGGGTATTTGAGAGACTACATACCATTCATAATAATCTTCAAAATCTTGAGTATTATTTAAAGAGATCATAAATTTCTGTCCTTGAAATATATTATTTGATTAATTTTAAATTAATATCTTAACTTTATATATATAATTATATAAAAAAAATAACTATAAATTCAAGTTTTATAGCTTAATTGTAATGGCTTTTTCATGGAATAAGTGGTTTTATGGATCAAAAAAGGGCCCGAGTTTGACACCTGATTTTTATAACAGCTCTAAAATCAACATGTTACAAAAAATAAAATCCCGTGTACCACTACATTTGTGTGCAATCGATGCGTTTTTCTTCAGGCATGCCTCTCTGCACACTTCAGCAATTTTGGAGGGATTAGAGCCCCAATTGCTTTAAACAGCTGCGCAGCATTTCCCTTGATATCGTTATGTACCCAGACGCGAGTATTTTTTACTGTCACCGGAATTGCCCGAACTTTCGCCAACTCTCTCATTGCCTCAACTACAGCTCTGTCCTTTTCTATTGGTAGTGGTTCTGATAAACATGACATATTGCATACCATGTACATTTCATTTTTTGCAAATTTTCATTTGAAAATTTGCAACCATGTGTACACTACGTTTTTCGCTTTTTTGAGGTGTCTCTCATAGACAAAATAGTCTCAAAAATAGCCTTCAGGTGTCAAACTCGGGAAGAGCGGCCATCGATATTAGGCCAATCTTTCAGGAAAGGCGAGCGAGAAGGATCGATTTGGCAAAGTCGCAGCCTGTCAAAATTCACAAAACCTTCCTGCGCGCGGTATAATATTGTGTCTTTTGTAAAAAAAAAAATTAAAAATTTTACTTGTAATAAAAAAAGGATTTAATTATAGTTAAAAAGAGTGAAATTAAAATTTTATAATAACTTTAAAACAAGATTACAAAGGACATTTTATGGCAGGAATAACAACACCACCTATAGGTTCGAAGCATGTTGAGCAAGAGCTCATATCAAGCTATCCAACAGAACTTTTAACAGGGCTACCAGAAGATTTAGAGCGGGATATTCTAAGAATTGTACATTCATATGGCCTCAAGTGGGTTGCAATATCGGGCCGTGTTTGTAAGGGATGGAGTATTCTAACTCAAAGCGATGCGCTTTGGCGCCTGTTATTTTTGGACCGTTTTGGATTTCAAGTCCCAGCAAAAGCTGAGAGCTTAACAGCCTACAAAAAACAGTTGTTAGAGATATATCCCTTCTTACACTGGGTCTGTAAGGTAACTAAATTCCATGTTCGCGGAGCGATTACTTGTATGACCGCAACCAGTGATCCTGATGGTAATGAGCGGGTGATCACAGGTTGCTCCTCTGGCCTTGTACAGATCTGGGAATTGCCAAGGGGCAATGCTTATACTTATAACGAGGGTTATAAGTATGACAGCTGCATCTCATCTTTAGCTGTTTATAATCATTACGTCGCTGTTGGCTTTGATGAACATTATTTTGATAGTGGGACCCACCGTGATGAGGGGAGGGGGGGCCGTGAAGGTGATGATAAGGTGATAGCACTGCGGAATACGAAAACAAACACGTCTGATATCTTAGAGGGGCACGAAAAACGTGTCCTTTGTCTTGGTATCAATGCTTTCATCATTGCTTCCGGTTCAGATGACAAAACACTCAAGATCTGGGATACCCATACAAGGGAGTGCCTTAATACATACATAGGACACACAGAGAGTATCTCGTGTCTTACAATGTCCGGTAATGATATTGTCGTTTCTGCTTCAAGATACTCTATTAGGGTGTGGGATATCTTCAGAAAGGCATGTGTTCACATTTTCAATTGCAACGCCTTTCGCCCAGCCTTGGCTTGTACAAATGGGCGTCTCATTTTTCGTGATGATGGTGAGGTTAAAATCCGGGACTTAACAACAGGGGGGAATCTCAAAGTAATAGATAATAGGGTGTACGACATTGCCGCTGTGCAGAATAGTAGGTATTTCTTCCATTCTTCTACCTATCGCGGAGACAAGATTTCCATCTGTTCTACAGATGGAAAATATTTGTCCTACCGTTGGGTGTCTAAAATTTTTATTTGTATGACAACCATTAACAAGAAACTCGTATTAGGAATGGGCAAAACTGAGCCATATAGCATCAAGATCTTAGATTTCGGTGCAAACCCAGACTGAAATTTTGAAGGGAATAGCTGAAATGTTCCAAGATTTTTCATCCGGTTTCTTAGGTAGCTTTGACGACGAGTGTGGAATAATCAAGCATATCATAGGTATAGCTAATGGGATGCTGGAGAGGGTTTTCGCTAAAATCGTTGGGAGAAGCAAGGGCAGTGTCGACAACGCGATGCCATTTTTTTCCGTTGGGTGGCTGTGGAAGCTGAAGATGGACAGGTTGAAATTGAGCATTGAATGCGATATAGAGGGATTCTGATTTGATAGGATCATGCAATGTATAAGCGAGGAACCGACTGTTTCCTCCCCAATCAGGTTGTTTAGGAACACGGCCATGCCATTCCACATCTGTATCTTTTAAAAAGTCTTTGCGTTTAAGCAAGGGATGTTTTTTTCGGAACTGGACCATCAAACGATGAAAACGTGCAAGTTCTGCATGCTTTTCGAGTTCATTCCATAAAAACCAATTGAGCGCATTGTCTTGGCCGTAGGCATTATTGTTGCCATTTCGGGTATGGCCATATTCATCTCCCATGAGAATCATCGGTGTGCCAATTGCGAGTAAAAGCGCCGCGTAGAAGTTGCGCATTTGCCGCTTGCGGAGCTGCAGGACTTTACGGCTATTCGTGGGTCCTTCGCATCCACAATTCCAACTATCATTTTGATTGGCTCCATCGCGATTGCCTTCGCCATTTTCTTCGTTGTACTTGTCTTGGTAACTGACTAAATCGCGCAGGGTAAAGCCATCGTGCGCCGTGACGAAATTGATGCTGTGGTAGGGTTTCCTTCCATTTCCGTAAAGATCCTGTGAGCCAGCCATGACTTTGGCAAATTCGCCGACTTGGTTGTCCGTCCCTTTAATGAATCGGCGTACAACATCTCGATATTTGCCATTCCATTCTGCCCACCTTCCTCCTCCAGGAAAACTCCCGACTTGATAAAGACCGCCTGTATCCCACGCCTCAGCGATGAGTTTGACTTCAGCCAAGACAGGATCTGCATTGATCATTTGAATCACGATCGGGTTTCCAAGAGGGGTTCCATTTTCCTCTCGGGTTAAGCAGGAAGCGAGATCAAAACGAAATCCATCCACGTGCATCTCATTCCCGAGTTTGACACCTGATTTTTATAACAGCTCTAAAATCAACATGTTACAAAAAATAAAATCCCGTGTACCACTACATTTGTGTGCAATCGATGCGTTTTTCTTCAGGCATGCCTCTCTGCACACTTCAGCAATTTTGGAGGGATTGGAGCCCCAATTGCTTTAAACAGCTGCGCAGCATTTCCCTTGATATCGTTATGTACCCAGACGCGAGTATTTTTTACTGTCACCGGAATTGCCCGAACTTCCGCCAACTCTCTCATTGCCTCAACTACAGTCAAAGGGCGTGCTTTAATCGACAGGAACGTTGGTAATCAGCCCAAAAAATCCATCTTTCCGTGATTCTCTGGCAATCACAGCTTCGTCAAGTTTGGGTTCCCCTCTTTTTAACCCCGTCACGTATTTGCGATAGTTTGTGTTGGATACAAAATTTTTCGGAGTGGGCTTTTTGGTTAATTTCTTCCTGATCTTTGACAAAATATCTTCTCGGGTCTCTCTATCGCGCTCAGCGCGTTTTTTTGACCATGTGATAATGCAACGATCTTCTTTATGAGTGGTTTCATAGCATTCCAATTCATCATTCATTTTTGTAAAACGGCTGCGATCGTAAAACTCATCATGACGCTGCTTAATCACTCCTAATTTCATCCCGACAATGAATTCACCTTTTTCTTCATTCCCGCAGTGGGCGCGGATATGCTCTAAATTTTTTGCGGAAAAAAGTCCGCGATCGGCCACGAAAATAAAGCGCCGTATTTTGAATTTCTTGCGCATGCGCTTGACGATATCAACGAGAGTGGCTCCTTCAAACGTATTCCCAGGGTAGACTTCAAATCCCAGAGGAATGCCGTCGGTATTCACAAGTAAACCCAGCACAACTTGTGTGCAGTCACTGCGCATCTCTTTGGAATATCCAAAGCGACATAATTCCCCAAGATCCTCTCTGGTGCTCTCAAATCGCAACGTGGTGAGATCGTAGAGCACCACGTCAACAGATATATTCAAAAGGTCACGGTCATGCCAGTATAAATCGAGCTCGATTTGTTCTTGATGCTGACTAAGCAAATCCAAGGTCCGATAAAGGTGATGCAGCTCATCCTTGCCG
The DNA here is from genome assembly GCA_963718565.1 of uncultured Verrucomicrobiae bacterium. Lineage (GTDB taxonomy): Bacteria > Chlamydiota > Chlamydiia > Chlamydiales > Rhabdochlamydiaceae > CAJCIW01. The sequence continues at coordinate 536,639 of OY970364.1, forward strand.
GAAAGGATTTCTGGGTATAATTTGTCTTGCCAATGCTCGAAAATCTTCAATTTCGAACCCGGCTCAAGAAAACGACATACGATCATAGTAAAGACAATGCGTTCGAAATCGAACTGCAGTTGAGGATGCTGCTTCACCCTACCTTGATCCCGGTAAGATTCTACGAGATGGTAGTAGCTCTGTCCTTTTCTATTGGTAGTGGTTCTGATAAACATGACATATTGCATACCATGTACATTTCATTTTTTGCAAATTTTCATTTGAAAATTTGCAACCATGTGTACACTACGTTTTTCGCTTTTTTGAGGTGTCTCTCATAGACAAAATAGTCTCAAAAATAGCCTTCAGGTGTCAAACTCGGGAAGAGCGGCCATCGATATTAGGCCAATCTTTCAGGAAAGGCGAGCGAGAAGGATCGATTTGGCAAAGTCGCAGCCTGTCAAAATTCACAAAACCTTCCTGCGCGCGGTATAATATTGTGTCTTTTGTAAAAAAAAATTTTAAAAATTTTACTTGTAATAAAAAAAGGATTTAATTATAGTTAAAAAGAGTGAAATTAAAATTTTATAATAACTTTAAAACAAGATTACAAAGGACATTTTATGGCAGGAATAACAACACCACCTATAGGTTCGAAGCATGTTGAGCAAGAGCTCATATCAAGCTATCCAACAGAACTTTTAACAGGGCTACCAGAAGATTTAGAGCGGGATATTCTAAGAATTGTACATTCATATGGCCTCAAGTGGGTTGCAATATCGGGCCGTGTTTGTAAGGGATGGAGTATCCTAACTCAAAGCGATGCGCTTTGGCGCCTGTTATTTTTGGACCGTTTTGGATTTCAAGTCCCAGCAAAAGCTGAGAGCTTAACAGCCTACAAAAAACAGTTGTTAGAGATATATCCCTTCTTACACTGGGTCTGTAAGGTAACTAAATTCCATGTTCGCGGAGCGATTACTTGTATGACCGCAACCAGTGATCCTGATGGTAATGAGCGGGTGATCACAGGTTGCTCCTCTGGCCTTGTACAGATCTGGGAATTGCCAAGGGGCAATGCTTATGTGGAATGGAACGAGGGTTATAAGTATGACAGCTGCATCTCATCTTTAGCTGTTTATAATCATTACGTCGCTGTTGGCTTTGATGAACATTATTTTGATAGTGGGACCAACTGGGATGAGGGGGGGGGGGGCGGTGAAGGTGATGATAAGGTGATAGCACTGCGGAATACGAAAACAAACACGTCTGATATCTTAGAGGGGCACGAAAAACGTGTCCTTTGTCTTGGTATCAATGCTTTCATCATTGCTTCCGGTTCAGATGACAAAACACTCAAGATCTGGGATACCCATACAAGGGAGTGCCTTAATACATACATAGGACACACAGAGAGTATCTCGTGTCTTACAATGTCCGGTAATGATATTGTCGTTTCTGCTTCAAGATACTCTATTAGGGTGTGGGATATCTTCAGAAAGGCATGTGTTCACATTTTCAATTGCAACGCCTTTCGCCCAGCCTTGGCTTGTACAAATGGGCGTCTCATTTTTGATGATGATGGTGAGGTTAAAATCCGGGACTTAACAACAGGGGGGAATCTCAAAGTAATAGATAATAGGGTGCACGACATTGCCGCTGTGCAGAATAGTAGGTATTTCTTCCATTCTTCTACCTATCGCGGAGACAAGATTTCCATCTGTTCTACCGATGGAAAATATTTGTCCTACCGTTGGGTGTCTAAAATTTTTATTTGTATGACAACCATTAACAAGAAACTCGTATTAGGAATGAACAAAACTGAGCCATATAGCATCAAGATCTTAGATTTCGGTGCAAACCCAGACTGAAATTTTGAAGGGAATAGCTGAAATGTTCCAAGATTTTTCATCCGGTTTCTTAGGTAGCTTTGACGACGAGTGTGGAATAATCAAGCATATCATAGGTATAGCTAATGGGATGCTGGAGAGGGTTTTCGCTAAAATCGTTGGGAGAAGCAAGGGCAGTGTCGACAACGCGATGCCATTTTTTTCCGTTGGGTGGCTGTGGAAGCTGAAGATGGACAGGTTGAAATTGAGCATTGAATGCGATATAGAGGGATTCTGATTTGATAGGATCATGCAATGTATAAGCGAGGAACCGACTGTTTCCTCCCCAATCAGGTTGTTTAGGAACACGGCCATGCCATTCCACATCTGTATCTTTTAAAAAGTCTTTGCGTTTAAGCAAGGGATGTTTTTTTCGGAACTGGACCATCAAACGATGAAAACGTGCAAGTTCTGCATGCTTTTCGAGTTCATTCCATAAAAACCAATTGAGCGCATTGTCTTGGCCGTAGGCATTATTGTTGCCATTTCGGGTATGGCCATATTCATCTCCCATGAGAATCATCGGTGTGCCAATTGCGAGTAAAAGCGCCGCGTAGAAGTTGCGCATTTGCCGCTTGCGGAGCTGCAGGACTTTACGGCTATTCGTGGGTCCTTCGCATCCACAATTCCAACTATCATTTTGATTGGCTCCATCGCGATTGCCTTCGCCATTTTCTTCGTTGTACTTGTCTTGGTAACTGACTAAATCGCGCAGGGTAAAGCCATCGTGCGCCGTGACGAAATTGATGCTGTGGTAGGGTTTCCTTCCATTTCCGTAAAGATCCTGTGAGCCAGCCATGACTTTGGCAAATTCGCCGACTTGGTTGTCCGTCCCTTTAATGAATCGGCGTACAACATCTCGATATTTGCCATTCCATTCTGCCCACCTTCCTCCTCCAGGAAAACTCCCGACTTGATAAAGACCGCCTGTATCCCACGCCTCAGCGATGAGTTTGACTTCAGCCAAGACAGGATCTGCATTGATCATTTGAATCACGATCGGGTTTCCAAGAGGGGTTCCATTTTCCTCTCGGGTTAAGCAGGAAGCGAGATCAAAACGAAATCCATCCACGTGCATCTCATTGACCCAATAGCGCAACGAATCAACGATAAATTTGGCGACGACGGGATGATTTGCATTCACAGTATTTCCTGTTCCTGAGAAGTCGAGATATTTTCCCTCGGGGCTGACCATGTAATAGACTCGATTATCGATTCCACGGAATGAGAACCAGGGGCCTTCTTGATTTCCTTCAGCGGTGTGGTTATAGACAACGTCTAAATAAACTTCGATCCCATTTCTGTGCATTTCTCTGACAAGCGTCCGAAAATCGTCGATTGCCCCCGTCCAATCGCCAGAAGAAGAATACCGGTTCATCGGCGTGAAAAAATTCATTGAGGAATATCCCCACATATTTTTGAGCTTCTGACTTGTTCTAGGGTTGATGAAGTGATTGTGACATTCATCGAATTCGTAGATGGGCATCAATTCGATGGCGTTGACTCCTAAATTTTTCAAGTAGGGAATTTTTTCAACAATGCCTAGAAATGTTCCTGGCGCTTTTGCTTTGCTTGACGGGTGTTGGGTAAACGAGCGTACGTGCATTTCATAAATGATCAATTCTTCCACTGGCAGTCTGGGTTGAGGGACTTTTTGCCAATCGAAAGGGATGTCTAAGATGACTTTGCCAAGAGGAGTATTGGAGCGATTGGAATATTCTTTGTGTCCCCACTGATAGCCCGTATTGAGCCCCTTTGCATAAGGATCGGAAAGGATGCGCTCAGAGTCGAACATCCCTCGCTGATCTTCTGTAGATCCTGAGATTTTATAGCCATATTCGATGTGATCGCTGGGAAGATCCTTGAGTAAAATATGCCAAACATAACCGGTTCTATTCAGTTCGGGGTCGAAAGGGATTTCCACAAAAGGATGATTTGTGTGAGGAGAAAACAAACACAATTTCACTTCTGTGGCATTCTCGGAGAAGAGGGCGAAATTGACCCCTTTGCCTAGACGGCTGACGCCAAGAGGCGTTGAAGATCCTCTTTCCCATTTAACTCCACCGGGATGCGAGAAGTTTGGTCCTTTCATAAAGTTTTGTGTATTAACAACTTGTAAAAATAAACCTGGGTTATAAACACGACCTTATCTTAAACGGGTTTTGCTCGCAAGAGGAGGTGGTGGATTAAAATTATAATTTTAATTGTAAAATGACCGTTTTTTTGTTAAAATAAATTTAGAAATAAGCTGATTTTTCTTTCTTTTGGTTCTTTAAAAGCAGAGGGATGAAAAGGAGAACTTTGTTTTTTCACGTCTTTTTAAGTAATTTTAGGATGAAAAAACATTTTTTGTTGCTATTTTTGGACGCAAGTTGGAAACTTTTCTAAATATGCACGATTTTTCAAAGAGCAAGCGCATCTGATAATTCTGAATCTGCTCGTTGGAAAATCTGAAGGAAGTTATACTTAATCAAACGTTAGAGTTTAAGAAGGAGGACTAATCCATGTCATTGGAAAATGCCAAGCAAAATCTCAAAGAATTCGGTAAAGAGCTCAATCTCGAATTGGCATTTGACGAAAATCACACGTGTATACTAGGTATTGACAATACCTTTTCATTGCACTTAACTTATGAACCAAATTCGGATCGTCTTTATTTATATTCCCCTATTTTGGACGGTCTCCCCAAGGATTCTCAAGTTCGCCTACGCTTATATGAAGCTCTTCTTGAAGGAGCGATGCTCGGCGGTCAAATGGCAGGGGGGGGAATAGGCGTCGCTGTTCCAGAAGAATTAATCTTGATGCACGCCGTCCTAGAAATGGGTGTCGGTGCAGATCCTTCTGCATTAAGACGTTTTGCTCCTCTTTTCGTCGAGGCAGTAGAACGTTGGAGAGCACGTGCTAAGGATATTTGTGAAGGCCGTGAAGTTCCTGCTAAAGAATCGGCAGCTACCCCTTCTGGTCTACCTCCTCCAGGAAAACCTGGCGAGCGCTTCATCAAAATTTAATTCTTTCACGCTAGACTCCTCTTCAAAACAAGATTTTTTGATGAGGAGTTTTTTTTATGTGGGCCACTAAGTAAGTCCGCTTAAATATTTAAGCGGACTTACTTAATTGATCGCGTGCACTTTCGTGCTGACAATAGCCTGCACTCGCATATCATCTGTCATGGATAGCCCGTTTCTGTTGTAAAAAGCATCTTTTCCTGATCCCCAATAAAGACCGCCATTTTGGAATGTTTGGGCGATTCGTGCGAAGACTCGGTCGCGGAACTGTGGGTTTGCCACAGCAAAGCGGTTTAAAATTCTCTCTGAGAACGAAGCGTTGGAAGCGAATAGAAATTTGTTAATTTCTTGTACAGGATTAAAATCATCGTGAGCGAATTCGTCAAGATCAGCTCCGTGAATGAAAGGAGGCTTAATCGGAGAGTGATTTAAGTTGAGTTCTTTGATATTTGGTGATGGGGCGACTCCTCTTTGAAAAAGAGCCTTGTAGAGGCTGGCCTCTCCCTTCATCAGTTCATCTTCGGGATGGTGGACAATCAAGGTTTTTCCTTTGAGATTTTCAATCGCTTTTGCACTTTTGATATTCCAATTGAGCAATGAAAGGCCAAAGGCCGCAATCGATGTGGCGCTGGAGGATAAAAAATTCTTAAAGGTGTTATTAATAGAGGTAAATCTTCGGTTGACGAATGTGGTCACAAGGTTTTTAACGACGCTAGCGATAGAATGAAATGATCTTTCATTGACGTAACGACTTTCGTCTGCGGAATGGATTTCTTTTACATTGGAACTGACCCCACCCCCTAACGACCAACCGTAGAAGTGGATATCGTTAGCAGGAACATGAAGTTTATCTCTCACAAATTGATAGATACTCTCTCCATCTAAAAAGAGGTTTTTCTCCGAATAAGGGGTTCCTTCGGATTCTCCGCAGCCTCGATAGTCAAAGTAAACGAAATTGTAAGGGAATTCCTGTAGGGCTGCCTGCTCTAGGATCCAATCAAATACTCCCTGTTTGCTGAGCATGGCATTCGGTTGGAAAAATATGACCGTTGGAGCCGTTTCCGAAATGGCGACATTTTTAAAAAAGGTCCCGCTGAGTTTGATGCCATCAGGAGTTGTGACTTCAATCGGCGCAGGAGTAAAATTTTTGTTTAAAAACGGATGGTTTCGTGGACCTGGAACCCACCTTATTTTGAACGAATGATCAATGTTTTTAACTCTTTGCTGGCTAATCTGAGCTGCAGGGAGAACTAAATTCGTGATAAATTTATTCACATAAGAAAGAAAGATCCGTGTGATTTTCTCAATAAATGTTTCGGCAAGATGTTGGTTATTTTCAAACCATCGGGCTTGAAAAGTCATTGGAAAGTTCTCTGAAATAGGCGTAGGCATAAAGTTTCAAACACTATAATTTAAAGGGGGAATTGCAAAACTAACAAAACGGGGTGATTTTCTTGGGGAAATTATTTAGCTAATCAGCTTAATCTCCCCCAGGAAATCACCCCGTTTTGTCAATATTGACAGCTACGTTATCACAGTATTGGAGCAAAATTCAAGAAACGATACGACCACGGGTGTAAATAAAAGTGTTGAGGCTAGGCATTATTTCAATGCCTAGCCTCAACACTTTTATTTACACCCTTTTTCCTCAGCTGGAAGAACAGCTTGATCCGTTGACGGAAAAGCAGCAGCAGCTTGTTACAACTTTAGAATTAGTGCGCATTGAACAATTCCTTCCGGTTTTGAATCACTTGTGGTATAAATTCTTGATTTCGAGAAGAGACGAGAGGAGCTCTTTATCGGAAGCTTCGAGTTTTTTCTCAATGTGTCGAATACTTGTCATGACCGTGGAGTGGTCGCGTCCAAAAATCTGGCCGATACTTTGAAAAGGGAGTTTCAATTCTTGGCGGCAGAGGTACATGGCAATTTGACGTGGAAGAGAACATTCCTGACTTTGAGATTTTCCCAAAAGATCTTCGCTGCGGATGCCATAAATCGTCGAGACGGCGGAAATGATTTTTTTCGAACAAAGCGCTGTTTCTTGTTCTTGCTGAATCAGATCAGCAAGCATTATCTCTGCGGCTTTCTTGTCGATATTTTGTGAATTTCTTCTATAACGGGCGTCTTTTTCGAGATGGCTTCGCAGGATCAGGGCTTCTAAAGCTCGATTTAAAGACTTGCTGCTCGGAAAGACTTGTAGCAAAAAATGGACAACTTCGTGCGCAAGAGGAAAATTCAATAGGGAGCAGCGCTTCAGGAGTATTTGTTTGAGTTCTTCGCTGCTCAGTTTTTCGAAATGGATATTGATTCCCCATTCGAAACGAGAAACAAGCCGAGGCTCAATTTCTTCCAATGATGGCGGAGCACATTTAGAAGATAAGATGATCTGACGGCCAGAAGTATGGAGAGTGTTGAAAGTATGAAAAAATTCTTCCTGAGTGGCGTTCTTGCGAGCAAAGAGGTGAACGTCATCGACTAATAGAACATCAACGTGTCGATAAGCCTTCCTGAATGATTGCATTTCAGAAGCTCGAATTGCTGAAATGACATGTTCTGTGAATGTTTCTGCCCGGGCATAAAGAGCGTTTAACCCTCTTTTGCAAAAGGCCTGTGCCAAGGCGACAAGAAGATGGGTTTTTCCACATCCTGGTGTTCCCCATAGGTAGATCGGATTGAATGCGGCAGCTGCTATTTGCCCCTCATATTTTTTTTCTTTGGGATTGTATCCAGTCAATTCGCAAAAGAAACGAAACAGGATCTGATGGGATTCCCCGATAACGAAATTCTCCAAAGTCATTGAGGGATCTAATTTATCGAAGACGAATGAAACGGGTGGATATGATTTCCCTTTTTCTTTTTTAGATTGAGCTGTTCCAGCAGTTGAAGCCGTTTCCGAGACGCTTACGTGGACTTTGATGGGACGAAAATTGTTATTCAAAAACTGGGATTTGAGCAGAGGACGAATATGCTCTTCAAACCAAAGAACTTGAAAAGAGTCTTTTGCTTCTAGATAGAGATTCCCCGAATCAAAATGGACAACTTTTAATGTGCGCAACCATTGATTGGCTACCTCAATTCCTAAAAGAGCCCCTTGTTTGTTAATAAAATCTTCCCAAGCCTTCATCTTTCAGTTTTCTCCGCGTCTTTGCGGCTCTGCGTCTCTGCGTTGATCTCATCCGTTGTTTTTCGTAGTCAGCCAGCCACCTTTCTTGTTGTTCTTTTGGCCCTGCCAGGAAATTACTCGATTGTAACCAAGCCTTTTTTCTTTGCACTCTTACGAGACGCATACCATTGTTGCAAGATACCGAGAGCCATGGATGAGAGCCAATAAATGTTAAGGCCTGAAGGAAAGTGATAGAACATCACGGTAAATACAATCGTCATGATGTTGCCCATCATTTTTTGCTGTTTTTGCTGGTCTGTCATTAAGCTTTTATCTTTAGGAACAGAAGCGCTAAAACGTTGCTGTGCCCACATGACAGCGCCCAGCAAGAAGGGTAGAAGATGGAAGTCAGTCCCAAAAAAGATAATAGGAAAATTCCAGCTAAATAACACATCGGGGGCTGTTAAATTATCAATCCATCCTGGGATAAAACTGGCGCCGCGCAATTCAAAGGTGGATTTTAACAAGTCGAACATCCCAATCAAAAAAGGAAGCTGGATTAAAAGCGGGAAGCAGCCAGATAATGGATTGACGCCTTTTTCACGATAAAGGTTCATCACTTCTTGCTGGGCACGCTTAGGATCTTTTTTGAACTTCCCTTGGATCGCAGAGACTTTAGGGGCAATTTCTTGCATTTTCATGGTCGATTTGATCGACCAGGCATTCAACGGATAGAGCATGATCCGGAGGGCAATTGTCAGTAAAATAATAGAAATTCCCCATGAAGAGGTGATCAAATAGAAGAAATTCATGAGAATAAAAAGGAATTTCGCGAATGGCTCAGAAATAAAAGTGAACCAGCCATGAAAACTGAGGGCGCCGGCGTAATCGGGATTATAGCCTGTTGCAGGATTTGAATAGGTTTGGTCGATTCTTTTGAGAATATCGCTTTCTAAAGGACCTGCATAATAGCGCAACACAGTAGTTTGGGAACGTAAAGGAAGTTGAAACTCATAGCCGGGATATTTTTCAGCAGGATAAAGGTGGTATTGAGGATCAACAAGGGTCAAACGCGTGGGATCTTCCGTTCCTGGAATCTTGCAAGCTCGGTATCCTGCGGGAATATCGGTCAATGGATCAACAATGAGCCCGAAAAATCCATTCGCAGTGCAGACCCAGTCGGGATAAATCGTCGTGGAAATAGCGCATTCTTTGGGCAGGGAAATTTGTTCAATGTCTGCTTTTTGGTTACTCTTCAGGATTCGCATGGATAGGGCAGGGGCGGGGCTATCCGAGATCAATTCAACCTCGGGGACACCGCTATTTAACCAGAGCCCCCTTACATCCCCATCAATTTTAATGCTGACTTCAAGACAATAAGGGGCATCGTGTGCGTCTTTGGGAAATCGAAAGATTTTATTGATTTTTCGATCCGAGTCCGCACGTTCAAACTCGATGAGGTCTTTTTCAAGCCGTTTAAGAGTGTAGAGCTGATTGGGTTCTTGGAGATTTTCCGAGACGACTTTCAGAGCGTAATGTTTGACAGGGGAGGTATAAAGAACAGAATCTCTAGTATTAAAAATTGTTCTTCGAAGAAGAGGGTAAAATCCTCCGCATTGCCGTTGAGAGATTTTTTTAATTCCAGTCCCATCATTGATATAGTATTCAAATGCAGGGAATTGATCATTGACGGTGTATTGTTCCGAAAAGACACGATCGAGGTGGATGGGACGGACAAAGCTTTTAGGGTTTTCTTTGTTTTGAAACGGAAGGTTGATTTCTGCAATGCTCCCGCCGACGTTAGAGAAAACAACTTGTTGATAATCATTTTGCATGACAAAGAATTCTTCTTCTTTAGAAGATTCTCTCATTGCCGGGGAAGAAACCGCCTCTTTAGCAGGAGCATTGAACTCATCTATGATGGACGCGATGGGCTTTTTAGCCTGCGTGGATGGTTGAGGCTTAGTTTTGGAAGAAGAAAACCACAAGTTGACGAAAAAAAGCGCGATCACAAGAGCAATGACAAAGAGGAGCGAACGTCTATCCATTTGAAAAAAAACCTCAAGAAGTAAAATAAGAATTCACTTTAGCAGAAAATGCACATTATACCAATTCCAAAAACCGCAATTCCTCATTGGAAGTTGCGTCGATGGTCGAGTTCGGATAAAAATTCTTGGAAATCCCCAGTGGAACGAAGATTGTCGAGCCAATCATCTTGGAGCATTTCATCGACATGAGGAAGGGCATCGTACTCACGGGCTTTTTCTAGACAGAGCATTCCCTTTTCGCATTGGTTGGTCAAAGAATAGAGGCAAGCGAGGTGGTAATAAGTGTGCAAGTTGCCTAGGCGCATCGCAGCTTGGAGCTTATGCTCGGCATCGCGATAGAATTGATCGGACTCTGAGGAGTTGTGTGAATGGACTGCGATGTTGATCAACGCTGTTGCCCAATCGAGAAGAATCCCATCATTTTCATCATCATTTTTTAAGCTTAGGCGAAGGTGATGGATGGCGCGATAAAAATGATCAGTCTCTCCTGTCAGTTCTCCGAGGTGCGACAAAGCAGCTCCTAAACGATGATGAACAAGATAAAAATCAGGATCGATCATGAGGACATGGGAAAAAACTTCAATGGCGCGAAGATAGTAAAAATTTTCTTCATAACAATCTCCAAGGGCATCGAGTGTGCAGGCATATTGGAAAAGCCAATCAGGATGGAGATAGACTGCGTTTTTTTGTAGGGTGAGCAACCGTTCAAATTGAGATGAGGCAGTCTCCAGCCAGCGCTGCTCACGGGTCAGTTCTCCTAGTTTTGAAAGCGCTGAAGCGTAATCAAAAAGATAGTATGTCGAAGAATGCAGGTCGGTAGCTTTTTGTAAAAAACGCAAGGAGAGCTCAAGTGTATCCGGATCTTCTTCAAAATCTCCGATGAGAGCATATGTCCAACCGATCGCATGCCAATGCCTATGGCATGTCCGGTTCATGGAAAGTCCGGTTTGGAACTTCTCAATAGCCTGATAATAGTAATCAAAATCGTTAAAGTAATGGCCAAAAGCTTGCATGCAGATGCCATAGCTATACCAGATGTCAGGCTCTTCATTTTCTAGTTCCATTGCTTGGGAAATTTTGTTTTGGGCATCGTAAATCAAGTCCAAGCGTTCCGTGTAATTTCCTAAAAGCGCGAGCGCTTCTCCCCAAATTGCCAGGATCATGGGATCATTGGGATTCAAAGCAAAAGCGCGATGACACTTTTCAATCGCAAGGCGCAGCCGTTTGATATCCGCGACCCTTTTTGCCGAATCACAGAAGAAGCGTCCCCAATTTAACCAGAGGGATGCATCCTGTGGTCGAATCTGTACTGCGGCTGCAAAGGATTCGCAAGCCTGGGAGAAGTGATCTTCATCGTGAGTATGGAAATAGAGTTTTTGCAAAGCATCGGCAAGTAGGCGCCAGCTATCATAAGCTTGCGGCACAAAAGAGATTGCCGTTTTTAAACAGTGGATTGCTTTGACATAAAAACGAACGTCATTGATCTGAGAGGCAAACTTTAAACAGGAATGGCCAAAATCATTCCAAAAATCAAAAGGGAGTTTCTCATGATAGGAGTGGGCCAATTGAAAGGATTCGATCGCATGATGCCAATCCAATGCTTCTCCTGAATGTTCAGCAAGGCGTGCAAAGACAATGCCGAGATCCCAGTAAAGTTCAGCAAGAGTATCTGGGTTTTGACCTTCTGAAAGCGAAGCGGCTCTTTCGAGTTTCTCCTTCGCATCTAAAAAGAAGTGATGCTGACCGGAATTTAAACCCAAAGTGCAAAGAAGGGTTCCCCAGGCTTGCCAGGTTGTGAAATTCTTAGGATCTAAAGAGGATGCGGATTTAAATTTTTTACTTGCCAGCAACAGGGTTTTTTCCCCTCCTTCTTGGTTGCCAAATTCAAATAGGGATAACCCTTGTGCATAGTAGAGCTTTGGATTGCGCGCGTCGAGTTTAAGCGCAGAATCAAAACATTCCAGTCCGAATGAAAGATCACCTTTCAAAAGGGCTGTTTCCCCTTGAGCAAGCAAGGAGTCCGCGATGTCGCTGTGCGTAAGACGAACTGCATTTTCAGAAGAAGCATGAATCGCTTCTTTTTGAATAGAGTTGTCATTGATCGGGAAAGAGTTTAAGATATTTTGATCCATGGATGACCCACTGTGAAAGAGGCGGATTATAAAAAAGCCCATTTTTTTGGACAATCCAGCAACCTTTTTTGAGGCGGGTTATAAGCCAATATTTTATATTTGGAAATCCTTTATTCCTTAACTGTGAGCATCTTACTAAGTTTTCTCTTTAACAAAAATTTTTACCGGTATTGGACATTATGTATATTTATCGTACCAAAGTTCGGCTTAAGGACACAGATGCAACAGGAAACCTTTATTTTACAGAACAGTTTCGAATGGCCCTCGAGGTCTTTGAAGAGTTCTTGAAAGATCGGGGATTTTCCCTGAAGCAGCTTCTCGCATTCTCGTATCTCATGCCCATTGTTCATGCAGAAGGAGATTATTTTTTTCCCTTGACGATAGGCGACGATCTGGAGATCTCACTAAAGGTTGTTAAATTGGGAACATCCTCGGTAACTTTAGAATACTTTTTTCGCGATTCTGAGTACAAGCGTGATGTCGGGAAAGTCCAAATCGTGCATGTCGTTGTTAAAAAAGAAAAAAGAAACCCTGTTCCTATTCCTGATTTTCTCCGCTCAATTTTAGAATCTGAAATAAATGTTGTTTCAGAGATAAAAGGTTAGGTTTGATACTCGGATCCGAAGAAGGATAGGAGAAAATACGAATAGGGTGCATGAATCGAGGAAGGATGCCCTGCAGTTTTTCTCGAATAGTATCCACAGAAACCTCGCCATCGATGAAGGCAACGGGCCTTTGGCCGAATTCTTTATCGGCAATAGGCAAAACGGTGGCTTGTCGGATTCCAGGCAGGCAGCAAAGCGCTTGTTCGATGACCTCCGGCTGAATGTTTTCTCCTCCTGAGATGAATTGCCGGTCGTTGCGGCCTAACACCTCGAGCTGCTGATCCTCTGTCCACCTCCCCAGATCTTTTGTAGGAAACCATCCATTTCGGTCTGCCTTGACAATGGTTTCGCTAGCGGCGTGCCAATATCCTTTAAAGAGAGTGTTTCCACCCACCCAGATTTCTTGGTCTTTTTCTATTTTTAGATTCCGATAAAGAGCGATCTTTCCGCAGCCTTTTCTTGCACCGAGATGGGAAAGGGTAATGATCGAACTCATTTCTGTCATTCCATAGGTAGTAAAAATGGGTAAAGAGAGCGTGTTAGCGTTGTCCAGGAGGGCAGAAGGAAGAGGAGCTCCACCCAGAAGAATGCATTTAAGAGAATGTTTAATTTTTTTGATGAGTTCAGGAGGTTCTTTGAGCAACCTATAGAGTTGCGTGGGGACTAGAGAAATATGGGAAATTTTATACTTTGAAATTGCTTCAAAATTGATAAGGTCAGCCAGGACAACAGTCGCGCCACACAAAAAGCAACGAAAGAGAATCCCAATGCCGCTGACATGGAAAAGAGGTAAGGAAAGCAACCAACGAGAGGAAATGTCGAGCCGTAGCGGAATCATGACTCCCCTTGCATTATAATAATGGTTGGCAACGCTATGGCAAACAATTTTAGATGTTCCACTAGAACCAGAGGTAAAGAGAAATGTGGCCAGTTGATCGAAAGAGATGAAATGCGTGGTGGGTAAAGACTCCATTGCTGAAAATGGCAGGTTTTCAGGTTCTAAAATATGGGAGGGTTTAAGTTGCTCGAAGTATTTGGGCAATTGTTCTTTTGGAATGCGAAAAGTTAAGGGGCAAGCGATAGCTCTTATCCTCAGCAATGCAAAAAAAAGAAGGATTGTCGAAGGGGTCGATCTTGCTAAAAAAGCGACGCGATGATTTTCTTTGATCCCTATTTTTTCTAAAAAATGACAAAGGCCTTGAATTGCCGCATCGAGTTCTTGATAGGTCCAAGTGCGCTCTTGGTCTATCAAGGCGTAATGATGAGGATCCCGCTTCGCATTTTCAGAAATAGGGCAATAGACTTGTTCTTCCATGGGCGATTTCCTGTAGGAGACGGGTATTGACTTCAGGAGATGTGGTGAGATCAATCCTGGGTGTATCAAAGTTGACAGAAGGAAGTAAAAGATCCTGAGTCAGATAACGATGAGTGTCGAGCCCAAGCGGATCAGCAAGAAGATTAAAGCGCTTTGCTACAGAAAGGATTTGCAGCAGCCCAAGACCGCTTTCAAAAGTGGGACTGAAGACGATGTTGAGCTGATGTTTTTTAGCAAATTGGACAAAGGGAGCGCATCCTTTTTTTCCGCCTAGTATTGTCGGTTTAAGAATGAAACCGTAAAGATGCGAATAAGTCTGAATGGGAAGGGAAAAGCAATCAAAGACCGTTTCGTCCATAGCAAAAGGAAAGCGGAAATCAGCAAGGCGAAAAACCTCATACGTCGGATCTTCGACATAATCGAATTGGCTAGGGTCGAAATGAGAAAATAGATGATTTGCTTCTTCCAATGAAAAGGCGCTATTGCAGTCGACGCGGAGACGGAAGCGATTTTTTAGCAAGTGGAGCAGATGGATTGCCAGATCCACGTTGAATGATGAAATTTTGACCTTGGCGACTGTATAGCCTTTAGCATAGGCTGCTTCTGCCCGCTGTAAAATTTCATCAAATGTCCCATGCAAAAATGCATAGAGTGGAGCTGTCATCGAAGGGAAAGGAAATGCAAGTGCACTTTCGAGTCCAAATTGCACAGAAGGCAAAAGGTCTCCATCCACCTTACCTTCTGAAAAGATGTTTAAAAGTTGATCGCAGGCTTGCTGGATACTTTCTTTGCTTCTGCCAGGTAAAGGAGCGATCTCTCCCCATCGTTCTTCTCCACCACCGTCAATGATCCGCAGGATTAAACCATGGCGACAGCCGCCTGACACCAGAGGAAGTTGAAAGGAATAAATGACCCATTCTATCACAACATCCATCCAATACAAAAGAGAAGGGTGAATAACCATTGGAGCTTGCCAGTCTTGGCAAAGAGTTGATTGAGCAAGCGAGGATCTTGATGACTGGCCATCATGCGCAGCAAGGGAATTGCTGGAAGAAGAATGAGTAGTGTCAGAAGGGAGAAGGGATGATCTGTGTAAAACAATAAAATAGGAACTAAGGAGAGGAAAATAGAAAAGAAATACTGGCATGTTCCAAAAGTCCTGCCAAAACGCACAGCAATCGTCTTTTTATTAGCCAGCCGATCTTCTTCGATATCTCGCACATTGTTGACAATGAGAAATGCCATGGCAAAAGCTCCTGGAGGCATCCCCATGATGAGGGCTTCTTGAGAAAGAGTGCCTGTCTGTAAAAAATAGGTCCCGAGCACTGCGATAGGACCAAAAAAAAGAAAGGCGAAGAGCTCTCCTAATCCAAGATATGCAAGCGGAAAGGGCCCCCCCGTATAAAGGACTCCTAGGGCAATCGACACGGCAAGCAAGAGAGCAATGGGCAACCCTCCCTGCCAAATCAGGTAGGAACCACTCAGACAGGCAATGGCAAAAGCCGCAATCATCGCTTTTTTTATTCTTGTGGGCGCTACAAGCCCTGCTTGTGTCACGCGCATAAATCCTTTTCTTTCTTGGGTATCAGCGCCCTTGATAAAATCGAAATAATCGTTGGCCAGATTGGTGCCAATCTGGATTGCCAGCGCAGTCAATAAGGTAAAAAGAAACATCAGTGGACTAAAGATCCCTTGGTTAATGGCAAGGGTTGCACCTATTGCGACAGGACTGATGCCGATCACAAGAGTTTTTGGCCGGGATGCGTAAACCCAAACTTGCACACGGTTCATAGCGTCTCTTATGGCCTTTTCGGGAATTGTGAAAAATCTGGACGCCGTTTTTCTAAAAAGGCGCGATGGCCTTCCTGAGCTTCTTGGGACATATAATAAAGGAGGGTAGCATTGCCAGCGAGCTCTTGCAGGCCCGACTGTCCATCGCAATCGGCATTGAATGCGGATTTGAGGCAACGGATGGCAAGAGGCGAATGTTGTAGGATTTCAAGGCACCA
Source organism: uncultured Verrucomicrobiae bacterium (assembly GCA_963718565.1). Taxonomy (GTDB): domain Bacteria; phylum Chlamydiota; class Chlamydiia; order Chlamydiales; family Rhabdochlamydiaceae; genus CAJCIW01. The sequence continues at coordinate 552,721 of OY970364.1, forward strand.
TTCAAGGGTTGTCTCTTCGAGCTTTTCATAGGGCACAACGCAGTTGACGAGGCCCATTTTTAGAGCTTCCTCCGCAGAATATTTGCGGCACAAGTACCAGATTTCCCGGGCTTTTTTTTGTCCGACAATGCGCGACAAATAGCTCGATCCGAATCCGCCGTCAAATGAGCCCACTTTTGGTCCCACCTGTCCAAAGATGGCGTTGTCGGCAGCGATTGTCAAATCGCACACAACATGTAGCACATGGCCGCCTCCAATGGCATATCCAGCGACCATGGCGATGACAGGTTTTGGACAACTGCGGATCTGTTTTTGGAAGTCAAGGACATTTAAACGATGGACGCCTTCATCATCGACATAACCTGCATCACCGCGAATGCGTTGGTCGCCTCCTGAGCAAAACGCTTCTTTGCCCTCCCCGGTCAGAATAATGACCCCGATTTTCTGATTGTTGCGCGCCTCATTTAAAGCATGCATCATTTCTTCCACTGTGAGGGGGCGAAATGCGTTTCTTACCTGTGGGCGATTGATCGTAATTTTTGCAATCCCATTCCATTGATGGAATCTAATATCCGAATAAGAGCCGCATTCCTGCCAGACAACAGATTTCTTTTCTTCAACTGTTTGCATGTACTCTCCTAAGAATTTAACCAATTAAGGATTTCTTCAGCGCACGCTCGTGCATTTTCAACATGGATCGCATGTCCGCAGTTTTTAATAGTGCGCACCGCGGCAGTTTTCGGGAGTCTACTATAAAGCTTCCGATATTTCAAATCTTCTTCGCCATGCATAAATAAAGCTGGCCCAAGAAGCTGGGTCATCTGTGGCTGATGGGCTAGCGACAATTGACGCAGGACCTTAGCGAGGTCGCAGGGATTTTGTTTCATGCGCCGTTTGATAAGGAGTTGCAAAAGAGGAAGATTGTGCCGCAAGGTGTGAAAAATGGGCTGTTCGTACCACTCTGCAAAAAAGGCATCCAAAGGTAGAGAAAGAAGTTTTTCACTCCATCGTTCGTCGGCTTTGTAGCGCTGCTCTTTTTCTTTTTGAGTCGAAAGTCCTGGATGTGCGGACAGCGCGACAAGAGCAGAAGTGTTTTCTTGAAGTTGCATGGCAATCCTGCCGCCCAATGAATAGCCGATCAAGATTGGCTTTTTAGTAAATTTTTTTTTAATTTCATTTTTTAAAACCGATAAAATGTCTTCGGAATAAGGTGTCGATCCATGGCCTGGCAGATCATAGGCGATGCAAAAAAAACGTTGTTCAAAAAAGGGAAGCATGTCTTCCCAATCTTCTTTGGCGCCTAAAAACCCATGGAAGAATATCAGGGGAGGGTGGCTGGAATCCCCGCAGGTGAGTTTGCTGAAGTCAAACATGTTCCAATGCTTGTGATGATTTGTTCATGGATGTGTACATTTTCAGCGCGGTCGGTTGTCAGTTCGATGATGCAAGAATGCGGCTGTTTTTTTTGACGGGAGAGCAGATCGCCGAATTCGGCTGGAGTTTCCGGGTGAAAATAAGGAAGATTGAAGAGCGAAGCTGCCGATGCGAAGGTGATCTGATGAGTGGCAACGATGAACTCCTCGAATGCTTCTTTGCGCTTTGAGACCGGCAGAAAGGAAAAGATTCCGCCTCCGCCATTATTCACGACACAGAGAATCACAGGTTCTTCCATTTTTGTAAGAAGAGCAAGCGATGTGAGATCGTGCAAGAAAGTCAAATCGCCAACTAAGGCCAATAGGGGTTTGCCCGTGCCTTTTGCAATTCCGCATGCTGTCGCGATAATCCCATCAATCCCAGAAACTCCACGATTTCCAAAGATCTCACCGCACGAGGAGTGAGGAAAGAAAAACTGGTTAGCATCGCGGACAGGCATGCTCGTGCCGACAAATAGACAGCAATCTTTTGATAAAAAAGAGGCGATCTCCCAGACGATTCCAGGTTCTGATAACGCTATTTGAACAGAGAAAAACTCTTTGAGGGCTTGCTGACAACTTTCATCCCAGCAATGCCACTCTGTTTGCCAATGATCTTCCTGTTCCACTGTAAAAGAAGAGAGAAGCTCGCGTGTGAAGACTTTGGGACAAGTGTGGACGCGATGCGTGATGAGGTGATGGGGATCCTGCCGCATGGGATGGTCAGAGAGATGCAAAAAAAACTCAAAGGTTTGCTTTTCTAACCATTGGAAAAGTGTCTTTGAGACGAATCGATCTCCGAACTGAATCACAGCGTCGATTGCCATCTCGTTTTTCAGCTTGAGAATAGGATCGAAATGAGTGATGAGTGAAGGAGGGCCCTCCGTCGTCCGAAGAGAAGAAAGAATGTCCGCAAAAATTGGCCATTTTAATTTTTCTGCCAAAGCAAAAACAGCCTCTGAGATGTCTATCGAACACGACCCCGCAATGATCACTCCTTTGCGCTTCGATGACAGAATTTCTGCCCAATAGTTTATCGCCCCGCGGGAGGGAGACATGATGGCATGTTCAAAACAGACGCGATGGCTCATCGGAAGATGTTCGATGGTATTGGAGAAAAAGGGTTCGCGGAACATGCAATTCATATGCACAGGTCCTGCAGGGGGATAAGTTGCCATGTTCAATGCGTGGCTTATTGTTGATGCCAAATAACGATCGGAAATGCGGTGATCCGGACAGGGAAGGTCGACTTGCCAACGCACAAAATTACTAAAGAGTTTCACTTGATCGCAAGTTTGGTTAGCCCCGCAATCGCGAAGTTCTGGAGGGCGGTCGGCAGAAAGAAGAATGAGTGGAACGCGCTCATTACAAGCTTCCATGACCCCTGGCATTAAATTACCGATAGCAGTACCAGAAGTGGCGATGACGACAGCAGGTCTTTTCGTTGCTTTTCCAAAACCGACAGCGTGAAAGCAGAGTCCTCGTTCATCGAAATGCACGATATGAGTTGCTTTAGGATGGCTTGCGATCGCAAGCTCTAAAGAGGTGGATCGAGAACCCGGAGCACAGCAAAAATAATCGATGCCCAATGCGATGAATGCATCGACGATTTTATAGGCCCAAGTTTCATTTTGCGCGCCCGTGTCCATTTAACCTCGAACTTTGAATTTTAGTGCTCGATATACTAATTTGGCTCAAAGAAATAATTCTGTGAAAGGGCGAATTTTTTGTTCAAGCTCCTCCCATTCCTGTTCAGCAATGCTCCCTTGCACAATTCCTGTTCCTGCAAACAGATGAAGTGAGCGTTCTCGAATTAATGCAGAACGGATGGCGACATACAGATTTGCCCCCTCGGGGCTAATGATACCGATCGGTCCGCCATACCATCCGCGGTCAAAAGATTCCATTTGTCTGAGAAGCGGAACTGCTTTTTCCCGTGGGAAGCCTCCCAAAGCAGGGGTTGGATGCAAAGCCTCGATCAGTTCCTCGTCAAAAATACCCCTTCGCAAAACCACATTTAAGCGATTGTGGATATGCTGCACATGGGAGGCTTTTAAGATACTGTCCTGACCGCCCCATTTCATTTCTTTGGAAAGAGGGGAGATTGACATCTGTAAAAAATTTTTAACGATTTGGAACTCATAGCGATCTTTTGCGCTGTTGAATAGTTCTTGTTCGTACTGAAGGTCCTCATCTGAAGTTGTTCCGCGAGGCCGTGTGCCGGCCAGAACGTCTGCGCTTAAAGATTGACCAACCCTCTCGAAGAGTTTCTCTGGAGTTGCTCCTAAAAAGCAAAGCGAAGGGGAAAATTGGAAAGCAAAAATTGTCGCATGTTTGGCTTTGTCCATCAGTTGGTTTAAGCAAGACCAGATGGAAACAGGTTGTGAAAATTGCAACGTCGTCTTTCGAGCCAAAACGATTTTATTCAGTTCCCCAGAGGCGATTACCTTTAAAGCGGCATCGACATTTTCTTTCCAGAGGCTCAATGCCGGAGTTTCAAGACGGTCGATCAAGGAATAGGTTTTAGAAGGTCGCAAGCAAGAAGGTTCAATTTCAAAATGCTCACTATCGAGCGAATTGCAGAACTCCTCGCCGCATAAAATCGCGCTTTTGGCATCTGTCGCCTTGGCGGCGGCTGCCTTCGGCCCCGGTTCGCTCCTTCGCTCACCTGCTTTGCACTGCGAAGGTTCCCCGGACCTTCTCGTGTCTTCGCAGCCACTTATCCAAGTATGCTTTCGCCGCCGCCAACCGAACCCGCTGTGCGGGTTCTGGCAACAGGTGCCAAAATCATCGATTTTCTGCTGGCGAGGAGTTTTGCAATTCCCTCTATTCAACGAATAAAAGATTGCTTCCGTCTTTTCATCGCTCTGCGAGAGTTCGATTTGAGGTAGCCAAAAACAGGTTTTAGGGAAACCCTTCCAGGTCGTATCTTCGCGATGAGAGTTTTCCAAAAAACGGATTCCACCATAAAGCCGCATTTCAAAGGGGGCTCCTCCGGAAAAACGCGGAATACGAGGAAAGGAAAGAAGGTTTCCCACGGCAGCGCGCGCGACCTGTCCATCACGATCCCTCCAAAAGACCTTGGGATAAAGAGGATTGTTTTCTAGCCAGCCTAAGGCATCAAGTGCGGGCAGAACTTGTTTGGACAGATTGATCCAATAGGTCCTCCCATCAATCTCAAACGGGAGGCACATCCTTATCTCCCTGATAGACTGTGACAATGCCGCCAAATAGGGGATTTTCTTGAACATGAACAAATCCGGCGGCGCGCATCAGTCCGCAGAATCTTTCGCCCTGAGGAAAAGTTTCGATCGTTTTGTTAAGATACCGGTATGCGTCGAAATTTTTAGAAATGGCCCCGCCAATGCGTGGAAGACAATGGCGCAGATAAATGAGATGCACCGATTTTAACCATTTTTTTCTGGGAATCGTTCCCTCGAGAATCAGCACCCTCCCTCTAGGTTTTAAAACGCGACGAAATTCTTTAAATGCAGCCATGATGTCTGTCACATTGCGGATTCCAAAGGAAACGGTCACACATTCAAAATAATTATCCGGGAAGGGGATTTCAAGGGCGCTTGCGATATGAAAATTGACTTTATTCGCATAAGGTTTCTTGACGATCTTTTGTTTGGCGATTTCGATCATCGCAGAGGCAAGATCAATGCCCACGACAGAGTTAATCGAGGGATTTTTTTCTATCAGCGCAATGACCTGATCGCCGGTACCCGTTGCACAATCGAGAACCCGCATTTCTTTTTGATGGGGCAAAAAAGAGCAGAGCCGTTTTCGCCATAGCTGATCCATTCCAAACGTCATGACGCGATTAACGCAATCGTAAGTTGGAGAAATCTGATCGAACATTTTCCAGACTTCGTGACGAGAAGGAACTTCCAGCTCTTTTTTCATCAATACCTTTTCCCGTAGAAAAGATCGGAAGAATAACAGCAAAGATTTTAACTTGTAAAGAGATTTATTGCTGCAATCGAGGTCCATCGAACATTGGGTGGTCCAGGGTTGTTGGAGAGCTTATATGAAGAGGCCCTATATCAGGAATTAAGATTACGGGACATTCCGGTAGAGGCGCAGGTACAAATTCCAGTTATAACCTCCGCGGCTCTGCGTCTTTGCGTTGATCCCCTGCCGACTGTGTTCGTACAGGCGTTACAGGGGGCTAAAAAAACCAATTTTTGTACGTCCTCAAAAACCTATGGCAAGCACTGAATGTCATTTGGATCCATGTCAGGCTTTGCATTTATCGATCTCAATCAGGCATGGATCCAAATGACATTCGTGCTTGCCACAGGTCTCCGAGGAAGTATGAATTGAGCGGCTTGTAAAGTCAGAACAAAACGCACGGAACAACTTCCTGAGAATTTTACTCCAAGGTAAAGAGGGTTATGCGATCAATGAAGCATTCATAAATGATAGTGAGCAAGATATCCGAGGTGTGGCTAAACGAAGAAATATCTCTGGCACTACCAAAAGCGTAGAGGGCAGACAATTTCGAGACGGCCTATTGACGCTCAAGCAGACATGCGCCAGACTTGGCGTGAGCTTTTGGGAGTATTTGAGTCGGTGGTTTCGAGGGGATCCGATCGATTTAGCACAATTTGTTCATGAGCGTTATCAAACAGCCTCTCCGGTCACACCTTGACTGGTAGCACGTACATTAACTTCCTTGAAGACTTTGGCAAAAGTTGAAGACCATTTCGATCCATGCCCAATCAAGATCGATAAGTGGTAAGTTTGGCATGGATCAAAATGGTCTTCAACTTTTGCCATGAGTTTTTAAGGACGTACGAAATAAGGTTATTTATCTGGGTTTTGTTCTTTTTTCAAAAAATTATTTTACACTCTGTTTTTTTTCTGCACAATCGTTAAAAACTCTAAATGATTAATTATCAATATGGCTTAACTTTTCAGACCCTTAAACCTTTTCTCTTATGGGAGGAGACTCATTCGTAGGATGAACCGAAAGAAATCTGCTATTCTATCATTAATATTATTTTTTCATTGAAGTAAAAAACTTAATTATTATATAATTGTATTTAATTAAACAATTTTTTAAACATTATGAGGTTAATTTATGGTAAATAATATTATTAATAATCCTATGCAAAGTAGTAATACCCTACCACAAAATAATGATACCCAGCAGAATCCACCTTCTTCTAATGCATTAATACCGTCTCCTTATGACGTGTTAGTAACATATCCAGAAGGTCATGATGAAAGCATTACTCAGACAACGACACCCCAAATTACTCAGGAGACAGCTCGGCGAGTATTCAGTGCTTTGGAACGTACACCTCCCGGCAATGCAATCGGGTCAAATCCTTGCCTTAACCAAATAAGCAATATCCACATTCAATCAGAAGAAAACCCACTAATCAATCGTCTCAATGAAATTCGTGATGAATTCAGATCTCCAAATTCTCCAGCTGATCAGCCAGATTTAATAAGTGAAGTGTTTGATATTTTCGAGGACCTTGGAGAAGAAAATCTTGACCTTGGAGAAGAAAATCCTGTAAGAGCCAACTTCTGGTTAAACGTTGCGCGGGATCGTCCACGTTCGCAGTTAGGCACGTTTTTCTTTGTCGGGATGCCCCTCGATTTGGCAGTACAAGTGCAAGGAGAAATACGCCGAACTTTTGGAAATGCAGTGCAAAGTGTTCCAGGTTCTCTTTCAGAATCGTCAGAACTTATAGATCTCATTAACACAAACAGGCCGAATGAAGATACTTCTCCTGATACTCACGAAAATACACTACAAAATTCACGAAATCACCTAGCTTTACTTGTAGATCTTATTAACACAAACAGGCCGAATGAAGATACTTCTTCTGGTACTCACGGAAATACACTACAAAATTTACGAAATCGCCTAGCTAATACACTACAAAATTTACGAAGTAGTGGGGTATCAAGTTTGACGACTGCCTCCGGCGCATCCCTTCGTAGAGGCATCGATAATAGCATTCATGCTTGGGGTTGGGGGATTGGCCATACCTTTACAAATCCGGGTCATCAACAAGGTCAAGCGCAAGTGACATTTTCTTCTGCTTTACAACACTTTACTGATCATGTGGCAGATACAAAGCTCAAAAATTTTGATTATTCTCCATTAAAGCCTCTTGAGGAATCCCTTAAGATATGGCTATCGAAACTCAAGGACAATGCCGAGTTCACAAATGAGAATATTCGCCCCTATTTTTGCCATCGGATTTTATCCATATTGCAATTTGCTGTGCAGAATGAAGAATTTCTGCAAAGCCTTAAACAAGACCTGGGAGAAGCAACGGAGGCATGCACTGACAGAGCTCTTTATGTTGCTAACCAAATGGAAGTGTTGGAAAGAGTAATGAAGGCCCCAGATGAGGATCGCTTAAAAGTGCTCAAAGGAGCTTATACTGTAAAACTTGTTGAAAAATTTGCTGTTAAAAAAGTGGCTTACTTGCAAGCAAGTTCTTGTTCTGTCGATGCGACCGAAACCCTTCTTGGCTTTCAAGTCAAACTACGAGAAACACTTGACTTGCCGATGTCATGTACGAGCATGACCTTTCCTTCTTGGTCGAACATTACCCAGCTAGATCTTGAAGAAGCCGAGTACTTTGTAAAAAGCGAGTCCGAAAATGTTGATGCCTTTGCGGATTATCTTGTAGATCAAAAAGTCTGGGTGAGAAAAGTCGAGAAGGATTATGCACAAGAAAGGAAAAAATATTTAGAAGAGGTCACACTTAAGATGGGAGCACTTGACAAGAAAAAAGACACAATGAAGGAGAAGAAATACTTGACGAAATGCACAAACCTGAAGAAAAAATATGAAAAAGCAGAAGCAGATTGGCTGAAAGCAAAAACATTGGAAATTTTACAGTCGACTCAGAAATAAGTTCATTTTTTCTGTTCTTTTTTTAAGATAAGCTCTGCGGCAGCGGCTTCATCAGCGATCCATAAGGCGTGCCGAGATGGTGTCCCGACGCGCTGAATGGGGTAACGATGGGACTTAGAGGTGAGAAGGGCCTCTGCTAGGATTTCTTTTTTGGAAGCGCCGAGGACGTAAATCACAATGTTCAAGGCGTTGTTGATGCAGGCGAAGGTCAGTGTCATGCGCCAGGTCTTCTTTTCTGGGATAAAGTTTGCGATGACGAGTCGATTTTCCACGTCTAATCCTTCTGTATGAGGGAAAAGGGAGGCAGTGTGGCCGTCTTCTCCCATGCCTAGCATGATGAGGTCAAAGGGACGCCCTTTCAGGGCAGCGCTAATTTTTTGTTCATAATCAAGCGCATGTTCCTCGATCTTGTCTTCTGAGTGCATACGATGGATCTGTTCTTTGAGAATCGGCATTTTATTCAAGCCGGCCTGCATCGCCATATGATAGTTGTTTTCAGGATGATCGGGAGGAACAGCTCTTTCATCACTCCAGAAAAGATGAAGTTTATTCCATTCGATCATGTGATCGTAAGGGGGGGAGGTCAGGCGCTCGAAGATGGCTTTGGGAGTGGATCCTCCTGAAAGGGCAACAAAAAAGGCGCCATGGTCCTTGATCGCTTGTTTTGACAAAGCGATCCAGTGCTCGACACAGAAAATCAAAGTCATGGGATAATCGCCGGGGACAATAATGTCCCGCCGTTCGTCCCAGGCCCTAGGTTGCAATTTTTCTATTAACACAAACGAAGTTCATCCATTGTTTTAACAAGATTTAAGACTTTTAAAAAATGCTCTGAGGTTCCTCGGTGGCAGACTTCTTTCACCAGAGAATGGCCCGATTCTGCTTTAGTAAAGATGTAATAGGAGGGAAGGTCGCATTGACTCGGTGTCGAATGTTGATAGGCGATCTGGTGCATCTGCTCAAGATTGCAGCTGAATGTAAACTGTTCATTTCCCGATGTCAAAATTTCCACGGAAAGGATCAAACCTGGCGGCAGCGTGGTGTGTTGCTGGGAGGAGAGGGTAATTTCAAGGGGACCAAACTCTCCCTTGTAGGCAAAACAGAGGTTGTTTTTATCGATGTGGAGTGTTTGGAATTCCCATCGGAGCTGACAGGAAAGCCATGCCTGCAGGTAGATCGCTTGGATTTTGGTATGACAGAAGAAAGCGGTTTCCTGCGCATTATAGGTAATGAGGATCTGTTTCGCATGCTGAATTTGCTTGAGTTTATCCTCGGAATAAAATGCCATGGACAGCATATCTCGCCAGCTTTCAATTCTTGCCCAATTGAGATCGGCAATGTCGCAATGCAATTTCGCATGGCGCTCGAGAAGGCTGCTTGCATAAGGGGGGAGGCTTTCCGTGGATTCGGAATCAAAGATAAGGCGTCCGGCGAGCTGTCCGAGATGATCACAGAGAGGGTCGTTTTTGCCAGGATCTTCTGCCCAAAGCAAATAGACGGGAAGATCGGGAAGGATATGGGGGAGGACCACAAATGGAATGCGCTCATGATAGGCGCCGCCTGTTTCAATGTGGATGTAGTCGCAGGCGACATCAAATTCTCCTTGACTCGAGCTTAAGATCGAAACTTCTGTCTTGAGGAAGTCTTGTGTCGATTTTTTATCGACAGAGACGAAAATCACGCGCGAAGGAAACTTTTCGACAACTTTCTGTGCGAGCCGTTGGATATAGGCCGCGCGGTGTTCTTTATGTGTAAAAAAGATCAAATTGAATAAACAAGCCCTGGCAATAGTTGTCGTTTCTAAAGACTCCCAGATTTTGTTAAGAGCATTTTGAATGTCTCCAGAAGAAACTGGATGTGTGGAGGGTGCCGCCGTCAGTCTCATCAGATCAATCTCCACTTGCGTTTGTCGCGTACGATCATTGTATCGGCAGCTTTGGGTCCCCAGGTGCCCGCCTGGTAATTGGGGAAATCTGATTCTTTTTTGTTTGCCCAATGTTCGAGCAGTGGGGTCAAAAGACGCCAGGAATTGAAGACTTCATCTTCTCTTGCAAACAGCGTATTATCTCCTAAAATGCAATCCTGGATCAGGCGCTCATAAGCTTCAGGCGGGCTTGTCCCAAAATAGGAACCGTAACGAAAATCCATTTTAACGGGTTGTATGGGACTCGAAGGCCCAGGTACTTTACAGTTGATCTTTAGACCGGTTCCTTCGTCGGGCTGGATGCGCAGTGAAAGAATGTTGGGCTCATTGCGTTTTGTCGGTGTCTGAAAAAGAACCCCGGGCGGATCTTTAAAAACAATGGCGATTTCCGTCGCGCGTTTTGGCAAACGTTTGCCGCCGCGAAGATAAAAAGGGACGTCTGACCAACGCCAATTGTCTATATAGAGGCGAAGAGCGGTATAGGTTTCAATGTGTGAAGTGGGGGAAACATTTTTTTCTTGCCGATAACCGACCACAGGTTGTCCATTGATGTAACCAGGGCCGTACTGCCCTCGAACGGCAGAGTTCTCAAAGTCTTCTCCCTGTAGAGGGCGGATTGCTTGTAAGACTTTCACTTTTTCATCATGGATCGCATCCGCAGAAAGACTCACTGGCGGTTCCATAGCGACAAGGGAAAGCAATTGCATCATATGGTTCTGAACAATATCTCGGAGAAGTCCGGCTTCCTCAAAGAAGGCCCCGCGCGTTCCGATCCCGATATCTTCAGCAACGGTGATCTGTACATGATCGATGTGACGATTGTTCCATACCGATTCGAATAAAGAGTTTGCAAAACGAAAGACCAGGATATTTTGTACTGTCTCTTTTCCTAAATAGTGGTCAATCCGGTAGATCTGTTCTTCTTTTAAAAAGCGCAATAATTCTCTTTGCAGATCTTTTGCTGAATTGAGATCGTGACCAAAAGGCTTCTCAATGATGATACGCGACCATTTGTCTTTCACTTGATCAAAATCGTAAATCAGCCCTGTCTTTTCCATTTTTTCACAGATCAAGGGGAAAAAGCTCGGTTGCGTAGAAAGATAAAAGACGCGATTACCCTTGGTTCCAAATCTTACATCGAGTTCCCTAAGAAATGTTTGAAGTCTCCCGTAACCTTCCTCTTCATGAAATTCAGAGCGATGATAAAAAATCTGTTCCTTAAAATTTTTCCAGAGCGCTTCGTCAATCGGTTTCACTCGGGAGTGGGTGTTGATCGCTTCGTGCATCTCTTCACGAAATTGCTCGTGTGTTTTTTCGCGTCTTGCGAAACCCACACAGGCAAATTGGGAAGGAAGCTGTCCTTCTCGGACCAAATTATAGATGGCAGGAAATAATTTTCGTCCGGTGAGGTCGCCAGTTGCTCCAAAGATCACTAGGATGCAAGGTTCAATAAAACGACTGGAGATTCCCGGTTCATCCAGAGGATGAGTTGTTGTCTGAGGCATAAGAAATAGATATCCTTGTTACAAGCCTCTATCAAACACCACTCTCATTTTTGCTGTCACGTGCAAAATTTTATTCGGCGTATGCGAACATCGCTTCTATTGTGCGTTGAGCATTTTTCAATAACGAGGGATCGATTTCAATGATCTGTTCTGGCTTGGGGTCTTTGAGGGCTTGATATACCTCTTCGAGACTATTAGAGCGCATATAGCGGCACATTGCGCAGGCGCCGACGAGTTTTAATTCGCGCTGTTCTGCTTGAAGACGGGAGGCGATTCCGCATTCTGTTAACAGTAAAAAAGGCGTTGTCGCATCGTTATGCGTTTTCACATAATCGATCATGCCTGTTGTTGAGCAAACAACATCTGCTTTACTGATGACCTCGGGCTTGCATTCGGGATGGGCCAGCACTTTTAAGGTAGGATGGCGGGCTTTGAAATAATCGATGTGCTGAGGCTCAAACTGCTCATGCACATAACAGGTGCCATGATAGTACAACAGTTCTTTATCTATCTTCTTTTCTTTAAGATAATTGTGGATGTTTTGTCCCATCAAACGATCAGGGAGAAAATAGACCTTGTCATTGGGAATTTTCTCGACAATTGTATAGGCGTTAGAAGAGGTGACGCAGACATCGCAGGCGGCCTTAATCGCTGCAGTTGTATTGATGTAGCAGACAAAGGTATGAGAGGGATATTTTTCTCTTAGTTTGAGCACAGTCTCCGCATCAATGCTATCGGCAAGCGTGCATCCACCGTTAGGATTGGGGTCGATTACGATTTTAGATGGGTTCAAGATTTTTGCCGTTTCCGCCATAAAACGGACTGCAGGGAAAAGAATGATCTCCGCATCCGTGTTTTTGGCTGTTTTGGCAAGACCATAAGAATCCCCACAATGATCGGCAACGGAGTAAATGATATCCGGATGGACGTAGGAGTGAGCCAGGACCAAGGCGTTTTTTTCGGCCTTGAGCTTTAAGATGGCATCCACAAAAGGAAAAAGTCTTTGACACCGTTCAAAGGTGTAGGTGCATAACGGATTGTCAACGGCAATCTTTTTTAATTTTTCGTAGAGGGTTTCAACGGAAGTGCTCATATGCGTAAAGAATCGAGATAGTTTTGAAGGATAGAAACAGCTGAAAGGGCATCGCTGAGTTCTGCCCTTTTTTTGCGCGAAACTTCGGAATTAAGCAGCATTTTCTCAACCCCGGATGAGGTCAAGCGCTCATCCCAGAAAATCAAGGGATAGGGAAATTCTTGTTCTAAAATCTTTGCAAACGCTCGCACTAGTTGGGACATTTCTCCTTCCTTTCCGCTTAAAAGTAGAGGGTTGCCGATCACAATCATATCGATATTTTTATAGCGGGAGAGGACTTGAGCGATCATTTTTGCTGTTTGTTTGGGATCTTTTGCGGCTTTGATCGTCTCTAAGGGTTGAGCGATAATGCGCATTTCATCCGAGATTGCAAGCCCGATCCGCACTTTTCCAAAATCGATGCCGACGATGCGTCCCACTAACGTGACCTTTTGTTTTGAACGACCGCAGCGATAAAATCTCTAAAGAGAGGATGGGGGTCCGTTGGTTTTGATTTGAATTCAGGATGGAATTGACATCCTAGCATCCAAGGATGGTCTTTAACTTCTGCAATTTCACACAGATGGCCATCTTCAAGAATTCCTGAAAAAATCAGGCCGCTCTTTTCACAGTTGTCTTTGTAAATATTATTAAATTCCCAGCGATGGCGATGGCGCTCGGAAATGCGGCTTGTCCCATACGCTTTTTCCGCTTTCGAGCCTGTTTTGACTTGGCAAGTGAAGGCGCCAAGACGCATCGTTCCGCCAAGATTTGCAATTCCTTTTTGTTCGCTGAGCAAAGAAATGACGGGATGATAAGTATTAGGATCAATTTCAGTAGAATTGGCATCTGCGAGCCCTAAAACGTGGCGTGCAAATTCCACGCACATGACTTGCATTCCTAGGCAAAGGCCAAAATAGGGAATTTTTCTTTCGCGGCAATACTTGGCCGTCATGATCTTGCCCATCCACCCTCGCTCCCCAAATCCCCCTGGGACGAGATAGCCATCGCATCCGCCGATGATTTTTTCCACATCTCCTTGTTCAAGAACTTTATCCGATTCAAAACTGCGGATTTCGAGCTCGACCTGGTTGGCTAAAGCTCCATGCTTGAGCGCTTCGAAGACCGATTTATAGGCATCTTGATGCTGCAGATATTTTCCCACGATCCCGATAACGACTTTTTCTTTGGGATTATGCAAGTGATGCAGCATCTCTTCCCATTTGCCAAGATCAGCCTTGTTAGAAGGAAGATCAAGCATTTGGCAAATTTTTTGATCGAGGCCTTGCCTATTGAGATTAATCGGGACTTCATAGATCGAAGTCGCGACATCATGCACATCGATGACAGCTTCTTTAGGAACATTGCAAAATAGGCTGATTTTATCTTTAATTTCTTCCGACAGACTCTCTTCACAACGGCAGAGGATAATGTCCGGCATGATCCCAATTTCACGCAAGACCTGTACCGAGTGCTGGGTTGGCTTAGTTTTGACCTCTCCCGCCGCTTTAAGAAAAGGAACGTAAGTGAGATGAATATTCAAACAATCCTTAGGGCGTTCATAACGGAACTGGCGGATCGCTTCAAAAAAAGGAAGGGATTCGATATCGCCGACCGTCCCCCCAATTTCTACAAGAACAACGTCCGGATCGGTGTGCTGTTTCGAGCAAGCGAGGATTCTTTGCTTGATTTCATCCGTGACATGGGGGATGACTTGAACTGTTTTGCCTAGGTAATCTCCGCGGCGCTCGCGCTTAATGACCGAATCGTAGATTTGACCCGACGTTGCATTAGAAAGGCGAGATACAGTGGCATTTGTGTATCGATAATAATGGCCGAGATCTAAATCTGTTTCAGCTCCGTCATCGGTGACATAGACTTCTCCATGTTGAAAAGGACTCATTGTGCCCGGATCCACATTCAAGTAAGGATCGAGCTTGAGCATGGCAATTGTCAACCCACGGCACTCCAGGAGCATAGCGATAGAAGCAGAGGTAAGTCCTTTTCCTAAGGAAGAAACCACTCCACCGCTAATAAAAATATATTTTGTCTGAGGCATGATGAAGTCTCCAAAAGAAAGAATTGTAAGAGTGTGTTCGTAAAAATTGCAAGACTAACATTGAGATCTTAAGATTAGCAACAGATTGACAGAGCAGGTAATAGATGCTGCAATCGAGGTCCATCGAACATTGAGTGGTCCAGGGTTGTTGGAGAGCTTATATGAAGAGGCCCTATGTCAGGGTTTCTGGCATATTACCTCCATTTACATTAAACGGATCATCGATCCATTCTGGTTTAATGTAAAGGCGATCTCTTAGCCAATTGAACAAATAAGAAGAATCATAAGTCAAATAGATGGATTCCATGCTCAGGAAGAAAAGCGCAGAAACTAAGCCAATCACTATTACTAGAATTCCTCCTGTCATGGCACTCAGAATGATGGCTAAAGCACCCCCAACAATCATCGCAACTGCAATAGTGATTGCGATTTTATGTTTGAGTTCTTCTGTATAGATGCCTTTATGAACGCGATTTAAATATTCTTTCTTAGAGGTATCGTCATATGTGGTGATTTTTCCCGTTGCGATCTCTTTTTTACCCTTTAGAGTGTATATGAAAGTGTCATCTCTGAGACAAGACTCGTTGACTCTTCGAGAAATATAGGAATCGCCAATCTTTTGGACCCCTTTCATAAAATCTATCGCTTGATCTATGTTTTTTGTATCAAAGATTGTTTTCGACCCAGTGGGAGATCCCCCTAATTCTTTTTCAAATTGATTGTGAAAGTCACGCACTTCGCGATAATTCTTAACAGCTCGAGTGAGCATGACAGTTCCACGAACGACATAGACAGCCCCAAGTGCAATACTTGTCGCCATCGTTGCAGCCGTCGCCGCACTGCCTGTTAAGACGGGAGCATAGTGAAAGACATGCGCCGCTCCGGGGCTTAACAGGGTCACAATACCTGAAGCCGTTTGTGCTGCACCCATCTCAAAATAAAGGAGATGATTAGCTAAGCCAAGCTTCGCAATTTCTACGGCCTTTTTAGCTTCTCTATTCAGGTCGGAATTTTCCTGCCCTTGACATGCTTTTTGATAATCTTGCTGCGCCTCAACTAAAGCGTCACAAGCATCGGGAATCGTCCAAACCGCAGCCGTTGCCATGCATGCGGGTCCTGTGAAGCATAGAGCGATGGGTATTACTGTACTTGCGATGCTTGAGACTTGAGGGGCCGTTGCAAGTAATTCCGTCATCACCCCTAGCTGACGAGGTATCCCCGCAACATCGACGCTACCATAAACGAATTCCCGCGGGGGTGTTAAAACAAAGTCGCTATTTCCTTTTGGAGCTTGGCTTGTCGGGAGTAGGAGTTGGGCCATATTACCACCATCCTTAAAATTAAATTTTACCACATCTTTAAATAAAATTTACAATTAATTAATTAAAAATTTAAAAATAATGCAAGATGTTGATAATCTGACTCTTATGAATTAGATGCGAGGTTTATCCTTGATGCGGCTTCTGAAATTTTTGCCCAGTATTGACTCTCTGCTGAATCTGGCTTCCTCTCTTTTTTCGTACGTCCTTAAAAACTCATGGCAAAAGTTGAAGACCATTTTGATCCATGCCTGATTGAGATCGATAAATGCAAAGCCTGGCATGGATCCAAATGACATTCAGTGCTTGCCATAGGTTTTTGAGGACGTACCTTTTTTCCTTGCTAACTTATTTCGAATACTCTAAAAAACAAGGACGATAAAATGTTTAATTAAGGATTTTTATGTCAGTCTTAGAAGCGACCAAAAGAAGATTCATTCCTATCAGCACCTTTCAACTCTTTTCCATTGGCATTGGCCCTTCAAGTTCCCATACTGTTGGACCCATGCGCGCCGCACGCCTGTTTGCCAAACAACTGCAATCTGAAGGGCATTTGCCTCATGTTGCCTCTTTGACCATAGAGCTTTTTGGGTCGCTTGCAATGACGGGAAAAGGACATGCTACTGACATTGCTGTGCTCTTAGGGATTGAAGGAGAAACCCCTGACGGTGTAGATCCCAACTCTGTACAGAGCCGCATCCAACGCATCGAAACAGAGCGGACTTTGCGCATCCTAGGCCATCATCTCATTCCTTTTAATCCTGCTGAGCATCTTGTTTTTCATAAAGGCAAGCGTTTTACCTTTCATTCCAATGCCCTGCGCTTTAAAGCATTTGATGCTAAAGGCGCTCTGCTTTTGTCGGATATTTATTATTCCGTGGGCGGGGGATTTGTCGTTCCTCAGGAAGAAGCCCTATCTCCTCCCTATACAAGTTCTTTTGAAGAAACGATCCCTTATCCTTTCCAAACATGCAAAGACCTGCTTAATCACTGTCGCGAAAACGCGATGACGATTGCCCAAATCATGATGGAAAATGAAAAAAACTGGCGTTCTGAAAAGCAGATCCGCGAAGGGATCTTAAAAATTTGGCAAGTGATGCAAGAGTGTGTCGAGAGAGGTATCCGTCAAGAAGGGATTCTTCCCGGAGGGCTCAATGTGAAACGGCGTGCTCCAGGAATCTATCGCAATTTGACCAAGCAGGACAAGCCAATGGAGGACCCTTCTGAGATTTTTGATTGGGTGAGTCTTTTTGCGCTCGCAGTCAACGAAGAAAATGCCGCGGGTAGCAGAATTGTGACAGCCCCGACCAATGGCGCCGCCGGCATTATCCCTGCTGTTTTGCATTACTATCAAAAATTCCAACCCTCCTTTAATGAGGAAGGTGTTGTCACTTTCTTTTTAACAGCTGCCGCAATCGGAATTCTCTACAAAGAGGGCGCTTCTCTTTCTGCGGCGGAAATGGGATGTCAAGGTGAGGTTGGAGTAGCGTGTTCAATGGCTGCAGCCGGATTGACGGCAGCACTGGGGGGGACAAATGAACAAGTGGAAAATGCTGCAGAAATTGGCATGGAACATCATCTCGGGTTGACCTGTGACCCGATAGCCGGGCTTGTTCAGATCCCTTGCATTGAACGCAATACCATGGGAGCCATTAAAGCCATTAATGCCATGCGTTTAGCAATGCATTCTAACGGCGATCATCGAGTAGCCCTTGACCAAGTGATCGCGGCAATGCGCCAAACTGGAGAAGATATGCAATCCAAGTACAAAGAAACTTCGGAAGGCGGCCTTGCTCTTTTTGTGCCTGTCAATGTGCCTGAGTGTTGATCATGGAGCCATTTGATGTGGATCAACTCCGAAACTTAAGGCGCAGGCAACTTCCTGAGTTGCCCTTCATTTTAAGGGATCTATCCCACGTCCATTTCACTCAAAGTGCACAGGGACGTGAAGGCGATGAACGGATTAAGACGCTGTTCCCTCTTACGCATGGACACCCTGTCCTTACGGGGCAGAAAGGGGAAAAGCGGATGCCAAAACCCTTACAGGTTGGCGTTGTCCTCTCTGGAGGGCAGGCGGCTGGCGGACACAATGTCATCATCGGGATCCACGACGCTTTGCAACAACTTGACTCCCAATCTCGTCTCTTTGGATTTCTGGGGGGGCCAGGAGGAATTGTTTCAGGCAAATGCAAAGAGTTAACTAAAGCGCTCATCGCCCCTTATCTCAATCAAGGCGGATTCGATATGATCGGTTCGGGCCGGACAAAGATTGAGACGGAAGAGGAGCTCAGCGCTTCTCTTGCCGTTATCCAAAAAATGAGGCTCGATGGGCTTGTCATTGTTGGAGGGGATGATTCGAATACGAACGCTGCTGTTCTGGCGGAATATTTTTTGAAAAATGGCTGTGCGGCAAAAGTCATTGGGGTCCCCAAGACAATCGATGGCGATTTGAAAAATGCTTACGTGGCGACTTCATTCGGTTTTGATACCGCTTCCAAAATTTATTCTGAAATCATAGGCAATATCGCGCGCGATGCCCTATCGGCAAAGAAATATTATCACTTCATTAAACTGATGGGCCGTTCTGCCTCTCATATCGCTTTAGAGTGTGCTCTTGTCACTCAGCCGAATCTGACCCTCATTGGAGAGGAGGTCGCTGCAAAAAAACTCACTCTTGCACAGATCACCCATGAGATTGCGGATCTCATTGTGAAACGCGCTGAGATCGGGAAAAATTACGGACTGATCCTCATTCCTGAAGGGTTGATCGAATTCATCCCTGAAATCAGCATTCTCATCAAAGAGCTCAATCAGATCTTAAGTTCAGAAAGTGCGCCTTCCAGCACTCAAATCTCCTCCCAATTGACTGCTTCTTCTCAGAGCTGTTTTGCCTCTTTGCCGGAAAAAATCCAGCAACAACTGTTACATGCCCGAGATCCTCATGGCAATGTCCAAGTCTCATTGATTGAAACCGAGCGCCTTTTTATGGATCTTGTTTCAAAAGAACTTGAGCAGAGACAGAAGCGGGGTGCCTACCCAGGAAAATTTGCTCCGCTCCAGCACTTTCTCGGTTATGAGGGCAGGTCGGGTTTCCCAACGCCCTTCGATAGCAACTATTGCTATGCATTAGGCGTTGTGTCAGCTCTTTTAATCGATGAAGGGGTGACCGGTTATATGTCTTTTGTTTCCCATTTGTCTAAACCCGTTGAAGAATGGGGGATCGGGGGTGTTCCTTTGACCTCTTTATTGCATATCGAGATGCGGAAGGGAAAAGAGAAGCCGGTGATCCAAAAGGCTCTTGTCGACCTTAAGGCAAAGCCATTTGTTTATTTTCAACAGAGACGCGATCGCTGGAAACAAGAAGATGAGTATCGATATCCAGGGCCTGTCCAATTTTTTGGTGAAAAAGAACTCATCAATCGTGCGACTTTAACTCTTCTACTTGAATAATAAACCTCTTGCATAACCTCATTCACCTGCTAAAATCGCCCTTTTCCCGGCCTTTTGATCCTCTGCTGCGTCGCCTACTTCCTTAAGTATGTCTCGCAGCAGAGGATCAAAAGGCCGGGGAAAATCATCGATTTTTTCAGGTAAAGCAGGTTACGCAAGAGGTCTAATGCTCCTTTCCTTTTTCATCTTTTTTAAAGTGAAATGGTTTCTTTTCAAAGAGAAAAGAGAGGTTTGCCGCCGTTATCCGGCTTTTTTACCTTTTGAGAGTGCTTTGAATGAGGCCTATCGCTCTCATAATCCTTTTCATATTTGTAAAGAATTTTTAAAGCAGAATGGAGAAAAGCTTCCCGATGCTTACGGGGAAACTCCTTTACCGGTTTTTGCTAAAATAGCACAAGAATGCGGTTTAAATTCTGAGGATGTTTTTTTTGATTTGGGGTGCGGTCGTGGTCGTGGCGCGATGTTCTTAAGCCATCTCATCGGCTGCCCTGTTGTGGGGATCGATTGGACTCCATTTTTTATTCAGACTGCGCAGAAAATTATTGCCTCGACCTATCCTCGATTATCGGCCAATTTTTGCTGCTCTGACATGCTCACTGCCGATTTATCTGAAGCAACGGTAATTTTTCTCTATGGAACCTGTCTTTCCGATGAAACCATTTGCTTGTTGGCCTCCCGTTTTGAAAAACTGGCTTTGGGAATAAAAGTGATTACTGTGAGCTATCCTTTAAGTGATTACAATCCCCGATTTCATGTTCACAAACAGTTTACCGCTCTGTTCCCTTGGGGTGAAGGAGAAATCTATATTAATTCGAGAGAACTGCAAAAACCTTGTAATGCCACAATATATTGATTTGTAATTGTTTTTAATTAACATTTAATTACATGTAGTTAAATTAATAAACAAATGTTATATTAAAAATAGAAGGGGAAGATGAAAGATTCTTCGCCTTTGATGAGGCTCACGACGCCAGTGTACCACGCAAGATTTATACCGAATAGTTTTGCGATAAAGAGGGGTTTGTCCCTTTGAGTAAATCATGTTCACCTGTAGACGACTTCAACGCGATCTCAACATGATTCAACGAGGGAGTTCTCAAGATACCATGGCCTCTCAGAGAGGCAAGAGATGATGGGTCGTGCCTCATTAGCAGCCTTTCATCCATTTAGCTTGAGAAAACAAGCTCTCTTGACCTTCCCTCTACATTTTGCTTGCGAAGGCAAGCAGATGATCAATGGGGGAAGGTTTTTTTATTTCTTAGTTTTTATTACCCAATGAGGTCGGCGCCGCCAATGGATGAGATGGGGGATGGCGCACATCACACATAAACCGATGAGCAAAAGAAGGCCATACGTGAAAGTATTGCCTACTTTTAAACCCGATGGTGGGACAAAGCATAAGATGATGGCAAAACAAGAAGAGAGAATTCCCATCGCACAGAAGGTCCATATTCCTTTGTTTTCAAAAGGAACTCGGTAGGGCCTTGGGACATGAGGCTTTGTGTAGCGAAGCCTTAAAGCGGCGATAAACATGAGGATATACATGATCAAATAGCTTTGGGCGCTAAGTGCCGTTAGTATCCAAAATCCGCTGCTGATTTGCGGCATGTAAAGGAACACTAGAGATGTGATCGACATGAGGATTGCTTGAAAAAGAAGGAGACGGGTAGGCACGTCACGCTTATTGACTTTTTGAAAAAAGGGGGGCAAGTTCCCATGGATGGAAGTGGCGTAAAGGCCCTTCACAGGTCCAATAATCCATGAATTCACTTCTGCAATTGCGCCGATGATCAACAAAATAGCCATCAATGGCAGTATCCATGTCAAATTGTAATAGTGAAAAAAGGCGCGAAAAGCTTCCATTAACCCGGCGACAAGACTGATCTCTTGTTTTGGAATAACAACGGCAATCGCAAGTGACCCAAGCATAAAAAGAGCAAATGTGATGACTGCACTCAAAATAATGGCGCGGGGATAATTTTTCTGAGGGTGTTGCACATCGCTTGCATAGGACGCTGAAACTTCAAGTCCTGCAAAAGCAAGAAATAGGCCTGCTAAAAACACAAGATTTCCCAAATTGTTGAAAGAAGGGATTAACGCATTCCAGCTGAGTTCCGTGTGTGCGAGATTTCCGCTTGCGATCCAATACGTTCCCAGAAAAATAATAAAAAGCCCAGGTAGAATAGTCCCTACGATGACACCGATCGAACTGAACCAGCCGGAGGTCTTGATTCCTAAATAATTCAGTAGAGTCATTCCCCAAAATCCAATGAGAATGACTGACAGGACGAAAAATTTGTTTTCCGACAAAGATAAAGAGGGAGAGATCACAAAAGCCAAAGTGACCGCGATAAAAGACATGATCACTGGATACCAAGCAACATTATGGACCCACTGCATCCATATTGCCATGAATCCCCAGCGGTCTCCAAGCCCATCTCGGACCCAGATGTAAATTCCTCCTGATTTTGGCCATCCCGTTGCCAGTTCAGCAGAGATTAGTGCGCAGGGGATTAGAAAAAATAAGCCAACGATGAAAAAGAAAAAGACTGCGCTCAGGCCGAACTCTGCCACAAGTGGGAGATTGCGCAAGCTAGCCATAATGGAGACATTCAACATCGCAAGGACAAAGATGCTGAGCACCCTTCGGCGCTTAGAAACAGATATTTGCATGAGAAATACTCTTCCTTGGTTTATACCGAAACAACATGAAGAATCGGTATATCTCTTACATAAATTAACCCACTAATATTCAAAAGGATTTTGTTCGCAATTGAAGTTAATGGTAGCTCTTGTTGTCTGAGAGTTAACCAGTTGTGTTTAATCTATTTGTTTATGGAAATTGTTTTATTTTTAAGTCAGGAAAGTTTAATTTATAATTATAAGGCAGAGTATAGTTGCTTTGCCGGCTTCCTTCAGTAAAATTTTTCAATGGAGCAAAATCATGAAGCAACCAAATAAACCTCAGCAGCCACAAAACCCAAATCCCAATAAATGGCAACCTCAACAACCTCAACAAAAGCCACAGCAAAAGCCACAACAAAACCCTGAAAAAAAGTGGTAGTCTAAGGAAGGAATTGCAAAACTCCTCGCCGCATAAAATCGCACTTTTGGCACCTGTCGCCTTGGCGGCGGCTCTCCTACTTATCCAAGTAGGCTTTCGCCGCCGCCAATCAAACCCGCTGTGCGGGTATCGATTTGCATCACTTCTTGATGTAAAATTCTTATCGAGTTACATTGATCTCTTAACGTCATCTTAAATCTGTTGCTTCGGTATAAACTTGAGGCGTTGATTTTTCAAAGGGGTGCTATGTTTGGAGGTGTCCGATGAAATTTAGAGTTGCAAAAAAGATTGCTTTTGGACTTTCATTGATTTCTGTCCCACTGATTTGTATGAATTTAACCGCTGGAGAGGAGAGAATGCAATTTAATGAGCCGGCAAAACCTTTGGTTTTCGAACAAGGAAAGGCCTATCAAGCCATTATCCACACTTCCAAAGGAGACATTACCTGTCAACTTAATCCCCAAGAAGCCCCACTCTCAGTGACTAATTTTATTCAGCTCGCCCAAGGTGGATTCTACAATGGGTTGACCTTCCACCGTGTTGTTCCCAATTTTGTCATTCAAGGGGGGATCCCGAGGGGACGGGAAGGGGAGGGCCTGGATATACTGTCCCTGCTGAAATTAAGTTACCTCACGCTCAAGGAGCGCTTGCTTGGGCACGCCTTCCTGATAACGTCAATCCTAAGAAAAGGTCTAGCGGGTCGCAGTTTTATATTACGCTTGAAAAGATCCCCTATCTTGATGGTGAATATACTGTATTTGGACAAATGATTAGCGGCCTCGATGTGATTCAGAAAATTGAACAAGGCGATGTGATAAAATCAATCGATGTTATTATTAAATAAACATTGTCTTTGAAGTTAGACCTCTCTCTATTACTCCTTCTTAAGCTATTGAGTATCATTTTGTAATGATTATTTGCTTATTTTTTCAAAAAAATTATTTCATCATAAATACGTCGTTGTATATATTCAAAATTACCACTTAATAATTTTTCGAATTCAATTAGTTGAATTGCGATATCAAGGAGTTTAGGAAATGATAACCCAGTCTAGAATCTTAAGAATTAAGCCAACAATTAAAAATCCATTGTCTGAAAAATTAAAAGAAAAACATCAGAATTCTATTACTAGAAAAAGAGCTCAGGAATTAATTAAACTTCGTGGAAGTGATTATTAATTTTTAGCGATTTTTTAATCTTAAAATTGGCCAAAAAATATACTTCTAATTATGTTTTATTCGTGTTGGTTTAAAAGTTATAATCAATCATTTTTAAAATTTTTTTTCAAATTAAATTGTCTTTATTATATATTAAGAATTGTAGGATATGAATGGATGTAAAGCCCCCCCGTGAGGGATAAAGCTAAATCTTAAGTCCTATGTATCCAAACAAGGAGGATATTATGGCTAAAAAAAGATCAACTTCTCGTAAAACAGCTCGTAGACCTAAAAAAGCTTCTGCTAGAAAAACAAAAGCTCGCAGAACTCGCCGATCTAAAAGATCTACAGCTCGCAAGTAGTAGCCCCTGATGAGTAAAATAGGCTACGACGCTAGTGGTGCCTAATCCCATCTAAGTTATCGAGCAAGTACAGGGCTTGCTCGATTTTTTTTATACCTTTTTGAATTTGCCCTCAATAGCGATCTCTTCTACAGGTTTTCTGGGGCTCGGCGCTTCCCTTTTTTGAAGATCGGGAGGAAGTTGACCTATGGGGGCTCGCTTGCCAATAGCAATCATGGCCTCCACTTGGTAATCATCTGGAACGGTCAAATCTTTCTTAGCTTTTTCAAAGTCAAAGCCTTCCATTCCATGTACGACATATCCTCTCCAAGCCCCTTCTAAAGCTAAGGCCATCCATGCTGCTCCAGTGTCAAAACTATGGGTTTGCGCAGGTTTATTGTTATGTTCAAAGTTTTTTGCAGAAATTGCCACGACTAAAGCAGAAGCGTTTTTTGTCCATCCTTGATTAAATTCACCCATCAGGTTGAAAAATAGGGTCCAGGAAGGGGTGTTTTTTCTGGCGTAAAGAAATCTCCAGGGTTGATTATTGTAAGAGGAAGGAGCCCATCGCGCAGCGTCAAACAGGGCCATGAGCTCTTTTTCTGTCATTTCATCGCCTGTCATTGCCCGTGGCGACCATCGGTTTAGAATTAAGGGATGGATGGAATAATCATTTTTACGCACTTTTTCGACTTCTTTCTCAAATGGATGTTCCATATTTTTTTCTCCTTTTTTGAACAAATAGTACAGGTTCTTTTTTAAATTGCACTGAAATTTGCTTAAAATTTTTTATTGTCACTGATACAATAAAGATTAAGAAGGAAGTGATTTAACAGCTGTTCTGCGGCAAGGTTATTTTATGCGGTTCAAGATCCTAGATGTACCCGTGCGTCAAAATGTTGAGCTTTTTTTGAACTTACTGCGTAGATCCAAGCGGAAATTTCAACATCCGCCTATTCCTTCCGAAAAAATTTTCAAGGCTTGGTTAAATCGGGAGACAGGACAGCTATTATTTGCTGAGGTTACAAAGGAATCGCTTTTTTTAGCTAAAGAAGAATGGAAGCCTGTGGACATCTCTTATAGATACGATCCTCAAGCAGGTGAAATCATCTTTCTCATCGAAGAAAGGGAGGTCCCCCTCAAAGGATTTCGATGTGATGACCTCACTCCAATTGCCTTCAACATTGTACGGGATACGATGAAGATGCTCAATAGCATCTGTCAAAATTTAAAGGGTCCCAGCGATCTGGCCACTAAAATGTCTGTATTGACTAAACTGACCATTGATGGCAGTGTCTCTCATGTCGATAGAAGTATTCTCATCGATGCATGGCATCACGTCGATCGCATGGGTGCGGAAGAGCTTTTGTTTGATAAGCCAATCGGTACTTATTTGTTTCGGAAGGATCATTTTTCCGACATCCTCGAGCAGCAACTGTGTGAACAACTCAAAAACCCGGTCAAATGCTTCACTTTGACATATTCTCAGTCCAACAAAAAATTCTGCGATCTCACACTTGTTCATTACGAGGGGAAATGGCAATACTATGACGATGATCCTTCTCTGACAAATCGTTCATTTCAAGAATTGGGAGATTTGCTGATGTTATGGAAAAATCAGCTTAAGTACCCTTTATACACCTAGAGGGACTGTCATCGTAAAGTTTAAGCGAGGATTGGAAGAGGATGAATAGCGACGCATAGGCTTAAGGTTCAATGTTATAGAAATAGGTTGGTCTACTTTCTGTTTTTTCTGTTTTTTTAAGAGAGCTTTAATCCACGCAGGAATGCAATTCTCGATTTTGAATTCCCAGCCTTTGGAGTCCATCAATCCCGCATGGAGATAACAGCGTGCCAAAGCTAAGCTTCCGCCGACAGCTATAATGACAAACGGGATTAAATAAGGACAAGCTATATGGCCGAGAATCAAGCCGACCATAGTGAGCACAACGGCAGCAAGGCCGATTCCATGAATGAGCAGATTTTTTTGTGACTGCGTTTTAATCTGATGAAAGATTTCGGCTGCTTTTCCTTTAGCTTCTCTGCTTTTTATGGAATCGGTACTTTGTAAATTCTGGATCACTTCAGGGGCATTTTGGCTGATCTCATCTGCTAGCCAAGGCTGGACACGACGGATTAAATCATTTTTTCTCGTATTCAATTCTGCATGAATAATATTTTCCTTCTTTTTCTGTTGTTCAATAGGGGATAGATTGTGAAATTTGTTTTGAACAAAACGATCGATTCCGTTTATTTCTTCGGGAGAAACTTGTAAATATGTTTTCTGGAGTTGTTGCAATTTTTTTAAATAAACATTTTTTTCGATTTGTTCCAAAAGATTTGCTGACAATATGGAAAATTCTTCGTTTGAATAGTCTTTTTTTTCTAAGAAAGTTTCAATTTCACTTTTTACTTGAGTCGGTAAATCAGATGTTCTCAAAAACTTTTCCAAGAATTCTAAAAGCTGTTTTCGGCGTTCCATGGGGTCGGTCAACTTAAATATTTCGTTTAAACGCTCTAATTCAAAAGGATATTGCTCAGAATAAAATTGAGCCGTTCTAATGAGTCCGTAGGTCTCAAGAATTCCTTCTATAAAACAAACGCCGAGCCCCACCATAGAAATAGATGCCGATAAAGGAACAAGGGAATGTCTAAAAGTTGCGGAAAGAGTTTTAAAATAGATGCCTCCCTGAAGAGCATACCGAGCTAACTGCGCTAATGAGCTTAAAAAATTTAGAGGGGTTGAGACCAATTTCAACCCATTTTCAAGAACTCCTTCCGAGTCATTGATTTTTTCAGCTTTGACCATCGCCTTAGCGCTTTGGGCAAATCCATAGGGAGAATAAAGAAGCTTTGTTATCCCTGGAAGATCAGTAGATCCTGAGCCTAGATATAATTGAGATGTACTGGAAATTTTACTTGAAGTTGCAGGAGTAATAGGGGAAAAAGAATTTTGATTTGTCGACGCTAAATGGTGAATTCCAATATTTGCATTTGTTGCTGTCATTTATTTTACTTAGTTATTAATGTCCGCCGTTTTTATTTTGCTATTATTACAAATAACAATCAATGCGAAACAATTTGTTTGTTAATTTGAAGACACTCTCTTAGCATTGCCACTAAAAAATTTTCATATGTTGCAAAGTATATTTTTGGTATATCTGAATTCAATCTTAAATTTATCACAGGAGGAAAAAATGAAATTCAAATGTATACCGAAAGCAACTCAAAAGTTGGCTTTTGGCTGCGTTAGCTATGCAGTAAATTTTTTGTCTTCACTCGCGCCTTGTGCTTGCACAATGGCCGCTCGCTCCAGACAAAAAATTTACGCAGCTGCCTTGCCAAAATTCCAACTTTTGAATTACTTCCGGTATATCCTACCATCGATGCTGGTGATCATTTTTATTCCTCTTTTTGCTCAAGATGCACAGCAAACTGTGAAAACGAAACCAACTCCTACCTCTATAGAATATCTTGCAAAGGACTATTCATATCTTTATGGAATGCCAGGTTTTACCGATGCGTTGTTAAAAATGCATTTTCAACTCTATCAAGGATACGTGAAGAATACGAATCTCTTACTTAGCCGTTTCAAGGAACTCGAATTGCAAGATCGCGATCAGACGTATGATTATGGCGCTTTAAAACGTCGATTAGGATGGGAATGGGATGGAATGCGATTGCATGAGTTCTATTTTGAAAATCTCGGTGGACATGAACCGTTAGATAAGTCTGCTGCGTTATTTCAACGCATTGTCAAGGATTTTGGTTCTTACGATGCATGGAAAAAGAGTTTCACCTCTACAGGGCTCATTCGCGGAATTGGATGGGTAATTTTATATCGCGATCCTCAGTCGGGGCGTCTCTTCAATACGTGGATTAACGAACATGACCTCGGACACCTTTCCGGAGGAAGCCCATTGCTAGTTATGGATGTCTTTGAACATGCCTACATTACTCAATATGGCTTGGATCGGGGAAAGTATATAAGCGCCTTCTTTGATAATATCGATTGGGCAAAAGTCGCTAAGCGTTATAATGACGCGACAGGCTGTGATACAATGCATTAGACAGCTTGCGTAGCCTGTTTCACCTGAAAAAATCGATGATTCTCGCGGCCTTTTGATCCTCTGCTGCGAGACATACTTGAGGAAGTAGGCGACGCAGCAGAGGATCAAAAGGCCGCGAGAAGGGCGATTATTGATAAAATGTCTAAATTTCCTCCGTCAGTCCCGCTTCCCGAAAGCGTCAGTGAAAATCGCATAGAGCGCCGGCGACAAATAGTAGTCACTGCGCGCCGCGGGATAATCCTACGTTGCTTGATCATCATTGCTGAACTGGTTGGCTTTGCCCTCTTGAACAGCTCATCTTTGCTGTTAGATGGATTGTCCAGTCTTTTCGATGTGGCTGCGAGCTTATTTTTGATTTTTTTTGTTAAGATCGCTGACAAGCCTCCCGATCAAGAGCATCCTTTTGGGCATGGGCGATTTGAGCCCATTGCAGGACTGCAATTAGGTCTGTTGCTTGCTGTTCTTGGGGGAGCGATGTTCATTCAACAGTTGCTTGCTATCTCTTCGGAACCCCAAGGAAAAGTCATTGCGCCTTTTACCTGGCTAATTCCATTGGGGGCCATGATTCTTTTAGAAATTTCCTACCAAAAACTTAAGCGGACTGGAAAAAAACAAAACAGTCCTGCATTGCTGGCGGATGCTGTTCATTATCGAATCGATGCCTTGAATTGTCTATTTGCCATGGTCGCATTAATATTTGCAGCCTATTTTCCAATATACAGCGCCTTGTGCGATCATCTTGGGGCTGCTGTGATCGCCTTACTGATGATAGGGATTGGAATTTATGCCGCCAAAAATAACATCAATCAACTCCTCGATCGTATACCGCCCCAGAAGTTTTTCGATACAGTTAAGTTTGCAGCAATGCGTGTCGGGGGAGTTCTGGGTACGGAAAAAATTCGGATTCAGCTCTATGGTCCCGATGCTCATGTCAGTATCGATATCGAAGTTTCACCGGATCTGTCCGTTGAAAAGGCCCATGAACTTACGCAACGAGTACGCACGGAAATTCAAAAAGAATGGTCAGCTGTTCGCGATGTGATCGTCCACGTCGAACCCTATTATGCAGGAGACCATTGAAACGTACGTCCTCAAAAACCTATGGCAAGCACTGAATGTCATTTGGATCCATGCCAGGCTTTGCATTTATCGATCTCAATCAGGCATGGATCAAAATGGTCTTCAACTTTTGCCATGAGTTTTTAAGGACGTACATTGAAACTAAAGTTTGGACTAATTTCACTCGCTTCGCTCGCGAAATCAGTTCAAAGAGGGAATTGCAAAACTCAGGTTATCTAAGCTTCAACGTCCTGCGAATTTTCAGAGCGACCACAATGAGAACAGCAAGGCTAGCGAGGCTCAAGAACCCTGTAGGAAAAAAATGTAAAGTTTTAGCAAAGCGGTAAGTAAAAATTCCATCGAGTAGGAAAGTCGACGCTAGAGCCACATATTGTGCAGCGATCTTTCCTTTGGAGATAAAATAAGCGCATCCGACTAGAGTGATTCCAAATAGGCTGCCAGAAATCAGCGATGCTTGTGAGCCGCTCTTGACATAGCCCATAATTCCTCCCAGTGCGATTAACAGACCGAAGACAAAAACGATCGTTGCAGTAACTTTCATTAAAAAAACTCCCTATATAATCGTGTCAGTTTTAACTAAAGATTATAAGCAAGGAAGGAATTTGTGCGCTACATTAATATAACTTGCGATAAATTATACTCCCCTTCTTTACCTTGACTTTGAGAAGTTGTAAAAGTATACTGTGGGGAAAATATGAGGCAATTTTTATGAAACCAGCAAGAAAGGTGTATGCATGGGCTTGCCAAAAAGCTTTTTCACCGCTTGCGCCCTTGTGGTTGGCTTTAATTTTTTTCTTGGAGATGTTTCTTTTTTTGCCCATGGACGCTTTATTAATGCTTTTTTGCATGCATAATCCTCAGCGTCGGATGATTTACGCAGCAGTGGCGACATTATCCTCGCTTGTCATTGGGCTGATCGGCTATGGAATTGGATATTTGCTCTGGGACACAGTCGGCCAATTTGTCACTGAGCACTTGATTTCTAAAGACTTTTTCAATCGACTCGTCAATCACTATGATGCTCACGAATATATTGCAGTCTTTTTTGGAAGCTTTTTGCCAATCCCATTCAAAGCGGTGACAATTTCAGCTGGATTTTGCCAAGTTTCTCTTACCGGATATCTTATCTCTATCTTTTTTGCCAGAGCGCTGCGCTTTTTCCTTATCGCTGAATCGATGCAGCGCTGGGGGACGCAAATCAAAGCTTTTGTCGATCGGCATTTTGGCAGTTTGGTGATTGCTCTAGGAGCAAAAGTTGTGCTTACTTTTGGCTTCTTCTGGATATTGGGGAGTTGATGCAAACAGATGGAGACGCCACTCCTAACGGAGCGCCTAAGCTCCCACGAATTGCATCGCGCCTCTCAGCTCATTAAACAAGGAGCCCTTGTTGCCTTTCCCACTGAGACGGTTTATGGTCTGGGGGCTGCTATTTTCAATCCTTCTGCAATCGCATCCATCTTTAAGGCTAAAAACCGTCCTATAGATAATCCTCTGATTGCCCACATTAGCTCTTTGGAACAAGTCGCTCAAATTGCCTCAGAGATTCCCGATTCTTTCTATCTTCTTGCTCAGTCTTTTTTTCCTGGACCCCTGACTCTGGTTTTAAAACGCAATGACAAGGTCTCGCCGATAGTTTCAGCAGGATTGGATTCGATTGCTTTGAGGATGCCTTCGCATCCGATCGCTTTAAAGCTCATTTCGCTTGTCGGGGAGCCGCTAGTTGCCCCTTCTGCCAATCTCTCAGGAAAGCCTAGCTCGACGCAAGAAAGCCATGTTCTTGAGGATTTTGAAGGGAAGATTGCCGCCGTCATTGAAGGAGGCAAGACAGATTTTGGTATCGAATCTACAGTGATCAGCTTACTTGGTGAAACTCCTTTTCTTCTACGTCCAGGTGCGATTACTAAAGAGCAGATTGAACACGCTCTTGGACGAGCTGTCATGATCCCGTCAAATGATCGCGGCCCTGCAATGTCACCTGGGGTGAAACACCGTCACTATACTCCCAAGGCTGCAGTGAAATTGTTCCAGACATTGGAAGAGATCAAACATTATCTCGACGAATTTCCGAGTTCTTTGCCACGTATGCTGCTTTCACTTCGGAGTTTTTCCGCAGAATTATACCGCGTTGATTTTTACCTTCTTTCTACTCGAGAGTTCTATTCTCTTTTAAGGCTAGCCGATCAAAAAAAATATCAGGAAATCCTCATTCTTTGCGACCAAGAGCTCCGCGCTCAGACCGCGTTAATGAACCGTCTTCTTCATTCCGCTGGAGAAATTTAAATTCCGGATAGAACTGTCATGCAAAGTTCGAACACGATGAAGATTAGCAGGATCGATAGAGTGATTTTTCCCCCAGGCAGTTGCTGATGCATTAAAGAATGCCCTTCATAATATCTTCCCGCCCAGACCATCAAAATAGGCATGGCTCCTAGAAGCAGGGCGATTCCGATCCCTCCAGCGATGTTCAGGGCGCTGATAAAGAGATGGGGATTAATCAAAGTGATCAATAAAGTAATGAAAAAAATGACGACGCATAGGACGACCCTGTGCATTCCTCTTTTCGGCAACTTTAAGCCATCGAGCAAAAAATCCACGAATGCCATGGAGATGCCCAGATAAGATGTTGTCATCGCAAAAAATGCAAACGCTCTGCCAATGGTCAAGAGGGTGGGATTATGGATGTAATGGCTTAAGGGGTTGACAGCGTTTTCACCCTTTTTTAATGCTTGAAGCAGACCGCCATCTCCTCCAAGAGGGATAATTCCAAGAATAAGAAGTTCCCAAATGAGATAGATCACTAAAGGTATTGTCGTTCCGATAATGAGTGCAAGTCTTACCTTTGGAACATTTCTGTTCATATAGTTGAACAATGTCGGGATCAAACTTTGATATCCAAATGCGATAAAAACAACGGGAAGAGCCCACCACACCCGTCCCCAATTCATATGCGTCAACAAAGAAGGTGTGACATAGGTTACCGAAGAGGAAACAAAAAGGAGATAGGTAATCGCGATTCCTACCATGAGCATAAGATTTAAGCGGTCTACCCATAAGGCTCCAAAATAGATGATGGGGGAGAAAATTAAGACATAGACAATTGTTCCCAGCCAACCTGGAATTGCCCCACCACTTAAACTCGAGACGATCCCCCCGCCGCCGGCAACGTGCGCGATCATAAGACAGGAGAAAAGAAAAAGATAGAGAATCCAACAGATCACTTTTCCCCACTTACCGAGCAGGCGCGAGGACAAAGTGATCAAATTCGCGTCTTTAGGCATCCAAATGCAGGCTTCTACAATGAGAAGCCCTGTAAATAACATGAAAATCCAACAGATGAGATAAACGAAAAGTGAAGGGATGAAGCCGCCACTGGCTGTGGCAATCGGCAACGCCAGCATTCCGATTCCAATGCTTGTTCCCGCAATGAGCAAAGTGCCGCCTACTAAATGGCCGAATGTGCGTACAATATGCATATTTGCCCCTCAATTTTTGGATTAAAAATTGGTTTTAACTCATTGGGCATATTTTGGGAAGCGAACAGTGAAACAAGCAGGAGTTATGGATCAGTCGACATGGGCAAGTTTTAGACCAATGATGCCAATGATGATGAGAAAAATAGAGACTAAGCGGATGATGTGATAAGAATCCCCAAAAAAGATGATGCCGCACACGACCGTACCCGCTGCACCAATTCCTGCCCAAACAGCATACGCAGTCCCAATGGGAATGGTTTTCATTGCTTGAGAGACGGAAAAAAAGCTCAGGACAATAAAAATGACGGTGATAATGCTTGGAATTACGCGAGAGAAGCCCTGGCTAAATTTCAAAGCAATTGTAAAACAGATTTCAAAGAATCCAGCCAGCAAAAGAAAAATCCAAGCAATAGACATGAGAAGATATCCGTTCGAGCTAATCGGAGTATGTTTTTTTAAATCTCTAGAATAATGATTTAGAAAAAAATGGCAAGCATCATCTGATCATTTGCGTTATACTTTGAGTGTTTTGAGGTCCCCGATGTCTATGTGGCTGCGTTCTGTTCTCCTTTTGAAAGCCTTGGCCATAACGAGGTAAAGGCGGAGGATTGGACTCAAAGAGCCATCAGGAGTTTGTTCCCATGTGGATCTTAGCGCATTGCGCATAATGGCACGCATGGAGTCGATATAAGGTTTTTGAGCGCTGGCATCGCCATGATATAAGGCTTGTTGCATCGCTTGTGCATCTGCGAGGGCGACTTTAAGTGTTTCGATGATCTCACGATCTTGTTCAGCAGATTCCCAGTCTGAGCATCGTTTGAAGAGATAAGCGTTGGCATCTGGACCTTCTGTTTTTAGAGTGTCGATAAATCCACCTGTTCTTGTTGCGATGACTTTTTTGCCAAAGCGGTTAAATTCGCCCTGGACAAGTCCGCAGGGTTCATATTTCGATGGGAAAATCGGCATGGAAGTAGCAGCACGGAGAAGGCTTCCGAAGACGCCTTGGTATTTGTATTTTCCCTCCTTGTCTTTTCGGTCTTCAAGGATCAATACGCCTTTCTTGCCGAGATCTTTAGCATATTGTTTCATGCGCTCGAGTGCTTTTCTAGCATCGTGATGGCCTGGTTCAGTTCCAATGCAGATAAATTGGCAGCCGTTTTTAAGAGTTTCCTCCATGATCATAAAGAGCTTATCGATGCCTTTTTGGCTCCAATCATAACGCCCTAAGTACGTCGCGATTGGCTTTTCAGGATCTAGATCTGCATAGGCGGGGTCGTCATAAGGTAAACCCTTTAAATAGGCACAAAACTCCTGCTGATTCATTTTAATCTTATCAGCTAAGTCAGGAGAATTTGGACCAAAACGCAGATCAATGGTGGGCTGTGTTCTATTGACATCGAGTACAGGTTTCCAGAATCGCAATTGCTCATTTTTTGTAGGATTCCAGTCATTGTTATTACCATTGGGAAATGCCGCAAACTTGTTTTCTAGAGCAGCCTTCTTAACGGCGTCTTGCATTCCATTGCCGAAGGTGCCCGTCTGAGCTTCTTTTCCATAATTTTCAGAAACAGTTGTCACCATATCGGCATCTTTAAGGGCTTCCATAAGGGAATTTACTCCTATTTTTGGAAGTCCATGCTGTTCTAGGACCTGCATTGTTTCTTCAGTGTTGTAAACCATCGGTTCTTGATTGTTGTGGAAAGTGAACATTGTGGCAGGTGTTTCACCGCGTTCCCATTCTTCAGGATGACGTGCAGCTAAGAACTTGGGGATAAGTCCTGTTTGAGCATCATGGGCATGGACAAGCTGAACGGGATTGTTATTTTTCTTACTAAACTTGTAGACAAGTTCTGCAGCGGCGCTTTGGAAAACTATCCAGCGACGTCTTACATACAGATCATTACCTTCGTAAAAATTGCCGGAACAGCCATCTTCTTTTGGAGGGATCCAAAGGAGTTCGGGATCATCGATAAAATAGCATTTGATTCCATTCACCTTTGTTTTATAAACGCGGTGGGTTATCCCATCCACTTCGACTTCATATTTTTGTTTGGGCCTTAAAGATTGAAAAATGTTGTTAGGAATCGGACCGCTTGCATTTGGATCCTGGGATGCTTTACGGTATAAAGGCATGACGACTCGTGCATCATCGACTCCGAATGCTTGGATTATTCCGTCGAGTGCTGGCCCCAACCCCCCAATACTCGGCCCTCCCTTCAATTCAGGTGTCACATAAGCGACTTTCAAATGTGGCGGTAGGTAGCGAATGAGATCCTGTTCACGCTCTAGTTTTGAAGTCGAGGCATCGATGGGGTCCCATGGTAGTGCTTTAGCCGCTTCAAGAGCTTGTAACAATTCTGAATCTGCTTTGTTCAGTTTCTCTTTCAAATCGTTAAAATACGCTAGAAGAACAGGAAATGGCGATCCTAAGAAGAGAGTGTGGGGATCGTGTTCAATTTTACGTGTTCCATAAAGACCCCATTTGCCGTTGCCGAAAAAGTCCTTGTAGCCGCAAACTTCAGGATTATGCTCACCGCCGTCTCTTTTCCAAACGCGCGTGCGAAGGTCCTCTTTGGCTTTGTCGCTTAAATCATTGAAAAGATTGAGAAGTTGATGGGGATGGGGGGTCTTACCTGTGGTTGCAGTAATAAACGATTCTGCTTCACTTAATCGTCTTTGGCCTTTAATTTTTTCTTGTTGATGCACAATCAATTGAGAAATAATGTCTTCGTTTTTTTGGTTCTTAACTTTGCGAAGAATCTTAACATTGCGCGAGACGAGATTTTCACTAAATCCCAGTTCCGAAGGTTTGTGGCAAGCCAGCCAGATCGACTCATCGATTAGCTTTTTTACATCGGGGCTTAAACGCAGATATTTAGCAACGAGGAAGTCGTTATATTTAAAAGGGTCATTTAAAAAATGCTTCAAATCTGCCAGTTCGTAAAGTTTTTTAATTTCTAGCATAGTCGCTTTAGAATCGCTGGGTTGGATACTTTCAGCATGCAGATAAGTGGTGGTCAGTGTTGGCGCCTTGGTGGCATTTTGAGAACAAGCTGCGATTCCATCCTTGATAGGGCATGCTCCTTTATGGAGAAGCAGTTTTTGAATCCCTTCAAGAGCTGTTTTGTAACCGTAGTCATTTTCCCTTTGACCAGCGCCATCAAGCTCGTAAATTTTCGTGCACACTGCGCCTTTTGCAGAGCCTGGAAGACTCTCGAGAGCTTTGATTGCTTGTAATTTGAGTTTTGCAGCCTCTTCAATCCATTTGGTGATGAGCAATCCAGGGAGCCGGTCTATTTTTTGAGTAAGATCAGCACGTTTTTCTAAAATTTCGCCAAGACTATTGAGTTCTCCAATTCCTCGATAATTTTCTTGCTGGTAAGAATAATAGGCTTCGATTTGATGGAGGAGGCTTCGTCCGTTGTAGTCTTTAATACGCAAAATGTCACGAAAGTTTCGCTTTAAAAGTTCTTCGCCCGTTTGCGCACTTCGGTTTCCTGCAATTCCAAAAGCAATCTCTTCGCAAACCTTTTTGAAAAAGCCCATTCCGATGTGCTGTTTAAGGGATTCGACAAAGATTTTATTGTCGATATTCAGATTGTCTAGATCGTAAATGAGATGTCTAATCGATTCCGTTTTTTTTCCGATTTCTGCTGAAGACTGGTAAGCTTCAATCGCAGCTCTTCGGTAAGCATCTATGCGAGGTTGAGCTTCTGGGTTGATTTGGGACAATAGAGGAGAAACGGATGGAAGAGTAGTGACAACAGGTCGATGGGGATTAAGAGTGGGAGGCGACGTGACTACAGGATTGTTGGACCTGAAGTTCGGATTAATTGTGTAATTTAAACTGGGATTTCGTATTGTCATAGCATTACCATTTTTAATTTACTGCTTCAATTGTATATTATTTTCCGTGGAAAATCAATTTTAATATTTGTTTAATTATTTTTTTCGTTAATTAAAATTAATTCGCAGCAACATTTTTTAATTAAAACAGTGAGTCTTTTTTTGTAATTCAGTTAAAGTTTGAGAATTTGAATAGTATAAACTTAAAACGAATTTAAGGAAACATTTGATTTATGTGATTGGTTTTCAGCTGTTTAAGCGCGGATTCTTCCTGCTCGAAGTTCCACTTTGAAATGACGTTGATACTCATTGGTAAAACTTTTTATAAACATTATTATGACTGAGGAAGAGGATCGATTGGGCAAAGCCACAGCCAGTCCAAATTCACAAAACCTGACGGAGCGCGGTATAACCCACGGGTTAAATTTTTTATTTATTTTGAATTTTCAAATGAGAAATATCATTCCATAGAGTTAAAACATGAGCATCGCGTTCAAATCCTAAGATTGACAGTGAGGCCGGATACAAAGCGAATAGCCGACCTTCCTGTGCCGTTAACTGCAGCCACCTAGCTGCAAGGGCCCTCAAGAAATGTCCATGAGAAAATAGCGCAACATCTCCATGTAGAGATTGGATCTTTGTCAACACCCGATTTGTCCTTGCATTCACATCAGCAATGCTTTCACCCCCTGGAGCCCCGTTGGAAAAAATATTCCAATGCGGCATTTTTTTATGGATCTCTTCTGTTTTTAGCCCTTCGAATTCTCCATAATTCCATTCAAGCAAGTCTGAATCGAGTCTTGCCTTTTTTAGAAACCCTGCAATTTCACAACTGTTTGCGGCTCGCTGTAAGGGGCTTGTTAAAATCGTCTCAAAGGCGTGACCTTTAAGCCGCATTCCCAGCAGTTCCGCTTGCATTTCCCCATTTTTTGTCAGAGGAATATCCGTTAGCCCCGTGTGCCTCCCATTTAAAGTCCACTCGGTTTCGCCATGTCGAATGAGATAGATTTTTTTATGGGGAAATTGCAAAACAGATTCCTCTTCTGATATACTGGGCGCAGTATAACTTCTTAATAAAGTCAGTCGGGATAAATTGTCCAGAAAGGAAGCTTATGCCCTTAAAAGTGATCGCCCCGGACAAGAGCACTATTTCGATTCACTCTCCAAAAGATTTCGAGGCTGTTTTTAGAGGGAATTGCAGAACTCCTCGCCGCATAAAATCGCGCTTTTGGCACCTGTTGCCTTGGCTGCGGCTGCCTTCGGCCCCGGTTCGCTCTTCCGCTCACCTGCTTTGCACTGCGAAGGTTCCCCGGACCTTCTCGTGTCTTCGCAGCCACTTATTCAAGTATGCTTTCGCCGCCGCCAACCGAACCCGCTG
Organism: uncultured Verrucomicrobiae bacterium; assembly: GCA_963718565.1. GTDB lineage: Bacteria > Chlamydiota > Chlamydiia > Chlamydiales > Rhabdochlamydiaceae > CAJCIW01. The sequence goes on from OY970364.1 coordinate 590,763, forward strand.
TGCGGGTTCTGGCAACAGGTGCCAAAATCATCGATTTTTTGCTGGTGAGGAGTTCTGCAATTCCCTCTTTAAAATAGGTTATTTGTGTTCGATTGGATTTAAGGATAGCAAAACTCAAGAAAAAATCGAAAAACGTTGTGCCAAGGCACTCCGCAAAGGATGGATAACTTCACGTCAAAAATGGTTAGGCGATTACCATGCTCAAGGAATCCGTGGAAATATCCCTCTTGATTTGACAATTGCTTGGATCGATGAAGAGATTGGTTACGGAGTTTGGACTAACGTCGATATTCCTGCCCAAGCTTACATTGGCGAATACACAGGCATCCTTCGCAAGCGATTTTTTTGCGGAAGGTGGAAGAACCACTATTGTTTTGATTATAATATTGGAGAAGGAAGAAGCAGCGGTTATGTGATCGATGCTCAAGATTTCGGTAATTATACGCGTTTCATCAATCACAGTTTTGAACCCAATCTTGAACCTGTTTCAACCTATTGCGATGGCCTCATTCACGTCATCCTCTATGCTCCAAAATTCATCTCGGCGGGGACACAGCTTTGCTACGATTACGGAGAGGATTATTGGAAGAAGCGCGGCATACCCAAACAACTTGAAAAGTGGGTGTATACTGAAGAAACTTCAAAAATTGGTTTTTTTAGCCCCCTGTAACGCCTGTACGAACACAGTCGGCAGGGGATCAACGCAAAGACGCAGAGCCGCGGAGGTTATAAATCGTTAACAACCCTTAATTCCTGATATAGGGCCTCTTCATATAAGCTCTCCAACAACCCTGGACCACCCAATGTTCGATGAACCTCGATTGCAGCATCTATTACCTGCTCTGTCAATCTGTTTTCTCCGCGTCTTTGCGGCTTGAAAAGTTGGGAATTTGACAAGAAAGGGACTTTATGAACATCTTCTTCAAACGGATTTTATACCGGAGGCAATGATGGTATCCTATTTAGCTTCAATTTTTAAGTCTGAACCTGAGAATTCTTGCAGGATCTTGCTTTATTACGCAGACAAAAGAGTGTCTGAATCTGCGAGCAAGTTTATCGAATTACGACCGACAGAATCCCACCGCATTCATGAACTTGTCTGTACCTATTTCGATAGGAACAAAACCTGGGACAAAAATCTCATCCATTCTTTGTTGTTTGAAGACATTCGTTCTTTTCAGTGGTTTGAGATGGGATTGAAAGAAAATGAAAATATGATTTACGGAGTGAAAGTACTTGGGAGTACGAAGGTTTTAATCGACGAGAAAAAAGAGGAATATCAGCCGCTTTTCAGAAATCAAAAACTCTCTTTTTGTGTCCAAACCCCTGCAAGGAATTCCATGGAATATGAGGTTTATCCTGAAGGATCTACTACTACAAAAATGGACAATTCGGTCATTGCGTTGCTTAATAGTGAATCTTTTAAAAGCTTTGCAGAATGTAGTCGAGATAAACAATTGGTTAGACGTGTCGCAGTGATCGATCTATCAACAGCAAGGCTCTAAAACATAGAGAAGAGACATCGAGAAAAAAACATTGCACAGAGGAAGAGTTCTCTGTGCTCTTTTTATTTCTCATTGATGCTGAGGAGTTCGATTTCGAAAACTAAGGCCATGTTGGGACCGATTTCCTGGCCGAAGCCCATTTCTCCGTATGCAAGGTAGGGAGGAATAAACACTTGCCACTTGTCGCCGACCGTCATCAGTTGAAGCACTTCGATCCACCCAGGGATCACACGGTTAAGCGGGAAGACGTGCGGCTGACCGCGTTGGTAGGAGCTGTCAAAAACGCGTCCATCGATAAAACTGCCGCGATAATGGATTTTCACGAAATCAAGCGGAGTGGGATGAGGGGAGGGGGCTTGCCCTTTGGCCAGCACTTTATACTGCAGTCCACTGGTCAAAGTGGTCATCCCTTCTTTGTTTTTATTTTCACTTAAGAAGCTTTCACTGCGTTTTTTGTTTTCTTCAGCAATTTTAGCAAAATGTTGACGTTGCTGGGACTCCACTTGGTTTCGTAGAGCGGCGAGAACCGAATGAATTTCTTCTTGAGTAAGTTGCGGGGTTGTTTCCGATAAGGCATCATTAAATCCTTGAGTGAGACATTGCAGATCCAAATCTGCAAATTGCTGTTTCAAATTTCGCGCAGTCTCAAGTCCAATGCAATAACTGACTTTCTCCTTAGTCGATTTCATCAAATTCTCCTTGAAAATTCAGGACATATAAGATGATCATGTATATTCCAAAAGGAATTGAAGAACAAGTTTTTTTCCTGTTTTGTTCTGAATAGCTCTCCGATCTTCTGAGGAGGTTCTTCACAATCGATCTATTGGGCTTTTTTCCAAGGTTTGAGAGAGCCTTTTTCGTTATGGCGATGGTTCTCTTCCCATTGATGATAAATACTCTGAAGGCGTTGCCAGAATTGGGGGGTCGTATCTAGAGCGGCAGCAAACTCGCTGAAATTTCTTTCTGAGAGGTTTTCTTTGCCCTTAATGATCGCTTCCATTTTAACCTCGTTCCATTCGCCGCCGAGTTTTTCGGAAAATTGACGGACGGTCATGCCAAGTGGCTTGAGAAACTCTTCCATTAAAATCACACCCAGATGTGTGGGTTTACGTCTTTTAGGCAACATAGAAACTCCTCTACCAACTTTTCATTTCGACATTTTCAGCGCCATCATTCCAACCAAAGACCAGGCGCCATTCTTTACTGATTGGGATACTATACTTTCCGCGGCCATCCCTGACTCCTCCTTCTCCTTTCATAGAGGGGAGTTTATGTAGGCCTTCTAGGTTATCAGCACAATTGAGCAGATCGAGTCTTCGCTCGGCTGTTTTTACCAAATCCGAGGAGAGGTCTTTGTGGATCACATGAGTGTGGATTCCATTAAAAATATTCTCAGTCATCTTGTCGGCAAAAGACTTGATCAAGCGTGCCTCCTTGCATTTTTTTATATGAAGAGGGAATTGCAAAACTAATCATTGGGGACTGCCATGATTTTTTTAGCTTGAGGTCCTTTGGCGCCTGAACCCGTCTCGTATTCGACCCGTGTTCCTTTTTCGATTGTCCCCTCGATTGTTTCCAAATCGGTACGGTGGAAAAAAATATCCTTGCCACCTCCATCGGGGGTAATAAACCCATAGTTTTTAACCTCGTCAAACCATTTGATAATCCCGCGTTCCCTTGTCATAAGCTTTTAAGTCTCCTCATCGAAATGCATATCTCATTTACCTTATACATGAAAAGAAGAATTTGGACGACTCATTTAGAAAGGTGACTTTTTCTGTTTAAATTAACTCCTCCAAAGAGGCAAAATATATACCGAAATGAACTCAAGATTTGGTTTTTGGCTACGTCGGGCAGCCACTGTATTTGAGCCCACCTGCATCGCACAACTTATTCAAGTTGTGCTGCTTCGGCGTCGCATACGCTGGCTCAAATTCAGGGCGCCTCCTTGCCAAATTCCCAAATCTTGAGTTCATTTCGGTATACTGTGTCTGGTCTACATTGAGACTTTTAGACCTAAATTAAAATTTTTATTTCAAAAACAATGAAGCATACAGCGGACAAAAAAACTTCTCTTTTAGAAGTCCTGCAGGAAATAGCCCCTGACAGCTCTAAAAACACTCTGAGGTCATGGCTTCAGGCTGGACGTGTCACTGTGGATGATCAGTGTCGTACGCGTGCTAATACAGAAATTGTCCCAGGCCAAAAAATAGGTATTGGTCCTAGAGTGACATTTTTAAGGGGATCGGTCCGCATTTTGCATGAAGACGCTGATGTCATTGTTTTGGAGAAGCCTGAAGGGTTGCTCAGCGTCGCCACCGATTTTGAAGCTCGGGCCACAGTCCATGCGATCTTGAAGCGCCGATTTCACAATCGCCGTGTTTATCCTGTGCATCGACTCGATAGAGAAACTTCAGGTGTGATGTTATTTGCCTATACAGAAAAAGCACGGGATCTTTTAAAAGCTCAATTCGAACAGCACCTTGTGGATAAGACCTATTTTGCCATTGTGGAAGGGGAGATGCCTTTAGGAAAAGGAATTTGGGAAAGCTTTCTCGAGGAGGATGATTTTTATTATGTCAGGACCACCAATGATTCACAGAGTGGAAAGCTGGCGGTCACCCATTATGAAGTTCTTAAAACTTGCAGAAACCGGTCGCTTCTTCGTTTAAAGCCTAAAACAGGGCGTAAGAATCAATTACGGGTGCATTGCAGCGAAGCTGGCCATCCAATTATTGGGGATAAGAAATATCGGGCAGTGTCTAATCCTATCAAAAGAGTTTGCCTTCACGCGCAAAAGATCTCCTTTTCTCATCCTTCCACTCAACAAAGGGTGACTTTTTCTCTCATGCTCCCTGAAATTTTTAATAAGATCTTTGAAATCAAAGACTTAAAAGTATAATAAATCTTCTGATTTAGACTGATTTCGTGAGCGAAGCGAGTGAAATTAGTCCAAACTCTAAGTTTTTTCGATTCTGAGTTTGACAATAATGATGTACCGTTGTAACATTACAAACATAAAAGCAAAGGAAATGCTCATGACTGAAGGGGATGGCTGGCGATCTTTTATTGAGCTTTGTAGCGACTTTAAGAAAATTGAGGAACTGAAAGAGCTTTTCGATCTTTTCTTTACTTTAGAAGAAAAGGAGGATATGGCCAAACGGTTTCGCATCCTTAAAGCTCTGCTCGATGAAAAGTTGACTCAACGTGAAATCGCCGAAAAACTAGGCGTCAGCATCTCAAAAATCACGCGCGGTTCCAATGCATTGAAAATCATTAGTAGTCACCTTAGGGAAGCCTTGAAGAAAGAAATGGCGTGAAGCGCTCTTATAGCTTCCCTAAAGAAAAATGGGAAGCAGATATGTTTCGACAAGTTACCCTCGAGGAATTCAAGCGAGCTTTACGTGATCAGAAAAGAGCTGTCGTTTTTCAGGAATTTCCCTGCGACGATATCACACCGATCCATGCCTTTTTGGCTTTAAGAGCTAGAGATGGCGCTGTCTTACTAGAATCTGCAATCAAAGACCAGGAAGTGGGCAGATACTCTCTTCTTGCGATTGAACCCTTCGCCGAATTCAAATCCAAGGGGTCTTATTCAGAATTTGTCAGCAAAAGTGGCAATTCCGTCCGTCAATCTTTTCCCTTTGAGCATCTCAGAAGTACGATCAAGACCTTGCGCTTGCCCTCCAATCCTCACTATCCTCCGATGGTTGGGGGTGCTATTGGTTTTGCGACATATGATGCTGTTCGCTTGTTCGAAGAGATCCCCGATCGCCATCCTGACAAGCACAGCTTGCCGGATCTTTTTTTTCTTTTTCATACTGTTCATATTGCGTTTGACCATCTCAAAGGCAGCTTATTTATTTCAGTGATTAAGGAATTAAGCGGCGATCCTGAAAAAGATTACGCGGAGGCGCTCGAAAAAATTCGAGACATCCGCAACCAATTAAAAGCTCCACTTAAATATTCTGAAATCCCAGGCAATCTTCCTTCTGATTTTATCGAAGACATCAATGATGCTGCATTCTGCGACAAGATCAGAAAAGCGCAAGAATACATTCGCAAAGGAGACGCCTTTCAGATTGTGCTTTCTCGCACATTTCATTGTCCCTATCCAGGCAAACCCTTCGAAATCTATCGCGCTTTGCGCATGGCCAATCCTTCGCCATTCATGTTTTACATGGAAACAGATGAGTTTGCCATTGCGGGTTCATCCCCGGAACGATTGATTAGAGTGGAAAAAAGAAAACTGCACACGACTCCCATTGCAGGAACACGTCCGAGAAATGGAGAAAACGATGAGAAGGTGATCGAAGAATTGATGCAAAGTCCAAAGGAAGAAGCTGAGCATATGATGCTCGTCGATCTTGGAAGAAATGACCTTGGAATTGTGGCTAAGGTGGGTACGGTCCGAGTCAAAGAATTAAAGCAAGCGCGCCTGTTTCCCCATGTGGTCCATTTGGTGAGTCAAGTCGAAGGAGAACTTGCAAATGAATATGACGAATTAGATGCATTGAAGGCTGTTTTTCCCGCGGGGACGTTGAGCGGAGCCCCAAAAATTCGCGCGATGGAGATTATCGATGAACTCGAGGAATCGCGTCGCGGCCTCTACGGAGGGACGATCTGCACGATCGATAATCATGGCAACCTCGATAGTTGCATTGTGATCCGTACTGCCTTTATCAAAGACGGCGTTGTCTCCGTACGCTCCGGCGCAGGAATTGTCTTTGATTCCGATCCTGAGCAAGAAGCAGAAGAGACCCGTGCAAAAGCAAAAGGCGTGATCGAAGCGGTCCATCTCGCAATGGCAGGTGTGATATGATTTTGCTCATCGATAATTATGATAGCTTCACACATAACCTTTATCAGCTGATTGCAAGCATTCAAGGGGATGTCAAGGTCGTGCGCAATGATCGCATGACGCTTGAGGAAATCGCTTCTTTGAAGCCGCAAGCAATCATTCTTTCCCCAGGGCCGGGACGTGCGGAGAAGGCAGGAGTCTGCCTCGATGTCGTCCGCGCCTTTGCGCCTATCATTCCTATCCTTGGTGTTTGCTTAGGACATCAAGCGATTGGAGTTGCCTTTGGCGGCCAAGTGATTTCAGCTCCCGCGATCCTCCATGGGAAAAAATCGCTTGTGTTTCATCGCCGCCAGGGGATTTTTAAGGGGATTACGCTCCCTTGTCATGCAGGGCGCTATCATTCGCTAATCGTCGATAAAAAAACCTTGCCTGCTTGCCTAAATATTGAAGCGGAAGATACGGATGAAATTGTGATGGCGATCAAACATAAAGAATTTCCTTGCTATGGGCTGCAATTCCATCCCGAGTCCATTCTAACAGCCCAGGGGGAACTCATCATTCGCAATTTTCTAAAAGAGACGAAAGTATGTTAAAACAGGCGATTGAAAAACTCCTCATGCAAGAAAATCTCTCCGCAGAAGAAAGTAAATGTGCCACTCAAGCCATCTTAGGCGGCGCCAGTTCTTATCAAACGGCTGCTTTTCTCATGCTGATGCGTGTCAAAGGGGAAACAGTGGACGAATTATTTGGCATCATTGAAGAGATGCGCAATCTTATGGTCCACGTCTCTGTGAATTGTCCTGTTCTCGACATCGTCGGCACAGGGGGCGATGGCGCCCATACGCTCAATATCTCAACGGCCTCTGCGATCCTTGCGGCCAGCTGCGGCGTCAAAATCGCTAAACATGGCAATCGCAGCGTTTCTTCTCTGTGCGGGTCTGCCGATGTTCTCGACATTTTAGGGATAAATATTCAGGCAGCTCCAGAGCAAATTGAACGCTCGATTGAAGAGATTGGAATTGGCTTCATGTTTGCTCCCCGGTTCCACCCGGCCCTCCTGCATTTAAAGGAAGTGCGCAAAGGATTAGGGACGCATACCTTGTTCAATCTCATCGCACCTTTGCTGAATCCGGCTCAAGCTCAACATGTAATGCTCGGAGTTTCTCATGAAAATCAGTTGGAGATCGCTGCATCGCTGCTATTGCGTATAAATTCAGGCCGCTCTTTTGTTTTCCATGGCTGTGGACTAGACGAACTTTCGTGCTTGGGCCCCTCAAAAGTGATCGAGGTGAGCCAAAATGGAGCTCATCGCTTTGTCCTCGATCCTGTGGAATTAGGGCTGAATTACTGCCAATTAGACGACCTCAAGGGTAGGGATGCACGCTACAATGCGGATAAAATGATTGAAGCATTTAATGGCAAAGAGAGTCCCTTTGCCGATACCATCGCCTTAAATGCTGGAGTTGCTATTTATCTTTACGGAAAAGCGGAATCGATAATGGAAGGAATTGATATCGCAAAAAAACACCTAAGAGAAAAAAAAGCAAATCAGCTTTTAATGCGTTGGAGGGAATATGCTTAATTATTTGAGAGAAATTTTAAAGCAGAAGCAGCAAGAAGTCTTAAACCTTCCTGCCCCCATTCGATTGAAACAGGCACTTCAAAAGGATGGTCTCTGTGTGATTGCTGAAATCAAACGCAAATCTCCTTCCAAAGGAATATTGAACTCTTTTATTGACCCTGCCTTGCTTGCAAAACAGTACGTCGCGGGGGGCGCTGCTGCGATTTCTGTACTGACGGATGGGGAGCATTTTGGAGGCAGTTTGCAAGATTTAAAAGTTGTGATTGATGCCTGCCCAGGAATTCCTGTACTCCGCAAAGATTTTATCATCGACCCAAAACAGCTCTATGAAACGGCTAGGGCCGGGGCTCACGCTGTACTGCTCATCGCTGCAGTTTTGAACGATCGTCTGCCCGAATTTGTGCGCATCGCTAAAAGTTATGGCCTTGAAACCCTTGTCGAGGTCCACGATATCCACGAGCTGAATTTGGCGCACGTCTCTGGAGCGCAGATCATTGGAGTGAACAATCGCCATCTTTCCACATTTAATGTCTCATTAGAGACTGCGATCAAGCTCGCTCCTCATTGCGCAAAAGGAATTGTCAAAGTTGCGGAATCAGGCATCTTCAATGCGGGACATTCCTCTCAAATGCGAAAAGCCGGCTACGACGCCATTCTCGTTGGAGAAGCACTTGTTAAAGCGCACGACCCTCGAGCTTTAATTGAGGAGCTTCGCCATGCTCATTAAGATTTGTGGTGTGAAAGATCCCGAGATCGCCGCATTTGCCGCTCAAAATGGCGCGCATTATATTGGAATGGTTTTAACACCAGGGTTTCGCAGATCGGTGACACTTGCGCGAGCAAAGAAGATTGTCGAAGCAGCTCAGAGCCATGGAGCAATTCCAGTGGGTGTTTTTGTTGCAGCAGATTCTCTCATCATCGAATCCTCATGCCACTATCTCGGCATCGAACTTGTTCAAGCTTATCAACTCTCTTCAGAATTCCCTGAACATTTAAAGCGCATTTTCATCAATGAGCCTGAAGCTTGTTTAAGGCCGAATTGTGACTTTCTTTTGATGGAAAGCAGTAAACCCGGAAACGGAGAAAAGATTGTCCCAAGCAGCTTTTTGCCGCCTTTGATCAAACCCTGGTTTATCGCCGGGGGATTAAGTCCTGAGAATGTGAAAGAGATCATCATGCGTTATCGCCCTGATGGCGTCGATGTGTCCAGCGGCGTTGAAAAAAACGGAGCTAAAAACCGCGAATTAATTGTGCAATTTATCGAAGGGGTTAACAGTGTGTTGTCCAATTAAAAATTCCCTCATCAAAGAAAAGAAATTAGACTTCGGTGGGGCATATTTGCCTGAAATTTTAATCGCGCCTATTCAATCTCTGCAAGGCGCATGGGAAACTTATGGTTCCGATCCGGCATTTTTAAACACATTTGCTCAGATTCTTGAGGATTATGCAGGGCGCGAAACAGCGCTTACCGAAGTGAAGCGGTTTGCCGATGCGATAGGCGGCCCTCGTGTTTTTTTAAAGCGCGAAGATTTAGTACACACCGGAGCCCATAAGCTCAATAACGCGTTAGGGCAATGTCTTCTCGCTAAAAAAATGAACAAACAGAGGATTATTGCGGAAACAGGCGCCGGTCAGCATGGTGTAGCAACGGCGACCTCTTGCGCCCATCTCGGCCTTAAATGCGTCATTTATATGGGAAAAGTCGATATGCAAAGGCAAGCTCCCAATGTGAGCAGAATGCGTCTTTTAGGTGCTGAAGTTGTTGCTGTTGAGAAAGGAAGTATGACTTTGAAAGACGCAGTCAATGAAGCACTGCGGGATTGGTCATTTCATTATGAAGATTCTCATTATTGCTTAGGATCTGCCCTTGGACCCCATCCTTATCCTGAAATGGTCGCCGCCTTTCAGTCGGTGATTGGCAAGGAAGCGGCTCAACAAATGCGCCAAAAAATCGGTCGCGACCCTGATCTTATTGTCGCTTGCGTTGGCGGCGGTTCCAATGCGATCGGTATTTTCTCAGCTTTTATCGATAACCCAGCTGTTGCGTTAATCGGTGTCGAGGCGGGGGGGAAGGGAAACAAGCTCGGTCAGCACGCTGCGCGCTTCCACGGTGGCAAACCTGGCGTTTTGCACGGCTGTTATACTTATTTATTACAAGATGAATGTGGGCAAGTGATGCCGACACATTCGATTTCCGCAGGATTAGACTATCCTGCTGTTGGGCCCCACCATTCCGCCCTCTATGAATCCGGCCGCGCCCATTACGCCCGCGCAAGCGACGAGGAAGCTTTGGCTGCTTTCAAGCTCCTTTCACAAACAGAAGGGATCATCCCCGCCTTGGAATCTAGCCATGCCTTAGCCTATGTCATGAAAATTGCGGGACAACTTCCTAAAGATAAAGTCATTCTCATCAACCTCTCGGGAAGAGGAGAGAAAGATTTGCCGCAATTGATGGAAAGAGGAGTGATATGATTGCACGTGCCTTTGAAAACAGAGCAGCGTTTATCGCCTACGTGACGCTTGGTGATGGCGGCCTCGATTATACTTTGGAATCAGCTCTTGCTCTTGTCAAAGGCGGAGTCGACCTATTAGAAATTGGATTGCCCTTTTCTGACCCTGTTGCAGATGGACCTGTGATCCAAAAAGCGATGGAGCGCTCTTTAGAAAAGGGAACTAAACCCTATGACCTGATCCCTTTTTTAAAGGCCTTTCGTCAGCATTCGAAGATTCCTGTCGTTCTTTTTAGCTATTATAATCCCGTATTGGCATCGGGCAGGGAATTTTTGACTCAGGCAAAAGAAGCAGGAGCAAACGGAATGCTGCTCGTCGATCTCCCTTATGAATTAACCCTTGAGTCTTCTTTGGACCCGATCTTGATCGTCTCGACTTCGACCTCACAGGATCGGTTGCAAAAGATCGTTAAAAAAGGAAAGGGATTTATCTATTATGCCTGCCAAAAGGGGACGACAGGAATGCGAAGTTCTTTACCTGCGCACTTTAGCCAGGATATTGAGCGCATCAAACGCGCATGTTCGCTTCCCGTTGCTGCCGGGTTTGGGATTAGCAATCGGCAAACGGCAAAAGAAGCGATAGATTCCGCAGATGGGTTTGTTGTCGGCTCCTATTTCGTCGACGCGATGAGCCGCAGAGTCTCTTCCGAAGAATTAACACACCTAGCAAAACAGATTGATCCCAGGAGAACAGGATGATTGTCCTCATAGATCGCAAAGCAAAACGTGAAGAAATCCATCATTTACAACAACGATTCGATTGGATGGGCATCAAGGCTAATCTTGTCGAAAGAGAAGGACGTCTCTGTTTTGCTCTTGTCGCAGGCGTGGATAAAACTGTCGACATCGACCAGTTTAAAAAACTCCCCCTGATTGAAGAGATTTTGCCACTTTCCCAGCCGTATAAGCTCGCCGCTAAACAGTTAAAAAATGAACGCTCCGTGATCGAATGCCGCGGAAGAACCATTGGCAATGAGCAACTTGCCGTGATGGCAGGTCCCTGCAGTATAGAAACTGAAGAGCAGCTCTTTGCCTGCGCAAAAGCCGTCAAGGACAATGGAGGGAATATTCTCCGCGGCGGTGCGTTCAAACCGCGCACTTCGCCTTATGCCTTTCAAGGCCTTGGAGAAACAGGATTAAAATATTTGCAAAAAGCAGGAGAGCAATACGGCCTTCTCACTGTGACTGAGGTGATGGACACGGATCAGATCGAACTTGTCGCTCACTATGCCGATATCCTCCAGATCGGTGCCCGCAATATGCAAAATTTTAGCCTGCTCAAAAAGCTGGGAAGTGTCCAAAATCCAATCCTACTTAAACGTGGCCTATCCGCCACTTACCAAGACCTGCTCATGTCCGCTGAATACATCCTGAGTGCCGGCAATCCCCACGTCATTCTCTGTGAGCGCGGCATACGCACTTACGAGACATACAGCCGCAATACTCTGGACCTTGCTGCTGTGCCCATTCTTCAAGAACTTTCCCATCTTCCGATCATTGTCGATCCTAGCCACGGCACAGGTATCCGCAAAATGGTCGCTCCCATGGCCAGAGCCGGAATCGCTGCCGGGGCGGATGGGCTCATGGTCGAGATCCATCCTGAGCCCGATAAAGCGTTTTCCGACGCCGACCAAACACTGAACTTCGAGCAATTTGCCGAGATGATGAACTCTTTAAAGCAGCTCGCGCCGATCGTTGGACGTAGGCTTTAAGAGCCACTTGCAAAAATACACGCCGCATATACGGCGCGCGATTAGGTTTAGTGAATTTTGACAGGCTGCGACTTTGCCAAGACACAGGTTGCGGATTGGTTGCTTAAGAAGCTGTCTTAAAGCGTGCTTTTCAAGAGTTCAGTGGTTTTACTTTTAAGCCATTCCTCGCTGGCATTTTTTTGTTGCGCAGACAGTGTATTCACTTTTTCCATGTAATCTTCATGCTTCATTCCTTCAGCCTTTGAAAACAACTTATTCATCTTATCTTGAAAGGGTTCTAAAGCAGCATCTCTTTCTTGAGAAAACTCTCGCTCTATCCGCTCCTTCCAGATTTCCTGCATCATAAAAAAATTAACGAGATTATCAATGTTATTTAGTGCTGCGTTGACTGTATCTTTTGCTTTGAGTACGTCTTGGTCGGTTAAATTGGAGAGTCCATAAAAGTTCAAGCCTTGGCAACCGACGGGAAGGTTGAGTTTTTCTTTAAGGCATACTTGTAGACCTAGGCGAACCGAAATATCATCGACCTTTTTGCCATTTCGTAAGCATTCCTTTACAAATTCGTCTCCAATTTCATCAAGAAGGCGTACTTTAAAGGTGTCTTTTAAGACTTTTATAGTACCTTTGTAGGAAGAGTCTGAACATTCCATAATTTTCTTTTGCAATTCAAGCTCATTAATCCCTAATGCCGCATTATCTACGCAACTACTTGCTGCGTCTTTAAGAATAGAGTAGAAAGACTCCAAATATTCATCATTTATTGTAGCAAAAAGCAAAATGGAAAGCACTCGTACACAAAGAAGAGGACGCATGGTGTCATCGGAAAACTCTTTACAGCCTTGAAGTTTGCCTAACCAAATCAAGATTGTTTCTTTTGGAGAAATTTGGATCCTTTCGTTTAAACGGTTTTCTTCCAATGGGGAAAGTTTTTTCTCCAATAGGTCGGCATCAAAATTTTTAAGAGTGTCGTCTGAAATGAGATCTTGAAAAACCTTTATGGAGTCACATAAACTTTCGCTGCAATAGACTTTTATGTCTTCAGCTATTAGGAGGTCTATCTCATCAGCTGTTGGGTATGGGTTTTCATAGCGATCATAATCATCTTGAATCTCATAGCCCTCATATTCATTGCCTATGAATGAGTAGCAATCGTCTTCTCCTTGACTCCCATACTCATCGTCAAATCCTCCTACAAACGATAGCTCTAACTCAATGTATGGTTCAGGCAATACTTCCACTTGCTGACCAGTTGGTAACTGTCCAGAATTTACATTTTGAGAATTGGAATTAATCTGTGGGGAAGGGGTATTTCCCTCATTATTATTCGAAATATTGAATGTCATAAACACCTCATTTAATTATAAAGCTTTTTAATTTATGTAAATTATTTTAGCAAATAGCTTGGTTTACGTAAATTAATTATTTCATATTTTTTATTATATAGTTGCAATTTATTTAGAAATTTTATTGTTAATAAACGTAAATTGTTTAATATTAACGATGTAATAAACTAATTAAATTTAAAATTTTAAAATATGTGTAAATAAAAAAACAATAAATAATACATAAAAATGAAAATTTAATATATAATCTAGTCTGTTATAAACAAGTTTAATTTTAGGATATATTAATATTATGACTATTTTTAATAGACCATGTCTTCCACTTGAAATGGAATGCTACATGATCTCCCTGTCAACCTGGGAGGGCCAGGTGGCTTTCAGCGGAGTGAACCACAAAGCTTATGAACTACTCTCCAATGACTATTTCAGGAAGTTGTTTCTACAAAAGTACTCCTTTTTTATAGCAGATAGTAAGCCTCTTGAAGAGATGTTTGAACGTTTATACAAGAATCATCCCAATTGTTGGAAAGTGGCTTGCTGCGTCCTGCAAACAGGCCGAACAAATTTTAGCCGAGAGTTTATCAATGAAGACCTGGATAAGGAAATCGGGCGCGTAATCGCAAAAAAGAGCAAATGCGAAGTGAGAATAAAGGAAATTTGCGGCAATTCCTACGAAGGCCCTTCTTCACCGATCCATCAGGCTTCACCCATTCATCAGGCGCAAAGAGCTTACAAGGAACAATGTGATGTAGTTGAGAATAATGAAAAGAAAAGAGGAGAATATCAAGAATTAGCCAATCAGATTCTTTCTGAACATGGAGAAGGTGAAAGGACAGCACTTATAGATAGTTATTCCATTCAAGATACTCAAGAGGGGCGCACGTCAATCATTGCAAAATTTGATAAGAGGCTAATTCTAATCGAAGGTTTTAGAGAAGTTTATGAGGAATCTACAAAGCAAAAAAGAGTTTTATATTCCAATTACAATCAACTAGAGGAGGAAAGGCGAAAGACAGAGAAATCGATCCTCAAACTCGATCTTCGTTTAGAAAAATTAAAAGAAATGAAAAAAGAAAATCTTCCCTTTACTGAAGAAAAAACAGAGTTGTTTATTAATCCATTGTTTGAAAATTTAATCAATCAAATAAAATCACCAGAAACAACAGGAAATCAATTTTATGGAGCGTTCAAAATGTTGGCAAATGTTGCTTATCCAGATGATCTGCTTACTGCATTGAAGACCATAAATATAAATCTATGGAATAGAGCGATTACTGAAACTCCAATTACTGAACCTTCATTTATTCTATCTACCTCTCCTCTTGCCAAGTTAATGCAAACAAAAATGGAGACACAAAGGGAAACTTTCTTTTTTGATGTGATTGATCAATATGCATCAAAACCCCTTGAAGTTCTGCAGAGTGATTTTGAATTTATCGTAAATAGGATTCATAGCCATCTTACTCACATTCCTGAGAGTAAAATTGCGGAAATATTAATCGTAGAAATTGAGAACAACCATGGAGTGAAAATAATCTCCCGATGGTAGTATAGTACGTGCATCTCTGCCCCCAGAAGTTCAAGGATCCCACTTTGGTCATCAATTGCGCGCTCTTGCTCACAATCTCTACGCTCTTGGGATGACAGAACCGGGGCTTTTTGACCTTCTAAGAGGAACTGGAATCGAAATTTCTGAAGGGCAAGTTCACAACATTCTCATCAATGAATCCGACGCATACCACCAAGAGAGCGAAAAAATCTTAACCGCTGGGCTTAAAGAAGCTCCCTACATCCGAACAAATGAAGTCATTGCTTCATTTTCCAAATACCGCGAAGAAATGCTAAAAGCGCTTGATCATCCCGGCCTTCCCCTGCACAATAATGACAGTGAGCAAGATATCCGAGGTGTGGCTAAACGAAGAAATATCTCTGGCACTACCAAAAGCGTAGAGGGCAGACAATTTCGAGACGGCCTATTGACGCTCAAGCAGACATGCGCCAGACTTGGCGTGAGCTTTTGGGAGTATTTGAGTCGGTGGTTTCGAGGGGATCCGATCGATTTAGCACAATTTGTTCATGAGCGTTATCAAACAGCCTCTCCGGCCACACCTTAACTGGTAGCACGTACATTAACTTCCTTGAAGACTCTGGCAAAAGTTGAAGACCATTTCGATCCGTGCCCAATCAAGATCGATAAGTGGTAAGTTTGGCATGGATCAAAATGGTCTTCAACTTTTGCCATGAGTTTTTAAGGACGTACATATGAACCTCTTATCAGAATTTGAAAGTAGGTTTAATATTTTTTTAGAAACTTTAAAAAACATCAAGAGTCCTCTTATGATTCGCAAAGAAAAGCTCGATGAATTAAGTGAACGAATGGAACAGCTAGGGATCAAGGAAGGGGATTTAGTTGAAAAATTTATTTTGGGCTCTGGCAGCGGAGGACAAAAAATCAATAAGACCTCCTCCTGTGTCTATCTCAAACATATCCCTACGCAAATTGAGATCAAATGTCAGCGTGAACGTTCTCGCGAGTTAAATCGCTATTATGCGCGTCGTGAATTGTGCGACCGCATCGAAGAAAAAGTGGAACGTAAAAAATCGGAACGTCAGCAGATGATCGAAAAGATTCGGAGGCAAAAACGCCGCCGTTCACGCAGAAGCAAAGAGAAAATGCTGAAAGCTAAAAAGCAGCTATCGGAGAAGAAAACGCTGCGCAAGTCCCCTAAAAATTTCGAATAGAATTGCAGGCAACGGTTCCAGCGGCTCTGTTGCGTAAATTGGTTAAATCGTAGAGAGCTATTGTACTTTTGTATCCATGAAATTGCTGTTCGATGGTTTCTAAAGCTGTTTCCAACCCGTCTTTATGAGACAGCAACGTATCGCTGATTTTATAGAGCCTGTGCAAAGTAGTTTTTGTAAAGTCGAAATCAAGCAATTCGCCAAGACCACTGCTAGTGCATAGCCACCGATAAGCTTCCCTTTCGCTGCTTGGGTGTACAGCCCTGGCAACGATCGATCCCAAGGCAATTGCGGCATCTGTTTTTGAAAGGCCTAGTTTTTGCAGCTGTTCCGGCAGTTTGAGTTGATTTCCCATCTGAAGTAAGAGATGTTCCGCACCAACAGACCGTGGTTCAGTCTGTTCAATTGAATGAACGTCGATATTGACAAATTCAGGTAGTAGATCTTGTTTTAGTTGTTCCGCGTTGTCTCCTGGGTCGGACAAACGACGCACAATCTGCGAGGTGTAAGATTGGGCTAGCTTTTGAATCTCTTCTGGATAAGCGAATAACGATTGCGCACTTATAAGAATATCTTCAATGCATTGAGCGAGAAGTGCGTGCTGTTCTTCTGGGAGGTTGATTTCGGCTCCCATGCATAGGAGCGCGCGTTGGCGCGGGCCTCTATCAGTCCTCACGGACTCAACCAAGTGAAAAGCAGAGTAGGTTTTTCCGCTCTTACGGTCTGTCTTGAGGGTTTTTCTTATATACATGCCCTCAGATCTTACCGATGGATCGAATTTATTTAAACATGAAATAATTATTTTACAGATTTTCAGTCACTACAAATTCGCAAAAACAGCAAAGCACTAAAAATAAGGGACTTACGAAAGCAAAGGTTGATTTTAATGTTGTTGATTATGAGGGACTTAGGTCAGCTCTCTCGGGCGAACTTGGGCTAATAGTTATGGTTTGTTAAATTAAAAAATCAAAAAATCAGTTTTAAATAAATAAAATTTCATATATAATCTAATTTATTATAAGCAACTTTAATTTTAGGATATATTATGACTATTTTTAATAAATCATCTCTTTCACTTGATGTAGAATACCAAATCGTTTCTTTTCTACCCCCAAAAGGGCGGGTGACTTTTAGCAAAGTCAATCAAAAAGCATACTCTGCACTCTCTAACGATATCTATTTCAAGGGGTTGCTTCTAGAAAAGTATCCCTTTTTTATAGCATGTGACAAGTCTCTTGAAAAAATGTTTGAGCGTTTATGCAATAACTATCCCAGCAATCCCAGCAATTGTTGGAAAGTGGTTTGCTGTGCCCTGCATACAGGCCAAACAAATTTTAGTCGAGGGTTTATCAATAAGGACCTGGATAAGAAAGTCGAGCGTTATACCGCGCTCCGTTAGGTTTTGTGAATTTGGACTGGCTGCGGCTTTGCCCAATCGATCCTCTTCCTCAGTCATAGTTTTCACTATGACTTCGTCATTTCTTAAGGATACCAGCGGCGAGGGTTGCTTTTGTATTGATTCGGTCTTTTCTTATTTTTTTTCTGATGAGTAGGATTTGAACGAGGATCCGCGTCTCGCTTTGGTTCCATTCCAGGGACTTGGTGGGCATTCATGCGCTGGCCTGTAAACTTCTCGATTTGCCTCACGATCGACATATCTCTGGAGGCGGCAAAAGAAAGCGCAATGCCACTTGCGCCTGCCCGGCCGGTTCTTCCGATACGGTGGACGTAATCTTCCGTACTCCTAGGCAGGTCGAAGTTGATCACATGGGTGATCGTTTGAATATCGATGCCCCGTGCGGCGACATCGGTGGCCACAAGAATGCGGAATTCTTCTTCACGCATTCCCCGGATTGTTCGAGTTCTTTGACGTTGGTTCATGCCGCCATGCAATGCCTTGGCAGCACGGCCGAGGCGTATCAATTTTTCCACGAGATGGTCGGCTTGGCGTTTAGTTGCTGTAAAGATGATCGCTTGAGTGAGGGTTGGGTCATTCAACAGGTGATCGAGCAAGAGATACTTGTGTTCCAGATTATCGACGCGATGCAAGCGTTGTTCGATATTTTCATGGTTGACACGCTCGGGGGAGATGCGAATTTCAACGGGGTGGGTTAAAAGACGATTGGAAAGCTTGAGAACATTACCAGAAAAAGTTGCAGAAAACATCAAAGTTTGCCGCTGTTTTGGAAGAGCTTCAGCGATCTGTTCTACCGGCTTGATAAAACCCATGTCGAGCATTCTATCCGCCTCATCCAGAATGAACATTTCAACTCTAGAAAAATCCACGCGTTTTTGTTCCATATGATCGATCAATCGCCCCGGTGTCGCCACAAGGATTTCATGAGGTCGGGCTAAATCTCTATTTTGCGGAGGGTAGGGAGCTCCTCCATAAATGCAGATAGTTTTGCAGCGCGAAAGGTATTTGCTGTATTTTGCTGTTTCGGTCGCGACTTGCATGGCAAGCTCTCGTGTAGGGACTAAAATCAACACTCGCGGGCCTTTTCCAAGATGGGAAGAGGGGATGGACAATTGATTTAGCGAAGGGAGAATAAAGGCCGCTGTTTTTCCAGTGCCCGTTTGGGCAGAAGCGCGCAAGTCAGATCCCTTCAAAATCTCTGGGATGGCCTGTGCTTGAATGGGGGTGGGGGAGGTATACCCCACTTCATCAATAGCTTTAACAATGCTCTGATGTAAATTAAATTCTTTGAAATTCATGAATATTTGATACGTGTTTTGATAAAAATCGAACCACAATAACAGGATCCAGAGATAAAAACATAGTTTATAATTCTCTTTGCATGGAAAAAAAGAGAGGGAATTGCAAAACTCCTCGCCAGCAGAAAATCGATGATTTTGGCACCTGTTGCCAGAACCCGCACAGCGGGTTCGGTTGGCGGCGGCGAGGAGTTTTGCAGTTCTCTCAATATAATGATTTTTTTCTGTACAAGAAACGCGTCAGAAATAAAAATGTGACCTTTTTAACTCTTAAGGTCAACATATGCTGCGATTTGCATTTCTCCTTCTTTTCCCGTTCCATTGCTTACTGGGTTCAATCATTGAAAATGAAAAAGACCTGTATTCTGAAGTTCCAACGCCAACCTGGGTGGCGCCAGTATATTTTTCAGACTCGTTTGAAACACAAGATGCCCATCTTCAATTCTTACTGCTGGATTGCCAAGAGTTGTTGCCGGAACAGACTAATTATTACCATTTTGCAATAAAAACCTTTACATCGAGTGGTGTTGAGGCCATTGCTCAATTGGAAATTGATTTTGAACCTACCTTTCAAAAACTTGCTGTCCATGAGGTTAGAGTCAGGCGCGATGGGGTCTGGATTGACAAAAGAAACTCAAGACATGAACTTCTCCAGCGCGAAGAGGGCCTAGAAGACAATTTAGTGAGTGGGGTGCTGACCCTGGTTTATTTCCTCGAAGACATTCGTCCAGGAGATATTCTCGAGTATACTTATTCTACAATTGGAACAAATCCTCTTTTCAGTTCCCACTTCTTCAATAAAATGCCTCTGCAAACAAGTATTCCTATCGAAAAGATTTCCTATCGATTACTGACTCGTCCTGAACATGTCTTTAGAATCCAAAAGTTCAATACAAAGATTGAACCCATGGTGACAGATTTGACGGAATCCTTGCGAGAATGGCGTTGGGAGGTAGTCAACCCCGAAATTTCCCCTGAAGAGGAATCTCAGCCAGAATGGTATCAACCTGAAGCCTTTGTGGAAGTGAGCGACTATCAGAGCTGGGGAGAGGTCGCCGAAGAAATCATTCCGCTTTTTGCGCTTCCTGAAGATTTTGATTCCAATATCCCTGAGGAGATGGCCAACATGGTTGCCTCTTGGAAAGGCACTCAATCTGAGCGTGCTCTAGCAGCTTTGCGCTTTGTCCAGGATGAGGTGAGATATCTGGGTTTTGAAGAGGGCATCATGGGTTTCAAGCCTCATGATCCTCGGACGATTTTCCAACGCCGCTTTGGAGATTGCAAAGATAAGACGTTTTTATTGCACTCTTTGCTTCGTTTGATGGGCATTGCGTCGACACCTGTTGTGGTAGACACACGTGAAGGAAAATTAATCTCTGAAATGCTGCCTAGCCCGAATGCTTTTAACCACATCATCTTGCAAATCACAATCGATGAAACCCATTATTGGGCCGATTCGACGATCTCTTTGCAAGGGGGCTCTTTAGAAGGGAACTTTTTTCCCAATTACTATTGGGGGTTACCCTTAGCCCAAGGAACAAACTCGCTGCTCGCCCTCCCAGAATATACTCTGGAAAGGCCCACAGAAATCGAGACGCGAGTTAAAATGATCTTTGAAGATTTAGCTGAGTTGTCGACCGTTTGGACAGCGTTTGGATCGAAAGCGGACGGTTATCGCCAATATGTACACCATGTGGGTCTTGCGCATCTTTCAGAAGAATCCCTAAATGTGCTCCAGAGAAAGCATGGGAACGCGTCGATTCATTTTCCTATGGCTGTGATGGACGACCGTGAGAATAATATCTTCACTCTCACTGAGTCTTATCTTTTTCCGTTACGTAAACGTGGAAATAAACCCATTTTGAACGTCTCCTCCATTGTCATTCGGCACTTTCTCACGAGCGATTTCAACCCCAATCGCATTGCACCCTATTCTTTAACTTATCCGCTTTGGGCCAAAGAACATATTCATATTGAAAGTCCATTTTCCAATTGGAAAAGCGAAGAAGAAGAAAACAACTATATGAGTAACTCTGTGCACTATCATTTTCTTTCGAAAATAGAAAATCAAAGTGCCGATTTTTATTACGAGCTTAAGCATCTCAAAGATTCTATTCCTGCAGAAGATTTGCAAGAATATTGGGAAGCTGCACAGGAAATTGAATTAAACGGCTCTTTTGATTTCAAAATTAGTAGCAAATGAGACGACTAATTGCCTTATTTCTTTTTCCATTGTTTTGCAGTTTGCCGCTTTTCGGAGACCCGTTATACTGCGCGCAGGAAGGTTTTGTGAATTTGGACCCAGCGAGGCAAAGCACAATCGAAGCTTGCGGTCCGAATGGCGAAGCCATAGTGAAAACTATGACTGAGGAAGAGGATCGATTGGGCAAAGCCGCAGCCAGTCCAAAGTCACAAAACCTGACGGAGCGCGGTATAAGTCTTGCCGAGCTGATCGATATTGCACTGAAAAACAATCCAGAAACTGCAAAAGCCTGGTCGAATGTGAAACGCGCCCAGGCTGCTGTCGGTCTGGCTGGAAGTGCCCAGTATCCGCAGTTAAATGCGCAGGGGACGTTGACTCATGCGCGAGAAGTTAAATTCCCCAATGGACCCAACACGGTATTTACAAACTATGGCGGCGAACTCAATTTAAACTATCTTTTGTTTGACTTTGGCGAGACACGCGCTGCTGTACGTGCGACAAAAGAAGCCCTTCAGTCGGCAAAATGGTGGGCGGATTTTGCGATGCAGAAGGTCATTTCGGATGTCTCATCGACCTATTACGAATATTTAAATGCTTCGGAGCTTTTGGCAACGCAAGAAAGCTCGCTACAAGATGCCAGCATGATTTTAAATTCTGCTGATGAACTTTGCCACGCTGGTTTGCGGGCAGCTAACGATGTGATCACAGCAAAAGCTGCTGTTGCTGAAATTCATATGCGTCTTGCTCAGCAAACAGCGAACAGTATCATCGCTCATGGGAAACTGCTCACAGCAATGGGACTTCCCATTGAGACATCATTACAGGTCCAAACGCAGCCCGAAGGCGTGCAAAATCCGCTGTTCAAAGAGTCTATCCCTTTATTGATCAAGTCTGCAGAGGAGCATCGAGCGGATTTAATGGCCAAACAAGCCTCGCTTTCCGAAATGAATGCGCGTGTGGATAGGGCCAAACGCGCGCCCCTGCCGAAATTGCGCGCGCTTGGGCAAGCGGGATGGCTCGAGTATGGAAGGCATCGCGGAAATGGCTATAATTATAGTGCCGGCTTGGCTCTGGACATTCCACTGTTTAAAGGCTTTGAATATTCGTATCAGAAAAGGTTAGCTTTGGCTGATGCCGAAATGAGTGCAGCAGAGCTAAAAGAGCTACACAATGCCATTGCTTTTGAGGTGTTGAGCTACAGCGAGACCCTCAAGGCTGCCGAAATTGCCATGCACTACAGCGAAGAGTTTTTCAACGAAGCCTTTAAATCTTATGACGGCTCGATCCAAAGTTATAAGGCGGGATTGATCAATATTTTTGATTTGTTGCAATCGCAACGATTTTTGTCGGATGCACGCGATAAAAAGGCCTTAGCGAGAACAGAGTGGCTTGTTTCACTAGCGCAATTGGCATTTGCCACAGGGAGTCTTTCACAATGAAGCGATATATACCGATTCGGTTATTAATTCTGGGATGTGTCCTTGCTGGCTGTTCGGACAAGACATCCAAGCAGGGATTTGAAATGCCTCCTGTGCCGGTACACACTGCACAGATTGAAGTGCGCGATGTTCCCCTTTTCTTTGAAGCGATGGGGACAATAAAACCGGCATGTACTGCTGAGGTCAAACCTCAGGTCAATGGAATGATTAAGGAGGTGCATTTTACGGAAGGAGAATGGCTTGAAGAAGGTGCCCTGCTTTATTCGATTGAAGAAGCTCCGTATGCTATCCGTGTTCAAGAGCAGCAAGCGCAACTTGCGCAAGACTTAGCTCATCTAAACAACGCCAAAAAAAAGCTCGAACGGTTTAAGAGTTTAACAAAGCAGGACCTGATCGCTAAAGTCGAATGGGATGAGCTGGAAACACAGATTGCCTTGCACGAAGGCATGATCCAAGCGGATCAAGCACGGCTTTTATCCGCCGAGCTGGATTTAAAGCATTGTCACATTGTTGCCCCCATTGTAGGCTTTGCCGGTAAAAGCTCTTTAGGCAAAGGCAATATGGCCACAGGGGAGCTGCTTGTGACCATCACCCAGAATGAGCCGCTTTATGTCGATTTTTTGATCACGGAAAAAGAATTGCGACAGGTGACATCCTCATCTCCTTTGATTAAAGTATATGCTGCCGGCAATGAAGAATGTATTGCAGTGGGCAAAGTGACATTCATGGACCATGCGATCGATCCAAAATCTGGAATGCTCTCTGTCACGGGAATTTTGGCAAAATCGCATCAACCTCTATGGCCAGGACAATCTGTGCGCACTCACTTATATTTTGGTAAGAAAGAGATGGCGAAATTGATTCCGGTGCGAGCTGTTAAGACCAACCAAGACGGCCCGTATATTTTTACAGTGAAGGATGACAATACAGTGGAGATCTGTCCGGTAAAACTCGGGCCCGAGGACAAAGGACAGGTGGTCATCGAAGAGGGCCTTGAAAAGGCGGACAAAGTCGTTACAGAGGGGCACTTGCGATTATTTCCAGGTGCGAAAGTTGAGGAGATTCGATGAATCTTTCCTATCCCTTTATCAAAAGACCTGTGATGACTGTGATCGTCATGGCAATGATCCTGCTCCTGGGGCTTTTGGCTTTCAAAAGGCTTCCCGTTACGGATCTTCCCAATGTCGATTATCCTGTGATCATGGTACAGGCCTCTTATGCCGGTGCAAGTCCAGAGGTGATGGCGCGTACTGTGACCACGCCCTTAGAAAAAGAATTGATTAACATCAATGGGATCAAACACGTCACTTCACAAAGCAGTCGAGGATTTTCCTGGATTACTTTGCTTTTTGAACTCGACTGCGACCTCGATGAAGCTGCGCAAGATGTGCAAGCTGCACTTAAAAGGGCTGAATATTCTTTGCCGAATGATCTCGATCAAAGTCCCACTTATAGCAAAGCCAATGCCCATCAGGAAAGCATCATCTATCTCATTTTGACCTCGAGCTCATCGACGTTATCAGAGCTCTATGATTATGCACATACGCGCATCGAGCAGCGCATTGCTCGGATGGAGGGCGTTGGCAAAGTAGAAGTTCATGGCTCTCCTTACGCTTTGCGTATTCATGTGAATCCAGAATTAATGGTCGCACGCAGTTTAAGCCTTGATGAGGTTCGCGCAAGCGTTGCCCAGGCGACGGGAAATTTACCTCTTGGAGTCCTCGAGACCGTTGGGCGTAAATTCACTCTTGAGGTTCCTGGTCGGCTCAAATCGGCCGCAGAGTTCCGCAATCTTTTGCTTGCCCCGGATGTGCGACTTAAAGATGTCGCCAATGTCTTTGATGGTCTTGAGTCAGAAGAAGTGTTCCATTACATCACTAAAGAAAAGAACAACCTCGCTGTCATTTTAGGGATCAAAAAACAAAGCGGCGCCAATACGGTTAAGATTTCACAACAATTGCAAAAAGTGATTCCTGAATTGAAATCAGAATTGCCTCCTTCCATGCATATTGAAGTCTGGTTTGATAAAGCGAGTTGGATCAAAGAAGCCATTGAAGATGTGGAATGGTCGTTGATCCTTTCTTTCATCTTGGTGATCGCTGTGATCTTTTTTTCGCTGCGACGATTCCGCGAAACAATGATTGCCGCTACAGCGCTCCCGCTTTCAGTGATCGGTACCTTTATTATCATGCATGCTCTGCATTTTAACATCGATATCCTCTCGTTACTCGCTCTCACGCTAGCCATGGGCTTTGTGATCGATGATGCGATTGTCGTACTGGAAAATATCGTCCGCCATCAAGAAAAGGGACTTGCTCCCATGCAGGCGGCACTCACCGGGTCCAAAGAGATCGGATTTACTGTCCTTTCGATGACTCTTTCTTTAGTCGCTGTGTTCATCCCTTTGCTTTTCATGCAAGACGTCACTGGAAAGCTTTTCCGTGAATTCAGTGTCACTTTGGCTGTTTCCATTCTCGTGTCTGGTTTTGTCTCGCTGACATTGACGCCTATGCTGTGTAGCAAATTTGCCTCTCATCACAAGCAAAAACCCCTTAGGGACAATAGGCTCCTCAATTTCTATCGCCGCTCCTTAAATGGGTGCTTGAATCATCGCAAGAAAACACTCACTGGTGCAGTGGCCTGTGCCGCACTTGCCGTCCTCTTATTCCGTTTCTTGCCAATTAATCTTTTTCCCGAAGAGGACCGAGGATTTATCTGGAGTTTTGTACAGATGCCCAGTGGGATGTCAAAGATCGACTCAGAAAAGTATCAGGAGAAACTCAATCGCATTGTGCAGACGCATCCCGCTGTCGATACACTTGTCACACTGAACTTCAAAGATTATTATATCTATCTGATCAGTTTAATCGATGCTAAGCAACGCGCCTCTCAATCTGCTCTTGTTGGGCAGTTTCAGACAGAGTTTAATAAAACTCCTGGGGTTCAAGCGTTTATGCGGGGGATGCAGCTTATTTCAGCCGGTGGCGGAGGCGGCTTTACGCGTAACAACTATCAATTTGCTTTGAAAGGCTCTGATCTTGAAGAAGTGCGCCGTGCCGCAGAGGCCCTCAAACACAAGCTGCTCGCTATTCCGGCCTTTGTCAATCCCGATTTGAGCATTAAAGCGGACGATCCCAAGCTTGAAGTGACGGTCTTTGACTCCCAAGCCGAGAAGCTCGGACTGACGCGCCGTATGATCCAATCTCTTCTGCAACAGGCTTATGCGGGCGGCCAGATCGGCAAAATTGAAAAAGGGGGAGAGGAATATGCTGTTTTTCTTGAACTCGACCCTCAATTTCAGAAAAGCACAGCAGCATTGTCGAAGCTTTACTTGAAAACGTCTTCAGGGGAATCCATTCCCTTAAAATCGATAGCGACTTGGAAGGAAGGCGCAGGTTTACAAAGCATCGAGCACCTCGATTTGCTCTCAAGCATCACCCTGTCTTTTGATATCGCTAAAGACGCGCCTCTTGCAGAGACGTTAGGCCAGCTTAAGGCAATCGCTGGGCAAACGCTTCCTCCTTCTGTCTTTGGTAAACTGGAAGGAGTTGCAGACATGGTCGATAAGACAAGTAACGATACCGTGATTCTGCTTGTCCTCGCTGTTGTTGCGATGTACGCCGTATTGGCCATTCTCTACGAAAGTTTTATTCACCCCTTGACGATTCTCTCCTCTTTGCCGTTCGCATGCCTTGGAGGCATCTTAACCCTGCTTGCCTTTAGAGAGCCATTATCGCTTTACAGCATGGTCGGTTTTCTCCTCTTGATCGGGATTGTTAAAAAGAACGGGATCATGATCGTCGATTGCGCTCTCGAAATCCAACGCCATCAACATGTGCCGTCCTTACAGGCCGTCCAAGAAGCGTGTATGATCCGTTTCCGTCCGATCATGATGACAACTGTCGCCGCTGTCATGGGCGCGCTGCCAGTAGCCATTGGAATCGGAGCTGGCGCTGAAACTCGCCGCGGTCTGGGGCTTGTCATTGCAGGCGGTTTGATCTTTTCACAATTTCTTACGCTCTACATCACGCCGATCATTTATTTCTATCTTGAGAAACTCCGTACAAAAAAGCGGCGCTCAACAAAAAAAAATGGTGTCATCATGAAAGCCTCAGTGTAATGATCTTCAAGCTAGAGATTGCCTTGTCTGTGAACTGGAAAATTAAAATCCCAGATCTCAATGATGCCATTGTTTGATCCTGCAATGAGTTTGCCATCGTGGAATAAAAGACAAGTGACCCAGTCTGAATTGCCTACAAATGTTTGAAGTTCTATGCCATTTTCGAGATCCCAGACTTTAATCATGCCATCAAAAGAGCCTGTAATGAATTTCCCATCATAAACCAAAAAACGGCAAATGCTGTGTCCTGGACATCCAAATGTGTAAAGTTGTTGTCCATTTTCGAGATCCCAGACTGTAATTGTGCCATCTTTTGTAGCAGAAATAAGTTTGCCATCGTGTACTAAAAGACATTCAACGCTACTTTGACATGTGAGTGTTTGAATTGTGGATCCATCTTTAAGATTCCGAATTTTAATTGTGCCGTTTTCTCCACCAGAAATGAGTTTGTCATTGTTAACAAAAAGACAATTGACGCAGCGTTGATAGCCCACAACTGTTTGAAGTATTTGCCCGTTTTCGAGATCCCAGATTGTAATTTCCCCTCCATAACGAGAGCCTATAATAAGTTCATCATCATGAACTAAAAGACAATTAACCCTGCCGCGATGGTTTATAAGCATTTCATGAGGTTCTTGTCTGCTTTTGGGATCCCAGATTTTAACTGTGCCATCATATTCAGTAGAAATGAGTTTGCCATCGGGAACTAAAACACAACTGACCAGAGGACCTTGCTGGTCTGCAAGCGTCTGAAGTTCGCATCCTTTTTCAAGATCGAAGATTTTGATTGTGCCATCGTATGCACTAGAAATGAGTTGATTACCATAGGGTAAAAGAGAAGTGACCCGACCCTGATGGCTTTCAAGCGCATGAAGCCGGCATAGTCCGTCCCTTAGGTTATTCCTTATGATTTTGTGCTTTTTATAGACCTCTTTAGGGGGATGTGTAGTTTTCTCTATTGGCAGACCAGGGAAGTCTTTTTGGAAAAGACAGAGCCAAAAAAGAGGAGTAAGCTGGGTGGAAAAAATGTTAGAGAAGTAGCGGTTTGTTAGGCCTAATGCCCATGCCTTTGGGAGATCGAGATATGAAAAAATTGTTGTCCAAGTCTCATCTGGTAGATCAAATTTTGAAAAATCATACTGTTTAATATTATTAGGTGGAAAGGTAGTTGGTATAATATTCATAAATTATTCGTTATTAAAATCCAAAATGTTAATTGTGTGCTTGTTTGATCCTGCAATGAGTTTGCCATCGTGGAATACAAGATAAGTGATCCGGCCTAAATTGCTTGCAAATGTTTGAAGTTCTGTGCCATTTTTGAAATCCCAGACTTTAATCGTGCCAATAAGAGAGCCTGTAATGAGTTTCCCATCATAAGCAAAAAAACAAGAGATTCTGTCTTGTTGACATCTAAATGTTCGAAGCTCTCGTCCGTTTTCGAGGTCCCAGACTTTAACTGTGCCATCATATTCACAAGAAATGAGTGTGCCATCGTGCACTAGAAGAGATGCGATACTGTTTTGAGTGCCTGTTGTGAGTGTTTGAATTTCACTTCCGTCTTTAAGATTCCAAATTTTAATTATACCATCTTCTGCAGCAGAAATGAGTTTGTCATTGTAAACTACAAGACAAGTAACCCATTCTAAATGGCCTGCAAGTGCTTGAAGTTCTCTGCCATTTTCAAGATCCCAGACTTTAATTGTACCATCGAAAGAGCCTGTAATGAGTTTTTGATCATGAGCCAAAAGACAACAGATTTTGTGTTGTTGACATATAAATGTTTGAAGTTCTTGTCCGTTTTTGAGGTCCCAGATTTTAACTGTGCCATCTTGTGTGCCAGAAACGAGTTTGTCATCGGGGGCTAAAAGACAACTGACTATATGGTTTTGGTGGCCTGCAAGCGCCTGAAGTTCGCATCTTTTTTTAAGATCGAAGATTTTAATTGTGCCATTATCTGCACTAGAAATGAGAAAATTATCATGGGCTAAAAGATAGGTGATCAGACCTTGACGGCCTTTAAGCGTGTAAAACCGGTATTGTTTATTCTTAAAGTTATCCCTTATGATTTTCTGCTTTTTATAGACCTCTTTAAAGGGATGTGTAGTTTTCTCTATTGGCAGAGTAGGGAAGTCTTTTTTGAAAAGACAGCGCCAAAAAAGAGGAGTAAGCTGGGTGGAAAAAATGTTAGAGAAGTAGCGGTTTGTTAGGCCTAATGCCCACGCCTTTGGGAGATCGAGATATGAAAAAATTGTTGCCCAAATCTCATCTGGTAGATCAAATTTTGAAAAATCATAATGTTTAATATTATTAGGTGAAGAGGTGATGGATATACTACTCATAAACTACTCATTCTTTTCTAAGATATCCCGTTGGTCGGCATAAGCGCGCAGTTTAAGCTCTTGGAAAGAGCGGTCTAACTGATTAAACTCATCGATCAGCTCGTTTGTTTCTTTTACGATTTCGCGATATTCTTCAAGATTGGCAAGGAGTGCAGGGGTTTGGCATTTTTCAGTAAGAGAAGTGAAACGCTTAGCTAACTTCTCTCGAAAACCTACCCAATTGCTGTTTGCGTCAAAAGATTTAGCCTCGATGAGCTTTTGTTCCACTGTGTTTGTTAAGGCGCTTAAAGCATCTTTCACAGCCTCTCCTCTTGCAAAAATGTGAGATGCGTCTAGACGACCTTCGAAGAGTTTTTCCTCAATTTGTTCAAAGTCGACATGGATGGTAAGATTCTCCTGGAGTGTTCCTTCAGAATGAGGTGTTAGAGCTGGAGAATTAAAATCCCAAATCTCAATGATGTGATTGTCTGATCCTGTACAGAGTCTGCCATTTTCGAATACAATAGAAGTGATCCGATTTGAACTGCCTGCAAATGTTTGAAGTTCTCTACCATTTTCGAGATCCCAGACTTTAATCGTGCCATCCTCAAAAGAACCTGTAATGAGGTTCCCACCACAAGCCGAAAAACGATAGAATGTGTGGTGTGGACATGTAAATGTTTGAAGTTCTTGCCCATTTTCTGGGTTCCAGATTTTAACTATGTTATTTCCTTCAACTGTACCGTCATCTTCTATACTAGAAATGAGTCTGCCATTACCGTCCATGAAAAGCCCTTCGACCCCCCTCCCGTCTTGATCACATGTGAGTGTTCGAATTTCTCTTCCATCTTTAAGATTCCAAATTTTAATTGTGCCATCTTCTGCAGCAGAAATGAGATTGCCATTATTTTGAACTAAAAGATAATTGATCCAGCCTTGATGGCCTTGAAGTGTTTGAAGTTTTTGTGTACTTTCAAGATTGTAGATTCTAATTTCCCCATAGCGAGTGCCTATAATCAGTTTGCCATCATGAACTAAAACACACTTGACTATTCCGAGGTTGTCTGTAGCTATATGATGAAGTTCTTTTCCGCTTTCGATGTCCCAGATTTTAATTATGCCATCTAAATCACAAGAAATGAGTTTGTCACCGGGAGATAAAAAACAACCGATCAGATAGTTGTTGTGGCCTACAAGCGTCCGAAGTTCGCATCCCTTTTCAAGATCGAAGATTTTAATTGTGCGATCATAAGAGCCTGAAATGAGTTGATTACCCCGGGGTAAAAGACAGCTAACCTCGCCTTGATGGCTTTCAAGCGTGTGAAGAAGCCGGTATCGTCCCTTCTCAAGGTTATTCCTTATGATGGTCTGCTTTTTATAGACCTCTCTAAGGGAATGTGTAGTTTTCTCTATTGGCAAACCAGAGAACTCTTTTTTGAGAAAACGGTCCCAAAGATGATCCCCAAAGGAAATGGTGTATAGATAGCGGTGTGTTTGGCTTAATGCCAACACCCCTTGGGCATCAAGATGTGAAAAAATCCTTTCCCAAACATCTTTTGGTAGATTAGATTTTGAAAAATCATAATAATATTGAATGTTATTGTGTTGAGAAATCTTTAATATGCTCATACATCTTACTCGTGTTTTAATAAAACTAAATTAAATTATAACTAAAACGTTTAATATATGCAAAAATAAAATGATTCATCCGACGAATGAGGACCTTCCCATAATGAGGACCTTCCCATAGAGAACAGGTTTAACGAGTTGAAAAATTAAACTATATTGATAATTAACGACTTATAGATTTAACGATTGTGCAGGAAGAAGCAGAATGTAAAGTATTTTTTTGAAAAAAAAGAGCGGACACAGGAAAAGAACCTTAGGAGACTAAACCTTAACCCAAGTTCGCCAGAGAGAGCTGACCTAAGTCCCTCATAATCAACAACATTAAAATCAACCTTTGCTTTCGTAAGTCCCTTATTTTTAGTGCTTTGCTGTTTTTGCGAATTTGTAGTGACTGAAAATATGTAAAATAATTATTTCATGTTAAGCTCTTGGAAAGAGCGGTCTAACTGATTAAACTCATCGATCAGCTCGTTTGTTTCTTTTACGATTTCGCGATATTCTTCAAGATTGGCAAGGAGTGCAGGGGTTTGGCATTTTTCAGTAAGAGAAGTGAAACGCTTAGCTAACTTCTCTCGAAAACCTACCCAGCCGCTATTTGCGTCAAAAGATTTAGCCTCGATGAGCTTTTGTTCCACTGCCTCTGCTAAGACATTTAAGGCGTCTTTCACAGCTTTTCCTCTTGCGAAAATTTGCGAAAGACTTTCGGGAATTTTTTCCTCAATCTGTTTAAAGTTTACATGGATGATCCCTAATGCTTGAAGGTCGGCAGAGGATTCTTGAGATGTGGCCATCTCGTCAAGGACGTCAGAATTCTCCTGGAGTGTTTCTTGAGGGTATAGAGGAGAATTAAAATCCCAAATGTTCATTGTTTGGTCAGCCCTGGCAAAGAGTTTGCCATCGGAAAATGATAAGTAGCACTTCGCGCAACATTTCACGCAACACCCAGAATACTGAAGTGTTTGAAGAATGGTTCCCTTTTTAAAGTCCCAGATTTTAATTGTTTCGTCTTCGGAGGCCGAAATCAGCTTGTCGTCGTAGATTAAAACGTTTATCACCCGTTCTGAATGGCCTTCAAGTATTCGAAGCTCTTTTCCGGTTTTGAGATCCAAGATTTTGATTGTGCCATCTTCTGAGCCTAAAATGAGCTCTTTATCGTGGGTTAAAAAGCTTGAGTAATTCGCCTTGCGATAAAGTTTTTTAGCTTTAGTTTCATCGTTGAGATCCCAAACTGTAATTATGCCAGCACCTGAAAGTGAAATGAGTGTGTTATCATCGATGGAAAGCTGCTGAACACCATTACATTGACTTGAGAATTCTTGAAGTTCTTCTCCGGTGTTGAGCTCCCAGATTTTGATTGTGCAATCATCTGAACCTGAAATGAGTTTGTCCTTATAGACTAAACAGTGTTTGGCGTTGAATGTGTGTCCTGTAAACAGTTGAAGTTCTTCTCCGGTTTTGAGATCCCAGATTCTAATTGTGCCATCCTCGGAGCCTGAAACGAGGTTCCCATTCTGGAGGAGGGACAACTGTTTGATTACCGCTATATGCGACCCTCCGAATGTTTGAAGTTCTTCGCCATTTTCGAGATTCCAGACTTTAATTATTCCTCCGAGTGAAGCTGAAATGAGCTCGTTGCCCTTGGTTAAAAGATATCGGATCTCTTCTTGATGGCCTCTCAGTGTTCGAAGTTCTTCTCCGTTTTTGAGCTCATAAATTACAATTGTGCCCTCTCTTGAGCCTGTAATGAGTTGATCACCACAGACTGAAATGCAGCTGACCCCGTCCTGGTAGCCTGAAAACATCAGAAGCCCACATTGTCCAGTAGTCATGCGATCTCGGATCATTTTGAGCTTTTGATAAACATTTTTAGACTGCTTTGGGTTTTCTTCTATCACTGGACAATTAGGGAAATGCTTGTTTAAAAGGCTTTGAAAAAGGCGATTAAGATCTTTGCTGAGAAAAATTTTAAAGTAGTGGTTTGTTAGGTATAATGCCCCCACCTCTTTAGGAGAATCAAGATATGAAAAAATTATTTCCCAAATGTCTTCTAGTAGGCAAAAATCTGGAAGATCATAATATAGAATATTATTAGTTGAAGAGATTTCTAATATACTCATAATGTTTTACTCACTTTTTAATAAAAGACTAAATTAATTATAGTATTAATATTTAATGAATGCAATTAAAATATTTAATATCAAAATAATTGTTTTTTTAAATATGTTATTGATTAAGAATGCTTTAAAGACGGGCGCTGCGGTTCATCAGCAGCGCATCGGCAATGACCAGTGCGGCCATAGCTTCGACGATGGGGACGGCGCGAATAGTGACGCAAGGGTCGTGACGCGAGCCTTCTGGGAGTTGAAATTCTTTTTCTTCTTTTTTTACAGAGACGGTCTTTTGGGGTTTTTTGATGCTGGAGGTTGGCTTAAAAGCAACGCGAGCAATCATCGGCAGGCCTGTACTGATTCCACCCAGAGTTCCTCCTGCAAAGTTTGTCGCTGTGGAGACATGGCCTTTGTCATCGAGGATGAAGGCATCGTTGTGCTCTGAGCCTTTCATGCGGGCAGCAGAAAATCCGGAGCCAATTTCAAATCCTTTCGTCGCAGGAAGGGAAAGCATTGCCTTGGCAAGGTTTGCTTCCAGCTTTTCGTAGACTGGGTCGCCAAGTCCGATGGGAAGATGGAATGCTGCTGTTTCGATGACGCCTCCAAGAGAATCGCCTTCCGCCTTTGCTTTTTCCAGCTCGGTAATGATTCTTTCTGTTGTTTTTGGATCAGGGCAGAAGATCAAGCTCTCGCGGGTGGCCTTTCGTATTTCGGCAGGGGAAGAATAGCTCGGATCAGGCATCAGGATTCCGCCAATTTCTCTGATATAAGCGACAACTTCAATCCCAAAATGGCCTAAGAGTTTTTTAGCGATCGCCGCAGCGGCCACACGGCAAGCAGTTTCGCGCGCTGAAGAGCGCCCTCCTCCACGGTAGTCAAAAATCCCATACTTCTCGAGGTAAGTAAAGTTGGCGTGACCGGGTCGGAGGAGATCTTTGATTGGCTCATATTTTGTGGAATCGGCATCTTGATTAAAAATGATGATGGAGATGGGTGCACCTGTTGTTTTGCCTTCAAAGACGCCGGAATAGATCTGGGCTTTGTCTTTTTCACTGCGTGGAGTGACATAGGGAGTTCTTCCTCCTTGACGCAAGGACAAATCTGCATTGATCTCCTCATCGGAGATGGGGAGGCCGGCAGGGCAGCCATCGATGACAACGCCAATGGCTTTGCCATGAGACTCGCCCCAGGTCGTGATGCGAAATAGGGTCCCGAATGCATTACTGGCCATGCGACTCCTCCATACTTAGGATCAATGTACTGAGTTCCAGTACGACTTGATCCTGTGTCTTAGCCTCCAAATCAATCGATAGGGCGGGAATCGCCTCATATTTTGCTTGCCTCTCATTATAGAGTTGTTCAAAAGACCCCTCGGGATCGGCAGGATTTAAAAAGGAGGGCAATTCCTTGCCCAAAATTCTCTTTTTTAAGATCTCCTTATTTACTTTGAGATAAACCAGCTTGCCCAATTTTGCAAGGAAAGCAGCGTTCTTGGGGTCTAAAATCAGACCTCCTCCTAATGCGATGATGGCATCTTTGACTCTTTTAAGTTGTTGAATGACATCGGATTCAAGTTTGCGAAAAGCCTTTTCTCCGATTTTTTTATAGATGTCGCGAAAATGCAAGAGATCACCTGTCGACTGATAATGAAGCTGCTCAATCAGGCTGTCCGTATCGAAAAAGGGACGATTCATGCGGGCGGCGATTATTTTTCCGATCGTTGTTTTGCCGCAGCTTTTAAAGCCGAATAACATCCAATTCACGGCTGTACCTCGATTGCTGCCTTAATCGCGCGAAAATCATGGACAAAGGAAGGATAGGTTTTAGCCACGCACTCTGCTCCTTCGACTTGTGTGTCGCTACTTGCACCCAGGCCGGCGATTGCAAGTGACATGGCAATGCGATGGTCACGCCAAGAGGAGACTTGGGCGCCATGCAAAGGGGAGTGCGCAATGACAAGGCCGTCAGGCTTTTCTTCAATGGCGGCTCCCATTTTTTTCAGTTCTGTTGCCATGGCATGGAGACGGTCCGATTCTTTTTTGCGGGCGATGGAGGCATGGATAATTTCTGTGGTGCCTTCCGCAAAACATCCCATCACAGAAAGAATCGGTGTGGCATCGATGAAATCATTGACATCGATGCGCATTCCTTTGAGCTTGCTATGTTGGCGAACAGTCAATGCGTTTTTCTTTTCATCGATATCGATTTTTGCCCCCATTTGCTGCACAATTTCGATGAATTTTTTATCGCCTTGACAATCCTGCATATCGATATTTGTCAATCTGAGTTCAGAGTTGGTGATCAGTGCTGCCGCAATCGGAAAAGCAGCGGAACTGAAATCGCCTGGAATCAAAAAAGAAAAACCATCAACGCGGGCAGAACCTGGGACTGTATATCGAGAATAATTGTGATGGGAGATTTCAATCCCAAATTTTTTCAACCAAAATAGGGTAAGGTCGACCCAAGGCTTTTCTCCAGGGCTTGTGACATCGATCGTTGTTTTCCCAGAGAGAAAGGATGTCGCGATCAATATTCCTGAAACTGGCTGCGAATCTTCGCCAGGGAGCTGTGCATACCCTGGCTGCATGGGTCCCTTAATGATAATTGGAGCATAATCGTCGAGCCTAGAAGAAACAGCCATAGCTCCTAGTTGAGAAAGAGCTTCGAGAAGGGGTTTGACGGGGCGATGATGCCGGATCGAGTGATCGCCTGTCACAATCGTATAAGAAGTGGAGAGGGCTGCAAGAGCTCCCACAAACCGCAAGACTTGTCCCGAGTTTCCCGAATCAATCACATTTTCAGCAGAAGTAAGTTTGCCATTTAGTCCGCGAATTTTCAAAAAATCGGCAGTGACTTCAATCGATGCTCCAAATAGCCGCATCGCTTCGATCATCGCTGTGGCATCGGGGGAATGCAAAAAATTGCGGACCTCCGAAAGGCCATTTGCCATCGAGGCGAATAAAATGGCGCGCAACGTGTGCGATTTGGAAGGAGGAACAATGACAGTCCCTTGAACAGAGCTGGGGCGGATGAGGAATTTTGTCATGGAGCAGCTCCAAATTGTGTGATGACCTGAGTCAATGCATCATCGAGAATATTTTTGGGGACCTCCACACAGTACTCGCCGCCAAAAGGATGGCATGCGCCAATTTTTTCCAAAAGCACAAAGCGCACGGCCCCTTTTGCGGCTTTTTTGTCTAGGGCAAGGGCTGCATGCATCTTTTCTAAGGTTATTGTAGAGCTGATCTTGAAGGAAAAGGGGAAAGATCGGATCAATGTTTCAATGTCTGCCAAAGCAGACTCTGAGAGATGTCCCATTTTCCTGCTGATCTTACTTTCAATCAGCATCCCCATAGCGACAGCTTCTCCATGAGCAAGGCGGAAATTTTCCAAAAGCTCCAAGGCATGTGCGATGGTATGGCCGAAATTTAAAATACGGCGTAAGCCCGTTTTTTCTTCGTAGTCTTTTTCGACGACTTGAGCTTTGATGGCGATGCATTCGCAAATGATTTTCTCAAGGTAAGCATCCTCTTTGGGATTCCATTTTTTTAATGATTCAAAAAGATCCGAAGAACAAATGAGCGCATATTTGATCACTTCAGCAAGGCCATTTGTCCATTCTGATTCCGGCAGAGAGGCAAGAACGGAGGGGTCGATGAAAATTTTATCTGCCGGATAATAAGTTCCGAGAAGGTTCTTACCAAAACGGGTATTAATCCCTGTTTTGCCTCCGATCGCTGCATCGACCATCGCAAGCAGTGTCGTTGGCGCAAAAATGAGAGGAGCGCCGCGGCAATAGGTCGACGCGAGAAAACCGATCAGGTCAGTCGTGACGCCGCCGCCAAGAGCGATCATCCCTACATCACGGCCAAATGTTTGAGAAAATAAGAGATCTTCCAACTCAACTTTTCTTTCGCGTGATTTTTCTTGCTCTCCAGTTGGAAAAGTAAACAGAGCGACATTGAGGCCCATTTTCTGCAAGTACAGGGCCCATTTTCTGCCATGAAGGCTAGCGATGGCCTCATCGCAGAAAAGAGCAAAACGAGAGGCGATCTGTTTCAATACGCGGACAGCTTCTTCAGAAAAAAGAAAATGGGGGGCAATGATCAGCTCAACACGTTTGGCCTGCGGCTGAAGAGGAATGGTCATTTTTTTCATCATTGTAGTGCCTTTTGTAAAGCGCTCAGCCCTTCAGTCAGAACATGCTCTTTTTCAGAAAAGGCCATGCGCACATAACCTTCCGTACCACAGGAGAAAAACTGATATTGATCATAAACAATCTCGCTATAAACTTCATCAGAGATTACAAAAAGTCCTGCTTCAGTTGATAGATCCCCAATAATTTTAGCATCTCGGTTTTTTCTTTTAACATGCTCACAACTGTTTTTAGGTCGTTTTCACTAAAAGATGCTTTAGTTCCCTGATTCGCGTTCAGGATCGCATAGAGGAAGATTCTGCTCTTTTTTCACTTTGGCAATCTCTTTTGTGACTTTCAACCGTTCCGAGAAAAGCTCGATGATTCTGGCATTGAGCCCATCGACACGACCTCCCCATCGCTTTTGCGATGGCGCTGAGTTCTTGGGAGAGTGTCTCGAGATATCCATATATTTTATTTTATTTAAAAATGATCTCTAAGAGATCCTTTTTAGGGTTTGATGGGAGACAAAAATGTAAGAGGATAAAAAAGATATATTGGCGCTAAGCGCCAAAATAGAAATAAAAAGAAGAAAAATAAAAGCGGCAAGACTCAAAGGAGCGTTCAATCCCTCGGACCCTTTCAAGCTCAGATGTGATTCTATCTTGTGTTTTCATAGATAAAACAGTCATTGCCTTCTTTTTAGAGCCTTCATTATAACAGAAGAATGTTGACAATGTCAAAAGCAAACTTAACCCAAAAAAAATGCAGGACTTAAGGACTATGAGCACATTGCTATTTGGAGTGATTCCAGGGCCGGATATCAAAGCGGCAGAGCATTTACTTGCCAAAGGGAGGCCTTATATCGACGGGGTCGAGCTTCGCTTGGATCACTTTGAGAAAATTGATTTTGAAGCCTTGAAGAACTTTTTGCAAACCTGTGGCATTCCCGTCATGCTC
This sequence comes from uncultured Verrucomicrobiae bacterium, assembly GCA_963718565.1. GTDB lineage: Bacteria > Chlamydiota > Chlamydiia > Chlamydiales > Rhabdochlamydiaceae > CAJCIW01. The sequence goes on from OY970364.1 coordinate 628,585, forward strand.
ACCGTGAGGCGCAATGATCAAGGGGGAACTTTTCGGGGGACTGAAAATGAAAGGCTTGCTCTGCTGGAGTCTCTTTGCGCGCTTCAGCCTGCCTATCTCGACTTGGAGTTTGATGTTCCTCAAGACTTTCGCAAAAAGTTGTTCGAAACGTACCCGAACGTTTCTCTTTTGAGTTCTTATCATGATTTTTCCCAAACTCCTGCTGATATCGAAAGCATTTTCAACAAGATCAAAACCCCCTATGCCCATGTTTACAAAATGGCTCTTGCCGCAAAATCCTGTGTCGATGCACTGCGCTTTCTCGAGTTCATGCAATCCCGCAGGGACAATGAGAAGATTATTGGCATGTGCATGGAAGAAGATGGAAAATTGACCCGCATACTTGCACCCGTATTTGGAACATTTATGATTTATGCGACAATCATCGAAGGTCTTGCGACAGCGCCAGGTCAAATGACAGCAAAAGAGTTGCAGGAAATTTATCGGTTTCGTCAATTGAACCGCCACACACAAATCTACGGACTTATCGGCGATCCCATCGATAAAAGTTTGGGTCATCTCATCCACAATGCCGTTTTTGAAGAAGCCAAAATCAATGCTGTGTATTTGAGGATTCGAGTTAAACCTCAAGACCTTTCAGCATTTTTTGCACTCGTGATCAAATTGTCATTCAAAGGTTTAAGCGTCACAATGCCCCATAAAGAAACCATCATGCCATTATTAGCTCAGATTTCCATTGAAACAAGAGTCATCGGTGCCTGCAACACGATTCAGATTAAAAATGGGGTAATGACCGGCTACAATACAGATGGCATTGGAGCTCTCAATGCCATCGAACGTCATGGCCTTGTTTTTGGAAAGCATGTTGTCTTTATCGGTGCCGGTGGTGCTGCAAAAGCTCTCATTTTTGAAGCGGCGCAGCGCGGGGCTTTTGTGTCGGTCGTCAACCGGACTCCTGAAAGGGCCATTGAGATTGCTAAAATTGTCAAAGGCAGGGGAGGGGGATTTGAACTTTTACCAGAAATCTATAAACAAGGCTATGATGTGATCGTTAATTGTACTCCAGAAAGTGACCTGATCGATGAAAAGTGGATTTTACCTGAGAAGATTGCCATGGACATTGTTTACATTCCCAAGAACACCTCTTTTTTGGTAAAGGCTTCACAAAAAAAGTGCAAGATCGTCTACGGCTATGAAATGTTCGTCGGTCAAGCAGTAGAACAAGAGCGCATCTGGTTTCCCGAAGGAGTCGATTTTGAAAAGGCTTACGCGATCGTCAGAGAAAAAGTCACGAGTACCCTTGCATAACTTTGAGTGTTTGGACTAATTTCACTCGCTTCGCTCACGAAATCAGTCTAAATCAGATTTGTCAAATCGATCCCTTCGGGCCGGTTCACTTTCGTTCACCTGTTTTGCACAGCGAAAGTCCAGATATAGTATATTTTTCTGTACGTCCTCAAAAACCTATGGCAAGCACTGAATGTCATTTGGATCCATGCCAGGCTTTGCATTTATCGATCTCAATCAGGCATGGATCCAAATGACGTTCAGTGCTTGCCATAGGTCTCCGAGGAAGTATGAATTGAGCGGCTTGTAAAGTCAGAACAAAACGCCCAGACCCATTAATAAAACTTTCGCTTGATAACAGAGCGCCCTATATTTAGACTGCTATGGCATGAATTCAAACAAATGCCTTTTTAAGATCCCTTCAGAACTGCACGCTGTTCCTTTGGATTTAACGAATGGAGCGATTGCTCCATCTTTCTCCCGACTTTCAGAGGAAGATTTTAAAAGGTTTGGTTTATTTTGATTTATGATTTAGAGGGAATTACAAAACTCCTCGCCAGCAGAAAGTCGATGATTTTGGCAGCTGTTGCCAGGACCCGCTGTGCGGGTTCGGTTGGCGGCGGCGAAAGCATACTTGGATAATTTGCAATTCCCTCTTTAGTCGAATGTTTCTTTGGTCAGAACGTTTTTTTCGCCTTCGGTGCGGGCTACCAAGATAGCACAACAGCTGTCGCTAAAGACATTGACAGTTGTTCGGCACATGTCGAGGATGCGGTCGACAGCAACAAAGAGGCCGATCCCTTCGATAGGCAGGCCGATGGCCTTTAAGATGGCGATGATTGCTACCAAAGAAGCAGAGGGCACTCCCGCAACCCCGATTGAGGTAATCAAGGCCAGCAGAACAACAATGAACTGGGTTGCAAATGACAGGTCGATTCCATAGGCTTGGGCGACAAACATCGCCGCGACGCACTCATAGAGGGCAGATCCAGACATATTGATGGAGGTTCCCAAAGGAATGACCAAGCTGCAGATGCGATTGGAAACCCCGGCCCTTTTTTCTACACAATCGATTGTGATTGGCAATGTGGCCGAGGAAGAGCTTGTTGAAAATGCTGTAATCAGGGCAGGGACCATTGCCTTGAAATGACGCGAAGGCTGGACTCGGGCAATGATTTTCAATAAGAGGGGAAGGGCAATAAACATAAAGACAAGCAGTCCTAAAAGCACAGCAAGCGTAAAAAGTCCTAACGATTGAAGTGACTTAAAGCCGGCTTCGGAGAAAACACGCGCGACAAGAAAAAAGACGCCGAGTGGCAGAAACTTCATGATGATATGGGTGAAACGGATCATGGTTTGAAAGATCCCTTGCCAGAAGCCCATTAAAATGGATGAAGGGTGAGATTCAATCTTAGAAATGCAATAGCCAAAAATCAGACTGAAGAAGATTAGCCCAAGCATTTGTCCTCGACCAAAAGTATCTACAATGTTTGAGGGGACGATTTGCAAGAGGAGATTTGAGAATTTATTCGTCTCTTCTGTCATAATATGTTTCTGAACATCAGCGATGTTGACATGGGTTGTGATCATCTCTGGTTTGATCATAAACCCTGGTTTTAGCAGATTGACAAAAAGCAGCCCGATTAAAATGGCCACCAGGCTCGTTCCAAGGTAGAAACCAAAGGTTTTTGCCCCGAGACGGCCAAATGCCGCCTCGTTACCAATGCGCGCAATCCCTGTGATGATCGAAGATGAGACCAAAGGGACGACGATCAGGGTGAGAGCGTTAATAAAAATTTTCCCGCACAAGTCATAAACAGGATAGGTATAATCGAAAAGCTGGATACCGAAGAGGGTAGAACCTTGCTGGGTAAATGAACCGATGACCATCCCTAAAACAATGGCGACAAAGACCTTCCACGGACCAGGTTTCTTCTTATGTGCTGACATGGCAGAACTCCATTGGATACAAGTTATCCATGGTAGCCTTTTTTTCGTTTTTTTAGCTATACCGACTAATCTTTATGAGTTTTTAGCGAGGGGAATACCTATCGATGAGAATATCCTGCACATTGTTATGAGTGGCAAAATAAGCTTCCATTGCATGTTTGAAAAGCTCTATGGAAGTGATTTTGATGCATCCCATAGTGGGATCAAAGAGGTATTGTCTGTTGTCATCGATCTTGAGATAGACAACCTGATGTGAAGAAGTGTAGATTCCATACACTCCAGGAGGACGGCATTGGAACTCTCTGAGAATTTGCTCAGGAGTTTTTCCTGCCATTCCAATTCCGGAATTGTTCTGGTCGACATTGAGTCGCAAAAGATCGCAGAGGGGATGTAGCGTCAGAGAATGCAAAAAGGCCGGCTGGCGCGATGCACCCCGTTCAAATTGCTGCCCGACAGATCGCACATGCTGTTCAGGATCCGTAAATTGATCTTTCGTTTTAAAATAAAGATAAATAAACCAGTGGCACATGCCGCGGCATATACCCTCTTGATGGAAAAAATTCAGACTTGCTGGGTCGGGACACGTAGCGAAAGAAGTGTGGATAGGGGACTGTAGAAAATAATCTGAAGTGTCCTGACGATGCATATTAATCGATCTTGAAAGCAGGTTTGCTTGAAAGACCTTTTGCGTTTTGATTGCAGTCGCATCAGCCAGGGCATGGCAAGACATGACCCAAGTTTTTTTGGATAGATCTGTGAGACATATCGCATGGAGCAGGTAACTGGCAACAGTTAAAATAATATGGTGGAAAAGATAGTAAAGCTCATCCGTATCGATCCATGCATCCCATGAATGACCCGGATGCGAAGTTGAGGCGGGAGGTGTGCGACGGATGATTTCAGCGGCTTCCTGTTCTCCATTTAAAAATGGAGCAATTGAAGCCGGGGTCAGTAAGACTTTTGGGTTAAAAACAGCAGTTGTTGTCATTAAGTCAGAAGTTTAAAAAAAAATTTTACAACATTATAAATTAGGTGGCGGTTAAAAAGACATTAAATTTTTGTAGAGGGAATTTTATCTGGAAGTTTTTAATTAAAAGTCGTAAATTATCGATCTAATTATAAAATTAAATTATATTAAAACAATTTGATTTGTTTATTTTTAATTAAACAGTCTATATCCTTCTGGGAAACTTAAGAAATTAGGGGTTAGCAATGAAGAAATTCTTATTTCATAAGCTCTTCCCAATGGGGCTTCTAGCATTGACAATGATCTTTGTTTTAACGACGAGCTGGGACCGCTATCAGGTTCATCCGTTAAAACCTGTGATTGCAGAACTATTGCCGACTTTTTCTTTAAACCATACACAAGTGAACATCGTTGCTAAAGCGATGAGCTCTGACGAAAGCAAACGGAATTTTGGGCATGACCTAATTAGCCGCAATATCCAGCCTTTACAGCTGTCGATCCAAAACAACACCTCTAATGAATATTCTCTCTGTCCCAGTTCGGTAGACTTACCTCGTGTTGAAGCAAGTAAAGTCGCTTTTAAAGTGACAAAATCGGCCATTCCTCGGGGGATTGCCTATAAGATCGTTGGCTTTTTCTTCTGGCCGTTTATGATTCCAAGCACGATCGACAGCATTCGCGTTTTGTCCCATCATAAGGGCTTAAAAAAGGATTTAATGGCAAAGTCGATGAAGGAGGAGGTGGTGGCCCCTTACTCGACGTTCCATAGAGTCTTATTTGTTCCTAAAGAAAAGTTTCAAGAGACCTTTAAAGTCACCCTCATTGATTTGGATACGCTTGAACCTGCCGAGTTTAATACGACTGTTCAAGGTAGTGAAACTTCCCAAAAATTACCTTGCCCAGTGCCTCGTTGTCCAAAGTAAGAACATCGAGAGTAATACGCATCATCATTGTGTTGAATTGGATTTTTAGGCCATTAGCCAATGGAGTTTTTTGCTTCTTCGAGATCTTTTTCCAATTGTGTGGCCGATTTCTCGTCGCCGGGCGATTTATTGAACATTGCATAATCTTTTGTGATTTTTGCGTTTTGCTCGAGGAGTGCCTGCCTGTTCAGTTCACGCGCACACTCATTTAAGACCGAAAGCGCTTTGTCCATTACTTCCTGAAATTCTTTTTTTTGGTAAGGGTTATCCGATTTTGCGTAGTGCTGGATAGCGTCTTGAAATAGCTTCGCGCCCTCCTTATATTCTTCTTCGTACATGCGTATTTCACGTTGTGTGTGAATGGGTCTTCCGCCCTCTCCTATGGTCGACATAAAAACTCCTTCTTTCTTTTCTTTGTTGTTGCCAAAATTTCCCAAAAAAGTTCAATATAAATCTAAAGTTAAATCTTTATCCCATATGAAATATTTTTTTCTAGCTCTTCCATTTTTATTGACAGGTCTACATAAAACCGTTGAGGCAGCGGCTGAGCCTTTTTCGTCGCACGCTTTGTCAGAGGATCTCTTTTTTGCACAGCAACAGGATCAAGAAGAACAATCTCAAGTACAGCCTTATCAGCATAAAACGCCTGAAGAAATTCAGGAGGAGCTTCGACAAGCTCAGGCTAAGTTTGATCATGCATTGAAGCTCTTCAATCCTTGGTACACGGGGCCGTTGATTACACCATCAGCGACAATGGTGCCTCCGGGTTATGCGATGTTGCAGCCGTATATTTATTTCACAGATACTTATGCGAATTACGATGTTCATCGGCATGTTGTCAGCCGACCTAATTTATTTAGTGTCAAGGTACAGCCAGTCATTTTGCAAGTCGGCGTGACACCTAGCGTGGATACAACTCTTATCATGGGAGCTGTAGAAAATTGGAGCAAAGGCCACAGCGGGGGAGGATTCAATGATATTGTCGCCGCTGTCGGCTTTCTCATCAGTGAACAAGGCCTTTACGTTCCTAAATTTAAATTTTCGATTTCTCAATCTTTTCCGACGGGAAAATATCAGCACTTAAGCCACAATGGGCTTGGTTTAGATGCCACAGGAGCAGGGGCTTGGCAGACGTCGTTCACCTTTGCAACAGGTAAGGTCCTCTTTTGGAATACCTTGCATCCGATGAATACACGGTTTGCCTTTACAGCGACGTTATCTACATCCGTGCATGTCAAGAATTTCAATGCCTACGGGGGTGGATTCGGAACCCATGGGTCCGTTCATCCTGGAAATGCTTATAACGCGGACTTAGGTCTCGAGGTTAGCATTACCCAGCCGTGGGTCGCAGCGCTCGACATTGTGTATAATTGGCAAAATAAAACCCCATTTCATGGAAAGCCTGGATTCAATGCAGACGGAACTCCAGCTTCTGTTGGAACCGGCTACAACGACCAGCTCAGTCTGGCTCCGGCCATTGAATACAATTTTAATGAAAACATGGGAATCTTATGGGGTGTCTGGTTTACGGTATACGGCCGTAACGCTGGGGACTTTGTTTCCGGCATTTTCAGCTGGTACTGGTTCTTTTGATGCTCTATAACCCGCTGTGGAGCCCTTTTACTGGGCTCTAGTCTGAAAATCCTTGTGTCGCTGGTTCGATTCCAGTTCTGGCCAAACCTTTTACGCTCTTGCCGGTGTAAACGATCCGGAATATATCCGGAATTCTAGATTTCTTTAAATCACCCAAACGGGTGCTTCAAAAATTGTTTTGAGGTGCCAATTTGGAGTGTCTATTTCAGCTAAGATGGCATAATAAATTCCTCAAATTTGGAGGACCTATTATGTCACGCCGTAAGCCAATCGACGCCACAATCCTAGAAGCTAGTAAGAATTTTGATGCCCGTGTATTCGCGGAAACCGTCAAGGGAGAGTTTGCAGATTTCCCTGATTATCGACGTAATCAAAAACGTGTCTTATATCCAGTTTGGTATTTGACTCTTGTTATTCTCTGCGGATTCTTTTGTGGATGCAATACGATTGAGGAAATCGCTGAATATGTTTCTCTGCAGGAGGAGTGGTTTTCTTCTCTGCTAGGTGAGGAGCTCTCAGCACCTTCCCATGGAGCGCTCTGGTGGTTTTTAGTGAAAACACCCCCTGGTGCGCTCAAGCACTACTTGCAAAAATGGTTCAGCAAAATTCCTGCTTCATTGCGCGATCAGCTATTGGCGATCGATGGTAAACGGATGAAAGGCGCAAATTTCCTAGGCGGTGTCACACACGTAGTGGAGCTATTCGCAGCGGAGGATCGATTATGTCTTGCCGTGGAAAAGGTCCCAAATAAAACAGTCGAAAAGAGCACGTTACCAATCATTTTGGAGCAAGTGAATGTAGAGGGGGCGATTATTTCAGGAGATGCACATTTCACCGTAGCCGAATCGGCAGAACAAATCGTTGATGCGAAGGCAGATTATCTGCTGGCTGTTAAGGACAACCAGCCAACGCTGTGCGCTGAAATGGAGAATTTTTTTGATCAAGCTCACGCAGTCGAATGGGAGGAAGTCCCCCATTCGTTTCACCAGGAAGTAGATAAAGGCCATGGTCGAATCGACATTCGAGAAGTACGAGTCGTCGAGGACCTGGACTGGTTGCCAAATGCGGGCAAATGGAAAAACTTAGTCTGTCTCATCGAAGTAAGGTCCACGAGGCAAAAACTTGGATCTACTGCCAATGAGGTATTTAGACGGCTATATATTTCGAGTCGTCGAGCATCTGCCAAAGATTTTGCTAAATGGACCCGACAGCACTGGAGCATAGAAAACAAATGCCATTGGGTAGCTGATGTGATTTTTGAAGAGGATTATGCATTGACGGATAGAGGGAATAGTGCGGAGAACATGGGGTTGTTTCGACGTTTGGCTATGAACATGGCTGCAGTTGTAGATCCAGAAAGGGGGCTCGCCTCCGTAAGGCGCGCAGCAACTTTCGGTGGTGGGTACTTAAAGGGAATTTTGGCAACATTTTTCTGTTCGAAAATGTCAAAACATTTTAGTTAAATGGCCCTGTGATTTTAACAAGCTTTTCGCTTCTCTTTTTCACTGAGAAGCTATATAATTTTCCTTTAAAACTGATTCTGTTCTATAGGGCATTATGGACAATGAGCTTGAGCAACAATCCTCAAAAATAGCAATTTTCAAGGGAAAGCAAATACGAAAGACCATCTATCAAGGTGAGTGGTACTTTTCGATTATTGACGTTGTAGCGGTTTTGACAGAAAGCCCGAATCCACGTCGATACTGGTCCAATCTTAAGATTCAACTTTCTGAAAATGAAGGCTTTACTCAACTGTACTCAAAAACGGTACAGTTGAAATTACTAGCTCCAGATGGGAAAATGCGTGAAACGGACACAGCGAATACAGAGACTATTTTTCGGATCATCCAATCAATTCCCTCTTCCAAAGCAGAACCCTTCAAGAGATGGCTTGCCAAGGTCGGTTATGAGCGTATTCAAGAGATAGAAGACCCTGAATTGGCTGCAAAACGAGGTCGTGCGATCTACAAAGCAAAAGGCTATCCCAACGACTGGATCGAAAAAAGGATGCGTGGGATTGCTATCCGAGAGCAACTGACGAACGAATGGGAAAAACGAGGAGTTCAAGAAGAGAAACAATATGCAATTCTCACAGCAGAAATTGCTGATGCAACCTTCGGTCTAAAACCCTCAGAGCACAAAAAATTAAAAGGCTTAAAGAATCAAAATCTCCGTGATCATATGACCGATCTCGAATTGGTTTTCACCATGCTAGGAGAGGCTTCTACAACAGAAATCGCCGTTCAGAACGATGCCCAAGGATTCCATCAAAATAAGAAGGCAGCTCGAGAAGGGGGAGAAATCGCTGGTAATGCAAGAAAAGAGCTAGAGCAAAAAAGCGGTCGAAAAGTAATCAGTAAATCCAATTATTTAAATGTGAATTCCGCAGAGATAGAACTGGTCCCTGAAAAATAGGAAAAATTCATTAGGCTTGAGCAAAGTTTATGAGGACAAAGCATGACTGCAACATCGGATACAACTCAAGGCGATAATCGTTCTAGTCTCGTTAGAAAAGCTTATTGGGTAGGTTTTTTAGGGAGCACCATTATCGTAGCATGTAACTTGTTAGCAGCTTTTATAATAAATCGCTTTTTTCCTCTAAGTGAACTCACTATTCGATTGTTGCAAGCTTTTAGCGTTGTTCCCGGATCAGCAGCTTTATTTGGGGTAAGGGGGTGGGATATTCAAACATGGGGAGGAAAGACCCCTGCAGAGGTCCTAAATCAGCAACTGTTTAAATATCTTTCGGCTATCGGGTTATTTCTTCCTGTATTGACATTTTCGTTGACGCCATCTGATACAAAAGCTTCTGCCATAGATGGGAATCTAAAAGAAAAAATAAAAACAGAATTACTCATTGAATTGAGAAGCACGCCTCATAATTAGGTCCCGAAGGCATGTTGAAAAAGGGTGCCAGTGGGTCATCATGGAATTGTCTAACAGCTGTTAGATAATTTGAATCAGCTGGATAAAGCGCTCTTATTCTGAAGATGTTAGCTCTTGAGAATCTTTATTAGAGGCGTCTTAGCTCTCTATCTATAAGGGGTTCAGGGTATGGAGTACTTTTAGAATGCTCACGCAAACCACGCATAAAAGTGTCCATTACACGAGCGAGAGGGCGATAGTGTCGCACGATACTATCTTGGGGGGAGGGAAGCATTAACTCTAACGGTTTATTAGAAAAATATTGATCAAATGCGCTTTCAATGGCTGAGGGGTCTACAGACATTTGAATCGCAGCACAGGCCAATTCTGAAGCTACATACATTCTATCATAATCACGGTGCTTGTCTATAAATGCTCTTTCTTCTGGATTAAGCTCAAATTCTTTGCTAATCGCTAATCCAAAATCAGCAAAATAGACGTGTTTTCCATTTGTAAGTAAGTTGTGAAAATGGGCATCAAAATGCAAGAAACCTTTTGCTTGCATAAACGCCGTAACAAGAAGTAATTCTCTTTCTAATTGCGTCAAGTCGCCCTTTTTCCCAAAGGAGAGCGCTGCATGCAGAGATTCTGACAATTGTTCCATACATACAACTACCTCTGCAGTTCCTGTATCTGCTGCTGCTAGGCGTCTTCCAACTGCCTCCGATCCATCCCAATAAGCAACCATCTCATCTCTTTGTTCTTCTGTGAACATAGGTTGTCCTGAAGGAGTACGTGGTAATACTCGTGCATGATACATTAAAGGAAAATTGTGACATTCTCCATCAAGTACCCATTGTGTAGTCATTTCATGTGCCGCAAGTTCTCTCCATGCTCCAAATCCCGCCGATCCTACGCCATATTGGTAGTATGAAGGCAAATCAAAAAAATTGCGGGTAGATTTTGGATGCTGCATTTCCTCTTGTGTCAAACGGATTTTCTTCACAATCACAGTCACCCCTTCGACAGTAAGCGATAGAATGTCTCCACAACCGCCGATTCTAATAGGGGTTGCACTTGCTAATAGGGAAGAAAACTGTTCTTGCGATAAACCTTTCAAATAACGATTAGCTTTTTCATATTGAGACAGACGCCTTTCCATTCTGTTGGCTTGAGGTAGATGAAGCAAATTGTCCTGGGTACAAAGATCTTATGTTGCGGCCAGCTGGAGCCTAAGCGAAATAGCTTGCTCAAGCCCTTTCATTAGGCTCCGGACTGGCTGCAACATAAGATCAATTATCAGACGTTGATGCAACTTCCGAATTATACCGCGCGCAGTATAAACGTCTTTTATGGAACTTTTTTATCCTGTATTTCGTGATTCCCTTCTTCTAATAATCTTAAGATTCTCAGCGTTCCAGTACTCAAAGCTCCTTGGTTAAAAATAAAAAGATGCCACTTTTCAAGTGACAGGCTTCCGTGGCTAATGGTTTGACTCGAGTGCGATAATTTGTTTTGTTCAGAAAACTTACCATCCTTTCCTTGTATCCACATTTTGACAGATTGGTCGTTCGACAATGTAAATAAAAGGTTTCCAGTTGCTTTGAGATCTAAGATTGTTCCTTCTTCATTTTTCACAGCGTGGATAAAATAAAGTTTTCCCAATGGATCCAGTTCGAAAACTGTGAGAACATTTCGGCCGAGATTATGCATTCCGATGAAGCAGTATTTGCCTTTTACCATCATCGAATCGATATATCCTGCGAGCTTCATGAGTTGGGTTAACTCAAATTTTCCTCTTCGATTTTGTTTCCAAATGCGTATTGTACCGTTATCGCTTTGTGAAATCAGTAAATCGCCAAATAAATTAAAATACGCAACTCTTAAACATTGAGCAGAAACAAGATCTTGCATCCAATTAAATTTTCCATCCATTGCGCGTTGATAAACTTCGATAATTCCCCTTGTCGAACTTGCGAAAAGTAGTCCCTCTTTGATTTGAAGATGGCGTCTTATTAAGTTTGGATGCGAGTCAATGGTTTGAAACAAAATGAAATTTCCCTCTGTTTCTTCTTTCCAAATTTCGATTTTGCTCTCGAGTAAAATGTAGATCTCATCTTTATCGATCTTAAAAGATGTGATCGGAGATTGATAGGGTCTTTGAATGACTTTGACAGCCGTAAATGTCCCGTCTTTCGTCTTTGTTAGAATGCTGATCTCACAACGTGAGATGATATATAATTTAATGTTGGTCACAATGAATGATTCTGCTTTTAAGGGCCCGGCCGGAAGCGTCTGCAGCTCTTGAAAATTTCCCTTCCAATCATAGTGAAGAATTTTGACGGAACGATCGTCTAAGCCTACAACAACTAAATTTTCAAAAATGCTTATACAGGTGAAGTTTTGTCTCTCAGAATTTTTGAAAAAATCGGGAAAATCAATCTGGCAAGCCTCGAGATTTTTTTCGGTTTGGATAGAAGCGACCCTTTGAATGGCAGAGCATTTGTGCAAGATATAATTCTGTACATGATTATGTAGATACCAATTAACTCTCATTAAACTAGATAAATTTCGCAATGATAAGTCTTCGCAAGTCAATCCAAATAGTTCAAAGGGCATTCGCTGGAAATGTCTATGATCTTGATGGGTAGTCCTCCAAAGGACAGATATTGTATTTATCTGAGGAGTCTCATTTTCTTTGAAAGAGGACCATCTGTAAATGATTTTTTGTTTAGCTTTTTGTATTTTTAAATCTATGAATCGGGATTGTATTGTCTTTTCTAAGCGCAACAGATGCTGTTTTCCGAGAAAAAATTCTTCATATTTATCAAGAAACTTCATGCCTGAAATACTGGACATGGTCTCACAAAGAGTTTTGAGATGTCTCGTAGAATAACTCAAGGGTCTTTCAACAACTGCTTGAGTTTTCAGATCTAATTCAGTAAGAGTTTCTTTAAAAAAAACTAAAAAAGCTTCTCTCCATTCCATGAGCGCTAAGCGATATTCTTTGGGGAGCGCTTGACCTGGATTCAATACTTTTACACGTTTTATTTGCTCCATCAATTCATAGTAGTCTGATTTGAGAAGGCCGTGCCTGAAAAAGATGGTTGATTTTAAATTCATCTTATTAGACCAACAATCTTCTTGGCGGCGCCAAGCGATTTTTTCACGGAATTCTTCTATAGAGAACTGGGTGGTCATTGGAACCTTTAGTTTTGATCAAGAGGGAATTGCGAAACTCCTCGATTTTCTGCTGGCGAGGAGTTTCGCAATTCCCTTTCAAGTTAAGAATTATAATCGGCATCTGCTTTTTCATAGTATTTTTTTTGCTGCGCTTTTAGTATGAAGTTTTTCGGTTTGGAGGAAGAATGAGCATTGCGATAATTTATATCGCATATCTTGTGATCGGGGCGATCGCGGGTATTTTAGGTGGATTGCTTGGAATTGGCGGAGGAATTATTACTGTCCCCTGCCTACTCTATATTTTCCATCTTATGAAATTTCCGCAACCCTATGTCATGCATATGGCCATTGCGACCTCGCTTGCGGCGATGATTTTCAATACTGCGGCCGCGACTTGGGCTCACAATCGTCGGGGTAATGTTCTTTGGAATGTGTTTAAAAAGATGCTCCCTGGATTTATCATCGGTTCAATCCTAGGCGCAATCCTAGCGATTTGGCTTTCAGGAATTTTTCTCCAAATTGTTTTCGGTATTTTTCTTTGTATTCTCGCCTACGTTTTTTACCGCAAAAAAGCCGTCAAAGTCGGTATACACAAACTTCCAAAAACTCCAATCTTGAATCTCTATTGCTGTGGAATTGGAGCTTTTGCCAACCTTTTAGGGATCGGCGGAGGCGTCATGGTTGTTCCTCTGCTCACAAGCTTTAAAGTCTCTGATCGAAATGCCATTGGGACCTCTGCGGTATCGACACTGGCTACGACGATTTTAGGGACGCTCTCCTATTTGATTTTTGGATGGGGTGATACATCTGCTTCAGAGGCAATAGGCTTGATTGATTTGCCAGCCTTTCTCATGATTGGTATTATTGCTTTACTGTGCGCTCCTTTCGGCACAAAACTGACCTATGAAATTTCTCCTGAGAAGGTGCGCAGGATTTTTGCCATCGTCTTAGCGCTGACGGGCTTCTCCCTCATCTTATTCTAAGTTAAGGTTATGCATGTCCTGCATTTTGAGCGATTTCCATCACATTCGACCTCCTAATGAAGTCGAGCAAGAAAAGTCCTTGGACTGGATTGCTGAGGCACACGCCAAGGCAACGCACCAAAAGGATCAAGGCGTTAATCCACAGGAAGTTGATCTGCTTCGAGCACAAATTCGTGAGAAACTGACACGCATAGGAGTCAGTAAGGAAAAGATTCAGAATCGAGGCATGTTGATCAACGACCTTTTCGAAGACAATTGGTCGAAGATGGAAATTTATCCTGTAGAAGTAAACCCTTATGGAAGTGGATTTGCAAAACGCAGCGAGTTTTTCGATCGGGAAGTTTCGAGGATTTTTGAACAATTTTATCCAGAAAGAACGCTCCTTCCAGCTCATTTGATCCATGTGACGTGCACAGGATATGTGGCGCCCAGTCCTGCGCAAAAATTAGTTTCGATGCGTCAAGCTGGGGCGACGACAACGGTCACACATGCTTATCACATGGGCTGTTATGGGTCGATCCCAGCCATTCGCATTGCAGCCGGTTACGCCTCCCTTCCCTTTCCTTCCTCGTCGCCTATTGATATTGTCCATACTGAGGTTTGCAGTCTTCATATGCATCCTTTAAAGCACCACTCTGAACAGCTGCTCGTCGAAAGTCTATTTGCCGATGGATTTATCAAATATACTGCCAGTTTAAAGAAGGAGGAAGGGCCGCATCTCACATTGCTCGCCCTTCATGAAGAAACAATCCCTGAATCTACCTTATCAATGACCTGGCGCTGTGGAGATCATGGGCTTAGCATGACTCTTTCAAAAGACGTGCCAGTTTTGATTGCACGTGCCATCCATCATTATCTTGAGCGCCTCTGTTCGCTTGCTGGACTTAACAGTGAAACGATTTTAAATGAGGCCTACCTTGCGGTCCATCCTGGCGGCCCAAAGATTTTGCAACAAATCAAAGAGATGCTTAAATTAGAATCCTGGCAATTGGAACATTCCGAATATGTCCTTAAGCATTTCGGCAATATGTCATCCGCAACGCTTCCGCATATTTGGGAAAAGATGCTCCAAAGCTCACAAGTGGCCGCGGGTGCACGTATCGTGAGTCTAGCGTTTGGGCCTGGTCTAAGTATTGCAGGCAGCCTTTTTGAAAAAGGAATGTAAAGAATGAGACTTTTCATTTTACTCCCCTTCATCGTCCAAACCTTAGTGATTATGATCGATGAATTTTATTTTCACGTGAGAAGAGGGCTTCCTAAGTGGGAACGGCTTGGCCATCCTTTAGATACCCTGACTGTGCTTGCTTGTTTTGCTTTTATTTTATCTGTTCCTTATTCCTCATTTGCGTTGAAAATCTATATCGGTTTGGCGATTTTCTCGTGCATTTTTGTCACAAAGGATGAATTTGTTCATAAAGAGCATTGTCAAGCCTCAGAGCAGTGGCTTCATGCATTGCTGTTCTTGAATCATCCTGTTGTATTAACAGCAGCTGGTCTCATTTGGTCTGTATCAGAAAAAGCGGAGGGCCCTGCTTGGCTAAATAGTCTAATCCCCTCTCTCGACAAGATGCATACATTTCTCATCATGCAAACAGCAGCTACTGCTCTGTTTTTGATCTATCAATGGATTTATTGGAACGTCATATGGAAGGACAAAGTACCCGAATAAACAATGCATTCTATGAAGATTTAGGCGACGCTTGGTATGATGATCAGACCCATCCCATTGCGCTTCTACGGGCTGAAAATGCAGCACGCAATCCATGGATTCTCGATCAAATAAAAAACCGACTTGGAGAATCTCGAGACGTTTTGGATATTGGTTGCGGAGCGGGTTTTTTAACAAATACTCTAGCGATGCACGGCCATCGCGTTACAGGGATCGATCTTTCTCTACGCAGTCTAGAGATCGCTAAAAAAAGAGACTCGACGAAAAAAGTGCGTTATCTGCAATTAGATGCATTTGCCCTCCCCTTTCCTGACCAGAGTTTTGATGTGATCTGTGCCATGGATTTTCTCGAGCATGTCGAAATGCCAGGACAAGTGATTCGGGGTATCGCTCGCCTCTTGCGCACTAACGGCCTCTTTTTCTTTCACACTTTTAATCGCAATTTATTAAGCTATTTTGTCGTCATCAAAGGAGTAGAATGGTGCGTGCCGAACACACCTGCTAATATGCATGTTTACTCGTATTTTATTAAACCTTTAGAACTTAAGAATTGGTGTGAGCAATCGGGTTTAAAACTGCAAGAGATCCATGGGCTATCTCCGCGTATGACATCTTTGGCTTTTTGGAAAAGCCTATTCACGAGAAAGATCGATCCCCAATTAGAGTTTCATTTCACTTCTTCTTTGAAGATCGGTTACGTTGGCCTAGCTCTCTCTTAGTCAGTAAGATATTTGATCACCCGTCCGATCTGGAAATGCCGTTCTTCTTTGATTTTCCCCCATTCTTGAAGATAGGGATTTGTGGACAGGTCTTGTTGGTTTGAAGATTTAATCGGCACAACATCGTGTCGTTTAGGAGATACATATCCTTGCTTTGTAATACTTTTCAGACGTTTAGAAACTAGAAAATGTTCTTTAAGTCGGCAATAGGCAACCCTTGCTGAAGAAAGCACATATTCCGAGTGGAGATGGTTTAAATTCTTTTGACTAACAGAGCAATGAGAGTGATCCATAGAGATGCGAAGTGCTTTAGAAAAATTTTCTTTGGTGACTTGCCGATGTTTCGTCTGGCGTTTCTTTTTTGAGAGATAGCCTTGAAAAGGCAAATGCTCAACTTGGGAAGGAATCCGTGGTGTTTTGACGAGGTCGCACTTATGTTTTTTGGAAAAATCTTCCGTTTTAGAAGGAGATTGCGCGATGTGAAGGACATTCCCTTTATCTTTTCCGAACCAATATTGAATGCGCACAGCTGCGGTTTCGCATGGAGTCGAAAAGGAAGAATTTTCTTTCATTCAGCCCCCAAAAAAATTCAGGCATTTTAAGACATGAAGTAAATTTTATACAGGCAATTCCTGACAAAATATTGACGAAAGTTTAACGTAACCTTTAAATTTTAAGCAATATTTTTTAAAAAAAAGAAAATTTAGATATACTACGGAACCACTTGCAAAAATACACACCAGCAGAAAATGGAGGAATAATTCATGGCGAAGATCACTTTAAAAGGCAACCCTATCCATACGAATGGAAATCTTCCATCTGTAGGAACAAAAGCACCTGATTTTCAACTCGTCGACGCTGATCTTAATAACCGTTCTTTGAAGGATTTCAAAGGCAAACGTAAAATGATTTATATTGTGCCAAGTCTAGATACATCTGTCTGCTCCACATCGGCTAGAAAATTTAATGAGCAGATCCAATCGCATCCTGAAATCACTGTCTTGGTTGTTTCTGCGGATTTGCCATTTGCTCAAAAACGGTTTTGTTCTGTAGAAAATGTCGCCAACATCGTTCCCCTTTCGATGATGCGTTCCAAAGAATTTGCAAAAGCCTATGGGGTCTTGATTGAAGATGGGCCCTTAGCAGGAATTTGTGCGAGAGCTGTTGTTGTTCTCGATGAAAACGATAATGTCATCTATGTCGAACAAGTTCCCGAAATTGCACAGGAACCCAATTATGACAAGGCATTGCAGTTGCTCTTAAAAACTTGAGTTTATACCGATTTTTCAAGTTGTTTGGGTATAGATCGGGTATTCGGGGTACCAGATTTTTTGGTCCACACGCTGCTCGATCTCTTGAGGAGAAGATTTAGGAACAAGGCCTTCCTCTTCAGCGACATGGCCGACGGTAATGGCAATCTCGCGGCTCACGTTGCGTAAGTCCTCTAAAGCGGGAAAGATGCCGGCTGTGGGATCCTTGAGCATCGGGGCATGTTCGCTAAGCAGATGTGCGGCTTTGATGAACATTTTTTCAGTCACTCTAGCTGTTTTGCAAGCGACAACACCGAGACCAACGCCTGGAAAAATATAGACATTGTTGCATTGCGCGATGTGATGCTTTTTACCATTGAAATCCACAGGAGCAAATGGGCTGCCTGTTGCGATAATCGCCTTGCCATTTGTCCAACGGATAAGGTCCTCAGGTTTTGCTTCTGAGCGCGAGGTCGGATTGGAAAGCGGAAAAATCATGGGGCGCTCGGTATTACTTGCCATTGTTCGGACAATATCTTCCGTGAAGACATTAGGCTGAGTAGAAACTCCGATCAGGATGGTCGGTTTTGCATTTTTTACAACGTCGAGAAGGGTCACCTTGCTGCGATCGGAAATTTGCCAATTTTTCAATTCATTGACGTCGTGGGCAAATCTTTTCTGTTCCGGGTAAACGTGGGGCAGCTGGGTATGGATGAGTCCATCGATATCGACGATGTAGAAATTCTTTCTGGCATCCGCTTCGCTGCATCCTTCCAATTTCATCGCCTGCACGATCAGATCGGCAATTCCCAATCCCGCCGATCCCCCTCCGAGCATTGCAATCTTTTGATCTTTAAGATTCACTTTAGCTAATTTTACTGCTCCCAATATCGCTGCAAGAGCTACCGATGCAGTTCCTTGAATATCGTCATTGAAAGAGCAGATGTGATCTCGATATTTTTCCAATAAGGGACGGGCGTTGGGTCGCGCGAAATCTTCCCATTGCAGCAATACCTTAGGAAAACGTTTTTTGATTCCTTTGACGAAGAGATCAACAAAGTGATAATAGTCATCGCCAGTCACCCGTGGATGTCTCCATCCTAAGTATAAAACATCGTTTAACAGCTTTTGATTGTTAGTCCCCACATCCAACATGATCGGAAGGACGCGGGATGGATGGATGCCGCCAAACAGCGTATAAAGAGCGAGCTTGCCCTGTGGGATGGCCATTCCTCCGACGCCGACATCTCCAAGGCCAAGGATTCTTTCTCCATCGGTAACGACGATCACATCGACATCGTCCGTTGTCCAGTTAGCGATCATTTCCTCAAGTTTATCTTTTAGAGGATAGGCAAGATAGAGTCCTCGATGTTGGAGATAGAGCATGCTGAAATGCAGGGAAACATCGCCAACTGTTGGCGTATAGATCAGTGGAACCATTTCAGAGAGATGTTCTGAGACTAACCGATAGAAGAGAATCTCATTGCGATTTTGCAAACTTGAAAGAAAAATATATTTCGAGAGTGGATCCGGATTGTCGTTGAAGTTCTCGTAGCGCCGCTGTACCTGCTCCTCAAGTGTTGAGATATGGAACGGAAGCAGTCCGTGCAGGCCAAAAGAATCTCTTTCTTCTTTTGTGAACGCCGTTCCTTTGTTATAGAGCGGATTATCGAGAAGCTCTAACGGCTTCATCGCAAGTTCAATCACTTCCATACTAAAATTCCCTCGATAAATTCATAAAGTCCATGGTCAAAACCTAAGGATGGATCATTTCTTTTTTATGCTGCAATAAGTTAACTTGCAATAGATTGTTCTGGCTCTTTAAGAAGAACAACGACAATTCCCATCCATAGGATAAAGAGTAGGATACTTCCCCAATTTAAAATGGACAAGAAGGCCGTGCCCAACATTGCTTGCAGGCCAAGAATGATGGCTGAAGCAACGGCTTTGGAAGAGCGATAAGCAAAAACATCAATGACAGCCTTGGCGCGAAATTTCTCATCGGGATTAAGGGGAACATATAGGACTTCCTTGATGATGGCAAATAAGGAAAAATCGCAGCTTTTGATGGAGATGAATGCAAACGAAATGACGCCAAAGACAGGGAAAATTTGGAAAATGATGCTATTTAAACAAAGCAGCGCAGGGATGAGTAAATGGCTGCGTTTGAGCCCAAGAAAATGGATCAAGAGAAAGCTGCCAACAAGCTGAAGCGCAATGGTCACCGCATGGACAACTCCCAAGATCCTCCCGGTGTATTCTGTTCTTAAGTCTTTCTGCAGGATTGTTTTTTCTAAGACAATATTGAATTGGAAATCGATCAGTGTCGAACAAAGCTGCATTAAGACGACGATCCCTAAGATAAATGTGAGATAGCGTGATGAGCTGATCATTTTTATGCCATGGAAAAAGGCATTCAAGGAGGTCCGCCGTTTTTCATCGTCGAGCTTCATCCCCGCTCCTTCTTTTGTCTGCTTCAAAGTAAGGTAATAGCAGCTAGCAAGTAACAGATAGATCGGAAGAGTGGCGACAAGTAACGACTCCGATCCCATTTTTACAGCGAAAAACCCAGGCAGAATGCTGCCGATTAAAGCTCCTAAAGCCCCTACTCCGAAAAATAGGCCATAGAGGTATTTAGCCCGTCCATATGTGATCGTAGAATGGATCACCGACCATAACTGCTGGAACATCAGCATGATATATACCTCTTTCCAGAGGTAGAATACAAAGGGAAGCCAAGAGAGTTGCTTTAAAAACAAAGAACAAAAAAGATTGGTCGAGATCACAACAGCTGCAACTACCGCGAACATCTTAAAACAGCCCAAGCGCGGCAAATACTTATTGTAAAGAGAAACGATGAGGAGGTTAAGGGGCACGGTCGCCAGCCACGCATAAGGAAAGGCCGCCGAGCCATAAGCTGTCAAAAAGATCGCATTGCTGACTGGCCGGACGATGGCATACTCTGAGGAAATAAAAAATCCGCACAGCATCGCAAAAAGAATAAAAAGACGCTCTTGAGTAGAAAACCCCGAAAATTCTCTCTTAAAGTTGCTGAGTTGAGCTCGAATCATTCTATTTTTTCCAATTTAACATAAGTAAGTCCGTTTAAATATTTAAGCGGACTTACTTACTCTAAGGCGCAGAGCTCTTTCGTATTTGGGAGCAACATAGGCCCATTGCAATCCGCCGGAGGGAATCAAAATTTGAGATAATTCGCTGGCGTCAAGGATGGAACCAGATCCTGTTTGCACAGGGAAAGAAAGGCCTTTCAACTGCCGTTTATGCAAAGCCAGCTCCCAGAAAATTAAATCCCCTGGGATGCCCAATTCTTCTATGATTTCTTTCATTGTTTCCTCTCCAATCCCCTCCTTCAAAGGGATCGCTTTAAAACGCTTGTCGCGCCCTACCAAAGCATCGGCATCGAGGTGCCCAGGCGATGTCGGATCTTTAGCAGAACTTCGCAAGGCGGACAAAATTTCGCTGTCGCTTAATGAAAGATAATTCTCCAGATTTACAAGATAATCCCCTTGCTCAAAAAAGCTCTTCATGAAGCGCGCTAGATGAAATTTGTAAGCTTTCACAGAAGAGTATTGGTACACTCTTTGATGCATAAAATGGCGCGCTAAAAGGAGGGCTTCGCAAGATGCAATTCCATTCTCTTCGATGGCAAGTTGCAATTCTGATCCTACAGGAAGAATGCAAAGCATTTCAATGAGCTGATGATAATCAAAAAGACCGTAAGCAACTCCTGTACACTGGGCATCGCGAAGTAAATAGTCGATCCTGTCGGCTCCGAAAAAATCTCCTGTGATCACTTGAGAAAGGACGCGCTCTTCAGGAGAAAAAGTGACTGCGACTCCCATCTCGAGCATTTTTTTTTCGCCAATAGACATTTTTAAGATATCGGTGATGGCGTCTTTCTCTGGAAATTCCGATTGGAGAATCGACCATACGGGACGTAAATAGGCACTTTGAATGATCTTCAAAGTCCATTCTTCGTGTCCTGCTGGCCCCAGCAAGACCTTTTCTGCATCATGGGAAAAAGGAAGGTGTCCCAAATCATGGCAGAGCGCTGCCAATCGAATGATTTGCAGCCAGTACTTGTCATCTGAGAGCGCGAACTTGGAGGTGATCTGTTCGAAGATACGGGTTGCCAACTCCATGCATCCCAGCGAATGTTCAAAACGCGTATGCGTAGCTCCAGGATAAACGATATGTGCGATCCCGAGTTGATGGACATAGTGGAGACGTTGAAAAGGTTCCGAATCGATCAACATGCGTTCTAGTTCCGAAAAACGAATAAATCCATGGACAGCATCGTAAATTTTCTGCCCGCGGTTTCGTCGAAGTTTTGGATAGGAAAATAGCGGATCCATCGCATGGGTTTCTCGTGCGAGTGGATCCAATTGTCCCTGCTCTTTTCCCCGCATTATTTGTTTCCTCGCCGTTGTGCTTCCGGTCGAGGTTGGCTTTCGTGCATATAGTTCGATGTCACCTCGACAAATTCTGCTTTTCGTTGCAGTTCCTTAATGCTGCGTGCACCGCCATAAGTGAGACCGCTGCGCAGACCTCCCAATAAATCACTCAGCAATTGTTTCGCGCTTCCTGAAACAGGACCCCAGAAATCAATTCCTTCAGCCACAGTTTTATCTTTCAGCCCCCCATAATAGTCATTTTGAAAGTCTTCGCTAGCTTGTCCACGGAACTTGGCTTCCATTCCCGTAGGAGAAGTATCTGATTTTCGTTTAAGGGCAGCACTTTCGTCCGTCATGGCGAAAAGTTTTCCGATCATCACAGTGCTTGCACCGGCTGCCAATGCTAAAACAACGTCCCGGCTATTACGGATTCCACCATCAGCAATTAAAGGAACGCGTAACTTCTCAGCGATTTTCGCACAATCGTAGATGGCGCTGAGCTGTGGCACGCCAAAACCTGTGACCATCCGGGTTGTGCAGGCCGCGCCAGGGCCTACTCCGACTTTGACAGCATCTGCTCCCGCGTTGACAAGGTCGTGGTAGGCCATTGCCGTGCACACATTCCCTGCAATGATTTCTTTATCGGGATGGCTCCGTTTGAGTTCTTGGATAAAGCGGAACATCTTGTCAGAATGTCCATGAGCGACATCGATGCATACGCCGACAGCGCCCAAATCGAGGAGCTTGCGAGTCTCATCCATTCTAAGGATGCCGCAAGAGATGAATGTCCTATCTTTGTACTTTTTCACCCAGTGCTCTTGCACCTCAAGACTTGTGAAACGGTGAAAGATCGGAATGGACCCACATTCGAGCAAAATCTCCGCGAGCTCTTCGCTGATTGCTGTGTCCATATTTGAACAGATGATCGGAATGTTCATTTTACGGTTTTTTGTGAGCCAAGTTTCGAGCAAAGGCTCTGTACGCGAAGGCACGTTGTTGAATTGCGGCACTAAGGCTACATCATCAAATGTGTAAGCTTTTCTAAATGACATCGTTAATCCAGATTTAGAGGGAGTTGCAAAACTCTTCGTCGCAGATTTTCTGCTGGCGAAGAGTTTTGCAACTCCCTCTTTAGTTTAAAAGGTCGAATATACCATAGAGGGTTTTTAATTAAAAATGATTGATCTGCAATGGGGTCTTTATGATATTTTGAAGGCATGATCACTGCGACCGTTCTCACTAAAAATTGTCAGGATACACTCGCTGCCACAATGGCTTCGCTTCAAAAATTTCCTGAAGTCCTTGTTTTTGACTCCGGGTCCACCGATTCCACTTTGCGGATCGCCTCTCAATTTCCTAATGTTAAAATTGTCCAAGGGGTTTTTACTGGTTTTGGTCCCACCCATAATGCCGCTTCTTCACATGCGACTCATGATTGGATTCTATCGATCGATAGCGATGAAATCCTTACGCAAGAGCTTGTGGAGGAAATCTTTGGTTTGGATCTTAAGCCAGACCAGATCTACCAGATCGACCGTAAAAACTATTTCAACGATAAATGGATCCGCTGGTGTGGCGGATGGCATCCCGACCCCGTCGTACGCCTATATAACAGGACGACGACGCGCTTTACGGAAGATTCCGTCCATGAAAAAGTGATCGTAGGAAGTCTACAGCTTTTTCCTTTAAGCTCTCCCCTCTTACATACCCCTTATCGTTGTATGGATGATTTTTTGACTAAAATGCAGATCTATTCTTCACTCTTTGCCAAACAAAACAAAGGCAAAAAGCGTTCTTCGATGGGGAAAGCCATCCTCCATGGATGGTTTGCTTTTATTAAAAGCTATTTGTTCAAAAAAGGTTTTTTAGGTGGAAAAGAGGGACTGATTATCTCCATTTACAATGCTCACACAACTTTTTACAAATATTTAAAATTGATGGAAATCAACAAAGGAAAGAACTTCTTGTCCTTTTAACGCTAAGCAATTATAATCCGTCGCTTAAACGACTATTTTGAGGAGTTTCCCATGGTTCGCATTAGTAAACAAGCAAAAAAGCGCGCTGTTTCCCGTCGACGTCCCGCTCCGCCAGCAAAGAAAACTGGGCCTAAGAAAGATAATCTCCCCCAGGGGTTTAAACTTCACGCTAATGCGATCGAAGGCGACCTTGCACAAGCCTCATTCATTCCTAAAATCAGATAAAAATTTATAAAGGTTTCCTATCATGACCAGACATCCCAGCTATGGAAAATCGAGCAAATCAGCTAAAAAACGCAATGTCCTCAAGCGTTTTGAGCGTGTAGACGTCCTCCGACGTCTTGGCAAGTGGAAAGATGGAGAAAACACGAAGGTAACAGGCCTGCCCAAAACTCCTGTAACGCCATAGCCTTGTTATACCGAAACAACATGAAGAATCGAGCTTTTGGCAAAGCTGGCGCCCAGAGTTTGAACCAGCGAAGCGGCGCCGAAGCAGCACAACTTGAACAAGTTGTGCGATGCAGGCGGGATCAAAATCTGGGATGTCCAGCGCAGCCAAAAGCCGATTCTTTGTGCTGTTTCGGTATAAAATCTCCTAAGATTACCTTATATAATTCTCAAAAAGACCTCCCTCTCTCACTTCCCAAAGTGAGAAATGCAGTCTTTTTTTTGCTCAGAGAATTGAAGATTTCTACCGATGAAATTATTATTCACTTTGTCTCCCCCAAAAAAATCTCCTCGTTACATAAAAAATTCTTTAACGACTCCTCCTTGACGGATTGCATTACTTTTCCCATCGATTCCCTCGGAACTCAGGAGCTTTTTCATCTTCTCGGTGAAGCCTTTATTTGCCCTAAAACTGCGATGGAATATTCTAAACATCACCGAAGTGATCCCCTCAAAGAACTCTATCGCTATGTTGTCCATTGTATTCTGCACCTCATCGGCTATGACGATGTCCGTGCTGATCAAAGAGCACGTATGAAAAGAAAAGAACGCACTTATCTAGAAAAGTTATACGATGCAGGATTTCTCCAGGAAACCAGTGCAAATAATCTAAAAACTCTTTGAGACAAAGCCCTTTAGTAATTAGAATGAAGCTCATAACACGGGAAATTGTTTGCTCACACTCTCTTTTTTTATCGCTCTTTTTTTTCTTATCGGATCCAGCACTTTGACAGCGGTTTCCACGTCTTTACAACGCAAAGGAAGGCTGCAAGCTGAAGAAGTTCTTAAACAAGAGTATTCGCCTTTTTTTTTCCGTTATTTCCTTAGGTTTTTCTTTGGAAAGCAGAAATGGGAAGGTCTTCTTTTTTCATTGAGCTTCACGAAGCATCTGCTTAGAATTGCTTATGTTTTGACAGCTTTTTTCTTTCTGATTGAGCAAGAACTTTTCCATAAAGCCCTGGTTCTCTCTAAGTCCGGCTATACTTTCGATGCATTATTAATCTTAGCTATTGCTCTTCTGATCATTGCCTCATCTTTGATCATGGACTTTTTGTTCAGCTTATACGGCCAACTGAAGCCCGATTCCGCTTTTCGCTTTCTTTCCCCACTCTCTTCTTGTTTCTTGCTGCTCTGCATTCCATTGACGGCGCCCTTTTTTCGGTTCATGAAATATTTTCTGCCCAAAAGTGAAAAAGAAAAAAAAAATTCCCCTCCCTTTAAAATCCGCGATAAGGTTTACGAATTACTCCAGGAAACCGAGCTCGGTGCCTATCTTGATCCGACCGAACAAAAATTTATTCTGTCTATCGTCTCTTTTAAAGAAAGAATTGCCAGAGAAGTCATGGTTCCGAGGATCAATATTTTCAGTTTGTCCGAAGATATGTTAGTGAGTGATGCGGCCCAAAGTTTTCTTACTGAAG
This sequence comes from uncultured Verrucomicrobiae bacterium, assembly GCA_963718565.1. Classification (GTDB taxonomy): domain Bacteria; phylum Chlamydiota; class Chlamydiia; order Chlamydiales; family Rhabdochlamydiaceae; genus CAJCIW01. The sequence continues at coordinate 654,233 of OY970364.1, forward strand.
GCTACAGCCGAATCCCCGTCTATAAGGACAGCGTCGATAATATTATTGGCGTCCTGTTGTATAAAGATGTTCTAAACATTTATATCGAACAATCCGATAATCCCAATAAATTGAATACATCGATCAGTAAACTTGTCAAGCCTGCCTTGTACACACCAGAAACGAAGAAAATATCGCACTTGCTCCAAGAGTTCCGCAACAAACAGATCCATCTTGCCATTGTCGTCGATGAATGGGGCGGCACAGAAGGAATTGTCACGATTGAAGACATTCTCGAGGAGCTCGTCGGAGAAATCGCCGATGAATATGATATCGGTCAGCAGGCACAATTTTCTGTCCTGCCGGGAGGCGGTTGGATCGTCGATGCCAAAATGTCAATCATTGATATTCAAGAAGAGCTAGGCATTAAGATTCCTGATAGTCCAGAATACGATACCATTGGCGGCTATGTTTTCCATCGCGCTGGGGCGATTCCCTCCAAAGGATGGAGGATCCATCACGATGAATTTGATCTTGAAGTCCTGAGTTCAAGTGAAAGGGCTGTCGAAAAAATTAAAATTTCTCCTCATATCTGAATGAGTTCTGAGTTGAAAAAGAAACGTAATTTAAGGCAGAATTATTAGCATTGCTTAATTAAGGGGAATTTCATGCGTCGTTCGATCTGTTATTGCGAACCGAATCTTGCTCTTGCGGGAGAACTTTTCACTTGGAAGTTTTCTTACACCACAGCATCTTCTCTCCCTAAAGGAACCCGTTTAAAATTTGATCTTCTTTCCCAAACTCGAGAAGTCGATTGGGAAGTCCCCAGCGTGAACCTTAAGGAGAAGAAAAATGTGATCTGGGCGGAAACCCCCGATGGCAAGATTCTGACTGCAAAGGTTCTCGGTAAAGATGAGTTTTCTCCTGCTTTTGAATTTGTTGTTCCTACAGAAATTAAAGCGGGCGATACCTTTTCCATTTTCATAGGTGCCGCAGAGAAAAATAAAGAAGAGAGCCGCAAGAAGGGCAATCGCGCTCAAACAGCGATTCAACGGCGCCGTCCCTTCCATCTCTATATTGATCCAAAAGGAAAAGGAGACTACCGGGATCCTGAGATCTTCACAATTGATGTCCGCGGCAATATCTTGAAAAACATCCGCATTATTGCTCCATCCCTCGTGGGAAAAAACAAGCGGTTCGATGTCATCATTCGCTTTGAAGATATTTTCGGTAATTTAACAAACAATGCCCCTGAGGGAACTCTTGTTGAAGTTTCTTACGAGCATTTACGCGAAAACTTGAACTGGAAACTTTTTGTTCCTGAGACGGGCTTTATCAACGTGCCTAATCTCTACTTCAATGAGCCTGGAATTTACAAAATCCAATTGCGTAATTTGAAGACCAATGAAAGTTATTACTCCTCCCCTATCAAGTGTTTTGCTGAGGCCGATAAAAGCATTTATTGGGGACTTCTTCATGGGGAATCGGAAAAAGTTGACTCCGCAGAAAACATCGAAGCCTATCTCCGTCATTTTCGCGATGAAAGAAATTACCAATTTTATGCCGTATCCTCTTTTGAAAGCGTCGAAGAAACGCCTAATGATATCTGGAAAACGATCTGTGCTCAAGTTGCAGAATTTAATGAAGACTACCGTTTCACGACTTTCTTAGGTTTTCAATGGTTTAACGAAGCCCCTGAAGAAGGCTTGCGCCATATGATTTATGCGAAGGATAACAAACAGATCATGCGCAAAAAAGACATGAAGACCAATTCCCTTAAAAAAATCTACAAGAGCCACACAACCAAAGACCTCATTTCTATCCCTTCATTGACAATGGCCAAAGGGTTTGAAACGACTTTCATCGACTATGATCCCGAATATGAGCGCGTCGTAGAAATCTATAATGCATGGGGCTCTTCTGAATGCACCGCCAAAGAGGGAAATTTACGACCCATTGCCGCTGACGGAAAAAAAGGCATTACCGAGACAGAAAAGGGCTCGATCCGCAAAGCGCTCAACAACAACTGCCGTTTTGGTTTCGTTGCTGGAGGCTTGGATGACCGAGGGATTTATAGTGATTTTTATGAGAGTGATCAAATCCAATACTCCCCAGGGAAAACAGCAATTATCGCTATCGAGCAAACTCGAGAAGCCCTATTCCAGGCATTGATCAATCGTTCTTGCTATGCAACAACAGGAGAAAGGATTGTTCTCGGTTTTTATATTGCTGGCGCTTCCATGGGAAGCGAGTTGAATACTAAAGCCAAACCTGGATTGAATTTTAACCGACACATCTCAGGATTTGTTGCAGGAACGACTGCGATCAAAGAGATTTTGTTTATCCGTAATGGAAAGCCATTCCACACGATTCATCCCAAACAAGCTCATTACGAGTTTGCCATAGATGATACAGAACTGCTCTCTAAAATCCTTTTATCTGCTGAAGGTGAAAAGCCCCCTTTCGTCTATTATTACATTCGCATCCTCCAGGAAGATGGACACATTGCATGGAGTTCTCCGATCTGGATCGACCAAACAGAAGCTCTTGCCGGCCCTAATGGGAAAAAGAATAAAAAACCTGGAAAGGCTTAAAAAGCTGTCTTAAAACCTAGTTATACGACGCGCTGCATTGAAAACAGATTGACAGAACAGGTAATAGATGGTGCTGCAAAAAAACTGCATGGGTGTCAAAACCCATGCAGTCACTTTTACTATAAAGCAGTTGCGGGTGCTCCTGTCGAAGAAGAGACAGGGTGGGGGGGCCTTAAACTCTCCTTTAAGCTGTGAGCTGCTCTTTTAGCTAAAGGATCACGGATTGCGCGGTCAATGATATACTGACCAAAGTTAGCGCCATGATCAACAGTTTCATATACGGAGGATCCAATTCGTGGATGTATTGCAGGATCGCCATTCTCCAACCACGCTTGATATCTAAATGACGTTTTAGAAGCTTCTCGTCTCCCTGCCTCTAATTCTGTATGTGACAATGTTCCCTCTGGAAGAGCATCGTAGAATGATCTTGCGATGTTATCGCTTGAGTTCGTAGCACGAAGAATCGCTTCAAAAGCTTTCACTTTATAAAAAGGAGATTCTATCAGCCTGAACTGAGCCAATGTATAGTCAACAACATCTCCTATAGGTACTGGATCAGTTGCAGGACCAGCAACAAACTGTCCACGAATCATCTGGAAGCGTTCAAAATCTGTCCAAGCAGGCAGCGCTGTTGACGGTACTGAGTTTGATTGTGTCTGTGATGAAGAAAGTGGCGGTGTGCTGCTTCTCTCGAAGCAGTAACCGATACAAGGAAGCTTTGCGAGCCAGCCACGGATGGTATCGACAACGCTTGCGATCCAAGCGCTCATTTGTGCGGAGTATCCTTGGCTTTCTGACGGTGCAGAAATCGAGCTTGTCATGGATGAAAGACCCGTTGGAATGACGGGAGCTGTAGTAGAAGCGGCATGTGTTGTGGCGGCATTACCACCAGTGGCGGCAGTTGTTATAATAGAAGTAGTAGCAGACATCTATAAACCTCCTCTAAAGGTTGTTGAAAGCTTTGGCGTCAAAAAATGATGACGCTTTTTGAAAAGACATCATAGATCATAAATATTAAGGGGATATTAAGAAAAGAAAAATTCAAAAAAACATTTAAACTGCTCATACTAAGATGTTTAAATGTGATAGACTCCTGTCAACGTTAAATTTTTTTAAAGTATTTCCACCCAGATAATCAAAATATTGATTAAAATCTGGTAAAGAGTGTAGAAACCCGTTAGTGCACGGATTGATGGATGCTATTATAATGTGATGGTGTTACCCGTTAACACAACCAAGGAATTGCTGCTTAAAGCGGACATTGATCTTTGGAAACACCTCAAACCTTTCTGAATACATGCGCAATTCCCTCTATAGACTGTTTTTCCGAACTGTGCTCGCTGCACCATTCCTCGGCTACGTTGTGATACCCCTTTCTTCAGCATGTGCTAGCCTATGTGAACAGGTTTCTTCCCAGGATCAAATCAGTACACACAGTCACGATACAATTCACCCTCTAGTAAATTCAGATAGTAAAATCTTCACAGTGAAAGAGCGCACGGAGATCAACAAACTGCATATTTTGTATCTTTTGCAATCTAAAGAATTCCATCGCGCCATCGATCTCTACCGTGAATACAAAGAAGCCCTCGGCAGACATGATTTTGAAATTTTGCAGCAAATGGCCATGATCATTCTAGAACAAGGCGCAAGGAGTTCGGATCCTGAAACACAGCTTACCAGCATCTTCGGCTCAAGTATCGCGGGAATCGCTGCTTCGATTGATATTCTTGAGGCGGGAATAGTCAGTCCGCAGCCCCAAACGCAAATGGCTGCCATTCAGTTTTTAGGGCACTTGCAAGACGATCGTTGTGAAGAGCTTTTAACAAAAGCGATGTCTTCCGATTACTTCTTCACACGTCTTGAAGCGGCTTATCAGCTCGCCATGCGCAAATCCCGGGTAGCTGTCGGGCAGATTGAATCACTGATGTACAAAGTGCCACCAGAAATGCGCTTTTTTTTCCCTCAATTTTTCGCTTTGATCGGGACCTCAGATGCCATGACTTTGCTCCGCCATATGATGGATGATAGATTTCATATGACAAGAATTGAGGCTATTTTAAGCGCTGCGCGTTTTGGTCGCGATGATCTATTGCCGATGATTCGATCGCGTGCGACCCATTTAAACATTGCTGAGCAAGAAGCTTGTGCTTTCGCAATGGGTTTCCTCAAAGATTCTAAATCCATTCCTTTACTGAAAAATTTAAGCCAATCTCCTTCTGTCAATGTCAAGCTCGCGGCGAAATATTCTTTGTATCTTCTTGGCGACGACTCTGCCAAAGAAGAGATCATCTCACTAGCCAAAGAGGGGAATCTTTTTGCGATCGGCCTTCTCGGAAATATTCCAGGGACACAAGATGCTTTATATCTCCTGACTAAAAACTCCGACTTGCAGATTCGATTTAATGCGATTTTTTCTTCTCTTAAGCTGGGGGATCATCGCCCCCTAGAAACTCTTTTAGAATTTCTCGTTCGGGATTCACGCGATCTAGGCTTTCACCCGCAATATTCGATCGGCAATTCACTCATGTCCTGGAAAGTCGTTCCTTCCGCACAACAACACCAAAAAGAAAGTCCCAATGACCTACTCGCCTTCTCTGTCCATGTCAGAGAACACCTGCTTAAAGAATGTTTAGAATTCCCTCCAGAGGAATTTCTAAAAATTGCCAACTATCTCTTTGATTCAAAACAAGCAGATTTAATCCCTTCACTCATTTCTCTGATGGAAAATCTCCAAACTCCTGAAGCAGTCTTACTTCTCGAAAATAAAGCGCAAACAACAGGAGCTCCTCTTATCAGAGCTTATTGCAACCTTGCCTTATTGCGTCTCAAAAAAGCAGATCCCTATAAAACTGCAGTCTTAAATTGGATCTCCGTGAAAAAAAATACCGAAATGTTTCGTTTCCGACCTATGTTGCCTTGGAATGTAAAGATCTCGGAAAAATCGAATGCATTCGAGCTCACCCCTGAAGAGCATTCAAGACTGCTCATTGAATGCTATCAGACAATTGTCCTGGAACACGATGAACAAAGCATCGATATCGTTTTGGAAGGCCTTAAAAGCGGACATCATAAAAATCGGCCAGTGCTCGCTGGCCTTTTGATCCAGGCCATCCAGTAGTCATTAGACTTACACCCTTAGACTTTCTTTCTCATTGGAGAATATTGAAAGGTCTCTTATTCTTAGACATTGATTTTTTAGATGTTGATAAAATCATACATGCACCCATTGATCTTATCCCTAGTTTGCCTCACTGCTTTTACCTCAATTCAAGCAGAGGCAATATTCGAAGAGCATAAAGATGCCTTTGATGAAGTTTTTGCTGATTCAATGGAATTGATCCATAAGTCCACTACTGTCACAATGGCACAACAAGAAGAAGAGCTGATTTACGAAGAAATTTCATTTTTGGATGAACCTCTTGCTCAGCAAGAATCTAACGAAACAAGACTATTGGCCTTAGCTCCAGAATCTGAAGAATATTTTCAAAACCCCAATGAACTTCAGTACGACGAATCCGAGTTTAATCCAGATATTGAAACGCAAGTGCCATCGCTTAGCGATGATGTGGATCTAGATGAGCCAGAGCCGCCGCCGGAATATCCCCAAACTCCTGCCCAACCGCAGTCACATCAGCCAGCACATGTCCCGCCTACCTCTCCTTTCCCCGAGTCCCCGTCGCTGCAGGAACTTGTCATCGATTTGAAAAATCCTGTTTTTGCCCATGGAGTCATCACCACAGAAGAAGGAGGCGTCATTACTGGACAAGGAATTCGGATTCAAGCGCAAAGAATCGAGTATATCAACAAGATTGAAAATGGCATTCGGATTCAAAAGATCATCGCAGAAGAAGACCTGATGATGGAATATGCGAACAGAGCTTTTGTCGGCACGCGACTGGAATACGATTTCATCAATAAGACTGGGGTGCTTTATAACGGAAAAACATTTGTCGACATCTGGTTCTTGGGCGGAGATAAAATTGAACTTCAAGAGGATGGGACATTTTATATCGCGAACGCCTTCGTCACGACTTGTGAAGACCAGGATAACACATGGGAAATCAATGCGAAAACTGTTAAAATTACCGAAGATAAGTTTTTGGCAGCGCGCAATATTCGATTCCGATTTTTCAAAATCCCCCTGTTTTGGCTTCCCTCCTTCAAAAGCAATCTCAAAGCATTTTCTGATCCCCCTATCCGCTATAAAGTTGTTTGGGACAAAGGGCTTGGCCCACGCCTCACAATGCGTTATCGAATCTTTTCCTGGAGGGATTTGGACCTTTTTTTCCGTTTAGATTATCGAATACAACGTGGTTTTGGCGGTGCATTCGAATCCGAATATTCCTCGCCGGATCACTCCACGACATTTGTGACACGCAGTTATGGTGCACACGATAAATCCTTCCCCGATGAAAGAGGGCCTCATCGCTATCGTTTGCAAGGCCTCTATCATATCCAGAGCAAAGATGAAAAATCTCAAATTCACCTGACGTGGGACAAATTAAGCGATACGAGAATGGTCGGCGATTTTCGCAGCGATGATTTTGAGATCAACACACAAAAACGCACGCATCTTGTGCTCTTTCATCAACTGAACAGTGCCATTTTCAATCTTAGTTTTCAGCCGCGCGTCAATCGATTTGACAGCATCGATCAAGAACTTCCTCTATTGACCATTGGAGTCCGTCCCTTCCAATTGGGCAATTCAGGGATTATTTCTAACAATTATGCCAATGCTGGGTATCTCGACTATGTGTACGCCAACGATCTGCGCAAAGAATTTCATCGACTTGGGCTCTCATCATCTACGCGGGCAGCACGCATGGAGACCCGCAACGAACTTTATCGGCCATTTTCATTGGGGCACTTTACATTAACCCCAAATATTGGAGTCATTGGAATTTTTTATAGCAATAACCCTTCTCATCATTCCATTGGCCAAGGAATTTTCAATTATGGATTTAACGGGCAAACTAGGCTCTTCAAAAACTATCATAAATTCTGCCATATGAGTGAGCCTTACCTCGAATTCCAAGGGCTGACCTCCCCCACTGCTGCTTTAAGCCATCATTTTTACTTTGACATCAACGATGGTTATGACCAACTCAATCAACTCCGCCTGGGGTGGCGCAATTCTTTTTATTCGCGCAATTGTCCCCATTTTCTCCCTTCGATATTCACGGATATTTATACCTATGGGTTTTTCGGGAACCGTCATTTTGCTCAAACTTTTCCCAAATTTTACCTCAATGTGGGGTGGAATCGCCCCTCCTACGCGATCCGCGGGGGCATTGCCTGGAATAACGAAGAGCACGTTTGGGACTATGCCAATATTGCCACAGATTGGACGATCAATGAAGATATTGCTTTCGGTATTGAATTTAGGCATCGCAGCAGATTTGATTGGAGAAAGGCCGACCATGAAAATTTTATCGTCGATGTCGCCCGCCCCATTCCTGAACTGCTTGCATCGCCAATGTCTGATGGCAGAGACACGCTTTTGGCTCGTCTTTTCATTCGCCTTGCCCCGAAGTGGAGTTGCCACATTCAATCTCGGCATGGTTGGGGACGTAGGAACGAACCGCGATATAATGCTGGGAAAATCGATTTAATTACAATGCTGACATGCAGCTGGCGCTTAAGACTTTCCTATGAAAGATTACCTAACGACAACCGCTTTTCGAGTGCCGTTTCCCTTGTTAAGTAGGATGTATACTGAAGAAACTTCAAAAATTGGTTTTTTTAGCCCCCTGTTCGGCAGGGGATCAACGCAAAGACGCAGAGCCGCGGAGGTTATAAATCAAGGATTGTACTTCTTTTTCATCTCTTTCAAAACAGGGTCGATTTTTTTCCTGGCACTCGCTTCGATGCGGTCAACGAAGAGTACTCCATTAATGTGATCATTTTCATGCATACGCACTCGGGCGTTATAGCCTTCTAGTTCTTCCACAAAGATTTTACCCTCAAGATCCATCGCTTCGATTGTGATCTTATCGGGACGGCTGACGTGAAGTCTAAGACCTGGAAGAGATAAACATCCTTCCATATCGGAAATCAGATGTTCGCTGGGATGGGTGAGTTTCGGATTGATATAGACTTTCGGCTCTGACAGAGTCCAATGCCCTTCTTCAGTGAAGATATAATTGCGCAGAACGAACATACGGATCGAATGGCCGACTTGAGGCGCTGCCAGACCGATACCGTCATTCTTGTCCATCGTCTCGATCATGTCATAGGCCAATTTTCGGATCTCTTCGGTAATTTCTTGGATAGGCTCACACCGTTTTCTCAAGATGGGATGTCCATAGTGATAGATCTTGAGCAGCATGGAAAAAAACTCAGGGTACTTATGGTTGGACTTCTTCGATCGTTGTCGGCATCAAACGAGCCTTATTGCGGCTCATTGCTCCTGTCCAAAGAGAAAGTAGAACACAAGAGATCATGAAGATCATTGCCAGATAAGCTGTAAATTTTTTTAAAACGTCTGCTGTCGATGTCCCGAAAACAGAATCACCTGCATCACCGCCAAAGGAAGCCCCCAACCCTAAACTTTTACTTTCTTGGATTAAAATGACAAAACAAAGAAGGGCGCAAATCCCAAGGAATAGAAATAATGCTAAATAAAATATAAAAGTCATAGTACAGTCTCTCAATAGTTTGCAATTTGTGCAAAAGATTTTACGTTGAGCGAAGCTCCTCCGACAAGTACGCCGTCAATATCTGTTTGTTGCATCAAAGAGGCAATATTGTCCGGCTTCACAGATCCGCCATAAATCACACAGACTTGTTCCGCACATTCAATCCCATGCTGTTCTTCTATCCAATTACGGATAAAACCATGGATGGCCTGAGCAATTTCAGGTGTTGCCGTCTTCCCGGTGCCAATGGCCCATATCGGCTCATAAGCGATGATCACCTGAGCCACCTGGGAGGCATTCAGGCCATGCAGACATTCTTCAAGCTGGAGCTTCAAAATGTTCAAATACTCGCCGCTCTCTCGTTCGTGTGTCAATTCGCCAATGCACAAAATCGGGGTCAGTCTCTCCTGCAGAGCGCGTAGCAGTTTGCGATGGACAAAACCATTGGTTTCCGCAAAAAGCTGCCTTCTTTCTGAATGTCCCAAAATCACAAAAGAAGCGCCACTTGACTTTAGCATACGTGCGGATACTTCACCAGTATAAGCTCCTTCCAACTGATCATGCATGTTCTGCGCACCGATGGCAATTTTCGTTCCCTTAGCAGCATCTACGGCAGTCTCGATTGCAGTGAATGGAACTGCAAGAAAAATGCGCCGTTGTGTCGAGGCCGTTTCTTCGGACAAAGCCGAGACGTATGCGCGTGCTTCGGCTGTCGTTTTGAACATTTTCCAATTTCCTGCAATGAGCGGGATGCGATGCATATGTCTTAACAAATTAATTCTAAAAGATGTATCATCATAGCTTGCCAATTTAACAAAGGCAAGAGTTAAGAGTCTGTTTAAACTATTTTTCATATGCAAGAAATTCTTTCAATTTCTGAGCTGACATCTTTGATCAAAAAGCAGCTGGAATCGCGTTTTCCACTGGTTTATGCCAAGGGAGAGATCAGTAATTTTAAAGAACAATCTTCCGGACACCTCTATTTGACTTTAAAAGACCAAGAATCGCAAATTTCGGCTGTCGTGTTCCGCGGCAATGCGCGCGATTTGAAACGTCTGCCAAAAAATGGCGATCAAGTCATTGTGCAAGGAGAAATCAATGTTTATCCTCCTCGAGGTTACTATCAGATTATCATCCGTAAGCTCGATTATTTAGGCGTCGGTGAACTTCTCATGCAATTACAAGCCTTGAAAGACAAACTGGAAAAACTCGGATGGTTCGCATCCTCCAGGAAAAAAGCCCTTCCAAAATTTCCTAGGACAATTGGCGTAGTCACATCCCCTACGGGATCCGTCATCCAAGATATTTTAAATATTTTGAATAGGCGCTTTGCAGGCTTTCACCTGATTTTAAACCCTGTCAAAGTTCAAGGAGAGGGGGCTGCGGTAGAGATTGCTCAGGCCATCGAGCATTTTAATCGTTACACTCTGGCAGATGTACTGATCGTTGGCAGAGGCGGCGGCAGTCTGGAAGATCTCTGGGCATTCAATGAAGAAAAGGTTGCTGCCGCCATCTTTCATTCTAAGATCCCGATCATTTCTGCTGTCGGACACGAGACAGATTTTTCGATCGCTGATTTCGTCGCGGACACCCGGGCTCCGACCCCTTCCGCTGCTGCAGAAATCGCCATGCTGGAAACATCGCAGCATTTGCATCAATTGACTCATATAAAAAATCGATTAAGAGCCATCGTGCTCACTTCGCTCCAGCACAACCGCAAACAGCTCGAAGGTCTTAAACGCCACCCCTGCATTGCGTCTCCCTTTTCAATGATTGAACCGTATTTGCAGCGCCTTGATGATTTACGTTCAGACCTCCACCTCTGTTTGAAACGGTACCTCCAAGAAAAACAACTCCAGCTCTTGGCGTTAAAAAAACAGACCGCTTCCTTAAAACCTAGCAATCAAATCCTGAGTTTGAAACAAAAGTTGGCTATCCTTTCCAAATCGATCCACAATGCAATGTTTCAGCAATTCCACACGCACAAAAGTTTATTTGACAGTGTACATTTGCAAAAAAATTTAGATCAACGAATGCGTGAGCAGGTCAGACAAAGAGCAGAACGCTTTGCACAACTCGTTTCGCATCTTAAGGGAATTGATCCAAAAAATCTTTTAACAAAAGGCTACTGCATTCTCTTTCATGAAAAAAAAGATTCGGTTATTCTCTCGATTCAAGAACTCAAAGAACAGGACAAAGTCCGGGTGCAGCTCCCCGACGGCAAAGTCCATTTAACAGTCAACGGATTAGAAACATGACATCGGAACAATCCCCTTCCTTCGAGATTGCTTATGCCCGTCTTGAAGAAATTCTCGAAAAAATGAACTCTGGAAAAACCTCCCTAGAGGATTCTCTCAAACTCTATGAGGAAGCAGATCGCCTCATTCATGGATGCAGCAAGCGGCTTACAGAAGCGGAAAAGAAAATCGAAATCCTGGTCAAGACCCGGGAGGGCGATCTGCTCCTCGATGAGCAAGGGCAGCCAAAGACACAACCCTTTGTTGCCCCTTCCCATGCCCCTTTAAATCGAACCTTCACTGAGCAATCCATTCCATGATCATCGCCCTTTTTCCGAACACGAGTAAAAAGCAGTCGAAAAATTTGGCAATCGGAATCCAAGAATTCCTTTCCAGCCATGGAGTCACAGTTGTCACTGAGGATCAAGAAGCTAAAGTCATTAATGCTCAACCTTTTTCCAGTGTTGACCCGAAAGAGATCCGTTTTATGATTTCCATGGGCGGGGACGGGACCATGCTGCGCCTGGCCCATAAATATGAGTCCCTGGATGCTGCGATGTTGGGGATTAATCTCGGACACCTTGGCTTTATGGCAGATATCCCCATCGCGGATATTTATCCCAGCCTGCAAGATTTAATCAATGGATCTTATAAAATCCATGAACGCGTGATGATCCAGGGAGAGTCTCTCCATGGCGAACGCTGTTTTGCCATTAACGATATTGTCGTACATCGAGCAAAAAATCCCAGCCTCGTCGAGATTGCCATTCATGTCGACGGGATGTACCTCAACACTTTTGAAGCGGATGGAATCATCATCGCTACTCCCAATGGCTCGACGGCGTATTCTCTTGCAGCCGGGGGGCCAATCATCAGCCCTGAACTTGAGGCTATTGTCATCACACCCATTTCCCCCCATACGATTTCCAACCGGCCCATTGTACTCACCGCAAATCAAGAGATTCAGATTCAATATTTGAGCGACTACGATCCTGTGGAAATCCGCGCCGACGGACTGACTCATCACGACCTGCAAACGGGAGATGTCTTCCGTATTACCCGCTCTCCCAAAAATTTTAAGCTAGTCAGCCTTTTGAGAAGAGACTATTTTTCCACGCTCCGCACAAAACTAGGCTGGTCGGGAAAATTGCGATAGATGTGAACCGGAATGATTTTGATTTGCGACTCTTTGCCATAAGAGCTTAAACCAAAAAGTGTACCGCTCAGGGAAAAGAGCCACCTCTTTTTCAAGCAGGGAAGCTTCGACCCATTTCCAAGCACGGGCCTCCTGGGGATCAGGTTTAGCTTCTCCTTCAAACCTCCCGACAAAAACGTGATCGAACTCGTATTCCGTAATTTGATTGTCCAAGAGAGCCTTATAAATAAAATGAAACCGTTTTTCCAATTCAGAACGGATTCCCATTTCCTCCTCTAATCGTCTTTGAGATGCCTGCAAAGGAGTTTCTCCAGGCCTAGGATGCCCGCAACAAGTATTCGACCAAAGCCCGCCGGAATGATATTTCGAATAGGCCCTTTGTTGGAGCAGCAGTTCTCCTTTGTCATTGAAAAGGAATACGGAAATCGCCCGATGGAGTTTCCCGGAAAGATGGGCCTGTAGTTTTTCTTCTACCCCAATCTCATTGTCCTGTTCATCGACTAAAATCACATTTTCCATGAGAAACAGACCTTACTAACCTGAGTTTTGGGTCCATTTTATAGTAGATTGTCACTGCTTTTCACTGTAGGAAAAAAGCAACTTGCAATAATTTGGATTCACCTCCTAGAATGCTCCTCTCATTGTCCAATGACCGGATATACCGACTTAACTTATGTTCAAAAAATTGCTTTTTCCTGTTAAGCGCACTGAGTGGACATTCTTCGGGGCGATGCTCGCCATTGTCTGTCTGATTAATATTAATTTTAGCATCTTAAGGAGCATGCGCAACGCGCTTGTCGTCGCGGACACTGGCGGGAGCGCTGCGTTTATCCCGTATTTTGAACTTTTTGGGACTTTTCCTGCGTCGATTTTATTGACCTGGGCGCTTTCCCGGCTCATGCGCGTTTTTTCCTTAAGGTTTATTTTTTCATCGACTTTGTTCTTTTTCTTAGGGTTCTTTATCGTTTTCGCCTTCTGGATTTATCCCCATCGAGAGCAGATCCATATTCTTTTAGAAAGCAAGCTAGGGTTCTTGATAGAGTTTTCGAGGTTTAAAGTTGTTTTTACCCATTGGCCAGACATGGTTTTTTATATTATGTCGGAACTTTGGAAAGTCGCCCTTCTTTCCGTGATTTTTTGGGGATTCTTAAATCAAAACCTTTCTTTAGAAGAAGCAAAACGTTTTTACCCTCCCCTTTTGCTCGGCACAAGCATTGGGACTATCCTCGCTGGGCCGATCACTGTATTTTGCACATCTCTTTTGAGCTGGAACTATTTTGCACTTTCTCCACTGCGTTGGCAGCATTCCTTGTATCTTCTCACGCTGTGCTTACTGCTATGTGGAATCTTAACGCTTTTCATTTTTAGATCTTTATTCAAAAAATTGCAGGCTAGAAAATCTTCTTTTTCCCAGGAGGAGCCACAAGATGAAACGCATCTGAAAAAGAAAGAACCGTTCTCAAGCCGCCTCCTCTCGCTATCGTCTAGTTTGCGCTATTTGATGAAATCCCCGTTTCTTACTTCTCTGTTTCTCCTCGTCATTGCCGAGTACGTATGCTATGCCCTAGGTGAGCTGATTTTCCTAGAAACATTGAAGAGCAAATATCCTTCTCCTTCCGACTATTGCCAATACATGGGTAACCTGTCGTTTTGGATGGGAATTATCACAGCCTTTAGCGCCCTTATCCTCACTCCCCACCTCTTGCAGACCTGCCGCTGGGGCCGCACTGTGTTGATTACTCCCATTCTTATGGTCACGATCACATTTGCTTTCTTTTTTGCCATCTATCTTGGAAAACTTGGACTCTTTCCAGGGTCTTCTCCGCTCATGTTTGCCGTGATCTTAGGAAGCATCCATTTTTGCATCGGCCGCGCGGCAAAATACACGTTGTTTGATGCCATCAAAGAGCTTGCTTTCATCCCTTTAAATCAAGAAGGTCAGATCAAAGGGAAGTTGATCATTGACGGCATCGGCTCCCGCTTAGGTAGGGGCACCTCTTCTTTGCTTAGCATTGTTCTTTTTCTCATCATGGGGGGGCCCGGTGAAAGCGCCATCTTTGCAGGCATTCTCGCCATCTCCTTTGCTTTAATCATGATTCCGGCTGGACGCTTCATTGGGTATGAATTAGAGAAGACGAGCAAGCCCTCGCCCCTCGCAGATTCAAAACTATCCCCCGGCAATTGAATTCTATTCTCCCATCTGAAGAGGGTCTTTCGGACTCCATGCAGACTTTAGAAGTGCAGGAAGTGCTCCAAGACAGTACGCAGTCGAATATTTCGCTGCAAGGCAAGGCGAGCCTTTGTCATCTGCTCGATCATCATTTCTAAAGGAGGAAAGGGCTGCTGGAGGGCGAGTTGAAGGCGGTCCATGGAATCGAGATGATAAAGATATTCAGGGGCAATGCCGTCTTTAAGGAGCTGAAGATCGCGATACCAGGCCGCGATTTCCTCGAAAATGGCATCTGTGTGGAACTGCGAAGAGGATGTCTCGGACCCTTCCTCTTTTTCATCTGCACTCCCGGCAATACTCTCTTCGAGTTCTGTTGCAAGCTTTAAGAACTGAGGATAGTCATTAGGCATGCGCAGAGAAAGTATTTCTAAAAGAAGCTTGCGCCAAGCGAGCTGGCTGTGGTCTACGAGAGCTTTGGCTTTGGCAAGTGAGCCATGCGATAAAAAAGCAACGCGGCGAGCCTCTTCAGGAGTTTTTTGCCACTCATGTTGGATCAAGGTTGCGATCTGCGGCTGAGGGATAGGAAAAAAAGGAACTTTCCGGCAACGCGAAACAATCGTCGGCAGCATAGCTTCGAGTGCATCTGTTAAAAGAATAAAATAACTATGAAAGGAAGGCTCCTCAAACGTTTTAAGCAACGCATTGCTACTGTAGGCAAGCATTTGGTGAGCATCATGGATGATAAAGACTTTGACAGATGCCTCATAAGGAGGAAGGGCCACTTCGTCAATGAGCTTGCGCACATTTTCTATCGTGTGGATTGCGCTCTTACCTTCTGGCAAATAGATGTGCAAGTCAGGATGGTTTTGCATGGCCAATTTATGCGCATGCTCTTTTCCCATGAGCAATTCAGCAAGGGCTAAAGCAAATCGGCTTTTGCCAACGCCATCAAGTCCATAGAATAGAAGAGTGTTGGGCACACTTTTCTGATCGGCCATGCGCTGAAGAGCAGATTTGGCAAGTTCATTTCCGATAAGCTTTGAGAAGGGCATCGATGTTCACTTTGGCTTGAGAATAGACCTCTTCAGGAGTTTCAGAGGCATCTATAATGATAAAGCGTTTGGGTTCTTTTTTTGCAATCTGTTTAAAAGATGTGCGAATCTTTTGATGAAATTTTAATGTTTCCGATTCAATGCGGTCTTTGACCTGGCCTGCTTTTTGTGCGCGCTCAAACCCAATTTTAGGATCGAGATCGAGATATAAAGTGAGGTTGGGTATCAGACCATCGCAGGCAAAATCGCATAATGTGCGCACTAGATCTTCCCTAAAACCTCGGGCACCCCCCTGATAAGCAATCGTCGAATCGCTGAAGCGGTCGCAGAGAACGATTTTGCCTTTTTTGAGATTTGGCAAAATCCATTCATCGACATGTTGCGCACGATCGGCAAGAAATAGCAAAAGCTCACAGCGTTTAGAAAGTGGAACATCATGTTTATGCAGCAAAAGGTTGCGAATATCTTGGCCAATTTCAGTCCCGCCAGGCGCTCGCGTTTGCAAGACGTCAAAGCCACGATCTGCCAAATAAGAGAAGATCTTGTGAATCAGGGTCGTTTTGCCAGCTCCCTCCCCCCCTTCAAAGGTGATAAAAATCCCTTTTTTTTTCATTTAAGTCTTAAGGTTTTTCTTCAGTAGCGACAGCCAGTGGTTCTTCTGTCTCTAGGTGCTCGATCTTCTGTACACCGACAAGATAATCTCCTTCATGAAGATTGACAAGACGCACGCCTTGTGTGGAGCGTCCCATGACTCGGACATCTTTCATATTGATGCGTAGTGTTTGTCCGGTATTGGACATCATGACAACCCCGTCTTTATCGGTCACTGAAACCGCCCCCACGACGAGACCATTGCGATCACTGGTGATAATCGAGCGGACACCGACCCCGCCGCGATTGGTCTTACGGAACTCTTCCACTAAGGAGCGCTTACCAAATCCTTTTCCGCAGACAATCAGCAAGCTTTCATTGCCATTGACAACCCCACAAGAGACAACAGCGTCTTGTCCATTGCGCAATGTCGCACCGCGAACGCCTCGCGCAACACGGCCCATCGCTCTCACTTGTCCTTGATCAAAGCGAACGGCCATTCCACTTCGAGTAAAGAGCATGACCTCTTGACCTTCTCTAGTTAGGCGTGCCGCAATCACTTCATCCCCTTCGTCGATATTGATTGCATAAACGCCTTTTTTACGCGGTGAGCTAAAGGCGGAAAGCTCTGTCTTTTTAACAACGCCTTGGCGAGTGGCAAGCAAGATAAAGGCATTCTCTTCAAAGCTTTTCACACGCAGGACTGCAGCGATCTTTTCTGACGGACGAATATCTTCGAGGAGGTTGATCAGGGCCTTGCCTTTGGAACGTCGGCCTGCTTCAGGAATTTCCCAGACTTTTAGCCAGTAGCAGCGTCCTAAGGTAGTGAAGATCAGAAGATAATCATGAGTTGAGGCGACATAGATATCTTTGAGGAGATCGGTCTCTTTTTTCGTCTCCAAGCCGATGACGCCCTGGCCGCCGCGCCGCTGCTCGCGGAAGGTATCGACCGGCATCCTCTTGATGTAATCATCTTCTGAAATCGTAATGATCACAGTTTGCTCAGGGATCAGATCTTCGATATTGAATTCCCCTTCTGCCGCAACGATTTTTGTTTTGCGATCGGAAGCGTGATGTTTCTTCAGATCGAAAAGTTCATCTTTGATGATGCCGCGGACCAAGGTTTCGGAGGCCAAGACAGCGCGATAGTGGGCGATTTTTGCTAAAAGCTCGTTGTATTCAGCTTCAATTTTTTCTCTCTCAAGGCCTGTCAATTGATAGAGGCGCAGATCGAGGACAGCATTAGCTTGGCGGTCTGTAAGAGAGTATGTGGCAATCAATTGAGCTTTCGCCGCATCGCGGTTTTCAGCAGCTCGGATCAATTTGACAACCTCATCGAGATGATCGAGAGCTTTGAGATAACCTTCGAGGATATGGGCCCTTGCTTCTGCTTTTGCAAGCTCAAAACGCGTTCGGCGGCGGACCACATCGATGCGGTGATCGATCCAAGCAGCGATGAACTGCTTGATATTCATCGTGCGCGGCAAGCCCTTGTCAAGGGCGAGCATGTTGCAGCCAAAAGTGACTTGAAGATCGGTGAATTTATACAGCTGATTGATCGTGACGTCAGGAATTTCACCGCGTTTAAGTTCGAAGACAATGCGCATTCCATCTTTGTCTGATTCATCGCGCATATCGGAGATGCCGGGAATGGCTTTATCATTGACGAGATCGGCGATCTTCTTGATCAGGTCCGCTTTGTTGACGTTGTAGGGAATTTCATCGACGACAAGCCGTTGCCTTTCTCCACTGCTCTCTTGATCTTCGACACGGATGACGCCGCGAAGGATAATTTTCCCCCGTCCGGTATGATAGGCTTCTTTAACACCGCGGTAACCGCAGATGATGCCCCCTGTTGGGAAATCGGGCGCGGGCATCACTTCCATGATCTGATCGATTGTTGTCTGCGGATTGTCCAACAGCAGGAGCGTCGCTGTGATGAGCTCTCCTAAATTATGAGGCGGAATGTTTGTCGCCATCCCAACAGCAATCCCCGAGGAGCCGTTAGCAAGGAGATTAGGAAATTTGGCAGGAAAAACGGTGGGTTCTGTTTTCGTCTCATCGTAGTTGGGAATCAGTTCGACGGTGTCTTTTTCCAGATCTTCCATGAGCGCCATCGAGGAATGCGTCAGACGCGCTTCGGTATAACGCATCGCAGCTGGAGGGTCGCCATCGACCGATCCAAAGTTTCCTTGTCCATCGACGAGGCGGTAGCGCATCGCCCAAGGTTGCGCCATACGCACAAGGGTCGGATAGATCACCGTTTCGCCGTGCGGATGGTAGTCGCCAGAGGTGTCGCCGGAGATCTTGGCGCATTTACGATGTTTTGCAGCCGGGGCCTAAGTTAAGCTGCCGCATCGCATAGAGGATGCGGCGCTGGGAAGGCTTAAGCCCATCACGCACATCGGGAAGAGCACGAGAAATGATCACCGACATCGAATAGCGAAGGTAGCTTTCCTTCACCTCCTCTTCGACATTGCGTGGGACAATGATTTCATCTTTGGTATAAGACATAGATTTGCTGCTCCTTAGATATCCAAGTTTTTGACCGAAAGGGCGTGCTGCTCAATAAAAGCGCGGCGCGGTGGCACATCTTCCCCCATCAACATCGTAAACATATGGTCGGCTGCAATCGCATCAGGCAGCGTCACACGTAATAAAGTCCGCTTCGCAGGATCCATCGTTGTTTCCCAAAGCTGGTCGGCATTCATCTCGCCAAGACCTTTGTAGCGTTGGATCTCAATCCCTTTGCGTCCATTGACTCGCATAGCAACTCGATCCCCTCTTTGAGAGTATGTACAGGCTGTTCACGGCCATCTTCATCGACGATATCAAAAAGTTTACCATCGGCGATCATGTATTGATCGAGTGAAAAATTATAGGCCGCAAGGCGCGTTTTCAAATCGTCAAGGGCATTGAGTTCGTAGAGTTCGATAAAAGGTAAGCGCTTTCAAGCGGAAGGTCTTCATTTCTTCCGTCTGTTCTTCTGGAGGAATAGCTGCGAGAGTCTCTTCATGTTTTTGCCGTTGGATTTCTTCATCTGCTTTTTTGACCTCGACAAATTCTTCTTCAGAAAAAATAAAACGAATTTCATCGCCGAGCTTCACTTGGAAGCGAGGGAGTTTCCCTTCCCCATTTTTAGCGCTTAAGAATTCACGGAAAGGAATCCCTTTGCGTTCAATGGAATTGATGAGATTTTCCACCTCGCGAATCGCTTTCAGCATTTCTTCCAATTGTTCTTTGCCTAAAGAATCTGTGTGTCCCACAAGTCGGACATGGACATCGCTCATCCCCAATTTCAAGAGATATTCATCCATCTCTTTTTCACTGTGGATATAGCGGCTCATTTTCTTTCTCGTCACACGATAGAGCGGAGGCCGTGCAATATAGATAAAGTTGTTCTCGATCAAAGCAGGCATATGGCGATAGAAAAACGTCAAAAGCAGAGTGCGAATATGGGACCCATCGACATCGGCATCGGTCATGATGATGATTTTATGATAGCGGAGCTTTTCAAGGTTGAAATTATCCATGCCAATCCCGCAACCGAAAGCAGCGACCATCGCACCGACTTCTGTATTTTGCAGAATCTTTTCAAGACGGGCTTTTTCGACGTTAAGAATCTTACCGCGGATCGGCAGGATCGCTTGAAAACTGCGGTCGCGCCCTGTTTTTGCTGAACCGCCCGCAGAATCTCCCTCAACGATATAAATTTCGCAAAGAGCGGGATCTTTCTCTTGGCAATCGGTCAGTTTTCCAGGAAGACGCGCGCTGTCAAGCGCCGTTTTGCGCAGAGTCAGTTCACGGGCTTTGCGGGCTGCTTCGCGCGCTTGAGCAGCAAGGATCGCTTTTTCGACGATGATTCGCGAGATCACAGGATTTTCTTCCAAGAAATGTCGTCAGCTCTTCTCCGACAATCTGTTGGACGACCGAGCCCACTTCGCTGTTGCCAAGCCGCTGCTTAGTTTGTCCTTCAAATTGAGGATTGGGCACCTTTGCAGAGATCACAGCTGTCAATCCTTCGCGCATATCATCGCCAGAGACAGAAATCTTATCACTTTTAAGGAGATTGTGGTTTTTAATGTACTGATTTAATACACGGGTAAGCGCGGTGCTGAAACCGGTGAGATGAGTTCCCCCTTGACGCGTGGTAATATTATTGACATAGGAATGAGATTTTCTGCATAGGTATCATTCCATTGCATAGCGACTTCAAATTCAAGAACCCCATCGCTAACCTCTTTGGAGCCATAAATATAAATTGGTTTGGGAAAAAGAGGTGTTTTATTTTCATTCAAATATTCGACAAAAGAGCGTACGCCGCCTTCATAGCAAAAAGAAACTTCCGTCGGCACGGTTTCCCTTTCATCGCGGAAATGGATCTTTAAATTCTTATTCAAGAAGGCGAGTTCGCGGAACCGTTTCAGCAGAATATCGTAATCGTACGTTGTCACGGTAAAAATCGTATCGTCAGCCAAGAATGTGACTTTGGTCCCATGTTTTTGAGTCTCGCCCATGACTTTTAACGGATGGGTCATTTTACCTTTCGAAAATTCCATCTCGTAGATTGTCCCATTTTGATACACTTCAACATGTAATTTTTTAGAAAGAGCATTGACGCAAGAAACCCCGACACCGTGGAGACCGCCAGAAACTTTATAAGTGGCTTTATCAAATTTTCCGCCAGCGTGCAAGATTGTCATGACAACTTCAAGAGCGGAGACATCTCGGCCCTGTTTTTGGGACTCTTTTTCATGGCGTCCCACAGGAATCCCCCGGCCATTATCTTCCACAGAAACTACATTGTCTTTATACAGGATAATCGTGATCTCAGTACAAAATCCCGCCAATGCTTCATCGACGCTGTTGTCGATGACCTCATAAACAAGCTGATGCAGGCCACCGGTTTGCGTATCGCCTATATACATGCCAGGCCGTTCACGGACAGCTTGGAGACCTTCTAAGACGGTAATCGAACTGGCATCATATTCTCTTTCTTTGGTCATCGTCGTCATACCTTAACTCAAATTCTAAATGATTTTTTTTTTCGCGAGCAAGTTTTTTAGACTATGGCAAAACTAACCGATGCGAAAACGTATATTCTTTATCTCAACAGAGGGAAATTTTTCCCTCAAATTCTTCAATAAACGGCCCCGATCATGTTGAGAGAGCAAACTATATAATGTGGAATTGCTCACTTTCACAACGAGAATACCCTTTTCAAAGCAAACCGCCTTAGTCATCGAGGCAAGTTTTTCGCCGATGATCTCCGGCCAGGCCGCAAGGATCAAATCAGGTCGATCGCGATGGACAGCGCCAATCTGACTCAGGACTTTTGGAAGTAGGTCCTTGATCTGCTTATTTGTGAGCTTGGATCTATCCCCTTTGTCCATAAAACCCTTCCACGTGCTTGAATATATAAATCACTTACCAAAATAGCAAGAAACAACTGGTGTTTGAACTAATTTCACTCACTTCGCTCGCGAAATCAGTTCAAATCTTGGCTTGCCGTCTATGGCGGCTCCCGTCCGGCAGCCATAGGACTACAAAGCCGTAACGTCCCTGCTCTGCGGGGAGATGATGGCTGGCCGGTTTTCTCCAAGCAAACAGCGTTGGCCAAACTGTTCCTTAGTCAGATGTGAGCCCTCTATTCATCGTAATGATCTAAATGGACATGGGCTTTTTGGGTATTTGGGATGTCTTGCAGCTGCGTCCGTGCAACGCCACTTATTTTTAAAGAAATAAGTTCCCTTTGCGATCGATGCCTTACAAGAGTATCGTTCCATTCAACAAGAAGTCCTGAATTTTGATGCCTGGCAAGCAACCACAGTCTGATTATATTTTTGGGCTGCTAGAAAAAGGTCGGTATAGGTTTGATCACCCCTAAGAAACCACGAAGCGTCGGATTCTTCTAAAATGGAAACATTGCTTTTGACGATTTCTTTTAAATTTTTTAGATGAGTGTGCCTGTGATAAAAAAGACTCTGGAAAACCTCATTGATGAAACTACAGACCTACAAGACAAAAAGAGACTACCCAACGAGGTTATTGTTCCGTGGACTGACTGTAAGATTGCCTAGCCCAAAAAAACGCAAATTTTCTAAGGGATTGTAAATAATTAAACAGATAAAATCAAGATTAAATAAAAATTAACTGACAGTAAAATCAACATTTCTTTCACTTTTTCGTTGCTTCTTTAGGCTAAATGTTAATAACTTAAGAAACATGCGTCCAATTTCAGCCAGAATTGGATAAAACACCCCCCTTAAAACACCCAAATTGGCAGGATAATACTATGAAACGATCCATTGAAGATGAGTTAACCCGCTGGAAAACAGAACCCCTCCGCATGCCCTTGCTCATTCGAGGAGCTAGACAAGTTGGTAAGAGCTTCACCATAGAAAAATTCGGCAAGGAAAACTTCGCCCAAACCGTTACAATCAACTTTGAACTTAAACCCACCCTAAAAGATTGTTTCCGAGATCTAGATCCAAAAAAAATCGTTCGAGAAGTCGAATTAGCCCTAAAAGTTCAAATCCAACCTGGCACAACTCTACTCTTCTTAGATGAAGTTCAATTTTGTCCAGAAGCCATTGCATCGCTTAGATATTTTAAGGAATTGATGGGTGATCTCCATGTCATAGCTGCCGGATCGCTACTCGAATTTGCCCTTGTCGACAAAAGCATCTCTTTCCCTGTAGGACGCGTGCAATCCATTTACATGCGCCCTCTCTCCTTTTTAGAATTTCTCAAAGTAATGGATGAAGATCAGCTTATCCAGTTCATTTTAGATTTCCAGTGGACCACAGAAATTGGGCAAGCTGTCCACGAGAGGTTCATAGAATTGGTAAAGATCTACTTTTTTATTGGAGGAATGCCCGGTGCAATAGCAAAGTATCAGGCCACAGATTCCTTACAAGACTGCCAAAACTACTTAATGACTCTGATCAATTTGTATCGTGCAGACATGGCTAAATACGCCACCAAAACACAGTATCGCTATTTGCAAATTTTATTCGATCGAGCTCCAGAATCCATTGGACTTCGATTCAAATACGCATTCATCGATCCAGATGCTAAATCTCGCGATCTGCAAACGGCTCTTGATCAATTAACTTGGGCGGGACTTCTCAGTCCCATTCTAGCCACCTCTGCTGGAGGTATGCCGCTGCAATCGCAAGTTAAATCGAAGGTCCAAAAGTTACTCTATCTCGACATAGGCATGCTTCAGACCGCTCTAAAAGTAGATCCCTTATTGTTCTTTCGAGAAGATTTAACGTTAATTCATTCTGGCGCCTTGGCAGAGCAATTTGTAGGGCAAGAACTGATCGCCTACGCAAACTCATACGACCGAATTCAGCTCCACTTCTGGGAAAGAGAAAAAAAGGACAGTGCAGCAGAAGTCGACTATATAATATCTCTAGGCGCCCACATCATTCCCATTGAAGTAAAAGCTGGCCCTGCGGGTAAACTTCGATCTATGAATGTTTTCTTAGAAGAGAAAAAATCTCCGTTTGGAATCCGGATCTGTAGCTCCACGCCCACAAAATCCCATCCCATCATTACCCTCCCCTTCTATCTAGTAAGCCAATTGCAAAGACTTTGCAGCGCCCTTTGAAAACTTTAAGAATAAAAAATTGGTAACATGCGGCGGCGAAGAGTTTTGCAATTGCCTCGAAATAGAATTTTTGATTATTCTTTCGTATTCCCAACTGCTGAGGTGAGCAATGACTACAGAAGGCATTTCAGGTCGCAAGGAGCCACTATATCCTTACTCTTCTCGTTCCGCCCAACACGATTGGTCTAAAGCGCAGATTGCTTATAATAAGGCAGTCAAGGAATTACCAGATAGCTACGAACGACATGCCGAAGTTGGCATTCTTTTTCCCGATGGAACAGTTGAGGGTAAACAGCTTGGTAAACAGGAAAAAGACGGTTATGGTTCACATCGAGTAGGATCGGTTACTAAGACTTTTACAACATTTTTAGCGTTAAAACTGATTCACGATGATAAGGGCATGCTGCCAAATGGCTTAAACACAAGATGTGGGGAGCTTTTTGACCAAGAATTCCTAGAGAGTGTCTTTGAAGAGCCTGACATCGCCAAAGAGATGACAATAGAGCAGCGCCTTTCGCATACTTCTGGAATAGAGTACGGGGACCATTCTCGTGAGCAAAAAATATCCGCTCCGACGTTGCATGAACGGTTTCTTCAGGAAGCTAAAGAGGGAAGAAAATATCGTCATATTGCCCATCCTGGAGATCGGGTTGGGTGCTACAGTAATGCAGGTCTTTCCGTGGTTGGGCTGAAAATCAACCTGCATTGGTCGCGTTGTGCGACTCAAATGCCCTTGGACCCTCTAATGAAGGACAAGAGTTCATTCATGAATTAGAAGCTCTTGTGACAGTAGAAGAGCCTAAAGC
Organism: uncultured Verrucomicrobiae bacterium; assembly: GCA_963718565.1. Classification (GTDB taxonomy): domain Bacteria; phylum Chlamydiota; class Chlamydiia; order Chlamydiales; family Rhabdochlamydiaceae; genus CAJCIW01. Next base: position 679,077 of record OY970364.1, read on the forward strand.
AAAAGAAAAAGAACCGCCAAAAGAGATTCCCTTAGAACTTTATTGCCCTGAGGGTCCGAATACATGCTTTTTTCAGGGAAATGCTTATTTAGCTACCGATTGCGATCCTTTTGATGGCATTCCTGATAAAATCAATTGTTCCCTTAATGGGGCTTGTAACAGAATCCATTGAACTTATTCAAACCTGATTATATATTATCAGAATGAACAAGTTTTTAAGCATTCAGGAAGCAGCAAAATGTTTGGGAGTTTCTCCACAAACACTCCGCCGATGGGAAAGACAAAAGAAAATCGTTCCCTGTCATCGCATACAGGGCGGCCAACGCCGCTATAGTCTCACTCAGTTACAGCCATTTAATTGCGGAGATAAAACCTCTGATCGTCTAACTGTTGCCTACGCAAGAGTTTCGAGTCATGATCAAAAAGAAGATTTACAACGACAAGTCCATATGTTAGAAATTTACTGCTTTGCAAAAGGATGGGTGTTTTCGGTAACCAAAGACCTCGGTTCCGGGATGAACTATAATAAACGTGGGCTAAAACAACTGCTTGAGCAAAATGGTTCAAGAAGCCATAAGAACAAACAGCTTTTGGCCAACCTTCAAAATGCGGTCGCCAATGTCTAAAGAGAATCTGGTTCTTAAGCTGAGAATTGAAGCAGACCCTCAAACAATTTCTGAGCTCGATGGGCAATCGCGGATCTGTAATTGGCTTTATAATCATCTGCTAGAAAAAAGCCTGGAACTCAAGCGGGAATTTATCCATTCCGGCAACCCGGAGGCATCAAAGACCCTCTATACAGAAAGAGGACTCAGAAATGAACTTCCAAAACTCAAGGAAGAGCACCCCTTTCTAAAAGTCGTCCACTCTTCTCCATTAAAAAATACCGCTTTGAGACTTAGTGAAGCAATCCGGGTTCATCAAAAATCAAAAAAAGGAAAACGGAAAGGCAAACAGATGGGTTGGCCCAAATTTCGGGCCTGGAAACGGGACTGGTTTTCTCTTTTTTACGATGAACCAGAAAAAGGTTTCAAGATTCACGGCAAAGCCTTGTTCCTCTCCCTTGGAATGGGCCAGGACCGCAAGCGCCGCTTCCTCACTCTCGAATTACCCGAAGCACATCTCCTCAAAGACAAAACCCCACGCAATTTGCGCATTATCTCCGAACTGGGAACCTACTATGCCATTTTTACCATTCAGAAAGAACTCCCCATCCGAAAACCCATTTCTAAAATCCTCGCACTCGATCCCAATCACAAAAATCGGAAAAACACCCTCTCCTGGGTAGCTCGAAAATCGGGAAAAACCTTTATTGAATTCGACGAGAAAGGGACAACCCGGACCTGTAGCCACTGCCTGCGGATTGAAGAGCGGGGAATCCCTGTCTCATTGAGACAATGGCAATGTCCACAGTGCAAGACCGTTCACATTCGCGACGAGAATGCCGCAATTAATGGCTTGAGAAAGATCTTGCGAGATCTTTCAGCAAAAAATGAAGGAGGATATCCTTCAATAGTGTCTGGCTCAGACCTCGCTTTTATCCAAAAGCGATGGGCCTGGTGTGTTTTGCCTAATGGTGTACATGTGACACCGTGGGGGCAAGACAGCAAAGCAATTTGCAGCACCAGGAAATTAAACCGAGGGCATGATAGCCCTCGATCAAAAGTTGATAATTTGGTTATATATGATCAGGTTTGATCAAGTTTTGAAGAGCGGTGCAATGTACCCTTGAAAGAGAATCAACTCTTGATAAGGATGGAATTCGAGGATACCGAGATCAAGACTGCCAACCCTGGTTGGTTATCAAAACAAAAGATGAACGTGAGATCATCGTCAGCAATCGCTGCTTACTCACTCAACGGCAGCAAGGCGCTTCATTAAAGCAGCCAGATATAAAAGCAGTCCACGCTTTGGATGGGGTTTATCGAAATGCAATCACTCCCGATGCTCATCCTACTTTTACATTTAAGGAAGAAGGTGGAAAGCTTTTTATTCGAGAAGGGACAGGCAAGGTTTATCCCTGTCTTTATATCCCCGAAAAAAAAGCATGGGTCAATGCAATGATGTCTACCATGCAACTTCAATTTCCTGAAAATCCAGACGAAAGTCCTCTTATGATCACCGATATTTTTTCAGGAGATCAGGAACTTCCGAAAGAATGTCATAGAGTGCGTCGCATCTGATCAACAGTGATCATGAACTGCCGTATACGGTTCCGTACATGCGGTGGTGTGAGAGAACGGGAGTCATTTTGTGAAAGAGTTCCTGTAAGAGCACTGGATCGAAAAACACTCGTTTAATTCAAGATGTAGTGACGAATTTGCATAGCTCCTCTGGGAAAACCGCGAACTTGGGTGCATTTGATCATTTTTTTTGTGGGTATTTTGGCAAAAACATTAAAATTTTAGTCCAGAATACCCAATTTTATTGGGTATTTTGGACTAAAAAAGAAGAAAAGACTAAGATTTGTCCATATCCATTTGCCATGCCCTAAATTCAGGATTGCAGTGAGAGCTTGTTTGAAAGATTCCTGATTTGGGAAGTTTATTGTCCGATGGGGATTGAAAAAAAAAATTGATGCCATGGTTTTTGAGGTTATTCGGTTGTAACCTAATAAAAACAGTGATATTATTAGGTTAGAACCTAATAGGCAAGGAAATGGATCAGTTATTCGAAATACAACGCGTTATTATTGAACAACTTGAGAATCAGCCCTTTTTTTGGAGGGAACACTTCGAGGGTTTTGTGGCTTCCCCCTACGCTTGTGGAATCCTGGGGGCCCGTGGGGTAGGAAAGACCACTTTTTTGCTAAGACACGCGATTCGATCAGGAGCAAAACAAAGAAAGGCGCTCTATGTTTCTGCAGACAATGTTTTTTTTCTGGAAAATACCCTAATTGGTCTTGTCGATTATCTCTACAAGCACACTGAAACCCGCCTTTTACTGATCGATGAAATTCACAAGTATTCCAAGTGGAAACAAGAACTGAAAAATATTATCGATACTTACCCTTCCTTTCAGATCTTTTTCTCCGGCAGCTCCATGATCGATCTGGTGGATGGAAAATATGATCTTTCCAGAAGGGTCATCCTACATGAGCTCTGCGGGCTCTCTTTTCGGGAATATTTAAAGTTTTATTTTCAAAAAAAGCCACCCAAATTGACCGTCGATGACATTCTTTCATCCCATTTGTCGATCGCGCAGGCATTAGATGTGACGGGGATCCTAAAACATTTTGGAGACTATTTGAAAATGGGATACTACCCTTTTTTCAAAGGGTATTCACAGGATAGGGATAAATTTCAATCACTGGATAATGCCGTCCAAATGACGATTTACGAGGATATCGCTACGTTGCACTCCTTGAAGACAACTTCGCTGGGTGTGATCGAGCAACTCTACAAGTTCGTGCTTAACTCTTCCCCTGGGGAACTTAACGCCTCAAAACTGGCCAATTCCTTGGGAAAGGATTTTGAAAGTATTTCTAACTACCTGCGCTATTTAGAGCAGGCTGGACTGATCCGATTTTTGTACCCTGGAAGCTCAGGGCAAGCTTCTTTGCGCAATCCGATTAAAATGTACCCGGAAAATACCAATTTAATGCATGCCGCTTATCTTCCTTTAGCTCAAGATCAAATCCGAGGGAAAATCCGGGAAACTTTTTTTGTAAATCAACTGCAAAACATAAAACAGCCTCTCTTTTATAGCAAAGTGGGAGACTTTAAGCTTGAAGAGCGGATCTTTGAGATTGGAGGGAAAAATAAAAATCAGAGACAAATCAAATATGAAAATAATGCCTACATTTTATCCGACGATATCATCATTGGATCCAAAAACGTTATCCCTCTCTACCTTTTTGGGTTTTTGTATTAAATCTAGATTTTTGAATTCATCGACACACTCTTAAACAAAAAATCGTTGTTTTACTAATGCAGCAATCATGCAAGGGATGCTGGTTTTGCCTAGGCTGCCTTCCCTATTTGGTCCAAGCAATGGTCCACCGATGCTTTCATCAGTTGCCATTCTATAAAACCGTAACATCTCGCATTAAGACATATGAGCGATTTTCCCATACACCTTCCCCTTTTGGAGTAAAAACTATTGGGGCTTGTAACAGAATCCATTGAACTTATTCAAACCTGATTATATATTATCAGAATGAACAAGTTTTTAACCCAAGTTCGCCCGAGAGAGCTGACCTAAGTCCCTCATAATCAACAACATTAAAATCAACCTTTGCTTTCGTAAGTCCCTTATTTTTAGTGCTTTGCTGTTTTTGCGAATTTGTAGTGACTGAAAATCTGTAAAATAATTATTTCATGTTTAAATAAATTCGATCCATCGGTAAGATCTGAGGGCATGTATATAAGGAAAACCCTCAAGACAGACCGTAAGAGCGGAAAAACCTACTCTGCTTTTCACTTGGTTGAATCCGTGAGGACTGATAGAGGCCCGCGCCAACGCGCGCTTCTATACATGGGAGCCGAAATCAACCTCCCAGAAGAACAGCATGCACTTCTCGCTCAATGCATTGAAGATATTCTTACAAGTGCGCAATCGTTATTCGCTTATCCAGAAGAGATTCAAAAGCTAGCCCAATCTTACACCTCGCAGATTGTGCGTCGTTTGTCCGACCCAGGAGACAACGCGGAACAACTAAAACAAGATCTACTACCTGAATTTGTCAATATCGACGTTCATTCAATTGAACAGACTGAACCACGGTCTGTTGGTGCGGAACATCTCTTACTTCAGATGGGAAATCAACTCAAACTGCCGGAACAGCTGCAAAAACTAGGCCTTTCAAAAACAGATGCCGCAATTGCCTTGGGATCGATCGTTGCCAGGGCTGTACACCCAAGCAGCGAAAGGGAAGCTTATCGGTGGCTATGCACTAGCAGTGGTCTTGGCGAATTACTTGATTTCGACTTTACAAAAACTACTTTGCACAAGCTCTATAAAATCAGCGATACGTTGCTGTCTCATAAAGACGGGTTGGAAACAGCTTTAGAAACCATCGAACAGCAATTTCATGGATACAAAAGTACAATAGCTCTCTACGATTTAACCAATACCTATACAGAAGGGCGGGCTGAGGCAAATCCAAAAGCTGCCTATGGTCTTTCGAAAGAAAAACGAAATGATTGCCCTCTCATTACTATAGGGCTAGTCATGAATGAGCACGGATTTCTCATCAAAACCTCATTACTTGCAGGAAATGCTTCAGAGCCCCAAACCCTACAAACAATGATCGCGAGCCTAAGTATTCACTCGTCTCTAATCAAGCCAACTATTGTATTGGATGCAGGGATTGCTACCGAAGAGAATCTGACCTGGTTACGCAAGAATAGATATACGTATGTTGTCTCAGCAAGACAAGATCCTCCCGTTGTTGAATTTGAAGGACAATTAGTCTCAGTAGGTGATCAGCATGACCTAGTAAAAGCTGCCTTGATCAGTCAGGATGGTAATGAGGAAAATTGGCTCTATTGCGAATCTGAAGCAAAAGCAGCGGTCGCCTCAGGGATGAAGAAAAAATTCAGAAAACGATTTGAAGATGATCTACAAAAACTTGCGAATGGTCTTTCCAAACCTAAAGGGCGCAAGAAGCATAACAAAGTGCTTGAACGGGTAGGTCGGCTCAAGGAAAAGCATAAGAGAATTTCAGGATGCTATGAAGTCAATGCAATTCCTTCAGAAGATGGGCTCACCACAATTGCTGTGGAATGGAAGGTGATCGAAGAAAAAATGCAAGAAAAGCTCACTGGCTCCTATTTTCTGAGAACAAATCGAACCGATTTGGAAGCAAAAGAGTTATGGCAATTGTATAATGTTCTCAGAAGCGTTGAGGATGCGTTTCGATTTATGAAATCCTCATTAGGATTGCGTCCAGTCTATCACCAGAAGGAACATCGAGTGGACGGGCATTTATGGATCACCATACTTGCCTACCATCTAATCCAACACTGCAGGCACCAATTAATTCGAAAAGGGATAAACTATTTGTGGCAGACAATACGTAATATCATGATTACTCGAGTCCGAGTAACTGTGCGGGCCAAGACAACAGAAGGCAGGGTGCTCTACCACCGCAGCACTACAAAGACAGAAGGCGAGCAAATAGAGATTTACAGGGCGCTGGGATTATCGTCTTCAATTCTCAGAGGTCATAAAACACTCGTTTAATTCAAGATGTAGTGACGAATTTGCATAGCTCCTCTGGGAAAGCCGCGAACTTGGGTTCAGTAAGTTGCATGCATCAACATAATTTAACCCAAGGAACTGCCGGCAGAATTCGATCCCGTCACCCTTAACACCACATCTTCTACAAAAAAAAGTCCCAGTTAACTTATGAGAATCTGGGGGCCAAATAACAAACCGATCATGTCCCTGCTTGCAAGCCGGGCAGGGAAAGTGAAATGTTTTCCCCTCACGTAAGGGGACAGTTCCAATGTAGTCAGATGTGATTTGTATAATATCTGGCATTCATCCACCTTTTGGTTATGCCTGTCCTGATTTCGCAATGCCCTTAAATCAAAAACAGGGCCGTTATCTTTCCAATGCGGGAAAGTCATTGTCCACGTTGTCCCTAATGTCCCCCACGTAAAATCCCCACAACTTAATCGTTGGAATTCAAAAGCAACACAGCAGCGTTTTTTTGGAAACGGTGACATCAGGGACAATAGGGACAATATCTGTTTTATATACTCACCTTACGCAAATCGGTAAAAATTTCTTGACAAGGCCTGTCTTTTTTTCGTAGTCTTGTTCAATTTTTTGGAGAAAAAATGAACAGACTACTCGATATCTATTCGGATTACTTGATTGCTCAGAATCAATATGCAACAGCAGTTGGTCTCTCAGATCTCTTAGAAGGCCGGATTAGTCATGACAAAATTACTAGATTTTTGAACAGCAATGAATTTTCATCCAAAGAGCTATGGGAATACATCAAGCAGGAAATTCGCAAGATTGAACAAGATGTAGGAGGAGTGCTTATTTTTGATGACACGATTGAAGAGAAGACCTACACGGACGAAAATGAGATTATTTGTTGGCATTACTCGCATGCCAAGGGAAGATGTGTGAAGGGGGTCAACCTTTTATCATGTCTTGCTCGCTACGGAGATATTGCCTTACCCATTGCTTATGAGCCTATTTATAAAGACGTGCTTTTTTGTGATGTCGCCAGCAAAAAAGTAAAAAGACAGTCTTCAGTCAGTAAAAATCAAATGTTTCGATCTATGATTGCCCAAGCTGTAACCAATAAGGTTAAATTTGACTATATATTGTCTGATAATTGGTTCGGAGCGAAAAAAAATATGGAGTTTATTCATTATGATATGAAAAAGAAGTTTGTAATTGGGATCAAAGCTAATCGATTGGTCGCTCTTTCTGAAGAGGACAGAAAAAATGGTCAGTACCAAAATCTAAATGCATTACCACTCAAGGATGGAGAAAAAAGAATAGTCTGGCTAAAAGACATGTCTTTTTCTGTAGCACTCATTACAAAGATCTTCAAAAACGAAGACGGCTCTACAGGCACTCTATACCTTGTTACAAATGACTTAGAAAGTAGTGCTGACCGAATCTACGAAATCTACCAAAAACGGTGGCGCATAGAAGAATATCACAAATCGATCAAGCAGAACGCTAGCCTTGAGAAATCGCCGACTAAGGTTCTGCGCTCTCAAAAGAACCATATTTTTGCATCAATCATCGCTTATTGCAAGTTGGAATTTCTCCGAACTCAAACTTTTTTGAATCATTTTGCTCTGAAATATCAATTACTGATGAAGGCAAATCGAATGGCATTTTTAGAACTTGAACGGCTGCGGTTCAGAACTGGTTGCGATATGGTTGGAGCCCATTTTGCGTAAGGTGAGTTATATAGGGAAAATTGAGTCCTTCTTTTGTCCCTGTTTCTTCTCTTTGTCCCCGTTGTCTACAACATCAGTCACTTTCCTCCTCGTCCTCATTAGGAAACACAACATTGGAGTCAGAGACTTAGAAGTATGAAGCAAACTTCTCCCTACACTTTGAAATTCCAGGAAATTTGTAAATAAAGTGCCTTTCCGTTCCAAATCGTTTCTTTTTTCGGCAAAAATCTGTTCCTTCAAATAGATTTTTAAGCGCCCATCCGCATTCTTTCTCACCCTGAGCAGAAAGCTTTTCTCTCCTACAGAATTCTTGGTATTTATCCCTTAAAACATCAGTCCGGATTGTTAGCCCATCCTCAGTCCAAGGAAATCCACCACTAGTATCCAGACCAGCTCTTCCTTCAGAAAGAGTTGCATACAGATATTTAATAAATGAGTCAGATCCCTGCAATTTAAGATCAAATGCGCTGTCGTTGGCGGGGAGCCGTCGAGGATTAAATTTGGTGATATCGCGGTTCAATAATTCATATAGGAGAGCTTCGTATCCACCATGTTCTAACTCTTCCGCAATAGCGTTGAAGTGCTTTTCGTTACCTACTTTGGAGCCACTGCAATTTAAGACTAACCAGCGGCGGTCATCACGATCGAGGGGAAGCGCGAAGCGCTCATTGGATGCAGCGATGAACTTGCGGTAATTGGGCAGTTCAATTTTGTCCTTACCCTTAGGCTCAATCCAAACACTGTCTCCGGTGATGGCGGCTTTTAATTTCCCGCTGTCGCTTTTTCGACCTCCCCAGAAAGCTTCATCGGCGAGAATTAGGATCTTTCCTGCTAATTCTGCGTTAAACCTTCCAAGGAGCCGTTCAACATCATCATATACAGCAAATGCCCGACCGTATAGCTTCCCAATTGCTTCTGCAAAGATATTCTTGCCGCATCCCTGGGGTCCGCGGAGTAATATGGCTACAGTACGTTCTTGGGGCTTTTGCACCCAGCATGCAAGAAGATTCAAAAGAAACTCAAAATGGTCTCTATCGCTTGCGCAAACAACCTTCAGGATATGATCTTTAAGTTTTTCCCAATCGCCAGCCTTGGGACCGAAGGCGAAACCTTGCCAAAGGTTGTAATACCAGTGGCCATTTTGTTGATAATGTCCCACGCGACTTGGATCAAGTACGATTTTTCGAAATGTACGTCTGTTGGGAGATTTTAAAAAAAGTTCAGCTTTAGTTTTCTTTATTCCCTTCGAGAGCGAAATCATCTGATTTTCATAACGCTCCTTAAAAGATTGCCTCTTGTCGAGAGAAAAAGTTCCGTCTTCATTCTCCTCAAGGATCAAAAACGTCGGTTGAAGCAGGGCTGCAAATGTCTTATTCATCTCTTCAACAACAGAATTGATTCTTTGGTTATCAGTCTCAGCTAGAGCCTGCGGGATCGAAAGCGATATATCCCGATGCATTGTCTGAGCTTCTTCTTGGCGCCTGAGGACAGCATTTTCGATTTGCTCTTCAGTTTGCACGTGTGATATCATTCGGGAAGTTCTCCATGTGCATGAACGTACTTCTTTAGCTCTTTGTAAAAGTGATCGAAAATAGATTCCCATTTTCGGAAGGTTTGGAGCGGTGTAGCCGGGTCAAGGTAGCACCGCTGCAAATTTTTTAGAGCCCATGCCATATGCTCCAAAAACATCTTAAGCGGATAGCTCATAAGCGCCCTCCACTCTTTCCCTGACTGTCCAGCCATGAGTCGAATAGACTCATTTTCAAAATAATTCTTTTTCCGACCTTTAAGACCGCTTCTTGAAGACCATTGCGATGACGGTAAAGCAATAGATGACGCATTTGTCCCATCGAAAATGGGTATTTGCCGCTAGCTACAATTTGCTGGGGCGACCAGTATTCGTGATTGAACATAGAAAAACTCCAAAAGTTGAGTTTTGTTTATCTAAGCCCAATTCTGACAGAAATTGCGGATTATCCAGATTGCTCGGTGGGTGACAGTTTTTATTGCCCTTTGGATTTTGAGGCGCGTTTCATAGGAGAAGGACGATGACCGATGGCTTCATGAGGTTGGCTCATAAAGGTCAAGAATGAGATCTTGCCAAGATCCTGTGTTCTTTTAGCTGCAGCGACTCCTTTGTTTTGGAATGTGCGAAGAAGGGTCCGCCATGGCAATGCAAAAATACGATCACTTGATGCATCTCGAGGTAGAGCAAGCAGAAATTCATAAAGGACTTTTGAGATTGGAACATCGATGATTCCGAAAAGACTCTTGATCCCAATATGATATTCTGGCCTAAAAAATTCTTTTGGTTGTATTGGACTTGGCGGCTTGAGTGCAGCCAATGGAGTAGAAAAAACAATTTCTTCTCGTGTCGTTAGACGATAAGAACCGACCGCCTGGCATAACCATGCGAATCCCAATGCTTCGGCTGCGGAGCGTTGCAAATTAGAACGACCTTCTAGAACGATCTTTGCTAAATTTTGGAGGATTTCTGCAGCGGCCAAAATGTCAATGGGATACACAGCATCGTCAACTCTACGAAGGATGTAGCGACACTCGACTCTTTCGACTTTTCCCTCTTTGCGCTGAAATGAATACCCTTCTCGGAATTCCATTTTGTAAGGGAAAATGACTTCAAGTGCCCCCTGTTGATCCAAATCTGTGTCTTCTCTCAAAAATTGGAGAAAACAACGAAGCGATTCAATCCAGACATCACGATGTTCGTTCTGTTCCGACACTGTTAAAGCAAGCTGCTGAAGATAATCAGCAAGAGGCATGTTTTCGGGAGGAGAAGGAATCATGGCGCATTTCCGATAGAATACTTCTTTTTCCTCATTCCGCCATTGCAGATAAACAGGCAAAGCGGGTTGTCGATAATATTCCGGCACCATATTGGATTTAGGCCTATGCATGAACGAGTGATAATGCCGCGGTTCCGCATAGAGCCAAATGTAAGCATCTTCTTTTTCCCAAAAGGAGTCGGGAGCCGGTGTAAATTCATTTGCATTGAACTCGGGCATTTTGTCCTTCGATGAAAAAGAAATAGCCCGCATGGGCTGTGAAATACTTTTTTGATTTTTTTTGACAGCTTCAATTTCAGAAAAAAATGCGCGAATGACAGCTTTGGCGGGGTCTAAATCACACTTCACTTGTTACTCCGCTCTCACTATGCGTCCGTGTCTCAGTTTCACTCTCCTCAGTGACTTCGAGGAGTTTTGCTCTTTGAGCATAGAGGGTTGCCTCTGCTTCGATTTCTTCAATTGTGGGCAATGAAGATTTGAGATTATCAGGCAAGGATTCAACAATTTCGACTTCAAAATTGGCGACTCCAATAGGAGATGTATTACTCACCTTACGCAAAATGGGCTCCAACCATATCGCAACCAGTTCTGAACCGCAGCCGTTCAAGTTCTAAAAATGCCATTCGATTTGCCTTTATCAGTAATTGATATTTCAGAGCAAAATGATTCAAAAAAGTTTGAGTTCGGAGAAATTCCAACTTGCAATAAGCGATGATTGATGCAAAAATATGGTTCTTTTGAGAGCGCAGAACCTTAGTCGGCGATTTCTCAAGGCTAGTGTTCTGCTTGATCGATTTGTGATATTCTTCTATGCGCCACCGTTTTTGGTAGATTTCGTAGATTCGGTCAGCACTACTTTCTAAGTCATTTGTAACAAGGTATAGAGTGCCTGTAGAGCCGTCTTCGTTTTTGAAGATCTTTGTAATGAGTGCTACAGAAAAAGACATGTCTTTTAGCCAGACTATTCTTTTTTCTCCATCCTTGAGTGGTAATGCATTTAGATTTTGGTACTGACCATTTTTTCTGTCCTCTTCAGAAAGAGCGACCAATCGATTAGCTTTGATCCCAATTACAAACTTCTTTTTCATATCATAATGAATAAACTCCATATTTTTTTTCGCTCCGAACCAATTATCAGACAATATATAGTCAAATTTAACCTTATTGGTTACAGCTTGGGCAATCATAGATCGAAACATTTGATTTTTACTGACTGAAGACTGTCTTTTTACTTTTTTGCTGGCGACATCACAAAAAAGCACGTCTTTATAAATAGGCTCATAAGCAATGGGTAAGGCAATATCTCCGTAGCGAGCAAGACATGATAAAAGGTTGACCCCCTTCACACATCTTCCCTTGGCATGCGAGTAATGCCAACAAATAATCTCATTTTCGTCCGTGTAGGTCTTCTCTTCAATCGTGTCATCAAAAATAAGCACTCCTCCTACATCTTGTTCAATCTTGCGAATTTCCGGCTTGATGTATTCCCATAGCTCTTTGGATGAAAATTCATTGCTGTTCAAAAATCTAGTAATTTTGTCATGACTAATCCGGCCTTCTAAGAGATCTGAGAGACCAACTGCTGTTGCATATTGATTCTGAGCAATCAAGTAATCCGAATAGATATCGAGTAGTCTGTTCATTTTTTCTCCAAAAAATTGAACAAGACTACGAAAAAAAGACAGGCCTTATCAAGAAATTTTTACCGATTTGCGTAAGGTGAGTGTATTATTGCGAAGCGCATACTCTACTACGACACGATTTTTGCTTTTGCAAAGAATGAGTCCAATAGAGGGGTTGTCCCCTGGATTACGAAATTTGTCATCAATGGCTGCAAGATAAAAATTGATCTGGCCTGCATCCCCTGGCCTGAATCTGCCTGCTTTTAGCTCTATGAGAAAATAACAGCGCAATTTGATGTGGTAAAAAAGTAAATCGATGTAAAAATCTTCATCGCCGACCCGAATAGGAACTTGGCGACCGACAAATGCAAATCCACTCCCCAACTCCAAGAGGAATTTCTGCAAATGGTTCATTAACCCTTTTTCAATATCTTTTTCTACAGCTTCATTTGTGATGGTCATGAAATCAAACGAATAGGGATCTTTGACAATTTGATTGGCAAGGTCGGATTGAGGTTTTGGCAATGTCTTTTGAAAGTTGTTAGGAGCTTTTCCTTGCCGTTTATAGAGATCGGATTCGATCCACAACACTAAAACATCGCGGCTCCATCCATTTTCTACCGTCTTACGGGCATACCACTCCCTTTCATTTAAATTTTTTATTTTCTCGATTAGGATGACATTATGCCACCAAGGGATTCCCAAACAAAATTCTGGAGGATCTTCTAATTGTCGCGCAGGTTGCGCGACTTTTGAGTACGCTACGTAAAAGGCTCTCATTCTAAATACGTTACTTCTAGAAAACCCACTTAATCCCGGAAAGTCAGCCTGCAAGTCTTTACATAGCCTTTCTAGGACACTACTCCCCCACTTCTCAGAGGCCTGGCGCGCTACAATTTCGCGTCCAATCCACCAATAGAGTCGTAGTAGCTCCTGATTAACGGCAAGCGCTGCTTTAATCTGAGATTCACGAATGCGAGTTTTGATGTCTCGAAGGAGTAGAGGATAACTTTCGGGAAGAGTCAAAGAAGACTGCGGGTTCATGAAATGCTCCTATCTTGGAGATTGTGGTTGGTTTGAACGGATTCCTCAGGTTTTAAAATGCGTTCGGAGATATGATTGCTATATTTCTTTGTCACTTCGGCATCAAGATGGGTATAGCGTTGAAGCATTTGTAGTGTACGGTGGCCCATGGCTGTAGCAAGTTCAAGGTTAGAGGCGCCGTGTGATGCTGCAAGAGTCGCAAAAGTATGCCGCATATCATGCGCGCGACAAGAGACTTTAGCTTTTTTAAGGGCTGTTCGCCAAGCTTTTTTGATATCGATGCGTCCAAATGCAGTTTTACTGGCAAAGGCCAAAGGCTTGAGAGGATTTCTTGATCGATGGAGATCGCGCAATTCAGCAATGACGGGATCGGAAAGTGAAATGCTTCGTGGCCTTCCATTTTTTGTTTCTTTGAGGTAGGCAAGCTTATTTTCAAAATCAATGTGGTTCCATTCCAGGTTGAGAATTTCTCCTTGTCTTGCACCCGTGGTCAAAGCGATCAAGACAACGCAATAAAGGTAAGGAGAATGGCTTTCTCGGCATGAGATGAGGAGGCGTTGGATCTCGTCTTCGGAAAGCACGCGATCGCGTCCGGGATTTTCTTTGAGTTTAATGAGGGTTAAGCAGGGATTTTCATTGATCCAACGGAGTTGTTTGACTGAATAGCTTAAAAGAGAGGACAAGGAGGCCATATAGCGGTTGACTGTGGAGCCCGTTCGTTTCCGCCCTTTGGATGTGGGTGTATCTAATAAAAGTTGGCGCTCTTTGCCGATGAGTTCAGAAGTAAGATGAACTAGAGCAAAAGAACCGAGGCGTGACTTCCAATAATTGATGTGTCTTAAAGTATCGGCAGCTGATCGGTGATGTTCAAGAGCGCCGTTGCGAAGAAAGTGCTCTGCGAGTTCAGCGAAAGTGCGCATTTGATTGTGGTGATCAAACTTGAATTGGCCCGCTTTGATTTGTCTCTCGACATCGGAGGCCCAGTCTTCGGCTTCCTGCTTGCGCTCGCAGTGGTTGCAGACTGTGGGATAACCTTTAATGCGGACGACCGCGCGCCAGACTGTGGTGCCATCTTTGTTCTTTCGTTTGTAGATAGATGCCATTTCCAACCCCTCATATTTAAGTTTTTGGTTGGATGTGCTGGTTAAGACTATTTTTCATTGCACCGTTAGTGCACCGTAGGACAAAAATCGCTATCATTTCTCCTTTATTCGATCGAGTTGAAGAGACACAACTCAATGTAAATCAGAGATTTGGAGGGATAGCGGCAGTCGGACTTGAACCAACGACCCACGGATTATGATTCCGTTGCTCTAACCAACTGAGCTATACCGCCGAGAAAAATAGCGGGGGAAGGATTCGAACCTCCGGCCTTTGGGTTATGAGCCCAACGAGCTAACCACTGCTCCACCCCGCGATAGACCTTTTAAAAAACGAAACGAGAGTGTATGACAAAAGAAGATTAAAGCTCAATGACTTTTTAATTGAGGGGCGAAAAGGTGGGCAAAAGTGCGCTCAGTCGCTCCCTGGGTAGATGCAACGAGGCGATGGCAAGCTTCGGCATAGTTGCGACGGATCTCTGGCTGCTCTAAAATTTCAATTAAGGTTTCGGAAAGCTGTTCGATGTTTACTTGTTTGCCTGAACCTGAAGTGATCACAATCTCTTTCAAATCGGGCTGGTTATGCATGTGGGGGCCAAACAAGACCGGTACGCCGCATACAATGGGTTCGAAAATGTTATGCCCGCCGACATGGGAAATATAACTTCCTCCGACAAGAGCGATATCAGCGATTTGATAGCATCGGTTGAGTTGCCCCATCGTGTCGATGAGGATTAAGCGCTCATTTTCTCTTTTCTTCTCGGATAGGCGGCAATAGGGAATGTCTTTGTGTTGAATGAGGCGGGCCACTTCATTAAACCGTTCTGGATGGCGTGGGACGAGGATGACTTTTAAATGAGGGATCTTTTTCCAAACCGAACTTAAGACAGACAATATCTGATCTTCTTCAGGAGCATGGGTAGAACCAATGACGAGGACTGGATCGCTGAAAGGGATTCCGAGGGATTCTTTAAAAGCCTCACACTCTGAAATTTCCATTTTTTTTACGGATGAATCGAATTTCAGATTACCGGTGATCTGGATTTTTTCACTGGGGATGCCCATAGAGACAAATCGATCGCGATAACGTTCGCTCTGGACGCAGAGCAGATCAAAATTGACAAAAAGCTGGCGAGTAAAAAAGGCAAATATTTGAAACCTTCGACAAGAGCGTTCAGAGACCTTTCCATTGACAAGGCCAATCCTAACTCCCCTTTCTTTGGCAATTTTAAGAAGATGATACCAGAAGTCGCTTTCGCAAAGGATGAGCTGTGTGGGTTGGAGCTGCTTGATCACGCGATGGATGATCCAAGAAAAGTCAAGTGGAAGAAAGAAATGGTCATCGGCCTCTGGCATGCTTCTCTTGGCTTCCCTATATCCTGTTTCCGTTGTCGTCGAGATCAAAATTGCAGAATGTGGATAAGCCGCGCGCATTTTGCGGAACAGAGAAATGATCGCTCGGGTCTCGCCCATCGATACAGCATGGATCCAAATCACTTCTTGCCCCTTTTTTGGGGAAAAAAGAGGAAACGAAATCCCTAGGCGGGCTTTTAAACTGTGACGGTATTTGCCGTGTATACACCATTGCCAAAGTAATTTTGGCAGCATAAAGAGTGCAAACAGCAACAGACAAAAGTTATAAAAAGACTAAGAGTCTGTCTGTGAATAACAAGTTTTCGTAGACAGGCTCTAAACATCGCACACGACACTGATCAATTTATTGGGGACAAAGACGACCTTAGAAATATTGCCTTCCAGATGCTTTGCGATATTTGGCTGCGTCTTAATGAACGCGAGCAATTCGTTTTCTGCTGTGTCTTTGGGAAGCATCCACTTTCCACGCACCTTTCCATTGATCTGAACAACGTACAGGACAGTGGCATCAACAAGATATGCGGGATCGTAGGAAGGAAAAGGCGTGTAGGTCAAGCTCTCCTTGCCTCCGAGATGTTCCCACGCTTCTTCAGCGATATGCGGTGCAAAGGGGTAGAGGACCTGGCTTAACATGCGCAGCACTATTTTGGGATACTTGGGAAGTGGGGAGAAGGCATTGATAAATTCCATCATCTTTGCAATCGCTGTATTGAACTGCATGGCTTCGATATCTTTTTCAACGCCGTAGACAAGGCGATGTCCGAGTTTGAGCGCATCTTCGGCCTCCTCATCGCAAACTTTGTCTGACATCACGAGATCGTAGACGCGATTTAAAAAGCGACGGCAGCCGCTGACAGCTTCTGTATTCCAGACCTTTTCTTTGTCAAAGGGGCCCATAAACATTTCATACAAACGGAGGGAGTCGGCTCCAAAATCTTCGACCATGTCATCAGGAGTCACCCCGTTGAGCTTTGATTTGGCCATTTTATCGATCTGGCTTAGCAACTTCTCGTTTGTCCCGATTTGAAAATATTCTCCATTTTCCTCACGGACCTCTTCTGTAGGAACATATCCTCCGTTAGGATGTTGATAGGAGCGCGCAATGACAAGCCCCTGATTGCGCAATGTTTGGAAAGGCTCCAAAGTGCTGACATAACCGCAATCATAGAGAACCTTATGCCAAAACCGCGCATAGAGCAAATGGAGGACAGCGTGTTCAACCCCGCCGATGTAGAGGTCGACAGGCATCCAATAGCGCTCCATTTCTTTGTCCCAAGCTTCTTTATCGTTATGAGGATCGCAAAAACGCAAGTAGTACCAACAAGACCCTGCCCATTGAGGCATTGTATTGGTCTCGCGTTTTGCACTTTTGCCGGTTTTAAGATCGATGATCTCGACCCAATCCTTTACTTTGGCAAGCGGACTATCCCCACTAGCGGAAGGTTTAAAATCGGTAAGTTGGGGTGGGCAAAGAGGCAGTTCATCGACATCGAGAACGCGCTTTGTCCCATCGGGGAAATGCAAGATCGGAAAAGGCTCCCCCCAATAGCGCTGGCGCGAAAATAGCCAGTCTCTGAGTTTGTAATTGACTGTCCGCTCCCCTTTTTGATGTCTTTCTAACCAGTCCACGATCTTTTTTTTCGCTTCTTCGATGTTAAGGCCATCGATCGAACACGTCCCATGAGAGCTATGGATCGCAATGCCACCTTCCGTCCAGCAACGCTTTCCAGCCAACACTTCGACTTTGACATCTTCAGGTTTCAAGTCTGCAGGGATCTGATCGGGGTAGGTATCAACATCAGGAGAAATCACTGGAATAATTTCCAAGCCGAACGTTTTGGCAAATTCGAAATCGCGTAAATCATGTGCGGGAACGCCCATCACAGCACCCGTTCCATAGCCCATCAGGACATAATCGGCAATCCAGATAGGAATAAGACGATCGCTCACTGGGTTCACGGCATAAGCTCCTGTCCACACACCCGTTTTTTCTTTAGCAAGATCTGTGCGTTCCAGATCGCTTTTTGCCGCGATGAGTTTTCGATAGAGCTCGACTTCCTTTTCTTGTTCAGAGGTGGTGATCTCCTCCACTAAAGGATGTTCTGGAGAGAGAACCATAAATGTCACACCGAACAAAGTGTGTGGACATGTGGTAAATACAGTAATCGGTTTTTTCGTTCTCTTTTCGATAAAATGAATCTTTGCCCCTTCGCTTCGCCCAATCCAATTGATTTGGAGCTTTTTTAAATGATCCGGCCAATCGATCAGGTCGAGATCTTGGATCAAACGGTCCGCATAGGCCGTGATTTTCAAAATCCATTGGCGAAGCGGCCGCCTTTCTACAGGATATCCCCCTTCTTTCGCACGGCCTTCTTCCACCTCTTCATTGGCGAGTACTGTTCCTAAAGCGGGGCAAAAATTGACCAGCATCTCTGCTTCATAAGCCATCCCCTTTTCATACAATTTGGTAAAAATCCACTGCGTCCATTTGTAATACTTGGGATCGCTGGTTGCAAATTCGCGACTCCAATCATAGCTGAAGCCTAAGGATTTGAGCTGTCTTCGATACGTGCTGATGTTCTGTTCTGTAGTGATCGCTGGATGGGTTCCTGTGCGGATCGCATATTGTTCTGCCGGCAGTCCAAAGCTGTCCCATCCCATCGGATGGAGAACATTAAACCCTTTTTGACGTTTGTAGCGCGCGATGATGTCCGTTGCCGTATACCCAGTGACGTGACCCACATGAAGGCCCGCTCCTGAGGGGTAAGGAAACATGTCGAGAACATAATATTTAGGTTTAGAATGGTCGGAAGAAGCTTTAAATAATTCGCACTCTTCCCAGATGCGTTGCCATTTTTGTTCAATGCGCTGATGGTCGTATTTTGATTTTTCCATAATGAGTTCTATGAAGTTTGATGTGAGAAAAAATTCTAACGTATTCTTCTCGCTTTGTCCAGAGAAGATGCTGCAGTGTGACATATGTTTAAAGACTACATAA
Organism: uncultured Verrucomicrobiae bacterium; assembly: GCA_963718565.1. GTDB lineage: Bacteria > Chlamydiota > Chlamydiia > Chlamydiales > Rhabdochlamydiaceae > CAJCIW01. The sequence goes on from OY970364.1 coordinate 697,899, forward strand.
GCACGACGGAGATCAACGCAGAGCCGCAGAGCCACGAAGACGCGAAGAGAATTGAAAACAGATTGACAGATTATAAAATCTCCGCGTCTTCGCGGCTCTGCGGCTTTGCGTTGATCCCCTGCCGGCTGTGTTCGTACAGTCGTTACAGGTCAGTATAACTAAGAATAATAGAAAGCTTTAAATTAATAAAAATATTTATTTAATAATAAAATAAAACGTCAGATTTTTATATAACTATTGAATTGATATAATTAACGTCTCGAACTAAACTCTTCCAATAGTCGAGCACCTCATGGATTTGGGTATAAAGTGGCAAAGAAAAAATATCTTCTTGTCACAAAATCGAAAGCAGAGATATCCTAGGAGGTTGATCGTGAGGAGTTTTTACTTTTTTTAGGTTGTTTTAAGCATGGCAGAACTGAGTTCCCTTCGTAAAAATAAAATTAGCTTGGAAGATTACAATTACAAACAAGATATTGAAAATCGCTTGTTGATGGCTCAATTTACGTCCAATGACCTCGAGGTTTTGGAAGAAATCCTTTATAGTTCCATCAAGATCCCTATTCGAAAACTTGCTAAAAACGTCGATTTGAAGGAAGCCGAAGTGTTTGCAATCTTGGAAAAGTTGAGCAAAACCGGGTTGTTCATTTTCGAAGGCGATTCCGTCGTCATTGACAAGGAAATGCGCAAGTATTTTGAGGCGCAAATTTTAAAATTTGATCCGGATTTTAAACCGGGGATGGAGTTTTTACAGAGCCTGCTTCGCAAGGTTCCTATCCATGTGCTTCCCATTTGGTATTCCATCCCTCGAACCTCCAACAATATTTTTGATTCCCTCATAGAGAAATATCTTCTCACCCCACAGATCTTTCAACGTTATCTCATGGAGCTCAATTTCAATGATCATGTCTTAGCAGGCATCGCAGAGGATGTCTATAAAGCTCCGAACTTTAAAATCTATGCTAGAGAGATTATTGAAAAATATGAGATTTCCCGAGAGCAATTTGAGGAATACCTGCTGCAGTTGGAGTTCCATTTTGTATGCACCCTTGGTTACGAAAAAATTGACGATGAATGGAGAGAAATCATCACTCCTCTTCATGAATGGCGCGAATACGCCTCCTTCCTGCAGAGTACCGAAGTGACGACCATCGCATCGGTGGCTAAAATCACCCAATTCCGCCCCCATGATTTCTCCTATATTCAAGACTTCAGTCTTACCTTAAGCATGGCTAAAAAACAGCCCCTCCCCGTATCTGCCGATAAGAACAAAAAGATGATCTTGAATAAGACAGTATTGAGTTCTCTTGCGGCAAAAATGGAGGGATTCGATGAAAATGATCCTGCTTTTATCGAATATATCGATCGTCTTATTTCAAAAATGCTTCAGCTGAAGCTCGCTGATATTGTCGACAATCGCCTCTACGCTTTAGAGAGCGCTAATGACTTTTTAGATATGCGTTTAGAGAGCCGGGCCATCTTTTTTTATCGCCATCCTTTAAATCGCCTCATCTCAAAAGAAATCCCTGCGGAATTGATTACCGACCGCAACTTGCGCGAAGCAGAAAAAAGCATCATTCGTGCAGTTAACTCTGGATGGATTTATTTTGATGATTTTATTCGTGGTGTCATTGTTCCCTTGGGCGAACAATCCCTCGTCATGCTCAAACGTCATGGGAAGACTTGGAAATACACTTTGCCGACCTATTCAGAAGAAGAGCTTGCCTTGATAAAAGCGACTGTACTAGATTGGCTATTTGAAATTGGAGTGACTGCCGTTGGAGTGCACAATGGAAAAGAGTGTTTCCGTGTCACCTCATTCGGGCAATCTCTCTTTGGCCGTTAACCCTATTTAGATTCTTATCTTGATTCTCTCATGTCAAAAAAAAATGCCGATACTGAATTGGTCTCCAACAGGCGCGCACTCTACGACTACGAAGTTCTCGATACTTATGAAGCAGGGATCATCCTGACGGGAACAGAAATTAAATCCCTGCGCGGCCACGGCGGCAGTTTACAGGACGCTTATGTCCTTGTTTCAGATTCTGGCGATGTGCTTTTAAAAAATGCCTCTGTGGCTCCCTATCGTTTTGGAATCACGTTTGGCCATGCAGAAAGGCGCGACCGCAAGCTTTTACTGCATAAAAGAGAGATTGCAAAGCTCAAGTCTCTTTCTGAAGAAAAGGGGCTCGCCCTCATTCCCCTTTCAATGTATCTAAAAAATGGCTTTGTCAAAGTTAAAATCGCTGTCGCCCGTGGAAAACGTAGTTATGATAAGCGCGCTGCTCTGAAAGAAAAAGAGCATAAAAGAGCCATCGATCGCGCAATGCGGGATCGTTCTTAGAGTTTATGATCTGGACTTATGGGCAATAGCATGCTATACCGAAACGATGGCATAAATTGAAAAGAGTGCAATGTGGAGATCTGTTAATCTATGAAAATCATTATCCCTCGATTAGAACTCGTCGCCCTCATCGGCAAAATTCAAAACATCGTGCCTTCCAAACCGGCGATCCCCATCTTGGCCAATGTGCTGCTTGAAGCGGTGGATGATTCGCTCATTATCAGTGCAACTGACCTTATGGTGAGCGTGCGTGTCTACGCTGAGGCCAAAGTCATCGAAGAAGGGTCGATTACTCTTCCCGCCCGTCGTTTTTTCCAACTCATCCGCGAACTCACAGTTCCTCAAATTGAAATCCATACGATTTCTCCAGAGGTCGCCATGGTCAATGCCGGCTCTTCACATTTTAAGATTCACGGCATGCATAAAAACGAGTTTCCTACATTACCGGATCTGTCAGAAGGCGTACAATTCTCCATTCCTTCGGCTGCGTTAAAAGAATTGCTTTCCCGTTCCGTCTTTGCTGCTGCCCGCGAGGATAGCCGGCAAGTACTCAATGGCGTCCTTCTGCAAAACACAGCCCAAGTTGCCACATTCATTGGCACTGACGGCAAAAGGCTGGCCAAAATTCATGCCAATGTCGACCTGCCCCCAGATTTTACCGGCTCTTACATCGTCCCTCTCAAAGCAGTCGAAGAAATCATTCGCTTATTGGACAAAGAAGAGGAGCCCGCCAAAATCACGCTGATGCCTGATAAAATCGCGATCGAGTTAAAATCGACCACACTGATCAGCAAGTTGCTTTCAGGGCAGTTCCCCGATGTCAGCCGCGTGATCCCAGCGCCAAAAGAGCAATCGGTCTCGTTACACCGGGAAGAATTGATGTCCCTGCTTCGACAGGTCTCTTTATTCACTCCCGAAAGCAGCAGCCCTGTGCGTTTCTCTTTTACTACAGGAGAGCTCCACCTGTCCGCTACCTCTGGAGAAATCGGGGAAGGCAAGGTCAATATGCCCATCAATTATGCTGGCGAAAAGCTGGATATCGCGTTCAACCCCGTTTATTTTCTCGATATCTTGCGCCACAGTAAAGATGAGACAGTGAAGTTCAATGTTCCCGATTCCTCCTATAATCCAGGCTTGATTACAGACTCAACCACAGCACAGTTTGTCCTCATGCCGATGCGGCTTGAATAGATACAATGTTCTTAAAGCGTCTCTTGCTGCGCAATTTCCGTAATTATCGACAGGCCGAGGTCGTTTTTTCCCCTTCGATCAATCTCATCCAAGGAGACAACGGCCAAGGCAAGACCAATTTACTCGAAGCGATCCATTTTGTAAGCACCGGACGCTCTTTTCGAACCCATTCCCTTTCCGACCTCATCTCATTTGGAGAGAGTTTTTTCTACCTCGAGGCCGAATTCTATAAAGAAAACGTCACTCAAACCCTCAAAGTGTACTACGATGAGAATACCCGCAAAATCCAATACAATGAGACTGTGTATTCCTCATTGAACTGTTTGCTCGGCATTCTCCCTACCGTCTTTCTCTCCCCCGACGATCTTTCACTGGTCAGCGGCAATCCTGCAGAGAGGCGTCGTTTTCTCGATTTGCATATCGCCCAGATCGATCCTCTGTACGTGCATCATTTGGGGCGATATTTTAAAGCGATGAAGCAGCGCAATCATTTGCTGCGCTCCAAAAGTGAGTCGACTATCCAGGCTTGGGAACAGATGATGGCGCAGTCTGCCACCTATCTTGTGCAGAAAAGAGAGTCGGCAGTGATGGCGCTAAAAACTCCCTCTTCCCAGTGGATGGAAATCCTTTCACGGAAACAAGATTCCTTAAGTATCAGCTATCAATCTTCACTCTCGCAATCTCCAGAAAATGGCAATGCGGCTTTACATTTTCAAAAGATCTGGAATAAAATGCGCCCTAAAGAAATGCACATCGGGGCAACCCTTGTCGGCCCACACCGCGATGATTTACACATTCATTTAGCCGATAAATCCGCAAAAGTTTTTTCCAGTGAAGGGCAAAAACGCTCTTGCATTTCTTCCTTACGCTTTGCCGAATGGGAACAAATGTCAGAGACGCTAGGGTACTCGCCCATCCTTGGAATGGATGATTTTGGCATTCAATTAGACCTAGAGCGGAAGGCCCAATTGAAAAACCATCTCTCTAAGTTTGAGCAAGTATTCCTCACGTCTCCTATTCAACAGGAGAGATTCGCCGACAATCTTCGCATTCTCACCATTGAAAGTGGGAAGGTCTCTATGGATTCTACTTAAATGCTTGGTCAAATGCCCCGATCAAAGGTTCCACGTTCTTATTTCCTGGCAATTCATAAAATTTAAAATAAAATTCTTTTTGACCTTCGCTATTAAATTCAGGGTATTGTTTTCTGAATTCATCATAAATGTGAGGAATGAATGTCTTCAAATTCTCAAATACATAAGGCATTGAGGTCTTAGGATCAAAGCCATAGATTTTAGAGCTAATCAATGGCAGTGCCACAATGACAGGACCTTTTAGATTCAATTCATGAGCTCTTTTTAAAGACATCATCATTGGAAAACGATAAGCATCAAAGATTTGCTGCATTTCTAAATGTTCTTGGCTTGTTTCTTCCACAACACTCTTCTTTCGTTTTACGACTTGCTGGGGATTTTTAAGATTTGGACCATTCACCCACAAAAATTCTCCGCCGCACTCTCCTCCAGAACACCCCAGAACATCTCCTCCAATGTCCATCAGGGGAACAAGGTTCTTTTCTGTTTCTGGAAAGGTTCTCTTAATACCGCTTCCTTGGGCGCGATATCCGAGATCTCTGTCTTGCAACATGCGATGCTCATTGAAAAAATCCTCAACTTTGGCAAAATAATCATTGCGTCCTTTTTGACCCATTGCAACAAGCGTCGCCCCAGCCTGTCCTCCTGGCTCTGCGCGATGATCACGGCTGCTAGCAATCACACGGAAGTCAATGGCTTCGCCTTTTTGAAACATATTGCCAACAACCACCTCTAAGTAAATCCCGTGAGAGTATGCAACATGGCGGCAGATCACCGGCGGAAGTTCCTCTCTGCTTTTCATCTTTTTGCCGAATTGCACAATGCTATCACCTATCTTAGATAGAATATTGCTTTTGTTTGTAGCTACGAGGGAGTTGTTCAATGGAATGCACTTAAATGAAACAGGCATGAGATCGACTGAGTCGTTTTTTTGCAAAGAGTGTGAAACCGGCGCTTCCTGAACAGAAGAATGCTGTCCGTTTGAATCCCCATTTGACGGGAGGGTTGTTTCTTCTTTTGGAGGTGTTTCGAGTTCACAATCTATTTGATGGAAAAAAGGAGCGAGGAGAGGATAGTGATGGGTGTAAGCGTTTAACATCTCCCTGATCGTTGGGAGATCGTCGACTCTCTGAAAGCTGATCTGGGGATCTAAGCTAGCGACAATTTCATGTGCGGTATTGTGCAGTAATTTTTTTTTCTCCTTAGTTTTTAGATCCTCTTTATTGGGATTGTTCCTTAAATGAACGGAGCAAGTCGCTATCCGATCAATAGACCCAAGCGTCTCTTTCGTCTTGTCAGTAGCAAATTGAGAAGAATAGACGCAGTTCAACCCTTGCCCGTCTGAAAAAACAGCATCCTGACCAACAGAGGGAAAAACGGGAACGATAATAATTTTCTGGTCGCAATAGATCACTCGATTGTTATCTATTTGTTCCCATATAGACCCGGTAGAAGTGCGGAACAGAATCTTAAATTCAAAAGGGCCCTTAAAGGGAACGTCGGTTTCCCATACCCAGCGATCTGAACCCGTACAAGTCATGCTTGTATCTTCAGGCCAAGTCAACTTTGGGCCATTTCCACGGATAGTCAAGGAATTTCCCCATCCTGTATTGCATCTTGCAAAGATTTGAGTGATCTTGGGTATCTCTATTTTAGGAAAAAGCTGAACAAGAAATGGTTTTAGTTCTGGATGCTTCCTAATATACTCCTTGGCCATCTCTTCTGATGTCTTATTGGGATCATCAGTGACGTGAGAGAGTGTGTGTGAAAATAGGGAAACAATTTCTTTAGACGTTTTTTCCAGGCTTTCTTTTCTTGTTTCTTCAGTCTGAGGTAATGGTTGGTGTTGTTGAATAACTTGATCCACAACATGTTGAGCTGATAAAATGTTTTTTACAGTCATAATTCCTTCATAAATTAAAGTTTTATAAGCAGCGTAATTTTAAAGCTCACAAAGCTTATTATTTCTTGATAATTTAATTCAAATGAGAAAATGACGATGCGCTATTTCATTTTTTCGATGTGCTTGAGGTAAGCTGCGCCCAGAGGAAATCCTTTAGGATCGATCGGTTTGCCCTGTTTCAATGTCCCAAACTGATCGATCACTTTTAGGGCGAGTTTTTTGCCAAATTGGACGCCTTCTTGATCGAAGGAGTTGATGTTCCAAATGAACCCTTGAAACACAACCTTATGTTCATAATAGGCCAAAAGCGCCCCCATCATATAAGGATCGAGGCGCATGCCAAAGAGAATTCGGTTAGGACGGTTGCCTGGAAAAAACTTGTTAGGATTGTCATTGTGCTGGCCAACAGCAAGAGCAATCGATTGCGCAAAAAGATTGGAGAGAAGTTTTTCTTGGCAAGTCGTGCCTTGAAAGACGATATCATCACGGTATTGGCTTTCTTTAAAACCAATTAATTCTAGAGGAACAACAGTCGTTCCTTGATGAATGGATTGATAAAAAGAATGCTGCCCATTGGTTCCCGGCTCCCCCCAAATAATGGGCCCCGTATCAAAATCGACAGGATGCCCTTTCTTGTCAATGCGCTTGCCATTCGATTCCATATCGAGTTGTTGCAGATGGGCCGGGAAACGGGAGAGTGCTTGCGAATAAGGAATAATTGCTGTTGTCGGCAGCGTTAAAAAATTGCGATTCCAAATCCCTAGTAAGGCTGAAAGCAGAGGCAGGTTGGCTTTAGGGTCTTCTCGAAGCGCGATTTTGTCCATCGCATTGGCTCCTCTGAGAAATTCCAGGAACCTATCCATGCCGAGGGCAAATGCCAAAATAACCCCGCCCACCATTGAGGTTGCAGAATAGCGCCCGCCAATAGAGTCCCAGATATAAAAAGATGCAGCATAATTCTGCGGATCGTCCATGGGGCTTCCCTTTCCCGTCACAGCAAGAAAGTGGTTCTTAGGATTAAGCCCCGCTTTTTTGAATTTTTCTCTAGCGTATTGCTCATTGGTGAGCGTCTCTAATGTGCTCCCCGATTTCGAAACCACGACAACAAGCGTTTTTTCTAAATCGACCTGATGGAAAATATGAGCACCGTCATCAGGATCGACATTAGAGAGAAAATAGACGCGTCGATCTGGTTTATGGAATGCCTCCAACGCCAAATAGACTGCTTTGGGACCAAGCTCCGATCCCCCGATGCCAATCTGGATCATCGTCGTGAATTGGCCCTTCTTTTCTACTTCATTGAGGAATGCGCGCAACTTTTCACATTCTTTGTAAGCGAGCTCAGAGGCTTCCTTAGCATTCACAGAGGTGTTGCGATTCTCAAAAAAATCGCGCATCGCCGTATGAAGGGCTGGGCGATTTTCACTCTCATACCCTTCGATAAAATTGACAACCTCGCCACTTTGCATGTCTGCCATTTTCTTCACGACTTGCGTCTCTTCAGCAAGTTCGCTCAAAGCCGAAAGGATGATTTCCGAAACTCTTTCCATGGCATAAAACAACTTGAAACCAACGGCTTCGGAGACCATCGCATCCACGCGTTTGGGGGTAACAGCCCCCTCTTCTGTCAAGTCGTAAGGGTCCTCTGCGAGTTCATTTAAACGGATCACCGATTTCAAATGGCGAAATGAAGTCATACCTCACATCCTTTAACACTATTGAGGGAATTGCAATTCCCTCTATTTAAAAAATTCGTGCGCACATATGATGCACAAATGATCAAGCAAATACAAGAATTGCTGTCGGTTGAGCCATATAATTAATAACATTGCATAAAGGAGAAAAAATGTGGAAAGAAAATCCAATCGTTAAGAAATGCAATATCCGATTTCCAATCATTCAAGCCCCGATGGCAGGCGTCGTGACACCCCGACTTGTTGCCGCTGTATCAAATGCGGGAGGTTTGGGATCCTTAGGAGCGGCCTACATGTTGCCAAAACAGATCAAGGAAGCCATCCGCGAGATCCGAGACCTGACGGAAATGCCATTTTCTATCAATCTTTTTGCTCCCGCTTCAATGCCATACGACAAAAAAAGGATGGCTCAAGCTCAAAAATTTTTAGACCGCTTTCGCAAAGAGCTCAATATCCCTACGCCCCTTCCTGATTTTTCCGAACTTCCTGAATTTGAAGATCAAATAGAAGTCATTCTCGAAGAGAAACCCCCGATTTTTTCTTTCACTTTGGGTATCCCCCCGCTTTCCATTTTACAGCGCTTGAAAAAAGAAAAAATTGTGATGCTGGGAACAGCGACGACACTCGAAGAGGGGTTATTATTAGAAAAAAGTGGAGTAGACGCCGTGATTGCCCAAGGGAGTGAAGCCGGAGGCCATCGCGCGACTTTTCTGAATCTTGACTATGACTCCATGCTTGGAACTTCCGTGTTGACTCCCCTCCTGACCCATGCGCTAAAAGTGCCGGTGATCGCAGCGGGAGGGATCATGAATGGGGATGGGATTGCTTCGGCCCTAGCTTTAGGCGCCGCTGCAGCACAACTCGGGACTGCATTTATTGCTTGCCCCGAAAGCGGAGCGCCCTCCGCATACAAAAATGCTTTGTTACATCCTCATGCGATGGCGACAATTGTGAGTACGGTGTTTTCAGGAAAACCTGCGCGAGTACTGTATAACAAGTTTGTTAAAGAAATGCAGATGAACGATGCTCCTATCGCCCCTTTTCCTTTTCAAACCGTACTGACTAAAGATATCCGGACAGCTGCAGCCAAATCCAACCGACCTGATTTAATGGCCCTGTATGCAGGACAGAATTATCCCTTCGTCACAAATCTCTCTGCCAGTGAGATTATTCCCCTCCTCGTTGAACAGACTGTCAGTGCGATTCAAAGACTTAATCAAAACATCACGGATAAACACACTCTAAGGAAAAAACCATGAATGAACAACTCGTCCTTCTTCCCGGATTTGCCAATAATGAACGTGTATGGGCGCATCAGATCGATGCTTTAAGCGATATGTGCGATATCCATGTTTATATCATGAATCAAGAACCGACGCGGAATGAAATGGTCCAATCTCTGCTTAAAGAAGCTCCCCTTCGCTTTGCCCTTGCCGGCCATTCCATGGGAGGATGGATTGCGCAAGCCGTCGCAGCACTTGCTCCCGAGCGCGTGACCAAACTCATCCTTCTTAACACATGGGCAGCGCCTAATCCCCAAATGATCCTCAAGCAACAGCAGATTTGCCAAGCTTTGAAACTCGGACAATTAGATCAGGTCGTGCCACAGCAACTTAGCTCCCTGATTCATCCTTCCCGCCATCAGGACCTCTCCCTGATTGAGCATCTTCACACGATGATCAAAAGCTTTTCCGTCGAGGTTCTTATACAGCAGTTAGAGGCCATGCTGAGCGACTATTCCTCCCTTCAACATCATCCCACGATCGTGGCCCCCACATTAATTGTGCACAGCCAACAGGACGCCTTATTTCCAGACGAACACCCGGCACTGTCCGAAGGAATCAAAAACTCTCAACTGTTTGCCATTGAAGAGTGCGGCCATGCATCCCCCTTGGAAAAGCCCGAAATCGTCACGGAATTGATCCGTTCTTTCTTAACCTGAGTTTTCGGGTGAATTATTCTTGGCAGCCTCAGCTCTTTGAATGAATTCTTCGAATTTCTCCTGATCATCAAATGCCTTAGGAACTAATACTTCAATTGCATTCTCGCAGAGTTTTAGCTGACCAACAAAATTGCCATTGCCAACCAAATCTTTTAGTTTTGTTTGTAAGCTTTGATATGCTTTATATACCTTATTTGCTTTTCCTCCTTTAGAATCCCAGACTTCTCTCCAAGTCGTCTCTCCAATGGAACTTTCTAGAGAAATGCTATTTAGTAAATGAATACATTTGTTCTTCTCCATATCTCCACCCAATGCTTCATATTCCTTCTGAGCTTGAACGATTGCTCCATCATTTCCACTAGAACCCTTTAAATGATGGATAACATCACTATTTCTCTTAAATTGGGCGATGTAAGGTTTCAGTTCGTCACTCCTTCTTTTGAAATAAATCTTAAACTGTTGTTCGGAGGAGAAGCTACACACTTTATCTGATAGGGGGTTCACATTGGGAAAATACTTTTTAAATTGGATTTCCCAAACCGTACATGTTTTATCTTTAGTTGCGACATAGCAGCATTTACTCACTTCTGAAAAGCTAACTAGGTCTTTTGCATTAAAGTGGGCATACATTCTACCTAAGGCATCCCGATATAAATGAAAGAACGCTCCTGAATCGTAAAGAGTTGCTATTTCTTCACATTTTTTCTGAAAGAGTTGTTGACAATCTGTCAGAAGATTTGTGTCATGAGAAGGGAAGTAGGGATAGATCACTGATCTTGTATACCCTACATAAGGATTCGACCATTGCGGAGGATCAAATCTTCGATCATGAATATCTTGACTAGTTACATCACCAGGAATTTCATAACAATCACTTTCTCCACTGAAATTGACACAAAAATGATTATCCAGGGAAGGGGTTTGAGTCGAAAACGATGCGCCGCCGATGATAGGTACTGATATTGCCATAAAAAATGCTCCTCATTAAATATTTTTTACTTTTTTGTATGGCCATGAATTTATCATTTATTTTTAATTTAATCAATTTGTTTTTATTTAAAAATATTAATTTTACTTCATAAATTAAAGAGGGAATTGCAAAACTAACAAAACGGAGTGATTTCCTGGGGGAGATTAATATGGCTGATATGATATCTTCTTGCAAAACACACCACATCAGCCAAAGGAACAACTCAAATGAGTCATACGACCACTGCGTTATTATTTACATGACAATTGAAAACTATTTTTTAAAGCTAGATCCAGGTTTATTGCGTTATATCTTTCTTAAAACAGGAAATATCTCAGAACGTTCAAAAGTGTGTAAATTATTTGAAGAGACTGTGAAAACTGACGCTAAATTATCATATAAAATTTTAGTTAATGCATTCGGTGAACCCTGTGTGCATTATGCTTTGAAAGTAATACAACTGGAAAAAAGATCTTATCCCGTCAAAATCGATGGGTTATTTCATGCTGCGATGCGCCACAAGGATTCAGGACTTGAGAGTCACATAAAAACCATCGATTACAATGTCCATGCATTAAAACAGTACATGGAACCTTTAATGCGTGTAGAAAGCTTTAGCAAGCTATGGCTAGCCGCTCTTAAGAACGCTCACCCGGAACTCAAGGCTTTAATGAGGAAACTCTCCTTTGGCCAAAACCCTTTCGATAATGCGGAACTCATTTGCCAATTTTTTAAAGATCATCCATTAGAAATTCAAAAGATCACCTCCCTTAATTTAAACCAACAGCAATTGAAATTCCTGCCCCCAGCAATCGCTTATTTTTCAGGATTGAATACACTTGACATTTCTCATAATTTTCTCACCGAGCTTCCAGAAGAAATAGGTCACCTTAAAGAACTGACAGAACTTCGCATCAGCAGTAACTCATTACAATCTTTGCCTAGGACAATTGATCATTTAAAGCGTTTAAAAAACTTCCAATGCTGCTCGAATCAACTCACAGCGTTTCCCGATGCGATTTGCGAGATGAAAGAACTTAAGATTCTTAATCTATCCAAGAATCGCATTGATTCCTTACCTGAAGGAATTGGCAATATGCACTCTTTAAATTATCTTTTTTTAGAGAGTAATGCATTCTCTTCTTTACCTTTAACTTTAGAGGGAATGCCTTTGCTTATCGGGTTTTACCTTTTCAATAATCGAATCTCCGTACTCCCAGATTCCCTGTGCAAACTGCAACATTTGAAATACTTATCCCTTCAAAATAATGCCTTAAAATTCCTACCGAAAAACATGGGAGAGATCGAATCTCTTCACTCTCTTTTTGTCGATGGCAATACGCTTAAAGAGCTGCCCGAAAGCATTTGCCATCTTAAACATTTGAAGGCTCTTTCCATTTCAGATAATAAACTACAAAAATTACCTGAAGGAATGCATCAGTTGGAAAAACTCACTTTCTTTAATTATGCAAGTAATCCTTTGTCACAATTTCCCCAAGGGATTCAAACCCTTCCTTTTTGGTCTTTAAATCCTGATTTATTCCCGAGACTAGACAACGGAGTCGAGCAACCTTTTTTGAATACTTCATTATCTCCTTTACAATTTGCGGATACTTATTGGCGTTTAGGATCAAAAAAATGGAAAGAAGGCATCGATGGTAAGCATCATATCTACGGACCTGAGGTCTATGATCTCGGACTGCATGGGAAATATGCCGAACCCGGATTTTTAAGCGGTCTCGAAAAAGCCTTTCAATTTTTAGGCTCTCATCCTAATCATAAGATTAGCGCTGAATTCTATTTGGCCTTGCACAAAGCTGCATGCGGGCATTTTAAAGGAAAAGAGACACATACATTAATGAGACGAGAAAAAGTAGGCATATTCCGGGATTCAGATCACATCATTAGATCCACATTTCCTGAATCCGATTATTTAATGACGCAAAGTGCGATGAATGAGTTCAATGATCTCAATGGTGAACTTACATTACATTTCGGTTCTTCTTTTCGCATTGGAGATCTTATTCTCAACTCCCACCCTCCTTCTCAAGAGATTACCATTCATTATCAACTTCTTTCGAAAGAGCAAGTCGCAATTATTTTTAATTATTTCCTAACTGAGTTCTATTATAATATTGGACATGCTCAAAAAGACGAATTTAGAATCAAAGCCATCGCTAAATTCATTCAAAGACTGGAATGGTTACACCCTATGCACGATGGATGCGGCAGAACAGATACCGCGCTTTTAAATTATCTATTAACCTGTTATGGTTTTAACCCCGTTATTCTCAAATTTCCCTATGTTTCAAGCTGCAAAGGTTTGAATGAGTGGACATCTCTATTGATTGCAGGCATGCAAGAATGGCGCAGGGAAGAAATATAATTTTGAATAGCTTTGTTGCGTAAATAGATAATTTTACCACAGAGATGGGAAACCACAGAGAAAAAAATCATATTTTAAATCGACGAATGCCCTCCTTGAGGATTTTCATGTTGAATTTGAAAATTCCCTCTCTGTGGTTTCCCAGCTCTGTGGTAAAATTCAAACATTTATGCAACAAAGCCATTTTGAATTGTTTATAAAAGAGAAAATAATGTAGAATCGCTTTCTCTCTAATCGGAGCATAGCGCAGTTTGGCTAGCGCAACTGCTTTGGGAGCAGTGGGTCGGGGGTTCAAATCCCTCTGCTCCGATTAGCTTTTCAGCTACAGCGGGAAATGCTCCTCTTTTTGTACGTCCTTAAAAACTCATGGCAAAAGTTGAAGACCATTCTGCTTGAGCGTCAATAGGCCGTCTCGAAATTGTCTGCCCTCTACGCTTTTGGTAGTGCCAGAGATATTTCTTCATTATATAGGGCGCTCTGTTATCACTTGCGTAAATAAAGTTTCTCTGACATAGACATTGTTTTTAGTGGAGATACCTCTATGAACAACCGTTCCCCTATTTATGATCTACTCCATCAAGAAATCAAAACATGCGCTGACCAATTATTGGAAGTCAGCCAAAACAAACAACCTCCGTCGGAAAAAGATTCCGAGCATATTCTTGAACGGCTAAGTGAATTGCATCATTTTGCTTCCAAAGTCCGCTCTGACGAGCGCTATCACCCCTTGAACGAGCTAAAAAAATATCTAGAAAACACGATGATCTGCTACCACGATGAACAGAACCGACTTTTTTCTATGCGTCTTTCCGAAGCCGTTTCTTTGTTAATGATACGGACACAAACGCAGGTCAAATTTAAACCAAACATCATCCGTTCGCTGATGGACCATTTCCTTCGCCACTTTCGTGAAAATTCCAAGCCTGGATCTCCCCTTTTTCGCAAGCTCGTCGGGATTAAAAAAATTTAGACTGGGCGCAGTATAGAATCCTCTGTTGTACGTCCTCAAAAACCTATGGCAAGCACTGAATGTCATTTGGATCCATGCCAGGCTTTGCATTTATCGATCTCAATCAGGCATGGATCCAAATGACATTCAGTGCTTGCCACAGGTCTCCGAGGAAGTATGAATTGAGCGGCTTGTAAAGTCAGAACAAAACGCCCAGACCCATTAATAAAACTTTCGTTATCAAACAGCCTCTCCGGCCACACCTTGACTGGTAGCACGTACATTAGCTTCCTTGAAGACTCTGGCAAAAGTTGAAGACCATTTCGATCCGTGCCCAATCAAGATCGATAAGTGGTAAGTTTGGCATGGATCAAAATGGTCTTCAACTTTTGCCATGAGTTTTTAAGGACGTACCCTCTGTTCCATCCAGCGTCGAGATAGTGCCGCCAGCAGCGATAAAACCCAGCAGTTTGCGCCTGCCTTGCCCACTGATTGCCTGCTGTGAGGGAACGAACAGTTGATCAATCCCATCCCATTGGTCGGCAAGCTGTTCTTCAGGGATCATTCGAAATGCTGTGCGGCTTTCTTTAAGTTTAAAAATGACTCGGTCTAGCTCCTCAATCAAAAAAGCACTCAAAAATTTATCCTGGGGTAAGTAGAGCCCCACCATTGGGGAGGATGAGAAATTTTTGCCATTCCCAGTACAGCCTAGATATCCTTGCCCATGTTGACCCTCATTCCAACAAATCCCCGAGAAAGGGCATGGTGCACTTTTTAAAGCGAGCTGGATATGTTCAAAGCGCTCTTTTGAAAAGAGTTGAGCGACTCTTCCCGGAGAGTGGATCGAAGAGACATCGATCCATGCAAACGGCAGCACAGAATCGGGCAAAAAAGAGAGGAGTCGATGCACATATTCACTCAGCATTTGAACGCAGTAGAGCTCATAAGAAGAATCTGTTGCATTCACTCCCAGATCGCTCGACCAATCTAGAAAAGAGGGTTCCCAATCTGCACGAGAAAAGTTTTTCTCAGAAGGAGGTAACCCTCGATATAAGGTGACTCCAAATGTCTGCTTGTGAAATTCCGGCCAGAGTTTCATGGTGAATTCCTCGACGGCCAGTGAAAAAGAGAAGAAAGCAGCCGAATTTTCAGGTGTGAATGCAAAAGAAGAAAGCCCTAAATCAATTTCCCAAAAAAGATACTTTCCTGAAGCGGCAATGTGTAAAGCTCGCTCTTTTTCTTTGGTCCAACCCAGGTCATCGCTCAATGTCGCAGGCAAGCGAAGATAAGCGGTGTTCGACCAATCCATGAGCGAAAAAGAATCCTCTTGAATCCAAGGGATAAAAGGCAGGCCATCGCAATAGTAACCGTGATGGTCGGCTGTAAAGGGAGAAGAGTTGCTCATTGCATCCCTTGATTGAAATAGTGCATATAATAAATAGTCAATCCTTGTTTGCGCCAGAGCGCATCAAAGTAGGAAGTTCCATAATTTTCCCATTCTGTCACAAAATAGGGTTCTGGGAAACATGGCTTCCAAAGCGGGCTCATCAACATGTTTTGAGTGATTTGTACTGTGTAGTCAAAATGATCGGTGACAATGGTCATTTTGGCCTCAGGTACAGCAGCGCGGGCGATTTGCGTCATAAAAGGTTCCTGAAGCAATCGATTTTTGGCATGTTTTCCTTTTGGCCACGGGTCAGGAAAATTCACATAGACGGCAGAGAAACTAGGATCGGGAACGTAGAATCGCGTGAACGTCAATGCCTCTCCACAGACGATGAATAGGTTGTCCAGGGAAAAATTGTGCATTTTTGACCAAATCTTTCGCACGCGTTCGAATTGCTTTTCGACTGCAACCCAATTGCGTTCAGGATGAGCAAGCGCTTTTTCAATAATCCATAAGCCATTACCGGAACAGTATTCCACTTCTATAGGCGCTTTTCGGCCAAAGATCTCGGGATGTTCCCATCCCGGAAAAGACCACTCCCGATGACGATCGTAATACTGAGGGACAAATAAGATGCGGTCGTGGATCAAAGGACGTCGCTGTTCCCAAGTTAATGGGGATTTCAAGTCTTTGGGTTTCATGGGAGATATTTTATTGTTCTTAACAATTCTACACCATGGATAGGTTTGCGATCTTCCTTGATCTATTCTCACCTCTCTTGCTAACCTAAAAATTAAATTTAGACTTTTGCAAAATCTTGAGTTTTGCTCCTATTATACCTTGTAACTTGAAAAATGGAGTTAGGGCCCCAATGAAATACTTTCACAGCTTGATCATCACAGGATTTCTAATCCCTTTTCTTTCTCTCAATGCGGAAATATCCGATACGGCATTCCTCGATCAAAAGGAAGAAGCCTCTCTGACCTCATTGGACGAGGAGCTTTCTCTGCTTGACGAGGAGTTTGAGGAATTCAAAGAAGAGCTCTACTCCTTGGAAAATGATTTGCAAAAGCAGGAAAAATCATCGGTTCCTATCCTTGAAAAATCTCAGGACGAAGTCATCGCACTCAAGGAAGAAGCCGAGTTCTCCCCTTCTGAGGTCGTCTTCGATTCTGAACTATTACCCGGCATTCAAATCACACAGCCAATCAAAGAGCTAGCCATCGATGCGTCTAAGTATTCTTTAATCGAGAAAGCAAATCTAGAAGCAGAGTCTTTTGACAGTCCTGCTGTGATTGAAAAAGTCAACTTGATCAAAGAGTCTATGGCGATTCCCTTTCAAATCGCTGCTTCAGAAGAAGAGGAATTGGGCGAAGAAGAAGATGAACTGAGCGAAGACATCTCCTCTGTCCAGGGAACTGCTCTAGATGGGGGGGAGCCCTTGCCGTTAAACGACGATGCCATTGCTATCGATATCAGAGAAGCTTTTGCGGGATCGCCGATCATCTACTCGCTTTTATTTGCGATGTCGCTAGTGGCGGCCAGCCTTTGGCTTTATTCTATTTTCTCTGTACGCCTTTCTGCACGACTATCTCAGTCATTCATTAACAATCTCAAGAACAAATTAACGAGTAACAGCTTTGAGGAAGCCCTTCACCTGTGCGAGGAGCGCAATACTCTTTTCTGCAAAATGATTGCCAGCGGCATCCATTCTCGCCGCCATGGGTTGCCTGTGATGATCGAAGCGATGAAAGCAGAAGGAAAACGCGCATCGATCGCTTTTTGGCAGAAGATCGGTCTGCTCAACGATATTGCCATTATCGCCCCAATGTTGGGTCTTCTAGGAACTGTGCTAGGAATGTTTTACGCCTTTTACAACGTCAACCGTTCGATTGAAAGCATTTCAACACTCTTTGATGGACTCGGAATCTCGGTGGGTACGACAGTGGCAGGCTTGGTTGTGGCCATTGTCGCTCTGATTTTGCATTCTACAGCAAAATACCGGCTGGTACGCGCCCTTGCCTTGGTCGAAAACGAAGCACAGCGTGTCGCAACGCTTATCGATGATAGAACCTCTATTTATAAAGGGCCGTCCACATGAGTATCATTCCTGATGAAGAACTTAAAGGCTTTGGGAGTTTGAATTTAGCTCCTATGGTCGACTTCCTTTTTCTTGTCATCGCGGTATTTGCCACATTGGCCATTACCAAGGCTGCCCTTTACGATAGTGAGATCGATCTTGTCACAGTCCTCCCCGCTTCCGAGCACTCCCCTTTTATCGGACAAAATGACTATTATATCATCAATTTAAGCGTCAATGAAGAAGGAGAGTACAAATGGATTACTGAATTCAACGAATACCTCATCGATGGTGTGAAAGGCATTGAAAGCGAGCTTAAGAAACAACAGGAACTAGGACTTTTGCCCAAAGAATCGGAAAAGACAAAAATCCTATTGCACATTGACAAAAATGCTAAGTGGGAGCCGATCGCCCAGATCATCTTCTCCGTCAGACAAGCAGGCTTCGAGATCCATCCTGTTTATGATTTCGAAGAGAATAGTTGAAACTCCAGATTTACATTGCAGGAGGAACGATCGTCAATTTTGGGCGCCCAGAGTAAGCTTCAGTAAAGGTAGAGTTCTGCTTTTTCTGCCAATCGATGAAGTATTTCGAATGGTATGCCTCTGGAATCTCATCTTTGACAAGATCAGATCGGCTACGTATCAAACGTGAGAAGTTGAGGAAACGATTTGCTTTAAACAAATCATCTTCTTCGACACCATCCGGCAACGCATGCAGCATTGTACTGCCACCAAATTTATAAATGAGCATATTTAAAGCGACAGTTACCACTTTACGTGGCAGAAATGTGAGGACATCTTCTCCAAAAGCGACTGCATTTTGAATCGGTTTAGGCGTCATCCAGCAAAGGCCTCCTATGACCTTCTGGTAGCATTGATAGATAGTGTGTGCAGGAGGGCCGATCACGGGAATGTGTTTGAGATCGGGAAGAGCATCATAAAGAACTTCAGAGACCGTTGTTTGCATATCGAGATCATACCCGGAAGCCTTGAGGACAATGCCTGCTAAATTTGCGCAATTTTGTCTTAAGAAGTGAAATCGAACATCCCCAAGCGTATTGAGCATTGTTAAGATATTTTGCGCACGTTGATTCGTCAGTGGGATGCTGGTAACAACCCGTCCCTCATGCTTTCGAAATTCTTCATAATCCCCAGCTTTGTTCACTTGAGCAGTGACCGTTCCCAGGAATTTTGCCATTCCATCTTCCCACAAGAACTGTTGGGAATCCGCAGGCATTTCGAGACCAATGGAATAGACATCGCCATTGGGGGCGATCAACCGCATCACAATGTGTGTATTTAAGTTTCTGACGAGGTTGTCATAGATAGGCTTATTGGGAAAAGGCGAGACTGTAGCCACAAATTGACGTCGTGGAGAAGTATGAAATTGAATGACCCAATCTTTGGAAATTCCCTGATCAACCTCACGATTGGTTTCATAAAATCTGCGAGCGTGATCAACGACACGTTGCCGTTCCGCTGCATTTAATTGATAAATGGGAATAAGCCTATCATGATTCATTCTGTCGATGGGAACAAGACCTTGAGGGGATAAATAAGTCCAACTTTGAGTAATAGACCCAGGATATACACGTGAGCGAATGTGATAGGTTTGCGGATCGTACGTAAACTCTTGCTTCACCAATTCCCACCGTTTGTAACCACCTTGGACTTTAATCATGGGATGTCCATCGCGATCCAATTTGATATCGTGCATCTCTGGGTTTTGCGAGGTCTCACGGTATCCCACAATAGGAAACGCAAGCTTGGATTCGATTAAAAACCGTGCGCAATCCGCATGGCCTTCAAGAATGGAAGCAGGCAATCCAAGCTTTTCCCATGTTTTTGCCAATTCGATATCCTCTGCTTTACTCTCTTTTGAATCGCAAAGCTTTTTTTGAGCATCGGTATATCTCTCTTGGAGCTGGAGTATCCGAGGGTTGACCAAACCATGGACCATTTGAGAGATTCCACTATGACGAGCTGGGGAATTGCTGATCACTCTACCTTCCTGAAGCAAGGAAGTGATCTCTTGGATTTCTTTTTCTAAAAGCGGATAAATACCATTGTTCGAAACCTGTTCAAACTTTGGAAAAGCATGATTGAATTTGCGCAGCCACTCAGAGACTATAGGTATATCAATAACACTCGTCGTTGCTGCAGTTGCTACCGTCGAAATCGATGGGGATGGACTGCGAGGGCAACAATAATTCAAGTTAAAATTTAATCTTGACAAAGCTGTCATAACTCATAGCCTATGGTTGTTAAATTATGCTGATAATGACTAAACATTATACAGTGAGGAAAGATTTCTATCGATTGAGATAGATTATTTGAAGACGTTCCTTAATCATGTTTTTCTATATAGGTTTCAGAGTATGTTTTCTGCCATTTATAAAGATTTTTTGGTAAATCCAAGGCCATTTTATTGGGATCGAACATATCAAATGCATGGGTAAAAAGAGCTTTAATCGTATTTCGTGCTCTCACAGCGACTTCCCTCTCATTTTCATCTTCAAAGGTAATGCGTGTTCTCCATGCTCCCAGAAGCGAAAAAATGGGGGCCCAAATCGTAGAATGAATAAAGTTAGCAAGCCTGCTGACCCCATTGGAGAAAAAATTTGGCGCCCATCTGCTGATAAAAGAAGTCACTTTGCCAATGACTTCACGTAGGAATTTCGGAACAAGAAATTGATACCATAGATCCGCAAAATGTTCTTTGGGCGACAGACGGACAATTCCCGCTTTACTGAGAATGTCTGTCGTCATTTCGGCACAGTTGGAATTGATGATCTGAAAAGGAAGATCTTTTAAATTACGTTCCTGAATGATTTCCATCACTTTGACTAATTGCTCATCAGAAATATCCATAGGAGTGACATAGAGATCCTCTTTTATGAATTCCCAAGCATCTGGGGAAGACCATCCCCCTTTCTTTGTTGTCAGGGGAAGCAGAGGATAGAAATCCCGTACTCTTGCTGCCCAACCAAAACTATAAACACCTCCGTCTCCGAGCCCTAATCGAGGGTGACGCGCGGAAAACCCCTCCCCGGGGATAATTCGGAAGAATGAATGACGAAACCCTTTGAGAACGTGATCATAAAAGGCTCGATCTTTCTTATGAACTCTGGTTGTAATCACCTCGATTTTATTGGAAGAAGGGATTTTATCCAAGTGACGCAAGCGATGCAGGTGATCTGGATATTGAAAATGGTGCCGATCCCATAGCGTGAACCCATTTTCTAGATACATCCAAAATTTTTTCTGATCATTTTCAATGGTATAAACTTTGCCTTCACTATTCAGCTTAAATAAATTGCGGAGCCCAGACCAAGGAGTTGGCGTGCCATTGACGAGCAGATGTGGTTCTCTGCTTACAGTCAGCTTTCCATCCCGCCTCACTAAACAAGGCCGCGTATCGATGGTATGCTTGTAATAAGGATGCGTGATGTAGCGGTGCAGGTGCGCTTTAAAAAGGAAATCGACGAGGTCTGGGCTTGTCCAAAAGGCTTCTTCGGCAAATCCCAACTTTTTCCAGTGGTTATAAAGTACGAGATTATCTGTGCGGCATTTTTCGAGGAGAGCCTCACGAGAATGACCAGGTTCAAAAGTATGGATCCGATCTCTTGCTGCTAAGGTGTATACTTCCAATCTTGCAATATCTTCGCTGACAGAACGCGAAAACCAGCCTCGTCCGCAAGCAATATGGTGTTCGGCAGAAACGATCATGGATTTAAATTTTTCTTTATTATTCTCTAGATTGTCACTAAAACAATTCTTAAAAAAATTAATAAGATATTCGGTGACTTTTTGGTCTTGATCGGAAGCGTAACGAGGAACGAACCAGCGCATGAAAGAATTTTTCCAATCTCCAGTACGTATTCCCCCTTTATCCATATAGAAATGGCCGGAAGGGTTTAGGGGAAGATCCGGACAAGAAGCAAGGCTGGGGACAACGGACTCTGGCTTCTGCTTTACATGCATTTGCTGAGATGCCAATGGCAGATTCGATGGAACAGAGATAGAGTAATCTAATCCTCGAATACTAGTCATGTTTGTTAAGTTATTTTGGAGGAACTATGATTCTAAGACACTCATTCATTCCAATCCATAAAAAACATTAGATTGAAAAAAAATCAAATCAAATGCTAAAGTACTTTAGATTTATTACCGGAAAATAATGGCATCTCCTGTCGAACAAACGCGGAATATCCAAGTCATTGAACATCCCATTCTCATTAATTTCAACGAACAATTTGGTGCAAAAGCGGATCTATCCCGTTATGACAACGTTTCCTCTAGCCGACGTGCGACCTCCACTGAAGCAATATATGTGAATCAATTACAAATGGGCTCTTACATTCCCACGCGCACTGCATTGCTGTTAAAAAATAATTTACACGACGTTCCCTTTATCATTCATACGACACGCTCGATTCTCTATCAGTTAAAGCAGAATGGAAAAATAGGCGAAACTTGTTTCCATTTTTTACACAATCGTCTCAATGAAAAAGATTTTAGCTCTGTATTCCAATATTTGTATATTTTGATGCTTTATACCAAAATTGCTGAAACACACGATATCCAAACTCGAGACAACGCTTTTCGTTTTGAATCCTCTGCAAACTATTCTGACAAATTAGCTAAATCTCCTGCGCATATTGTTGCAAAAGAAGAGCAGAGCCTTCAAGACCAAACTCGCAAACTGTTCTTGCGCCAATATCTCACGGAACTTGCGGGTCGTTCCAATTGTCCAAGGGAAGCACAACAACAGATTTTTTCCGTTGTCAACTCACTTGAAAGTGCGGATTTTAATCCATTTCGTTCGCACTTTCTCACCCTTTTAGAAAAACTAAAAAAGACGCCGGAACTAGAAAAGATTTGCTGGGAAGAAACAGAGTCGATCTTAAAGCCATTTACGGGGAAAGAGTTCTTCAGTCAAGTTTACCTGCATTTGAAAACAGAAAGCTACTATAAAGATTGTCTTTCACGCGTAACGACATTAAGACAAAGCCTCGAAAGGACAAATGGCCCTGATCTGCTTACGCAAAGTGAAAAATGTAAGAGAGCCTATAATGGATGCATTTATCTCCTAGTTGACGGCAAAAACATGCCCCCCCTTGCTGCAATTCGATTTGCCTCCATTACCGGCAAAATGCGCGCAGAATGGCAGGCAATCAATAATGCCTTCAATCGCGCTCAAGCGCAATTTGTCCACCGTTTATGTGCTTGCCAAGCCCAGACGCCGCCCAGCCAAAATGAAATGGCGGAATGGCCGTTTAATTCTCACCCTCTCATTCCTGTAGAGCCCGCTCGACCAATGACTCCACAATTGCTCGCCGAAAATAGAATTCCTCAAGCAGAGTTCCAGGAAAACCAGAAAAGGACAGTAGCGATCATCGGTTGTAAATGGGGAGGAGGACATATGGAAGTTTCTCGAGGGGCTGCCAATAAACTTGCCTCTCTTGGCTATCACCCTGTGACTATCGATCTTCCTGAAATTCTCATCGACGAAGATCCTATTCGAAGCTCGTTCATCACACGTTGGCTTGGAAAAGATTGGTCTATTGCCACTATTTTCGAAGAACTCTTAAAAAATAAGGCATTTGCCTCGATTAACTTTTTACGCTGGATAAAATCCAAACTCTTTCCCTCCTTTGGCTATACAGATCGTGAACTGAAGTCTGTTTTGCAACATTTGCTGAAAGTCAACCCTGACCATGTCATTACCACATATAGTGCGCATAACGAAGCGATCATCAAGGCTTGCGAAATCCTCGGCATTCCCTGCATGCACATCAATACCGATATCGACACAAGCATAGAAACACGCGATACTCCCCCCTCTTTTAAAAATTTTAAGGTGGCAGTCCCATTCAATACACCTGAGTGCCTTGAGCCGATTTCCCAAAAGACAACAGCTGACCAACGCTTTGTTTCCGGCCCTCCTGTCCGCCACGAATTTACCCAGCCTCGCACTGAAGCAGATATCCGACACCTAAAACAAATATGGGGCATCGATCAAAATAAAAAAGTCGTGATCATCTCCAATGGCAAAGCAGGAGCCCACTCTTCTTATCCGGAAATTCTTGCCCAAAAGTATGCTCATATGAAACCAGAAGAGATCCCCATCCACCTTGTCGTCATTTGCGGTAAAAATAATCTTCCATTTAAGAACTATTTGGAACAGAATGTCCTTCCCAAGACCAATCTTCCAATTCGCCTTGAACTTCATACAGACAAAATGGAGCAATTGATGTCGATGGCAGCCCATGGCGGCGTGCTTATCGGCAAAAGCGGCGGCGGAACAATTTTCGAAAGTTTTTCCAGAGGAACTCGCCTTCTTATCGATAACGTTCGTCCCTCGTTGTTCTCTCAAGGAATTCGCCACTTCTTTGTCACCCTGATTGAAATGTGCTTAAGACAATTCGGCTTCTCTCGACAACTCCTTTGGGAAAAAATCAATAGCGATTTTGCTAAAAAATCTGGTTTGGCAGAGTCGTTCCAAGATGAAAAAGAGTTTCTTCCCAAGCTTGAACAGATGCTTAACAACGATGGGCAACCCGTGCGCCTCACAAACGAGGTGAAAAATGTGGAACTCGAGATCCCCAAGGTTCTCCGAGAGCAAATCGTCGTTTCAGAAGTCGGCCTAGCCGCGCGCAATGCACGTAGAATACGCCAAAATCTTTAGAGGGAATTGCAAAACTCCTCTTTAATAAGCATTGTGAACCGGGAGGATTGATTGGGCAAAGCCGCAGCCAGTCCAAATTCACAAAACCTTCCTGCGCGCGGCATAAATTATCCCACTTAATTTATTGACAAATCCATTCAGAATGTCTAAATTCTAATCCTTTTACATCTATTCTCTTCAACTATGAATAGTTTCCACGTACCGCCCAGGTGGTGGAATTGGTAGACACGCCAGATTTAGGTTCTGGTACCGTAAGGTATGTAGGTTCGAGTCCTATCTTGGGCACATCCCCGGAAACATTTTCAGAAATGACAATGTTTCCGGTTTTTTCATTTTCTAAGTTCTTGGTTTTCTGCAAGATAATCGCCAAGGCCGGGTTTAACCCGTCGGCTCGATATTTTCCATCTTGAAAAGTCAATTTTGCAGGAAAGATCGAACCAAGCAGTTTTCTCTTAGCCTCGAGCCCAGCCTCTTGAAAATACCAAGTCAAATCTTTCAGAAGGCTCATTCCATACCGGGCATACTTCTGAAAGGCCGTGTCTGAGATTTCCAAGTCAGCGATCTGGATATTCAATCGATCAATCTGTTCCAAAGTATGAGCTTTCAATCGCTGATACGAGTCTACCTCCAGCTCTTCCGATACAAATCGCTGTTGGTCAAATTTGAGGAGATTTTGCTTGTATTGCCCCACCTCTGTTTTAAGTTTCTTAATTTGCTGGTCTCGATCTCCTTCTTTAGCTTTGAAGAGAACCTCCATCATAGTCATTTGCAAAGTGTTTCTTGAACGGATACGATTATCGATCTCGGGAAGAGTCATATTGAGCATGGTGAGCAGGAAACTGGCCGGATTATCAGATTCTTCCCCATCATCTAGAGTAACAACACGGGTTCCATACGATTGAAGCTCGCGATTCATCAAAATCGTATTGGAGACATCTCTTGAGAAACGACACCATTTTGTCACGAAGAGATACTGAATTTGTTTTTTGTGTCGTTTTAGATAATCGAGAAGCCGTTGAAAGTCAGGGCGTTTAAAATTTTTTGCGCTATACCCATCGTCTTCAAAGTGTTCGACTACTTGGATTCCTTTCCGAGCACATTCTCTTCGCAAAAGGTCTTCTTGATGGGCAAGGCTAAATCCATGCTCAGCTTGCTCGTCGGTCGATACCCTTGTGTAAATGACCGCTGTTTTCGGTTTTTGATCTCTCACAGAATATTTCATATTCAATTTGACAGAGCCTCTCTATGAACTCTTTAATAATTTTCACTTCGCTGCGAGAATATTTTCTTTCACGACCATTGAGAATCTCCATGGCTTTCTCTTCTGAAAGCATGAGCTACCTTGACGAATGGCAAGACTCTTTTGAGGTCATCAGCAGAAGTCTTCGATTTAAAAAACACAGTAGTTGACCGTGCGAAATATTGGTGGGTCATTGGGTAGATCCTTTAAGATGTTTTTTAATCGTTCTCGTCCGAGAAGCAGTTCGTCCATCTACTATATTCGTCGTGATGGTCAGGTTCTTGTGTCCTTGCTTAAGCACATGTTCAGAGACATCGGGAGCAAAGCCCTTTTCAATATCGCATCGATAAATTTTCCCTTTCTCTTTTCTAAAAGTGATTCTATCGAAGTCTTCTTTTGCAAGAATTTCCAGAATTTCTTGCTGTTCATAGGTAGTCGCAGCTTCAAAAGGGAATCTCGATTTGATCCCTTCTTTCGGGAGTAGTTTATTGAGGAGAGGATTGAGATGAACAATGATGCATGATTCAAAAAGGGTTGTTGCCAATGCTGTCTGTAGCTCTTCATAGAAGAAAAAATCGCGCCATAACGGGGCTAGAACAAAGAACGTAGGTTTTTCTAGAAAAACAGCACACAAAGCATAATATTCGGCCAATGAGATTGGGCATTCCCAGTCGATGATTTCAAAGAAGTTTGGTTTTATATGACCGATGTCGCCTAAAGAAGTGTTCAAATGGCGCAATCTTTGAATAACAGAGACCCATAGTGCTTCGATCAGATTAAATTTTCTCCAACCATCCATCGATTCTCTTTCACATTCAATGAGGCCCTTTGAATCCCAATGGCTGAGCACACGGTAAAATCGCCAGTCTTTATCCATATCGTAGTAAGCTGTTCTTGTTCTAAAAAGCGTCAATAAATCCTGAATCTTTTCAGACTGACAGATATGGTAGACATGGCTCAAAAAAACATCTCCTCTGTCAGGAATGTTAGCTTTTTCCTCATCTAGGCCTATGAAGCTTCTTTTCCGCATCGATAATTTCTCCTAAAAACATAGACCTTACATTAATGTAATATTTGTGTAAAAGGAAATTGGAATCAAGATTGGTGTCTTCGATTATCAGGCAGAAGGATTACAACTTGATCGCCGAATTGTGAGAGATCCGGCAAAGGGGCTTGAGGATCATAAATGATAACTGGATCTAGAGGATCTAATTTTTCTTTCAGTGTTTCTTCGAGCTTTTGCAGTCTCTTTTTACTGGAGGTTTTCATGAATGTGCCGTTCTTCTAATTTCTTAAGCCGCTCCTCAAAGTCATTCATCTCTATCACTTTCGCTTGCCTTTCGATGATTCTGGTTAGGCAGTCTCCTTCTGTAGGGGAGAGTTCTCCGCGAGACACGGCTTGGGCTACTCTATGAATTGCCTCTAAAATATCTGGACTGGTTTTCATAGCAGGTAAATCAATAAATATGAGGGCTTCTTTTTTAGGTGGAAGAATGCGATCCAGCACCAGCTTGATTGCTTGAATATTTCCCCGCTTTGCTTCTTCTATGGCCTTACGGCAGATTCCTTCAATCTCACCCTCAAACAGAGTTTCTGCTGCGATGGTCGCTTTATTTCTGATTCCTCTTGGTCTGCCAAGAGGGTTGCCAGAGTGCCCTTTTCTAAACTTTCCCTGTTTTTTCTCTGTTTTATCAGGCATTTGCTTTTTCCGAATGCAGTCGTTTTAGCAGAAGGCATTGCAAGTAAGCTGGTTTCAGTATATAGTTTTTTATTTTCTTTGTTGCCGGTGTTTTTAGTTTTTTAGAGGTGATCGTAAAGAAAGATACCCTGATGAAATTGACGAAAAATTTTGAGGAAAGTGCGCATGTGGAGGCGGGCATTGAATATTGGATGGCCAGGGATATTCAAAAGCTTCTCGAGTATGAAGAATGGCGCAATTTCTGCAAGGTAATTGAAAAAGCAAAAATTGCTTGCCAAAATTCTGGGCGCTCCGCTGATGACCATTTTGTTGAGGTCAACAAAATGGTCATGATTGGCTCTGAAGGGACGCGAGAGATTTCAGATTTGGCACTTTCTCGCTATGCTTGTTACTTGATCGCGCAGAATGGAGACTCTCGTAAAGAACCTATAGCGTTTGCTCAAACTTACTTTGCAATTCAGACAAGAAAACAGGAAATTTTAGAAAAACGTATTGAAGAGATGGAGCGTCTTGAGGCTCGCAAAAAACTTACCCAAACAGAAAAGGAACTTTCGGCGACTCTTTACGAACATGGGATTGATGACCAAGGCTTTGCACGCATTCGCAGCAAGGGCGATCAGGCCCTTTTTGGTGGGCGTACTACCATAGAAATGAAGAAAAAACTTGGAGTGCCAGCAGCCCGACCTCTTGCTGATTTTTTGCCCACTATTACGATCAAAGCCAAGGATTTTGCTGGAGAAATTACTCATTTCAACGTGAAAAAAGAAAATTTACAGGGAGAGCATCAAATTACAAAAGAGCATGAAAAGAACAATCGCGATGTTCGTCAAGTATTGGCAAAGAGCAATATTTATCCTGAAGAGCTTCCCCCAGAAGAAGATGTTAAAAAACTTGAAAGACGGATTAAGAATCAAGATGAAAAGGCATTTCAAAATTCTGGGGAACTTCCTCATAACGTTGTTTTGCCATCGGTATAACTATGCGATTATTGATTGAGATTCTTGCAGGGGGA
This sequence comes from uncultured Verrucomicrobiae bacterium, assembly GCA_963718565.1. Lineage (GTDB taxonomy): Bacteria > Chlamydiota > Chlamydiia > Chlamydiales > Rhabdochlamydiaceae > CAJCIW01. The sequence continues at coordinate 726,483 of OY970364.1, forward strand.
TTCTGTTTATGCTTGGGATGGTTTGTTAAATCCTGGTGGATTAAGAGGAACGCAAAAAGGCCCTCATTGGCTTCTGTCCAAAATAAATCTATGGATATTGAAGATTTCATTGATACAACCCTAACTAAAATCATTCTTGATTGGGCACAGATCGAAATGGTCTTCAACTTTTGCCAGAGTCTTCAAGGAAGTTAATGTACGTGCTACCAGTCAAGGTGTGGCCGGAGAGGCTGTTTGATAACGCTCATGAACAAATTGTGCTAAATCGATCGGATCCCCTCGAAACCACCGACTCAAATACTCCCAAAAGCTCACGCCAAGTCTGGCGCATGTCTGCTTGAGCGTCAATAGGCCGTCTCGAAATTGTCTGCCCTCTACGCTTTGGTAGTGCCAGAGATATTTCTTCGTTTAGCCACACCTCGGATATCTTGCTCACTGTCATTATTGTGCAGGGGAAGGCCGGGATGATCAAGCGCTTTTAGCATTTCTTCGCGGTATTTGGAAAATGAAGCAATGACTTCATTAATCCCTGGGCTTGTGCTTTTCATTGCAACCAGTTGATCATATAGTTCATGCACCAATGCCACCCTTTTGAGGTGGCATTTTATAGGTACTCTCTACTGAAGGTTCAACTCGTGGATTTCAACAAGGTTTTTCTCATACTGCGCTTTCGTGACGAAGAATTCAGCAGCGAACTTAGTGCGTTGAGACATATCGTGACAAGTGATGAATTGACCCTGTGTGTCGCTCATTTCTTGTTGCAGATGGATATTTTGCACCTCCAGTTCCGTAATGCGTTTTAAGCGCTTTTCATTTTGGCTGTAAATATTGAGAATTTCTCCCGTATTACGAGCAATCATAATATTGCAATGCTCAATCTCGGCCAAAATAGTCAAAGGATCTTCTGCATGAAGGAGCGCTTTTTCATTTTGAGTCACTTGACGTTGCAAATTATCATTGAATTCTTGCAATTCACGCACTCTTTGAATCTGTCTGCTCTGCAAAGTCATGCGCTCGTTACCGGTATAAAATTCAGCACGATCGTCATGATTGAATAGGCGAGTGACAGGGTTGGCAATGAGGTTGGGATAACCCTCTTTGCTGTTAACGGCATCTGCCGCTTTTTGCGTTTGGCATTCAATACGTGGTTGGGCTTGCATATACAGCCTCCTTGAAGGATATAAACTGATCTATTCCGATATAATTATAATATTAGTTAAAAAGTAATTTGTCAAATTTAACAAATATTAAATAATTAACAACATAAAAACCTTAATACAAACAAATTAAAACAAGAAAGCACCTTCTTATAGAAAGAAACAAGCGCGAGAAAAAAAATCTGCTCCATTTGTTTCCATCACTATCCATTTCTACTCATGCATAGAGAAAAAATCTCAGCTAAAAATTATTAAGTTTTGCTTAAGATGTTTTTTGTTTTTTGTAAATCCAGGCTTTTGCTATTTTTTCCCCACTCCATGATTCGAGTTCTATACTTGTTCAATGAATACGACGACTGATGGAGATGAAAAATATCACAAACCCTGCGAATCAAAGGCTTAAGTCTATGTCAAAACAATTCATCCTTCCTTCACTTGCCAGCCTCTTGTTTTTAAATGCTCATCTTTTAGGAGAAGAGACGATGACTGAAAATGAAGGAACTGTCATCGAAGGACACGTTTCTGTCCGGTCTCGTCAATCTGATCCTGAGGAACGAGAATCGACGCGAGACATGAGAGCAAAACAACAGGAAAAAGAAGAAACCGGGAGCTGTGCTTCAAACGAGCAAATCCTGCACCAAGCCAGTTTCAAATTAGCCAATTCTTCTCAGCAATTTATGCTAGCTCCACGTGAGACGATCACACGCCCTCAATTTTCTTTAGCCTCTTATGCTTATCCGATCAATTCCCACTTCTTAGTCAGCATTGCCGATACCTATCGTTCTATAGAAATGGAGGATGGATCCCATTGGGAAGTCTCTCCTTTTGATTCTCATATGCTGGGGAATTGGCGTAGAGAGCTTTCTCTGGGTATAGCGGTTCCTCTTGTCATTACTCCAAACTACTGTTGGCTGAGCTCCTATGACTATTACATCACTAATCAATCCAATAACAGCTTTGTCAAAGCCAACCTCTATGTCGGACCTGTCGCTTTCGGCCCTCTTTCGCATTGGATCGTGAATATCGATCCTTTTGGAGGGCATGTCTACTTAGAAAACCAAATGGTATGGTGCATTAATCCCCAAGATAGCTCCGTCTTGAAAAATTGGGCGGTTAACGACCACGTTATCTTCGGTGTCTATGGCTCTTGGTTCTCTTCTTATGATCACATCTTGATCAACGTCAACATGGATAACCACGTCCGTGCTAAACAATACTAAGATAAGTATACCGAAATGAATTGAGGTTTCAGATGTCTATAACTGCTGTTTCTCCTCCGCCCCAATACGTTGGACCTAGTCCAATAGCCGATCCTCGTCTTCAGACCAATGAAGGTGAAGGAAATAACTGCTGGACAACTGCGATGAAAGTGATTGCGGTGATCGCAGGCGTGATCGCTTCTATTGCGAGTTTTATCTTTTCAGGTCCTCTTGTCGGCCTTGTCACGACTCTAGCTTTGGGGGCGGGTGCTCTGTTGATTTTCAACTCATGCTGTGGAAGTTCCCACAATCAGCGCGTCCTTTCCTTCATCCCCACTGGGGGTGTTTATACCGCTCCACATGCCCCCGCGCCCCATGTCCCCGTTGGACAGGGGCATATCAGCAGCCCTGTACCCTCTGGAGGTCATCCGTATGCCCCACATGTCCTCGTAGGAGGAGGTCACAATCAGCCCCCTCATGCTGGTTCCATTCCTCCCGCTCATCACGGCCATGGTGGGTCAACGTCTGTTCCTCCGCCTACGGGCCTAGGCGGGCGTGTTATCCCCGGCGCAGGACATTTCTAACGGTTGTAAAATTTTATTCTCTCTAAAAGGGATTCAATGGTATACCCATTAAACTAGAGATGCATTCTTAAGGAGAATGAGCATGAGTAAACTAAGAGAACAAAAGAAAGAAGACCGCAAAAAGCCTACGAAGACGTTGAAAGAAAAACGACAAGCTAAGCAAGAGAAGAAAAAAGCAAAGTCTTCCTAGAACCGACTCTTCTTCGTATATATACGGCGCGCGGTTAGGTTTGGCGAATTTTGACTCTGCGAGACGAAGCAAAATCGAAGCGAAGCGGCCGAACGAGCGAGACCATTGCTGAGTAGCAAGGCGAACGAGAAGGATCGACTTGGCAAAGTCGCAGCCTGTCAAAATTCACCAAACCTAATCGCGCGCCGTATAAAATTCATAGCGATGTGAAGAGAAATATCGATTCCATCTCGTCCGCGGTCAGTCCGCCATGCGCCGCATAAAAATGCTGCTCGAGACGATGTTTTTCAAACCACCAAAAAACGCTTTCCTTGAGATAAGGCAAGACCACGAGATTGCCCACTCGTTCCTTTAAGCGTTTGGAAGGAGCCTTGGCCCCAAAGAAGCCTGCGGAAAGCAACTCCTCTGTAAGCACAACATCAGCAATACCTTTAAGTTTTTCTTTAAGAAGACCTTGCGCTTCTTTAAGATCTTCTTTTTCAATATGCAAGAAAAAATCGCGGCAAGATCCAGCTGGGACAAGAGGCAGGCCATTGCGGTTCTTTTTTACCATCCGAGAAAGCTGCGGACACACTTTATTGAGAAGAACAGTTGTCTTCGGATCGACCGGCGTCATCCCATGGTCGGAGGTGAACATTGCAGCAATTCGATTGGGGCAGGAAGGTAGTTTTTGCCAAAATCGATTCTCAATCATCGTCCAGCAATAATCGATGCTATCTACGAATTGAGGCGAAGTGATGCCATGACGATGCCCCATGGCATCAATATCGCCAAAATAGACAAAGATATAAGTCGGATCTTTAAGAGGGTTGCTACAAAGAGAGACGATGCGATCTAAAGCCTCTGAAAAAAGCGAGTAAGAAAAAATATCCGCACCGGAAAGCATGACTTGCGAGTAGGGAGAATGGGCAATACTCTCCTGCTGCATGACAATACTGCGCACTTTCTTTTTAGCAAGTTTTTGATAGATCGTCTCAAAAGGAAAAAACCTTTCCGCAGTAAACCCGTCCTGAAGCAAAGTACCGCCTTCATGGTCTCCCGCATAAGAAAAAAGCAGTGGGGCAAACATGCGATCGACAATCGGTTCATAATAAAACCACTCGTAGATCCCAGTTTCACTCACTTCTTGCCCGGTGTTAATGCTCGTCACATGAGCTGCTGTAGTCGATGGAAATTGCGCAGAAATTTTTGAGGCGACACCCTCTTGGGAAAACCGGCTCAAAAAAGGGTATTTAGAAGCAAACCCTTCAAAAAATTCCCATCCAAATCCGTCAATTAAAAATAAGATGACACAATTGAATGTATCCCAACGCCCGCACACAGTATCTACTGAAAGGGTATTCTCCCCTTTTCCGGTTAGCAATTTCAAGATCGTATTTGGAAGACAAGAAAAGGCATAATCGCGATAAAGCGGACGTTTGAATTGGGGAGTCCATTGAGCTGCTTTCAGTGCAGAAAGCGATTTGTCGTTGATCATAGATTACACTGCGCCTCGCCAGGTTTTGTGAATTTTGACTGGCTGCGGCTTTGCCCAATCGATCCTCCCCGTTCGCTTCGCTCACCTGCTCTGTACTGCGAAGGTCTACTAGACCTTCTCGTGTCTCCGCAGCCATAGTTTTTACTATGGCTTCGTCATTCGGACCGCAAGCTTCGATTGTGCTGTGCCTCGCTGAGTCAAAATTCACAAAACCTGGCGAAGCGCAGTATAGTTTAAATCTCTGGAGATTAATCCTTTTTTAATTTTAAAATGCAGTTCTTCAAGTTTTTTGGGTATACATAAATTTTAAGGTCCACAACATGGAAGGGACACCGAGAATCCCACGTACAGTGAGTGTTTTTACTCTGGCCATGATCAATGTTGCCGCCATTGGCAGTGTGAAAAATTGGCCAGTGACAGCCGAATACGGCTTTGCTTCGATTTTCTATTTTCTTTTGGCTGCAGTCGTCTTCTTTTTGCCGATTTCTCTTGTTACTGCAGAGCTTGCGACAGGCTGGCCAAAGAGCGGCGGAGTATTCGCCTGGGTGAAAGAAGCATTCGGCCATCGGACAGGTTTTTTAGCCATTTGGCTGCTATGGATTGAAAACGCCTTTTGGTATCCAACAATCTTATCGTTTATCGCTGCGACCGTTGCTTATATTTTCAATCCGTCGCTTGCAAATAATACGATGTACACGCTTTCGATTATTCTGATTTCATTTTGGGCGGCCACGATCACCAATCTTTGCGGCATGAAAGTTTCAGGTTTGATCAGCACCCTCGGTGTTATTTTCGGAACATTTATCCCAGGAGGCCTGATCATCCTCCTCGGTTTGATTTGGTACTTTACTGGACATCCGATGGAAATCGTTTTTAGCTGGGACAGCTTTGTTCCCAATATCAGTTCCGCCGATCAGATCGTTTTTTTCACAGGCGTTCTGCTTTCGCTTTGCGGGATGGAAATGTCCGCAGTTCATGCCCGCGATGTCCGTCATCCGCAAAAGGACTACCCCAAAGCGATCCTCCTCTCTGCTGCGCTGATCATCGGCATGTCTGTCTTAGGCGTCCTCTCTATTGCCAGCGTCATTCCTCAAAAACAAATTAGCTTGGTCGCTGGCTCAATGCAGGCCTTTTCCTATTTCGTCAATGCCTATAACTTAAAGTGGATCACACCCTTGATCGCTGGATTGATTGCTGCCGGAGCATTTGGCTCTTTGAGTACTTGGGTCATCGGGCCGACAAAAGGTCTTCTCGCCGCTGCACGAAGCGGCGACCTCCCCCCCTATTTTCGCAGCGTGAATAAACGCGGGATGCCCATACGCCTTTTGATTGCCCAAGCCATCTTCGTCTCTCTGCTTTCGTTAGTTTTCGTCTTTATGCCCACCGTCAGCAGCGCGTTCTGGATTCTTTCTGCGATTGTTGCTCAGCTTTATTTGTTGATGTACATCCTTCTTTTTGCTGCCGCTATTAAGCTTCGTTATAAGCGGCAACATGTCAACCGCCCTTACAAAGTCCCCGGCGGCAAGCCAGGGATCTGGATCATTTCAGGCGTAGGAACCCTCAGTTCCCTATTTGCATTGATCATCGGATTCTTTCCCCCCTCACAAATCGAAACAGGAAATGTCGTTTTCTATGTCTGCTTTTTGATTCTCGGGATCATCGTCGCTTGTTTTGCTCCATCGATCATTTTGCTTTTTCAAAAGCCGAGCTGGAAAAAACAGCTCGAACACGAACGGGATTGAGGTTGCTTAAGGAACCCACAACTATGGAAAAAGAGTCTGATACCTCATGGGAGACCTCTTCAAGTTGGTATGATAAGGTCGTCGGTACGAAGGGACATTATTATCACCAGCAGGTCATTATTCCTGGCGTTCTCCGCCTTCTTGAGATGGATAAAAAAACACAACCCCACCTCCTCGACCTCGCCTGCGGCCAAGGCATTCTTTCACGCCATCTTCCCAAAGGAATGAAATATCTTGGAATCGATGCCTCACAATCCTTAATCGAAGCTGCTAAAAAATATGAACCCAAGTCCCCTCATCAATTTTGTGTCCACGATCTTTCCCATCCCCTTGACCTTCCCTATAAAGAATTTTCCCATGCGACCTGTATCCTCGCTGTTCAAAATCTCAGCAGTCCGCTTACACTTTTCCGTACCGCCTTTGACCATTTGCGCAAAACTGCACCCTTCCTCATCATTCTCAATCATCCTTGTTACCGCATCCCACGCCAATCGAGCTGGGGCATCGATGAACAGAAAAAAATGCAGTACCGCCGGGTCGATCGGTATATGACCCCACTCAAAATCCCCATTCAAATTCAACCTAGCAAACAAAAAAGTTCAGAACAGACCTGGTCATTTCATTATCCCTTGTCTTATTACACATCCCTCCTAAAACAAGCGGGATTTGTCCTGGATATGATTGAAGAATGGTGCTCAGACAAAAAAAGTAGAGGCAAGAATACCGTGATGGAAAATCGCAGTCGTCAAGAATTTCCTTTATTTATGACCTTTGTCGCTCGGAAGCTCTAAGGCATCGCAGGCCAATATTGGCTTACAATGCCTAACCTCCCATCTCTTGACGCCGGAGTAAACGCTCTTCTTTTTCTTGTTTTCGACGCTCCCTCCGGATCTCCGCCTCTTCGTAACGCCTTTTTTCCATGGGCGTCTCAGGGACGATTGGTGGAACGGCAACAGGCTGGCAGTGCTCATCTACTGCGACAAAAGTAAAGTAGGCTGAAAGGATATGCTTGGTCTCACCCGTCTTATAGTGCTCTGCCAGCACTTTGACCCCGATCTCCATCGAAGATTTCCAAGTCCGGTTGATCGCAGCCCTGAAAACGAGAATATCCCCCCTTCGCGCAGGAGCTAAAAAGTGCATGGAATCCACTGCGGCTGTCACACAAATCCTTTCGGAATGTCTCTCTGCGACCACCAACGCTACCCTATCGAGAATGCTCATCACCAGCCCTCCAAAGACCGTATCGTTGGAATTGAGGTCGTTAGGAAAAACTTTGTAGGTTTGATCATGAATCGCGGATTCAGAAACTTTTTTCGGCTTTAGGCCTGTCATATCCCCTCTTAGTGAATATTTTTACTTTAACTGCTTGGCTTAATTTATACCAATCCTTCATCGACCCTGATTGCAAATTTGTGGAAATTGCTCTGTATCGACTCTTTCCAGATATCGCCTTTTCTGCTATCGTTCGAGAGGAATTTAGGGAGTCCTCATGTGCGGCATTTTCGGCTATATCGGTCCACGCAATCCAGCTCAAGTCTGTTTAAAAGGGTTGAAACATTTAGAATACCGTGGCTACGATTCTGCTGGCCTGGCAGGGGTTCTCGAAGGAAAAATCATCGCTTGTAAAGCAGTCGGTAAAATCCATTCTTTAGAATCTGCTTTGCAGGAAGAACAGCCTCTTCAACTCGACCTAGCCATTGCCCATACCCGCTGGGCTACCCATGGCAAACCCTCAAAAGAAAATGCCCATCCCCATGTGGACGAAAAAGAAACTGTCGCAGTTGTCCATAACGGGATCATTGAAAATCACTTTACCCTTCGTGAAATGCTCAAAGCAGCCGGCAAAACCTTCTATTCGGATACCGACACCGAAGTGATTGCTCAACTCATTGCCCATTTCTATGAAGGAGAAATTCTTCCCGCAGTGCAAAAAGCCCTCATGCATCTGCGCGGGTTTTGGGGCATTGCAGTCATCCACAAAAACCATCCCAATCAGATTGTTGCGGCGGCCCGGGAAAATCCCATTGCAATTGGGGTCAACACAGCGCGTTGCGAAGTATTCATCTCCTCTGATGCCAATGCCTTCGGGGAATCTAATCTCGATGTGATGTTCCTGCGCAACGATGAGATTGCCCTCGTTAGTCCAGACAAAGTAGAAGTGTTCGATCAAAGTTTTTCCCCCATCCTCAAAAATACAGAGCGCTTAGACAATGATGCCATAACCATTTCTAAAAACGGCTATCCCCACTTTATGCTCAAAGAGATCTTCGAGCAGCCACAGACCATCCAACAAGCCTTCCACAACCGCCTCATCCCCGACTTTGGGACTGCCGAGTTCGAAAATCTCAACCTGACCCCTTCCGAGCTTCTCGCTATCCGCCGCATCGTCATTCTTGCTTGCGGGACTTCTTGGCATGCAGGCCAAATCGCCGCTTCGCTTCTTGAAGACAAAGCGCGCATTCCTACCCAAGCCGAAATCGCCTCAGAATTCCGCTATAAAAACCCGATTATTTCTGAAAATACTTTGATTATCGCCATTAGCCAATCCGGAGAAACTCTCGATACCATCGCTGCGATTCGCGAAGTCAAAAGCAAAGGGGCGAAGGTTCTGGGCATTTGCAATGTCCGCAACTCCACCCTCACTCGCGAAGCCGATTCCACCCTCTACCTTCGCGCAGGGCCTGAGGTCAGCGTCTGCTCCACCAAAGCCTTCACCAGCCAGCTTACCGTCCTCTCCCTATTTACCCTTCTCATGGCCCGCCTCCGCCACATGAACAAAGAAGAAGGGCAAGCGTTCCTCTCTGAAATTCAATCCCTGCCAGAAAAAGTCGATCAGGTCCTCCGCCAAAGTGAGGCAATCAAAGCTATCGCCAAAAAATACGCCCACTTCAATGACGTCTTCTTCATCGGCCGCCATTACATGTTCACCACAAGCTTGGAAGCTGCTCTTAAACTCAAAGAAATCAGCTATATCCATGCCCAAGGCTACCCTGCCGGCGAAATGAAACACGGCCCCCTCGCCCTTATCGACCCAACCCTCGCTGTCGTTGGAATGTGCGGCAACAGGCGTACTCTGGAAAAGACGATCAGCAACCTCATGGAGATCAAAGCCCGCGGCGGACCCATCCTCGCTTTCGCCCCCCAAGGCACCCCTGAGATCGAAAAAGTCGCAACAGATGTCCTTTGGCTCCCCTCCATTTGCGATGAATTAGCCAGCATTCCCTATTCCGTTGCCGCCCAGCTTTTAGCCTACTATATCGCCCTAGAGCGCGGGACCGATATCGACCAACCCCGCAACCTCGCCAAGTCCGTAACTGTTGAGTAACAGGGACTTAAGTTCGTTTCTCTTTCTTTATTTAATTAATGTTTAGTTTATTGATGTTTAATGGGTTATAAAGAATTTAATTTTCGATAATTATGTGTTTATTTTAAAGCAAATTTAAAATATAATTAAGTTATTAATGCAATACTTTATTAAACATATTAAAAACCAAGGGACATTATGGCAGCAAATATATCGACATCGTCTTCTAATAATTCTAATGTCGTCATTAAGCTAAATGAGGTTGATAGGGCATCCGTGCAGATTTGTAATTCTGTGGGAGAATGGAAGGAGTATGAATTTACCATTTGGAAAGGCACAGAGGATATCACTAATAGTGGCTGCAAAGCACAAGGTTGGGAAGCTATTGCTCAGGCTGTTGCTCAGATTGCTTTAGAGAACAACAATAATAACCATTTCAGTACAGCTGAGATCGAGTTAGTAGGGGAAAATGGCGCAACATTGGAGGATGCGGATACTATTCAAGATAAATCTGAGCTTCTAACAAGAAACATCAAAGTCATAAAGGCTAAGCTGCAACACCATAATGGCGTTGATATTAAAGAAAAGACATTTAATGATAGTAATAACATTGATACCCTTGCTAATATGCTATCTAGACAGCGACGTTTTCAATCTCATTCCACATTCGATGGAAACCAAGGAAGAGGCTCGTCTCCTCCTCCTTCATCAACGCCCCAACCTCATTCTCAATCAGGTTCCCAATCAGGAGCAACTAATCAGAGCGGCCCTCATCCTTCAAAAAAACCATCGACTCATCAAGCCAAAGGTGTTATTTCAGACGTTACCGATAACAAGTTTTATAAAACAACATTAGAATCACGAAAAGTCAGAAAACTCGATACTAGTAATGAGAATGCTCTCACAGCGCTATCAGATCAAATAAGTCAGATGGGAAAGAATACAAATGAGATAAATGAAGAAATGATTTCCAAAGAGATAAAAGACTCGATAAACGATCTTGCGAAAGACAAGACATTTATTTCAAGTCTTCATGGTTTTTTAAAAAATCTTAACGAAAGATCACTTGAAGATGATGTTCACTCGCGCCCTGTTCTCTGGGATTTGGACAAAAAACGAACAAAAGAGTGTTTGGCACGGGAAGCAGGTCTCCTCAGCAATAAGGACAAAAAACATTTAATCGATGTATATGCTAATTACATTGCAAATGGTGAAGCAGAACTTGACAATACCCTTTTTAGTGCCTATGCAACTATACATGGTCAGCAAATAGTGATTGTTGAAGAGGATGAAAAATGTAGCAATGTTAAGATGATTTATTATCCAGCTCGTAATGAAGATGTTATTCTAGAAAAATGCATTTTGATTAAATGTGTTGGTCTATATGAATATGCCTCTTATGATCGAGAAGGGATCGCAAAAGACACCCCGACCGAAGCAAAAAGCCCTATAAAGATTACAGAAAAGATTACAGAGAAAACAATCAAACAAACTAGATCTGTCACACCACAGCCAGTCGTAATAACGGCAGATACTTCAAACCTTTCAGATGATGATACACCAAAACAGCCAATTATCTTAGACGCTCCTTCAGATGATGATACAACAAACCTGGAGCGATGTTGAAGCAGGTGACATTCTTCTGGCAAGTTTTACAAGAGCTTTAAACTAGAGTACATTATCTATGACAGCCACCGTCAACAAATGCTCTACTACGAAGAACGCTCCACCTCTAGAGCGCAATTCTGCAATGGACACTTATATTTCTTTGCCAAATGGGAAACGTTATATTTATAATATCTATAAAATGCAAAGCGATGGAGGTCTGATTGAGATCACAAATCATCGTGAAAATTGGAAGAAAGTTGTTCAAATTGCGGCAAACCGCTTTTACAAGACATCTGGCAGGCAGGTTTTTGAATCGGCAGAGATTTCTGCTTCAATAAACATTAACAAGGTCGAAGCAAAAGAAGGGATTCTTGAATATGACGTGGAACTAATCAATGCTAAAACGGTGTATAAAGGAAGAGATGGGTCTAACAAAACCTTGAGTCACAACTTGTGCAATGTTAATACTTCTTCCTCCTCTAATATTCATCAACCTCGAAATGTTCGTACACCTACTGTAATAAAAACAACTGACACTGGCGGACGGGGACGTTGTCTAGATTCATCCATCGCTTATGCAATTTTAGGGAAAAGTCAAAAATACCCAAATAGGAAAGATACAGATGAACTTGCTAATCAATTAAGACAAAAAGTTTCTCAAAAGATGATGCAAGAAAATTCAGACCTTGATAGTGTCTTAGAATTTACAAACGCTTTGCAAGTATCTATCGCATCTATCATTCAAGCGGATCAAGACAATCAATCGACTGTTGTACAAGGAATCATTGCAGAAATGACAAGTCTTACCGAAGAGGAGAAGGACGCCTTCAAGAAAACATTCTATGAATGTTTTAAAGCTTTACAAACAGGAAATGCCACTCCAGCGCAGATAAAAACATGCAGACAATTCTACGCCGCGTATATTTTGCATCAAGAAAGTGACGGGCAGATGCAGTCTCTCGACTCAGTATTTCTCTACGTGTTAGCGACTACTCCTTTGGACAATAAGTCATACAAATTTGCTGTCTTCTCGAAAGAAGCTGGGCTTATCGCAAAATATCCTAAAGACGCTGATCTCGATGATGAGTCTTATATATTTGTCCAGCACGACGATAATAGCAGGCATTATGAGGCAATAGATGCCACAGTTCAAAAAAATCAGGATCTAATTCAAAAAGTAATACAAGAGAACAATAGAGATATGGAAAATTCACGTGTTATTGATACCGTCTGCAACGGTACCTGAAGTAATAATGATAACCAGCTCTAAAAAGTAGAAGAGATGACAAAAACTCCAGCACTCCTTAAAGTGCGAATAGAGAGGGTGCGCTGGAGTCATGAGGTATCGGAATAAACTTTATCTTTCGCTGGCTGGGACTGCATTTGTGAGCTCATTATGCGGTTTCGGTGTGCTGTTCTATGAATTCCGCCATCACGCCTTTACCGATGAACAGACAAAGGTCTTGACCGTGGCCGCAACGACAGCGGCGCTGATCAATGCCGACCTTCTCAAAGAGATCAATTTCCGGGAAGATGAGAACACGCCTGCATATGCGGAATTAAAAAGAGAATTGATTAAAGCGCGTGATGCCAATCGCCGCACAAATGTCTTCATCACGTACCTGTTTGCACTCAAACCCAATCCTTCTGATCCCAAACAACTGATCTTCGCTGTGGATGCGGAACAAGATCCCCATTGGGTGAGTCATGCAGGAGATATTTTCAAAAATACGTATTTCACCGATGTCATTCATCATCTCAACGAATACTTTTCTCCAGGAAAATTCATTCCCGCTACCCAAGGCGTCTGGGTTTCTGGATTTGCTCCAGTCTATGATAGTGAAGGTCAGTATGTGGCAACGATCGGAGCGGATATTTCCATAGATGACTATTATGCGGATCTTCAGAAGTTAGTGCAACTCTTTTTAGGGGCATTGCTTATCTCGCTCCTTTTTGCTTTTTTTGGAGGATATGTGTTAGCGCGTCAAATCAGCTCTTCTGTGCGAACACTCCTCACTTGCGTCAGGGAAATCGGCCTTGGAAATTTAGATTACAAAGCGACGTTGAAAACAGATGATGAGTTTGAAGAGCTCGGCAATGAAATCAATCAGATGTCGCAAGGGCTTAAAGAACGTGAACGGCTAAAGTTAAATTTCTCCAGATATGTTTCCCAGCACGTTATGGAGAAAATCCTCAAAGCAGAAAACTTGGCCAAATTAGAAGGAGAGCGGCGCAAAATCACAGTCCTATTCTCGGATATCCGCCAATTCACGCAGCTTGCGGAACGACTTCCTCCAGAACAGGTTGTTTCATTGCTCAATGAGTACTTTGAGTCGATGCTGGAGGTGATTTTTCATTATCAGGGAACTCTGGATAAATTCTTAGGCGATGGGATCATGGTGGAATTCGGGGCTCCGCTTGACGATCATATTCAAGAAAAACACGCTGTCATGACAGCTATTGGCATGCAAAGAGAACTCAAAAAGCTGCTTGAAAAGTGGGAAAAAGAAGGCAAGCCTCACATCGAAATAGGGATTGGAGTCCATACAGGTCTTGCGGTCGTGGGCAACATCGGCTCGGAGAAGCGGATTGAATATACTGCCATCGGCGATACTGTCAACGTCGCCTCACGTCTAGAACAGGCGACAAAACTGCTTAAAAAACCGATTTTGATCAGCGAAACCACCTACGAAACGATCAAAGAGGAATTTAAAGCAGTTTCCTTAGGGCCGATGATCCTTCCTGGCAGAAAAGAAGCGATTACCATCTACTCTATTGAACCCGATGAACAGCCGGTGATCTCCGAATGAAACATCGAACTCAACTCTATCTTTACATGACGGGAACTGCAATTGTCAGTTCAGTATTGGGTCTTGGGATATTATTGCACGAATTTCGCGAACATCTATTTTCTGATCAGCAAATCAAAGCGATGACAGTGGCTGCAACAACAGCTGCTCTTATCGACCATACGGAACTGCTACAACAAGTCCATACCCGTCAAGATGAACAATCACCAACCTACAATAGCATAAAGCAAGCGCTGATTAAAGCGCGCAATGCAAATCGCCGCGATGATATCCGCATCTACTTTCTGTATATCATCAAACCTAATCCCAACAATGCTAAGCAATTTATTTATGTTATTGATGCTGAGGAAGATCCCGCATGGGTCAGCCATGCAGGAGATGTCGTTGCCTCCCTTTCTGTCACACATCTGAATCACCATCTTAATCATATTTACTCCCCCAAAAAATTTGTCTCGGATTGGGGCGAATGGACAACAGGTTACGCGCCGATTTACGATGAAAACGGAAATTATGTTGCTACAGTTGGGGCTGACATCTCGATCCACCGCTTCCATGAACTTTTCGGCGTCTTGATCCAATACTTTATGATTGCAATCGCCATCTCATTGCTATTCGCATTGATCGGAGGAAATTGGCTGGCAAAACAGATGAGCTCTTCTTTGAACATCCTACTTTCTAGCGTCAAGGAAATCGGGAGTGGAAATCTCGATTTTACAGTTTCTTTGAAGACACGAGATGAATTCGAAGGGCTTTCCAACGAGATTAACCATATGACCGCAGGCCTTCGAGAAAGAGAGCGTTTGAGGTTAAATTTTGCCCGCTATGTTTCCCAGCAAGTCATGGAAAAAGTCTTAAAAGAAGAAAGCTCAAAATTAACGGGCGAGCGGCGTAAAATTACCGTCCTTTTCTCGGATATTCGACAGTTCACTGCGATCGCAGAATCTCTCCCGCCGGAACAAGTTGTTTCTCTTCTCGACGAATATTTTGAAACCATGCTTGAAGTGATTTTTCATCATGAGGGAATTCTCGATAAATTTTTAGGAGATGGCATGATGGTGGAATTTGGGGCACCTTTGGATGACCCCATTCAGGAGCAGCATGCCGTGACAGCGGCGATCGACATGCAAAAAGAACTAAAGAAACTTAATGAAAAGTGGAAAACGGAGGGAAAGCCACAGATGGAAATTGGAATTGGAGTCCATACAGGGCTCGCCATTGTGGGAAATATTGGTTCTGAAAAGAGATTTGATTACACTGCGGTTGGAGACACTGTCAACATCGCAGCACGCCTAGAAAAGACGACAAAGCTACTTAAAAAACCCATCTTAATTAGCGAAACCACCTACGAAGCTGTTAAAAATCTGTTCAAAGCAACTCCCATGGGACCAATGCTATTCCCAGACAGAAAAGAATCGATCACGATTTATTCTATCGAAATGGAAGAACCCTTAAACTAAGAGTGTGTTAACACACTCTAAACCCATTTTTAATTCGTGTCTTCAGCAAATGCAGATACCATTTCCTTCCTCTGAGTGTTGGATGAAGATAAAGAATGTCCATGAATCCCGACTCCCATTGCCTCGTCCAAAAAATAGGCAAATGGCTTTTTTAAAACTCTGGCAATTTTTTCTAGAGTTTCAAGTGTGGGCAACGCCATCCCCGTTTCATATTTTGAAATGCTTTTTTGCATTGAACCGATGGCAGAAGCAAGTTGAGTTTGCGTCATATCATGTTCAATTCGACCAATTTTGATTTTTTTTCCTAACTTTTTTGCATCCATGTGTAATTTTTTGTTTGCAAATACACCAATCAAGGCATATCATATGTTCATATTCAATTCATTTATTCCTAACAAAGAGACCCTTATCGCTCTAATAACTAGAACAACGAGGCAAACACCCATCTCAGAAGCAAACACGCCCTGAGCAGAGGATCGTTTTATCTAAAATATAATCAGGAAAATTTCCTTATTTTTCACGCTTGAAATCAATTTTTCCATGAAAATCTCTATTTATACAAGTCATTCTTCTATAAGTCCATGCAATCCGGAGCTAATTCGCAAGAAAATGTGGACATCAAAAATCCCCTATGAAAAATTCCGTCAACAAGCTCTAAAAAGATGGGAAGAACTAAAATCTGCCCAAGCTATCACCATTATTCAACCCATGAAAAGAGTATCCACCCATTTGGAGCACAATTATTACTATTCCAGTGAACTTCACGGATTTATATCGGCTGCTCCTGCGCTCACTCCCCTTCGCTGTCGCTCGTGGTCCCTTCTCGCGTCGACTCGCAGAGCTATTCTTAAATCAAACATCAGGCTTTTTACACTTATCGTTGATATGCACACTCTTTAAAAGAGTCAAAAAAAGCATCCATTCTGTTGATAAGAGAAGACCGGGGTTGTTTTGCATTCAGAATTGCTCTGCGAGTCGACGCGAAAAGGGACCCGCCCGAAAGGGCGAAGCCAAGGCGGGAAGTGAGCGCATGAGCAGCCGATGGACTCAGATCGCAAAGCAAAATCGCAGCGCAGGAGAGCGCGGTCAGCGCATGGGGGGATCAGTGCTTTGCACGGCCCTCCGACGAGCACGCGATTTGGCAAAGCGAGATGAGTCCCAAGGGGGCCAGCAGGGGATAAAGGACACGCAGTGCTTTGTCCCCGACATGTGAAAAAGAGACACTTTAAAAACCTTTACTAAGTTTAAAAAATTCTTCTTAATTTCCTATACCCTGCAGTGGTCGTATCGTTTCTTGAATTTTGCTCCAATACTATGATAACGTAGCTGTCAATCCTTTTGATGCAACTTGCATTAATAGACCTTTATCAAGCAAAGTGGACAAAAGATATTCCCTGCTAGACTTAAGTCCTAGCAGGTTAATAAGAACAGTTCAAGAAACAAGATTGAGCTTATACCGAAACGAATTCAAGATTTGGGAATTTGGCAAGAAGGCGCCCTACATTTGAGCCAGGCGAAGCCAGCGTCGAAGCAGGCGGGCTCAAATACAGCGGCTGTCCGACGTAGCCAAAAACCAAATCTTGAGTTCATTTCGGTATAAAATGTCCTCCAAAAAACTCTGAGGAATATTTGGTAATTTTGGAAAAACAATCTCTTCCCCAAACGGTTGCTTATTTGAAGGATTATGAATAGAGGGCTTGCTTATGTCACAGGATCCTCCCCGTAATAAATCGCCTACCAAGATCATTGGGCTATTGCTAGGGGCATTTCTCATTCTTCTTTTCTTGTGTGCCTTATGTTTACCGATGTTCTTTTCTACTGCTGGCGGTAAGAAAATTCTGATGAAAATGATCAGCAACCGCACAGGGTTGGATATTGAGATCAAAGAGCTTTCATTAAGTTGGTTTGGTTCTCAAAGCGCACAAGAAATCGATGTGCAAAAAAAGGAGGAACAGCTCAACTTCACTGCGCAAGAGATACAAACAGACGCGCCGCTTTGGAAAATCGTCTTCTCTAACAATTTTGGACAGATGCAAGTCACAGCCCCCTACTTGCAAATCAGCAAGCCCTTCCAGCCTACTGCACATTTCCGCCAGAAACCTTTTCAAGCTGCGGCCTTTTCTGTTTATCCCAAAGTCGAAATGGGGATGGCGAAAATGGAACTTCCCGCCAGGGGGAAAATCGTTGTGAAAGAAGGTAGAGTTGTTTTCAACTCTCCAGGATTAGAACCGATTGCTTTTGATCAGATTGCCCTTTCATTGGACATGGCATCCAACGAAGAGCTTGTTTTGGCCTTAAATTGTACAACGAGCATGCAAGGGCAGATTGCCCTCAAAGGGTCTGCTTCTCATTTAAAAGCTGCATTTCCTACCCTCGCTGTCCAATCGACGATCAATCAGCTGCCGGTACGTGGGATCGATCAACTCGTCTCATTGATCTATCCACAAGTCAGCGGTCTGATTTACAGTTTCCTTGGTCCGACGGTCAATTTGGGATGCAATTTAAACGCGAGCTCGGGAAACTTTGATCTGCGCTTGAATGCGATCTCTCCACAAGTCACTGCCTATGTCTCTACCCAATCGTTAAATGGGATCTTGTCCCTCAAAAGCCCAGCAGAGTTCAATTTTAATCTGACACCGGCGATCCTTCAAAAGATGACCGCACTCTACCCTTCACTTCGCGATCTTACGTTAACGGCGCCTATCGCGTTGCAAACAACCATTGAGCAATTCTCATGCCCTATTCCTTCAAAGACATCCGATCTATTGCAATCTTCATTTCAAGCTCGGCTCCTCGCTCCCCCTCAAATCCCTGTGATATTAAATGGAAGACTGCTTTCCCTAAATAATCTCAGTATCAGCGCGAACAGTCCTTCATTAGAGCAGCAATTCTCTGCAAACCTCACGAGTGGCTTGGAAACAGAGGGGCAAACAGGTTCCCTGACCCTTGATAGTCAGATCCATAAGCTTCAGAATGGGACTATCTCTTTACACGCTCAAAGCCTTCCTGTCGATCTCATCAAAACTTTTACAATTTCAGGCCCTCTCTCCAATTTTTTAGGCACTGTTGCCGATGTCGATGCCAACATTGAGTTCATGCCCGACAATCAGAAACTGCATTTAAGTTGGCAATCCGACTTGCTTCAGCTTTCTGCGCTCGATTTGTCCTTAGGCAAATCTTTGACACTGATTTCTCCTTGTCCGTTTACTTTTATACTCACCCCTAAATTGACCCAACCTCTTCTTCCTAAAGGACTTAAGTTAGTGAAAGAGGTTCCTTTTCAGGGGACACTCCAAAACCTCAATCTTCCCCTCCAGAATATCAAAAGCTCCCTCCTCGATGTCGTCGTCAATACTGGCCCCCTCTCTTTTAGCGGGCTTCTCCCCCTTAATTTCTCTAAGATGCAAGCGTTATTGACGATGAATACTTTTGATCAGATCAGCCTGCAGATCGATGGCGGGACGGTCAAAGCAATGCTCGCTGGCTCTTACAACCCAGCAGTGGAGATCTTCACTCTCACAAAACCATTGAATGTACAATACACTCTTGATCCGTCGACATTTAAGGCCCTGCTTCCCTCCGCCCCTGTGCTGGTAAAACCATCGATTGTCCAATTGTCCGTGGAATCTTTTGCCCTCCCCCTCACTGGGGTCGATTTGTCTCAATTAAAGATAAAAGGGCAGCTTTCCAGCTCAGAGATCGTTCTGGGACCCCAAGGCAAACAGATCGCCCTGCAAAACGCAGCATTTCCTTTCCAGTGGGATGCAACAAAAAGGACAGCAGCGCTGCAACTCTTCTCCCAAGTTCAACCTCCCTCTGGCGGCACCCCCTCTGGTGGCATAGGTTCCATGCAGGGTCAACTCAATCTCTCTCATTTTTCTACAGATAAGGGGTTTGACATCTCTACTGCTGCCGTTCAGGGATCTCTTGATCTGCAAAACCTCTCTTCCACACTGCTGGATACTTTTTCCGGCAAACCTTTAAGCGCCATCATGGGCCAAACATTTAGCAGCAAATTTAAACTGCAAAGCAGCCCTGACCAGCAAAGCCTCAATGTGAAATGGACAAGTCCAAACCTCAACACCGATATCGGGTTTGTCATGAATAATTCCTGCTTGCAACTGCAGAATGGCAATCATCAAACGGTCTGGACCCTTACCCCTGAAGGATACAGAGCGCTAGACCAAATTCTCGCAGGCCCAACAAACGGACTCATCCCCTTTGAAATGAACGAAGCTAGCACCTTTACCCTCTCTTTTTCCACACTTTCACTTCCCATTTCCCTTAAATCCACAATCCCTTCTTTCACCAACCGTATTCCCAACATCGATTTCGACCTTGCCAAACTTCAGCTCAATGCGACAGGCCGTAATCCTAAACTGATCTTTTTCGACAAAAGTTCCCAGGATACGATCCAATTGGCCGACCTGAATTTTTCCATAAATAAGAGCGAAAAAAAACCTCTTGCGCTCTCCATGGACAGCACTGTGTTGACACAAGGAAGCAATGCGACTGCAAGAAACGGCTCGATCTCTTTAACTGGCCAGCTAGAGCAAACGTTAAATAACCAAGGAGTCTTCGACTTTTCGCAGCTCACAGGAAGCCTCCAATTGAAGGCTCAACAGCTTCCCTCTCGCGCACTGGACATCATCGCACGGGCTAAAGGCAAGACGGACTTTCCCTTTACAACAGTCTTTGGGAATATGATCAATGCGAGCTTAAATATCGCGCTCAATAAGTTCTCTGGCCCTGCCTCATTAAACATCAACACGCCTCTGACACGCGCAGATGTCCGTGGGACCATAGAAAAGGGTGTCCTAACCTTGCAAGATGCTATTGATGTGCAAATGAAGATCACGCCAGAAATGAGCCGCCTCGTCCTTAAAGAGGTAAACCCCCTCAATCTCTCTTACATTTATTCTCAGGAGCCTGTGACCCTTCACATCCCCGCTTCTGGCTTCTCTTTTTCACTGTATCCTTTTAACTTAGCAAAAATCACAATCCCAAAAGCCAGGATTGAGCTGGGCAAAATCACCTGCCGCAATGAAGGGAATGTGCACATCGCCCTTGGGCTTTTGAAAACCAAGCAATTTGACAAAACAAATGATCTTATGCTTTGGTTCGCCCCACTCGATCTCAGTGTGAAGCAAGGATTTGTCGATATGGAACGGACGGAAATCCTGCTTGCCAATACCTTCGATATCTGCCTTTGGGGCAATGTCGATCTCATTAAAGACTACATCGATATGACTTTAGGCTTGACAGCGCAAACTCTGAGCAAAGCCTTCGGCATTAAAAATCTACCTCAGAATTATGTCTTGAGAATCCCCATGCGTGGAAAAGCAGATGATGTTCAGATCGACACAGGAAAAGCAACGAGCAAAATCGCCTTATTGTTAGCTTGGCAGCAGGCCCAGGCTGCCGGCGCATTGGGGAAAGGGCCCGCTGGAGCAATTATTGGTGGACTGGTCAATAAGATGGCAACTTTGCCTGACTCCGATGCGAAGGTCCCCCCTCCCAAACATCCGTTCCCCTGGGAAGTGAGCAACACTAAAAGCAAAACCTCTCACGAGTCCAATGTGAAAAAAAGGCAATTCAAACCGGATGAAAAGCCCCTCAAACAGATCTTAAAGCTCATCCGATAAGGTCCAAAAAATAGAACGCAAAGACGCACAAGCCGCAGAGACGCTAAGAATTCAATAGCGTCTTTGCGTTGAAGCCCGCTTGACTTTGCAGGTGTCCTGGAGGGAAGCCCCGTCTTAAGCAGCTTTTTTTGCTTTTTCGGTAAAGTTGGACTTGAGCATAAAAAATTCGCGTTTAGGAGCTTCAGCACTAAACTTCATCAATTCTTTTTCTTTTTCTTCCCATTGTTTTTGAAAGCGGCGGGCATCTTCAAGATCGTTCCAAATCGCCACTCCGACAACGATAGTGGGATCTCTTTCATTTTGCCATAATTCGATGAAATGACATCTATAAGTTTGCGCTTTCTTAAGAAGCTCATCCTCGAGGAACTTAAGACCTTGAGCTTCCATCCCTTTTTTGAATGTATAATGCACCAAGGCGCGATAGTTACCCATAATTCCCTCCAAACTTTATCATAATTTAATCTTTAATCTTTTGTAATAATTAATCAATATTAAAAACCAGGGTACAGGAAATTAAGAAAAATCTCTTAGTTGCTTGAGCCCTGCTCTTTGACTGCTTGATAAAAATCCTTGGCAAGCTGATCGAAAGAGAACTTTTGGGCGGCATCGCTTGCGAGAAAAGCCCGGATGCGAACCAAGTATCCTTCGTATTCTTCTTTGGACATCGCTTTCATAAATGCATAGAGATCTTCCATGCAGCTAAACGCATTGCGGTCAATAAAACAATCCTTAGGAATATATGCGTCGACGTTGCTTGCCCCCCAATAGATCGGAATCGTCCCTGCCGCAAAACAATCGAAAATCTTTTCCGTGATGTAGCCGGGCGCATCTTTTGTATTTTCATAGCAAATGTTAAAGCGATAATGCTTGATTGTTCCGATTTTATCTCCCACTTCCCCTCGATAACCTCGGTATTCCGCGGGGTTCCAGCGACGGCCATAAAATTCAAAACCCTCTTCTCCGACCTGCTCAAAGAAACGAATGGCTTCTTTGCGTGCAGTATAGAGTTCATTTTCATCCCTACTTTTTAGATCAGATGCGACCAGGGTGCATAGTTTTTTTTCTTCAAAAGCAACGACGTCGTGGATCATCGATGTCAAAACGGGATAATGGAATTTGAAGTGCGTTTTTCCATCCACCAGAGAATCGTTCCACGTATAGACTCGAGAAAAGCATCGGCGTATTTGCGGAAGGTACATCCCGCGTAGGACAGTTTTCGGCTCCCACATAAACAAGACAAGCTTCTCGCGAGGAAATTTAGAAAGATCGTATTTGCGTGCAACCTTTGGCATGATGTTAAAAAAAACGATTTTCTCAACATCTTTAGGAAGCTTAATCTTGCTAAAATCTAATGCGCGTTTGAGTTGATGGAACCATCCTTTTTTCTTTTGCAAATCCCTCTCGTATTCTTTGATATCGACAACGACAACTTTGGCATCTTCGCCATGTTGTTTCAGAAATTGCGTGTACCTGGCCGCATCAATAGGGAAATTGGTAATGCACTGAATGATCTTTTCTGCATTCACGGGAATGAATGCCGTGACTAAAAAAAGTAAAAACAACAGGGCGAATTGTCTCATGCGACAGTCACTTCTTTACACAGATAGACATCCTGGATCGCATGCAATAGCTCGACGCCATCCTTCATCGGCTTCTGAAAAGCCTTTCGTCCAGAGATCAAGCCCATTCCACCAGCGCGTTTGTTGGTCACGGCAGTGATAATCGCTTGGCCAAGGTCATTTTCTCCGGAGGGACCGCCTGAATTGATCAAGCCGACACGGCCCATGTAGCCATTAATAACTTGATAACGACAAAGGTCGATGGGATGGTCGCTGCAGAGCTGCGTGTACATCTTTTCGGTCTGTTTGCCGAAATTCAGGGCTTTAAAGCCACCGTTGTTTTCCGGGAGTTTTTGTTTGACGATATCTGCACCAATGGTTGCTCCTAAGTGATTAGCTTGCCCCGTCAAATCGGCCGCTTCATGATAATCCACTGTCGAGGTTTTGAAAGCAGAATTGCGCAGGTAGCACCATAAGACCGTTGCCATTCCCAGTTCATGCGCATGGGCGAAGGCATGGCTGATTTCGGTGATTTGACGCCTACTTTCCGGCGAGCCGAAATAGATCGTTGCACCTACTGCGACAGCTCCCATATCGTAGGCCTGACGCGTCACGGCAAAAATCGTCTGATCGTATTTATTCGGATAGCTGAGCAGTTCGTTATGATTGAATTTGACCAAAAAAGGGATCTTATGCGCGTACTTGCGCGCGACTATCCCAAGTACCCCGAGCGTCGAGGCGACAGCATTGCAACCCCCTTCTATCGCCAATTTGACAATATTCTCTGGATCAAAATAGTCAGGGTTGGCAGCAAAAGATGCGCCCGCAGAATGTTCTATCCCCTGGTCGACAGGTAAAATAGAAAGATAACCCGTTCCAGCAAGCCTGCCATGGTTGAACATCGCCTGCAAGCTGCGCAGAACGCGTGGATGACGATCGGAAGGTCCAAAGATGCGGTCGACCCAATCCGGCCCGGGAATATGCAATCTTTCCTTGGAAACAGTTTTACAGACATGGGTCAGCAGATCTTTTGCTTTTGCACCGAGTTGTTTTTCAATATTCGAATAAGACATAAGGGATACCTCCAAACGCACAGTTTAACGAATCAATAGACTCTCAATCTCTTCTAAGCTTTTGCCCTTTGTTTCAGGGACGTAACGCGATATAAACCAGAAAGCAATCGCACTGATGAGGGCATACATCAGAAAAGTACCCTGTGGTCCCATCTTTTCGATAAAATCGAGGAAAGTCAAAGAAACAAGATAATTGAAGACCCAGTTTCCAAAAGCCGCAATCGTCATTGCTTTGCCGCGCACTTTAAGCGGATAAATTTCGGATAAGACGACCCATGTGACAGGTCCAAGGCCTATCGCAAAACAAGCGATGTATCCGATCAAGCTGATAAAAGCAATGATGTCGATCCGTCCAACACCGATGAAATAAGCCGAAGAAAGTAGGGCTAGACACAATGTCATACCGCCGATGCCAATCCTGAGTAAGATGCGGCGTCCTACTCTATCTAAAATCCAGGTGGAAAAAAATGTAGCGGCCACATTGATGATCCCGATACCCATTGTGGCTAAAATTGCCCCTGTTGCTGAAGCCATTCCTGCCGTTTCAAAAATCTTAGGAGCGAAAAAAATCACTGTATTGACGCCGGTGATTTGTTGGAAGGCGCTTAAACAAAAACCCATGATCATGACAAAGCGTAATTGATGAGAAAATAACGCCTTCCAATTCCCATGTTTATGATGGCTCGCTGAGCTTTCCATCCCTTTGATCTGATGCATCCACTCTTTATCTCTTCGCAAACGCCCTAACGCTTTTATCCCTTGTCCTTCCAATCCGTTCTTAAAAAGCCAGGGAGGGGTCTCTGGCAAGAAAAAAAGCGCAAATACCTGAAACAACGCGGGGAAAATCCCCATGGCAAACATCCAGCGCCAATCCCCGGAAGAAGCAAAGAGATAATTCACGAAAAAACTCATTAAGATCCCAATGGCAATGGCAAGCTGAAAACAGGCGACAAACGCTCCTCGATAATGGGGAGGAGAAACTTCCGCGAGATAAATAG
The DNA here is from genome assembly GCA_963718565.1 of uncultured Verrucomicrobiae bacterium. GTDB lineage: Bacteria > Chlamydiota > Chlamydiia > Chlamydiales > Rhabdochlamydiaceae > CAJCIW01. Next base: position 751,286 of record OY970364.1, read on the forward strand.
GGCCGGCAACTGAGATCACTCCAACGCCAAGACCGCTGATGAATCTGCCAAAGAGAAGCATCGCATAGGAGCCGCTGAGTCCTATCATCGCCGCTCCAATGATGAACAGGACAGAGGCCAACGCGATGGCTCGCTTGCGTCCAATTTTATCTGCGATCGGCCCTGCGCTCAAAGCTCCGAGCAGCCCGCCAATCAGTAAGATACTGACAACCATCGCTTGGTCAGCGATTGACAATTGGAAAGAAGAAGTTAAAAAAGCAAGTGCCCCAGAAATAATCGCGGTATGATAACCGTATAAAAACCCTCCCAATGCAGATATAGCGATGACAAAGAACAAGAAAGGCGTACAGTGCTCTTTTATCTTTCCAGAAGTCATAACCCGTCAGAAATCGTTCCATTTAAGTTTTCATCATGTCAGGAGATTATCACTTGGGTTGCTTATTACAGGAAGCAAATTTTTCTTCATGAGGCGTTGCTTCAACCCCATTTTGACGATAGGTTCGCCATCAGGCTGATAGCCCATACGGGAATAAAATTCTTCCGTTTCAGGTCCGGCAAAGAGATAGACATGATGGATTCCCCTTTGAAGGAGCATGCGTTCCAAAGTATGCAACAGCTGGCGGCCAAAACCCTGCCCCTGATATTCTTCACTGACAGCCATTTCGAAAATGCGGCCATTTGTGTCGCCTTCAGGATGAAAACAAACGCATCCTACCATCCGTTTGCCATCCAGAGCAATCAGGTGCAAGCTTTCCAATTCTTCTGGCAATATGTCGGATTCGGGAGGGATCCCAAAAGGTTTGGCCAAGACCTCCCAACGCAACATTCTCTCTGCTGAGTACTCAGGTGCATCTGGAGTGACGATTTTAAATTTCATAAGCACATTGCGACGAAAAAACTAGACCACAGCCCTCTTTAACCCTCTTTAACCTGAGCTTTAGGTTTATTTTATAGTAGATTGTCGCAGATTTTGAGGCAAATTTTTGAAGTTATATCGATTTTAAAATGTCCAATGTTGTTGCTTTCTGCCAAGATGCTATTGCTTTTTCATATTTTTGTTTCAGGTTTGTGGATTCCGTCAAGTATTTCTGATCACTTATTTCGCCCATTTGGCTGTCAAGCGCTTTCATCTCAAGTCTGATCCCTTTCAAATATTTTTTCCTTTCTCGTGCATAATCCTTCTCGATTTTCTTCACCCAAAATTTTTGACTTACAAGGTAATCCGCAAAGGCATTGACATCTGCTGACCCGCTTTTTACAAAGTCTATGGCTTCTATAAGATCTACCTCATCGATCTTTGCCCAAGAAGGAAAGTTCATACTCGTGCATGAAGTGGGCAATTGAAGTACTTCTCGTAGTTCGACTTGAAAACGGAGATGAGTTTCTCCCGGATCGACTTTACAGCCACTTGATTTCAATTGAACCAGCTTTTTAATAGAAAATTCTTTAAGAAGTTCTACGGCATAAGTTCCTTTGAGCACTTTTAGGCAACCATCATCTGAAACCTTCTTCACTTTTTCCAAAACTTCCATTTGGTTAGCAAGAAAAAGAGCTCCGTCACTACATGTTTCTATTACCTCCCCCAATTCTTGTGTAAGACTTTCCAGAAATTCTTCATTCTTCACAGCAAATTGCAATATGGATAAGATCCGATGGCAGAAATAGGGGCGAACTTTCTCATTTGCGAACTCGGCACTGTCCCCGAGTTTCGTTAGCCATATCGCAAGGGATTCTGCAAGAGGCTCTTCTAATGGAGAATAGTTAAAATTTTTGAGCTCTGTATCTGTCACGTGATTAGTAAAGAGCTCTAAAGAAGAGGTAAAGGTCGCTTGCGCTTGACCTTGTTGATAATGTTGATAACCCGGATGTATGGCACCCTTGATCGCCTCAAGCCGCGTTGAAAAGTCCTGACAAACAAAAGGGCTATGACCAAAGGAGTTAGGAGCAGGCAAGGTCCTACAGGTTTGAAAAGGATAGAATCCTTGCAGGGCCATCCCATGAGTAATTTGGGGTGTCGTCGTCTGAGTTAGGATAGCATCGGGAGGAGTAGGAAAAGAGTGTATGATGAATGCATGAGAAGAAAATGCACTAGGAGAAGTAACTAACTCCTGCTCTTCTGGTTCACCTACATAATGAGGCCCCTGCCCTCCCCTTTCTTCTTCTGGTTGGCTGAAGGTTTGAACTGGTTCACCATCGTTGACCAGTTCCTCTTGATTAGGATGGGGAGTAGATTCATTTAACCTGCTCTCAATGAGCTTTATAAGTTCTACTGCTTCTTCTATTATAGAATCTGGGACATTCTGTACTTTATCATCTCCAAAAGCTCGACGTATTTCCGCTTGCATTCGTATTTGAAGATCTGGCTTTATAGACATAAAGAAACACCACTCGCTACGACTTAACCGCAGAAACCGCAGACAATCCAGCGCGACATTTAACCAGAAGTTGACTCTTACAGGATCGCCTTCTTCAAAGTCCTGGAGAATATCAAGCGCTTCACGCATTAAATTTTGATGAGTAAATGAAGAATTTTGATAGCTGAATAATACGGCATCAGTCTGATATGCGGCACGAATCTGATTAAGACGATTGATCCGTGAGTCTTCTTCTTGTTGGACGGGGATGTTGCTTAATTGAGTTTGAACTGGTTCACGATCCTGAGTAGTAGTTGTAGTAGTTGTTGTTGTATAAGCAGTAGTAAAAAAGTCAGTTGAAAGTGGTGATATTTCAGATGGATGATCAAGCAACAATTTTTCTGTAAAATCTGAAATCTTCTTCACTTAGGTCAATTTCTTACTATAAAAACGGCCTCTCGCGTCAGAGACGCTTCGGCTTTTTACTTTGCTTTTGAGGAAAAATTTTTCGAATCTGACACTTTTTTATGCCAGATAATTCACCCCTAAACAAAAAGTGTTCCATCGGTGTTAGCGTTGTTTTCCTCAATATTTTATTCTAACGTCAAATACCTCTTTCCGCTTATCCATTCATCGTGTATCTCAGATACCACGGCAGTGACCAATCTTTCACAAGACGCTTCATTGGGAAATAATCTTGCTACTCTTGTTCGCCGCTTAATCTCTCCATTAAGCCTTTCAACAATATTAACAGTCCTTATCTGTTTCCAGTGCCTTCTTGGCCGATGATAAAATGTCATTGCCTCAATTGCATTGATTTCAAACCAATTGCAAAATTTGGGCGCTCTTTTTTCATATCTTTGCACTGTTTCCTTAACTCGTTTTTCAGCCTCTTGTTGATTCAAGGCTTGATAAACATCTCGTACCGCTTGTGCAATTTCTCCTCGCATTGCCGTGTTTGGGACATAGCTTTGAGCGTTTTGAGCAAGATGAAAAAGACAGCGCTGCCAAGGAACCGATGGAAGCACTGCCCTTAGTGCAGCTTTTAGCCCAGAGTGATCATCGCTAATCACCATTTCTACTCCTCTTAATCCTCGAGAGAGTAAGTCTTCCAGGAATGTCCTCCAATGCACTTCGGCCTCAGATAAACTGCATGAAATGCCAAGCACTTCTCGAAATCCATCTTTGTTCACTCCAACAGCTTTTAGTACTGCAATGTCTCTGACGTGTCCATCGTGTCTCACCTTTTGATAATCGGCATCGAGATAAAGATAAACGATGTGACCTAAATTTCTCCTGCGGAATTTTTCAAGCTCCTCATCGAGAATCATTGCAACCCGAGAAACTTGGGTTGAACTCAAATCAAAGCCGCACAGCTCTTTTGCAATTGGAGCTATTCGCCGCGTTGAAACACCCTGAACATACATTTCTGCAATTGCCAATTTTAATGCCCTTTCTGATCGCTCTCCCTTCTCTAAGCACTGTGGGTAGAATGCAATCTCTCGAGTTTGTGGAACCTGGAGTTCTAATTTTCCAAAACGAGTCTGTACCGTTTTATCTTTAAAACCATTAGCATAACCTTTTCTAGCCTCTGTCCGCTCATATGGACCAGCTTGAAGAACCTGCTCTCGTTCGGTCTTCATTAATTCATTGAAGAGCCTGCTCAAGAGTTCGCTGAGGCCGTGTAAGCCTTGTTGTCCGAGTTCTTCCACTAATGCGTTGATTACAGGGGCATATGTGCTGTTTGAGATCATAACCTCTCCTTTTGTTTGTTTGTCTAAACTTAAGAGAATGTGATCTCAAACTTTTTTTTCAATTATCAAAACACTTTCTTGAAAAATTGAATTTACAGAAACAATGTTACACTACCAGATGGATTCCCGATACGGATATCAAACTCGACAATCTCATTTTCTTCGTCACTTTGAGGGTCTGCTAGGTTCGTGGGGTCGTCTGATTCAACTTCGTTGGAACGATCCGTTTGTTCATATTGAAAATTACTGAACACTGGATTGTTTTGTGTATTATTAATGCTACTTGCCATATTTACCTCAATTAAATTATTTACTTACAAAAACAAGTATATAATAATAATAATTTTTATTTCAAATAAATAATATAATATAAAAAAGACAAAAATTCATAAAACATTGATCCTAAACAACATAGATTATATAGAAGAAATCCACTTACTCAGGTTTTTAAGGCTCGCCTCACAGAAAAGATGACCGTCACCCCTATAATCGCTACAATCACAAGCAAAGAGATCGGCACGGAAATGGGGATATAATTCGCTGAAACCATCTTCGCACCCACAAAGACTAGAATCGCAGCAAGCCCCCACTTGTAATAGTAGAGTTTGCTTAAACTGCCTGCTAAGACAAAATAATGCGATCGTAACCCTAAAATCGCAAAAATGTTCGAAGTATAGACGATGAAGGGATCTGTGGTGATCGCAAAGATCGCAGGGATTGAATCTAGAGCAAATACAATGTCAGCCGTTTCGATTAAAAGAAGAACGATAAACAGTGTCGTGACTTTCCATCTTTTTCCCTTTTTAACAAAAAATTCGTCTTTAAAAGCTGTTTCTTCCACGGGAAAAATCTTCTTTAAAAAACGATAGCTCATGCTCTTTGTGGGATCTCGCTTCTTCCGAGGATTTTGCAAAGCAAACTTTACCCCTGTAAATATCAAAAAAATCCCCAAACAATAATAGAGCCAATGAAAGCGATCGATGAGAACCACTCCTGTTACAATGAGACTGATTCTAAAAATCAACGCTCCGAGAATTCCCCAAAAAAGAATTTTATGTTGATGCGCTATAGAAACATGAAAATGTAAGAACAGAAATAGGAAAAGGAAAAGATTGTCGACGCTTAACGATTTCTCAATGAGATATCCAGTGAAGAATTGCAGAGCGCTTTGATAGCCGGAAACATAATAAATAAAAGCATTGAACAACAGCGCCAACACAACCCAAAAGACACTATGAAGGCATGCCTGTTTAAAGCTGGGCTCCTTTGTTTTTTTTTGAAAAATGCCAAGATCGAGGATGAGAAATGTGACAATTAAAAGATGAAATTCAATCCAGAAACGCACTGAGTTCAAAATGGGCCGCCTTTTTTATTATTCATATAGACTTTTTTTATACTGAAGTGAATTCAAAATTTTCTTTCACAATTGTGAAAACGGTGATTTTTTAGGATTTTTTCATCTTCTTTGTGATATCATCGTCGTAAACTAAATTTAAGGCGATATAATCACCTTTCCTCTGATTATATCAGACAGGGGAAAATCTACGTTGACCGGTTCCTGCAGTCAGGAAACATTTATTAATAGAGGGAATTGCAAAACTCCCTCAGTAACCTGAATTTTGGGTTGATATGTTAGTTTTAGGCATCGAAAGCTCATGCGATGAAACGGCATGCGCTATTGTTCGTGATGGCAAAGAAGTGCTTGCCAATGTCATTGCCTCCCAAACCGATCTGCATCAGTCTTTTGGCGGAGTCTATCCCGAACTTGCTTGCCGAAGGCACATTGAAGTGCTGATCCCCGTGATTAAGTCCGCTCTACAACAAGCAGATGTCTCATCCTCTGAGATCGGATTGGTCGCTGCGGCTAAAGGCCCGGGATTGATTGGAGCTCTTTTGATCGGTTTGAATGCCGCCAAAGCGCTTTCCTATGCCTGGAATCTTCCTTTTATTGGTGTCAACCACGTCGAGGCACATCTTTATGCCGCCATGATGCCCTTAGGCAGCCCTCCCCTTCCTGGTTTAGGCTTGGTCATTTCCGGCGGACACACATTTTTAGTAAAGATCGAAGAGCTTGGAAAATACCAGCTGATTGGAACCACGCAAGACGATGCCATTGGTGAAGCATTCGATAAAGTCGGCACTATGCTAGGGCTGCCCTATCCTGGAGGGCCGGAGATCGAATCTTTAGCGAAAAAGGGCAATCCCTCGCGCTTTGCATTTCGTCCAGGGAAAGTCAAAAATCAACCCTGGGATTTTTCCTTTTCAGGACTCAAAACAAGCGTCCTCTATGCAATCAAAGGGCCAAATTGCAGTAAAGATTCCCCATTGATCATCTCGGAGCAAGAAAAGGCAGACGTCGCCGCAGCTTTCCAAGAAACGGCATTGAGAGATGTCGTTAGCAAAGCAATGGAAGCTGCCCGTGTTTACAATTGCTCAGCCATTTATTGCGGGGGAGGAGTTAGCAACAATCAGCGCTTAAAAGAACTGTTCCAAGAACTCGGCTGCACCCACCCCATCTATTATCCTCCAAAATCGTTGACATTAGATAATGCAGCAATGATTGCTGGACTCGGATTTCATTATTTTATGAAAGAAAAAAAGGGCGACACTTTGGATCTTGCTCCGATGACAAGAATTCCCATAGGTTTATGACTCCTTTAAATCATTTCGAAAATTATCATGGCTGGAATGTGATCTCTCAAACGCCATTTCAGCAAGATGAAGACACGTATTATAGGGTCGTCTTTGAGAAACCCTTGTCACAAGTAGAGGAGGTCATCTCCCATTTAGCTTCAATTGTCTTTGGAGATGGCTATGGATTCGAGCCAAAAAAAATAGAAGTAATCAACAAACAGAGTGTGGAGATGTACCTCGTTTCTCTTATAGAAAGTTATAAGCCAATCCAAAAACTTTATAAGAAGGCAATGACAATAAACAACCAAGAAACAGGTCATGATGTTCAAATAAAGTTGGCTGACGGGATATCCTGTACTGCTTATACCAATCTTAAAAGGGGATCCATCTCTCTGGGGTTTGGCGTCCCCTTTCACAAGCTTTTGGTTTATTTGGTATTTGAGCTTACAAATGTCACATCAAGCAAAGAGCTGAAACAAGCTATACATCTGGAAAAAGAGGCCTACGTTAGGCAAATCGAACTCGTAGAATTTAATGGTGTAAAAAAATGCAACCAACTTTTTCGTGAAGCCATACAAACGGACGTATGGAATCCTCAACTTTGCAATGGCATAAAAGAAGTTTGCGATGAAAGTGGAATTGGGCCTAATGATCATTTTGATTGGGAAAAGGTGAAAAACAGTAACCATGCCGACCGTTACCGAGAACGGTATGATTCCCAACACAAATCGAGTAACAAGAAACAACTCTCTGACCATTAAGCATTTAGATTAATTTCCCCCTTCCTCATCAGACTAGTTGTTAACTCATTAACAGTAAACACAAATAAACAATATTAATAAAAATCTATTAAAACATAATGTAATTTAAATATATTTTTTATATAATTATAAATAACATTTAAAACAAAATAACATATTAAATAAAAAGGCTGTATGATTCCCTCAAATCATTTCGAGAATTATCATGAATGGAATGTAGTCTCTCAAACGCCCATTCAGCAAGATGGAGAAACTTATTATAAGATCGTCTTTGAGAGACCCTTATCAAAAATGGAGCGCCTAATCTCCAATTTCACTTCAATTTTCTTTGAAGATGATCATAGATTTGGGTCAAAAAGAATTGTTGATGGTATAGAATTGATAAGCGAAGAAGTGATCAGCAAACAGAGCCTGGAAATGCACCTCGTTTCCCTTATGGAAAGTTATAAGCCAATCCAAGAATTTTATCATCAAGCAATTAAAACAAACAATCAAGAAACAGGTCATGATATTCAGATAAATTTGTCTGATGAGGCGACACAATTTGGTGCTTTCACTTGCTTAAACAACGGATCAATTGCTCTTGGGTTTGGCCGCCCTATTCATAGACTTTTATTTAACTTAGTATTTGAGCTTACAAATGTAACATCAATTAAAGAGTCGAAGGAACATAAGTACTTAGAAGAAAATGAATATGTTAAAGCAAAAGAACTTAAAGAATTCAAAGGCATGAAAACATGCATTCAATTTTTTCGTCAAGCTATAGAAAAAGACGCATGGAATTCTCAACTTCGCAACAACTTAGAAAAAACAATTTGCAACCGATATGTGATTGGAGCTAATGATAGTTTTGAAAGTTATTGGGAAGAGATAAAAAACAGTTCACATGCAAAGGGTTATGGGGACCAGCATAAGCGCTTAGGATATCCGGCAAAACGGTATGATCCGGAAACAGTATGATCTCCTAGGGTATCAAAAATATTTAAAACACTATTCTTCAGCAGAATGTTTTCTGGAATAACTCCCTTGCTGCTTTTTAGCACTTGAGGGGTTTGCTCGGCTTGATTTGTCACTTACTTCCTCAGGGTTCTTGCCAATTGCATCCGTTTCTTGAGCAGTGACAGATTCGGAAGAACTCTTCTCTTGATTTCTCCTTTCTTCATTCTGATGCGTAGATAGTCCATTTTCAACCTCATCTGCATCCGCTTCAATTTTAGATAAATTCTGAGGTTCCTTTTGTTCCTCGCGTTGAATGACACGTGGACGATTGGGATTCTGGCGTAGTTTTGATCGGGAAGGACTGCTTGGAGTTGCAGAATTCCTGGTAACGGGATCGCGTTTGGAAATAGCAGACGGGTTTTTCTCGGATGCAGCAGTGGGTTTGTCTTTCGATTTGATCGCTTTTTGGTCTCGGAAAGAAGAGCGATCTTTTTGCCCTTGCTTGCCTTCTTTCGGGGTTTTCCCATCCCTACTGCGAACGGACGCTTTTTCACTCAGCTCCTCTTTGACGACATTTTTTGCAGGAGAAGACTCCCGGGTAAGTAGCTCGGGAAGCTCTGAGGCTACGTTGTCATCATAAATGGGATAAGCTGCAGAGGTAAGTATCGGCATGAAGAAAAATAACATCCAAGACTTTTTCATTTTAACCAACCATAATAACACTTATAATTATTTGAGTCTTTTAGTTCTATCTAATTAAATCAAGAATAATTTGTAAACTAAATAATTTAAATTAATCTCCCAATCTTTATCGACAGGAAATTAACCTCTAACCTGTTTCACTTCGCTCTTCCCTGCTTTCTCCTTGTCTGTTAATAAGATGCCATTTAAAATCGCCCCCAGATGAAAAAATGAGGTTAATCATGGCAAAAGGCGCACGCGAAAACATCAAATTGAAGAGCACAGAAAGTACAGAATGCTACTGGACGACTAAAAACAAACGCACTGTCACCGGTAGACTCGAGTTAAAAAAGTACGATAAAAAGCTCAAAAAACACGTGATCTTCAAAGAAGCGAAGTAATCTTCGCTTCTTTTGGAGTTTAAACTGCTTTTCACTCAGAACGGTATACACAGTTCATGTTCGAGCTTTCCGTCGCTTTAAAGTATCTCATTCCGCGCAGAAGACAGCTTTCCGTCTCTTTAATCGCTCTTCTTTCCGTGGTTGTGATCTCGCTTGTTGTTTGGCTGGTTCTGGTCTTCCTTTCTGTCACCGAAGGGATAGAGCGCGGCTGGCTGCAGAAATTGACAACTTTAAATGCTCCTTTACGGATCACTCCGACACATCACTATTATTCTTCTTATTACTATCAGATTGATTCCGTCAGCAACCGTTCTGATTATTCTTTAAAAAATATCGCAGAGAAAGCGCGCACAGAGAGTGCAGACCCCTACAATTCCTTAGAAGATGGAGAGTTGCCAGTTCGATTTCCACAGCCTGACCTTTCCAGAGAGGGGGCGCTAAGCGATCCCGTGAAAGGGCTATTTCAGATACTGTCAGGCATGAAAAAATCCCATTCCGATCTCGTTTTTCAAGATTTTGAGCTGAGTGGAGCTCTGCTGCGCCTGCAGCTTTTACGACCTGGCAATGGGATGCCAGGCACAGAAACTCAAGGATATCTTACCCAAGTCTCCTATCTGGCCTCTCTTCCCGATCAGTGCCCTAGGCTTTCCTCTCTGCTTCTTCCTCCAAGAGAAAAAGATCTGAATCATTTGCTTTATCTCGCTTCGCACTCTACGGAGCTATCGCGTCAAGATTCCCCAGCATTCACTCTTAAAACTAGCAGAGAGACCGCACAAAACCGTATTCATGCCCTTCTTCAGCATGTCACCATCAAACAGCTTAAGCCCTCTTATTCGTTCTGGCAGGTTCCTTCTTCCTTTTTACCCTTAACCCAAGTTTTTGAAGGAATCGTTCACGACGGTCATGGAAGCATCAGCCGCATCGATCTGCCTTTAGAAAAAGGAAAGGGCAGACAGACATCTGGCAACCCTGTAAAGGTCTGGAAAAACAGCTCCCACTTCATCGTGGAGGATGAAAAAGGCAAACAGCAAGTTCTCTCGTTAAATACCCCCCTTTTAGTCGACGGCCCGATTCTTTTTCATGTGGAAGGCGTTTCGAAAACAATCCCCCTTCTATTTAAAGTCCACACTTCTCTTCAGGGCATTTCTTTTAAAGGAGATCTCGGAATAGAGGGGATGGAAATTGTCCAAGCAGATTTTTTCTCGCAACAATTATACCGCGCGCAGGAAGGTTTTGTGAATTTGGACTCAGCGAGGCAAAGCACAATCGAAGCTTGCGCTCCGAATGACGAAGCCATAGTGAAAACTATGGCTGCGGAGACACGAGAAGGTCTAGTAGACCTTCGCAGTACAGAGCAGGTGAGCGAAGCGAACGGGGAGGATCGATTGGGCAAAGCCGCAGCCAGTCCAAATTCACAAAACCTGACGGAGCGCGGTATAGGTCCGGCAGCTCCTTGGATCGGCCCACAAAAACTCCTTCCTATCAACGAAGAAAATGAAACAGGTGTTCTGCTCGCTAAAAGCTTTTTAGACCATGGAGTGATGATGGGTGATCGAGGCTACCTTTCCTATTCGAGCACGACATCCAGCGCAGTCCAAGAACATCGCCTACCGGTCTTTGTCTCTGGATTTTACGATCCCGGTATTCTCTCTGTAGGGAATAAATGCATCCTTGTTCCTCCTTTTGTCACGAGCACGATCAATGCCTCAAGCACATCCTTCAATCTCGATAAAACACAGTCCAATGGCATTCTGGTCTGGTTTGATAGCCTCCAGGAAGCGGGTGAGATTAAACATCAGATCTTGGCAGCTTTGAAAAGCCAAGGTCTCGACAAATACTGGAAAGTCACGACCTTTCGAGAATATGAATTTGCTAAAGATCTTCTAGAGCAGTTCCAAAGCGATAAGTATCTCTTTGCCTTGATCGGCGTCATCATCCTGATCGTCGCCTGTTGCAATATCATCTCTTTGCTCGTCCTGCTCGTCAATGATAAAAAACGCGAAATCGGCATTTTGCAGACAATGGGGGCAAGCAATGTCAGCATCGCCGTCATTTTCGGGTCCTGCGGCATGGCCATGGGGATCTTAAGCAGCATCATTGGGGCTGTTGCTGCAGTATTCACTCTTCATCATATCGACATCGTCGTTCAATTCCTGAGCTTTATTCAAGGCCACGAAGCTTTCAATACAATGTTTTTTGGAAAGTCGCTTCCCGGTGCTTTAAGCCGCAATGCATTGACTTTCATTTTAGTGACCACTCCCCTTCTTTCTCTTTTAGCAGGACTTGTTCCCGCAATTAAAGCTTGCCGCCTCCGCCCCTCCGCGATATTGAGGTCCGAGTGAATAGAATTCTAAAAGCAACCCAGATCGCTAAAAAGTTTCTCACTCCTTCTCCTGTCGAAGTGCTGAGAGGAATTGATCTGGAGATCTACCCTGGAGAATCGCTCGCTATTGTTGGCAAATCCGGAGAGGGCAAAAGCACACTCTTGCACATCTTGGGAACGTTAGAAAAACCCTCAGGAGGCACTCTTGAAATTTGTGGACAAAACACAGCAGAGACCTCTCTTGCGAATCTGCGCAACCGGCATATCGGTTTTATTTTTCAAAGCTATAATCTGCTCGACGATGACTCTGTTCTCGATAATGTGCTCATGCCAGCCAAAATCGCACGCAAGCCCACTCATAAAAATTCTCCAGCGTATCTGCGTGCTTTAAACCTGCTCGACATTGTCGGACTGAAAGACCGTGCCCATTTTTTTGCAAAGCTCCTTTCGGGAGGAGAAAAGCAACGCGCCGCGATCGCAAGGGCACTTTGCAATGATCCCGACCTGATTCTCGCAGATGAACCCTCGGGCAATCTCGACCATACGCATTCTCAGGAAGTTCACTCCCTTCTCATTGGCCTCGCTAAAGATCTTAATAAAAGTCTCATTGTCGTGACTCACGATAAGGAGTTTTCTTCCCTCTGCGGTAAAACTTTGCTTTTGAAAGATGGGCACCTTTTCTGAGTGAAAGATTTCCTCGTAAACGAGGAGAAATTTCAAGGAAAGAAAATCGCAAAGCAAAATCGCAGCGCAAGAGAGCGCGGTCAGCGCGTGGGGGGATCAGTGCTCTGCACGGCCCCCCGACGAGCACGCGATTTGGCAAAGCGAGATGAAGCTCAAGGGGGCCAGCAGGGGACATCGGACACGCAGTGCTGTGTCCCCGACATGTGAAAAAGAGATACTTTAAAAACTTTTAGTGAATTTAAAAAATTCTTCTTAATTTACTGTGCCCTGGCTCCTCTTCCAACCATGGGAAAAGAGAACATTGAGTTTTGGTTTAGTAATGTGATAGAGTTCTCGTCATATGACTGAGGAAGAGGATCGATTGGGCAAAGCCGCAGCCAGTCCAAATTCACAAAGCCTGACGGAGCGCGGTATATATGAGCCCCGAAACATCCCTCTTCCTTGTTAGTTTTGCAATTCTCTCAAGTCAATTAAGCTTAAGTGATGGTTGCGCATGAAACTTCTCATGGTTGGAACAGGATATGTCGGTCTTGTCACCGCTGCGTGTTTTTCAGAGATGGGTCACCATGTGATCTGTCTGGATATCGATGCACAAAAGATCGCCAATTTGAAAAAAGGCCTCATGCCCATTTTCGAACCAGGATTAAAAGAGCTTGTAGAACGCAATGTCGCAGCTGGAAGGCTTTCTTTCACGACAGAATACCGTGATGGCGTTGAGCAAACAGATGTCTGTTTCCTTGCTTTGCCAACACCTTCTTATGAGGATGGGTCTTGCAACCTTTCTTACATGGACTCGGCGGTTTCTCAGATCGCACACTGCATGAACAACTATAAAATCATCGTCAATAAATCGACGGTTCCAGTGGGAACCTCCCATCAGATCAAACAACGGATCTCCTCGATCTTGAAAGATCGCAATGCAGAGATCGATTTTGATATTGTCTCTAATCCTGAGTTTCTCAAGGAAGGATGTGCGATCAACGACTGTATGAAACCGGACAGAATTATCTTAGGCGTTGAAAATGCACAGAGTGCCAAGGTCATGCGCGAGATCTATTCTTCTTTTACAAAAAATCATGATCGGATCTTCTTCATGGACCTTGTTTCTGCAGAGATGACAAAATATGCCGCGAATGCAATGCTCGCATTGCGTATTTCGTTTATGAATGAGCTAGCCCACCTCTGTGAAAAAACAGGTGCGGATATTAAACAGGTGCGAGTTGGAATCGGTTCTGATCAGCGCATCGGCTATCAATTTCTATACGCTGGAGTAGGATATGGCGGCTCTTGTTTCCCTAAAGATGTTCGAGCTCTCTGCTCCATTGCCAAGCAGCATGAGATTCCACTCTCAATTCTAGAAGCCGTCGATCAGGTCAATGAACAGCAAAAGAAAATCCTGGTGAGAAAAATTCACTCCTATTTTTCTGCTCAAGGCGGAATCAGCGAAAAAACGATTGCTGTCTGGGGACTTGCTTTTAAACCGGATACGGATGATATCCGGGAAGCGCCCTCCCTGACATTAATTCAGGAATTGCTAAATCAGGGAGCTTTTGTCCGTGCCTATGACCCTGTTGCCATTGCCAACGCACGCAAAATTTTGGGACATCACCCCCGCCTACAATTTTGCAAAGATGAATATGAGGCAGCCCATCAGGTGGATGCCATCGCTCTGATTACGGAATGGAAACAGTTCCGTTTTGTCGATTTTCAAAAAATTTTTCCCCACATTAAACAAAGAGTTCTGTTCGATGGCAGAAACCAATATTCACCTGCGGAAATGCGTGCACTCGGCTTTGAATACTTTGGCATTGGAGTTTCTTCATCTAAAAAAGAACTTTCTTCCATGATCTGTTCTCTTCAAGAAAAACAAAAAAATGGACATCTCTCTTTTTCAGCATAATGCCCGCGCTAAAATCGAAAGCCAGTTGCAACAGCTCATCTCGCAATCGAATGACCTTCCCTATTCGCCACTTTTTTTTGCTGCGCGTTACTCTCTGCTCGCTCCTGCAAAACGCCTGCGCCCAATGCTCGTTCTTGCTGTTTGCGAGAGTTTCGGCATCGCTCAAGACCATGCTTTAATTCCCGCTTGCGCCTTGGAGATGATCCACACCTATTCCTTGATTCACGATGATCTTCCTTGTATGGATGACGACAATCTCAGACGCGGCAAACCGACTTTGCACAAAGTCTATCCTGAATGGCATGCATTATTGACAGGAGATTTTTTATTGACTTATGCTTTTGACCTCCTGAGCAGTGCTCCTCACCTCGATGCCCATCAAAAATTGAACCTCGTCCATTCTCTAGCAAAACACGCAGGCGCCCACGGGATGATCGGGGGTCAGATGATCGATCTTCTTTCCGAGGGTCAAACGATCGATTGGCAAATGCTAGAACAAATGCATCTCGGAAAAACCTCCGGGCTGATCATTGCTGCTCTAGAATTTGGCGGGATTATCTCCTGTGTCTCTCTCCAGGATTTGGATCTGCTTAAGCAAGCAGGCTCTGCAATCGGCGTCGCCTTCCAACTCATCGATGACATCCTCGATGATACGGGCACTCAAGAAGAATTAGGAAAAACAATCGGCTCGGACTCCAAAAAAGCAAAAGCGACAGCAGTCTCCCTAATCGGTATCGACGAGGCTCGCGCGAAAACTGAGATCTTTCTCCAGGCCGCAAAAGAAAACTTAAATCACCTTTCTTCTCCAGCTCCCCTTTTAAATATGCTTTTTGATCAAATGATCTATCGAAAAAAATAGACAAAAAAAATCCCACCATAAAAAATGCTGAAATAACATCACATTGAAGAAGGAATTGCAAAACTCCTCGCCAACAGAAAATCGAGGAGTTTTGCAATTCCCTCTGAATTTAGAACTTATTAAAAAATATGACTGAACAAGTTGTGCGATGCAGGCGGGATCAAAATCCGGGATGTCCAGCGCAGCCAAAAACCGATTCTTCATGTTGTTTCGGTATCAATGAGTTTTCTACTGAAACGTCTTTAACTGCGACCTGGCAGCTCGACATTGACGAAAAAGTGATTGTTCATAATGGGTTCAAACGCAGTTTTGATATTTTATTCAGTGTGACAATCCTAATCATGGGCCTTCCTTTTTTTGCTCTGATCGCTCTCTTAGTGAAATTGAGCTCCCCCGGCCCCATTTTTTATTGCAGTCTGCGGATTGGAAGAAAAGGTCGCCTGTTCAAATTCTGGAAATTCCGTTCGATGCATCGAGACGCGGACCAAAGGCTTGAAGTGATGTTAAATAGCAATCCAAACCTTCGGCAAGAGTGGCAAACATACTTCAAATTGAAAAATGACCCGCGATTGACAACTATCGGCAACTTTTTACGTAAAACTTCTTTAGATGAATTTCCCCAATTCTGGAATGTTCTGATCGGCGACTTAAGCATTGTTGGACCGCGTCCCTACCTTCCACGTGAGGTCGATGTGATCTTTAAAATTTTGGGCGATGATATGGAAAAAATCTTTTTTGTCCGCCCTGGCCTTACCGGCATCTGGCAAACAGCGGGCCGCAACCATCTTACTTTTGAAGAAAGAGTTAAACTCGAAGTTAATTATGCACAGCAGCGTTCGTTTTTACTCGATCTTCGCTTAATCGCTAAAACCATTCCGATCCTATTTTTCCATAGAGGAGCTTTTTAAAAGGTGCAGCAAGTCCCCCTCATTGTTTCTTTTTTTCTCGCTCTGACTTTCGCCGTTTGCGGCACCGTTTTTTTGCCTAGGGTGCATCTTCTCGCTTTCTCTCCGTTTTTAGCCATCCTCTATCACAATACCCGCTTTACCAAATCCCTTTGGATAGCCTCCCTGTGCGGATTAATCATTGATTTGTTGAGCTCTGAATTCCGTTTTGGAGTTCACGCTCTCAACTACTGCTTAACGACGCTGTTATTGTATAAACAAAAGAAACATTTTATCGAAGACAAGGCAATAGCACTTTCTCTTTTCACAGTGATCATCAGTGTTGTCTCTACTCTTTTGCAATTCTTTCTCATCTTCATTTTTGATCGAGCGCTTCCACTCTCTGGAAAGTTAATCCTTACTGATTTGATCATCATGCCTGTGGCCGATGCCGTTTATGCTTTCCTTTGGTTTACTTGCCCGCTCAAGCTTTTCGCCCATATAAAAAAGGTGGGGTGGAAGGCATTTTACTCTAAACTCCTCAACTCAGGTTAAGAAACATGACCTTGCCCTCCCCTTCTGAACTGACTTTTGTTGCTATCCAGGCTGCATTGAATGCAGCTGCTTTGCTGCGCCAAGGCTTTGATACTGTTTTTGAAATCCAGTTAAAAGAGGGAAAACAGAACCTTGTCACAGAATATGATAAAGCCTCTGAAAAAAAGATTATCTCCAGCATTTCCCAGCACTTTCCCGATCACGCAATTTTAGCTGAGGAAAGCGGTGATATTCGCAAAGGAAAAAGTCCCATCACCTGGATCATCGATCCATTGGACGGAACTGTCAATTTCGCAAGGAGCATCCCCATATTCAGCGTCAGCATCGCTGCTGCTATCGATCACCAGGTCGTCAGCGGCGTTGTCTATCAACCGATGACCCAAGAGCTGTTCATCGCAGAAAAGGGAAAAGGGGCATATCTCAACGGAAAGAGGGTGAGCGTTTCTAAAACAGCTGAATGTGAAAATGCCATGATGGCTACAGGTTTTCCCTACAACGTCGATGAAAATCCTCTCTCTTGTATCGACCGATTTACCAAGATGCAAGCTCAAGGCATCCCTATTCGCCGATTGGGCTCTGCAGCAATCGATCTGTGTTATGTTGCTGCCGGACGATTTGATGCGTTCTGGGAAGTGGGCCTTCATCCCTGGGACATGGCCGCAGGCAAATTATTAATTGAAGAAGCAGGCGGCAAGGTCACCCATTGGGATGGTTCTCCCCATAAAATATTCCTCTATGATACACTCCTTGCCAGCAATGGGACGTTGCATCAAAAAATGATTGAACACTTGAAATAAGTTATGAGGATAAAATGCCCTTGTTAATCGATGGAACAGCAATTGCCAAAAAAATCCAAGATCAAGTCGCACAGGCCATCGCTCATTTGAAGCAGCGCAAACCTGGCCTCGCTTTTATCCTCGTTGGCGAGAACCCAGCATCGCAAACCTATATCCGAATGAAGAAAAGACGATGCGAGGAGGTGGGAATCCTCTCACTGGATTGCATCTTGCCAGATTCAGTAACAGAAGAACAGCTCTTAAAAGAGATTGAAAAATTTAATAGGGATCCTACGGTGGATGGTATTCTTGTCCAGCTGCCCCTGCCTGAGCATATCAATACGATGGCAATCATGAGGGCTGTTGATCCAGAAAAAGATATCGATGGATTTCATCCGATCAATGTGGGTAAAATGCTCCTTGGAGAAAGCAGCGGGTTTCTCCCTTGCACCCCGCATGGGATTCAGGTTTTGCTCACCCACGCTCAAATTCCAATACTCGGTAAGCACGTTGTTATCGTGGGCAGAAGCAATATCGTGGGAAAACCTCTGGCAGCGATTTTGATGCAAAAATCGCCCCATAGCAATGCCACTGTGACAGTGGCTCACAGTCTCACAGAAAATTTGTCAGAAATATGCCGATCCGCTGATATTCTGGTCGCGGCGATGGGCAACCCTCAATTAATTAAGGGTAACATGGTCAAAAAAGGGGCTGTCGTGATCGATGTTGGCATCAATCGGATCTCTGAAAAAGGAAAAGAAATGATTGTCGGCGATGTCGATTTTGAGTCAGTAGCCCCGCTCTGCTCGCATATCACCCCAGTTCCAGGAGGCGTGGGCCCAATGACAATTGCTATCCTTCTTTCCAATACTCTTTTGAGTTACCAACGCCGTATAAAAAACAGATGAAACGTACGATTTTTTTCGATCTCGGCAATGTCCTGATTTTCTTTAGCCATCAAAAGATGTGCGAGCAGATCGCAACCTATTGTGGCTTGGATCTCGAGCTGGTCAAGTCGATGATGCACCAATACGGCGATCCCTACGAACGTGGCGATGTCACTAATCAAATGATTTTTGAAAAATGTTGCCAGCTGTCGCAAAAAAATCTTGATTTTCAAACCCTTATGAATGCAATCGGAGATATTTTTGAACCCAATGACCCTGTCATTTCGATCGCACTTGAACTCAAAAAAAATGGACACCGTCTGTTTCTTTTATCAAATACTTGCGATGCCCATTTCACTTTTGCTTTTTCTCGCTTCCCCTTCTTAAAATCATTGGATGGATATGTCCTGTCCTACGAAGTGGGCGCCCGTAAGCCTGAAAAAAAAATTTACGAAAAAGCCTTAAACATTGCAGGATGTCGAAAGGAGGAATGTTTTTATATTGATGATGTCCTCTCCTACATTGAAACAGCTCGCTCTCTTGATATCGATGCGGAACAATACAAAACACCCCATGATCTTATGCACCAACTCAATCTTAGAAACATCTATTAATGTCAAAAAAGAAATTTCCAATAACACAGCCCAAAAAAACGGCTAAAATCGCCAAATCTCCCCCCAAAAAAATTGCTGAAAAAGAAAGAGAAGAGCTCATCAGCGGTATCCTTCGCGTACATGCGAAAGGATTTGGGTTCGTCATCCCTGACAATCCCAGTGAGTGCCCCCAGGACATTTTTATTCCCAAACACCTCACGGATACTGCCGTGGATGGAGACCATGTCGAGGTGCTGCTTAACTTAGAAAGCATCTCCGACAAAGGTCCTGAGGGACGTATTATTTCAGTTCTCAAGCGCGCACGCAAACATCTTGCGGGAACTATCCGTCATGTGAATGAAAAGGGGGACATCATGGCCTACGTCCCCATCTTGGGCATCTCCAAGCCCGTCATTGTTCGCACCAAAGAGGAAAGTTC
This sequence comes from uncultured Verrucomicrobiae bacterium, assembly GCA_963718565.1. Classification (GTDB taxonomy): domain Bacteria; phylum Chlamydiota; class Chlamydiia; order Chlamydiales; family Rhabdochlamydiaceae; genus CAJCIW01. The sequence goes on from OY970364.1 coordinate 770,710, forward strand.
ATTAAAAATCGGCGATCGCGTCATTCTGAATGTGCTTGAATGGGGCACGGAACGGGAACCGACTTCATGCGAGCTTGCTCATCGGATTGGAAATATCGACAACCCTTCTTGCGATGTTTCAGCCGCTGTAGAAGAATTCGACCTGCGTTCAGCTTTTCCCAAAACCGTTGTGGCTCGAGCCAAATCCTATGGCAAGAAAGTCTCTGCACAAGAATTAAAAAAACGCAGGAACCTATCCAAAGAAGAGTGCTTTACTATCGATCCTGATACAGCAAAAGACTTCGATGACGCCTTGACATTGAAAAGAGACCGCAAAGGCAATTATCGCTTGGGCGTCCATATCGCTGATGTTGCACACTACGTCCCTCCGAACAGCCCGCTCGACAAAGAAGCTATTCAGCGCGCAAACTCCACTTATTTCCCTGGCACTTGTATTCCCATGCTGCCAGAAGAGCTTTCCAATGAGCTCTGTAGTTTAAAGCCTGATGAAATCAGGCTCACTGTCTCTGTTTTGATGGACTTCGATAAAAATGGAACACTTTTAGAGCAAGAAGTCGTCAGATCTTACATCAAGAGTAAAAAAAGATTTACCTACTTTGAAGCTAAAGATGTTCTCGACGGCAAGAAGAAAAGTCCTCATGCCAAAACGCTTAAACTTATGGTCGATCTCTGTCATTTGCTCAAAAAAAAAAGATACGAACGAGGGAGCATCGATTTTTCCCTCCCGGAAATTGTCATCGTAACGGATGAAAAAGGAGAGCCACAAGGAACTAAAAAAATTGAATACGATATCACTCATCAACTTGTGGAAGAGTTCATGTTGAAAGCCAATGAAGTGGTAGCCATGGAACTTAATCGCCGCGGTAAACGCCTCATTTATCGTGTCCATGAAGTGCCTCGGGAAGAGAACTTCGAAGATTTTCTTCAATTTGCCCGCACTTTAGGATTTAAGGTCCCTTCAGATCCCGCCTCCCATGATCTGCAAGCGCTTTTTGAAGAAGCCAAAAAAACCCCGTTCTTCCAACAACTCTCCGTTGCTTTTATCCGCAGCATGCGTCTCGCTCAATACTCTCCTCTCAATGTCGGTCATTTTGGGCTTGCTCTTGAGCATTATTGTCATTTTACTAGCCCGATCCGCCGCTATAGCGATCTGATAATCGAGCGGCTGCTATTTGACGAGGAGCCAGAGGATATTAACCTTGAGAAAATTGCCCACCACTGTTCCGAACAGGAAAGGATTAGTTTTCGTGCCGAAATGAGTGTGAAAACACTCAAAAAACTGCGTTTACTGCAAAAGTATTTTGAGGAGGACCCTCATCGAGAATACAAAGCAATCGTGACCAAGATCAAACACTTCGGTCTCTTTTTCGAACTTCAAGATTTGATGTTTGAAGGATTTCTTCATATCTCAGAGCTAGAAAATGATTACTTTATTTTCGATCAAAAGCGAAATCTTCTCATTGGAAGAAGTAGTGGCAAAGTGCATAAGCTTGGCGAGCAGATTAAAGTGCGTCTTGCCCACGTCGATCTCATCCTGCTCGAAAGCAGCTGGCTGCTCAGCGTTGACCATCCAGCTCGGACAAGAGTTCCATTCTTTAGAAGGAAAAGAAGATAGACTTGCTTAATTGACATTGAGAATTTTAACCATGGTGGTCCTCTTTCCCAATTGGTTCGACGAGGAAGCTGTATTCGCCAAACCTAACCGCGCGCCGTATACTAAAATTTTAATGCGTCAGTTCTGCCCGAAAGACTAAAATTACTCGACAATATATTGAAAATCAGAAATCATCTAGATAGCGTGACACGATGCTCCTTAAGCCTTGAAATGGCGAGTTTTCTCGTGTCAATGTGGATAAAGCCCTCCCCTATATTTATGAAAAGACATTTTATCACCGGCCTGGTCATTCTTCTTCCTTTGGTTGTCACCATTGCCGTTGTGGTGTTTTTGGTCAATTTCCTGACTCAGCCATTTATCGGAGCTGTTTCTGCTGTTTTAGCCAAACTGAATATCATCAATAGAGGCTTTCTGTTCTTAACACCAGAGCAACTGGTGCGATACGGGGCCAAATTGATCATTTTAATCCTACTGTTCTTGTTCACAGTGGGATTGGGCATGATTACGCGATGGTTCTTGATCAACGCTATATTTCGTTTGGGTGATAAGATTCTTCATCGCATTCCAGTCGTCAATACCGTTTACAAGACGACCCAGGACATCATTAAAACACTTTTTGTCTCCGATAAAAAATCGTTTCAACAAGTCGTCATGGTCCCTTTTCCACGTCCAGATGTTTTTGTCCTTGGTCTGATCTCTCGTGAATCTCCCCATATCTGCTCCAGCGCTGCTGGAGAAGACCTTGTCTCGGTCTTAGTTCCGACAACGCCGAATCCAACGACAGGTTTTCTATTGATGTATAAGCGCGCTGACCTCATCATCATTGATATGAAACCTGAAGAGGCGATCAAATATATCGTCTCATGTGGTGTCATCATTCCTGAATCTTCTGGGCCTAAAGCTCAACCACGACATCCATGAAAAAATACTTCTTCACAGGTTTTATCACTCTTCTTCCGATTGCTCTGACGTTTATCATTGTCTCATGGTTGTTCCATCTCTTCACCGCCCCTTTAGCTGGAATCACCGAAGCGATAATCCTCGCTTATGAAAAAAATCTGGGGCTGAGTTTAGCCAATCATGAAGCTCTAGTGCTGTTTTTAAGCCGTGTCTTTGCTCTTATTTTACTTTTACTCCTGATTCTTTTTCTCGGATTTTGCGGACAGAAGTTTTTGATCAATGTTTTTTTAAAAATTCCTGAACGCTTATTTGCGCATATTCCGCTTGTCCGAACGATCTATCGATTGAGCAATGACATTACTAAAGCGATGTTTCAAGAAAATAAAAAAACTTTTAAGGAAACCGTTCTTCTTCCTTTTCCCCATCATGATGCCTTGGCTGTGGGATTTGTGACTGGAGAGACCCCTCCTGTTTTCAACCAGAAAGATAAACCTCATACGGATCTTGCTATCTTTGTTCCCACAGCTCCTCATCCGATGTCTGGTTTCGTTTTGCTCACCCCCAAAAAACTCGCCCTGCCCGTCGATGTGTCTGTCGAGGATGCCTTTAAATTCTTAATCTCATGCGGCGTCATCCATCCTGGAGAATCCCTTCCAAAATAGATCCAAAGCTGTTCTCTAGAAAAAAAAGTTTATGCGAGGCCCTGGTGGGTGTAAATAAAAGTGTTGAGGCTAGGCATTACTTCAATGCCTAGCCTCAACACTTCTATTCACGATCCAAGTTGTTGGAGAAGATATGTACCTGGATAGCTTTCCCGAACATAAGCAAAGCGTTTTCCTGAAAGATCATAAGGAAGGCATGTGACTAGGCTGAGAAGTGGAAAGATCTCGAGAGTACCGCGTAAAACGTTTGCCGCTCCGTGCAGGGAATACTTGACCAAGATTTGAGTTGCTTTTTCCAGTTGGAGATATTTTTCAATAGGATCGGGATTGAAAAGCGCTTTGATCGCTATGAACGCGGCAACGACAATCGCTCCAATCACTTCAAGCTTCCCGAAACTAACCCTGAGTGACCCTGAAACCGTGGAAACAATCGGAAGGTAACCAGCAGTATTTAACCCATGCTCAAACCATTCAAAACCACTGTCTATTGCATCTTCTATTTCGCCCATATACACCTCGTTAATAGTACGAGGCGGGAATCTTAAATGGTCAAGGAAAGAAAGGCAATTCTAATTGAACTGTATGCACATTTTTCCCGCAGTCATGGAGACTGCGGGAATGCAATGCTAAAACTTGCTTGCTATTGGGTCGTTGTTAAATTCTCAAGCGTAAGGGAAGCAGATCCGCCTCCTGATATAGTAGCTGACGGCACTACTGTATGCGGAGCATCACTAGCGACATTCACATTCAATACTAATGTCGGATAGCTCGAACCAGGGTTCAAGATGCTGCTTTGGGTGAAAGTCAGTGCACTCTCATTCATCACCCATTCTGAACCATTAAAGGAATCATAAGTGAGTCCAGAAGGAAGAGAAACAGTCAGCGTCACAGGATCTGAAGTCGGACTTTCTCCTGTATTAGAAACAACGATTCGATAAGCACCGATTTCTCCTTCGGTGAAAGGAGCATCGTGTTTAAAGACCATGTTCAAAACAGGAGCTGCCATTAAGCTCGTTAAACTTGCATATAAATTGGCTCCGTTAAAAGAACCCCATCCTGAAGCATTATCGTAACCCACACCAGCATTATAATGTAAATTATTGCCAGTTGTCACATCATGAAAATCCATTGCATACGACATCCCATTCGCAATTGCATAAAGTCTTGGATTCGCAAATCCTAATACAGGCTGGTTAGCATTGACCAGTGATTGGTTAACGCAAGCGGTAAAAGCTGCCCACAGAGGTGCCGCGCAACTCGTCCCTCCATAGATTTGCCATTGGCCGTCATAATAAATCGCATAGCCTGTGTTTGTGTCTGCATTAAGCGCAACATCTGGGACATTGCGATGGGTCATCGAATAGACGGTTGACACATTTGTTTGCCATGATGGAATTGGCCACACAGTACTTACGCCACCCCCACCTGCTCCATTGCCGAGGCCGTCATTCCATACCGATTCCATCTGATAAGCACCTGTTTCTGCATTCACCCTCAGACTAGTCCCCCCAACACCGACAACATAAGGCTGAGAAGCAGGATCATCTACCACAAGAGATTGCGAGGAATTGTTAGCATAATCATCAAAAGCGCCGCTATCGCCGGCAGCGGCATAAATCGTTTGACCCTGGGCTGCCATCTGCTGGAAAATTGCATTTTCCGCTTGAAGATATTGAGCATTCACTAAATCCTCGCCTAAACCCCAAGATGTGCTCACTTGTTTAGCAAGATTATCTGTAGCAATCCGATTATATGTGTCTAGGACACCTTGATTGGAATTGGGCCCTTCGTAAACATAGATTGTACTTCTTGGCGCCAATGCAACCGCAAGTTGGATATCAAGGGTAACTTCTGCGTCAATACCGGAGGAGCTCCCGCCATCCACTGGAATGTTTTTCAAATTAGCGGAGGGGAGTCCAAAATAGCTTGTGTATGTATGGATGTCGCTAGCTTGATAGCCCGCAAGTTCAAATAAAGCAATGCTCTGACCCGTTCCATTTGCTGACACCTCGGAGAGGTTATAAGCTTTCACAAGATCACTGGGAGAAAAACCCCCTCCAGGGCCAGAAGGAAATGTTTGGGAGGCGGCATCGGGTGCCAAAGTCATTTCTTTTCGATGGTGAAAAGGTTTCCATTTGGCATGGTTATCTAGGCCAACAATTCCCTTGATTATGGAAGCGATGGCGACTGGAACCTTAGGATCATTGTTCGGAGCATAAAATTGCCGACCATTCGGCGACAGATACTGATGAAGATTAAGACTAAAAGCCGATTCAACGGATTTTGCTCTGCCGCTAACATTGAGTAGTGTTCGGTTAGGATGTACGCTGTTAACGCTCAAACCCAAGCTGTTGGCATAAGCGACCACTGCGTCATAATCTTCCTGTGTGGGAGCAAATCGCTCGATAAATTCGTCAGTAGTCAGATATTTGCCATAATGCTGCTGATCTGCTGGATCATGGATGCGTTTTATGAGTTCTGCAAGTTCCTCCTGATTGCGCAGGGGCAAAACAAAAGTCACAGGAACATGTGTGCTGCCTTCAAGACGATTTAGGAAGACTGCGGAATGGACCGCTTTACTTGGGACATGACCGGAGAGCCTTGTAGAAGGGCCAGATCTAGGAGCTGCATTGACATGCAGGGAAAAAGCGAGCATGAGCAACAAAAGATATTGAAAAGTTCTTAAGAAACCATTTTTCATAAAAAATTCCCTCTTTAATAAACCGGTATATTAGACATCTTGCATAACCTCATTCACCTGCTAAAACCGCCCTTTTCCCAGTCTTTTGATCCTCTGCTGCATCCGTCTACTTCCTTAAGCATGTCTCGCAGCAGAGGATCAAAAGGCCGGGAAAATCATCGATTTTTTCAGGTAAAGCAGGTTACGCAAGATGTCTATTTCCGACCTTAGACGATACCCGCCTAAGATCGCGTTTCTCATTGATAATCAATCTCTGAGATAGCACGAGGCATTCAGCAAATTAGTGACAAATTTAATTTATGTTTTGGATATAAGGCAAGCCAGAATTTTAACTGGATTAGAGAATTCATGTTAAAAGACAAATGCGCTGAGACCAATCGCGATCAGAAAATAGATGGACATAGAAAGAAAATCGTTAAAGGCTGTCACGATCGGACCGGATGCTACAGCAGGATCTACCCCGATTCGGGCAAAAAATAAGGGAGACAACACACCAAGAACAGTCCCTGCCGTACAAGCCCCCGTCAGTCCAATTCCTACAATCATCCCTACTGCAGCGGGACTGACGTCCACTCGGGATACGCCGGCAAAGTCAAGCGCATAAACGACAATCCCGCAGAGAATTCCAAAAACAGTCCCTGTCGTCATACCCACTAACAGCTCTTTCAGCACCACTTCTCCTCTATTTCCAAGAGAAATAAATCCCAGCGCCATACTGCGGACGAGGATCGTACTGCATTGGAGGCCGATATTGCCGGACATTCCTGTGATCAAAGGCACAAAGAACATGACAAACGTTAAAATCCCTCCCTCATAATTTTGAAAGGAGGACATCACGCCGACATTGATCAGACCTGCACAGAGCGTCACAACAAGCCAGGGAGCCCGGGAAAAGAAGCGTTTCAAGAGCGGTTCATGTTCGCTGACCTTTTCTGCCGTACCTGCCATATTAGCAATCGTTTCATCGGCGATATCCTCCATGGCATCGAGGACATCTTCATAAGTAATGACGCCAAGCATCCGATGATTGGGATCGACGACAGCAAGGGCCGAAATTTTATAGCGTTCCACGATATCCACCACTTCTTCTCGTGAGGTTTCTGGTGTTACCTGATGTAGGATTGATTTCATGACTTGCCTCAAAGGCAAATGAGGCGGGTTGACGATCACATTGCGCGCGGGCACATATCCTTGCAATTCCCCGGCTTGGTTCAAGACGAAAATCTGACGCGTCAGGTCAATGCCTGGATTGTCGCGGATATGAGCGGAAGCCTGGCCAATGGTCACATCCATGGAAAAGGCAAAAAACTCATTGGTCATCAAACGGCCAGCCGTGTTGCGATGGTGCTTTTTGATCTCGCGAATCTTCAATGCTTTGCTCGTCTCCAGCATTTCGACGACGCGACGAAATCTGCGCTCCGAAATATCCTCTAAGACCTCGACCGCCTCATCTGGCGGCATATGCTCCAATAGTTTTTTCATGTCTGCATCGCTAATATGGCGCAAAATCGCGACACGAGTACTGCTGTCCGTATTCACCATAAAATCGATCTTGGCTTCAATCCCTGACAGATTTTCATAGATCATTGGACGCGCATCAGGTGGAAGACGTGAAGCTGCGTAGGCAAGGTCGATGGGAGAATGCTCTGAAGCTATTTTAACAATATCGTGAAGGAAGACCGTCGAGGTTTGCTTATGGAAGGCTTGCTCTAATTTTTCCTGTAAAAGATCATGCAAATGCGAGGTTTTTGATTCCAATAAATTGCCCGCGGTAGCGGCAGCATCCACGGTTTTTTTCATCTCTTCTTCAGAGGCAATTTGCATGGGGATTCCCCCTCTTTTTTCAAGAGGACTTTAAATCTTTCTTATATACTACGCCCTAAAATTTTAAAGGAGTATACCTGCATAACTCGTTATTTTTCAAGCAAAAGCAGCTAGTATTTAATTATCATTTCTCTTAAAATCCCTCTATAAAATTAAATTTCGGAATTACCCGCTTATGTTTAAGTCAGAAAAAATTCGCAATATTGCCATTATCGCTCACATTGACCACGGAAAAACCACCATGCTCGACAGTCTGCTTAAGCAGTCGAATGTTTTTCGCGATAATGAAAAAATTCCTGAAAGGGTCATGGACAGCTATGACCAAGAAAAAGAGCGTGGAATTACCATCTTTGCAAAACATACCAGCGTCTTTTTCGAAGATTTTAAAATAAATATTATAGACACTCCAGGCCATGCCGATTTTTCCGGCGAGGTCGAGCGCGTGCTCGGACTGGTCAACTCGGTCTTGCTCCTCGTCGATGCTCAAGAGGGTCCAATGCCGCAAACGCGCTTTGTCCTTTCTCAGGCACTTAAAATCGGCCTTCGGCCCATTGTCGTTTTGAATAAGATCGACCGGCCCCACGCTGATCCCGACCGCGCATTAAATTTAACTTTTGACCTTTTCGTTGAACTCGGGGCTAATGATGACCAACTTGATTTCCCTATCTGCTATGCTTCAGGACTCGGGGGATTTGCCGTCATGGACCTCAAAGATCCTCGTACCGATATGCGTCCGCTGTTCGAGCTGATCATCAAGGCCGTTCCCTACCCCCCAGGCAATTCCGAACTCCCCTTTCTCATGCAAGCCGCTACTTTAAGCTATGATGATTTTGTCGGACGCCAAGCGTGCGGCCGCATTTTAGAAGGAAAAATCCGCAGGGGCGATCCCATCACAAAAGTCGATAAAAACGGTCATCCTACTCAGCATAAAGTCCAAAGAATTGAAGGATATCATGGTCTGCGAAAAGTCGAGATGGACGAAGCTGGTGTTGGCGATATCGTCAGCATCTCAGGTATTCCTGAAATCACCATCGGCGACACTCTTTGTGATCCTAATCACATTGTCCAATTGCCTCCTATTACCCTTGCTGAACCGACCCTATCTGTGGAAATGATGGTCAATAATGGCCCTTTTGTCGGCAAAGATGGCAAGCATGTCACAATGAACAAACTTCGCGACCGTCTTTCTCAAGAAAGAAAAGCAAATATTTCTTTGAAAATCGAGGAAAATTATCGCGATGACTCTGCTCGCATTTGTGGACGCGGCGAACTCCACCTGGCCGTCCTGATCGAGGCGATGCGCCGCGAAGGTTATGAATTTACGATTTCTAAGCCACAGGTCATTATTAAAGAGGTCGAAAAAGTTCTCCAAGAGCCTTACGAAGTTGTTCACATCGAAGTCCCCCAAGAATACTCGGGAACCGTCATTGAAGAACTTTCTCGCCGCAAAGGTGAAATGCGCGCTCTTAATACGAATGAACATAATATTACCAGCATTGAATTCTTAATCCCCACTCGTAGCCTCATGGGATATCGCAACAACTTCCTCACCGTCACCCGCGGCTTAGGGATCCTCACCGCTGTCTTTGACAGCTATGGTCCGCATAAGGGCGATATTCCCGGAAGACCCAATGGCGTCCTCATTTCCAATGGACCTGGCAAAGTGACAGCTTATGCCTGTTTTGGCATCCAAGAGCGCGGCTCTTTATTTGTCGGTCCAGGAAACGAAGTTTATGAAGGCATGATTGTCGGAGAAAATTCTCGCGACAACGACCTTGTCGTCAATGTCGTTCGCGGCAAGCAGCTCACTAACGTCCGTGCATCCGGCAGCGATGAGAACATCATTCTCACTCCACCGCGCACATTTACATTAGAACAAGCGATCGACTTCATCCAAGACGACGAACTTGTCGAAGTCACCCCCAACTTCATCCGCTTGCGCAAACGTCTTCTGAATGAGAATGATCGTAAGCGCAAAGGCTCATAAAGAGGACTTGTTTATAGGGATAATTGTGGCAAAAGTGCTTGAGAAAAATTATAGTGCACTCTAAACTATGAGTGTTTTCACGTTGGGCGCAGTATAGAGCACTTTCTCTTATTACGCATCGTGCGGGAGTAGTTCAATTGGTTAGAGCACTGCCCTGTCAAGGCAGAAGTTGCGGGTTCAAGCCCCGTCTCCCGCGTTTCTTTACCAGCAATTAGAGTCAGTGAGCAAGTTTTGCCATGAGTTTTTAAGGACGTACGATTTTTATTCCTTCGCGCAAATAAGAATCTAAAGAAATAATATCTCCATCGATTTTGAGCTCTTTTATTCCTGCATCCAGAGCTCTTTTTTCACGTTCCATTGTCTTTGCATCTTGCATATCCCAAACAATTTGATAAAATTTTTTATGCCCGCGAGGTGTTTGGACAAGAAAATCGATCTCATAACGATCAGATGTCAGATAATAACTGATTTTGCAGCCAAGACGTTTCAAATCAATAAAGACAATATTTTCAAAAAGTCTTCCAAGATCATTTTCATAATCTAAGGTTAATGCCCTGATCATACCAGGATCAATGGCGTATAATTTCTTTGGATTTGTTTGTCTTTTTCGAATGGATTTTTCGTAAATAGAAATGAAAAAAGCCAGATAAGTATCTTCAATATAATCTGCATACTCATAAAGGATATCTTTCCCAGTTTGATATCCTTGGCTTTTTAAATCATGATAAAATTTATTCACCGTAAATGGTTTACCAACGTTATGAGTGATTGATAAAATCATATATTTGATTAAAGTGGGATTTTTGATCTTATGCCTTTCGATAATATCTCTATAAATGACGACATCGAGATAATCTTGTAAGGTTTTCTGCCTGGCATCAGGATCATAGGCAATAACTTCAGGAAATCCTCCCTTGGATAAATAATCATGAAATATCTGTTTGAGGTTGTCTTGGGTTTTTTTATCGTACAAACTTCGATCGATTGAAATTTTTTTCGCTCTCATCACTTCATTAAAGCTATAAGGCCAGATTTCAATCGCTAAAGACCTCCCTCGCAAATTTGTTGCAATTTCTTTGCTGAGCAATTTGGCCGAAGATCCTGTTAAGAAAATTTCCGCGTTTTTGGTATCGTGTAAGCGTCGAATGACGATAGGCCAGTTGTCGACACTTTGAATTTCATCCAAGAACAGATAGCATTTCCTGTCGTGATTTTCAGGATAGAGGGAATAAAATGAATCTACTAAATTTGCCAATCTCTTTTCATTCAATGGCAAAAGACGATCATCTTCGAAATTGAGATATAAAATGGCTGTTTGACTCACTCCGTCCTTAATCAATTGCAGAATTTGCTGAAAGAGAAAGTAAGTTTTTCCCACACGGCGCATCCCAATCGCAACCTTAATTTTATTAGGAGCGTTCGGAAATTGTGCATCCCTAACAACGATGCCTTTGAGAAGATTGAGTTTTTCTCGGAATTCCCCTAATAAAACTTGAAGTAACAGCTGCTCGTTCATTTCGTTCCCCTTAATTTTAAATAGGGTTAATGTTTCCTTCATTTAATGATAGAATAGCAAATTTCTTTCATCAAGTCAAGGAAAGATTGCCAAAAAATAACATAACAGATTGACTTACAATGAATTACACTGCGCTGATATGAAGAAGGAGTCCTTTTAGGTACTTTCCCTCGGGATGAAAAAGGGAGACGGGATGATCTGTCGCTTGAATATGCCGAGAACAGATCACAGCTTCGCGCTTAGCTTCGATCGCTGCTTGGAAAACGACCTGTTGAAAGAGGTCCTCGTCGATAAAATGAGAGCAGGAACAGGTCAGTAAATAAGAATTAGGCGGCATTATCTCTAGGACACGCCGGTTAATCTCTTTATAGCCGCGGCACGCATCGTTGACATCCTGTCGCTTTTTGGCAAAAGCCGGCGGGTCTAAGATCACAATATCGGAAGGCTGCTTTGAGCTTTTCAAATAATCGAACACATCGGCTTTAATGACTTCATGCTGAGAGAGCGGAATGTGATTGAGAAGCGTATTTTCTCTTGCATAACGGCATGCCTCCTCGCTACTATCGATGCTTGTCACAACATCCGCCCCTCCTTTTAAGGCAAAAAGAGAAAATGCGCCGGTATAAGAAAAGCAATTGAGAACGCGTTTTCTTGCGCTTAAACGATAGATGAGCTGACGCATTTCACGCTGGTCGAGAAAAAAGCCTGTTTTTTGTCCCTCTTCAATCGCGACAAGAAACAATATTCCATTTTCTTTGACAAGAATCTCTTTAGGGCATTCGCCATCAAGGGATCCCAGCGAGTCGGAAAGACCTTCTTGACGTCTGGCCGTAGAATGCGATTTTTCAAAAATTCCCCGCAATTTCAGCCTTGTTTTCAGTGTTTCGACAATCAAAGGTTTGAGACGTTCCATGCCATAGGTATTCACTTGAACGACGGCAAGGTCATCGTAGATGTCGATGATGAGGCCGGGAAGCCCATCGCCCTCGGCATTGATCAGGCGGAAACAATTTGTTTTTTCCCGATCGAACATCTTTTCCCTAAGAGCAATTGCTTCTGCAATGCGCTGATCGATCGCATGTTCAATCGGTTCGTTAATAAATGTCAGAATTCTGCCGCAAATGGAATTTGCAGGATGAAAATAGGCTTTCGCAAGGAATTCTCCACTTGCGCTATAAACAGGTAGAATCTCGCCATTTTCAAACGCAGGCATAGAATCGACTGCACCAGAAAAAATCCAAGGATGGCGGTTGCGCAGCGCCTTCTCTTTTCCAGGCTTCAATGTGACTTTTCGATCACTCATGAGATGTTAACCTGAGTTTTGGATTTCTTTCATAGTATCTTGCCGTATCTTTTAAGGCACTTTTTGCAAATTTTGGCGCGTCCATAGGTGCCTCCAGCTATTGAACGCACCAAAATTTGCAAAAATTGCCTCAAAATCTACGACAACCTACTATAAAATAAGCCCAAAACTCAGGTTGTTAAAGAGAGTTTACTTAAATGGGAGGAGGATGTTTTCTTTGCAGCTAAAGGACTTAAAGCCCGGCCGATCAAATCATAGTCGGCAACATCCGTAATTTCAACTTCATAAAATTTGCCAAAAGCATCGACTTTGCGCCCATCGTTGATAATAACCTGACCGTCGATCTCAGGGCATTGCCCATAGAACCGACCACGCATGAGGTAGGGAGAATCCGGGTGATATCCCTCCACGATGACTTTTAACTTTTTTCCAATATAGGTGCGATTGCGTTTGCGGACGACTTCCCTCTGCACTGCGGCCAGTTTTTCAAAACGAGCTTGCTTCACCTCTTCGCTGAGATGCTTATCCATTTTTGCAGAAGGAGACTCTTCTTCTTTCGAATATTTGAAGATTCCAATGTTATCTAAAGGGTACTCTTGAACGAACGCAACCATTTCTTCAAACTGCGCTTCTGTCTCTCCAGGAAAGCCAACCATCAGCGAGGTGCGAATGAGCGCACCGGGAAGTTTAGCGCGGAGCATTTGAATGGTAGAGATGATCTGTTCGCGTGAGGTTTTGCGCCGCATCGCCTTGAGCATCGTGGCATTGATATGCTGGATCGGCATGTCTAAATAAGCACAGATGCGAGAATCCGATGCCATTAATGTGAGCAGATCTTCTGTAATTTCGTCAGGATATAAGTATAAAAAGCGGAGCCAGAAATCTCCTTTTCGTTTGAGCATTTCGCGAACAAGGTTTTCCAAACCTGCCTTCTCTTTGCGTTCTTTACCGTAATCTCCCAAGTCTTGGGCAATCAAGATCACTTCGTGAACGCCCTGGGCAAGAAGCGCATCGAATTCCTTTAAAACCCGCTCTTGGGGTTTACTTCGCAAAGGTCCTTTAATCTTCGGAATGATGCAAAAGGCACACTGTTTCGCACACCCCTCTGCAATCTTGAGATAAGCGTAATTTTTTGGAGTCGAGAGCTGACGCGGAACCTCTCCCCATTCCAGATAGCTGCGTGCGGAGGTGACAGCCTCACCTTGGACAGAAGATTGAACAGCCTCTAAAATCTTTTCCATGTCCCCCGATCCTAAAAAATAATGGATGTTAGGGAATTGGGCTTTCAATTCTTCTCTATGCTTTTGCACCATGCAGCCGGCAACAATGACCTTAGCTTCTTTTTTCTTTGCATCGAAAAGTGATTCAATCGTATCGCAAGATTCTTTTCTAGCCGAAGCTAAAAAGGCACACGTATTGACGACGAGATAGTCTGCTTGATTGACATGCTCCTCGACTTCATAGCCGGATTTGAGCAAGATGCCCAGCATCACTTCCGTATCAACGAGATTACGGGCACAGCCCAAGCTGACGAAATGGATCTTGTTGCCAAAGTTTTGTAAACGTTCCATATAAGGAAAAATTCTAGAGCGAGCTCTAATAAATCGCAAGAAAACTATACAACGCCCCAGGGTAGATGCAATTAGAAAAAATTTTGAAACCCTCTCAAAGGTTGAGTGAATTTTGAAAAAAACTCTTTTCGAGAATTCGCTTTAATATTTTAATTCACAGAAAGGTTTTTTTGTGTAAAAAAATCTTTTTTATACCGACACAACCGAAATATTGGAGTGATTATGAAAAAAATTTCGATACTGTTCAGCTCATTATTTTTATGCTTTCAAATGATGTACACCCCTGTGGCGCAAGGGTTTTGCAGCAAGCCTGATTGCGGCCTACTCGTGGGTCAGCCCGCCCCCAGTTTCTCGGCAAGCGCTGTCGTTCAAGGGCAAATCGTCGATGATTTTTCTCTACAAAATTTCAGTGGAAAATATGTTGTCCTTCTCTTTTATCCCCTAGATTTTACCTTTGTCTGTCCGACAGAACTTCACGCCTTTCAAGCAAAGACCGACGAATTTGCCGCAAGAAATGCTCAAGTAGTGGCCTGCTCTGTAGACAGCGCTTTCAGCCACCTTGCCTGGCTCGATACTCCCAAGAAAATGGGTGGAATTCAAGGTGTGGAATATCCGATGATCTCCGATTTCAACAAGTCGATTTCCAATAGCTACAAAGTCTTGAGTGAAGGAGAAGGCGTTGCCTATCGCGGTCTGTTCATTATTGACCCTCAAGGAATTATCCGCCATCAACTCGTCAACGACCTTCCGATTGGGCGCAATGTCGACGAAGTCCTGCGCACACTCGATGCATTGATCACTTATGCAAATAGTGGAGAGGTCTGTCCTGCAAATTGGGTACTCGGGGACAAGACGATAAAACCGACAAATGACGGTTTGATCGATTACCTGTTTGAATAAACGGCCTTGTGGTGCTGTGCACCATAAGCGCTACTTTTGTTTATACCCCTGTTTAGAAGAATGCTTTACGAAAAATTCAAATCGTTTATAGTGTCTGCTTTGATCATACGACAAGGATCACATGAATCGATGGGCCTTATCTGGACTCGCGCTTGTATTACTTCTTATTATAGCTTGCGGCAAAAAAGATCATGCTTATCACCCCACTTCGCAAGAACTCCGCCTAAACCTTCATTCTGAGCCACCCACCATTGACCCGCGCAAAGCAACGGATTCTGTTTCCGTTTCCGTTTTAAAAATGTGCTTTGAAGGCTTAATGCGAATCGATCCTACTCACTGCCCTATCCCTGCAGCTGCTGAAAAAGTGGAGATCTCAGACAATCAGAAATGTTACACATTTACCTTGCGCCAGGCCAAATGGTCTGATGGCAGGCCCGTCACAGCCTATGATTTTGAGAAGACCTGGAAAGAAGTTCTCGATCCCGCTTTTCCCTGCGAATTTGCCATCGATCTGTATATCATTAAGAACGGCAAGGCCGCTAAATCGCAGCGCTGCTCTATCGATGAAATTGGAGTCAAAGCGTTGGATGATAGAACGCTTCAAGTCGAACTAGAACACCCTGTCCCCTATTTTCTTTCAGCGCTTGCGACACATGCTTTTTTTGCTACTCCATCTCATATCACCACCCAATATCCCAACTGGACGCAAGATCATTATATTGGGAATGGCCCTTTTCTCTTAAAAGAATGGCGTCATCACGATGCGATTGTCATGGTGAAAAACCCCCATTATTGGGATAAAGAAAACACAAAGCTCGAACGCGTTTTGTTTACCTTAGTTGAAGATGAAACGACCGAATTGACGATGTTTGAAAATGGAGAGCTCGATTGGGCCGGCTATCCCCTATCCAATCTCCCGACGGAAACACTGTCAACGCTCGCAAAAAAAGGAATGCTTGAACGCTATAATATTTCAGGCACTTATTATTACATTTTCAATGTCAAAAAGTTTCCTTTTACAAATGCCAACATTCGAAAAGCATTGACATTGGCAATCCATCGGCAAGCAATCGTCAACAACATCACGCAAATGGGGCAAACCCCAGCGATGAGCTTGGTTCCGCTAACCATGTGGAAAACAGCTCATCCCTATTTTCAAGACAACGACATTGCAGAAGCAAAAAGATTATTTGCCCTTGGCTTAGAAGAATTGGGTACAACCGTCGATGCATTGCCGCCTATTATTTTGAGTTACAACACGCTAGCCGGCCATCATAAGATTGCACAGGCCATTCAAGAGCAATGGCATCAAGCCTTCGGAGTCCGTGTCCAATTAGAAAATAAAGAATGGAAAGTTTTCCTCGATGAATTGCGCCATCATCAATTCCAAGTCGCGCGTATGGGAGGTTTGGCCAACGTCAATGACCCCAGTACTTTTTTGGACTTCTACCGCTATTTATCGAGCAGCAACAACTATTCGCAATGGACTCATCCCACATATTCCGAGTTACTCGACGAAGCAGACTTGAGCCTCAATGCCGACCATCGCATGGCACTACTCAAGCAAGCAGAACAGATCTTGATGGAAGACATGCCGATTGCACCCATCTACTTTTATAAAGGAGTCTATGTCAAAAAACCGTATGTAAAAGGAATCTATCTCTCCGCATTCAACGATCTTGATCTCAAATGGGCTTACGTGGAGGTAGATGATCCTATATCTCGCTAAGAAAGCTAGTATTCTTTTGATCTCCCTTTTCACCGTGGCGACGTTGACTTTTTTTTTAATGCACGCAATTCCTGGAGATCCTTTCGTACAAGAAAGAGCAATCCCTGAAGAGATTCTTGCAGCGATGCGCAAACATTATGGCCTTGATCAGCCTCTTTACATTCAATACGAAAGATACCTTAAAGGAATATTGACCTTTGACCTGGGACCCTCCTTCAAATACGAAGGACGGAGTGTCAATGAGATTATCTCTGCTGGATTTCCTGTCTCCCTTTGCCTCGGCATGGAAGCGTTGTGCCTTGCAGTTTGTGGGGGGATTACTTTGGGTTCCGTTGCCGCCCTCAACCATTTAAAGTGGCAGGACCATCTGATGATGATGATTGCTGTCATCGGCATTTCTGTACCCAGTTTTATTTTGGCAAGCTTCTTGCAGTATTTTTTAGCGATGAAACTCGATCTACTCCCCGTCGCCCGCTGGGGAGATTTTTCTCAAACGATTATGCCCGCAATTTCTCTTGCTGCCCTGCCCATGGCGTTCATCGCCAGACTGACACGGGCCAATATGGTCGAAGTGATGCAGCAGGATTACATTCAAACTGCAAAATCAAAAGGCCTCAATTCCTTTCAAATCGTCCTTTTCCATGTCACCCGAAATGCCCTTTTACCCGTTGTCACCTATCTTGGACCTTTGACCGCAGCCGTCCTCACAGGAAGCTTTGCCATTGAAAAAATTTTCGGCATTCCCGGGCTTGGACAATGGTTTGTCACAAGCATTACCAATCGCGATTATACTGTGATCATGGGAACGACCATTTTTTACAGCGCGATCCTGATGCTATGCGTATTTTTAGTCGATCTTTTATCCTGCTT
This sequence comes from uncultured Verrucomicrobiae bacterium, assembly GCA_963718565.1. Taxonomy (GTDB): domain Bacteria; phylum Chlamydiota; class Chlamydiia; order Chlamydiales; family Rhabdochlamydiaceae; genus CAJCIW01. The sequence continues at coordinate 788,288 of OY970364.1, forward strand.
GATCGATCCGAAGATTCAATTAAAAAAATGAGGATTTATCTCTGGAACATCCCTCTTTGTTTTCACCTTTAAGCCAAGCCGAAAAAAATAGGCTCAATGAAGCAACTGTTTATGCTCCAGCAATCTCTTATTGGCAAGACGCATGGCGCCGATTGAAGCAAAATAAACTGGCGATGTTCGGCCTGGCTTCGCTTCTGCTTTTATTTGTCCTGGCGATCTGTGGCCCCTATGTTTCTCAATATACTTACTATGAAACACAGCTATCGCTTAAAAACGAGGCTCCCAACTCGACCTTTTGGTTTGGGACCGATGAACTAGGCAGAGATCTTTTCACGCGTTGCTGGTGGGGAGCGCGCATTTCTTTATTCGTCGGAATCACAGCTTCATTTGTAGACCTTGTCATTGGTGTCTTATATGGCGCAGCTTCAGGGCTGCTCGGTGGAAAAATTGAAGAGTGGATGATGAGAATCGCCGATATCCTTTATGCTATCCCTTATCTCCTGGTTGTGATTCTCTTGATGGTGATCATCGGTCCCGGGATTACGACGATCATCATCGCCCTAACAATCACAGGCTGGATCAATATGGCGCGGATTGTACGTAGCCAAGTTTTACAAATCAAACAACAGGACTACGTCAAAGCAGCTTCCGCCCTTGGAGCTTCGCGATGCCGCATTTTACTTATACATCTTATTCCCAATGCGATGGGGACAATCATCGTCACTTTGACCTTGACGATCCCCTCTGCAATTTTTGCAGAAGCATTTTTAAGCTTCCTCGGCCTCGGCGTCCAAGCGCCGATTGCAAGCTGGGGGACAATGGCAAGTGACGGACTGCCTGCATTGCGCTACTATCCTTGGCGTCTCTTTTTTCCAGCGATCTTTATCAGTTTGACAATGCTTAGCTTTAACTTACTAGGAGATGGTTTAAGAGATGCCCTTGATCCGAGGTTGCGCAAGTGAATAAAGTACTCGAAGTGCGCAACCTGCATGTGAAGTTCCATACCGCAGAAGGGGTTTTTCACGCCGTACGCGGAATCGATTTTTTCATGTTCGAAGGTGAAACTTTAGGGATTGTCGGAGAATCAGGGTGCGGCAAAACTGCGACAGCCAAAGCACTAGTACAGCTCAATCCGCGCTCTAATGCTAAGCTTGTTGGAGAAGTTCTTTATCAGGGCGAAAATCTGCTCTCTTTCTCAGAGAAAAAGAATGCAAGGAATCCGCGGTAAAGAGATGGGGATGATTTTTCAAGATCCGATGACTTCCCTCAATCCCACAATAAAAGTTGGCCGGCAAATCGCGGAAGGTTATTTACGGCATTTCCCAAAGGCCACGCGAGATCAAGCTCTAGCCATCGCCATCGAGACATTAAAGCAAGTCGGCATCCCACATCCTGAAGAACGGTTTGACGCATACCCCCATACATTGAGCGGAGGCATGCGCCAACGGGTCATGATTGCCATCGCCCTTGCCTGCAGACCCAAAATCTTAATTGCCGATGAGCCTACGACTGCATTGGATGTGACAATTCAAGCCCAGATCCTCGATTTGCTGCAAGCCATCCAACACAAGACGAAGACAAGCATCCTGCTCATCACACACGATATGAGTGTGGTCGCAAAAATGTGCGATCGAGTGATGGTGATGTATGCGGGGCAAATTGTCGAGTCCGCTTCTGTTGAAAAGCTCTTTTCTTCTCCACAACATCCTTATACACAACGCCTTCTGTCAGCGATTCCCCGATTAAATCAACCTAAAGACCATCCTCTTACCCCCATCGAAGGAACACCGCCAAATTTAATCCATCCCCTCAAAGGGTGCGCCTTTTGCGCCCGCTGCTGCGATGCTATGAAGATCTGCGCCGAAAATCACCCCTCTCTTGTCGAAGTGAATCCCGCACATTTCAGCGCCTGCTTTAAGCACCGCTTAAGAGGAGAAAAGAGATGAACCCCCTCATCGAAGTGAAAAATTTATGCAAAGAGTTCGATGTACAAGGAGGGAATTGCAAAACTCCTCGCCGCATAAAATCGCGCTTTTGGCACCTGTCGCCTTGGCGGCGGCTGCCTTCGGCCCCGGTTCGCTCCTTCGCTCACCTGCTTTGCACTGCGAAGGTTCCCCGGACCTTCTCGTGTCTTCGCAGCCACTTATCCAAGTATGCTTTCGCCGCCGCCAACCGAACCCGCTGTGCGAGTTCTGGCAACAGGCGCCAAAATCATCGATTTTCTGCTGGAGAGGAGTTTTGCAATTCCCTCCAAGGAAAAAAGCTGCTTGCTGTCCGCAATGTTTCTTTTGCCATCGGCCAGGGAGAGACATTGGGGCTAGTTGGCGAATCGGGTTGTGGTAAATCAACGCTGGGGCGCTGCCTGCTTCGTCTTGAACAAGTGACTTCTGGAGAGGTCCTTTATCAGCAAAGAAATCTCCTCTCCATGGGCCGCAGAGAATTATTTTCTTTTAGGCGCAACGCACAGATCATCTTCCAAGACCCCTATTCTTCTCTCAATCCTCGGATGACAGCGGGCGATATTATCGCCGAACCCGTGCGCATCCATCGCTTGATCGCTAAAGCCGACATCAAAAAATATGTCGCCTCGCTTCTCGAAATGGTAGGCTTAAGCAAAACAGCTTTTGGACGCTTTCCCCATGAATTTTCAGGGGGACAACGACAACGGATCGGAATTGCCCGAGCCTTAGCACTAAAGCCTCATTTCCTTATCTGCGACGAACCCATTTCGGCACTTGATGTGTCCATTCAAGCCCAGATCGTTAATCTGCTTAAAGCTCTCCAAAAAGAGCTGAGTTTGACTTATCTATTTATCGCGCATGATTTGGCTATGGTCAAATATATCTCTGATCGCGTCGCTGTCATGTATCTAGGAAGCATTGTCGAAATCGCCCCTTCCGAAGAACTTTATCGCCATCCTCAACACCCCTATACTCAAGCTCTGCTCTCCGCAATCCCTCTGCCCGATCCTTTGCTAGAACGCACACGGAACCGGATCCCGCTTTCTGGAGAAGTCCCCAGTTTGATGAATCCGTTAAGAGGCTGCCCTTTTGCCAGCCGATGTCCTCATGCGATGCCCAAATGTTTAGAAGTGCACCCCGAACTCAAAGAATCTACAGCCGGCCATCTCGTTGCCTGCCATCTTATTGAATAGCTGCAAGTTTATTGAATAGAACGGCTATTTCTTTGGCTGAAGGCCTTTCTTCCGGATTTTCACTTAAACATCGTCCAATCAGTGCTCGAACTTCGGGATATTCTTCTGAATCCCAATCGCTAAACATATCCGATAAAGGATACTTATAATCTTCATCAAGATGAGAATAACCTTTGAGGTCCAGAGGAGGCTTAGGATGGTACAAACTCCATAAAGTCAGACCGAATTGATAAATATCGGTTTTATCATTGCAGGTACCGTTTTCCCATTGTTCTGGAGCTTTGATTTTTCTACATAAGTAAGCTGGGTATCCAAAAAGTGTTGCATGTCCAAAATCAATGACTTTGATCTTTTCCTTTCGTATTAGAAGATTATCTGGCTTAAGATCGTTATGGGAGTACCTCTTATTATGCAAATATTCTAAAGCAGAAGCAATTTCAGCAGCATATTTTGCCTTCTTTTTAGGAGTGAGTGAGTTATTTGCTATTTTCTTTTCCAAGGATGTATCGCATCTCTCGAAATAAATAAAGGCTTGCGGACCACGTTTTCCTGGATATTCAACCCACTTCACTATTTTTATGATATGATCGCAAGAGAGTCCTTGTTGAAACTGAGCCTCGGCAACAAGAGAATCCACAGCTTCTTGTGAGCGACGATTGCAGCAGTAGAGTTTTTGTCGAGCAATTTCCTTCTGTTTAAGGCCTGTTTCAGTGAGACAATACATTGTAGCACTTGTTGTTGTTTTAAAACCTCCTCCCCCCAAAACCTTATTTCTATGAACATAGATAACAGAACCCACAAAACCCTTCTCGCAAGACTTAACTAATACGTACCCTCGCTCCAAAAAAGAGTACTTCTTATCGACTTTAAAAGTTCCTTCTCCTATGGATATCACTCCTAAAGTGTCGTGACAAGGAGGCGGCCCCTCCAGTATTTGCTTACAACGAGCATAAAGTGTGTCCTCAGGTAAAGGGGGCTGTACACGGGGCAATGAGAGGAACCTTGAGAGGGCTGGGGAGGTTGAGGGGGCTGAGGAGTTTGAGGAGGAGGTTAAGGAGGTTGAGGAGGAGGTTAAGCCGCTGGAGGTTGAGGAATCTGGGCTTTCATCTGAAGGAGGTGATTTAATGACAGACCCTACTGAAAAGTAACCATTCTTAGGTTGAAATGTACTTTCCCCTCCAGTCTGCGAAGGCGTAGTTTCCTCTCTAATAGTCCGCAATAATACAGTCCGCGGCTGCTGAGGCAAAGATGGCGGCGATTGGGGACAATTATTAGTAGTTAAAGAAGTTATATTTGACATAACGTGCCTATAAATTATTCATTTTTAATTAAAATAACCTTTCCATTCCTTAATTATATATTAAAACAATCTAATTAAAAAATAAAAATATGTTAATAAAAAAATAAATTATATTTTATATATATGTTACTTTTTAATAATACGGCGCGCGATTAGGTTTGGCGAATTTTGACTCTGCGAGACGAAGCAAAATCGAAGCGAAGCGGCCGAACGAGCGAGACCATTGCTGAATAGCAAGGCGAGCGAGAAGGATCGATTTGGCAAAGTCACAGCCTGTCAAAATTCACCAAACCTAACCGCGCGCCGTATAATTCTAAAAAGGCGTGTCTTGCAGAACTTGAGTCCTCTTAAACATTTAAGAGGACTTACTTATCATTCTATATGCTAGGCTTATTGAATAGATCTTCTATTTCTTTGGCTGAAGGCCTTTCTTCCGGATTTTCACTTAAGCATCGCATAGTCAGTTTTCGAGCTTCGGGTTCTGTTTCTTCAGGCCAATCGCTAAACATATCCGATGAAGGATACTCATAATCTTTATGAAGATGAGAATAACCTTTGAGGCATGGAGGCTTAGGATGGTACAAACTCCATAAAGTCAGACCGAATTGATAAATATCGGTCTTGCTATTGCAGACAACATTGCCATTTAGTTGTTCTGGAGCCACGATTTTTAGACATAACTCTTTTGGGTGTAAACCAAAAAATGTTGTCTGTCCAAAATCAATTACTTGGATCGCTCCATCATTTATTAGAATGTTATCTGGCTTAAGATCATTATGGCAATATCCTTTAGCATGCAAATAGACTAAAGCTGAAGCAATTTCAGCAACATATTTTGCCTTCTCTATAGAAGTAAGTAATTTGCTTTCTATTTGCTTTTCCAAAGATGTTTCGCATCTCTTGGAATAAATAAAGACTTGCCAATTAAATTTTCCTAGATATTCAAAGACATCATATACTGTTGTGATATTATCGCAAGAAGCGAATGTTTTTTGAAGTATAGCCTCGTCAAAAATAGGGTCAACAGCTCCTTTTGTACGAGTAAAGACTTTCTTGGGTTTTTGTCGAGAAATTTCCTTTTTTTCAAGATCGCCTGTTTCAGTGAGATAATAGATAGTAGCATTTGTTGTTTTTTTAAAATTTCCAATCGCTAAAGAAGTATTTGTATGAGTATAGAGAATAGGACTGCCCTGCAGAGACGCATCTAATATGTACCCTTGCCCCAAAGGAGAGTCCACCTTGTTGACTTTAATAATTCCCGGTGTTATTTCTTTCGCTTTTAATTGGTTGCAAGAAGTGGGATCATTTAGTATTTGCTTACAAAAATCATCAAATTTCGAAGATGAAGAGGGCGTTTCAGGGCGAGAAGAAGGTGTTCCAGGGCGAGAAGAAGGCGTTTCAGGGCGAGAAGAAGGTGTTCCAGGGCGAGAAGAAGGTGTTCCAGAGCGTAATAAGGACAACGTTGAGGAGGAGGTTAGGCTGCTGCGGCCGCCTCCTGAGGAGGCTAAGCTGCTGGGGCTTGAGGATCTTGGGGAAACTGAGTTATTTGAAAAAGACAAACCACCCACGGCCTCCATTGAAGCATAATGACTCCCAGGTGGAGGTTTAGTTTCCTCTTCAATCTGTTTAGTTTCCTCTTCAAGCTGAGGCAAAGCATTTTCCTCATTGGTCAGAAATGACGGTAGAACACGACGATCACTAATTAAAGAAATTATATTTGACATAATACACCTATTAAATATACACCTATAAAATTATTCATTATTTAATAAAAAACCCTTTCATTCTTTAATTATATCTTAAAACAAGAGAATTAAAAAACAAAAATATATTAATAAAAAAATAAATTATATTTTACATAGATAGGCTATTTTTTAATTAACTCTAATTGTTCATTTTCAGCTAATTAGGTTAAAAATAGGTACGTCCTCAAAAACCTATGGCAAGCACTGAATTGGGGTGTAAACTTTGATCCATATTTGAAATTTTCTCTGAGCAACAATTCCGGCAAGAAACGGTAACATCCCCCCTCTGATATTAAACCCTCTGACTCATCCCAGTTATATTCCCAGCGTCCTACGGCGCTGTTCCGATACATCGAGATCGGCTCAGGAAGAGCCGCTCTCGATGTATCGGGCTTTATTGATGCAATACTTTGTAGGGGGATATTGAAAATTCTCTTCTAAGGAAATTTTTTTGACTCTGTTAAAACAATCATGCAAAATGGCTCGTCTTAATTTTAGGAGAGCAGCTCTATGAATGTTCCATCACGAGATTGGCGTAAGCGAAGCCATCGTCTTTGCGAGAGTCGCGATGAATTCAAAGCGAGAAATCGCGAGAAAGCAGAAAAAATTAAGGCACTAGAGGGTAAAGCATTAGATCTTGAGCACAGTAGAGCCCAGTGGAAAAAGAAGTGTGAAGAAAAAACTCAAGAAAATAAAGCCTTAAAAAATGAAATCGCAGAAAAAGAGGCTTTGATCGAGGCAGAAAGAAAATTACGCGAACAAGAGGCTGTTACCCATGCTAAAGAGTTCGAAGAACTTAAAAAAAAATGGCAGATGCAGCAACAAGCCTCCCGGGGGAACAAGACAAAAAAATCCCTCGTCGGCGCTATTCGGCAACTGTTATCCTGATATCGCTCCTATTGATTCTTTCAGGAGGACTAAGCCTTCGCGGAGCCAGAGAGGCGTTCATTCGCTGTTATTTTTGGCTACAATGCAAAATGCCCTCTCATACTGCGATTCGCGATTGGATCTTGCAGGTGGGTTATTACAAGCTGACCTCAATTCAGAAATCAAATGATTGGATTGGGATGATCGATTTATCTATTCAGATTGGCTCAAAAAAATGTCTTTTGATTCTGGGCGTACGGGCTACGACTTTTTTGAAAGCTAAGGCATTGACATTTGAAGACGTACACGTTCTGCACCTGGAGGTTTTGGAAAAAACAAGTGGCCCAATCATCTATGAGATTCTCAAGAAAAGTGAAGAGACAGTAGGTCAATACAGACAATTTTGTCATGATCAAGGATCGGATATTGTATCTGCAACCAGATTGTATACGCAGAGCGTCCAAGAAGCCGAAGGCAGAAAAATTCCCGTAATGAATGATATTGCTCACAAAATAGCCAACTTGTTGGGGGTGGAAGCTGCGGAACTTGAATGGACAGAATTTGCGTCGAAAGCCTCTCAGATGAAGCAGAAACTCCAATGGACGAAATGGGCAGCACTATGCCCTCCGAGTCAGAGGAGTAAAGCTAGATATATGAATCTTGACGAACTAACCGGCTGGGCAAATAAAATTCTAGATCACCTCAAAAAAATGGAAAATGAACATCAGAAAAAAATAGAACAGAAGAATTGTGAGGTCGAAAAGAGCGAGGCGGACTTGAGGGAATTGCTTGAGCAATTTGGATGGGTCAGATCCAGTGAGCCTATGATCAAGGAAATATCCGAGATGTTGCTCATTGGGAGAATCGTAAGACAAAAAATTCGAACAGAACACCTCCACAACAAAACTGCAGAGGAGTTGGAAAAAGAGCTACAGAACCTGCAAGTAGGGGTCCGTGCTGATCAGTTTGCAGGCAGTATCCTTGATTTCGTGATTGATCAGACAAAAGACCTCGATCAAGTGGCTTTAGGTAGCACAGAAATTATTGAGTCTAGTTTTGGTAAGTTAAAGCAATTGATGGATGAAGACTCAAAGGACGGATTTACCCCTTTTGTGCTGTCATTGGCCGCCTGTCTGGGAAAGTTAGACTTAGAAACTGTTCAAGCAGCACTAGGAACCTGTAACAAAAAACAAGTGAAAGCGTGGGCCGCAATGAATATTGGCGAGACAATTTATTCGCAAAGGCGTCAGCTCTTTAATCCTTTTAGGAAACGGAAGAAAAAACGAGGGCAGCTGCCTCTAGATAATGGGGGACTGGATCATACTGGATTTTTTACTGGTAATGTTGTGAATTTCTGAAAGAAAGTTTACACCCCAGCACTGAATGTCATTTGAATCCATGCCAGGCTTTGCATTTATCGATAAGTGGTAAGTTTGGCATAGATCAAAATGGTCTTCAACTTTTGCCATGAGTTTTTAAGGACGTACAAAAATAGGTTAAAAAAGCGTGCTGGTTTTCCCATCAGCTTCGCTAGCGCAAATCCAGACGCGGCAAGAGGATTTGCGTAAGAGTTTGTCCGTGAACCCCATTCCTTTAGTTTTAGGCTCTTGGGACGATCTCAATGCCCCTAAAACCAAGAGGTCATATTTCCCTCTTTTGGCCACTTCTAAAATCGTATCAGGAATAGAACGCGAGCGCATGATAGAAAGCTCGATCTCTACACCGATTTCTCTCGCGATTGCCTCTACTCTTTTCAGAATTGCCTCTGACACCATCATCCGGTGTGGAATTTGAATATCCAGAGGAAAAGAAGAGGGAATTTCGATCACTTGAAGCGCAGTGATCTTTGCATTGTGCATTTTAGCGATTTCACAGGCCATTTGCACAGTTTCTGTCTGCAAGCCACCGCGGGTGGGAACTAAAATCTTCTTTACCTCCATGGGTTCATAACCTGGAATTTCGATTTGCTCAATGGCCACATGGCCTGTCAGTTTCAGCTTGCGTCTTTTGCGATAGCTGAAATACATGACAAGACCAAAAGTCATCCAGGCCAACCCCAAATAACGTCCTTGAGGTTTAGTGATGACGACGAGGCACCATACGCCAAGGCTGGAAATCGCCCCAACGATCGCAGTTAAAGGAATAGAAAATTTCCCAAAAGGAATATTCAACGGAGATCGAAATGGGCGTTTTAGATGAGGCTTTTTGATCCTTAAAGATATTAATGATAAATGCGCAGACAGAAAAGCGAGCTGGGCGCCAAAGTTGTACAAGTCAGCCAGAAAGTCCATACTCCCTCGACTGGCAAGTACGACAAAACCCGCAAGAATGGCAAAAAAGGCAAGGGATACAAAAGGGGTACGGAAGCGAGGGTGGATCGCGTAAAAAAAACGCGGCAATTGATAAAACTCTCCCATATTAAATGCCAGACGCGATGCCCCCATCAATCCTGCATTGGCCGCTACGGCAAGCACAATTGCAGCAATCAGTGCAATCAGTGGAGATAAGATTTTATTCCCATAGGGTAGGGCATCGACAATTCCCGCAATGGGATTCAAGATGAATTTTGTGCCCAAATCCTGGGGAGAAATTGCTGAAAGCGCGACAACTGAAATCCCGAGATAGATGACGATCAAAACCAGCATCGTTAAGACGACAGCCCGTGGAACTGTGCGCACTGGGCGCTGTGCCTCTGCAGCAAGTTGAGCGATGGATTCGATGCCTGTGTAGGCAACCATCGCCATTGCCACGCCTTTAAAAAATTCGCTCCAGGTTGGCGACCAGGAAGCATTGGGAACGTTGATCTGGATATGCTCAATGATAAAATCGATATTGAGCAAGGAGCTAAGTCCAACTACGATAACGACAGCTTGTACGAGGACAGTAATGACCGTTAAAATCAGACTAATCCGCGTCGATTGTTTGACACCGATGATATTCATTGCGAGCAAAATCACAATGAGTGCAATTGTAAAGACGAGTTGGACCGGCGTCTTATTTAACTCCCCAAAAAAATAAGAAAGATAGGGACCGACAGCAAAAGTCGAAATCGCAATTGTCACGATATAATCGAGAAGAAGCCCCCATCCTGCAATAAATGAAATGAGGTCGTTAAAGGCATGTCTTGCAAAACTTGCGGATCCGCCTGATTCATGGATCGCTGCTGACATCTCCGCATAAGTCAAGGCAGTGCAAATAAAAACGACTCCTGCCAAGCCAAGGGCCACCGGCGTCGCACCCAGTGCAAAAAGCGCCGTGACACCTAAAGCGTAATAAATGGATGAACCTAAGTCTCCATATCCAATGGCAAAAAGGTCAAAAACTCCCAAGACGCGCTTAAGAGTTCTTTTTTTTAAGTGGATCACTGTGTTGTGATTTTTCCCCATTCCCCTCGAGGATTTATCTTTTTTAGACATCTTATTATGCAAGATGTCTAATTTAGATATCGCTGTAAGGGAATTTTTTAATCAATAACGAACTACTGAAGAGGTTGCTGATTTATTCGGGTCGGAAATGCAGAAAAGCAGGCCGATGTGTTACAGAGGGAATTGCAAAATTTTCTTACAAACAACTTAAGCCATGTCAACATCCGACTCATCCAATACATTCACCCTCATCCAGATGGACCTTATCGCGGCATGCCTCAAGTGATCGAAATTTACATTTATACGATAAAAATGGAAATCCTTTGAATAAATATTTACAACAAGTTGAAAGACGTTCTAATGAGGCTCATATTCCATATGGAGGTAATGAATGAAAATTTTAGATGAAAATATAATAAAAAATCTTTCGTTCCCAGATTTCGACATCGAAAAAATTGCATTTTTTCCTGAAAAAAAAATATTAAAAATTTTTATCGAGGGGGCTTGGCTAGAGGTAGATGGAGGTTCTCTACTTGGAAAAGGTGTCCTATGCTTCTATGATTGGGCTGATTTTTCAATTAGCAGATTTGATCCATATATCAAAAATTGGTCAAAGGTGGAAGAATTAACAAACGTGGAACCTTTAAAAGATCTTTGCGAAATGAAATTTGCTAATTCCATTATTTATTTATACGGTTTTGGTAAACAAATTGGCTATTGGATGGAATGGAAGATTCAGAAGCCAAAAATGTATGCAGAATTTGATTCCTAAAATGAAAAATCAGCAGCTCTTGAGAAATGAGCTCATCAAAAAATTTGGAGGTAAGTAGTAACATTGTTCAGGAGCAGAGCGAGGAAATAGTCTCTTTGAAGAAGACAGTGCAAGAACTCAAAGATGAAATCACACGTCTAACAAAAACGCCTAAAAGACCTAAATTCAGGCCAGGAGGAGGAAACCCCAAGGCGAGGAGCGGAGCTCCTGGTAATAATACTGGTAGGATCAAGACGCTCAAGCAGACATGCGCCAGACTTGGCGTGAGCTTTTGGGAGTATTTGAGTCGGTGGTTTCGAGGGGATCCGATCGATTTAGCACAATTTGTTCATGAGCGTTATCAAACAGCCTCTCCGGCCACACCTTAACTGGTAGCACGTACATTAACTTCCTTGAAGACTTTGGCAAAAGTTGAAGACCATTTCGATCCGTGCCCAATCAAGATCGATAAGTGGTAAGTTTGGCATGGATCAAAATGGTCTTCAACTTTTGCCATGAGTTTTTAAGGACGTACGTTCATATAAGCTCTCCAACAACCCTGGACCACCCAATGTTCGATGGACCTCGATTGCAGCATCTATTACCTGCTCTGTCAATCTGTTTTCAATTTTCTCCGCGTCTCCGCGTCTCCGCGGCTCTGCGTTGATCCCATCCGTCGTGCTCATGTAGTCTTTAAACATATGTCACAAGAAGCTAATTTGTCATTGGCGCCTCGACAGGTCTGAACTTATCCCTGACACGGCTCCTGAAAGATTGGCCTAATATTGAATCTGGCGCAAGGGTAGGCAGGACAGCGAAAAAACCTAACTCAGTAAAACCTTGGCAATTTTCTGCGGTGTCCATCCCTCATCGTAGAGTAGAATGGCCTTTATCCGATCGCGTATTCGCCCATCGTGCTCTTGCTTGTGTTGGATCTTGAGTTGTGTTCTTTCTTGCCAACGGGACGAAGTCCGACGGAGAACGAGCCCACGAGCAACCAATATATAAACCCATTTATACCGAAATGAACTCAAGATTTGGTTTTTGGCTACGTCGGGCAGCCGCTGTATTTGAGCCCGCCTGCATCGCACAACTTATTCAAGTTGTGCTGCTTCGGCGCCGCATACACTGGCTCAAATTCAGGGCGCCTCCTTGCCAAATTCCCAAATCTTGAATTCATTTCGGTATACTGGTCAAAATAAAATGTTCTACTCTTCGGTGACATCGGCGGCACACCGGAATCCATACGTGCCATTCATCACTCCGGGATTATTGCGGTGGCGATGCGCACATCGCAAGTCTTCTTTGGAACTTTTCCAACAGCCTCCCCGCAAGACACGATAAACACCTTGTAGAGGTCCCTGTGGATTGTCAGGTTCTTGGACGGACATATCGTAGAAATGATAATCGTACCAATCCTGACACCACTCATAGACGTTGCCTGCCATGTCGTAAAGGCCAAATCCATTGGGAGGGTAGCTCATGACGGCCGTCGTATCAGAGCTGAAGAAATTGGCCTCTGAACGCTCCACTTGATTTCCTGTGGGGAAGGTGAAATCCTCGCGCCCGCCATAAGATGCGATTTCCCATTCTGTTTCTGTGGGAAGACGCTTTCCCACCCATTTCGCATAAGCAATGGCTCCATACCAAGTGACTCCAACAACAGGATGCCTAGAATAACCTGATTCAATACTCAATCTTCCGCCCGCTCTTTTAATTCGCGAATCTCTTAAGCGGATAATATCGTTATTATTGCTATCCTTTTCTCCACCCATCGCTTCGAGAAATAAGGCAAATTGTTCATTGGTCACCGGATGAGAGTCGATAGCAAACGAACGGAGATGAATGGTATGGCGCGGCATTTCGTCTCGTCCTCCATGACTGCTCCCGCGCAAATAAGTTCCTGCGGGGACAATGATCATTTCCGTTTGAAGAGGCTCGATCTCTTTTTCTTCTTGCGGTGTGGGTTTATAAGGAGCGACGGTCGTTTCTGTCTGAAAAATTGCGCCCGGATCGGCTTCAAATGAGGGACGGGTAATCTCTTTTGGCTTGAGGAGGGGCTTTACTTGTAATGAGGAAAGATTCGCAGATAGGGAAGTCCCAGCCGGAGAAGAAGCAAATTTTGAAGCATGCTCTACATTTTCCTCAGCAATGGTTTTGAGTTTTTGGAGTTGCACACGAGGCAAAGTGTGAGATGTAGAGGTCAATAGCTCTTCGACCTTCGCGGATAAATTTTCAGGACGTTTCAAGGGATCGGTTTGCAATGTTCTGCAAATAAGAAGGTCCCAATTCCACTTCAGCTCAGGTGCCTTTTTGGAGGGCAGCTCGAAATAGCCTTCCGGAAATTCTCCTGTAAGCAAATAATAGAGCAACACCCCGAAAGCATAAATGTCGGATTTGATTGGACATGATTTGGGATGGCCGATCATTTTTTGCTCAGGGGCTAAAAACACAAAGTTCTGGCAAAAAGAGCGGTGCAGCTCCGCAGCTTTTCCCGTATCCCAGGGACCTGTAGAATACTTATCAAATCCGGCTCTTTGAATCATTAGGCCGACGCCAGAGGCAAGCATTGTCGCAACACTGTGATAAATCCGACTCAACGCCGCAAGTGGTCCAATCACACGAGAAAGACCAAAATCGGTCAGATAAACGTGAAGCCCATCTTTGCTTTCTTTGACGACGATATTGTTAAGCTTGATCGATCCATGAGCAACGGACTCATTGCCTAGAACTGCTGCATGGGCAAAATCGAGGGCGGAGGCAATCTGATGCGCAATCCTAAACACATCTTCTTCAGGAAGCCGATAATGTTTTTTGATAAAATATTGAGAGAGGTTTGTCGTATGGTTGGCGGCGTCGAGGATGGGCTCGGAGACAAGAAAATAGACTCCATCAGAAGAAGAGGCGTTGTGAATTTTCGCAATGTGGGGATGCTCAAGTTTTGAAAGTGATAAAATTTCTTTCTCAAATCTTTTGATAAATTCACTATCTGAGGCAAGTTCTTGCGGCAAAATTTTTAAAATAAACAGCCGTTTTAGAAACCGATGTTCTGCCAGAAAAGTTTCCCCCATGGACCCTCGGCCAAGTTCTTGAATGAGCAGATAATCGCCAATATGCGCTCGAGTCATGTTGTTCCTCTTCCTTACAAGGTTTCCAATGCCTTCAAAATCTCTCCCCTTTCAATGATGGGGGGCTCACAGCGATCTTGCCGACAGATATAAATTGCAGTCTGTCCATCGATCGGATTTTTATCAACATGTGCGGGAATCAAAGCAGAAAACAGATCGTCTTTGGGATCTTTCCAGACAATCGAAGCGTGGGGAAGAAAACGGGAGCTCAAGATTTCCTGGATCTCATTTCTTAAACTGCCCTCTTCGTCCAGAGCAATGATAATTGTAGGAGCCCTCACATCCAAATACCGCTGCAAAGCGATCAAATGATAACATGCACCCGGAGGATACATGTGCATGTACTGTCTAGACGCCTTAAGGATATCATCGGCATCATTACAATAGATTTCATGCTGCGTGATTTGATAAAGCCGCAGCAAATTTTCACAATGAACAGCATTTCCCGACGGTTCCGCGCCATCATAGTACTCGCACTTTCTGATCAATAAAGCAGAGTCTTCTAAATGATAATAGAAAGCCCCCTCATCCGCTTTGAACTCCTTTCGCAGCACGTCAGCAAGTTCAATTGCCCATTTTAACCACTCGGATCCATAGCCTTCTTCAAACATGCTGATCAGCCCTTTGATCAAAAAGGCATAATCGTCGATTCCGCCCATAAAGCGCGCTTCATTGTCGCGCCATCTTCGCAAAAGGCGCCCTTCCTTCCAGAGATGCGTCTTAATGAAGCTTGCCGCCTTGACTGCGGATTCTTTAAACGGAGCTTTTTTTAAGGCGGATCCTACCTTGGCCATTGCGTCAATCATAAGTCCATTCCAAGACACTAAAACTTTATCATCTCTAAATGGATGCTGGCGCACTTGTCGCCGTTTGAGCATTTTTTCTCGGGCTTTGCTCAAGAGCGCATGGATTTCTTCAACGGGAATAGTGCGCAATTCGGCAAATTCTTCTATCGGAGTCGGAATGTGAAGGACATTCCTGCCTTCAAAATTTCCTTCCGGAAGAATCCCATAATATTGACAGAAAATTTCCGCTTCTTCATTGGAAAGGACTTCATGCACTTCTTGAAAGGTCCAAGTGTAATACATCCCTTCGTGTCCTTCGGAATCTGCATCTTCAGCAGCGTAGTATCCTCCTTCTGGATGCGACATCTCTTTTAAGATGTATTCAAGGGTTTGTTCGCAAACAGTGCGATAGGATTCTTTTTTAGTGTATTTGAATGCATCGAGATAAGTGCGAGCCAATATAGCATTGTCGTAAAGCATTTTCTCAAAATGGGGAATGGTCCATCGTTCATCGATAGCATATCGAGAAAATCCCCCTCCGAGTTGATCGTATATCCCGCCGCGCAGCATCATGTCTAAAGTCAGCTCAGCGCAAAACAGGGCACGGCTGTCGCCTTTCCCATGAGAAAATTCGAGCAAGAATACGGACTGATAGCCCATGGGGAATTTTGGCTCCCCTTTTAATCCTCCGTAAACAGGATCGGCCATTTCAAACATTGCCTCGACGGCTGCGATAAGATTTTGTTCCGTGGGAATTGTGTCGCCGATTGTTTTTGCCGACTTTTCAAAAATTTCGACAATTTTGTCCGCCTGATCGACAAGCTGCTTCCGCTCTTCGCTCTGCCAGAGCTGTTTAATGTGCTGGATAAATTGCTTCATTCCTATCAGGCCGCGCCGATTTGCCGGCGGCAGATAGGTCACTGCGAAAAAAGGTTTTAAATCTGGAGTTAAAATCAAATTTAATGGCCACCCTCCTGCTGAGGACATTAACGCCTGGGCAAACTCCATATAGATGCTATCGACTTGAGGGAGCTCTTCACGGTCGATCTTAATGTTGACAAAAGTGTCATTCATCAATTTAGCGATCTCTTGATTGGCGAAAGACTCCTGTTCCATGACATGGCACCAATGACATGTCGCATAACCGATGGAGAGAAAAATGGGTTTGTCAGACTGCTTGGCCAGATCAAACGCCTCTTGTCCCCAAGGATACCAATCGACAGGATTATGCGCGTGCTGCAGAAGATAAGGGGATTTTTCGTGGATCAGTCGATTAGTGAATTGTGGCGTCGACATAATGATTAAAAAAATTTGTTTATAGTTAACGCACCCTTAGAGAATGCCGAGGAACTTCGCTAAATACCAAGCGATAATAAGCACAAGGGCTGCAGCTCCTGCCCAAAGAAGATTAGGAAGCCACTTCACTCCTCCTCCCATGCTGCCCCTGACTTCCAACGTACCAATCCCATAAGAAAATTCATGCTTTTCCGCCGGCATTCGAAAGGCGGCAGGATTTTCTCGGATCATCCCTTCGATATCCAGTCCTAAAAATTGCGCATATTGTTTGATAAATCCCAGAGCATAAACTCCTGAGATATATTCGTGAATCTGTCCCTCCTCAATCGCTTCGAGATATGCAGAACGGATCGAGGTAGAATTCTCGACTTCTTTCAAAGAAAGATTCAGATCCTTGCGCTTTGCCCTGAAGACATCCCCGACACGTTTTAATTCCTCACTCATAATCCTCTCTTCATGTTGTTTCGGTATAGCAGAAAAAAAACAGACTTGCACTACAGAGTTTAACTCTAATCTTGTTTTTTTTCGAAATCAATGTGAAAATAAGTATAAATAGAGTTTGACCGCCACTGCCACATGATCTTAAAACATGTCATCTGAAAAAAGTTCTTGTTTTGTCGCCATGATCAGCCTCGAGCTTGCCGATAAGTTGCGCAATGACCTTATTGAACAAGGGTTCAAAATGACGACCCCGTCTTATACTGTTTTTTCCGCCCAAAAAAAGGGGGTCTCTTGCACTCTCTATACTTCCGGAAAATTAACAGTTCAGGGCAAAGATATGGAGGAATTCATCACTTTCTATCTTGAGCCTGAAATTCTGCAATCGGTTGCTTATTCCTATCCCGAAACACAAGTCAATTTGACCCCTCACATCGGGATCGATGAGTCAGGAAAAGGCGACTTTTTTGGTCCTTTGTGCATTGCTGGAGTTCAAGCCGACGAAGCGAAGATCAAAGAACTTCTTTCACTGGGTGTTCGCGACAGCAAACGAGTCTCCGACAGTGTTGTTCGTAAACTCAGCGCCAAAATTAAGACGATCTGTCCTCATGCGATCGTCTTCATCTCTCCTAAGAAATACAATGAACTCTATGCCAGCTTTCACAATCTGAATCAGCTTTTAGGCTGGGGACACGCCACAGCAATTTCAGAACTCGTCACAAAGACAGGCTGTACCGAGGTCATTATCGACCAATTTGCGAGCGAACATGTCGTCATCAATGCGCTCAAGCAAAAAAAAATCCAAGTCTCATTGACACAGCGACACCGCGCAGAGGCCGATCCCGTCGTCGCCGCTGCTTCTATCTTGGCTCGCGCTGCCTTTCTAGAGGGCTTAGAGCATTTAGGCAAACAATTCGAGATCGAGCTTCCGAAAGGGGCCTCGCCCCAAGTCATCAAAGCAGGCAAGGCACTTGTCCAAAAATTTGGGTCCCAAATTCTAGAGCAAGTCGCTAAGCTCCACTTCAAGACAAAAGAGGAAATTTTAGAATCTTCTGGTAAGAGATGATCAAATCCCTAATCTTAAACAATCTGGTTCTCGTCGATACTTGTGAAATCCATTTCAGTTCTTCTTTCAATGTTGTGACAGGAGAAACTGGCGCAGGCAAAACTGCTCTGATTGAAGCCATTGGATTGGCCTTGGGAGGCCGCGCTGACAGCACCCTAATCCGCAAAGGCTGCGATCGGGCTTTTATCGAAGTAGCCTTCGAAATAGAAGCGCTCACGCATCTTAAAGTGATGCTCGAAGAAGCCGGCCTGTCGATCGATCCTGGAGAACTCCTCGTGATCCGCCGAGAGATCGCAAAAGAAGGAAAAAACCGCGCCTTTATCAACTGCCGCATGGTCCCGCTCCCCTTGTTACAAAAAATTGGGGAAGAGCTCATCGACCTTATCGGCCAGCGCACACATCATTTGCTCCTGCACAGCGATGCCCAACGCAACCTTATCGATCTCTTCGGAGGACTTAAAGGCAATCTTAAAACTTTTCAAGCAGCCTATGCGAAGGAAAAGGAGCTCCACAAAACAGTCGAGGAATTACGACAACTTTCTTCACGTCGGGAAAGAGACGAGGAGATGTGGCGCTCGCAACTCGAAGACATTGAATCCGTCGGACTAAAGAAAGCAGAAGAAGAGGCTGTCTATGAAAAATACCAGCGTCTTGCCAACGCGCAAGAAATTTCAGAAAAAATCGAAATGATGCTCAAAGGACTTTCTGAAAGCGCTTCTGCGGTCCTGCCTCAATTATCCCGGTTTAGCAAAACCTGCGATTCTCTTCTTGCTTACGATCGCAGCTTTAGCGAACCCGCCCATTTGATCCATGAGTCCCAAATTGCACTTTCAGAAGCATTGCGCCTCTTGCAATCCTATTCACAAAATATCGATAACGACCCCAATACTTTCCAGTTTTTAGAAAATCGCTTGGACGCCATTTCGCGCATGAAACGAAAATATGGCTCAACATTTGAAGAGATCGAAGCTTATTATACTAAAATTAAAGCAGAACTCTCACGGCTTGAAAATCTTTCCGAAGAGGTCCAGACCGCCGCAAATGCTTTAGAACAAGCACACATCCTCACAGAACAAGCCGCTAAAGACCTCACTTCCCAACGAAAAGAGAGCGCCCTTCGCCTGCAAAAAACACTCACTTCTCAACTCCAACATTTCAATATGAGCGGAGCTGAGGTCATCATTGAAATCCTCGCTAGCCCGCGCAATTCATATGGAGACGATCTGGTTCAATTTTGGCTGAAAGCCAACCCAGGCGAACATCCTGGGCTTGTCAAAGAGCATTCGAGCGGTGGAGAACTATCGCGGCTTCTTTTTGCTATCAAAACGCTTCTCGCGGAGAAAAATAATACACCGACTCTGATTTTCGATGAGATCGATGCCAATGTCGGCGGCAAGACAGCCTCGATGATGGGCGAAAAACTCCAAGAACTCGGGAAACATCGCCAAGTCATCTGCATCACCCATTTTCCTCAAGTCGCTTCCAAAGCAGACACTCACTTCCGTGTACAGAAAATGGAAATAGAAGGCCGAACCCAAACAGAGATCTGCCCTCTTTCTAAAAAAGAGCGCGAGCAAGAAATAGTGCGTATGCTGGGTGGTAATAAATTTTTGAATACTGTTTAGAGGGAACTGCAGCCCCCTCTTTAAAAAATTAATTTTGCAAGAAAGTAGAAATATGTTGAAAATAAGTTTAAAAAATAATTTTGTCTAATTGAGAAGACAAAACCAACAAGTCATTATACCTCAAGCAACTCTTCCTTCGATCAACTCGATTAAATATTTCAATTAAAATTCTCCTTGTGAAAAATTATTCAGTTATTTATCATTTATATTATAATTTATTTACTTTGGATTTAGTTTTTTAAAAAAATTTAAAAATGGAGAACATATTATATGTCTATTCCGAAAATTAATGACACACAAGTAGCAGAGGAATTCGCAAGAATAGGGACAGCCCTGGCCGACCTTGCTGAAGCCCAATTGGAGATGATGGAAGGGCTACGACAACAAAGCTCTTATCAGGACATTGGTAACTACGGAAATCTTATGGAAAGGGTAAGTTGGCAGATGGATGGAGCATACACTCGCCTTATAAAAGTATCGAAAGAAGTCATCGAATCTTCTGAAAGGGTGAAAATCTTATATGCTCGAGCAATCGAGGCCTATAATAGCTCCGTCGACAGCATCAAGGCATTAGAATTCAAAGCAACGGAAAAGACAACAGATATATTTCCTAAAATTGATAATGTATTTTTGTCGAAAATAAATGCATCACCCTCGGACTTCGATGAGGATCTCCCCATCAGTCATGCACCTGTTCTAAACAGTTCCCAACACGCGCAAGCTCCTTCTTCTTTGGCCAGACGGAACATTTATTCATTTAAAATAGAGCCTGCCTCACCAGGCACGACCTCTTTACAAAACTCTTCACAAAAACCCGCCTCTTCGTTGTCGCAACAACTGCTGACGATTTCCCACCTCCTTAGAAATGGCAAGGAATCCGAGGCCATGCAGGAGTTCTCTAAACTTGAGGAACCGACAAAAAGAAAAATCTTTGAGCTGACGTGGATCATTCACGGCAGACGCCTAGATTACCCAGGAGATTTTGGTGAGCACTCATTTACCGGAATCGTTTCGCACATCAAGTCTAGCCCACAACAAAAAGCCTCTGCCATTGAGTTCTTTATCCAGCAAGAATCGAGCAAACTCCCCATTCAGGCAATGATTGAAAAGCTAAAAAATAACAACGATATAGACGGGTTGAAACAAATTTTTAAGACTCTTCCCTTTCAAGTCCAGAGAGAAATTTGTGGTACGCATTGGAAGGTGTGCGGTGAACCTACAGATCAAAGTAGCGATGAAAGACTTAGAAAAATGGCCCATGGAAACTTTGGCGAAGTCTCTTTTCTGGATCTTGATCCACGCTGCCTTGTCCCTGCCGGTGACAAGATAAAGACGCTGGAAACATATCTTACCCAGTTGTCTTCATTTAGAGATGCAAGGTTTGCTACGGCGGAAGAACTAGTCAAAACAGAGGCCAATAGCTGGAAAACAATCGATCAGTCCTCCACTATGAAAGGACAAGAAAAGAATGATGCCAAAAGAGCGGCTTTATTCCCCTTTGCAAATAAGCTTATCCGTCTCTTTGTGGGAATGCCACAAGGTCAAGACATTGTCGCTGTTCCAGCAATTCTTAAGTCCGATGGCTCTGAAGTGAAGAAATTCGAGGCCTATGCAGCGGCTTATGTTAAAAGATATCCTTGCTTAAAGCCCTATTTTCTCCAACTTATTGGTACACTAGAGCTAGAAGACAAAGGACAACCGTTGGACACCTGTAATCTGCTACAATCCTCTCAAGTCTTAGTTCCACAGCTTGGTCATCTCTCCTACCAACAAAAAAAGGATTATCTCATCGAGGTCATGAAGGATACTTTCGGAACGTTAAATAGAGGGTATTACGTGAATGCCAGAGGCGATAAGGTGTGGCTGGATTTGAATCCTGCTGTCAAATCCGCTTATTGCTTGTCTAATGATGGCGGCGAAAAAATACGTTCTGGGTCGTATCGCACCAAGCTCTTCTTGGTGAACCAAGACTTCTTAACCGTTGCACAAGATTGCTGTAACCGAAAACTAGACCCTATCGCCATAGATGCTGCAAGTGAAGGTCATTTCGGTGGCGACTACAAGGGCGGAGCAGCGGCTCAGGAAGAAAACTTTTGTCGCAGAAGCGGGCTATCTCTTGCACTTGATACATCCCTTGGTCTCCAGGGCAAGGACTATTATCCTTTGACCAAACAGGGAAAGCATGCTGTTCTCTACGTCTCCAACGTCCCTGTCTTTAAAGGAGAAGAAAGCAAAGGATATCCTTATTTGGACACTCCCTTTGAAACAGCTGTCGCTGTCATGGCTGCTGAGAATTTCAACGTAGAACATCAAAAGAAAAATGGCGTTCAGAATCCAAAGACGCTTGTTCAAACAGAAGGGGGGCAATTATTGATGCCTCCTGAATCAGCAGCTAGGACAAAGAAAAAATTGCGTACTGTTCTGGAGATGGCTTCTTTAAATGGGCACAAATCGATCGTTTTTGTTCCAGTGGGTTGTGGGGCTTTTCACAATCCCCCTGCTCAGGTCTGTAGCCTGTTGATGCAATTAATTACCCAGGAGTTCCCTCACTCCTTTGAAGAAATTCACATCGCAATTATTGACGATCATAATACGGGGAAACAGCACAATCCGAAAGGTAACTTTGCACCCTTCAAAGACGTCATTGAAAATGATTTTTCCGCAACTCTACAAAAAGTGGGAATCGACTTTAAGGTCGTCAGAAACCCCGGTAATTAGTCCCTCATTTCTTGTCGTGCAAGCCTCCTCTTTTCTAAAAGAGAGGAGGTTATATCACTGAGAGAGCTGGAAAGATTCGACAAAAGCATTATAATGCATCTCATCGTAATTCTGAATTTCACATTCCATCGCCATCAAATATAAGCTATTTTTTACCATCAATGCACGTCCCTTGAAGTAAACGCTTCCTGTGCGAATAAAGAAGTCCAACGCTTCATGTCCGCCTACCAAGGATAGGTCAGCAAATATCAATTGATTGTTAGGATTATGTGTTAAAATCCCGTTTAAAAACCCTTCAAGGCTCATACGCGCGTAGCTCTCATCGACAAAATCAGGATATTGAGCGATGAGGAGGAGAAAAACAGTTTTTTGATCCATCGCTGAAATATAGGCATCGTACTTCAAATCAAATCCTTCTTCGGGAAGACGCATTTTTTCAGAAAGATGATCGGGATATTTGGGGAATTTCATTGTGCATTTTCCTACGACAGAGTGAAACTCCTGCCAAGCAGTGATTTGGCCTTTTTGAGCTTGGACGGAAACTTTGTCTTGGACTTTAGCAGCAATTTCAGCGCTATCGTGACTTGCGATCAATGGATGAAATGTCATCATCAGCGCTGTGGCAGATGAGATCATGACTCCCTTGATTGCATCGAAAATATATTTTTCCATATCTCTCCCCCCTTTTTATTAATTATGAATTGTTCCTGTTCCAAATAAAGCCCATCCCACCAGCCAAATGATTGCGACTACGATGACAAATGGAATTAAGACATTGAGCAACGCCTTCCATGCGGAAAATCCTTGGACTTCTCCCAATCCTTGCAGCAAGATGATGAATCCCCAAATGGAGATAACAGCTTGAATTAAAAATACGATGAAGACGATCCCTGCTTGATACCCAACAAAAGGGGTCTCAGAAAACTGCTTGGTGAAGACTGCTACGCCAAAGGTGCCTAGCAAAACGATCCACATTAAGATCGTGACAATATTGGGGACATTCGACCAGGCGACAGCTGTTCGAATTGTCTGATAACTTCCCTGGCCTCCGATCCAACGCCCAGTGACATGCAATAGCCAAGTCGAAATAGAAATTCCGATCATTCCCAAGAGGGTACAGATAATAAGAGACCCAATCAAAACCGCCCAAAGAGGAACTTTGACTCCTAAAGAAAAGTTCTGGGCTAGATTTAGGGCCATTGGCAGGCCATAAATGGCCGACAAGATCGCAAATCTAAACTTTGGGTCCGTTTTAACAATCGATCGAACAGTTTGTCGCGGCTCTGTCCAGATGCTTAACCAAGGGTTCCCTACTGCTTGTTTTGCCATGGGTTTCTCCTAGTAGTCTCTTATGGCTCGTGGTTCTATTTTGATAGTGAACCCGATCTGAGCTATTACTTTTACTCAGCTCCCCATGTTCTAATAATAAAAACAAGCAATTAACTATTCAATAAAATAATTAAAAAACAGACAGAATTGCAATTAATTATAATTAATTACAAAAAACAAGAATAAAAAAAAGAGCGCCCAATGTATAGCCTTCGTGGATGAAAAATTTGAATGCAAAAAATTTTGCTTGACTGCATAATGTGCGCATGCATTTTTTGACCGATCAAGAAAGAACACAACTCAAGATCCAACACAAGCAAGAGCACGATGGGCGAATACGCGAACAGATTGACAGAGCAGGTAATAGATGCTGCAATCGAGGTCCATCGAACATTGGGTGGTCCAGGGTTGTTGGAGAGCTTGTATGAAGGTACGTCCTCAAAAACCTATGGCAAGCACTGAATGTCAATGAAATCAGTCCAAACTCTCCAGTTTGTAGGAAACTTAGTTGTTTACTCCCTCATCATCATTGTCTTCCTCGTCCATGATGATAATATCCTCATCGACCTCTCCCGTGTCGTCATCGTCGTCGTCACAGCAATTATCATTATCTGATGCATCGCTTAAGTAGCTTTTTGCAGGAGAATAGGCCGTCGATTCGACCTTTCCGTAAAGGGAGATACAGAGCAAAGATAAAAAGATCGCCATAAAATAGTGCATAATTGGTCCTTCTGCGGGTTAGTCATAGGAGGGTTGCTTCTGATTTAGACTGATTTCGTGAGCGAAACGAGTGAAATTAGTCCAAACTACAGTTTAGTCGATCATCGCACGCAAGTGATTAAGAAACAATGGAAAATATAAAAAGCGCTTAATAAAATAACATGAAAAAATTAATGTTGAAAACAAATAATACTTTAAATAATTTATAATTATAGATGAACACACAAATATAACAAGATCATCAATTGGAATAATTAAGAGATTTATGGCGCCAAGATTGAGAAGAATGAAAACCTATCATCCTAGAAGAAGAAAAAAAGGTCTCGATCTTTATAAGCAAAGCCTCCACGATTTGAAACATAAAATTAGCGCTAATGTCGGTTCTTTAATTGTTCTTTTCGAGGAAGGAAACCCCAATCAAATTACTTCCGCCCAGCAAAAGGCTAAAAGCAACTTTTTAAAACACGCTTCTGAAATGCAAAAAATTGCCCAAAAAATGGGAGATCGATATACCCGTGCTGTCCGGGACTATCTCGAGAGCGTCGATAGGGTTGTCCACTCTAATGCCGAATGGCTGGATGAGGCCAAAATCAACAATTGTTACACAATGACCGAAAAGTTAGAAAAAGAGATCTCTGCTGCTTAAAACAGCTGAGTTCTGGGTTCAGGCTCACATGACAAAGTCTAAAGCGGTCTTCAAGTCGGGATACCGGAAAACAAATCCCGTCTTGAGCAGGCGATTCGGCTTAACTTTTTGGCTAGAGAGGAGCATTTCCTTGGCCATTTCACCAAAAGCCGCTTTGAGAAGCCAGCTGGGTAGATGGCAAACTGCTGGCCGGCCCATTTTTTTTGCCAGCATACGTGTAAACTCTACTTGAGTGACGGGCTGAGGGGAGACAAAATTCACAGGTCCACTCATTGCATCCCCCATTAAGCAATGATAAACGGCCCCCAATAGATCATCAATGCCGATCCAGCTCATCCACTGATCCCCAGAGCCTATCCGTCCTCCTAGCCCTAAACGCATCGATCCGAGCATTTTCTTCAACATTCCGCCTTTGGCTCCAAGTACAACCCCAAACCGAGCATGGACGATGCGGGTTCCCCTATTCTCAATGGCCTCCGTCGCCTGTTCCCATTTCCCGCAAAGGTCTGCTAAAAATCCTCCGCCTTGCGAGCTCTCTTCAGTCAATTCTTCTTCCCCGCGATCACCAAAATAACCAACCGCCGAGGCACAAAGCAGGACTTTTGGGGGCCTGTATAAGCGACAGAGAATTTGAGACAGCAGCCAAGTATCCCGGCATCGGCTCAAAAAAAGCTGATTTTTTTTACTCTTTGTCCATCTTCCCTGAGCAATTCCAGCCCCAGCCAAATGGATGACAGCATCAAATCCTTCAAAATCTTCTTTCTTTGCAGAACCATGGACAGGATCCCAGAAAATGCTATCTTCAATAAGATCTTGTTGCCTGCGCACAAGCCGTACAACTTCATGCCCTGCAAGCTGCAGAAACAGTTTTAAATGATTGCCAATAAATCCCGATGAACCGCTGAGTAAAATCCGTAATGGATTCCTCGGGTAGCTATTAATTACCCTCAGATCTTCCTTAAGAATGGCGTGTCTCCAAGAAAATAGACGGGAAAACTTTTTCTGAATTTTTTTATTAAGCAGGGGCAATGAAAAAGTGTACGTGATTTCATCGATCAGTGTGCACGAAATAGGATCAACGGGCAAAAATTGATGGCGATGGACATAAAAGCGAAATGGACCGTGAATTTGCACATCAGAAAATTCCTGATCGACAATACAATTCCGATGTTCGAGGATCCACTTGAGACCAAAAGGACCTGATTTCAACTTCAGTCCAATCTCGCTTCCCTTCTCATCCGGGCTACCAGGAGGAAATAAAAGATCTACATTAGCCCATGGCGGAATCAAGCGCTCAAGAGCGCCTTTCCTCAAATGCCAAGCAAAAGCCTCCTCAACAGAAACAGGAAGTTCGGACTGAAAGATCCATTGTCTGTTTCCCATGTATACGGCGCGCGGTATAGCTTATTTTTTTGATTGACAGCTTTCCGCATCGCAGCAGAAATGTTTGCAACGAGGAAGCAAACGCAAGCTCCAAAGCCCAGCCAGCCCAATAATGGCGTAAATGAGACGGCTTAGCCATGTCGTGTTGCCTTTAAAAAGCCAAGCGACAAAATCAAATTGGGAAAAACCCCATAGGCCCCAATTAAGAGCGCCGATGATCACAAGTATAAATGCGAGCACATTCAGACATTTCATTTTTATCCTCCTAGTCAACTTGAATCACTTCCGGTATTCATTTCCGCATGTTATACTGCGCTCAGTATACTTTCACGATGAAAATTTTCTCCTAGGATAATTCTTCATCAAGAAATGCTCAGCAATCTATTGATGATTTCTTTGAATAGAGTTTTTCTCTTGGTCTCCGATTGCGACAAAGAAGCGTAAAGATGAGACAGTGACCCCTCTCTCTTTTTAAGAAATTTTGTCGAGTATTCAAAATGAACGCCGCTTAAAAACACTAATCCTTTCCCGACTTCTATTTCCAACATCGCTGGGGGATGGCCTTCGAGGTCGAGATAGCAGCTGACTGTTTTGACTCCAGGCATTTGCTTTTCAGCCACAAAAGTGCATCCGCCGTTGAAATAGACATGGCACTCTTCATTTTTCCAGGATATTTTTGCCGCCTCAGCACCCTGCCGGCTCTCGTAGGAAAACTTATTGGGGCCGTAGGCGGGCCCGACTGCGACCCCAGGAAAAAAATGCAATGAGCGCGAGGCGCAGACCTCGAGAAGGCCTCCTTTTTCAAATTCGATCGTTTTGCAGACAAAATAGGCTCCCGCGCAAATGCCTAAGTACTTTCCGCCCTTTTCGACAAAAGATCGGATCTTGTCCGTCCCCTTTCCATTGAGCAAGGAATGATAAAAAATATCCCTCCCCCCTGAAATGATCAACAAAGAAGCTTGGCTTTCCCAAGAATCCTCAATAAGAGTTTTGGCGTTTATCTTTTGTAAACGATAACTGGACGACCCAAGCATCTCCTCAAGACTGAATACCAAATGCTTGAGAGATTCCCCGTCAACTCCCTGATCTGCATATAAAATGATTTTAGTCATAATTTCTCTTTACAGCAGTAAAATAGAGGAATATCATAATGCTTCTCTGACTATTTTTGGAAGTTTATCATGGCAGAATTCGACGAAAAAGAACTGATCAGGCTTACAAAGTTATGCCGAATCGAATGCACAGAAGAAGAAAAAAGGACTCTATACCAGCAGCTTGCCAAAATCTTAGATTACATTGAGCAGTTAAAAGAAGTGGATACCGAAGGCGTCGATCCTTGCTATCGGGTTTTAGAGACTCTCATCAATGTGATGCGCGAAGATGAAATCGGAGACACTCTTCCCCGCGATCTCTTTTTGGCCAATGCTCCAGCCCATATGGGAGGCATGGTCCGTGTTCCTCCTGTGATTAAAATTATACCGAAATGAATTCAATGTACCGTTTATCCGCCCACGCCCTAAGGGAACTTTTTTGCAAAGGAGAGATCTCTGCCGTTGCCATTGTCGAAGCCACTTTAAAACGGATTGCTCATCACGATGGAAAAGTCGGCGCTTTTCTTTCCCTCATTTCCGAACGGGTGATGGATAAAGCCAAGCAGCTAGATGAAAAGAGAAAATCGGGCAAACCGCTCGGAAAACTTGCCGGCGTACCCATTGCGATTAAAGACAACATCCACATTAAAGGGGAAATTTCGACATGCGCTTCCCGATTTTTGCAAAACTATCGCGCTGTCTTCGATGCAACTGTCATTAAATTGCTAGAGGAACAGGATGCCTTGCTCGTTGGAAAAACAAATCTCGATGAATTTGCCATGGGGTCTTCAACAGAAAACTCTGCTTACCACCTGACAAAAAATCCCTGGGACTTGAAATGCTCTCCTGGGGGTTCTTCTGGGGGATCCGCAGCAGCTGTTGCTGCCCGCTTTTGTCCGATTGCCCTTGGCAGCGATACCGGCGGGTCTATTCGCCAACCCTCAGCCTTTTGCGGGATTGTGGGATTTAAACCGACTTATGGACGCGTATCGCGATTTGGACTGATTGCCTTCGCCTCTTCTTTAGACCAAATTGGACCTTTGACGCATCATGTCGCCGATGCAGCGCTAACAATGGAAGTCATCGGGAAGCATTGTCCTTATGACTCGACCAGCCTCGATATCGAGCCAGAAGATTATCTTAAAAAAATTCACGGCGATATTCGCGGCACTACACTTGGGGTGCCCTGGCATTTTCTTGAACAGCTCGAAAAAAGCGCAAAAGATCAATTCCTGCAATCGATGGAAACGTTTAAAGGTCTTGGGGTCAAAATCGTCGATGTCGATCTCGATCTGCTCAAATACTCGATCGCTGTGTACTATATCTTAGCAACTGCCGAGGCATCGACCAATCTTGCGCGTTTCGATGGCATCCGTTATGGAAAACGTTCCCCACGGGCAGCAACCCTGGACGAGGTCTATGACTTTTCTAAACAAGAAGGTTTTGGATCTGAGGTGAAAAAACGGATTCTTCTCGGGACCTACGTTCTTTCTTCAGGATTTCAAGATGCATTTTACAAAAAAGCACAAAAAGTGCGCACTTTGCTCATTCAAAAATTTAAGGCCGCCTTTGAGAAATGTTCCCTCATCGCCATGCCCACCTCTCCGTTCACGACATTTCCTCTAGGAGCTATCCAAGATTCCTTACAAATGTATTGGCAAGATATTTTCACGATCGCTGCTAATTTAGCTGGACTGCCTGCCATCAGCATCCCTAATGGTTTTGATTCGAATCATCGTCCCTTCGGCCTTCAATTGCTTGGGCCGCAGTTGCACGATGCACAAGTGTTACAATTCGCGCATGCTTTTGAAAAAGCGACTGAGTTTTCACAAAAAATCCCCCTACTTTTCGAAGATTAATCTAATGACAGACATCATTTATGAAAACTGGGAACCGGTCATTGGACTGGAAGTCCACGTCCAGCTTAAGACGAGATCAAAAATTTTCAGTCCTGCTCCTAATCGTTTTGGCGATGAACCGAACACAAATATTGGAGTCGTCGATACAGGTCAGCCCGGCTCGCTTCCTGTACTCAATAAGGAAGCTGTGCGCAAAGCCGTGCAATTCGGTCTTGCGATCCGCGCACATATTCCTCTATTTTCCAAATTTGACCGGAAGTCCTACTTTTATCCGGATAGTCCGCGCAATTTTCAAATCACCCAATTCGATCAGCCCATTGTCATCGGTGGCTCTGTCATTGCAGAAGTTGGCGGCATCACCAAACATTTTGCGGTCCATCACGCCCATCTCGAAGACGATGCCGGTATGCTCAAGCATTTCAGCACTTTTGCTGGCGTCGATTACAACCGCGCAGGCGTTCCACTCATTGAAATCGTCTCCGAGCCTTGCATGCATTCTCCAAAAGAGGCTATCGCTTATGCCATGGCCGTCAAAGCGATAATGCAATACCTCGATGTTTCCGATTGTAATATGGAAGAAGGGTCCTTGCGAGTTGACTGCAACATCTCTGTCCGCCTTAAAACTGAAAAAAAATTGCGAAACAAAATTGAGATTAAAAACCTCAATTCGTTTAGCAATATGGAAACGGCCATTGAGTTTGAGATCCGCAGGCAAATCCGCCTTTATACTGCCCATTCCCATGAAGATCCCGCTAAAGTGATTGGAAAAGGGACATATCGCTTCGATCCCGATAAACAAGAAACGATTTTGATGCGCCAAAAAGAAGAGGCTGAAGACTATCGCTACTTTCCAGAACCCGATTTGCCACCGATCATCCTGACCGAAGCTTACATTGAATCCATCCGAGCCTCTCTTCCCGAACTCCCCTATGAGCGCTTTAAACGCTATGTTTCCGAATACTTGCTTCCCCTAGGTTCAGCAGCAATCTTGATCAATGAGAAAAAACTCGCCGATTATTTTGAGGAAACGCTTAAAGTCTGCAATCATCCAAAAAATGTCTGCAACTGGATCACTGTCGAATTCACTGGACGGTTTAAAGATTCGGGGGTCACCCTCCTAGATTCCGGCATCCCTGCCCAACATGTAGGCAAGCTCGTTCAACTCATCGAATCAGGAGTGATCACGGGGAAAATCGCTAAAAGTGTCGCCGACGATATGGTTGCGACTCCCACAAAAAACCCTGAACAGATCGTCAAAGAAAATCCCGACTACCAACCGATGCAAGATATTTCCAGCATCGAGCCTTTAGTCGACCAAGTCCTCGCTGCTCATCCTCAGTCAGTCACAGACTTCAAAGCGGGCAAACAACGCGCCTTTGATTTCCTCGTCGGCCAAGTCATGAAGTTATGCAAAGGGAAAGCCTCGCCAGCTATCGTTAACGATCTTCTGAACAAAAAGATCAAAGAAAGATAGAGCCAAATCACAAGAGTTCGATTCCTTCCACTCCCTTCTGAAGGCTTCGAGACTTTACGCATAGGGGTATCATCGATCCATCCCCATTCCTTCATCGCAATAGTCAAAGCTCTGGAAAAAGCAGCCAGATATCGATTTACCGTCACTGGATTTCGTAACTTTTGCCTGCTCGTGTTCTCCGAGAGCAAGGTGTCTCTCGCTTCAGCAATGGCAGCAGGAGTTAAATCCGCTAGCAGCAAGTGACCCAGCCTCTCTTTCCACCAAGCAAGATACGCCGTCTGCCTTACAATCCTTTCAGGAAATTGAGACAACCATTGAGAAACGAACCTATCGATTAAATCTTTAACCGTATGTTTTTTGGCTTCAGCGATTCGGAAATGTCTACCATCTCTAATAGAGGATTCCGTGTCCTGAATCCATTTCTTGGCGAGCGTCCTCGTACGAAAACTCTCTCTCTGAGGAGAGTAGCCCTTTAGGCGAACCTCGGCATGGTAAGTGAGTGTGCCGTCCTCTTTTTTGTATTCTCGAATGGTCCCCATGATCCTCCCAGATAAAAAGGGAACATTCTAGAAAAAACTGGAATAACCAGCAACAAAGAGATGGATAATCTCACAACTTGCAACATTCAACACCCTAACGATCAACCGAATGTGGAATAACGAATGATTGATTTACGCATTAATTACGCAGCGAAGAAATGTTTTGCATTTATATTCAAGCAGAAACATGGTAATATTTATTGCAGCAATGGGTCAATTCCATTAAGATTACTAGCTACAGAGTGCCCTCTGCTGGCATGTTCTAAAAATGTGAGGAATCCCAAATGACCAGCAAAAAAGTCACAAAGACCGTTATCTCCAAACCTGTTGATATCAAATTCAAAACAAAATCTGGCAAGTTCGTCGCATTCAAAGCCTTTGAAACTTCTTTAGAAACTAATAAAAGCTCTCATCCCCCTCGCCGAACTTCAAAACAATCTCGAAGGAAAAAATCTTGAAGGAACAAGCCTTGATAGATCGATTGTATCTTGATTCATGCATTATGATAGCCCACTTTTCGTCTTCAGAAAAAGAGGCTGAAAAAAAAGAGCTGGTCAAAACCTGTCTTACAATTTTTTCAAACCTAGCAGATTTTCAATTATGCACCTCACACTGGACTCTCACCGAAACTGTCAATGTCTTGATATCAAACCATAAAATGAGCGAAGGCGAGGTAGCACAAATCGAATCAGATTTCACTAATAAAAAACGTCTCGGCCCTCTAAAAATTGAAATTTTAGGCATGTCCCAAGACAAAACCTATGACTTCCAGGAATTCTGTTATGATGTACGATTAAAAATCCTCGCTCACCATTCAGGGGCTTGTAACAGAATCCCTTGAACTTATTCAAACCTGATTATATATTATCAGAATGAACAAGTTTTTAAGCATTCAGGAAGCAGCAAAATGTTTGGGAGTTTCTCCACAAACACTCCGCCGATGGGAAAGACACAAGAAAATCGTTCCCTGTCATCGCATACAGGGCAGCCAACGCCGCTATAGTCTCACTCAGTTACAGCCATTTAATTGCGGAGATAAAACCTCTGATCGTCTAACTGTTGCCTACGCAAGAGTTTCGAGTCATGATCAAAAAGAAGATTTACAACGACAAGTCCATATGTTAGAAATTTACTGCTTTGCAAAAGGATGGGTGTTTTCGGTAACCAAAGACCTCGGTTCCGGGATGAACTATAATAAACGTGGGCTAAAACAACTGCTTGAGCAAAATGGTTCAAGAAGCCATAAGAACAAACAGCTTTTGGCCAACCTTCAAAATGCGGTCGCCAATGTCTAAAGAGAATCTGGTTCTTAAGCTGAGAATTGAAGCAGACCCTCAAACAATTTCTGAGCTCGATGGGCAATCGCGGATCTGTAATTGGCTTTATAATCATCTGCTAGAAAAAAGCCTGGAACTCAAGCGGGAATTTATCCATTCCGGCAACCCGGAGGCATCAAAGACCCTCTATACAGAAAGAGGACTCAGAAATGAACTTCCAAAACTCAAGGAAGAGCACCCCTTTCTAAAAGTCGTCCACTCTTCTCCATTAAAAAATACCGCTTTGAGACTTAGTGAAGCAATCCGGGTTCATCAAAAATCAAAAAAAGGAAAACGGAAAGGCAAACAGATGGGTTGGCCCAAATTTCGGGCCTGGAAACGGGACTGGTTTTCTCTTTTTTACGATGAACCAGAAAAAGGTTTCAAGATTCACGGCAAAGCCTTGTTCCTCTCCCTTGGAATGGGCCAGGACCGCAAGCGCCGCTTCCTCACTCTCGAATTACCCGAAGCACATCTCCTCAAAGACAAAACCCCACGCAACTTGCGCATTATCTCCGAACTGGGAACCTACTATGCCATTTTTACCATTCAGAAAGAACTCCCCATCCGAAAACCCATTTCTAAAATCCTCGCACTCGATCCCAATCACAAAAATCTCGCCTATGGTGTCGACACAAGTGGAACAGCCATTGAGATTGCATCTCCTTACTGGCTCAAAACTTACGATAAACGCCTGGACGAACTAAAAAGTAAAAGAGACCGCTGTGATAAAAAATCTAAAAAATTCCATGTTCTGGATGAAAAAAGCAATCCCACAAGAAAAGAATTCCATCTTCCTTCCAGGCAATGGAGAAAATACGATCATGCCCTAAAAAGCGCACTGCGTAAACGCCGAGAACAGACCAAGACGTTTATGTTTACAAGCGCACATCGCCTTTTCCGAAATTACGACTGCATTGGAATCGGAGACTATACACCAAATGGCGAAGGCATTACTAAACCAATGCGGCGAGCGATGAATAACCGATCCTTGATTGGACGTTGGAAAAACACCCTCTCCTGGGTAGCTCGAAAATCGGGAAAAACCTTTATTGAATTCGACGAGAAAGGGACAACCCGGACCTGTAGCCACTGCCTGCGGATTGAAGAGCGGGGAATCCCTGTCTCATTGAGACAATGGCAATGTCCACAGTGCAAGACCGTTCACATTCGCGACGAGAATGCCGCAATTAATGGCTTGAGAAAGATCTTGCGAGATCTTTCAGCAAAAAATGAAGGAGGATATCCTTCAATAGTGTCTGGCTCAGACCTCGCTTTTATCCAAAAGCGATGGGCCTGGTGTGTTTTGCCTAATGGTGTACATGTGACACCGTGGGGGCAAGACAGCAAAGCAATTTGCAGCACCAGGAAATTAAACCGAGGGCATGATAGCCCTCGATCAAAAGTTGATAATTTGGTTATATATGATCAGGTTTGATCAAGTTTTGAAGAGCGGTAGGAGACACCCTTCACAGCGTCATCATGGCAAATCATCAGATTAATAAAATTATGACCTTTGATGAGAAAGAAGATTTCAAACAAATTCCAGGCCTCACAGTCTTCCATCCTCGCGATATCGCAAGTCAACGTGAAAAAATAAAATAGCCGCTCGCCCTCAGCAGAATATTTTTTCTCTTTGTGAGATTCAAAAAAATGGCTACAAGTTTTTCATGTTATCACACTGGCCATTGTTGTTCACCGCGACCGAATGAAGATATGCTATGAATAAAATAGTTGATGCTGTTTTGCCCTGTTTAGTGCGTAAAATTTGCGTAATTCGATGAAATTTGAAAGCACGTTCTCTATGAAAATGATGACATTAGCGTACCCTGTTCGATTCTCTCCACCTCCAATTGGTTGGATGATCCTTACAATCCAACATCGTTAAGAACGGTTCTTAACCCAAGTTCGCGGATTTCCCAGAGGAGCTATGCAAATTCGTCACTACATCTTGAATTAAACGAGTGTTTTATGACCTCTGAGAATTGAAGACGATAATCCCAGCGCCCTGTAAATCTCTATTTGCTCGCCTTCTGCCTTTGTAGTGCTGCGGTGGTAGAGCACCCTGCCTTCTGTTGTCTTGGCCCGCACAGTTACTCGGACTCGAGTAATCATGATATTACGTATTGTCTGCCACAAATAGTTTATCCCTTTTCGAACGGTCTGTCTTGAGGGTTTTCCTTATATACATGCCCTCAGATCTTACCGATGGATCGAATTTATTTGAACATGAAATAATTATTTTACAAATTTTCAGTCACTACAAATTCGCAAAAACAGCAAAGCACTAAAAATAAGGGACTTACGAAAGCAAAGGTTGATTTTAATGTTGTTGATTATGAGGGACTTAGGTCAGCTCTCTCGGGCGAACTTGGGTTAAACTGAGACTGAGAGGTTTACGCCTCTCAGTTGTAAGTTCTGAAAGACTAAACTCAAAAGTTGTCGTTTTTCATCCACTTCAGAACTCAAGAAAATTTCCTTAGCACGAGCAGCTAGGTTGAGCACCATATTCGCCGTCACATAAAAGTTCTGATCGGCCTTTTCATGATTTTTCATTTCATCAGCAATTTCGAACTGGCGAGTCTTATATTCCCGCACTTTCTCAAGGTAAAGCTTTTCATCGATGACCCCATCCCCAAACTCATGTAAATCATCAAAAAGACCAAATTTGCCCATATCTGAAGGAATGTCGGCAATTTTTGTCTCTTGGCCTGCCCTTGCCTGCTTTTTTCTTCCAGCATATGTTGAGCAAGGCTGACCTCTCCAGTGGATAAAAAAATCAGTCTCCATTTGGCTTTGTCACGCGCGCTGCCTAGTTTATCCGCCCGTGCTTTGCCCGTTCCATTACCCAGCATGTAGGCGACCTCTCCAGCATCTTTTGGATGGATTTCACCCATCTCATCAAGAGGGAGGATAAGGTCATTGTACATTTTAGCCACAGCTTCTAAACCGTTGGCAGTTCCTCTCCATCGTTGAATGAATTGCTTGGCACCGAATACCGATGCAGAAACGTGTAAAGCTGTCGTCAGGATCGCAAGAAAGCAGATAGCGTGTCAAAAGGTCTTTAGCCCTCTTATCTTCACCTAACCTGAACCCTTTTGAGAGAAGAATTCTACGAAGTTCTCCGCCATCCCCTGCTAACAGTTCCTGAGGCATAAGCCACTTATGCTCTTTTCCATCAGGATCAAAGAATTTTAGGAGCTTGGAATAATTTTCATTTCGATCATCGCGTGCATACGCTAAAACATACCGAAGGATTCAAGAATCAGAAGCGAAAGCATTGGAGGAGATCAAAGAGACGTTTGCTGAAGTAAAAAATGCTCTTGGCCATCCTGTCAACGAAAGAATATCCTCAAAGCTAGCACTAATCGATCGTCTCATATCAGGCGAGGAAAAATGGTATGGATCCCCACCTTATCGCTTCCTTTATGACGAATTGAAACAATTATTCGAAATCCTCATGCTGGCAGGTTACCCAGACCTTTGCAAAAACTATGCCAAAATCAAGACGCACAAGGTTCTCGTGCAGACGGACCCCAATCAAGCAGAGAGATGAGTCCAAGTCCTTGAAAATGGACGAACGACCAAAATTTTAAGCGCGGAAGAGGTAGAAGTCGTGAGGCGGGAAGATGAAAGCAGTCTGCTATCTGTTCCTCCAGATTATCACCTCGTAGACGAAACCTATATCGAGGAGTTCTTTTTTGCTCCGACAGTCTTGGAAGCCTACGCTGCAATGGATGCAGTACATTGGGATCGTCATCGCGATCCTGCCGTTGTTTGGTGGTACTTTGAGAGCGCCCTTTGGTGTTGGAAAACAACTGAATTTTACTTCGATGAGGTCGTGAGGCCAAAGAACGGTATCGATATCAGAAACGACTTCATCAAAGCTCTAAAGCAACCTATACCAAAGTCGTCACTCTTCATTGAGGGGAAGCGTAGTTGATAGCTTTTTCGTCTCTTTTATCTTGGCTTGAAAAATTTCAAGCAAGTCGATGTCCTCAGCATCAGCAAACCTCCTTTCTTCTTCGCGGCGTTTGCCATCAAACTCATCATAACGTTCCAGAGCTAGCTTCTCAGCGACTTTAGCTGAGACTTTTCCTGCATGATCGAGAAGATCTTTCTCATTGAAGGTAAGGAATGCATCTAATTTTTGTTCCCATTCAGCCATAGTCACCGTTTTACGGCGCTTAGCCTGATTTTCAGCATAGTCAAGATACATAACGACAATTTCATTCAATTCTTCGATTTCAGGTTGATTGAGATAATTTTTGGCAATTGTTACATCCTGTTGCCGCACTCGATTCCCCTTCCAGCTCTTAAGTCCCATGTTGGGCACCTTTGGATCTGCGCGCTCAATAATCAACTCTGGAGCTGTATGATGTGTCGCTGCCCAAAGCATCTTATTTTGCACTTTCTTAAAGAAGAGCTGCGCTTGATCGCTTTTCGGATTGTAATCCACTGCCGTAGCATAAATATCGCGGACTTTTTGGTAGAAACGCTTCTCTGAGGCTCGGATCTCTCGAATTCGCTCAAGCCACTCATCAAAATAGTCCCACGGTTTCGGCTCTTTGAGTCTGGCATCGTCCATCACAAATCCTTTTACAAGATATTCTTGTAAATGAATTGTCGCCCACTTGCGAAATTGGGTGCCGCGCGAGGAACGAACACGGTATCCGATCGCAAGAATCATATTTAGATTGTATAGTTTAACTTCTCGCTGAACACTTCTTTTCCCTTCAGTTTGAACTAGTAAGCAATCCTTACTAGTTGCCTCAATGTCAGCTTCGTCCTCTTCGCAAACCGCTTGTATATGAAGAGTTATGTTTTGTGGCGTCGTTTGAAAAAGGTCTGCAATTTCGATTCGAGACAACCAAACAGTCCCTCCTTCAGCGCGTAACCTTATTGTCACATTTCCATCCTCTGCGGTATAGAGTATGATTTCTCCATTTTCCATATAATCACGTCCTAAGTAGGGATTGCTCAACAAGAATGCTATGAGAAATTTTGAATTTTTCCCAGTCAAAAGTTCTAGACATGTTAACCTGTCTTTCATCTTACCGTCGTTTCTGGTCAAATTCGGCACAATGGCCTAAAGCAAGCTGTTCGGCAACTTTAGCTGAAAGTTTTCCACACTTTTTGAGCCTTAAAAAATCAGCTTGAAGTATTACAAAATGATCCCCACAATCGAATTTCCAAAAAATTAGCTCTTTATCTACCTAAAAGGAAAGTTTGCAATGGCTTTCATAAGTGCAAAGGAAGGTCCACCAAATGCTGGAGAGAAGTCTTACACTGTCCAATACTTCTTGGCTTTGGAAGGACGGTTACATGCAACGATTGTCCATCTAAAAAATGGTACAATGTATCTTCGGCCTGAATATGGTAGCCACGCCTTTACTCGAGTTACTTGAATGTTTGGTTATCTTTTCTTAATTCTATGCGTTCTTTTATTAAGTGGATGTCGAGACCAAGAAAAAAATCATGCAGACGATCTTAATTCTGTTAAGAAAAATTTTCTTGTCTCAATTTTAGAAAACGAAGTGGAAGAGGGCCCATTTCAGATGAATTACATATTAAGGACTGTATTTTTTTCTAAAGACATCATCAGCCTTTTCGGGGAAGTTTACGTCTATGAACATCTGCCTCACGGTTGGTGGCGATATGAAGGAAAGACCCTATGTAGGGTTCAAGGAAAACTAAAAGAAGTCGAACTTTGGGATTTGTTTACAACAGCAGCCCAAAGGGAATTTTTACGTAAATATTGCGAAAAGAGCCTGAAAACTGATTCCATTTCCTATTTCTCAGGAGGAAACCCTTTACGAATAAGATTCGACTATGAAGATATCCGCACTTTTGTCATCGATGACAAATTTTTAATCATTTTTTTCCAACCCTATGCAGTAGGTGGTTTAGGAGACGGCCCCCTCCATATAAAAATTCCCTATGATCATCTCAAAGATAAGTGCAATGCTTCACATCCACTATTCACGCTTCTTGACAAAACCCTCTCTTCTAAATCTTATACTGCCAGCTGGGATAAAGATTGCTATTTCCAGCAGGAAATAGCTGCTGAAAACGATTCAATTTTTGCACCGTCAATTGCCAATCAAAAGTTCTGAATGCGTCTCTCCACCTCCAATAAAAGGCTCGGTAAAGAAACCGAGCCTTTTTTATTGGAGGTGAGCAAGGCAACAATTTGCCTTGCGTGAGAGAATTGAGTTGAGCCCGTTGTTTTGCATTGCAAAACCGAGCGAGACCGCCGGCCCGGCAGACCAGGGGACACCGTCCCCCTAGCGCGAGGGATTCTCTCCACCTCCAAATACAAAAGGCCCGGGAAATCCCCGGTCCTTTTTCTTTTTAATCTTAAGGGGCTTGTAACAGAATCCATTGAACTTATTCAAACCTGATTATATATTATCAGAATGAACAAGTTTTTAAGCATTCAGGAAGCAGCAAAATGTTTGGGAGTTTCTCCACAAACACTCCGCCGATGGGAAAGACACAAGAAAATCGTTCCCTGTCATCGCATACAGGGCAGCCAACGCCGCTATAGTCTCACTCAGTTACAGCCATTTAATTGCGGAGATAAAACCTCTGATCGTCTAACTGTTGCCTACGCAAGAGTTTCGAGTCATGATCAAAAAGAAGATTTACAACGACAAGTCCATATGTTAGAAATTTACTGCTTTGCAAAAGGATGGGTGTTTTCGGTAACCAAAGACCTCGGTTCCGGGATGAACTATAATAAACGTGGGCTAAAACAACTGCTTGAGCAAAATGGTTCAAGAAGCCATAAGAACAAACAGCTTTTGGCCAACCTTCAAAATGCGGTCGCCAATGTCTAAAGAGAATCTGGTTCTTAAGCTGAGAATTGAAGCAGACCCTCAAACAATTTCTGAGCTCGATGGGCAATCGCGGATCTGTAATTGGCTTTATAATCATCTGCTAGAAAAAAGCCTGGAACTCAAGCGGGAATTTATCCATTCCGGCAACCCGGAGGCATCAAAGACCCTCTATACAGAAAGAGGACTCAGAAATGAACTTCCAAAACTCAAGGAAGAGCACCCCTTTCTAAAAGTCGTCCACTCTTCTCCATTAAAAAATACCGCTTTGAGACTTAGTGAAGCAATCCGGGTTCATCAAAAATCAAAAAAAGGAAAACGGAAAGGCAAACAGATGGGTTGGCCCAAATTTCGGGCCTGGAAACGGGACTGGTTTTCTCTTTTTTACGATGAACCAGAAAAAGGTTTCAAGATTCACGGCAAAGCCTTGTTCCTCTCCCTTGGAATGGGCCAGGACCGCAAGCGCCGCTTCCTCACTCTCGAATTACCCGAAGCACATCTCCTCAAAGACAAAACCCCACGCAACTTGCGCATTATCTCCGAACTGGGAACCTACTATGCCATTTTTACCATTCAGAAAGAACTCCCCATCCGAAAACCCATTTCTAAAATCCTCGCACTCGATCCCAATCACAAAAATCTCGCCTATGGTGTTGACACAAGTGGAACAGCCATTGAGATTGCATCTCCTCACTGGCTCAAAACTTACGATAAACGCCTGGACGAACTAAAAAGTAAAAGAGACCGCTGTGATAAAAAATCTAAAAAATTCCATGTTCTGGATGAAAAAGGCAATCCCACAAGAAAAGAATTCCATCTTCCTTCCAGGCAATGGAGAAAATACGATCATGCCCTAAAAAGCGCACTGCG
Organism: uncultured Verrucomicrobiae bacterium; assembly: GCA_963718565.1. Lineage (GTDB taxonomy): Bacteria > Chlamydiota > Chlamydiia > Chlamydiales > Rhabdochlamydiaceae > CAJCIW01. The sequence goes on from OY970364.1 coordinate 828,592, forward strand.
TAAACGCCGAGAACAGACCAAGACGTTTATGTTTACAAGCGCACATCGCCTTTTCCAAAATTACGACTGCATTGGAATCGGAGACTATACACCAAATGGCGAAGGCATTACTAAACCAATGCGGCGAGCGATGAATAATCGATCCTTGATTGGACGTTGGAAAAACACCCTCTCCTGGGTAGCTCGAAAATCGGGAAAAACCTTTATTGAATTCGACGAGAAAGGGACAACCCGGACCTGTAGCCACTGCCTGCGGATTGAAGAGCGGGGAATCCCTGTCTCATTGAGACAATGGCAATGTCCACAGTGCAAGACCGTTCACATTCGCGACGAGAATGCCGCAATTAACGGCTTGAGAAAGATCTTGCGAGATCTTTCAGCAAAAAATGAAGGAGGATATCCTTCAATAGTGTCTGGCTCAGACCTCGCTTTTATCCAAAAGCGATGGGCCTGGTGTGTTTTGCCTAATGGTGTACATGTGACACCGTGGGGGCAAGACAGCAAAGCAATTTGCAGCACCAGGAAATTAAACCGAGGGCATGATAGCCCTCGATCAAAAGTTGATAATTTGGTTATATATGATCAGGTTTGATCAAGTTTTGAAGAGCGGTGCAAGTGCCGGGGAAGGATATGTCGGAACCGATGCTAAATTGCCCCACATTATTGCTCATGGTTGAATCACTTGTTGAATTGAATGTGCCACCAGATTTGGTGAATGTATATGCACTGGTACCACTGCTAGGAGTGGCCGTGTTGTTGGTAAAATCTAGGCACAACGAACCTCCTGAAACTGTAATAGTTGTCGCAAATCCACTGGGCAGGCCCGTGTCTCCACCAAAAGTGTCATCAGATATCACTACTGAGGCATTACTGGCCGACAAGTTGTATTGGATACCGTGGCTGGAGTTGTTAATACCGCTGAAAGTGTCACTAGACGAAGTGAAGGTGGTGTTTGATACGGCGTTGATGATGGCACTGCTACTGCTATTAATAGTGCTAAAGGTGTTCCTGGACGAATTGAAAGTAATGATTGAGGCCTCGTTGTAGATGCCAACGCTACTGTTGTTAATCTGATTGAAAATGCTACGAGACATAGTGAGGGTAGTGATGGAGCCTGCGCCGTTAGAGATGCCGATGCTACTGTCTAAACTGTCAAAAATGTCACCAGACAAAGTGAGGGTAGTGATGGAGCCTGTGTTGAAGATGGCGGAGCTGTTAGTCAAATTGCTGAAAGTATTACCGGATAAAGTGAAGGTGGTGATTGGGCTGCCGGTGTAGATGACGGAGGCACCGGTTACATTGCTGAAAGTGTTACCGGACAAGGTGAGGGTGGTGATTGAGGTCCCGTTGACGATGCCGTTGGTAGCGGTTAAATTGCTGAAAGTGTTATCGGATAAAGTGAAGGTGGTGATTGGGCTGCCGGTGTAGATGCCTTCCCCGCCACCGGATAAAGTGCTAAAAGTGTTCCCGGACAAGGTGAAGGTGGTGATTGAGCCATTGGTATAGATGCTGCTGCCACCAGTTAAATTGCTGAAAGTGTTATCGGATACAGTGAAGGTGGTGATAGGGTCGCCGGTGTAGATGCCGACGCTACCATTGGTTAAATTGTTGAAAGTGTTATCGGATACAGTGAAGGTGGTGATAGGGTCGCCAGTGCCGATACCGTAGCCACTGCTTAAATCGCTGAAAGTATTCCCGGACGAAATGAGGCTAGTGATTGAGCCATTGGTAAAAATCCCATTGCCTCCAATACCCCCGCTCGGGTCGCTGATATTGCTGAAGTTACTTGCTGTGACATTCAGAGTGTTTAGGGTGCCGCCGTCAATATAGATGCCGTTGCCATTGTTACTCATATCGGTACAAGTAAAGCCACTAAAGGAACTGTTATTGATGAGAAGATTACCGGATGAGTTGGCAAGATCAATGCCATTTGTCGCGATGGTAGTGGGGGAGGTAAAAGTGCTGCTATCGACAGTGAGATTGGTGATGCCATTGCCATAAAGGCCGTTCGAGCTGTCTATGGCCGTCGTGATATATAGCCCTGATATGGTATTATTGTTGGCTAATGTGACAATATTGCCGGATTCATTGGTGAGCATGGGCAGACTAGAAGCTGTAGGGGCAATGGTGATCTGGCCTAAAGTTGTGGGGATTGTAAGAGCTACGGACGCTCCGCACAATATTTGGTTGTCCTGCAGAGCAATACCATCCGACAGGCCATTTGTGGTGCCATCTCCGGGGAATATATAAATGGCTTGGTTTTTCGACGAGGCGTTTTGAGCACCTAAGAGGGTGGCAAATGGATTTTCAAAAGTGCCGGCCGAGTGGCTTGTGTTGTCAACAAACCAAAACACCCAAGGTTGACCGGTTGCTGGATTGATTGCAGGTGTGATGACGTGCCTCTTGCTTACGGGAATAATCTCTGCGCGGTCAATCGATTGTACGGCGCGCGCATAGAGGGTCATTTTCTCGCACTGCTTCTTCTTGTTTCTTCCGCCAAAAGAGACGTTGACGCTGATCTGCCCTTGCCCTGTCCATTTAAAGAAGTGGTCGTAGCTGACACTCGCTTCTAATCGCAAGTAACGTTTGAAGAGATCGACCCTCCCACGGAACTCACCACCCCACGTCGTTTTCATCCTCCCCGTTAAATAGTAGGGCCCCCCCGCAAAATAGAGCGGGGCTGTTTTGAAATGATCGACGTGGGCGCCCACCTCTGCATTCACTCCCCCAAGAGCAAACTCTTGGGAGTATTTGAGGAGCACGTAGTTCTTTTTGAATTCATAAAATTCGGCGTGATAAGGGCGGCTCACCTTTTTACCAACGGGTAAGTAGCCATTCACTCGATAATCCCATACAGAACCCAAACTTTCGAATCCTATGGCGGCCTGATTGTAATGGAAATGCGAGGTATTCCGATAATCGTAGTAGGTATTAACACCCCAAACACGCGCATCTGTGAGAAGGCGCACTCCTAAACCTGCATTGGCAGCGAACCTACCGTTGTCAAACACATGCCCGCGCACATCTAAGAAAGGGAGCCAACATCCATTGAACGGTGTTGGCCTTGCGAAAAACCCTTCCAATGTCGTGTAACCTTGTTTGTAACCGATCCCCTTTGGACTCGTATAACGAGCGCCAACACGCATGGACTGCAAAGGTTTGCACGACGTCTCATTAATCTTTGATTCCGTTGCAAAAAGATTCAATGCACACAAACTACTCACGAGGAGGGAACGTTTCAACATAGGAGCACACCTCAAAACATTTCTCGCTAAACTTACACATTCGCAAGAACTATGTCAAAAAAAACTGCAAATTCCGATTAATGCACAAAAAGCCCTTTGTTTTTAAACAAGGCTCTATTCTATGCAGATTTCAAGCATTACAAACTATTTGATGTTAGCATCACAGGTGCTAGATATGCTCATCTTGAATATGGACCTTGCCCAAAGCGATAGGGTCCAGGAAATTCAGGATTTTTTATTCGCAATCGCGCTTCTCGTAGTTTTGACAAAGCTTTGTCCCAACTCACACGAATTTTACCTCTATCCACGTTCTTTTGGGGTCATTCGTATCTTTTGGAGCAAATATCTTTTTAGTCCGAACCCAACCCATTGTCTTACAGAATTGGATGGCCTGTTTGATACTACCAAAATGATAGTCATCTAGCCATAAAATCGTCTCTGAGTGAGCTAATAATTTCGCGTTTAATATGTCCCCTACTACATATTCAAATGTATGGCTCCCATCAATATAGATTAAATCAAATTTTTGGCTCGGAAAACGTTTTGCAAACTCGGGAACTTTAATCAGAGAATCTCCTTCAACGAACAAAAATCGATTTGGATAGAGAATTTGAAAATATTCTGCAACAGGTTTGGTATAAGAATAAGCGTTCCTATCAAATGAGACAAATCCCTCTAAATTTTTACAATGCTTAAAAAAGCATTCAGCGCTATGTCCCGCATTGAATCCGATTTCTGCGACTTTTCGAATACAAGGAAAGGTAGATAGACGTTCAGCAAATTGTTTTTTCTGAAATTCTCCAATATATCCAGATTGGGAAGAAAAGCCGTTTGATCTCATGAATTCTTCAACTGTCATAACCTACCCAACAGTTAATTCTTTCACTGCCATATAGGGGAAATAGTCAATTAAGGCAGCTGTGAAATTAATACTTGAACTGATTTTGCGACCAGTCAGGTTGCAAAATTAGTCCAAACTCTAGTTTAGATGGCTAAGCGAAAAAATACACCTCATATCACAACAAGGGTTAGTAAATCAACATCATCTTCTAAAGTCGTGTTGTATTCGTTTGAACCTAAAACCGCTGCACAGAAGAGCTCTTTTACGCGGGTGATCTCTCGAAGACGGCCAATAACACGCCATTTCGGATCATCAATGGTGAAACTGAAGCGCTCAGATAACCTGAGCTTTTTTTTTATTCTCTTTTTTCAGATAATCCACTCATATTAGGAGCGTTTCATGAATTTATTGCTCAATCGGGCTATTCTTTTGAATACATCTCCTATAATGCCCTTGATAAACAGGTCGCTGTACGAATTCTACCCAATCATCCCCCCTCCTATCCAACTGATTAAGAAATCCAAAATTTAATGACCTCCCTTCCTAAAGATCCGAACGGTTGTCCTTTTCTTCTCCTTGCTCCGATGGAAGGGGTTGGAGACAGCTGTTTTCGCAAGGCCATGGCCTCCATCGGAGGATTTGATGAAGCTGTGAGGGACTTTCTTCGGGTTCCAAAGAACGCCCATGTGAAAAGTTTGGCAGTTGAATATTGTGCTAATGAAATCGCACCCATTCCCCTAGCCGCCCAACTGATGGGGTCCGATCCCGATTTGATGGGAGAGATGGCACAAGAGATGGAAAATCGAGGTGCTCCGCGGATTGATGTAAACTGTGGATGTCCTTCCAATACCGTAACGGGGCGAGGAGCCGGCTCTAGCCTGTTGAAAGATCCGAACTTTCTGTATCAAGTGGCTAAATCGGTTGTGAAAGCCGTTTCTATTCCTGTCACCGTGAAAATGCGTTCAGGCTATGAAGATACCACTTTATTTAAAGAGAATTTGCTGGCTGGCCAGGAGAGTGGCGTTCACTATATCACCCTGCACCCACGAACAAAGATCGAAGGATATGGACCGCCTGCCAGATGGGATCTCATCGCCGAAGCGAAATCAATCCTTAAAGTCCCTCTTGTTGGAAATGGCGATATTCTGAATGTGCAAAACGCCCTGGACATGTTAAGAACGACAAAATGCGATGCCCTCATGATTGGAAGGGGGAGCGTCATCAATCCATTTCTCTTCCATCAGATTCGGGCTCACTTTTCAGGAAAGTCCTACATTCCCGAATGGAATGATTTTAAGCGCTACTTGGATGTGTATGTCGCAGAAATCCCTGCGGGAGTTTCGATGCGAACAAAGGTGAACAAATTGAAACAACTGTTTGGTTTTCTATTTAAAAGCAACACATCATTGTTAAATAGACGCTCAGCCATTCTCACCTCGCAGCATTCCGATCTGAACTCATTTTTGGACTATGCGACCCCTCAACTGAAGGAAGGCTGGTCGTCACTTTAACAACCGATCCAGGTGTTGCCAGCGAAGGTAGAGCTGTTCGATTTGGGTTTCGGCCAGAGCGATGGCGGTGCAAATTTCCGAAAGACGTGTGGAATTCTGTACCGCGTCAGACTCTCCCAACTGATGATTAAATATTCGCACCTCTTCTTCGAGCTTTAGGATCTTTCCTTCGATCTCTTCATACTCCTTTTTTTCTGCATAGGAGAGTTTAGGTTTAGGAGCGGGTAGCTCTTTTTTCTTCTCTTTGGATTTTTCTTGAGGAAGGGGCGTTTTTAGGGAGGCTTCCCATTGGGAGTAATCGGCAAAGAGAGTTGTCCGATCGGGATCCCCCAGGGTCAGGAGCGTATTGCAAATCCGGTCGAGCATGCACCGATCGTGTGTGATTAGAACGACAGCCCCAGGAAAATCGAGGAGGCTTTCCTCTAGGGTTTCCAAAGTGGGAATGTCGAGGTCATTAGTGGGTTCGTCAAGAAGCAAAAGATCGGCAGGCTGCAACATAAGGTGGGCGATCGAAATCCGCGCGCGCTCTCCTCCTGAAAGCTTGCTGATCGGCATGTCGAGAAGATCGGGTGAAAAGAGAAAGCGTTTACACCAACCGTTGACATGGACCTGCTGCCCTCGGAAAAGGACAAAGTCCCCATTGGGTGAAAGCGCCTGCCGTAAAGAGATTCCACTCGGAAGCTGGATACGGTGTTGGTCGAAATAGACGATTTGGAGCGGATCCACTTTCTTGATGGTTCCCTGATCCGGCGAGATTTCGCCAGCAAGCAGGCGCAGCAGGGTGGTCTTCCCCGATCCGTTCGGGCCCATCAGGCCGATTCGTGTGCCAGGTGAGAGGGTGAAATCTAGATGGCGGAAAAGCGTGCGGCTATCCACTTTTTTGGAGAGGTTATTTGCTACGAGGAGTTTGCGCGTCTCCCGCTCTGTGGCAGAAAAATCGATATCCGTCCTTTTTTGCCGATTTCTCTCTTGGACATGGGAGAGGTCTTTGAGAAGTTCATGAGCCTGGTCTACACGAGATTTGGATTTGGATGTGCGGGCTTTAGGGGACTGGCGGAGCCACTCCGTTTCTCTGCGCGCTTTTGAAGCTAGGGAGCGCTCTTGTTCGAGCTGCCCTGCCAAAAAACTTTCCTTGAGAGAGAGGAACTCAGCGTAATCGCCTCTAGTGGCAAATACCCCTTTCGGGTACGCAGAGCCGAGTTCGATGATCCGATTGGTGGCGTGCTGAAGAAAATACCGATCGTGGCTGACCAAAAGATACGTGGGAGCCTCTCTGGAGAGAAATTTCTCTAGCCATAGGATCCCCTCTAGATCGAGGTGGTTGGTCGGTTCATCAAGAAGGAGCAGCTCGGGAGCGGAGATCAGTTCTTGAGCGATGCTCAGGCGTTTTTGCCACCCTCCTGACAGGAACTTAGCGGAAGGTTCTGTTCCCTTGAACCCTAGTTTGCTCAGCCACGTTTCAGCGAGCCTCTCCTTCTCGTAGTCGGGGGTCTCCAGGTTACTCTCAAGAGCCTTTACGAGAATAGATTTAAGGGGTGCATCGGGAAACTCGCACGATTGGGGGACGTAGCCGATCCTCAGATTGCGCCTGGGAGAGAGAACCCCTTCATCTGCTTTTTCGACTCCAGCTAAGATTTTCAAAAGAGTCGATTTTCCCGAGCCGTTCGGTCCAATCAGGCCGATCCGATCCCCAGAAAAAATGCTAAGAGATAAATCCTGAAAAAGCAGACGCGTGTCGAACGCTTTACTTAGGGACTGGCAGTTAAAAAGCAGGGTCATTCACAGCTCTAGCGCCAATGATGGAAATAGCAATGAGAAAAATGTTTTTCACTTCCTTCTCCTTTGTGAAGAAACAAAATAAGATGAGGAGACGTTTCTGTCCAAACAAAAAGGCATTAGAGGGAATTGTTTGAGTTCATGCCAGAGCAGTCTAAATATAGGGCGCTCTGTTATCAAATGCAAAGCCTGGCATGGATCCAAATGACATTCAGTGCTTGCCATAGGTTTTTGAGGACGTACCCTGAAAGATTGGCCTAATATTGAATCTGGCGCAAGGGTAGGCAGGACAGCGAAAAAACCTAACTCAGTAAAACCTTGGCAATTTTCTGCGGTGTCCATCCCTCATCGTAGAGTAGAATGGCCTTTATCCGATCGCGCATTCGCCCATCGTGCTCTTGCTTGTGTTGGATCTTGAGTTGTGTTCTTTCTTGATCGGTAAAAAAATGCATGCGCACATTATGCAGTCAAGCAAAATTTTTTGCATTCAAATTTTTCATCCACGAAGGGTATTGATCTTTTGACCAAAAAACCCCCGTAGCTATACTGCGCATAGATGTTAAGTAAATATTTTACTTGTCATCTTGAGGATGGATGTTCCGAAAATTTGCTTTTCCAGCTCTTGTTATGATGACTTGTGGAGGATGTTATCCCAATCGGGCTGTTATCGATCCCTGGAGCTATGCGCCGCTTTCCCCTTCTCGTCCTTGGGTGCCTCCAAAAAATGTCAGGCCAATGGCACTATCCGATGAACCTCCCGAGACGCTGGACCAAGAGGAGCCCTATAGTCTGGCGGAATTGATCGACATCGCTTTGCGCAATAACGTGCAGACGAAGATCACTTGGGCCCAAGCAAGATCGGCCGCGGCAAATTATGGGCAAACGCAAAGCCAATTTTTTCCGGCAATCGCCACCGATTTTTATTATCAACGCGCTAGGCAGCCCACTTTCATCACACCCGGGATCACGAATGCGACGACCTCAGGAACATCGTCTATTCCTTCAAATCCTGTTGAAACCACAGCGTTCTCGAATGTCTCAGTCCAGGACTTCTATTATAGCATTTGGGGTCCGCAACTCACAGTGACTTATCTCATTTACGATTTTGGAACACTGAGGGCTACATCCGAGGCTGCTAGACAAGCTCTCTATAATGCCGATTGGACGCACAACGACGCCATTTTGACACTTTTACAGACAATAATTACTGATTTCTACACCTACCTCTATCAGAAGATGCTTCTGGAGGCTGATGAGGCCAATGTGACAACGGCAAGCGTGACTTTAGAAGCTGCAGAAAGTGGCTTTGCTACAGGTGTCCGCGATGTCTCGGATGTTTTGCAGGCCAAAACACAACTGTTGCAAAACCAAACGACCTGGGCCGGCCAACAGCAAAATGTCGAAACAGCTTATACAACCATGCTGAATGACATGGGCCTGCCTGCCATGATGAAGCTAGAAACGCAAGAGATGCCTAAGGATCTTCCCAAAAATGACCTTGTTCCCCCTGTCGAAACTCTGATCGCAATTGCGATGCAAAACCGCCCTGACCTGCTCGCCTCGGAGGCCAACCTGCGCTCTAAGCAGCAAAGTTTACTTGCCGCCAAACGCCAATTTTTGCCGCAATTCAACTATGATTTTGAAATCGGTAAAAACTATTATAGCGGAGGCCTGCACGATAAATATAACTTTTTAAGCACCTTCACGGTTTCCATGCCGCTATTTCAAGGCTTTTACTATCGCAATGCGATTAAGATCGCTGAAGCCAATGTGAAAACAGCTGAAGAACAAGTCATGCAATCGGAATTGGCGATGATCAAAGAGATCACGACCTATCACTACAATGTCCGAGTCTCCTTTGATACTCTGCAGTACGCCACGGCATTTCTCGAAGCTGCCGCAGAACAATACCAAGTTGCTTTAGCCCAATACAAACAAGGGACGAACACGATTCTTAACGTCGTCTCTGCGCAAAGCTCTCTTGTCGATGCGCGAGCCTCCCAGGCTAGCGCCTTTCAACAATGGTATACCTCTTTGGCAAACCTGGCCTATTCTACAGGCATTCTTTCTCCGACTGATCTCACTCCCTTCCATCCAGACCAGTCCGAAGAGATCGTCCAAACAAATGAATCTAATGAGGTGATAAGTGATGAAACAGAATAAATGCGTATCCTTGGCCACTCTTTTTCTGCTCTGCATGACAAGCTGCAAAAAGGCCCCTCCGCCTCCTCCTGCAGCCCATGCTGTTACCGTGACGAAACCTCTCGTCTGCGATGTCCCTGTTTACGTCGATTACATTGGGCATATGGTCGCAAAGCGAAATGTCGAAGTGATGGCACAAGTTTCAGGAATACTCACCGCACAATATTTTGAAGAGGGACAAGAAGCCAAAAAAGGCGATTTACTTTTGGTCATCGATCCCAGACCGTTCGAAGCAAATCTTGCCAAAGCAGAAGCCACTGTGGCCCAAACCTATGCGACTTTGCATTACGACGAAGAGACGACCATCCGCTATGCCCCGCTCGTCCAGCAGGATTTTATTTCTCAGCTCAATTATGACCAGTATGTCACTAACGTTCGCGTCGATGAAGCTACAGTTGCACAGAATAGAGCCAGTCTTGAGGCAGCAAAAATCAATTTGGGATATTGCTATATTACAGCACCTATGGACTGTGTGACGGGAAAATTGCAAGTCAAGACAGGAAATTATGTCGATGCCAACGCGAGTACCCAGCTCACCCTGCTCAATCAAATTCAACCCATTCTCGTCGATTTCTATATCCCTGAGACCGATCTTTTTACCATTCAACAAAAACAGCATAAAGGAAATCTAAAATTAACTGTCTATCCCGACCCAGCGCACAAACACGCTTTTGAAGGGGAACTGACTTTAATTGACAATCAGGTCAATACAGGAACAGGCGCTATTCTCCTCGAGGGCACTCTCCCCAATCAAGAAAAAGCCTTGTGGCCAGGACATTTTGTCGATGTCCGTTTAATCCTCGATCAAAAAAAAGGCGCGTTGCTCCTACCTAGCGACTCTGTGATGATCGGACAAAAAGGACATTACGTTTATATCGTCAAGCCCGATTCCACGATCGAGGCGCGTCCTGTAAAAGTAGGACAAGTTTACGAAGATAAATATACCTCGATCGACTCAGGGATCACGGTCAATGATGCCATTGTCACACAAGGACAGCTCAATTTATATCCGGGGATAAAAGTGGAAGTAAAAAATAAAGACACCCAAAACTCAGGTGAATAGGAGAGCGCGATGAATCTATCCGAAATCTTTATTCGCAGACCCGTCATGACTGTTCTTGTGATGTTATCGGTCGCTTTTTTTGGTATCCTTTCCTATATCAAATTGCCCGTAAGCGATTTGCCTGACGTGGACTACCCGACGATCACTGTCAACGTCGATTGGCCAGGCGCGGACCCAGGAACTGTCGCAAACAACGTCGTCGTCCCTCTTGAACAGCAATTTACGACGATTCAGGGGCTGCAGACAATTTCATCGACAAGCTACACAGGCAGCGCGACAATTGTCCTGCAATTTCACCTCGATCGAAATATCGATTTAGCAGCTCCCGATGTTCAAGCAGCCATTAACGCTGCTGCCCCGCAGCTTCCGCAAAATCTTCCTTACGCTCCTACCTATACGAAGACCAACCCGACTGCCTCCCCTATCCTATTTATGTGTGTGACCTCGCCAACGATGACCAAAGGCGATCTGTACAATTATGGATTTTCCGTTTTGGCCCAGCGCATCAGCATTGTGGAAGGGGTTTCGCAAGTCCAAACCTATGGTTCCCCTTATGCAGTGCGCTTGCGCGTCGACCCGCAGAAAATGGCGGCAAAGGGCCTGGGAATTAATGACGTAGGGGCCGCCATCAAAAATGCCAACGTCTATTTGCCAGTAGGAACACTCTTTGGAGAAAAACGAGAATATACAATCGACGTCAATGGGCAGCTGATTCCTGCTGCTCTTTACGATCCTGTCATTATTAAAAGCGATAATGGATATATCACTCGTTTCCGCGACGTCGGCCACGCAATTGACAGTGTTCAAAATGATAAAATTTTCATCAACTATTATGATCCAGAATTTGAAGCTCCTGCTGTTGTCTTGGCCATACGCAAACAAGCGGGCGCAAACACATTGCAAGTCATCAAGAATATCAATGAGCTACTCCCTGCATTAGAAGCTGAGATTCCAGCTTCTGTGCGTTTGATCCGTGTCTTTGATCAATCCGAGTTCATTTGGGATTCCGTCCACGATGTCCAATTCACACTGTGTGTTGCCATCATTCTCGTAGTTTTAGTGATTTTCTTCTATCTCGGCAAAATTCGCGATACGATCATTCCGGTCGTTACCATTCCTCTTTCTGTTCTCGGAACATTCATTGCCATGCTCCAAATGAAATTTACTGTCGACATCTTGTCCCTACTGGCCATTACTCTTGCCATTGGATACCTCGTCGATGATGCCATCGTCGTTTTGGAAAATATTGTCCGCCATATCGAGCAAGGAGAAGACCCGCATACTGCAGCACTCAATGGCTCCAAAGAGATTAGCTTCACCATTTTATCGATGACCTTGTGTTTGTGCACGATCTTTATCCCTCTATTATTTATGGGAGGAATTATTGGAAGGATCTTGCACGAATTTGCTGTGACCATTGTCGTCACTGTGTTTATTTCGGGAATGATCTCCCTTTCTCTTACTCCTTTAATGTGCAGCCGTTTTATTCCTCCTCATAAGGAAGGAAGAGAAAAAAAGGTTGTAGAAAAGATTTCACATGGACTCAATGAAAAAATCTTAAAATTTTATTCCCCGACATTAGATTGGGCGCTTTCCCATCGATGGATGGTATTGATTGTAGGACTTGGCAGCTTAGCGCTTTCTATCTTTCTAGTTATCAAACTCCCCAAAGACTTTCTGCCACCAGATGACATGGGGATCATTGAGGCCTATGTCCAAACCGTTGACGGCACTTCTCCTTTTCTAATTAACGATTATATAGGCAAGCTCTCAAAAATCCTTTGCAAAGATCCTAACGTAGCACGTATCTGCAGTGTGAGTGCCTCTCCTCAAGATAATGAGGGAGTCATGTATATCAGTCTCAAGCCCATTCATCAACGTCTGGCCCTAAAACCAGTCTTGCGCCACTTTTACCCCATCGCCAATCAGATTCCTGGCTGCCAGGTCTTTCTAAAGCCCATGCCTCTGATCAATTTACAAGTAGGCGCGACAGACAGTAAAGGCGACTACCAATATACCCTGCAATCTTTGAGCGCCGATGATCTCTACAAATTCGGACCTATTATCGTCCAAAAAATGAAAGAGCTGAAAAGCATCACCGCCGTCGTTTCAGATATGGACATCCAAGAACCCCAGGCGCACATCGAAATTTTGCGCGACCGGGCTTCGCAATACAACATCACCGCCTTTCAGATTGAAAACGCCCTGAATCTCGCTTATGCGACGAGCAATCTCTCTCCCATCAGCACGTCGAGCTACCAATATTATGCGATCATGGAGACTTTTCCTCACTTTTATCGCCACCCTAAAAATTTAGAGCAATTGTGGTTCCGCAATACGGACAATGAGATGGTCCCTTTTGGCGCCATCTGCAAAGTGAAAGAAGAATTAGGACCTCTTACCATCAACCACATTGATGGTCTACCTTCGGCCACCATTTCTTTCAACCTCGCGCAGAATGTTCCTTTGGAGACAGCGATCCGAGATGTCGAACAGCTGGCAAAAGCCACACTGCCTGTCAACGTCACCGGATCGATACAGGGTTCTGCCAGCGTATTTAAAACCTCCTTTGCCAATTTGAAATATTTGATGATCATCGCTTTTTTTATCATCTACGTCATTTTAGGCATCCTCTACGAAAACTTCTTTCCCCCTGTGACGGTGATGTCTACGCTTCCGCCGGCCGCGCTCGGCGGGCTGCTCAGTCTGCTGATCTTTGGGCAGACTCTCTCTTTGTACGCAGTCGTTGGCATGATCATGCTCCTCGGCATCGTCATGAAAAACGGCATCATCATGATCGACTTTGCTAATGAATCGCGCATGCATCAAAACATGTCCATCCATAATGCCATCCATCACGCCTGCATGGTCAGGTGCCGTCCCATTTTGATGACGACTTTTGCGGCATTGATGGGAGCAGTTCCTATCGCTCTTGCCATCGGTGGCGCAACTGCTAAAAGTCGACAATCCTTAGGAATTGTGATCGTGGGAGGCCTCATCTTTTCGCAAATCATGACACTTTATTTGACACCCGTCATCTATACCTACATCGAAGAGCTCCATGAAAAATTAACAAAGAAAAAAGAGAAAGAAGCTTAAAGAATTCCAAATCTCTCTAAAATTTGGCTCTGAGGACTCCCCTCGTTGTTAGGTTTTTTCGCTGTCCTGCCTACCCTTGCGCCAGATTCAATATTAGGCCAATCTTTCAGGAGCCGTGTCAGGGATAAGTTCAGACCTGTCGGGGCGCCAATGACAAATTAGCTTCTATGGTCGAGGATGAAAAGCCTCGAATGCTTTCTCGAGATGACGTTGGCTAATATGCGTATAGCGATCTGTTGTAGAAATATTGGAATGGCCAAGCATTTCCTGAATGACACGTAGGTCCGCTCCATTTTCCAAAAGGTGCGTTGCAAACGAATGGCGCAAAGTATGCGGAGAGATTTCTTTTTTAATCCCAGCAAGTTGGGCATAACATTTAATCCGCTTCCAGACCAACGTGCGGTCGATCCGCTTTCCTTTTTCACTGACAAAAAGCGGCACTGTTTTCTCATAACTTGTCTGCCTATAATGGACAAGATAATGATCGATCGCATCGACAGCGGATTTCGCGATGGGGACAATGCGCTCCTTTCCACCTTTCCCCTTCACACGGACAATGCGATCATCCACGTCCTGAAGGTCGAGACTGCACACCTCTGAAACGCGCAGGCCGGACGCATAAATCACCTGAAGGATTGCCTTATCGCGAGCCCCAATGAAAGTGTGCGTATCAGGTAAGCTCAGCAGCTCCTCGACCTCGGCAGCCGTCAACACTTCCGGAATCAGTTGCCACATTCTAGGTGAGTCCAAATGCAGCGTGATATCTTTTTCGATGACCTTTTCCTTTTTTAGGAATCGGAAAAGCATCTTAATAGCGACAATGGCTCGACACATCGAACTTGCCGCATAGCTTTTACCCTTTAGAGCAGATAAAAAAGTGATGACGTCTTCTCCTTGGACACGGTCAAAACAGGAAATTTCCCGCCTTTCAAGAAACGATAAGAACATGTCAATATCATGCCGATAGGCAATGAGAGTATTTTGAGCAAGGCCTTTCTCAGAGCCGAGATAAGAGAGGAAATCATCAACCCAATCAAGCATATGAACCGATTTTTTGACTGGACGCCAGCATATAAAGACGATAGTAACAAGCAGCATTGATCGCGAGCCAAATCGCTCCAACGACTGCGGCCGCTATTATTGGCGCAATTCCTCCGGAAAGGAAAAATACAAGAGATACGGAAACGACAGCGATCACTGTCGAAATGAAAATCCACAGTTTATCGTAACGACCTGGATCTGTGGCTTTGAACTCATTGATCAATCCATAGCCATCGACAAGAATCCATCCCAGAGATGTTGCGCATCCAAGCGCTGCAGTGACGAGGACTCCGACAGGTCCTGTAAAGATAAAGGAAGCCACTGTAACAGCAAGACCTATAATGAGAAGCGCCATCGCTATTGCAGACAAAATGATTTTCTCTTTGCTCTTTTTCTGAACAGCTTCGACAACGCTTGTGGCATCGCTAGGTCCTTTTTGACGGATTTGGGTAATACAGTCTTCGTTGCTCAAACGTTTTAAATAAGCTTCTTTTTTCAAAAGAAGCAGGTGTGCTTTTTCCTCGACTTTTGCGGATAGCTGTCCTGGATTTAACTCCCTAAACTCTGCTTGAGCCATGATTTCCTGTCGGATGTCTTCTTTTTCTTCAGGAGAAACTGTTGCCAACTTTTTTAAATACTCAAGAGCTTTTATTGGACGTTCAGCTTCGGGCAGATTGGGATTTTGCAAAATCGAGTTAAGTTCTTTGCGAAATAGACGCTGTTCATTGAGTCGAATACCTATTCCTATAGCGGCTATAATAAAGACCACGTTAAAGCATGCGCCGCCAAGGCTTCCTAAAACTCCAGCCAGCGTCGTGACAATTTTTGATGATGTGAATAAAGCGGCAATCGATAAAGCACGCACAGGAATGAACATCGCGCCTCCCGATGCCAGCACAACTCCGTTCACAACCTTGAGGTTTCCTAATGTTTTGCCTACAGTATCAGAAATCTTTCCCGCTGTTTGGATTTCTTTGATGGCATCCCCCACATTTAATCCCCCAGAAACAAGACTGAATCCCGTGGTAAAACCTAATGCGTTAAGAGCAACCGGATTCTCTGTTCCATATACCGCGTGATAAGTTGCAAAAGATTGTCGGATGTGACCGGAAAAGTCAGAGATGAGAAAGGCGCCATTTAACACTAAAGGCCCAAGCAATGCATGCTCAGCGATATTCCCTTTGACAGCCCCTTCTCCTTTACCAGGCTCTTGTTCTGGAGAAGTTATTTGACGATTAAAAATTTCAGTTGTTTTGAGTGCAGGACTTCTCGGGAGAGTCATCGTGTAATTTAATCTCGTGTAAGAAGAATTTTTACTTGTCTTAGGCCGAGCAAACAGGTGATGAGAGGTCGTGGGGCGCCTCGTTAAAAGTGTAAAATCTGAAAGAGAATTTATATTATTTGCAACTGCCATAATTTCCCACCATATGAAAATTATATCAACAAAAATTAATGAAAGGAAGCCGATGAATTATTATAATTTCTAAACTAAATTAAACTTAACAATAAATTCTTATAAAAACCCAATAACAATCTAAATTTTTACTGAAGCAAAATCGAATTAAAAAAAATTACAGATTTTAAGATAGCTTCTTAGAGAATGTCTTCACATTAAAACGAGTTGAAAGCATTCTCTTAACAAAAACATGTTTTGCAAATAGATTTAAATTTTCATTTCCACAACTTGTGCTGCAAAAAATTAAGCAATCAAAATTTTATAATCACAAAGTCTCATTAATTTAGTTTTTAATTCGACTACGCACGAAATTAAATTGAAATAAAACAAGAAGGACAACTATAATCTAGGTCGTAACGCAAAAAAATGTGCAAGACTTGAGAAACACAAGATACCATTTCGGAGGAAATTAGATATGTCTATTTTACCTATTAACCAGCCTGTTAACCAACCAGTTAACCAGCCTGTTAACCAGCCAATTAACCAACCCGTTGTCCAGCCAGTTGTCCAACAACCAGTTGTTCAACAACCAGTTGTTCAACCGAACCAACCAGTTGTCCAACCAGTTGATCCAGCTGCTGCTCAAGCTGCTAGAGTCGCTACTGCTGTCAATAAACTTACCCAAACCAAACTTTTCCTTCTTTGGAAAGAAAACGTAACTGACGTTAACGGTTTGTGGGTAATACCAGGATTCTTTAGCTATCTGTGGAACAGAAGCACAGCTATTGAAGCTGATAAAGCACACGGCCCTACAATTGACGAGTTCAACAAGGCTTCTAAAGCACTCGCTCTAGCTGTTGCTAGCCGCTTCCCCAATCTAGAAGAAGCTACTGCTGCAAATTCTCGAGGACTAACATTCGTTCATCCAAGAGAAGAATCGAAGTATCTTGAGCTCCAAAAGACTGCTGAGAATAAAATCAAAGAATTCTACGAAGTTTTCACAAAGCGGATCGCTCAATTGCCCATCCTACAAAATACTGAAGATTTCGGTGATTACGCTTTAGCAGCTCAGAAGATCATCAAGGACCAGTGTCAAGAGCTAGTCTCTAATGATAAGGTAATAGATCCTGCAAATTTCGCAGATAGAATCGAAACAACAACGCGAGATTTCAACTGGAAAATCTTTGACGATATGATCGCTTCTTACGCTCAACAGCCAATCGCTGGCATCACAATCGACAGCTTTAAACAAAAAGTTGACTCGATTGGAAAGTACTTCAAGGACATGGATAACGTTGATATAGAAACTAATTTGCGTCAAGCAATCAAAAAGAAGTACCCTGAAGAAATTGAAGCGAAAAGAGCTGAGTTTGCGAACCCAGCTGCAGACGCTCCTCACTACGTTGCAGCTAAAGTAACGGTTAAAAGCAGGCTGGATGCTAAAAAAATCCAACTTGAAAGGGAACTCATCGCACTCAACGGTCGAGGTTACGGAGATCCTGCTTCGCTACTTCACCAAGCATCAGAGGCTCTAAGAATTGCTGGAGAGGAAAGGACCGTGGCGCAAGGTGTGTTCCTGGTACAACTCGACACGAACGCCAACACTCTCGGTAGTTTTAATACGCAAACTCCAATTCCTGAACTGCGTCGACTTCGTTTGAACGATCCAAGTCTTGAGGCAGCGCAAAATGAGCTCACTGCGAAAGATCTAGTCTTCGAGGAGAAGAGAACAGCTTTTGATGCTTTGCTAACAAAACGCGATAGGATCGCACAATACCAACCATATACAAATACCATTATCGCTGGTCGGTTGTTCGAAGTCGATCGGGATCTTGCTAATGTTGGAGATGCTGCTAGAAACGAAACAGATAGAGTTGCTAACTTCTACGACGAGCTCAACCGCGTCGTTGGAGAAAACAACAAAGCTGATCGTTCGCAAGCTCTGCGTCGAATCTTCAATAATTCTCAACCAGAAGAGGAGTTCGAGGTTTAATAGAGAGGATGAATTCTCATCCACTCACACTCCAAAAGGAGCGGCATTCGCCGCTCCTTTTTCTTTTAGACGAGCTCCGTAGCGACGCTATCGTAGAATAACTGACCTGAAGCTGTTAATCGCACAGTGTCGGCAATGTTTTCAATCCATCCTTTTTCTACCAACTTTTGCAGAGACGTCTCGATCATTTTAGGCAACGGTCCATGCCTGGTGGCAAATTGAGTTAAATCGATCCCGGCGACTAAACGTAGTTGAATTGCAAGCAGTTCTTGAAGATAACGAGGATGTTCAAGCCTTTCTGAAAAATCGACAGGAAAGCAATCGCTCTTCAATGCGTTAACATATTTTTTGAGGTTGGCAACATTAGAAAAGCGAGCTGCTTCCCAATAGCTAAATGCGGAAGGACCGAAACCCAAAAAAGGGCGCCCTGTCCAATATCCTGTATTATGCCTGGAATGCAGCCCAGACTTAGCAAAAGCTGAGATCTCATAACGCTTAAGACCGATCGATTCTAGGGATTGAACAGCGATCTGAAGCATCTGCAGACGCACCTCATCCGGAGCAATCTCGGGCAA
Source organism: uncultured Verrucomicrobiae bacterium (assembly GCA_963718565.1). Taxonomy (GTDB): domain Bacteria; phylum Chlamydiota; class Chlamydiia; order Chlamydiales; family Rhabdochlamydiaceae; genus CAJCIW01. Next base: position 847,334 of record OY970364.1, read on the forward strand.
AAGTTGTTGCTGCTGTTTAAAAAAAACAGTGTGCGGCTCAAAAGTAAGGTTATATAGAGAAAGATGCGTCAGAGGCAGGCAAGACAGTGCCTTTAAAGTCTTTTCCCAACCTTCGAGAGTTTGACGCGGAAGCTCAAACATGAGGTCGAGACTGATATTAGAGATTCCACCTTCGTAGACAGTTTCAACAGCTTGGACGGCACGGTGAGCGTTATGCGTTCGGCCCAACAGGATCAAATCGGGGTCATTTAGCGACTGGACTCCCATGCTGATGCGGTTGATCCCCAACGCGCGAAATTGCTGGATCAGCGGCATTGTAATATCTTCGGGATTTGCTTCTAATGTAACTTCGCAATCTGAGGAGATTTCGATCTCTGACTGGTAAATTTTTTCTATAATTGCATGATATTGCACAGGCAAGAGCTTGGTGGGAGTGCCACCCCCAAAGTAAATGGAGACAACCCGTTTTCCCTGAATTTGAGGCAGACGCAATTCCCATTCTTTGAGCAATGCCTCGACAAAAGAAATTTTAAGCTTTTCTACATTCGGAAGAACGAAAAAATGACAATAAGGACATTTTTTGGAGCAAAATGGGATGTGAAAATAAAGGCTAATCTCCTGATCCAAATTACCAATCATTGGCATCAGGGTCTTCGAGGACACCGCGTCTCCAGCGGTTGCGGTCGCTGAATGGATCTTCATCCTCTTCTTCTTCAGCCGGAGCCGCTTCTTCATCGACCTCTTCGCTCTCTTCTCCAGTCGCTGTCGTTTCGACTTCAAAGGGTTCTGTTTCCATGTCAAGACCTGCATCGGTAAACCCTTCTTCAGCGATATCAATATCTGGAAGGCTTTGCGGTTCGTGAACGGGGGTTCTGCCCCCTGGTCGCTTGGGAGCGCTGAACTCCTCCATTTCGCCGCTTTCTTTTAAAAAGCGCAGGCGCTCCTTTTCTTCACCGATCTTATCCTGCAGGGCGCGTATTTCCTCTTTGTGCTTTTCCAAATCCTTTTTGGGAACCAAGCCAAGCTTGAGCCATTGTTCTAAGTCTTGGAGCTCCGATTCGAGCTTTTTCAAACGCTCAGATTTAATGTTCATTATCCGACACCTACTAGAGAAAGTTCAATATGATCGTGGTTTTACTCGAGGCCCAGTTTTTATGCAAATCAAAATGTAAAAAAAAGTTTCACACCAATCAGAAAGGGGCTTCATTTTTGACTTTACTGAGCCGGATAAGTATTAGATAAACCCCGATTAAGTTCAAGAAAGTTCTTAAGAAGGGGTGTAAATAAAAGTGTTGAGGCTAGGCATTGAAATAATGGTACGTCCTTAAAAACTCATGGCAAAAGTTCTTCTTAATTTCTTACACCCACTAAGCAGAACGAAATAGAAACCTGGAATTAAATTATTTATTTAAATTATTTATTTGATATTTAGGAGAAGGATGAGGGAATTGCAAAACTCCTCGCCAGTAGAAAATCGATGATTTTGGCACCTGTTGCCAGAACCGGCACAGCGGGTTCGGTTGGCGGCGGCGAAAGCATACTTGGATAAGTGGCTGCGAAGACACGAGAAGGTCCGAGGAACCTTCGTAAGTAGCAAAGCAGGTGAGCGAAGGAGCGAACCGGGGCCGAAGGCAGCCGCCGCCAAGGCGACAGGTGCCAAAAGCGCGATTTTATGCAGCGAGGAGTTTTGCAATTCCCTCGGATGACTAACTGGAAGATTCCATGGATTCGAAGGACTTCTCATACGCTAACCTCGCAAACCTCCCTGAGCTTGAACAGCTTTACAACGCTTATCTTAAAGATGCCAATAGCGTAGACCCTTCGTGGCGCCATTTTTTTGAAGGAATGGCATTTGTACAAAGCGCTACCCCCCTTATGCCTGCAGCAAGGCGCAAAGAAAGCCCTGAACTGCAGGTGTATTTACTGATCAACGCCTATCGCCAATACGGCCATTTAATGGCCAAATTTAATCCCATTGCCACCACAGAAATCAAAGAACCGCAAGAGTTGAATATCGAAAAACTCGGGTTTAAAAAAGAAGAACTCAATGCCTCTTTTCCTACCGTCGGCTTTTTACAAGAACCACAGGTTCCTCTTAAACATCTCATCGATGCTCTTAAAAAAACTTATTGCGGATCGATTGGCGTAGAATATATGGGCTTAGGCAATATCGAGCTCGAAAAATGGATGCAAGAACAGATCGAACCGCTTTTTCCCTTGCATCTTGATCAGGAACAAAAAATTCAAATTCTGCATCGTTTGAACAAAGCGGAGTTGTTTGAATCATTTTTACATACAAAGTACGTCGGACAAAAACGGTTTTCTCTTGAAGGGGGGGAAACGATGATTCCGATGCTCTCTGCGATGATCGAACGGGGAGCCGAGATCCATTTACTCGAGGTCGTTTTAGGAATGGCCCATCGCGGCCGGCTCAATGTTTTAACGAACATCTTAAACAAATCTTATGAACATGTTTTTCGCGAATTCGAAAACCATTACACCCCGGATCTTCTTGAAGGAACAGGCGATGTGAAGTATCACAAAGGGTTTGTCGGCGCTCTCCCGACGCCATCGGGAAAAGCGATCACAATCACACTCGTGGCAAATCCCAGTCATTTGGAAGCTGTGGACCCCGTTGTCGAAGGAATTGCTAGAGCAAAACAAGAGCTCAAAGGAGGCAAACTCCAACAGCAAGAAATCGTCCCGATTTTAATCCATGGCGACGCTGCAGTGGCAGGACAAGGCGTTGTTTACGAAACCCTCCAGTTCTCGCGGCTCAAAGGCTATGCCACAGGGGGAACGATTCACCTCATCGTCAATAACCAGATCGGTTTTACAGCGCTTCCCAAAGAAACTCGCTCTACAACCTATTGTTCGGATATTGCAAAAGCCTTTGGCGCTCCTGTTTTCCACGTCAATGCCGAAAACCCGGAAGAATGTGTTCGCGTTGCGAAACTTTCTATTGAGCTTAGGCAGAAGTTCCAATGCGATGTCTTTATCGATCTCTGCTGTTATCGAAAATACGGCCACAATGAAAGTGATGAGCCTACGTTTACTCAACCTCTTGAGTATAGTGTGATCAAATCTAAACGCACTATCCGCGAACTCTTCAGGGATCAATTAATTAAAGAAAACGTCCTCGATGAAGGGAGGGCGCAGGAGCTGGAAAATGAGTTTAAACAAGGCCTCCAAAAAGCACTGGAGTCTCTTTCTGCTGCTAGAGATGAAAACCTTGCGACAAGTGAAAAACAAACCCAGGACTCCACGATTTCCAAGATTAAAACAGGGGTCGATGTAAAACGATTAATCTCCCTTGCAGAGATGATGTGCACTGCACCCAATGACTTTCGCCTTCACCCTAAAATCCAACGTCTGCTGCAAGAGCGAGGGGCAATGGTCCATGGCGATCCCAACAAAGCATGCATCGACTGGGGCATGGGAGAACTCCTCGCTTATGCCACGCTGCTCAGCGAAAAAATCCACGTCAGGATCTCTGGACAAGATGTGCGTCGTGGCACATTTTCGCATCGCCACGCAACCTGGGTCGACCAAGTGAAGGAACAAAAGTATTTCCCGCTTTCGCATATCAGCCCTGAACAAGCCCCTTTCGACATTTTCAACTCATCCCTTTCGGAATATGCAGTGCTCGGTTTTGAATTTGGTTATAGCGTGTCTTATCCCAAATCCCTTGTCATCTGGGAAGCGCAGTTCGGAGATTTTGCCAACGGCGCCCAAATCATTATCGACCAATTTATCGCTTCCTCAGAACAAAAATGGGGATTAAATTCTAATCTGACTCTTCTTTTGCCTCACGCTTATGAAGGGCAAGGCCCTGAACATTCTTCTGCGCGCGTGGAAAGATTTTTACAGCTTGCAGGACACGAAAATATGCGGATTGTCAATTGTTCAACGCCTGCCCAATTGTTCCATCTCCTCCGCGCACAAGCGCTTCATCCGATGAAAAAACCTTTGGTCCTCTTGACACCTAAGGGATTGCTGCGCCATCCAGCTTGTGTCTCGAGTTTGCATGATTTTAGCAAGGGAAGTTTTCAAGAAGTGATCGATGACCCTTCCTCGATTCCAAATCCCAGTAAAATCTACTTTTGCAGCGGAAAAATCTATTACGACCTTGTGCAAGAAAGGCAAAAACGTGGAAACTCTGACATCGCCCTCATTCGGATCGAACAGCTCTATCCCTTTCCTGAAACTCCAGTGAAACAGCTCCTTCAAAAATATCAGGCCAATGACAGAATCAGCTGGGTTCAGGAAGAGCACAGCAATATGGGAGCTTGGGAATACATCCGCCCTCTTTTCAATCAACTGCTTGGAGCAAAAGATGCCGTGAAGTATATCGGAAGAGATCGCAGTGCATCGCCTGCTGCTGGCTCCCATGCGCTGCATAAAAAACAATTAGATCAAATCATGCAAAGCTCATTTGAAAAGGAAAAGTCATGAAAGTGGAGATCAAAATCCCCGCCATGGGGGAATCAGTCGCTGAAGCGTCATCAGCAATATCCTCAAACCTTCAGGCAGCTTCGTTAAGCTCGATGAGGATATTCTTGAGCTGGAGACGGACAAAGTCAACCAGGTCCTTCATGCCCCCCAAAATGGCCAATTGACTCTCACTGTTAAAAAAGACGATACTGTCAAAATCGACCAAGTCATCGGCTTTGTCGACACCGACGCCAAAGCTCCCGCACAAACAACTCCAGTGCAATCTTCTCCTCCGCAGGGGCAAAAACCCGCGGCAGCCCCCTTCGCCGAACCGCAAAAGTCAATGCCCCCACCCCCCTCTCGTGAACCCAAAAAAGTCGAAGGAGAAAGCGCTCGTGTCATGATGAGCGATTTTGCCGCTGCGGCGAAAGAAGGCCCTAAAGGACCTCCTCCCTCAACATCATCTTCGGAAAAACCTACAATTGTCGAAGAAAAAGTGACGCGAAAGAAAATGAGCGATCTGCGCAAAGTGATCGCCGCGCGCCTTGTCGAAGCTAAAAATACGACGGCAATGCTGACAACTTTTAATGAGGTCGACATGTCAGCAGTCATGGAAATCCGCAATCGCGAAAAGGACAATTTCTTAAAAAAATATGGCGTCAAGCTCGGTTTCATGTCCTTTTTCGTCAAAGCCGTCTGTCGCTGCCCTCAAGCAGATTCCGGAAGTGAACGCCATCATCGATGGCGATGAGATCGATCACTTTTCAAAGTTACGATATTGGCGTCGCCGTATCGACAGAGCGCGGGCTGATGGTCCCCGTGATTAAAAATTGCGATTCAATTGAATTTTGGCGGGATTGAAAAAGAGATCGAAATTTATGCCAAAAAAGCGCGTGAAGGAACGATCTCCATCGATGATTTGCGCGGCGGCAGCTTTCACGATCACAAATGGCGGGGTCTTTGGCTCGCTGCTCTCGACGCCTATCCTCAATCCCCCGCAAAGCGCGATCTTAGGCATGCACTCCATCGTCAAACGCCCTGTTGTCGTCAATGATGAGATCGTCATCCGGCCGATGATGTATGTCGCACTGAGTTACGACCATAGAATCATCGATGGGAAGGAAGCTGTGTTGTTTCTTGTTCATCTCAAGCAAAGCTTAGAAGATCCCTCTCGGCTACTCTTGGATTTATAACCTGAGTTTTTGGTTTTATGTCAGAAACATTTGATGTCGCAGTCATCGGTTCCGGACCCGGCGGCTATGTCGCCGCTGTCCGCGCAGCTCAACTTGGACTCAAAACAGCCTGCATTGAGAAGGACAAGGCCCTGGGTGGAACTTGTCTTAATGTCGGCTGCATTCCCTCAAAAGCCCTGTTACATTCTTCAGAATTCTATCAATCTCTGCTCAAAAGTGGAAAAACCCACGGGATCGAGAGCTAAGGAGATCAGATTCAATTTCAAGCAGATGATGTCCCGTAAGCAAAACATCATCGTCTCCTTTAATGAAGGCGTCGCAGCGCTTTTTAAAAAGAATAAAGTGACGCGCTTTAATGGAAAAGCTTCATTCAGAGTGCAACGACAATTGCAATCACGGACGGCGCCTCCACTCAAGAGATCACTGCGCGCAACATCATTCTAGCTACCGGTTCTGAACCCATCGCACTCCCCTTTCTTCCTTTTGATGAGCGCAAGGTTCTCTCTTCAACAGGAGCATTAAACCTGGAACAAATCCCTCAAAAAATGCTGGTCGTAGGCGCTGGCATCATCGGTGTCGAATTAGGTTCCGTCTATTCACGTTTAGGAACGCAGGTCACCTTCATCGAATTCCTCGATCGGATCTGTCCTACACTGGATGAAAGTCTCTCTAAGGAATTGCAAAAATCCCTCACAGCTCAAGACATGCAGTTCCATCTCTCTTCCAAAGTCACCGCAGCGACCATCAGCGAAAAGCAAGTGACTCTTAAAATCACCCTCCCCGATCAGTCCATTCAAGAGATGAGTGCTGATGTCGTCTTAGTGTGTATCGGCCGCAAGCCTTATACGCAGGACTTAAGGCTAGAAAAGGCTGGTATCCTAGTGAATGAAAAGGGATTTGTGAAGATCGATGGCCTTTTCAGAACGGATGTATCTAACATCTTTGCCATTGGCGACATCATCGATGGCCCGATGCTGGCGCATAAGGCCTCTGAAGAAGGAGTCGCTGTGGCTGAAATCATTACGGGTCACCATCCTAAAATCGAATACGCCGCGATTCCCAATGTCGTCTACACTCATCCTGAAGTCGCTGCAGTCGGCATGACAGAGACGGAAGCGAAAAATGCTGGGCTTGCGATTAAAATCGGCACATTTCCTTTTAAAGCAAACTCCCGCGCCCGTTGTACAGGAGAAGAAGAAGGCTTCGTAAAAATGATCGCTGAGGAAAAAACGGGAATGATTGTTGGAATTCACGTGATAGGCGCACATGCCTCAGAATTGATTGCTGAAGGCGCGCTTGCCATCCAAAAAAGAGCCACAGCAGAAGAGATCGCGACGACTCCTCACGCGCACCCCACTCTTTCAGAAGCTTTAAAAGAAGCAGCGCTTGCCGTCGACAAACGCGCTATCCATAAGTAGAGCATTTCCTAGTAGCTTTGAGACTTTCCACAGCCGCAAGCTCCTTTGGCATTGGGATTGCTGATTTTAAAGCCAGACCCATTGAGTCCATCGACAAAATCAATTTCCGCTCCGACAAGTCTGGACGCATCGGCCTTTTTGACATGAATTTCGATGCCATTGGAAATAAAAATTTCCTCATCCTCATTTGCTTTTTGAGAATAATCGAGGACATATTCGAAACCGCTGCAGCCCGCAGCTTTGTCGCCAAAGCGCAATCCCCAACCTTCTTTCCCTTCTTCCTTGAGGATTTGACGATACTTGTCTGCTGCCCTTTTAGTAAGCGTAATGGTGTTTAAGTCCGTTTCTTCTGTTAAAATTTCATTTAAACGCACGACCATCTCTTCAATATCTTCCGAAGGAAAACCATGGCTGAGCATCCCTGCTTCCAATGTTTCCCAGACTGCAGCCCCGCAACCCACGCAGTGCAAACCGCGATTTGTCATCTCTTGAGCCAATTTTTGGCTTTTATGAGGAAAATGTGCAAAGATTTCCTCAATTGTCATTTCCTTAGAAATTTTTTTCGCTGTACTTGTCTTAGCCATTTTCACCTACAATTTAATATTTAATCTTTACGCAGCCGCCTTTAATTGTACATTGGCAAGCGAGCCGTTCCCGATCCTGTTCTCCTAAAAAATCTTTTTCCTCTTGAGTAAATGCGGAAAGATGCTCATGGCCTTCGACGACCTCTATTACACAAGTCCCACAGACGCCTTCCGTACAAGCAAAAGGAACCCCTGCCTCTTCACAAGGTTCTTGAATTGGCGAATCTTCGTCGAGTTCTTTTTCTTCTCCTGTATTTTCAAAGATAAGTTTGGCCATGTTTTTTTTCTCTCTAATTGTTGAAGAAAGTTACCAGAGAATACATAAAGAGGGAATTGCAAAACTCCTCGCCAGCAGAAAATTGATGATTTTGGCACCTGTTGCCAGAACCTGCACAGCGGGTTCGGTTGGCGGCGGCGAAAAGCATACTTGGATAAGTAGGAGAGCCGCCGCCAAGGCGACAGGTGCCAAAAGTGCGATTTTATGCGGCGAGGAGTTTTGCAATTCCCTCTAAAAACGTAAAGGGGGGGCAAGTGATTGACTTGTCCCCCACAATATTTATCCTCGAATCTTAAAATCGGTTAGATAAGTTCTGGTTTCTCACGATTATGAGGAGAAGAGTCTTCCGCAAGTAATTCCTGGACAGTCTCTTTTAATGTTTTTACTCCTTCAGGGAATCCACAACGTATTAACATGTCATTTAAGTACATAAGCTCGGATTCAAGCATGTCAATTTTGCTCTCCAGGCTAGCAACCCTAGCCTTGAGTTGGTGTAACGTATTATCCATAAATTATTACCTTCCCCTAAGGGGATAATTATTCTTTTTATATCTAACATAATTATAACAAAATTAAAATATATAGACAATTACAACACACTTTATAACACTCTCTTATTCTATCGAAGTCAAGACTATTAATTCATCTATAAAAAACACTCAGTAAGCTACATCGATATTTATTGTACTCATAAAAAAATAAAGTATATAACACATTGATTTTTAGATATTTAACATTTTAATTGTTGTGCAATAAATAACTTAATACAATTAAATAATTCGCAGATAGCTTAATATTAATGATGTCTGCAAAGAGCTAATACTCACTTTATGCAGATAGCCCCCAGCATTCGCTGGGGATTTTTTTTATCCGTTAGCCGCTTCTAATCACAAAAACGGTCGGATGTTTATTTAAATCCGGGATCTGTGAGCACTTCCAATGCTTAAGCTGGTGTGTTTGAACCCATTGAGATGGAAGCGTTAAATCAGAAGCAAGGCATAGCCATGTCTGCTCATTAAGAGCCGTCATCATTTTTTCTAGAAGCTTTTGGTTACGGTAGGGTGTTTCGATAAAAAGATGGGTCGATTTTTCTTGCGAGGAGGTCCTTTCTATTTTTTTGAGTTCCTGAATGAGTGCCCCTTCTTCCTTAGGCAAGTAACCATGGAAAGTAAAGCGTTGCCCTCCCAACCCCGATAGAACCAGCGCAAAAACAAGGCTCGAAGGACCTGCAAACATCTCGATGGGAATCCCTTTCTCTCTTGCCATCAAGACAAGATCTGCACCAGGATCGGCCAAACAAGGCATTCCACAGTCCGAGATGAGTCCCCATTTCCCTTCCCGCATGACCTCTTGCAAAATGGCTTTTTTGTCCTTTTCTTGACTATGTTCATTTAGCAGCAAAATGGGAATATCGCGAAATGTCCTAGGTGGAAGAACTCCTTCAAAAGTAAAACGGCGCAAAAAACGCCGGCCCGCCTTTTCGCTTTCAGCAATTAGACCTTTGATCTGAACGACTGCAGCATCGACGCTACTGGGAAGATGGGCAGTGTGCGATTCAAGATCACCGAGAAGATTAGGAAATAGATAGAGCATGAAGTATTCGGTATAAAACCCAGGTTTTAAGACAGCTTCGTAGAGTTCGACAACACGGCCATTTTAGTGAGGACCAAATCTAAAAGGAGTCCCGGCTCGAAAGAGCTATTTTTTGTTAAAAGCTCAATATCAAAAAGCAGATCGAGCGCGCGTTTAAAAAAACCGCTGTGACGTCGTTTCACGATGAGCATCATCTTCTCCAACGCCGCGGGCTTGACCATCGGCAAGTAGTGAACGATTTCCTCTTGCGCCGCGCCTCTTTCTACAAGGACAGAGAGAATAAGACCTTGCTGCAATTGCAAGCGCAATGGAGAAAACAGCGATAATAGCATCGCAAGATCGACAGGCTCTTCGGAGCGAGGCAAACTCTCTTTCCAGACAATGGCTTCTGCGAGCTGCCAAGCGTTCAGACTCTTTTGTACCCCGCAAAGCACATGCACATCTTGTAAAGTGATCTCGCGGCGATCCCCCACATAGGTGATCAACTTGACCAATTCTTGCTCTAAGCCAGACAGATTTAGTCCTATATTTTCAAGCAAATATCCCACGGCATCCCCGGATAATTGCTTGCCTGCTTTTACCGCTTTATCCAGCAAGGTGCGCCTAAGCCGATCTTTGCGATCCCAAGGCTTTTCCTCACTCAAATCGCATACAATCAACTCCTTTTTGCCTTTAGCATAAAGCTCGCTTAAAGCTTTCGATGTGCTTGCCCCCAGCAATAGATAGGCAAACGGCGAAGGATGCGCTACATATTCCGCGAGTAAAACCAGTCCATTCTTTTTCAGCTTGTCAATGCTATCGAGATAAAGCACTTGCTTTCCACTGAGCAGTGAGAAGGTGTTCAATCCATTGATCTGTTCTTCAAGCGATCCTGGCGATGCTTCTTGGGTATGAAAGTGGACATCGCGCTGTTCGGTGCGAATCGCTACGATAATTTTTTCGACAATTTTTTTCCTTTCATAAGGACAAGAGGAGATGACGAGAAATACTCTTGAAAGGTGTACTTTCGCTGCCTGCTGCAAATGTTTTTCAAAAGCAGATAAATTTTGATATTTCACACCCTCGTTCCCCAATGATAAGTCATCTCTAAAATAATGTCCGGATGAAGACTTTTGTGGACCGGACACGTTTCCGCAGCATGGACTAACTTCGCAATCACTTCTTCAGAAAGCGCTTGGGAACAGGTAAAAACAATGCAGATTTTGCCGATCCGCCTGACAGGCGCAACGGTCATTTCTTTAGTCACTTTAGCATGCATCCCCTGGATGTCGACGTTAAGGCGGCTGGCCATGATTCCCATCAGCGTCAACATGCATGAACCCAGAGATGCTGCAAATAAGTCTGTTGGCGAGAAGACTCGCCCCAGCCCTTGATTGTCCTTCGGGGCATCTGTGTGTATTTCCGCGTGATTATCCGCATGGACACAACGAGTAAAGAGGTTCCCTTCATACCAAATATCGATTTCCGCCATGACGCTACTCTTTAACCTGAGCCATTCTTTTTACACAAATTTGCGAGAAAAGCAAAGAACTAAAGAAATTTATTGACATATCCCACAATCCAGCTACATTAAGGTCTAAGAGACCACATCAATTCCCTAAGGGCGCTAAAACTATGATCTCCCGCTTCTTTAAGAAGAAACCAAAAGCTGCAGAACCCAAAAGGAAAGTCCCTGAGCAACAGGAACATTCTAAGCAAGTCCCCTCTCAGCATAAAAAGCTCCTCACCGCGGAAGGCTGGAAGCGTCTGATGATGCGTAAAACTGGGAAAAAGACACCCTCTTAAAAAGCTGTCTACTCAATGTAAAGAATTTTTTTTTCGAAAATCGATACAAAAGGTATGATGACGCATAAAGTCCATGCCTAAAATTCTATCGAATTCATTTGCTCCTATCGCGCGAAGAGCGAACCGGGGCCGAAGGCAGCCACCGCCAAGGCGACAGGTGCCAAAAGCGCGATTTTATGCGGCGAGGAGTTTTGCAATTCCCTCGGTATATTGTGCGTTTCAAGATCAGTCAATGTAAGCAATCTTATTCTTAAAATCAAAGTAGAGAACATGATCTAGAAGAAAATCCATTCCGAGGTATCCATCTGCACCGTAAGATTCTAAAGAAAGATTATAAAGGCATAAATCCTGTGCTCCAAAATTTCTTTCTCCAATGGCGAAAGATGAAGTAGTAACGAGTCGCAACCCAATTGGTCCATCTTTTGTGACATTTTCTTTTACAAGGTCCGAGCTGATGAGAGAAAAAGTATTTACTGGAGAAACATCCAACCTTACTAATCCAATGTCTGTGGAAACTGGTAAAGTGATGCCATTCCTTCCAATTTCGCAAGGAACCTTCATCATCTCTTCAATAGAATATCCGGCTCGCTTTAGCTTTTTAAGATCACTGGATGAAATGATTGTTGAGTTTGCAAAATCTAACAATAAGTTTTGTTCTTCGAGAAATTTAAGGCCAAAATATGCTAACCGATTCTGTTTGCAAGGGTTTTCACCATTGCGGTCAATTTCCATCACAAAAAGATCCTTGAAAATCAAGTCTCCGATTTTAACTTCTGGAAGTAAATAGGATGGGAATTCAACTTCTTTTCCACCAATATCAATTTTTATAACACCATTAGGCTTTTTATCCATTCCAGACAAAAAATCTTTGCTGAGGTAAAGGGGGATCGGGTCCAACCTAGATTGATTTTGAAGGGGTAAGCCTTTCCCTGAATCTCTACCTCAATGAATGGGATTTTGGACTGCTCGCATTGGGCGAGCAGTCGAATATAAGTAGATTTTGAATGAAAATATTTTTTCGCAAAAACGCTAAACAGCGCTAATGAAATAATAGTTAAAAATAAGACATATTTTTTCATTACGTTATTCTAAAAGTTAATTCCTCCTTCTACCTCTACTCTGCAATCGGTCTTTGATTTACCATCTTGATCCGAGTGCTCTACCCAACCTCCACCCCTAATATAATAATTACCGTCACTATATTCGGCCTCCCCACCTACTCTTACCCTCGAATTTCCATTGTCATCAGTTTCATGCTCAACAGAGCCCTTCTCTTTATGACGACACAAAATTATAAGATTTTCAACTTTACATCCTCTATCATTATCACCATTCCCAGATTTGATCAATTTGGCTTCAAGACGGCCTGCGACAAGAACATGCGTTTCTTGAGATTCCTCTGTTTGAAAATCAAGAGATGCCTTGGCGGCTAATCTCAGGATCTTACAACACTTCTAATCGGCCGCTACAAAATTGGCGTCTTTTTTCTCACAATCAATTCTCTGTCACTATTTTATTCCTTCAATGTGCCGGATTACGGGAGTGTGGCAACCTGGACTTGAACCTGCGACCAGCGGGTTATGAGTCCGCAGCACCGCCGCCATTTCCCAGCAGCTAACTCCTCGAAATCATAGCGGAAAGCGCCCCTTTCCAGCTACCGCGAACTATCGTCATTTATCGCACTTTTTTGCACGTCAGTAGTCCACAAATGGTCCACGGAAATTATATCAAAGCAAGTTTTCCCTTCTGAGGGAAAGGGGATTTTGGATAAGATCTTTTTTCTTTCTTACATGAAATGATCACTTATGAAATGGCAGCGCTTTTTTCTCATTATCTTTCTTCTCCCCACCTTGATGTATGGTCTTAACCAAGAAGAATGCACGAATATCTTTCACAAAATTCTCCCTGAATGGAATCGACATACTGAACTGATCCAGCAATTTCGGAAAAAACCTTATACTCAAGAAGGACTTCAGCTTCTTAGGGAATCGCTCGCATGTTGCCAAAGAGCCGTGGGGCACTGCGATGCCATCTTAAATGATATTGCTAGTAAGAAAAAAGATGATCGCAAAAAACAGTGGAGAGTGGATGTAAAAAGTCGATGTGAGAAAGAAAAACAGAGGTTAAATGCAGAGATTAATCAACTGCAGATTGACATCGGCAGGGTTGAGGCAAATATCTCTGCCACAGCTCTTTATAATACAAGCCTGGAAAAAGCTGCAGTAGCAGGAAATAAAGATAGAAGTTGTGAAAGTGGATTTAATAATGTCGATGAGGTTGTTTCCGTTCTCAATGAAACAGCAAAACTCTATGAAGAGGCTTCTTCTCTTGCAAATCAAGCTCTATCTCTTATCAACCCTTACCCTCAAGAAGAGGACAAGGCAGCCTTAAGACGTCAGGTGGCAGATTGTCAGGGGAGGGCTGAGAAATACAAAAGCGAAGCCCTTGAATGGCCGTCTACGGCAGCGGCTAACAGGGCTACCCGCAAAGAAAAAATAGCAAAAATCAAATCGGACTGCGGGCTTTTAACAGAAAAAGGATTAAAGCGAAGCTGCTATGACTTACAAAAACACGCCCTTTTCCTATTAGAACAATTACTTGATGGCAATACCAGTGAGGAAGCCTCTGCTCTCAAACAGGAACAAACGCAATTACAAGAATCCGTTGCTGCTTTTGAGAAAGAAGCTGATGACAACCGCTTAACAGATGTAAAACCAGTTTTTTCTAAGGAGGAATTCGAGGCTCGGGAAAAAGAGAGGAGAGAGTTATTTTTCAAAAGTGATTTCCTTTTAAACCCTGATCTTTATTTGCCTGAAACAGTTAAAAATGAGCCTCTTCCTAGAATAGTTCCGCTAGATGGGCAAACAGGGAAAAAGGAAGGGGATTTTTCTCTTTATACAGATCAGTTTTATCGATTTTTGATCCAAAGCCACACTTCCGAGCCTGAGCTCATCGTCAAAGTTCTTGAAAATGAGCGGGAAGTCCATACAGAAAAAATCGCTCTTCCTTTTAAAAATACCGATAGTTGGGAAGACTATCTAAAGAATGGAATGGTTTTCATTCCGGATACAAAACTGAAGTCGGACTTCGGTTTAGAGCTGCGTCTAAGTTTTGCTGCCGATCCAAGCAACAAATTTTCTTTGATTATTTCACAAAAAAGTACGGATTTGCGTTACCAATTTGCCATTTCCTTAGGAGAAGAATCTGCACACTATGCGTGTCAATTTTCAGCTCCTCCGCCATGGCAGCTCGAAATCTTAAGAAAACCAGCTTCACTCCAACCCAATAAACCTATAAATTCTACTTCGCTACCCTCTGTCGATGTAACGCTGAAAGAAGGGGAGCAACCATTAATCACTTCTTTAGAATCGATTATTTATCCTGTATTGGATCAGCTCGTTGAAGAGCTCAGAAAAGACCCTCTAGCGCTGGCTAGCTTTGTCCAAAATGAAATTGCTCTCGTCGATGCATTTCTCCACCAAGAAAATGGGATCATTCATCCAGTAAGTGTTTATAGAAATCCTTGTACCACATTTCTTGAAAAACAAGGATCCGCTTGGGAGCAGTGTCAGCTACTCGTTTACCTTTTACGCAAAGCGGGCTTCAAAGCAGTCTATGCCTTAGGGGACTCTTGCTCACTTCCCAAGGATTTTGTAGAGCGTATGCTTCTAACCAAACTGCCGGAAGACAAACAAGAAGCTCTGCTTAAATATCCATGGGTCTTATTTTTTGACGGTAAGGAATGGATCTCTTTTTTTCCTTGGATGAAAGATATCCAGGTTCATGAAGGATATGACCTTTATAGCTTTCTACCAGAAAAGTATGCGAGCGCTGATCGGTGGATCTTACAGTATCTGAAAGGTGACCAAGAGATTTTAAAGCATATTGGTCCCGACGGAGACGACACGGCCGGGGTACTTTTTGTCCATTTTGTGGAAGAGAATCTAAGAAAACAAGGGTTATCACTAAGCGATGTTGGGATTCATCGAACCCAACTAAAAAAGCAATATTCCTGTTGGGGAGATTTTCCACATCCTACCATCCAATCTCAACCTCAAATTTATAACTCATTAGATGCGATTCCCCAAATATATGCTTGGATGAAAATAGATATAAATTCTCGTCAAAATCCTAAAAAATCAATCTCTCGCACATTTCCGGTACCTTTCTTCAATTCGGGAGCATCTTTCATCCGTTTTGCTACCAACGGGAACAATCAGACTCTTTTTGCTCAATTGGCAGGAAAAGATTTATCCGCAGTTCAGCTGGATTCCTCAGATCGGATTATTGATATCTCTATTCAAGTAGAATTTCTTCTTGGAAATCGGAGTCTTGCCCAAAAACAAACGTTTTGGATAGAGAAAGGGACTAGCGCAGCTCTTTGTTCACATTTCGGTGGGGATAGCCCAAAAGTGACCTCCCAATATTTTGAGCAATTTAAAGTTCAAAAAGATGAAAAAAAGAAACTTTTATCTCTTTTAGCCTTCGTTGGCGCCTCATATTTTGAGAAATGCAGTAGATCAACCAATATTCTCGCTGCCCTCCATAAGGTCAATCCTACATCCCCATTTGCCTTTGGCCTAGCCAAGCTTTCTCCAGACCTGTCAAAAGGCCCTTTTAAAGGAGAGGAAGACCTAGTCCTTCCTCAAGTCGATATGTTTCGCTTTCATGCGGGCCCTTCGGAATTAGCAGTACCTTCAGCCTGGCATCAGGAGATGCATACAGCAAGGACCGGTTTTGAAGCACTTTCTCTGATCGACGGTTCTTCGAATGAACATCAGATTTTACGGGAAATCTTTAAGGACGACTATGCTGTTTCTACAGTGAAGCTATTGCAGTTAGCTCATCTTGAGCAACAAAAGCAAGGATTGGAAGGGGAGGGGTTTTTGACTCTTACTCCAGCTAGTTTCGAAGCTGCCAATAAAAACCCGGAATCTGCTCAAAGCCAGTATTTTTCTAACTTAAAAGACTTCAATCTTTCTGATTTAAAGACGCTCTCGCCGTGGCAATGGAACATGCTGCAAACTCTTATGGATCCGAATCAACCATGGAGCAGCTGGACCTATGCCTATATGACTCCTGGATTGGTAAACAGCTTGGATGAAACACGTAAGGAAATGGGAACCATCATTATAAGTCCCCATGCGTGGTATGCCCTGATTTCCATTAACGACATCGTCACCAATGGAGGGCTTGGCAAACCGCTCCCCAACTATTATCTTACCCCTTGGGCGATTAGAAATTGGGATCTCGTACCTACTGCCAATAGCTACACAAATGGCTATGCACTCCAAGTCCCTGCTCAGTCTAATTTTTCAGACAGGCCAACTTCTACCCTTCCCGTCATTGAAAAATCTACACCAGGGAAGAGAGATTGGATTTCTGATGTAAGAGCGGGCTTTAAAAATGGATGGAACTTTGTTGCAGATCCAGTTGATATTGTGTCAGGGGCGTTCTATACTATTCATGATTGGATTCTGTAAAATTTTAAATTTCCCTAAAAAATATTTCAGCGATAGTGGATAATGCTTCTATGCAAAAGTTGTCCAATGAGCAGCGTTTATATTTAGAACAGCTTGTAAAAAAAACAAGAGATGTCAACGAACGGAACCGTGTATGCGTCATTTTAGGTAGGGATGATTGCCACAGTCCAGGGGAAATAGCGGCGATTTTAAGAATTAGCGAGTCGTCCGTTTATGATTATCAAAGAGAATACGATGCCAAGCAAAAAACTATCAATGATCCACATTTGGGAAAGGCCTCCAAGTTAACCCTAGACCAAGAAGATGCGCTGAGGAGACATTTGAGTCAAATAACGTATCTCAAAATGAGCAAAATTTGTCTCTACGTTCTAGACGCATATCAAGTGAAATACACTGTGGCTGGTATGACAAATTGGTTGAAGAGGCATGGATTTGTTTATAAACATCCAATCAAAGTACCAGGAAAGCTCGATCCCGAAAAACAAGCTGCGTTCCTTAAAAAATACAATGAATTGAAAGCCGGTCTCCAAGAAGGCGAGAAAATTTTCTTTGGAGATGCTGTACACCCTGAGTATCAGAGCCAGTCTGTGGCTGGGTGGATCCTAAAAAACGAAATAAAGACATTAGGAACAACCGCTAAGCAAGAGCGATTGCATTTTATTGGTGCCATTGAATTGACTGCAATGCAAGTCGTGACGAAGGAATATAGCACTGTGGATGCTGCAAGTGCGGTCGATTTTCTCCAAACGTTAGCGGCTAATACAGATGCAAAAAAAATCCACTTAATCTTAGACAACGGCAGATCAAACAAGAATAAGGAAGTGCAAAAATATTTGGATAGCCAAACCAAAATTCAAATACACTACTTACCTCCGTATTCCCCAAATTTGAATGCTATTGAGCGTTTATGGAAAGTTATGAGAGAGTGTGTTACTTATAATACACTGTATTCAAAATTCAATGAATTTACTGAGAAAATTAGAGATTTTTTCAACACTGGCGTTATTAATTTAAAAGACATACTGAAAAAGCGAATTAACGACAATTTCCAAACAATTGAACTCAATCCTCTCCAGACTTCAATTTTCTAGAGTATATATCGATGAAATCGATCTGATTCTTCCAGGACCCCTCCCTCTAACGATTCGCCGTAACTATAACAGCCAAAACTCCCTTATTGGAGACCTTGGTTGCGGATGGAAACTCAGCTTAAATCCGTTCCTTGTAGACCAAGATGGTAAACGCTTTGCTGCTGAATTAGATGGAACTGTGGTCGTTTATAGCTACAATCGACAAACCGATCGATGGGAAGTTTTTCCAGAAGAAAACCCAGAGCTCACCAATTTTAATCAGCACGGGTTAGGCAGCTTGGCTAGCCCTTTCCATTCCTACATCGAAAACGATGTCTTATATGGAGCGGATGGATCAAAACGATCCTATAAAGATGGCCTTCTGCAACATTGGGTAGATGTTAGAGGGAATACTCTTTCTTTCTCTTATAAAGATGATCGCTTATCTCGTATTGAAAGTTCCAATGGGGATTTCTGCGGTGTCCACTACAATCATGAAGGCAATATCTCTGAAATCTATGCCAAAGATGGCAGGCGTATCTCCTACGATTATGATTCACAAGGAGATCTCGTCAAAGTCACCCTCCCTAATACAGCTGAAATCAGTTATACATATGACCGGAACCATCGGGTCATTCGAGAGGCAAAACCTCACGGAAAGGTCCTAGAAAACGTCTATAACGATGAGGGGAAGATCAAAGAACAAAGATCTCCCATGGGTTATAGACAACAAATGGTCCGAACCGCCACATTCGAATATGCCAATGGGAAAACGATCGTCACAGATGTGGAAGGAGAAAAAACAACCTATCAAATTCATGACAAGCAGATTTATAAAATAACTGATCCTTTAGGATTTACTACTCTTCAAGCTTGGTTCATAGATAAAGAATCATGGTTCGATCCCGAAACAGAGCAGGTCGTTGAATGGAATCAAAAGGGCGGAGCTATCCGAAGCCTAAAATCAACAACGGATAAACGAGGGCTCACAACCTCTTATCTCTACGACAATCGCGGAAATCCTGAACTTATCACGCTAAAAGGTGAAGATCTCACGGGAAATGGGGATTCAGAGATTAAGAAAAAACTCGCCTATAATGAGCACAATCTATGTATTGAAGAAGAAGTCTATAGACAAAGAACACTCACGACTTACGATCCTACCTTCGCTCATTTACCCAAAAGAATCGAGAAATATAGCGGAAATACTCTGACTTCCTACCTTGATTTTGACTACAATTCCTTAGGACAGTTGGAAAAAGAAGACCGTTCTGGGGCGGTCATTATTTGGCATTATAATGATCGAGGATTCCCTAGAGAAAAAATCCAACTAACAGGGACAGAAGACCCCGATGTTGTCACCACTTATGCCTATAATCATCAAGGACAGTGCATAGAGGTTGTTTCTGTTGATGGAACTCGTGAGGGCGACTATGACCTCATGGGAAATCAGACTGAGTCAAAAATATTCTCTCCTTCTGGAGAACTTCTTTCTGCAACCTATATCGGATATGATCTGAACAACGCCCCTATCTGGAAACAGACGGCTAATTCTGAGAATATCGTCTATTTTGATTATCACGCTTCAGGGCTTGTTAAAGCTAAAAGGCAGTCGCTCACCCCGAGTCGTTCGATTGCCTATACTCTTTATGAGTATAGCCCCTGTGGGTATCTCATCGAAGAAACAGACCCTAGGGGCTATGTTACTTACAGAGACTACGATCCTTTAGGGCGGATTAAGGAGGAAACCAAGGAAGGGCATACAACTTTTTTCTCCTATGAAGCTGGAGGTCTCGTTGAAACCATTACATCTTCAGCTGGGGGACATGTCACACGCCATTACACAACCAATGGGCTTCTCAAAGAGGAGATTTACCCTGATGGGACCAAGAATACGATCGTTTATGATTTCTTAGGACGGCCAATTCTAGAAACAAAGAATGGTGTCGCCTGGGAAATCAAATACGACGATGCCCATCGTCGAATGATAAGAACTCATCTGACGACGAAAATTTCTGAAATCAGCGAATTTGACCTAAGAGGCAATCTCATCAAGTTTACTGATGCAGCGGGCTATACCTCCGAAAAAACTTATGATGGTCTTAACCGTCCTAAGATCGAGATAAGCCCTAGTGGTAAGCATACAGGTTGGAATTATCACGATGACGTTGTCGTCTGCTGTCTTCCGAGCGGGGAGACTACCACAACTCAGTACGCTGGTGGAAAGGCTATTAAGTCAGAGGTTTGTGATTCTAGAGGAACTCTTATCGCTGTTTCCCAATTCCATTTTGATCCTGAAAACGAAAGGCAAGAAGTCATTGAAGGAGAGGAAAGAACGATTACCTGGAGAAATGCTCTTGGGCTTCCTGTAAGAGTTGAAAAAGGAGAAATTACCGCTAGTTATGAATATGATGCTTGTGGCAATTGCATCACCTCAATTGATGGAGATGGCAGGGTAACTCGTCAAGAGTTCGATGGATTAGGACGTTTAGAAAGGCGAGAACTCCCTGATCGAAGTGCTGTTGAATTTGTTTATGATCTAGACTCTAATCTAGCCGAGTACCATCTACCTAACGGCAATGTCTGGAAAGCTTCCTATGATTCAATGCATAGAAAGAAATGGGAAGAGTTAGTCTCTTCAAGAGGTTCTTCTGAGCGATGGACTTTCTCTTATGAAGGTGGTTATCTCAAGGCAGCTACAGACCCTATGCAAAGGACTCACATGTATCTTTACGATTCGCATGGAAGGATCTTCCAAGATAGCGTTGAAGGTGGTAAGCGTATCTATACATATGAGCCAAGAGGGTTTCTTGCAACAGTCAATCAAACTACGGACATAACCTCTTCATGGCTATCTAGCTGGGTATATGGATCGCAAAGCGAAAACTCGCTCTTAGAACGCTCTTATGATGCGGATGGTAATCTGGCTCTTGAGTCGGTCTATTTGAATTCTCAATTGATTCAGCAGACCAAGCAAAAATGGACTGCTAATAGCCGTTCTTTGCAGATTGGAAACCATGTCCGTGATTTCATCTATCAAAACAACCAACTTGTACAGGTTACAACTCAGCATGTAGGGGTGTCCTATTCATATGAACTCAGCGGAGCTCTGAAGAGCAAAAATAGTAGGCTGAACTCCACCATAATCAATTATAACACATCTGGACTACCGGAAACCGTTTTGACCCGTCTACCCGAATGGTCTTATCAAGAACAGCTTGACTGGTATCCTTCAGGAAAGATCCACACCTATACAGCTCCTGGAAGAGAACAAAGCTTCTCTTACAATGAACGTGGATATTTAAGCTCGACAGGATCGGAAAAATATGACTTTGACTTTGATTCTGCAGGCACCGGCGTTCGAACAGCCGCTCCTGGGTGGTATGTTCCTCAAAACAGCTTAGATGACTTTGGCAGAATTCTTACTTCAGTGTTCGAAAAGACGTCTCTTTCAACTGGTTACAATCCAATGGGTGAGGTTATTACTCATGGCCAAAAACAGTTGTGCTGGGATCCATGGGGCAGGTTAGTCAAAATTACTGATCCTTCTTATTCATGGGAGGCTTCTTATGATGCTTTTGGCAGAAGACTTCAAACACGATACACAAAATCAGGAGAGCAAACTTTAATCACCAACTCTCTCTACGATCCTGAGGAAGAATTCCAAGAGATCGGGATACAAATCGGAGGGAAAACCTTCTGGAAAATTTATGGGCCGGATGCTTGCGATGCGATCAGTGATGAAACAGGAGCATCCGTTATCCTAATGCACAATGCATTGAGGCAACTGACAGGAATTGTTTCTCACCAAGGAACCCTCTATAGCGAAAAGTCTCCTTCCTTCTATGGACCTATTGAGATAAATCCTTCTGTTTCTTCAGATCTGATTTCCTATGCCCAGGCTTTGAATTGGCATAGTAAGGCCCAAGATCCAACAGGTTTTATTTGGATGGGGGATAGATACTATGATTCTAGCAGTGGTCAATTCTTAAGCCAAGATCCGGTGTCTTACCCGATGTGCCTAGATCTATATGCTTACGCTAATGGGGATCCAGTTAATTACTTTGATCCAGATGGTCGATTTGCGTCTCCAATATATCAAACGGTAAAACCTACGGTTTTTGCAGGGCTAGATCATCTTACTGGTTATAGCCAAACTGTTAGGGCTGGCAATCGGCTTTCTGCTTATTGTTATGATCACAATCTTACCCATTCAGAGTCTTTTCAAGTTGGCTTATTTAATTTGCCAAATGGCGCCATCGGCTTTATCAATGGGATTGCCAATACTAAAGAAGAGTCAATGGCAAAAGCACAATACTTAAGCCAATATGCAGGAGGGGCAAAAGTTTATGGGGTTTACAACGCATCGAACAGCGTCATTGGGGATCTTATTGATTCTGGGTTGGGGCGTATTGGCATCATGACCCCTCCGACTCAGAAAATAAAAGATGAATGGCATAGTTTTTTTGCAACAAGTGGACATAAAGCAAAATTTTTTCAACACTGCCATAGTCATGGAGCTACTCACGTCAAAAATGCACTACTAACGTCTCCAGAGGAGGTTCGGCAACGCATTATTGTTTTAGCGATTGCTCCTGCGGAGATTGTATCTAAGGCACTATGTTATGAATCTTATAACTACATGAGTAGACGTGATTTTGTCACCCACTTTGATATTATTGGAAAGATGAGGCACAGAGATGAGTTAATATTAGCACCCCATCCAAATGCCAATTTTTTTGATCATGATTTCTTAAGCCCTACTTTTGCAGAAACAATAGAGCGTCATATTAAAAACTATATAGAAGATTATGGAGGAGTGCAATGAAGCGTTTTTTAAATTTTTCACTATTTTTAGTTATGTTTGTTTCTGTTTTTGGTTGCAATTCTTTTAGAGATCAAATGCCAGATTATGAAAAAATTGCAGATAAAATCACAAATAGAACCGCTGAGAAGCTTAAAAAAGAAAGAAAACTCATCTTAATAGGCATTGGCGGAAGAATGATGGATGATATACAGATGATGGCTATGAGTTTCAATTATTACCACGAAGTCAATTTAGAGCAGGCAAGGGAATTACTAATTTATGCCATTAATGAATATCTTTCTGACATCAACAATAACCAAGATATTAGACCTTACCTTCATGAATATCCATTTACTTCAAAAAATGTAGAAATCATGATTTTTGTTTATGGCCCAGATAGACTCGAGCTTCCAGCAGAGAAAATCTATTGCATTACATCGCGTAATGGCGTGATAAGGTATTATACTCGTTCAGATCGCGATCATCCCATGTGTAAAGAGACTTATGATGAGGCTTTAAACGAAATAGCTTTCAGTCAAGGATTAGAGACAGGCGTTCGAAATACAAATGAAAAAGTAGCAGTTGCAGAGGCTGTGGCAAAAGATGGAGCTAAAGTGAGTGTCACTGTAAATAGCTTTAAATATTCTATGTTCCAGATAAGTGGAGAGAAATTTAAGTCTTATGAGTCTTTGAATTTCGTTTCTAATTCATGTGGTGAAGTTCTTTGTTTCCCAGTCCAGGCTGATAAAAATGGAAACATACCTGGCATGAGATTTTTGCCGGCAGTTATAGGAAAATCCGGAGGCATTTGCTATATCGACATATTGCGTGATAAAGATGCTATCCATATTAAGCTTCCATGGGGAATGGAGTGTAAGAATATTGAGAACGATTGACTTTTTGCTATAAAGTTGCAGGGCCATACTCCGATTGAAGGATCTCGATCGACCCATCATCTAAGAATAGCTTCCGATAGTTGGTAGAGAAACCGGTTTCTCGGTTTCCCCCCCCATTGAGAACCCGCCGTGCACCATTAATGCAACGGGCTCCTGATACCCCACATTCCGCACCCGCTCCGCGGGCTAAAATCAACCTGTCAGGATTTTTTTGAGCTGATCAAAGAAAGGGCAAAAATCTCGGCCAAGATAGAATGGACAGCATATTTCAATAAAGATTTTTTTGCATCTCCTGTAAAATCGAACCTCTTTTGCTCAGGAGGCAACATGCAACACACATATCGCAGCAAGAACTTAGATCATTTAGGCATTGTATCTCAAATTTGTGATGAAATTGGAATTGTAGAAACCTACGATAATCATGAGGGCATAGGCTTGGTTACATTTGGATATCATCGTCCCGATTTGAAACAGTTTATGATCTATCTAATGTCGAGCCAAGATGGAGACGTCCCGCTTCTGGCAAAAACAGTGGCCGGTAATACATCGGACAAAGAGTTATTTCGAGAGCGGCTGAAAGAGCTGCAAGGACAAATTCAGTCTGGCGATCATATGTAGAAATCGTGTCTAAAAAGGTGCATCAAGGCAAGGGCAGGCCCAAACCCGGAGCTCCTGTGACTTATCGGGCCATTTTCTTCTTCGAAAGAATCCAAGCTAAAAAAACTGGCTCCGCAAGCTGCATCGACATCTAAGAGCTAAAGAGCATCTATTTTAATCTTTATTTTCATGGAAAAGTCAAGGATTTTTAAATCATTAGTTTATTTTTCCCAGGGGTTGAGCTATTCCTGCTGATCTGATATACTGTAGCTTCTAAATTTTAATTTTCAGCGAGGGCAACCATGCTATCCATCAATCTCAAAGGGAAAAAAGCTTTTATCGCGGGTATCGGCGATGACCAAGGTTACGGTTGGGCAATAGCCAAAACATTGGCTGAGGCAGGAGCAGAGATCATCATTGGAACTTGGACGCCAATCTTAAAAATTTTCACACAATCCTGGAGTCTAGGCAAATTCGATGAGTCGCGCCAACTTTCCAACGGGAAGTTGATGGAATACCTGAAAGTCTATGCTCTGGACGCCTCTTTTGACAAGCCGGAAGATGTCCCCCCAGATATCCGTGAGAACAAGCGCTATCAGGATGCTTCAGGGTACACCATCTCAGAGGTCGCAGCGGCCGTAGAACGAGATTTCGGCAAGATCGATATCCTTGTTCATGCACTTGCAAATGCCCCTGAGGTAAAAAAGCCTCTTTTGGAAACTTCGCGCAATGGCTATCTTTCAGCTTTGAGCTCTTCCAGCTATTCTTTTGTCAGTTTATTGGCGCATTTCGGATCATTGATGAGTGCTGGCGGGGCTTCAATTTCTTTGACCTATCTCGCTTCAGAGCGCGTTGTCCCTGGCTACGGTGGAGGAATGAGTTCCGCTAAAGCTGCACTGGAAAGCGATACCCGGACATTGGCATTTGAGGCGGGGCGTAAATGGGGCATTCGGGTCAATACAATTTCTGCGGGACCGTTGCGCAGTAGAGCGGCAAGGGCCATCGGATTTATCGATAATATGATTGAATATTCAAAAGCGAATGCTCCTCTTATCAAAGATCTGACTGCGGAAGAAGTTGGCAATACCGCGGCTTTCCTGTGCTCGCCTTTAGCTACCGCAGTTACGGGAACCACGTTGTATGTCGATAATGGTATGCATGCGATGGGGTTAGCGATCGACAGTCAATCGTTCCTTAAATCAAAAGAAGCAGAGCTACTGGGGACTATACTGTGCCCAGTCTAAAAATGTGAATTTAGGGGGTCTTAGAACAGTCCAGATTTGAACGAAACAAAGCGTTCGTGACGAGGAGGTATTAATTAATACCTCCGAGGCTGCGGACACTTTGCAAATGTCCGGCGGACATTTGCGAAGGGAAGCAGGTGAGCGAAGCGAACCGGGAAGATCGTTCAAAGATGGGCTGTTATAATGGCCCCATAAATTCACATTTTTAGACTGGGCGCAGTATAAGTAAGTCCGCTTAAATCTTAATGTTTATCGCTTGAGTTAAGGCTTCGATAATGCCATGTTCTTTACCGTGGCTTGCCACAATGGTTGCCATCGCATGCATTTCTGGAGGAGCGGATGACATGACGATCTTCACATCGGCATTTTGAAGCATGCTGATATCGTTGAGATCATCCCCTGCAGCGATCACGGGCCCGCCATCGCCGATCACTTCTTTGACAATGTGCAGGGCGTTGCCTTTTGTCGCTTGTTTTGCGGTGACGAGGATCAAATAAATCCCCTCTCCCAAAGGATCGCGAATCAACGTGGCAGAAATCTCGGGAAATGTTTGAAGTAAGCCATTGACCCTCTGCATGGCTTCTTTTGTCCCAAGACATTTAACTAAAGGAAACGACATCGTTTCCTCGAAATCAAAGTTGTGCACAGACCTCCAAGGTTCTGGAGCAAGGGCCATGATCTTGTGCAAATGATCAACAAGGGTAGAACTAAACCTGTGTGGTCGATAATAACAAAAGTCTCCCCTTTCATAGCCCGCATAGACAATAAAATCTTCTTTTTCACCCCGGTAGGCATTTTCCAAAATCGGGATGACTTTGTGATCGAGATAGTGGCGCGCGACAAGTTCTTTTTGGGGCATGTATAAAATGTCAGCCCCATTTTGAATAGCGAGATAAAAAGGGAAATCAAACTCTTTGACGACGCGATAGCCAAAAGAATAGGTCCTGCCTGTAATGAAAACAAGTTCCCATCCCATTTTTTCCAGGGAATGTAAAAAATGCACAACTTGCGGCGGAGCATGGTGACTCTCATCCGTGATTGTTCCATCGATGTCTAAAGCAATCCACCCAACATGTTTACGCATAGGCTTTTCCTATTTATATGGAACATTTTATCTGATGAGTTGAAA
The DNA here is from genome assembly GCA_963718565.1 of uncultured Verrucomicrobiae bacterium. Lineage (GTDB taxonomy): Bacteria > Chlamydiota > Chlamydiia > Chlamydiales > Rhabdochlamydiaceae > CAJCIW01. The sequence continues at coordinate 873,844 of OY970364.1, forward strand.
AAAAATAACAAGAATCTCAGACTAAGAGAATCTCATTTTGGATTGGAGAGTTATGCGTTTAAAAAAAATATTGCCGATTCTATTTCTGCTCACCACTTCGATTGCTTGTTCGGCTGCAAAGCAGCAATCTGATTCTTCTTCCTCCTTAACCGAACAGCTCTCTCCCTCTGAACCCACTGCCCCAAGCCAGGAGCCCCCCCCTAATCCCAATCCTCTCCAGCCTACTTCTGAACCCGGTCCTGCACCACTGCCATCTTCCCAAGAAATGACCACCTCTTATGAAAATGCATTTGTTAGAATGCTGGTGACTTTGCTTGGGCTGGTCTTTCTTGTCTTTGCCACTTTTTGGGTTTTGCGAAGATTGGGAAAAGGGAAATTCAAAACAGGCTCTGGTCGCACGATCAACATCATTGAACGGCGCGCTTTGAGTCCAAAATCTATGCTCTATGTTGTGGAAATCGGCAATAAAAAAGTGTTGATCTCCGAATCACAACTTGAAGTGCGGGCTTTGACGGATTTCGAAAATCAGCCTGAATCTCAAGATTAGGTTTTTAAAGAGCTTCCCGACGAATAATAACAACCCGCGGATCGTTGACATTTCCTCGGACTTGGAAACAATGGGCAAGATAAAAAGGACGGGCATCCCACACATCTTTCACAAATGCATCCCAACAACTCTCTCCGACGCGTGGAGTAATGTTGCGGAAGTCGTCTTTGTAGGAAGCGCCTTGCTGCCATGCCTTCTCGATGATAGCCTCGATCTTTCTTCCATGATAAGGTCTAAAGACACCATAAATGGAAGCAAGCTCGGCACCAAGACCAAAGAGCGGGGCTTTGATGATTTCAAATAGACCGTTGCCAAACATTTCAGGAACTTGAGAAAAGCCGCGCCGCATTTCCATCATCCCTTCGTAATACCTACAAATGGCGAACTGATCACCTGCTTTGACCAAAGTATTGACTGCCAATACAGTGATCTCGAAGGGGGTTTTAAAGACATGCCAGGCCATTTTTCCCACTGTATAGAAAGGAATTCCTAAGACAAGAAGCGCGCACTTTGTCGCAATGACATAGCTCGGCTCGTCCAATTGCATCTCACCTGTTTTAATATCCTCGATATAGGAAAGAACTCCGACTTTTCTGGTTGTTCCTGTCTCTTTATCTTTGACATCGTAAAGTCTGATATTGCCGTTTGCGTCCTTTTTCATCACATGAACGCGACGAAATGCAGAGTCCACCCCTTCACAAAGCGTGCTCAAAAACGAATTTAAAGAAGAGCAAAACTGCTGAATCTGCGAAATTGGGCTTAAATGCGTTAACTCAGTTACAGCTGACATAAATTCACCAAAATTTCAAAATCAAAAATCATGGGGACGATGGATAATTTCTTTAAGAAGTACGGCCTTGCGAAGAGAAGATCTTTTTTTAAACAGTTTTTCTGCTCGAGAAGTCCCCACTTTTATTTGTTTGGCATAAGAAGGATCAAGCGGAAGATGCTCTAGTTTCTCGGGGGCTGGCATAAGAAGACTCTTGCTGGGATCGGAGTTTTCGAATTTCATCTAAGATCCTTTATCGATTTCTTCATCTTTAGAAAGGGAGAGGCGCATTTCCGTATCCGCCTGGACATTTTTCATGCGATAATAATCCATAATGCCAAAATTGCCTTTGCGGAAAGCATCAGCGATTGCCATGGGAATTTGGGCTTCTGCCTCGACGAGTTTAGCTTGCATTTCACGTACCTTTGCGCCATTCTCATGCTCCATGGCAACCGCCATCGCACGCCGTTCCTCAGCTTTGGCCTGGGCAATTTTCTTGTCTGATTCTGCCCGATCGGTTTGAAGACGCGCGCCAATGTTCTCGCCAGGGGTAATATCGGCAATATCGATCGATAGGATCTCAAATGCTGTCTGCGCATCAAGCCCTCTCTCTAAGACGAGGCGGGAAATGCGTTGTGGAGACCCAAGGACATCCGTATGTGTTTCGGCCGCACCAATCGCATTGACAATCCCTTCACCGACACGGGCGATGATCGTTTCTTCTGTTGCTCCTCCGACCAGCTGCAAGATATTTGTGCGAACAGTCACTCGTGCTCGGCAGCGCAATTGAACGCCGTTTTTCGCCACAGCAGTGATATATTCTCCATGCTGGCGGTCCGGACAGTCAATCACTTTAGGGTTCACAGATGTCTTGACAGCTTCTAGCAGGTCCCTTCCTGCCAAATCGATAGCGGTCGCTTGGCGCCAAGTCAAAGGGAAATTTGCTTTGTCGGAAGCGATCATCGCGCGGACGACATTGATGATGTTGCCACCTGCGAGATAGTGCGTTTCCAGATCCGAAACAGTGATCTGCTTCAGTCCTGCCTTATAAGAAGTGATACGGGCATTCAGGATGATCCTGGGCGGTATCTTGCGCAAACTAATGCCAATAATGTTGAATAACGAAATCGGCGCACCTGAGACAAATGCTTGAAACCACAAACTCGCATACCGCAGGATCATCATGAAAAGCACGACTGCGATTAAGGCAATCATTGTGATGAGCAAAAGCAGAAAGCCCCCAACATGGGAGAAAATGTCTGCAAATAATGGATTCCCAAATAACATATTTATTTCCTTTTATTTCCTTTGTGTGTCCCTGACAATATAATGAGATCCTTTTCCTCCCACAATGAGAACAGTATCTCCTTTAGAGATAAAACCGGTTTCAGAAAGAGCCTGATAGAGATGGCCGCTCACGACGATATGCCCAGCAGGCTTAAGTTCGGTGGAAACAGTCCCTTCCCTGCCGATTAAACTGCGATCAAAAGAAGAAGCCGCAAACCCCTCCTGGTCGCTCCCGTGGTAAAAATGTCCTTTTTCTTTGGAACGGCGAATGTGCCACAAGGCAAATTTACACGTGATAAATACTGTCGGCAATAAAACAAGCAAATAGGTAATCCCCCACAATATTGGATATTGAGCGAAGAAAAGACCAAGGCTGACAAGAAGGGCGAGTGCCCCAATCACAGCCATAACAGCACCGGGAAGAAAAAATTCTAAAAAAATCAATAAAATGCCGACTATGGCAAGAAGAAGAATGATAGCCATTAATTATTCTTTTTTGGCTACGACAATAACATTTCCCCGAATTTTACTTACAACGACTTTCTCGCCTTTCTCGATAAAGTTTCCTTCAGAAAGGGCATCATACAAATGAAAATTAATCAGAATTTTTCCACCAGGGCGCAAAGAAGTGAACGCTTCTCCTTCTGCTCCTTCTCTAGGAAGACTCGTGACCTCAGGTCCCGCAACATAGCCTTCTTGCGCCGAATCCAAAACAATGCGGCTTTTTTTGAGCAGGTGCGGAGTGACAAACCTAGATAGAACAGCAATAATGACCAGAGCCAACACCAGAGCCCCTAAATAAAATGTCAGCAATTTCATAAATTCGATCGTGGGCAAATTCCAGCTTTCCCAATTCCAAGAAAAATGGAAGGATGCAAAATGAGGCAACAGCATGGCAAAAACGCCGAAAAGCGTGAGCAATATTCCAATAATGCCAAGAAACCAAGATCCCGGAAGCACAAAAAATTCTGCTACAATTAACAAAATTCCTGCAGCGATAAAAAAAATTTCCAATCCATGGATCGACTCGATCGCAAAATGAGAAAGTAGGATCAAACCTAAACAGATCAATGCTGTAATCCCAGGTAATCCAAAGCCGGGGTGGCTCATTTCAAGATAAAAACCAATAATCAATCCCATCATCAACAGTGAGGAAACAATCGGGTTTGTCAAAAAGGAGAAAAAACCGATTTTCCAATTATAGTAATCAATCACTTCCCCATAAGGAATGTTGCCAAAAAAGGGATAACTAAAAAGCGGGCTTTCAATTGCTGGCCATTCCCCCACTTCTCTTTGCTGAGGAGTGACCATCGTCGTTGCCGTCAGTGGAATCATCATATCAGCGACACCGAGATCCAGAAGTTGATGAGAATCGAGTGTGAGCAGCTTTCCATGCGTCGTAATGACTTCATCAGGATTATCCCCTTGTGTGTGAACTTCTTGCTCATTCTGAAGTGGAACGATCTCGCCACTTCTCTTCACGAGAAGGAGATCGGGGTCTACCATAGCTTCGGCAATGAGCGGGTTTCGACCATAGTATTTGGCTAGGCTCGCAAACTCTGCGCGCAAAGCAGAAACGACCTTTTCAGGAGCAGCTGTCATTTCTGAACCTGCAATCACAGGCTGTGCTGCGCCCATCAAGGCGCTTTCCGTTACCGCAATAAATCTACAGGAATAGGCAAGCATCGCTCCAGCAGACAAGGCCCAATTGGAGACGACAGCGACAACAGGAATATGGTTCTCTGCGTCAAATTGCTGCAACATCTCAGCGATCTTCATTGCAGGAAATAATTCGCCCCCTGGAGTGTTTAAGCGAAGCAGCACAAAGATCACATTTCTTTTTTTATATTCTTCTAGCGCAAATTTGATGTGAAGATACGTCGTTTGATCGATGGGGCGTTCAGGTCCGACATAGAGATGGCCAACTAAATTGGTCGCATCTCTTTTGTAATGGATCCATTCCGCAAGTTTTTGATCGATCGATGCCACTGGGGAGGGAGAGGCTTCTGACAGCTCATCTACTTGATCCTTAATGCTTTGTGGTTTTTGTTCCTCCGCAGTCAAAAGGGAATAATGACCACATAAGATAATGAACAAGAAGAAGATAAAATATTTACGCATCCCTTCAGGGTAAAATAAAGAATTATTTTTGTCTACAATACAACAACTTAACCATAAGTGATTTAAGAAATTAAGCTTAAATTAAAATAATCGAATTATATTTAATTTTTATTATTTATCTGGCAAAATAATAATTAGATAAGCATAAACACAAAAAAACTTTAATTAAAAAAAATGACTCGAGTTATTATTCAAAAACATTGCGAAGTTCTCGACGTTAATCCCGATCCAAAAGAAAAGGATACCTACGATATTAAAGTCCTTTTAACAAAAGGGATGGAAGAGTTTGTTCCTGAAATTCCCATAAAATTGAAAGGATCCTCGCAAGAAATCGCTAAAATCTTGTCATTTTTGGGGGAAGAATTTAATCGAAGCAATGTCCTCGAACATGATCTCGACGATCTTTCCATCGCTCCTATTACTTTTGAAATAAAAGAATCGAGAGTCATCGCAAAAGATGCCCATGGGAAAGAGGTTCTCAGTGAAAGAGTCCGGCAGGATCTGTCTGTAGACAAAGTGAAAGAATTCACCGAAAAGTTTTTCATCCCCCATAGCAAACCGTAAAAAGACCCAAGCTAATGTACGTCCTCAAAAACCTATGGCAAGCACTGAATGTCATTTGGATCCATGCCAGGCTTTGCATTTATCGATCTCAATCAGGCATGGATCCAAATGGTCTTCAACTTTTGCCATGAGTTTTTAATGACGTACAAAAATTCTTCTTAATTTCCTATGTCCTGGACATCAGCCGAGGAATTTTTCAAAATATTCCAAAATACAACTCTGAGCCTGTTCTAAATTTTCAGAGCTATGCGCTGCCGATAAGAAATGAGCCTCGTACGGTGACGGAGAAAAATAGATTCCACTTTCAAAGAGATACCGGAAAAAGTGTTTAAAGCGACTTTCGTCCATGGAAGCCAGATCCTCCTTGCTCCCGACTTTCTTCACTCCAAAGAAAAGGGTAAACATTGAGCCTGAGCTTTGGATGGCAACGGGGGTTTTAAGACGATCTGCAGCCTGACGCATCGGCTTTAAAAATTCTTCCGTTCTTTGTTCCAATACTTCAAAAAACCCAGGCTTTTCAATAATTTTGAGGGTCTCAATCCCTGCGCACATCGCGAGTGGATTGCCGGACAATGTCCCCCCCTGATAGACTGCTCCGAGAGGTGCAATGAGATCCATGATTTCTCGTTTTCCTCCGAAAGCGGCCGCAGGAAAACCTCCACCTATGACCTTACCGAGACAGGTCAAATCTGGCGTAATTCCATAGAGGCCCTGAGCGCCGTTCAGATCCACTCTAAATCCTGTAATGACCTCGTCAAAGATGAGGATAATTCCTTTTTTTGCGGTCTCTTCGCGCAACATTTCAAGGAATTCCTCCTTAGCGGGTACAACGCCCATATTTCCGGCGATAGGTTCAATAAGAACGCAAGCAATATCGTCGCGGGAGCGAAGGAAATTGCGGCAAGTTTCTATATTGTTGAAAGGCAAAGAAACAGTCAGCTTGACAAGTTCTTGCGGAATCCCTTTGGAAGAGGCTTGGGGAAGATGGGTGACCCCTGATCCGGCTTGGATTAATAAACTGTCAGAATGCCCGTGAAAATGCCCATTGAATTTCACAATCACTGATTTTCCAGTGCATCCACGAGAAAGACGGATAGCGCTCATGGTGGCCTCTGTCCCGGAGGAGACAAAACGCAGTTTTTCCATAGAAGGGATATGCTGGATAATGATTTCAGCAAGTTCTTTTTCATAAGGGGTTGCGATTCCAAAAGAGGTTCCGCGATTGAGCTGTTCTGTTGCCCTTTTCACAATAGAGGGATGGGAATGGCCCAGAATTAAAGCGCCCCAGCTTTGGCAAAAATCAACATAGGTATGGCCATCGACATCGGTAATCCTATCCCCTTTTCCTTCCTGAATGATCAATGGGGTCAATTCCATTCCTGTAAATGCCCTCACTGGGGAATTTACCCCAGATGGCATCACAGCACAGGATTCACGATAAAGCGCTTCTGTCATCGGACGAGCTTTTCTTAAAGGATCGCACTTCAAATTTTGATTCACAGCTCCTCCTGTACAATTTTTAGTACATTTTGAGCAAATCTGCAGAAAAATGAAAGAAGAAGTTGCATTTGAAATACAGCGGGTCTTACCCTTTTCCTACCAGCAATTATAGAGCAATGCCATACCGATTTTTTTTTACTATCCTCCTTTCTTCCTTGCTTCCGATTGCTGCTTTTGCCGCGGGCATTTCCTATAATGTAGAATTCGAAGGCTTGAGTGATTCTCGCACACTAAAAGAAATCAAATTAGCTTCAAATCTCACGTCTTTAAAAAAACGCCCTCCTGCTTCGATCAATGCTCTACGTTACCGGGCAGAATCAGACATCCCCGAACTGATCAAAGTCTTGCAAGCCCATGGATATTATGAAGCAAGGGTCCATATCCAAATCCAGGAAATTAACAAAGAGATCAATGTTTATGTCATCATCGATCCAGGGCCGCGCTATCACCTCGAGCTGTTCGATGTCCATCTCTATTGCGAGTCTGCTGAAGAGCCTAATGATTGCTGTTCTATTAGCTACGGAGATATCGATGTGCAACTTAACAAGCCCGCGCAAACTACAGCAATCTTGGATGCAGAATTGAAAGTCTTGCAACGTTTGTCTGAATGCGGTTATCCCTTAGTAAAAATTGAAAACCGAGAAGTCATCGTCGATGGGCTAACTAAAGGAGTGCGCGTTACACTTGGTGTCAAAACCGGGAAAAAGGCCGAATTTGGACCGACCACAATTGTGGGGACCACTAAAGTCAAACCTCTTTTTCTTAAGCAAAAAAAAGAGTGGAAAGAAGGCGAGCCCTATGACAGCCGACTTGTGGAAAAGACGCAAAACTCTTTGATTGAGACAGGACTGTTTAGTTCTGTACTGATCACTCATGAGGAAACCCTTTCCTCGAATGGGGAAATTCCCATCAAAATCGAGGTCAGCGAAACAAAGCATAAAAGCGTTAATGTCGGTGTGAGCTATCAAACAGTCTTTGGCCCTGGTGTGACTTTTGGATGGGCTAACCACAACGTTGGCAGAATGGGCCGCACATTTAGTTTTCAAGGCGATGTCACCCGAATCAGCCAAACAGGAAGCGCGACTTATCTTCATCCCGATTTTAACAGGATTGGCCAGGACATGATTGCGCAAGCAGAAGCAGCGCATGAAGCCTTGCCAAAAGCCTATTCGATGCGTTCCTATAGCCTCATGGACCGATTCGAAAGGCAATTCAATCGAAGATTGCGCGGCTCGGCGGGCATTCGAGGTGAAAGACTCTATGTGACAGAAAGCGCTCAAAATGGAAATTTTTGGCTACTGGAAATTCCGATGTATTTGCGTTGGAGTTCGGCCAATAGCCTACTCAATCCTACACGCGGCGCAACGCTGGAATATATTTTGACCCCTGCTGTCAACGTCGCTGCCGCCAAAGACGTGTATCTGCTTCAGGAATTTATTGAGAGCGCTTATCTCTCCTTAGATGAGAAATCTCGAGTTGTCCTTGCGGAGAAAGTGACGTATGGGTTTATTTTAAGCAACGGTCTTACTGCGATTCCTCTTTGCAAGCGATTTTTAGGAGGTTCCGAACAGGACTTAAGAGGATATCGTTATCACACAGTAAGCCCTCTTATCGATGACAAGCCTATCGGTGGCAGGTCCGCGATCTATATTTCTCTTGAATCTCGCTTTCGCGTTACGGAGACAATCGGACTCGTCCCGTTTTTTGATATGGGTAGTGTGTGGACAACAGAATATCCGACAAAACATGGAAAATGGTTTAAATCCGTGGGATTGGGATTCCGCTTTTTTACATTTATGGGGCCATTTAGAGCAGACCTAGCCTTTCCTCTAGATCGCCGAAAAGAGATCGATCCTGTATATAAAGTTTTAGTGAGCATTGGACAAATGTTCTAGGACAAAATGATGACATTGAGATTCCTTGTTAAAGGTCTTCGCTTCTTGCTGTTTGTTCTCATTGGGTTACTCCTGCTATTTTGCATTCTGTTTGCCGTTTTGCAGTCGACATGGTCAAAAAAACAGATCAAAGAGAGAATCGTTTCCTATCTCCAGGAATTTGGGATCGATGCGAGAATTGAGAACCTTAACGGACAACTTCCCTTTTCTTGGACAATCCAAGAAGCGGATGTGCGCTTTCCTGGAAATCACTCATTGCAGATCGCTAACATCAAATTGCGGATTGCGATTTTACCTTTGTTACAAGGAAAAATCGCGATCAACTATTTGAAAGCAGAGCAGGCGGCTTTTTCCTATTTCCCTTCTGAGGAAGAACCATTTTCTACATCTCTTTCAGAGAATAAAGCTTGGCTTCAATCCCAAATCGAAGAGCTAAATCTCTCCTGTCCAATCGATGTGCATTATTTTACAATAACGCATGTCGACTTCGTCAATTGTCAGACGAGCTCGAGATCCACTTTTGGAATCTCGGGGAGAGCCAGGGTTGATCGAGACCTCCAGGAATTCCTCATGGATGTGAATCTCTATTCGCCCGATCATAAGACAAGCTATTTTGATATGTATCTGGAGGGAAGCAAGCCAGCAAATTTCATTGGGACACACTTCAAGGTCCACCTCGACACCTTTCCCACATTTTTAACAGATAGAATCGATAGTCAAATCGCTGCTGAATTTTCTCTGGAAGGCCCTTGGACAACGTGGGAAGAAATTCTTTACGACCTGCCCCGCACCGAAGAGGCCCTGCAAGGGGAATTGAAAGGGATGCTGGCCAATGTCCATGTTCACAAAGCCCCTGTTTTGAATCGCGATTGGAAATTTAAATCAGAATTTTCCATTGTGTCTGGCGAAGAGCTCTATATTCAGAAGTTTCTGCTGCTCAGCGATCTCATCCATGTCAAAGGGAAAGGGACGCTGCTCAGCGAACTAGAAAAGTGCAAAGCGATCCTCGCTTTCTCACTTCCCGATCTCTCACTCATCCCTACCCCCTCTGCTGTGCCGCTTCAGGGTTCCGCTCAAGGAAAGGCTTTTTATCAAGAAGGCACATATAAGGCCTCTTTTCACACGGAAAACCTGCACATCGATTCTTTTGCGGCTAACACTGTGCGTGCACTGATTAAAGGCAGTAAAGAGGGTAATGAATGGGAAGGAGAAGTTAAGCTTTCATCCAGTGACGCCGAACTCCCCCTGGAAAGCTCATTTGCGTTTGAATTTGTCCCAGAAAAATGGGCTTCGATTATCCATTTTAATCTGAACATCTCTGAAGCGGCAATGCATGGCTATTTTTCTTATGATCTCAAAAACCAGCTCTGCTCCTCATCGCTTTTTGCCGATATTAAGCGGCTTGACCCATTCGCCTCTTATTTTAAGGAAGAAAATCTGGGAGGAAGCTTTGCAGCCGAATGCCATCTTTCCGCACAAGAAAAAGAGCAAGAAGTCCAGTGTGTTGTTGCAGCTAAAAACTTGCATTTTCGCGATTATCTTTCCGATGATCTTATCGTCACCGCCGAAATTAAAGACCTTTTTAAAAGACCTGCAGGAGAAGTGAATATTCTTGCAGAAAAAGTCTACACTTCAAGTTTTTATCTCGACAGGCTGGATTTTAACACGCACTTCGATGAAGAGGCCTGGCCTTTTTATGTGAATGCAGCCGGCCATATTGAAAGCCCCTTTCATCTTTCTGCGCAAGGTTTTTGGCTGAGGGAAAACTCGCTTTTTTCCTTGGAACTCACCCAACTCTTTGGAGATCTTTCTGGGGCTGCTTTCGCATTAAAATATCCTTGTGAATTGGACTGGAGTTCTCGAGATTTGAGTATAAGCCCGTTCGAATTTCAAATCGGCGAAGGACATCTCTACTCCGTTTTGGAATTCAGCCCTCACCGCTCATTTGGTAAATGGGACCTTCATCACTTTCCTCTTGAAGTCCTACGCTGTTTCCGTCCGCACTTTAAATTGAACGGATCTGTCTCCACTACCGGATTTTTTGATGCCACTTCCGAAAATATCATCGGTTCCATGACGACGATCCTCGAAGAAATGGACGTCTTTCACTTTGGCAAGAAACAGCCTTTCCGCGCCAAAGGATCTCTGCAAGCGCACCTCAATCAAAATATGCTACAGATCCACACGGATTTGCATGCCACAGATGAACAGTTCCTCGATTTCACCGCATCTTTTCCTGTAGAATACGAGCTCTATCCATTTCGAATCGTCTTGAATGAAAACAAAAACAGTTCGGCAGAACTCACCGCAGAAGGAAAATTGCAAGATCTATTTGATTTTGTCAATTTAGGGACCAATCACTTTACCGGACTGCTCTCTTGCCGCCTTTTCCTCTCACATACGCTTGCCTCTCCTTCTTTGCAGGGAGAACTGGAGTGGCAAAATGGCACTTACGAGAACTACTTTACTGGGATCGTACTTAAGGATATCGAGGCTAAATTCGAGGCACATCACGATACGATCCGCCTTGTTCAATGGAATGCACATGATGACAAAAAAGGAGAAATCGCCGCAAAAGGAAAGATCTTGCTGAAGCCTAAAGAGCACTTCCCTTATGCCTTCGAGGCGGAATTGCAAAATTTACATGCGCTTGGCTTTGATATGATCGATTGCAATCTCACCGGTCCTCTCTATCTTCATGGCGACAGCTTGAATATGCTTGCAGAAGGAAATCTCTTGATCGATGAAGCTAAGATTCAGATCAACGAGCGGCTCCCCTATGAAGTCCCCACATTGCCCTTCACCTATGTCAATCGGCCCTCCTATTTATACTCGAAAACGCGCCGGCCGAAACGCGGATTTATCTTTCGTATCGATTTGGAATTGACCGCGGAGAAAAAGGTCTTGGTCGATGGCCGAGGATTGAATGCGGAATTGGAGGGAAATGTCCATCTTCATGGGACAAACACCAACATCGTTGCCAATGGAGTGTTAAAACTGATCAAAGGCGAATATCAATTCTCCGGCAAAGTCTTCAAACTGACAGAGGGCGAAATTGTCTTTAATGACAAACCTACGCCTTCTGCTTATCTCAACCTCAATGGAACTTTGACCTTGCCTGATATCACGATTACGGCGATGTTGCATGGGCCTCTCCTGTCCCCGCAACTCACCTTCCAATCAAACCCACAAAAATCCACGAGCTCAATTTTAGCACTCATTTTGTTCAATAAAGATATTGCCGATATTTCTCATCCAGAAGCAATTCAATTAGCCAACACCTTGGTCAGTCTTTCCGGAGGAGCAGGACCTGACGTTCTTGAAACGATCCGTAAAACTATCGGTGTTGACCGCCTTAGCATCTCTTCTAAACCCGGAACTGATGAGCTCGCGGTCCAGATCGGCAAATATTTAACCCGCGGCGTTATGATCACACTTTCCCAAAGTGCAACAAGCAGCCAAGTCATTGTCGAGGTGGAATTGCCCAAAGGATTTGTCTTCCAAGCAGAAACCCAAGAAGAAGAAGAAGGCAAATTCTCGCTGAAATGGAGAAGGACTTATTAACAGAGGGAATTGCAAAACTAACAAAACGGGGTGATTTTCTGGGGGAAATTATTTAGCTAATCAGCTTAATCTCCCCCAGGAAATCACCCCATTTTGTCAATCTCGCAATTCGCTCGAAAAATGGCTGCGACTCTGACTCCATTTACTTTCTGCATTATTTTTGATTTATAATCTCAATTATGATATAATGTTGTAAAAGAAAATTATTTAACTTGAAGTAATGAAAAAGAAAAATAGATCTGAAAAACTATTTCATTTAAGCAAAGTTAATTTCTCTTATTATTTAGAGTCTCAAAAAATTCCTGCTCTCCAAGATCTGAACTTAGAGATCCCCGCGCATTCCCTGATTACCATTTGCGGTCCTTCAGGTTCTGGAAAGTCTACTTTCCTCAATCTTTTGGGAATGATCGAACCCCTCCAAGAAGGGGAAATTATCTTTTTAAATGAAAAATTTTCTAGCATGAGTCCCAAGAGAAAAAATGAAATACGCAAATTCCATATTGGATTTATTTTTCAACAATTCCATTTGATTCCTGTGTTAAGTGCGCAAGAAAATATTGAATACTTTCTCATCCGCCAACAGCTGCCAAAAACAATCGTCCAAGAACGGACCCGTGAAGCGCTTGAATCCGTAGGTCTTTGGGAACATCGGAAGAAAAAACCCTCGGAGCTCAGCGGCGGCCAAAAACAGCGTGTGGCAATTGCAAGAGCTTTAGCGAAAAAGCCAGATGTCATTATCGGTGATGAACCCACCGCCAGCCTCGATCAAAAAACGGCTAGAGGAATCATGGAAATCTTTGCCGAGCTTGTCGAAAAGAAACAGATTTCTCTCATCCTTTCCACGCATGATCCGATGGTCAAATCCTTTTCTCATCACAATTACCATTTCGAGGATGGGCGTCTCATCGAGGGCCACTTTCCATGAAAATGCTGATCCTCTGTTTTAGAAATCTATTGCGCAACGTCCGGAGGACGGTTGCGATTCTTCTGACCGTCGCTTTAGGGACAGGCGCTCTTTTCTCATTTCAGGGATTCATCAAGGGTGCATTGAATAATTACAAAGAAAGCACCATCCACTCCCATTACGGAAATGGACAAGTCAACACCAGAGGATATCGAGAAACAGTGCATGAAAAACCTTGGGAGTATTGGATCACAAATGGGGCCGAGGTCTGCTCCTTTCTTTCCAACAATCCTGCAGTCCAGCACGTATTTCCTCGCGTTTCCATTCATGGAATGTTGATTCATGGCGATGCTTCCATTACTGGACAGGGTCAAGGGATTGATGCTGTAGAAGAAGCCAAGTTTTTCGATCATTTAAATATCGAAGAAGGAGAGCTCTTGACCAATGAACCTCATGGGATTCTTTTAGGACGCGGCCTTGCAAGAGCCCTCGATGCCCATCCAGGAGATAAAATTACCCTATACACTAAAGCAACAAGTGGGAGCATCGCCAAAGGCAAATTTATCGTCACTGGGATTTTCCATACCGGAAGCGCAGAATTTGACAATCGCGTCTTTCGTCTGCAGCTCGATGAAGCGCAGAGGCTCTTGAAGACCGATGACATTGAGTCCATTTCCATTGGTCTTGCTGACCATTCCTCTTGGCCGGAAATCACCTCATCTATGGCAAAAACCTTCCCGGATTTGGAAACCTCCTCTTTTAGCGAGCTGGATAAGATTTATTATCAAAATTCTGTCGATTGGCTCGAAACACAATTTTACATCGTACAGATCATCATCCTTTCCATTGTTCTCCTGGGAATTTTCAATACAGTCTCCACTGCGATTTTGGAACGAAAGCAGGAGATCGGAAATTTGAGAGCCAATGGAGATTCCGTCAGCGATATCATGAAATTGATCCTCTGCGAGGGGGCTATCCTGGGTCTCATTGGGAGCTTGATCGGTGTGGGTTTGACAGAGCTGATCTCCGAAGGATTTTTGCATCAGAAAATCCTCATGCCCGCCGGTCCAGGGTCTACACGCCAATTTTTCCTATCCTTCGGTTTCACGACCATGATGGCAGCCAAGACAATTGCTTTGAGTGCACTATCCGCAATTGCCGCTTCCTTCCTTGCAGGCATCAGAGTGGCCAAGATGCCCATTGCCAAAGCCCTAAGAGTCTAAGAGTGTGTCGTAAAATGCCGTAAAAAACTCACCTTACGCAAAATGGGCTCCAACCATATCGCAACCAGTTCTGAACCGCAGCCGTTCAAGTTCTAAAAATGCCATTCGATTTGCCTTCATCAGTAGAGGATATCCTTCAATAGTGTCTGGCTCAGACCTCGCTTTTATCCAAAAGCGATGGGCCTGGTGTGTTTTGCCTAATGGTGTACATGTGACACCGTGGGGGCAAGACAGCAAAGCAATTTGCAGCACCAGGAAATTAAACCGAGGGCATGATAGCCCTCGATCAAAAGTTGATAATTTGGTTATATATGATCAGGTTTGATCAAGTTTTGAAGAGCGGGCATTACTTCAATGCCTAGCCTCAACATTTTGATTTACACCCACCCTTAATTGCTCACGTTCTGCAGGTTGTGGTCTTAGAAAGAACGCATTTAGACTGATTTCGCGAGCGTCAACGAGTGAAATTAGTTCAAAGTCCAGATATTATCCTTCTCAAAAAGGACAGATTATTCTATAATTGACCTTATAGGAAAGGATGATTATGGAATCCATTTTACAGACCCTGCAAACTGAGTTTCATACAGCGCTCTCTTTGACAGAAAAAAGTACCCCTCGGGCTTATCAATTTCCTGAAGCTAAAAACCTCATTAAAGTCGCTGTAGGCATGAGGCGCTCAGGGAAGACCTACTTTTTGTTTCAAACGATTCGAGAATTATTATCCGAAAAGGCCCCTTTAGAATGCATTTTGTATCTCAACTTCGAGGATGACAGGATGTTGCCCATGGACCATAAAACGATGGGACGATTAATCGACACTTGGTATTCCATATACCCTGAAAACCATAATCGATGCTGTTATCTATTTCTAGACGAAGTTCAAAACGTAGAAGGCTGGGCTCTTGTTTTAAGAAGGATGTTCGATACGAAAAATCTTCAGCTGTATGTAACTGGCTCTTCTGCAAAATTACTGAGCAAGGAAATTGCGACGTCGTTACGCGGTCGTTCGCTATCCATTGAGATTTTACCTTATAGTTATTTGGAATATCTCACATCTCATCGCCTAGAGCTTCCCTTAAAACCATTCGGGCAAAAAAGTCTCGATTATCATCGGAGCTATTTATTAAAATATTTTCGTACAGGAGGATTTCCGGCCATTCAATTCATGCCGCCCAATGAACAGCTAGAAACGCTGCAAACCTATGTGGAAACAGTCATTTTCAGAGACGTGATAGAGCGCTATCAGATTAGCAATACTTCTCTCATGAAATATTTTATCAGCTTTTTACTAAAAAATATTGCAGCTCCATTTTCTATTAATAAATTTTATAACGATATCAAAAGCCAGGGACATAAAGTAGGCAAAGATACTTTATATTCGTATCTCAATTATCTTGAGGATGCTTTTCTTGTTTTTACTGTACCGATTTTTACAGAATCCATTCGTCATATGCAAACAACACCCAAAAAAATATATGCGATTGATAATGGATTAACTCTTGCCAATACTTTCAATTTGTCTGATAACTTCGGAAAACTTTTAGAAAATCAAGTGTATTTAGATTTACGTCGCGAAGGAAAAAAAGCCTTCTATTATCACACCTCGGATGGGTATGAAGTCGACTTTATCACACAAGATCCTCAAGGAAAATATGAAATGATCCAAGTGGTGTGGGATATCAATGATCAGAAGACACTGGACCGTGAAATGCGCGCCCTTCAGCAGGCAGAGCAAGAATTGGGTTTCCCGGGGAGGCTTTTGGATTATACGCACTACTTAAGGCAATTTGTTTCTTGAAAACCTAAATCGGGCTTTGCCTTGGATGGAGCTGCTCGTAAATGTTAACACCCTGCTCCTGAGTGTACAGCGGCTCGCCACTCAGTCCATCTGTTGTGCTTGGTGGAAACCGTGTCATAAATTGATTTTGGCGTGCAAGATTGAATGGCATCGCAAGATAGCAGCACATAAACAGATCGACATCGTAATATGTACTGATTAATCAATCTTAAAAAATTCCACTACTCCTTTTACCTCTTAAACAATTAATCATTTTAATTGTCATCACTCAGAAAAATTTAAACTTAAGGTTTAGGCTTCGTTAAGATTGCTTTAATGAATCCCCTTTGGTATGCTTGACCCGAATAAATTTATAGAGAGGTGTTTTTTATGGGAATGGATGCTGTAAGCTGCGGACCTAACATTGCTCTGGAACTCGTGAACTGCTATCAAAAGTATTTTGAGCATCGCGAACTTGAATTAAACAAGCTGATCGATGGCCTCAAAATGACAAACATCCAGATCAAAATTATGTCGGATGTCACGAACAAACTCGCCCACGCAAAACAAAACGATAAAAAATTTGATATTTCCAATGATGAGGCCGCTAGAAAATACGCCTATCTCGTTCATTTGCAAAATCCTTCTATCTTTGAAGGCAAAATTCATAGACCCGGCGGCGGCCATTTGCCGATAGAAGACGTAAATCTTGGGCAAAAATTGAACGAAATTATCGAACAGCTGCGCGCAGAAGGCATCCCGGATGATGGGATTCATCTCGGGGCAATTTTAGAAAAAGTTAGCTGCGATCCAAATATCAGCTTTGATGTCTTAGACGAATCTGCGATCGATGTTGTCGTTCAAGGGTTAGATGCTGAGTTAAAGATACTGAATGCCGACCTCAATAAACAGTTGATGGACATCAATAGCAAATATGAAGACCGCTCGCAAATGACGGAAAATGCGCGCCAGATCCTCAAAGAAGCTGACGAGCTGAACAAATCGATCATCCAGAAAACAGGGCGTGGTGGTTGAAAAATATGATGGGCAGTTCATTTCAACAGGAAGTGATGGAAATCCTGGGGATCTCTGAAGATGAGGTCGCGCCGATTCCTCTTGAAATGGAGCGTCAATTTTATGCGACCGCATTTGGGTTATATGAAAAGGGCGATTATCGAGGGGCAGGCCAATTGTTTACCCAGCTTGTCCTGACCGACCCTTATTTAGAACATTACTGGCAAGGGCTGGCCAGTTCCAAGCAAATGACGCGCGATTATATGGCTGCTATCCATGCTTGGAGCATGGTCGCCCTGTTAAAAGAGGGAGATCCGCTGCCCCATTTTCACGCGGCGGAATGCTTTCTCTCATTAGAGGACAAAGAAGAGGCCTTAAAGGCGCTTGACGCTGCTCTAAACTTGTGTCGCAATGATGAGCATTTGCGCGAAAAGATCAACTTATTAAAAACCATTCACTATGCCAAATTTTGATCCCGTTTCTACAGTCTATCCTACGACGCCCTCCCCGAACGCTTTGCCTTTAGGGTCGGTGCATCGCAAACAGGTTGTATCGGATTCTATTGGGCCGATGGATGATGCGCATTCTCAGCCGATATGGACACCCGAACGGCCTGTCCTCACTCCTCCGGAGGCATTGCCCCCAGCATCTTCTGATAGCGTCTACCGATTACTCGCCGCGACAGAAGAGTCGCGCAAGCTTGGCAACAATGTCCTCGACACACTTGCCTCAAGAATGCGGGATGTAAAGCAGAAAATTCGCGAAATTTCTACCAACAATATTCAAAAACTCAAAGAGGCTGCACAAAGGGCTGCCGATAGCGGCTTTTGGTCGATCTTAAAGAAGATCGCTACCTGTCTTCTTTCTGCGGTGTCGATTGTTTTTGGAGTCTCGCTCGTCGCTACAGGCGCCGGCGCATGGATCGGCGGTGCGATGATCGCATCGGGGATTCTCTCCCTTGCGAACTTTGCGATCTCCGAGACAGGAGGATGGGATTGGGTTGCGAAACAACTTGCCCATGACAATGAAGAAAGACAAAAAATGCTTTCATGGGCTCTTCCGAGCGCTGTGGGAATTCTTGCCGGCGGTATTGGACTTGTGGGTTCCGTCCAAGGTATCGCTTCGGGGGCACTTCAATTTGCCGAAAAGGCGGTGTATATTGCCCAGTCCGCACTCGCTGTTTTCGATGGAGTCACAACATTTGGCAAGGGCCGCGCCGACGCATACTTGATTTGGTCGCAAGCGGATCTTGCTGAGATTCAAGGGGATTTGACTGTGGAGCAGACGCATTTTGATAGCATTACACGCGAGATCGAAGGCAGCATGAGTGATCTTAGAAACGTTAAGGCCACAACGAAAAAAATTATCCAAACACTCTCACAATCAAACGCTCAGCTTGTGAGACAGATTTAAAAAAAAGGAATAAAAAGAGGGATTATGGAAGGAGCATTAAGTAGAATTTTTGGAGAAATCGCTGAATATACCAAGACAATGGGAAAACTGCATGGGGATTTTCTTACCCTTGTCTCTGCCGATATCTACCATTTCCAAGAGATGACAAACAATCTTAAAAATCAGATGAACTGGCAAGGATGGACGATCCTCGGCTTGACATCTCTAAGCGCAAGCCTTGCAATTGCGGGAGCATTCATCCCAAAAGCTGGACCTGCTGGCAGCACGGCGAGCCCTCCGGCTGCTGCTAATTCGCGCCTTGGCGCAAATGGGATCGCTGATGGGTTCTCTAACGCGATGAAAGCAATTCAGGAAAAATTGTCCAACAACGATTTTTTGCGAACAACCTGTAAAACAACCTCCAAATTCTTCGACGGCGTCACCCCCGTGGCCCAGGTATGGTCCAGCGGCAAAACGACAGAGATTGAAACGAAACGCACTCTACTTGAACGCGTCAATTTGCAAGATGGCCAGGCAAAGAAATCGACATTCGAGCAGGCCGCCCAGCAAGCGCAACAAGCAGCTACACGCTTGTTAGATTCCAAAGCAAAAGGCGGCTAATCGGGGGCGGTGGGCCTTTGGACTCATTTCGCGGCCAAAAGGGAGCGAAAAATTCAAGTGCTCCCATTGAAACAGCCCTTTGGGGAAGATATTTTTACCAGATTCCCTGCATGGACGTGCAGGGTAGCTTACTTTAAGAGCTTTTTTGCTTTATTGGATTTCTTTTCCCATTCCAATTCCCCGGATAATTCGGCCAAAGTCCCGTTGTACTTGTGAAGGGCGTTTTGAGACGACTGATACTTTTCGCTTTTCCCATGGATAAGTTACTATCTGAAACTTTATCCGCATAGATTCTGGGATTTGCTGTGCAATCTATTACAAACAGGGCGAAGCCATTTTTCTGTGGAAGCGGGCATTCCTCTGCCAAAAGCCGGGCCATTTTGAGGTGATGTTTTTTTGTTTCTTCTTTTGTAGGGGCCTTTTTCAGATCGGACCGAAATAGGCTGTCGAGCACATCTGTAATGCTTGAGTATGTTCTTCTGAATAGATCTGACAGGCTCAATTTGACAACGCTGGTCACATTTATTTCTGCAGAAACAGCGTCGATCAAATCCATCGTGGCGCTTCTTCTGTATGTGAAAAGGTGAAACAAACGGTTGCGATAACTCTGGAATTTGGATACGATATCTTCGATCATGGGGTTCTTTGGTTGTTTTTTTGTAGCAACAAAAAATTCCAACCCGTGATCACTTTTTTTCAAAGTTAATTCTTAATTTCTCCCAAAAAAGTTTTGTAATCATTAAGACCATGGATTATGGAGTAAGATAGAGATGTATCTTGTGAGCTTGCATGTCATTTGCACCAGCTGATGTTGTCATTTTTATCGTGATTCTCGGGTTGCTCTTTGACTACACGAATGGATTTCATGATGCGGCCAACGTCGTTTCTACGGTGATTGCTACGCGCGTGCTGGCGCCAATGACGGCGATCACTTTGGCTGCGTTTTTGAACCTTCTGGGTGCGACGCAGATCAGTGGGGTAGCAAAGACGGTCACCACAGGGCTTGTCGAATTGCATACGGCGACGCAAATCACAGTGCTCGCTGCACTCATCGGTGCGATTTTCTGGAATTTGTTGACTTGGTATTTCGGTATGCCTAGCAGCTCCTCTTATGCATTGGTTGGGGGACTAATCGGAGCCTCTTGGGTGCGTGAGGGCTTCCAATCTATTTTATGGGAAAGCCTATGCTATAAAGTCATCATTCCCATGGTCTTATCTCCGCTCGGAGGATTTTTACTCGGTTTTCTTGTATTGAGAGGCCTGACTTTTTTACTTCGGTTCCGCCTTTTTAGAAATAAGGAGAGGATTTTTGCGCATCTCCAAGTGGCTTCCGCAAGCCTTGTGGCCCTATCGCACGGCTTGAACGATGCGCAAAAGAGCATGGGGATCATCACTCTGGGTTTATTTACAGCAGGCATCATCGCCACAACGCATATCCCTTTTTGGGTCATAGCAGCATGCGCCGTTGTCATGGGAATCGGTACAGCTTCTGGGGGTCTTCGCATCATTCGAACTGTCGGATATGAGATCACTAAGCTCAAGCCTATCCATGGCTTTGCTGCGGAAACGAGCGCTTCTTGTGTCATCTTGGCGGCAAGTTATTTAGGAATGCCGATTAGCTCAACTCATATGATTGTCGGAAGTGTGACAGGTGTAGGGGCAGCTCAAGGCATGGCCAAGGTCCATTGGTCAACTGCCTATAAGATGATCATCTCTTGGATATTAACTCTTCCGGGATCGGGTCTCATTGCCGCCGCTGCTTGCCGAATTTTCAAAATTTTCTGGGTATAACTGGGGTTTGGACTAATTTCACTCTATGAAACCGGTTTCTCTACCACCTATTTAATTCATCTCTACTGAAAGGTGTTCATTCGTCGGATGAACCGTTTATTTTAAATAAAATATAATTATTACACTGTAATTACAAATTAATTTGATTAATTAATCTGTAGAATTAATAATAAACTATGTGGGGAATATACCGAAACAACATGAAAAATCGGGATTTTGGCAAAGCTGGCGCCCAGAGTTTGAACCAGCGAAGCGCCGCCGAAGCAGCACAACTTGAACAAGTTGTGCGATACAGGCGGGTTCAAAATCTTGGATGTCCAGCGCAGCCAAAAACCGATTCTTCATGCTGTTTCGGTATACTAATCTAATAAGGTGTCCATGCATCTTCGTAAAGGCAAAGCGGAACTTTCTGTCGTGGAAGCAGTCGATAATCTTTCGCATATGGCAGAGATCGATATCACTGTTCCCGAAGAGGAATCTCAGAAGCCTCTCGAGCTGACTGAAGAGCAGGCTGGTGAGCGCATGCATGTTCTTTCCTGGCACAGTCCCGAATATTATAGTTACAATCGCGAAAGAATTAGAGAGACATTTCGAGCGCTTCTCAAATACATGAGGGATCTTTACGAAAAAGATAAAAGTCAACTGAGGGACGAAGAGGCGCAGCGAGGCATTCAAGCTATGATGCTTTTAGCCGGTGAGGCTGCGCAAAAGATCGATAATTACACAGAGATTTTTAAAGGCGATCCTGAAGCAGAAAGAGTCACCGAGATAAGGGAATATAAAGACCTTCAGCATTTTTACCTGTCGAAGGTCTCCCAACAATTTCCAAAAGCCACAGAAGTAGAAGAAAAATGGCAGGAGGAATGGGGTGTTGGCGTCGAAGAAGAGCGTATTGGTGTTCAAAAGGGCGGACTGAAAGATTTAGAATCTGTGCGCCGTGATCAAGAATACGAATTATTCTTAATGCGAAGAGAAGACGGCCGCCCATTTTTCAATCGCGACCTTTTGCACCATATGCAATTGCTTGGCCAGTTTGATTTTATGCTCCGCGATTTGACTCGCGGAAATCCTTTCCTGCGTATTCCAGTGATTCAAGATAGGGATGCTCACCTTGCTGCTAAAGAGATTCTCCATCTCGCCTCGGCGCACATCAATGAATACTACAAAGAAGCTTTAAAATTTAAGCAGCTGGGATTTGTTTCTGAAATCAACAAGGCGTTGATGGCGTTAATGCTTGCTGCTAATACGCGCAATTTAATGCAGACCGCTGTCGGAAAATGCTCTTTGAACCATTATTGTGACTTCCGCGATTATTTGCGCGCTGCTTTGCAATCCAAAGAATACCATCGTTTTATCAAACATCCCCCCGCTCTTTCAGAACTTTTTCTCCATTCCTTGATCAATCTGTCCCATCTGCTTTGCGCCTCATTTTTCTTAAGAGTACTCAACCGTAAAGATATGATCGCTTTTATCCATATGCTGATTGAGAAGGGAGCACGAGGTCATGTGACGCAAAGTCAGACTGCCAGCCCTCTTTCCCTATGGAATACGCTTCTCGATCAGGACGACAATATCCGCCATGTGTTAAAACAAAACATCAATGGCCCGATGATCATGACTTTGCGGCTTTTTACCAAAAATAAGCAGCTGAGCGGCTTTGATCCTCTTTCCCAACACAACTTTCCCGGCCTGATGTATACGATGATCAACGAGGAACTGCACATCAGCTGTATCCGATTGCCCTCTCCGATATTTCAAAGGACGCTCGAGAATGCCGATGTCGTCGATGAGTTTTATGGATTTCTGCGCTCGATAGGATCTCAAAAGAGAAACCATCGCCACCTTCTCTTTAATCTTCAGGACCGCACATCTTGGCAGGAAAGGGTCCGTTGCATCGCTGTCGAAAAGATTCAAAAAAGCAGTGAATTTACACATACACTGAAGGCCGTGACATTTCCTAAAAACGCTGATTTTTATAGGCAATCGGGAAGTTATCTCGATCAAAATGATGCCAAGGAGTTTAAACGGGAGTTCAAAGAGCAGATTGTCAGCGCAGAACAGTGCGGTTTTTACTTTCCCTCTGAAGTGAACCAAAAAACGCTCTTGAAATTCACAGAGGAGGCGCTTGAGACGATTCATAAGATCTTTTTTGGGAATAAAGAGATTCTAGTTCATAAAAATCGGCTGGATTTCATTGAGATCTTTTATCTCATGTTTGCACTCAAACTGATTGAGATCTTCCAACCCGATACGATTAGCTTCACTTGCAAAGATGCTATCGATACCGGAGCTGCTGAAAGCGCAGGGTTGTTTGCATTTTTGCGGATGATGAACGACACATCGCCTTGGTCAAAAGAAGAAAAAGACTTTCTGCTCTGGATGTTTTATTCATCGTCGCTTGCTCTTCGCGAACGTGCGATCGATGTCCAAAGGGTCAACCGAATGGCCAGCGCGCTTGCCCTAGTGAATGCCGAGCTCGAGGCACATCATCATCCCACAGTCTCTGCCTGCAGCAAACTCTATCAGCCCTCTTTCTTCAAAGACCTTAAGATCAGCGAAGCCGTTTAATTTAAGCTCAAATCCTCGGGAATCATGGAGAGGGTGGCATATTTGCCACCCATTTCTCGCAAGATGGCCTGCCAGATCTTTTCGGGAGGAGTTTCAAAGACGTGTTTAGCGTTTCCGGGATGTAAAAACCAATTCCCGCTTAAGAATTCCCGTTCGAGTTGGCCCGCTCCCCAGCCGCAGTAGCCAAAGCAGAGACGTACTGCGGGTCCATTGGGATCGCCCACGGATTCTTGGAGAAACTGCAGATCGCCTCCGAGATAGACGCCATCGCAGAGTTTTAAGGTCTGGTCAGGGATGCGGTCGGAAGAGTGGAGCAGCATCATTTGATTCGGTTGGATGGGCCCGCCGGCGCGGATATGCACATTGGGATTACTAAACTCTTTGACAGGGATGATTTCTTCGGGGAGCTCAACGTCTAAATTTTTGTTAATGATTAAGCCAAAGGATCCAGCTGCGCTATGTTCGCAGACGATGACAATGCCGCGAAAATAAATTCCTGTGTCGATATCTGGGCTTGCAATGAGAAAGGAGCCTTTTGTCAAATGGGTATAAGGAATCGATTCCATCATGGGTCGTTTTTCTCATCCATCAATTGTTGATTGAACAATCTGAGATTGTCAGAAAGTTCTTCCGAGAGCCGTAGGAGTTCACGGAAATCTTTGAGAAACTGTTCATCGCTCATGATTTCTTTTCTTTCAGGGCTGAGCTCTGCCTTATCGATCAAAAGCGAAAGCCGTGACATGGAGACATTGATGTCATCGACTTCGTTTTCGAAATAACGCTTAAAGTTCTCTGGCGTATCGAGCGCGTTGAGTTGGGTGATCTTTTGAGCGCGCTGCCGCTGCCAACTCTTATTCAAATAGAACAAAAGTCCATAATTGTTGATATCATTCATCAAAGTATCGATCTTGCTTAAGATCGAGTTGATGTGCAGATAAAAGTTATCATCTTTGATCAATCTGCCAATCGTGCCTTTGCCATCGGCGATATCCGTTGTGATCATGCTGAGATTATAGGTGGTGCAT
Source organism: uncultured Verrucomicrobiae bacterium (assembly GCA_963718565.1). Lineage (GTDB taxonomy): Bacteria > Chlamydiota > Chlamydiia > Chlamydiales > Rhabdochlamydiaceae > CAJCIW01. The sequence continues at coordinate 898,406 of OY970364.1, forward strand.
TTCAGATTTTTCATCACGGGGCCAGCATTGACAAAGACATCGCCCATCTTCATTTGGCAGATCGCATCTTCCACTTCATGGAAAGTCGTTGTGAATTGATTGAGGGCAGTTTTGACATCATCGAGAATATGTTCTTGATTGATGGTATCGACGGCGCATTTGACTTCATCCATTGCCCCGCCGAACGAGCGAATGGCATCGCCCATATCTTCGCCATTTTTTTGAATCCAGCAACTGACCTGTTGGAAAGTTTTCTGCATGTCGGTTGCAAGGTTGGTGATTTCGGTAAAGGCGCGATCCAGTGGATCGACGGATTCCGCATAGATCGGCTGCCCGTCGGAAATCAATTTGGGAATGACGCCTTTTGGAGGGACTTTAGGGATAATTGCGATCGATTTTTCGCCCAGCAATCCCGAAGTTTGGATGGTCACTTCATCCGTGTCGTAGACTTTAACGCTTGAGTCTACCTTGAGCACGAGCTGATAGTAATAAATCTCTCCAATAACGTCGGCAATCGGCTTTTGCCGAGCATTGGGTATGGCTTCGATCGCAACGACTTCTCCGACCGGTTTTCCTGCGAATAGGACGCGCGTGCCGATATTAATCTGATTGACATTGGAAAAACGCACATAAAGGGTTTCTTTGCCATTGCCGACGCTTGGCTTGAGAAAGAGGATTAACCAGACGATCACTGCACAGGCAGCGATGACGAAAGTGCCAATCAGCATGTTCTTGGTCTGTTCACCCATGATGATTTTTCTCCTTTAGCTTTTGCGGGTCTTGAGAGATCGTTCCATAAAGCTGCTTGATCATTTCATCATCGATCTTAATAAATTCTTTGGGATCAGCGATATGGGCAATCGTCCCATCGCGGATCAGGGCTAGGCGGTCACCCACATACAAAGCGGAGAACATATCATGCGTGACCACAACGCTTGTTGCCTTAAGCTCTTCCTTTGTTTTAACGATGAGCTCATTAATTTGCATAGCGATAATCGGGTCCAAGCCGGTCGTCGGTTCATCGTATAGGACGATTTTAGGCCGGTACACGATGAGGCGCGCAAGTGCAGCGCGTTTGCGCATGCCTCCAGAGAGCTCTGAGGGCATTTTTTTATGCGTCTCGTGCAATCCGACCACTTCAAGGGCGTAGTCGACGCGTTCCGCAATCTCTTTGTCGCTCAATTTTTGTCCCGTGTCCGGGTCGTGATGTTGTGTGAGGTAAAAGGCGATATTTTCTTCGACGGTCATCGAATCGAAAAGAGCTGAGCCTTGAAATAGCATCCCCATGTGTTTAACTGCTTTGAGCAGATCAGGCCCTGATAAATCCGTGATCCGAGTCCCATTAATATCCACTATTCCTTTGTCTGGCTTTAACAGGCCGATGATATGTTTCAGCAGAACACTTTTACCGATTCCCGAACGTCCCACGACAACCAAAGTTTCTCCTTCCTTGATTTCGAGGTTTAAGCCCGCTAAGACCTGGACTTTGCCAAAACGTTTCCATAGATCGTTAATTGTGATCATTTGATCCTTGCCAGCGTATCGTAGATAACATTGAGAGCAAGAGTCAGAAAAAAGTTGGTGAGCAAAATAGTGACATAGGTAATCACGACGCTATTTGTCGTTGCCCTGCCGACGCCGGCGGCACCACCTGTGGTACGCATTCCTTTATAGCAAGCGATCGTCATGATTAAAATTCCAAAGATAAACCCCTTGATGATCCCTGTGAAAAAATCGAAATACTTCACGTGGGTAGGAATTGGACTCATGTAAGTATTGGGCGCCATGCCGAAATAGTAGACAGAGATCAAATATCCGCCAAAAATTCCCATCACGATGCCGAAGACAGTGAGCAAGGGCATCATCAATGTCCCCGCGATAAAGCGCGGTGCGATTAAGTAACGATGCGGATTGACGGCCATTGTCTGCAGAGCATCAATTTGCTCGGTGACCAGCATCGTGCCTAGCTCAGCGCACATGGCAGCCCCTACGCGGCCGGTCACCATAAAGGCAGTCAAGACAGGCCCAAGTTCTGTCATCATCGCCTTTGTCACCATCAACCCTGTCACGGAGGTCAATCCTTTGTCGGCCAACTGGTAAATCGATTGGGCCGCCAGCACCAGTCCCGTCGAAAAGCCCGTGATCGCGACAACAGGTAAGGAAGCAACCCCGATATCATAAAGCTGTTTCAAAACGAGTTTAACTGAGGGAGGGCGGCGGATTGTCGCTTTCGCAACATTCAAAATGAGCGACATCCACTCACCGACGGACAAGACAGCCCTAAATCTGGTCAGAACAACCTGGCGGACAGAATGGTGATTATTGTTTGCATTTTCTGTGGCCATCAGATCCTTGTCGAATTCCCAAGTTTTCAAGGTGTTTGTGGGGATATATTGAATTTTATAAGAAGGTCCATTTGGGGTCAATCGGGATCTTAAGCTATTTTGATTTATAAATCTTTGATTTCTAAGATATTAAGAATATTTGAATTGATTAAAAAATGTTTTATATAAATGTTTTGTTAATGTAAAATAGATATTACAAAGTAAGTAGTTTATTAATTAATAAAAAATACGGTGGTTAAAATGTCTTTAGAAATGTCCTTTCAGGAACCCTTTAAGGTGGAACGATTAGATCGTCCTAGTGCTCATCAAGATTTTGAATGTTTTTCCGAAATCACTCGGCTTTGGATAGCCAAGATTCAAAATGGGGAGGAGATGAATGATGCTCGCGACATCTGTATGGAATTGCAAAAATTAAATATTGAAAGTTATTTTAGCCCGGAAACTAACAAAACAGACAAATTAATCGAAAACCGTTTTCACTTCCAAGACTTCCAAGATTATTTAATTAATATTCAAAAGTTAGGGGGTATCTGTTCACAATTAGAGCCTAAAATAGAGCCTAAAATCCAAGAGTTGAGAGGGCACCTTGACAAGGAGTTACAAGCCATGAAAAATGGCGGAATTCCCGAAAAAACTATGCTCGCTTTTAAAGAGTGCATGGACACTAAAATAGACATTAAAATTCAAGCCATACGAGATACTCCAAAACAACAGGCTGATAAGGTTACTGAGGAGGCATTTACGCATTTTTATATCAATACCTTGGATGCGTATCCAGATCTTCATCCTCATCTTGGGCCATTTGAGTTAGAAAAACAGTTGCGTTATTTGAACACAGATATTTTTCATTTTCTAAAGCAGAACAGTGGCATCAATGAAAATTATGTAGAAGCTCTGTTGGGCTGTTCTTTTAAATTACAAGAAGCCCTTTCTATAGAAGAATTCGATGCCTCTTTGAAAAGTTCTGTTAAAACTGCTGAAAGGATGGAAGAGAAGATCCATAATCTACCAATAGGGGACTCTCTGATATTTCAAGGGTGTGGAGTAGGGCATTCTATTCTTTATGAAATCATTCGAGAGTCGAAAGATCTTTTCTCATTCACGATTATCAATACAGGAGATGATGAAAAAGATTGTCTCAAAAGAAAACCCCCAGGCTTCTCGGGATTTTTTGTGAGTAGAGATCGATATGGACATAAGAGTTTTCATGTGCCTTGTTCTATTCTAGATGTTCAGTTTTTGCAGACAATCATTCCTAGAAACACGAAGGGAACACTTGCACCTGATCTCGTGCGACAGATTGATCAATCTCTCACAGAAAGGGGAGGGAAATGCACATTAGGCCGCCTCCACCTGCCGCAGCAACGCAGAAGTTGCTCAGCAAAAGCCCCTGCCTCTTGGTTAAAAGGAGAACTGATGAGACAGCTGGGTCCAGAAAAAGGAAAGGCTCTCTATTTACAGTTTAAGCTATTTAGAGCAAAAAACAATTATGCGCATCTTTTACACTTAAAGAACAATGTCTCTCAAGAACACCTAAAGAAGGCTTATAGCAAGCGTGTCTATGCAAAGAAAACGGATCCTAGAGAAAAAGGGATCCTGATCCTAGAGACGCCAGCGACTGACGAAGAATTAGTAAACCATTTTAAAGACTTGCATACAGCTGTCATGGCAACTTTTGCCAAATGGGAAAAGAAATCCAAAAGCATTGAGTGAATTACTATGAAAAACAAGCAATTTAACATTTTTGTGTTTGCTGATCAGGGGCGTCCTCATCTCTTTGAGAATGCCCACATTTGCTCTATGCTTCCCATCTCCCTAATGCTTATCCGCTTTGGCGGGTAATAACATCTTTTTTTAATTAGTTTTACATCCATTCGAAGAAAATAAAAAGATAGAAAAACGGGAGAATATTATGACTTCTTTACCAAAAGTTGACAGTAGGAATACTGTCTACAATGCGGAATGGGATGGCCGTACATCTGTACAAGAGACGATCATCGCGGCAGTGGATACGGTAAACGGCGTCCGCAATACAATAAGCATTGTCGGCACATCTGCAGCTTTTCCTTCTTTGGCAGCGTTGCCAAAGGCTAGCCTCATTGTCGGAGGCACAAGCTCAGCGGCAAGTTTCATGTTCCTGTTCACAGGAGCGCTGACAATAATTGCTTGCATCGCTTCCCTGATGCCATTGGGTTTCGAAGAACTTAAAAATTCTTCAGCAGAATTAACAGCTGCTATTGAGTCCAAAATCCAGGAAAGAATCAATGACGCAACCGAAGCCCTCCAAGAAGCCAAGCTTTGTCTTGCAAATTTTATTGGAGCCTCATTGATGGGAATATGCCAAATTTTTGAAGGCGCGGTAGGTATTTGCACAATACCCTTCCTGACAAAAGCTTTACATATTCACGCGTTTTCTAGCGCTTCTCTCAAAGCAGGTCTTGTTGCTGGATCTAGCTATGCATTAGGTGGAACTTATGTCCTCCGAGGCTCGGTTCAGGCTTATCGAGCTATGAAAAATTTGAACAGAATCCATCATTTTTATGAAGAATTTAAAAGTAAGTTAGACACTAACAATGCGAACTTGAACGACCCGATGAACTTTCTGAATACAAAAAGAGAAATAGGAGATGCTTATTGGGGACGTCGAGTCGATAATTCCTGTTTGAAAGAAAAAGAAACAGCTTTATCTTCCACAGATGAAGAAAAGATAAGACATTTGCAAGAGGTCGATAAAGGAATCTATTCCCTCCAACTGAAAAATCGCATCTCCCTGATCATCTCCGCTGCCATGATTACCGGGGGAATCATCTGTATTGTGCTTGGCTTTGTTACATCGGGTATCGCCCCTCTCATTTTTTCATTGATCTGCTCCATCACATTTACGAGCATGGAATTCACCTTCTTATCCTCGGACGTTACATCTATTTATCAGTGGCTATTCGATCACATGTATGTTCAAAGCCTTAAGCTCACAGAGTTCTTAACAGCTCTGGAAAAGTCTAAGCAAACTGTTCTCTATGTAGAGGAGCAAAAGCCAGAACTCATCCCTATAATAACATAACTCAAGGCAGCCGCTAAATGCGGCTGCGCAGGGCACAGTAAATTAAGAAGAATTTTTTAAATTCACTAAAAGTTTTTAAAGTATCTCTTTTTCACATGTCGGGGACACAGCACTGCGTGTCCGATGTCCCCTGCTGGCCCCCTTGAGCTTCATCTCGCTTTGCCAAATCGCGTGCTCGTCGGGGGGCCGTGCAGAGCACTGATCCCCCCACGCCCTGACCGGGCTCTCCTGCGCTGCGATTTTGCTTTGCGATATGAAGCCATCGGCTGCTCCTGCGCTCACTCCCCTTCGCTGTCGCTCGTGGTCCCTTCTCGCGTCGACTCGCAGAGCTATTCTTAAATCAAACATCAGGCTTTTTACACTTATCGTTGATATGCACACTCTTTAAAAGAGTCAAAAAAAGCATCCATTCTGTTGATAAGAGAAGACCGGGGTTGTTTTGCATTCAGAATTGCTCTGCGAGTCGACGCGAAAAGGGACCCGCCCGAAAGGGCGAAGCCAAGGCGGGAAGTGAGCGCATGAGCAGCCGATGGACTCAGATCGCAAAGCAAAATCGCAGCGCAGGAGAGCGCGGTCAGCGCATGGGGGGATCAGTGCTTTGCACGGCCCCCCGACGAGCACGCGATTTGGCAAAGCGAGATGAGTCCCAAGGGGGCCAGCAGGGGATAAAGGACACGCAGTGCTTTGTCCCCGACATGTGAAAAAGAGACACTTTAAAAACCTTTACTAAGTTTAAAAAATTCTTCTTAATTTCCTATACCCTGTGCGGCTGCGTCTAAATGTAGACTTAAAAGAGGGAAAAGAGGTAAACGGAAATCTTAGAGTTAGGAGATTCTCTATGGTTAAAATGAAATACTCTCTACTGACGACTGTGATGTCGCTGGTATTCTCCTCGGGATTTTGCGCTCATCTTGAAGAACAACCCCCTAATCTTAAGGGGATTCAAGTCGTTCCTGTGGATCCGACAAGAGATCCTGATCACGTCGAAACAAGAATTCTCTATCCCAAAGAAAACGAACTGAAAAAATCCTCCCTTGTTAAAGGACAGATTCGGGTGGATGGGATTGCTCTTGGGGTTGATACTGAGCAGCCTAGAAAAAAAGAAGTCTGGAATGACAATGAAGGACAAAGCCTGCACATTTTTATCGATAATCACCCTTATTTTGCAGTCAATGAGGCCTTGATCGATGCTTTAGATGATGTCGAAGATTATTTCGATCAGACAGCAGATTTTGAAATCCCCTTCAAGTTACAGCCTGGAATGCATGTCATCCGCGCTTTTCCTGTCCGCTCCTACAATGAAAGCGTCAAATCCAATAAAGCATTTGCCGCCAGCGTGTTTTATTATCAAGAAAAAAAGGATAATCCCCAAATCGATTTAACCCAGCCTTACATTACTTATAACGAGCCTCAAGGAGAATACGATTACGATCAAAAACATCAGCAACCAATCTTGCTCGATTTTTACGTGACCAACTGCGAGCTTTCAAGAGATGGGTATAAAGTGCGCCTTACCATCGACAATGAAAGTCAGCGAGTTCTGACCTCCTGGCAACCCTACTACATCTATGGTTTGAAAAAGGGCCAGCATCGGATTCGTTTAGAACTCCTCGACCTGCAAAACAACTACGCTCCCGGATTGTTTAATGACGTCACAAGAACAATCGTCATCAAATAATTCCCTCTAAGAGCTAAGTTCCTTCGCGCCGAGACTTTTTGGAGCACTCTCTCCTGGAGAAAAGTGATAGATCAAAGAGATCACAAAGAGCACCAAAAAGATAATGAACAAGATTTTAGCGATTTGTGTCGCTAAGCTTGCCACACCGGCAAACCCAAATAATCCCGCAATGATGGCAATGATCAAAAAAATAACAGCCCAAGTTAACATATAAAACACACCTATTTTTCTTTATATTATTAATTATAATTAAATCTGTCAAATATATTTAACAAACAGATCTGCATCAATAAATAAAACAACAATTAAAGCTTCTGTGTATTCCTTTGTTTCACAAATCCGTACGTCCTCAAAAACCTATGGCAAGCACTGAATGTCATTTGGATCCATGCCAGGCTTTGCATTTATCGATCTAAGACTCTGGCAAAAGTTGAAGACCATTTCGATCCGTGCCCAATCAAGATCGATAAGTGGTAAGTTTGGCATGGATCAAAATGGTCTTCAACTTTTGCCATGAGTTTTTAAGGACGTACACAAATCCCACCTCGGTTATAATCATTGTTATGCGCTACATAATATTCAAAACCTGTCTAAAGATGATCGGATTCCTGATTGCTTGCGTCCTCATCAAGAAATTCTGCTATCGCCAGACAGATGGGTTTGCACTCTACAAGATTTGTTCCTCATTCTCTTATTGTTCCGACTGGGAGACGACCTCATCGCCATCGCAAGAGGATGAGGATCAGATCAGCGCTATCCTCGATCAGCCGTTTTACTATCTGGCTAAAGGAGCGCAGTCTTATGTTTTTGCCTCAGCAGACGGACAGACAGTGATCAAGTTTTTTCGCCTCTATCACCTTCGCCCTCCCCTATGGCTCACAGCATTGGAGCTTCCTCTGCCGCTACAACCTTATAAAATTCGCAAAATGCTAGAAAAAAGGCTCGAGTTGGAGAAAGACTTTCAAAGCTACAAGATCGCTTTTCAGGCATTAAAAGAGGAAACGGGACTCCTTTACCTTCATTTGAACAAGACTAATCACTTGAAAAAAAGTGTAACGATCTACGATAAAATTGGAATTGCCTATCCACTTGATCTCGACCAGATGGAATTTCTGATTCAAAAGAGAGCCTCGCTCGTCTTCCCTTCGATAACATGTCTTGTCAACAGAGAAGGGCTCGATGCAGCAAAAGAAGCGATCAGCGCTCTTGTGAAGCTTCTTGTTAAGCGTTGCGAGAAAGGGATTTTCGACAAAGATCCCGACCTGAATACCAATTTTGGATTTCTCCATAAAATTCCCGTCCAGATCGATATTGGGCGCTTCCGCAAAATGCAAGAAGATACCCATTCTGAAGATTATCGCAATGAGGTGATCCGAATTACCGACAATTTTCGCCAATGGCTGGATCAGAATTACCCTCCTCTGAGTGATCATCTCCTTGAAGAAATCCAACACATCCCTACGCAGAAGACCGCGCGCAGGAAGGCTTTGTGAATTTGGACTCAGCGAGGCAAAGCACAATCAAAGCTTGCGGTCCGAATGACGAAGCCATAGTAAAAACTATGACTGAGGAAGAGGATCGATTGGGCAAAGCCGCAGCCAGTCCAAATTCACAAAACCTGACGGAGCGCGGTATATGCACTTGAATTTCATCCGCAATGCTCTTATCTTCTTGCTGATTGCTGCCATCCTCTTCCCAGCATTGATCCCTCGCCATCTTCCCCCAAGGAGCAAAAGTTTTTCTTTAGAAGCGATTTCTGCTCAACTTCCCCTTAATCCTGAGTGGGAAACTCGCGTCATGAGCCCTAGCGAAGAACAGCATGTTGCACAAGCCCTGTCGCAACCTTACCATTATTTAGGAAGTGGGGGGCAGTGCTTTTCTTTTGTCAGCAGTGATCAGCAGTACGTCATTAAGTTCATTAAGCAAAAAGCCTTTGATATTCCGATCTGGATGAACCAGTTTCCTCTCCCCTTTCTAATCGATTGGCTAAAGGAAAAAAAATGGAAAAAAAGAGCAGACAAGCGCAACCGCGTCTTTAATGCTTTTAAACTTTCGTTCGATCTTTTATCTGAAGAAACCGGATTGTTATACGTCCATTTAAATCAAACGCAACATGTGAAAAAAATATTGCCATTTTGCGATGCCCTCGGAAAGACGCATTTCTTAAATTTGGATGATCTCGAATTCGTCGTCCAAAAAAAAGCAGATTTAGCCTACAACACTTTGCATTCCTTAATGGAAAAAAAAGAGAGCGAAGGAGCTAAACTAGCCATTGACCAACTGTTAGCATTGAATGTGAAACTTTATCAAAAAGGATTTCGGAATCGCGATCCGAATTTTAAATCAAATTGCGGGTTTATTGGAACTGACGCCATTGTCATCGACGTCGGTAGAATCCTCCCCCTTGAAAACATCAAAACAGCTGAAGAGCATAAACAAGAACTCTTAAAAATTACTCCCCAATTTCGAGCGTATATTTCCACACAATATCCTGAACTTCTTCCCCACTTCGATCAGGCCATTGGAAAAATCATTAACCCCGACCGTGAAATTAATGGCTAAAACTCAATTAAAAAAACTTTCTCCCCTTTTATTATTGGCTTCTTTGGGTGTGGTCTTTTATCTATCTGCGCATTTTTGTCACAGCAAAACGGATGGATTTTCAATGGCGTTCATCCATTCCGACCTGCCCTATAATCCAGCCTGGGAAACCAAGCCGATTTCCAACGAAACACGCTTGGAACTCGAAGCCATTTTCTCGCAAAAATTTCGGTATTTGGGCTGCGGCGGGCAGAGTTTTGTGTTTGTTTCAGAAAACAATGAGTATGTGATCAAATTTTTTAAACATCGGCTATTTAGAAAACCTTACAGTATTTTTCTTACACTGCCTCTACCCAGCGTGATCGAGCTTTCACGGCTGCGTAAACTTAATCGGGCGCTTTTTAAGCTGAACCGAGATTTCACGAGCTATAAGCTCGCTTACGAAGAACTGCGAGAGGAGACAGGGTTGATGTATATTCACCTGAATAAAGGAACAGAGCTCAAACGAACACTAAATATCGTAGATAAAATTGGGATTGAACACGAAATTGATTTGGATGAGGTTGAATTTGTCGTCCAAAAGCATGCCGATCAGCTCTGTCCGCGAATCGATGCACTGACAGCCGAGGGGGATATAACCGGAGCAAGAAATACACTGCACTCTATATTAGAAGTCATCATCAAACGGTGTAAAAAGGGAATTTTTGATGAAGACCCCCGCATTCACAATAACTTAGGCCTTATTGGCCAAAGAGCAATTTTTATGGATGTGGGCCGATTTGTCCGCGATCCTGAGCGCTCTATTCCTTCAGTGTACTATAACGATTTGAAAGCGATTATCGATAAACGCTTTCGCCCTTGGCTAGAAAGATGTCATCCAGAGCTTATCCCTTTCCTCGATGAAGAAATGGATAAATTTGATGTCAAAAAAAGTAATAGGAGTGATAACTTAGGAAAAATTCAATGAATGAACCATCTTAATGGGGAAACATTATGAATCTTGAGTTATTTCTCGCTTCCTGTATGCCAATCCCTACACAAATGTTTTGGAGAATGCCTGCAAACTACCACACAGGTACGGCGAAAAGCAAAAAGCGAAAATTCACTCTCGCTGCTGCAAATGTCCATATTCAAACTGTTAAAGAAAGGGGATCGGCTTTTTTTTCTCGGATATTCCATCTTGAAAAGAAAAAAGAAGCGACGATGGACAACAGGAAGGGAGTTGCAATCCACCTTCCCTATCCTTTAGAAGATCATTCTCGCGCTAATCTCCCACCTGCTCTTACTGCCGTACAAGCAGCAAAATCTGCTGAAAAATTTCATCAATATGAACAGATCCATTCCTTGGTGCAAAAAGGCTTAAACGAGGCGATTAACTATTGCAGAAATCGCGACACTCCTCCAGAAGGCGGAGAAAACAGTGAAATCTATTTCCATGAAAAGGGTATTCCCTCAATCACAGAGCTCCAATCCGTCCTTAAACATTACGTCGATCATAAAAACAGCTGGAAAGGACCTACACATCTCACAAATCTAGATTGGCCTTGTTCTCTTCTTGCAGATCAAGATAAGCAATACCTCCTCTTCCCGCTCATTATTGGCAAAGGAGGCAAAAAAGCTGGGATCTATTTGGGAATGGATTTAGCGACCGGAGAAAACGTCGTGATTTCTAAGATAGAAAGTGAGATCAGTGGAAACGACTTCAAGGCTCTGTTCTTCCCTAGCTACATGATGAATAAGCTAAAACCCCTCTTTTCCTCCAATAAGGACAAAGGTGGGCTGCTTCCCTTGCATCACATTTTTGACATCACTCATGGGGATATCCAACAGCAATTCGTCGTGCAAAAGTTATGCAAAGGAGGAGATCTGGCCTCTCGGCTGAGTTCTAGCAAAAAACTCTCCCCAAAAGAAATGAAGGTAATAGCCAAAGACATTGTTAATGGCTTGCGCGCATTACACAACAATAACATGCTTCATAAGGATCTCAAACCCGAGAATGTTTTCCTCGATAACGGCCGCGCTTTTTTAGGCGATTATGACTATACGAGCTCACTGCGTAAATCCTTTCAAGAAAATCCTGATTTTGAAGCAAAAAACAGTACAGTCGGATCGTTTCCTTATCTTCCTCCTGAAACAGTTCTCGGAGGCGATTACGGGATCAAATCTGAGGTGTGGGGCGCAGGTTTGGTTTTATTTTCTCTTCTTTGTGGAGAACAGCCCCAAGTTGTTCAAGAACTATCAAAAAATGGACCTCATCCCACGAAAATCACATACTCCACTGCAAGATTTAACTCATGGAATCCCTGGAGAAAGGAAGATCCAGAAACTAAAGGTGCAGAATTAGTTTCCAAAATGATGAGTACCGAACCCGATGAACGCTATAGTTTAGAAGAAGTCTATGAAGAATTGATGAAGATCCCCCATGACGAACTTTCGTTCAATTACACGATTTAAATTTTGCTATGGAATTGGAAAAACTACAACTCGCTGCTCAAAAACTCAAAATTGGACAGGCTGGACGTCATATCTTCTTGTGTTGTGATCAAGCAGTTCCGAAATGCTGTGCACAAGAAGCTGGATTGGCTTCTTGGGAGTATCTTAAACGCAGAATCGAAGAGACCAATCTGCAAGGTCAAGTGCATTTATGGCGCACAAAGGCCAATTGCCTGCGGGTCTGTGTGAAAGGACCGATTGCCGTCGTTTATCCCGACGGTGTCTGGTACCATTCTTGTTCTCCTAAAGTTCTAGAGTGCATTTTGCAAGAGCATCTCATCAACGGACGAATTGTGGAAGAATTTAGAATTCAGCTGGAGAGTTCGGAGAAACCTCCAGCAGAATATACCGAAACAACTTAAGCCACTTTTCTTTTTCGCCCGAATATTTTTTCAAGTTCATTGACCGATACGCCTGATCCATACACTTCTGTTCCATTGTCGAACTCTTTAGCTCTGTGCAGTTCTCCGACAATGCAAGGGCCGCAACCAGCATCGATAACCAGCATGGAAACAGTCTCCAAAGCATCTTTATGGTCTGAAGCTAACGGGACGCCAATAGGATCGCCTTCGCGATGAGCCTCTGATTCTAACTCCTCAGCATAGATAGTGTTAAATGCCTTCACCACTTTGGCGCCGGGAAGGTGCTTGGACGTCCAAGTCCCTGAGCCTGTGGGGGAATTTAACGCTTCAGCACCCGCCTCTTTATCCCGTTCAAGATAGGGATTGCAGGTGTCGATGACAATCTTCCCTTTAAGGGCATTCAGAACTTCTCTACTCAAACGCGGAATCTCCCCAAAGGGTATCGACAACAAAATAATCTCTCCAAATTTCGCTGCCTCTTCTGGGGTTCCGGCTTTGACTTTTGGCCCGAGTTTTTTCGCAAAGTCTTTAAGCTGATTGGGATGCCGCGAGCTTATCATCACTTCATAACCCGCCTTTGCCCATTCAGATGCAAGACGGCCTCCAATCTGACCTGCTCCAATGATTCCAATTCTCATCGCCTTTTTCATAACTATCCTTCAGTTCTAGGGAACGATTGCCCCTTTTTCTTATTCTTAAATCTAACATAATTAAAAAATTTATTTAACAATTTTCTCAAAATCTATCATAAAATATAACATTTGTAAGATAATTTTTTAAATTTTTAAAAAACAAAGTAAAAAGAATGAAAATAAAAAATTGCCAAAAATCGGTTAAAATGTAAAAATTCAGTCTTTTTCACCAACCTAAAAAAAGGAGAGGTTTTTATGAAAAAAATGATCATTTCTACACTAGCTGCTTTTACATCTAGCATCTGTTTAGGTTTTGCAGCCCAAGGAGAAACTGAAATTCCCGAAAAGAATAACACAATGATTGAGCAGGGAGATACTATCGACGATGACACAACATCGATCCCTCCTGTTCTTGAAAAATGCAAAAAGAAGAAAAAATAAGTTCCCTGCAGGGCAAGGCCTTTCCTTGCCCTGCCCTCCACTTCCGGTATAATTTATCCCTATGAATGAGCAGTACAAGCAGAATTTTATTCTAGCGGGAGCGATTGCTAAACAAGTCCGGGCCTTTGGAAAATCATTGATCAGCCCGGGAGCTTCTTATAACGAGGTGATCGCTCAAATCCACAAAAAGATCATTGAACTTGGCGCTCGCGCCGCGTTTCCTCCTCAGATCGCCCTTGATGCCGTAGCTGCCCATTTTCTACCTCAGCCAGGCTATGACATCATTTTCTCAAAAGAGATGGTCAAACTCGATATCGGCATTTGCGTAAACGGTGCTATCGGCGACTGTGCGGTCACAGTCGATCTTTCGGGTGAAAATCAAACACTGATCAACGCTGCCGAAGAGGCTTTGTTCCATGCCGAACAACTGGTTAAAGTCGGAGTGCCCCTTCGCGAAATTGGCAAAGTCATTGACAAAACGATTTCCTCTCACGGATTCAAGCCTGTTAAAAACCTTTCCGGCCATGGACTTGGCTATTATCAAGTGCATCGGCCGCCGACAATTCCTAACTATGACGATCATTCCAATACTCTTATCCAACCCGGCATGACATTTGCCATCGAACCCTTTGCCACAAATGGGCGTGGCCTGATCTATGAAGGTCAAAATCCTACTATTTATTCGTTTGCCGCAGACCGACCAGTACATTCTGATCTTGCACGGAGGGTTCTAGCCACCATTAAAACTTTTCATGGTCTGCCCTTTGCCATCCACGATCTGCTTTCCAATGGATTGAATCTTGTGGAAGTGAAAGTAGGTTTGACAGAGCTGCATACTGCAGGAATCATTTTAAGCTATCCTCCCCTGATTGAAGAAGCGAGCGGGCTGGTAGCTCAAGCAGAAAACTCTGTACTCGTCGATCAAAAGGGAAATGTCTTGGTTACAACGCGATAACCTTTAGCGGAGAGTGCCTATGGACAAGAAAGAGGTTGCAACCATTTTCGAAGAGATCGCTCTCCTACTAGAGCTCAAAGGGGCGAACCCTTTTCGGATCCGTGCCTACCACAATGCTGCAAGGACCGTATTGAGCTTGGACGAAGATCTCAAACAAGTCGTCGAAGAGAAACGCTTGACAGAACTTGCCGGTATTGGCGATGACCTCGCTGGGAAAATTTCCACACTTGTGAAAACAGGACGCCTTCCTTTTTACGAAAAACTCAAGAAATCGATCCCAAGAGGAGTCGTGGAAATGATGCGCGTTCATGGTCTCGGCGGCAAAAAGATCAAAATGATCTACGAGAACCTGAAAATCAAATCGATTGAAGAACTCAAAGAAGCCTGTAAAAAGGGCAAACTATCGGAGCTGCGCGGATTTGGACCAAAGACCGAGAAAAATATTTTAGAATCATTAGAGCACCAAGAAATATACCAACAGCGGCATCTCTTTTGGGAGGCAATTGCCAAGGCTGAACCTATCTTGCGGGAATTGCGCAATTTGAAAGATGTGGAAAAAGCAGAACTTGCCGGGAGTTTGCGAAGAAAATTGGAAACGATCGGCGATTTAGATTTTCTCGTTGCTTCATCCCATCCCAACCTTGTGATGCATTGGTTCACATCACAGCCCTTTGTTGCCCGTGTCTTAGGAAAAGGAGAAACCAAGTCGAGCGTGAAGCTCCAGGGAGGAATGCAGGCTGATCTCCGTATTGTCCCTGCGAGCCAATTTGAATTTGCTTTAGCTTATTTTACCGGCTCAAAAGAACATAATATCAAAATGCGCGAACGCTCAATAAGACACGGCTGGACGCTGAGCGAGTACGGCCTTGAAGCGAAAAAAACAAAAGGCAAAGGGCCCTTTGCAAGAGTAAAAAAAACGATTAAGGAGGCGGATATTTTTAAGGCATTAGGACTGCCTTATATTCCACCTGAGCTGCGGGAAGATCGAGGAGAAATCGAAGCTGCAGAACAAGGAAAACTTCCTCTCCTTGTCGAAGAAAAAGACATTCGCGGAACTTTTCACAATCACACAACTGCATCCGATGGAAAAAGTACATTAAAAGAAATGGTCGCAGCTGCGCAAGAGCTGGGATGGGAATACATTGGAATCGCCGATCACTCTAAATCGAGTTTCCAGGCCAATGGACAAACTGAAGAGCAGCTTTTGAAACAAGTAGAAGAAATCGGTCGCTTGAATGCTTCCAGAAAATCCCAACCTTATGTTTTTTCTGGTGTCGAATGCGATATCCTTGCCGATGGCAAGCTTGATTTTTCTGACAAAGTCTTGAAAATGCTCGATTACGTGGTGATCTCAGTACACAGCTCCTTGCAGCAGGATGAAAAAACGATGACCCGGCGCATCATCCGTGCCATCGAACACCCTTACACGACAATGCTCGGCCATGTCACCGGCAGACTTTTATTGAAGCGCGAAGGTTACAAAGTCAATGTTGCAAAAGTGATCGATGCTTGCATCGCCAATAAAAAAATCATGGAGCTCAATGCAAATCCTATGCGGCTGGACATGGACTGGCGTTGGTGGCATCTCGCTTCAGATAAGGGCCTGATGTGTTGCATCAATACCGATGCACACAGCGCGAACAGTTTGCAATTTTTTCGCGCAGGGGTCAATGTCGCAAGAAAAGGCTGGCTAGAAAAGGAAGATATTCTAAATACCCGCACGCTCAATCAAGTTCAGAAGATACTGAAGAAAATGATGCAGCGCCAGGGCACAGAAAATTAAGAGGAATTTTTTAAATTCACTCAAAGTTTTTAAAGCGCTTCTTTTTCACATGTCGGGGACACAGCACTTCGTGTCCAATGTCCCCGACATGTGAAAAAGAAGCAACGCAAAAACTTTTACTAAATTTAAAAAATTTCTCTTAATTTCCTATACCCTGCGCTGATTTTGCAAATCTGTTGTGGTTTTTTTCTACTTCAGTATACTTTTTTGATTTTAAACAAATACCACAGCAGCCAAAAACAGTTTGTGAAAAGTCGACATCGATGCAAAGTCTGTTTCGATTGAAATTTCTATTCTTAGCAATGATGCTTTTTTTAACCAGGATTGGTTTCGCAAGCGAGAAAATGCCTCGTGAAGGCTTGCCCCTTTATTATTGGAATGAACAATGGCATGGGCGCGTTTTTGAAAACTTTGGCGATATTATTTCGTTAAAACTGCTTGAAAGAATTATCGGCGAACCCATTCGCGTTTATAAAAAAGGGCAAAAACCTCCGGAAAAAAAACTCCTTGCCATTGGTTCATTACTCTATTTTGCTCGAGACAATGATGTCATTTGGGGAACAGGGACAAATGGTAAGTTTACAAAAAAAGAAGATTTTAAGTTTACTACACTGGATATTCGCGCGGTTCGCGGACCGTTGACACGAAAATTTTTATGGGAAGTCTTTCACATTGAATGTCCAGAAATTTACGGTGATCCTGCTCTTTTGATTCCCTACTTTTTCCCAGAATTTAAAAGAAAGAAAAACCCGGCTTATGATTATATCATCATTCCTCACTACTCAGAGGAGCATTTATTTCAAAAACACGAATGGGACAATATTGTCTATTCTACAGAGCCTTGGGGCGCCATTCTTGAAAAAATTCTCGATAGCCGCTTCGTGATTTCAAGTTCTCTCCATGGGGTTATTGTCGCAGAAGCGTATGGCATTCCTGCTAGACTGCTCGTTGTAAGCAATAATGAACCCTTGTTTAAATATATGGATTACTACCTCGGAACAAACCGACCGAATTTTCAATATGCGACCTCTGTTGAAGAAGCTATGGAAATGGGCGGGGAGTCTCCTTTTGAATGTGACCTCAAAAAACTTTATGAAGCGTTCCCATTTGAATATTGGCCGAGTGTCGGCTTTCAACAACCCAACTTTCTCAATCAACTATGATAAAAATATATTTTGCATGTCTAGCAGCTTTTCTTGTCTGCTCTACAGTTCACGCTGACAATAGTAAACATTCTGACTACCCCATGGTCAAAGCTGAAGACCAAGAACAAGCTCAATCTAACAATCCCCTACCGTCTCCTCTAGTCGATATAGAAACGATGATGCAGGATTTCATCCTGGAGACAAAAAAAATAGAATTTTCAAAATATCCAAATGCCTTTAATCCCTCACTAATCCGATGGCGCGGTCGCTTGTTGATGAGTTTTCGCATTTACAATCCCATCAATTACTCGACAAATCCATTTGCTCTAGTCTGGCTCGACGAGAGCTTCAATCCAATTGGTGAGCCTCAAGTTTTCGAACTTCCCTTTCACAATCCTATTCTCCCTTCTAAGCAACAAGATCCGAGATTGATTGCTGTTGGAGAGCGCCTTTTTATCGTCTACAACAATATTTTAGAAAATGTCACAACTCGAGAAATTCGAAGAATGTTTCTTGCAGAGCTGTTCTACGACGGTGAAAACTTCACTGCAAGCATGCCAGAATGTCTTGTAAACTATAAAGATAAGAATGACATGAGATATGAAAAGAATTGGGTCCCTTTCGAATATGAAGGAGAGTTATTGCTCTCCTACAGTCTCATTCCTCATCACATTCTGCGCCCCATTCTCGGGACTGGAGCTTGTGAAACTGTAGAAATTTCTGCTAGCAATATTCAATGGAATTGGGGTGTTCCAAGAGGCGGAACGCAAGCGCTTTTTGACAAGGACCATTATCTTGCATTTTTTCACTCTTGGATAGATCTGCCTACTGTTCAATCCAACGGAAAGAAAATCTCCCACTATTTCATGGGAGCCTATACCTTCCAAGCACATCCTCCATTTGCTATCACTGCTTTTAGTCCTCAACCCATTGTCGCTGAAAATTTTTACCAGCCTCCTTACTACAAAACGTGGAAACCGCTAAGGTGCGTCTTTCCTGCAGGGATCATTATTGATGAGAATTATATTTGGATATCTTATGGAAGGCAGGACCATGAAATTTGGATTGTAAAACTTGACAAGAAAGGCCTCACGGAAAGCTTAATTCCCGTCTTAAAAAAATAATCGGCATGAAAAAGTTAGAGCCATTTGCAAAACTCCTCATACTTGAGAAAGTAAAAGAGCCGCCGCCAAGTCAAAAGATGGCAAAAGGGCGATTTTATGCGGCGCGCATTTTTGCAAGTGGCTCGTTATACCAGGTTCTGCTGATCTGCGCTTTTTCCATCAAAGTTCATGCTTTGGCACAGCTCCCCTACAACCTAGAATTAGCATCGCAAGATTTCGTTTTAGAGACGAAAAGAATTGAGATCCCAGGATATCCTCACGCGTTCAACCCCGGGATCATTCGCTGGCAAGGACGTTTGCTTTTAAGTTTTCGTATTATTTCCAACCCCCAGCAATCTTTCAATACCGAGATTGGTCTGGTATTTTTAGATGAAAAGTTTTGTCCTGTCGGAGAGCCGCAATTGTTAAGCTTAAGAGATGAGTACTCCCCAGCTCCCTCACGTGCAGAGGATGCGCGCCTAATCACGTTCGGCGATAGGCTTTATATGGTCTATGACGACAATATTGAATCCAAGGTCAGCAAAGGGGGTTTTAGAGTGTATGTCGCCGAAATTCATTATGATGGCGAACATTTTATTGCCGATCCCATTGAATGTCTTAAATATTTTGAAAATGAAAGTAGAAATGTTCGCGAAAAAGCTTGGGTGCCTTTTGAATTCAACGGACAATTACTTTTGGCTTACAGTCTCCTTCCCCACAAAATTTTTTATCCCCGCCTCGATGGAACAGGGATCTGCGACACCGTTGCCTACACGGAAAGCACTATTTCCTGGGATTGGGGAATCTTGCGCGGAGGAACTCCAGCCTTGATTGAAAAGGAAGGCTATCTTGCCTTTTTTCATTCTTCAATAGTCATGGAGAGCACTCACTCTTCCGGAAAACAGATGGCTCACTATTTTATCGGCGCTTATCTTTTTGCCCCTGAACCGCCATTTGCTATTCTCAAAATCAGCCCTAAGCCGATTATTGGAAAGAACTTTTACAGTGGAGCTCGATACAAACCCTACTGGCAACCCATCCGATGCGTATTTCCTTGTGGATATATCAGCGATGATCAATACATTTGGATCACATATGGCAGAGATGACCATGAAAGTTGGATTGTCAAACTCGACAAAAAAGGTCTATTAAACAGTCTTATTCCTTGTTTAAAAAATTAAGCAAGCCTTCTTAAAGTTCTTCAAACGATGCGGCCGTCTTCTAGGTTAGCAATCCTGTCAGCGTACTTGGTGATGCGCACATCGTGAGAGACGACGATGAGTGTTTTGCCATCTTTTCCCGCAATCGAGCGAAGCAAGTCCATGACTTTCATCCCCGTCTCATGGTCCAAAAAACTCGTCGGCTCGTCGCAAACAATCAAGTCCGGATTGTGGATCATCGCCCGTGCGATGGCGACGCGCTGTTGCTGTCCTCCGGACAATTCCATAGGAGAAGTGTCGACCTTTTCGGCAATACCGACATCGGCAAGTAGCTTCTTCGCCTTTTCCAGCGCTATTTTTCGATCCGCACCATTGATAATTAATGGAATGGAAACATTTTCCGCACAGGTCAGCATCGGGATGAGATTGAATGCTTGAAACACAAAACCGATGTGTTGACCGCGATACATTGTTTTTACCTTGTCGGGCAAATGGTTGAGATCAATCCCTGACACAAGACATTCCCCTTCTGTTTGCGTGAGAATTCCTGCGATGACGGAGATCAGAGTCGTTTTGCCTGATCCCGATGGACCCATGAGCATCAACAGTTCCCCTTTCTTCACTTCCAAATGAATACCGCGCAACGCCTCTACTTTGGAAGTTCCCTTTCCAAATGTCTTTTTCACGTCCTTACAACTGACTGCAATCTCCATAAGCAGGTCCTCTTAAATCAACTCTTAAAAACAATGGCTGGATCCACTCGGACAACTCTAAGAATGCTAAACAGCGCGGCTGCAAAACAGATAAAAAGCATCGAAAGTGCAGTAGAGAGATAAAGCCACCATGGCAAACTAAAGGAAAGCTCTGTGCCTCTGAGCGCCCATCCAAAAATGGAAGCAGCTCCGATTCCAATGCCCCAACCAATCGCACTCACAAAAAGCGCTTGTATGATGATCATCCTGACGAGCAAAGAATTATCAGCCCCCATCGCCTTAAACGTTCCAAAATAGGGAAGATTATCCAGAATG
The DNA here is from genome assembly GCA_963718565.1 of uncultured Verrucomicrobiae bacterium. GTDB lineage: Bacteria > Chlamydiota > Chlamydiia > Chlamydiales > Rhabdochlamydiaceae > CAJCIW01. The sequence continues at coordinate 919,133 of OY970364.1, forward strand.
AAATTGAAAAAAGTCTGACCTGCAATTGCCATTCCGATGATAAAGCCCAAAACGATCGCCACGCCAAAATTCACGACGATCCCTGTGTTTTTGGCATAATAGAGGATGGTCAACTTTTGAATTCCCCATGATGTGTATGCGGCATAACCTGTCTCGGCTCGGATGCGTTCACAAAGTGTTTCCGGATCGATTCCTGGCTGCGATTTGACGAGCACAAAAGAAAGAAAGTCTCTGACCATCGGAGCATCCAGCATTGCAGCTCCATAAGTCGTATACACGACCGGTTGGGATTGAAATGTCCGAGAAACCTCGCAAATTCCAGCGACATAAGCCCTGTGGTCGTTCAACTCCATCACATCTCCGACCTTCAAAGGGATGACCTCTCCATTTTTTCCCTGTTGTGCAAGCTTTGTATGTGCACCCACTCGATCGACGATAACCGCATCGGGAAATCGCAAATCTTCGATGGAGCCCTCAAGCATTTTTGGAGGACCTCCGATTAACGTCGCATCGTCGATCCCAATGAAAATGCAGGTCTGATAAACGCCGTTGCGCAGTCGCGCAGGAATCGTTCCATAATATAACGGGACTGCCCATTCGACCCCATCGATGCCGCGGATGCGAAAGTAAGCGGTATTTTTCATTCCTTTGATATCGCCGATATACTGCACTGAAGGGTCAACTACCCAAATATCGGGCTGTGATGTATCAGTCACAAAACCAAAGGAGCGCTTCATAATCCCCAAAAAAATCGCTGATTGCTGAGAAATGATGAATGCGGCAAAACTTAAGCTCACCACCAATCCGATATATTTTAGCCGATCCCCAATCAGCATCTTCAAGGCAATGAGGTACATTCCCAATCCCCTCCTAATGCTTTATAGAGAGCAACGAGATCGCTCGATAAAGCCTGCTGACTCAAAGTCAGATTGTTTTCCGAATGGATCAGTGTCTTATAAGCGTCCAAGACTTGGAATTCATCCGCAAGGCCCGATTCATAGAGATCCTCAGTAAGATCGAATGAACGTTTGTTCGCTGCCACTTGCACTTCAAAATCGCCCAATCGTTTCATCTCTTCAAAATAAGCGACTAGGGCTCCCTCTACATCTTGCAGCGCAGAGATCACTGCCTGTTCGTAGGTCAATAGCGCCTGCCTTTGCTGAGATTTGGCCATGTCAATTTGCGCGCGCACTCTTCCAAAATCGATCAAGTCCCAATTGAGGCTTGGACCTATGCTCCAGTAACGGCTTTTGCCGATGAGCCATTGATTTTGCTTGTTGCTCTCAAATCCATAGCCATTTCCCGTGAGAGAAATGCTCGGAAAAAGGTTTGCGACATACACTCCAATCTGTTCTGTGGCCGCCGCCAGCTGTCGTTCGGCATAGCGGACATCGGGTCGTCTGCGCAATAAATCTGAAGGAAGTCCTGCGGGAACTTTCTCGACCCCCGCAGGGATAAAGCCCAATGTCTTAAATTCCGCTGCGAGGCCTTCCGGCTGTCTTCCCAAAAGGATGGCTAAAGCATAAATCGTCTGTTTTAACGAGGATTCGAGAACGGGAAGAGCCGCTTGGTCTGTTTCCAACGTGGACAGATATCCCTCGACTTGGATCTGATTGTCTAAACCTGCGTCGAAAAGCGCTCTCGCAAGATGCCATTCTTGTTCGTCCGCCCAGATGAGTTCCTTAGCGAGGTCGATTTGCAGTTGCAAACTGCGTATAGCAATATAATCCCGTGCGACCTCGCTTAGCACAGTGATCATGACATTTTGGGCAGAATCGATGCTAGCTTCCCATTGATCATAAGCTGCGCGCATTCCTCTGCGGATTTTTCCCCAAATATCAAGTTCCCAGATCGCATCAAACCCCACCTGAAAAAAATTTTCAATGGGAGCCACTAAAGGTGCTCCAATAGCCCCGCTCGTGATACTCGTGCTCGGAGAGGTGCCTATCGCAGCTGCTTGCTGCGCAGAAGAAGTGATTAAAGTTTGGCTGTAGCGCGAACGGATGGCAGTCGCATTGAGATCAATCTCCGGCCAGAGATAAGAACGTTGGACGCGGTATTGGTCCCGAGCTTGCGCGACCTGTTCCAAAGCGATCCGGTAATCGTAATTGGCGCGATAGGCCGTTTCGATGAAGCTGTCAAGCATAGGATCTTGGAATTGTTTCCACCATTGGCAAAGATCTGCATCGGTCACAGATTCTGTATGATGTGCCTCTTCGAATTCTAAGGGCATCGCTGTTTCAGGACGATGATAATTCGGCCCGACCATACATCCGCACAGCATCGCCAATAAAAATAAATACAGAAGGTGCTTCATGGCCCGAATTGCACCTCATCGAGAGCTGACGTTTTCTTTTCTTGGGAAGGCTGTTCTTTAGGATCCGGAAGGGCTTCGATGTACACATCCATCAGTTGGCCTGTATAGATAGGAAGATCCCCTTTTTCAAAACGATAGAGCACTTGGAGGACGCGCGTATCAATCCTTTCAATCACTTCCCCAGTCAATGAAAGTTTAGGAATAATGTAGGGCTCTACTCTATAAAACGTTATGGGAAAATGGATGCGGGCATTGGCTCGAACAAATGCTGTCGCAGACGCCCCCTCTCTAAAGCGCCATGCGTCTTCTTCATCGATATCGATCCGCATTTGCAAAGGGGAGACCGTCCCCATCAAAATCAATGCTGTCTGCAAGTTCACATACCCTTGCGTCACATTATAGGAATTTTGTGGATAGATCTCGCCGATATGAGCGTTCACTTGCAAGATCTCCCCATCGACCGGCGCTCGGACCATTGAGCGTTCGATGTCGACGACGATCTGATTTAGCACCGCTTCAGCTACCTTGACCTGTTCTCCTGCTTCGATCATCGCATAATAGGCTGCCTCATAGACTTGCTGACTCACGGCGCGTTTATCTTTCAATCTCTGGTAAAAGGAAAAATTAGTCTTTTGATTTTCAAAGTTGACGATAGCTGCCTTCCATTGCCAAAAAGCGGTCTCTTTTTGCGCTTCCAGTCCCCGCGTATCGAGCTTGAGCAGCGGATCTCCCCTCTTAACTTTGTTTCCTTCCACACAATAGATATCTGTGACAAGTTCGATAAACGGGGTTCCAATGGCAATATTCTCTGTAGAAGCTTCAATAGTTCCTGTTCCATAAATGGCATGTTTATAGGGAGATTTTGGCGCTGCATAAGGGATAGGAGGGACGGGCTCTTTTTTTTGACTCCAAAAAACAACAAGAAGCGCGATAAGCGCACCTACGATGGCAATCCCAGGTAAAAGAAACTTGCGAAGCATGAAAGCAAGCCCACTATATCCTCGGAGGGAATTGCAATTCCCTCCTCTTTTAAGAGGATATATAGCTAACTCCAAAGATTATCAATAATTTTTTTGATATATACACTTGGGTGCAGCATAACTTTTGAATCTTTCATTTTTCAGTCTTTTAGTTCTAAATGATAGTCACAGCACACATTTGCGAATGTAATCATGATATCTTTTCGTTTAATCCCTTCTGTTTCAAAGTATCGAGAAGGTTGGGGTTCTAATGCGGGGAGCAATGGAGACACTGATTTACTAATAGCTTTTAAAGGCTGCTCAAGAGGAAAAACTAATGGTTTGCCAATTTCAATCCCTGTTTTTAGAGTATCTCCCAATGTCTCAAAAAAATTGGCAACGGTTTGATTTTCTTCTACCTTTTCAATTTTTTTCTGGTCCTCTTTAAAAAACGAACCTACGGGCAAGTTTGGGTCAAAAAGTTCTGGTTCGCTCATGCCGCGTCCAATGAGTTCCAAGCCAAATCAAGGAGGTTCTTGAGTACGTTCCGCATGAATGATTTGCAGGATTTTGTTGTATCTCTCATCCGTTTCTTGAACAAGAGTCACTTCACGACCATTCCAAAGAACGGTCGGGTTTTCTTCTACAGGCTGGTAGCCGTAAACGCTATCATCAATACCTTCACAAGCATCAACACACATGTCTGACATAAAATTTCTCCTTTGTGGAAAGTTAAAAATTTATAAAACATTGAAGATACTTTTTTTAATCCATTTTAGTAAATGTTTTAGTTTTTCAAGTCCTGAAGCATTACTAGATGGGATGTCTAAGAGGGACAGCATTGTTGACTAACTTCACCGTGAATTTCTTGAAAGAAGGAACTCGTCGCATGAGACCCTTATCCAAGTATGTTTTCGCCGCCGCCAACCGAACCCGCTATGCGGGTTCCCAAAATCATCGATTTTCTGCTGGCGAGGAGTTTTGCAATTCCCTCATAAGTCAATATTTTGCGAAAATTCACAGGTTTTCACTTGTGCAAAATTTGCATTGCAGAAATTCTTGCGCATCTACCAAAATGAAAATTCAATTTTAGCTCAATCGGAGGATTAGGATGTTTCACAAGCTTATAAAATGTATGATCGCAGTATTTTTGTTCACACAGGTAGCTTTGATTGCTGTGGAAACCAAGGCAATAGAATGCGAAGAACAGGTGTCATCTCAAATGCAGACTTTTATAGTTGCACCTCAAGATTTACATTGCGACCAAAACAACATTTTGATGAACGTCGATGGTCATCTTTATGAGGTATATTCTTTGAGAAAAAGTGGACATCAATGGCTTGCAGAAGCTGCCGTAGGAAACACGTGCGCTTGGGGACATCCTCTCTGTGGGTATTGTGAATTATGCCACCACAGAGTTTGTCCTCTCTATCAACCAAGATGCTCCCATTCAAAATGAGAATACTATTGAGGGAATTGCAAAACCTTTCGCCGCATAAAATCGCGCTTTTGGCATCTGTCGCCTTGGCGGCGGCTCTCCTACTTATCCAAGTATGCTTTCGCCGCCGCCAACCGAACCCGCTGTGCGGGTTCTGGCAACAGGTGCCAAAATCATCGATTTTCTGCTGGCGAGGAGTTTTGCAATTCCCTCTATTTTGTTGCATATTGTCATGTGCTTTTTGCAATGCAAAGCCAATTTGCATTGATAGTGCACATGAATATACTATCTTAGATCAATTTTTCAAAATGGCATTTTTATCTGAAGAGTATGGATATGTACTCGAAGGATCTAAACCCATCTCCATAAGAAGCTTTGCTTCTACTGATTGTTTTCCAATTACAAAGGATTTCAATCATGATGAAATAGAATTTAATAATACACTTCTTGTTCGAGAGGTCATTCCTATCTGGAATAAATTTTGTTCTAGAAATAAACGTTTTGTTCTTAAAGTCGTAGCCCTAAATAATCAAGTTCCGTCTTTTCTATCGACTTTAGAAGTGTCCTTCATAAACATTTCTAAACTTAAAGAAGTCATAGAGAAAAACATTGATCTGTTTCGCTATGCCTTAGGACCCGCCAGTACCGTTCAATATATCCTAGATACCATTGCTAATGCTGACCAGCCTCTGATAAAGATCTTGAACTTCGATCTTACTTTAATGGGCATTGTGCTTGGATTTGGATCACACAATAGTATAGTAGGTGGACGACTTGAGACAATCCTTGCTTTATCTATTTCTAAAGACCATCCCCCTTTTACTCCTCAAAGTCACTTAATGCAAGATAAAGGAGATCACGATCATAGTCTGAATGCTCTCACGCCAGAAAGATATGGAATCTACTATTTAGAACTAGCGGGTGGGGACGACATAAATTTTAGAGTAGATCTTCCTCGATTGCAACCTCATTTGACCTTTGCAAATTTGACTGAGGAAGTGCAGACCCTTGATGGACTAGAAGAATCATTACCGCCCCTGCTTTGGGAGCGACCTAGGTTCGTTTTCGGGGCCTTCACAGGAGGTCCTCCTAATGAGCCGCTTTTTAAACATTTGCGTAAGAAGCAAAAAAAAATTCAGACGCTTCTTAAAAAATCCGATTTTTTGGAATATGTTTTGGGAAAAATTAATGGAGAAAAGCCAGCGATTCGATTCGAGAAAAAGGCTTCTTTTGTCGATATACCGACACCTAGCACACATAATGTAGAAATATGGAGTGAAATCCTTCGAAATGCAACAAATCGCTTTGAAGGCAAGGAAAGAAAGTTGGCATTTATCGAAGCATTTTACCACCCCAGTGATTCCTTTCGAAAGCCCCCCATGATGATGGGTGCTTCAGCAGCAGCCCTTAAAGGATTAAAAATGGCTCGTTGCAAACTTGCACAAGCAGATGCACAATTTTCAATGTTATCACAAGATGCCTCATTGAAGGAAATTGTCTCTAAGCGACTTTATTTCAAGACAGATCTCCTTGGCAATGGCAAAGAATTAAAAGAGGAAGATCATGTACGTATCAGCTATGTGATCGAAGACCAGGAGGGGAATATCCTTTTCGCTAACCATGATAGCTGGTTGCATCTTTCACAGACAATTCCTGGTTTTGCCCATGGGGTGAAAGGAATGCAAGTCCACGAAAAGCGCACCATTTTTGTTCACCCAACTCTTGGCTATGGCGCCCTAACCACTCTACCACCCTGCTCTGCCCTTATCATCAAAGTGCATTTGTTAGATGTAGATCCACAAGTTTCCGGTAGGACGTTGCCGCCTTTGGCGCCTCTTGACTTAAGCTGGGTGCAAGAGAATTCTTTTTACAAAGATATTGAAGATTCTCTCAATCAGCAGCCATATTTTGTCGGTTGTTTCTATCGCGAAATATTAGATAAAACAGATCAGTTGACAGCGGCTCTTCCTGAGCGCCGTCAACTGATCGGAACAGCGCCAAAGGACGCTGAAAATGCAGACTTACTTAGACTTAACTTGTATAAAATATGGACGAATCCAGGGGATTAGAACGTCTAACTTCATTGTGAGCGCCCACCCATGGCACGGATCGCGAATAGTTGCCGTATTATCATCTACCGAGATGGCATCGAGTACAATAAAATGTCCGCCGATCTCGTCATGACGGATAGATAGAACTCCTGGCCCATCTGCGTTTAGACATTTGATTAAAGCGCCCACTCTGTCCTTCTCAACGGACAGGTCTGTTGTTTTGGATTGTAACCCCGCATCCTCTATCCACCTGGCAACCCGATCAGTATTGGAGAGACTAATGTTTCTTATGGTATCATAGTTAGGTTTTTTGCCATGATCTAAAATAAGCATCGCTGCACAGCTTGGACCACAAGACTTGGCAGCCTGCTGGAGAATGACATGTCGACCCTGTTCTGTAATAGCTACTGCATCAATGCTTTTGGCGGTTGCAGTCAATACCTTTTCCCATAAATGGGGGTGTTTGTCTAGGGCGGTAAGATAACGTTCTTCCTTTGTTGCGTCCTGCCGGATAATAAATGGAGAATTGGGTAAAACCCTCATTGGATGTACGTTAACGATCTGCTCATCTGTGATGAAATGAGTGGAGAAAACAGCATAAGTTATTGATTTTAAGACTATTATCTCAAAACGCAACCCGCTTATGTATAGAGGCATTCAATGCGGTCGTTTTTCTTTGGCCCGATAATCTTCCAACCGAGCTGCAGAAAATGAGCGCCTAGTTGGACTTGTCCAAAGTAGGCGTCGGGTCCACAGAGATGGGAATCGACTGACGCCAAAAGAGCTTCGCTTTTGGGTTTGAGATGAAAAAGAAAAACGGGTTTGGCAGCACCGTGTCGTAAATGTTCTAAGCCAATCATCCCGCTTGCTAAATCTAACGTCCAACGCAGTGAATTGCTGAATTGGATCTCTTGGTCATTTTCTATCTGCCATACGCCGTTTTCTTGAAATAAGATCACCGAGGAGTTTTCTTCGATGACTTTGACATCGCCTTTTCCTTTTTTGATCAAGGCTTCGGTATGAAGTTTAGCATTGATCAGCAACATTTTGACAGCTTTTAACCGTTGCCAGCAGAGCAGCAGCAGGTTTTGGGCTTGTTTGAAGTTCAAAGCGGTGCGAGGAGAAGGGTGCGTTTCTACGATGTAATACTTGCGCTTTTCTTGAGGGGTTAATAGCTCGTAGGCCTTGCGCAAGAATTGTTCCAACTCTTTTTTCAGCGGGTACACGGGGTTAAAACGATAAAAGCGGGTCTTTCCTTCGTGAAAACTCTGGACAACCCCGGCTCTTTCCAACTTAGCAAACCCTTTTTGGATGGGCGTCAATGGAGTATTGAGCACGCGTTGTAACTGTGTCCCATAACCCTTTTCGTTGATCAATAAAAAAAAGAGGATTTTTTCGACGTTTTTGCTTCCAAGCAGAGCAGATAGCATCTCATTTCCACCTCCATTTTAGTTTTTATAAACCACAATTGAGAAATAAAGAGGGAATTGCAAAACTCCTCGCCAGCAGAAAATCGATGATTTTGGCACCTGTTGCCAGAACCCGCACAGCGGGTTCGGTTGGCGGCGGCGAAAGCATACTTGAATAAGTGGCTGCGAAGACACGAGAAGGTCCGGGGAACCTTCGTAAGTAGCAAAGCAGGTGAGCGAAGAGCGAACCGGGGCCGAAGGCAGCCGCCGCCAAGGCGACAGGTGCCAAAAGCGCGATTTTATGCAGCGAGGAGTTTTGCAATTCCATCTAAAGGCACGATCATAGTGAAAATGAACATTTCAACCCAGTTTTAATTCATATAAACTATAAAGCAGGTTAATCCAACAGATTCCCCCTCTGTGCTCTCGAGCGAGCTTGCGGAGCGGGTGGTAAAATGGATTTCTTTTTGGAATCGAGGTTGGAAAGGGCAGCGATTTTGACAAGTTTTTCTCAATTCTTCAGTTTTCTTGTGTATATACGGTGCGCGGTTAGGTTTGGTGAATTTTGACAGGCTGCGACTTTGCCAAATCGATCCTTCTCACTCGCCTTGCTATTCAGCAATGGTCTCGCTCGTTCGGCCGCTTCGCTTCGATTTTGCTTCGTCTCGCAGAGTCAAAATTCGCCAAACCTAACCGCGCGCCGATACACAGTTGAATTTATTTTATCGTTTATAATAAAATTGTTAATAAAATAAATCATTTACACAAATGATAAAAATTTTTAAACAGAGGTTTATTAATATTATTATTCCACCCATAAACCACCCCAACCCCAATCCCGACCTTGCCATTGCACCTTTAGCCTTACAGATACCAGAAGATCCATTTGCTCAAATTTTAAAATACCTACCCACCCGTTCGATCGGGGCAGCGGCTTCGACCTGTGGACAATGGTACTGGACGATTCAAGCTGATTCTGTTTGGCAAACATTGTTTCGCTCTCATTTTCCAGATGTTGTTAAGCCAAACACAGATGGGGATTTTCAGAGAGCCTACAAAACTCTTGAATCAAACCTGAAAAACGTAGTGTGTGCTCCTCCGTACACTTTTGAAGGACATCGGCGCACCATTTCCTCTTGTGTTATCGTGGATGGGAAGCTGCTTTTTTCGGCATCTTACGACGCTACAATCAGAGTCTGGGATATTAAAACAGGTGAATGCCTAGCTATTCTTGAAGGACATGAAAATAAGATTACCTCTCTTATCGCTGCCGACAAACATCTTCTTTCGACCTCTACCGATGCAATTAAGGTTTGGGATATTAAAACACGTGAATGCATAGCTACTCTTAAAGGACCTAAAAATAAGCCTATTGCCGTTGCTGATGGGAAGCTCTTTTCACGCTCCCAAGACGGAACCGCGATCGAGATCTGGGACATTACAACAGATCAATGCCGGGGTACACTTAGATATCATGATAATGATGTCATTTATTCTTTTGCCGTTGTTGAAGAGAAACTCTTTTTGGGCTCTGCTAAAGGCATCATCAAGGTCTGGGATATTAAAACAGGTCAATGCCCAAATACTTTTCAAGGAGATCAGGGGCCGATTTACTCTTTGTTCGTCGCTGAAGGAAAACTCTTTTCAGCCTCTGCTATTGCAATCAAAATTTGGGATATTCAAACAGGTCAATGCCTAAATACCCTTCATACTTGCTTGATACATCCTTTTTTCGCCGCTACTCAAGGGAAACTCTTTTCGAGCGCTGGCTATACCAATCTCATCCGTGTTTGGGACATTGAAACAGGTAAGCAGATAAAGACCCTTAAACATAATCACTCCCCTGTGGTCGCTTTTGCTGCTGCCTACAAGAGACTTTTTTCTGCTCACGCTAACGGAATAATTGAGGTTTGGGATGTGGAAACAGATGAACACCTAGCTACTCTTCAAGGGGGTACCAGCGATTTCACTCACCTTGAATGGTACGCCCACAATGTCACTCCCCTTATCTTTGCTCATGGGAAACTTTTTTCATACTCCTACAGCCCACGCCACGACACACTTCCCTGCAATAATTACATCAAGATGTGGGATTTTACAGCACAGAAAAAATCATTGCCTCAGCTTGTCACATAGAAGGTACGTCCTCAAAAACCTATGGCAAGCACTGAATGTCATTTGGATCCATGCCAGGCTTTGCATTTATCGATCTCAATCAGGCATGGATCAAAATGGTCTTCAACTTTTGCCATGAGTTTTTAAGGACGTACCATAGAAGGAGCCCTACGTCAAAGATGGATCAAGCAACTATATAATTGAATTTATTTCATTGTTTACAATAGAATTGTTATTAAACTAAATAATTTACACAAATGATAAAAAAATTAAACAGAGGTTTATTAATATATGATTCCACCCATAAATCAGCCCAATCCCAATCCCGACCTTGCCATTGTACCTCTAACCTCACAGATACCAGTAGACCCACTTGCTCAAATTTTAAAATACCTACCCACCCGCTCGATCGGGGCAGCTGCCTCGACCTGTAAACAATGGTACTGGGCGATTCAAAATGATTCTATTTGGAAAACATTGTTCTACGATCGTTTTCCAGATGCTGTTAAACCAAACATAGATGAGAATTTTCAGAGTGCCTATAAAACTCGTGAATCTCTTGAATCTCTTGAATTAAACCTGAAAAACATGGCGTATGTTCCGCACGCTTTTGAAGGACATCATCGACGCACCGTTTCCTCTTGTGTTATCGTGGATGGGAAACTGCTTTTTTCAGCATCTTACGACAGTACAATCGGAGTCTGGGATATTAAAACAGGTAAATGCCTAGCTATTTTTGAAGGACATGAAAATGAGATTACTGCTCTTATCGCTACTGACAAGCATCTTCTTTCGACCTCTACCCATACAATTAAGGTTTGGGATATTGAAACACGTACATGCATAGCTACTCTTCGAGGGCCTAAAAATAAGCCTATTGCCGTTGTTGACGGGAAGCTCTTTTCACGCTCCCAAGACGGAACCGCGATCGAGATCTGGGACATTACAACAGATCAATGCCTGGGTACACTTAGATATCATGATGATGATTTCATTTATGCTTCTACCGTTGTTGAAGGAAAACTTTTTTTGGGCTATGCTAAAGGCATCATCAATGTCTGGGATATTCAAACAGGTCAATGCCGAAATACTTTTCAAGGAAATCAGGGGCCGATTTACTCTTTGTTCGTCGCTGAAAGAAAACTCTTTTCAACCTCTGCTATTGCAGTCAAAATTTGGGATGTTGAAACAGGTCAATGCCTAAATACCCTTTATACTCCCTTGATGCGTCCTTTTTTCGCCGCTACTCAAGGGAAACTCTTTTCGAGCGCTGGCTATACCGATACCATCCATGTTTGGAACATTGAAACAGGTGAAGAGATAAATACCCTTAAATATAATCACACCCCTGTGATCTCTTTTGCTGCTGCCTACGGGAGACTTTTTTCTGCTCACTCTGACGGAGACATCGAGGTTTGGGATGTGGAAACAGGTAAACACCTATCTACTCTTCGAGGGGGTACCAACGATTTCACTAACCTTGAATGGTATGCCAACGATGTCACTCCCCTTATCTTTGCTCATGGGAGACTTTTTTCATGCTCCTGGGACACACGTTCCCACAATAATTACATCAAGATGTGGGATTTTACAGCATAAATTTCTGATTATTAATATAAAAGGTAAAATTTTAATTTAAAATGTAAAATATTTTTTGAATCTAAATTCTTTATAGGGTAAGGATGGAAATAATGGCATCTCACTTTACTCGTGGGTCGCTAGACGGAGACCATAAAGAATGGGAAAAACTGCAGAACACCAGCGTTTGGAGTCCTACCGCACGCAGAGATCCAAATGGAAAAAATGGGGCCCTTATTTAAGCGAAAGGGGCTGGGGAACTGTGCGCGAGGATTACGGAGAAGAGGAAACTGTCTGGCAATATTTTTCCTACGAGACAGCACAATCGCGTGTTTACCGTTGGAACGAAGATGGGCTCGCAGGGATCTGTGATCGCAATCAGAGAATTTGCCAATCCCTTGCTTTATGGAACGGCAAAGATCCCTTTTTGAAAGAAAGAATGTTCGGCCTGAGTGGACCCGAAGGAAATCATGGGGAAGATCTCAAAGAATACTATTTCTATCTCGATAACACACCGACACATAGTTTCATGAAGATGCTCTATAAGTACCCGCAAAGAGAATTTCCTTATCAGCTTTTAAGGGAGGAAAATAAAAAACGCGGGATACGAAAACCGTGAGTTCGAATTACTCGATACCCAGATTTTTGATGAGAGCCGCTATTTTGACGTCGTCATTGAATTTGCAAAGGGAAGTGAAGAAGACATTCTTATTCGCTACACGCTCTATAACCGAGGGCCAGAAAAAGCAGAATGCTTAGTTCTTCCAACAATCTGGTTCCGCAATACTTGGAGCTGGGGTTATGGGGAGAAGGGGCCGACCGGAGACGAAAAAGGAAAACCCCATCTGAAAAAGAATTTACAGAGCAAGGAATTATCCATCATCGAACTTTCTCATCCCGTCGAAGGCGATTACTTTCTTTATTGCGAAGAGGGCCCTGAGCTCATCTTCACGGAAAATGAAACGAATAGAGAAAAGGTTTTTAAAGCTCCCAATGAAACCCCTTACGTAAAAGACGCTTTTCATCGCTATCTCGTGTCCACAAAGAAAACAATGCGATCAATCCTCAAGCAGACGGGAACTAAAGCTGCGGCAGTGTATCAAAAAACGTTAGTCCCTGGAGAAAAAACGATAATTCGGCTACGCCTCTGCAATACGACCAACGCTTCGCCTTTTAAAGACTTCGATGCACTTTTCGAGCAGCGCGAAAAGGAAGCCGATGAGTTTTATGCGACAATTCATCCTGAGAACATCAAAGAGGAATTGAAAATGGTCCAACGCACAGCCTTTGCCGGACTGCTTTGGAACAAACAATTCTACTATTTAGACATCGAACAATGGAACAAAGGAGATCCTATCAATCCTGCGCCTCGTAAAAGAGGCCGGAATAGAGATTGGGGCCATTTGACGACGTTTGACATCTTTACGATGCCCGATAAATGGGAATATCCCTATTTTTGCGGTTGGGACACAGCTTTCCATTGCATTCCCCTCTCTCTTATCGATTCTGATTTTGCCAAACGGCAGATCGAACTTCTCACGCGCGAATGGTATTTACATCCCAATGGTCAATTGCCGGCTTATGAGTGGAATTTTTCTGATGTTAACCCCCCCGTCTTAGTGTGGGGAGCATGGCGAACTTATAAAATCGATGCCAAAATGACCGGTAAAAGCGATCGCGACTTTATCAAAGGCGTTTTTAATAAACTTTTGCTTAATTTTACCTGGTGGGTCAACCGTAAAGATGCTGAAGGCAACAATGTTTTTCAAGGAGGATTTCTTGGACTTGACAACATCAGTGTCTTTGATCGCAGCAGCCCTCTTCCAATGGGCGGACATATCGATCAGGCAGATGGCACAGCCTGGATGGCCTTTTATTGTATCCTCATGCTTCGCATCGCCTTTCACCTCTCTGATGAAGAACCCGTTTATCAAGATATTGCGACCAAGTTTTTTGAGCATTTCTTAAGAATTGCTGGAGCCATGACCCATTTTGGTGGACAGGGTCACTCTCTGTGGGATGAACAAGATCAATTTTTCTACGATGCTCTGCACCTTCCCAGATGACCGCATCGTTCCGTTAAAAGTGCGCTCAATCGTCGGACTTCTTCCCTTGCTTGCCGTCGAGACCCTATCGCCAGAAGGAATGGAAAAACTCAAAATATTTTCGCGGCGAGTCGATTGGTTTGTGAGTAAGCGGCCTCATGTCAGCGCTAATCTCGCTTGTCTCTATCGCCCAGGCATTGGAAAACGGCGTCTCCTTTCCATTCTTAGGGAAGATCGGCTTGTCAGCATCCTCAAATATATGCTCGACGAAAAAGAGTTTCTCTCCGAATACGGGATCCGCTCCGTTTCGAAATACCACCAAGACCATCCTTTTACTTTAAAAGTGAATGGACAAACTCAGGTCGTCCGTTACCTCCCTGAAGAATCCGACAGTGGTCTTTACGGTGGAAACTCGAATTGGCGCGGACCCGTATGGTTCCCTATCAATTTTTTGATCATTGAGTCGCTGCAAAAATTCCATCATTACTACGGAGATACTCTGAAAGTTGAATTTCCAACCGGCTCAAAAAACTTATTAAACTTGTGGGATGTGAGCATGGAATTATCGAAACGATTGATTAAGTTGTTTTTAAAAAATGAGCAAGAAAAACGGCCAATTTATGGTCACATGCACACATTTCAAGAAGATCCGCATTGGAAGGATTACCTCTTGTTCCATGAATATTACCATGGCGATCATGGAACTGGACTCGGCGCTAGTCATCAAACAGGTTGGACTGCCCTTGTGGCAAAACTCATTCAACAGGCAGGGACCGCAATCATTTAGGAAATACAGATGAAAAAAATCAGTAATGAAACACTTCCAAAAGTTGTGAAGCCAACGTGCGATCCCTTGAAAATTCTTAAAGGGCAAAAAGCTCTCGTCACTGGAGCAAATTCAGGGATTGGCAAAGCCATTGCCATTGCCCTCGGCCATGCGGGGGCAGATGTCGCAATCAATTACATCTCTCACGAGGATCAAGCTCAAGCCGTCTGCGATGAAATTAAGAAATGTGGAAGTCAAGCCATTCCCATTAAAGCCGACGTGTCGCAAGAGACCCAAGTCTTGAATATGTATGCACAAATGTACAAAGCATTGGGAACGATTGACATTTTGGTCAGCAATGCCGGAGTTCAACGCGACTCCCCTCTAGAAAAAATGACACTGGAACAATGGAATGCCGTCATTGGGATTAATTTAACAGGCCAATTTTTGTGCTGCCGCGAAGCCGTAAAAGAATTCAAACGGCAAGGGGTGAAACAAGGGATCTCATGTGCCGCAGGTAAAATCATCTGCATGAGCTCTGTTCATCAGGTCATTCCCTGGGGCGGCCATGTCAATTATGCCGCATCGAAAGGAGGGATCCACATGATGATGCAATCGATTGCACAAGAGGTTGCTCCGCACCGCATCCGTGTCAACGCGATTGCGCCTGGTGCGATCAGAACTCCTATCAATACCTCTGCCTGGTCTACACCTGAAGCTTATAAAACTCTCATGACTTTGGTTCCCTATAATAGAATTGGTGAGCCTGAGGACATCGCCCATTGTGCAGTCTGGCTTGCCTCTGATTATGCCGATTACATTACGGGGACAACGATTTTTATCGACGGGGGGATGACACTCTTCCCTGGATTTGCAACGGGAGGATAGCATTGACATTGGAACAACATCATTTTGACATCATTATCATTGGGACCGGGGCGGGTGGAGGAACCCTTGCCTATAAACTTGCTCCTTCTGGGAAGAAGATTCTATTGGTCGAACGCGGACCTTTTTTGCCGCGGGAAAAAGAAAACTGGGATTCTGAGACACTGTTCCTCTCTTCTCGTTATGCAATCCAAGAGAAATGGGTCGACAAAAACGGCAAAGAGTTTATTCCAGGGACGCACTACTACGTCGGCGGGAACACAAAATTTTATGGGGCGGCATTGCTTCGCATGCGTCAGACAGATTTTGGCGAGGTCAAACACTACGGTGGAGTTTCCCCTGCTTGGCCGCTTAGCTATCAGGATTTCGAACCCTATTATGATTTGGCGGAAAAACTTTACCATGTGCATGGAAAGCGCAACAGCGATCCGACCGAGCCTCCTTCCAAAAATCCTTTTCCTTATCCAGCAGTTGCTCACGAACCTCGGATCGAGCGTCTCGCTAAAGCCATTGAAAAAGAGGGTTACCGCCCATTTCCATTACCTCTAGCGCTGATTCTCGATGAAAAAAATCGACAAAATAGCTCTTGTATCAAATGCAATACTTGCGATGGATTCCCCTGTCTTGTCAATGGGAAAGCAGACGCGCATATCTGCTGCGTCAATGAGGCACTTAAATCCCCCAATGTCTCCCTGATTACTGATGCTTACGTCGAACGGCTCGAGACCAACGCATCGGGAAGAGAAATTTCACAAGTGATTGTCAAACGCAATGGGTATTCTGAAATTTATCAAGGAAATATCGTCGTCGTCGCTTGCGGATCCATTAATTCTGCTGCCCTGCTGCTCCGCTCAGCAAGTCAAAAGCATCCCAATGGGCTTGCGAACAGCTCGGATTGCGTCGGCAGATTTTACATGTGCCACAACAATTCAGCGATGATCGCTCTGACTATGGAACCCAATCCGACCCATTTTCAAAAGACAATGGCCATCAACGATTTTTACCATAAAGCCCCCGATTTCGATTTTCCTCTGGGACATATTCAAATGCTCGGTAAAGCCGACGCGAATATGTTCAAAGCAGATTCGCCCATTCCAGCGCCAAAATTTCTTTTGAAGCAGATGTCTTTCCATTCTATCGATTTCTGGCTGACGACCGAGGATCTCCCTGACCCTAACAATCGTGTCCGCATCTCTAAAGAAGGAGATATTCAACTCTCTTATACAGACAATAACACAGAAGGACATCGCCGCCTGAAAGAAAAGCTTAAAATGATTCTAAACAATGTCGGAGTACGGCACCGCTTCTTCCATAGCAATGCTTATTTCGGCAAAAAGATTCCGCTTGCCGGTGTCGGACATCAAAACGGCACCGTGCGTTTTGGAAAAGACCCCAAAACATCCGTACTCGATCTCCATTGCAAAGCACATGATCTAGACAATCTTTATGTCGTTGATGGCGGGTTCTTCGTTTCAAGCTCTGCCGTAAACCCCACATTGACCATTATCGCTAATGCATTGCGGGTCGGCGACCATTTGTTAGAAAGAATGAAATAAACAAATCCGAGGAGGAAAAACATGAAAACAACAGTGATTAGCAAAAAAAACATATGGAGCGGTATCATCGGCGGCCTTGTCGCGGGTATCGTTTTTGGATTTATCTTGATTAGGCTGGGCACCCTATCCACTGCCGGGTGTCTCGTTGGCCTAAGCGATCCCCTTTCAGGGTTCATCGTTCATTTAATTTTCTGCGGAATTCTTGGACTGATTTTCGCTCTCATTTTCTGCAAATGCTGCACGACCTTTTACAGCTCCTCCCTTTGGGGAATCATTTACGGGGTCATTTGGTGGTTTCTCGGCCCTTTGGTCCTCTGTCCTTGGCTCGCTGGAGTTGAGATGTCTTGGAGTCAAAATACGCTCACTCGTTCATTTCCCATGCTTGTGGGCCATCTTGTCTTTGGGCTGATTCTTGGCGTCATCTATTTCTGGATGAGATCCCGCAAATAGGACTGCAGGGCATAGGAAATTAAGAGGGATTTTTTAAACTTAGTAAAAGTTTTTAAAGTGCCTCTTTTTCACATGTCGGGGACAAAGCACTGCGTGTCCTTAACCCAAGTTCGCCCGAGAGAGCTGACCTAAGTCCCTCATAATCAACAACATTAAAATCAACCTTTGCTTTCGTAAGTCCCTTATTTTTAGTGCTTTGCTGTTTTTGCGAATTTGTAGTGACTGAAAATCTGTAAAATAATTATTTCATGTTTAAATAAATTCGATCCATCGGTAAGATCTGAGGGCATGTATATAAGAAAAACCCTCAAGACAGACCGTAAGAGCGGAAAAACCTACTCTGCTTTTCACTTGGTTGAATCCGTGAGGACTGATAGAGGCCCGCGCCAACGCGCGCTTCTATACATGGGAGCCGAAATCAACCTCCCAGAAGAACAGCATGCACTTCTCGCTCAATGCATTGAAGATATTCTTACAAGTGCGCAATCGTTATTCGCTTATCCAGAAGAGATTCAAAAGCTAGCCCAATCTTACACCTCGCAGATTGTGCGTCGTTTGTCCGACCCAGGAGACAACGCGGAACAACTAAAACAAGATCTACTACCTGAATTTGTCAATATCGACGTTCATTCAATTGAACAGACTGAACCACGGTCTGTTGGTGCGGAACATCTCTTACTTCAGATGGGAAATCAACTCAAACTGCCGGAACAGCTGCAAAAACTAGGCCTTTCAAAAACAGATGCCGCAATTGCCTTGGGATCGATCGTTGCCAGGGCTGTACACCCAAGCAGCGAAAGGGAAGCTTATCGGTGGCTATGCACTAGCAGTGGTCTTGGCGAATTGCTTGATTTCGACTTTACAAAAACTACTTTGCACAAGCTCTATAAAATCAGCGATACGTTGCTGTCTCATAAAGACGGGTTGGAAACAGCTTTAGAAACCATCGAACAGCAATTTCATGGATACAAAAGTACAATAGCTCTCTACGATTTAACCAATACCTATACAGAAGGGCGGGCTGAGGCAAATCCAAAAGCTGCCTATGGTCTTTCGAAAGAAAAACGAAATGATTGCCCTCTCATTACTATAGGGCTAGTCATGAATGAGCACGGATTTCTCATCAAAACCTCATTACTTGCAGGAAATGCTTCAGAGCCCCAAACCCTACAAACAATGATCGCGAGCCTAAGTATTCACTCGTCTCTAATCAAGCCAACTATTGTATTGGATGCAGGGATTGCTACCGAAGAGAATCTGACCTGGTTACGCAAGAATAGATATACGTATGTTGTCTCAGCAAGACAAGATCCTCCCGTTGTTGAATTTGAAGGACAATTAGTCTCAGTAGGTGATCAGCATGACCTAGTAAAAGCTGCCTTGATCAGTCAGGATGGTAATGAGGAAAATTGGCTCTATTGCGAATCTGAAGCAAAAGCAGCGGTCGCCTCAGGGATGAAGAAAAAATTTAGAAAACGATTTGAAGATGATCTACAAAAACTTGCGAATGGTCTTTCCAAACCTAAAGGGCGCAAGAAGCATAACAAAGTGCTTGAACGGGTAGGTCGGCTCAAGGAAAAGCATAAGAGAATTTCAGGATGCTATGAAGTCAATGCAATTCCTTCAGAAGATGGGCTCACCACAATTGCTGTGGAATGGAAGGTGATCGAAGAAAAAATGCAAGAAAAGCTCACTGGCTCCTATTTTCTGAGAACAAATCGAACCGATTTGGAAGCAAAAGAGTTATGGCAATTGTATAATGTTCTCAGAAGCGTTGAGGATGCGTTTCGATTTATGAAATCCTCATTAGGATTGCGTCCAGTCTATCACCAGAAGGAACATCGAGTGGACGGGCATTTATGGATCACCATACTTGCCTACCATCTAATCCAACACTGCAGGCACCAATTAATTCGAAAAGGGATAAACTATTTGTGGCAGACAATACGTAATATCATGATTACTCGAGTCCGAGTAACTGTGCGGGCCAAGACAACAGAAGGCAGGGTGCTCTACCACCGCAGCACTACAAAGGCAGAAGGCGAGCAAATAGAGATTTACAGGGCGCTGGGATTATCGTCTTCAATTCTCAGAGGTCATAAAACACTCGTTTAATTCAAGATGTAGTGACGAATTTGCATAGCTCCTCTGGGAAAGCCGCGAACTTGGGTTAAATTATTTTTACGTCTTTCCACATCAGCCATTTTTTGATACAATCCTTTAAAATTTATCCATTCAAAAAACGCCTATAATGGCTTGAGAAAAAATGGACTCAAATAGGATATTGAAAAAAGGTTATACTCTATGATTCCCCAGTTCGGCGAAAAACATGAGCTCTCTTCTTTGATCACTCCTTCAAAAGTATTGGAGCATCGGCGTCAACATGGCCGCCTCCCCACTTCTCCAGCCCCAAAAACAGTGATCTTCTGCTATCAAGGCAGATTTCTGAACCAGGCTTTAGAAAAGATGCCGCATCGACAATGCGATGGCTGTTTTTCTAAGCTGTTTTATCTCACAGATTATCCCGATGTAGCCATCGGTGATTTTGGCATTGGCGGGCCAGTTGTCGCGGCAAAAATGGAAGAACTTATCGCTTGGGGTGTTCAGCAGTTCATCTCCATTGGAACTGCCGGCAGCTTGCAATCCAAGATTGGTGTCGGCGATCTCATCATTTGTGAAAAGGCAATTCGCGATGAAGGGACCTCCCATCATTATTTGCCGCCCACTAAATATATTCATGCTCCGCGCCGTATGACAAGCAAGCTCCAACATTTGCTCAAAAAAGCCAATCTTCCCCATCACATGGGGAGCACCTGGACAACAGATAGTTTTTATCGGCAGACTGCTGAAGAAGTTCAGCTTTTTCAGAAAGAGGGTGTCCTTACTGTGGAAATGGAAGCGGCAGCGCTATTCGCAGTAGCCCATTTTCACCAGGTTGATCTCGGGGCGATGCTCGTGATCAGTGACACCCATTCAAACCTCATCTGGCAACCCCACCTTGAAGATGACCGCCCTCGTCAAGGACTTGCTTCCCTTTTGCAAATTGCCCTAGAGGCTTCTCAAAGTTGATTGAATTTTGCACCTACCCAGAAATTTTCTTTAAAATTTCTTAAAAAATGATATCCTCTTCCGAAGGTTATTTTTTTTTCTATGGATGGAAAAAGAAATGGATAACTTTCGAGGGGTTTTGCAATTCCCTCTTTCACCTGATTTTCTAGGAGCCTTTTATGACAACGATAATATCTACCACACAATCCGTGGGCATCAACGACCTAATGCTGCTTAGTTTCCACAAACTACGTGAAACAGTACATCAAGGCATAAAAGAACAGATCGACAAAAACTCTTCAGGCTGTTTGAAGGAAGTAGAAGCACTTGAAGCTTTTAACCAACAGGTGTGTCATGAAGAAAGTGTATTGCGGGATGGAAAAGTCAAACCTCTTCCTACCCAAGAAGAACTAGAAACGAAAAAACAAATATTTCTCAAACGACTTAAGGAATTCAAAACTTCTTATAATAAGCTCAAAGAGATTGCAGCAAATATCCAGAAAGGGATTAACTTTTTGAACCCGGGGAAGAAAATTCAGGCCGAAGAACAGGAATTTGAAGAGTGTTCTCCAGAATTGCATCTGCAAATAAAACGTTTTGAGGATATTTGTTTGACTTACGTCCAAACATTGAGTGCATCTCTTAGCAGTTTTACTAGTTTGGCAACAAGGATGTGTAAAACGCTCAATGGTAAAGAACTCACTGGGTCTCTACAGAGCTTCTGTGTAATTGTTGATAATAAGGGTCAACCATTGTCTTGGTTATCTCAGGGCTTCGGTTATGTATGGCCATCCTCCAAAGAAACCCCACCCACTGATTCCAAGCCCACTGAACCTAAAACAAACACACAACTTGTGGAAATTACAGACCCAATGCTGCTTAGTTTCCATAATCTACGCAAAACAGCATATCAAGGCACAAAAGAACAGATCAAAACAAACTGTTTAGCTTGTTTAGACAATGCAGAAACACTCGAAACTTTTTACAAAAAGGTGCGTGGTGAAGGAAGTGCATTGCAAAATGAAAAAGTCAACCCTCTTCCTGCCCAGGAAGAACTAGAAGCGATAAGACAAATATTTCTTAAGCAATTTAAGGAATTCAAGACTTCTTATAGGAGGCTTAAAGAGATTGAAACAAATATCGAGAGAGCGGTCAACTTTTTAAAGCCAGGCGAAGAGCAAGAATTTAAAGAGTGTTCCCCAGAATTGTATCTGCAAATAAAAAGTTCTAATAGGACTTGTTTGACTTACGCCCAAAAATTGGGTGCATCTCATCTCAGTTTTACCAATTTAGCAATGAGAATGCATGCAATGCTCTATGGTAAAGATCTGCCTTGGTCTCTACAAAGGTTCTGTGCAATTGTCGATAATAACGGTCGACCGTTGCATTTTTTGACTAAGAGCATCAATTTTGTGACGAGAGCTGCTGTACCAGAAGCCAAAGAAGTCTCACACAGGGATTCCACACCCATTTCTAAATCTCAAACACAAGCAGAGAAGAGTGTCGAATTCAATACGGAAAAGGAACAAACTATTTACATTGACACAACTGAATCTCCATCCATTGCAAATACCATCGATAATGCAGATTCTACTCTAAAGGAGAAAAACAAAAGTGTTGCCACGGTTGCAGTAATTACTCTTCCTTCCACAACAAAACCCCAATCTCCTTCAAATGTTAATACTACAAAAACGATGACTTCAAAAAATCAAAAAACAAAACTCACCCAAGCAGTGCACGCTGCTCATAACTCGGGCAACACTAAAACAGACAACTAAGAGTTTATCTAAAGGGCCGTCCTTCGACGGCCATATTGTTTGTGGAAGGTTTGTTCAAAACTTTCTCTTTTCCATCTTAAGAGTTGTGAAATTTAAGATTTCCTATATGCTTCTGTTAAAAAAAGGTAAAGACATGTTTCAAGTTGTTGTGATTCAAGATGTTACATTTACATTAGTTGTTTTTTAAACTGCCTAAGGAAACACCCTGTTTTTTAAAGAAATAACATTGGGGAAAGTCTGTTGATAACTTCTGGATTAATTCCAGGTGAAAACCTCTTCCGATTCTACATAGATCTCCGAGCTCTCTTCTGGAATCAAGACCCATCGATAACGATGTTGGCTTTGTAAAATTTTATTTAGATCTCCTGTGGTCATTTCCAAGATCATTTCTTCTGGATTGGGACCATTTTTAGCAGTGAAAGGAATCGGAATCGTGGCTTTACTTTCTGCTGTAAGATCCATGACGAAAAGCTGCAACTTTGAGAAATAAGAGGGTGTTTTGATCGGGAGTTTCCATCGATCCACTCCTTTTAGCACTAAGCCGAGGATGTGCGGCGCACGATGCGGCATGGGGCCGGCAATGGGGGAGAAAAGATGATGTCCAGAATCGATGGTGCGTATTTTGAATGCGTAATGAGGACTTTGAATCTCAAGCCAATAAGGGAGGGGAAAATCTTTGGCAAAATAGAGTTCGATATCACAACAACTCAAACGCGAATTGTCATCAGGCCACTGGGCTTTTAATACTTCAAAAGAGGGTTTAACGATTTTTTTGCCTTCGACAATCCAAGGAGGATTCCAAAGAGAGCGGCGGTCTTCTTCACTATTGATAGGCGGCGGACCGATTTTTTTTCGGTCTTTGTTGGGAACAAGATGGAGTGGAAGCGAAAGAAGCCGTGTTAAGAATTGTTCGGACTCATCTAAAAAAAGCCAGCCATTTTTGCTGTAAGAAAAACATTCTATTAGTTTGTTGGTTTTGCGATCGATTTCATAGAGCGTCCACGAGGTGTGTCCAGGGGCCTGATTAGAAACCCATTCTTTCCAATGAACTTTTTTAACATCCACCTGATGGGCTGGAACGGAAATCTCTTCCAAAAGAAGGAGATCTGAAGTCACAGAACGGATGAAAAGCAAGGAATAATTGTTTTCTTGAGCGGTGACAATAAAATCTCCCGCTTGAGCATAGGCAAATCTTTGCTCTAAAGTCATGGGTGTCGAATGAACGGTAAAAGGTATTACACATAAGAGAAACGCCAATACAAAAACATTTAAACTTTTTTTTCCCATGAAACAGCCAAGTCATTGAGAAATCATTATACCCATTTTCAGTATAATCTGGCTTAATTTTTAAGTGATTGATAGTTAATTTCTTGAGCGCGATTTATCGCAATCGTAACAATAGCGGGGCTCAAAATGCTTCGGATCTTCCACTTGGATTGTCATATGAGAAATCCCGTGGTTTTTTTCAATAATGCGGTGGGCCTCTTTTAAGACAGGATGTGTGTGATCGGCAATAAGATGAGCGCTAAGAGCAATTTTTTGTGTAGAGACGGACCAAACATGCAAATCATGCACTTCTTTAACGCCCGGGATCGACTTTAAATCTTTTTCAATCTCATGAGGAGATACCCCTTCTGGAGTCGATTCCATTAAAATCGAAATCGCCTGTTTGATCATCTTCCCTGATCCATAAACAATTCCGAGTGAAAAAAGAATAGAGATGATGGGATCGATGGGATTCCAACGAGTGAGCCAAAGGATTGCGCCTCCGAAAATGACCCCGACACTTCCAAGCAGATCACCGATGACATGCAAATAAGCAGCCCGGATACTCATATTCTTCTCCTGAGATGTGTGCAAAGTACGCATCATCATGAAATTTGCCAAGAGTCCAATGAATGCGATGATAAAGACAATCGGCCCTTTCACTTCTGGTGGCGAAATCAGTCTGAGGATGGCTTCATAGATAAGCACACCACATAATGCCCATAGCGAGAGGGCGCTGGCTAAGGCGCCTAAAATTTCTGCTCGGTGGTAACCGTAACTCATTCTAGGAGTGCTAGGAAGATGGGCGATCTTGAGAACGATCATACTTAGACTGAGCGCCCCGACATCTGTAAAAAGATGGAGTGCATCGCTAATCAGTGCTAAGCTGCTCGCAACAATACCGCCTGCGACCTCGATGATCATAAAAATAAATGCGATGATCAAGGCAATAGAGAGAGCCTTTCTATGAACTTTGCTATGACTATGGAAGCACTCAGAATGATCATGTGGCATATTTTTTGGAATTTATCTGTTTGCTATACTAAGATCAAACTCTTTATTACTAGAGGGAATTGCAATTCCCTCACAACCTGAGCACAGAAGCCAATGACCCCCAAAGATCCACTCCAGTCCATCTATTGTGAATCCCTTGCCCTGCTCACGGATTTTTATGAGCTAACGATGGCTTATGGCTATTGGAAAAAAGGGATGGCTGACCGGGAAGCTGTTTTTCAACTTTTTTTTCGACGCAAACCCTTCAACGGCGAGTTTGCAATTGCCGCAGGATTGGAGATCGCTCTGGACTTCATCGAGCGCTTTCACTATTCCGCAAGCGATCTCGCTTATTTAGAGCAGCTCAAAAACAGCGATGGCACTCCCCTATTCGACCCCAAATTCTTAGAGTTTTTGAGCCATTTTTCCTTTAAATGCGATATCGATGCTATGCCGGAGGGAACGGCAGTTTTTCCTTACGAACCTCTCGTCCGTGTCCAAGGGCCGATATTGCATGCTCAACTTCTCGAATGTCCCCTGCTTAATATCATCAATTTTCAATCTCTGATCGCCACAAAAGCGGCACGTGTGTGTTGGGCTGCTAGGCCGGATCCCGTCGTGGAATTTGGAATGAGACGGGCGCAAGGAATCGACGGTGCGCTTTCCGCCAGCAGGGCCGCATATATTGGAGGGTGCGAATCCACATCGCATGTCCTCGCAGGAAAAATTTATGGGATTCCTGTTCGAGGCACTCATGCTCACAGCTGGATCATGGCCTTTGATGAAGAAGAGACCTCTTTCGATGCCTATGCAGAAGTGATGCCCAAGAACTGCATTTTTTTGATCGACACTTACGATACGATGAGTGGAGTGAAAAAAGCGATATCAGCCGCTAAAAAGATGCGCCGTTCTGGAATCGAGATGATGGGTGTGCGCCTGGATTCCGGGGATCTGGCTCACTTAAGCATCGAGGTGCGAAAAATGCTCGATAATCATGGGTTTCCCCAAGCAAAAATTATGGCGAGCAATGAACTGGATGAATGGATCATCAGCGATCTCAAGCATCAAGGATCAAAAATCAATGTCTGGGGTGTGGGGACTAATCTCGTCACTGGCAAAAGCCAGCCGGCACTCGATGGCGTTTATAAACTTTCAGCAATTCGCGATCAGAAAGGGAGCTGGCAATATAAAATTAAGATTTCAGAACAGCTCACCAAAGCCACAAATCCTGGCCTTCCGCAGGTGAGACGCTACTTCGATCACAGCGGTTATTTGGCTGATATGATTTACGATATTCATACAGATCTCCCCTCTGCACCGCAGTGTGTTGACCCTTTTGATCCTGCGCACTGCCAGACATTTTCTCCAGAAGCAACGTATAAAGACCTTCTTGTTCCCATCCTAAGAAAGGGCAGCCGTGTCTATACATTGCCTTCACTCCATGAAATCCGAGAGAAAACAATCCATGAACTTGCTCAATTTCATCCGGCAACGCGTCGATTTCTCTACCCCCAGCCTTATTTTGTCGGTTTAGAAAAATCGCTTTATGAATTAAAACTCCGTTTAATCCAAGAAATTCAAGCAAAAGTATCCGAAAGATGAGAGCTTTTGTCATTGTCGATATGCAAAATGATTTTATGCCAGGCGGTGCGCTCGGAGTACCTTCTGCACATGGAATTGTGCCTATCCTCAACGCGCTTATCCCTAAATTTTCCCTTGTTGTTGCAACAATGGACTGGCATCCTCCTGACCATGTGAGCTTTGCTTCTTCCCATCCCGGTAAAAACATCGGAGATGTGATTAGAGTCAGTGATATCGATCAAATGCTATGGCCTGTACATTGTGTGCGTAACACGCATGGAGCTGAACTTACTCCCTTGCTTGATCACAGAAATGTTGCAGCCATCTTTTATAAAGGGACCGATAAGAACATTGATAGCTATAGTGTTTTTTTTGATAATGCTCACCGCAAATCGACAGGTCTTGGCGATTATCTAAAAAGCCGTGGCATCCATGAGGTCTATTTTGCAGGCCTGACGACTGAATATTGTGTTCTCTATTCTGCAATAGATGCCATAGATCTTGGGTTTATGGTATATGTGATTGCTGATGCTTGCCGACCGATCAATCTTGATCCCAGAGATGAACAGAGCGCTTTGGACACCATGGCAGCCAAGGGAGCAAAGATTATCCAGTCATCCGATCTTCTGCTATAAACAAAGACTTGCTCGCATTTCTAGAAATCCGTAAATTATTGAGTCAATTGCAAAACTCGACACTATTCTTCCTACTTTATGAAAATTTATTCTCTTAGAAAATGCAAACAGATTCTTCGTCATGCTTTTCGTCAGTACAGAAGGAAGAAAAAGCATCTTTCCCCAGAAATTGCCACTCTGATCAAAGAAGCATTGACTGCTCTCCAAGAGGAAATTATCTACGAACGTCGCGAAAAGGCGGACGAGCTTGCAAATCAGATCGAATCGTTAAGCGCTGCCTATCTCAAAAAAACCAGTTGGGATCATTTGAGGGAACTCATTTGCGCCCTGGGATTTGCTTTAATTGTTGCGGTTCTCATCCGCCAACTCTGGTTTGAATTTTATGAAATTCCTTCAGGCTCCATGCGGCCAACTTTAAAAGAACAAGATCGCCTCGTTGTAAGCAAGACCGATTTTGGAATCAACTTCCCCCTTCGGCCTGCAGAGTTGTATTTTGATCCCCATCTTGTGCAAAGAAATGGCATCGTGATTTTTACAGGTGAAAATATGGACATCCGCGATGTCGATACCCTGTATTTTTACATTTTTCCTGGCAAAAAACAGTACATCAAACGGATGATTGGAAAACCTGGAGATGTCCTCTATTTTTACGGGGGACAGATTTACGGTATCGATGCAGAAGAGCGCGACATCTCACCCGAGCTTCGACTCGCAAAAGTTAAGGATATTGAGCATATCCCTTTTATTGATTTCGATCGAAAATTCTCTGTTCCCCCAAACCCCGCTGGTGGGATCTATTCCCCTATTTATATTTATCAGATGAATGAGCCTGTTGTTAAACTTTCCGTTTCCTCTAGTGGGTATCTTCGTGGGGAAATGGTCGTTCCCCCGCAAATCCATACGCCTGGGGCCCCGCCTATTACCGAATATGGGGCAATGTGGGGATTTAACAATTATGGAATGGTTCGCCTTTTGACGCGCGACCAAGTCAAGAGTTTGACAGATCAAAATCTCTCTTCTATGGAAGAGGGAGTTCTTTATCTTGAGATCCGACATCATCCCTCCATCAACAATCTGAAATTAATCCGCGATGAGATGGGAAGATTGCGGCCGACAATCGGTTTAAGCACTTCGATCATTCCTTTGCATGAGGATCACTTGAAATCGATTTTTCAAAATATATACACAGCGCGTTTTGTCGTCAAAAATGGTCTGGCATATCGCTACGGTACAGACCCAAAAAGCTACTCAGGCACAAATTTCCTTCCCCGCCTCGATAACGTTCCTGATGGCTGCTATGAGTTTTACAATGGAATTGCCTACGAGGTCCTCTGGCAAGGGATGACAAAAAAACTCCCCCATTCCCACCCATTGTATCTCTTCGACCCTTCCCGAGTGCAGCTCTTATTTAATTTAGGCATCGAATGGGACACCCGGTTTTGTCCCTATGTTAAACATCAACGCCTCGTCCCCGCTCGTTACACCTATTTTCGCAAAGGCGATCTCTATCTTCTTGGAGCTCCCATCTTGGATCAAGCCGACCCAACCTTGGTAAATTTTTTACGAAGGGAAAAGGAACGCCAAAACGCATCCAATCTCCAATCTCATTATCAGTCTTTTGAAGACTCAGGCCCTCCTCTAAATAAAGATGGGTCTCTTAATATTGATATTATCCACCACAATGGAATTCGGATTCCTCCTCAAGGGTACCTTGTTTTAGGGGATAATCATGCCATGAGTGCGGATAGCCGCGACTTTGGCTTTGTTCCCGAATCCAACTTGCGCGGCGGGCCTGATTGGATCTTCTGGCCGCCAGGGCCTCGTTGGGGCGCCCCCAATCAACCTCCCTATCCATTCATGAACTTTCCACGAGCAGTTGTCTGGCTAATCGCTGCAATCTGCATTGGCACAGGCTACGCCTATTGGCGCAAACGCAACCATCTTCCTCTAAAAATCGACTAATTCGTCACACTTAGAGTTAGGGAGATCATCGTCGCCTCGCCGTTGAGGTCCCACTCTGTACCTTCGACGCAATCAAAATTCACTTGTGTGGCAAGAACCTCATGCGTGATGTAGTCGCGATGCAGATCAAATGCCTTTTTTACTCGGTCTGTCGTCTTTAACTGGATCACGATTCGATCCGTGACTAAGAACCCTTCGTCACGGCGCATTGTGTTGACTTTGTTGACGATTTCACGAGCAAGACCTTCCAATAACAGATCTTCATTGAGAGAAGTGTCGAGCGCAATTGTCATTTCATGGGAAGTCGAAGCCACAACTCCTTCTTTGACCTTGCGCTCGACAACAAGATCTTCTAAGGTCAACTCTATCCTTTCATTTTCGACGATAATATCGACAGTTCCCCCTTTGAGCAGCAAGGAGAGCTGCGATTGTGGGAGAGACTGAATCGCTGCTTGGGCAGCATTCATCAATTTTCCGACCTTTTTGCCTAAGACGCGGAAATTGGGTTTAACGATGACCGATACAAACGCTGTCTCATTCGATTCAAACACAACTTCTTTGACGTTAAGTTCGTCGGCGATCAAATGCTGCTTTGCTTTTAGGGCATTCAAAATGTCGGGATGGGTTGAGATGAGATAGGCCCTTGGCAAAGGTTGACGCACTTTCAACTTATGTTCCTTACGCAAAGCATGGCCAAGACTGACCACCTCTTGCACATAGCCCATCTCCTTTTCGAGTGTCGCATTTCGCAACTGTTGCTGATAGAGTGGAAAATCACAGAGGTGGATCGAGCCAGGTGATGCCTTTGATTTGAGCTGAAGATAGATCGCTTCGCTGATGAAAGGAACAAAGGGGGCAGCGATCTTTGCCAAAGTGAGGAGGACAGTATAGAGCGTCTCAAAAGCCTCTTTGCGATCCTGTGTGGCTTCTTCGGCCCAGAATCTTGTGCGATTGCGACGAATATACCAATTTGTCAGCTGATCGATAAATCCCACAAAGGGATCCACAGCGAGGTTCAAATGATAACTATCCATCCCCGATGTCACTTCATGAACAAGCTTTTGCAGCATCGATAACATCCAACGGTCGATCTCAGCTTGTGGCGTCGAAAAGGATTCTTTTTCAGGCAGCCATTTGTAAATTTTTGCATAGGTCGAAAGGAAGACAAAGGAGTTCCAAAAAGGGATAAGCACTTGACGTAGGACTAATTCCACTCCTTTTTCAGAAAACCAGAGGTCCTCTGCATACACTGCCGGACTGCTCAGCAAATAAAGTCGAACGGCATCGGCCCCATAGCGATTGACGACAACCATGGGTTCTGGATAATTTTTGAGCCGCTTAGACATTTTCTGTCCGTCTTCGGCTAAAAGAATACCGTTGACGACAACGTTTTTAAAGGCAGGTTTATCGAATAGGGCAGTGGCGATGACCGCTAACGTATAAAACCAGCAACGCGTTTGGTCAATGCCTTCAGCAATAAAATCAGCAGGGAAACGTTTGGGCATCTCTTCTTTATTTTCAAAGGGGTAATGATCTTGTGCATAGGGCATAGAACCTGATTCAAACCAACAGTCAAAGATTTCCGCGATGCGCCGGAAGACTTTACCCTTATGAACAAAAGTGAGATCATCGATAAAATGACGATGCAGGTCTGTGATTGTTTGTCCTGTTTTTTCCTCTAGTTCTTTGATGCTTGAAATGACTACAACCTCGCCATCATCGCTGCGCCAGATGGGAATAGGTGTCCCCCAATGCCTGTTTCTGGAAATCGCCCAGTCCCGTGCGCTCTCCAACCACTTTCCGAATCGCCCTTCTTTGATGTGTTCAGGAACCCAATGGATCTGCTCATTAGCAGCGAGTAGTTGCTCCTTGATTTTTTCCACAGCGACGAACCAGGTCGTTACAGCTTTATAAATCAGCGGTGTGTCCGAGCGCCAACAGAAAGGATAGCGGTGGCGAATTTGCCCATGATGAAAAATTTTTTTCTCGTTTTTTAACCGCCGAATGATCTCTTTGTCTGCATCTTTAACAAAAAGGCCGGCGAAGTCAGGCACTTCTTGAGTAAATTTGCCATTATGATCGGTGGGATTGACAAGTTCAATCCCTTCGCGGGCGCAAGCGTAAAAGTCGACCTCGCCAAAAGCGGGGGCAGAATGGACAAGGCCAGTTCCCTCTTCGTCCGAAATTGACTCTTCCAAAATCACGCGAAAAGCCTTCTGCTGGGCGCGCGTTGCAAAATAGGGGAAAAGAGGCTGATAGCGTTTGCCGGCAAGAGATTCGCCTGTTAACGTTGCGACGATCTCATATTCTTCAGGATTTTTAAAATAAAAAGGAAGACGGGAGGCCGCGAGAATATAACAATTCCCGGAGGCGCGTTCTTGGACTTTGACGTATTTCATTTCCTTCTTTGCCATCACAGCAAGGTTTGAAGGAAGCGTCCAAGGCGTCGTCGTCCAAATCAGCAGCGAAGTCCCCCGTTCATCGATCAATTCCAACTTCACAGTTAAAGAGGGGTCATCGACTTCTTTATAATTCAAATTCGCTTCGAAATTCGAAAGCGGCGTACCAAGACGCGCAGAAAAAGGCATCACTTTGAGACCTTCGTAGACAAGATCCTTTTGGTAGATCTGCCCAAAGACCCACCAGATAGATTCCATAAAATCGATATCCATTGTCCGATAAGTCTGCTCAAAAGAGACCCAGCGTCCCATCCGCTGAACGGTTTGTTTCCACTCTTCTGTATAACGCAAAACGATGGAGCGGCACTCTTCATTGAATGCCCCAATTCCAAATGCCTCAATCGAGGAAGCACCCGAAAGTTCTTTGGCCTTTTCCACTTCATTTTCTACAGGCAAGCCATGGCAATCCCAACCGAAGCGGCGGGAAACATAATAGCCTTTCATCGTCTTATAACGGGGCACTACATCTTTAATCGTCCCTGCTAAAATATGCCCGTAGTGAGGAAGCCCAGTCGCAAAGGGCGGTCCATCATAAAAAGTGAAATGAGGTCTATTTCTCTTCTCTTCAAGAGACTTTTCGAAAATGCGCTCTTTTTTCCAAAAAGTGAGAATACGCTCTTCGCGTTCAGGAATCGATTCTCTTTGATTGGGCTCAAACATAAACAGGCTTCTACTACAATTAAGAAAGTGAATAGAAAATTATAACGGATTTTCGGTATAGAGGGAATTGCAAAACTCCTCGCCGCATAAAATCGCGCTTTTGTCACCTGTCGCCTTGGCGACGGCTCTCCTACTTATCCAAATTTTTAATCTTAGAGGCTGTCTTAGACAGGAGTTGGAAGGACAGCAGGGGTAGATCCTTCACTCGGCCTGATCATGCTTTTTTTCTCCAAGGAGGAAATCGCAACAGATATCCAATGGGAATCAAGAACGCGATCCAGATCCAACGGTACCAAGGTTCCCACTTGCGAAAATAGCGCAGCATGCTTTCACTAAACTGCTGATATATCCATTCTCCTGTCTTGATGGCAAAACTGCGACTATTGAAATCGATGCAAGCAATATCCGAATAATAAGCGATCTGATATCCCAATCGCTTTGCTTCCCGGCATAAATCGGCATCTTCATAAAGCAAAAAATAACGAGGATCAAAGGCAAAGCCGAGTTTTTCGATAAATTCCCGACGCACTAGCATGAATGCCCCTTTGACCATTTCGGGCTGCACAGTCCTTGTTTGTTCCCAGGGTTTTTTGCAAAAAAAATCGAGCCTTAAAAGCCATAATATTTCTCGTAGTAAATGGGGAAGCCGGCGCGGATAACTTGTCACAAGAGGACGATCAAGGACATCCACGAGCAAACAAGAAGCAATTCCAATTCCACGATCCCCGTCCATTCTTTCCACCATAGCGTCAAGGCTTCCTTCTTTGACGCGCATATCCGGATTCAAAAACAAGATATAGTGACCTTGAGACTGTGCAAAAGCTTGGTTATTTGCGGCAGAAAAACCGACATTCTCGCGATTTTTTATCACCTTAACGTGTGATAAATAATCCAGAATTTCCGCAGTACCATCAGAAGATGCATTATCGACGACGATATGCTCGATTGCCAGCTTTAATCCCCCTGAAACAACAGAAAAAACTTGGTCTTCAATGAAAAACGCAGATTGATACGTAACGGTAATAACACTTAAATCTTTCATTTTAAAAATCTTAAGTAAACAAAAACATTGACACTTTATTTTTACTTCTATAAACCAAATCTTGAGTTCATTTCGGTATATATCGTAAAATATATTTCCTATGTTATAATTCCATACGGGGGTGTACTGGTTTCGACTTGGAAATGAAGTATGAGTGGCATGCGGAGGACGTCGGTTGGCCTCCTTAATCATCCGATAAAAAAACAAACGTCAACCCTGAATTAGAGTTGATGGCTGCTTAAAGCTTAACCGCTTTAGCAACCCGATAGCCTGATGCCCGACCAGGAGCGTCAGAAGCTGTTGTCATTAACCCTGGTATGAACGTTCTTTTGCAGCTTCTCAAGAGGGCAGTTCGAGATCGATAGAAGCGGGTCAGTCCAATGTGGGGCGTCTTCCTCAGGTCTGACCGCTATATGAAGGCGATAAGCATGTAGGCATTGATAGGGAGTTTGCCAAGGACGAGAGTTCGATTCTCTCCACCTCCAAAATTCAGATTAAACCAAACTAAATAACACTAAGAATACTAAGGACTTAAAGGGAAACCGATAAGTCCTTTTTCTTTTCATTTGGGCCACTTTTGCCCAGTCTAGTGCGTAAAATTTGCGTAATTTAAACGGAAGGAAACCACCTTCTCTTAGTCAATAGACAAAAACCTAATTTCCCTCTAGAATTTGACCCTTAAAAATCATTGCCCTGCCATTTTCCATTTAGGAGTCTGTTGATGAAGAAGTGCACCTTCCTGTTGTTTGTGATGCTAATCAATTTTTTCTTCCATCAGGAATTTTTTGGTGCTTTGCCCCCTGATATCGACTTAGAACAGATGACCCAAGATTATGTCCTTGAAGTTAAACAATTGCACATTCCAGGTTATCCCACAGCCTGTAACGCTTCTATTGTACGATGGGAGGACAAGCTTATCTTAAGTTTTGATGCCTATAGCGTAGGTAAAGAAGACCAACCCGATTTGATGGGACTTGCTACTTTGGATGAAGATTTCAATGTAACTGGTACTCCCCAAATCCTCGATGTGCCGAAAAACCTTTGGCAAGACGCACGGCTTGTCGTACTCAATGATGACTTATACCTACTATTTAATGGCGCCATCGATGGTGGAATACGCCGCACGTTCCTTACAAAGACTCATTTTAATGGGAGAGAATTCTCTGTAGAACCCCCAAAGCCATTTTTACATTTTCCTGGGGAAAATCCCACGATATGGGAGAGAAATTGGATACCATTTGTTTATGATCATTCCCTTCTTTTTGCTACTCGGCTTTCACCTCATAAAATATTATGCCCTGTGCTAGAAAATCACATCTGTGAAGAAGTCGCTTCTTCCGAATTTTCTTGCTCTTGGCCTTGGGGAGCTGTAAGAACAGGAACGACTGCTTATCTTGATGGAAAGCGCTATCTAGCCATGTTTCATTCTAGCAAAGTCATGCCAAGCATTCATTCTGCTGGCGAGCCCATTCAGCACTATTTCATGGGTGCCTATACTTTTGAAGACCACCCTCCTTTTAGGATAACTGCAATTAGTAAAGACCCTATCATCGGCAACCATTTTTATCATGGAGCAGAATACACCATGTGCAAGCCTTGTCGTGTTGTTTTTCCTTGCGGATTTGTTATGGATGAAGAATTTATTTGGGTAGTTTTTGGTAGACAGGATCATGAAATATGGATGGCAAAACTTGATAAGAAAGGACTCTATAACAATATGGAATCATGTAATCTTGATGCGGACCGCAAATGACTTCTTTCCCTAAGGACACCAAACAGAGCGTAATACATTCTTGCTGCTTTTGATGAGGTCCATCACCTCCTTGTGCTTTGCCCTGGCTTCTTTAGTGTACTTCCCATGCTTAAGAACAGCACATCGCGCCCGCTCTTTTCCTGCTTGGGTTCTTGGTCCTCTGGAGCACCCACCGTGCATATGACAGGTTGTTCTTCCACGCACCGCCCATTTTAAGCACTGCTTGCCAGATCGTTTACTTTTTGCCGTACATTGACTCATAGTGATCCATGGGGTTCAATTCGAGATTTTTCTACCACCCCTCCCCCAGATGATAGGTTCTGAGCGACGATCGCCTGTCCTTCATTATGGACATGGATCACTTGTACCGTTTGCTGACCCTTCGCTCGATATTTGGTAAGAGCCTGCATGGTTTGAGTGGCAGCATTGAAAAGTTTGGTCGCCAAATTGATATAGCGCTCAGTGTGATAAAACCCATCTTGAAAATGGCCTTGACGCAGACATTCCATGGCAGATGCCTGTAAAGCTATGAATTGCCCTGCAAGCAACGCCTCCGTTTCATCCTGCGGTCTAACCGTTGGAAGTAGATTGGCCATGCACGTGAACCGTTGCTCAAATGTTGAATCTGGCAATCCTCTCGAGACGTGCACCAATATAGCCGCAGCAAAATTTTCATCATCGGTACCAGTGGCTTGCTTGAAGGCCGTCATAAAACGTTCCATTGATTCTGAACTTATAGCTGTTCCATCTGCAAGCATAAGCTTCGATTTCTTTTCTCCAGATTTAGGGTTATCCACTGCATTAAACTGCATAGGTTTCTCTAGACGATCTTCCGCTGACGGTTTTGGCGAAAGTGGAGATATATCAGTTTGCTTCTTCAACTTCTTTTTCATCGCATTACTTCCTTTGGTAGCATTTTAAAGTTACCACTTAATTTACTTATTCATAGGACATTGCAACTGTCGGTAGCAGGTAGCAGCCTTTGATGCTCATCTTGCGAATGATTGAAACACCTATTCATCACTTTCACTAATGCCTCAATCCCTCTGCTGCCGCGCTACCAATCTATACTCTTTACTTAATATCAATAAGTTACGTCTTGCTTTCAGCGCTACTCGGCAGTAACACGGTAGCTTTATTCACTCTCTACTTTTTCCATCGGAATCAAGATGCAACGCTGGTTCGTTCCCGTAATCTTTACCTGCACACTCCCTATAGCCCCATCCGTTCTCGCTAATGGCCCCTTGATGTCTAAGGAGGCGTACTCAGTATCTTTGAGCAGGTGCCTTGTGATGTTCTCACAACGAAGTGCCAAGTATCTCTTCGCCTTATGAACGACAATTTTCACGCCATGCCGCTCTAACTGCTCCTCATGCTGCCCCATTTGCAACATCTCCCGTACCGATTTCTTGTCACCATCTACAAAGATGAGACTGGCCAAAATCGTATCGAGGAGCTTATCGCCATCATCTTCTGTCTGTGTCGCTGCCCACATCGGGAAACTCTCTTCTAATCCTTCTGGAGCAACAATCTCTAAAAGAGCTGAGGCATACATAAAATTTTCTACTGTGCGAATTTTGATTCCTGGATGCTCTTGCAAAAGGCGGTGCCGATCTGCATTGATCTTTTGCACTCTCTCTTCGAGGACTTCCCACATCGTAATCATGGCAGCCGTGATCTTGGCAGAGATCACTTGCCCATCGTCTTCAAATTTATCAAGGGCTGGTGCTCCCTGTGGAATCTTGTTCAGCTCGAACTTGACAAGCCGCGACTCTTGCGCAGCGTCCTGCATAAACTTTTTGGGCAGGTAGATCGATCCAAACCACGGCATGTGATGCAGGTCAAATCGATGAGCTTTATCGGAACCTGTCCCACTGGTTTTTTGTCCTCCCTTGTTGAAGAGCTTTGCCAACTCTAAAATCTCAGGAATGTGCTTGTGCTTTTCAAATTCGTCAAAGACAGGAATGCGACCGCTATTGCCAATAGTTTGAGCGGTGGCATGCGCGGTACTCTTGTCTAAGCGCTCTACAAGCCCCCCATAAATGAGCTGTAAAATATCCTCCCAAAATGTGGTTTTTCCCGTTGCTGCAGCGCCCGTGATATATATCCACGGACGCCACTTCATGGCTTGCTGCACAATCGCCAGCATCACAAAGGCGGTCACAAAAGCCGCCATTGAAGGGGCGACCCAATTCCATTGCTTCACCTTGCTGTGAATGAGCTCGAAAATCTCTTTCAAAAGGTTTCTTTTGCCTATCGATGCCTCGAACACCTCCCAATCCAACCATGCTGCTCCCTCAGTCTCAACGAGTTTTCCTTCAAAGAGAGGCGCTTTCAGGTAAGAAAATCGCCCTTCTTCAATAAAGCCCGCTTTCTTGCCGGAAATAACCAACCATTTGCCGTTCACCCTCCATACACCCGATCGTAAGGGGGAAACGTCATCAATGAATCCCTTTTTGTGTGCTGCATCGATGATCGCTTCTTTCAGAGCCTTAACCGAGTCATCGGACTGAAACCACTCCGATTCACTTCCGATGTAAAGGCGCAACTCATCCTTGTTCAGTCGCGCTGCCGGCAATGTAATAAGTCTCCCCTCTTTCCACAGCAAAATTTCCCGTTTTGCGTTATGCCCCAAAATGTGAAATGGCAACATCGGCTCTGCCTTTTCTTCCAGTAATTTGGCACCGTTCCGCAACTGATCGATCTCATCTTGCAACTCTTTTTGTGCGGCTCCCCGCCGATCCAATTCCTTCAACAGGCTTTGAATTTTCGGATCATCGGAAGACAACCCCCGAGTTTCGATTTCTTTATCCAACACGGCACGTGCAGTTGTTAAGGCTCGGTCTTCGGCGTAATGTTGCCTCTCCTTGATGTCAATCTGCGTCCATACATTTTCCGCTTCTTGACCACTCTTACTTTTATCAAAGTAATCGTCCTTGAGGGGGACAATTTCAACGCCGATTTGCTTACCTGCAAGCATTGTCCCCACCATATCTTGCATTCCAATCGGACAGCTCCACGCGTCTTTCATATGCCAGTGGCAACCGGCTCTTTTCAAATCAGCATTTACAGCTTTAAGCGCCTTTGTTGCTCCCCTCTTCGGACGAATCAAAAAGGCATTTGCCGATATTGGGCCTGGTGGTGTATCCGTAGGTGTAGTATTATCGTTCATTGTAGTCCTATTCTCGTGGTTGATAAAAGCTCCTCCCAAGTTACAGCTTGGGAGGAACAAGGCTTAAAGTCCTAAGATTTCAGCCACTCTACGCGCTTCAGTTTCGTACTTTCTAGGGCACTGACTGAGGCGCTTTTTTTGCCACTCGTAATCGATCCAAACACTCTTACGAGCGCTGGGCGCGACTCGGTTGCGTCTTGATCTTTCTTGATGTCTCCTTAGCATCTTCTACCTCCTTTATGGGCATATTGGTTGCGGGTTGAGAGAGACGAGCTAAGCAGGAATCCCATGCGACCTGATCTATGAGCACTCGTCTGTTGTATCTGAGAATGGCAGGAGCAAAAGGGCTTTGCTCCCCTTGTTGAATGATGGCACGTACTGCATGTTCGCTAGCGGGCCAAGCTCCTGTTTCGCGATTCTTTTGGCAGAATTCGCGCACAGTGCGAACAATTTTTTCTAAAGAAGGTTGAATTGAACAATCCATAGTAAATCCTGTAGGTTTATAGTTGCGGAGGATTAGCAGCCTAACGCCCTTGCTTTTTAGGGCACATCAGTTAAGCATAACTTATCCTCTCTAACCCACAGTAAATCAGGTTGATAGGATTTAAATAAGACGTCTGAATTTAACGGACAAATAGACGACCCTTTTTATAGAGAAAAAGAGCCCAAAAAAAGAGAGCTTACTTTGAAACCGCCGACCCTTTTTTTCCTCTTTTTGGCTTCCAACCATGCTTTTTAGCAAAAAGGGTACACTCATCATCGATTAACGTTGCGCTACATGCTTCAATTAATCCACGAGCACTGGATTGTTGTGCCGCCTTCCAAATAAGGGGGCGCAACGAATCGTAAGTACATTTATTCCTCTCTTTTGAAGGTAACGGTAATAGCTTGTTCGCCAAGAAACTCTGAACGAATTGCCTGGCCTCTGTCTTCATCGCTCTCGGTCCTTTGGGCTTAATTTCAACAGCTTGTTGGCGCAGAAGCAGAATGATCTCCTTGAGCAATCGATCTACCAATTGTATTAAGATTTTCGGCTGAAAAAAATCCATTTTTCGATCGGGGCCATAATGATTTGCAAATGAAAAATCTGAAGCCAACCGACACCGCAAAGCCCTCCTGAAGTTATGATCCGCTTCAATCCACATCGCTACTCCACTCCCATTAGTTCTTGGCCAACCGATGTTGAGAACGTCATTCCGAATCGTCCAGCACTCTTCAAATACTCTCAATTGCCTCCAGACATGCCGAGGATTAGCATCAATACTGATGGCAATTTCCCCTTGGCTACTTTCCTGGATCACCCTATGTGCGGACGGAGCAAAAGTTATATCCCATGTCTTAGAAATTGCCAAAACGTAAAGCGATTGGAGTTTGTGATAAATCCTATGACATGGAGGTTGAGCTCTTGGAATTTTCACAGTAGATTGCTTGCCTGTAGCATCTACATGAAGACCCTCGCAGTCTCTGTCGGATATATTTGAACAACTTCCCTCTTGCCTAACCTCTTCAAGAATCTGCTCTACTTGTTTAACCCAACAGGAATTGGCATGAATTTGTTGGCATGCGGTATCGAGTTCGGTATACGCACGAACAAGCAGACTGCCATCACAATTTTTTTGATCCCATTCCTTAATGAGCTTGTTTGTCAGGGGATGATCCTGCAACATAGGAATTATCCGTATTGCAATTCTTTCACAGGCTCCAAGTTTTGTAGAGCACTCTAAAAGCAACGCCATTTCCGCCTGAAATTTCTTTTCGAGGTCATCAATTACTGATTCACGTGGATTCATTGATCCCCCCTAATAAACTTGCCTGAGTTCTCTCCATCACATTTGCTATGTGCTTTTGACTATAGTGGGCATAGCGCCTGGTCATTGTGGGCGTTTTATGACCTAGAATAGCCATCAACTCTCCCTGTGTCGCACCGCTCATTGCTAAAAATGACGCCGCGGCATGCCTAAGATCATGAAATCTAAAATTTGGAATTTTCGCTCTTTGGAGAGCTTTTACGAAGGCATTCCGAATATCTACTAATCCAGATCGATTGGTCGAACTGGTGGGCTTAAAAATCAAGCCAGGTGCAATATCAGTCTTTTGACAGCTGATCAAAATCCTTTCTACAGCTTCTGTTAGAGGAAGAATTCGCCTTTCTCCATTTTTCGTTTTTTCAAGAGTAATAGTCCGATTCTGGCAATCGATGTCTTCCCATTTCAATCCAACAATCTCCCCAAATCGCATGCCCGTCAAAAGCGCTAAAGAAACAATAGGAAAAAGATGGGGATTCGGGGCAACCTTGCACTCTTGAAGGAGACGATCTTTTTCTTCTAGGCCAAGAAGCCGATTTCTTCCATTTCCTTCAGATGGTTTTGAAACTTTTCTCATTGGGGTGTCATCAATCCATCCCCACTCTTTCATGGCAATAGTCAAAGCCCTAGAAAAGGCAGCCAGATATCGATTGACCGTTGCTGGATTTCGTAATTTTTCCCTAGTAGTGACCTCCGAGAGCAAAGCATCTCTCGCCTCAGCAACGACAGCTGCGGTTAAATCCGCTAACAGCAAGTGACCAAGTCTGTCTTTCCACCAAGCTAAATAAGCTGTTTGTCGGACTACCCTATGAGGAAATTGAGACAGCCATTGAGTAGTAAATCTGTCTATCAAATCCTTAACAGTGTGCTTTTTTGCCTCGGCTATGCGCACGTGACGACCATCTCGAATGGCAGACTCTGTATCTTGAATCCATTTCTTGGCTAATGTCCTTGTACGGAAGGATTCTCTTTGAGCAGGGTAACCCTTTAGACGAATTTCAGCGTGATAGGTAACTGATCCATCTTTCTTTTTCGCTTCTCTAATCGCGCCCATATGCCCTTCCTTATAAAGGGCATTAGTGTAGAAAAAACTGGATTAAATGACAACAAAGAGATAGGTAGTCTCGCCACCTAAAATGCATCCTCAATAGAGGATCAAGCAATGAAACGAGATTAAACCAGGAAAATTACGCAATTTTTACGCATTCAGAGAATGTTTTGATAGTCTTTTCATAAAAGAAATTAACAAAATGTGATCGTTTTTAAAGAGCCATCAATTTTCACATTACCACCATTTGGAATAATTATTTGAGGATCGGTATGACCAAAGTTCATGTTGAAGATGACAGGGATAGCAACATCGTAGTCCTGTAGTGCACTTTTTACCGCCTTCTGCTGATTCACGATAAAGGCGCCTCTACCTTCGGGTGGTTGTTTATCGCAAAACTGTGCCTTTGGATACGCCATCAAAATAGCTTTAAAATTCTTCAGCAAACCTATTTCAGCTAAAGCTGCAATAAAACAGTATACCAATTCTTGCGCAGGCATTTCCTCAGAAGTCTCAATGAAAAGCACTGTACCATCCAGTTTTTCAAAATCAGGCAAATATTTTCTAACCGATAAATGGAAAGAAAGAACTTCAAGACATCCTCCCCAAAGTCGCCCTTGAATTATGCCCTGTTGATCGTTATGCCAAACCCATCCGTCGCTTGGGTACGTAGGACGCTTTTTGCTTAAATTCTGTTTGTCGCCCCAATCTAAATCTGCATCACTATATTCAGAAGCCGAGAATACTTGTCCAACTGGGGGATCAAACACAGCCTTTCTGATTGAATTTACCGTATACTCTTGCATACCTCCTCCCATGGCAAATTGGGTCATTATTGCTCCGCCATAGTAAGAAATAATACCCAGATTCCACAGAAACACATGCAGATTTGTGCAGTCGCTATACCCCATGAAGATTTTTGGATTCGCGGCAATCACTTTCTTATCCAAATAGGGAAGAATCCTGATTTGATCATTTCCACCTATCGTTGCAATAATGCCTTTGATAGATGGATCGTCAAACGCATGGTTAATATCATCCGCTCGAGCTTTAGGATTTTTAGATAAGTACTCAGGACTTTGACGAGCGGTAGGAAACTCGATAGGTTCCAGTTGAAATACTTTTCTAAGTCGATCTAACCCTTGTTCATATACCCAAGGAAAAAGAAAAGGCATCCCGGAAGAAGGAGAAATAATAGCCACTTTGTCATGAGGCTTTAAAGATAACGGCTGTCGAAATATCATTAGTTGCTTTCCTTCTTCTGTTTTATTTTTTTACCTTCTGAATTAGAACCTGTTTAACTCAAGCTCAATTTACCCACAGCTTGTGGGGAAATTACTATCCACTTTCTAGAGAAACTTTCGCAAGTAATGAAACGAAGTACCGTGCTTATATCCAGAGCGGGTAAACTCCAACTCAAACCCCATTTTCTGATAGAAATCAAGAGCCTGAAAGCTCATGGTTTCAACGAATGCAAAAGGGCATGCTTTATCACGGCCATATTTTAGAGCGTATTCCATAAGCCGAGCACCCACTCTTTTTCCTCGGTATCCGTCATCAACATAAATATATTTTACATGCAAAGCTCCCCAGAAAAGCTCCACAACAATTGCACCAGCAAAACACCCTTGGTCATCGGCTATAAAAGCCACGGGATCAAATTTCTCATCATGTCCTATCATTGAAATGGCATGCCTACTAAAGCCCTCGTAGATTAGCTTCTTTAAATCCTCAGTTAAACACTGTTGCCTTACTTCAATCATAACTCTCTACCCCTCCCTTACCCGCACCATCAAGGTCATTAAATTCCTTTTCAAAATTTTCGATCGTTTTTAGAATCAATTCCCAATCCGGTACCTCTCTAAAAAACATGGCCTCCATCA
Source organism: uncultured Verrucomicrobiae bacterium (assembly GCA_963718565.1). Classification (GTDB taxonomy): domain Bacteria; phylum Chlamydiota; class Chlamydiia; order Chlamydiales; family Rhabdochlamydiaceae; genus CAJCIW01. The sequence continues at coordinate 961,787 of OY970364.1, forward strand.
GATGATAATCCTTTTCAAGTTCTGTAAGAACTCTTGGAGGAGGAAAAAGCTTTAGAGTTTTCTTTCGAGCTGTTCCATAGTTCGCCCAGCTTGATGCAAAGTAGATGCTTTTATGGATTGCAACTCGTTCAAGTAGAGCTGTCTCAATAAGTGCTTTTTCTTTGATTTCAGAATTTAGCAAACGAAAAAAATCATAAAAATGCCTTGAAATTCGCGGTGGAAGTTTTTTATCTTCCGGTAGATGCGCATATTGGTGAAGGATTGTCGCTTTCTCCCAGAAAGTTCGTTCAGCATTCAACACTCGAACCCACGTTTCAGACTCATGAATTTTCTCCTTCAACGCCTCTTTAGCATAGCTCTGTATTTTATGTTCACTGACAGGCCAATGTTCTGATCTTGCACCAATTTCGATTTTCACAAGCGGTCGAATGTATCCAGCTTTTGAAGTCTCGCTTGGATATTCAAATAGCAGTGTTTGAGCATCTGGGTCTTCTAGGTCGCAGAAAATTCTCCAACCGCTGGAAGTTCCTAAGCTTTGTACCAATAGCATCTCTCAGATCATTTAACATCTCAGTTTGCACATAGTTGGAGCAAGCTTGTGAAAGATTATCTAGAATCGTTCTTTGTTTCTTTTTGGAAGGCGCATTTTCAGGATCGCTGGGGGCTTTAAAACCAAAGAATTCTCTTTCAATTGAAAGATCAATATCTTCAGAAAACCGGTCAATTAATCCATATGCTTTTGAAAGTGAAGTGCCTCCTTTGAAGGTAAGGTGAGTCTTCATTTTTGCTAACGAAAACAGCCTTTCCAAAACCCATACAACCCAATAGTCTTTCTCAATAATTTCGAACGGCATGTGCATGATCTCTGCTGCTGTTCTAAAGAACAGTGCACGTTCTTCTTTAGATAAAAGGTGGAGATGGATTTCATTCATGGATCAAACCCCATAATTTCAAAAACAATGGCTCGTATCCACGCAGGAGCAAATTTCATATTTTGTCTAATTTCTTTTTCATTTGAACCATTGAGGAATTTTGAAATTTGCGCACGAGCTATCTGATCAATGTGATCTTTTCCTAAATTTTTCAAGGCTTGAATCAGAAGACCTTCTCTAGTTCCGGCAGAAGACATGACTTTTTTAGTGGCCTTTTTAAAAATGATTTCTTGATTGCCAATTTTGACTTTCCTTGAGGGACCTTCTGTTAAAAAGATAATTCGACCGGGAACCTGTACAGAAAGGCCAACTAAATTTGCAGCGTAAGCCCCAGCTGGTTGAATTTGAACTCCATTTTTTTCCGCAATTGCTTTCGCAACCTCATTCAAATCTGGAGGGATTAGACCCAATAAATCATGCGTTTTGGGATAGTCATAAATACCTTGTGCAAGCCGTCGAATGACATTTTGTTTTTGAAGCTGTGAGAGAGCCTTGCGAATAGAAGCATCGCTACCCAGATCTGAAAAATGCATTGGGGTAAAACACCACCCTCGGCCGTGATCGATAATCCTATTTTTCACCGCGATTTCAATACTTTGGCCCATTTTAACCGCCTTTATTTTTCACAAAAATAGCATCTTTTTGTGAAATCATGCAACAGGATTATCATAAATTTCACAAACATAGCATCTTTTTGTGAATGACAGACTAATCTAAGCCTCTTATTTCCAAATAGATATATTAAATATTCTTCACCCTCCAAAAAAGTCTGTTGGCTATTTATAAAACTAGGGGCACCTCAGTAGTTTTACTACAGCTTTGTCTCGTCTAGTGCGTAAAATTTGCGTAATTTTCAGTTATGCACTCAATTTTTTGGCGCAGTTTTTTTGATGAATTTTGTCTATGAAAATTGAGCGATTTTTCAATCTTAAAAAGATAGAATACTCAACCGTGTTCGATTCTCATAGCCTTATAGTTGCATTGCCCTGATATTCAAGGTTAAATAGATATTGCTATGAACGAATTACGCACTTCTTACGCATTACAAGAATGTTTTACCATACCCCGCTGCAAGGATTCCAGAGGACGATGCTAAATCTCAAAAAAACGCGTTGTTAAAATTCCTATCCTTATATATCATCGTATTTAACTGTTTTTAAGACACTTACAATATCTTGTGTTAAACTTTTGACGCTACGGATGTTAAAGATCGACGGGAGGGGATGTTAAATGACAAAGGCTGAATTTAAACACTATGACTTGACCTTGGTAGAGCCTACTTTTGACTCTCCCTTAACGGACCTTATTATCGATTTGAACCATCTCCGGAAAAAACGTTTAGATGGGACGACTCCTTCCCAGATTTTTTTCAACCTCAAGAGCATTTTCCATATGCTGGAGAGCATCGGCTCGGCGCGCATCGAAGGAAATAACACTTCGCTTCTTGAGTATATAGAGACCAAGCTGGAAGAGAAGGTTGATGTGCCTATGGGAGTTAAAGAGATCCAAAACATCGAAAGTGCCATGGATTTCATTGAAAACAACGTAAAAAAACATCCGATCAATCGAGCTTTTGTCAGCGAAATTCATAGGATGGTTGTTGAGGGATTACCTACTTCACCAAAAGGGGAGGGAGATAAAACCCCAGGTCAATACAGGAAGTCAAATTTACAAATTACAAAATCTAAGCATCTGCCGCCAGAGTGGGTACTCGTCGATGAATACATGAACGAATTATTCGACTTCATCAATCAGGACAGCGGCGTAAAATTCGATCTGTTAAAAACAGCGATCGCTCACCATCGATTCGTATGGATACATCCATTTGGCAACGGCAATGGACGAACGGTGCGTTTATTCACTTACGCAATGTTGATTAAGCTCGGCTTCAATGTAAATGTAGGGAGAATCATCAATCCTACAGCCGTTTTCTGTAATCACCGAAACAATTACTACAAGTACCTCGAGCAGGCTGATACTGGAGAAAAATCGGGCATTCTGGCTTGGTGTGAATACGTGCTCCGCGGCCTAAAAGAGGAGATCGAAAAAATTGACAAGCTTCTCGACTATGACTATCTGGCCAAGGAAATTTTGGTACCCACAATCAACCACTCTCTCGAAAGAAAATATATCACCGATATCGAAGCAAAAATATTGAGAATGGCTATCGAGAAAAAAACAATCCAATCAAGTGACTTGAAAGAGATCTTTCAGGGAAAGCACGGCGCAGAACTGTCTCGACAAATCAAGAGGCTTGTGGATAAGAAAATGCTTCAACGCATCGGCTTCAAAGACTACGTTATCAGTTTCGGCGACAACTACTTGCTTCGAGGCATCATGAAGGTGCTGGGAGACAAGGATTTTCTGCCTCACCTCGATGGAAAATAAAATCACCAACTCAGTCGCCGATACAAATCCCTGAAATAACACATATAAATCTTACTCATCTACAATTAAATTGTTTAATTAACACAAACAATTACAAACTCCGCTCAGTAATTCCCGCTTAAATTTTTTCGTATATACTAGTATACTGCTTTTTCCGGAAAAATTTTCGTAAAGAGCAGTTTATGAAGCACCGTCCTCACCAAAAAGAAAAAAAAGCATTATCTGTATCAGGTCTTCTCGGCACCGTTAGGAATGTATTCGCTCAAATATCGAGCGTTATTAAAAGCAAGAAAATCAGTTTGTCCGACTCAAAGATCTTGGGTATGATTTCATAGTTGTTGCAAAGCCTGAAGGCAATCGCAGTCTATACGAATTCGTCAGAGGGATTAAGAAGGAACTCAAAATGACTGTGGGCAGAAACAGGCATACATTTTGGTACGCGAATAATGTTCCTCTGAATGAGACAAAAAATGCCCCGAATGTGAATTTTTTAGAATGTGAATGGGAAGAAGTTCGAAGGGTTAAGGGAAAAACAATTCAGAAAGGTCATTGCGGCTGGGCAATAAGCCACGAAATCACGGTTAAAAATATTTACGAATTAATGCACGGAGGGCGCGCCCGATGGAAAATTGAGAATGAAACTTTTAACACGCTCAAGAACCAGGGCTACCAATTCGAGCACAATTTCGGCGTGCGACACGAGGCTGTCCACGAAGTTGCTTAGCAATAAGCCATCTGTACTACCAGATGAATCTAGGGGTCTGAATAAAGAGCGATCCTGACAACGTAGTGAAAGACCGAAAGGTTTGGGGAACGAATTGTAAAACAAGGTCCCTCCTGCAAACCACAAGGCGGGTGAGCGCTAGATAGTGAGTAAGGCGAAAGAATTTGAATCCGTGTTTAAAGATCGTTATGTGTAACAAGCGAAAGTGGTTGCTACACTTGAGCCAAAATGGCAAGGAAACGAGTGAGACACGAACTGAATATGTCCACGTAGTTCAATGTTTCCCGGTTGAGAGCGGGCGCCTAACCTCACACATACTTCAAGGATGGAACGTGGAAACCTCATATTGCTCCGTTTTTTTTTGAAAGCGAAGACAGCTCGTAAGAGATGTCGACAGCAATATGAGATTGAGATGTCGGAAGAAGCAAATGTCGATTAGGCATGGGATACGATTTCACTAAGAACACCTTTACCATCGAACCCTTTGGTTTACTAGATTGGGTGAATGAATGGGATCCGAGCTATTCAGAGAAAGAAGCGGCCCCCTACAACATGAGGATCTCTGCTACAGTTCGAATCAATTCTACGGAAAAATTGGATATTCTTTTTGATGAAAGCAACTCACTTAAACTTTAATTTGCCATATTTCAAAAGTGCCAAGTACAAATACGTTAAATTATTTGGATGGGTAATATTGGTCAATGCAAACTCACGTGAGTTTTGCGCGATTGTTTTTGCTTGAGATTCGTTGTGAATGGCCCATTGAATTTTTCCGATCAAATCACTGAGATCGGATTCAACGGGAACGTAATGCACCCAGGGAGTTAATTGATTGTAATACCACTGAATCCATTTGGAATTGGGTTTAAACACTAATGAATTAGTAAAAAATTTCCATCCCGAAGCTGAATATGAACTTGCATTTCCGTCAATTAAGATATGATATTTGTAATTGAGCTGATCTTCAAAGCTAATTATTTCTCCCTTAAATTGTTCGAGATAAGAGACTGATTCTGCAAATTGTGCAAAAATTGTAAATCTTGCATCGACAAGTTGCGATTGCTCATAGGATAATTCACAGAGTTTTACTCTTGACAATTGATGAAAATTACTATTTGTGATCGCAACACCCTGCGCTGTTGAGCCTCTCCATATCATCATGGGAATTTTAGATTCCCAAGGCAATGCAAATTGTGTGATATCCATATTATGAAGCACTTGATATCCTTGACTTAAGGCATCAAAATCTGGAATTAAAATACATTGTTGACCCATGCTTTTGCACATCGCAAAAAGAGGGATCCCTCCTAGAACATTTTCCGGTATCTCAACTCCATCTGCCAAGGAAATTAGAAATTCCATATCCGGCAATTTGAAATCACGGACAAGCTGTACAATAGCATTGTAATAGCTAGTGATTCTATGATTAAGAAAATGATCTTTGGGGATTTTTGTTTTAAAAAAAACAGTTCCATCATCAATAACAAATTTTATGAGCAGCCAATCATTTGCTCTTTCTTGAAACAATTTATTTAACTTTTTTATAGAGATTTTTTTATGTTTGTAAACACTGAAATCTTCCCTAAGTTGTCTTGTCATCCAGGCCGGAGGATTGCGAATTGATTTTTTTAGATCCGATGAATAGCAATGAACCTGAAGAAGAAAAACTAAATAAATTGCAAAACTAAAAATTATGGACTTAATGAGCATGTTATACTGCGCCCGCTTAGGTTTTGCGAATTTTGACTCTGCGAGACGAAGCAAAATCGAAATCAGAAATTTACGACACAAATGGACTCTGTGGAGATTTGAATAACTATATTTCAACTTTTCGTGTACGCAAAAATATTGCTGTGGGCAGCAAGTCACCAAAACATGTTCATGGAACAGAAGAGGTATTCATCGTCCTCACAGGAGAAGCCTGCCACAAACACAAAACCTAAGCACGTGACACATCGGAAAGAATTGATGCGAAACTTTCGATTCTATCTCGATCTTCATTCTCCTTATCGCTCTTTAAGTAGATTTCTAGCAGGTAAATTTCATCGAATTCAGGCAAGTATGCATAGATCAAGCGAATGCCGGATCTCGCTCCCTTTCCTTTCAGCGCCTTGCAAGCAAATTTCTTCGCCTTATACATCTTCGGCGATTCAAAGCCCAAATTGTCTATAGGAAATATCCCGTTATTGTCTGTCTGCAACTTATGATAGGCGTATAGCTGAGCTTTAACAAACACTTCCAAATCTTCTTCAAGAGAGCGGTATTTTTTGAGCAACTGCTTCAAATCCTTTGAAAACCCCTCTCCTCTCGTGACTTTTTTAAAATTGCTCATCTTCTACACTTCTCACACTGTATTCCGAGGTTCGATAAAAAACGGTTTCATAATCAATAACCCCCATATCTTCTGTCACTTTCCATGGAATATCTCCGTGAGAATATTCGCTTATTTGAGAAGCATTTTTATCGCCTAAACGATTCAAAACTTCATCAATCAACACAAGTTCTTTCGCCAAAAGAGCGTCTAAGCGAGCCGCGCGAAGAGGTAAATATTTCTTCTGCTCTTTTTGAAAGAACGAGCTCTTCACCTTTTCAATTTCCTGACTTGCAATCATGTCATTGACGATACTCACAAATTCAACAGGAGTCGGACCATAAGTATTTTTTCTGTAAGTCGCGCCAATCAGTTGTTTCTCATATTTTTCATAGAAATCAAAGTCTATGAAATACAATATCTTATAGAGAACAGTTTCTCCTACATTGGACTTAGCGCCGATCTTGTTGAGAACATAAAGCAACACTTCTTTGAATTTTTGCAGATTTTTTGCAGGCACATTAATTCTCATGGCTTCCACCGCCCTTTCCTGCGGATAGATCTTTTCAAGATTTACTTTATCCAGAGCAATGCGCCCCAAAAGTTGATCCGAGCTCACACCAAAAACATCAGCAAAACGCCCTAACTCTTCTGCCTTAACCTGACGTCGACCATTCTCAATACCCGAAAGTGTTTCGCGACTTAAATCCATTTTTCGAGCAAGCTCATCCTGCTGCCATCCTTTCGCTTCTCGCAGCTGTCGGATTCTCTCACCTAAGACATCACTCATTAGAACCTCTCCTTCAAATATATACCCCTAATCATACAATATGTAAGGTTTTCGCACAATACTGCGTAAGGTTTTGCCGACACTAAAGCCTTTTTTTGAAATGCGTAATTAGAGATATAAACCTTCAATAACATCTTGATATACAGATTCATAGGATTATTAAGCCGAGAGGGTTCGGTTCTCCACCTCCAATTGGCTGGATGCGCTAGGCATCCAACCTCTATTTAAGAATCCATAATTTTTACAATGAGCACGTTGCGCTTGTTTCTGTTGTGTATAAGATGATTTCTCCATCCGCCATGACCCAACTCCAGCATCTTCAGAGGGAATTGCAAAACTCCTCGCCAGCAGAAAATCGATGATTTTGGCACTTGTTGCCAGAACCCGCACAGCGGGTTCGGTTGGCGGCGGCGAAAACATACTTGGATAAGTAGGAGAGCCGCCGCCAAGACGACAGGTGGCAAAAGCGCGATTTTATGCGGCGAAGAGTTTTGCAATTCCCTCTTCATATTAAAGATGCGATCAACATCCAACAAGCCATAGCTCCCATCCCGATATCTTCAGATAACGTAACTGTAGAAAGGGGCACGTCCAGAACCGTTCCCATACATGCACAGCGAACATTTAATCCTTGTCTTAACGCTCGGATTACTCCGATTGCTCCCGTTCCCATGACCAATATAGTTATAACATAAGTAACTACAGGACTGACGAAAGAAAGATAGGACAGACCTAAACCAAGTTCAATAAATGGATAGAGATAAGCATAGCCTGAGAATTTTTTCGCTACTAAATCATACATCTGAAACCCGTTAGCAAAATCTCTCGTGTGAAACAGTTTTAACATTGCAAATGTGCACAGAAAAAAACCCATAAAAAAATGCATCCAAGCAAAAACGCCTTTTTGCACACCATAAGTCAAGGCCACAGCTTCTAAGGCGGCAATCAAAACAAGCGCAAATAAAGGCCAATATCGTTTCATTTATCTTCTGCTACAATGTAATGTTTAAACGACGGTAAAGAGTCCGTGATCAAAGTGCTCTCCACACCAATAGGGATTGTCTATGCTCGTATCCCCACTTTTTTGATAATAAAGCATTCGTCCAACCTGAGAAATATCCCCTAGGAAAATCCCTGTAGAGGGGCCGATCAAATTGATTTTATCCATCACAACCTTTCCCATGGCAGACATCAAAGTTCCAAGCTCAAGATATCCACTCTGCAATTCTGTTTCAACAGGCCATCGATTTTGTGGACTTTCTGGAATAAAGGCGTAGTAAGAAACTTTGAGATCATCCACAACCCATTTCCCATCGGGTCGCTTAAATTTTTCTTTTCCTTTCTCATAACCTAAGAATAAATCCGCTCTTTCTCGGTTCGGAGTATAAGGCTGACCAGACACTCGACATGCGCCGTTTGTGGGAACATATCGAAGGGCTGAATCAACTCGATGAGATAACCATTAAGGCAAAGATGAGAAAGGTCCCGTGATAAAGTCGCTGGATCGCAAGACACGTAGAGAATACGACTTGGCGCAACGGATAGGAGTCCTTCGAGGAACGAGCGTTCACATCCTTTTCTCGGTGGATTGAGAACAGCGACATCGATGCCGCTTAAGTGAGAAATGATTTCCTGAGCTTGAGCACAGTGAAATTTAGCATTAGCAATTTCATTGCGTTTTGCATTTTCCTTAGCATCTTCAATGGCCATAGAAACAGATTCAACGCCTATCACTTGTTTGGCCTGTTTTGCCAAGAGAAGAGATAAAGTTCCAACACCGCAATAAGCATCTAAGATCGTTTCATGGCCTTTCAACGCAGCGATATCTAATACCTTTTGATAAAGGTTTTGCGCTTGACTTGGATTGACTTGAAAAAAGGAGGCTGAAGAGACTTTAAAAGACAGTCCCAAAATATCTTCCAAAATAAATGGTTCTCCTGCCAAGGTCTCAAAGTGACTACTGAGGATCGTGTTGCCAGCTCCATTATTGACATTCTGGACAACACCACGGATTTCAGGCATGCAATCCATGATCTCTTTAGCGATGACAGGAAGTCCTGGAGGATTTTTACTTTTCGTCACTAAAGTGACGAGGATCTGTCTCTTATGAATAGCCGTTTTGATCAGAAGATGTCTGAGTTCTCCTTCAGGTAATCTTTGCAAGATGGGTCGAATTTTTGCGTAAGCTTTTTCACCGAGATCGCAATGGATATGACAATGTGTTACTTCGACCAGTTCGTGCGTATTGTAAGCATAGAGCCCTTTGCCAAAGGGTAGTTGGATTTTATTCCGATAGCCAACGGTCAAAGAGGAAGGGATGCAAGGAAGAACGTCTAGATTGCTTAGCTTGCCGATGCGTTCGAGTGCATCAATGACACGTTGACGCTTGGCTTCCAACTGTTGAGGATAGTCTAGATGCATGAGCTGACATCCGCCACACTTGCCAAAAAGGGGGCAAGCGGGATCAATGCGATGAGGAGAGACAGAGAGATGTTCAACGACCTTTCCCCGACCGTAAGTTTTCTTTTGCTCATGGAGGGCTACGCGAACGATCTCACCAGGTAAAGCTCCGGGAACAAAAACCGTGAATCCATCGTGGTAGCCAACGCCTTCACCATTGACGCCAAGTCGTTCTATAGGAAAATTTATAGTTTGCATTTGGGGAAGATTGTACCTTGGAGAATAGATAGAGGGAATTGCAAAACTCCTCGCCAGCAGAAAATCGATGATTTTGGGTACGTCCTCAAAAACCTATGGCAAGCACTGAATGTCATTTGGATCCATGCCAGGCTTTGCATTTATCGATCTCAATCAGGCATGGATCCAAATGACATTCAGTGCTTGCCACAGGTCTCCGAGGAAGTATGAATAGCACGTACATTAACTTCCTTGAAGACTCTGGCAAAAGTTGAAGACCATTTCGATCCGTGCCCAATCAAGATCGATAATTTGAGCCAGCGTATGCGGCGGTGCTGCGGACACTTACAAAAGAGCACGATTGCTCTTTTGTAAGGATTGCCGAAGAGCCCGCTATGAATCCAGTTGTCCAAGCCGCTTGAAAGTTAAAACCTCCCGTTACCCCATCAATATCTAATATTTCTCCTGCAAAATAGAGTCCGGGACAAATTTTGCTTTCCATTGTTTTAAACTGCACTTCTTTCAAAGTCACTCCGCCACAAGTTACAAACTCTTCTTTATTCGTAGTTTTCCCTTCTACTTGGTAAATATCTGCGTTTAGCTTTTGTGCGAGGGCTTGCAAGTCTTTTTGCGAGATGTCGTTGAGGCGCCTTTCGTCATTGAGAAGACTTTTCCAGAGATTTTTGGGTAGTTTGAAGGGATTTTCGATGAGTAGAGTTTTTTGTGGCGCAATTTTTTTGAGTTGAAGGAGCGCTTCGAAGATTTGGGGAATGGTTTTATCGGGGAGCCAGTTTACTGAGAGTAGCACTTTATACTCGTGCTCGAAAAGGGCTCTAGCTCTCCAAGCGGAAAGTTTGAGGGCGGCGGGGCCGCTAAAGCCAAAATGAGTGATGAGAAGGGGTCCTTTTTGAACGAACGAAGTGCCTAAAATGGATAATTCGACAGGATTGTGAGAGATACCGCTGAGTTCTTTCAGAGGCGAAGTTGGGATATTGAATGTGAAGAGGGAGGGAACCGGTTTTTGGATGGTGTGGCCCAGATAAGCTGCCCAGGTGTGGCCTCCGGTAGCGCTACCTGTCGCGAGGAGGAGTTTACGAGTGAGATAGGGACCTACTTGGAATCCTTGATCCGTTTTCTCGATCTTCTCAATTCTTTGTCTCATGAGAATCTCTAGATCGAGTGCTTTAGCTTCATTAAGGAGGGTATTAATGATCGTTTCTGAGCTATCTGTGATGGGAAAGACTCTGCCGTCCGACTCGGCTTTTAAGGCTGCCCCACGAGATTCAAACCACTGTATGATGTCTTGGGGTTGAAACCTATGGAAGGGACTCCTTAGCTCTTGACCACCACGAGGATAGTTTTGAATGAGTCTATCAGGATCAAAACACGAGTGAGTCACGTTGCACCTACCGCCTCCGGAGATGCGCACCTTGGCAAGCAGTACAGAGCTTTTCTCAAGAAGAGCCACTTTGGCCGCTGGGTTGGCTGCCTTGGCGCTGAGGGCTGCAAATAAGCCAGCAGCTCCTCCTCCAATTACGATTAAATCATACATAGTCAGGATTGTATTCATTATTGACTATCTGAGCGATAAGTCCAAAAACGTGAAATCCTGCATGGTAGTCAATCCTTAACGATTGAATAGGGCTCGTGGAACTCCAGGAAATCCTGGATACCATTTTTCTAATAACTCCGGATATTCACTTGCAATCAGATCAAATGGAATTTCGTCTTTAACAAGTCCATTATCTATCAACGCTAAAAGTGCTTCCAAGCGATTCATCTCATCCGCTCTTCAATGGCTATCTAAATGAGGCTAACTAGGATCTGGCAAAGAAGGGAAAAAAGCCATTATTTGATGCGAAAGAATCTTGCAACGCTTGTACTCTGCTTTAAGTCCATTTTTGATGGTTTTGATCTGAAGACTCAATTCGGACAAGGCTTCTTTTTTTCTCTCTTTACTTCTTTTAAGCTGGAGATAATCCTCTTTTGCTTGCCTGACCTGTTGCAGTTTGTCAAGCATGCTTTCTGTAAGCATTATGACCTTCTCTTCCCATATTTTTTTGTGATCGCTAAAAGAGGAATGGATTTTATCTAAAAGAAGCTGCTTACGCTCGCTAATTAGCCTTTTTTCTATAAAATGGTGTTGATTTTTTCTCAACTGAGAAGCCAATCCAAATTTGCTCAGTGTCCAAATTAGCCATTTTGTGGGATCGAAGTGATACCAACGGATGCCATTGCGATAATCATAGCTAAAAGTATGGTGGTAGTTGTGATAGCCTTCCCCAAAAGTAAGCATAGAAATCAGGTAGTTATCTACTGCTGAGAGTTCCTGACAAAATACACGAGCGCCCCAGGTATGGGCTAGGGAATTGATAAACCAAGTAAAGTGATGGAGAAAAAACAACCGTACAAACCATACGAAAAGAAAAGCCCCGAGATAATCGCCAAAACACCAACCAAGAAATAGAGAGGTCAATCCATTTGTAAAAAGCATTAAAGGAACATAAAATCGATGCTGAAAACAGAGGAGCGGTTTCTTAAGCAAGTCGGCAACGGTTTTGTTCTCGATTTCTTTGGGCTTTTCTAGGAGCCAGAGAAAATGGGCATACCAGAAGCCTTTTTTGATGGAATACGGATCGCGATCGGTATCGACAAAGGCATGATGCTGGCGGTGGTCAAAAGCCCAACGCAACACGCTTCCTTGCGTAGCCATAGTGGAAAAAAACAGCAGAATCGCTTCAATAGCGGGGTGTATTTTGTACGTTAAATGGGAATAGAGACGGTGGTAGCCAGCTGTCACACTCAATCCAGTTAAGTAGAGCAAAACCGCTGAAGTTGTCACGATTTGCCAAGAAGGGGTAAAATAGGAAAAGTAAACAGGCAAAGACACAAGCAACAATAAATGATACCCCAAAATGTATAGAGCAGGGCCCCAGTTAAAATTTTTAATTTTCAAAAAGCACCTTCCTGTTTATTTCTGTCCTATGAAGCTCAAAGATACCTCATATTTGAATTGTCTCCAATCAAAAGTTCTGTTCGTATTTATCACCAGGGATAGAAGGAATTTTAACGACGAGAATATGACAGTCCTCTAAAAACACCGGATCAGCAACTTCTCCAGGTTCTATCACGAATATATCGCCTGGCTTTAACTGCATTTCTTGAATGACCATGCATCCCAGAATTAAACAATTAAATTCCCTGGCCCCCTTGTGAAAATGCCTCGGCCAAACTTCCCCCTTCGTATGCCGTTTATAACAGACTTCAAATTGATCGGTCTTAAAAAGAGAGGGTTCAAAATTTCCTAAAAACCATCCTCCTTTAAATTCTTCTATTCTGTAAAGGTTCATAACATCTCCAGATAACTTTTTAAATCCTCAGGAGTCCCAATCGCGTAATGTTGATCTGCAGGAATTTCATAAATGCCTATATTAAGACCTTCTTCAATGAGTTGGTTATACGATTCAGAAATATAAAATTCATTATTCACTCGGATATTTTTAGAAATCATTTTCTCCGCCGATCTGACAAAATCTTTACCATGCTTCCAATAGTGGATTCCATTTAACGAATGCGTGCTTATCACCCTTTTCTCCGCAAATCTTATCGCTCGGTTTTCATAAAGTTCCACATAGCTATTTTTTTCTGTGGTAGAAAAATAGGTCACGACGAGTCCATCTCTATGCTCATTTAGAGAGATCTCCTTTAAAAAATGATCAGAATTCCATCTCATTATTTGATCACAGTTAGCAATAAGTAGTGGATCGTCATTATTGATGAGTTCCTTAGTCAGCAAAATGCTAGATGTAGGTCCTTGCGTGATATAATTAATTCTTATTATTTTCGGCCGGCTGCATGAAGTATGAACAGCATCTTTAATCGTTTTATTAAAGGATTCATTTTCATAATCATAGGCTATAAAGATATAGTTCCCATCGATCCCTAAACTATCAATAGCAGCTTTAATCATGGGCACTCCATTCACATCTATGATGGGTTTCGGAATTTCAAATCCATGATTTCTAAATCGTTCGCCTCGTCCAGCCATTGGGACAACGATGTTCATAATCATTCCCCCTTGCCCCATTTGAGGACTGCCTGATGGTATTCCTGTCCATGATCTCCATTAATCGCCTGTTTCATGGCTCTAACTCCTGATAATGTCCCTCCAGGATGCCCGTGAATCGCTCCACCGCAGTTGGCCATATAATCCACTCCGACCCTTTTGTTAATTCCTTCGATCAATCCGGGGTGCATTCCACAACTTAGGGCAGCCACCACATTGCCTTTTCGAAGTGTGTCCATCACTTGATGCATATCATCGCCGCTGGCACTGTAATAACCACCCATCATCCCTGCATGAATAAAATCCACACCCATCATCGCTGCTAATTTACAAATAAAATTCCAACGGATATGAAACTGATGAGCACTATTTGTCAAAATTTTATCGCCGCTTTTTTGAAAATGGATAAAAAGAGGAAGATCCAAATCACGAAGCGCTTTATACATTCCAAGACCGCTCCAGAAATTGACATGAACGGCATTTCCTCCCAATTCATAAACTCTTTTCGCTCGATTTAAAATATGAGGAGTATCTGAATTGATACAGACTGCATAAATCACTTTTTTATCTTTTAGATAATTCATAATCAAAGGCACACGAACTTCTAATGGACACAACGGAGGATTTGACATGATTTCATCTTCTTTGATGAAATCCACTCCCCCCTCTACCATTTCTTTCACCAATTCCAATAGTGTATCAGGAGTGATTCCCACCTTGGGTTTTACAATTCCTCCCAGAAGCGGTTTGCCATAAACTCCTAAAAAGTCTCTAGCTCCACTCAAACCAAATTGAGGGCCTTTAAATGAGGTTAACATGCATTGTGGAAACTCTACGTCGATTAGCTGACAAGACAGAATGTTTTCTATATCCATTTGACCACCCATCAATTGACACAACAATTGAGAGATGCCATCTGTGTCAATATCGATGTTGGCGACAGGAAAAGCGATATGGACAACTCCACTCTTTTGCGTTTTTAAACACTCCTCACTGCCGATCACTAAACAAGAATGATCTTCGAATAACTGTTGCGTTTCCCAACGATTTCTCACATTGGGATTTCCCACACTTTGTCCAATCGCTAGATTCCATGCGGCATCGCACAGATGCGTTTTGCTCTCAAGCCAATATTCAGCCACAAAATAATCGTTTTTACTTACCGACGATTTAAAAATATTCATACCACCACTAATTTTATTAATTATTAATGAAATTTATGTAAAAAAATTAACAATATTTAACTGACAGTCCTTCTCAAAGGATGAAGAACATATTCCAAGACAACATTATCGCTTATGGGATGTTCTAAGATGTTTCTAAAATTCTTTGGCATATAATTCACAGAATTCATCTTCATGATATTTCCGAAACAACCCTCCGGTTGAGCAGACATTCCGTAAAGAGCATTTAATGTGGGTAGATCCTTATAATCCCAAGCATTCATGAAATTTTCAGGAGAAGCACATGCAGTAACATCTAAAAAATGCTCTCCGGTGACATAGGCATCTCTTTCAAAGCATTGGTTCAGATCTAATATGTTGTAAGAAGTGTCGAGTCTAAAAAAAAACACAAAATCATAATTGCTATATGTGTCACGAATTAATCTTGAAGCATTTTTCATCGTTAAAAAATGCTTGAAAGTATTAAACGCAGAGCAGCCCTCTGGCGCTCTTGTGAGCAATAATTTTTCTTCCACAGTTGCCCGATTCGGCTCATTACACAACACTATGCAATCAAACTTTTCAGACAAATTACCAATAAACTCTCTATCTAATTTATTATTCCATGTGTGCAAAACAAATTTAGTTTCATGTTCAACAAACATTTGCGCAATGCGACAAAAATTTGATACGCAAAATTGCACATCTGGTCTAACTGGTCCTTTCATAAAGATGACTATTTTCATATTATACCTTGCTTTTTTAAGAGCTGTTGTCGATTCGACATACAGCCTGTTTTTAGTTTGTAAAGAATAATTAAATTTATCGCAAAGAATATATTTTCATCAGATTTACATCAGTGATTGAAGAACGACCTTTTCGTCATCATAAAATTACCATTATGGAGATCCCTCTAAAACCTGTAAATTAATTCTTGACTCTGAATTCAATCCGCAGTACCGTTTTACTCTAAAACAAAAATTACCTGTATAGAAGAGAGGCCTATGATGTTAATCAAACAAAGTGCCGGCTTAAGACTGTTCAACGCAGCGTTTTTTTTATTGTTATTTATGGGTTTGGCCTGTCATTCGCGCTCTTTATATGGTGTTAATCGCACTGAGCCAACAACAATAACGTATTATCTGTATATCGCTGACTTTGCAAACAGCTTCATTCAAATACCAACATCTAACGTATCGGGAACAAGCTCAACAATAGCTTCGAGCTACCTGGCAGGAAGGGCGCCCATTTATGATGTGAATAATATGAAGGTCGGAACATGCTCCGCCTCTTTTTTATCTATGCAAACCGCAGATGGAATCTATACAGATATATCCAATTATTTATCTGCTGCTGATGGGCTAATAGTCACCTGGTTCACACCAACAACATTAATTAACTTAGAATTAGACAGCATCATCAACTCCATGATTACGGAATGCACGGTGATGGCAACGACAAAGGTTGGATTTGCTCCTCTTTTTGGACAAACATTTGATTTGATTGTTTCATCGGATAGCGAAAAAATCTATTTTCAATTTTCAAGGATCGGGACGATTTTCTAAAAACCTGAATAATGGGTTTATTTTATAGTAGATTGCCGCAGGTTTTGAGACGATTTTTGCAAATTTTGGCGCGTTCAATAGCTGGAGGCACCCATGGACGCGCCAAAATTTGCAAAAAGCGGCCAAAAGATGCGGCAAGATACTGTGAAAGAAATCCATTATTCAAGTTAAAAAGGAACTTTATGAATCACTTCTGGTATACACTTTCTTTACTGGCAATCATCGTTTCGGGTGCCGCTAAATGTTACTGCCGGCCCCAGGATTATTCTTTCTATATTAAAGTAGGTTCGGGCATTTCATTCTCTGAACCAGCCAATGTCGTCGCCCCCTCCCCGCCATGGAATCCGGCAATTCAAGGTTATAATTCAAAATTAGGAAATTGCCCCATTGCCAGTTTAAGCGTTGGTTGCGAGTTCGTGCAAGTAGTGGACTTAGAAGTCAGTATTTCTAATCGTTCCACTTTTGAATATAGAAAATTCCAAACTCCCACTACTGGCGGCGGATCTTACACAAGAAAATTTGATCTCAATGTCACACCCATTCTCTTCTCGGTAAACCTTCTTGGACGAGGCATCCCTTATTCCCATTGGAATATCGGCTGCGGCAAGATCTATCCGATGATAGGCGCCGGAGTGGGCATTAGCAACCTTCTGATAACGAACTTCAGAACAACAGGACTGCCTCCTACCGGAGCCTCTGACCCATACGCAAGTTTTTCTGCGGAAAATCAATACACACTTCGCAAAAATTTTACTTACACGCTTCTTGCCGGCCTTGAATATAGTTACAAAGACTATTGGGCGATTGGAACAGGTTATCGCTGGTTTAATGCGGGTCATTTTAAAGGACCTCGATATCAAAGAGTTGCTAGCGGAGCTGCAGTTGATGTCTCCGGCGATGCATGGAAGATGCGTTTTAGAGCTAATGAGTGGTTTATTGAACTTAAAATCTTCTTCTGACGAGAAGGTATTACCTCCGATTCTATTTTGAAGGGATATCCATGATATAAAAAGCCATATGCTTTTACTACAGTTCCAGGAAAATTAAAGAAAAAAGCGAAAGGTTACAAAAGCGCCCCATTGGTTCAGGTTCCTTTTGGGCAGATCTAGGACATCTGAGGCCCCTATCGGTAAAAATCGATAGTAAGGGGCAAATTCTAGCCAAAAATTCATTGCATATCGGTAGGCAACGGGAAGTTTTACTGTGACGCCCGTTCTGTTTTTAAGCACCCAGGCAGCTTCAGATAAACCTTTGATTCTAAGGTATTGATTGAAAGTAGGGAAACAATCCACTTGCATGCCTAGCATCCAATCTTGCCAGGTGTAGTGAGTTTCTAATCCAGCAAGGGCATAGTAAATCGCATACTTCAGCTTGATGGAGGAGATGGAGGAATAACTTGAGTGATGATCCGAGAGAAAATCAAATCCAATGCCTGCATAGGGAGTGATCGTCCAATTTTTAAGAGCACGAAAACAATATCCTCCGACAAATTCTGTGTACCATTCATGAAATGCCGTTTTATTGAGTGAACTGGATAGAGGTCCGAGATTGTAATAAGAACGCGCTTGGCCAAAGAAAGCATTTGGCAGCTGGTAGGAGAGTTTGCCTAGAATACCGCCGGTACTTCCTGAATAGGTAGGGGGAGTTGAAAATGACATCCAAGTATAGGCACCTCCTATATCCAAAGACCATCCTTGTGGCTGATTGGTATTACGCTGAGGTTCTTTTTTGTCTTTGGGCGCAGCAAAAATAGCACTTGCTGAAAATAGAAACAGCGATAGAAACCAGTGCCAATATACTGGAAGTGATTCAAAAGTTGGAATTTTGGCAAGGCGGCTGCGTAAATTTTTTGTCTGGAGCGAGCGACCATTGTGCAAGCACAAGGCGCGAGTGAAGACGAAAAATTTACCGCATAGCCAACGCAACCAAAAACCAACTTTTGAATTACTTTCGGTATATATATTCATAACAGTCCTGCTTGCTTCAATTTTGTCATTGTTTCGTCAAGTTGTAAATAATAGATTGGCTCCAATCGATTAATGTCATAGAGTATCGATGGTAATGCGATAACGCTCACCGTATTGGAAGTATAATTACTCACATAGGCAAATTGACCATTGGGTGATATCGCAATCGCATCAGGAGAAAACCCAACTCCTATGATGGGAGAGGTTGTCGCGTTCGTGTGAATGTCGATAATGTCAATCGTTCCTTGGCTAGCTGTCAAATCAGTGAAACCAGCGCCATTATAAATTGTGCTATAATTAGACACATATGCAGAGGAGCCATCGGGTGTAATGGCGATGCCAGAAGGCTGTATTCCCAGAGTGATCGTTGCAACAATGGTATTGCTGCTTATATTAACAACACTCACTGTAGTCCCTACAGGTGAAAAATTATTGCTCCCAAAATTAGTGACATAAGCATATTTACCATTGGGTGTGATTGCAATTGCAAATGGCCCGGAAAAACCTGTAATGGCGTTGAGTTGCACAGAGTTGTCGCTTGTTTTTATAATACTGATTGTGCCCATGCCTGGATTACCATTGGTATAACTCACAACATAGACATAGGCGCCATCGGGTGTGATAGCCATTGCGGCAGGAGCTTGTCCTACTGTAATTGGCGATCCAACAATGGCATTGGTGTTTAAGTTAACAACATTCACTGTTGTTCCGTTGCCACTATCAAGGCCTGCCCCATAATTATTGGCATAGGCATAATTCCCATCAGGAGTGATGACAAAACCTGAAGGGCCGTTAAAACCGCCAATTGTCCCTGAAACTGTACGAGTGGCTATGTCTATGATGGTCACCGTTGTGCTATTACTATTGGTCACATAAGCTTTTGTTCCTGCTGGATTAATGGTGACCGTATAAGGTTCGTTAAAACTGCTGTCGCTAATCGTTTGTTCGAGGGTGTTATACGTTAAATTTAATACGCTCACAGTGTCTTCACCAGGGATTGAATTGTCGTTGTTGTTCGCAACGTAGCCAAAAAAATTATCGGGAGTGATCGCAATTCCGGCTGGATTCTGCCCTACGCTGATGGTAGCAACAACTGTATTGGAATGATCTGCATAGGAAAATGTTAATCCCGCAGATAAGAGAATGACCGCATACGCTCTTAAATTTTTCATGCCCATCCTCAAAAGTAAATGCCCATTTTTAGCTGCGTGAAAGTTGTGCAATTTTCACGATCGCAAACAGCATGGTATTAATGCAATATAATAAGAGGAATTTTGCAATTCCCTCTAAGCACAGCCGAAATATCGCGATGGACAAAATGTCATACGCGATGTGCAAACCAAGGCAATCATCTATATGCCACCTGAAGCATATGCCCGTAACCTAGGAGCTTATTACGAGGCGCTCAACATCGGCGATTCTCACAATTATTATCTTGGCCGGGAAAAAGATGACATCACAAAATAGATGGAGTATTTCATCGAAGGAATGATGGCGTCATTTGAAAATGTTCTCAAACATATGGCTGCGATTCAAAGCTCAACCGATCAAAGCAATGTAATCAGAGCGCTCGATGCACGCCAGCGCAGAGTTCTACAACTATTCCAAGAGTTCGAAACCATCACAAGCCATCAAATTGGCGAGCTTTTCGGTTTTAAACCTCGTACAAGCGCAGCCCTCTGTTTCCAGTGGGTCAAAAAACGGCTTTTTAGCCGTTGCCGACCCCTCAAATAAAGGCCGCAAATACAAGCTCTCTAAGAAATACCTCTCCCTAGTACTTATACGGCGCGCGATTAGGTTTGGTGAATTTTGACAGGCTGCGACTTTGCCAAATCGATCCTTCTCGCTCGCCTTGCTATTCAGCAATGGTCTCGCTCGTTCGGCCGCTTCGCTTCGATTTTGCTTCGTCTCGCAGAGTCAAAATTCGCCAAACCTAACCGCGCGCCGTATAAGGATCAAGCAAATAATTAACAGTGACAAATATTTTCATCCCGAATCACTTTTTGAAAGATTCGTTGAATCTATTTATTTTAGCTGATATGATGAGCCGATAATTTTAATTATTTTTTAGAGGCTATGTCGATCCCCATTGTCATTTTTATGTACGCTGTCTGGTCGAGCGTCTTTTCTTTGGGCAAACTCACTTTAGAGTATTGTCCTCCCCTCTTTTTGACTGGGGCAAGAATGGTCCTAGCTGGGCTTTTGCTCCTAGGATTTTTAGCAATTTTTAAACGCTCCTCTTTCAAATTGAGCCGCGTTCAAATTTTTTCAATTATACTGCTCGCTTTTTTCAGCATTTACTTAACTAATGCGCTAGAATTCTGGGGACTCCAATATTTGTCTGCAGCAAAAACTTGTTTCATCTACAGCCTTTCGCCGTTTTTTGCAGCGCTTTTTTCTTACTTGCATTTCAACGAAAAGATGAATAGGCGTAAGTGGCTTGGGCTTTGTGTTGGATTCCTGGGTTTTATCCCTGTGCTTCTAACACAAACCGGCTCGGAAGAGCTGCTCAATGCCTTTAGCCTCTTCTCATGGCCCTCGCTTGCCATTATGGGTGCGGTCCTATGCTCTGTTTACGGATGGATTGTTTTGCGGCTAATCGTCAAAGACCATGCTATTTCCCCGCTGATGGCAAACGGCGCCAGTATGCTATTTGGCGGCCTTTTAGCCTTTGCCCATTCTTTTCTCGTAGAAGGATGGAATCCCCTTCCTTTCCCAATGGAAAATATCGCCCCCGTCGTAAAAGGGACCCTCTTGATGTCCTTAATTTCAAATATTATTTGCTATAACCTATATGGCATGCTCTTAAAGCGGTTTACAGCAACCTTCTTGTCCTTCATGGGGCTCCTAAGCCCGATTTTTGCTTCTCTCAACGGCCTCGTTTTCTTAGGCGAGCCCATTTCTTGGACGATCGTAGTTTCCACAGGGATTGTCTCATTGGGGCTATGGATCGTCTACCACGCCGAGCTCAAACAAGGGTATATTGCCCATTCTAACCCCATTACCCCAAGCGCTAATCTTTAGAGGGGAATTGCAAAACTCCTCGCCACATAAATCATCGATTTTCTGCTAGCGAGAAGTTTTGCAATTCCCTCTTTAACTATCAGAGCTGCTTCTACTTCTGAATCAAGATAAACTGCATATAATTATATCCTTAAAACTAATAGACTCACCTTACGCAAAATGGGCTCCAACCATATCGCAACCAGTTCTGAACCGCAGCCGTTCAAGTTCTAAAAATGCCATTCGATTTGCCTTCATCAGTAATTGATATTTCAGAGCAAAATGATTCAAAAAAGTTTGAGTTCGGAGAAATTCCAACTTGCAATAAGCGATGATTGATGCAAAAATATGGTTCTTTTGAGAGCGCAGAACCTTAGTCGGCGATTTCTCAAGGCTAGCGTTCTGCTTGATCGATTTGTGATATTCTTCTATGCGCCACCGTTTTTGGTAGATTTCGTAGATTCGGTCAGCACTACTTTCTAAGTCATTTGTAACAAGGTATAGAGTGCCTGTAGAGCCGTCTTCGTTTTTGAAGATCTTTGTAATGAGTGCTACAGAAAAAGACATGTCTTTTAGCCAGACTATTCTTTTTTCTCCATCCTTGAGTGGTAATGCATTTAGATTTTGGTACTGACCATTTTTTCTGTCCTCTTCAGAAAGAGCGACCAATCGATTAGCTTTGATCCCAATTACAAACTTCTTTTTCATATCATAATGAATAAACTCCATATTTTTTTTCGCTCCGAACCAATTATCAGACAATATATAGTCAAATTTAACCTTATTGGTTACAGCTTGGGCAATCATAGATCGAAACATTTGATTTTTACTGACTGAAGACTGTCTTTTTACTTTTTTGCTGGCGACATCACAAAAAAGCACGTCTTTATAAATAGGCTCATAAGCAATGGGTAAGGCAATATCTCCGTAGCGAGCAAGACATGATAAAAGGTTGACCCCCTTCACACATCTTCCCTTGGCATGCGAGTAATGCCAGCAAATAATCTCATTTTCGTCCGTGTAGGTCTTCTCTTCAATCGTGTCATCAAAAATAAGCACTCCTCCTACATCTTGTTCAATCTTGCGAATTTCCGGCTTGATGTATTCCCATAGCTCTTTGGATGAAAATTCATTGCTGTTCAAAAATCTAGTAATTTTGTCATGACTAATCCGGCCTTCTAAGAGATCTGAGAGACCAACTGCTGTTGCATATTGATTCTGAGCAATCAAGTAATCCGAATAGATATCGAGTAGTCTGTTCATTTTTTCTCCAAAAAATTGAACAAGACTACGAAAAAAAGACAGGCCTTGTCAAGAAATTTTTACCGATTTGCGTAAGGTGAGTAATAGAGCTAATTAGTTGCGTCTACTTTAAAAAAGTGAATTATCCTTTGTAATGCAATGCACTTTATGGTATAATTAAAATAAAAATTAATTAGCCCCATTTCTTTATACCCTTTATAAAGTCTCCTGACCTGTCTACAACTAATGCCTAGAACATCAGCAGCTTGGGTTTGGGAAAGAGCTTTCTGCTTTAGTTTAGAAAGGACCTCAGCCCTATCTAACTCTTTGGTACTCATAGTGATAATTCTTTCCATTGAATTACCTCCTTGGTAATAAATACCTTACTACCAGGAGAGGACATTTCTATTTAACGCAAAGCGGACATTTCAAAAAAACGCTTACAACTAAATGCAATTAGTTGAAATAAAATATTTAATTATGGTATATTATAAATAAAAACAGAAAGACAGATCATTAAAAAGAAGAAATTATTATGGTAGCTGGATTAACTGGATATTCGGGATGGAATGTATCAGGAGAAAGCTCCGGTTTAGTCACTAAAACTGATGCTGGAAAGTTTCAACTGACTCCGCAAGGCAAAGAAAAAGCTAAAAATATAGTTTATACCCTTGTTTTGAAAAAACTAAAAGACGAAGAGGAAAATTCGAACATAACAAAAAATGAGCAAAAGATAGGGGAAAATTCGGACGTAGAAAACGATGAGAAAAAGTCGGACACAGGCCATACTGAATCGTTGCTTGGCATAGACAATACTAGTGAATTATCATTTAATAAGAGGAGTGAAGAATTGTTTGAGAATAATGGTATTTCTCAAGCGGTGAGCGAGCTTCTGGTCATAGCAGAAGAGTCTCTGCTTAATGATTGGGAAAGAGATTATCAGCAGAAAGAAATGAACAAAACAACTATCAGAACAATTTCTCATGTTTCGAGAATTCCACTTTATCTGCTCGCTGTTGCTGTACAAGTTGTGAAGATCTTTTTTAAAGCAATTTTCTTAATGATTCCAACTGAAATTTATGACTGTGCTACACGCCGGCACGTTGGCAATATTATAGGATTTGCTGGGATCAAAATGGATATGGCCATAACTATTGGTTTGGGCATAAGAATACTTGATTCCTGCTTTGCTCCCGAAAAGGACGTGTCGTTTCTACAAACTTGCGAAGGAATATGCAAGACAATAATTTGGGAAGTGGCTCAGTCAACAGATGGGGAAATACTGATCATGCCTAATGGTCAAACAACCACTCAAAAGTTCACTATTAGTATGGCAGTTTCCAAAATCTGGAACCACAGTTTTCCTAAAGCCGAGAGAGTTAACAACGATAAAAAAATTATTGAAGAAGCCCCCAAGACATCGAACAATACTTCTAAAGGTGACGACAATAAAGGAATAGACCCATTTGCATCAGTTCCAGAAAAATTGAGATTAGCCTATAGCAATTACGTCAAATATCGAAATGAATATATTTATGGTAGCCTGGAACTAGCAAAAAAGTTAAATGTTACAGCAGAAGATATTACAACTTTAGATGAAATATTAATAAAAGATGTAGAGTATTTTTTTTGTAAATTCTCATCCTATGAGCGAGGTATTCTTTTCCAACTAATAGACAAGTTTAGTAGAGGAGACGACAGATCAAAAGATTCCACAAGAAGGGTCGTAACTCTAAAAAACCTTGCTGAGATCAGAGATCAAGCTGAAAGTGAAAAGAAGAATACCTACAATGGAGTTCCCCTTAAATCACCAAAAGAAGTACTTAGTCTGTTTATTACATTAGCTGAGGAAATGGAAATTTTTCAAAAATTCAAGATCATCAGATTACTTGTAAATCAGAAGCCCTCATTGTCGCTTCAGCTCGCGGAACACTCACTGTTAGATATCCCTTTTTCTGATTCGGACGAATACAATTCTTCTCTCGTAGAAGGATGAAATCCCCCCTTCCTTTTTTATCAAAGAGAACATCAACTCAAAGACTGTATCAATCTACCCTTTTGAAAACCAATCTCTTATAGTTTTAATCATATTATTCTCACAATTAGATACTTGGGAAAACACATCATTAACCGAAAAATGTAATTAATTTAAAATTTAATTTAAAATATAATTACTTTAAACGTTGAGTTATGATATATTGTATTTAGGAATAAAATTAAAAATTTTCAAATTTTCGTTAAAAACAGGAAATTATTATGGTAGCCGGATTAACTAGATATCCGACATGGAACTTGCCTAGAGGCTTAGTCATTGAAGGAACAAATGGAGAGTTCGAGTTTACCATAAAAGGCAAAGAAGTTGCGGATGAGATTATTTGCGACCTTCTTGCGAAGCGAATAATCGAAAAGCGGGAGATGTCAGAGGTAGAGCAAGACTATTATTCCTCTTCCAAAGAGTTTGTTGAAGCACAATTAGAGGAAAAACAAAGAGAAGACCTTGAAGCTTTACACAAAAAAGCAAAGCCCTTTTTACTTAACAAATGGAAAAGAGATTATCAGCAGGAAAAATTCGACCAAGAAATGAAAGAAATACAAATTGAAACCGTCAGAAGGGTGTCTCATATTTGTAGAGTTCCACTTTTTCTGCTCGCTGGCGCCGCACAAGTTGTGAAAATCCTTTTTAAAACAATTTTCTTGGCTATCCCCACTGAAATTTCTGACCGTTTTACAGGCAGATACTTTGGCAATATTACAGGGTTTTCTGGGATTAAAAAAGACATAGCGATAACTATCAGTATAGGCATAAAAATACTTAGCTTCTGCGTTGCTCCAAAAAAGAATCAGTCGCTTCTAAAAACTTGCGAAGCAATATACGATGCAATAACTTGGGAAAGAAATTGGAAAAGAGATAAGCAAACATTTCAAAAGGCAACGATCAGTCATAAGGGAGAAGAACTCATTAGTAAAAAGGCAAGGATCAGTCATAAGGGGGAAGAACTCACTATTAGTAAAATGGTTTCGATTACTTGGAACACCTCTTTTCCTAATCAAAAAAATTTAATTGTAGAAGGATGAAATCCTTTTCCTTTTTATCAAAGGGAACATCAAGCTGATCGTTACCCACAAATCTAAAATTTAGTATCCTGTTTCGCTTTTCACAAGGAGCAGGTATCATGAACTACCAATGGATTCATCAACAATTCTCTAACGTCAATATGAAAGACACTCGTCTACAGAAGAGGGCTGTTCAGTTGGAATTATTGGAGTGATAGCAACACAACTCTTGGCGATGAGAGAGCACTGCCGATTGTCGCCAGAAACGCGAGTCGAAGAAGTAGTACCCCAGTGCTGTATTATGCTTATGGAGCAGCGGCTGAGAGTGAAGCTTAAAACGGTGAGAGATTATTGGCGTTGCCTTGCGCGCTTAGGCGGCTTTATAGGACGCAAATCGGATGGAGAGCCTGGGTGGCAAACGATCTGGAAAGGCTATACGAGATTCAAAGACATGTTGTGGGGAGCAGGGTATGTTTAAGAGCTTGTGGGTAACGATTAGGGATATTACTCAAATAACTTGATCAAATAAAACATAAAAAAAGCCCCAGGAACTTTCGCTGCTGGGGCGTGAAGAAAAACTTGGCGGCGACCTACTCTCCCATACTCTTGCGTACAGTACCATCGGCGAGGAAGGGCTTGACTTCTGAGTTCGGGATGGGATCAGGTATTTCCCCTTCTCTATTGCCACCAAGACGATTTGTCGAATGAGTCTTAAAGAACTTTATCACTTATGAAAATTGACGCTTGATTAGAGGCTTTATCTTTCAGGGGGTTGCCCCTTTGGACTAGTCCTCTTGTTTTAAGTTCCATTGGCGCTTAACAGCACCATCAATGACTTGCTCCCTATCTTAGGGACCCCATGCCATTGATGAAAAATAAAGTGATCAAGCCAGTGAACCTATTAGTATTGGTTAGCTCAACGCATTGCTGCGCTTACACATCCAACCTATCTACCCTGTCATCTTCAGGGGGTCTCATTGGGATATCTTATCTTGAAGGAGGCTTGGCGTTTAGATGCTTTCAACGCTTATCCTTTCCGAACATAGCTACCTGGCTATGCACTTGGCAGTACAACCAGCACACCATTGGTTCGTCCACTTCGGTCCTCTCGTACTAGAAGCAGCTCTTCTCAAATATCCTGCGCCCACAACAGATAGGGACCAAACTGTCTCACGACGTTTTGAACCCAACTCGCGTACCGCTTTAATTGGCGAACAGCCAAACCCTTGGGACCTTCTCCAGCCCCAGGATGCGATGAGTCGACATCGAGGTGCCAAACCGCCACGTCGATATGAACTCTTGGTGGCGATAAGCCTGTTATCCCCGGAGTACCTTTTATCCGTTAAGCGACGGCGATTCCACTTTCTACCGCCGGATCACTAAGCCCTACTTTCGTACCTGCTCGACTTGTTGGTCTCGCAGTTAACCAGCCTTATACCTTTACGCTCATTTCGTGATTGCCAACCACGATGAGGCTAGCTTTGGACTCCTCCGTTACTTTTTGGGAGGATACCGCCCCAGTCAAACTGCCCGTCTGACATTGTCCGATGCCCAGTTTCATGGGCGATCGTTAGATTTCCGACTCTCCAAGACCGGTATTTCAACGTTGACTCCACAGACCCTAACGAGCCCGTTTCTCTGTCTCCCGGTTATCCTACACATGGAAAGTCAAAAGCCAATATCAGAGTACAGTAAAGGTTCACGGGGTCTTTCCGTCTTGTTGCGGGTAAACGGCATCTTCACCGCTACTACAATTTCACCGAGTCTCCCGTTGAGACAGTGCCCAGATCGTTAGGCCATTCGTGCAGGTCGGAACTTACCCGACAAGGAATTTCGCTACCTTAGGACCGTTATAGTTACGGCCGCCATTCACCAGGGCTTAAATTCAACGCGTTGCTCTTGCGAGCTAACGTCTCCTTTTGACCTTTTGGCATTGGGCAGGCTTCACACCATATACGTCGTCTTAGACGACTTTGCATAGTGCTGTGTTTTTGTTAAACAGTCGCCTGGGCCATTTCTCTTCGGCCGGTTTTCGCTTTCTCCGCGAAGGAAATCACGAAATCCGGCCCCTCTTCTTCCGAAGTTACGAGGGTAATTTGCAGAGTTCCTTAACGAGAGTTATCTCGCGCGCCTGAGAATTTTCATCACACCCACCTGTGTCGGTTTTGGTACGGTCACCTTCGACGACTAGAGATTATTTCTTGAAAGCTTCGCGCTACATCTTCGTTTCCCCAGTGGGTTCCACTTGGCTGCTACCTGACTTTGTGCCTGCGGATTTTCCTACAGGCCGGTCTCATAGCTGCACGGACTTTTCCAATTGTCCGCATGCTTAACTTACTTTGTCATCCCGTTGTCATTGTCTTCGGTGGCGCAGGAATGTTTAACCTGCTTCCCATCATCTACGCTTTTCAGCCTTGACTTAGGGTCCGGCTAACCCAGGGAAGACGAGCTTTACCCTGGAATCCTTAGGTTTTCGGCGAGGAAGATTTTCACTTCCTTTATCGTTTACTCATGCCATGCATCCTCACTAGTATGCGCTCCAACGCTCCTTTCGGTACATCTTCTCTGCACATACTACGCTCTCCTACCGCGTGCATTGCTGCACACCCGTGATTTCGGCTCTATGCTTTAGTCCCGTCTATTATCGGCGCAAAGTCTCTTGATTGGTGAGCTGTTACGCACTCTTTAAATGATGGCTGCCTCTAAGCCAACATCCCAACTGTCTCTGAAACTTTACTTCCTTACTCACTTAGCATAGAATTTGGGGCCTTAATCGACGATCTGGGCTGTTCCCCTTTTGACTATGAAGCTTATCCCCCACAGTCTATCTCCCAGCTCCCTTCCCGGTATTCGGAGTTTGGTTCCCTTCGGTAAGGCGGTAGCCTCCCTTGTGGATCCAGTGCTCTACCCCCGAGTCGGTTGCGCTGAGGTTAACCCTAAAGTTATTTCGGAGAGAACAAGATATCTCCAAGTTTGATTGGCCTTTCACCCCTATCCACAACTCATCCAAGGCTTTTTCAACAGACACTAGTTCGGACCTCCACACGGTGTTACCCGGGCTTCATCCTGGTCATGGATAGATCACTTGGTTTCGTGTCTAAGCCATATGACTGCTCGCGCTATTCACACTCGCTTTCGCTTTGGCTCCGGAACGTTGGTCCCTTAACCTTGCCATATAGCTTAACTCGCTGGCTCATCATGCAAAAGGCACGCCGTCAGCCGTTCTCCTTTAAGGAGCATAGGCCTCCGACCGTTTGTAAGCTGTTGGTTTCAGGTTCTATTTCACTCCCCTAACAGGGGTTCTTTTCGCCTTTCCCTCGCGGTACTGGTTCGCTATCGGTTATCGATGAGTATTTAGCCTTAGAGGGTGGTCCCCCCAGATTCAGACCGGATTTCCCGTGCCCGGTCTTACTCAGGTACCAATCTCGCTTACGCTTATCCTTTCGCTTACGGGGCTCTCACCCTGTCTCGCCGGCCTTCCCATGCCGTTCTGCTAGGTCTACGTTAACTTTAATGACTGGCCCTACAACCCCAGGAATAGAATCCCTGGTTTAGGCTCTTCCCACTTCGCTCGCCGCTACTATGGGAATCTCTTATAGATTTCTTCTCCTCTGCCTACTGAGATGTGTCACTTCGGCAGGTCTCGCTTCGTATGACCTATGTATTCAGTCATCGATGATGGAGCATTACTTCCATCGGGTTTCCCCATTCGGACATCTCCGGGTCGACGCCTTTTCCGGCTCTCCGAAGCTTTTCGCAGGTTTACACGTCCTTCTTCGCCTTTCGATACCAAGGCATCCACCAACAGCCCTTAACAGCTTGATCACATAAAACTTTTAGCTGTTAAAAGTATTCAATTTTTCGCCAATGTTCTTAAAACAATTTTTGTTCTCAAGCGCCAATTTTCATCAGTGAATTGTTTCAGTAGTGTCTCTACTGATTTACCACATTTTAAGACTTCCGTGTTGTTACACACTTTATCTTTGTTATTGGTCGCTTTATTTTATTTGAGATTATTTTCTTTTTGACTCTATTCGACTTTCGAGATAGCTAATCCTTTTCGTAAAATGAAAAGGATGCGGTTACCTAGACTTGAACTAGGGACCTCGACATTATCAGTGTCGCGCTCTAACCAACTGAGCTATAACCGCTTGATTCAATGGAGGTTAGGAGACTCGAACTCCTGACCCTCTGAATGCAAATCAGATGCTCTACCAACTGAGCTAAACCCCCTGACTTTGTCGGATTCTTAACAGCAGAAACGAAGTGACGTGGGCAAAATAAAGCTTGTCTCAACCTTAAGGACTACTGTGAGTAGTTTGTCCTTTAAAGGAGGTGATCCAGCCCCACCTTCCGGTAGGGCTACCTTGTTACGACTTCATCCCAGTCATCGGCCTTACCTTAGAAACCTCTCCCCTTGCGGTTAAGTCAGTGTCTTCGGGTAAAACCAACTCCCATGATGTGACGGGCGGTGTGTACAAGGCCCGGGAACGTATTCACGACGTTGTTGCTGACACGTCATTACTAGCAATTCCAACTTCATGTAGTCGAGTTGCAGACTACAATCTGAACTGTGATCGGCTTTTCGGATTTGCTCCACCTTACGGTCTTGCTGCCTTCTGTACCGACCATTGTAGCACGTGTGTAGCCCCAGACATAAAGGCCATGCGGACTTGACATCATCCTCACCTTCCTCCTGGTTAACCCAGGCAGTCTCATTAGAGTCCCCACCTCGCGTGTTGGCAACTAATGATAAGGGTTGCGCTCGTTGCGGGACTTAACCCAACACCTCACGGCACGAGCTGACGACAGCCATGCAGCACCTATATAATAGTCCTTGCGGATAATACCATCTCTGGTATCGCCCATTACATTTCGAGCCTGGGTAAGGTTCTTCGCGTTGCATCGAATTAAACCACATGCTCCACTGCTTGTGCGGGCCCCCGTCAATTCTTTTGAGTTTCACCCTTGCGAGCGTACTCCCCAGGCGGTATACTTATCGCGTTAGCTTCGACACAGTCGGGGTTGAGCCCAACTACACCAAGTATACATCGTTTACGGCAAGGACTACCAGGGTATCTAATCCTGTTTGCTCCCCTTGCTCTCGCGCCTCAGCGTCAGGTATTAACTAGAAAACCGCTTTCGCCACTGGTGTTCTTCCACATATCTACGCATTTCACCGCTACACGTGGAATTCCGTTTTCTCCGTCAATCCTCTAGAAAAACAGTTTCAAATGCAGCTCCGAAGTTGAGCTTCGGAATTTCACATCTGACTTTCTTCTCCGCCTACGCGCCCTTTACGCCCAATAATTCCGATTAATGCTTGCACTCTCCGTATTACCGCAGCTGCTGGCACGGAGTTAGCCGGTGCTTCTTTACGCAGTACTCTCAAGTCAGAATGTTATTCACACCCTTCCCTTGTTCTTGCACGAAAGAGCTTTACGACCCGAAGGCCTTCATCGCTCACGCAGCGTCGCTTCGTCAGGCTTGCGCCCATTGCGAAAGATCCTCGACTGCAGCCTCCCGTAGGAGTCTGGGCAGTATCTCAGTCCCAATGTTGGCGGTCAATCTCTCAATCCGCCTAGACGTCTTTGCCTTGGTGCGCCTTTACCACACCAACTAGCTGATATCCCATGAACCTCTCTTCTACCGCAAGGCCTCTTTCAAGGTCCCCTACTTTGATAGGCCAAGGTCTCCCTCAGCCACCTCATTCGGTATTAGCGGCCGTTTCCAGCCGTTATCCCCAGGTAAAAGGCAAGTTATTCATGTATTACTAACCCTTCCGCCACTAAGCTCCAAGTTGCCCTAGAGCTTCGTTCGACTTGCATGCCTCATCCACGCTGCCAGCATTCAATCTGAACCAAGATCAAATTCTCAAAGAATATTAGTTCTTTAAGCAATTTGCCTTTGAAAAATATAAAAAATTTACAGGCAAATAAGCTGAGTTATTATACTCACTTATCCGCACAAGCTCTATTTTGCTTGCACATCACTTCATTTCTGATGTTAAGAAAGACTTGAACCAATCTTGTTGACTCTGTTCCTTTTGTGTGAATCCTGAGATTTTATCAAAAGGAATCAGTAACATACATAAACTTAGGAATTTTCTGCAAATGGATTCGAAAAAACGTGGATTATTCGAGAGAAAAAATTAACTGTGCTGAGGTCTCAGATCTTTTTGGGCTATTTGGAAATTTGGCCTTGTTACCCATTAGAGCTCGAACAGATAGATTTTATCCTATCCACGTTCCCTTGCCAGTCTTGTCCATTTCCATTTTGGACAGAACTAAAGGAATTCCTAAAGCGCTGAGTACTCCGCCGATAGCAACTCCAATGAGTGTTCCTATAATAGGGATGGGAATAAGAAAAGTGAATACAAATCCAAAAAAAGCCGTTAGTACAACTGCAACGGTCACCCCTTTAGCCGCCCTGCTTCTAAATTCAAAGTTTTCATTCTCAACCTTCACTTGCTGTTCCGCTTTGTATTGGCTTTGGTCGGGCTCAACAGGCGTTTTATCATTTAATTCTTTTTTATGATTTAATTTTTCAGGCTGAAACTGCTTGATCTTATCCTGATTTTCTATATCGCGCGATGAAGGAGGGGTTCCAATAATGATTTTTTCGGTCCGGTTATTGTAGTATGCATTAATCGGATCTTCTTCGTTAGAAGGAGAAATAAAGATAACTCGACAAGGGGATACCTGAACCCCAGCTCCTCTATCTTGATCTTCGCAGATAATTGGTTGCAAACCTGCAAGACGAGGGTCTGGAGATCCAGAAGTAATTGCCGAGTTCCAGCAACCTTGGAAATCCTTAACCAAATGTTCAGGTGGTTGGATTGGGTGGGTAGACATAACATCCTCTTTTAAGTTAACCATCATTGTATTCTAAATTACCATTTGAAGACAAGGTTTTTTTGAGGATTCAAAAATTTGTAACCAGCTATTAATGAATAACTTGCGACTGAAACTCTCTCTTTTTTGACCCTGTATAGAGCTCTTTTTTAAAGAAAACTAAAAGATGAGCCTTTCCCAGGCACCGTAGCGTTCTGAGACTTTCCCCTTACGGAAGGAAAGGGCAATCATTAAAATTCCACTGAGGGTATTATTCAAGATCCCAGGCAAGGGGCTCCCCGCAGAGGTCCAGGGAGCGAGGATGAGAACGATGCCAAATAGGATGTTTAGATAGCGAATGCTGCGGAACACCTCCGCAAAGGCAATCATAGAAAAGGCGACAATCATGGGGCCTTCGATATAGTTGCTCATTGCAAGGCCTCCTTGAAGGTTTAAAAGAGAAGGGCTGGCCATAAGCCAAATTCCTAAAATGACGGAGACGACAAGATTCCAAGGAAATGTGACCCCAAACGAAAGTTTCTTTAATGGGCGACTGCGCGGTTTGGCTGCAACAATATCGAAATTAGGCACTCCTCCTTTCCAGAAAGCCTGCCATATCGAATCGCCTTTTTGTGCCACCTCTTTTAAAAACTGGAAGGCACCCGCCAACTCTCCAGCGGTGAGAATAATCATCACGAGCATACAGACAGCAGTTGCTAGGCACCAAGAGCACCAGGCTCCCACAACGACGGGCTGCAAAATGATCAACGTAATGCTGATAATCCCAACCGGGATGACTAGAAATGCAAAGGCGAAGACAAGCCAAGGCATGTTAAACCAACGCCTTGAACTTCCCTGCCATCCCAGAAGAAATTCTAGCGTGTAGCAAACCGATCCCATCCCCGCATCGGAAACGGGGAAACTCTTCGAAATATTCGATGTGATGACCCGTAAAGTGCCATCGACGAAAAAGGGATCCCACATATGATCGATGTAACCGAGCTGAAATGCTGCCATATAGCGAGAAAAAAACCAGCATAGCATCGCAAGGGCCACTGTGGGGATGCGGTGTTCCCATCCAGAAGGATTGTAGGACCAGCCTTTCGGACAGCCATTTCCACTCATCGTTTCTTCTTTCTTTGCGAGCAAAAATGAAAGGACGATAGCAATAGCCCCGACTAAAGTATCATTCATGTACATTAAAGAACAGGGCGCCCAAAACAGAAGCGGCGCTAGTTGTAACCATACCCCTACGATACCAACGGCCCAGCCTGACCATACGCGCATCGGAGTTAAAGAAAACACACCAAAAATCATGAATAAAAACCCACAGAGAATATCGCTAATCCCCACAGGATGTCCTTGATATCCGAGGGTCAATGGCAGTGCAATGAGCCAGCATCCTAAAGCGACGGTCAAAAGAGCGATTCGATTGTTCTTTTCAGTCATTTTTCTATCATTTGTGCAAGGCCGTGGGGCACCTTGAGTTTATTTTCATGATACCACTCGATAGGATCTGTCTTAAGTTCTTGGATCCACTTCGGAATGACTTGATCCACACGATGCTTTGGCGTCCATCCGAGAGTTTGCTTCGCACGTGTGATGTCCAATTCATAATGATCATCGGCAATTTCGATCATCCAAGGTTTAATAAATCCTTTTTTCCTGAGGAGATGTTCTTGGACCCAAGCGCCAATCTTAGCGATTGGCTTAGGGATGCCCCAAGTTTTCCATTCTTTTCCATGGATTTGCCTCTGCATGAGATGTTGGAGTTGATCGTAGCTGAAGGTGACATCTTCGCCGATCAACAGGGTCAGTTCGGGGGGGAGTGTTTTGCGCTTTTGAACACACAATGCAATCGCTTCAATCAAATCGTCCATATGCACAAATGCAGCTCCATGAGTGACATCTCCTGCAAAAACATGCGCTTCAAACTGATTTTCAATAATGCGCTGGACCTGGTTGGAGAGAGGGATAGAATGGCATCGGTCGTCATAAACCCCGGCAATGCGCAAGTTCACTGTGGAAATCTTTCCCCTTTCTTTGTGGATCGCAGCTTCGGTCTTCACTTTTGATAAGGGATAGTCCCAGCGAGGGACGACTGGACTATCTTCTGTGATTTTTACGCCAGGACAGGTCGGTTTATGGACGAGCATTGTCGAAGAAAAAATAAATTGATCGACGTCGAATTGTTGAAGCCCTCTCAAGAGTCGCTCTGTTCCCTGTACCGTAATTTTATCGTACAGGGGGCTGTGTTGGGCTGAAAAGCTATAATAAGCTGCCAGGTGAATAACCGATGCGATCTTGTGACCATAATTTTTTTGGACATAGTCCAATCCTTCCTTCGTGCTTTGATCTGTTGCCAAATCGACAACGACAAATTCCGCTCCTGGCAAATGTCCTGCCAAGAAGATGTCGAATCCGACAATGCGAAAATCTTTCGAAAAAAATTCAGCGGATTTAAACCCAATCCGACCGCTTGCACCCGTAATTAGAACGATCTCTTTTTCGTTTGCCATATCCCTTTCCCCCTTCTAGTTCAAATTTTCACTTTATATCATTTGACAAATTTTGCAAGATCTCAGAAAGAGAAAAAAACTTGTACTCCTGAGAATTTTAAGGATTTTTATGAAAAAAATATGTCTTGGACTCTGTGGAATGTTAATATATGCGACAATCATCAATGCTGATGGGTTTAGTGAATTCGACAGAGAACTGATCGGGGCCAAAGATTTCCCTTTTCCCCCAGGTCAGGGGACAGAAGGATCCATTCCTGAAGCAGATGGATCGGAAACGCCAGATACGGCAAGCAAGAACACGGACTCTTATGATGACGATACTTCTTCTAATTCTTCGCAAGAAAACGGAAAATCAGAAAAGGAATATGTCCCTGAAGGCCAGCAAGACGGATCCGATAACAATTCAAGCGAATCTCCGTAACAGGGAGGGTTTTATGAGAAAGCCACACTTTTTCCGAATAGCATCTTGGCAGCTGCTCACTTGCAGTTTAGGCGCTGGGTCTTTAGGCTTCGCAGCTCCTTCCAATCCCAATCCTATTCAGGGAACGTTACATGTCGAAAATATCGACGCACACACATTCATCATCACTGTAAGTGAGGATGCCTATATTTTTTGGGACGATTTCTCCATTGATGAGGGCGAGTTGATCGATCTTCATCAACCCTCTGCACAATCTATTGCTGTTGTTGAGGTAGTCTCTGATAAGCCGAGCACGCTCTTAGGCACCCTAAAATCTAATGGCAGTATCTATTTGATCAATCCTAACGGAGTATTTGTTGATGAAAGCGGATACGTTGACACCTATGGATTTCTTGCTTCTTCTCTTCCTGCTTGCCCTTGTCCGCTCATCGATGGCGAACGGGATGTTTTCATTCAGGGAGATTCAAAAGCGCCCATCACCAATAGGGGGCGAATCAAAGCTTGGGAAAATGACGTCTATTTGATGGGATATCAAGTGGAAAATAGAGGTGTCGTCGATGCATCGCGTGGAACGGTTGCTTTTGCTGCTGGACGGGATATCATTTTAAATCAGTCTAATGGAGAAAAAATCGGTACTTTCTCTTCTCCAATCAAATATGAGAATGAAGAGACAGGCATCGACAATTCAGGTGTGATCATCGCCTCCAAAGCTGAATTGAAAGCAGACGGCAATTCCTATTCTGTTGCGATTCGCCATTCTGGCTTTATCGATGTGATCGGGGTTGAAGGACAAAAAGGCTTGGCTTATTTAGTTGCAAACAAGGGCGACACTATCGTTTCTGGCGCCATCACAGTAGAAAGTGAAAAGGGGATTGGCGGCGAAATACACATCTTAGGGGAACGCATCTTCCTTTTTGAGAATTCGAATCTCGATGCCTCTGGAAACAAAGGAGGAGGAAAAGTGATCATTGGTGCAGATGCTGGAGAGCCTAATCCTGGAATCATTGCACAATTGACTTTCATCGATGAAGCCACTTCCATTCTTGTCGATGCCGTTGATGAGGGCGACGCGGGACAGGTCATCATTGGGTCCGAAGAAAAAACCTACTTTTACGGTTCCATTAGCGCTTGCGGTGGCGAGAAATCTGGAAATGGCGGAATTGTCGAAATCTTTGGGAGAAAAAGTCTAGATTTTCAAGGGAAGGTCGATCGTTTTGCCCCCTTTGGAAATGAAGGGATGCTTCTGCTCCACACGGACGATATGATATACCGCGCGCAGGAAGGTTTTGTGAATTTGGACTCAGCGAGGCAAAGCACAATCGAAGCTTGCGGTCCGAATGACGAAGCCATAGTGAAAACTATGACTGAGGAAGAGGATCGATTGGGCAAAGCCGCAGCCAGTCCAAATTCACAAAACCTGACGGAGCGCGGTATAGTGGAAACCCAAGATGAATGATCTACAACCAGGAGGGAATTGCAATTCCCTCCTGGAAGAGGAAGATTCAAAACGCCTTTTTTTTGGAGCGCAAGCTCTAGCGCCATGGCCCAAAGATTATCCTCCTGCTAGAATGATCCCTGAAGAAACTCGTCATTTAACGCTGGCTTTCCTCGGACGACATTCTTTCTCGAAATTTCAAACGATTCTCCCCTCTATCCCACAGCCTTCATTTACAATTGGACCTGCGGGGATTGCTAAAGAGTTGATCTTTCTCCACTATCAATCGCTTTGGGAGCGCACTCTACTTTCTCCTTTCGATGAATTTGAGCACACAGCAGATATCGCTTTTTTAATTCGCGGCTATTCAATCCAAGAATTGCATCAGCATGCGCAATTGGCCTTAGCTTTCCAATTTCCTCCGCTGATCAAATTTTATCGTTCACAATCGCAAAATTCGCTTGAAGAAGTGATCATCTCCTTAAATGAAATCGTTGCCATGGCAGACACTGAATTTGGCTGCCCGTTCAAGGCTGTCAGCTTTCATGGCAATATCCAATCGGGTGATCAAAACATGTTACACTGGGAGATGGTTGTCGATGTCTAATTTAAAACAGATCGCTCCTGCGACTTATCTTGTCCCTCAAGAAGGCGGGATGAGAGTTCCGGGACTGATCATCGCTACAGAAGAACTTCTCAAAGATATCGAAATCGACAAACCTGTTGAACAGGTACGTAATGTCGCCTGTTTGCCTGGCATTGTCGGTTATAGCATTGCAATGCCTGATATTCATTGGGGGTATGGCTTTCCCATCGGTGGGGTTGCTGCTATGGATGCAGAAAACGGTGTCATTAGTCCAGGCGGCGTCGGCTATGATATCAACTGCGGGGTTCGTCTCGCTATTGTTCCGGAAGCTTTTGCTAAACTCAAAGACAACATCAAGAGGGATTTGATCCAACGGATCTTTGAGTATGTTCCATCAGGCGTCGGAAGAGGTCAAAAACATTCACGAAGCGTCAGCGAAAGAGATTACTTAGAACTTTTGAAGCAAGGTGCGCGTTGGTCTGTCGAAAAAGGATTTGGCTTCCCCATAGATCTTGAACATATCGAGAGCAATGGAAAAATCGAAAATGCCGATCCCTCATTAATTTCTGCGCAAGCCAAAGCGCGCGGCAAAGATCAACTCGGCAGCATTGGCTCTGGCAATCACTTTGTCGAAATCGGAGAAATCGAAACGATCTATCTCCCTAAAATCGCCAGCAGCTGGGGCGTCGAACAAGGTCTGACTTATGTGTTGATCCATTCAGGGTCGCGCGGTTTCGGCCATCAAGTGTGCCAGGATGCTTTGAATGCCTTCATCCGCCAAGGCTATGACAAGGATCTTCCGGATCGACAACTCGTCGCTGCGCCGATCAAAAGCGAGGCTGGACAAAATTACTTTCGCGCCATGGCTGCTGCCGCCAATTTTGCTTTCAATAACCGACAGCAAATTCTTCATGAAGTGCGTACCGCTTTTCATGAAGTCCTCGGCACTCCTCCGGAAAACATTCATCTCGTCTACGACGTCTGTCACAATATCGCAAAATTTGAGACCCATATTGTCGATGGAAAGCCGCGCTGCCTTTGCATCCATCGCAAAGGCGCGACTCGAGCATTGGGTCCTGGTGCGGAGGAACTCTCTCCTCTATTTCGCAAAACAGGGCAGCCTGTCCTTGTTCCTGGCGACATGGGCCGCGCCAGCCATTTGATGGTCGGCCTTGGCAATCCGTTGACTTGGTGCAGTTCTTGCCATGGGGCGGGCCGGGCGCGCAGCCGAGTTAAGTCCATGGCTGCTTGGAAAGGGCATAATGTCATGGAACATATGGCTGGGCAAGGAGTCACTGTCTTAGCGTCATCGCATCGGACAGTCGCTGAAGAAAT
Source organism: uncultured Verrucomicrobiae bacterium (assembly GCA_963718565.1). Taxonomy (GTDB): domain Bacteria; phylum Chlamydiota; class Chlamydiia; order Chlamydiales; family Rhabdochlamydiaceae; genus CAJCIW01. The sequence goes on from OY970364.1 coordinate 1,000,758, forward strand.
GCCCGATGCGTACAAAGATGTCGATAGCGTCGTTGCTGCCGTCCAGGAGGCTAAACTTGCCAACAGGGTCGCCCGCCTCAAACCCCATCTTGTAATCAAAGGCTGATCCGGTTAATAACAAAATAAAGAGGGAATTGCAAAACTCCTCGCCAATAGAAAATCAGAGTCAATTGAGGATATTTATGTCTTTGGCCAGATTTAAAACGATGATTTCGATCATCACAAGCGCACTGATCCTTCAAAGCTCGATACAAGCTGCTGCAACTGCGAAGCCCTCATCGCCTACCCCGATGCAAGCACTCTCTATGCTCATGGAAGGCAATCATCATTTTGTTAAAGGAGAAATGCAGCACCTCTCTTATATGGCAGAAGCTAAGGACAAACTCCTCGAAAACCAAACCCCTTTTGCAGTGATTGTGGGATGTTCGGACTCCCGAGTTCCTCCAGAGGTCATCTTTGATCGAGGGTTAGGAGAGCTCTTTGTCGTCAGAGTTGCCGGAAATGTCCTTGGACCTATTGAGATAGGCAGCGTTGAATTCGCTGTTGAAATACTCAAATCTCCTCTTATCATGGTCCTAGGCCATCAAAATTGCGGGGCCGTTAAGGCTTCTCTTCAAGGAAGTGAACATGTGCCAGATTTTTTAGAGGCAATCTACCCGTTGATTAAAGACGCATTGAAAAATTGTGAAATCATCGGGGCAAACGCCCTGACCAATGCGATTAATTGCAATGTGAAAAAGGGTGTAGAAACATTAAAAAATTCATCCATTATTGCCCCGCTCATCGAGAAGAAAAAAGTTAAAGTGGTCGGCGCTTATTTCGACTTTGATTTAGGAAAGGTCCAATTGATTTCGGATTAAGAAGTTGAATTGAGCCTTGCGCGTTGCTCTTCCCATTTGAGGAGACCATTTTGCAAGTATTGTTTCCATCGCGTTAATCCATAGCTGGTAGAGACATGAGGGTATTCCAAGAGCGCAGAATGGAATCCATAATCGGTAAGAAATTTATTCATTAAGGCGGTATTTGTACGGGCAGTTCCGTCTCTCACCGGATGCAGCCATTCTAATCTCTGCTGTAATTTTGCAATCGCCCACAATCTCTGATCAGCCGTCGTTGCTCTTTCGACTTCTTGATAAAACCCAAATAAAAATTTATTGAAGACACGACGGACTTGGTCTCGGCTCATCGTTTTATAGTTTAAGCGTGTCAAAGTCTGGGAAGAATCGGTATAGACCATTACGCCTAAACCATAAGATTCTCCCAATTCTCTTTTTAAGGCTTCGTCTAAAGCTTGGAATTCAATTCGGGCTTCTGGGGTCACAGCATAAGGTGCCCCTTTCGGTGTGCAGCTGACATAATCATCGCTGCCGCGGAAAACGCCGACTTTTTCTTGGCCCATTAAGAAAGCCGTCCGGTCTCCATTGAAGTGGGCGCAAGTATGTTTGTGGAGGAGTAAATACCAGTTGGCATCGATTTTAGAGTTGATGAAATTGTTAACAAATCCACAGGCCTCTTCCATGCTGGCGATAAATCCAGGCTCAACAGTCCCTCGATGAGTCCCGCGATCAAAAACATGTTTGCCCAAGTGGTGGTATGCTCCATCGATGCATTCCCTCCACTTGTTCTCCCTTCCTAGTCCCCAATAAATCTTTTGCAACGCTTCTTTGGACATGTTCCTATTGATTATAGGATAGGCTGGAGGAGCAAAAGGAGAGGTGATCCAACGATAGGCTTTAGAAAAACAATCTGAGATTGCATCGCAGAACTGCTTCCAGATATGTGCAATTTTTTGACAGAGAGCCGAAGCTCCAAAAAAGCTAGGAACATTGGCCCGAATCTGTGAATGGGACGAACTTACAGGCTGCGGACTGGAAATTGAATTTATACCGAAACAACACATTTAACCCTTCTCCTGTCAAAAAAAATTAAAAATGTTATACGGAAATCAAAAACAAATAACAATTAAAAACAAATTTTTAATTTGTGATATAAGTTTATTTAGAACAAGGAGGGAATTGCAAAGAAGTCAAAATAACAAGATGATCAGGATAGAAAATAAACGTGAGGCTGGGGGTTATTGCGGAACTTCAGCAAGCTGTGTGGAAGCTGCAAGCTGTTCGCCAGTAGTCATTTGCTTGAATTGTTTGCCCAAAGAAGTGACGCAGAAAATCCATGCTAAAAGAATGACAAAAAGAATGCCGGCAATGTAGGGTGTTGAAAGGGCTACGCTGCCGAGGAGAATGATGAAGCCTTGGTAGGTTAGAGAAGATCCCGATTTGCCGATTCCCGATCCCAGACCATCGATCGCAGCTTTTCCTTTGAGTTTTGATTCTGAGTCCAGTGGCAAAAAGGCAAGTTCTTTGGTCGCATCGAAGACGGAATATTTGCTCGCTTTACTTAGACAATTCTGGAGCGAACCGCAGTAGACAGTCATTGCAAGTGGCGTGAGTCCAAAAAGGGTCGAAGAAAGCGCTATGAGTGCGTCCCCACAGAACATAAACGTAAAAAAACCAATGGCCATGGTGGTCATAACCAGAGGAGTAAGAATCGCAGTAAACGTCCACCCGAAGCGCGTGACCATTAGCGAAAAGAAAATCCCTCCAATTGTCGCTAAAATTCCAATCCCGACAGTGATTTTATTCATATGCTCAAGCATTTCGTTCGGATCAGCAAAAAAACGTTTAAGCTGTTCTTTCCAGAGGACATCCGTGAAATTGATGCTGATATTGTACCCTAACACGATGATAGCAAGAGGAACGAGGTAACGAGACCGAAGAATATATTTTACACTTTCTCGTAAGGATAAGCGTGATTTCTCAGCATTCGTTGTTTTATTTTCTGCGGCGGAAACATTTTTTTGTTCAGGTAAGATATTGCGATTGATCCAGTAATAGATAACCATAGCGGCAATGCCTAAAAAAGAAACTAAAGTAACCAATTGACAGATCGTGTGATTCCAAGAGTTAGTAATGGAAGAGAGGAATGGTAAAGAAAGGGAATTGCTGAAAGTCAAAGCTAATGTCCCCCCCATGATCGGCGCAATGTTCGACCCGATATTGAGGATGCCATAGGTCCGTTTTGCCTCATTCACTTGAGTAGTGTCATTGGCAAATCCCCAATAAAGAACAGATAGGATCATGACAGCCCAGAGTTCGGAAATGACGTAAAAAGAAGTAAAGGTCCAATTGCGCACAAGTGCGATGAATCCTTGGAACCCCTGCGGTAATACGGAACTCATCCAATCGCCTACCTTTTCTAAATGAAGTTCTTGACTATGCGGATATAAATAGAAAGCAAAAAGCAGAAAATAGGCCAAAAAGGAAGAGATCATGATGTAAAACACATTCTCTTTGCTAAAACACCTTCTAAGCCGTGTATAGAACCACGTCGCAAGGAAAACCCCTGGAAGCATCCCCCAAACTTTGATAAAAGGGATCACTTCAGCGCCAGAGTTTTTTGCAGTCAGGATAATCGTGTCCTTGAGATTGCGCAATACGCCGTAACTGACACACAGTAGAAATAACAAGAAAAGCATGGAAAGGACTTTCTTCACCTCTGACCGATGGACCGGCCAGAAAATCGTTCGCCACACACCGAATTGCTCTTTTTTTTCTCTCGTCATAACGATCTCAAACCCTCCAATTGTACTGAACAGAGATATTTTCTCAAACAAGTTTTTCGGAATTTCGGAATCTCATGGCGCTGGGTATTAGAAAAAAATTTTGCAATTCCCTCTTTATCTTGACAATACGTACCCAAGATATGGAGCATACAATGAGTTGATTTGTCGCAAAAAAAATTTTATTTAACGAAAATACTAGAAAAAAAAGATCGAAATTTTCTATGTCATTACAAATGCAGTCATCAAATGTCCCCTCTATTTGGGCGAGGAGAAAAAATGCAGAAACGAGAAATAGACCTTCGCAAAACGATAGGCTGGTTCCGAAAAATTCTAGCGCCTTTGCTTTTAATCACACTATGTCCGCCGCTTGTGATGTTAGTTTGGTACACAAACGTCTCACTAGACGGATCCCTTACACAGCTCTGCGCATTATTCACAAAAAACGGAATTTTTTCGACAATCTATGAGATGTGGAGTCCTCTTTTTTTCGGAACTGCTGCAGCTTGGAAAATTTTGGTCGTTTTTGCTGCGGTGGAACTGCTTTTGATGAGGGTTTTGCCTGGCAGAAAAGTGGAAGGACCCATGACCCCAAAAGGAAACATCCCTGTTTACAAAGCAAATGGCGTCCCGGCCTTTGCATGCACGCTATTGCTTTTTTACCTAGGCTCTGTTCCATTTAAGCTATTTTCTCCGACGATTGTTTATGATAATTTCGGCGGCCTGCTCGGAGCGTTGAATTTTTTTAGTTTGCTTTTTTGCCTGTTTCTCTATTTCAAGGGGCGATACAAGCCTTCAAATGCAGACTCGGGAACGACAGGCCATGCCATCTTTGATTATTTCTGGGGCATGGAATTATACCCGCGTATCTTCGGCTGGGATGTCAAAATGTTCACCAACTGCCGTTTTGGAATGATGGGATGGGGACTAATTCTCATCTCTTTTGCTGCAAAACAACATCAGCTTTACGGACTTTCTGACTCGATGCTCGTTGCTGTAAGCTTACAACTCCTTTACATCGCCAAATTTTTCTGGTGGGAAACAGGTTATTTGAGATCGATGGATATCATGTACGATAGAGCGGGATTCTGTATCTGTTGGGGATGCCTTGTCTGGGTGCCTTCCGTCTATACTTCGCCCACCCTCTTCTTGGTCAATCACCCCAATCATCTAGGAACCTCTGCAGCATTCACACTCTTTGCTGCAGGGAGTATTTGCATCTTTATCAACTACCTTGCAGATAGGCAGCGCCAATACGTGCGCAATAAAAATGGAGACTGCAGAATCTGGAATAAAAAACCTGATCTTATCTTTGCCAATTACAAAACGGAATGGGGCGAAGAGAAACAATCGTTATTGCTCGCTTCGGGGTGGTGGGGCATCTCACGCCATTTTCACTATCTTCCAGAACTATTAGGAGCGCTTTTTTGGAGCGTGCCGGCATTGTTCACACACTTTATGCCTTACTTCTATCTCACTTTCTTATTTCTTTTGCTCATGGATCGCGCTTTCAGACAAGAAAGACGCTGCAAAATCAAATACGGCAAAGATTGGGAAAAATACTGTGAACTCGTCCCCTTTCGTTTTATTCCTTTTGTCTACTAGTCTAGAGAGGGAATTGCAAAACTCCTCGCCGCATAAAATCGCGCTTTTGGCACCTGTCGCCTTGGCGGCGGCTCTCCTACTTATCCAATTAAAAAAAATACTTGATACAAATAATAATTAAGTATAAATAAAAGATTATTAGTAAAACGCAATTATTCATGCCTTCCATTAGATTTAAATTGTTCTCAAAAACAATTCCCAAAATTACTGTTTGCTTCTGCTGTTTTGGAGAAATCAATGAAGATATCGATTTTTTTTCTTTTCCTTGTCACTCAGAGCGCTTGGAACGATCAACGTGGTTTGAGAATTGTGAAAATCAGCCCTGCCAACTTCCTCGAATAGACTCCGATGTGTTGAGAGCTCTGTGCGGTGTACCCATGGAACTGTTTCATCCGTTAAGAGTGGAAAGATGCTTATGTCCAACTATTCAAGGAAGGGCTCATCTCCCCCCTCTTGTTCTCGCTGCTCTCCAGGGTGACCTAGAATTAACGAAAACCTTGTTCAAAGAAGTCCAGAAGAGCAGATGCGGATTTGATGAAGAACTCATCGAAAATGCTTGCATTTGCGCTTCAGCGCAGGGGCATCTCGAGGTGCTCAAGTGGCTATTTGACAAATGGATCCTGGACAGTTGCTGCTTCATCGACACAAAAACATTGAGAAGGTCTTGTATCAGTGCTGCAGCTCATGGCCACTGCGAAGTTCTGGAATTTTTATTGGAAAAAGCCTTTCCCTTAAGCTCATGTTTTATCGATCAAGAACTCTTAAATTATTGCTGCATGAGCGCATCCGCCAACGGCCATCTCAAAGTTCTTAAGCTTTTATTTTTTAAAACTTTTCCTGAAAACATATTTTTTGTAGAACAGTCCCTTTTGAATTGTTGCACTATTTGTGCATCGGTCAATGGGCAGGTAGAAGTTCTTAAGTTCTTATTCAAAAAGGTCCAACCCAAAATCTCTTTTTTCATTAATCAGAATATGTTCAGTAACAGTCTCATTTCTGCCTCTGCTAACGGCCAGCTCGGGGTACTTCACTTTTTATTTAATCTAGCTTTCAAAGAAAGCCATTGGTTGCTTGAAAACGAAATCTTAGAAGATTGTTGTATTTTTGCTTCTAATCGCGGTTTTTTTGAAATTGTCGATTTCTTTTCAAAAAACAGATTTCCTTTCTGTATTGCCGTGGATGAAGGAGAGGGTGATTTATAATGTTTATTACTAGGATTTTGAAGATTTCAAGGGAGCCGTGTTAGGTTTTTTCGTACGTCCTCAAAAACCTATGGCAAGCACTGAATGTCATTTGGATCCATGCCAGGCTTTGCATTTATCGATCTCAATCAGGCATGGATCCAAATGACATTCAGTGCTTGCCACAGGTCTCCGAGGAAGTATGAATTGAGCGGCTTGTAAAGTCAGAACAAAACGGTTATCAAACAGCCTCTCCGGTCACACCTTGACTGGTAACACGTACATTCTGTGTTCGTACAGGCGTTACAGGGGGCTAAAGAAACCAATTTTTGAAGTTTCTTCAGTATAAACAAGAATTTTCTAGCGAATATTTGTTTTAGCTCTTAAAATTCTTTGGTTTGTTCGTTGATCATGCTATACTCCTCGCGCAAATACACCCGCAGGGGATTCTATGATGAAATCTATGATAAAAAAAATATTTTCCGGTATTCTTATGACAGGATCATTTTTCTCCGCCCCCCTTTTTTCAGGTGAAAAGGCGGAAAGCACCCCGAACCCACTCGTCCTTATCCTTCTCGGGCCACCGGGTTCTGGCAAAGGCACTCAGGCGGTGATGCTTCAAGAAAAATTACACCTGCCGCATATTTCCACCGGCGACTTGCTCCGCGATCACATCCGCAGAGGCTCTGAGCTCGGGAAACAAGCACAGACTTTTATGGACAAAGGACAACTCGCCCCTGATGCTTTAATCCTGGATATGCTCTTTGAAAGAGTCTCTAAAAAAGATTGCGCTGATGGATACATTTTGGACGGATTCCCAAGAACCCTTCCTCAAGCAGAAGCGCTCCAGGAGAGGCTTAAAGGAAAACTAGCGCCTATTGTCATTAATTTAGACCTGTCCGACACCAAAATCATTGAGCGCCTGACAAACCGCGTTTCTTGTGAAAAATGCGGGACTCCTTACCATCTTATTTACTCTCCTCCAAAAACAGCTGGTAAATGCGATAAATGCGATGGCAAATTGATTCACCGCGCGGATGATACCGAAGCTGTGATCACAAAGCGCTTGACAGTCTATCATGAACAAACTGCACCTTTGATTACCTATTATGCGAAGCAAAAGCTGCTGCATACCATCCATTGCGACACTCCAAAGGAAAAAATCTTTTCACAAGTGATTGCACAAATCCCTTCTAAAAAATAGTTCCAACCATGGAAAGTTCGAACTTTGGCAAATGGTTCATCTATGTCGGATTAGGACTCGTCGTTATTGGCGCTTTGATTTGGCTGGGCAGTAAAATGGGGATCTCTTTTGGAAAACTTCCTGGAGACATTCATATTCAAAAAGAGAAGATTTCTTTCTACTTTCCCATTGTGACCTCCATCATTGTCAGCGTCGTGCTGACCCTCATCATTAATTTGATTTTTTGGTTTCTGAGGAAATAATAATTCATAATGACACAGCTAACTGCCCTTGTGAATTTTGCTTTTAGCCAGCCGGAAATTATTCAGCCTATTCTTACGGGAATTTCTGAAGAAAATGGTCGAGAAAATGCTTCTCTTCGTAATTGTCGTCTTGTTGATCGTCTGCCACTTTATCCCCTCTTGCGGTCCTAAGTTCCAACATGATATTTGCATTTTCCGTTTTCCACCACCCTTGGTATAATATATTAATGCAATCTCAAGGTTTTTTAGACGGGCTCTGTGAGTCGACGCGAAAAGGGACCCGCCAATCGAGACGAAGTCCGGGCGGGAGTGAGCGCACGAACAGCCAATGGAATCAGATCGCACAGCAAAATCGTAGCGCAGGAGAGCGCGGTCAGCGCATAGGGGGGATCAGTGCTTTGCACGGCCCCCCGACGAGCACGCGATTTGGCAAAGCGAGATGATTCTCAAGAAGGCTAGCGGGAAACGCGGACACGCCAGTGCCGTGTTTCCGACATATGAAATGGAGGCATTATTTCAATGCCTAACCTCAACACTTTTATTTACACCCACAAAGCCTTCCAAGCGATCCAGCTATTCAATTATTCGTTTCTCAGTTGAAATATTTGCCTCAATTTCTATCGGTTGGCAGGCTCTCCTCAAACAGATGACCTCCAGTGGGGAGAACGCCGCGCGGAAGAAGAGCTGCCTCGACTGGCTGACGCGCTTTCGCGATATTAATCGAGAAGGGGGATTGCAAAAATCAGAGGATTGGTATCACTTAAGATCTTGAAGGATATTGGCAACAACGGCGCTCCAGCCTGTTTGATGCGATGCTCCCAGCCCTCTTCCTGTATCCCCATGATAATGCTCGAAAAACTGGATAAATTCCTGCCAATGGGGATCTTGAAGGGCTGTATCTTGATAGATTGGCCGCCGGCCTGTGGGATCCTTGCGAAAAAGCGCGACTAAACGACTACGTAGATCAGCGATCATCTCTTTCAAGGTGATCTCTTTGCCTTGGACTTTGACTTGAAAATCTGGTCCCACTGTTTCTGCAAGGCGCTTCAAAGCACCGATGAATAGATAGTTTACAGGAAACCAGACCGGGCCCCTCCAATTGGAATTGCCGCCTTTGATTTTTTCTAAAGACTCTCCCGGTTCATATCCTACGACCATTCCACGGAATACAAAAGGGTGCTTTTCATGGAATTTTGATAAACTGCGCAGCCCAAATGGGGAAAGAAATTCATTGGGATCCCACGCTTTGTCTAATACCCGTCGCATCTGCTCCAATGTCATCAGTGAAAACAAATACCGTTTTTTCCCGCCAAAATCATATTCGGTGATACAACGGTCGACCAAACGATGAAAATGGCGAAGATAGACTTGAAAATGCTCATAAAAATCTCGATGTTGGACGAGTTCATCTTCTTCAAAAAACTCGATCGAGAAAAACGGAATTAGACCAACGAAAGAGCGGACTTTCATCCGAACGTGCTCTCCACTGGAATCGCAAAGAGTGTCATAAAAGAAACCGTCTTGTTCATCCCAGAGATTGACGGGCCTAGCCCGTGTTCCTTGGATCGCTCCTGCAATGGAAATAAAATGCTCTAAAAAAACCATGGCCAATTTTTCGTAGACAGGTTTTTGCTTCGCGAGCTCTAAGGACATCTTGAGCATCACCAGTGCAAAAAAGCCCATCCAGCCTGTTCCATCCGATTCCTCAAAAAATCCGCCTTTAGAAAGAGGTTTGCTGCGATCGATAATCGAAATATTATCTAAGCCTAAAAACCCTCCCTCGAAGACATTATTACCCAAATGATCGACTTTGTTGACCCACCAATTAAAGTTATCCATCAATTTCAAAAAACAAAACTCTAAGAAATTGAAATCTGTGATCTGTTTTTCCTTTTTCTCGCGTCGATAGATATACCAGACCGCCCAGGCTTGAACAGGGGGGTTGGCCTCGGAAAAACTCCATTCATAGGCAGGAACCTGCCCATTGGGATGCTGATATTTATGCTCAAAGAAAATCGTCATATGAAATTTGGCAAACGGGAGATCGACAAGGGAAAGAGCCACGGCATGGAAAGCTGAGTCCCAAGAAGCAAACCAGGGATATTCCCATTTATCCGGCATGACAAGAAGATTATGAGAGTGTAAATGCTGCCAGTGGCTGTTGCGGACATCATAACGAGTCGGTGGCGGAGGCAAAGCGGGATCGTCGCCCTCAAGCCATTTTTTTACATCGAAATTGTAAAATTGCGTACTCCAGAGAACTCCAGCAATTGCCTGCCGTTGGATCAGCTTTTCTTCTAGAGTCAATTTTTTGGATTGGGTCGCATCAAAATAATCATCGGCCTCTTTTTTTCTTATGGCAACGACTTTATCGACATCCTCTAAAGGAGCTTTTGTTAATTGAGTAGATAAGCGAAATTTCAGCACTTTTGATTTCTTTGCTGGAATGTGGACCTCGTTGTATAAAAAACAGGCCTTAGTCCCCTTTTTCCCCGGATTGGTGCACTTTTCTTTATTGACCACATAGCGATGAAATGCGTCTTTGACATAAGGCGTAGAGCTTCGCACTTCAGGGCCATAAAGCCGTTCACAGTGTGTTTCATTATTTGTGAACAGTAATTCATCTGCGACATCTCCTGCCAAATACATCGCAGAAAATTGATAATCTTCAGAAAGCCAATCCGGCGGTGGATTTTTTTTAGGATCGGCGTAGAGGCTTTGAAATTTTGAAGAATAGGGCCCTTCTTGAATTTCCGGTTCGAGGTCCCATTGTTTGGTCCAGGCCCAGCAATTCCGAAACCATAACTGAGGCAAAACCGTGATCGTCGCATCTTTCTCACTTTGGTTAAATATCTCAATGCGGACACAAGTATCTTCTTGGGCTGCTTTTGCATATTCGACCACAACATCGAAGAATTCGTTTTTGGAAAAAATTCCGGTATCTACCAGTTCAAACTCACGATCTTTCGTCGTGCGTTTTTGATTTTCTCCAACCAACGGATCATAAGGAAATGCGTTCTGCGGAAAACGGTACAGAAATTTCATGTAAGAATGGGTCGGCGTCGCATCGAGATAGTAATAGTACTCTTTAACATCCTCGCCGTGATTTCCTTCATAGGGATTAAGCCCGAATAGCCTTTCCTTAAGAATAGGATCTTTACCATTCCATAGGGCTAAAGAAAACACCAGCGTCTGATAAAAATCACACCATCCCGCAAGTCCATCCTCTCCCCATCGATATGCTTTCGAGCGCGCCATATCATGCGGCAAATAATTCCAAGCATCTCCAGTGGCACTATAATCTTCGCGGACTGTACCCCAGGCCCGCTCTGAGACATAAGCACCCCATTTGCGCCATGGAGGAACCTTCTTGTCCAAGGAATCTTCGATGCGAGTCAGTTCTTTGCTTTTCGGCATAGGTAAACTTATCAACCTTGACTTAATATTACTCCTTTATATTAAATATTTTAATTATATGACAAGCTGTGGAATCATTATGAAGCAGAAATTATACCGAAACAACATGAAGAATCGAAATTTTGGCAAAGCTGGCGCCCGGAGTTTGAACCAGCGAAGCGGCGGCGAAGCAGCACAACTTGAACAAGTTGTGCGATGCAGGCGGGATCAAAATCTGGGATGTCCGGCGCAGCCAAAAACCGATTCTTCATGTTGTTTCGGTATATCTTCCCTTCTCATTTTGGCGACCTTTTTCCTCATCGGCCTTGTCCAAGGAATAGGATTTACAACCATTCCCTCTGCAAGCAACTTTCTCACATCCTCTCACGGGTTTTCTTTCAATCCAGAACAATATGGCACCCTCTTCGTGCCGATGTTTGCCGGCGCTATTTTCGCTTCTTTTTTTGGAGGATCGATCGCTAAAAAGATTGGCATGAAATCCGTCTTTAGCATCGGGCAAATTTTCAATGTTGTTTCGATGCTGATTTTTGCGATCGCCCAGCTTTATTTGAAAGAGATCTCTGTCTCTTTTCCGCTCTTTATGATTTTGATGCTCTGTGTCGGGATTGGATTTGGAGCAGCGCTCACCTCTTTGAATTCCTTCGCGTTTTTCTTCTTTCCTAAAAGACCTAAGACCGCGTTGACTGCACTGCATTCCTGCCTTGGCATTGGGACTGCGATCGGGCCACTGGCCTTTTCCTACTTTCTAAAACACGGGGTATGGTGGTATGACGCGATCTGGATTGGAACGCTTTATTTCTTACTGCTCCTAGCAGCGATTGTGGGCTTTCCTAACCCGCATCAATTGAAAACGGGGAAAAAAGTGAGCTCGAAAAAATTACCCTTTGCTTCTCCGATATTCTGGAGCTTTGCCGCGATTGCTCTCTTGTATGGGATTTGCGAGACGACCGTTGGCAACTGGGGACCCATTTTTTTGCATCAAGGGAAACAGCTTATGCCAGCAAGCGCAGACCTTGCCCTTTCGCTGTTTTGGGGAATGATCACTCTAGGAAGGATCGCTACCGTCTTTCTTTCGTTCGTTGTGCCTGCGCGCTACCTTTACTGTTCTCTACCTCCGATCATCTTGATCGGACTGATCTTGCTTTATCCTTCTGTGAGTGAATCCTGGCTTTTCTTATCTTTTGGAATTGCGGGCCTTGGCTGCTCGGCGATGTTGCCTCTTAGCATCGGCTTTGCCCAAGAGCGCTTTACGTCGATTGCCCCACTGATTTCTGGAGTGATGATCGGGACCTACATGCTGGGTTTTGGTCTAGCTTCCCAAGGTGTAGGACTTATTTATAAATTCCTGCACATCTCCTTTTCTACTCTGTTTGCTTCTTTAAACGGACCTGTGCTTCTTCTGCTTTTGCTGTGCGTGTTCGTTACTTACGAAGAGAGGAGAGCATACCGGAAATGATTCACTTTCGGTATATTTGAATCCATCCTCCAACGATGACAAGGAGAGCACCGACCAGCGAAAGCCAATTGGGGAGATGATGAAAAATTGCCCAATCTAAAATCGCTGAAAAAATAATTGAACCATAGAGGAAAGGGGCAAGAGCGGAAGCTTTGCCATGCTTATAAGCCTCTCCTCTGAACAATTGATTCAATATACTGGCAATACCGAGACAAATAACACTGCCCCAAAGCAAAGGAGAAGCATGTTCCGGTGAGTTGACCTCTCCAAAAAACAGCTTAGAAAATACAAAGACAGCCGCTGAAACAATGGAACAGAAAAAAAATAGATAAAAGAGATTAGACGTTTGATTTTCACGCTTGGCCTGGTGGCTATATAAAACTTGCGAGCCCGCCTGTCCCAGAGGCGCTAAAAGCCCGGCGATACTGAGCTTGGCAAAAATCGATCTGTCGGGTTGTAAAACGCAGAGCACACCCATAAAAGAGATGAGGATGCTCAAGATCACCTTTTTTTCAAAGCGATGCTTAAAAAAGATCCGTTCTAAAATGGGCATGAACAACGGAGCTGTATTTTGCATCACCGTCGCATCGAGCAAAGTCGAATACGTCAAGTAATAAAAGATCGAGTATTGGTAGACCAGAAGACAAGCACATCGCAGAATCTGCAATTTGAAATGACTTAAAAAGAACAGCTTTTTGATTGAGGTCGACCACAATAGATAAGGAAGCAGAAGCGCAAGAGGAACCCCAAAGCGCAAGAAAATGAGTAGAGAGTAAGGAATGCGATCAACGCCAAATTTGGCAAAAAGCGTAAAAAAAGAGAGCGTCACAGCAGAAAGGAGCATGTAAAAAGCTCCCTTTTCAAACTCTTCTTTCGATCTAAAGAATCTCAATCTCATAACTCTTTTAAGCGTTCATCTCTGCGGCAGCAACTCCGATAGGACTTATAACGGAGAGGGTTTGTTTCATAAAATTACAGCTTCGAGATGTCCTGTATTGCCTCGACAAACTTCTTCGTAACTGGGATCAGGAAAAACACCTCCTGTATATACTCTAGAAAATTGAAGTCTGGAGAGGATTGAGTTCAATTGTTTGGAAATTGTCGTTAATTCGCTTTTTCAGCATGTCTTTTAAATTAATAACGCCAGTGTTGAAAAAATCTCTAATTTTCTCAGTAAATTCATTGAATTTTGAATACAGTGTATTATAAGTAACACACTCTCTCATAACTTTCCATAAACGCTCAATAGCATTCAAATTTGGGGAATACGGAGGTAAGTAGTGTATTTGAATTTTGGTTTGGCTATCCAAATATTTTTGCACTTCCTTATTCTTGTTTGATCTGCCGTTGTCTAAGATTAAGTGGATTTTTTTTGCATCTGTATTAGCCGCTAACGTTTGGAGAAAATCGACCGCACTTGCAGCATCCACAGTGCTATATTCCTTCGTCACGACTTGCATTGCAGTCAATTCAATGGCACCAATAAAATGCAATCGCTCTTGCTTAGCGGTTGTTCCTAATGTCTTTATTTCGTTTTTTAGGATCCACCCAGCCACAGACTGGCTCTGATACTCAGGGTGTACAGCATCTCCAAAGAAAATTTTCTCGCCTTCTTGGAGACCGGCTTTCAATTCATTGTATTTTTTAAGGAACGCAGCTTGTTTTTCGGGATCGAGCTTTCCTGGTACTTTGATTGGATGTTTATAAACAAATCCATGCCTCTTCAACCAATTTGTCATACCAGCCACAGTGTATTTCACTTGATATGCGTCTAGAACGTAGAGACAAATTTTGCTCATTTTGAGATACGTTATTTGACTCAAATGTCTCCTCAGCGCATCTTCTTGGTCTAGGGTTAACTTGGAGGCCTTTCCCAAATGTGGATCATTGATAGTTTTTTGCTTGGCATCGTATTCTCTTTGATAATCATAAACGGACGACTCGCTAATTCTTAAAATCGCCGCTATTTCCCCTGGACTGTGGCAATCATCCCTACCTAAAATGACGCATACACGGTTCCGTTCGTTGACATCTCTTGTTTTTTTTACAAGCTGTTCTAAATATAAACGCTGCTCATTGGACAACTTTTGCATAGAAGCATTATCCACTATCGCTGAAATATTTTTTAGGGAAATTTAAAATTTTACAGAATCCAATCATGAATAGTATATCCCGAACTTACAGAAACCACACCTTCGAGCCTATCAAAAACCGGTTCCATGCACCAAAAACATGTCCCCGGCAAAGATCGCTTCTTCTGTACGAGGTCCGCTCATTTCAGTTTTCTCCCTTCGATCCATAGAGAAAGAATTCCACCCCCTGTCACCAAAATGATGCCCAGGACTGCCAAAGAGCTGGGTAAGAGGTGGAAAAATAGCCAGTTTAAAAACAGTGTGAATATGATGACGGAATAAAAAAGAATGCTGACAAGAGTAATCGTAATTCGCTTGGCAGCCAATGTAAAACAGTAAAGGGTCCCAAGGTAACAAGCCCCCATTAAGATCACAAAAATCCAAATAGAATTTGGCAGTGATTCCCATTTCCACATTAATGGGATGGCAGTAATGATTGTTGCCATTGTCAAAAAATAGAAAAGGATTCTGGGTGCAGACTCTGTATAGCTCAATTTACGAATGGAGACCCAAGATAAAGAAGCTGCCACAGCGGATAGAATTCCCCAAATTCCTCCCACATTGAACAGCTGCTTATCCGGTCTTAGGATCAGCCCGATGCCGATGACACCAAGCGCAATCGCAAACCAGATGCGATGGTTAATCGGAATTTTCAAGATGAAGTAGGCGGCGATGGGTATGAAAAGCGGCGCGGAATTATTGAGCATCACAGCATCGACAAGTGGAATTGTCTGCAATGAGATGACAAGAAAACAGACAATGCCAAGACCAAAAAGGGTCCGCAATAAATGCCAAGTGAAATGCTCCGTCTTCAGTTCGTGAATTCGCTTGGTCAAAAGATAAGGAACCAAGCCAATCCAACTGACAAAAAAAGTAAAAAAGAAAATCTGAAAAAAGTTAACGCCTTTTTGTTGAGTCCATTTCGCAAGCAAACTATAAAGTGCATAAAAAAAGCCGCTGAGCAAAGTCAATACCGCGCCCTGCAGAAGTTTTTGTTCTTTGGCTGCTTTTTCTTCGGACATGAGGCTATCTCCTTTTTTCGTATGTAAATAAAAAAGAAGAAAAAGGTCAAAGGAAAGCCGATACGAACCAAGACCAAAAGCATTTATAAAATTCGCGATTGTAGAAAAATTGCTATAAATTGATGATGAAGGAAAACTTAACTCTTCTAACCCGAGTTCTGAAAGAGGTGTATTATGCAATTGCGCCAACTTGGAAAATCAAACGTTAAAGTTACTCCCATTATTCTTGGAACTTGGGCTATCGGCGGCTGGATGTGGGGCGGGACAGATGAGAAAAAATCGATCGAGGCGATTCAAGCCAGTATAGAGAATGGAATCACAACAATCGACACGGCTCCAGCCTACGGGATGGGACTCAGTGAAGAAATTGTGGGAAAAGCAATTATAGGCAAACGCGATAAAGTCGTCATCGCCACAAAATGCGGCCTGCGTTGGGATGAAAAGGACAAAACCATCCGTTCCCCCCATCGTGATTTCAAAAAAAATCCTGTCGATATTCGCCGCGATCTCTCTCGTAAAAGCATTTTTTATGAATGCGAGCAAAGCTTAAAACGCATGAATATCGATCTGATTGATATTTACCAGATCCATTGGCCAGATCCTCTCATACCGATCGAAGAATCTTGGAATGCAATGGCCGAACTAAAGAAGCAAGGCAAAGTGCGCGCCATTGGGGTCAGTAACTTCGATCTAGATTTGCTTAAAACAGCCCATGCCATTCATCCTGTTGACAGTATTCAACCTCCCTATAGTTTGATTCGAAAAGAGATCGAAAAAGACATTATCCCTTTTACCCAGGCCAATCAAATTGCTGTCATTGTTTACTCCTCTTTAGAAAGAGGATTGCTCACAGGAAAGTATAAACCCGGTCAAACCTTTCCTGCAGGCGACCACCGCTCAGACAAAAAGACTTTCAAGGCTGAGTATCTTGGTCACCTCAACGAGGTGCTTAATGAAATTAAACCTATCGCAGGCAAATACAACGTTGCCATTTCACAAGTGATCATCGACTGCACGATTCACCGTCCCGGCATCACTGCCGCCCTTGTCGGCGCACGCGACGCGCAGCAAGCGAAAGAAAATGCACTTGCCGCAAACCTGAATCTTACGGTTCAGGAACGTGAATTCATCGCAAAGACTCTGTCGCGTCCTGAACTTCAACGCGGACTGTATGAAGACTAATCATTGGAAAGCGGAGAAAGGGGACAGGTTTACAGCCTTGCGTGTTGAGCTTGATCGCCCAAACCGCATCTGAAGAGCAGATAAACAAAATGTTATTGTCTTTACCTCCAAATGTCAGATTTGCAGTTTCTTTGGGAAGCAAGATCTTTCCAATGAGTGTTCCTTGCGAATTCAAGACCTGAACACCATCAAGGGCCCCGACATAAATATTTCCCATCGCATCCAAACGCATCCCATCAGGAAATCCTGGAGAAATCACAGCAAATGTGCGCTGATTGCGGACTGTTTTTCCATCAGCATTGACATCATAGGCATAGATGGCATGAGGATTCTTCTCATAATAAGTGTGCGGCGCCTGAATTGCAGCGCTATCGATGACATAAAGGATCTTTTCATCAGGAGAGAAAGCGATGCCATTGGGCATCTTTAAATCGCTGATCACAACTGCCATTTCCTTTGTTTTGGGATCAAAACGATAGACATGATTTGGCAAATAACATTCTTGGGGAAACTGAAGACAGCCATAACTAGGATCAGTAAACCAAATGCTCCCATCCGATTTTACGACTAAGTCATTGGGAGAATTTAAGGGCTTGCCTTGGTACATTCCCACTAATGTTCTCACGGTCCCATCGCTTTCAGTGATGGAAATTCTTCTGCCCGTTGTTTCCGCTGTCAAAAGCCGCCCTTGCCAATCTGCAGTCTGTCCATCTGCAATGCTGGAAGGATGGCGAAATACTGCTGGAGCTGACCAAGAAAACGCACTGATTTGGTTGAATGGCTGAAGGCCATGCCAACGGATCATATTAATATTGTCGTTAATCTGGTCCGTAAAGATCAAAAAACCCGATTCACTCTTTTCCCTATCTGCAAAATAAACGGGGCCTTCTGTAAAACCAAAGCCTGTGGCAAGAAGTACAAGCTTTGGTTTTTCACCTAAGATCGCGGCAAATTCAGCAGAATACACTTCTAAAGGAAGCTGCGGCGCAGCATCAAAAGAATAAGACGGAGGATTCTCAACTCCATTCAAAGAAGAAATACACATGAACAAAATAAAATTATAAATCCCTAGAGGGAATTGCAAAACTCCTCGCCAGCAGAAAATCGATGATTTTGGCACCTGTTGCCAGAACCCGCACAGCGGGTTCGGTTGGCGGCGGCGGAAAGCATACTTGGATAAGTGGCTGCGAAGACACGAGAAGGTCCGGGGAACCTTCGCAGTGCAAAGCAGGTGAGCGAAGAGCGAACCGGGGCCGAAGGCAGCCGCCGCCAAGGCGACAGGTGCCAAAAGCGCGATTTTATGCGGCGAGGAGTTTTGCAATTCCCTCCCTAAATACAAAGCTTGTCTCTTCACGCCTTCTTAGCCTTAATTAATTCCATATAAATTTATAAATAAAGAGTAATGATCATAAATACAAGAAAAAATTTAATCTGAAATTATTTAACGACTAACGATAATTAACATGCCAATTTAATTACATTATGCTATTGTATAACAATCGTTTTAATTACAGGAGAATAAATGATTAAATCTTTATTTATTTCAACGATTACAACTTTATGTACAATGAGCTCTTTAAACGCTCAACAAGTCTTTCAAGAAATGCCGCAAGATTTTCATCCCAAGGCCGAGGTTGCTGGATGCTTCATCAGAAATGAAAATCATACACTGTTTTTAAAACGTCAGTTTGATAAACCTCAAGGAAATACCTGGGCAATCCCTGCGGGAAAATGTGATAACAGTGAAGCTGCCGAGCAGACAGTGATTCGCGAAATCCGAGAAGAGACCGGCATCGAAACACAGACACAATGCCTCTCTTATCTTGGAAAAGTTTACATTCGGCACTCTACTGGCGACTTTGTCTTTCATGCGTTTGAATACAATCTCACTGGCCTGCCTCAAGTCAAGATGAATCCCACGGAACACGTCGAGTATCGATGGGTTACTCTTGAAGAAGCTTTGGAGATGTCGCTGACCCCCGGAGAAGATGAACTCATCCATTCGGTCTACGGCGTGCAACCGGTTTCCCCAAGTTCCTATTCCTACCACATCACGAACTATACCGAAACAACATGAAGAATCGCGCTTTTGGCAAAGCTAGCGCCTTCCCATTACCCATAAATGGGTAATAGCATGGGTTCTGGCAACAGGGTGACAAAATCATCGATTTTCTGCTGGCGAAGAGTTTTGCAAGGGTGTAAATAAAAGTGTTGAGGCTAGGCATTGAAATAATGCCTAGCCTCAACACTTTTATTTACACCCGTTTTGCAATTCCCTCTGTAAAAAAAATCAATAATTTTAGAGAATCATTTCAAAGCGGATGATGGTAAAAGCATGCATGCTTCCTCAAAACCTCTTGTTGTAATTACTGGAACCTCTGCTGGGATTGGAGCTGCTACAGTGCATCGATTTGCCAAAGAAGGTTTCCGTCTTGCCTTGACAGCAAGACGATTAGACCGTTTGGAACAACTCCGCAAAGAGTTGAACGGTGAGATTTCTGTCCATGAACTCGACGTTCAGTCTTCAGATGACGTAGAAAACGTCTTTCAACGCATCGAGCAAAAAGAGGGGCCGATAGAAATTCTTATCAACAATGCTGGCTGTAGTTTTGGACTCGAACCTGCTTACCAAGGAAAAATTGAAGAATGGGATCAATGTATCGACACCAACATCAAAGGCCTCCTTTATTGCACACGAGCAGTTCTTCCAACAATGGTCAAGTTGAATAAAGGACACATCATCAATCTAGGGTCTGTCGCAGCACGCTACCCATACCCCGGCGGCAATGTTTATGGAGGGACAAAGGCGTTTGTCCGGCAGTTTTCCTTCAACTTAAAAGCAGATCTTCTCGGTACAAAAGTCCGTGTCAGTTGCGTAGAACCTGGACTAGTCGGAGGCACAGAATTTTCGGTAGTGCGCTTTCGCGGTGATGAAACACGCGCAGCCAAAGTCTATGAGCATACAAAACCTTTATCAGCTGAGGATATTGCTGAAGTGATTTATTTCTGCTGCTCAGTCCCTCCGCATGTCAATATTAATACCGTAGAACTCATGCCCATCTGCCAAGCATCTGCACCACTTGCAATTCAACGCACATAATCACTGGCGGCGGTCTCCTACTTGTCCAAGTATGCTTTCGCCGCCGCCAACCGAATCCGCTGTGCGGGTTTTGGCAACAGGTGCCAAAATCATCGATTTTCTGCTGGCAAGGAGTTTTGCAATTCCCCCGTTCCTCAAAATTTTCTCTCTAAAAAAACATATTGTTAATTTTTACCCAACCTACCAAAATCCTCTTAAACTTTTCCTTAACCGAGCCCAGTTAATGCGGTGACACTTTGAAAACAAAAAAACAACTGTGCCAAATCAATTTGAATGGAATCCTGGTTTTCGTTTAGGGGTAAGATGAAGATTTTACGAATATTGGGTATTGTCGTGGTAGTTGCGGGAGTTGGCTGCATTTTCTTTTCTAATTACATCACCAATCAAGTCAATGAAGGAAAAATCAAAATTGAAAAGGGGCAAAAGTCAGTAGACAAGAGCAGCAGTCTCTTTTCTACAACCCCCTATACTAAGCCAATTGGCAAGGGGATAACTTCTTCAGCGCAAAAGAAGATCAATGCGGGCAAGGAAGAGGTCGCCTATTATGAACAACTCGCCCAGACACTTCAAACCAGCGGAATCGTCGGGATCATCGTGGGGGCAGGCCTTACGATTTTTAGCTTTTTCGGTCAGAGGAAAAAGAGGCGTTAAGAGAGTGCTTTCAAATTAAAATGATTTGAAGACACTCTCTAACCTCATTAGTCATGTAAGTCATCACAATCATTTACCAGAGATACTTCTTTATCCCAAAGTTGCATGCCCTCTTTCAAGTATTGTACCCAATCTTTTAACGGAACAAATGAAGAAACATAAGGTTCATTCAAAATAGTTGGACTGAACCCATTTTCACAGAGCAACTTTGAAAGCAAAATAAGATCCGTTCTTCCTTGCCCATCTCGGAATGGATGAAACCATTCTAGTTTTTGATAAAGACCTGCTATGAGCGTCAATTTTATAATAAATATATAGGTTCTGCCTTTCTAGTTTGATTTTTGGAAGAGTGTTTTTCAAGAGCGGATTAACCTCTAACTGTTCAATGTATTTCTCAAGGCTTTCAAAATTAGAGCTTAAAAGTGATTCAAACTTGAAAAAAATCGAAAGATTTTTACCTGCTTCCTTAAATTCATCTAAAATGCTTACATAAGACAATTCATCACCGTGGTACACTCTAAGCATTCTAAAATCGCGAATTGCTTGAGCTTTTTTTGAGAAATTCAGAGAATTTTTGTCTAAAATGACAGCTAAAATATCTGAAACTGAAAATGCTGTTTGTGGCGAAATTTCTGAAATATTACGGAAAGCACCAGCTTCTTGACTTAACATACCAGTATTATTTTTCTCTCCATTGAAATGGTCGCAAGCGAGCTTATGTAAATCTAAATAAAAATCAACAGTGACTTTGTTTCCAAGATTTTCTTTAGCAAGGTGAAAAGCTTTTAGTGCACTTGCATAGAATCCAGGTTCCTTAGCAGAATTGTTCCCTATTTTATGTAGACCCTGATCAAATACCATTTTCCCAAATGGGTGGTATTTACCATCATAAATTTGCTTCCACCAATTATCGCCAAGAGCAGTAAATCTATTCTCAGCGGCCTCTTTTGAAAAAGGATAACCCCATTTACCCTCATGAAGGTTTGTAATATCGTGAACGAGCTTTGAGAATTGTGTTCTACATTTTTGAGAAGTATGACCCTCCGTGTCATCATTCTTATGCGTTAGCATATTGCAATCAACTTTTCTCATCGCCTGAACAGACATAAACATTTTCCTTTGTTATACTGCGCCCGCTTAGGTTTTGCGAATTTTGACAGACTGCGACTTTGCCAAATCGATCCTTCTCGATCGCCTTGCTATTCAGCAATGGTCTCGCTCGTTCGGCCGCTTCGCTTCGATTTTGCTTCGTCTCGCAGAGTCAAAATTCGCCAAACCTAAGCGGGCGCAGTATAGTTTGAAGCAAGTGGGGAAAAATAAGACAGCTTCTAAGAGCCACTTCCAAAAGTGCACCCAGGCCTTAAGGCCTGGGATCGAAATTTCATAAATTAATGGGGGGCCTTCGAATATACCAATAGTTTTTCCCATAATTATAACACAACTGGGTTCCTTTTTCAATGCGATGAGTTGCCAAGAAAATTAGATGATAAAAACCATCATAAAAGGCATATACAGGATCCAAATTTGGATGAAAACTATGATTGATAAAACGTGTTAAATTTCCTTGAGTTGCATCAATCACATAGCTTTTACCGATTTCATCTGGGATAGGGTACTCATAAAGATAATTATTTATCGGGTTAAAATACCTTCTTAGGTCATTTTTACGAACGATGCCTGTATATTCACCAACATAGCTTCCTCTATCCAAGTTTTCTTCCAAGAACAAACCATGGCCCAATGACTCATTAAGCCATCGGATTGAAACATTAGGAATATATTCCACCTTGATCTTCTGAATGAATCTGCTTCCAAGTTCTTGAGATTCTGCACTAACCCCATTACTCTTCCATTTTTCGATTCCTCGTTTTCTAATACTCCTCTGATCCTTTGAAGTTTCGAAGGAAATGCGGGGCAAATATTTGAACTTCAGAAGCATTTCTAGCTCTTGAACGGCACATGCTTTTCCGTCGAGAAGATATTGGGGTGCTTTGCTCATAAGGAACTCCAAAGAGGGCTCTTAAGGAGGAAGAAGGGAATCCAAAGTTTTTATTTTTCGTGTTGTGAATTGCGAAAAAATTTAGCTATTTCTTTTTTCGTTACAATCCCTTGAGCTACTTCTAGAATGATTTCTTGATACTTGGCATCGAAAATTGTAAACCGTTGTTTACAACTCAGAGCAAAGAAAATCATTACTGCCATTGAAGCTGTACGTTTATTACCGTCTACAAATGGGTGATAAAGAGAGGCTACTCTTAAACGTAATAAATTGAAAACGGGAAATGAACGGGTTAAACTCAAATAATACAACATGCTAAATATTAGGCGTTTGTGACATCCTCAGTTCACCACGCACTCAAATGGGAATGATTTCGATATTTTTTTGCCTCTAAAATTCTAGAGGGAATTGCAAAACTCCTCGCCGCATAAAATCGCGCTTTTGACATCTGTCGCCTTGGCGGCGGCTGCCTTCGGCCCCGGTTCGCTCTTCGCTCACCTGCTTTGCACTGCGAAGGTTCCCCGGACCTTCTCGTGTCTTCGCAGCCACCAACCGAACCCGCTGTGCGGGTTCTGGCAACAGGTGCCAAAATCATCGATTTTCTGCTGGCGAGGAGTTTTGCAATTCCCTCTGCATATAACTCTATTTCTAAAATACGCTTTTTCAGCATAGTGAAGTTTTAAATGTAGTGAGAAGCGTATTGATCTAATAAAGCCCTAATCATCGTCTGATAATTCGTATGCAACTTCTCAGCTTCACTCTTAAAAAAATCAACACTTGATTTAGTTAAAGATATAGTGATCTTTGTTGTCTCTTCTTTCAAGACCAAGTCCTTAGGCTTGGGCAAAAAATCATCAACTATTTTAATTTTCCCAATGCGTTCATCTGTATACTTAGTTTTGCGCTTCTTCATAAATTTTTCTCCCTTTTCTCCAAAACCCTGCGCCAAAAATACGGATTTTCTGATTTCTATAGGTAAAACGAACAGTCATAATGGCCTTATCTACCCGACCAAAGCAATAGTAACGCGTTTCAGCTCTTGAATGCTCAACATCTTCAGCAATAATTCGCTTTGGATCTAAAAACGCACGTTGGGCCTCGAAAAACGAAACCCCATGTTTTACTATGTTTGCCTCATTCTTGCCGTGATTCCATTCGAATGTCCATTTATCCATACTTAAATATTACAAAAAATCAATATTTATTGCCATATTTTTATACATACCTAAATATTACCATCTTTCCTTCTGTACAAATACCCAAAGGCTGTAACCAAGACAATTGGCCCTGCGTCCATAAACTCACATCCTCCCAATCTTCATATCCGCATAGTATAGAGAGAATGGTCGTGCTAATGATATCCGATAAGGGATAAAGTTGATTTCTTGTGCCCTGCAAAAGGCATTGGTGGCATTAATTAAATACAGTTCGTAGTAGCTCGAATGAAAAAGTCCTCAAAGGGAAAATGGGCGATGAGCTCCGTTTCAGTCCTGGGAAAGGATTTGAAAAAAAGAGGGCTGGCTACAAAAAGAAATTTTTTTCTCGCCCGGCTGATCGAAACGTTGAATCTACGGTAGTCTTTCAAAAAGGCGTTGTGGAGGCTCTCTCGGTCGGACACCGTAGCAGAGAAAAGAACGAGATCGAATTCTTGACCTTGCATGCGTTCTACCGTATCGATTTTGGGATGTCTGATAGAGAAAGGAAGCGTTTCTTTCAAGGCATTGAGGATTGTGTTGTTCTGGAGCCGATGAGGAGAAATAATGCCGATCTCATCGATGGAAAAGGAGTAGTCTAAGGTAAGGCGTTTGACTGCCTGCGCGATCCAGAGGGCTTCCTCTTTTGAAGACTGAAGATTTCCTTCATGCTCTACAGGCACAACAACTAATGGCTTGAGCGGGTCGAGATACGCGTCGATGGAGTCGGAAAACAGGGGATAACGCGGCAGTTCAAGCCTTTGGTCTGCTGCTGCGCTCTGAAGCTCTTGGTCATACCAATGCCGGCTGACAAATTGGCAAATCGGGCCATTCATGCGGTAGGTTTCATTCAATCGAAGGCGATGTTGAGGGCCGAAGCGGGCAATAAACTCCGCTAAAATAGAACGAGCAGGAATGTCTACCTTCACAATAGGGGAAAGTTGTTGGGTGTCTCCATAGAATAGGGCATTTCCTTTGCTAAATACGAGACTTAAAAGTGCGTAGGAAGGAAGCACTTGCGAGGATTCGTCAAAAATAACCCAGTCAAAAGCTCGCGGGAATTGCTTGCCCTCGAAAAGTTGATAGATGCCAAATCCTGTGGCGCCGAGTATAAAGCTGCTGTTTTGCATAAGCGGTTTAGCGTCCTGCAAAGGCTCTACTCCTGATTTTGCCTCGGCAAAACGCCCATATTTCCAGATGGGGATTTTTTCTTTTTGGTCGAGGGTGCGCGCAACTTTAAGCAAAATTTGATCGATGGCTTGGTGGGTGAGCGCTGTCACCAGAATTTTGATCGGGCGATGGATGGATTTTGCATGAGCAATAAGAGCGATCAATGTCCAGACGAGAATGTGAGTCTTGCCGGAGCCTGGAGGCCCTTCAATGAGGCCAATGTTTTTTAAAAATGGGAGCAGAAGGGCCTGTTTTTGCATCGAATTTAGACCCGCTCTCTCGGCGTGAATGGAGTACCACTGCCCTACCCACTCTGCAGCAATTGTTGGGGAGTTTTTTCCATGGCCGTGGAGCATGTGGATGAGCTCAGGTCTAAATTTAGGGTCTTTTAATCGATGTAAAACGGTTTCGATTTTGGGCACATTCCAGTCTGTCGCACATTCATCTAGAGCGTATAATCGGTTTTTACTGAGGGGCATTTTGTCAGATAAGGACTGGACGGAAAGGGTCCCTTCTTCGGGAGAGTAGGAAGTGAGGATGACAGAAAAGCCGTCTTGAATCTGCATGCTATTTGCAATCGATAGTTTGAGAAAGTCGCCGACTCGAAATTTAGCGATAGGGTTTTTTGGATCGATTGAAAAGAGGTAGCGAACCCCTCGTTCTTCTGAAACGATGCCTAAAAAAGCTAAAGGGCCGATGGCGCAAAACTGTTCCACACGCTTGGGCAAGGGGTTTTTCTGAAAGGCTAACGTAGCAAGGGTGCGCTCTTCCCATTCCTGACGTTGCATGAAGAGGTAACTATTAATAAGACCAGTCGGAGGCGGCGCTAAGGAGCGGATGCATTTTACATGAGAGGCGCACCAGCTCCAAATCTGTTTGTATAAGTCAGGGGGGACGCACACATCGTCGTGGTATAGACTGACCGGCGGAGATGGGTCAACCATAAGACCTAAACACCTAGCCACCTGGGTTGCGGTGAGACGCCCATCAACGGGCCAGACAAAATGTTTTTGGAGAAAAGACTGGATCGATGGCCAATCATCGACATTTGGGGGAAAGTCGATGGACTCGGATTCGAGACAGACAATCGCGGGCCCGTGAGAGGAAGCCTGGTTTTTCAACAAAGTCTCTTGGTAGCAGTAAGAAAAGTAACGGCAAGAGGTGCAACTGAAGTTTAAAGTGTATTGGTCGGGAGGTTTCATCGAGTCAGCTCTCCACCCAGCGATGAGATGGGGCATCCAGCTTCTAAAATGGGCTAGCGCGAAGGGGGTGCGTTTTAGCTCGGCCCCACTGCGGTGGACAATGCCTGCGCAGCTGGAAATTGTCACTGGAGCCCCTTGTAAAAGGCGCTCGAGCAAATAGACGTAGAAGGCAAGTCGCCATTTTTGGGCGTAGGAGAATCCTTCCTGGTCTTTGATGTCCCACACCTCAAGGCGCACACGGGATTCTTCGCACTTAAGATAGATGAGGTCAGGACTTCCTTTCATCAGAAAGGGGTGATCGATTATGAGTTTTACTCGTGCTAAAAATAGAGAAGTTTGGCTGGCAATCACCTCGTCAATCGCCTGTTTCAACGTAAAGTCGGCAGTTTCGAAACGTACATTTTTCAAAAACTCGAAATCATTACAAAAAAAATTAAAAAAGAGCATCCTGCATTGCTACAAAAGTTTAACAAGGCTGAAATGAATCTGTTACACGGCTTGGGGCGCTTTTTAGGATCAAGCAACAATTTTTCTGTAAAATCTGAAATCTTCTTCACTTAGGTCAATTTCTTACTATAAAAACGGCCTCTCGCGTCAGAGACGCTTCGGCTTTTTACTTTGCTTTTGAGGAAAAATTTTTCGAATCTGACACTTTTTTATGCCAGATAATTCACCCCTAAACAAAAAGTGTTCCATCGGTGTTAGCGTTGTTTTCCTCAATATTTTATTCTAACGTCAAATACCTCTTTCCGCTTATCCATTCATCGTGTATCTCAGATACCACGGCAGTGACCAATCTTTCACAAGACGCTTCATTGGGAAATAATCTTGCTACTCTTGTTCGCCGCTTAATCTCTCCATTAAGCCTTTCAACAATATTAACAGTCCTTATCTGTTTCCAGTGCCTTCTTGGCCGATGATAAAATGTCATTGCCTCAATTGCATTGATTTCAAACCAATTGCAAAAGAGCTGTGCGGCTTTGATTTGAGTTCAACCCAAGTTTCTCGGGTTGCAATGATTCTCGATGAGGAGCTTGAAAAATTCCGCAGGAGAAATTTAGGTCACATCGTTTATCTTTATCTCGATGCCGATTATCAAAAGGTGAGACACGATGGACACGTCAGAGACATTGCAGTACTAAAAGCTGTTGGAGTGAACAAAGATGGATTTCGAGAAGTGCTTGGCATTTCATGCAGTTTATCTGAGGCCGAAGTGCATTGGAGGACATTCCTGGAAGACTTACTCTCTCGAGGATTAAGAGGAGTAGAAATGGTGATTAGCGATGATCACTCTGGGCTAAAAGCTGCACTAAGGGCAGTGCTTCCATCGGTTCCTTGGCAGCGCTGTCTTTTTCATCTTGCTCAAAACGCTCAAAGCTATGTCCCAAACACGGCAATGCGAGGAGAAATTGCACAAGCGGTACGAGATGTTTATCAAGCCTTGAATCAACAAGAGGCTGAAAAACGAGTTAAGGAAACAGTGCAAAGATATGAAAAAAGAGCGCCCAAATTTTGCAATTGGTTTGAAATCAATGCAATTGAGGCAATGACATTTTATCATCGGCCAAGAAGGCACTGGAAACAGATAAGGACTGTTAATATTGTTGAAAGGCTTAATGGAGAGATTAAGCGGCGAACAAGAGTAGCAAGATTATTTCCCAATGAAGCGTCTTGTGAAAGATTGGTCACTGCCGTGGTATCTGAGATACACGATGAATGGATAAGCGGAAAGAGGTATTTGACGTTAGAATAAAATATTGAGGAAAACAACGCTAACACCGATGGAACACTTTTTGTTTAGGGGTGAATTATCTGGCATAAAAAAGTGTCAGATTCGAAAAATTTTTCCTCAAAAGCAAAGTAAAAAGCCGAAGCGTCTCTGACGCGAGAGGCCGTTTTTATAGTAAGAAATTGACCTAAGTGAAGAAGATTTCAGATTTTACAGAAAAATTGTTGCTTGATCCTAAAAAGTGCCCCAAGCCGTGTAACAGATTCATTTCAGCCTTGTTAAACTTTTGTAGCAATGCAGGATGCTCTTTTTTAATTTTTTTTGTAATGATTTCGAGTTTTTGAAAAATGTTGTTTTCCTTAACTGCTTTAATAAATTGATTAATTGTGCTCTTTCCTTTAGCAAATAAATCAGTCTGATTAGTTATTTCTTTTTCCCAGCCATCTATACTTTTATCGAAAATGGATTGATTTTTGATAAAATCTTCTATCTCTTCGAAAAGAAATTCCTGATCATCAGCTGAAAATTTATCTAAAAAATTACGTATCACGTCTTCTATTAACACTTTATCTAAAGTTTTAATATCCACCTTTTCCATATATATCCATAAACCTTCTGCTAAAACAACATCACTCAATTTGGCCCGATTAAGAAGATAACTAGGATAGGCCTTTTTCACACCTTCTGGCAATGATGCAAACGGATTCACTCTTCTTTCAATGTCTTTCAGTAGAGGTTTTACAATCGAGTTTAATTCGCTATCACTTGTCCATACTACTGACGCTTTTAAGGTATCCTCTTTCCAATTTGTGACAATGATATGGTTTTTCTTAAGTATTTTTTTGATTTCTGTCCGATGTTTCAGAATATAGAGAATTTTGTCATAACGAATGTGCTGATTTGCTGAGAGATATTTAAATCTAGGATTTGAGGTACACTCATTTGCAAGTTGATCATTTGTTAGTTGACCATTTGTTATATATTGCTCAGAAATTTCGGCATGGATGATTAATTTTGCAATTGTTAAAGTTTCATCTATCCGAGCAACTCTTTTAAGCGTAGATTTAATTGCACTTTTCATCGAATCTTTGTATGAAGCTTTTTGAAGTTGTAAATTTTCGTTAAATATCAGATCAGCTTTGTCATCAAGCGTCTTCTTACTTAAAAATGAGCTGCGCATGTCTTCGGACATCTTGTCTATAGTGTCCATAACAGCCCTGGTTAAAGAATCTCCTTTATACCACCATTCTAATAAACTATTGATGATTATCATAATGACCTCATTGCTTAATTGCGTTTTTATTATTAATCTAACTATAATAATTTAATTTTTATAATTATCATTATACTATATTTTTATAAAAAAAACATAAATATTAATTCAGAATAACATTTTTTAGTCATAGGAGGCTAATTCATTGAAAAGTAATGATATAAGGACAAAAATTTGCGGAAAAAATATGACGACATATAACTCCATGAATATCATAGACTTAGGTTTGATTTCTTTAAACTCCTGGAGTTTTGACTGATTTCGCGAGCGTCAGCGAGTGAAATTGGTTCCAAACTCCAGTAAACTCCAGAAAAATGCTACTTAACCCAAGTTCGCCCGAGAGAGCTGACCTAAGTCCCTCATAATCAACAACATTAAAATCAACCTTTGCTTTCGTAAGTCCCTTATTTTTAGTGCTTTGCTGTTTTTGCGAATTTGTAGTGACTGAAAATCTGTAAAATAATTATTTCATGTTTAAATAAATTCGATCCATCGGTAAGATCTGAGGGCATGTATATAAGGAAAGCCCTCAAGACAGACCGTAAGAGCGGAAAAACCTACTCTGCTTTTCACTTGGTTGAATCCGTGAGGACTGATAGAGGCCCGCGCCAACGCGCGCTTCTATACATGGGAGCCGAAATCAACCTCCCAGAAGAACAGCATGCACTTCTCGCTCAATGCATTGAAGATATTCTTACAAGTGCGCAATCGTTATTCGCTTATCCAGAAGAGATTCAAAAGCTAGCCCAATCTTACACCTCGCAGATTGTGCGTCGTTTGTCCGACCCAGGAGACAACGCGGAACAACTAAAACAAGATCTACTACCTGAATTTGTCAATATCGACGTTCATTCAATTGAACAGACTGAACCACGGTCTGTTGGTGCGGAACATCTCTTACTTCAGATGGGAAATCAACTCAAACTGCCGGAACAGCTGCAAAAACTAGGCCTTTCAAAAACAGATGCCGCAATTGCCTTGGGATCGATCGTTGCCAGGGCTGTACACCCAAGCAGCGAAAGGGAAGCTTATCGGTGGCTATGCACTAGCAGTGGTCTTGGCGAATTACTTGATTTCGACTTTACAAAAACTACTTTGCACAAGCTCTATAAAATCAGCGATACGTTGCTGTCTCATAAAGACGGGTTGGAAACAGCTTTAGAAACCATCGAACAGCAATTTCATGGATACAAAAGTACAATAGCTCTCTACGATTTAACCAATACCTATACAGAAGGGCGGGCTGAGGCAAATCCAAAAGCTGCCTATGGTCTTTCGAAAGAAAAACGAAATGATTGCCCTCTCATTACTATAGGGCTAGTCATGAATGAGCACGGATTTCTCATCAAAACCTCATTACTTGCAGGAAATGCTTCAGAGCCCCAAACCCTACAAACAATGATCGCGAGCCTAAGTATTCACTCGTCTCTAATCAAGCCAACTATTGTATTGGATGCAGGGATTGCTACCGAAGAGAATCTGACCTGGTTACGCAAGAATGGATATACGTATGTTGTCTCAGCAAGACAAGATCCTCCCGTTGTTGAATTTGAAGGACAATTAGTCTCAGTAGGTGATCAGCATGACCTAGTAAAAGCTGCCTTGATCAGTCAGGATGGTAATGAGGAAAATTGGCTCTATTGCGAATCTGAAGCAAAAGCAGCGGTCGCCTCAGGGATGAAGAAAAAATTTAGAAAACGATTTGAAGATGATCTACAAAAACTTGCGAATGATCTTTCCAAACCTAAAGGGCGCAAGAAGCATAACAAAGTGCTTGAACGGGTAGGTCGGCTCAAGGAAAAGCAAAAGAGTTATGGCAATTGTATAATGTTCTCAGAAGCGTTGAGGATGCGTTTCGATTTATGAAATCCTCATTAGGATTGCGTCCAGTCTATCACCAGAAGGAACATCGAGTGGACGGGCATTTATGGATCACCATACTTGCCTACCATCTAATCCAACACTGCAGGCACCAATTAATTCGAAAAGGGATAAACTATTTGTGGCAGACAATACGTAATATCATGATTACTCGAGTCCGAATCTACTTTGATAGGCGCATGAAAGCTTGGCACCTTACAAGCTAAAGTACCCCAAGCATGTTTATTTCCGGTATTTCTCACTTGAAGAAACAAATACTTCTTTTTTCCTACTAAATCTTTTTTTTCTAGCTGTGTAGGTTGCTGCGGTGGATCGCATAATGCTGCACACGCTTGTTCTTGAGTGACGATATAAGCTTTTATCTCGATTTCTTTTGCATAAGCTTTATCAGAGAATAGAGAACGCTCGATAAAATTCATATCAGCCTTTGCAAATTGAGGTACTAATAATATCAAAAGAACAACTATTGACTTTATAAAGGAGTTCATCGTACCTCACATTTATCTTGTATTTTTTCATTCTTCTAACTCATCAATCTGAATTTCATGATTAGACTTATTTCGCATAGAGTGTTTTCCATTCGACAAGAGCTTGGGGTTGATTTGGCCCATCTCCAAGAATTGCACTTCCTACGGGAATAACCCATACGTCGAATTCTTTCATATTGGGACGTAACCCGATTACAGAAACCTCAACACTTCTATATCCAACAGTGCATTTCAACGTTCCAAAAGCTTGCTTACCCCCAGTATTTTTTGCTAAAATGACGATAAGGCTTTTTCTATGTTGATTAACCTGCTTCAATTCACAAAATGATTCATTCTTCTACTTCACTCCCCCACTCATCCTCTTCATCATCGTCTACCTCCCGCAGTTCAAAGGACCTGAAATAATCAGCAAGCCAAGAGTTTTGATACCTAAGCTCATCGTCCCTTTCTATTGCTTTTCGCATTGCGTCTTCATTGATGCCAACGATCAGATCTTTTTCCTCAATGCGAATGCCTCCGGGAAGAAAAACAGGCAGTTTCTCATTGGGATCCCAAGCATCGATGTAATAATACAATGGCACTGAGAGTTCAATGCGCCCAAGTGAGGGGGAATCTGTGGACTGATCAGGAGGCTCTTGAGTTTCGGCACACAAGAGCTGAAAAAATTCTGAAAGAAACAGCATGGAAGAAATACATTTCATCGCGCTTCTCGATCTTTTTTCCATGATACTCAAACCAACTCATGCCCCTCGCAGTTCGTTCACTACTTTCTGGTGTAAGTGATGCCAGTGTTGTGCTCGAAAGGCAATTTTATTAAATCACACGGTTAACCCGCAACAGCCTTTACTAAGTGTAGAAGGAATTTGGGGTCCGTCTAAACAGCGGAGCCCTCTTTTTTTTTGCCCTGAAAAATTCTCGAACTCTTTTCTCAACTTTTCTCTGCACTGCAGTTTTTCCACATGATTTTTTTGTCTCTAAAAGACTAAAAAAACTTGCCGATTTTGCCAAGGAGTTCGTTTGAGGTATAACCACTGCCAAATTCGCCAGTATATTCTGCGCTAAAAAACCAGCCCTGTTTTTCCCTAAAGAAAATCTCAAGACCTGGAGAAAATTGATGCTGGTCTTTTTTAAATGTGGTGACTGTGAATCCAGGCGCTTCTCCAACGATGGCGATATCAGGTAACTTGCCGATATGGAATGCCTTTTTGTTCACATAGCTCGCTGACTGGCGAAAAATCAAAATTCCCCAGCTGCCTTGCCAAGTTTCGTAGGCATTTAAAC
Organism: uncultured Verrucomicrobiae bacterium; assembly: GCA_963718565.1. Taxonomy (GTDB): domain Bacteria; phylum Chlamydiota; class Chlamydiia; order Chlamydiales; family Rhabdochlamydiaceae; genus CAJCIW01. The sequence goes on from OY970364.1 coordinate 1,033,785, forward strand.
CCATCTCGCTGCGCAACATCGAGGAGTTATGGCTGCGAAACTTCATGTTCAAAGGAGCTGCGCCCCGCTCAGAAAACCCTTGCTGCATGATGTAGACCCAGTCCAAACGCGCGAAAGGTTCAATGACCCCCCAGTTGAAATTGACATCGTAGCCAAAGCCGAGATGAGGAGCGACCTGCCAGCCATGAGATACTCCCTTGGCTCGTTCATTAAACCCAGGAAAAGTGATATGCCGTTTACTTTCATAGTGGTCATAAGCTGCTAAAAAACCGAGATCGATGTAGAAATCATCGACATAGCCACTGCCGTATACCATAGCGCTATAAATATCGATTAAACCAGAGCCTGCATCGTGGTCATCTTTGACGTGACTTCTGGCGTATCCGACGGCTGCTCCCAGTTGTCCATTTTTAGCTCCTAGATAATCCATTCCAAAGAGAGCGCCTCCAGTCCAAAAATCAAAGCCGGGATTTTGACTTTGCGCATCTTGATGCGCCCACTCCCCAAGGCCGCCAAGCCAAAGATCATAGTGGTCCTGTTCTTTTGCGAGGTTAGCAGCGTGTCCGGCGGCAGGAGCTGGACTTTGCGCAGTTTGCAAAGACCATTCTCCAACTCCTTCTATCCACATCTCGCAAGCAGCATCGCCATCTCCTTCTGCAAAACTCTCAGAGGAGCAAACGAACAACTCCTGTAATTCCTGTCTTTTTTGTTGTTGAAAGAGATCCGCTGCGAGAAGAGGAGATTCATTCTGCCGATCGAGTTTTTTCTGTGAAAAGATCGTCGCAATCGCTTCTGGATGTCTTTTTTGCATGCTGTGCAAAATACGCTGACTTGAAAGCCTAGAAGAAAAAGGCCCCATCAAAGCAAACGTTGTATTTGCTGTCACATAAGTTAAAAAGGAGTTTCGTGAAGGAGAAATGCTGTTCAAAGCAGACTTCAGTTGATCTGACGATAAATCAAAGAGCTGCATCAAGACCGTTTGCAGCGCTGGTTGATCTCTTAAAAAATTGAGATAATCAGCCACAGCAGCAGCATTTCCTGAAATTCCAGGATAAGTGAGGATGAGCTGTTTTAACAGGAATTGTACAGAAGTATCCGTATAGCTTAGGGCATAAGTGAAGCCAATAGGAAGGTCGATAGCAATATTGCTAAACGTTCCGGTGATGGAGCTCGCATTTAAAAAAGGAAAATCGACAGAAATAGGATAGGTTCCGGGATCCAAAATGACGTTTAGCGTTCCATTTAACGACGCTGAACCTGTGACTTGATATACGGAAGAAGCTAAGGGGCTCAACTCGAGATTTGTGATACTCCCACTAGATAGATTTAAATCGCCATTAATCGCTATTGTACCGATCGAATTCCCTGCATACATGGAGCCACCGCTATCTACTGTTACAGATCCACCGATTGTGCCTATACCTCCTAAGGTCGCTCCACTACTCACAAGCACCGAACCCATGACCAGCCCGTTGACAGAGAGCCTTCCGCTGCTGATGGTTGTCAACCCCGTGTACGTATTCGTTCCACCTAAGATCAATGTCCCCGTTCCACTTTTAATGAGCTGGCCAGCTCCGCTGATTCCCCCTTCAAAAGTAGACGATGCATCCCCACTAAGAATTAACGTACTCGCACTATTTGTGAGTACAGCGGATCCCGAAGTCCCGACAAGCGAGCTGATGGTTAAGCTATACCCCGTCAGACCCAACGTAGCTCCTGCTGCCGCCAGATCTACTTGCGTACTTGAAGGAAGAGCATTGGAACTGCCCATTTTTAAAGTGCCGCCATTCACCGTCGTGCTTCCCGAATAACTGTTTGTAACCGATGGCGCCAGAACTAAAGTCCCCATTCCACTCTTTGTCACTCCTCCTGCACCCTCCATATTGCCTAGAAGAGTAAGGGTGGAAGAGGAAGCGGGAACATCGAACATTCCCGATTCTGTTAAAGTGATCTCCTGCGTAAGGGAAAGCGTATTTGTCGCTTGGAGTATCCCCCCATTAAAGATCAAAGGGTTTGAGGATGCGCCTAGGTTATCCGCTATGGAAATGCTGACAACTCCCCCACTGAAAGAGGTCCCTCCCGAGTAAAAATTAGATCCAGAAAGAGTAAAAGTGCCTCCTCCCTGTTTAATCAATGCACCCGCGCCTGAAATCGCGCCGGCAAAATTCGTATTGGTATTGTCGCCTCCAGTGGTCAGCGTGCCTGCTCCCAATGTCACTGTCGCCGCCGATGCGCCGCTAAGAGAAGCTATTGTTTGATTGAAGCCATTCAGATTGAGGATAGACGTTCCCGAAAGAGCAATCGTGCTTTGGCTAGAAAAAGCATCATTTACCGCTGCCTGCAGAGTCCCACTGGAGACCGTAGTACTCCCCGAATACGCATTTGCACTCGATGCGGCAGCAAAGATCAGTGTTCCCCCTCCCAGCTTTGTGATCCCCCCAGAGCCTGTGATCTCACTTTGAAGTGTCAAATTATTGCCATTCGTATCAATAGAAGAATTAGGATTGGATGTGCTTAAATCCCGTGTAGAAGAAAGAGCAATAGATCCCCCTGCTTGTAAAGTTCCTCCTGCAAGGGTTACAGGACCAGATATACTGCCCAGCACAGCATCAGCGCTTGCACTCAGTATCCCATTTGTGATCGTCGTCCCCCCTTGATAAGTATTGCTCGTAGAAGTGAGCGCGATCACACTTGCGCCTTGAGACAAGTTGATGTTAATCCCTGCATCTTGGTTGCTGCCTGTAGCGGCGGTATCCGATTGAATGGCAAAAGAGATTGTGGAGTTATTAGCACCTGCAAATTCAAGGGAAGCTTCCCTAAATAAAAACAGATTATTTGCCAGTGCGCTACCGCTTTGAGCAGTCGTCGATCCCCCCGTCCCTCCAGAGCCGCCAGTTACCGTATTGCTAGATACACTGACTCCATCATCTATCACAAGCATCGCCCCGTCGCCGACAAAAATCCCACCGCCAATTCCTGCTCCGCCACCACCGCCACCTGCAATGCTTGGACTCGTCGATCCATTAGCACCCCTTCCTCCATACGATCCTCCACTTCCTCCCATCGCTGGGTTGAAAGCACCTCCGCCGCCTCCTCCGCCACCAAAGCCGCCTCCCCCTCCGCCACCATTATCCGAACCACCCGAACCGCCACCGCCTCCTCCGCCCAAACCAGCGCCACCGCCGCCGACGGCATCGGACGTACTGCCGGCAAGTCCCCCTACACCTCCGCTACCATAACCTCCGCCGCCGCCAGCAGGATTCGTAGGGATAGGGAGGTTTCCATTTCCTCCTCCATTTCCACCGCCGCCACCACCTCCGATGCCGGCACCTCCGCCCCCTCCACAGTACCCTCCGCTCGCGCCATTCCCTCCCGTTGCAGATTGTCCGCTGCCATTACCTCCGCCGGATCCTCCTGTTCCAGATGTCCCCGCGTTCCCGCCAGCTCCACCTCCATATCCGATGTTTCCTTCACTGATGCCACCTCCTGTGGCTCCGCTGCCTGCATGGTCACCGCCCGCTGCACCGGAACTATTTTGCCCATTTTTATTCCCAATCGTCCAACTCGCGCCGCCACCGCCGCCTCCTTGCAATGTCGTGGGTGATGAAGATCCATTGCCGCCGCTACCACCCTCTGCCAGACAAGAGGTGATAGAAGTATTGCCAAGCGTGAGCGTTTGTCCAAGATCTACATAAATACCCCCACCCGCCCCGAGCCCTCCTCCCCCAGCGCCAGAATCTTTTGCCCCATTTCCTCCATTGCCCCCTTTTGCCAGTCCCTCTGTCAGCACGAGATTTTGCAGATTTAACGAAGCCTGAAAAGTCGCAAAAAGGCGATAGCTATTGCTAGCGCCACTGATCATCTGTCCTGCATTTGTGGAAGTGATCATCACATTTTTTTGAATCACTGGCAGATCGGAAGCGAGTAAAATCGTCGCCGCGCCCGGAATGGTTATCGTAATCGTATTGCTAGAATCCGTTGAGCTATTCAAAGACGTGATGGCCGTGCGCAAGCTGCCCGCGCCACTATCCGCATTTGTTATGACGGAAAAAGAAGCAGCGGACAGAGTTTGAACGATGAAAAGACAAAACAGCGCCCCTACTACTTTTATCTGATACTGCATATGACTCTATTTCTAAAACAATCCATAACATGTAACAGGATTAAACTTAACGGATTTTAGTGGACTCTATTCAATCATTTTTCTCATGATCTACATCTATGCGACTCTGGTGGTTTTTACTTTCCAGATAATTCTCGACTTCTTGTCCTGATTGGCATGAAAATGGAGTTTATATACCCAAACAACTTGAAAAATTGGTTTTTGACTGCGTCGGCAGCCATTGCCTTTGAGCCCGCGTCCATCGCACAACTTATTCAAGTTGTGCTGCTTCCGCGCCGGCTTCGCCTGCCTCAAATGCAGGGCGCCTTCTTGCCAAATTCCCAGTTTTTCAAGTTGTTTGGGTATAGCAAGAATTTTGTAATTGCCTGTAGGCACAAAAACGAAGCTGATTATGAAAGTGCTATTGGATGGGCATCGCAAACAGCTCTGCGCGATGTGATTGGAAAGACGATGTTTTCCGACATGCTTGAGAGACGCAGTAAAATTAGCGGAGATCTTGCTGGGATGACAGCATTGACTATGGGCTTGGAGCAAAAGCCACCCGGCAATGCAAAAAAAGATGAGATAGAAAATAAGAACCGCAGGGAACCGTGAATTTACTAAATCATTTCGCAACGGTATGCTCCTCATCATCCTAAAAAGCTTACTTCGTGGTGTCGTCTGAAACAGCTCAGCCATCCCCTTTTGATTCAGCCAAACAGTCTCCTCTTGAAGATGGACTTCAATACGCTGGCAACCGTCTTATTATAAAACCTACCATACAAAACTGTGTGAAAAAGATCAAACTGCGGATAAGGAATCTCCCATGAGCCGTTCTAGAAAAAAGAACCCCATTATTTCTATAGCTTGTTGCGGTAAAGGCACTGGAATGCGATCCGCTAAACGAAAGGCAAACCGAAGGCTCCGAAGACATTTGAATCAAACCCTCGACACTGAATATGCTAAAAAATTCAAACAATTTGAAGAAAGGTGGTCTTGGCCTGACGATGGCAAGCAATGGTGGGAGGATCAGAAGGCTTATAGAAAATGACCTTGGTTTATCTAGAACCCTGTTCCTTTTCTCCGGCAATGAGTCAAGGGCAACCCAAAATGGCGCACCCTAGTCTCTTGCTCTCGGCTTACTTGCGATTGAAAAATGAGATACGGCACCGCTTAGACATTTTTTAATACTCTGAAATCGACAGGTGAAGTCAAAATCAAATATTTACCCGGCTTTTCAGGCTTTCCCTTGATAGATATCGCTTGATCATCCCTGTGTGCATCACAAGCAAGCCGATAGTCTTCTTGGGATAATACCGCGCGAATCTGGCAAGGCCTGCCTTTTTCAGTCTCCCACTCGATAACAATTGTTCCGTAGAGTTCCATAACATGTAACAGGGCAAAGCTTAAGGAATTAGAGAATTTTCTTCAATGTAGAAATCCGTGAAGTCCCGTGTGGTTTTGTGGGCCAATGCAGCAATAATGCAGCATTTAGGCGATCGATTGCTATTTTTAGAGCCCAGGGGTTATCCAGTGTCATTTTCTAAAACCGATACCCGAATATGAGACGAGTTCCATAAATGTTTTGAACTTCCGCAAAGGTAAGCTTGAGGAAATAGGGTTCAAGCTGAATATCCCACCTCTTCTTAGAACCAACTCGCCAAATCAGAGGGATTCCAATTTCCCCTCCCCATAAACCATTATGAGTGACCCGTTTCAATCTCAAGAATCTCCATTTTTCCTCTCTATACATGGAGCCGAATATCTTAAAATTTACGCCAAGGTTAAAGCTCTTTGAAAGTTCATATTGAGAGCGAACCCCTCCGCCTAAATAGGAGATGCTTTCATCAAAATGGTGATGATCACTACCACTGCCAAAACTATTTTCTCCGATGCATAAAAAGGGCGTTGTTAACCATCGAGGTGTAGAAATAGTATATCCAAACCGCATTTCAAGATTGCCAAAACCGGTTCTTCCATCACTCTGAGGAAAGCCCCCTCCCTTAAACGATTCATGAAACCCGTGATTCGCGCCGGCAACCAGAATGTCTATTCCAAAATAAAAAGCATCAGGTTTTAAGTACTCATATCCGATTTTCAAACCTAAAAAAAATTTAGCACCATGAACCCTTACACCATTAAAATGGCTATTCAGATCTAGACAAAAAACTTCCGGACCAAAGTAAATGAAATTTGGATTTTTTCGAAAGGTTGACACCATATCCGTCTTAGTCTCTTCGCCAAGCTTGGTCTCTACGCAATATAGACTAAGGCTAGTGGCGATCGTTAAAACATTAAACGATAATAATATTTTATTCATATAACCGATTTAATTGTTAATACTATTTGTTGTTCATTTGATTGTGATAGTATCTGAACTCATCGTAACTCTGGGGTGTAATCTTTCTTTCAGAAATTCACAACATTACCAGTAAAAAATCCAGTATGATCCAGTCCCCCATTATCTAGAGGCAGCTGCCCTCGTTTTTTCTTCCGTTTCCTAAAAGGATTAAAGAGCTGACGCCTTTGCGAATAAATTGTCTCGCCAATATTCATTGCGGCCCACGCTTTCACTTGTTTTTTGTTACAGGTTCCTAGTGCTGCTTGAACAGTTTCTAAGTCTAACTTTCCCAGACAGGCGGCCAATGACAGCACAAAAGGGGTAAATCCGTCCTTTGAGTCTTCATCCATCAATTGCTTTAACTTACCAAAACTAGACTCAATAATTTCTGTGCTACCTAAAGCCACTTGATCGAGGTCTTTTGTCTGATCAATCACGAAATCAAGGATACTGCCTGCAAACTGATCAGCACGGACCCCTACTTGCAGGTTCTGTAGCTCTTTTTCCAACTCCTCTGCAGTTTTGTTGTGGAGGTGTTCTGTTCGAATTTTTTGTCTTACGATTCTCCCAATGAGCAACATCTCGGATATTTCCTTGATCATAGGCTCACTGGATCTGACCCATCCAAATTGCTCAAGCAATTCCCTCAAGTCCGCCTCGCTCTTTTCGACCTCACAATTCTTCTGTTCTATTTTTTTCTGATGTTCATTTTCCATTTTTTTGAGGTGATCTAGAATTTTATTTGCCCAGCCGGTTAGTTCGTCAAGATTCATATATCTAGCTTTACTCCTCTGACTCGGAGGGCATAGTGCTGCCCATTTCGTCCATTGGAGTTTCTGCTTCATCTGAGAGGCTTTCGACGCAAATTCTGTCCATTCAAGTTCCGCAGCTTCCACCCCCAACAAGTTGGCTATTTTGTGAGCAATATCATTCATTACGGGAATTTTTCTGCCTTCGGCTTCTTGGACGCTCTGCGTATACAATCTGGTTGCAGATACAATATCCGATCCTTGATCATGACAAAATTGTCTGTATTGACCTACTGTCTCTTCACTTTTCTTGAGAATCTCATAGATGATTGGGCCACTTGTTTTTTCCAAAACCTCCAGGTGCAGAACGTGTACGTCTTCAAATGTCAATGCCTTAGCTTTCAAAAAAGTCGTAGCCCGTACGCCCAGAATCAAAAGACATTTTTTTGAGCCAATCTGAATAGATAAATCGATCATCCCAATCCAATCATTTGATTTCTGAATTGAGGTCAGCTTGTAATAACCCACCTGCAAGATCCAATCGCGAATCGCAGTATGAGAGGGCATTTTGCATTGTAGCCAAAAATAACAGCGAATGAACGCCTCTCTGGCTCCGCGAAGGCTTAGTCCTCCTGAAAGAATCAATAGGAGCGATATCAGGATAACAGTTGCCGAATAGCGCCGACGAGGGATTTTTTTGTCTTGTTCCCCCGGGAGGCTTGTTGCTGCATCTGCCATTTTTTTTTAAGTTCTTCGAACTCTTTAGCATGGGTAACAGCCTCTTGTTCGCGTAATTTTCTTTCTGCCTCGATCAAAGCCTCTTTTTCTGCGATTTCATTTTTTAAGGCTTTATTTTCTTGAGTTTTTTCTTCACACTTCTTTTTCCACTGGGCTCTACTGTGCTCAAGATCTAATGCTTTACCCTCTAGTGCCTTAATTTTTTCTGCTTTCTCGCGATTTCTCGCTTTGAATTCATCGCGACTCTCGCAAAGACGATGGCTTCGCTTACGCCAATCTCGTGATGGAACATTCATAGAGCTGCTCTCCTAAAATTAAGACGAGCCATTTTGCATGATTGTTTTAACAGAGTCAAAAAAATTTCCTTAGAAGAGAATTTTCAATATCCCCCTACAAAGTATTGCATCAATAAAGCCCGATACATCGAGAGCGGCTCTTCCTGAGCCGATCTCGATGTATCGGAACAGCGCCGTAGGACGCTGGGAATATAACTGGGATGAGTCAGAGGGTTTAATATCAGAGGGGGGATGTTACCGTTTCTTGCCGGAATTGTTGCTCAGAGAAAATTTCAAATATGGATCAAAGTTTACACCCCATCGTAACTCATGCCATTGTATTGGCTACTTTTTTTCCATTTGTTATAAGCCTCTTTGATATCATTGGCTCCTTTGATTATTTTTAAAACAGTGTCAATCCAATCTTTTACTTCCAAACACCATTTTGTGAATTTTTTCCAAAATGATTTATGCTTACAAAATTCGATTGAATAATCATCTTGAGCGCTGCTGAATAATAAATCGCCACCTAATGGTAGCGGGTCAGCGAATTGAAATGCGGGCAACAGTTCCTCAGCCATATCTTCGACCAGGGAAAATAAAAGCTCTCTTATTTCGGATGAAGGAGCAAGAATGGCTAAATTTTGCAAAAATTGTAGAGCAACTTTAGATTCTTCATATGTCGTCTGACTGCATTCATCTTTTTCAGAAGGAAGATCATCCCCATCATCGTATTCATTGAAATTTAGAAATAATGAGCCTATGGCTTGTTTGCATTGATCATGAAATCCCAAGCAGTCATACGCGATCACTTGACCGAAGGTGATTAGAAATCCAATAGGGCAAGAGGAGCTGTCGGATTTGTCCAGAAGTGAATTAGCTCTTTGAAACTGCTCTAGGGCTTTCCATGGTTCATGTGATAGTAGATGAACGTTCCCATAGCTAAAGTACAATAAGGCTTCATTTTGCCATTCTTGTAGCGGATAATGAAATTCATTAGAAGTTTCCTCCGAAAAGATCGGTAATCCAGTGATGAAGAGCAGTGCTGAGATCATCCATTTGATCATATTCGGCCTCCGTAAAGAATAAAAAATTTAAAGCCACATTAGAATCTGAAGTGGATAAATGGTCAAGGAAAAGTTTTTTATCGTCTCGATACTTTCTAGTGAGCTTTGGAGCGTGAACGGTAATTTTCAGGAAAGATTCTTTTACAGTAGAGAGAAGTTCATTGGCCAGATTACTAATCTGGTTTATACAAACAGTCACGATCACGAGCCTTAGCAGTAAGCTGTTTGGCTGTGGCTTTTATTCTGCTTTCAGAAGAAAGTTTGGAAAAATTAATGAGGGAATGAGACTTATCCTGAACAGGAGCTTCAATTGGGTCGCTTTCGATTGACAACGAGTCCAGTATCGATACTTCTTCAACAGTTACCCCCCATACTCCTATTGACTGTAAGTTTTTTCCTTTTGTATGGAGATCAAAAGCCTCACGAGCTGAGGTCATAGAGCTACGATTTACAGAAAGTTTCTTGTCATCCTTTTCTGTTGGTAAAAAGGCTTGGCTAGTCACACGAGATTCCCTAATGAAATTAGGATGCACCTGTCTCAAAAGAAGCTCATCTTGATCTTCAAAGGGGGCCATAAAAGAGCTCTCATTATTTCTATTCGTGAATTTTACGCAATAAGTTATTCAAGAATTGCTTTGCTTTTTCAATGGATTCTTGATCTTGTAAAAACAACCTATCTTCCTGAACCGCTTGTGAATTAACGTGGGCCGCGTGTAAAACTACTGCTTTTTGAGCTGGCAGAAATGAAAATGAGGTGTCCCAGTAACCAAGAGACCACTCACACTCGATTACGCCATGATCAGCGGGATAAATAAAAGGTGCCGGAATATCGCCAGCTTTTAAAAGATTTTCGAGCCATTCTCGCACAACAACAACATCTGATTGCCTAAACGTTTCTCCACTGCCATCTAGCCAGCCTTTTTTTAAATCCCCCAGGGTGTCAAATTGTGCCTTGGGATTTGGAAAGAATTCGGGGATGCCCTCTTGATAAACAATAAGATGTTGCAGTTTTTTGATTTCAGCTACAGAACCATCCGGTTGATACCTAGCTAATCCCACTAGTGTCACTGCGATGTCTTGTTTTTTGTACTTGGGAGCGATATCTCTCAGCAGCATATCAAATGAGGGGTCAAGAGGTCCTTCGATAGCTTGACCATCTTCAAGCACAACAAATAATTTTCTTTTTTCAGCCTCAAATCCAGATATAGAGCCGGTGAGATAGCAAACATCAAGATAAGGTCTTTTATTGATAGACAGAATTTTCGATCGAATTTCTTTAGAGTAGATAGATGAAGTATTTTTTCTAGGTATCCGTAATTCTATAGAATCGCCCTGGTCCAGACTTTTGCCCAAGTCCTCAAAAAGAGAGATAACTTTCTTAGGAAATTTTTCAAACGGTTTCTGAGTGCTAACTGAAGAAATGAACTCATTTAGTAAATCACGAGCTTGATCAAACTCATCTTCTTCCTTATGTTCACTTTCAAATTCACGGGACAAAACAGATACAACGCTTCCAGGTTCAATGTCAGTTAGACTTAATTTGAAACGTTCTTGAAAGGCTTTTGGAAGACGCGTCTTACCTTTATGAGTGGAAAAATACAGTTCCTTTGCTATTGCACGAATAATGGCCTCGTAAGCCATGAAATCAGGAAATGCCTGAATAGGCAGATGATGATTAGTAAAACGATCTCCTTTGAACACGGGTTCAATGAATGGAATCGAAAAATCTTTTTTCATGCTCTAACGTGCCTAATATTTAGACTCCTCAGCCCTACGCGAACTGATCAGTCATGTTGCAAAAAGGGTATCAACAAAGCTAAAAAATTGCATCCAATAAAAACCACCGAGTGTACCTCAAATCTCTAATCTTCGTGAATCGTGAAATTCTCCTTACGACCTTCTTCTGCGGATGGGCTAGAAGGAGGAAGCAATCTGTTGTAACTTACTATAAGAGATTTACTCGAATAGCCCACCGGTTTTCATACGATCCAAACCATCTAAATCGATAGCTATTGCGCTGCCTCTGCACCGCACGGTTCAAATCTATAGTTTTGCGTTACTCATGCGAGCCTTTAATCCTTCATAAAGTTGTGCAGGTCCCAGTAAAACATCTTTTAGGCCTTGACGCACCTTTGGCGAATCCAAAGCCTGTCTGCTCATAGTAGAATGTGCACTAAGAGCATCCATGATCGCCATTTCAATTCCCCTAGCCAAATCGGATGAATTAGCAAACTGCTCTTTGGAATTACTTGCTGCCTGCTGCATCAAGGTTGTTGATTCCATCAGTTTTCCCTTGATCACGTTATTGACATACACCAGCTTATCCTCATCTGTCAGTTCCCCATCAAATAAGTCATTCACCTGTTCGATAATTTCGATAAGGAATGCTTTTTCCTTTGTTTGTACAGAACCTGAGCCGGATTCTGTAATCGGTTGTAATTTAGTAGGCTCACTATCTCCTAGTGGCAAATCGCTCTTACCCTGATTTTTTAGATTGTGATGAGTGAGGACGATTTTTGAGAGGTCGATCCCTTCGCGCTCACGTCCAAACTCTAGCAGAGGAAGTAGTCGTTTGTAAAAAATGAACCGCTTTTCAATAGCAGTGTTTCCATAATCAAAAATTTGAGAAAGAAATGTGTACATATGCTGAAATGATCCAATATCGCGTTTGAAAAGTTCCAATGCATTCAGTTCATTTTGGGCCTTTTCTTCACCTACCAAATCCTCTGCTGCCTTGGCTAACTTGAGTTCCTCTTGAGCCTTTTTGTAATTCCTCAAGAGTCGATATGCAACAGGTTCCAATGCTTTAAAGAGTTCGCTCTGTTTAGCAAGAGGATTTAATGCCACCTCAATTACGCGATCGACATCAGAATCATCATAGTATCCCGCCTGATCCAACTTAGCGCGCAAATTGAACACTAAATTCGGATCCGTGACGTCTTCCAGTTCCGCTGTAGTGTGATATGTTTTGAATGCATCCAGGACCTCTATCACATTGTTCACAAAATCCAATACATAGGTCGTTTCCTTACCGGAATGGGCCCGATTTAGACGAGAAAGCGTTTGAACCGCCTGGATTCCTCCCAATTTCTTATCCACGTACATACCGCATAACAAGCTTTGATCGAAACCCGTTTGGAATTTATTGGCAACCAGCAGGATTTGATATTCGTCAGTGGCGAAGGCTTCGCTTATCTCTCGTCCACGCAAATTAGGATTTAATGCCTTATTGTTTTCTGTAAAGGGGTCGGGACCGGATTCTATATCGATGACTTCCCCAGAAAATGCCACTAGAGTACCGATTTTATACCCCTCGCCGCGGATATATCGATCTATGGCCAACTTCCAACGTACCGCCTCAACGCGACTTCCTACAACCACCATAGCCTTGGCTTGACCATTTAGCAAAGGTGCGACATTTTCGCGGTAGTGTTCTACAACGATTTGGACTTTTTGAGAGATGTTATAGGGATGCAGCCGTACCCAGCGCATGATGTCTTTTTTTGCAGTACTCCGTTCAATTTCCTTTTCATCATATTCCTGACCATCATTTGCCAATTTGAATGCCAATTTATAAGGCATATAGTTTTTCAGTACATCAAGTATAAATCGCTCTTCAATCGCTTGGCGCATGGTATAGACATGAAAGAGCATGGGTAGATTATCGGGTCCAGCTGGACAATCAGGGCGAGGGCGACGGCCGAATAATTCGATGGTTTTCGCCTTAGGCGTAGCCGTAAAGGCTATATAGGTAATGCCCACCTCTTTAGCACGAGCTGCCATTTGGGCTGTTAATAAATCTTCAGTGCTGACTCCGCCTCCGTCTTGCAATTCTTGAAGTTCCTCTGATGACAGTACTGCTTTCAATTTGGCGGCAGCTTCCCCCGTTTGTGACGAGTGGGCTTCATCAGCGATCACTGCAAAGCTTTTACCCTGAGTCGCAAGCTTCTGCACAGTCTTGAGGGCATGAGGGAATGTTTGAATTGTACACACTACGATTTTCTTATCGCCAGATAAGGCCTGAGCCAGTTCTTCGCTCTTGCTCGCACCTTCTCCCTTAATAGTTGCAACAACCCCGGTAGTGCGCTCGAATTCAAATATTGCTTCCTGTAACTGAGTATCAATCACGTTACGATCTGACACCACAAGAATCGAGTCAAAAAGCTTTTTGTTCTGTGAATCATGCAAGTCGGCAAGAAAATGTGCTGACCATGCGATAGAATTGGTTTTTCCTGATCCAGCGGAGTGTTGGATGAGATATTTACCGCCTGGTCCTTCTTGTAATACAGCAGCGACAAGTTTGCGAGTGGCATCCAGTTGATGAAAGCGGGGAAAGACAACACTTTCGATCTGTTTCTTGCCATTCTTGTGGGTCACGAGATAACGGCCCAGTATTTCGAGCCAGCTATCTCTAGACAAGACATTTTCCCACAGGTAAGCAGTGCAGTGGCCATGCTCATTCAGGGGGTTTCCAGCCGCACCATCAGGACACCCTTGATTAAAAGGCAGAAATCGAGTCACTGCGCCTTCCAACTTTGTAGTCATGCGTACTTCTCTATTGCTCACAGCAAAATGGACTAGCGCCCCATTCGGGAATGATAGTAGCGGTTCCGCGGCATGTCCTTGAGGTTTTGGAAGGCGATCGAAACGATACTGATCTACCGCGTCCTCGACGCTCTGCGTAAAATCAGTTTTAAGCTCAATAGTGGCTACTGGAAGTCCATTCAGGAAGAGTACTAGATCGATACAGCTTTCGTTATGCAGCGAATAACGCACCTGTCGTATCACGCGCAGACGATTTGCATTGTATTTGGCCAGAATGTCAGAATTTAAGGTGTGTGCTGGTTTAAATTGTGCCAGGTTCAATGGCTGACGTGCCCCGTGTATTTCAAAGCCATGTCGCAATATCTCCAGCGTGCCACGTGTATCCAGTTGAGCACGTAGCCGTGTGACCAATATCTCGCCGGCTTGTGGGCCGTGGCTTTTAACGAGAGTTTCCCATGCATTAGGCTGAGTAGACTGGACCCATCCGATCACGTCATAGGGATACAGAGCTCTAGCCCGGTCGTATCGGAAGGCATCGTCCTCAGCATAGAGCCAGCCGTGAGCGGCCAGATGGTCACAAATTTCTTTCTCAAAGCTTATTTCATTATGTAGGCTCATGGAGTCTCCTGCTGGACGAGTTGGCGCACATCGATTTTACCAGTCACTGCAGCGGAGATGAGGGCCTTACGCTGTTCTTGGAAGAGGGTGAGAACCGTATTAAATTCAGTTATGAGAGCATCGGTTTTGGCAAGAAATGCAGCAATCGCTGCTTGTTCGGAAAGAGGAGGGGAAGGGATGAGAATATTCTTCATTTCAGAGAAATGAGTACTCCAGAGATCAGCTGCAATTCCTTTGCCATTCCTGTAAAATTCATCTTGAAAGGGGGGGCTTCTTAATAAATAGTGCGTAAAATATTTCGTTATATCAATAGGTTGAAGAACAATGTTAATAAGAGACACTGACCCGTCTTGCGAGGCTATGCCTGAAGATCCTTTGCGATCTGAACGACTATTAATTACAAAATCTCCAGAACAAACTTTTTTTCGATTATCACCATCATCAGTTTTTACTGCTGTATCCAATTGCGGCACCACACCATTTTTAGTTACTGACAATGGCATATATTCAGTATCACTGACCTTTTCGCGACGTTCATGAAAAAAAGTTCCCAGGCGATCCACATTCCAATGTTCCGGCACATTTTCTAACCATCCCACCCCGCTGTCTTTATATTGTTCATACTCCTTAAAACTCGTGGGTGTTTCTATATTTTTAAGCATCTCTAAAATTCGATGGGTCGCATTTTTCAGCTCAGCATCAATCACCTCAAGCTTTCTAAATGGTTTAAATACATAAAAGTGACGATTAAACGGGATTTCGTATCCTATCTTAGTTTTTCCATGATTAATCCAGGCTTTTGGGCTACGGGGCAAAATTTCTTTCCTAAAATATTCTTCTATGTTTTCAACTAGAGGGACGTTTTCCGTAGCTCTCAGCTCAATATTTGGAAGTTGGTTACCTTTCTGTTTCCCTTTAGTACCTATTACTACATTTCCTCTCTCATCATGCATCGGCTGTTCAACTGTGATTGCCCTATATCCAAACTCTTCGTTTTTGAAGATTTTGCTTGATAAAACCCCGGCTTTTTCAGTCTCTACAAAATCACCAAATAATCGTGTTATTTCGACAACCTGCTCATCATTTAGTTCTTTACGTTTTTCACCAACGCATTTGTGCATTTTTTGCCAAAAATTGCTGGCATCAATCAGTTGAACTTTGCCTTTTCTTTCTTGGGTTTTGCGGTTGGAGAGAATCCAGATATAAGTGGGGAGGCCTGTGTTATAGAACATGTCCGTGGGTAATGCGATTATTGCTTCTAATAAATCATTCTCGAGCACATACCTACGTATTTCACTTTCGCCTGAGCCGGCATCTCCAGTATGAAGAGAAGAGCTGTTTAGAACGATGCCGATTTTGCTGCCGCCATCTTTCGCTGGTCGCATTTTGGAAATGAGGTGGAGAAGAAAAAGAAGAGAACCATCGCTGACTCTCGGCAAACCAGGACCAAATCGTCCGCTGAAGCCTTGGGTTTCGTGTTCTTTGCGAACTTCCTTTTCGACTTTTTTCCATTCTACGCCAAAAGGAGGATTAGAGAGCATATAGTCAAATACCTTATGAGGGTGACCATCCTTGGAAAGGGTGTTATCGTAGATAATATTAGCGATTTCCTGTCCCTTGATGAGCATGTCAGCTTTGCAAATTGCGTACGATTCGGGATTGAGTTCTTGGCCGTATACGGTAAGTTGAGCTTGTGGATTGTGTCCTGCGAGATGTTCGCTGGCTACCGATAACATACCACCTGTACCAGCTGTAGGGTCATAAAGAGTCCGTACTACGCCTGATTTAGACAAAATTTCATCATCTTCGATGAATAACAAGTTGACCATGAGCTTGATAACTTCGCGCGGGGTAAAATGTTCTCCGGCAGTCTCGTTAGAGATTTCCGCATAGTTGCGAAGTAGTTCTTCAAAGATCAGTCCCATCTGGGTATTGTCCACTGATTCCGGATGTAGATCTATTTTTGCAAATTTTTCAGCCACTTGATACAAGAGGGCGTATTTATTAAGGCGTTCGATTTGAGTAAAGAAGTCAAAGTGCTCGAAGATATCGCGCACTGAAGATGAGAAGCCTTGAATGTAAGCGAACAAATTTTCTTTGATATGATCTGTGTCTCCCATAAGTTTTTTCATATCCAAGGGCGAGGTATTATAAAAACTCTGCCCAGACTTGCGCAGCAAGAACAACTCGGGGTTCACCTCAGCTTTTTGTTTATTAGAGAGCTCCGTCAGCACAGCTTCCTTGGTAGGGTTGAGTACACAATCCATCCGGCGCAGTACCGTAAAGGGTAGGATGACCTTCCCGTAATCGGATTGTTTGTATTCGCCACGTAATAAATCAGCTATAGACAAAATGAAAGAAGAAAGTGATTGATGATTCATGTGCTAAAGCCTCACTCTTGATAAACTAATTTTTTCTTGAAAACAGACACTCTTTTATTTATGTAGTTCATTTCAAATTTTTGGATCAAGAAATGGATTTGTTGCGCAAATAGATTTCTGTCTGTTTATTTTGCTATTGCTTGATGTATAATACAATGACTTCGTAGATTAAATGTACATTAAATCATTATTTGACTATATTGTTGATTTTTTATTATGACTTATAATTCCGATCGTTCTAGAAATTTATTTTCTTCAAACGAGGCAAAGCCGTTCAAACTGAGTCGTTCGAAAATTCAGGACTTTCTCAACTGTCCACGCTGTTTTTATCTCGATCGGAAATGTGGCACAGGCCGCCCACCCTCCTATCCATTCACTCTCAATAACGCCGTCGATACCCTTCTAAAAAAAGAATTCGATAAATATAGAGCAGCCTGTGAGCCCCACCCTCTGATGATTGAGCATGGGGTCAATGCTATTCCCTTTACCCATCCTGACCTGGAAGCTTGGAGGCAAAATTTCAAAGGTGTGCAGTACACACATGAGCCAACAAAATTTACCGTTACCGGCGCCGTAGATGACCTGTGGATCAATTCGGTCGGAGAGCTGGTCATTGTGGATTACAAAGCGACTTCAACGACCAAAGAGATAACGCTCGATGAGGAGTACCGTAAAGCCTACAAGAAACAGATGGAGATCTATCAATGGCTGCTGAGGCGAAAAGGGTTCCATGTGTCAAACACCGGTTATTTCGTTTATTGCAATGGAGATAGCTCCAAAGAATTATTTGGAAAGAAGCTTGAATTTTCGATCTTTGTTATTCCCTATACTGGGGATGATTCCTGGGTAGAACCGACTCTGTTTGAGATTCGCACATGTCTCGAATCGGATGAGTTCCCGCAAGTCACGGCGTCTTGCGATTTTTGCAATTATCGGGCAGCAGTTCGAAAGCATCTCAAAGACATAGAATAAAGTAGGGAACATTTGTTTAATTATCGAACGATTGCAAAAGGTTTTTGCTGTGACGGATTAAAGTCATAGCCTCCCGGTGCAAGGCTCGGGCTTCTTGTGTGTTCCCACCATGTCGTAGGGCTGCCCGGCGAGCGCTCTCTTTTCCCTTTTTGGTTTTCGGCCCTCTTGAAGTTCCCCCGTGCATATGACAGGTATGCCTTCCGCGGACAGCCCATTTGAGGCACCCTTGCTTCGATCTTTTACTTTTTGCTGTACACCGAGCCACAATGATCCAAGGGGTTCAATTCTCGAATTTTTTCTGTACCCCCTCTCCTACCATCGGTGGAGAGAGACTTTGGGCTACTATTGCCTGCCCTTCATTGTAAAAGTGAACAACCTGAACTGTCTGCTGTCCGCCAGAGCGGTATTTTAGAACAGCCTGCATGGTTTGATTGGCCGTATTTAAAAGCTTGTTAGCCAAGTTAAAGAGCCTTTCCTGATGGTAGAATCCTTGGTCAGGTAGATTGGCCAACCTTAGGCACTTCATTCCTGAATCCTGAAGTGCGAGAAACTGACCAAATAGCATTGCTTCAGCTTCATCTTTGGGCCGTAAGGATGGCAGAAAAATTGATATTTCATTCAATCTGGTGTCATGTCTTTCCGCTGTCATTCCATATGCAATTTTTCTTAAGATTCCTTCTCCTATTGCCAAGTCAGTGGCCCCAGTTGTTCTTTTTAATGCCCTTGTTATGCTCTGGGTATCCAGCTTGCTTCCATCCGATAGTTCAAGATGATCAAACTCATTTTTTCCTGTCTCAGGATTAAATTTATATTTCCATTTGAGAAAAGGTTGGTCACTTCCAGGGCTAATTACTCCTGGTGCCACCTCCTGTGAACTTCTGTTTACTTCATCGGGTTTGTTCATAATTTTGCTCCTTTAGTATGAGAATCCAGTGGATCACGAGGTTCTCGTGGATCTGTTTGCATTCCCTTTCTGATTTTTCTTGTGAGCAATTCTTTTGCGACTCAAAAGAAAATGATCCACCAGATCCTCGAGATCCTCGATTAATCGGTTTTGGTGACTTTCCATAGTGTGGTGCCTTGTCGTTCACCAGCCACTTCAAGGCGATAGCCTTGTTCGATCCGGTTTTTAAAATTTTTAAGTTTATTGCCAAGCCACCTCTCGTTCAGTTCCCCTTTATTGGTGCCTGCGAGACTTAGAAGAGCTTCGTAGAGAGTGGCGCTTACGTCGCTGCTTTCATGAGCTTTTGCCACGAGTTCTTTGACTTTGACGGGGGTTGAGCCGAAGATTGCAAACCAGGCAGAAAAGAGAGCTCCTAAAGCTGTCCTGATGGGGTCTGTGGATTCGATTTCTTTACGCGAGAGGCATGGGTCGGGCAATCCTAGCCATACAATTGCAGATCTGATCCAGTCGCTCCACTCCTCGAATCGGCCAAACTGCTTGATATTTTGCATGGGCCGCCCGGCAATGTGGAAGGCTCTAAGGATAGTGAGTCCGGCGTTGACCAAACGCGGGCGGTTTTCGGGAATATACTTGTGGAGATTGATCGAGAAGGATCGCTCTTCAGGGCGTTCAATGCGGGGATCAAGCTGGCAGAGCAATGTTCGAGTGCTTAGATCGCCAATGAAGGTCAAGTTATTGCCTGTCGCTAAAAAGCAGCTGTCGGTAGGGACTGTAGCCGTGCTCGAACCGCCAAGCACTCTATCCTTGAATTCTTTTTGCGTGAGGACAGAGCACAAAGATGGACTGCCGAAGGGGCGTTCGACATTGTCGTAGCAGATCATGAGGTCACCTTCCATAAGTACGGAAAGAAGACGTTTGCGCTCTTCGATCTCATTTTCGGCCATTGATAAAACGCTATTGGGCTTTCCTGTAGCGATCAGTGCTATGGCATCCGCAAGAAGGCTTTTCCCTGAACCCATCTTGGGAGCCGTAATTCCGATCATTGGAGCCGTTGCAATCGATTTGCGGACCAAGGTAGTCAAAATGCCGGCAATTGCAACCGATTTACTTTCGAGATTTGCAAAAAGAAATCCCTCAAGCACTATTGTTAATTTTTCAAGCGCACATTGAGCATCTTCAAATGTGGGTTTTACTAAAATCGGCTCCCAGTATGTGTCGTAACCTAAAAATAGCAATCCGGTCATTGGATCGTAACCTGGACGGTCGATGATTGATCCATCTGGTCGAAGCGTGGGAGCGTGAATGAGACCGCGGAGAACCGGCAACTTCCATTGTCCACGCGCAATCAGAGTTTTCGCGATCTTTTCGGGGCAGTCGATGTCTTTTTTCTTTCCTTTGCTGTTCATGGTTGTCCAAAGGGCTTTTTGCGTGAGCAGTTCGGTGAGATAAGTAAAATTGACGTCCGTAATTATATAGGCATTCTCAGATCTTGAAATCGATGAATCTGAGGGCTTTGTGGCAGCGGGCACCGCACGGACGAGCCTTCCCCCTCTTTGAAAAATACCTGTATCGGGTTTTAGAAGAATCCCCTCTGCCTCATCTGTGGCGATGTGTAAATTTCCAGGGCAGACGACAATCTCCGTGCGATCAGATGATGAGGTCGCCTGCATTTGATACGATTCTGCGACGAAAGCCAATGCAGCTGCAATCGTTCTTTTGCGATAGTCAGGCCTATTGCCCCATTTGCTTCGTTGTCCAAGAGCTGAGCCCGAAAAAAGGCGTTCAAGCTGATCTTCGTCCCTTGTGTAAAAGACTAAAAGGTTCATCAAGGCTTGATCGGCCGCGGATTCGTCACCTCCATATTCGGCAGTGCTTCCATTGTTATAGAGCAACTTGAACTTACTGCCATTTTTAGCCGAGGAAGCTATTTTGAGAATGAGCTCGTCTTCCATGATGGCTGAAGATGGTTCTTCTCGATGAGGAATTTGTTGAGGGGACAATGTTGGAAAATATTGATCGCAAATCTCCGTGATTTCGGCTGTAGCTTCTCGAAGCGGCCGAATTTCTCCATAAGGATCGTTTGTGATGCAGGCAAAACGGCCGTGGTCATAGATTTCAAGGAACTCTGAACGGCAGGCCTTTGAGATTTTATGGCCCTTTGCATAAATGTGTAATCCTGTGCGTGACTGACTGTATTCGACATAGGAATTCACTTTTTCTACAATTTCAAGGGCGGGCAGCGACATTATGCCCGTATCCTTGTCTATGATGTGATCGAGATCAATGAATACAAGTCCAGTTTCAGGGGTGACAGCGAATCCAAGTAGACGAGGCTTATATTTAGCCCCAGGGTCATCTGCCAGGCGCCTCAATGCCTCTTTTGCCTCTTTGAAAGTTCCCCAAGTGCCAGAATCGTTAATTTTGGCAGGAAGGCCTGTATGAGGATCGATGGGAAGCTTTTTGATTTTACCATCGTTTTGAGGAATGAGGGAAAAACACACCCAAATTCTGTCATTTTCAAGATAAGCTAAAGGCTCCGGAAGGTACGGATCCATACTATGAACCGGCCGACGCTCAGGCTCATTATTGATCATTTCAATCGCCATAATATCCTAAGCTTTAGAATGGTCGTCTATGTAAGACAGGAAGGCCTGCTCGTCTAAAAGAATCTTTCTTCCCAATTTTTTAACAACACGACCGTTGAAATTGTCCTTATTGGTAAAAATGAGGTGGCGAATTCCCCCTTCAGGAATGGCCCTATATTTGTCGAGCCATTGCTTGAGGGTAAGGAAGCTTTTTTGATGGTTGAGAGTTGTAGACATGCTTGCTCCTAGTAATTATGACTTTTCGTCATTTACTTTCTTTATATGTGGAGCAATATAATTGATTGTACTAGATGCGCTTATCGGACAAGCTAACGCAATTGATTCGGGGTGATATTCCGAAGATTAGCCTTCTTGCATGCCTTAGCAAAGCTCCTTCGGACCATGCGCGGATCGATTGGGCCACCGGATTTGTTTTTAAAGAGAAAAACGTCTGTATTGCGAGCAAGCTCAGAAAGTTCAGCATACATCGATCCGAGAACATAATAGCAGACCATCTTCGAGCCCGGAAAAGCACGTGATCTCACGCAGACAGAATTGCCTCCCGCGTTGTCGGGAAGACACTCCCTTATGTGCTTTAACGAATCCGAGCCTATGTCGGATACTTGGATAAGCAAAACAGATTCTAAATGAACAATCGGAGCATCTGGATGGTTGCATATTTCATGATTGAACCACCATAAAATCCGGGCTATGAGTTCGTGGGTGGAATTGATCTCTTTTAAAGCCGGGAAAAAAGTTTTAGCTTCTTCTTCTGTAAGGCAATTTTTCCTCTTGGCGCGATAAAATTTATTTCCCTTTCTTGTCTTTTTCATGCGAAAATCTTGTGGGTTTTTCAAGAATGCATGAAATGACCTGAGCATGTTGTACATCTTGTCATTGTAATTGTAATACTTGCTGCTGTGAGGCCCGAGGGATGAAAACTTGAGTGCCGATTCCTCTACTGTGTTTGCTCTTTGCAAGTAATCGTCTAGGGAAACAAGCGGATCAATAATGCCCTCTTGAATTAAGTCGCCGAATAACCTCCTGTACTGAGCCGTGGTTGTCCCCGAGGTTCGCAGAGCGATGAAATATTCAATGGCATTTTGAATAGGGCTATTTCCATGGATTTTGATAGTGTCTGGCGCTTTTGCACCAGTATCAACGATCCAGGACAAAGGGAAATTATTGAATTCACAGATTTCCTTAATTTCTGAAAGCCGGGTCTCAGTTGGATCGATGATTCTTGGAATTGGATAGTCGATGGGAAACTCGACCTCTTCGACGATGTATTCCCCTGGTTTAGCTTGTGGATGATATTGCGGAATGAGCGCAACGCGTTCTCCTTTCCAATAACCTAAAAAGAACCCGCCTCTGCAAATTTTTCTTCTAACCATTTTCATCCAAAAATCTCCTCGTTCATGCGTTCTACAACTTTAGAAATGTGCTTCTGCGTTAGATGGGAATATCGCCTCGAAACTTCCAAATGTTTGTGGCCTAGTAAAATTCCGATCTCGATGAGGCTAGAACCGGACATTGCCATGTAGGAAGCAGCTGAATGCCTGAGATCGTGAAACCGGAAATCTTTGATCCCGGCCTGTTTTAGGGCAGAAATCCAGGCCTTCCGCAGATCCATTGGTTTGCCAGGGACTTTCCCCGGGAATAGCAGGTTATGGTGTAATTGGCGCTCTTGCAGGTGTTGCCACAAAAGATCTAACGCAAGGCTAGCGAGAGGGATCGTCCGACAGGTTTTGTTTTTCGTTTTTTCTAGAATAATCTGCTTTCGCTGAAGGTCAATTTGCTGCCAGGTTAGATTCATGATCTCGCTTTGACGCATTCCGGTGCTGATCGCCAGTACAACCACGATGTAGAGAAAGGGGCTATAGCTGGCCTTGCAAGCATTGAGCAGCCTTTCGCGCTCGTCATCGCTTAACCCAAGTTCGCGGCTTTCCCAGAGGAGCTATGCAAATTCGTCACTACATCTTGAATTAAACGAGTGTTTTATGACCTCTGAGAATTGAAGACGATAATCCCAGCGCCCTGTAAATCTCTATTTGCTCGCCTTCTGCCTTTGTAGTGCTGCGGTGGTAGAGCACCCTGCCTTCTGTTGTCTTGGCCCGCACAGTTACTCGGACTCGAGTAATCATGATATTACGTATTGTCTGCCACAAATAGTTTATCCCTTTTCGAATTAATTGGTGCCTGCAGTGTTGGATTAGATGGTAGGCAAGTATGGTGATCCATAAATGCCCGTCCACTCGATGTTCCTTCTGGTGATAGACTGGACGCAATCCTAATGAGGATTTCATAAATCGAAACGCATCCTCAACGCTTCTGAGAACATTATACAATTGCCATAACTCTTTTGCTTCCAAATCGGTTCGATTTGTTCTCAGAAAATAGGAGCCAGTGAGCTTTTCTTGCATTTTTTCTTCGATCACCTTCCATTCCACAGCAATTGTGGTGAGCCCATCTTCTGAAGGAATTGCATTGACTTCATAGCATCCTGAAATTCTCTTATGCTTTTCCTTGAGCCGACCTACCCGTTCAAGCACTTTGTTATGCTTCTTGCGCCCTTTAGGTTTGGAAAGACCATTCGCAAGTTTTTGTAGATCATCTTCAAATCGTTTTCTAAATTTTTTCTTCATCCCTGAGGCGACCGCTGCTTTTGCTTCAGATTCGCAATAGAGCCAATTTTCCTCATTACCATCCTGACTGATCAAGGCAGCTTTTACTAGGTCATGCTGATCACCTACTGAGACTAATTGTCCTTCAAATTCAACAACGGGAGGATCTTGTCTTGCTGAGACAACATACGTATATCTATTCTTGCGTAACCAGGTCAGATTCTCTTCGGTAGCAATCCCTGCATCCAATACAATAGTTGGCTTGATTAGAGACGAGTGAATACTTAGGCTCGCGATCATTGTTTGTAGGGTTTGGGGCTCTGAAGCATTTCCTGCAAGTAATGAGGTTTTGATGAGAAATCCGTGCTCATTCATGACTAGCCCTATAGTAATGAGAGGGCAATCATTTCGTTTTTCTTTCGAAAGACCATAGGCAGCTTTTGGATTTGCCTCAGCCCGCCCTTCTGTATAGGTATTGGTTAAATCGTAGAGAGCTATTGTACTTTTGTATCCATGAAATTGCTGTTCGATGGTTTCTAAAGCTGTTTCCAACCCGTCTTTATGAGACAGCAACGTATCGCTGATTTTATAGAGCTTGTGCAAAGTAGTTTTTGTAAAGTCGAAATCAAGCAATTCGCCAAGACCACTGCTAGTGCATAGCCACCGATAAGCTTCCCTTTCGCTGCTTGGGTGTACAGCCCTGGCAACGATCGATCCCAAGGCAATTGCGGCATCTGTTTTTGAAAGGCCTAGTTTTTGCAGCTGTTCCGGCAGTTTGAGTTGATTTCCCATCTGAAGTAAGAGATGTTCCGCACCAACAGACCGTGGTTCAGTCTGTTCAATTGAATGAACGTCGATATTGACAAATTCAGGTAGTAGATCTTGTTTTAGTTGTTCCGCGTTGTCTCCTGGGTCGGACAAACGACGCACAATCTGCGAGGTGTAAGATTGGGCTAGCTTTTGAATCTCTTCTGGATAAGCGAATAACGATTGCGCACTTGTAAGAATATCTTCAATGCATTGAGCGAGAAGTGCATGCTGTTCTTCTGGGAGGTTGATTTCGGCTCCCATGTATAGAAGCGCGCGTTGGCGCGGGCCTCTATCAGTCCTCACGGATTCAACCAAGTGAAAAGCAGAGTAGGTTTTTCCGCTCTTACGGTCTGTCTTGAGGGTTTTTCTTATATACATGCCCTCAGATCTTACCGATGGATCGAATTTATTTAAACATGAAATAATTATTTTACAGATTTTCAGTCACTACAAATTCGCAAAAACAGCAAAGCACTAAAAATAAGGGACTTACGAAAGCAAAGGTTGATTTTAATGTTGTTGATTATGAGGGACTTAGGTCAGCTCTCTCGGGCGAACTTGGGTTAAAAACCGGACCCTGCCTGCGGGTTCCCTTGGCTTTGTAATTTTGCTGACAGAAGAAGACTCCAACCAGCCAAACTCCTTGATTCCTGTCGAAAAAACACTGCCGATAGCGCAAAGATACCTCACCGCTGTAGCAGGGCTTCTTGGCCTACCCCGCTTGGTCATTCCCTGTAAGAGCTCGTCCCTGCCGCTGGCAATCATCGCAGGCGTGATGTCGCAAAGCAGATTGCTTCCTAATTTTCTCTTCCACCACTGCAGCTGAGCTTTTTTATAATCAGGAGGATTGAACAGCTCGATGTAGCGCTCGATCATATCCCCGAGCGTGTGTTTTTTTGCCTCGGAGGTTTTAAAGTGGCGTCCTTCTCGAATGGCCGCTTCTGTGTGCTGCGCCCATTTCTTTGCATCCGTGACACGAGCAAAGGTAGCAGTTTGCGTGGGATGTCCTTTGAGTCTGATAATCACTTGAAACCGCGTATTGCCATCTTGGTCCAGTCTTTTGTTTATCGTGGCCACGATTCTCCAACGTTTAATATATTAAATTTGGATTCAACACAAGACCTTTGGTCTTATGATTACACGGTACGAAACAACAGAACGTAAGGCTTCATTATTCGCTTATCGGACAATTTAATAAGCCGAGCTGATGAAAGCTTTATCTGTCGATAATACTTTTTTGTGGAGTGCAGCATTAGTGCAGCATTCAGGACTGAATGCAGAAAAAAAGCAGCTAAGTTTTACACTTAACTGCTTGCAAGACAATGACTCCAGTTACTGGTTACGTTACGAACTTTTGACTGGATCGGCTTCTCTCAAAGCTTTAGAAGCCATCTCTTTATAAATGAACATCCCCAAAACCGATGCAGACGCCTTTGAAGTTTTAGCGGAAAGATTTCTCATAAAAAAGTATAATCATTGCCGTTACCTCTCTAGGAAAAAAGATTCTAAAATGGCGCGAAAAAAGAAATCGACAAAGAAAAATAGTCCGCCCCCTCTTACAGCTGATAATCTTTTCAAAGCTGCCAGCAAAGGGTTAAACGCAGATTTTACGAGAATTCGCGAAACAATGCCTCACCACGGCACTGCGGGGACAGAGACAGAAAACGTACTAAATAAATTTCTGAACGGTCATTTACCTAGACGGTTTGCAGCTGCAACAGGCCTGGCTATTGATACAGAAGATAATATCTCTCAACAATTCGATACCCTTATTTATGATGCAGAAAACAACCCCGTATATAGAGCTGGAGAAAATTTCGTAGCACAAATACTACCCTCTGACAGCATAGCAGCCGCGATCGAAACTAAATCTAACCTAAACAAAGGGGAACTCAAAGATGCTGCCGAAAAAATCGCCAGCATAAAAAAGCTAAAAAGAAGTCCTATCTCAAATCAGGATCAACAGGTAAATTTGTCTAATTTTATCTCGATAACCTGCTTGGGTGTTGTCTTTGCCTACACATCAACCACATCTCTCAAGACCTTGGCAAAAAATCTTAAGGAAATCAATCAAACAATCCCAAAAAGCCAAAGAATCGATCTCGTAGTAGTTTTAGACAAAGGAGTCATCGCATATGTTCCAAAAGTTCCCGGAGAAAACCACTCCCGGGGCTTAGTAATGATGCCCGAAGCCACAAACAATTTTAAAATTCCCGCTTGGTACATTCATCTTTGCATATTTGAAGAACCTGAACACGCTCTTCACTACTTTTTTATCCATTTGATGTCTTCTATTGCATTTTTTAGAAGAAGAATACCGTTACCATTTGACAGCCTATTGAAAGGAGCTTCGAATCGAATTCAATCCATTCAAGCCTATTGGTACAATTGCGCCCGGGATCTCGTAGAAATCCCGCCTGAGTATACACAGAAAAAGAATCCTCCCTTGCTTACTTTTAATGTATTCCTTAGAGGGGCTAGGAATGTAATAGGGCAATTTCATCAACACAATTGGTCTGACGGCTACATATACCAAGTGATTCCTCCAACTCCAGCAGCACTCGATGTGCTCAGCTTCATTATCGGACCTAGCGGCCAGAAAAATAATTCTTTAGTGCCTAATTCGGATGGACTGATCAGTCATACAACCCTATTAAAAGGACCGCCTCCAAGCTTAGATGACATCAAAAAATATTTATCTCAAAGTCCCTTTGAGATTAGAGAATAACCTTGCTCTCCCTAAATCCAGCATGTTTTAGTGCGCCTATTTCGTCTTCGTGCGACAGGATATGCACACAAAACCTGTAAAAAGTGTCGTATAAAGAACCAGACCCTCTAAATACAACCGCTACCGCTGGTCCGATCCATTTGATCTCGTCGGCCTGAACGCCCGCTAAATCAAAGCCAGATACGGTTTCTGAAGGAATCTCTCCGACCCCTCTCCATACCGCACTGCCACTTGTTCCGCCCCATGATTTAGGTAAAATCGGCCCATCGACGCCCTCGCGATTGATTTCGCAATAAAATTCATCCACCCGTTTGACAAAATCACCATTGCAACTCCTGGCCGTTGCCTCAAAAAAGTCGGGTTTATCGGGTCCCAGAAAATGAAATCCGGCCTGTTCAAAATACAGGGTGTTTCCCTGTTTTGAAACCTTTTCACTGGGAGTTGCCTCAAAACCCCAAATCCAATTATTAACAGCACCTTTTTTCTTTAGGCTGAGCCTCTGTGAAAAATGATTTGCTGCGGATTTGTCAAGGTCCCAGATTTGATAGCCTAAATCGAGAACGGCGGCGTCTGAGTCCAATTCAATAAATGAAATATCAAGACCTCTGATTCCCAAGTCAACTGGATAATGCGGCAAGGAAATAATAGATTTTAGTCTAAGCCCTTGTATCTTTTCTGATTTGTACCCAGGAACATAGACCCAATCTCGTTTTCTTAAATCGAACATCATTGCAACGTGATGGTTGGTAAGAATCCCTGGGCGATTCCCGATCCGGACGAACGTACCGCTAGCGATGAATTCGGCGATACCTTTGTGCTCTTCTCCTAGATCCAATAGCCTAGTGCAATAGGGCTTTGCAAGCGCTTCGAAATTATCCAATAGTTTTGGATGATTTATTCTGACCATTCCCAACGTCATCGGCTTACGTTCTTTTTCCATAAGGGAGAGAGATTACTCTTTTTTTTGTTTTAGCCATAGAAAAAGGCATTCCGTCGCCCGCACATCGTCCTCATTGTAATTGATGATGTCTTCTAAGATCTCCCGATTTCCCGTTTCAAGCCATTCCTCATACCAGAAAACGCTCTGGCCGCCTCCCGCTTTCTGATGGCGCCACTTGAAATTCAGAAAGCTTGATTTAGCGATGTCTTTGATCGAGTAAAAGTAGAGAGGGAAGATGATCGCTTTCTCGACGACCTTTTGTAGATCCACTAGCTTGGCTTGAAACTGCTCTAGAGAAGATGAGCCGCCGTACTCTTCTGCAAGCGACTTTAAATGGGCTTTTTCGTAGTTCGCGTAATGATAAATGACATATTCCTCCGGCAAGCACGCCACCCACTCTAAAAAGGCTTTCCACATGGTTTCTTCTTCTTCAGGCTGTTTTGCCAAAAAGTAGACAAAGTAGTTCCCATCCTCACAGAAGCGAACGTTTTCTGCCTTTGCATAGAGATGCTGCGCGTCTCCCGTGACCCATACACCGAACAGGTAATCGATATCGAGCAGTGGATCGCCTTCAATATCAAAATACAGTTTTAGGGACGATTCTGGCAGGGCATCTAACTGGCCAATTGGAATCACCTGCTTATTGATAAGAGACTTGGTTTGTAACTGAGCTTTTTGAAGCGTTTCACGTGATGCGTAGGGGATTTTGGGAAGCGCAGCCAGATTGGCGCTGATCATATCCTGTAATGTCCGAATCCCCTCCTTTCTAAGAGCCCCCAAGCTCCTCGAATCAAGCCTATAAATCAGTGCGATATCCTGCTTTCCCTCAGCTTCCCCCAAGGCCACTTTAAACCAAGGGCTGTCTTTGGATTTGCTTGTGATCGTAAGAGCAGGTTTGCTTCCATGCATAACCTCGATAATCTGTTCGATGAGAGTGCGGGTTTTGGCGATATCCTCTTCGTCCAAGACCAATGAAAGCCTGGCGTGATGTCGATTAATCATCCCCACTTTGTTAGGAAGGTATCCTTGGAACTTTTCGAGGATGATCGCATAAAGTGAGAGCTGATTCTTATAAGTAGGTTTTATTTTCGATGACCATTTGATCTCAATAGGAGCATAGTGCCAATTTCCAAATACAGACTTCCCTTCTCGTTTTTCAAGGAGATCGGGACGTCCTCTATAAACCACTCCTTCATGCTCAAACTGCACACACCCCTGGTAGATCAACTCGGCCCCCTTTCTCATCAACTCCAGGGTCGCCTGAATAGCTTCTTCAGTTTGAATGGCTTCTACCTTTGATACTTTCAGTCCCGAGATGTACTCATCCTCATGCAGAACCCCACTTTCCATGAGTTTGAGAGTAAACTCTGATATTTTCTCTTTTTTCGACTGGTCTCCATATTGGTCATACCAAATCCATAGAGGTTGCGTGGCATATTTAAAGAAATGACTAGGGGTGAAAATAAGGGGCTTAGGGGCGCTTTTGCTTGCCATGCCGTTTCCCCTTGTCTTCATAGGTCACATCAAAATTGACGTCAGATAGCCATTTCTTGAAGAAGGGATTGTCGCTGAACTGCTTAAAGAGTTCTGTCTGATCTGAGAGAAGATTGACCATAACGCGCTGAAGAGCCTTATCGTGCTCTATTCGCGCATTCTGTTTGTCTGAGTTTTTCATCGCATTTTGATAGGCAGGATCTGCTCCCACCTTTTCTGGAATTTCTTCCGTAATGATACGCCGTACTTTATCCTCGTCTTTCCATTCAATGCTGCCAAAAAGATCGTTGAACGTCTTGATGATATTACTTAAGTGATCGAGTTCCGGCTCAGGTTTCCTGCCTTTCGCACTTGTTGGCACAGCACCCAGTTCCGCGTCTTGATCTGGAAGAGATATTTTCAATATTGATTTCACCTCAACGCGGTAGCTATCGATATCGATCGCCTCTAATATTCCTCTTGATAAATCCTCTTCTTTTGGCGCAGGAAGCTTTGGAATCAAGAAATTCAGAAAAATCGCCAGCTTTTCCCAATTTGGATTTGAGTAGGGCAGTATGGAAGATAGGAAGCCATAGGTTCGGGTAAATGCCTTCGCTTTGCTTTTGAAGTCAACTTGTCCATCCTCATCTAGTTCTTCTTGATAAAGAGCGACACAGCCGTCAAGAATAGGATCTAATCGATCTCTACTTGCTCCATTGAGATATTTCGCTACGAAATCTTCAATTTGAAGCCAACTGTAGACCTGAGCCTGATCCAAATCCGTTTGAAGATCATGGAGTTTATTAGGATCGGTCTCTTCGCTAAGGATCGTCGTACGGTAATAGTCAGAAAATGCTTTTGTAATGGTATCAGCGTCGTTGCAGAAATCGAGAACAAAAGTGTCGTATTTCTGAGGATGCGCCCTATTAAGACGCGAAAGAGTTTGAACAGCTTTGATCCCCGAAAGAGGTTTATCCACGTACATAGTATGGAGCAAAGGCTCGTCATAGCCAGTTTGAAACTTATCCGCAACGATCAGAAAGCGATACGGATCTTCTTGGACTTTATCTGGGATGCTATTGCTTGGAAACCCGTTCAGTGAAGCCTCAGTAACCTTCTGCCCCGCATATTCATGTTCTCCCGAAAATGCAACGATTCCTTGATAAGGGCTTTTGATCTCGCGCAAATACTCCCTAAAAGCGTGGAAATACTCGATAGCTCTCTGGATGCTGCTCGTCACTACCATCGCCCTAGCGTGACCACCAATCTTACGATGACCAATGACCTGTTCATTGAAGTGGTCAATCATAATCTCGGCTTTTTGCCGGATGGCATGCTTATCCGATTCAACAAACTTACGCAGCTTCTTTTGGGCCCTTTTCGTATCGAAAAGAGGATCTCCTTCCAGAGTTTTTGCAAGTCGGTAGTAACTTTTTACTGGGGTGTAATGTTTGAGGACATCGAGAATAAATCCCTCTTCAATCGCCTGTTTCATCGTATAAGAGTGGAAGGGACGGTGTTTGATCACACCTCCTTCTGGATAAGGCTCCCCAAAAATCTCTAGGGTCTTATTTTTAGGAGTTGCAGTGAAAGCAAAATAGCTCGCATTCGAGAGCATCTTTTTGCCTTCCAGGATCTTATTGATCTTGTCTTCTACCGTCTCGTCCTCATCATCCCCTTCTTCTTGCTGAGCCAGGGTCATATTCATTTTGGCAGCCGTTCTTCCACCTTGGCTCGAATGCGCTTCGTCAATGATGATGGCAAATCGACTTTTGCGGTGTTCATCGGCTATGGCATCTAATACGAAAGGAAACTTCTGCACGGTCGTAATAATGACCTTTTTCCCACCCTGAAGAAACTGTTTGAGATCGCTGGAATGTTCGGCATGCCCGACAATCGCTGATACCTGAGCAAATTGCTTGATCGTATCTCGAATTTGTTTATCTAAGACTTTTCTATCAGTCACGACCACAATACTATCGAAAATGGATTGCCCATGTTTTTCAACCCCTACAAGCTGATGAGCCAGCCAAGCAATCGAATTACTCTTGCCGCTTCCTGCTGAATGTTGAATCAGATAACGTTTACCAATTCCAATGTTAGAGGTTTGAGCCAGCACTTTTCTTACTACATCCAGTTGATGGTATCTCGGGAATATCTGCTTCTCTTTCTTCCTTCCTTTACCATCCTTTTCCTCAACTACTTGAGCGTAGTTTTCAAGGATATTAGTGAGGCTTGCTTTTGTGAGGATTTCCTTCCAAAGGTAATCGGTAGCAATTCCATTGGGATTTGGCGGATTGCCTGCACCTGCGTTATATCCTCTATTGAAAGGAAGAAACCAAGAGGCTTTCCCTTTTAGATGGGTGCACATTCTCACTTCATGATCATCGACTGCAAAGTGGACCACACAACGACCAAAAGCAAAAAGCAGCTCTCTAGGATCTCGATCCCTTTTGTATTGTTGAACAGCGTCTTCTACCGTTTGTTTAGTGAGTTTATTTTTCAACTCGAAGGTAGCAATCGGCAATCCATTGATGAAAATCGCAAGATCCAGAGCCAAATTTGACTCATCTCGGCTATATCGAAGTTGTCTTGTTACGCTGAAGATATTTGCATCGAATAGCTCACGAGCTTTCGCATTACCTAAAGAGGGGGAGCCGTAGAAAAGATCGATAGAAAGTGGACCGTGCCTAATACCCTTTCGGAGGACAGAAACAACTCCATTTTTCGCTATTTCCCCCTGAAGTCGGTGGAGAAATTGAGTACGAGTTGGGCCATCCTCTTCAAGTCCGCATCCCTCAAAAGCCTTTGGCTGGGTAGCTTTCAAGAAAGCTGCCAATTTGGCAATATCAATGGCATGACCTCGGTCATAATCTTCTCGAGATCCTAGCTCGTAGCCGTTCTCGCTTACCAGCCAATCAACAATGAGATCCTCAAGCCCGCGTTCGCTTGTATCAGTCGTCTTCATCAGCGACTCCCACCAATTCGAGAGATTCTTCTATTTCTTCAGGTTCTATGAGACCATCAATCGTATCCTGGAATGAAGATTCATCAATTTTGACATCACGAACATCTATTTTTCCTGTGACTGCATCGGAAATCAGGCGATTTCTGTATTCTTGGATTAGATCAATTTCACGTTGACATTTCAAAATGGCGTCTTCATAAAGCGCCATTTTTTCTTCAATAAAATGAACAATTTTCAATTGTTCTTCTAAAGGCGGCAATGCGAGAGGGTGCTTACCAAGATCTTCTTGTGTCATGCTAGGCAATGCAGTGTGCGTAGAGTAGTATTTAAATTGGAAACCCGTAGAGCAATAATACAAAAACTTGGCCGATATATCCTTAGAAACTTCTGAATAAAACATCGTATCGATTGTCCAAAATGGCCCGTTCATATAAATCGGTTTGTCAATTGTTCCTTTTCTTCCAAACAATATAGACTCCCCGTTATACAAAAACTTGGAGGCAGAAGAAAATTGTCCTCCTGAACCTATAACTGGAAAACCTTGATTGGCTTCAACTTGTTTGTGATCCTGTCCATTTTTAATTTTTGCCACATTTTTCAATCTTCTTATTTCCCAATGCTCAGGAATATCGCCTAACCAATTGACTCCACTCGGCTTCAGTCGTACATTTGGATCAATACCACGGTTAACGGCTTCTCTAATGATAACTTGCTTTTGCTCTTTTAAAAGAAGGATTTTCTTCTTTTTATTTCTGATAAAATTTTGAGATAAAGAATCAATATACTTTAAAAAAATCGCTATTTTTCTTTGTTCTTCGTAAGGAGGACAAAGCACTGGCATCCCTAGAAATTTATCAGGGTACAATCTAAGGCGAGACGAGCGTATACCTGTAGAACGACGGACGTACTCTGCACGATATGTTTCTATTCGGAGCAAACGATCTAAAAAATATGAATTATAAATGTCTAAGTTTTTAGGACGGTATACACCATAAGACGGACTTACAACCCCATGTTCATTTGAAACCCCTAAAGCTGCCATCCAAGCCCACATCGTATTTATAACCACATCTCCAGATCGACAAAGCTTATGCCCCTCATTGGACTCGGCTTGAAACATAGAGACATTTAATAATTTACGACGAGTAACCCCTCTAATATGAGATACTGAGAGCATTTCCTCAGAACCGGTTACTGAGCGGTCGTCTATTTCAGAGAAAAAATATTTGGCTCTCCTTTCGATCCAATGATGAGGAATGCTGCCCACAGTTGCAAGACGAGAGCTTTTGTACTCAGGATATCGCTTTAACAGCATAATCCCGCCCCATTAATAATTTGTTCTAACAACCCTTTATTGGTTTTCCCCAGCTCATCGATATCAGTCAAAATTTCTTCTAATGCTCTCTGAAGAACTGGTTTATAAAAATAACGATTAAAAGAAATTTCGTATCCAATTTGAGTTTTGCTGACATCAATCCATACATCTGGGGCATAGGGAATTACTTCACGCTGCATGAAAGCTGCAATGCCGCCATCTTCAATCAGAGAGACTTGCTCTGTATCGCGCAAAGCTGAATCAGTTTCGTACTCAACAACACACGCTTTGCCGTTAATCATGGTTTCAAACAACCCTTCAAGAGGATTGGGCTTGGTTTTATTACCATGATTTTTTCTGACTACTGGGACGGCGGAATCATCTTGAATAGTCAATTCTGCCTCAATCAGCTTGATGCGTTTAGCTGTTAGCTTTACGCCTCTACTCTCAGAGAATTCTTTCAAAGCCTTCATAAAAATATTGAAGTCGTTCAAGGGAAGGGAAGCGTATTCGCTACGAGAACCAAGGATAAAATCAGCAAATTCAACTTCACCTTCTTTTTGACAAGCGTTCTCGAATATACGAAGCCTCTCTTTAGAAAGATCGACCCTGAGCCTTAAAGGTCGTTCAACTGTTACCTTCCAATAGCCAAAAGCTTCGTTCGGAAAAATTTTGGATTCTTCTGTTTCTTCGAAATTGATAAGAAGATCGCAAATTTTACGTCGATGCTCTTCATTGAATTCACAATTTTTCTTCCCAAGATTCTTGCGAAGAGGAATGTACCAACGGGTAGCGTCAATTAGTTGTATTTTACCCTGTTTATGAGCAGGTTTACGGTTGGTCAAGACCCAGATGTAAGTAGCAATACCAGTGTTATAAAATATGTTTTCGGGAAGAGCGATAATCGCTTCAAGCCAATCGTTTTCAATGATCCAACGGCGAATGTTACTTTCCCCTTGTCCAGCATCCCCAGTGAAGAGCGAAGAGCCATTATGAACCTCTGCAATACGGCTACCAAGAGGGGTATTATGCTTCATTTTAGCCAGCTTGTTGACTAAGAACAGCAATTGGCCATCACTAGAGCGAGTCAGCATCGAAAATTCGGGATCATTGGCATGTTGAATCACGAAACGAGAATCTCGCAAAGAGCCTTTACCTCCCATGCGCTCTAAATCGGATTTCCAGCTCTTACCATAAGGCGGATTCGAAAGCATGAAATCAAATTCTTGGGAAGGAAAGCCATCTGCTGAAAGAGTTGATCCATAACGGATATTCATAGCTTCTTCTCCCTCGCCTTTGAGTAGAAGATCAGCTTTGCAAATAGCATATGTCTCTGGTTGAGATTCTTGCCCATAAAGGTGAATGGAGACATCTTTTCCATGAGATTTAGCAAGGTCGTGCAAACGCTCTTCCGCCAGAGTAAGCATACCTCCAGTACCGCAAGCACCATCGTAAACGAGATATGTACCCGACTGAATTTGATCTGCTATCGGCAGGAAAATCAGGTCCGCCATGAGAGTAACAACATCTCGAGGAGTGAAGTGCTCTCCCGCTTCTTCATTGTTTTCTTCGTTGAAACGACGAATAAGTTCCTCAAAGATCGTTCCCATTGCATGATTATCCAAAGCCGAGAGCTTAATATTGCCATTTACATCGAGTGTCGGTTTTGAGCTGAGGTTGATCGATGGATCGAGAAATTTTTCGAGTAACTGACCAAGGATATCTGCCTCAATAAGCGTCGTCATTTGGTTGCGAAATTTAAACTTATCGAGAATCTCTTGCACGTTTTTCGAAAACCTATCGAGATAAGCTTCAAAATCGGATTTAAGCTGTTGCAGCTTAGAACGAGATCTAAGGTCACGTAGTGTGAATGGGGAGGTGTTGTAGAAAGCTTGGCCTGCTGCTTGGCACAAAGCTGCATCTTGGTTCGCAATTCCTGCTGCGTCTAAATTCTGCTTCATTTTTAAGACGGCTTCTTTGGTTGGCTCTAAGAGGGCATCAAGCCTGCGGATCACCGTCATAGGGAGAATTACATCTCGATATTTACCTCGAACGTAGACATCTCTTAGAACATCATCTGCAATGCTCCAAATAAAATTAGCGATTGAATGAAGATTCGTATTCGTCATACTACTTTCCCTCTTGATGGTTGTCTCTCGTATGGAGCCAAAACCCTTCTATTTTTTCCAGACTTTTAATATATGCAACCAACTCGTCTATAGGAATTTTCGGATATTTTTCGATAAGAGCGACGTGGTTTTTTGGAGAAGCAGAGTATTGATCAATTTTTCTGAAAAAAATCTGTTCTAAGAATCCCTTTAAATGCGTTCTCTCAAAGAATTTAGCAATGTTTTGTAATTTTGAATCCTCAACAGACACCTTCTGGCCTGGTTCAGTTTGAAGTAACAGTTGCATTAATCGTTGATTCGATGAGTCATTCTTGAATTTATGTACTATAAAGCATTCTGCTTCTGCATCCTTAAACCAAACCACTTCAAGCTGAAGCTCATTATCATCTAATTTTAGCTGAAGCGAGTAAGGCGTAATTTCTTTTGGAGCAATACTTTCATTAACATCAATTTCTTGATGAAGGAGTATTTTGTTCAGGATAGGCTTCAAATATTGGATAAAACGATCTCTTTGAAAAAAGCGAATATGTTGTGGAATTTTACCATTTTTAATCTGGTGCATTTCTACCCAATAAGCATGATTACTCATCAGAGAGTTACTCTTTGCACAAGCCTCAATATCCTGAGATTCGAGAATCTTGTTCTCAAAATAAGATGAGGGGATCTTCCAACACCATTCAGCAAGCAGGAAATGTTCCCACATAGCCCATTCATGATCGAGGTTATCCCATAGAAAGGCTTTGTTAAGGGCGAGCAGCTGAGTACGGACTGGAGCAAAACTAAAACTCAGAAAACTGGGCACTTGGACGTAGGTCACTTCTTGCGTTTTTGGATTGACTTTAGAACCATTCGTATAGACGATTTCACCAAAGTCTTTCATCAAATCTACACGTCCTACTTCAAGGATACTTCCGCATAGCCCACAAAGACGATCATAAGCAACCTCGTAATATGGCGGAGTAAAGTATCGATGACCATCTCTTCCTTCCAATACGTTTTCTACCGATGATAACCCCTGATTTATTGCAGGATTTTCAATCATGTTTTCAGAATCTAAAAGAGCACGCACCTTGGCAAATACGTCATGCATTTCTTTAATCGCAGCCATCTCGGTCCTCTCATATTTCTTCTTGAAATCAGACTTATCTTTGACCCACTGAAGATAAAACGGCCCAAACGCCTTAGCTTTTGTAAGAAGAGGCACGATACTTTCTGTGAGAATTTTGAAGAACGATCGTAAGTTATACTCAGCAAAAAGCTCGTCAGCAAAATGACCTAATGTCTTAAAGCTTCCTGCCCGAAACAGATCGATATATCTTCTATGAGTTTCAACTGTCTTCATCTCAAAATATTACCTTACAAAACCTTACAAAAGGATAACAGATCAAGATAAGTTTTTCTAGTGAAACTCAATACCCATGCTTTTGGGTTCAAAAAATTCCCATACAGTTCCCACGAACTTCCCATTCCCCATCGAGAATATTAAGGAAAAATTCCCATTTGCTCCCCTCAAAGAATAGTGGAACAAAATATTAAGTATCATCCGATTATGAAAAGCAGAGATCCCCAATTTCCTCGTATGAAGTCTGAGGTAAAGGAATTTTCCAACCTCGCGGGATTCTTTGCGCTTTTGTACCAAATTGACCGCAGAAACAAACAAGCAAGTAGCTCGAAAAATGAAGATCAAAAAAGTAGAAATCGTCCCAGTCAAGCCCTCTAATGGGTTGATAGGGTTTGCTCATTTGTTCATTGAAGATGGGCTTTATCTCGGTTCTATCGGAATTCTCACGAAAAGAGATGGAGGGGGTTATCGATTGACGTACCCAACTCGACGAGTAGGAGAAACCAATATTACGATCTTTCATCCAACCACTAGCGAATGCAGCAAGAATTTTGAAAAAGCGGTCTTTTTGGAGGTAGAACGAGTGTTTGGAACATAAACTTTATAACCCCTCAAAGAGGTAGCAAAAATGTATATCACTGAATGTCTAAACAGAATAGAAACAAAAACAGGCTTTCGACCTAAGAAAGAAGGGAGCAGCTATAAAGCGTGCTGCCCAGCCCACGATGATCAAAACCCAAGTCTTTCCATAAAGGAAGTAGATGGAAAACTTCTCCTGCATTGTTTTGCAGGATGTTCTCCTGAGAAGATTTGTTCAACAATTGATTGCAATATCAGCGATCTATTTCTCAATGGGCCGGAAAAATCCTCTGTCACTAAATACCCGTACAAAGATGAACAAAGTAATGTCCTTTTTACAAAAGTGAGATATGAACCTGGATTGAGAGGGCAAAGCAAAAGTTTTTATTGGGAAAGAGTTGATGCGAATGGAAATATCATTCAAAACTTAAAAGGATGTCGAAAAATTCTCTACCGTCTGCCAGAACTTTTGGAAGGCATAGCAGGAAATCAGACCATTTTCCTTGTCGAAGGAGAAAAGGATGCAGATAGATTAGCACAATGCGGTCTCGTTGCCACCACCACACAAGGTTCTCTTGTTTGGTCCAAAGAATTCACAGAAATCCTTCGCGAGGCAGACGTTGCTATTTTATATGATATGGATAAAACGGGAGTTGAACGTAGAGATTTGCTCTGTAAAGAACTAAATGGACAGGTAAAGCGCTTACGTGTGATCGATCTACCCGATCTCGAATACCAACCATCTCATGGCCAAGACATTAGCGACTGGCTCAATCAGGGCCATACTATTTCGGAGATGCTAGAGCTTCTCGAAAAAACATCAAATTATTCCCCCAGAGAGAAAAAGAAAATTCGGATTGTGTCGTTGAATGAATTTTTAGAACTGGTATTTCCTCCTCGAGAAAACCTTCTATCCCCATTTCTCCCAGAACAAGGTATGTGCATGATCTATGCAAAGCGTGGAGTGGGCAAGACACATATTGCCCTCGGCATTGCTTTTGCCGTGGCTACAGGTGGTCTCTTTCTAAAATGGTCGGCGTTAAGGCCTCGTAAAATCTTGTATGTCGACGGAGAAATGCCCGCAAGTGTAATGCAAGAAAGATTGAAAAGATTATCATCGATGTCCAATACCCAATTGCCAGATCCTGATTTTTTTCGATTAATCACTCCCGATTTACAAGAGGATTCCTTGCCTGACTTATCTACAAAAGAAGGTCAATCTTTGATAGAAGAATCGCTCGGAGATAGTGTATTATTGGTTCTCGATAATATATCATCTCTTTTTCGGAGCATTGAAGAAAATGACGCCGATAGCTGGCAGGAGGTCCAAGACTGGCTACTCAGACTGCGACGCAAAGGCAAATCCGTGCTTCTCGTGCATCATGCTGGTAAAAATGGATCGCAGAGGGGAAGTAGCAAAAAAGAAGACATCCTCGATGCTGTCATGGTGTTGAAGCACACTTCAGGTCAGAAACAAAGCCAAGGAGCGAGCTTTGATATCCTTTTTGAAAAAACAAGGCATTTTCACGGGGTTGACGCAGAACCATTCCATGCAGAAATAAAAGAATTAGAAGAAGGGGTATGGATTTGGGAAATCAACGAGCCAACAATAGATTGCGCTGCCGACAAAAAGTTGGACAGAAAATCGAGGGGAATAAGTAACTCTCTGTGTTAAGTCTTTCTCTATAAGCCATTCTGCAGCTCATATTCGCTGCATATTATTCTAAGGTTATATTTCCTACAATCTCTTTTTTTCTTTTCTTCTTTTTTCTCCAGTGAGAACTTTCCTGTTTTCGGGGGTGCGGGGGCGAAGCCCCGACCCTCCTCTTATTCTGAAAAACAGACCTTATAATGCCCAAACTGAGGTGGATGGGGTAGGGGCCCCATCCGCCGAAGGCGGGAGCAGGGGGGACGGTAGTCCCCCGACAAGCCTTTCCCAAATAAGCCGGACAGGCTTCTTGAAAAGCCCTCGGAATGCTTGGCATATACGTACACAAACGTTCTTGGATTTTCAACTTTCATTTTTTTGCTTTTTTGACTTCGAATCCTTTGTACTCTCCTTTTGAATATTTGGGTTTGATTCCATGATAAATTTCATTGGGTGTCGCATACAATAAGGCCTGATGCGGTCTACTGCAATTGAAATGCTCGATATACTCATCAACCCCAGCACGCAGTGCTCTTACTGTTTCATAACGATGTAAATATATTTTTTCGTATTTCAGAGACCACCAACCTCTCTCTTGATAGACGTTGTCAATGCACCTGCCCTTGCCGTCCATGCTGATCTTGATACCCCGTTGCCGCAATAATTCTAGAAACGCGGTGCTTGTAAATTGAGACCCTTGATCCGTGTTAAAATATTCTGGACACGTTTTCTGTAAGGCTATTTCTAGTGCTGCAAGACAAAAATCCACAGTTATAGTGTTCGAGAGCTCCTGAGCAAGCACGTATCTGCTAAACCAATCGGTCACTGTAATCAGATAGACAAAACCGTTAGCCAATGGGAGAAATGTTATATCGGCACTGAAAACCTGGTTAGGAGTTCCAATCCACAAACCATTTAATAAATAGGGATAGTGCGGGTGTGATGCGGAGGGTTTGCTGAGGTTTTTTCTGGGAAGAACAGATAAAAACCCCATTTTTCTCCATAACCTCTCAATCCTTTTTTCATTCACGTTAAATCCCTCACGCCTTAAATCGGCATGTATTTTTCTATAACCATATTCGGGTTGCGCATAATGCAATTCTTCTATTTTCTGCATAAGAGCAAGGGTTTCCTCTGACTCTACTATAGGAGCATAGTAATAACTAGATCGAGGGAGGCCCAACGCTTCACATTGAGCCTCGACAGATAACATGGGATGTTCAGGTTCAATCAACCTGCGTTTCTCAAGAGTTGTCAACCCCGGTTTTTTTTTTCAAAAATTCGAGCTGAGACTGAAGCCTGCCTATTTGGGCATAAAGCGCCTCAATGTCTATATCTGGGGCCGATTTTTTTTTACGCCTATCTTCAAACAGCCGCGAGATGCCTTGAACTGCTTGACTTTTCCATTTGGTGATTTGTGCTGGATGTATTTTGAATTGTTGGGCCAAGTCTGATAGTGTCTTGTCTTCCTTTAATGCCTCAAGCGCTACCCTGCCTTTAAAACTGGCTTGGTGCGAGATTCGTTTAGCCATAATGTTTTTCTCCTTTTTGTTTTTTTAGAGAAAAACTTTACACTCGATTTAATTTCTTATTCCAGTGTCCAGTTTTTGGGGGGCAGCGCAGATGGTGAAATTCTTGATGTTGCGAAAGGAGTAACTGAAGGTCTTTCCATAAAAGAGATCTCTGATAAATTCCGCCTTACGAAATCTCAAGTTGAGACGAGAAAACAAAAAGCTGAAAGCCTTGGGCTTATATAAAAACAGTCCCCTTCCGATTTTCCGATTCCTATAGAAAAAGAAGAAATCGGAAGGGGCTTATTCAGGAGGAATCATGGCAACCGAAAAACAAATCAACGCCAATCAGCGTAATAGCTTAAAATCAACTGGACCAACATCAGGGTCCGGCAAAGCAATAGTGGCGCAAAACGCTATAAAGCATGGGATTCTTTCAGCTAAAATCGCTATGGATGAACAAGAGCAAAAAGACTTTTGCGTCTTCACATCCCAAATGCAAGCATATTTTACGCCGACAAATAGCTTGGAAGAGCTACTTATTGACCGGATTATTTCAAACACATGTCGACTTCGAAGAGTCATTCACATTGAGACCCTAATGCTCAAAAGTTGTATCCGAAACGACTGGGAGAACAAAAACTATCAAGGCATTTTTGAAAGCGAATCAGGACTAGCAATGACTACCCTTTCTCGCTATGAAAGATCACTAGAACATAGTATCTATCGAAGTCTGAAAGAGCTCCGAGAAATGAGAACACAGACCGAGATCAATGTTGATGCATTCATAGCAGTGTAAAAAAATGGCTTTGTTTCGTAAAAAATGGCCTTTTTCTTGTACTGTTTTGTAATCTTTGGCAATCTTATAAGGTTTTTAGAGGATAGTATGAAGAAAATCGATGAGTACATGCACATTACAGAGGCGGCTAAATTTCTCGGTGTAACTGCCAATACTCTGAGGAACTGGGAAAAAGAACAAAAAGTCAAAGTCTATCGCAATCCTCAAAATCGGTATCGGCTCTATAAAAAAGAGGATTTAGCAATTCTATTGGATAAAATCCATGAATCCTTAAGTAAATAATGATGAAAGCAATTCTATTCGCAAGAGTTTCAAGTAGAGATCAAGAAGAGGGGCAATCTATTCCCTCTCAAGTAAGAAGGCTCAGTGAATATGCTCTTAAGAAAAATTTACAAGTCGTAGAAATTTTTCAGATCACCGAATCTTCTACCAAAGAGACTCGTAAGCAATTTGATAAGATTCTAGCCTGTATCAAACAGTCAAAGCAGCCGATCGCCTTAATCACCGACACTGTGGACCGCCTACAGAGGAGCTTTCGAGAAACCCCCATTCTAAATGAAATGAGACTTGCAGGAAAGCTTGAATTGCATTTTCTAAGAGAGGGTTTGATTGTCAATCTAAATGCCAATAGCTCACAGCTAATGCAATGGGATATTGGAGTCTTATTTGCATCGAGTTATGTTCGTCAACTAAGCGATAACGTTAAAAGGAGCAAAGAACAGAGCGTCCGAAACGGGGAATGGATCACAAGAGCACCATTTGGCTATAAAAACGTCACACTCTCAACAGGCAAAAAGATCATTGAAGTTGACGCTGAAGAAGCTCCTTTTGTGGTTAAGATGTTTGAACTTTATGCAACTGGCCTCTATTCCTTTCAAACCATCTCGAACAAAATGACCGAATTGGGATTGAAAAATTCATTGGGAGATCCAATCGGGCCAAGCAGGGTCGAGTTAACCCTGAAAAACCCGTTTTATTTTGGTTTGATGAAAGTCAAAGGAGAGCTTTATCCTCACAAATACCCTCCTTTGATTTCAGAGTCCCTATTCGATCAAGTACAAGATGTAATGGCAGGACACAATAAAACCCCATTCAAGTATGCAGGCAACCCAATCCTATTTCGGGGATTAATTTCATGCGAGAACTGTGGTTGCACAGTTACAGGCGATATCAAAAAGAAAAAATACATCTATTACAGCTGCAACAACTCAAAAAAAATATGCCAAAAAACTTGGGTACGAGAGGAAAAGCTGCTAGAACCTCTTGTGGAATATCTCGACCGAATTCAACTGCCAGATGCTTTAATTGAAGATATCATAAGCTACCTAAAGCAAGCCTACTCTCATGAACAGGAGTTCTTCAAGCATTCTCAAGAAATCCTTCGCAAGGAACTTGATACAATTCAGACAAGATTATCAAAATTAGTTGATATGCATTTGGATGGAGCCCTTGATTCTGATACATACAACGCAAAGCTGGAAGAATATAAAAAAAGACAGCGTGAGATTACTTCTGAAATGAAGGCTCATGTTAATGCAGATGAAACCTGTCTGATTACGGCGAAAACGGTGCTGGATCTAGCCAAA
Organism: uncultured Verrucomicrobiae bacterium; assembly: GCA_963718565.1. GTDB lineage: Bacteria > Chlamydiota > Chlamydiia > Chlamydiales > Rhabdochlamydiaceae > CAJCIW01. Next base: position 1,077,514 of record OY970364.1, read on the forward strand.
CGGGCGAAGGAACTGTTCATGAGTTCGAAATTAGAGGAAAAACAGCAATTGTTAAATTTCGTCTTTTCGAACTTGAAATTAGATGGGAAAAGGCTGGCTGTAACACTGAGAGAACCGTTTTCAACGATCCTGGCAGTGTCACATCAACCAGTAGATCTCCGGATGCAAGATTCGAACTTGCGACCAATGGATTAACAGTCCACTGCTCTACCGCTGAGCTAATCCGGAATAGAAGCAACAATCTTAGTGCAAGCGATGATTTTCTAGCAATTCTGTATTATCGCCAAATCATTTAAGATGAAATGCGACATCGACGCCCTTCTCTCAAGAAGAGCAGCTCATCAGTGAAAATAAATTTTCACTTTTTAAATTTTCCTGGAGATAGCTATGCTTCCTAATTATGGAAGAAATTTACGGATTCATCGACAGTATCGTCTTTACGGAAAGTGAAAGGGGCTTCACAGTAGCCCGCCTGAAAGAGCCGAAAAAAAAAGAACTGACCTGTATCGTTGGGGTCATGCCATCTGTGCAGGCGGGAGAGACAATCCGCTGCAAAGGGGGATGGAAAATCCATCCCGAATATGGCCAGCAGTTTGAAGTAAAATCTTTTACCATCCAACTCCCTTCCGATCTACTGGGAATGCAGAAATACCTCGAATCAGGGATGATTAAAGGGATTGGCCCAGTCTATGCGGAGAGGATTGTCAAATGCTTTGGTTTGGACACTCTTGAGATCATTGACAAAGATCCTGATCGGTTGTTAGAAGTGCCCGGCATTGGGGGCAAACGCGTGGAAAAGATCAAGGCATGCTGGCAGGACCAACAATCGATCCGTGAAGTAATGATCTTCTTGCGCGGCCATGGTGTCAGCCCTTCCTATGCCCAAAAGATTTTTAAAAATTACGGCGAAAAAAGCATTGAGAAAGTGCGCACCAATCCATTTCAGCTTGCCAAAGAGATCCATGGAATGGGTTTTAAAACAGCCGACTCTATCGCTCAAGGCCTTGGCATTCCAACCGATTCACCTGCCAGAATCGATGCAGGGATCGAACATACGTTATGGGAGCTTTCCAATGATGGCCATGTTTGTTTTCCACTACAAAAGCTTATTCCCGAAGTCGAAGAGATCCTCCAAGTCCCGAAAGATCTGATTGAAAAAAGAATTCAAGCTCTTGTTGACAAACAAGATCTCGTCAAACAAAACGATGTGATCTGGGTTAGACCCCTTTTCCTCACCGAAATCGGTATTGCTAGAGAACTCGCGCGTTTGACCCAATCCTTTTGTCGCATTCGTCCCGTCGACGTCACAAAAGCCCTCGAATGGGTGCAACAGCGGTTGAAAATCGAACTTGCACCCGAACAAAAGGCAGCTGTTGCGCATGGGGTCAAAGAGAAGGTGCTTATCGTCACTGGGGGTCCGGGAACGGGGAAAAGTACGATTACCCAAGCAATACTGGCCATTTCGGAAAAAATTACCACCCGGATTCTTCTAGCAGCCCCAACAGGAAGAGCTGCTAAACGGATGACGGAGATCACAAGAAAAAAAGCCTTCACTATCCATAGTTTGCTAGAGGTCGACTTTGCTACAGGTAAGTTTAAGCGCAATAAAGACAATCCCCTCCCTTGCGATTTGTTTATCGTCGATGAAGCGAGTATGATCGATACTCAGCTGATGAACCATCTTTTAAAGGCCATTCCCGCTGAGGCGCGTGTGATTTTTATTGGGGATGTTGACCAATTGCCAAGTGTAGGGCCTGGCAACGTACTCAAAGATATGATCCAATCGGAAAGAGTCACTGTGATTCAACTCAAAAAAATCTTTCGGCAAGCTGCAGGCTCTCTCATTGTCACTAATGCACATCGCATCAATCAGGGCGAATTTCCCGATATTTCTTTTCATCCACACGGAGATTTTCAATTTATTGAAGCAGAAAATCCTGAAGACATTGTGAAGATTATCCTCGATCTCGTTGCTCATCGGTTGCCAAAGTCGCATCGTTTTCATCGTTTTGATGACATTCAAGTCTTATCTCCGATGAAACGCGGCCCGATTGGAAGCGAGAGCCTCAACATGGTGTTGCAACAACAGCTGAATCCCTCTCCCACTCCCCTTTCCCGTTTTGGACGCTGTTTTCACATTGGCGATAAGGTCATGCAGATCCGCAATAATTACGAGAAAGAGGTCTATAATGGGGATGTTGGAAAGATTATTGAGATCGACCTGACCGATCAAACTTTGAAAGTGGGCTTCGACGGCAAAGTTGTTCCCTATGATTTCATCGAGATCGATGAATTGATTTTAGCTTATGCCGTTTCAATCCATAAGTACCAAGGAAGTGAATGTCCTTGTGTGATCATCCCTGTGCACACTTCCCATTTCAAAATGCTTTTCCGAAACTTGCTCTATACCGGGCTGACACGCGGGAAAAAACGGGTCGTTTTCGTAGGAACGAAAAAAGCACTGGCAATTGCGATCCGCAATGAAGAAGTTCTAAGACGTCATACAGGGCTGAAGGAGACACTTTGTCAGTTTTTACCACCGAAAACTCAGCAGATCTCTGCACCGGGCTTGGCCTTGTAGAAGTGAGGCAATTCTAGGCCTTCGGGAGTATCGGCGGCAAGGACCATGCCTTGGCTTTCGACTCCCATGAGAACGGCGGGCTTGAGATTGGCGACAACGGTAATTTGTTTGCCGACAAGCAGCGTAATATCCTCCATTTTTTCACCAATACCGGCGACAATGGTGCGCTGCTCGGCGCCTAAGTCGACGGTGAGTTTAAGGAGCTTTCTGCTTTTTGGAATGCGTTCAACATGGAGGATTTTTGCGACGCGCAAATCAAGTTTGCGCACGTCATCAATCGAGACTTTCTCCTTGTAAGCAGCGGGAACAGCTTTGGCTTTTGCTGCCATTTCATTCAATGTTTCCATCTCTTTTTGAATCACGTCATCCTCGACTTTAGTGAAAAGGATTTTGGGTTCAGGAATTGCCTGTTCAGCGAGCAGCATGGATGTTGTCGTTTCCTCCCATCTTTGTCTTTCAAGCGCTGTTTTAAATCCAAGCATTTTCCAAACTTTTTCAGCAGTTTCAGGGAGGATTGGAAAAGAGATCAAAGCCAGCACTTTCAAACATTCTAGACAGCAGGCAATAGTATTAGCCATATCTTGATGGGTCACAGCGCTACGGGCAGCAATCCAGGGCTTTTTAGCGTCAAAATAGATATTTCCGAGTTGCGCAAGCTCCATGATGATCTGCGACGCGCGGCGCAGGCGGAATTGTGCATAGGCCTCGTCGGCTTCTTTTGCGAGCTCATGCATTTTGTTTAAAAACTGTCTATCCTGCTCATGCAGATGTTTGGTCTCAGGAACTTTTCTTTCGCAATTGGCATATGCAAAAACAAGCGCGCGATTGACCAAATTGCCATATTTGCCCAGAAGTTCATTATTGCAACGCGCCTGGAAGTCTTTCCAAGTAAATTCGGAATCCTGGTTTTCGGGAGCATTAGAGGCAATCACATATCGAATTTGGTCTGCGGTAAATTGTTTGAAGAATGACTCAAGGTCGATATACCAACCTTCCGATTTGCTAAACTGCCTCCCCTCAAGATTATAAAATTCGTTGGCAGGAAGTTCATCGACGAGTTTGTAAGGGATATTCTGTCCCATGATCATCGCAGGAAAAAATAGAGCATGGAAGGGGATATTGTCTTTGCCGATGAACTGTACGAGCTTTGTATTAGGATCTAGCCAGTAATCTTTCCATGCATCGGGTTTGTTTTTTAACTGTGCCCATTCTTGAGTAGCAGAAATATAACCAATAGGAGCATCAAACCAGACGTAAAGAACTTTTCCTTCTGTGCCAGGCAGCGGTAGTGGAACTCCCCACTCCATATCGCGAGTGATCGCACGCGGTCTGAGTTCGTTGATATACGTCCTGGAAAAATTAACAACGTTGGGCTTCCAAGATTTTTCAGAGATCCAATCATTGAGCTTATCTTTGAAAAGATCAAAACGCATAAACCAATGCTTCGTCGACTTTCGCACGAGGGAAGAGCCCGTGAGTTTCGAGCGCGGGTTAATAAGATCGGTAGCCTCATAACTAGCGCCGCATTTTTGGCATTCATCGCCGCGCGCATCGGGAAACCCGCATTTAGGACAGGTCCCGGTCACATAGCGATCAGCGAGGAACTTTTTGTCATTTTCTGAATAGAGCTGTTCCGTGACCTTTTCCTCGATATAGCCATTATTTAATAAATCCATAAAAAATTGCTGAGTCGTCTTTACATGTCCGGGCCAAGTTGTGCGAGAGTAATGATCGAACGAAAAATTAAGCTGCGAAAAGAAGTTTTTTAGAACTTCATGATAATAATCAACGTGCTCCTTCGGAGTCTTGCCTGCCATTTCGGCGCTTAAAGTGATGGCAATCCCATGCTCATCGGAACCGCAAATATAGAGCACGTCACTGCCTTTTAGGCGTTCATAACGTGCGTAACAATCTCCAGGAAGATAAGCACCGGCGATATGGCCAAAATGAAGGGGGCCATTGGCATAAGGCAATGCGGATGTGATCAGGACCTTGGGTCGCATGGAATTTATACTTTTTCAGCCGTTTCTTCTTCCTCTTCCTCCATTTTCTGGAGATCCTTGAGGTATTGTTCGCTTGGATTGCGTTTAATTTCGTTAAGCAATTTGCTCATCGTGACTTCATGTCCAGATTTGATATAAAAGCGCGCTAAACGAATTGCCTGGTTGGCGAGCTCGAAATTGCTCTTGAACAATCCACGCAAACTTTGATTGGTAAGCTGGTCTCTTGTTACTGTATATTCTTTCATATTATTGATCCTTTCTTTGTACGCGGTGCTCTTCGGCGATGACAATACTGCGCAAAACGATATATGCCTGGTTTAAATGATCATTGACAATGTGGTAATCATAATTTGTCATCATTTCCATTTCAGCTTGTGCCCAAGAAAGCCTTTTTTCAATCGCTTCCCTATTTTCCGTTTTGCGTTTGATGAGCCGTCCTTTAAGCTCTTCAAGGGAAGGAGGGCTTAGGAAAATATACACCGCAGGAAATTTTCTTTTCTTTAGCTGCATTGCTCCCTGGGTATCGATAATCAGGAAGACATGTTTACCCATTTCCTGCTGTTCCAAGACATAGATCTGCGAAGTCCCATAATAATACCCAAAAACTTCGGCATATTCAAGAAAATCTCCTTGGTCGATTTTTCTCTCAAATTCTTTTTTAGAAAGAAAATAATAATCTTTACCATCGATCTCTCCTGGGCGGGGTGGACGAGTTGTGCAAGAGATACTCTCATAAATACAAGGAAATTCTTGAGACAGCATCCGCACCAGGGTCGTTTTGCCCGTCCCAGCCGGTGCGCTCAGTATAAACACAAAACCTTTTGAAATATTTCCTAGAAGTTTTTGAGTCATCTTATTCGATGTTTTGCACTTGTTCGCGGATCTTATCCAGTTCGCTTTTAATCTTTACAACATACAATGCAATTTCACTATCTGCTGATTTTGAGCCCAAGGTATTCACTTCTCGGTGCATTTCCTGAGTTAAAAAATCCAGCGTTCTACCCACAGCCTTCCCATGAGAGGAAAGATATTGGCGGAAATGCTCAATATGCGTACGAAGCCTAACGAGTTCTTCTGTAACATCCATCTTTTGGGCAAAAATGACCACTTCGCTAGCAATCCTTTCTTCAGCTTCCCCATGCAAATGTCCGATCTCTTTCAATCGATCCATCAGTTTGTTGCGATAATGAATCAAAGGAATTTCTTTTTTGAGCTCGACAGCAGTGACGCTCTCTTCGATGATCTTAAGCCTTTTTTCAATATCCAGGGCGAGAATCCCCCCTTCAGTCTCTTTCATCTGCATCAATTCTTGCAAAGCCAGGTCGATGCCCTCTTTTAAGGAAGCTTTAAGCGCTTCTTCCTCTTCTTTAGATTCAGAAGAAGAATTCATTTGCAATTGAGAGACCAAAAACTGCAAATCGACCATCTTTTGGGGATCGTAGCCAAGTTCGCGCGCTAAATTTTCCCATCCTTCCTTTAGAGCCTTGAGCTGAAGAGAATAATTAGAGAAAAGTTTACTATTTATACCTTCGCTTTGCAACATCAGGCGCAATGTGATTTGACCGCGCTCAAGAAAGTGGCTTAAGCATTTGCGGATTTCGATATCAAAACGCAGTAGCTCTTTAGGCAGATAAAGTGACATGTCGAGCATTTTGCGATTGACGGAATGGATTTCAATGACAATGCGCCCAAGTAGGGACCCCATGCTGGCGCGACTGTAAGCGGTCATGCTTTTTATCATTCATAATCCTCGATAGAATTGTAAAACTTATAGACAATGTAGTTCTCTATGTCAAGACTTTGCCAAAACCTGTTTTCGAGTGAGTTGCGAGATTGACAAAACGGGGTGATTTTCTGGGGGAGATTAAGCTGGTTAGCTAAATAATTTCCCCCAGAAAATCACCCCGTTTTGTTAGTTTTGCAATTCCCTCTACTTATAAAGCGATTTTAACGGATCGAAGCTCATGCGATGGATGGGACATGGACCATAATGATGAATGGCGCGCAAATGTTCTTCAGTAGCATAGCCTTTATGAGAAGAAAAACCATATTGCGGCCACTGTTGATCAAAAGCGCGCATTAATTGATCTCGGGTTTCTTTAGCAATGATAGAAGCTGCCGCAATCGATTGGGAGAGACTATCTCCCTGAATAATAGCCTGTCCAGGAGTGCTCGTCGAGGGCATCTTATTGCCATCGATGAGAAGGAAGTCAGGTTTTTGATTGAGCCGTGAGATAGCGATAAGCATCGCCTGAAAAGTCGCTTGGAGAATATTGATCTGATCAATGATCACGGCATCGATGATGCCAACTCCATAATCGACATCGGAAAGAGCAAGAATCTTCTGAAAAATTTGAAATCGCACTGAGGGAAGCAACTTTTTACTATCGTTGATCCCTTCAATGAGCGTCCCCTCTGGCAGAATACAGGCCGCAGCGACAACCGGCCCCGCGAGAGGGCCCCTTCCTGCCTCATCAACGCCAGCGATGAGCTTGAATCCATGTCGTTGAACATTGCGTTCCCAAACCATCATCGATTCTAACCGCTTGCATTCTTGCGGAGAGAGCGCCTTCTGCATAAAATTTATCGCGGGTTATGTCGCTGGTTGATTTTCTACAGTTCCGTTGTTTCCAGCAACTGCTTTGGCAATGCCAATATGCTCTTGAACTTTAGAAGCTTTTCCAGAGGTTCCTCTGAGATAATAGAGTTTACTCTTGCGGACTTTACCTGTTCTGATGACTTCGATTTTTGCAATTTTTGGACTATGAAGCAAATAGACTCTTTCAATACCTGCGCCATAAGAAAAACGATAAAGAGCGATTGTTTCAGAAAGACCGCCGCCGCGGCGGGCAATGACTGTGCCTGTAAAAATTTGGATGCGCTCTTTGTCTCCTTCTATGATGCGCTGGTGGATGCTAATCGTATCCCCAACATGGAACTCAGGAATATGATTTTTAAGCTGCTGTGCTTCAATTTCCTGAATCACTTGACACTGTTTCATGTTTCTATCCTTATGTTTAACCTGAATAATGGTTTTTTTAATGATTTGTAATCAGTTCGGGCCGCACACGCTGCGTTTTCTCGAATCCTTTTTGCATGCGCCACTCTTCGATATCCGCATGATGGCCACTTTTTAACACTTCTGGAACTTCCAATCCTTCAAACATTTCTGGTCGCGTATAGGAAGGTCCTTCTAATATTCCTTTCTGGAACGATTCCTGTTGGCTGGCCTCTTCATGGCCTAATACTCCAGGGATGAATCGCACTGTTGCATCCATCAAAACTATCGACGCCAGGCATCCATTGGTTAAGACGTAATCACCAATGCTGATCTCTTCATCGATCTCTTGTTCGATGACTCTTTCGTCCAGCCCTTCATAATGCCCACACACAAGGACCAGATGAGGGAGTACCGCCAATCTTGAGGCCATCTTGGCATCGAGTAACTTTCCTTGCGGAGAGAGGTAAATCACATGGGAATTATCCTTTTTCACACTACGAATCGCTTGTGTCATAGGTCCAGGCATCAGGACCATCCCAGGTCCGCCACCATAGGGCCTGTCATCGACTTTGCGATGTTTCCCCTCTCCAAAATCACGAATATTTATTAAACGAATATCGATTAACCCTTTGTCTATTGCCCTATTAATCATGCTTACTTTGAAAGGACCTTCAAAATATTCAGGGAAAAGGGAAAGGATGTCGATGTTCATCTAAAAATTATCCCGTCGCTTTTTTCGCTGTTTTTTTTGCTTTTCTGCGCTTCATCGTTTTTTTCACGCGGCGCGCATGTTCTTTTGCTCGGATCTCTTTCATTAATTCAGGCGCGACTCGAGCAAGCAGAGTTTGTGCATTCGGAGTGATTTCCGCTCCTTGTCCGACCCAATACTGAATGCGCTCGACATCCACTTGAGCATCTTTGGTCGTGCTAAAAGGATTGTACCAGCCGATCATTTCAATGTACTTGCCGTCGCGCGGATTGCGAATATCAGTCACGACAAGACGGTATGTTTGTCGGTTTGTGCGCCCTTGCTGTCGCATACGAATTTTTAACGCCATAAATGCAATTTCTCCATTTTCCAATAAATTTTAAAAATCCCACGGCATTTTGTCACCTGCAAAAGGCATTTTGCCGCCGAATAAATCCTTGTTACCCTTTTTCATTTGATTCTTTAAGCTGGGCATCTCTTTGCAAAATTGCTTGAGCTTTTTAAACCCTTTAACCATTTTGTTGACATCATCGATCGTGGTTCCGCTGCCTGCAGCAATACGACGACGGCGACCAGGGATGAGTTCTACCTTCTCCGTTCTTTCCTTCATGGTCATCGAAGTGATCATGGCTTCGATCTTATTGAATTCCTTCTCATCAAAATCCATTTCGCCGATCCCAGACATCCCAGGCAGCATTTTCAACAAGCTTTTGAACGATCCCATCCGCTTGACCATAGCCATTTGCTTTAGGTAATCGTCATAGGTAAAGGCAGCCTTTAGAATCTTTTTCTCAAGAGCTTTACTTTCTTCCTCATCCATGTTCTCTTGCGCTTTGCGGACAAGGTTGATCACATCGCCCATGCCTAAGATCCGATCAGCCATGGAATGGGGATTAAAGGGCTGCAAATCGCCTATTTTTTCGCCGATCCCCTCAAATTTTAGAGGCTTATTTGTCACTTCACGGATCGAGATGGCAGCACCGGCTCTTGCGCTTCCATCAAGCATCGTCAAAATCGTACCGGAAATTTGGACGCGCTTATCAAATTCAACTGCTGTTTTTACGGCATCCTGTCCTGTAGCAGCGCTAGCGACAAAAAGGATTTCATGAGGTTGGACAATCGCTTTGATCTCTTCGAGTTGTTTCATCAGTTCTTCGTCAATGGCAAGGCGTCCTGCTGTATCGACAATCAATGTATCAAAGCCTTCTGTTTTCGCTTTTTGCATCGCTTCTTTTGCCACGCAGACTGGATTCTTCTCTCCTTCAACAGAAAAGACAGGAACATCGATTTGAGAGGCTAATTTCTTGAGCTGTTCAACAGCCGCTGGGCGTTGTAAATCGCAGGCGGCAAGAAGAGTGCGTTTGCTGGGATATTTTTTCTGCAAATAAGCGGCGAGTTTTGCACAGTGCGTCGTTTTTCCCGATCCTTGTAGCCCGCAGAGAAGAATCACACTGGGCTTGCCTTTGAACTCTAATGGTGACTCCTCTAAGCCCATCAACGCGACGAGCTCTTCGTGAATAAGTTTAGTGAATTGCTGTCCAGGAGAAACAGATTTGATGATGGCATCACCAATAGCTTTTTCTTTAACGCGTTTGACGAAGTTGCTAGCAACAGAATAGTTCACATCAGCATCTAGCAGAGCAAGACGCACTTGCCGGACAGCGTCGGAAATGTTGTCCTCAGTGAGGGTCTTTTTCCCCGCCAGGTTGGAAAACATCTGTTGGAATTTTTCTGAGAGCGAACCAAACATAGAACCAATATTTTACTTGTCGCGAGAACACATCAATAAAATGTTACTCTTATTTAAAGAATACGGCTTTATAGCATAGAGGGAGACTTATTCAAATTCAAGGAAAAAGAAGCGATCGTGCCCAGCCCAATCCTTTTCCACGCGTCTATTTTTCCAGCCCTTTCCTGAGAATATGTTTAGAACGGACCCTCCCTGCCCTGCGCCAATTTCAAGAAAAATTTTCGCTTTGGGGTTTAAATGGAAAGGAAGTTCATTTTCCAGCCTTCGATAAAAAGACAAGCCATCCTCTCCGCCGAGCAAAGCTTCCCTGGGTTCATAATCTTTGACTGAAGGGTCTAATGTTAAAAAATCTTTAGCGGAAATATAAGGCGGATTACAAAAAATGATGTCAGCTTTGCACCCATCAAACGGGGCTAATAAATCGCCTTGCAAAAATTCCACTTGAACATTGTTTCTATGAGCATTGATTGCAGCAGCTTCTAGAGCTTTCCCTGAGATGTCAGATAGGCGGACACTTAAATCAGGGCACGTTCTTTTGACAGCAATCCCGATGCATCCTGACCCGGTACAAAGGTCCCAAGCAGTCTGTTGACGAAAAACTGCCGCACTGAGAATGCGGCAAGCCTGGTCGACTAAGATCTCCGTTTCCGGGCGAGGAATTAAGACATCTGGGCCTACGGAAAGCTGGCAATGATAAAACTCAACTTCGCCAACGATATATTCGACAGGCTCGCCTTTAGCAGCGCGTTTGAGAAAAGCGCGGAGGACTTCGAGTTCCGTTTCTTGAATGGGCCGATCGAACTGCATGTAGAGATCAAGACGTTTCAACTTCAGCGTATGGGCAATCAGCTCTTCTGCATCTCGCCGAAAACGCGGGCACTTCTTTTCTCTCAAAAAATGGGCAGAAATTGTGAGAATTTCGCCTAACGTTTTCATCCTAACCCAAAAGATTTCCGGCTGAGGAAGCGAGTTTTTCCTTGTGAAAATAAGAGACAAGAGCCTCGGTGATCCCATCGAGGTCGCCATCCATGATCAGATTGAGCTTATAAAGAGTAAGGTCGATGCGATGATCTGTCACGCGATTCTGGGGAAAATTATAAGTGCGGATGCGCTCAGATCGGTCGCCCGTCCCTACTTGAGTGGAACGCAATGTTGCCATCTCTCTTTCAGCTTTTATGCGCTTTTCTTCTGCGAGTTTGGCGCTGAGCAAACGCATCGCTTTTTCTTTGTTTTTATGCTGGCTGCGCTCTTCTTGGCAAGTCACAACAGTTCCAGTGGGAATATGCGTAATGCGGATTGCAGAATCTGTGACGTTGACGTGCTGTCCCCCAGCGCCTGATGCGCGATAAGTATCGATTTTCAATTCGCGCTCATCTAAAACAACTTTTTCCTGTTCATCGGGCTCGAGAAGAACAGCGACTGTGACCGCCGAAGTATGGACCCTGCCTTGCGCCTCTGTTTTGGGAACGCGTTGAACGCGATGCGTGCCTGCTTCATACTGCATCAGGCGATAGGCATTATGCCCGGAAAGAACCATGACATATTCTTTAAAACCGCCCATTTCCGATTCAGCACAGGAAAGCAATTCATATTTCCACCCTTTCTTATCTGCATACTGTTTATACATGCGCACACAATCGCCGACAAAAATGGCAGCCTCATCGCCTCCGGTACCGGCACGAATTTCGAGAATGATGTTGCGGCTATCCCGCGGATCTGGCGGGATGAGAAGAGACTCGAGTTTGTATTGAGTAGTAGCAATCTCCGCTTCAAGAGCAGGAATTTCCTGGCGGACGATTTCGAGGAATTCGGGATCTCTCTCCGTCTTTAGCAGCTGCTGGTTGTCTTCCAGCTGTCTTTTTAAACGCTCACACTGCTGCCATTGTTCTTTGATCTCAGACAAATAAGAATGTTCCTGAGTCAATTCACGGTATTGCTTTTGATCGACGAGCACATCCGCTTGACCCAATAGCTCTTCGACCTTCTCGAATCGCTTGAGAAGTTTGCGAATCTGCTCGTCCATTCGACCTTAGGAAGTTTTTTTCTTAACTTTTTTCAGAGGAGTCTTTTTAGCAGCTTTTTCTTCCTTTGCGCCTTCTTCTTTTTCTTCTTTCTTTTCTGCTTTTTTCGCATAACGTTTTACGAACTTATCGACACGTCCTTCAGAGTCGATAAATTGTTTGCTGCCAGTAAAGAAAGGATGAGAAGCCGATGAAACAGGGACTTTGTAAACGGGGTACTCTTTCCCCTCGAATACTTCTCTTTCTTTAGGTTGAAGTGTGCTGCCGCAGATAAATCTGAATCCCGTTGCGGAATCGACGAATAAAACTTCTTGATAGGGAGGATGACCTTCTTTTCTCATATTCTGCTCCTTATAAATCAATGAGAAGTATCCAGTTAACATTAATCCTTTTTAAAAAACAAGAGTGGAGTTGGAGGAGCGATTCCCGCTGTAGCTGATTTTTGGTTTTGTTTAAAACTAAGCCTTTACAATCTGCCTCTTTAGCATCAGTCGGGGGGCTGAAAAATCCCCTGAAACCTTCTTCGCCAGTTCCTGGTCGATTTCAAGATTCTGAGTAAGAGAAGAAAGATAAACAATCTGATTGAACTTTTCTATAAATATTTAAGAGGGCTTGCTTACTTGCTGATTCTCTCTCTCGTTTTTCCAGGCGCGATAAGCCATTTGCGCAGTGAGAAGTCCTTCTAAAACCCCCTCTTCGTAACGAAAAAGAGGATGCTGCTCCAATTCAGGAAAATCGTTAGGCTGCAAGAGGTCATCAGCAGTAATGTTAAGGATTAACTGACGAGCAAATTTCAAAAGCTTCTTTCTCTGCTCTTCAATGAGTTCCTCGAATACATCTTCCATCATCTCTCTCCAGAGGGAATTGCAAAACTCCTCGCCGCATAAAATCGCGCTTTTGGCACCTGTCGCCTTGGCGGCGGCTCTCCTACTTATCCAAGTATGCTTTCGCCGCCGCCAACCGAACCCGCTATGCGGGTTCTGGCAACAAGTGCCAAAATCATCGATTTTCCGCTGGCGAGGAGTTTTGCAATTCCCTCTCCAGTCTTCTGGATTTAAAAAAGGTTCGTATTAATTGGGCGCACTCTTCTCTCATAATCCCACTTGTCGTTTGCACGCAATGGATCGGATGCTCGATGTCCAAAAGATTAATCCAGCTCCCATGCGCACCGCACCTCACATCTGGCGCACCCCAGATCAAACGCTTTATCCTGGAATGAATCATCGCTCCGGCACACATCGGACAAGGCTCGAGCGTGCAGTAGAGAGTCGTATTGAGCAAGCGCCAGTTGGATAAAATTTCCGCTCCCCTTTTCAAACAAAGCATTTCCGCATGCGCCGTTGCATCTGAAAGAGATTCGACAAGATTGTGCGCACGGGCAATAATTTTATCATTGACCACTAGGACTGCGCCAACCGGGACTTCCCCTTTAGCAAAAGCTTTTTCTGCCTCTGCTAAAGCCTCTTTCATGAAACGTTCCTCAGGCTTCAAGCGGGTATTTCTCTTATTTTTTTATGCAGTTGTGCGATCTGCTTTTTTAATCCCTCGACATCCTGAATGTACTTGCGCTCAACTCCCTGCATTCGCTTTTCATATTTCTCGGTCAACTTGCGGATCTCTTTTTCATAATGCTCTTTGACTGCATCCATCGATTCAAATGTCCGCTTTTCCTCCAGAGGTTTCACCTGCGATTTTTCCAAAAGCGCCATTTCCCGTAACTTAAGAAATTGCTCGTCTGTAAAAACAACAGCGTTCAAAACAGCAAAGATGTAAGTTGCTGTTGCACCAAATCGACTGATGGATGCATGCAACAAAAGCGAACCTATCTCTGCTGAAAAACAGTCGATCTCGTCATATTTTGGGTTGATCTTAGAAAGCTCAGCGACGAAAAACTGATATAGCTCAGCATTTTTCAAGACCCATCGCGTGGTAATTTTTTCGCCCAGTTCTTCGTTTCCTTCAGCAAATTCCTTAGTGTAAGCATTGGCAAGTTCATCGATCGTCAACTTATCTAGAGAACGCTTGGGAAAATGCTTCTGAACAAAAGCAGGACTTTTAAACAGATGATCGTTTCGGAGCTCTTTTTTTATCATCTGAAAGATATCGATAATCCATGGACTGAGCTTGTCAAGTTTGATGTGATACGGATCTTCTTTAATCATTTTTTCCCTTTATTCAGATGCAGAAAATTTATGCGGATTGCTTCTAAAAGTCAACCTTCAGATTTACGAGCCACTTGCAAAAATGCACGCCGCATAAAATCGATAATTTTGGCATCTATTGACAGAACCCGCATTGCGGGTTCGTTTGGTGGCGTGCATTTTTGCAAGTGGCTCTTAAGACTCTCAAAGGCGACGCAGTTTTTCCTTTAATTTGCCGAGAATCTGATGGCGAAACGGGAAATAAGCGTTTTTCTGATTGATCCTATTGCGGTGTTAAGGTACAATAAAGTCAATGTTTTACAACTTAAAGTTTGTCTACCTGTTCTTAACTCTCAATATGCGGGAGATATTTTAAATGTCTTTAGATAAAGGTACTAAGGAAGAGATTACCAAGAAGTTCCAACTTCATGAGAAAGATACCGGGTCGGCTGATGTCCAGATTGCAATTCTCACTGAAAGGATTGCAGAGCTTACAGAACATCTTAAGCTTGCTCCAAAGGATCACAGCTCGAGGCTGGCCCTTCTCAAGCTTGTCGGGCAGCGTCGCAAACTCCTCGACTATCTCAATTCAACGGATACTAAGCGCTATCAAAATTTAATTACACGCCTTAATCTCCGTAAGTAAAAACTTACATTGAGGCTTTTAGGGGGCATTGCAAAACTCCCTCTTTAGATAATCGCCAAGAGAAACTTTCTCTTGGCGGTTTTTTTTATCTCAACAAGATATACTGCGCCCAGTCTAAAAATTTTCTATAAAAAGTTGTTGTTTGTGTATATATTCGATTCCCTGATATAGTCCCTCGTTTATTCCTTTATTTTGGAGCTTATTTTACATGGAATTTAACCGAAAAACTACAACAGTTTCTATCGGCGGCCGCACATAACATTTGAAACTGGTAAAATTGCACGCCAAGCAGGAGGCTCGGTCACCGTTTGCTCTGGAGAGACTATCCTTTTCGGCACTGCATGCTCAGCCCCTCCTCCCTCTGAAGATACCGATTTTCTTCCCTTAAGAGTCGATTATCAGGAGAAATTTTCATCGACCGGTAAGACATTAGGAGGGTTCATTAAGCGAGAAGGGAGGCCAACTGAAAAAGAGATCCTCACAAGCCGCTTAATCGACCGACCCATCCGCCCGATGTTCATCGATGGTTATTATAACGAGATCCAGCTGCTCGTCTATGTCTTTTCTTATGATGGTATCGCATTCTCCCGACCCACTGGCCATTTGCGCTGCTTCTGCCGCGCTGGTCATTTCCGATATTCCTCTCATCAAGCCAATCGGAGGAGTCCGTGTAGGATTTATCGATGGCAATTTCATCGTCAATCCGACGGTCGAAGAACAGAAACGGTCCCGTTTGGATCTCATCTTGGCCGGAACCGAAGATGCGATACTCATGATCGAAGGCTATGCTGATTTTCTTACTGAGGAACAGATCCTCGATGCCGTCGAAGAGGGACATCAGGCCATCCGCAAGATCTGCCAGGCACTTTCGCGACTGGCAAAAGGAAATCGGCAAGCCGAAAAATACTGAAGGCCTTCGCTTAATTCCTAAAGAGTTGAGCGAAGAAGTCCATGCATTGCACAATAGCCAACTTGGATAAAGCCCTCCGCATCAAAGAAAAACAAATTCGCGAAGAGTCCATTCAAACAATCTCTGACGACCTTATTGCGAAATATTTTTCTGAAGGAGACCTCTCCTAAATACAAGCTGAACGATGTGAAAGCCGCATTAAAAAAAGTGCAATCCGACTTAATGCGCAAAATGATTCTCAATGAAAATAAGCGTAGCGATGGACGAACATCCGATCAAATCCGTCCGATTGATATCGAAATGGCCATTCTTCCGCGTACACATGGCAGCGCTTTATTCACTCGGGGTGAGACGCAAGCATTGGCTGTTTGTACACTTGGTGGCGAAACGATGGCACAGCGCGGAGAAGGCCTCAATGGCGAACTCAATAGCCGTTTCTATTTGCAATATTCTTTCCCACCATTTTCTGTGGGGGAAGTTGGCCGCATGGGTTCTCCTGGCCGCCGCGAAGTCGGGCATGGAAAACTCGCTGAACGTTCCTTGTCAATGATCATTCCAGTGATGGAGCATTTCCCCTATGTTATCCGCTTAGAATCGACCATTACGGAATCTAATGGATCTTCTTCGATGGCCTCGGTTTGCGGCGGCTGCCTTGCATTAATGGATGCGGGCGTCCCCATCAAGCGGCCGATTGCTGGCATTGCCATGGGGCTGATCCTTGAAGAAAATAAATATGCAATTCTTTCCGATATCCTCGGTGTGGAAGATGCACTTGGCGATATGGATTTCAAAATCGCCGGCGATGCTCATGGCATCACCGCCTTCCAGCTCGATATCAAAGTCGAAGGGATCAATAAACATATCATGCAAGCCGCTCTGGCTCAAGCAAAGCAAGGACGGTTGCACATCTTGAGCAAAATGCTTGAGATCTGCCCCAAACACAAAGAGCACCTCTCAACATATGCTCCTCGAATTGAGACAATCCAAATCAAACCCAGCAAAATTGGTACTGTCATTGGTCCTGGCGGCAAACAGATCCGCGCAATCACTGAAGAAACCGGTGTTCAGATCGATATCGACGACAATGGCCGCATTAGCATCGCCTCTACAGATAGCGCCAACATGGAACGCGCCAAAGAGATTATCCATAATCTCACCGCTGAAATTGAAATTGGCAAAACCTACAAAGGTCGTGTCGTTTCCATTGTTCCATTTGGATGCTTTGTCGAAATCTTTGGCAAGGAAGGCCTTTGCCATATTTCAGAACTCTCCTACTCCCGTGTTCAAAATGTCGCAGATGTAGTCAAAGAAGGGCAAACTCTCGAAGTTAAAGTCCTTGATATCAACGAACGCGGACAGATCAAGCTCAGCCATAAGATACTTCTTCCCTCCCCTCAAAGGTAAATAATTTATTTGTCAGAAAGTCGTCACATTTAAGAGGGAATTACAAAACTAACAAAACGGGGTGATTTCCTGGGGGAGATTAAGCTGATTAGCTAAATAATTTCCCCCAGAAAATCACCCCGTTTTGTTAGTTTTGTAATTCCCTCTCTAGAGATGTGCGGTGCCAATGGTGCGTAAATAAGCACGATAGCGGCCGTTGAGATCTTCTACCGCGGAACGGAATGAGGAGTCGACAGGTGTCAATCGCTGCTCTTTATGTTGGCGATGCGAGTGGATGACAGTATCATAGCGTCCTTTAGCTTCATTGACCCTGCGGTCACGCTCTTCCTTGACTTGAAACTCTTCACCATTCAGGCGGTTTCGTTCTCCGATGCAGCGGAAATCGATATTGGCGATCTGTAAGCGCGCCTCATTATCTGCTTGAATAATGCTAAGCTGCAGTTCATTATTCTGCTGGTTATAGAGAACTTTACTCTCCGGTAAAAGTCTGTTATAAGAGATTCGGCCATTGTTTGTGATCGTGGCAACAGAACGGTCAAATCGGTTTCTGGCTTCACTTTTATGTCGATTTGCCGTTTCTTGGACGATTTGTCTTTCTCGAATATATTCGATTTCGAAAACTTTCAGGCGGCGCACAGCACCGTTATCGTTGTAAAGCTGGTCCGCTCGCGCACATTCCGATTGATAGTTGCATTGATAGACCTGTGTGCTATTTTGAAACTCCCTTTCAATGTGAGTCACCTGATCGTCGTAATGTCTTTTGATGGCCTCATAATCACGTTTAAGATCTTTAATACGATATAGCTCGCCTACTTCTAAAAGATTGTACTTTTCTACTTTATCGAGAGGGTACGTTTGAATGATCTCTTCAAAGGATTTTGTCGCAGTTTCTGAGCGCCATTGCCTTCGGCACTCTGAAGGAACGGGGACGTGATAATCAAAACGACGGTAAGGATATTGGGAAAGATGGCGTACTGCACTCTCATAAGACTCTATAATTTCAATGAGATTCTTCCCTCGCATTTGCTGGCGATATTTGTCGGCGAACTGCTCGGCGGTGATGATACCCCATCTCAAAACATTATTCCAGCCATGGGTTTGCATGACTTGTTCTAGACTCATACGCGAAGCGTCATCGCGGAATTTCGCCAATTCTTCAGGATTTTCATAATCATCGAGTTGGGAGTTATACCAAAGCGCCCCGACAGCACCTAAAGCACAGGGGATTGCTAACAGAACTATTGGCCATGTCACAAATCCGAAAGCAACGGCGGTAATGACTGAGGCTCCTCCCCCCATCGCCCCTAGAGTCAAAAAACGCGCGGAAAGGCGTTTAATTTCAGCTGTCGTTAAGCCACAGAAACCGTTCTGCATCGACCTCTCTTTCCAGAAATGATGAGGAATCGTGCTATTTGAAGTGACTACTGGCTGAACTCGTGCCAAACCATAGTTAGCAGAAGAAACAGAGTTTGGTATAAATGACATAATCCCCTCAAATACATATTATATAAACATGGAGATATTATATTAGATTTGTAATTAAGACAACAGCTAAGCTAATAATAATAGTTCATTTAATTCAAGATTTGAGCTGATTTCGCGAGCGAAGTGAGTGAAATCAGTTCAAACTCCAGAATTTTAGATCTGCTGTGGGGCAGCAGGGCCGTCTGGGAGGGAGGGAAGACGGTCTGTAGTCGACTCTGGCGGCGGGGGCGGTGTTTTGCGCTGGAGGTCTTGGATATTCTTTAGACGCTGTTTCTTTTTTTCTAAATCAAAACTACCACTCATAATTTCCAGAACATCATCACGGTCAAGAGTTTCAAACTCCATAAGCATTTCCGTCATGAGTTGAACTTGCTGGCGATGGGCTTCAATAATTTCTTTAGCACGTTGATGGGCTTCATCCAGAATTGACCGTGCTTCTTTATCGATAGTCTCCGCGGTCGCTTCGGAATAAGATTTTTCATGGTAACTGGGCAATCCAAGATATTGTCCATTTTCACTGCGTTCATCGTAAGCGACAGTTCCGAGCTTATCGGTCATTCCCCATTCGCAGATCATGCTACGAACAAGACGAGTCGCTTGAGTGATGTCCATTTGCGCGCCACTAGAAATATCTCCAACAAAGAGCTCTTCAGCAACACGACCACCCATTAAGACGGCGAGTTGGTCAAGGACCTCACGTCTCCAATAGCTCAAACGATTCTTCTTTGGCATAAAATGTGTCGCGCCAAGGGAGAGACCACGCGGAATAATCGTCACTTTATCCACAGGATCTGCGTGTTTGACGATCAGAGCAACCACAGCGTGTCCGGACTCATGATAAGCTGTTGTTCGTTTTTCATTTTGGTCGATTTCAAGGCTGCGTCTTTCTTTTCCATAGCGGACCTTGTCGCAGGCTTCTGCCGCATCAGACGCCGTTACAGCCGAACGCCCTTTGCGCGCTGCCAACAATGCGGCTTCGTTCAAGATATTTGACAAATCAGCGCCAGAAGCCCCGGGAGTATTGCGTGCGAGATGCATGAGATCAACAGAGGGATCCAATTTGATCTTGCGTGCATGGACCTTAAGGATCTCGTAACGTCCTTTGATATCAGGAAGGTCGATGATAATGCGGCGATCAAAGCGGCCTGGTCGCAAAAGAGCTTTATCGAGAACATCGGGACGGTTTGTTGCGGCGATTAGAATCACGCCTTCATTAGTATCAAATCCATCCATCTCAACGAGAAGTTGGTTGAGGGTTTGCTCTCTTTCATCGTGCCCGCCTCCGATTCCCGACCCGCGATGGCGTCCGACAGCATCGATCTCATCGATAAAGATGATGCAAGGGGCATGTTTCTTCGCTTGATCAAATAGATCACGGATACGGCTAGCACCGACGCCGACAAACATTTCAACAAAATCGGATCCTGAAATGAAAAAGAAGGGACGGTCCGCTTCGCCAGCTATCGCTTTGGCAACCAATGTTTTACCAGTACCTGGCGCTCCGACCATTAGAACCCCTTTTGGAATGCGTGCACCTAGAGCCGTGAACCTTGAAGGATCTTTCAAGAAATCGACAATCTCCTGGAGTTCCTCTTTGGCTTCTTCACAACCTGCAACGTCTTTAAAGGTCACCTTATTACGTTCTTTTGTCAGCATTTTTGCAGGAGATTTGCCGAAATTCATCGCACTGCTACCCACTCCTTTCATTTGGCGAGAGAAGACAAAATAGAGGAGAAGAACGACAAGGACGACAGGCAGAATCGTCAGGAGATAACCAAAGTAGTTAGGTGAAGGTTCTTCGCTTTTAAAAGTTTTTTCCAGCACGGCATTGCGGGGCTGGTCAGGCGCTTTAAAGGCCGCAGCTTTATTGGAAGGAAAATTGTCCCATTCCTGTTTAGCTTGCCCAAACCAATGTCCGAAAATCTCAGGATCCTGCTTTTCTAAAGCACGCGTGGAAAGTTCCTGATTATTGAAAAACCAAGTCACACTGGCAACACCCTGGCGGGCTTTATCGAGCTGGGCCTCATTTTTCTCCAGCTCATCGTTGACGTATGCAGATTGCTCTAATTGAGCCTTGTAATTGCGGACACTTCTCAGCTGGACCAGACGGACATTTTGTTGTTCTTTATTAAGATCAGCGACGATCTCACCGAGGGTAGTCAAGGCATTGCGGTAGACAGATAACTGCTCCTGAATGCTTTGATCCGATTCTCCTTTGGAAACTTGAGCGACTTCTTGTTCTAAATCTTTAAGTTGCTGCTTCATCGCTTCATTGCCAATCCCTAAAGCGGGAGAACGAAACCTTTCGATCAGAGTGAGCAGGTCTTTTCCATAGGCAGTGGCTGCAGCTGGATTAGGATCATGCAAAATTCCAGGAAATAGTTTTTCCAAATCGGCCAGGCCTGTGACCTCTTTATCCGAAAGGGCTCTGATAGCCACTGAGTTGTCTTTGTCCGGAGTATTGTAAATGGGATCGACAACGAGGTATCCCCCCTTAGGAATCGGCTGACCAGTCAAATGGAGAAAGAGATCGGAGGCCTCCTTGACATTTTGATGCGAAATGGCCAGTTCTTGTTCGAGAGAGTTTCTTTGGCCTGTCAATTCATGATTGCGGTTGAGAAGGTCCAGATAGCGAAATCGGGCTTTGGCATCGTCAGACTGCTTATCTTTGAATTTACCGCTAAAAGTCACAAGATTGTCATTAAGAGCAATTTTCCGGCTGTCTTCCTTCTGAATCAAATCGAGATTGACAAGATGTTCAAGTTGATAGCTGAAAGCGACTTTAGCAGTTTTGTCGCCGTTGAGATTTTGAATAGTGAGGATAATCAAGACCGCTGCCAACAGAAAGATGAAGAAACCGCCTGGAAAACCTCGTTTAGATTCAGGTTTCATATTGTCATTGCCCATAAATTTTTATACACTTTTGTGGAAACTCGATCAAATTAACTGCATGCTTTTCTACTACCGACCCCAGATGACAAATTAAACCATCTGGTGCCGATTAAAGTAAAGAACATTTCCCCTTTAAAAAAGAAGGCTTTTTCCCACGGGAGGACCATCCAATAAGCTAACACCGGGTTTCCTCATCATAACAAATAGCGAATAATTTGTCCTTTATTTGTTAAAAATAATTTTTAAGATAAATGAATAACAAGAGCTTACAGTTAATTACGCTTTATTCTTATAAAAGCAAAGACAACCTTTATTAACATGAAACTCCCTCCCTTTAGAACAAAATTTTTTCTGCGATGAATTCTCATTCAGAGCTACTGCAATTCCATCGATCATTTGTCGGGATAATGTAGCCCCTTCCTGCTCCAACCACCTCTTGAGTAAATATTTTAGCTGAATGAGAGGCATGGGGAGGTAGGGATTTAAATTCAAACAGTCTCGGTTTGGCTGCTTTTCGATACTAGTTAGAATGGGCCCGTTCAATGCATTAAAATATCCTTTGATTTCTTTGGATTCCTCTCCTAAGCGGCGTAAGTTGGCGGCAATTTGCTTGCCAAATAAAGTCGCGAGATAGGGAAATATATCTTCCCGCATTTTTCCACGCAAAAAATGCTTGTCGCGATTTGTCGCATCCAAGAAATAGTTTAAACTTCTTTTAGAAAGCCATTGGAGGATATTCTTTTTTTCAACGAAAAGCAGCGGGCGCCACACCGTCATATCACGGATTATTGAGTCCATGGCAAGACTGCCAAGAGAAAACAATGAAGTCCCTTCAAGGACGCGTTTGAGGACAGTCTCTGCTTGATCATCGGCTTGATGCCCCAGCAGCAATGCTTGAGCTTCGATCTCCGCGTAGACTTGCGAAAAAAAAACCAACCGATGCTCTCTTCCTTGGTCTTCGCTATTACCTGGATTAAAATCTTCCATAGAAAGCGACTTAAGATGAAAAGTCACACTTAAGCGTTTCGCCTCTTCTTGAATCTCCCGCGCCTCAAGACCACTCTCAGCTCTCCACCCATGGTCAACATGAGCAACATGCAGCTTAAACGAGAAAAATCGACGGCACTCCATCAGCAAGTAGAGCAGAGCTTTAGAGTCGGGCCCCCCCGAATACCCTACCAATAGAGGTTGGTTCGGAATTAAGCGCGAGTTTAAAAACTTTTTTAGGCTTAACAAAAGCAGATCTTTCATAACAACTAGGCGCGTAGAAAAACAGTCTTTCATTCAATTTTACAAGAACTTTTTCTTTTGACCAATAGCTAAATGAGCATTTCTCGATTCTCTTTACTTCTTCTTTTTCTAATATCTCAATATCGTCTATAATCCTTCTTATTCGAGACTCAAGTACAAATGGATCCGGATGCCCTTTATGCCTCTTCTGTGGCGTTATCTTTTGCGCAGCTTTTTTCAAGTTTTCCTGCTTTGCGTGTGTTCATTCATCAGCGTTCTTATTGTATTACGATTTCAAGAAATTGCGCGGTTTGCGACATCAGGAGCTCCCAAACTCACAGTCGTCTTATTCGCCCTCCTTCAAATCCCCTACATTCTGCCAATTGCCGTTCCCGTTTCTTGCTTAATTGCCGCGATCCTTCTTTTTCAACGTCTTAGTCTAACGCATGAGCTGACTGCCTTTCGAACTTGCGGCCTTGGGCTGAAGTCAATCACCACGCCTCTGCTATTGGCAGGATTCTTTCTGACTCTTGTGAATTTTACGATAGCTAGCGAGGTTTCAACGCGCTGCCGTTCTTTATCGAAAATGTTGATTTATGAAATGGCGATGGCCAATCCTCTCTTCATTCTGCAAAAAGAGAGCCTGGTTAAACTCAAAAGCGCGTATTACGACATCGGCGTCCTCAAGGCAAACAAATACGCTGAGGATGTCCTTTTCGCAATTAAAAATAGCTCTAGTGGAAGATTAACCCTGATGTCAGCAAAAGAGCTCTCTCTCAAAGGCGATCTTCTGAAAGGACAGCAGGTGACTTTCATTTCTAGCGTCGATACCAAAAAAGAGCAAGGATTTGACCATCTTGTCATTGAAAACCAAGCGGAAATGAATACAAAAGCCGCCAACTTGAGCCAGTTTCTCCACACTGTCGATTGGTCGACGAGTTTTGAATACCTCCCTTTACGGATGATCCTGGCCCACGATATCGCTGTTAAGAAACAGCTGACCCTTGGCAAGAGTGCAAGGCTAGAAATCGCACGCCGCATTTCGATTTCTCTTGCCGCATTTACTTTTACTTTGATTGGACTGACTTTTGGCATGCAGATTAGTCGCAATCGCTCAAAAAAAGGGATTCTCTGGGCGATCGGACTAGCAGCCCTTTTTCTCATCTGTTTCATTACGGCAAAATCCCTTCGGCACACTCCTTTGCTTTCTACTTTGATCTATCTGCTGCCCCATCCATTCATTATTCTGCTTTCCCTTCGTGGATTAAAAGCCATTCGCGAGGGGGTGGAATGATCGCTAAAACCATTTGGGAGCGCTATCTGCTCCGCGAGATCTTAAAAGTCTTTTTTCTTTTCCTGAGTTGCTTCTTTTTCCTATATGCCCTGATCGATTATTCCATGCATATGCAGGACTTCATCATCGACAAGCGCATTCAAATCTCCCACATCATCATCTATTACTTTTTCCATTTCATCAAACGCGCTGACCTGCTTATCCCACTGGCATTATTAGTTTCTACATTAAAAGTGCTCTTTTCTTTAAATGCTCGCGGTGAGCTCATTGCACTGCAATCCTCTGGCCTTTCTCGGAAAAAGATCTTGCGCCCATTCTTTTGCATCGGACTCATCTCCGTCCTGTTTAATTTGGCAAGTTCTGAATTTCTTCTCCCCTCCAGCCTCAACTTCCTCGACAAATTCCGCCAGGAACATTTCAAACACTACAATCACGGCAAACGCAAAGAACCGGTCCATGCCATTCGCATGAAAGACGGCTCGAGAATTATCTATCAATCAGCAGACCGCGAGAAAAAGCTCTTTCGTGATGTCTTCTGGGTGCAATCTGTCAATGAAATTTGGCGCATGCAGTCCCTTTCGACCGAATCGGAAAATCCCGTAGGGTTCTACGTCGACCATCTTAAGCGCAATGGAGAGGGAAATTTTGAAAAGGTGGAATCCTTTGACCAGTATCGTTTTGCCAAATTTCGTTGGCAACCCGACCCCACAGGTAAAGGTTATACTCCACTAGAAAATCGCGCTTTAAGCGAACTGTTGCGCATGCTTATCCAAAAGACGAAAACAACAGCTTATGAATATCCTCAAGTACTGACCCATTTTCTCTTTAAAATCGTGATTCCTTTTTTATCCTTGCTCGTCGTCGCAGCCAGCGCGCCTTTTTGCCTTCGGCATTCGCGAAATCCTTCTGTTTTCTTCACTTATGCCATCGCGCTATTTTGCTTTATCGCCTTTTTCGCCCTGATGGACGCTGCTGTAATTTTAGGAGAAAATCTCGTTGTTTCCCCTTATTTAGTGATCCTTGCCCCGATAACTTTTTGCTGGATCGCTTTTGGGTTTAAATATTGTAAATCAATTTAGAGGGTATTGTAAAATTGGGGTTTAACGGAATTTTACAACATCCTCTTAGAAAAGGCATTGTTTGATGAATGCATCCCTAACGACCTCGCAAAAAAGCTTGCCTGTGGCCTCTAAAGCATGGAAATTAAAAATCCTTCTTCTCTGCCATGTTATCGGTGCGTTGCTTTTTGCCAGCTTATTTTGGCCCGTGACAAAAATTTATTGGGAAAAGATCGATATCGCTTTTTTTAAAGCGATAAATTCCACTTTAAGAGACCATCCCTACTGGCAGCTTTTTTGGGCATTTGCTAACCACAAGCTCGCCGACTGGATCGAAGATCTTTGCGTCCTTTGCTTTTTTGGCACTTACGTGAGACAAGCTCACCGTCACTTGCGCAAGCGCAGAGTTTCTGAGCTCACCTTTTGCGTATTTTATATCGGCGCCATCCTTTATTTTATTAACCGCATGCTTTTCCGAGAAAACCTCGATATTCCCCGTTTGAGCCCGACCTTAATCGTCGATGACAGCGTCCGTCTCTCTGAAGAAATTCCCTGGATGTCGATCAAGGACGATTCTTCCAAGAGTTTCCCGGGAGACCATGGGACCACAGCGTTATTATTTGCAGCAAGCTTTTCCTATCTTGCCGGTTGGCGATTGGGCGTACTTGCAAGCCTATATGCTGCTTTCTTATGCATGCCGCGTTTGATTACCGGGGCACACTGGCTATCCGATGTGATCGTCGGCAGCGGCACAATCACCATTGTATTTTTGAGCTGGGCCTTTTGTACTCCTCTATTTGCTCGTTTCACAGAGAGATGTGAATCTGTTTTCAATTGGGTGGGAAAGAGGGCTTTCTCAAAAAACCCTCTCTAGAGCCACCTGCAAAAATGCACGCCGCCATAAAATCGTCCCTTTGCCATCTTTTGACTTGGCGGCGACTCCTCTACTTTCTCAAATTTTCTCTTCGCCGCCGCCAACTGAACCCGCTGGCAGATTCTGTTTACGCTTGACGAGTAAGATAAAAAGTTTTGATCTTTTGAGGATGAAGATACTCTGTCACCACTCTCTTTACAGCCTCGATATCAAACGGCTTACACGAAAACACATCGAGATAAGCATCGCCATTTTTATCCACAAAATGCCCGGTAATCGAACTGGTTTCAATAAGCTGGACTAAAGAGAACCCCCCTTTGCTCGGGTCATGCGTGGCAAAATGTTCTAGCACTGGCTCTCCATAAGCAATCATATCGATTTCTTTGACGAGCGTTTTGACAAAGGCAGTTAAATTTTCACGGCGAGATATTTCATCGCGGTTGCAACCTTGACAATCAAGAATCAAATGATATCCCCAATATCCAGCCTGCTGGCAGCAAGGGACTTCTTGCGTTAACGTCTTCATTTCATACACCTCCTGTAGAAATCTCTTCAGAATTTAATGCACAATAGAATTTCTCACACTAGAAGAATTTCCGAAGAGCTGATATCCTTGAGTTTTTGCTTGAGGTATCAGACATGGCTAACGCTTATGACAAGTTGCTCACTCTCTCCAAAGCGGTTACATTGATGAGCTCTGTAGAAGGATTGCTCGATTGGGACCAGGAAACCTATATGCCTAAGGATGCTATCGAGGTCCGATCCCAGCAAGCTGAACTGCTCGCCAGTCTTGTCCATCGTCAACGGACAAGTAAAGCTTTTGCCAAAGCGCTCTCGGCTCTTATCGATATTGAAACGGGCGAGCTCAAAGATGATCGACTAACTTCTGCACAGATTGCTTCTTTACGCGAATGGCGCCGTGATTTTCAAAAAGCTGTCAAGTTGCCTAACGCCTTTGTCAAGCAATTTGCAAAGACCACTTCAACCGCTTGTCATGTCTGGAAAACAGCGAAAGAGCACAACGACTTTAAAGCCTTTGCCCCTCATTTGGAAAAAATAGTGAATTTAAGTCGGAAAAAAGCCGATATTTTAGGCTTTAAAGATCATCCCTATGATGCTTTGCTCGATCTTTACGAACCCGAAATGAAGACCTCGACCTTGACCCCTTTGTTCAGCAAATTAAAACTTCCTCTGACGCAACTGCTCAAAGACATCCATGTGAAGACTCCCTTCCTTGAAGATTTCCTGTACCGGCATTGCCCCAGACATAAACAGCTTGAATTCTCGCACAAAATTCTGCATAAAATGGGCTTTCATCCATCGACATCAAGACTGGATACTTCCGCTCATCCCTTTTGCAATGGCATGCACCCTAAAGATACGCGCATGACGACGAAAGTTCATCTCGAAAATATCATGTTCTGCATCGGCGCTGTCCTTCACGAGGGCGGGCATGGGCTCTACAACATGAATTTAAACCTAGAGCATTATGGCTCCCCTCTTTGCCAACAAGTCTCTTTGGGAATCGATGAAAGCCAATCGCGCTTATGGGAAACCCTAATCGGCCAAAGTTATTTCTTCTGGCAATATTTTTTCCCTGTGCTTCAAGAAGAATTTCCCGAGCAATTTGGTAGCACTTCTCTCGAAGATTTCTACCGTGCGGTCAATGCTGTCAAACCAGGTTTCATTCGCATTGAAGCCGATGAGGTGACATACAATCTTCACATCATCGTGCGTTTTGAATTAGAAAAAGCATTGATCGAAGGCACTTTAAAAGTAAAAGATATTCCCAATGCCTGGAATGATAAAATGCGGGAATATCTCGGCATCAGCCCTGAATTTGACGGGCAAGGCTGCTTGCAAGATATCCATTGGTCCTTAGGATTCATCGGTTATTTTCCTACTTATACTCTCGGGAACCTTTATTCGGTGCAGTTCTTTGCCGCTTTCGAAAAAGCGCATCCTAACTGGAAAGAGCGCGTTTCTCAAGGATCGCTGGACTTTATCCGCGATTGGCTCAAGGAAAACATTCATAAGCATGGAAGGCAATATACTCCCAGTGAGCTCTGTGCAAAAGTCACAGGAAAGCCTTTAAGCGAAGAGCCCTATGTCCACTATTTAAAGAAGAAGTACAGCGCGCTTTATCACTTGTCAGAGGATTCTTTAGAGACGTTCTCTGAATTCGACTCATTTAATTCAAATTCAGAGAACGTCTCTTAACTAACTGGATTTGGGCTTCTGCAGACGTAATTTGCGACGTTCTTCTGCTTGATGATAGCGGCGTATTTCCTCTTCTGTCTCAGGAATAACGGAACAGATTTCGACAGGATGCAATTGATCATCTAAGGCTACAAAGGTGAAATAAGCAGAGAGAATATGCACCCTCGATAGGGTACGGAAATCCTCCGTAAACACCTTTAATCCGATTTCCATCGAAGTTTTCCACACGCGATTGACAGACGCTTTGTAAACGAGAGTGTCTCCATGTTTTGCCGGAGCTAAAAAACGTACAGAATCCACTCCAAGAGTCACACAAACTCGGCCTGAATGTCTACGCGCTACAACGCCAGCCAAACGATCGCATGTCTCCAAGACCCTGCCTCCAAAAAGTGTGCCATAAGCATTGAGATCATTGGGATAAACAACCGCAGTCTGATCATGGACGGCAGTCTCTGAAACTTTTTTACCGCTTAACATGGGAATCCTCGCATTAGTGGACGTCCTTTCAAATTATCGATAGATTAATTAAATGAGAAGGCCCTAAAGGGCCACTTGCAAAAATGCACACCAGCAGAGAATAACTGTATTTATATAAATTCAGTTATTTAGTAATCTGAATTTAAGGAATTTTGGTATGTATATCCCTCAAATTCAGCTGAATCGGCTCCAATCGCTCTGTTCTGCAGGAAAAGTAGTTATTGTGTATGGGCCACGAAGGGTCGGGAAAACGACTCTTTTAAAGAAATTTCTTGAAAAAGAATCTGATTACCTTTTTGTCACTGGCGAGGATGTTTTTGTGGGAGAGTATCTAGCTAGCGGGTCAGTTGAAAAACTGAGAGAATTTATTGGAGACAAAACTTTGCTCGTAGTTGACGAAGCGCAATACATTTCTTCCATAGGACTCAATTTAAAGCTGATTGTCGACCACATGCCTAACGTTCGCATCATCGCTACAGGTTCATCAACGTTTGATTTGGCTAAACAGATTGGAGAACCACTTACAGGCCGTAAGAGCGTCATTAAAATGTACCCTGTTTCGCAGATTGAGTTGGGAAATCTCGAGACCAAAGCCGAGACGAAATCTCATTTAGAGTCTAGGCTTTTATTTGGATCTTATCCTGAAGTCGTTACTCATCTAGGCGATGCTGCAAAAATGGATTATTTACATGAGCTTATTTCCTCTTATTTGATCAAAGATATATTGGCTTTTGAAGGAATTCAAAAATCAAAAAAAATCATCGATTTGTTGATTTTGCTTGCCTTCCAGATCGGCAAAGAAGTTTCTCATGCGGAGTTAGGTAATCAGTTGCAAATGAGTAGAGTGACGATCGAAAAATACCTCGACCTTTTAGAACAAACATTTGTTCTCATCAATATCAGAGGATTTAGCCGTAATCTGCGCAAGGAAATCACTAAAACATCAAGATACTATTTTTGTGATTTGGGGATCAGAAATGCTCTCATCAATAATTTCAATTCTCTTTCCAGAAGAGCTGATGTTGGAGAGCTTTGGGAAAATTACCTCGTATTGGAAAGAATTAAAAAACAAGAATACCAAAAAATGAGAAGCAATAATTACTTCTGGCGCACGTATGACCAAAAGGAGATCGATTGGGTAGAAGAAAGGGAAGGCAAGCTATTCGGGTACGAATTTAAATGGAATGAGATAGCCAAACCTCCAAAGCTTTGGCTGGAAACCTATCCAGAAGCCTCTTTTGAATCGGTCAATCGATCTAATTATCTTCCTTTTATTACCTAAAAAAACTCCAGGGTTAGCAGGCTTGGAGACGGCCCTAAAATTCCTCTTTGCTGATGATTAACGTTTAGAGAATTGGAAGCGCTTACGAGCTCCAGCCAAACCGTACTTCTTACGTTCTCTTTTGCGAGGATCGCGCGTTAGGAAGCCAACTACTTTCAGATCATGCCGCCGTTCACTGTCTTCACGAACAAGCGCCCGGGCAATGCCAAGACGTGCTGCGATCATCTGCCCTTGGATGCCTCCCCCCTTAACGCGAATGAGGACATCATAACGCTCTGGGGCAGAAACTTTTTGAAGAGGCGCCAAAATAGCCATGCGTTGCAAGTGAAGCGGAAAATACTCTTCAAATTTTTTACCGTTGACAAGGACATTGCCTTTGCCAGGGCGAAGTCGGACAGAAGCTACCGAAGTCTTTCTTCTACCTGTTCCAATATTTTCTTGAATTTTCATAATTCCTTCAAATTCGCTTAAGTTTTAGATGTTAACAGGGATTGGCGCTTGTGCTTGCATATCATGTTTGCCACCTGCATAAACACGTAATTTTTTCATTTGCGCTTCGCTTAAACGTGTTTTAGGCATCATTCCCTTTACAGCATGCCAAATGATATAATCAGGCTTTCTACCGAGCATCGTTCGATAAGGAACTTCGCGCATTCCGCTCATTGCACCAGTATGATAACGGTAAATTTTCTGAGCTTCCTTAGCTCCAGTGACGATGATTTTCTCAGCATTAATAATCACGACGCCATCGCCAGTATCGACGTGAGGTGTAAAACTTGGCTTATGCTTTCCGCGAAGAATTTTGGCGACCTCGGCGGCAAATCGTCCTAAGGTTTTCCCTGAAGCGTCTAATAAGAGCCACTTGCGTGTGAGTATCACCTCTTCTTTCGTCAGAAGGACAGTTGAATTTTTCTTTTTCGTCATGAGATAAGGCCTTAAAAAAGTTCAATCGTGTTTTTTCATAAAGTTAAGAAATGCCAGTCTACTTTTCCTTTCATTTTTTTTCCAGAACTTTATAGAAATCTTGATTCTTCTCGGAATTTTATTCTAGAATGGGCCCCTCCGAAAATTCTTCTATTAAGATAGTAGCAAAAAAAGTATATTTAATTTATTATACTGTTTGTAATACAAATAATTATCGAAATACAATCTTATTATTAGCACATATCTAAAATAAACAACTTAATGAAGGTTTAATTATTATTCCATCTAATGATGGCTTAATAATGGAAGGATGGGACATAGGAGAGCCAAAAAAAATTTACTTCGTTCATGGCGGAAACAACAAAACTTATCATCGATGAAACTCAAGAATATTCAAACACAGGATCTTTTGACTATTGAGGCGATTGCAAAGCCCCGACAAAGGAGGAGTTTTGCAATTCCCTCTACTGCATATTCAATACAGCCAAAAACTAACTTTTGAATCACTTTCGGTATATACCGCGCGCAGTATATTGCAAAATTTTCTTGTAAGAAAAATAAATTTTCCTCCAGACTCCTCTTTTTTCAAAGAAGAGCTCTGTTTACGCAACAAAGCCATTCCCTCTAATGGAAAAACTTTTACTAAAATTAAAAAAAATCTCTTAATTGCTTGTGCCCTGAACCTGAGTTTTGTCATTCTTGCCAAAAGAACCTTTTTGGGATAGACTTGCGGCTCAATTTGGTTGATGGAACAAAATTACTCTTATGCGCTCATTAAGAACTTTTTTTATTCGCACTTATGGCTGCCAGATGAATGAACTCGATACGGAGATTATGGTGGGACAGCTGCTCAAACGCGGGCTTACGCGAATCGATGATGAAAACGATGCCGACTTGCTCATTTTTAATACGTGTTCCATTCGAGACCTTGCAGAACGAAAAGTGATGGGAAAAATAGGACAGCTCGGTCGAAGTCCGCATAAACGCTCGATCATCGGGGTCACCGGATGCATGGCGATGACTAAAAAAGAGACCCTCTTCCGCAAGCTGCCCCATGTCGATTTCGTCATTGGCACAAACAACATCAGCGAGTTGAATGAAGTTCTCGATGAAGTTCTTCACGCGGGCAAACAGACGATTCGGACAGATGATCAATTTGAAGAAAACCTGGACTATCTCATTGCCAAACGCGACGATCCCGTGAAGGCCTATGTTTCGATTATCCGCGGTTGCAATAATTTCTGCACCTATTGCGTTGTTCCTTATACGCGCGGACAAGAAGTTTCGCGTCCTCCGGAGAGCATCATCGAAGAGTGCACCCGCCTTATCCACAATGGCTATAAAGAGATTACCCTTTTGGGGCAGAACGTGAATAGTTATGGCAAAGATAAGCCGGAATGGAATTGCCTTTTTCACGATCTTTTATACCGCTTGGACAAAATTCCAGGACTTGAGCGCATTAGATTTATGACGTCTCACCCTGTCGATATTACCCTAGAACTCATGCATGCGATTCGCGATCTGCATTCCATCTGCGAATTCGTCCATTTTCCCATCCAAGCAGGCTCGAATCGTATTCTCAAAAAAATGTATCGAGTTTATACGGTGGAAAAGTACTTAGAGAAGGTTGAGCTTCTACGCTCTATTGTGCCTGATGCATCGCTAGGTACAGATATCATTGTGGGATTCCCCACTGAGACTGAGGAGGAATTCCAGCTCACCTATGATATCTTTAAGCAGATTCGCTATTCTGTTGCTTTCATCTTTGCTTACAGTGCACGTAAAGGAACCCCTGCCTTCCGCTGGAAAGATGATATTTCTGAAGAGGTTAAACAAGACCGCCTTCAACGCTTGCTTAATCTCCATCATGAGGTCTGCGCCGAAGAAAGGAAAGCGATGCTCGGCTCGACTGTTGAAGTGCTTGTAGAACGGCGCAATCGGGATGAAAAGCATCTCAAAGGACGTACACGCTGCTGGAAAAACGTGCTCTTTAATGGCGATGATCATTTAATCGGAACCCTGCAAAACGTGAAAGTCACCGGATTTAGCCATCAAACCCTCATTGGCAACTTGATTTCTGCAGAAACTTCGCCGCCCGCACCAAGACCTCAATTCCCTCTGCAGCTATTTGGTGGGTAAAAAATCCCCCTAGCCTCTTGCGAGGCCAGGAAGAATGAGAAGTCATTACTTCTTGAGAACCTTAGCAATTCCAAGGCCAGCCAAGAACCAGCCGATAACCAAGTCGACGATATTTATAAGAACATATCCGAATGAAAAACCCCACCAGTTCCAATCGGGAAGTCGACCCAAGATCGCTACGCCCAATCCAAACAGTGTGACAAATCCCACTCGGTTCCTAAAGGAGAGATTTTTTGTCTGCATCAGCAGCCAAGTCGCGATAAAGGCGCCAATAATTTGAATGATCAATGAGATGATAAACGGCCCCATCGTCATCTTACCGATCCCATTGGGCTTAATAGAGGCAAACATAAATGGCCCCTTTTCTAGCATTTCCATTCCCCTGGATATCTCCCCTTGCGAAGTATTCCCATCACGATAAGCAAAAGTATTGGGCAAGACGTACACACCCTCTACTGGGGCATTGTCTCTAATGACATCAGCGACATCAGACTCATTCGTAAATTTTTTCAAACATTTCTGATGCCAAGGGAAGACCATCCAAGAGAATAACCCCCAGATAAAAACGATCAAGCCCCCGATCAGAGCGCACTTCAACTGGTTTTTGGACATAAGACTCCTCTGCATAAGTTAGAGAGCCACTTGCAAAAATGCGCGCCGCATAAAATCGCCCTTTTGCCATCTTTTGACAATAGATGCCAAAATCATCGATTTTCTGCTGGCGTGCATTTTTGCAAGTGCTCTAGATTCATAAAATTTCGATATAAACTTTTTCTCATTTGCAATCAAAAGATTTTTTCATTCCACTCGGAATTTAAAAATTGGTTCCATTTAAAGGAAATAAAAGAAAATGTTAAAATATAGCTCGATCTATTCTTATTGTGAATTAAAATTTTAACATGAATAAAATATCCCCGCTCGATATTCGCGTTGCCGTCTTCGCCTATCCCCTTGTTGCCAAGGATAATACAGGATTGTCTGTAAATTTTCCAAAACCTACTGTGCCCACTGTGATAGATACTGCACGTCAACAGAAATTTACACCAAATGAGCGGATTATCTCCCTGTTCCAAAATAGTCCCAAACCACGCATTGAGACCGCGCGCTCGCGCATCCCTCCGATCCTAAGAAAAGGACAATTTGCCATTATTCGCATCGTGGAGGTCCTCAAATCCCTCTTTGAGAGAAAAGAAACATCGGCGGTTTTGGAGGATATCTTTCCTCCTCGGCAATTATGGGTACCTCAGCTTCCTCACCCTCCTTTTCAAACACTTAAGCCTCCGCGTTTTTTTTGGCACCCTCTTCACACATGTCCCAAAGATGAATACGCTCCCAGTTGCTTAATCCCGGAGTCCAAAGAGGAGATGCCCGTATCTGTCTACAACTCTACCAGCATCTGTGCTTATGCCCGTCATGTCCTCACTGAAAAAGGGATTTTGCGACAGGATCATGAGGGATTTCTCTATCTTGAGCTTCCTGACAATTTTATCACTGAAATTTATCCATGGATTCACGACCAAGAATGCGAAGCAATCCCGCTTGATTATGTCGAGCCCTCTCCCGCCCATATTCCTGTCATCCTACCCCACGAGTGGGCACAAAAAAAAGGATGGGGCGCGATTAAAGAACTGGAAAATCAGTTCCATTTTGAAATCACTGCCTTGCGCTCCCTCAAACCAAAACGTTGGCCAGGTGTCGAAAAGGTTTATCTCCTGGAAGTCAAAAGTCATGAACTGGAGAACCTCCGCGAGCGCTATTTACTCCCCTCTCGCATTCGTGGGCATCACTTCCACGTAGCGGTCGCATGGAAAAAATCTGCAGAAAATTCTGCTCAAGAGACAAAAGAAACATTCCGCTTAAATGTCAGCTGCTTTGCAGCTTAAGGTTATAGAGGGAATTACAATTCCCTCTATAATAACTTCTCGAACTCTTCTTCGGAAAGAGTTGTGATGCGTAATTCCTTGGCCTTGTCGAATTTTGAACCGGGATCTTCTCCCACAATGACAAAATCGCTGTTTTTGGTCACAGACCCAGTCACTTTTCCTCCGCGCTCTTTGATCAGCTGTGTCGCTTCATCGCGCGTATATTTAGCAAGAACCCCCGTTAAAACGAAAGTTTTATCCGAGAAAGCATGGCCTTTGCGGCGTTTCAACTTCACCGCTTCTGGTTTAACACCGCGTTTGAGAAGCATATGAATCTCTTTAAGATGAGCGGAATCTTTGAAATACTCGACGATAGAATGCGCAATTTTGGTTCCAATTCCAGGAATCTCTTCCCATTCATCGACACTCATCTGAGCTAACCTTTCCATGTCCCCAACATTTTCGGCCAATAACTCTGCTGTTCCTTCACCGACATATTTGATGCCAAGTGCCAAGATAAACCGTGAGAGCGAGACGTGCCGAGAACGATCGATGCTCTCGTATAAATTTTGGATCGATTTTTCTTTGAACCCGTCGAGCTTAGCAAGATCCTCTTTAGTTAATGCGTAGATATCGGAGATGCTGTGCACGAGCTTCTTGTGAAAAAGCTGCTCAACCACTTTTTCGCCTAAATGTTCGATGTCCATGGCATCTTTAGAAGCAAAATAGGCAAGACGGCGCATCTGTTGTTCGGTACATCCTTTTGAGTTAGGACAGCGGACAGCGACTTCATCTTCGCTATGGACGACATGCGCCCCACAGCTAGGGCAGGTTTTTGGCATCTTCCAGGGCTTTGAATCCTGCGGACGCCGTCTTTTATCGACTTGGACGACCTTGGGAATCACATCTCCGCCTTTTTCAATGATGACCCAATCTCCGGCTCGGATATCTTTGCGTTCCACTTCTTCTTGATTGTGCAATGTCGCCCTAGAGATCGTACTTCCTGCGAGAAGTACAGGCTCGAGCTCTGCAACAGGCGTTAAAACGCCTGTCCTGCCTACCTGCACTGTAATGTCTTTGATGCGAGTTAACGCTTGCTCGGGAGCAAATTTATAAGCAACAGCCCAGCGTGGGCTTTTGCCGGTGACGCCTAATTGATCATGATATTTAAGCTCATCGATTTTTATGACGATTCCATCAATATCAAAGGGAAGCCGATGTCGCTTTTCTTCGACCTTGTCGGCAAATTTTAAAATATCATCAATGTTCTTGCACCGGTGACGGAACTCGCCATCAAAAACAGGGAGGCCGATTTTTTCTAAATACTGATGGCATTCATATTGCGTATCTACAGGCGGATTGTTCTCATCCGCAAATCCATAGAAAACGGCGCAAAGCTTTCGCAAAGCGACCTCTTTGGAACTCAATAGTTTTAATGACCCAGCAGCAGCATTGCGCGGATTGGCATAGAGCTCTTCTCCAGCTTCTTCTTTTTCGGCATTAAGGGTCTGAAAAACTTGATGTGTCATGAAAACCTCACCGCGCACTTCTAGCAGATCGGGCATGTGAGAGCTTGAAAGTTCGATCGGCATAGAACGGATTGTTCTCATATTGGCTGTAATATCGTCACCTTTGCGGCCATCGCCACGTGTTAGCGCTTGTGCGAAAATCCCCTTTTCATAACGCACAGTCACAGCAACACCATCCATCTTCAATTCTGCACAAAAATGCACATGGGAATGACCGAGCAATTTATGAACGCGTTTAATAAAATCCTCAAGCTCTTCCCTGGAATAGGTATTGGCGAGCGAGAGCATGGGAACAGTGTGTACTCCTTGTTTGAATCCCTTGGTGAGCGCAGCTGCGATCCGTTGCGTTGGCGAGGAAGGGCTAATCCAGTCCGGATGCAGCTTTTCGATGTCTTCAATTGTTTTTACGAGCTGATCATATTCATAATCTGTAATAAATGGCTTTGCATGGACAAAATAATGAAGATCATGTTTTCGGACCTGTTCAATGAGGTCATGATATTCACTTTTTGTGGCTTTAGAACACAAATTGCACCTCAAAAATCATCGTGGCAAGCGGAGCGAGTTGGATCTGTATACCTGTCCGGCGCTCGTTAGGATCGCAGACGATATCCACACCGCCGTTTATTTTGCCAGACCCCCAATATTCTTCTCTATCGGAATTAAAGACTTCCTTGATGGAAGCGACGTTGGGCAAGCGAGTGAAATATTGTGGGACAAAATTGGGCGTGAAATTATGCACGACGAAGAGATAACGGTTTGTTCCTTTGCGCAAATAGCTGATGACCGAATTTTGACAGTCGGAAAAATCGATCCATTCAAAGCCGCGATGATCAAAGTCAAACTCCCAAAGCGCCTGATGGTTGTGATAAAAATGATTGATCTCTTTAAAAAATTTTTTAAGCATCGCATGCCGATCATACTGGAGCAGTTCCCAGGGGATCTCTTCATTGCAATGCCATTCATTCCACATCCCAATTTCTCCACCCATAAACAATAATTTTTTACCAGGTTGGCAAATCTGATAACTATAGAGCAGCTTTAAGTTTGCAAACTTTTGCCAATCGTCTCCAGGCATTTTCGAAATCAGGCTGGCTTTTCCATGAACAACCTCGTCATGGGATAGCGGTAAAATAAATCTTTCCGAAAAAGCATAGATCAGGCCAAAGGTAAGATCGTTTTGATGATAAGCTCTATAAATGGAGTCTTTATGAAAAAACCGCAATGTATCGTTCATCCACCCCATATTCCATTTCAAATCAAATCCAAGACCTCCCCATTCCAGCGGATGCGTGACACCCGTAAATGACGTCGATTCTTCGGCAAATGTAAGAATATGAGAAAAACGCTGATGGACAACCGAATTAAAATGTTTGATAAATTCAATGGCATCCAAATTTTCGTGACCCCCATATTTATTCGGAATCCATTCTCCAGGCTTTCTTCCATAATCCAGATAGAGCATGGAGGCGACGGCATCTACCCTAAACCCATCGATGTGCATTTTATCGAGCCAAAACAAAGCGCTTCCGAGCAAGAAATTGCTGACCTCGAAACGACCATAATTGAAAATATACGTGTTCCAATGAGGATGAAAGCCTTTGCGCGGATCCGAATGTTCATAGAGGTAACTGCCATCAAATTGAGCCAGGGAAAAGTCATCCATCGGGAAATGCGCCGGAACCCAATCGAGGATGACGCCGATGCCTTCTTTGTGCAAATGATCGACAAAAAACTGAAAATCCTCTGGCGTTCCATAGCGGCTTGTCGCTGCATAAAAACCTGTCACTTGATAGCCCCAAGATTCATCCAGAGGATGTTCTGAATAGGCAGAAGTTCAACATGAGTAAATCCCATCTCTTTGCAATATTTTGCTAGTTCAACGGCCAGTTCGCGGTATCCATAAAAGCGCCATCCATGCTTTTTCCAAGAGCCAAGATGGACTTCGTATATTGTCATGGGAAAAGAATCTCGATGCCGTCGTCCGCGCTCCTGCATCCATTCTTGATCTCCCCAGGGATAGTGATCGACATCGCACAGGACTGCTGCCGTCTTCGGTCTGAGCTCGAAGCCCAGTGCATAAGGGTCGGATTTGAGCCGAATGTGACCTTGGCGCGTGCGGATCTCGAATTTGTATTTTTCACCTTGCTTTAGACCGGGAATAAAAAGTTCCCATACTCCTGAAGACCCCATCACGCGCATGGGATTGACCCTTCCATCCCAATAATTAAAATCCCCGACAAGAGATACTCCTTGTGCTTCAGGCGCCCAGATCGCAAACTTCGCCCCTTCGATTCCCTGATGAACGCAGAGCCGTCCTCCCATAACCTCATAAAGTTTGTAATGGACCCCCCGGTTAAAGAGATGGGCATCCATCTCTCCAAATGTAGGTAAAAAAGCATAAGGATCATGGGCTAGCATTCCGTTTTGATGGTAAATGCGGTAGTCGGCAAAAGTTGCATTGGCAGGAACTTCATATTCAAAAAGACCTTCCGGAGAGCTCCTCTTTGCTTCCACATCTTTTCCGAAAACTTCTAAGTGCACGTAAGAGGCCCCAGGCCTCCAGATGCGAATGAGTTTAGAATGAGGTCCTTTAGGTTGCAGACCGAAAAAACGGTGAGGATCGGAAATAAAATTTTTATTCATGGTTTCTTTTGAACTTGCTAAGTCTATCTGTCTGGACATTTGCATAGCGATTCACCACTTGTGAATGAAAAACAGTTTAAACGCTAAGGCACAAAGACGCCAAGATGCCATTCTTAGCGCCTTTTATGTCTTTGCGTTATGTTTAGAGGGAATTGCAAATTGATTGCAATATTTCACACTCGTCGTTATGGTTAACAAGGATTTTTTTTTGCAAATCTGTACTGCACCCAGTCTAGATGTTGAAAATTCTTAAATATGAGGTCTATATGGCTATATCCCCTATTCTATCCATACAAGCCGCTCGACATTATCGAAACGAGTTGCGTTCTTGAGCCTCTTATTTTTCGAGACGGTCGATTTCCACCGTCTCGCTGGGCACTAAGGCCAGCACGGTAGTGCCATCTACATCAATGGAGAGTTTTTTGAGCGCTTGCCGACCTTTCTTGACTCGGCAAGAACGTATTCCCTTCGGAAGTTTCAATACAATGTTCATTCCGTGAATGGAAGAAATCTGCAATCGGCGCAAGCATTTTTTACTCCATTCAAAATCTAAAATCACGCCTTTCAAAGCTTGCACACCGATCATGCGCCCGCTATGAAATTCCGGAGGAAGACAAGGCAAAATAGCGATAAAATTGTCCTCTCCATGAACAAACAGAGATCGGATCAAGCTAGCCCCTTTTGTGATTAGAGCAAGCGGAGCTGGAAGGGGATTTTGCAGCATTACTTCAGGCAAAATCCCTTGGTGCTCAGTGTCAAAAAGCCTGGGAACTAAAACCCCATCAAAGGCAGCAAGAAACAAACTTTTGAAAGATTCAAGGACCTTTTGCTTTTCTCCATGTTCAATCCTTTGAAGACACTCTTCGATGAGCAGATAGTTTCCCTGGGTGCTCATCGCATGCCTTAAAGGAGTCCAACGGCTTAACGCTAGCCACAGTGGAAAAATCTCTTTAAAATCGAGTCGGCGACGGATGAGTGCCCAATCTTGGGCTTTATGCATCCCCAATGAAAGCCGTTCCTGATTTTTTGTTAACGTCTCATTTTTGAAAGGAAGAGAAATCAGCAGGCTTTCTTCTTTCGCAAGGGTGAGCTGTGAAGGAGGAAACGAACGCCGACATAGGAGTTTTTCCTCAGGAATTTTCTCAAGGGTGAGCCAAATCCCATCATTTTTTGCAAAGATGAGATAACGCATATATCCCTTCTTCGTCATCCCAAAAACACGCAGGAGTCCTTGTTCGAGGTCGAGTTCTGCTGTAAAATCTGTGAATGGGCCAACACAATCAAACCCAAGAAAAAAAGACTCCATTTTTCCTTCGAGGTCGATAAACTCTAGACGCGTTGGAAAAATGCGGACAGAAAATGAACTATTCGGAAGGAGGAACACGGTGCCGTTTTCATGCGAGAAAGGATGAAACCGCTCAGCAATTGTAATCTTCATAAAATCCTTCCCACAAGCCCATCAGGATGATTATCGATCAATTCGACCTCGAGAAGGTCATGAGCTTTGATTTTTGTATCCTTAACAACAACAGGTAAAAAATTATCCGTATGCCCACGACTTCCTTTAACGTTGTCCTCAGCCTCAAAAAGCACCGACCTTCTTTGGCCAATGTAAGCGTTTCTGAGTGCAAAAGCATGCTGCTCTGCGATTCTCAATAATCTCTGCTTTCTTTCTTGAATTAATTCCTGAGGGATTTTGTTAGGATAGAGGGCAGCGCGAGTGCGTTCTCTAGCGCTAAAAGGGAACATATGAACTTTTGCAAACTGCACCCTGCCCATCATGGCAATCGTGTCCTCAAAGTCACGTTCGCTTTCCCCAGGAAAACCGACAATCACATCCGTTGTAAACGTAAAATCAGGACGTGCGGTTTTTAATCTTTCAATCGTCTCCAGAAAGATCTCGCGCGTGTATTTACGATTCATGCGTTTCAAGATCACATTGGAACCCGATTGAAGCACAATATGCATAGAAGGGCACGTGCTTTTGCCATTTAATATCGCATCGGCAAGATCCTCGTCCACCTCATCGGGATCGATTGAGGAGACGCGTAACCTTTTTATTCCTTCAAGAGCATCGACAGCGCGAACCAAGTCAGCGAGCCGGAGAGGTTTCTCCGTTCCTTCTGGCGCACCATCGAAATCACCGATATTAATCCCTGTCAAGACGACCTCTTTGTAGCCATTGCGGATTAAACCGTCGATCTCCTCGAGAATTTCCTCTAACCTTCGCGATCGGGAGCGGCCGCGGACATAGGGAATGATACAATAGGTGCAAAAAGAATGACAGCCATCTTGAACTTTGACAAAGGCACGTGTATGTGCTTCAAACTGACGGATCGCAAACTCAGGGATTTCTTCATCCGGCAAAGCCAATGCCAGCAAGTTCTCTTTGTCTTTATTCGGAACGAGCAGATCAACGCCCGGAAGCGACCGCAACTCATCTGGTTTTCGTTCTGCCAAACACCCTGTGACGATAATTCGGGTTCCTGGATTCTGTCTTGCAAGTTGACGGATCTGGTGCCTGCTTGAGCTGTCTGCGGATTCGGTTACCGTACACGTATTGACGACACATAACTCCGCTTCTTCCCCTTCTTCGGCAGGCAAATAGCCAAGCTTGCGCAATTGGTCTGAATACGCTTGAGACTCGTACTGGTTAGTCCGACAGCCAAGAGTGACGATTTTAAATTTTTTTTTACTTTCCACGACTTT
This sequence comes from uncultured Verrucomicrobiae bacterium, assembly GCA_963718565.1. Taxonomy (GTDB): domain Bacteria; phylum Chlamydiota; class Chlamydiia; order Chlamydiales; family Rhabdochlamydiaceae; genus CAJCIW01. The sequence continues at coordinate 1,119,301 of OY970364.1, forward strand.
CTCTATTTTTCCCTGGGATTATAGAGTAACAACAAGAAAAGCAAAAGGATTCCAGAAAAGACGATTAAGTGTGAAAAAAAATCTATAAAAAGATAGACAATAAGTTTTCATACCTTTGGGTGCACACATGCCGATCTTTGCCATGGCTTTTTCTTTATTCTTCGTTCTTAACTCCCTCGGAAATATCCCCCTCTTTGTCGGATTGCTCACAAAATTCGAGGTGAAAAGACAAAGACAGATCATCTTTCGCGAGCTCTTGATCGCCTTGCTTATCCTGCTGCTATTTAACTTTTTTGGAGATGATCTTCTAAAGTTGCTCGGAATTTCGCAGCCTGTCTTGGGTGTCGCTGGAGGAACTCTGCTATTTATCATTGCTCTAGGAATGATTTTCCCTCGCCCCACGGATAACCACGATTCAAAACGCTCAGAACCTTTGATCGTACCGCTGGCAACCCCAATTGTCGCCGGGCCCGGCGCAATCACCACAGTGATGGTCTATGCAGAACAGCTTCAGAACGTCTGGATCACGTCATCGATCATTTTCCTCGCTTGGATACCGACATTTATCATTCTGCTTTTATCTTCAAATATTAAGTATTTTCTGGGGAAGAAAGGTCTCCTAGCCTGTCAAAAGCTCGGCGGGATGCTGATCTCCCTCATTGCTGTTCAGATGATCTGTACTGGCGTCACGCATCTTCTCCAAGATGCTCTTAATATTCCTCATAAAGAGACAGTTCATAGACACACTTCATGACCTGCTTCACCTGCTAATATCGCCCTTTCGTCCCGGGCAAACATCCCAATTCGCGCAATGAAATAAATCGATCACGGCATACGATCAAATGATCATCAAACCGGATACTCATCACCTGGCTTGCTTGGATAAGCGAACGGGTCAATTCTAAATCCGTTTGCGAAGGTTTCGGGTCTCCGCTCGGATGATTATGCGCGATAATCAAGCTATAGGCCTTGTAGCGAACAGCGGGATAAAAGACCTCACGGGGATGGACAAGCACCTGTGAAAGAGTGCCGATTGCTACCTTCTCAAAATGAATTAAACTCCCTCGCACATCGCGCAAAATGACAAGGAGCACCTCCTGCGGGATATGAGCAATTTCTGCTTGGGCCAAATCGTATGCATCCTTTGCCGAAGAGATCATGTATTTTTCCGTTTTGAAAGGCCTTCTGCATTTCAACGCCAAGCCAAAAACTGCTTTGAGCAAAATTGCTTTAGCCTTGCCAATTCCTTTGATCTGCATCAATTCCACGGTGGATGCATCTAGGAGGTTTTCGAGACTGCCGAACTGCTCGAGAAGCTCTTGGGCCAGATCAAGAACTGACTTCCCTTGAGTCCCATTTCCTAAGACAATCGCAATGAGCTCAGCGTGAGAAAGAGCACCAATTCCATCGCGTTCCAATCTTTCTCTCGGCCGTTCATCTAGCGGGAGCGCTTTAATGCCGCAAAAAAGATGCTCTTTCGTCTTGATAGGTTTAGTGAACAAACGAGGTGTCTCCACATAATCTTAGAAGTTATCTTAAAGATTTTATCATGGATTTTTCCAATATTCAATTGAAAAAGTCTGAAGATCGAAAGGCTTTATTAATTCTTTCTCTCGCCCTAGATTTTATATCCAGTAGCCCACTTTAATTTTCTGTAAGGTCAAAAAGATCAGGAATTTTTAGAGGTGAATGATTTTATTTCAGAATGGAATGGCAATCCCACTCTCATAAAGAAACGAGCAAATGTCTGCGCAAATCGTTCTAAAAAGGGCGACTTCAGTCTTTTACGGGAGCCCTTATCTTTTGCAAATTTTTTAAGAAAGTCAATTGGAGTTTGGACTAATTTCGCGCCCTGACCGGTCGCAAAATTAGTTCAAATATTAGCTTTACAATCGTCTTTCCATAAGTTAAGCCCACCCAATCAGACTTGAGTCAAAAAACAGAGCTTTTCAGATTATTGTAAATTCACACTGCTCGCTGATGGCGAGTTCCGATACTTGGCATTTTGGTCCCATCTTACAAACGACTCAAGTTTACAATAGGGCCAAAACCCCAAGCATCAGTAAAAGGCCCCTACAAAAGAAGAAACAAAAAAACATCACCTCAAAATGGCCCGGATTTTGGCAGAGGAATGCCCGCTTCCACAGAAAAATGGCTTCGCCCTGTTTGTAATAGATTGCACAGCAAATCCCAGAATCTATGCGGATAAAGTTTTTGACCGAACAGTGGTCCATATTAGCAAATGGCCCCATGTTGTCCATATCGCAAGAATGCGAAGCAATAGAGAAGTTTAACTTCATGTTACGATAATATAATCATAACACAAGCGTTAAATAAGCTGCAAAATCAATAAAAATCGAAAACCTTACAGTTTTTTTCTGTATCTTGTAAATCACCAAACAATATTTCCTTGATTTGGTGACTCACAAATGCTAGAATAAATTCATCACCAAATTAAGGTTTGCACAATGCAACATTCATTTGTAGGTCGGAAAAGAGAGCTTCAAATGCTCGGCGAACTCTTTAAGAAGAAGTCGGCTAGCCTTGTAGTCATTCGGGGAAGACGCCGAATTGGAAAGAGCCGTCTAGCACAAGAATTCGCTCAGAAAACCCCTCATTATGTCTTTTCCGGGCTTCCACCAACAAAAGGCATCTCAGCTGCCGACCAAAAGGAAGAATTTGCTCGACAACTCCAACGCGAAATGAAAATCCCTCTTCCAAGAGCTGACGACTGGGGGGATCTGTTTTGGCATTTAGCACAGCACTCTCAAAAAGGAAAAATTGTTCTTGATTTTAGATGAAATTAGCTGGATGGGTTCAAAAGACCCCACATTTCTTGGAAAGCTTAAAACTGCTTGGGATCTCTACTTCAAAAATAATCCCCAGTTGGTTCTAATTCTATGTGGGTCCATTTCAAGTTGGATTGAAGAAAACATCCTGAGCAGTACGGGATTTATGGGAAGGATATCTTTAGACATCATTTTGGAGGAACTTCCCTTACATGAGTGTAATGAATTTTGGAATGCAGAGCAAGATAGGGTATCTGCTTTTGATAAGTTTAAAGTGCTTTCTGTAATGGGGGGTGTTCCACGCTACCTTGAAGAAATTTTGCCAAATCAAAGCGCTGAGACAAATATCCAAAGGTTGTGTTTTCGAAAAGAAGGTTTTCTTTTTAGTGAGTTTGAACGAATTTTTTCAGATTTATTCTCTTCTAGAAGTACTATTTACAAAACGATTGTTGAAAGACTTGCAGAAGGACCTTGCGAACTTAAAGATATCTATACAGCCTTGAATGTTGAAAAAAACAGCCTGGTTTCTGAATACATGGAAGATCTCGTTACAGCAGGATTTGTTTCTCGCGATTTTACCTGGCATCTTAAGACAGGTCTAGATTCGAAATTAAGCCATTATCGACTTAAGGATAATTATTTAAGATTCTATCTCAAGTATATTGAGCCGAACAAAAAGAAAATTGAAAAACAAGGGCTGAAACTATTGCCCCAATGGCAATCTGCGATGGGATTGCAGTTTGAAAACCTTGTTCTCAGTAATCGAAAAACGGTACAAAAAATCCTTGGTATCGATCCTTCTGAAATTGTGAATGATAATCCCTTTTTTCAGCGCAAAGCGAATGATCGGCAGGGATGCCAAATTGATTACATGATTCAAACAAAATTTGGAACCTGTTATCTCTGCGAAATCAAATTTAATGCTCAGGAAATTACAAAAAGCGTCATCGATGAAGTAAAACAGAAAATCAAGAAGCTTAGCTCTTCCTAGAAACATCTCTATAAGACCCGTTTTAATTCATGTGAATGGAGTCGATGAATACGTTAAGGAGAGTGATTTCTTTTCTTCTATTATCGATTTTAATGATCTTCTACACAAACACTGAGATTTAGGGCCATGCGTCTTTATCAAACTTTTGCTATTGACCTGAGTTTTGGGTTCATAGGATATAATGGTCCCCAAAATTTAGACCACTGTCTAAGCTAATATCCTCCCAATGCGAGGAGGCCAAAATGGCCAAAACAAAAAAACAATATTCACCGGAGTTCAAGCTCAAAGTAGTACTAGAAGTGCTCAAGGGTGAGAAGACAGCAACCCAACTCGCTGGCGAGTTGGGGGTACATCCCGTAGTTCTGTCGGAATGGAAAAAACAATTTATTGAGGCAGGACCTCAGATTTTTGTAAAGACCAGGAGGTCTAGGGATACAGCAGAGGGCAAAGAAAAGGCCGAACTGTTCGAACAGATTGGAAGACTCAAGATGGAGAACGAGTGGCTTAAAAAAAAATTGGGGGCTTTGACCTGAATGAAAAACGGGCACTCATTGAACCTCACGATATCAAATTTTCCCAAAGAGCACAGTGTAAGCTCCTCGGAGTATGTCGATCTGGATTGTACTACGAGCCACAGCAGCCTGGTGAAGAAGACTTGCGACTCATGTGCGCAATCGACAAACAGTACCTCGAAACCCCCTATTATGGGAGGCGTCGAATGACAGTGGCAATGAGAAAACTAGGATTTGTCGTGGGACAGAAAAAAGTGCGAACAGCGATGCAGGTGATGGGGATAGAGGCGATCTATCCAAAGCCGAACCTGAGCGCTGGGAATAAACAGCATAAAAAGTTCCCGTATTTACTGAGGGGCCTAATTGTTGATCGTTCCGATCAAGCTTGGGCAGCTGACATCACTTACATTCCATTAACAAAAGGATTCGGATATCTGTTTGCAATCATAGACTGGTATAGTCGGTACGTGATTGAGTGGGAGCTCTCAAATCTGCTTGATACAGAATTTTGCATGGAGGCATTGCAAAGGAGTCTTTGGCAAAAAAGACCTGAGATATTTAATACTGATCAAGGTGTGCAGTTTACGAGTAGTCAATTCACCGGGAAACTTGAAGAGAATGGGATTAAAATCAGTATGGACGGGAAGGGTCGAGCTCTTGATAACGTGTTTATTGAGAGGCTGTGGAGAAGCGTGAAGTATGAAGAAATTTACCCGAAAGGATACGAGAGCATGAAAGAGGTTCGATCGGGGCTGAAAAAGTACTTTGAGTTTTACAACAACAAGCGACCCCATCAGGGTCTCGATTATCGAACCCCAGCAGAGGTGTATTATGGGACATAAGAAAAAGAAAGGGGCTTTGCCCCTTGAACCCCAGCAAATGGCTGACTGCCCTTTGCAAACCCGTGGGCTTTTGTATAGGGCCCTGGGAGTTAGATTAAACAACAGAGGAGATTAGCTTAGATTTCTCGATTTTTGGTCTAGACAAAAGGAACCACTTTAGGAAGACGTCCCCGCGTCCACTCAGCATCATTTATAGATGCATTCAAACAAAGCAAATTGCATAGCGCACAATAACATAACAATACCCATTTCATTTCGTCTCCTCGGTTTTTACTGCTTTAAATTTTTTCTATGATAAGCCTCCTTTAGAAATATGTCAAAATTAATCTACGAAAAGCGAAATCGTTATCAAATCGGCAACAATCGAAATTATATCTTTTCTAGTAAGAAACCCTGAGATTCAGGAACATGCGTCTTCGCCAAAAGCATCAGTTTTTGCAAAAAATAACCTTAAAAATGAAAAATAGATGCAGTATACTATACTTAAATTAGGAAAATAGGCATAAATAAGCTTATGAAGATCCCTAAAGATGAACTGATAGCCATTCTATCCCAATTCAACCCTTGGTGGCGGAAAGAGAGCATTCCAGACCTTCCCTCCTGGAAACGATCCGTTTTTAATGAATTGTTGACTTGGGTGGCAAATCCACCCGCCTTACGGGCTGTAATGCTTTCAGGTCCAAGACAGGTCGGAAAAACAACTCTGCTGCTGCAAACAATCGAACATTTGATTAAAAACGGCGTTCCAGCAGCTAATGTTCTATACGTTACTTTTGACCATCCCTTTTTTAAACTCGCTGGTCTTGATTCTGTTCTTGAAGCCTGGCGAGAACTCGAGCCAAAAGCAGAAGGATCAGAATATTTATTCCTCGATGAAGCTCAATTTATTCGAGATTTTGGAGTTTGGGTTAAACATCAAGTTGACTTTTTTAAAAATCGAAGGATCGTTTTCACGGGCTCAGCGATGCCTTTAACGAGTACAAATCAGGAATCGGGCGTTGGCCGTTGGCACACCCTTCGTATTTCTACTCTTTCTTTTTATGAATATTTAAAAATAAAACGCATCCCTTTACCCAATATCCCCTCGATTTCCTTACTCTCTGATTTATTTAACTTTTCACATTCTGAATTTCTTCGGGTCACAGAAGCCTCTCAAGTACTCATTGGACACTTTCATGAATATCTTGTACGTGGAGGGTTTCCTCAAACAGCTTTAGTGGAAAGTGTTCAACAATCCCAACGTCTATTGCGAGAAGATATTATTGATAAAGTTTTAAAACGAGATATGACAGCCATCTTCGGCGTTCGCAGAGTGATTGAACTCGAACAAACATTTATTTTTCTCTGCATGCATGATGGCGGCCTTCAAGATCTCGGCACGCTCTCCAAAAATTTAGGGGTTACAAAATCCACCGTTCAAAATTTCATCCACCTGTTAGAATCAGCACATTTACTCTATCGACTTCCTCCTTTTGGCTATGGCAAAGAAGTCCTGCGGGCTCGCTATAAATTATATCTCGCTGATCCGGCAATTGCCCCAGCTATTCTGATGAAAGGGAAAACTCTTCTTGAAGATTCTGTCGCGCTAGGCACTTCTGTAGAAACAGCTATTTTCACTCATTTATCTGCCCACAGCGTTTCCAACCATGCTCGATTTAGTTATTGGCGTAGTCCTAAAGACAAAGAAGTTGATCTTATGATGGAATTGGGTGGGCATCTTATTCCTTTTGAAGTGAAATATCATTCGCAAATTAGCCAACCTAGAGATGTTCAAGGCCTCATAGAACTTTGCCATCAAAAGGAATCGATAAAACAGGGTTACATTTTGACAAAATCCCCTCAAGACATTGGGCATTTAGAAACCAACCAAACAAAGGTACTGATGCGCATTCCAGCTTCCATCTTTTGCTACTGGCTTGGAGAGTCGGAAATTCTACAAAAAACTATTCTTTTTAAGGATTGAGGGAATTGCAAAACTCCTCGCCAGCAGAAAATCGATGATTTTGGCACCTGTTGCCAGAACCCGCACAGCGGGTTCGGTTGGCGGCGGCGAAAGCATACTTGGATAAGATGAAACATAGATAGCACATGCTAACAATGTGAAAATTAAGGGAATGAGCCGCTTTTTCTTCATAGTCTAGCTGATCAAGAAGGGCTGCACTTTATATTCGAGACGTGCAGGGATCTCGACTTTAATCAAGATATCGTTCTCTTCGTAATCGCATTCGATCACCCGCCCTTCGCGCATCAGCTCGCTGACGATTGCATAATGGCTTTGCGGGATCCGCGCTTTTACAACTTTTCGCAAGAGGGATACTTCTTTGATCATCATGTCTAAGAGTTCATCGACTCCAATGCCTTGCAATGCAGAAATGGCCACCGTTTTGGGATATTTGATGCGGAACTTTGCGGTAATGGCAGGATTGGAACACTGATCGATTTTATTGAGGACAGTAATCATCGGATGATCTTCTGCTCCCAACTCTTTTAAGACTTGCATCGATTCTTCAGCCTGAGCTTCAGCCATCGGATGGCTGACATCGATCAGATGCAATAGAATATCGGTATGGACGGATTCTTCCAATGTGCTTTTAAATGCAGCGACAAGAGTATGGGGAATTTTACGGATAAATCCCACAGTGTCGATGAGCAGAATTTCTTGACGGTTCGGGAGGACGAATTTTCGCGTGGTTGTGTCAAGCGTTGCAAATAATTTATCTTCCACGAGAACCTCGGCCTGGGTCAGAGCTCTAAGTAAAGTGGATTTGCCTGCATTGGTATAGCCGACAATGGCAAACGTAGGGATGCCTGTGCGCTCGCGCAAACCCCTCTGGGTCTGCCTCTGCTCGGCAACGTGTTCGATCTCCTCTTTAAGACGATCGATTTGACGCCGCAAAATTCTGCGGTCAATTTCAATCTGCTTTTCTCCCTCGCCTTTAAGATATGCACCGCCGCTACCTGCAGTAGCTGTCTGGCGGGAAAGATGAGTCCACATTCTTTTTAAGCGCGGGAATTGATAGCGCACCTTGGCTAGCTCGATTTGCAAGCGAGCTTCTCGAGTCTGAGCACGTCGAGCAAATACTTCGATAATGAGCTCGGTCCGATCGATCACAGGGCATAGGAAAATCTTTTCGAGATTGCGCTGCTGGTGCGGCGAGATCTCTTCGTCAAAGATCACGACATCAGCTCCAAGCTCTTTTGCCGAAGTTTTCAGTTCTTCGAGCTTGCCGACTCCGAGATAAGTGGCCGCATCGAGTTTTTTGATCGGACAAGGGAATTTACCCACCGCTTTAAGCCCATATGTCTCACAAAGCCGCTCCAATTCTTCCAAATAATCTTCGCAGAGTTTTTTGTCTGTCCCTGAACGGTATACTCCCACTAGCAGTGCTTTGCTCAGCGCCTTTAAATCGAAAGGCTGCATGTGTTGTTCGATAGAGGTTTTGTCTTCAGTCATAAGTTTTTTCCTAGATTTCGATAGGGATGCTTAAACCATCATAGCTCATTCTCACATCCGAAGGTAAAAGCAGATTTGTCGCTTCATGTTCTAAATCATGCGCAATATGAGTAAGATAGGTCATTTTCGCTGAGGTGCGCCGAGAAAAAGCGATCGCCTCTTCGATACTAAAATGCATGGGACTCGCAGCGTGTCTGAGCGCGCTAAGCACAAGGATGTCGATTCCGTGGAGCGATTCGAAAATTTGGTCTGAATATTGGCGAATATCAGAAATATAGGCAAAATTTCCCACGCGGAATCCCGTCACCTTGATATCTTGCTGAAAATAAGAGAAGTAATCAAAACGAATTCCACTGAGTTCAAGATTGCCAAAATCTTTGGGTAAAATCTGAAAGTCGATTTGCGCAGAAAGGCTTTTACCCACAACCGAAGGTTGGAGTAGATAATGATAACGCAATTTGACTTCATCAAGTGTCTCTTGGGAAAGAACACAAGGGATTTTCTTTTTTTCTAAAAAATAAAAGGCGCGAAGATCATCGATCCCTGCGATATGATCTGCATGAGCATGGGTAAGCAAAACAGCCGTCAAGCGCTTAATGTGGAATGTGAGCGCTTGTGTCCGAAAATCTGGACCCACGTCGATGAGAAAATTTTTATCCCCAATAGTAATAAGACCTGAAGAGCGCAATCGTTGATTAAAAGGTGAAGTAGATTTGCAGACTTCACATTCACAGCCGATCAAGGGAACCCCCGATGAACCCCCTGTTCCTAAAAAAATAAAGTTTCCTTGCATTTCAAGTCCTTAGAATAGAAGCTCAGCTATAACTCAGGTTAAAATTTTATTCACCATTTCTTTGCCAAAATAAGCATGGTAGAGCAATCCTCTCGATCCCATGGCTGTCAATGTCCAGACATTTTCCTTAACTCTTGTCGCGATGGGCAAATAATGTCCTTGGCGCGTCACTCGAAAAGCTGCACGGCATTCTGCAACCACAAGATTGACTACAGAAGGGAAAAAGGAAGCAACTTTAGGAAATAACTCTTCTTTAACCCATTCAGGCTGCAGATCTTCACTTAAATCCCCTCGCTGATAAGTCGACCCAATAAAGCAGGTTTTTCTCTCTTGTGCCAAGGCGACATAGCCTTTGCAGATGGAACTTGCTTCGGGGAGTGTCACTGTTTCAGGAACATGACATTTTAAAATCTGTCCTTTGAGAACAGAGAGATTTAAAAATTCTAATTCGGGAAACTGCTTAACTCCTGCTCCCGCAGTGACTACAATCTGGTCAAAGTTTTTGAGAGAATGTAAATCGGCCACTTCTTTTAAAACAAGTTTTACTCCTTTTTCGAAAAGAGCTTCCCAGAGTCCCTCCAGATAAAGCGGACAATCGATTGTCATTCCTGATTCAATCCAAAAGCTATGATCGCTGTAGGGCCTGACATCTCCAAATGTTTGACAATGGGAAAGGAACATCCGGCGCTGCTCTTCATTGTGGATAAAGCGGATTATCCCCTGTTGGAGAATGATTTTTTTTTTCAATTTTTCTTCGGCAACAGCAATGAGCTCTTTGGCAGCTTGAATGCCCTCGGTTGCAAAAGCACTTCTTCGCCCTTGTTCGCCTGCATAGGGATGAATGAGGCCGGCCGCAATGCCTGAAGCGCCGCTCCCGATTCCCTTTTTCTCAAAAAGAGTGACCTCGCAAGGAATTCTCTGAATGAAATTCCAGGCAACGCTTAATCCGGAAAGCCCGGCACCTATGATCGCGATCCGCATTCCGTCTCAAATTCTTTCATTTTCTTGACCATCAAAACATGACTTTCCGCTGCAAAATTGAAAAAGAAAATCACTGCAGGGGTCAGAAGTGCGGCGAAAGGGATCATGATGAAGAACCATTCCAAGCTCACCGCAAAAGGATGCTCGGCAGCCGCATAACTTTTTCCAGTCATGATAGCAGCAATCGTCATCAAGCCCGCGATCAAAATCAGGGGTAAAAGGCCGAGGAACAACAAAGCAATATTTGTAAACGGATTGAAGCAAAGACGCTTGAATACCCCTTGAAAGACCTCCATCTGCACGGAGGATTTGAGAGAAACAGAAGGAGTGACAAAAAAGAGAAGGCTAACGCTTAAAAGGATTAAAATAAAGGAACCCAAAAGCAATAAAAAGGGGCCAAACGATAAGATGATTCCTAGCCCATCTCCAATTGAGGGAATTTCTTTAAAGAGATAGAAAATGCCGAGCAATGTCCACAGCGCAAGATAGGCCAAGATGACAGGAAGAGCAAGATAGGCTATTTCTACCATCAAAGTTTTAGACACGTTAAGAGTGTTGCGATAACTGATCGCAAGCCCTTTCACCTCATCATGATAAATACGGGTTAAGAAGATTCCCATGACCAGGAGGACTGCCGCACAGAAAAACAGCGGCATAAATGCCGTACTGATCGAGAGCCAATCATTGGTTTTTGAGTCCAACGCCCGAAAACACATACTAATTAGCCCGCAAAAGATCAAAATCGGAATGGTAAACAGCAATTTCCTTCTCGCAAAAGTAAACTTAAGTGCACGATTGAAAATCGCTTCCACTTCTTTCCAAGTCATCGATTGACCACCTTTTTAACCCAAGCTTTGGGATAAGGAAGTCTACCAGATTGAAATGCGGATGTCCTGCGTTTTTTAAAATGAATGTAAGAAACTAGTATTAAACATCTTAGAAGTCAAAGCGCAGTCCTAGAGTCATTCCATGAAAAGTCAAATCATCGTTCTTAAAGCTCAGTGCGCCCGGACTTCCTGAACCCAGAAAATTAAACAATTGATTTTGATCAAAGAAGAGATTGAATTCCCATCCGAACTTGATACCGAAATGTAAGCGATCTCTGGAAAAGAGATAATCCCATTGCAATCCTAAGGCAAGATCTGCGGTAGCAACCAGATTATCGACAACGTTTTTAATATCAACGAGGCGTAAATCGGCTTTCTCCAACTTTTCCTTCTCGTGCACATCAAAATGTCCCGAAAGTAAAGCAGCAGATCCATTGCCGTATATCCCGAATCCACTTCCCAGCCCCCAGATTGCCCACGTGGGGAAAACGACATTGTCAGATCGATTTGCGTGTCCATGAGCATTTCCACGCACATAGGTATAATTGGCAAATAGGTCCCATTGATCATGCGGGAGTTTATAGCCGAGTCCTAAGCGGAATCCCCAATCCCATTCAAAATGGGGTTGCTTGAGATGTCCATCTTTAATCAAACTGGTGCTTTTGCTGGTAATGCCGTATCTCAGAGAACCCATATTGGATTTCCAGAACAACAGTTCTCCGTCCAGCCAAAGACCATGGCTATTTGGCATTGCGTTAGGGTCGAACATCCGAGAAGAGTTTTGAGGGGAAGAAGAGGCGCTTAGAGATTCTTCGGAAGCTAGTGCTGCAGAAAATGAAGGCAGCTGGGCTTGCAAATGATGTCCAAACCCTCCTAAAAATAAAGCCGCAGGCAGAACTGGGTTTATTCTAACTTTCATTAAAACTCAAAATTATAAAATTAAACAAAATCAAATTAATTAAACAATTTAATTACACATCTATTTAAATTTATATTATTTTTAAATAAAAAATATGTCAATACAACAATTTAAACAGTCTATTTATGCAGGGCCATTTAACTAAAATGTTTTGACATTTTCGAACAGAAAAATGTTGCCAAAATTCCCTTTAAGTACCCACCACCGAAAGTTGCTGCGCGCCTTACGGAGGCGAGCCCCCTTTCTGGATCTACAACTGCAGCCATGTTCATAGCCAAACGTCGAAACAACCCCATGTTCTCCGCACTATTCCCTCTATCCGTCAATGCATAATCCTCTTCAAAAATCACATCAGCTACCCAATGGCATTTGTTTTCTATGCTCCAGTGCTCGTCGGGTCCATTTAGCAAAATCTTTGGCAGATGCTCGACGACTCGAAATATATAGCCGTCTAAATACCTCATTGGCAGTAGATCCAAGTTTTTGCCTCGTGGACCTTACTTCGATGAGACAGACTAAGTTTTTCCATTTGCCCGCATTTGGCAACCAGTCCAGGTCCTCGACGACTCGTACTTCTCGAATGTCGATTCGACCATGGCCTTTATCTACTTCCTGGTGAAACGAATGGGGGACTTCCTCCCATTCGACTGCGTGAGCTTGATCAAAAAAATTCTCCATTTCAGCGCACAGCGTTGGCTGGTTGTCCTTAACAGCCAGCAGATAATCTGCCTTCGCATCAACGATTTGTTCTGCCGATTCGGCTACGGTGAAATGTGCATCTCCTGAAATAATCGCCCCCTCTACATTCACTTGCTCCAAAATGATTGGTAACGTGCTCTTTTCGACTGTTTTATTTGGGACCTTTTCCACGGCAAGACATAATCGATCCTCCGCTGCGAATAGCTCCACTACGTGTGTGACACCGCCTAGGAAATTTGCGCCTTTCATCCGTTTACCATCGATCGCCAATAGCTGATCGCGCAATGAAGCAGGAATTTTGCTGAACCATTTTTGCAAGTAGTGCTTGAGCGCACCAGGGGGTGTTTTCACTAAAAACCACCAGAGCGCTCCATGGGAAGGTGCTGAGAGCTCCTCACCTAGCAGAGAAGAAAACCACTCCTCCTGCAGAGAAACATATTCAGCGATTTCCTCAATCGTATTGCATCCACAAAAGAATCCGCAGAGAATAACAAGAGTCAAATACCAAACTGGATATAAGACACGTTTTTGATTACGTCGATAATCAGGGAAATCTGCAAACTCTCCCTTGACGGTTTCCGCGAATACACGGGCATCAAAATTCTTACTAGCTTCTAGGATTGTGGCGTCGATTGGCTTACGGCGTGACATAATAGGTCCTCCAAATTTGAGGAATTTATTATGCCATCTTAGCTGATCTGGTATCAAAAATTTTTAGTTAAATGGCCCTGTCTATTTATGCAGGGCCATTTAACTAAAATGTTTTGACATTTTCGAACAGAAAAATGTTGCCAAAATTCCCTTTAAGTACCCACCACCGAAAGTTGCTGCGCGCCTTACGGAGGCGAGCCCCCTTTCTGGATCTACAACTGCAGCCATGTTCATAGCCAAACGTCGAAACAACCCCATGTTCTCCGCACTATTCCCTCTATCCGTCAATGCATAATCCTCTTCAAAAATCACATCAGCTACCCAATGGCATTTGTTTTCTATGCTCCAGTGCTGTCGGGTCCATTTAGCAAAATCTTTGGCAGATGCTCGACGACTCGAAATATATAGCCGTCTAAATACCTCATTGGCAGTAGATCCAAGTTTTTGCCTCGTGGACCTTACTTCGATGAGACAGACTAAGTTTTTCCATTTGCCCGCATTTGGCAACCAGTCCAGGTCCTCGACGACTCGTACTTCTCGAATGTCGATTCGACCATGGCCTTTATCTACTTCCTGGTGAAACGAATGGGGGACTTCCTCCCATTCGACTGCGTGAGCTTGATCAAAAAAATTCTCCATTTCAGCGCACAGCGTTGGCTGGTTGTCCTTAACAGCCAGCAGATAATCTGCCTTCGCATCAACGATTTGTTCTGCCGATTCGGCTACGGTGAAATGTGCATCTCCTGAAATAATCGCCCCCTCTACATTCACTTGCTCCAAAATGATTGGTAACGTGCTCTTTTCGACTGTTTTATTTGGGACCTTTTCCACGGCAAGACATAATCGATCCTCCGCTGCGAATAGCTCCACTACGTGTGTGACACCGCCTAGGAAATTTGCGCCTTTCATCCGTTTACCATCGATCGCCAATAGCTGATCGCGCAATGAAGCAGGAATTTTGCTGAACCATTTTTGCAAGTAGTGCTTGAGCGCACCAGGGGGTGTTTTCACTAAAAACCACCAGAGCGCTCCATGGGAAGGTGCTGAGAGCTCCTCACCTAGCAGAGAAGAAAACCACTCCTCCTGCAGAGAAACATATTCAGCGATTTCCTCAATCGTATTGCATCCACAAAAGAATCCGCAGAGAATAACAAGAGTCAAATACCAAACTGGATATAAGACACGTTTTTGATTACGTCGATAATCAGGGAAATCTGCAAACTCTCCCTTGACGGTTTCCGCGAATACACGGGCATCAAAATTCTTACTAGCTTCTAGGATTGTGGCGTCGATTGGCTTACGGCGTGACATAATAGGTCCTCCAAATTTGAGGAATTTATTATGCCATCTTAGCTGATCTGGTATCAAAAATTTTTAGTTAAATGGCCCTGTCTATTTATGTACGTCCTCAAAAACCTATGGCAAGCACTGAATGTCATTTGGATCCATGCCAGGCTTTGCATTCTGTGTTCGTACAGGCGTTACAGGGGGCTAAAAAAACCAATTTTGAAGTTTCTTCAGTATAAGTCTTTGGAACTAAAGAGATCTCATTTTGAAGAGGTACTTGGGACGGACAATAGGCGTGCCTTTGCCCCCGCGTGCTTGGGTGCGCTCATAGACAATTTGAATGGAAATGCCGACGATGCGAGCTAAACCAAACAATACTGTGTAATACTCAGGATAGCTGAAACCCGCAGCTGTCAGCATGGTCCCAGAAACGCCATCGACATTAGGATGAGGGTCGGCGATCTTGGGGTTTTCTCCCAAAACCTTCGATCCTTCTGTTCGGAGCAAAAGGGCGATTTTTACAAGCGGATGGTTGGGATAATGCTGTTGGATAAAATCGTATTCGACAGTCGCCCGTGGATCTTCCACACGAAGCACTGCATGACCAAATCCGAAAACTAATTGATTGTTTGCCAAACGGTGCCGGATCAAAGCTTCGACTTGGCCAGGAGTCGCATTCTCTCCCACTTCTTCTAAGACCCCTCGCACGAACTCGAGACTATCTTGATTCGCACGTCCATGCCTTGGACCTGCGAGGGCACACATCGCGGAACAGATCGAACCGTACATGTCTTCAAGACCTGAGGCTACAGCTTTTCCGACAAAAGTCGATAAGTTGCCTCCCCCATGGTCAACATGCAGAATGTTAAACAAGTTGAATACCCTTATCAACTCATTGAGATCTGCTCCCGGCACGTTAAGCATGCGAGCAAAGCTTTCCATGTAGCCTAGGTCAGGTTGTGGCTCTGGCGTTTTTCCCCAACCCGCATGATGGTTGATCACAGCTGCAGTAAGGTGGGGAATTTTAGCAATTAAGTGAAGACAATCGTGTTGATAATCCCCGGTGGCTTCGAACATTCCTAAAATCAATAGGCTCGCATTGAACAATTTCATAGGATGACCTTGCCGCGGGAGGCGTTCAATCGCGGCAATGACTTCTGGATGACAGCGCGCTCTCTGCGAGAGACTCTTGTGAAATTCCCCAATTTGCTGTGGGCTCCCTTCTTTCCCATAGTAGAGAAGATAAATCACCTGAATGGGCTTCCAATAGGCAAGCGCAGCAACTGGCTTGTCGATATAAAAAAGCCCTTGTTGAGGATCCACATGGGATGTCGTGCAATAACCAATGGGAAAACCGCGTAGGCCTGTTTCCAGCTTGTCTTTCGTGATCTGAAACAGCACTTCTTCATCAGACATAAGTCAACTCTTTAGTAACCCAGCGATCAGCTCTCTTTCTTCGAGAAGCTCTTTCTCGCTCAAGGCAATTTTGCTCTTCAAGAAGGCATCCCAAGGCACATCCTTCACAATTTCGACTTTGCCCTCACCGTTTGACCGACAGGGAAATGAAAAGATCAAATCTTCTTGGATTCCATAAGAATTTCCGTTGGAAATCAAACCCGTTGAAAACCAACCCCCTGTCGGTGTGGGAAGAATGAAAGAATGAATCGAATCGATGATCGCATTCGCAGCCGAAGCAGCGGATGATTTTCCGCGTGCTGCAATCACTGTTGCCCCTCTTTTCTGAACAAGCGGAACAAGTTCTTCTTCGCACCACTTTCTATCTTTGATGATATCTAGAGCGGGCTTCCCTTGGATTTTGGCATTGACAAAGTCAGGAACTTGTGTAGAAGAGTGATTCCCCCATACTGCAACTCGGGTGACTTCAGTGATGGAAACCTTTGCTTTTGCTGCAATCATCGACTGAGCGCGATTCTGATCAAGGCGCATCATCGCGAAAAAACGCCCCTTTGGAATTTTCGGAGCGTTATGCATGGCAATCAAGCAATTGGTGTTGCAAGGATTGCCAACGACAAAGACCAGAACATCAGGGGCAGCCGAAGCATTGAGAGCTTTTCCCTGTTCCACAAAAATAGCGCCATTACTTCCCAATAAATCTTTGCGTTCCATGCCCGGCCCGCGCGGCTTTGCTCCCACTAAAAGCGCATAGTTGACCCCTTCAAACACATGGACGGGATCAGAACCTATTCGGACCTCTCTTAGCAGAGGAAAAGCACAGTCTTCGAGCTCCATCACTATTCCTTTCAAAGCATCAAGAGTTTGAGGGAGTTCCAGAAGATGAAGAGCCACCGGCTGATCTAAGCCTAGCATTTCCCCCGATGCGATTCGGAAGATAAGGCTATAAGCGATCTGTCCTCCAGCGCCTGTAATAGCAACTCGTTTGACCGGCTTCGGCATCGTATACACACCTTTAATGATTGCAATTATAATTTTTATTGTAATGATCTGACGCAATATTTCGCAACAAACTCATCAAAATACAATTAATTACAGTTAATAAAAATTAAATTCCATTTCTTTTTTATACTCAACAATTTATAATTAACAGAAGCAAAAACTTAAATATATGAATAATTATGAGCACTCAGCTATTTCTTAGTACTCGCAGAAGCCAGCCTCCTAGAGATACCCATCGGCTGAACTTTACCATGACAATGCCTACTCTTCCCACCCGTCTCATGACAGGACCTCCCCTTTCTGAAAAAATGCGCCAAGTCCCTTCGACGAGCTTAGATAAGCTTCATCCAAATAAAACCGACCGTGAACCCTTTGTTGAATACGTCGACGAAGGCTTATGGAAGAGCCGCATTGCTTTCCAAAAAGATCAATCGTATGCGGTACTCCTTTCACAACGCCAGGCCTTACGCCATCAAGCGGAAGGGAAAACTTATGAAAACCTCGAGGCATTATGTGAAGCAGAACTCAAATGCAGGTTTCCTGATTATCAGCTGATCACCGGTTTCAAAGCTTCTTTAAAAAATCGATTTCCCCATGTGGCAAGACTTGCAATGGGAGTAGACCAGTTTTACAAAAACCTGACCCAAAAAGAAGTGAATAAATATAAAACGCAAATTGCCTATAGCGCAATGGATCGCGATGACCTCATCTGTCAGCCCAAAATGGAGGATCCAAGCTTACGTGAACAGCTGAAGCTGACCGACGATTCCACGTTACAAACCGAGCACCTCTTTGCCAAAAATAGTCCGCTCAACGGTCAAAGCTTTATGCATAAGGGGAAATTAGTCCCTTTAAGTCAGGCAATTGCATGCAGTAGCGACAGAAAAGTAGAAAATACAGGGAACTTACGCGTTGTCCAGTCCAAAGATAAGGAGAGCATTTGTTACACGGGACGCGCGGATTCTGACCGCAAAGCGTTGGAACAAGCTTCCTTTATCTTTTTGAACGAATTAAAGACAAAAGGAAAAGGAATTACAAGCTCGACCGATGGAAAAGGAAATCTGGTTTATCAATGCGATTACGTTGTCAATTCCATGCTTTCTATTCCTTGGATTTGGAGTAAAGAATCCGCAATTGCGCCGTTTCCGGAACGAGAATACTTAAAAAATGAACGCAAAGCTTTTCTTGCTCTCCAAGAAAAAGGAGTGATGACTATCGAAGATCCCAACTGCCCTGGAATGAAATATCAAGTCAGATTCAATCCCATCCTTTTCTCCCGCTCCTCTAATATTTATACGAGATTAGAAAGCTGGCTGCCCCCTTTCTTTACTGGACAATCTCAGGCCGAAAAGGTCTCCAAAGAAGGCTTTTTACATTTAAAGTCTTTAGCTTTGACAAAACTTGAGTCTCTACAAAAACAGCTCTCGACTCAAAAGGCTCAAACACTCAAAGCTCCGATCGAACAAAAGATCAAAGGAATTAACGACTGCCTGCAAATACTAGAACAATACCTCAAACAGAGTAAACTCCGCCCGGAGGCAGAATGGCTCATCCGCGACTACTTAAGCAAACTCCTCGACCTGCCTATCGTCTATCACTGTAAAAGCAGCACTGACCGCACAAGTGTGACCGTTGCCATTTCTTCGACCTTGAAACAATGGATGAAGCTGGGTCTGCCCATTCCAGAAAATATCCCAGATTTGCTTCAAAATCCTCTTTTTAAAGAGCTGTTTACAGCCAATTGGATGGCAGGACATCAAATTACCCGTTATGCTCGGGGCGGCAAAGGAACTGTAGCTGGAGAAAAATTAAACAATAAAAATTTGGGATTGTACCTTTCTCGTGGAATCTCTCAAAACCCCATCATTGCGCAACTGCTTCCAGAACGCTATCTCAAAGACTTTCCAACAGCGGAAAAAATAAAATATAGTGCTGCCTACCTTTCCCTACTTATCCCGCTTACCATTCTTTTCTATTTTCCACTCCTCTGCTGTGCCGCTGGCCGCTACCTCGCTTATTTAGCAACAGGAAGGAAAAATCGACATTGGATTGGATCTGGCAAATTCGCCCTCCTCGCGTTGCCATCTACGCTTCTATTCAATTTCCCCAATATCTTTCCTAAAAAAGTTCTCAATGAAGATTCCCCCCAAGTAGGAAGCCGCCGCTTGATCGCAGGAGGAAAAAACGGCGGAAAAACTGACAATTAAGAAGTAATTTTCTGCGTCAAATCATTCAAAACCAGAGTGAGTCGAGGGTCATGCGTATCCTTTCGAATTTCATCTCCGGCAAAATCATTTCCTTGGTCTCTAGGAGAACCTGCTTTTACCCAAAAAGCAACCTTAATAACGCGTTGTGTCAATGGATTAAGCGAATGAAAACGATCGAGCAGAGTCGTATGTGAACCATTTTTATTTTGTTGTAATTGAGCAAAAGAATGGATTTCTTCCCTAACATAAGATGGGATCACATTCAACCCATTGTCTTTAATGAGTTGGATGACATCGGAAATGGTTGAATGATAGGGATTTCTATCAAAAAAGCTCTGACCATAGTCTGTATCGCCTTGAGGCATCCCTTCCAAAATCCAAACACCCCACTTCATCGCTGCTTTTAAGTCAGCGGGTACTTCATTCGGATTATTGAATTTGCCTCTAACAATATCACTACCCTCTGTTTTCAATGCTTGTTCGAATTTCAGAGTATGTTTAAGAATGGGATCTTCTTGTTTAATGGTCATACTAAAATCCGCATACATGGGCAAATGGTCAGAAGGCTCTTTGACTGAGCCTGTTTCCATATCTGCTTTAAGATCGTTGGGGTCTCCATCTACGGCAGCCCCTTTTAAATCCACATTTTTGGCCAAAATGTAATCGTAAGTTGTGAAATAGGAGTTGCCGTTACCCTTTTTTTCCACAAAGGTATTTTGCCACGCATTACCCACTTTCGCGAGCGTATCGGCAAATCCTGTTTGTATAAATCCCCCAAAGAAGGCATCTCCTTCGTGGCGAGCTGTATTCAAATCTGCGCAGACAATCGTCGGCTCACCCGTTTGTCCTTTTTTCTGGGCAATTTGCTGCAGTCTTTGAATCTCAGCTAATCTTCGGTCAGCATTACTGCTGTCCCATACAATATGAGAATTTAGGATGTGAATGCAATTTCCTGTTTCTTTAGGTTGCACATCTACACACTGGATCATGCGGCCAGTTCCATCATTAAAAAACTCGACGTGCGCATTGACAACATCAAACTTATGGGCCTTATAAAAAACGGCACACCCCTCCTTTTCGTCGTTATTGCGTCGTGCAAAATACCCTTGATAGCCGAATTGCCCCATGCAAGCTTGTATCTCTTCAAATTGCTCCACTTCTTGCAGACAAATCAGGTCGGGCTGGCGACGCTGCATGCGTTGGGCCAAAATCTCTTTGCGTTGATCCCAGGGTAGCGCTTTTAAGGGCGGTTTTTCCTGCTCTGCCCAATGAGGGACGAGTATATTATAGCTTTCAACTCGGAAATTTATAGCATTAGCACTCATAAAACCTGATATTAATTTAAAGTTGTGATTTAAAAACAAAGTCATTATAATTAATTACTTTTATTAAATCAATTTAAATGTAATAAATATATAATTAATTTTTTAAATCAGGTTTACAAGACCTCCGCTGCAAGTGCAGCCAGTTCTGAGCGTTCCGTGCGTTCTAAGAAGACGTGACCATAAATAGGATATTCTTTAAATTTACCTACCGTGAAGGTCAAAGCATTGGAATCTTTATCCAGATAAGGATTATCGATCTGCGTCGCATCTCCTGTCAAAACGACTTTCGTCCCTTGTCCAGCGCGAGAGATAATCGTCTTCACTTCATGAGGAGTTAAGTTTTGCGCTTCATCGATGATCATGTACATTTTAGGAAGCGACCGGCCGCGGATATAAGTGACCGCTTCCATTTCGATCTTTTTACTTTCCATGATCCACTTTTGCGTTTCGAGGCCATTGGCCTCGCCGCTTGTCGATTGACATAAGAATTCGAGATTATCATAGATAGGTTGCATCCAATGAAATAACTTTTCCTCTTTGGTTCCAGGAAGAAAACCAATATCTTTGCCAAGAGGAACAATCGGGCGGCTGACTAAAATCCTCGAATAAGTGTTTTCATCGAAAACTTTGCGCAAGCCTGCTGCCAAAGCAAGAAGAGTTTTCCCCGTTCCTGCAGGTCCGATTAATGTGACTAATTTAACATCGTCGCGCAACAACAGATCCAAAGCACACTTTTGCTCGATGTTCAAGGGTTGAATTCCCCAAATGTCGCGAGCAAGTTTAATCAAAGGCTCAAGGCGTTTTGTTTTGGGATTGTATTTGCAGACCGCTGAGGATTGTTCAGGAGAAGAGAGCAAACAATATTCATTGGGAAGCAAATCAGCGATATCGATCGGCAAAAAGCCATCTTTATAAAACAGATCGATATCACGCTTGGGCACTTCGAGCTTTCGATATCCTCGATAAAGGTTATCGTAAGAAGCCTTGAGGTTTTCGTAGTCTTCCGCTTCCAGGCCGATTGCCTCAGCCTTAACGCGGACGACAAAGTCCTTTGAAACAATGACAACTTTTTCACCACTTTCTCGAAGTTTATAAGCGACAAGCAGAATTTTATTGGCGCTGCGTTCTGGAGAAAGTGGAAAACTGGTTTTTTCTCCTGGCTTGATGTCAACAAGGACGCGAACGATGATCCCGTTTTCAATGTTGACCCCCCGATGCAGATCGCCAGCTTTTTTCTGTTTTAAGGAATCGATATAGCGAATGACATGGCGTGCATTTTTTCCAAGTTCATCCGAGAAACGTTTCATACCGTCGAGCTCTTCGAGAACATTTAAGGGAATGATCACATCATTGTCATGGAATTTGCTAATGGCATCCGGGTCATGAAGAAGAACATTGGTATCGATCACAAAAGTTTTGCGTGTCACTGTCTATCTCCTTAATTTAGGTGTCCTGGTCCAAAATTGCCGAGCATATACGCGAACTAGCCTTGGCTCAACTAATTTTTTATCTCTTTTATTATCAGTTTCTTATGAAAATTTCCAGCACTCTAAAAGCTGGATTGCTAATTTGTTGACAATGAGTAAGGATTTCCGCTATAATGGACAATAGCAAAAGATAATTATTTTTTACCCAAGGAGAATAAAGTATGAAAATCAATCCAAAAATCCTCAGCATACCTCCTTTTATTTCTACATCGTGGAAAAATATCGCTTCCTTACACATTGAGCATCAAGATCCTACACTCATTTTAGTCGTGACCCTAATCAATGGGACTCGCATCGAAGTTCCTCATCTTGAACCTACTATGATTGAAGCCATCTTTGCTACCCATGAGCGCTTCCTCGAACAAGAAGGAAAAAATGGCTTAAAAATTCCTCCAAGGGCTCCATTAAATTTTCAAAGTGGCATTCACGAGCAAATTATTTCTATGGAGATTCCACTGAAGAGCGGACTTGCAAGCATGGAACATTTCGGGACCCTCTTACAGCATAATCCTGAGCAAGCGAACAGCCCTGATCTCCCTGAGGATGTTCTCGATAAAGTCGCACAACTCTCCAAAACTTTGGGAATCGATGATCCCAACGTCATTCCTAAACCAGAACCTCATTGCAATTGCATGCGCTGCCAAATTGCACGCGCCATGCAAAAAGGAGTTAATGGCGATGCGCAAAACCAAAAGGAACAAGAGGAAATTGTCAGTGACGAAGAGCTTAAATTCCGAACTTGGGACGTTGCTCAAACGGGGGAAAAACTTTATCTGGTTTCTAATCCCATCGATGATAAAGAGCATTATAACGTCTATTTAGGAGATCCCATCGGCTGTACTTGTGGACAAGCCCACTGCGAACATGTCCGCGCTGTCTTGAATACTTAGAGGGAATTGCAAAACTCCTCGCCGCATAAAATCGCGCTTTTGGCACCTGTCGCCTTGGCGGCGGCTGCCTTCGGCCCCGGTTCGCTCTTCGCTCACCTGCTTTGCTACTTACGAAGGTTCCCCCGGACCTTCTCGTGTCTTCGCAGCTACTTATCCAAGTATGTTTTCGCCGCCGCCAACCGAACCCGCTGTGCGTGTTCTGGCAACAGGCGCCAAAATCATCGATTTTCTGCTGGCGAGGAGCTTTGCAATTCCCTCCTTAAAAAAAACATGGTGAAAAAAAGAAGTACCTCCTAGAATGGCAATTTAGATATTGTCATGGACTTTGTATGGAGATCAGGAGGAATTAACCACATGTCAAAGCTCTTTACGACCCTTTGTGCCTCTCTTTGCGTCTATTCCACAAGTGCTCTTTTTGCTGACGCTCCCTTAGAAATCACTAGCGAAACAATGCCTGAATTCCCCTCTGCGGAAGTGATGCAAATGCCCATTGAGGAATCAATTTCTATTAAACCTATTGTTGCAGAACCCAGAGTCGCCCCGAAAAAAACTCCTGAAAAAGTTCCTGAAGTGAGCGTTAATCCATTCACTGGAAAAATTAAGGGAAGAAAAGTGCGCATGCGTTTGCGCCCAGATCTCGATAGTCGGATCATTAAAGAGCTCAGCAAGAACGAACTCGTGACGGTCATTGGAGAAAAAGGTGAGTTTTGGGCAGTTCAAGCCCCTGCGGGAACAAAAGCTTATATCTTTAGAAGTTTTGTTCTCGATAACGTCATTGAAGGAAACCGAGTCAATGTCCGCCTCGAGCCCAGCTTAGATGCTCCCGTGATTGGACATATGAATGCAGGAGACAAGATTGAAAATCCGACGATTTCTCCCGTCAGCCCAAAATGGTTTGAAATTACTCCCCCTCCGCAGACTCGTTTTTATATTGCCAAAGAATATATCGAATACGTTGGCGGCCCTGAAGTTAAAGCACATATGGACAGACGTGCTTCCACTGCGGAACAACTGATCGATGCTTCCGTTCTCTTAAGCAAGGCTGAGCTGCGAAGACCCTTTGAAGAGGTTGACTTTGATCGTGTCGTCAGAGGTTTCAATACTGTCATTATCGATTACACGGATTTCCCTGACCTCGTTGAGCAAGCAAAAGAATCGCTAGCTACGTTCCAAGAAGCCTATCTGCAAAAGCGCATCATCCACTTGGAATCTCATCCTTCAGAGCACTATGTGACATCTTCGACCAAGTCTTCTGAAAAAAGTGAAGAACTCACAAATGTTTCCAATCCCACAGACAAGATGAAATTATGGGAACCTATCGAAGAGGCCCTTTATCTGTGTTGGACAAATATCAACGACAATAAAACTCAAAGAGACTATTACGAAGAACAAAAGCTTGCTGCTGTAGAAATTTCAGGAATCGTAGAACCTTATACAACTCCAGTAAAGAACAAGCCTGGGGATTTCATCTTGCGTGAAAAAGATATTCCTGTCGGCTATGTGTATAGCACCCAAGTCAATTTGCAAAATCTTGTTGGGAAAAATGTCCGGCTGATCGCTACGCCTAGACCCAACAACAATTTTGCTTTCCCGGCTTACTATGTCTTGGCTGTTGAATAATCCATGGAACTTCGAGAATGGGCCATACGCATTCTCAGTGCAGATACACTGGAAGAGAAGCTCTTTAAACCAGAAACATTGACTGATTTCGATCCAGGCGCTCCTCTGCTCTTTGAAGAACCGACACGCCCTCCTGGAATGCATTTCCAGCGTCACACAAGCCGGGAAAAACTTCCTGCTTTTCAAGAACATCGCAATCCCGATAAACGCGCTGTTTGCCTGCATCGCTTTGCCGGCCATGAGCTACTGGCCGTGGAGATCATGGCGCAAGCACTTCTTGCATTTCCTACTGCCCCAAAACATTTTCGAAAAGGCGTCGCTAATACATTGCAAGAAGAGCAAGGGCATGTCCGTCTTTATATTTCAAGGATGGAAGCATTGGGATTGAAATTTGGGGATCTGCCTCTTTATCGCCACTTTTGGGCTTATGTCCCCCATCTCACCTCCCCTATCCGTTACGTGAGCGTCATGAGTTTGACATTTGAAATGGCCAATCTCGACTTTGCTCCCATGTATGGCAAATCCTTTTCCCGTGTTGGCGATGATCTTTCTGCTGCTTTAATGCAACAAATTTTAGAAGATGAAATTCATCATGTCTCATTTGGAATGAACTGGCTCAAGAAATTATACCGCGCGCAGGAAGGTTTTGTGAATTTGGACTCAGCGAGGCAAAGCACAATCGAAGCTTGCAGTCCGAATGACGAAGCCATAGTGAAAACTATGACTGAGGAAGAGGATCGATTGGGCAAAGCCGCAGCCAGTCCAAATTCACAAAACCTGACGGAGCGCGGTATAAAACAGCCTGAAGTTTCAGAGTGGGATGTTTGGGAACAAAGCCTTCCTTCGCTCGTGACACCTAAACGCGCAAAAGGGTTTGTTTTGCACGAAGAAATACGCAGGCGCGCTGGCGTGCCAGAAGAATGGATTCAAAACCTCAAAAACTACTGAGGGAATTGCAAAACTAACAAAACGGGGTGATTTTCTGGGGGAAATTATTTAGCTAATCAGCTTAATCTCCCCCAGGAAATCATCCCGTTTTGTCAATCTCGCAATTCGCTCGAAAAATGAAGGATGGTTTTTCGGGTCTGAAACAGGTTTTAGCAAATAAGACCCCGAAAAAATGTCCTTTTCGCGTTAGTTTTGCAATTCCCTCTCTAGTGTTCTTCGAGCTCGCGGGGGACTTTTTCGATGCACTCTACTTCTTCAATCTCGATTTGTCCGGAAACAACACCCAGCTCTTTAAATTTGCGGGCTGTGACAAGGACTCGAGTCTCAAGGGAACCTATCCCTTTATTATAATGCTCAACAGCACTTGAGAGGCTGCGTCCCATTTTAGAAAAATGGGAGCTCATGTCGGCCAGCCGTTTATAAAGATCTTGTCCCAGCTCATGAAGTTTTTCGACTTCTCGACTCAAACTCTCTTGCTTCCATCCATAAGCTACGGCTCTGAGCAAAGCGATTAAAGTCGTCGGCGTGGCTAAAATCACGTCCTGTTCCGCTCCGGCTTCGATCAGCGAGGGGTCGTATTCCAAAGCTGTACTGAAAAATGTCTCGGCAGGCAAAAATAAGATGACAAACTCAGGTGTCGGTTGAAATCGCTCCCAATAGGCTTTTTTCCCAAGTGTGGACACATGCATCCTGACTTGGCGCGCATGGTCTTTGAAGCGCTGGATGCGCATCGTTTCATCCTCTGAATGAATCGCTTCCAAATAAGCTTCTAAAGGGACTTTTGCATCGATAATGACCTGTCTTCCTCCTGGAAGACGAACAATAAGATCAGGACGCATCCGTCCTGAATCGCCCATTTCCTGCTGCTGTTCAAAAAAGTCGCAATGGTTCAGCATTCCTGCGAGTTCAACTACGCGTCTGAGCTGGATTTCTCCCCAGCGCCCGCGAGTTAGTGGTGAACGCAATGCCTTGACAAGATTGGCGGTTTCTTGTTTCAGCATCTTTTCATTTTCGAAAAGAGATTGAATCTGCGTTTTTAAAGCCTCTTGATCGCCTTTGCGCTCTTTTTCGATCTGCCGCACGCCCTGGTCAAGCTTGTGCAAACTCTCCCTTACAGGGTTAAGAAGTTCGGCAATGGCAGTCTGCCGTTTTTCCAGCTCTCCTTTTGCCCTCTCTTGAAATTTTTCAAGAGAGGTTTTAGCAAGATCCAAAAAAGAGCGATTGTTTTTTTCTAATGCTTCTGAAGAGAGCGCTTGAAAAGCAATTTTGAGCTGCTCTTCGGCCTTTTGCAGCATGAGCAACTTTTCTTCGGCGATGATTTGATTTGTCAAAAATGCACGGCATTCTTCCTCTTTTTGCTTGAGTTCAGCTTCTAAAAGAGGGATTTTTCGAATCTGCTCCTCAACAAAAGAAAGTTTTAATTCCGCAGATTTTCTTCGCTGTTGCTCACGCATCCACAGCCAAAAGCAGAGAAGAGAAAAAAAGGCAGCAGAACATCCCCCTATGTTTACCCATAACCCCATGCTTTACCCCAAAACTCAGGTTTTTTAATCTTCTTGATCAGGCTCAAAATCTTCCAATGTCTTGGATTTTTTTCCGGCAATCAAACGGATTAACGAAAGGATCCAAGCGAGTACAATATAGCCCCATGTGACAACCGCCAACATCACCGGCAAAAAGTACAAGACTCCATAAATGACAAAAATTGCTAAGATGACTGCCAGGAAAACGAGTTGAAAGGAGGGAACACGAAAATGGAGCGCTTTAGAACTCGGGAATTTCCAACGGCTAACCATAAAATATCCTAAAACAATCATGACTGTTGAAAGAAAAATTGCTTTAGTTTCTTGCGACAAAGAAAAAAAATTCTCTATGAAAGGAGAAGAAAGTAATAAGGTTGCAGAAACTGCCGCTAAAGCAGAAGCTGGGATAGGCAATCCAGTAAAGTGTTTCTTTTGGGCTGCCATTTCTTCGGCATCTTCTTTGGCTTCAGCTTTCTTGACGTTGAAACGCACAAGCCTTAAAATTCCGCAAATGGAATAGAGCATGCATCCGAGCATTGCGTAGAAGGACAAACCTGTCCCCGGTTCTAGAGAAAGAGTTTTCAACAATAACACTGAAGGGGCAACCCCGAAAGACACAGCATCGGCAAGCGAATCAAAAACAACGCCGAATTCGCTTTCACCACCGATCGCCCTTGCCACAGCTCCATCAAGGAGGTCAGCAAATGCGGCGACGAGCAAAAGCAGCGCCGAAACGTTCAAGACATGGAAAAGGCCGGAGCCCGGCTCAACCATGTTGACTTTAAAAATGACGAATAGGCCGCAAGAGAGCGCAAAGGCAGTGATGATATTAGGGATCAAGTAAACTTGTCGCATGATCTCCTCCTCCTCTCTTAAGTGTGGCAAAATGCCGCGATTTTGCAAATGAAATTGAAAAAATGAACCACAAAGATGGCAAAAATCTTAGCATTTCCTTAAAATCAATGCATCTTAATCGATTCATTTTTTGCACTTTGAAAACTAAGAAACTTTTTTTTAAGCGCTCTTTCTTTTTTTTGTGGACATTTAGCGAACCGCTACCATATATAGTGTGCATATAAGCAGATAACTACTAGATGTAGTATTTACAGGTAGTGACTGACTGAGAGAGTCTTTGTGAGCCCTTATCCACTAAAGAATTTCTCAGCCAGTTTCTAGCTATAGCCTTGATCCTTTTTTCTTAAAAAAGGAAAAGGCTTTTTGCGCTTTTAAGAAGGTGGAATTCATTAAAAATAGGAGATTTTAGCTTATGACGCGCAGACAATCCTCTTCCCCCCACACATCTTCTTCCGTAACCCAGCAACCCTCTAATGCGCTGTCAACAGCAGAGATTTCCTCTGCGTTAAAAAGAGAGGCTAACATTATGGACAAAATGCAACGTTTCACCGTCGTGAAACGCAATGGCAGCCTCGTGCCTTTCCGTCGAGAGAGAATTTTCCGCGCTATCGAAGCCGCCTTTCGCGATACCAAAAAAGTGTTCAAAGATCATCCTCTGCCTCAAGAACTGCTTCAAACAGTCGAACAGATCACAGACCTAGTCATCACCGATCTGTTTGCGCTCGCCTCCAAGGGCGCATCGTTGACCGTCGAAGGGATTCAGGATCAAGTCGAAGTGTGCCTAATGAAGGCTGGCCATCATGATCTGGCCAGAGATTATATCATCTATCGCGATCAGCATAAGGCCTTGCGCGAGGATTCCCCCCAGAATTTAAAAATCGTCCGCGACGACGGCAGCATTGTCCGTTTTAACCCCATGAAAATTGCTTCTTCTATCGAAGATGCTTTCCGGCGGGCGGACCATCTCGAGGGGCCTGCTACTGAGCAAATCGTCGATGCGGTGAATATGTTGACGCAAAAAGTCGTTGCCAAGGCTGTCGCTCTTTCCAAAGCTGGGCATCTTCTCAATATTCCATTGATTGATGACGAGGTCGAGCATCAACTCATGAAAGAAGGTTTTTTCAAAGTTGCGAAAAACTTTATTCTTTATCGGGCAACTCTCGGAGAACAAGGCAGCTCTTCCTTCGAACATGTCTTCCCTTCCGAAGAAAAGAAACAACGCCATTTTATTATTGTAGGGCCCAATAACACTTCGCGAACGATCACCGAAGCACAGCTCCTTAGCCGTCTCAAATTTGCGTGTCGGGGAATCGAAGAGCTCACTTCCGCAGAAGAGCTGCTCGAAAATGCGATCGGTAATTTCTACGAAGGAATCAAAGAAACAGAGGTCGACCAGGCCAACATCATGGCCGCTCGCACAAAAATCGAAATCGAGCCCGCTTACTCCAAAGTAGCAGCGCGTCTTTTGCTCGATCTTCTGTATCGCGAAACAATGGAGATCGCCGCTTCTGACCCAAGCATCGAGTCCACCCATCGTGAGTATTTTAAAAAGTATCTCAAGTTTGCAATTAGCGTCGACCGCGTCAGCCCTGAACTGCTCCAATTCGACCTCGATAAACTCGCCCGTGCCATGCAATTGCAGCGCGACGACCAATTTACCTATCTCGGACTGCAAACTCTTTACGACCGTTATTTCATCCATCACGAACAGCGCCGTTTGGAAACTCCCCAAATTTTCTGGATGCGCGTCGCCATGGGACTTGCGCTTAACGAAAAAGAGGAGCGCACAGAACGAACGATTGAATTTTACGATATCCTCTCTAAATTTCATTTCTGTTCGGCGACACCGACTTTGTTCAATTCCGGCACCAATCATTCTCAGCTCAGTTCCTGCTATCTCTCCACTGTGATGGACGATCTGGCACATATTTTCAAAGTAGTCGCCGACGATGCGCAGCTTTCCAAATGGGCCGGAGGCATTGGCAATGACTGGACCAATGTTCGTGCCACAGGAGCAACGATCAAAGGAACCAATGGCAAAAGCCAAGGCGTCATCCCCTTCTTAAAAGTCGCCAATGATACTGCCGTAGCAGTGAATCAGTGTTTTGATCCGGACACGCGCATCTTCACAGCAGAAGGGATCAAACCGCTTGCCAATGTTAGCTGCCGGGATCTTGTATTAGGGGTGAGTGGAAACTACCGCAAAGTGGACAAACAAGCATGTTTACAACCAAAAAGATCCGATGGTTGCCATTGAGATTAAACACTCTATTGAACCTCTTCGCGTCACGACAGCTCATCCGTTCTATGCGATTCAAGGCGTGCCTCAAGAACAAGCCAACGAAAGAACCCATCACTGGCTTGCGAAAGGCAAAGTGCGCTCCGCCTGGGTGGAGGCAAGTCAGCTCAAAAAAGGCGATTATGTCGCACAGGTCATCCCCAAAGAAATTGTCCCTGTTGCCAATTTCACAGAAGA
The DNA here is from genome assembly GCA_963718565.1 of uncultured Verrucomicrobiae bacterium. Lineage (GTDB taxonomy): Bacteria > Chlamydiota > Chlamydiia > Chlamydiales > Rhabdochlamydiaceae > CAJCIW01. The sequence continues at coordinate 1,149,792 of OY970364.1, forward strand.
AGATGCACGCCTCTATGGAATCTTACTGGGAGATGGCCATGTATCCAAAGGGGGATTGCAATGGGGTGTTTCAGGCAATCCTCAAGTCGATGAACACCTTGCATTTGTCAGAGAATATTTAGCACAAAGAGGCATCCATTTCTTGGAAACAAAAAGAGGTGACTCCTATCTTCAGATCCACTGGTCAGCAGGAAGAGGGCTTGTGCGCGATGCGACAACTGGACAGTACGCCTCCTCAAGAGAAGCTCATCTTCCTTTCGAATACGACGATCTTTACGATGCTGAAAAGTGCAAACATATCGCTCCCCGCTTTGCTCATTTGCCAAAGCCGCATACCCTTGCTCTGCTTCAAGGCTTATTGGAAACTGATGGAAATGTCTCGCGAGGCAAAGAAATCACTTTCAGTAACACTTCATTACACTTGATAGAAGGGATACGCTACCAATGTCTGCGCTTAAGGATTCCCACTGCGGGCAACCGCCGCGTGAGAAACAATGCGCACACAGCCCGCCGTTCTGATGGATCGACCACGGAGTTTAAGGGAACAACAGTCGCCTACGATCTCCGCATCCCCGCTTGTAAAGAGCTAGCCGATAAAGTGGGATGTCAACCGATCTATAAGAAAAATTGGCTTGAAACTGAAGGTTTTGTGTGGAGCCGCGTTGCCTCTGTCCAACACATCCCAGAATCTCCCATTGTATGCGATCTTGTCGTAGAAGACGATGAATCGTATATGACAACAGCAGGATTGGCCCATAATGGAGGAAAACGTAAAGGAGCGATGTGCGCCTATCTCGAAACATGGCATCTCGATATCGAAGATTTTCTTGAATTGCGCAAAAATACCGGCGATGAACGCCGCCGCACGCATGATATGAATACAGCAAACTGGATTCCCGATCTGTTCATGAAACGGGTGGACTCCAATGGCACCTGGACGCTGTTTAGCCCAAGCGATGTGCCCGATCTCCACGATCTTTATGGCAGCGCTTTCGAAAAGCGCTATATCGAATATGAAAAAATGGCAGACGAGGGAAAAATCAAGCTCTTCAAACGCATCGAGGCGCTGCAACTGTGGCGCAAGATGCTCAGCATGCTCTTTGAAACAGGCCATCCTTGGATCACTTTCAAAGATCCTTCCAATATCCGTTCCCCGCAAGATCATGTGGGCGTTGTCCACAGTTCTAATCTATGCACAGAGATCCTGCTCAACACTTCCGAAGATGAAACTGCTGTCTGCAACCTCGGCTCGATCAATCTCCTCGAACACATGACAGAAAAAGGACTCGATGAGAAGAAACTCGCTGCAACGATCCGCACCGCCATCCGCATGCTCGACAACGTGATCGATATCAATTTTTATCCGACAGCAGAAGCGCGCAATTCCAATGTGCGCCACCGTCCGGTCGGCATGGGACTGATGGGCTTCCAAGATGCCCTTGTACATGCATGAATATCAGCTATGCCAGCCATGAAGCGGTAGAATTTGCCGATACCAGCATGGAGATGATCTCCTACTATGCGATTTTGGCTTCCAGCGAACTTGCTAAAGAACGAGGCCCCTACTCAACCTATAAAGGATCGAAATGGGACCGAGGATTTCTGCCGATCGATACCATCGATCTTTTGGAAAAAGAAAGAGGCGGCAATCTCGAGGTCGATCGCAAGGCGTATCTTTGGATTGGGCCCCCGTGCGCGAATCGATCAAAAAATATGGCATGCGCAATAGCAACACGATGGCGATCGCCCCCACGGCGACGATCTCCAACATCACGGCAGCACGCAATCGATCGAACCGATGTACAAACATCTGTTTGTCAAATCAAATCTCTCGGGAGAATTTACAATCCCCAATATTTACCTCGTCGAACAGCTTAAAAAACTCGGACTTATGGGATCAACAGATGCTCGATGATCTCAAATACTTCGATGGATCGATCGCTGAAATCGAGCGCATCCCGCAAGAGATCAAACAGGTCTTTCTTCACAGCGTTTGAAATCGATCCTGAATGGCTCATCGAATGCGCCAGCCGCCGTCAAAAATGGATCGATATGGGCCAATCGCTCAACCTTTACATCGCAGAACCCAGCGGAAAAAAACTCCACCAGATGTACTTCAGTGCCTGGAAAAAAGGATTGAAGACGACCTATTATCTCCGCTGCCTCGGCGCAACTCAGATCGAAAAATCGACCACTGACATCAACAAACGTGGACTGCAGCCGCGCTGGATGAAAAACAAATCCGCTTCCAGCAATATTCAAATAGAGCGCGAAGAGACACAGAAGAAAGATAAGCCAGTAGTATGCAACCTCGAAGAAGGCTGTGAGAGCTGCCAATAAAATGAAATAAAATGAGGAAATAAAAATATGTTCACTTCCGAAGAAAACGAAAAACAATCCTCCGAAGACATCAACAAGCGCGTCAATGCCAATGAAAAGCGGTTGATCAATTGCAACCAGGTCGACGTCAACCAGCTCATGCCGCTCAAATACAAATGGGCCTGGGAACATTATTTCAATGGATGCGCGAACCACTGGATGCCCACCGAAGTGCCCATGGCCAAAGATATCGAGCTATGGAAAGCAAACACACTCAGCGAAGATGAAAAGCGCGTCATCATGCGCAACCTAGGCTTCTTCAGCACTGCGGAAAGCTTGGTCGGCAACAATATCGTGCTTGCGATCTTCAAGCACGTCACCAATCCCGAAGTGCGCCAATATCTGCTCCGCCAATCCTTTGAAGAGGCGATCCACACCCACACTTTCCTCTACATCGTCGAATCGCTCAACCTCGACCAAGGAGAAGTATTCAACATGTACAATGAAATCAACACGATCCACGACAAAGATCAATTCGAGATGGAATTGACAACGGATATCTTAAAGCCAGACTTCACCACCTCCACACAGGAAGGCGCTCAGAAATTCCTCGAAAATCTGATCGGTTACTACATCATCATGGAAGGGATCTTCTTCTATAGCGGCTTTGTGATGATCCTCTCCTTCCATCGCCAAAATAAAATGACCGGTATTGGCGAGCAGTTCCAATACATCTTGCGCGATGAAACGGTCCATCTCAATTTCGGCATCGATTTGATCAACGGAATCAAAGAAGAAAATCCCAAACTTTGGTCTCCAGCATTCCAGGCCAAGATCATCGAAAAGATCAAAGAAGCTGTCGAACTCGAAATCAAATATGCAGAAGACTGCCTGCCGCGCGGTATCCTCGGCTTAACAGCGCCGATGTTCCGCGAATATGTCCAGTACATCGCCGACCGAAGGCTTGAGCGCATCGGCCTAAAAGCCCTCTATCGCTCGAAAAACCCTTTCCCTTGGATGAGCGAGACCATCGACCTCGGCAAAGAGAAAAACTTCTTCGAAACGCGCGTCACCGAATACCAATCTTCTGCCGCCCTCACCTGGTAACCCCCATCAAATAAAGGCAACAAGAGAAGCTCTTGTTGCCTAATGCTATTTTGTATTCTTCAGTTTCTCATAAACATGCTGCGCAAGAGTTCTAACTTCTTGCCATTTTGGATCTTTAACGATAGTTACGTCTTCATCTGGAGCAATGAGAGCGTATTCCTTAAATTTCTGGAACAGCTCCTGAATAAGAGCAAACCATTGTTTGGAAATCCCATAATCTTTACCTCCTTTTTCATAATCTGCTTCGAATACTTCGTAGACATCGAAAAATTTGCAAGTCGTGTGAGCAAAACAGTCGCATTCTGGTCCCAAGTGTTTTACCCAGACTCGTTCTTGGTAAAAAGGATCTCCTATTTTTTTTACTAAATCGAGAAAAACATCGAAGAGCTTGCTTTTCCATGGGTCTTCTTTATAATGGAGAGTGAGTATTCCCTTGTATAAGGGCTTTACCTTAAATCCGACAAAATCAGGAGCTTCTCTCCTCATCAATTCTGGATAGATTTCCCTTGCAAGATCGCTAAGTTTGTGCCACTGCGGATCTTGAATAACCTCAACATCTGTATATGGGGATATATATTCATCAAACTTATGGAACAATTTCCGAATAAGAGCGAATTGCCTCATTGAAATCCCATATTCCTTCCATTCTTTAGCAAAATCCCTTGAAAAACCCTCATAAACGCTAGTGAATTCGCACGCCATTTCACTAAAACAAGAGGATTCTGGGCCTATAAGTTTAATCCAAATGCGTTCTTGATCAGAGAGGTCTCCAATCAATCTTATCATATCGATAAGTCCATCTATAAGAGGGAATCTTCTACTCTCCCAAAAATGTTTTTTACTCACTTGAAGGAACCTTTTGTAAAAGCTTATTAAAGTCATATTCTTCAAGGGGAATATGTGTTTGTTCATGCGTAATTTTTTTATAAATATTACCTTCTTTATCGAGCCAACCTTCACCCACTTTGTGAATAACGTAAGGTCTTCTTTGAGACGGCCATTCTGCATTTGCTCTCCCATCCATCACACGAATCTCAATATGTTCATTACTGAACGGTCTGTAGATCATTCCCCCATGTTGTTTACTTATTGTTACTTTCCATGTTGAAGGGATGCCGGCAGGACGAGGAAATGTTTTGAAGCCAGTAGAGTGCAAGATTTTGCGCACCTGCAATTCGCTCAAATCCTTGTAACGATTTTCCTTATAGAGCTCTTGACTGAGTTTAAATTTTGAATGTCCCTCTGTTGCCTTTTTACTCCATGTACGCGAAGCCTCGAGCATCGCTTTTTTTTGTTGTTGTGATACAATAAGAGTTTCAAAGGCCATGGCTTGATTGGCCTTTTTTAAAGCGCGAGAGGCGGCATCGAAACCTTTGCCAAGCCCTACAGTGAAAAGAATATCAGTCCCGTATTTCCCGATGACTGTTCCCAATAGATTTCCTTGCTCAAAGGAAGTTAAACTGTCCTTTTCTTCGACGAGTTAAAGTGGTTCCTTTTGTCTAGACCAAAAATCGAGAAATCTAAGCTAATCTCCTCTGTTGTTTAATCTAACTCCCAGGGCCCTATACAAAAGCCCACGGGTTTGCAAAGGGCAGTCAGCCCTTTGCTGGGGTTCAAGGGGCAAAGCCCCTTTCTTTTTCTTATGTCCCATAATACACCTCTGCTGGGGTTCGATAATCGAGACCCTGATGGGGTCGCTTGTTGTTGTAAAACTCAAAGTACTTTTTCAGCCCCGATCGAACCTCTTTCATGCTCTCGTATCCTTTCGGGTAAATTTCTTCATACTTCACGCTTCTCCACAGCCTCTCAATAAACACGTTATCAAGAGCTCGACCCTTCCCGTCCATACTGATTTTAATCCCATTCTCTTCAAGTTTCCCGGTGAATTGACTACTCGTAAACTGCACACCTTGATCAGTATTAAATATCTCAGGTCTTTTTTGCCAAAGACTCCTTTGCAATGCCTCCATGCAAAATTCTGTATCAAGCAGATTTGAGAGCTCCCACTCAATCACGTACCGACTATACCAGTCTATGATTGCAAACAGATATCCGAATCCTTTTGTTAATGGAATGTAAGTGATGTCAGCTGCCCAAGCTTGATCGGAACGATCAACAATTAGGCCCCTCAGTAAATACGGGAACTTTTTATGCTGTTTATTCCCAGCGCTCAGGTTCGGCTTTGGATAGATCGCCTCTATCCCCATCACCTGCATCGCTGTTCGCACTTTTTTCTGTCCCACGACAAATCCTAGTTTTCTCATTGCCACTGTCATTCGACGCCTCCCATAATAGGGGGTTTCGAGGTACTGTTTGTCGATTGCGCACATGAGTCGCAAGTCTTCTTCACCAGGCTGCTGTGGCTCGTAGTACAATCCAGATCGACATACTCCGAGGAGCTTACACTGTGCTCTTTGGGAAAATTTGATATCGTGAGGTTCAATGAGTGCCCGTTTTTCATTCAGGTCAAAGCCCCCAATTTTTTTTTAAGCCACTCGTTCTCCATCTTGAGTCTTCCAATCTGTTCGAACAGTTCGGCCTTTTCTTTGCCCTCTGCTGTATCCCTAGACCTCCTGGTCTTTACAAAAATCTGAGGTCCTGCCTCAATAAATTGTTTTTTCCATTCCGACAGAACTACGGGATGTACCCCCAACTCGCCAGCGAGTTGGGTTGCTGTCTTCTCACCCTTGAGCACTTCTAGTACTACTTTGAGCTTGAACTCCGGTGAATATTGTTTTTTTGTTTTGGCCATTTTGGCCTCCTCGCATTGGGAGGATATTAGCTTAGACAGTGGTCTAAATTTTGGGGACCATTATACTTTCGCAGGCTATGAAAAATTGTACGGCTTCATCATAGAAGGCGACTTCGACTTCTGCTTCTCCTTTGGAATGACACACGTTAGAGGCAAGATTAGGCTCAAGGGCGTCAAGGTTAATCTTGTTTAGAAGAGATTTGAGATGGTCTAAAGCTTCGAGATACTTCTCTTCATTTATCTCATATAAAGCGAGGTTATATAGAGCAACAGGAGCTTGGTGCTCGATCTCACAAACTTTAAAAATGTCGCGGTAGCTTTCCTTAATACGGTCAATTTTTCTGCAAAGAGCAGCATACTTTGTATCGAGCAGTTGAAGGAAAAATTGATTGTCTTCATTTGCTTTTTCCAAAAGAAGATCATCTTGTAATGCAGTGCAAGCATTGTGTATATCGATGTAATTATCGAATTGATAGGCATATTTGTTAACAGGAATAGGCCACCAATCCTGAGCATACGATGTATCCGTGCAGAGCAAAAAAGAAGCAGAAGCGGGTTTGTTCAATTTTTTTAACAAATGAGTGAATCTTATTTCAATATCATCATCATCTTCATCCTCGTCTTCATCGAAATCCCCTTCCAGTTCGAAGTCATAATCCTTGTATCTATACCCAAACAACTTGAAAAATTGGTTTTTGACTGCGTCGGCAGCCATTGCCTTTGAGCCCGCGTCCATCGCACAACTTATTCAAGTTGTGCTGCTTCCGCGCCGGCTTCGCCTGCCTCAAATGCAGGGCGCCTTCTTGCCAAATTCCCAGTTTTTCAAGTTGTTTGGGTATAAAACCCGTTCTTATTTCTCTTTCAAACTTTTTTCCTATTTCACTTCTATTCTCATTTCTAATAGGACGAATCTTCCAAAATGCAGCATAGTCAGTATAAGGAGAGGCATATAAGGTTGCTATTTCGTTAGAGAGGACGAGTCCTTCTCTAATCATTTTTTTGTACCAGGGAGAATAGATGTTTTGAGGGGGCGCATGAATAAAATGTTCCTCATAAGAAGGTCTTGCTTTTATCTCACGATGATTCAACCGCTCCGAGATGGAGTGTGAAAATATATCTGCTTCGTAAAGACACTGGACAAATTCCCATTCGACATTTAAGACTGCAGGTGTGCCGATTTGCCCGCACTGGAATGGGCACTCGAATTGTATTTCTTCTTCGCTGAAGAGAAATGCAGCTGAGCAGAGGAATAAAATAGAAAGAAAGCGCATAGCAACTCCTAGTTAAGATGTGTATGATAATCTTGAAACAACTTGCGATGCAACCCGATTTTAAAGCAGCCATAATCTGAAGATTTTTAAGAATTGCAAGTCGTTGAGGGATTTCTAAAATTGACATATAAATTTCAAGCGCGGAGAACTTGCAGCTTCTCGATGCAAACCTGTCAACATTGAACAAAATTTTAAGCGCAATTTCATGTGACCTTGTGATTGTTCCACTTCTAGAAGATTCCATAGATAATATTCGGCATAAGCAGGCAAGAAAAATGGCCGCAAAGCAAGTCCGCTACCTCAAAGGAACAATGAATTTAGAAGCACAACAACCTGACTCAAGATTTATTGCAGAACTAATCAAACAAGAAGAAGAACAGCTCATGCAAGGGCCAAATTCTAAATTATGGGATGAAAATGCCTGAACGTTTTGAATTTCCAGAAGGCGCTACTCCCATAGATGATTGCAGCGGGCTCATCCCTGTTTGGGTTCATCATTTCGCACAGCAAAATCGCAGCGCAGGAGAGCGCGGTCAGCGCATGGGGGGGATCAGTGCTTTGCACGGCCCCTCGACGAGCACGCGATTTGGCAAAGCGAGATGATTCCCAAGGGGGCCAGCAGGGGATAAAGGACACGCAGTGCTTTGTCCCCGACATGTGGAAAAGAGACACTTTAAAAACCTTTACTAAGTTTAAAAAATTCTTCTTAATTTCCTATACCCTGTCCATTTGTCAACCAGGTCTTGGCAAAAAGTTAAGGTTTCTCTATTCTGTTTGCGTTGGAACAATGGACGGGTATGGCTTTAGATCCTCATTTTTTGAAGGAGGCCGGGGAAACACACGGTGATTTTGTCGTTACAAAATGCCTTCCTCTTCTTGAACTGAATTGTGTACTCCGAGAATTGCAGCATTTGCCGAGCGGCGCTCAGATTATGCATATCGGCAATGATGATCCTGAAAATCTCTTTTGCCTTTCTTTCCAGACTTTCCCATCAAGCTCCAACGGCGCTGCGCATATTCTAGAGCACACCGTTCTCTGCGGTTCTCGAAAATTTCCTGTCAAAGACCCTTTTTTTTCGATGAGCCGGCGCAGTTTGAATACTTTCATGAATGCCTTAACAGGCTCTGACTTCACTTGCTATCCCGCAGCCTCTCAAGTCGAGAAGGACTTTTACAATCTGATGGAAGTCTATATCGATGCTGTCTTTCACCCTGAACTTAAAAGGCTGAGTTTTCTTCAGGAAGGGCACCGACTTGAATTTCTCGACCCGAAAGATCCCAATACTCCTTTGGAATACAAAGGAATTGTCTTCAACGAAATGAAAGGCAATCTCGCTTCTGCGGACACACGCCTATGGCATGCGTTGATGGCCAGTCTTGTTCCCGATCTTCCTTATGCTTATAACTCGGGCGGCGATCCTAAAGAAATTCCCAATCTCACTTATGCAGAATTGATCGCATTCCATGAGACCTATTATCATCCCAGCCGCTGCTTATTTTTCTTCTATGGGGACCTGCCCATAAAAAAACATCTCGATTTTATTGCAGAAAAAGCGCTCAAGAATGTCCCAAAACTGCTCCCCATTCCTCCCTTGCCCAGACAAAAAAGATTCTCAGCTCCCCTCCACAAAGAAATGCGCTATCCAGTCAGTGAAAGCGAGGATCTCTCCCATCGGACAATTGTCGCTTTTGGGTTTTTAACCGCGCCTTTAATGGATCAAGAGGAGGTTTTAGCCCTCACCGTGCTCGATTCCATCTTAATGGAAACAGATGCTTCGCTGTTGAAGGCGGCCCTTTTGGAGACAAAACTGTGCATCCATGCAGACGCTTACATGGATCCGGAAATGAGTGAGGTTCCTTATGCGATCGTCTGCAAAGGATGTGACCCCGAAAATGTGGAGAAACTTGAGGCTGCCTTGAAAAAAGCTTTAGCTTCGATAGCTGAGCAAAACATTCCCTCCCATTTGATTGAAGCTGCTATTCACCAGCTCGAATTCAATCGCCTTGAAATTACTGGTGACCATGCTCCTTTTGGATTGACCTTATTCATGCGCTCAGCTCTTGCAAAACAGCATGGCTGCAATCCGGAAAACTCGCTTCTCGTCCATTCACTCTTTGAGAAATTACTTACTAAAACTAAAGATCCCAACTATCTTCCCAACCTCATTAAAAAGTATTTTCTCAATAATGCGCATTCTCTGCGTCTTGTGATGCATCCGGATCGCCAGCTTTCTTCTGAAGAGACCAAACAAGAGAATCAACATCTACAGGAAATTCGAAAATCGTTTTCAAAAAAGATAGTTGCGGAAATCATTAAACAAAGCCAAGACCTTGCCATTTATCAGAAACACACCGAGCAACAATCTCTGAATTGCCTTCCCAAAGTCACGCTTGAAGACGTTTCTCCGGTCGTGCGTGATTTTTCTTTAAAACACTACACTCAAGGCAATCTCAATATTTTCCACCATGATTGCTTTACCAACCATATCGTCTATGCGGATTTGATCTTTGATCTTCCACATATCGATGACGCGGACTTGCCGCTTGTGCATTTGCTGACATCGCTAATTCCAGAAATTGGCAGTGGAGGCCGTCACTATGCGCAAAATTTAGAATACATTCAGGCGCATACAGGTGGCATTGGCGCCTCTTGTGCTCTCCACCTTCAGACTGGTGACACAAAAATGGCCAGGCCGTCTTTTAGTTTACGTGGAAAAGCTTTACATCGCAAAATGGACAAATTATTTGTTCTCATGCGTGATACGATGTTAAAGCCGCGCTTCGATGAAAAAAAACGCATTGAAGAACTTGTCATGCAACTGAGGGATGCCCAACTGAGCCGCTTGAATCGTCAAGCGATGCGCTACGCCATTCAACTCGCTCTCAGTGGGTTTTCTCCTGCTTCTCACATTAACGAGGCTTGGTATGGACTGCGTTATTTTAAAACCATTGAGCACTTGAGCAAAACCTCTCAAGCAAATTTAAATCAATGGATTGAGAAGCTCTTTTCTCTAAAAGAACAGTTATTCACCTTTCATGACCCTCATCTCGTCTTAAGTTGCCCCAAGGAAACGCTGCAAGAGATCCAGAAGAACGGCTACTATGGGCTTGCAGATTTTATCCCTAAAACCCCGTTTAATCCCTGGAAGTTTGATTTTCCTATACACCCTGTCATGTCGCAGGCTCGTACCATCGCCTCACAGGTGGCTTTCAATACAGAGGCTTTCAAATCCGTCACCTATCTCCATCCGTTTGCTCCTGCATTGACTGTTTCCACAGTGCTTTTCGACAATAAAATTCTACACCGCAGGATTCGTGAACAAGGAGGAGCGTACGGCTGCGGCGCAACTTATAGTTCCAGTCTTGGGAATTTTAATTTTCATTCTTATCGAGATCCGCACATTGCCGCCTCGCTGCAAACATTTCATGAGGCAATCGATGAGGTCTCTGCTGGACACTTCTCGGAACAAGATCTCGAAGAAGCAAAACTTGGGATCATTCAGCAATTTGACATTCCCATCTCTCCTGGAAGTCGTGCCTTAACTGCCTATAGCTGGCTGCGCGATGGAAAAACCAAGGAAATGCGCCAAGAATTTAGAGATCGTTTGCTCAGTCTAACCTCAAAAGATTTAAGACACGCTGTAGAATCGGAGCTGCTCCCCAAAAAAGATCATGGAACCATCGTTTCTTTTGCTGGAAGAGACCTTCTCAATAAAGAAAACGCTCTTTTGTCTTTGGGAAAAACTCCTCTTCCTGTGTCCTCCATTTAGAGGGTTTCTCGATGAAGAATTTTCCTAAGGGAAAATTTTCATCGGGAAAATAAATTCCCTCCTGTTTGGATATTTGCTTTTTTGCGTCCGCTGAGTTATAAATAGGGTCACTGATCGTAATAACCTGAGTTTTGCAATTCCCTCTTATAGTAGGTTAATAAGGAGTAAAAAAATATGTTGCATTTCACCCCTTTTTCACTTGTCGCTATCACCTGCGCAGCTTTATCGTCTTCTCCACAAGCTTTTGCACAAGCAGAAAACAACGATAATTGTGTCTGTGCCTGTTGTTCAGCTGAACAGACCTCAAAGGCTTTTACCGCAGTAGCGAAAAAATCGATTCCAGCAGTCGTCTTTATCAAAGTGCAGAGCAATACTCCTGACCAAGATGAGAGCGGTTATCCTTATGGCTATCAAAATCCTTACGATTTCAACGCGGATGATTTTTTCCATCGTTTCTTTGGCATGCCTTATCGCGGCCAGCCCCAGAGGCCAGCCCCTCAGCTCAGCCAAGGTTCAGGCTTTTTGGCAAGCGCTGATGGCTACATCATGACGAATGCACACGTCGTTAAAGACGCGGATAAAATTACAGCTGTGCTCAATGACGGGCGTGAGATCGATGCGACTGTCGTCGGCTCTGATTCCCACACGGACATCGCTATCGTCAAAATCGAAGGGAAAGACTTTCCCTTTATCAAACTAGGTGATTCCGATGAAATCGATGTTGGCGAATGGGTCATTGCTATCGGCAGCCCTTTCCAGCTTGAAGCCTCCGTAACGGTTGGCGTTGTCAGCGCAAAAGGAAGACAAAACTTACGTATCACCGACTATGAAGATTTTATTCAGACGGATGCCGCGATCAATCCGGGCAATTCAGGCGGCCCCTTGCTGAACTTGAAAGGAGAAGTGATTGGAATTAATACAGCGATCGCCTCGCGCACCGGCGGGTATATGGGAATCGGCTTTGCGATCCCGAGCAATATGGTAAAGAATATCATGGCCCAAATCATCGACAAGGGGTCCGTAACACGTGGCTTCCTCGGTGTTTCCCTCCAACCTGTGGATAAGGATATCGCCGATGCTTTCAATTTGCCCAAACCAGAGGGAGCTCTTATTTCCGAGGTCATCAAAGACTCTCCTGCGGATAAGGCTGGCTTAAAACAAGGAGACATCATCCTAGAGTACAATAAAATTCCGATCAAAGCCCTGCAAAGCTTCAGAAATGAGATTTCGCTGATGAATCCAGGGACAATGCTCGATTTGAAAATCAACCGCAAAGGCCAGACCCTTACCATCCCTGTCACTCTTGGCACAGCGTCCGACAATATGGCAGCATGTGGTAATCTCATCCAAAAACTAGGGATGGAGATCGACACTCTCACTCCCGATCTTGCAAGACAGCTTGGGTTGACGCAGAAAGAAGAAGGTGTTGTGATTACTAAGATCAAACCAGGCTCTGCTGCGGCAGTAGCCGGCCTGCGTCCCGGCTTCCTCATTCAAGCCGTCAACCACAAAAAAGTCACGAATGTGAGCGAGTTCAACGACGCGCTCAGCCAACCGGAGAATAAGCGGATCCTTTTACTCGTGCGCCAAGGAAATATGACCCGATTCTATTCCATTAAGGTGGAATAGAGAGCCGCTTGCAAAAATGCACGTCGCATAAAATCGCCCTTTTGCCATCTTTTGACTTGGTGGCGGCTCCTCTACTTTCTCAAGTATGTCTTCGCCGCCGCCAACCGAACCCGCTGTGCGGGTTCTGTCAATAGATGCCAAAATCGTACGTCCTTAAAAACTCATGGCAAAAGTTGAAGACCATTTTGATCCATGCCTGATTGAGATCGATAAATGCAAAGCCTGGCATGGATCCAAATGACATTCAGTGCTTGCCATAGGTTTTTGAGGACGTACCCAAAATCATCGATTTTCTGCTGGCGTGCATTTTTACAAGTGGCTCTAGAAATCAAAGCGCGCTCTTAACGTCAGGCCGTAAAACGCAAGGCCGCCTTTTTCACGGACGTAGATTGGAAAATCTTTGTCGGTAAACTGTTCTGTTTGATTCTGGCCCCACCAGTATTGCGATTCGAAACCTGCGCTGAGTCCAGCATGCCATCGTTCTTTATTGAAATTGCGGTTCCAGGCAAGGCCGGCAACAACTTGAACCGTGGGACTGACGAGATTGAAATCACTATTCAAATCAACGACCTTGGCTCCATCGAGTTGATGCTGCTGCTGTTCATTATCAAAATGACCGACAACAAGAGCAGCCGCTACATCGCCGAAGAAGCTAAAGCCAGCCCCAACCAACCAATTGGATTCCACACCGATCAGCGGCCCAGCTCCTTTAAAATCATTTTTGAAATGCGTGCGGAAAATCTGTCCTGCTGGAATAAATCCCCCCTCATAACGCATGTGGGCGCTCTGATCGATCCAGGCTCCTTTCAACCCAAAAAACGGCCGAAGTACGAGTGTCTTGGCAAGATAAAATGCTCTACTGATTTCGATATCGAGATTTTGAAACTCGATTTTCCAATGAGCACGAGCTTCCGCAACGCTAGGGCCTTGCGCACCAGCTCCTTCGAAAAGAAATAGCGGATAAAACGACCCATGGACACTTTTGGAGCCATCGGGATTAAATCGAGTGTAATTGACGTACATTTCCCACCGGTCATAGGGCAGGTGCACACCTAACCCGACGCGAAACCCGGATTGAAAATCGAATTCGACTTTTTTGGATGTGGCAAACTCCATCCCTTCTTGACGTGTTCTCCAATAGAGCCATTCTCCTGTGAAAAAGAAGTGCCCTCTAGGCGCTTGAAACCCTCCTCTTGGATAATAGGGAACCTCGGGCTCGCGTTCCTCTCGAACCTGCGGGCGTACTGGCTGGCTTTCTGTAGACGCATCACTAGAAAGGTCCAGCTGAGCGACGCGAGGAGATCTCAGAGAGTTATTCGTTTTGGTATAATGAGGGCGGTCAGAGGGAAGTTCAGCAGTCCTCTCATTTTTGACTTCAACAACTTCTTTTTTCTCCACTTTAGGATGCGTTTTGCTTGAAAACCATTGGTTCTTGATTCGAGGACTATTTTTTTTCTCATCTTCGCTTTTCACTTTTTCAGGAGTTCGACGCGCTCCAGCATATTGAGGTTTAAGCTTTTTAGGGGCCGTGTTTTCCGTATTTTCCGATGCAACTTTCTTCTGTTCTGATGTTGCAGGAGAACTTTTTGCAGGAAGGGCAATTCGACGGTTGGAGTCGGGAGACTCCGCTTTTTTATCTGTCGACACCACACTATCTTCTATAAGCACCTCTTCGAACTCCTGATCCATCGCATCCGCAGAAAGAATACGATGAAAAGTAAGAGAAAATGCAGTCAATGAATAGAAAAACCTAAACGACATCGGATCCCTCCAAAAAACGGACAAAGCGATGGAATAAAAGATGGATTTATAGCTCTAAGAATCTTTAAAGAAAAGAGGAAAGGGATTTATTTAGTGCCTTGTTAGGTGTACGTCCTTAAAAACTCATGGCAAAAGTTGAAGACCATTTGGATCCATGCCTGATTGAGATCGATAAATGCAAAGCCTGGCATGGATCCAAATGACATTCAGTGCTTGCCACAGGTTTTTGAGGACGTACCCTTGTTAGGTACGTCTAAGTCTCCTTTTGATGGACCAACTTCGCAAAACTAATACATAACCTTTAATTTTAAAATTTAATTTATATATTAAATAAAATTAATAAATTACATTAATTGGTTTTAAAAAAATCACAAAATAAATTGAAGTTTTTATAAGATTTTAGTAAAATATATAGTGTTAATAAAAACAATAAATATGCGAGACAATTATGTCAATAATACCAAACAATGCAAGTATAATAAATCAAAACTGTTATTATTACTCCAATGGTTCTTACGAACGGAAGAATGCTACTTTTCTCGAGGAAAACTCGACTGTTGCTAAGACTGCAAATTTCCCTCGAAGTATTCATGGTCCAATTCCAAGAGAAGAATTGAGGAAACTTGTTGAACATATCGATTTAGATTCCCCGGATTGGGAAAAAGAGATAAAAGAAGCTCTCGCAAATCAACAATTCGTAGTGGATGGAATCAATTCTGAATCTGAACAACAGCCGAATCAAATAGGAATGACCAAACAATCCTATATCCAAAGTTATTGCAATTGGACAACTGCGAGCACTACTGCAATGCTTTTAACGACATTTTTTACCCCTGCAATCATTAAAAAATACTTACCTGGAGTGAGTGAAGCTTTACGATTACCCTCTTACCAAGAAAACCAAAATATCGTTTCCTATTCTGGAATGGTATGGAAAAATAGCATAAATCACCTGAGCACTCAACTAACAGAAGCAGTTCCAGCCTACATTTCAGCCCCCGCTTTATCCTATATCGGCTATAAAGGCCTTGAAGCGCTAATCACCAGTGTTGTTCAGTATCCAGCCACTGATTATAGAACCTGGACCGCTCTCAATCTGCAGAAATATTTAGAGCAAGTTTATCCTAAATTAATCCCTGAGCAATATCAAAAGGATTCGGTCTTTTGTAAAATTACCAGTCCGGATGGTCGTCCCATTCGTTCTCCTTTTTACATCGATAAGCCTGAAGAAATGGGCAGGCTATATGAAGAACATGTTTTAAAGAACATATTAAATAATCAACAAAAATTAAACGGCAAGCTCGTTTGCCCTGCCGATGGAAAAACAGAAATCGAACTAGGAAATATGAAGAGAGACAATGCGCTTTCGGATAGAATTGAGCTTCGCTTACTTCTTCTCGATACTCATCGATTTAAAGAATAACGAGGGAATTGCAATTCCCTTTAACTGTATCAGAGCGCACTCTTATGCTCCTAAGAACTCTCCAGCAGAGCTCGAAAAGAGGGATCGTCGCGAAATGGATCAAAGATTTGGTTGGAAAGAACATCTTTCCTATTAGAAAGCCCTTCATTGATGGCTGTTTGCAGCCACCCCACGGTAGGAACGACTTGCTTTAGGTGGGCATGGGCATAAGCATTGCGCAGGGCAGTTTCTGCTGTCGGCCAATTTTGAAAGCAGGTTCCCGCAAGTTCGACAACGAGAAGAAAATCCTTTTGCTCAAAGGCAGATTTATGAAGTAAGCAGAGCGAATCTCCGCTGAGCTCTTCGCGTATGGACTTCAGCAATTCGTAGGATTCTTTCGAATCGCCTTTTTCATATTTTAAAAAAGCCATGTATTGAGTCGCAAGCTCGTAAATCATTCCCTTTTTTGCTTTGGCCCGGATGTCCTGACAAAGACGCAGGGCCTCTTCCTTATTACCCGTTTGAATGAGCTCTTCGATTTTTTCTAACTGCTCGCGCAAAGAATCATCACGATCATTTTCAGAGAGGTGCCGGGTACGCCTGAATGTATCGTAGCTCTGAAATGCCAACAGAAAAAAAAGCGCACCGATCAAAAAAGCTTGAGTGAGGAAGAAAAAGAGGCTGATCGCAACAGCGACGATCATACTAGTAAGAATCGCATATTTAAAGCCCTTGAGACCAAAAATTCCTTCCAAGATGACCCTTAACAATTGCCCTCCATCCAGAGGCAGCACTGGAAGAAGATTGACTACCGTCCAAAACAGATTGACAACACGAGTCAAAGAAAGGATCGATCCTGTCATCCCCTGAGAAAGCGCCGGAACTTGCAACAAAATCGTCGCTAGGATCGCGAGGAGAAACCCGAAAATCGGACCATTGAGAACGATAAAAAACTGCTTCCAAAAAGAAAGCGTTTTTCCATTGTGGCCACTGTGATAAGTGAGACCGCCTAAAGCGACAAGTTCGATGCGGGGATTCTGACCAAACATCAACGCTGTCAAAGCATGGCCAAATTCATGGAATAGAACCGACACAAAAATGATCGCTACCCAAATCAACGTCCCTATGAAACTCATGCTGTTGATATAGCCGATTAATGCAGCAAAGATCCAAAACGTCGGATAGATGCTGATCGGGATACGTCCAGAAAAATGAAGCATGATTAAGGTCTTCTTTTCATTGCTTTCAACATCGCTTCGCCCATCAGTGCAGGGGATTCCGTCACGGTAACGCCCGCCGCTTTAAGGGCGGCCATTTTACTTTTTGCATCTCCTTTTCCTCCAGAGATAATTGCGCCTGCATGCCCCATTCTTTTTCCTGCTGGAGCGGTCACTCCAGCGATAAATCCAACCACGGGTTTAGTGCAGTTGCCTTTGATCCATTCTGCCGCCTGCTCCTCCGCAATCCCCCCGATTTCTCCGATCATTAAAATTCCTTTGGTATCGGGATCCATTTCAAAGAGCTTCAGAACGTCAATAAAATGGGTTCCATTGAGCGGATCTCCGCCAATTCCTACACAGGAAGATTGCCCAAGCCCTAAAATCGTCGTTTGCCAGACAGCTTCATAAGTCAATGTCCCTGAACGAGATACGATTCCGATTTGCCCTCGTTTGTGAATGTAGCCTGGCATGATCCCGATTTTGCATTCGTCGGGCGTAATGACTCCTGGGCAATTCGGCCCAATCAGCCGACTGCACTTACTGTCGCGCATCGTTTGACTGACCTCTAGCATATCGCGCACAGGAATCCCTTCTGTGATGCAAACGATTAAAGGAATGCCTGCATCTTCAGCCTCGATAATGGCATCCGCAGCATAGGGCGGCGGCACAAAAATCATCGTCGCGTCGCATAGCGTTGCTTTTCTCGCTTCTTCTACCGTGTCAAATACGGGCAGCCCTAAGACTTCTTGTCCCCCTTTTCCAGGTGTGACTCCACCCACGAAATGCGTGCCATATAACATACATTGTTCTGTATGAAATTTCCCGGCCTGTCCAGTAATTCCCTGGGTAATCACTTTTGTCTTTTTGTGAACCAAGATTGCCATCGCTTAACCTATTTTAATTGCGCATACACTTTTTCTGCAGCTTCAGCGAGCCCATCGGCAGTGATGATCGGCAGTTTTGATTTCTCGAGCAACTTTTTACCTTGTTCTACATTTGTTCCTTCCATTCTCACAACAAGAGGAACTTTAATTCCCATGTCGGTGACTGCATCGATAATGCCTTCCGCAAGTGTGGCACAATTCATAATGCCGCCAAAAATATTGACTAGAATGGCTTTAACTTTGGGATCGCTTAAAATAATTTTAAAGCCGGCAGCGACCTTTTCTTTGGAAGCTCCCCCGCCGACATCGAGAAAATTCGCGGGTATCCCCCCATAATATTTGATGATGTCCATCGTCGCCATCGCAAGCCCGGCGCCATTGACCATACACCCGATATTCCCATCTAGAGCGATGTAAGCTAATTCGTGTTCTCTGGCTGCCACTTCGTTCTCAGTGTGCTGGGTATGATCGTAAAAAGAAGTGATCTCAGGCTGTCGAAAAAGTGCGTTATCATCAATCGACAACTTAGCATCCAATGCCCATAATTTTCCCTCTTTTGACTCGACAAGAGGGTTGATTTCCAAAAGCGATGCATCTGTATCGATGAACGCTCTGGCCACCCCTTTTGCGATGTGAGCGCCCATTTTGGCCATTTCTTCCTTCCATCCCATAAATTTACATAGCTTGACTAACCGAAATCCCCTAACAACCCCATTGAGCTCAATAGGTAATTTCAAGATTTTATCGGGATGTTTGGCGGCAACTTCTTCAATTTCCATTCCTCCTTCAGGGGAAGCGATTAGGATGGGCACAGCATTCTCGCGGTCGATGACGGCGCCGAGGTAGTATTCTTTTTTTATGTCCAGCGGCTTAGAAATGAGAACTTTGTGGGCAACCACCCCTAAAGGACCCGTTTGATTATTGACCATCTTCATGCCGATCAAACTCTCGGCAACTTTAGCAATTTCGTCGGGAGTCTTGGCAAATTTAACACCGCCCGCTTTTCCGCGCCCGCCCGCATGGACTTGAATTTTGATGACGGCCTCATGAAGACCTAAGTGCCTAATGATCGTGTCCACATCGTGGCTTTTTGTCGCGACACCAAATGCAGGAATGGGGATGTTGTACCGTTTTAAAATTTCTTTAGCCTGGTATTCGTGAGTATTCATCACCTTCCTCTTATACCTTAATTTCCTTATCTGCTAGACTCGCCTTTTCCATCAATTCATTTTATACCGAAACAACATGAAGAATCGGTTTTGGCTGCGCTGGACATCCCAGATTTTGAACCCGCCTGCATCGCGCAACTTGTTCAAGGCGCCTGCTTCCCTTACAAAAGAGCAATCGTGCTCTTTTGGAAGTGTCCGCAGCACCGCCGCTTCGCTGGTTCAAACTCTAGGCGCCAGCTTTGCCAAAATCCCGATTCTTCATGTTGTTTCGGTATATTTCACTTTTGATAGGGAAATGGGCTCCCATGTTTAATTTTCTTAAAAGCGGCTATGAAAAGATCAAAAATGCCCTCAGCAAAACGCGCTCCGCTCTTACTCAACGGATCCAAGCACTCTTCGGAAAACCCTGGAGTGAAGATACCTTTGATGAGCTGGAACAAATTCTGTTTGAAGCCGATCTCGGCACAAAATGCGCGGCATCTTTTGTCGAACATTTACGCTCACAGCTTCGCACAAAGCCGACCAATGAGATTGGAGAGATCGTGAAAATTTTTCACGATTATACCTTGTCGATCTTAAATCAAACAAGCCACAAGGCACTCAAGCAACAGGATGCGGACAAGCCCTATGTTTATCTCATTGTGGGCGTCAACGGGAGCGGAAAAACGACCTCGATTGCTAAATTGGCAAAGCGGATGCAAAAAGAAGGAAAAACAGTCCTTCTGGCCGCTGGAGACACGTTTCGCGCTGCCGCAATCGAACAACTTTCCACTTGGGCTGGTCGTCTAGGCATCGAAATTGTGAAATCCAAGCCGGGGTCAGATCCTTCTGCTATTGCCTTTGATGCCCTGACAGCAGCAAAAGCTCGCGGTGCGGACGTGGTTTTCATCGACACTGCGGGACGATTGCAAAACAAGACGGATCTCATGAAAGAGCTCGAAAAGATCCGTCGAGTCTGCGGGAAGGTCGTTCCTACAGCTCCTCACGAGACCTTGCTCGTCCTGGACGCCACCACGGGCCAAAATGCGATTGACCAAGCCCGGGTCTTTGACCAGGTCACCCCTCTCAATGGAATTATCTTAGCTAAACTCGACGGCTCGGCCAAAGGGGGAATCATTCTTTCCATTTACCAAGAATTTGGGATCCCCGTTTTATGGGTAGGTGTAGGAGAAAAGATTGAAGATCTCGAACCTTTTGATCCTGCAGCCTACGCCGATTCTCTCTTTTCTTTGGATCAATAACTCCGCTACCTAATTTCGAAACAGCAAGCTCCGACGATCTTCAGTGCTGGAGCCCCCCATTGAAAAGGGAAAACGATCTGTTCTTTTTTTCTCTTTAAAATGAGCTTTGCTTCCCCTCCATGAAGATCAACAGGAAGATCGATGATCGCTGTCAATTCCCCATACTCGTTGACTTGTTCTGTCTTAAGTAGAACCTGATTCTCTTGAGCTGCAAGAAACAGCTCTATTTCCTCATAGGCTTCTAGCTCTTCAACAGACAAGAGGAATTTCTCCCCTTTTTCGCCACGCAGCTCCAAATTGAGTGTCACGCCATTTTTGGATCTTATTTCCAGAGGAAATGGGACGAGTTGAGTGCAATAGGCATCCTCCTCTGACCTCATCCAAAAGGTGAGCCTTTCCCCTCTTTTTGCTGGGCAAATCGCATAGATCTCATCTTTATAATCCTCGTCAGGACGGACAAGAACCAGATGCCCTTTCTTGTTAGAGAGATAATTAAATGTTTCTGTGTGGGTGCCATCAAAACTTTCAACAACGAGGCGATACTTTTTATTGGGAGGGAAATGCTCGGCGCGCAAGTGATAGCGATGAAACTTCATCCCTTCCCATGTTCTCTCCCCCCAGTTCTTTTCACAATGCAATTCAGGTCCTGCGGCCCAGATTCCCTGCATCAACATCAAAGTGAACAAAAAAAACTGCGTCCTCATGTCCTCTCCTTCTTTCTTCGCACCTTAGCAATCGCTACAATTGACGTCAAAGAAGCATACCGCGCTCCGTCAGGTTTTGTAAATTTGGACTGGCTGCGGCTTTGCCTCGCTCTAGTCCAAATTCACAAAACCTTCCTGCGCGCGGTACAGCAAAAAACGAGTTGTCATTCTTTTTTTAATTTGACATATTGAACGCAAACGGGTCGTCATCCTAAAGTATGAGAAAACCAATGTTGTTGAAAAAACGCATCTCCCTTTTTTCTCCTCGAGCGATCAGTGAAAGACACCACCGCAGCTTGCTCATCCAATTTATTCTATTTGAACTCTTCGAAGCTCATAAAGCCTTTTGTCGGAACGAAAATTGGGAAATCATCCTTTCCCTTCACCCGCGCCATTTTCCTTATGATTGGTCATCTGTTACCGGTTATCTCAACAAAGCCCAGGAGCACAGCATCCTGCTTAAAGATAGCTTTCCCGATCACTCCAAATCCGTTAAACATTTCGATGCCCAACTGACAAAAACTTTAACATCTCTGTTCAAGAAAAAGAAAATCTCTTACGAACTGTTTGTTAAGTCACTGCAGATGATCTACCTTGCTTTTGAGCCACTCATCGCCACCTGTAGAGAAAATGAAAATCTCCTCCACTTTCTACTCAAAAATCACGACACGATCGACTCAATCCTGCACAAAGGATATCTCCACGCATACCTCCTTAAAATCCACTCTTGCGACTTGGAAATCCTGGGAGAAAAAATGTGCGACCGGTATCATCAACGCGGTTTTTTTTCGCAGATCTCTGAATTTAAAATTTTGCTAACTGAACTTGCCCATGCCTGACCCTCTTCGCGATCTTATCCGGGACACACTCTCTTATCTGAAGAACCCTTTATTGCCCAGGCGCTCTCATTTTGCTAGCCCAGAAAATTGCGCCTTTTTTCAAAAGAATAAAGAGCTAGTGACAACACAAAATATCCAAGCCGCCACGCAGCCGCAAAGTTTTAAAGAAAAGACCACATCTGCCCAACCCAAGACACCCCCCACTAGAGAGCCACTTGCAGACAAACTCTCTGATTCAGCGCCAGCAGCACACTCCCCCATCCAAAAAACGCTTCAGCGAATTGCTCCCTCGTTAAAACTTCTTGATCAAATTCCCGATGATAGAGGAGCGACAAGAATTTCCAACGCTTGGAAAGAAAAAATTATCGATGCTGATGTTATCTTGCTCGTTTGTGATTCTCGTTCAGAAACCTTGGATTTTTTAAAAACGCTTGCCAAAGCCATTGATCAACGTTTGACCAAAGTAAAAATCTTGATGGCCGAAAAGCTGGAACGAGAAAAACGCTGGGACCTATTTTTTGAAAAAAATTCATTGCGTCTCATCATTTCTTCGGATACTATCCAGAGACTGCCCGAGCTGATGCGTTTTTATAAAGCACTCCCCGCACAAGCTCAAATTTTTTTAGATCAAACGCCCCTTCTTGTTCTTTCCCCTGTCTCCACGTATCGATCTCTTGAGCATAAGGCGCTTCTTTGGAAAACGCTATGTCACATGCTCAAGAAGTAACCCTTTTAGCAATTGCTGAAGTGATCCTCGACGATGCTTTAGACCGCCCGCTCGACTATCGTATCCCCATGGAACTGATGGAAAAAGTCCATGTCGGTTCACGGGTAAAAATTCCCGTGCGCACATCGCATCGACAAGGAACTGTTGTCGGAATTAAGGAACACAGTCTGTTAGCTAAGCTACAAGAAATTGCTGAGGTTTTTTCCGATAAAGCCTATATCACAGAAGAATTATTTCGTCTTGCGCAGTGGATTTCGGAATACTATTGCACTCCCTTACGCAAAGTTTTAAAAACCATCCTTCCCTCAAGTGTCAGGGGAAAGGCTAAAGCCAAAGAACAATTGCTGATCACGCCCGCGATATCGATCCCCCAACTCGCATCTGTGTGCGAGGAGTTGAGGAGAACCCATCCTACACAAGCATTAGCCCTCGACACTGTTTTAAAATCTCCTAAAGGAATTTTACTGACAAGACTCTTAGAAACCGCGAAGATCTCACGCGGTCCTATTGAAAACCTCATCAAAAAAAAAATCTTGTACTGTCAAAAAGTCCAGGTTGACCGCTCTCCTCTGAATGATGAAGAATATTTTCCAACAAAGCCCAAAAGATTAAATGACGAACAGCAAGAGGCTTTAGAAAAGATTAAAATGAGTTTAGAGGGACAGCATTTTGAAGTGCGCCTCATCCATGGGGTGACAGGAAGTGGAAAAACGGAAATTTACTTGCAAGCGATAGAGTATGCTCTTCGCTTAAATAAAGGAGCATTATTTCTAGTTCCAGAAATTGCTCTTACCTCGCAAATGATTGAACGTTTGAAAAGTCGTTTTCAAGAAAAAATTGCTATCTTCCATTACCGGCTTTCCCAAGGAGAGCGCCACGATACCTGGCATCAAATCCGCAATGGCAAAGCGCCTATCATCATTGGTGCTCGGTCTGCTATCTTTAGCCCATTGCAAAACCTGGGACTGATCATCGTCGATGAAGAACACGAAGCCTCCTATAAACAGTCGGATGAAGCTCCAGCTTATCATGCACGCGATGTGGCGGTCATGCGCGGCAAATTCGCTAACGCAACGGTCATTCTTGGAAGTGCAACGCCAAGCATGGAAAGTTACTCCAATGCGAAAAAAGGCAAATACCAACTTAGCGTTTTAAAACATCGTGCGGATAGTGCAACAATGCCCAACGTCACCGTTGTGGACATGAGGGCTGAGTTTGCAAAAGTAAAGGGATTTACGCTCTTTTCCGACCAGCTGCTCGCAGCGATCAAACAGCGCATCGAGATGGGCGAACAGGCCATCCTTTTCTTAAACCGTCGCGGCTATCATACTGCACAAACATGTCGCAACTGCTTGCATACTTTACAATGTCCCAGCTGCGATGTGAATCTCACTTTCCACCTCGGCGACAATCTACTGGCCTGCCACCTATGCGATCAGCGCCTCTCCCCACCTCCGCGCGAATGTCCTAAATGTAAAGCAGAGGGCAGCCTGAAATTCAAAGGAGCTGGGACAGAAATGGTGGAACGCGCTCTGCACGCTGTCCTACCTGAAGTCAGAACATTGAGGGTGGATGCGGATACGACACGCCATAAAGGGACTCATGAGCTTTTGTTCAAACGGTTCCGTGCAGGAAAAGCCGATGTCCTGATCGGCACGCAAATGATCGCCAAAGGACTGCATTTCCCTCAAGTCACACTCGCGGGAGTTCTTTATGCCGACGGAAATCTGCAAATCCCCGATTTTCGCGCTTCTGAGACCGTCTTCCAATTGCTCACCCAAGTCGCTGGTAGATCGGGACGAGGCAATTTGACTGGAGAAGTCATCATCCAAACACAGATGCCCGATCACAGCATCATCGAACTTGCCAGAGAACAAGATTATGCCAGATTCTTTGAACAAGAAATTGCTGTACGGGAACTTTTTCACTACCCTCCCTTTACTCATCTCATCAAATTCACTTTCAGCGGTAAAAGTGTAGAAACCGTTCGTCATGCTGCGGCATCTTTGCGCAAACAATTGATCCGGCAACTGCCTCCCCACTTTACAATCCTGCCGATCGTCCCCTGCGGCTATGCGAGGGTCAAAGGAGACTTCCGCTTTCAATTTTTGATCAAAACAGAAAAATTAGGGCGCTTATCCCCTCTGATTCAGCCCCTGACCAAAAAAGAAAAGGATTACCGTCTTTTTATCGACATCGATCCTCTTTCGACCTTCTTTTAATTGCTTGTGCCCTGCACGGCTTGTGACGGTGTTTGACAAGATTTTTTTCATTCGATATAGAGTGCCATCAGTGATGGAGGGATGCATTGTCGTTTGCTATTTTTGCAGGGATTCTTTCCATTTTCCTTCTGTTGTATTTATTTGTGACAATCGTTTGGCCGGAAAAGTTTTAAAGGATCTGTCAATCTCATGGAATATACTGACTGGCTGCAACTCACCTTCTTCCTGATCATCCTCACAGCTTTAGCAAAGCCGATGGGCCTTTATCTTTTTAAAGTGCTCGACCCTGAAGGAAAGACAGGACTTGAAATCGTTTTAAAACCTTTAGAAAAGTTCACTTATCGATGTTGTGGAATTGACTCCACCGCGGAACAGAACTGGAAGAAATATAGCGCCTCCCTCTTCATTTTTACTTTGTTCTGTTTCCTATTTACTTTTTTGATCTTATTCTTTCAAAGTCGCTTGCCCTTAAATCCGCAAAAAATGCCCTCACTTGAACTCAGTGAAATTCTGAATGTCACGATCAGCTATATCACGAATACGAACTGGGAAAGCTATACTCCTGAACAGGACATGTCGTATTTTTCTACCTTATTCGCCCTCGTTGTACAAAATTTTTGTTCCGCCGGAGTTGGGATTTGCGTTGCTGCTGCTTTCGTGCGAGGTATTGCTAGCAACTCTTCAAAAAGCTTGGGCAATTTTTGGGTCGACATTGTCCGCATTTGTTATTACTTATTTCTTCCTTTGGGTTTGCTCTTTGCGGTGATCTTGATGTCAGAAGGAGTTCCGCAAAATTTCAAACCCTACACAAAAGCGCACACTGTCGACGGAGGAGAAGAACAACTGATCGTACAAGGTCCCATGGCCTCTTTTATGTCGGTCAAACTCTTGGGATCGAATGGGGGAAGTCCTACCTCGGCCGATTGCGCACATCCCTATGAAAATCCAACACCGCTGAGCAACTGGCTGCAAATCTTAAGCATTATGTTAATTCCTGCGGGCCAAATCTATTATTTTGGAAAAAAAGTGTGCAATCAAAAACATGCTTGGTCCATTTACATTTTTATGGTTTTTCTGTTTCTCCTTGGGGTCTATTGTACAACTTACTTAGAATCCAGAGGAAATTTGCTTTTATCTCCGATGACCTTTGACTTAAGCCAAGGAAATATGGAAGGCAAAGAGCAGCGGTTTGGCATTTTGGGTTCCACATGCTTTTCCACAGCAACCACCGCGGTTTCCAACGGTTCCATGAATTCAGATCAGTGTTGTTTTTATCCATGGGCCCAAGGGATTTTCCTGCAAAATATGCAGGTCGGAAATATTATTTTTGGGGGAGTAGGGTCAGGTCTATATAGCGTTATCCATTTAGTTTTGATCAGCACATTTATTGCAGCGCTCATTATTGGAAGATCACCCCAATATTTAGGAAAAAAAATTGAAGCTTTTGAAATGAAAATGACTATGCTGCCGGTCATGATTTACATTATTGGGATTTTAGGATTCACTTCGCTCAGTTTTCTAACAGGCTGGGGAAACGCCCTCCCTTCAACAACAAAACCCCAGGGCTTTACAGCCATGTTATACGCAATGACCTCGACAATGTCGAATACTGGAAGTGATTTTGACAATATTAACAAGGCCTCCCTCTATTACAACATGACAACATCGATGACCATGCTCGCTGGCAGGTATCTCATTATCCTTCCCACTTTGGCCCTTGCTGGCGCTTTGGCGATGAAGAAGAAGAATCTGGAAGAAACCGCCTCGTTCTCTCTTTCAGGATTGACGTTCATTCTCCTGATCATTGCCGTCTATTTGATCATCAATGCCCTTGGCTATCTTCCCGCGATTCTACTGGGACCTGTGTACGAACACCTTCTTTTCATGAACCGAATTGGGACTTAGAGTGTGTTACATGCAAAAAGCAAGCTCCCTTTTTTATCCCAGCGGAATTCTTTTAGGCATTTACCGAGGCTTTGCAAAACTCAACCCGTTTAAGTTGTATCGCAACCCCATTATCTTTATTACCGAAATAGGAGCAGTCCTCACTGGAGTTCAATTCTTTTTTGCCGAATCGGAAACAGGTAATTTTTCGATGCATGTTTCGATTTGGCTCTGGGCAACAGTACTCTTTGCTAATATCGCCGAAGCTCTTGCTGAGGTCCGAAGTCAGGCCAAAACAAGTCTTTTGCGCAAGTCTCGTTCGACAACTTTGGCCAATCTTTATGATCAAGAGGGAAATCTTAATGTTGTCAGCTACAAAGATTTAAAAAAAGGCGATCGGATTCTCGTGCGCAAAGACGAAACCATTCCCGCCGACGGAGAGATCATCTCGGGTTGTGCAACCATCGACGAGTCTGCCGTCACTGGGGAATCACAACCCATGATTCGGCGTGCGTTAACCCAGACTCGATATGTCAATGCGGGGACCAAAGTCATCTCTGATGAGATCGTCATCAAGGTTATGGCCAACCCAGGAGAGGGATTTATTGACAAGATGATTGAATTTGTCGAGAGCTCCGAACGCAAAAAAACTCACAATGAGCTTGCTCTCACCATTCTCCTTTCAAGTGCGTGTGTGATTTTTTTGGTCATGGTCGTCACTTTTCAAATTTTCGGCATCTATTATAAGGCTCATCTCAGTATTACAATGCAGATCGCTCTACTCACATGTTTGATTCCAACGACAATTGGCGGGCTCTTGAACGCCATTACTATTGCCGGAATTAATCGGTTGATGAAAAAGAATGTGATTGCAAAAAGCGGACAGGCGATTGAAGCCGCTGGGGATATTAACTTAATTCTTTTGGATAAGACAGGAACAATCACATATGGCAAACGTCTTGCGGTAGAAATGACAGCTGCCTTCTCTATCCCTGAGGAGGAATTTGCAAGGGGCTGTTATCTTTGCTCTTTTGGTGACGAGACTAAGGAAGGTCGGAGCATTCTTGAACTCGTAAAAAGTCGTTTTCCTTTTGCCTGCGTTCGCCCCAAGATAACCTATGATTTTTTTCCTTTTTCTGCGCAAACGCGCCTCAGTGGGATCGATATGGGAGAGGAAAAATTTCGCAAAGGGGCCCTCGATGCCATTGAACAATTTATCGAGAAAACAGCTCCATCTGAAATTCAAAGGCTCGTTCAAATGATTGCTGAAAAAGGGGATACACCTCTTATCGTCGCTGATGGGCAACGCATTCTTGGGGTCATCACTCTCAAAGACAAAATTAAACCTGGCTTGTCGACCCAATTTCAAGAGTTTAAATTACTGGGCGTAAAAACTGTGATGATCACTGGAGATAATCCCTTGACAGCTTCCGTCATTGCCAAAGAAATTCACGCTGATCATTTTTTAGCTTCTGCAAGCCCTGAACAAAAATTGCACTACTTAAGGCAAGAGCAGCTCGAAGGCCACATTGTCGCCATGACCGGCGATGGAATCAATGATGTCCCAGCTCTGGCACAAGCTAACCTTGGCATAGCAATGAATGAAGGAGCGCAAGCTGCAAAAGAGGCAGCCAACATGATCGATCTCGACTCGCATCCGAATAAAATCTTCGAAATTATTGAAATTGGCAAACAACTTTTAATGACACGAGGCGCTTTGACTGCATTAAGCATCGGTAACGACCTTTCCAAATATTTCGTGCTTCTTCCCGCTCTGCTTATCCCTGTCTTCCCGGAATTTGAAAAACTCAACTTTCTACACCTTAACTCTCCTCAGAGTACGATTCTTAGTGCTGTGATTTTCAATGCCCTTGCTCTGATCGTGTTAATGCCTTTGGCATTCAAAGGTGTGACATTAATTCCCGACAAGATAAATTCATTATTGAAGAAGCGGTTACTTGTGTATGGAGTTGGAGGAATCATTTTCCCATTGATAGGAATTAAAATGATCGATCTGTTAATCAGTCAATGGATTGTTTTATGATATTGGGATGTCCAGCGCAGCCAAAAACCGATTCTTCATGTTGTTTCGGTATACTTAAAATGTTTAAAAATGGACTTCTTCTCCTTGTGATCTTTACTCTTTTCTTTGGAGGGGTTTATCCTTTTGTCACTTTTCTCATTGGACGTATGCTATTTCCCTTTCAAACAGGAGGAAGCCTTTTATTCCATCCCCAAAGCCAAACAATTATTGGCTCCAAGCTGATTGGTCAAAACTTTACCTCGCCGGTCTATTTTCATCCCCGTCCTTCATTGACCGATGGAGGACAATATAATGCCGCGAACTCCAAAGGGAGTAAATATGGAATCTTGTCAGAAACTCTCCTCCACGATGTTTTGTCACGAGCAGAAAAGTACAAAGAGCTCAATTCTTTAGCAGAAGGAATATGCATTCCTATCGATGCCGTTACAGCCTCGGCAAGTGGATTAGATCCGCACATCAGCATTTCCAATGCGCTTCTGCAAGCTCCCCGGGTAGCTAAAACTCGAGGCATTTCTGAGGACGAAGTCAATGGCTTGATCGAAAAATTTACAGAGCGTCCTTTTTTCGACCTCTTAGGAGAAACGCGAATTAACGTGCTCTTGCTCAATTTAGCTTTAGATCATGCTTTGATCGAAAAAGAAGAGGAATAAAACAGAGGGAATTGCAAAACTCCTCGCCAGCAGAAAATCGATGATTTTGGCACCTGTTGCCAGAACCCGCACAGCGGGTTCGAGGCAAGCGCAGTATTGCTGGTTGGGCCTCAGGATCTTCTATTGACTCCGAAGAGACAATGTCATTTTGCGCTCTTACAGGAGTGCGATCGATGAATCAGACCTTTCCACTGGAGCGCGCAGCAGAAGCCTATGATCTGATGATGAAGGGAAAAGTCCGTTTTCGCGCCGTTCTCACAATGGAGAAGGGATAAATGTCCCTTTACTTATCTCTGTTTTTATTTTAAAATGATGTCCCAATTTTCAGTATGAGATTTTTTTTCTGTTTAAAATTTTCAAACCTCCAAAAGGATTTGCCATGTCTAAAGAGAGCGCTCAAAAAACGTTGGAAAGAAAAAAAGAGTTCGGTTCATTGCATGCGTGGGTAATCTGGCTTTTGAGCGCCTTATTTATGTTTTATAAATATGCCCTCGAAGTTTCTCCCAGCGTCATGACCTCAACCCTAATGAGCACTTTCAAAATTTCCGGTGCATCCCTAGGAAACCTGGCAGCCTGTTATTTCTACGCTTATCTTTTGCTGCAAATTCCCGCAGGACTGCTCTTAGACAAAATTGGACCAAGAAAGGTGACAACACTTGCCATCGCCCTTTGCGCGGCAGGAAGTTTAATTTTTGCTAATGCGCATTCTTTATGGATTGCTGGAATTGGTCGTTTCATCACTGGAACTGGAGCCGCTTTTGCTGCTGTGAACTGTCTTAAGCTGATCGCTAACTGGTTTTCTATGAAACAATTCGCATTCATGACAGGTTTAATGATGACAGTAGCCATGCTCGGCGCTGTCGGTGGGCAAGCGCCTCTAGCTGCCTTCATCGATGCAATGGACTGGCGTTATGCAATGGAAATCATTGGGATCGCCGGCCTGGTTCTGGCTGGAATTTTTTGGATCGTTGTCCGCGATATTTCTCCTCATCATAAAAAAGAGCGCCATATCGTTTCTCAAAGCATTTCCTTTTTCGATAGCTTGAAAAGAGTTTTAAAAAACCCTCAAGCATGGTGGCTTTCAGCCTATAGCGGATTTGCCTTTGCCCCTGTAATGATCTTCGGCGGACTGTGGGGGGTATCTTTCCTTTCTGAAGCTTTTGAAGTTTCACATAATATTTCCGCACAGGCCGTCTCATTGATTTTCATTGGATTTGCCGTCGGCGCTCCTTTTTTTGGCTGGTTTTCAGATTGGTTAGGGAGACGCAAAGTCGTCATGTTCTGGGGGACGCTTCTGGCCCTGATCACAATCTCTGGGGTAATCTATACTCCTGGATTGACCCACACTTCGATCATCCTTCTCTTATTTCTTTTCGGCTTTGCCATTAGCAGCTTTCTGCTTTGTTTTACAATGATCCGGGAAATCAGTTTGCCTATTTTGGCGGCAACAGCCATCGGTTTTATGAATGCCTTTGATGCTCTTTTCGGAGCGTTTTCGGATCCTCTGACAGGTAAATTCCTCGATTGGGGCTGGGATGGAAAACTTGTAGATGGAGCTAGAATTTTTTCAGTCCAAGCTTATAAGGCAGCCTTTTTGACTCTTCCAGCCTATTTGATGATTTCTCTGTTTACTTTACTGCGCATTAGGGAGACTTTTTGCAAACCCTCTTTTCCCACTCCACTGCCTTAGAGGGCTCCATGAGTACGTCCTCAAAAACCTATGGCAAGCACTGAATGTCATTTGGATCCATGCCAGGCTTTGCATTTATCGATCTCAATCAGGCATGGATCCAAATGGTCTTCAACTTTTGCCATGAGTTTTTAAGGACGTACCTCCATGACAGATTTCCATTTGTCCAAGTACTTAACCATGCCGGAAAAGCTTGAAGTATCGAGAATTTCCACAAGCGGGCCCCCAATGTGGGAAATTGCCGTCGTATTGATATGGAACTGTTGATAGCAATAAGTGTCCCAGTCGATGATTTGAGCACATGAGGAAAGGTACCCTCGATCGATTAAGGCATTAAAAAACTTTTGCGGATCGTTCAATTCATTCTTCTCGTGGGTTTGAATCACAATCAATTGTAAATTGTCTCTAGGAAATTCAAGAAAAGGAGTGAGGTTCATCGCACGCGACATTCCTGAAATGATCCCATTTAAATAGGTAAAGCGAGAAGGCGTTTTGTCTTCAACAAGCAGATAGAGATGAGGATAGAGATGTCCCCGAGGCTCCTGATTGGTGAACAGGGGATTTTCAACTCGAAATCGACTAGAATGAGTCAAGACAAGTTTAGCTGTCGTTTTCCGTGAATCTCCAAGAGAGAGTTCAATCATTTTTCGGGAAGAATCAATGAAAACGCTTTCCAATTTTTGATGGAGAAGGACTGCATTGGAACGAGATTGAATCGCTGCTTGCAATCGCGATACAAGCTCATAACACCCATGGGAAAAATAATAGCCGTTTGCGCATTGAGAATGAGAATCCATTGCCTCTTGGTCAGGATGCAGCAAACAAAGAAATTTGCACCCAAAGTATTTTTGAAAAAACTCTTTTAGTCGAGGATCGGCACCGATCAAATGACAACCAAGATCGGCATTGGCAATTCCACAGATATCAATACTCTTCCATGCGCCGCCGCATTTTTCATCAGCCTCTAAGATCAAGACACGCTCGTTCTTTGAGATGTGGTAGATCGCTTCCAACATTGAAATAGGGCTGGTGCCAACCACAGCAACATCATAGTCAGTGTGAACAGCAAACAGCAATCCCTTCAACAAAAGGAGAAGGACTAAAACAAAACGCATTGTATGACTCCAGAGGGCGTTCTTAAGTCACTTTAAAATCCTTCCAATAGTTTAGATTGGCATTGGTCTCTTGATTAAAAGAGAGCGAAAAAAAAGTGTTTACAAGTTTGCGAAAGTCACTCCATGGCCTATCGCCATATCCATACACGGACAAGAGTGGATGAAAGCGCTTTTCTAAAGGGCTTCCGACCAGATATTTTCCCCAAACGAGCTGTTGGGTTTTTGAAAAAAGAGTAGCTCCGGCAAATAAACAAGCCCCCGCAATGAGAATAGGAATTCCAAGCGACATTCGAACAGCAGTGGATAAGGGTTGTGCAATAACACCAAGACCCTTAGAAATCTCCTCTACACTTATAGCAGCATTTGCACAAATTTGGACGACTAATTCCCCCGCTCTCACCGCGAAGAAGGGGGGGAAACCAAGTGCCATAGCTAGAGTGGATTTGGTTCCTTGCTCACATCCAGGAATTTTTAACTCCCGTTGTACATCCTGTGATGTCAAACGGTCGAGAAATATCTGTTGTCTTGCATTCACTCGACGCTCAATTGTACTTACCTGATTTGTAGAAAAGGTTGGAGATGGATGACGCGAACCAATTGGATGCATAAATGACCTCAGGGTTGATTTTACCCGACCTAAGGTACCACAACACACAGATTAGTTTAAAAATAATCCTGTCAATTTTTCAGAAATCTGATATTGCATAGGGATATGCTTAAGAGGGAATTGCAAAACTTCTCGCCGCATAAAATCGCGCTTTTGGCACCTGTCGCCTTGGCGGCGGCTGCCTTCGGCCCCGGTTCGCTCCTTCGCTCACCTGCTTTGCACTGCGAAGGTTCCCCGGACCTTCTCGTGTCTTCGCAGCCACTTATCCAAGTATGCTTTCGCCGCCGCCAACCGAACCCGCTGTGCGGGTTCTGGCAACAGGAGCCAAAATCATCGATTTTCTACTGGCGAGGAGTTTTGCAACTCCCTCTTAAATGTTTCCTTTTTTCTTTGCTTGTTTATCCAGGGCTGTTACGTGCGAGTGAACCGGAACAGGAAAAGAATACTTCACAGGAAATTGTACCCTGGTTCACTGGTCCATTAATCGCTCCTATTGGAGCTGTCATTCCCATTGGGCACTATTGCATTCAACCCTTTTTTGAGTTCAATACTGCGACGGGCATTTACAATCGTCATCGGCATGATGTTTCGACGCCGAATTTTTTTAACTTCATTGCTAGCGTTCAAGTCACAGTGGGAACTTTAGAATGGATGGATATTCAGATTACTCCTGAATTTCTTTACAATCATACTCACGCGGATACTCTGCCCAATCCTCATAGTGCATCCTCCTGGCGCTTGGGCGATCTGCCTTTAAATTTGGATTTCCAACTCGTGAGTATAGACAAATTTAAATATTTTCCAGGAATTAAATTCTCATTGACAGAGTCTTTTCCAACAGGAAAATATCAAAAGCTCAACCCTTTCAAACTACTCACAGATATTGGAGGCAGCGGGACTTTTGCGACAACAGGCAGTCTGGTCTTTTACAAAATCTATCACATTTCTGGGTTTCATTTTTTAAGCATGACAACAAGTCTGGGCTATACCTATCACACCCCTGTCCATGTAAGAGGCCTTAACTTTTACGGAGGAGGGCCTGGCTGCGCTGGAAAAGTATATCCTGGCAATTCCTTTGGAGCCATCGCAAGCTTTGAATTCAGCCTCGATCGACACTGGGCTTTAGCTTTAGACAATGTTTATGTCCATTTTGACAGGGATCGTTTTAAAGGAACCCCTGGATTCAGCGCCCCTTTAATTCCCGCTATCGTAGGAAGACCTTCTTCAGAATCACTCAGTTTCGCCCCAGCGATCGAATATAATTTTAATGAGAACTGGGGGATCATCGCCGGCGCATGGGTTTCTGCAATCGGACGAAACACGCTGGTCTTCCGCAATGCTCTTTTGAGTTTTGTTTACCAATATTAACCAAGCATTTCCCGATGAAGAATTTTCCTAGAGGAAAATTCTTCATCGGGAAAATAAATTACCCCATTGAGTTTTTTATTGTTATAAAAAAAAGGTATTTGTAAATACAAACAGTAGGGTTAGAGGGAATTGCAATTCCCTCGTTAGATTTTTGTGTTTTTGAAAATAACCGGCCCTTAAGGGCCGCGTTTCCACCGGAGGACGGATGAAAAAATACTCATTGCTCGGCTTTCTCATTTTGTGCGCTTGCGGTGGCGGCCACTATCACGATGGCTATTATGATGATGGCTATTATGATGATCATCACCATCATCATCACGATCATGATCATGATGAACATCACGGAGATCATGACGGTGATCACCATGAAGGAAGCCACGGCGGCGGACACCACTGAAAACTCAGCTGGTTTTATCCATTCGCCATTTAGCAAATTGCTTAGCGTAGTAAGTGATGATAAAATCAGCGCCAGCTCTTCGAATGCCACGCAAAATCTCTAGGACAGCTTTCTTTTCATCTAGCCAACCTCTTTCAGCAGCAGCTTTGAGCATGGCAAATTCACCACTTGTATGGTAGGCTCCAAGAGGAACATAGGGATAAGCTTGTTTGACTCTGTAGATGACGTCAAGATAAGCATGAGCTGGCTTGACCATGAGCATGTCCGCTCCTTCTTCCACATCGAGATGGGCCTCGCGTAAAGCTTCCCGCGCATTGGCAGTATCCATTTGATGAGTGCTTCGATCGCCAAAACTTGGAGCTCCCTCTGCGGCAGCCCGAAAAGGTCCGTAGAGACACGAGTGATATTTCACTGAATAGCTAAGAATGGGGATCTGCTCAAAACCTGCTCCATCCAATCCTCGGCGGATCGCTGCAACCATCCCATCGATCATGCCGCTGGGCGCAACGACATCGACACCAGCTTGTGCATGGCTGATGGCTTGCTTTACAAGCAATTCTAGTGTTTTATCGTTGTCAAGATCGACCTTCCCGGCTCTTGGGCTTAAATATCCGCAATGCCCATGATCGGTATATTCGCAAAAACAGAGATCGGAAAAAATCAGAAGATCAGGAGCAGCTTTTCGAATGGTTCTAATGGCCTCTTGAATGATCCCATTTTCATGGTAGGCATCTGAGCCCAGAGGATCTTTGTACGGCGGTATCCCAAATAATAAAACCGATCTCAGACCAAGATCGACAATCTCTTCAATTTCTTGAGGAAGACATGGAATCGGAATGTGGAACAGCCCAGGCATGGTGTCAATAAGCTGTTTTTTGCCTTCATGCCCTTTAATAAAAAGCGGGAGAATGAGATTTTGAAGATCAATCTCAGTTTCCCGAATCAAATCCCGCAAAATAGGATGCTGTCTTAACCGTCTTAAACGTGAGAATGGGAATGTCGTCGTCATCACTTGCCTTTATCCTCTAGAGGGAATTGCAATTCCCTCTCTACTTTATCGAGCTGAAGATTCACTTGAGCGATATAGAATTTTGATGTCCCTTCAAACCCTGAATCTGTCCCTAAGAAGATCCAGAGGCGGCCTTGAGAATCGCTTTGCGCGCGCAAGGGGATTCTATGACCTAGCTGTTTAGGACAATAACGGGAATCATAAGGATCTAGGGCCGGACTTTCCAAATCGCCGATGACTAGAGCATTTTTTCCAGAGCTCGCTTGATTACCCTTGTCGACATTCAACAGATAATAGTCATTTAGAAGGACCTTTTTGGGCTCTTCGCAACTCGCACCAACTTTGAAAAATACGCTTTTCCCTGGAGACCCGCCAATTCCCACCGAAAACCCTGAGGAGACATTGCTTTCGATCCAAACAGAAAAAATGAGATCATAAAAGGCATTGGGCTGCAAACCTTCAATTTGGCGCTTGGCAAACATAAAAAGATCATCACTATGGTTATTTCCTGTTAAGAAAAAACCTTTTGTGAGGTTTGTACTGGAAGTGCTGATCTCAACAGGAAGATTTTCCCATCCCCATGCGAGTTCGAAAAAACTCTCGCCACCTACAGGATAATCCGCAAACTCCCCCACCCATCCATGATTGCTGTTAGAGAAAGTAAACTCATTGACGATCTCTTGCGCCCCAAACAACGAAATCGACCTGATTAGGGAAATAACGATAAATAGAGGGAATCGCAAAACTCCTCGCCAGCAGAAAATCGATGATTTTGGCACCTGTTGCCAGAACCCGCACAGCGGGTTCGGTTGACAGATCATGTCTTATAACCTCTTCTATTCTCAGAAGAAATTAAAGAACGAAAAAACATTAAAGTCAATTAATGTCTATTGACGGGGTTGTAAATAAAAGTGTTGAGGCTAGGCATTGAAGTAATGCCTAGCCTCAACACTTTTATTTACAACCCCCTATTGACGAATCGTCACGATTTGAGCTCTCGTGATTTTGAGCAAATCATTAGGCGTAATCCGAAATACGGCATAAGGCGTCCCCGCTGCCGCCCAAATCTCCTGATACGTCATTAAATCCTCGTCAATAAGTGGTTGATTATCAAGAGGATAGCCTAAAGGTGGAACTCCACCAATGGCGAACTTTGTATGCTCAGTGATGAAATCCGCATCTGGCTTCTCAATTCCTTCGCCAAGATATTCCACAATTTTCATTTCGTCGAGGCGATTTTTTCCACTCATAATCACGCAAATGGGTTGATGAGTTTTTTCGCCTTTGAATATCAAAGTCTTAGCAATCTGACCGACCTCACAGCCAATCAGCTCGGCGGTTTCCTTGGATGTGCGCGTGAGTTGTTTAAACTCAATCACTTTAACTTCAAGATGATAATCTTGTAACAGATTTTGAATGCGTTGCGAAGAGTGCTTTAGATCTTTATTCATAAACATCAGTCTTTTGTTTCTATCACCATACTATTATAATCGCTTTATTAAATAAATATTGTCAATTTTGTAATTAATATAATTATAAAGTGGTTCCTTTTGTCTAGACCAAAAATCGAGAAATCTAAGCTAATCTCCTCTGTTGTTTAATCTAACTCCCAGGGCCCTATACAAAAGCCCACGGGTTTGCAAAGGGCAGTCAGCCCTTTGCTGGGGTTCAAGGGGCAAAGCCCCTTTCTTTTTCTTATGTCCCATAATACACCTCTGCTGGGGTTCGATAATCGAGACCCTGATGGGGTCGCTTGTTGTTGTAAAACTCAAAGTACTTTTTCAGCCCCGATCGAACCTCTTTCATGCTCTCGTATCCTTTCGGGTAAATTTCTTCATACTTCACGCTTCTCCACAGCCTCTCAATAAACACGTTATCAAGAGCTCGACCCTTCCCGTCCATACTGATTTTAATCCCATTCTCTTCAAGTTTCCCGGTGAATTGACTACTCGTAAACTGCACACCTTGATCAGTATTAAATACTCACCTTACGCAAATCGGTAAAAATTTCTTGACAAGGCCTGTCTTTTTTTCGTAGTCTTGTTCAATTTTTTGGAGAAAAAATGAACAGACTACTCGATATCTATTCGGATTACTTGATTGCTCAGAATCAATATGCAACAGCAGTTGGTCTCTCAGATCTCTTAGAAGGCCGGATTAGTCATGACAAAATTACTAGATTTTTGAACAGCAATGAATTTTCATCCAAAGAGCTATGGGAATACATCAAGCCGGAAATTCGCAAGATTGAACAAGATGTAGGAGGAGTGCTTATTTTTGATGACACGATTGAAGAGAAGACCTACACGGACGAAAATGAGATTATTTGCTGGCATTACTCGCATGCCAAGGGAAGATGTGTGAAGGGGGTCAACCTTTTATCATGTCTTGCTCGCTACGGAGATATTGCCTTACCCATTGCTTATGAGCCTATTTATAAAGACGTGCTTTTTTGTGATGTCGCCAGCAAAAAAGTAAAAAGACAGTCTTCAGTCAGTAAAAATCAAATGTTTCGATCTATGATTGCCCAAGCTGTAACCAATAAGGTTAAATTTGACTATATATTGTCTGATAATTGGTTCGGAGCGAAAAAAAATATGGAGTTTATTCATTATGATATGAAAAAGAAGTTTGTAATTGGGATCAAAGCTAATCGATTGGTCGCTCTTTCTGAAGAGGACAGAAAAAATGGTCAGTACCAAAATCTAAATGCATTACCACTCAAGGATGGAGAAAAAAGAATAGTCTGGCTAAAAGACATGTCTTTTTCTGTAGCACTCATTACAAAGATCTTCAAAAACGAAGACGGCTCTACAGGCACTCTATACCTTGTTACAAATGACTTAGAAAGTAGTGCTGACCGAATCTACGAAATCTACCAAAAACGGTGGCGCATAGAAGAATATCACAAATCGATCAAGCAGAACGCTAGCCTTGAGAAATCGCCGACTAAGGTTCTGCGCTCTCAAAAGAACCATATTTTTGCATCAATCATCGCTTATTGCAAGTTGGAATTTCTCCGAACTCAAACTTTTTTGAATCATTTTGCTCTGAAATATCAATTACTGATGAAGGCAAATCGAATGGCATTTTTAGAACTTGAACGGCTGCGGTTCAGAACTGGTTGCGATATGGTTGGAGCCCATTTTGCGTAAGGTGAGTTAAATATCTCAGGTCTTTTTTGCCAAAGACTCCTTTGCAATGCCTCCATGCAAAATTCTGTATCAAGCAGATTTGAGAGCTCCCACTCAATCACGTACCGACTATACCAGTCTATGATTGCAAACAGATATCCGAATCCTTTTGTTAATGGAATGTAAGTGATGTCAGCTGCCCAAGCTTGATCGGAACGATCAACAATTAGGCCCCTCAGTAAATACGGGAACTTTTTATGCTGTTTATTCCCAGCGCTCAGGTTCGGCTTTGGATAGATCGCCTCTATCCCCATCACCTGCATCGCTGTTCGCACTTTTTTCTGTCCCACGACAAATCCTAGTTTTCTCATTGCCACTGTCATTCGACGCCTCCCATAATAGGGGGTTTCGAGGTACTGTTTGTCGATTGCGCACATGAGTCGCAAGTCTTCTTCACCAGGCTGCTGTGGCTCGTAGTACAATCCAGATCGACATACTCCGAGGAGCTTACACTGTGCTCTTTGGGAAAATTTGATATCGTGAGGTTCAATGAGTGCCCGTTTTTCATTCAGGTCAAAGCCCCCAATTTTTTTTTAAGCCACTCGTTCTCCATCTTGAGTCTTCCAATCTGTTCGAACAGTTCGGCCTTTTCTTTGCCCTCTGCTGTATCCCTAGACCTCCTGGTCTTTACAAAAATCTGAGGTCCTGCCTCAATAAATTGTTTTTTCCATTCCGACAGAACTACGGGATGTACCCCCAACTCGCCAGCGAGTTGGGTTGCTGTCTTCTCACCCTTGAGCACTTCTAGTACTACTTTGAGCTTGAACTCCGGTGAATATTGTTTTTTTGTTTTGGCCATTTTGGCCTCCTCGCATTGGGAGGATATTAGCTTAGACAGTGGTCTAAATTTTGGGGACCATTATATTAAGCTTTAATAAATGAATTAAAAAAATATTAATTATTAAAGCCTCAATTTTATAAAGAAGCGATTAAAAGTAAGAGCTTTAGAGAAGAAAGATTGCCTAGCACTCTTAAGGAGTTGCTAGGCATTTCAAATCATTGGATTATTTGATGTGTTTGCTGAGCAAGCCTGCAAGCTTGAGCATATCGACAGGTTTTTTGCCGATAACTTCAGACAATTTGTTATCTGGAACGATAAGGCGTCGATTTTTTGTGTCTTGACATTTGTGTGCTTTAATATAAGCCCATAATTTTTTAACAACCTGTGGGCGTGTCAAACTTTTTGAACCGACGACAGCTTGAAGTTCAGGCGACAGCGCATAGGTTTGTTGACTCAACCCGGATTTCCTTTTAGCGCCGGTCTTTTTCTTAGCTGTTGTTTTTTTCTTTTTGGCCATAAATAATTTCCCTCTTTCTTTTAAACAAGTTTTGGGGGAGATTGGATGCTCCTTTTCCAAATCTTCTAATCATGATGTAAAAGTTTTTCTGAATTCCAGCAAGATCATTTTTTAATTTTTTTATTCCCTAGCTAAAAATAAAGCTGTTTCTAGCGGCAGTTCTTTCACTAAAGCAGATACCTGTATGAACTCAAATTCGGTAACATCAGGAATCTGCTGCCCTTGCCCAACAAGCCTTTTAATTTTTTCCTTGTCGACAACTTCTTGCACTTTGACAGCATTGAATAGTTTTGCACTTTCTATGGAAGTGCGAATAGAAAGCCGTCGGACACGTCTCACAGAGTACTCTCCAACACGGATCGCTTTTGTTTCTTTGGGAATAAACTCCAGGATTTCTGAGACAAGATTTTTTTTCATTCTTTCTAATTCTTCGATTTTTTTCCCCAAATCCTTGTAAGCTGCAATTTTTTCTTCAAGTGTCATTGTCCTCCTATAAAATATTGACTTTTAAATTAAACAGTCTAAAATTGAGATTAATTCTTTAGAAGAAAAACATTATCAAGTCCCGCTCTTCAAAACTTGATCAAACCTGATCATATATAACCAAATTATCAACTTTTGATCGAGGGCTATCATGCCCTCGGTTTAATTTCCTGGTGCTGCAAATTACTTTGCTGTCTTGCCCCCACGGTGTCACATGTACACCATTAGGCAAAACACACCAGGCCCATCGCTTTTGGATAAAAGCGAGGTCTGAGCCAGACACTATAGAGGGTCTTTGATGCCTCCGGGTTGCCGGAATGGATAAATTCCCGCTTGAGTTCCAGGCTTTTTTCTAGCAGATGATTATAAAGCCAATTACAGATCCGCGATTGCCCATCGAGCTCAGAAATTGTTTGAGGGTCTGCTTCAATTCTCAGCTTAAGAACCAGATTCTCTTTAGACATTGGCGACCGCATTTTGAAGGTTGGCCAAAAGCTGTTTGTTCTTATGGCTTCTTGAACCATTTTGCTCAAGCAGTTGTTTTAGCCCACGTTTATTATAGTTCATCCCGGAACCGAGGTCTTTGGTTACCGAAAACACCCATCCTTTTGCAGAGCAGTAAATTTCTAACATATGGACTTGTCGTTGTAAATCTTCTTTTTGATCATGACTCGAAACTCTTGCGTAGGCAACAGTTAGACGATCAGAGGTTTTATCTCCGCAATTAAATGGCTGTAACTGAGTGAGACTATAGCGGCGTTGGCCGCCCTGTGTGCGATGACAGAGAACGATTTCCTTTTGTCTTTCCCATCGGCGGAGTGTTTGTGGAGAAACTCCCAAACATTTTGCTGCTTCCTGAATGCTTAAAAACTTGTTCATTCTGATAATATATAATCAGGTTTGAATAAGTTCAAGGGATTCTGTTACAAGCCCCGTCTCGAAAATTTCCAAAAATTTCACCAATGAACAGAAGAAGATGCATTCCAGAAAGAGCAGGCAATCACCGCGACCAATAACCTTCACACAATTATTCCTCTTGTTATGGCCGCAGCGCCAATGATGGGCGGCTATCTCAATCACGCATTTGGATTCCGCTCAAACTGATAACCGATTTAGAATCAAAGACTTCCAACGAATTTGAGATCGGAATCTTCCGATCTCAAATTCAAAAAGCCTATTACAAGTGTTTGATATGGCTTGAGAGCCTATGAAGGTCGCGGCTTAATCTATCAATTCTTCTTGCGAGTACAGCTTTTTTTCGACGGAAACGTCTTGTTATCATCATTGTTTTTCTCATACATTCCTCTTATTTTACTCTTTCTGGGACGCCGATGGGGTTTCGACAAACCTCACAACATTAATATACAATTTATGAAATTATTTTTAAATATAATGCGAATGTAAATAACAATTGCTATTTTCATAACAAACTAATATTCAACTTTAAATAATCCAAGAAATAAATTTTACAAGAAGCGATGGGCTCAGGTTACTATCTGAAAAGACTTGCCAGAACTAGACTTTTTAAGTCTTTGTCAACGCCTGGGACGATCTGGACTATTTTAGAATTAGCTCCGATCACAAATAAGGTAGGATAGCCGGATACTCCAAACAGCTTGCGCAAAGCTCCGGATTTGTCTTCGACCCATTCAATGTCCGAAGGATATTCTAGCGCTCCTTTGGGCAATATCGGGGCAATGTTGATGAAGCGACAAGCACTTTCCCTAATTTGCGGGATGATCGCACTCAGGGTCAATAGCTGTTCCTTGCAATGAGAACAATCTGGAGAAACAAAATTCACGATCATCCGCGAGTTCGCATCCATATTGCTGACAGTGCGTCCATCGGAAGTTCGCACCTTGAAGGCAGGTGCAGCATCTCCGATGTGTAGACTAGTAGCGCTGACGACAGGATTATTCTTAACGCTATACGCCATCAACGTGAGGTTTAGGCAGCTGAACAACGCCACGACGGACACAGGAGCAAACAAGAGAAGGCAGAGGCGTTCTCTGGCCGAAGAGTTGCTGACCCCACCGCTTATGGGTGGGGTTGTAACCCAAATCGTCCACATTAAGATGTTGCAGCCATGGCCGATCAAGCAAATCGTGCAGATGCGAGGAAAATCGATGTAGGTTAATGTCAAAGCGAGCAAAACAGCCCAAATCAAGCCACCACGAGCCATCCGAGGTCCTGGGAGGCTTGGGAAAAGCAGTGAAAGGGCGATTAGTCCCGCAAAATAAGCGGCGCCAAAGAGGAGGAAGTAGGGGTTGCTAGCAGAGCATGTTTGGCAACTTAAGGCGTTAAATGATTTCGATGGTTCCGGCAGCTTTAAAAATAACGCAATCAGGGCAACAAATCCTAAAATAGGGACAAAATAACAACGTATATATTTCATGGTACGGTGGCCTGACACCATTTCATTGGGGATGTGCCTGGACCTAGCGCTTTTGCCATAAAAATCCCACTGTCTTCACTCTCTTTGAGCGTGGCTCCCGACCAATATCCAGTCGCGCAGGTGGAAGTATCGCAATTGCCGCCAAGCGTCATCCACTCTCCCTCTGCACGTATCACATCGCAAAGGCAGATTGCTTTTTTGGGGTTTGATGGATCTACCGTACAGCGTTTGTTCAAACACCAAGTCCAAGGCGTCCCACTAGGACACTTCATCCCTTTCTTTCCTTGGTTAGCTTGCTCCAAAGAAAATGCCGAATATAGAGTACGGATGCCATACTCATCGGTACTCGGTTGCAGAGTACTGCAAGGAACAGTGGACATACTCTTCCCTTGTTGAACATCGCAAACGCAGATGGCTTTCGTGGCATCGCCGGGCTCCGGAACGCAGATGGCAGAAGTACACAGCGCGTATTGTTGATCGCAAATCTGCATATTATTATTGCTTCCCTGACTACATCCCATAACCACGATGAATGTGGCCGCAACTGGCATAATGCAATAAAATAACAAGCG
Source organism: uncultured Verrucomicrobiae bacterium (assembly GCA_963718565.1). Classification (GTDB taxonomy): domain Bacteria; phylum Chlamydiota; class Chlamydiia; order Chlamydiales; family Rhabdochlamydiaceae; genus CAJCIW01. Next base: position 1,193,515 of record OY970364.1, read on the forward strand.
TTTTAATAAATCCATAGTGCCATAAGAACTCGTCTCTCAACTCAAATTAGCGAAAAAGTTTTTTTCTGAATAGATGGAAAGATCTTTGTGTTGACTGTCGTATCGAAAATCTGTTAATTACCCATCTTGAGTTTTTTTATGTTTGGCACAAATATGAAGTCCGTGGCGATATTTTGTGTAATCATCACTCTCTTCCTTACCGTTGTTTGTCCCAAAAAAGACAAAAAGATGGAAAGCTCTTTTCTAGAGTTTTCGGACTCTTCTTTAGCTTCTCTTGACACAAAAATCCCATCTATTTTTCACAAAATTGCCGACGACACGTTGTACCTCTGCGCTGGCCTTGTCCTCGAACCTATTTCCTGTTTGGCCCGTTTAACGTGTGGGATCAGCTTGATTTCTCCGTGGGCTTCTACAGTCGGGAACGAATTTCTCTTGTTTAGTCACCTGTGCTCCTCTTCGACACAGGATATCTTAAATCAGGTATTCCATGAGACTCCTTCATCCAACCAGCTCCCCTCATTCAAGGGGGTTCGTCCTTCTCATTCCTCCTGGTATCTTAACAAAGCACTTCTATCTCAAATCCCTGCTTTTTCAGACGAAGAAAAACAACTCCTCTTCTTCTTAGAAAAGCGCTGGCTTGCAAAAGTCACGGGTTTCTATCCTTTAATGGTGAATTGGGTTTGTCCTTGTTTTGGGATGTGTCTTCAAGTGCATCCCGAGACGACAAGTTCCTACTCGAGAAATCCAGCAAACAAATTCTCTCAGACCTACACGGATATTGTGAATGACTGGAAACAGTCGCTGCCTCATCCTCAATACTATCCATTAATCTTGACTCGACCTTTTGATATTCAAAACTTCTTGCCCACTTGCCTCGAAGTTTTTAAAGAGGAAGATATTCAGACCACTGTGGAAAGAGTGGCATTACACATGCAATCGGCAGATGCAAAGCCAATTGTCGATTTGACGCGCGTTTTGCCAGAAAATATTAAGAATCGGAAAGAATGGGTACGGATTTGGGAAGAATACCGCATCCATTTTTTGCAGCGATGCAAAGAGTACAATTTAGATCCTCATCGGATCATCTGCATACAAAGATTGCGTGGACAAGCCATTGGGGGCATACGCATTCTTCCTCTCTCCGGCCCATTTATAGACCAACTTGAATCTCATTTTCAGTATCTTTTAGAATGGGTCTCCACTTTCGGTCTTTCTGCTAACCGAATCGAGCTCGATCGATATTCCCTTGCTCCTGATCGTCCTATGATTGCCAAACCCTGCGTTTTACCGGCTTCCATCGAATCCAAAAAGGAATTCCTTTCTACTCTGACTCAGTTTAGCCACAATTGGAAATCAAACCTTCCTCATGAAACTCTTTTAGTTAAAGGCATGTTACAAGTGCTTGAAGGGCTGTTAACATCTCTTACAGAAGAGAAATGGAATCAAATCATGCTCTCTCCTACGCGATCAATGCTTGTGCAGCTCAGCTTTTTGAAAATAAAAAAGCAATGGGAAATCTTGCTCCAAAACAAAAAGGGCCCTTACTTTTTCGACATCGTGGAACAAATTCATGCTGACCTATCCGCGCTTCTTGAAGTCCTTGCTCCTTTCTCAGCCGAAGATTTTCCTTCCATCTATAGAGAGATCTTGACAATCCCTGCAAATCTCCAACCTTTGACCTCTTGTGGAATTCACGCAGCCGGAATGACAAGCTTAACGGGAATTTTCAAAGCTGTAGAAAAGAGCATAGGCTCGTTTCCTCGAGTGCTTTATGGGGAGAATACTTATTTCGAATGCATTAACGCCGCAGAACGGATTTCCAAGGCCACTCCTGTCGATCTATCAAGTGAAGAGGACTTGCGAGAGGCCGATCTGATTTTAAGCCAATTCAATCCCGTTTTGAGAAGAATTGATTTTGAAATTGCGGAATACAAAGTGGAGAAAGTCTCTGAAACCTTGCGCAGAGTATTGAATACACGCAGAGAAAAACCATTCACTCTTGCTTTAGATTGCACGTTAGACTTTATCAATTCGTCTCGAGTCAGCGGGCTGCTTCAAGAGTTCCAACAAGAAATCGAAAAAGGTATCCTCAATATCATCTGTTATCGAAGTGGTCTTAAGTTCGATATCTTTGGGATGGATAACTTCTGCGGCGCCCCGTTTTTTATGATCCATAATCAAGATCAGCAGTGGAGTTGTTTTGATCCGATCTTGAACGACCCGGCTCTTCAGACCGATCCCTTAAGCCTCAATTGGTTTTGTGTCGCTTATAAATACGCCGCTGACCAATTAGAACTTTATCGGAAACAGATCTTTGATAATACGCGCGCCCTATTCCACAAAACCCCTAAGCGCATTCTCGATGTAAAAAGAGGAAATTATCGTGTTGTTCCTACTGAAGAAGATGCACACTTGTCTTTCATCGATATCAAGATCTTCGGTCCCTTCCACGCCATCCGCGGCGGAGTGTTAGCAGGGGGTTGCCTTTACCTCAAATGCATGGAAGGAGGCCACCCCATCTTTTATCGGCCAAGCTTAGGACTTTATCACCCTAACTTTTCGATGATCTTTTGCGAAAACTTCACCACAATTCGCTTGACTGTAGGGTTGGACCCGGCCCAGATCGATCACTTGGCCAAAAGCATCGAAATCATCGATTCCCTCAACGGCAATCGTTGATGGTTACGAAGATTTAACGCAAATCCATATAGGTCTCTTTCTTTAGGTCTTTACGCCGCTTTTTTTGTCGAGCGATAAATCTGAGCGATTTCTTTCGAAAACTCATCTAGAGTTGTCTTTCCTCTATGATCAGGGGTCAGCTGCTGCGAGGGAGCAATCTTCCCTTCATTGAAGGCTCTCCACATTTCCACCAGCAAGTGGGCAACTTGATGTTTCATCCCTGACTCGATCATCCTTTTCTCATGGGTTTCATAAGAAAGCTGTATATATTTCAAATCGGGCTTATCCATCGCCTTTCCAATAATTTTTGTCGCATCATCCATTGTTATTTCACGGGGTCCGATAAACTCAAAAACAGTGGACCCAGTAAATTTTAATGTATCGAGCAGCTCAGCTGCCTTGAGAGCGATGTCACGTGTGGCAACCATAGGGATAGCGAGTTCTCCTTTAAGGCTCATGGAGATATTCCCGGAGCTTTTAATACCCGGGAGCGTCCAAAGCAAGTTCTCCATAAAGAAAGCGGGACGAAAATGAAGAACGTTCACATTCGGAATTAAATTTAGCCTTTCTTCTTGCCGATGCAATTCTTTAATGGGACCTGTCCCAGAGGAAAGATGCGCGCCAATTGCGCTGAGATTTAAAACATGAGAAATTTTTGCTTTCGCAATGGCTTGAATAGTTGCTTCCGCCAGTTTATCTCGAAAAACCTCCATATCGCCTGCGGTATACCCAGGAGGGATAAAGCTGAAAATCGCATGACATCCCTGAAACGCCTTGGTCAAAGAATTCACGTCCTCTGTGACATCTCCAGCAATAATTTCTGCACCCTTTGCTTTAAGCTCTTGAAGTTTATGCTCATCTTGTCCAAGTGCACGAACTTTGTGACCTTTTTTCAATAATTCTTCCGTTAAGTAGCGACCGATCTGGCCGGTAGCCCCCATAATTGCAAAAGTAGATTTTGCCATTTTTTAATCCTCCATGAATATTGAGGGAATTGCCAAACTCTTCGCCGCATAAAATCGCGCTTTTGGCACCTGTCGCCTTGGCGGCGGATCTCCTACTTATCCAAGTATGCTTTCGCCGCCGCCAACCGAACCCGCTGTGCGAGTTCTGGCAACAGATGCCAAAATCATCGATTTTCTGCTGGCGAGGAGTTTTGCAATTCCCTCTATTCTTTATATTTTTTATTTATAAAAATTTGCATTGGTTTGTCAATATTGTTTAGATATAGTGGTCGTTATTTCGACTCATATTTCCTGAAAAGTCTTTTTTTGTATCCGACTAGAAGAATAAGACAAGCGATAAACATCGACGCCCCTCCAATGAGATAAGGGCTGTCATAACTCAAATCCAATAAGGCTCCTCCCATAAAAGGAGTGGCAGCAAAAGCAAACGATTGCAATGCAAGGAATACGCCCAGAGTTTCTCCTTGTTGACTTTTTGTCGTAAGATTGGAAACAATTGCTGTCCCTACAGGGAAAATCAACGCGATCAAGAATTGTTGAATAGAGATATTAAACCAGTAGGATGCAATGCTCGCATGGAAAAGGAGAAATAAGAATAATCCAAGCGCTGCGAGAGCAACAAATAAGATGGGCAAACCTTTGAATTGATTTACAATTGGCCGAATGAGCACTCCGCTACTGAGAACATAAACAGCAGATCCTAAAGCATAGAAGTTGCCGATTTGAGAAACGTTAAGCCCATAATTCTTAATCCAAGTCACGGGGATAAATTCCCAATAGAAAGACCAGCCAAAGCAGAAGATAAAAAAGGCAGAAAAAATCACGCGGAATTTTTGCGCAAAAATCTTTTTCCAGAGATCACATAAGGGCGATGCAAGACGAGTAGATCCATATTTCCTTTCGGCAAGAGTCTCTGAAAAAAATAGGCAGATCAAAAGAAAGTTTAATAGAGCGGCAAAGATAGCAAAGATAAAAGGAACATCGAAACCATAGGCAGACAACCTCCCCCCTAGAAAAGGCCCCACAGCAAAACCCATTCCATTTGCCATAGAGATCAATGCAAAGTTTTTTGCCTTTGCCGAAGATGAGCTCATATCGGCTACAGAAGAATTAATCACTGCAATATTGCCTGCTCCAGTACCCGTTACAATTCTTCCTAAGACCAGAAAAAAAAATGACTTCTGCAAAACTCCAAAAGCACTTAAAAGAGCGCCCAGAGCAATCGCAAATGTTGTGACTTGCAAGATGGGCTTGCGCCCTTTTCGATCGGAAAGCTCCCCAATACCAGGAGAACTAAAAAACTGTGCAATTGGGCAAGCAGAAAGCAAAACTCCTAGCCAAAACCCGCGTAGAATATTGGAAGCAGGGCCTAAAAAAATCGAGTCGGAATGAAAAATCGAAGCTGCAAAAATGGGATAAACAAGACCATAGCTCATCCAATTTAGGAAGGCTCCAAAACAGAGAATAAAAAAGGACGTCTTTAAAAATTTCGGAGATTTGATCATATAGCCTTGCGACTTCCTCAATAAATAATCGATGAGTAAATTTTCTGACGAAAAAAAACAAATCAGATAAGTTTAGAAATGGTCGATTCAATTTTTTAAAAGAAGGAAAATATGAGAATTTTTATGTGTTTCAGTCTGCAAATCATAGGAGCTTTTTCTCTTTTTGCCGCCAACCCTAACAAGTCCCCCGAACCCTCCGATGCCAAAGCTTTAGGTAAAGAATTAATGAGCAATTTGCCTGGAATATTTTCTCTCGACAATGAAAATCAGGAAAAAATTGATAACTATGAAGTACCTGCGATTCGCAATGGAAATTGGATACTGACGACGCATCCGGTATCCCTTGTAGAGAGTTTTACCAAGGACACCCAGGCCATCGCGACGATCTTTGTTAAGGTAAACGAGGAATTTGTGCGTCTCTCAACAACAGAAGTCAATGAAAAAGCTGGGACAAGTTTATCCCACTCTCATCCTGTCTATAAGCGGCTTTTAGGAGAGCTCCGCTACACAGGCATTGTTACCCTTTCCGGAAACAAATATATGACCGATTATGATGTATTCCGTGACAGGCAAGGAAGAGTCGTAGGCGCTTACCTTGTCGGAATTCCAATTGAGCAATAACAGCTTAAGAAACGTTCTCTAGGGAAGTCCTCTGCAGCGTTTGTGCGATGCAGGCAGGCTCAAATACAGCGGCTGCCCGACGTAAACAAAAATTAAATCTTGAGTTCATTTCGGTATAAACAAACGTAAAATCACCCAAATCGCTGCTAACCCAATAAGAACGTAAATCATGTGCTGAAGCATGCGCATCGCAATAAAGACCCACATGATCATATTAAAATCTGCAATGCCGATAGTGCCCCAGTTCAAGCCACCGATCACGAGTAAAATAATTGCAATCCTATCTAAGATTTTCATAATTCTCCACATCGCCACAATCAATCACATATATAAAATTAAAACTCAGAGACGTCCATACTAATCGTTACCCACAGTCCATTCCCAGTATAGTCAGCAGTAGGCCCAAGCCCATGTGCCCATGAATGAGAGTTGAACAAAAGCTCTGACCCATCCTGAATAAACAGGACGAGTTCTTCGGACCAGCGAGCTTTTTCTAATACCGCTTCAGAGAACGTCTCTAAAATTTTGTAGACGTTTAAAAGTTTGACAGGTAAAGATCGTAAATATTTCAAAAAACCAACTCAAAAAGAGGTCTATGGCAACATCAAACCTTACATCAAAAGTACAATTTTGGACCTATCGGCTATCGACGATCCTCAAATCGTTCAAGACCCTATACACTCTGCCGCCTTCAAAAGTCGATGCTTTCATGAATTCCTATGTCATTTACGACCATGATTGGGTCAATGAGAAAGAGCTTGTTGAGAAATTTGGGCCTAATTATGTGGAAGAAGTTCAAAAAAAATTGGTCGATTATTACTCGGTTCTCAATCACCTCTGCTCTATCGGCCAAGTGGAAAAAATGTACATTCCTCCAGCTATCGATCTCACATCCAGTATTATCGCTAATCAAAAATTATTCGAGAAACTCATGTGTAAAGATTTAAGGCTGGCTCCCAGCCATAAAGTTCTCGACATCGGGTGCGGCAGAGGGCGCGTTGCTTGCCACATGGCTCAAATGTCAGGCGCGTATGTCGTTGGAATGAACATTGACCCCGATCAATTGGAGAGCGGTAAAAAATTTGCTTCAGGACATGGACTATCGCATCGTTGTTCATTCCTTAAAGGGGATTTGAACGAGATTCCCTATTCTTTCCCCGATGCTTCTTTCGATCATATTTATGAAATCCAGTGCATCTTCAGCCTTTCAAAGGATCTAGGTAAAACATTCAAAGAAGTCCACCGCCTCTTAAAGCCAGGAGGAAAATTTGCATGTCTCGAATGGGCAAGCCTGGACAAATTTGACCCAAAGAATTCTCATCATACGGAACTCATGAGAAGAATTAAACCTCTGATTGGAGCAATCGGCACCCATTCTGTCGATAATTGCATCCATCTTCTGAAACAGGCTGGATTTGAAATCATCAAGAATGAAAATGCAAGCGTAGGAGGCTATCAAGCTCCTCTGATCGAGAACGCCGATAAATTCTACACTCGTGTAAACCGATTGATCAACCTCTTTGTCGCTTGCAAAATCCTGCCAGCCCATTTTAAAGTGCTTTTCGACCGCTTGACCAAAGATGGCGAAGCCTTTATTGAAGCAGACCGTCTCGGTCTTGTCACTACTAGCCATTACATCATCGCGCAAAAGAAATAGGGAATAGACCTCTTTCGAAACTTTAGTTTCGAAAGAGGTCTACACTCATTATCACTCAAAAAACTCTCAAGGTAGCAGGAAGTGGCAGAGAAAAGCAAGAGAGGCAGGGCACAGGAAATTAAGAAGATTTTTTTAAATTCACTAAAAGTTTTTAAAGTGCTTCTTTTTCACATGTCGGGGACACGCAGTGCTTTGTCCCCGACATGTGAAAAAGAGACACTTTAAAAACCTTTACTAAGTTTAAAAAATTCTTCTTAATTTCCTATACCCTGGCAAGAGAGGATTTCGCACTTGCAGCTATTGGTAAAAAGGATTTAAAATGGAAGGTCCTTTGAAAATTATCGCTTTGAACAACATGACTGAGCCAGAGTATCATAGGCACGAAGAGTTTATTAATAGAACCCACAAGCTTGCAGAAGTACAAGCTTTGGGAATGGACCCTTATCCACCCCAGTTTTCTCCCAGTGCAACTTTTGGCGAGTTGACTTCTCAGTGGGAAGGCAAAGAACTAGGGCATAGCGAAGAAGCAGCTGAAGAAAAAACGGAGTCTGTAAAAGTTGCTGGCAGGCTTGTGCTTTTCCGTGCAATGGGTAAAAATGCCTTTGCCCATCTGCAAGATGAAACCGGCCGGATTCAGATCATGTTCAACCGCGATTTGACCCAAGTCGAAGGGTTTCACCTCACTCCTGAGATGTCCCCGATTAAATGGATCGAAAAAAAAATTGACCTTGGCGACATTCTCGGCGTTGAAGGAAATCTCTTTCGCACACAAAAGGGAGAATTGACCGTTTTTGCAAAACGTGTCACATTGCTTTGCAAAACACTGCTTCCCTTGCCAGATAAACACAGTGGACTTGCCGATAAAGGAGTGCGTTATCGCAAACGTTGGCTTGACCTGATCGCTCATCCTGAAGTCGTGCATACGTTTCAAACGCGCTCGCGTATTCTTCAATGGGTTCGTCAATATTTTGAGCGGCTCGGCTTTATGGAAGTAGAAACACCTGTTTTGCAAAATGTCTATGGGGGAGCTCAGGCCAAGCCATTCATTACCAAACTCAACGCCCTGGAACAAGAAATGTTTTTAAGGATCTCTCTTGAGATCCCTTTAAAAAAACTGATTGTCGGAGGCCTGCTCAAAGTTTTTGAAATGGGTAAAGTTTTCCGCAACGAGGGAATCGACCGAACTCATAATCCAGAGTTCACAGAGCTTGAAGCTTATGCTGCCTATTGGGATTACAACGACATGATGGTTTTGACCGAAAACTTATTCGAAGAGATCGCGATAAAGCTCTTTGGAACGACCAAACTCTCCTTTAAATCGGAAGAGGGCATTGAAAAAACCATCGATATAAAAGCCCCCTGGAAGCGCCTATCGATGAAAGAGAGCATCAAGCTCTACGCTAATCTTGATGTCGATCAGTTACATGTGGAACAAATGCGCAAAATTCTTCTTGATAATGGCACAGTGGATCCCAAAGAAATCCACACAGCCACGCGAGGCCCTTTAATTGCATTACTCTTCGAAGAATTTGTCGAAGAGCATTTGATCCAACCCCATCATATCATCGATCATCCCATTGAAACGACCCCCCTTTGCAAATTGCATCGCGATCCGCAATTGCGCCAGGAGCGTTTTGTCGAGCGATTTGAGACCTTTATCCTAGGAGCAGAATTCTGCAATTCCTATACAGAACTCAATGATCCCGTTCTACAACGCAATCTTCTTGTCGAACAGGCGCAAAGGAAAGCTGCTGGCGATGAAGAGGCCTCACCCCTCGATGAGGAGTTCATTGAAGCGATTTGTCAAGGCTTGCCTCCAACGGGCGGACTTGGGATCGGCATCGACCGACTCGTGATGCTCTTTACAGGGGTTCATTCCATCCGAGATATCCTTCTCTTTCCTCTGATGCGTCCTGGAGAATGACTCCTCGTTGACAACAACGATTACAACTTATTTAGAATGAGCATCTTGTGAAATTTGCACAAAATGCTTGATTAGTATAAAATGAAGTTAAACTTCGGTTTAGTCATGTTTAAACGGCAAATTGCAGGAGAGCTTAAAAAAATAGCAAAGGATTATCCGGTTGTCACAGTCATCGGACCTCGACAATCTGGTAAAACGACTCTTGTTCAGGATGTATTTTCCAAAAAATCTTATGTAAACCTTGAAAATCCAGATACAAGGAAACTTGCTCTGGAAGATCCAAGGGGATTTTTAGAGCAACATCCTGAAGGTGCTATCCTAGATGAAATTCAACGAGCCCCCGAGCTGCTTTCCTATATCCAGACAATTGTAGATAAAAAAAACCAAAAAGGGCTTTTCATTCTTACCGGAAGCCATCAATGTGAGCTGCAGCAAGCAATTACCCAATCTTTAGCGGGCCGCACAGCACTTTTAACATTATTGCCCATGAGTATAGATGAACTGTTAAATGCAGGTTTTGACCTATCTCTAGATGATATGTTACTTAAAGGGGGGTACCCTCGTATCTATAAAGATCGTTTAGACCCAACAAAAGCTTATCGAAACTACTTTCAGACTTATGTTGAGAGGGATCTCCGCCAATTAATTCATGTGAAAGATCTGGCGCAATTTGAAAGATTCATACGCATTTGCGCTGGAAGAATTGGACAAATCCTTAACCTAGAGGAAATTGGAGGGGAAGTAGGAGTTTCTTCTCATACGGTTAAGCATTGGATTTCGATGTTAGAAGCTTCTTTTATTGTTTTTCGTCTTCAGCCCTATTTTGATAATTTTGGTAAACGGATTATTAAAGCTCCTAAGCTATTTTTCACCGATGTTGGGCTTGCGACCTATTTGCTTGGAATTGAAAATACACTTCAAGTCAGCCGCGATCCCTTAAGAGGGCATCTTGTGGAAAACCTTGTAGTCCTCGAACTGATGAAATGGAGACTGAACCAGAGTCTAGATCCTCAACTTTATTATTATCGTGATGTCCAGAAAAATGAGGTAGATGTCATTTTTAAGAATGGGGCTGATTTAATTCCAATCGAGATTAAATCTTCGAAAACTTACAATTCAGAATTTTTAAAAAAACTCCATTTCTTTCAGAGTCTTGCAAAAGATCGTGCACCCAGGGGATATCTCATCTATGCGGGTGAACAACAACAGGCCATTCAGAACATTTATCTTCTCAATTATAGACGCGCTGTTCTTGCTGTTTCCTCGAAATCTTGATGGGAAAAGGGCGATTTTGGGTACGTCCTTAAAAACTTATGGCAAAAGTTGAAGACCATTTTGATCCATGCCAAACTTACCACTTATCGATCTTGATTGGGCACGGATCGAAATGGTCTTCAACTTTTGCCAGAGTCTTCAAGGAAGTTAATGTACGTGCTACCAGTCAAGGTGTGGCCGGAGAGGCTGTTTGATAACGCTCATGAACAAATTGTGCTAAATCGATCGGATCCCATCGAAACCACCGACTCAAATACTCCCAAAAGCTCACGCCAAGTCTGGCGCATGTCTGCCTCAAGGTTTTTTAGACGGGCTCTGTGAGTCGACGCGAAAAGGGACCCGCCAATCGAGACGAAGTCCGGGCGGGAGTGAGCGCACGAACAGCCAATCAGGTTTTGTGAATTTGGACTAGAGCAAGGCAAAGCACAATCGAAAAATTTTTATATTAGACATAATGTTAGAGTAAAACAGAGATTGACAGTATATAAATAAATGTACTAATATAGATTACAGATAATAAAAAAATTGGAGAAAAAAATGAGTTTACAGTCTATCAATTATCCTTACAAAGTCGCGGAACTAAATCAAAATTTTATTGATAGAATAAAAGGTTTAAAATCCAATGACATACGGGTAAATCTTTTTATTGGCAGATCGCCCTCAGGAAATGACTTGCCTTTGCCAATGTCGAGTGCAAAAGAAGTTTGGATTTCTTTATCTGTCGATCGCATTGATGAAAATGCTTTCCTCGACCCAAATCGCATTCATTTAATTCTTGACTGCAACGCATCCGATCAAATGCAAAAAATTCAAGGTCTATTTCGACTTGTCGTTATTGATCTCAGGGCCATTTAACTAAAAATTTTTGATACCAGATCAGCTAAGATGGCATAATAAATTCCTCAAATTTGGAGGACCTATTATGTCACGCCGTAAGCCAATCGACGCCACAATCCTAGAAGCTAGTAAGAATTTTGATGCCCGTGTATTCGCGGAAACCGTCAAGGGAGAGTTTGCAGATTTCCCTGATTATCGACGTAATCAAAAACGTGTCTTATATCCAGTTTGGTATTTGACTCTTGTTATTCTCTGCGGATTCTTTTGTGGATGCAATACGATTGAGGAAATCGCTGAATATGTTTCTCTGCAGGAGGAGTGGTTTTCTTCTCTGCTAGGTGAGGAGCTCTCAGCACCTTCCCATGGAGCGCTCTGGTGGTTTTTAGTGAAAACACCCCCTGGTGCGCTCAAGCACTACTTGCAAAAATGGTTCAGCAAAATTCCTGCTTCATTGCGCGATCAGCTATTGGCGATCGATGGTAAACGGATGAAAGGCGCAAATTTCCTAGGCGGTGTCACACACGTAGTGGAGCTATTCGCAGCGGAGGATCGATTATGTCTTGCCGTGGAAAAGGTCCCAAATAAAACAGTCGAAAAGAGCACGTTACCAATCATTTTGGAGCAAGTGAATGTAGAGGGGGCGATTATTTCAGGAGATGCACATTTCACCGTAGCCGAATCGGCAGAACAAATCGTTGATGCGAAGGCAGATTATCTGCTGGCTGTTAAGGACAACCAGCCAACGCTGTGCGCTGAAATGGAGAATTTTTTTGATCAAGCTCACGCAGTCGAATGGGAGGAAGTCCCCCATTCGTTTCACCAGGAAGTAGATAAAGGCCATGGTCGAATCGACATTCGAGAAGTACGAGTCGTCGAGGACCTGGACTGGTTGCCAAATGCGGGCAAATGGAAAAACTTAGTCTGTCTCATCGAAGTAAGGTCCACGAGGCAAAAACTTGGATCTACTGCCAATGAGGTATTTAGACGGCTATATATTTCGAGTCGTCGAGCATCTGCCAAAGATTTTGCTAAATGGACCCGACAGCACTGGAGCATAGAAAACAAATGCCATTGGGTAGCTGATGTGATTTTTGAAGAGGATTATGCATTGACGGATAGAGGGAATAGTGCGGAGAACATGGGGTTGTTTCGACGTTTGGCTATGAACATGGCTGCAGTTGTAGATCCAGAAAGGGGGCTCGCCTCCGTAAGGCGCGCAGCAACTTTCGGTGGTGGGTACTTAAAGGGAATTTTGGCAACATTTTTCTGTTCGAAAATGTCAAAACATTTTAGTTAAATGGCCCTGTTATTGATCTTTCAACCACTAAATTTTTCGATCTTGGCACATTGGAACTCATCAACCTGACTGTTGAGTCAGGAGGCAGTTTGATTCTTCCTAGTGAATTTCGAACGTTCACTCGTTATAACCAAATAGAACCTCAATTTAAAACGGATCATTTTTCACTATCAGTACCTTGTACTAAAGAAAACCATTATAATGAAAAATTAAAAAAATGCCGGGAAAAATATTTCGAAAAATTATCTGGAAAAAAAGTTGAGAATTCTTCCACAGATGCTAACCTTGAATTAGTCATTAACTCCGATGATTATAGAACTTGGGCCAAGACGAAAACTTTTGCCAAAGGGGCAACTCCAAAAGACTGTGTCATTGAATATTTGCGCTTTTATGCAGGAAATTGTGGTATTCAGCCTCCATCCTATGAAGACGAAAAAAATAGTGCCCGAGAACAGACAAAAAGATCATTGCTTGAATCATTTGATCATGTTGAAATTTGCCATCAAAGCTATCCCTACCCTAATCGCTATGATAATAATGGCACAACTCCTAGCTTCTACTTTCATGCTTCAGGAAAAAAATGAACTGACACTCTTATCTTTTACCAGCACACTCCTTGAGAAGGCCTTGGACAAGTCGAAGACCATGGTCTGTCAGATACACGGCACTCCCTTCTCCTTTCTTGATGAAATTGGCCTGGGCAAGATCCCGCGCAATCACATCGGCTCCACGGTCGTTTTGACCAATGGCGCGACCAATCATAAACCGATCGACTTCTAATTGAATATCGCCAGATTGACATGCTAATTCATGAAGTTTTAAGAGAAAGAGTTCATCTTTGGTTGTTTTTTGGTTCATATTCCCTTCTTTTTTAGTCTGACGCCATGCGGAGTATCTTCGATGATGTAACCTCGAGATTGGATAAGATCTCGACATTCATCCGCTAATTTCCAGTTTTTTTCCACACGTGCGGTTTCTCTTTTTTTAAGTACTTCCTCAAGTTCCGGAAGCGCCGGTTCTTCAGGTTTTAATGGAAGCACTCCTAAAACTTGATCGATCTTAGCAAGAAAATCCATCACATCCTCTGCCTCAGAAATTCCGATTTTTCTCAGGTCACATAGCATGTTGACCTCGCGCACCATGTCGAAAATTGCAGCCAAAGCAGGCGAGATATTGAGGTCATCAGCCAAATGTGCCATAAATTGGTCCGTTGTCTTTTCTAAAAGAGGTAGAATGAATCCCCGATCTTTTTTCACATCGAGAGCTTCATGCGTTTTTTCGCGCCGAATATCCTGCAGGCGCAAAACAAAGTCAGAAAGCCGTGTTAGAGTCTGTGCTGCAGCATCAAGTCCTGCCAAAGTAAAGTTGAGCTGAGTGCGATAATGAGTCTGAAGCAACATGTAACGGACCTGCCCACCTGCATAGCCTTTGTTCATGAGATCGCGAAGAGTATAAAAATTCCCTAAACTCTTTGACATCTTCTTATGGTCGACGAGGAGATGTTCCACGTGAAGCCAATGTTTGACAAAATTGCAAGAAGTATATCCTTCGGATTGAGCAATTTCATTTTCATGGTGTGGGAACATATTATCAACGCCACCGACATGGATATCGATTGTCTCTCCGAGCAGTTTCATTGCCATTGCGGAACATTCGATATGCCAACCGGGACGGCCTTTTCCAAATGGACTTTCCCAAAAAATATCACCATCGCGCACACGATCATAGGCTTTCCAAAGGACAAAGTCGCTGATGTTTTCTTTGTCATACTCATCCGCAGCAACGCGTTTCGAAGCGCCCGCCTTCAATTCGTTTAAATGCAAATGAGAAAGCCTGCCGTAGGATGGAAATTTAGCAATTGCAAAATAGATGCTTCCGTCATGACCGCGATAAGCCAGACCTTTTTCAATGAGCCTCTGAGTGATTGTGATCATTTCAGGAATATAATCTGTTGCTTGCGGATAATGTTCGACGTGTTCGATGCCAAGAGCCTTTAAGTCTTCAAAAAAAGCATCTTTAAAGGGCTGTGTGAAAGCATCGAGGGATATCTTTTTTTCAAGAGCTCCCTTAATCGTCTTATCATCCACATCGGTGAGGTTCATCGCCTGCACGATCGAAAAGCCAAAAAGTTTTATCGCACGGCGCAGCAGATCTTCAAAGACATAAGTGCGAAAGTTGCCGATATGTGCAAAATGATACACAGTAGGACCGCAAGTATACATGCGAATGGTTCGGCCATCTGAAGGGCGGATCTCTTCTTTTTCTCGACTTTCTGTATTGTAAAGTTTTAATTTTCTTCCCTGTATCATTTGAATTCTACTCAGCTAATTCGTCTAAGAGACGATAATGCGTTTTACCTGTGCCGGTCAAGGGAATCTGATCAAGAGTGCGCACCTCGGAAATCTTGACGATCCTTCCCATCCCACTACTTTTAAGCGCTGAATTGACATCTTCTTTAGAAATGGCAAAGATCGTATACAAGATAATCACTGGCTTTTCCGTTTCTTTTTCACGCACGCTGACTGCTAGCGCAGGTCCCTCTTCATGCCCCGTGATCCAACGTCTTTCTCGAGCAAGGTGCATGAGCTCATCCTCGATCCCGCCTAAGCTGATCATTTCGCCTCCAATTTTTATAAATCGCTTTAGACGTCCCGACAAGATCAAATGCCCCTCTTCACTTAAAAGTCCGCGATCTCCGGATGCATACCAACGTTGATTATTGATGGTGACAAATGGGTCACGTGGATTCCCTAAATAGCCGTTGAAGACGTTGGGACCCGCAATGCATACCTCTCCTTCCTGCCCAGGGGGAAGCGATTGAAGAGAAGCTGAATCCATGATCATCAGATCTACGCCAAGAAGCGGTTTGCCTACTCCTCTATGCGGCTCGCCAAGGCGATCAATTGTCACAACTGGACTACATTCGGTAATCCCATATCCTTCCAGAAACTGTACCTTAGGTAAATGCTCCTTTGCATAATCGAAGAGCTCTTGCGGAGTCTTTTCCGCACCTGAGACGATGATGTGTAAAGAGTGCAACTGCTCGGGCTTAGACACACGAAAAATTGCTTTAATAAAACTCGGGGCGCAGCAGAACAATGTCGGTTTCCACTCAGCGATCTCCCGAGCCAGGCCATGGCTGTCATTGGGATTCGGCGAAAAATAAACCCGCATTCCAATTAAAAGTGGGTACAGTCCGGTGACTGAAAAACCAAAAGAATGAAACGGCGGTAGAGTGCCAAGAAGAATCTCTTCTGGAAGCAGAGGGACTGTTGCGAGGCAAGCGCGCTGATTGCTGAGTAGATTAAAATGAGAAAGAGGAACACCCTTGGGAAGGGCCTCGGTTCCGCTTGTAAATAAGATCACTGCAGGGTCGGAAGAGGAAATCTGGTGAAGATGTAATCTCTTTAATAAACTTCTCAGAGATATCATGCTTAATGCAAGGGCACGAAGCTTGTCTCCGAAACTCACACTTTTGCGGACATCTTCGAGAAAAAGGAACATCTCTTCAATTTTTCCCAGTTCGTCATTTTCTAATCGATCGAGGAAACGCGAAGAGGTAATCACTACCTTAAGTTCGGTAAGATCTGCTGCATGGTCGAGCGCTTTGACGCCTGATGTCCAATTTATCATCACAGGCACTTTTCCAGAAAAAAGAACTGCGAGAATAACCAAATATGCTCCTGAGGTGGAGGGTAGCATGATTCCAATATGCTTGCCGGGTAATTTTCTAAATTTATCCGAAAGTAAAAGAACGGCTAATTTCAATTTTCGATACGTGAGTGGTCCAGATAAAGCATCGCAACAAGCAATTAAGGACCTATTGCGATCTACACTGTGCAAAAACGCCTCCTGAACTGTTTTTCCCGATGGAAGTTCAAGAGGAAGGCGTTTTTCTTCAGGCCAAGCATATTTTCGCTCCGCGGCTACGGATTCTTCATCTTCGCGTCCTCGTTTATAGCCAGCTGCTGCCTGTAATACATCTTCGACCGTATGCAAATCTCCCGGCAATAAATTGCTGATGGCATAGCGTTCGTCCAAAAACAGATAAAGATTGGCGACGTCGAGTGAATCTAAGCCTAAATCATGAGAAAGGTGCATTTTGCGCTCGATTTTCTCTGCGGGTCTTCCGCAAAAGGATGCTAAATGCGAAAAAACTTCTTCCTGAATTTTTTTAGGAACAGAACGTTCTTCTATTGGCTGTGGCTGGCTTGTTGGAATGTAAACCTTAGGCAGTTCTTTTTTCCAAAAAGCATAAGAAACAAGTTTGAGCGGCTCAGGGCCTTTTTCTGGATAACGATTGTACCAATCTTCCAAAGACTTATTAAATTCAAGACGAGAACCTTGAAAAGGAAAATCAGCAGGAGGAGGTTCCGCTTCGACGATCACATCCCGTTTTGGCGCAAAGAAGATTCCATTTTTAAGCAAGATTTTCACACATTCCCAAAGAACTTTGCCAAAATCTGGGGAAGCGCCTGTCAATGCGCGCGAGAATTTGCTCCCCCAAAGCCCTGTTGTCCGAATCAACACGAGATTTACTTCAGGGCAAACTTGCAGTAAGTGATGGACAAAGGAAGCACCTCCAATCAGCTCCATCCCTGTCTGTTTAAGGCGCCCAGAAGGGTAGATCAAAAAGTTTTTTTTGTTTTTTAATTCGTCAATGACTTGATTCAACTGTTTTTCCACTTTCTTGCCGCGCCATTTGTTAGCCATGGCGTCCATAGTCGGTAAAGGCATTGCTTTGACCATGTCCATGAAAAAACGAAATCCTTTCAGATGGTAAAAATGTTCCACAACAAGAGGTCTGGGGCGGAATGTGCGCCAGAGGATCATTTCTAGAAGGATAGGATCGATTTCTGCGGGATGGTTAGGCAAAAAAACGATGCCCCCAGAACGTTTAAATGAATCAAGGGTCAGTTTATCTATTCCTTTGACAACCAACCGGTATCTTAGAGCCACAACGAGGCGGACAAGCCAGAATATCAGATACAGTCCTGCAGTGGTCACTTTTTCTCTCATCAGCAACACCTTTTTAAGACGTATTTTAAAATAAAGCAAAAATCTATTCCAGCAAGAACTATAGTATAACTAGCACGCATGACTTATAAGCAAGATGTAATTATAGGTCATAAATACAGTTTGACATAATAATTCCACAGATGTAATAATGAGCTTTAATTAGACTTTGTTTATAATCGTGAAAAAAAATCGAACAACCTCGGGTTTTTCTGAAAAATCTTTTTCCGTCGCCTTTGAACAGATAGCCACACTTCTGCGCTCAGAGGTAAAATGGAAGGATAGATTTACCCAAGTCTTCTCCCCCAGTTCTTTACCTGCGTCTTTTACTCACTGTTTTAAACAAATTGCTAAACTCCTTCGCTCAGAGCTCCTATCTTCAAAAAAGCCTTCAAAACGAAAGACCACTCGGTTTATACCGAAATGAACTCAAGGTTTGTATCGGATACAGGAATAAAGGGTTGTTAACGATTTATAACCTCCGCGGCTCTGCGTCTTTGCGTTGATCCCCTGCCGACTGTGTTCGTACAGGCGTTACAGGGGGCTAAAAAAACCAATTTTTGAAGTTTCTTCAGTATATTAAGAAATAATTAAGATTAAAATTAAGAAATAAAACTTATTCCGTTAAATCTTTGAATTTTTATAATCACGAGACACAAAGAAGTTCTTGTTCTTTTTTAAAATCAGGAGGAATTATGATTGAAAGAGCTGCGGGTCAGCAACCTGCAAAACCTGTCACACCACCTACCCAGCCTGCGCGAGTAGATACAGGAGAGATGCCTCAGGAGTTAGTACATGTCACTAAAGATATTCAAAATTTCATAGACCGAAAGGGACATAGCTTGCTTGGAGCGGGAACACCCCATGAATACTCTAACCGACCTATTGGAGACTTAAACAGAGTATCTCGATTCATCTCGAGTGTCATTGTGCACAATAAGAAACCTTGACCCGGATAGAGAAAACACTATACCGCGCCCCAGGCGCGGTATATACGGCGCGGTTAGGTTTGGTGAATTTTGACAGGCTGCGACTTTGTCAAATCGATCGGCCGCTTCGCTTCGATTTTGCTTCGTCTCGCAGAGTCAAAATTCGCCAAACCTAACCGCGCGCTGTATATTTTTACTTTCCAGGATTGGTATAACGCAATCCTTTTAGAAATTTTGTAGTGATAATCAATTTGAACAAATCGCCGATCAGGAATGGCAGCATTCCTAAGACAAAGGCCGACTCCCAGCCAGTGTAACGAGAAAGCCATGAGATTCCAAATAGATAAATAACGAGATTACCCAATCCCATCGCTGCAAATGCTTTAGATGGAGTACGGTCTGCAACACGCTCCATCAAATATCCTGTAATAAAAGCGGCAACCAAATAGCCAAGCAAATACCCACCCGTCGGTCCCGCAAGGATATGAATTCCCCCCTTTCCTCCAGCAAAAACAGGGAGTCCAATTGCTCCTTGAAAAAGAAAAGCCAATACAGCCATCGCCGCACGTTTACTCCCTAGGAGACAAGAAACCAGAAGAATGACATGAGCTTGTACAGCTATCGGTACCGGAGTAAAAGGGAGAGGTATCGAAGCGGGGGCACATAGAGCAATGATAATGCTCGCCCCCACTATTACCGCAACTTGTTTAAGCCAAGGCCGATCCTTAAGCCAAGGCCGATCCCCTGCAGTCTCATTGAGAAGATATGAGTAATTCATTGCCATAAATACCTCCGTAAAAGAACAGATTGAAATTGTGAAGACCGAGGATATCAAGAATGGATTTTTTGTAAGAACAAAAAATTTTGCTCCCTCCAATATACCGCGCTCCGTCAGGTTTAATTAGGAACTGGAAAACCCATTGCTTTTAGCTGCTGGGGAAATGTTTTCAAGTAAAACGTTGCGACTTTATCGATGGTTGCATCCCCATCAATGATTTTCCCAGAAACTTTTTCGGTTAGACTGCATTTAACGAGATTGTCTTTCAAACTCAATGCCGCTCCTCCCATTACAGATGCGCAAAAAAGAAAGCTTTGCCCCACATCAACGATATGTTTTTTAGTGAACTCTTTTTTCTTGGATTCTTCAACAAAAAAATGACAGTATCCTTTAAGTACTAATGCATGAATGCCTCGGGCTACTGTTTCGAATGCACTAAAAATCGCAATACTTGTATAAGCGACCTCAGCTGAGATTTGTTTGAATACTCTTTCAGCTTGACTATCGTACTTGTTAAGCCAATCTGTGACCTGTTGATAAGCATATCCGCCTACGGATAATGACATAGGAATTTCACGCATAAAATTTCTCCTAAATAGTTAATTTAAAAACCAACTCCGAAAAGTTTACTATAATTTAGAAGAAAGAATCAAACTTTAAAAAAATGCAGTTTCTTGAAGAATTTTTTCCCAATCATTGCAAGGAGATGCAAAATCAAGTTCGACGTGTGTAGAATAGCCTGGTATTGAAGAAACAAGGATAGCTTCTTCCTCGAATAGTTTGCAAAACTTGTCGTGATCCGCGGTAATGGTCCTCCCCAAAGAAAAGCAGCGGTGAATATCTATGTGCTTTTGCAATGTTTTGAAAAGCATCGCATAGGTGTTGGTCGTAGAAGGCGTTGTTCGCCAATGGCAGGAATCTGTGTAGAAGATTTTTGACTTGAGCTCGGTATATTGGGGAAGAAAGTATTTATCCCTGTGATCGAAAAGAGTCACATAATCGATGCCGGGCAGGGTAAAAGCTTCACGCAAAACTTTAGGCCAGCCGGAACGATGAGCATAATCGTCTTCAAGAAAATAGATAATCGTCTCAGGAGGAAACTTTTTACGATAGACATATTCAAGCATGTAGAGAAATGAAGCAGCTTCTGACCCTGCTTTAAATTCGACAACGGGATAAAGGGACTGTCGACAAAGAAAATGAGCTTCCTGCATGGGATGATAAGTATCGAGCAAGAAAGTGACGTTGATTTTGTCATGTTCAGCAATTGTCGAAAGCAAATTGTTAAGACAATGCTCCCGACTGAAATTGCTAAAACGCTTTTTGTGCGCACTGATGGAGGAATAGTGACAGTGGCGGACAAATATTTCGATAGGTCGGCAGCGTTCTTGAAATAGCGCTTCTGTTAAATTCTCTTTCAAGCTGCCAACCTTACACAGCAGCGATTTTAGTGTTAACATCGTTTGAATATACTTCAGTATACATTTAGAGGGAATTTTTATATAAAAAACCCTCGAAAATTTACAGGTTGTGGGCATGAGGATTCGAGTTGGTTTCTGTAGAGTGTCAAGTCACTGTTTTTGGCACTACAAAACGAGGTTCATCAGCTGATCCGCTGCGAGAACTAGGACTCCAAACATCAGGTGACAAGCCACCTTGCAGGCCCCCCAGAAAATCACCCCGTTTTGTTAGTTTTGCAATTCGCTCTATAAATAGCGCAAGAATTCTTGCAAAATATGGCGGGCTTCTCGAAAGGTGAGTTGCTGGAGAGCTTCGGGAATTGTCAACCATTTGGCTTCTCGGATTTCTTCTTCCTGAAGCTGTAGAGTTCCCTGAACAAGGGCAGGAAAATACTGCACTGTTTTAACAGTGAATTGTTTTTTTCTCCTGAACTGATATTGCTCAATTAACGGGTGTTGGCGCAGAGTATGTGTGACGACAAGCCCTGTCTCTTCTTTCAGCTCGCGCGTCGCAGCTTCCAGAGGGGTTTCTCCAGGGTTGGCCTTTCCTTTTGGAAATCCCCAGTGATTGCCCTCGCGGTGCAAGATCAAAAGAACTTTCCATGTTCCTTTCTCATTTAAGAAAGGGACGATTCCAAATGACTTCACTTTGATCATCGATACTACTAAAATGAACCCAAAACTCAGGTTACTGATGATAGGGCGCAAAAATCAATGACGAATTATGACCGCCAAATCCAAATGAATTGCTTAACGCTGCGGTCACTTGATGCGGCTTAGCTGTGTGAGGAACGACATCGATCTCTGCCAATTCTTCTTCCGGCTCATCGAGATTGATTGTCGGATGCAGCATTCCTGTTTCGATCGCCTTGATCGTCGCTATCGCTTCGATACCGCCTGCTGCGCCTAAGCAGTGACCGATCATCGATTTAGTCGCATTCATTTTGACATTGCGAATGTGAGGGCCAAATACTTTTTTAATCGCACGGACTTCACATAGGTCCCCTACAAGTGTAGAAGTTGCATGTGCATTGATATAATTAATGTGCTCTTTAGAGATTCCGGCGTCTTTAATTGCGTTTTCTACACATAGCCCAACGCCGAGACCATCATCACGCGGGTCTGTCATATGGTGAGCATCACAAGTAATTCCACCGCCCAGATACTCGGCGATGATCGGCGCTCCACGGGCAAGCGCATGCTCAAGACTTTCTAAGAGGAGTACTCCAGCGCCTTCCCCTATCACAAACCCATCCCTTTTTTTATCCCAAGGACGAGATGCTCTTTGAGGCTCATCATTGCGCTCCGACAAGGCTTTACAAGCGACGAATCCCGCAACACCAATGGGATTAATGGGCGATTCCGTTCCCCCACAAAGTATCAGATCTGCCTCGCCACGTCGGATATGTTGCGCTGCTGAATAAATGCAATAGTTAGAGGTCGCGCAAGCTGTCGAAATCGAATAATTGGGGCCCATGAAACCAAGATCGATGGCCAAGAGCGCACCACCCATATTCGTAATAATGAAGGGCACAAAAAATGGAGTGATCCGTTTAAAACCTTTTGTAAGAAGCGTTTCAGTCCCATCGTAAAAAACAGACATTCCTCCCATTCCTGAACCGATCAAAACTCCACAGCGGGTTTTATCGAGACTAGAGAGAGCTTCCCCGGCTAATTTTCCTTGCTCCAAGGCTTTTTTTCCAGCAACAGCAGTATATCGAATAAATGGATCGACCCGGCGCGCTTGTTTTTTATCGAGATAATCGCCAACTTCAAAGTTGCGGACAACACCAGCAAAACGTGTAGGAAAATCTTGACAAGGAAATTCTTCAATTGGAACGATACCGCTATTGCCAGCCAAAAGTCGATGATAAAACTCATCGACGTTTGTTCCAAAGCAGGAGACGACCCCCATTCCGGTAACGACCACGCGTTTTTTATTCATAAAGTTCCCAGGTATTCCGATAGAGGATAGACTGAGCGCAGTATACATCAAATCCATTAATTTCGCAATTAAGGTTTAAATGGAATTAAATAATTTATTTTCTAGAGGAGTTGACCGTTGCTGAAGAGATTTTTGGTGTTACATCAATCTGAAGGTCAACGACATGCCCTTCTCGCCACAGTTGTTCCAGTTGATATTTATCGCGTAGACCTGGCATGAAAATATGAACCATAATGTGTAAATAATCGATGACAATCCAATCTCCGGTTTTCATCCCTTCTACATACATCGGGAATTGGCCGAGCTGCTGCAGTCGATCAATAATGGCTTGAGCAATGGCCATCACGTGTTTATCGACATTACCTTCTGCGATGATCACATAGTCGGTCAAGGTAGAAATTTCATGAACATCGAGGGCTAAAATATTAGATCCCTTCTTATCAAAAATTGTTTGCGCAATGGTATTTAAACAAAATAAAGGATCGGTTTTATTCATGAAAATTTTAATAACCTGAGTAATGGGTCTATTTTATAGTAGATTGCCGTAGATTTCGAGGCGATCTTTGCAAATTTTGGCGCGTTCAATAGCTGGAAGCACCTATGGACGCGCCAAAATTTGCAAAAATCGCCCGAAAGATGCGGCAAGACACTAGACTGGGCGCAGTATATGAAAGAAATCCATTATTCAGGTTAATAGTATAAATGATATTGATCAATATAGTTCAGGACTACGGCAGGAACCAAATGTCCACAATATTTTTTTTGAGAAAGGCGGTTTCTGACATGGGTACTACTAATCTCAAAATAAGGGATCTTAATTCTCCCTTCATGCAGCTTCTTTTGAAGCCCGACGGGAAGTTGTGATATACCGCGCTCCGTCAGGTATAAGTCGCCTAGCTGACGTGTGCCAATCAGAGGAGGAGCAAGGCGGACCAAATCTTCAGCATCCTTCCAATGAGGAAAGGAGGCGATGTGATCCTCTCCGAGGATGAGATGCAGCTGCAGAGAAGAATCGGTGGAAAGTTTACGTATCGTATCAATGGTAAAAGCGGGACCTTTATTTTGCAGCTCCCAATCTAGGACTCGAAATTTCTTCACTGGGTCAATGCTCAGCTTTAACATCTCACTACGACGCTCTGCCGAAGCTACCGGAGGGGCATTCTGTTTAAAGGGAGAAAGAGAAGCAGGCACAAACATCACTTCATCGAGGGCACATGCTTCCATCATGCTAATGGCTAAATTCAAATGGCCAAAATGGACTGGATCAAAACTCCCGCCGAGAATTCCCACCTTTTTTCTCATAAAATATGTAACATTTCTCGATATTTTGGCAGAGGCCACAAGCGATCATCGATAAGCTCTTCAATACCATCCATTGTTCTGCGTGCAGTTTCTGCTTTTTCAAAGACCTGATCACAGTAAGCTTCTGCTTTTTTTCCAAGCGGCATCTGATTGACTTTTTGCCGCTCTTTTTCCATGGAATTGATCTGATCAATGGCCAAGCTGACATGTTGAGAAATTTTCTTGATCAGCGATGTTTGAGAAGTCGATAGGGAATGACCCGTCTCGCTCACATGTTTTATACTTTCTGCGACCTCTTTTTGAAATTCAAGTGCCACAGGTAAAATCTGCGTTTGGAATATTTCCTGTAAAAGACGCGCTTCGATGTTGAGAACTTTGCAATATCTTTCCGTCATGATTTCCACGCGAGATTCCAGCTCGTGTTTAGATAATACTCCCTCGAAGGCTTTAATGCTTTTTGGAGTCAGAAACTCTGCGAATGCGTGCAGTGATTTTTCAATAATGGGAAGTTTGCGTTTTTTTGCCTCTTTCTTCCAGGATGCTGAATACCCATCGCCAGAAAATCTCACTGTCTTAGAAGCTTTTAAGAATTTGCGTGCGACACCGAGTACGACATCTTTAAGAGGTTTTTTCTTCATTAGCCCTTTTTCAATCTCATCGACAATTTGATTCAAGCTACTCGCGACGATCACATTTAAAACAGAAACAGGCAATGCACAATTTTGTGAAGAGCCGACAGCTCTGAATTCAAATTTATTACCGGTGAAAGCAAAAGGCGAAGTTCGGTTCCGATCTGTCTCATCTAGGGGGACATCAGGAATGGGGGGTATCCCCAAATCAAGAGATTGTCCCGCTTTGCTTTGATGCGCTAGATCTTCTTCAATGTTGCTCAGCCATCGCTCAAGCGCTTCGCCTAAATACACAGAAATAATTGCTGGCGGCGCTTCATGACCACCCAGTCGATGATCATTCCCGGGTGTTGCCACTGAAGCTCTAAGAAGAGTGGAGTAATCATGAACAGCATAAATGACTGCGGTCAACATCGTCAAAAACAAGAGCTGAGGCTGGTCAGGATCAAGCAGATTCAATCCCGTGTCTGTAGCAAGAGACCAATTGCAATGTTTTCCAGATCCGTTGATTCGTGCAAAAGGCTTTTCATGAAGCAGACAGGCAAGGTTATGACGCGTGGCAATTTGCCGCATGAGTTCCATCAATAAGATGTTGTGATCGACAGCAGCTGAGGCCTTTTCAAATAAAGGAGCAAACTCAAATTGAGCAGGAGCAACTTCAGCATGGCGAGTTTTAAGGGGGATACCTAAAGCGTATGCCTTTTGCTCTAGATCGACCATAAATGCGCCAACGCGCTCTTTTATTGTTCCAAAATAATGATCTTCCAACTCCTGCCCTTTTGCAGGAGACGCCCCACAAAGGCTGCGGCCAGAAAGAATGAGATCTGGGCGCAAGAGATAAAAAGCGCGGTCGATAAGAAAAAACTCTTGCTCGCATCCCAGTGTTGAAAAAACAGAATTGGCTTTAATGTCAAGAAGATGGAGCAAACGCAATGCTGCTTGATTCAGCTTGGCATCAGAGCGCATGAGTGGAATTTTCATGTCTAACGCTTTCCCCGTCCAAGAAAAATAAATGGAGGGAAGACAGAGAACTTTGGTCCCACCCATTTCCCATAAAAAGGGAAGAGAAGTAGGATCCCAAACGGTATATCCACGAGCCTCAGAGGTGCTTCGCAGCCCTCCCGATGGAAATGAAGAAGCATCTGGTTCGCCGCGCATCAATTGTTTTCCACTGAATTTTTCGATCCATTCTCCGCGGCTGCCCCAATCGACAAAGGCATCATGTTTTTCTGCAGCCAGGCCCGTTTGCGGTAGAAACCAATGGCAAAAATGCGTTGCTCCATTTTTAACTGCCCAGTCTTTCATGGCATCGGCGATCGTCTGAGCATGAGAAGGATTGAGCTTGCCTTTTCCATCAATCGCTTCTTTCAAATTGACCCAAACAGTTCTAGAAAGCATTTTTTCCATAATGCCGTGATGAAATGTCTCCTGACCAAAAATAGCTTCTTTTTTTCTTTCGCTGATTCCGGAAGAGCGCTTTTGGATATCTCTCATTGCTTTAAACCGAGGATTCATATGATGTTTACCTATAAAATTGACCATTGATTCTGCTCAGAAAACCGACGCAATTTACGATCGGGATTGACTGCGATGGGAGTTCCTGCGATAAGCAACAGGGGCAGATCTAAAAAGCTATCGGAGTAAGCGGTAATGTGTTCTTTTCCTAGGGATAGCTTCTCAGCGATTTCTTGAACGCAGGATGCCTTCTCCTCTCCTTGCATTATCGAAGTAATGTGGCATAACCTCCGCTCCTTGTCAACGGCGTATTGCGTTGCCCGCCATTCGTTGACCCCCAACAGCTGAGCGATTTTTTCGACCAAAAAACTCGGGGAGTTTGAAACGATCAGCGTATAATATCCTAGATGCTGTGCTAATCGCAGTTTTGCAAGCACCGGAGGGTAAATTTGAGAAAATAAATAGTCTTTCAAAAACGGCTCGACGTTTTTTTCAAGTTGCTCTAAAGATTTACCTCTTAAGAGATGTTCGAAAACTCGATTGTGTAAATCCGACAAGCTCATCCCAAAAAAGGTGTGTTTGAGATAATAAAACAAGGAGTAAATCAAAGAGAAAGAGGGAAGGACATTTTTTTGAACCAGATAACGGCAAAAACCAAGGCTGCAATTATCAGCAACAATTGTCCGATCAAGATCAAAAACTGTTAAATGGGACCAGCTCACAGACTCTTATCCTTCAATTTCAGTGATCTTCTCTTCGATTTCATCGATAGAAGAATTGGTCTTCTCCAGAGTTGCTTTTTCTGCCTCGATCATCTCACGATACATCATCGCTTTTTCAAAATCTAACCCGGATCCACCCAGAAGTTTGCGATAGCTTTCCAACTGATTTTTTATTTCTTGTCGACGAAATTTACGCTCTTCGAGAACAGCTTTAAGCTGATCCAATGCCTTTTGATCATCTTCTGACAGCATGAGAAGAGTTTTCTCTCTCTTGTCATCCAGGATGTCTTTGAGTTGTTTGAATAGTCGATCAATGATCTGTCGCTCGGCCTTAGCTAGAGTAGTCTCTTCAAATTGCTTATGCAACTGATCGCGTTTGGCCGCGAGAAAATCAGCATCTAAACTTCCAGCCTGGCTGTAAAGAGAATTGAGTTCTTCCTTTAATGCATTAATTGTGGAGCGCCGTTTAGTTTCCATCTCACGCTCTGTCTTCTGGCGCTCTAATTCGACATCACGGGCACGGCCTAAAGGACCGCGTTTGGCTTTGTGAATTTCCTCCCTGAGCAATCGCACTTCATCGCGGCCGAGCTCCAGGGACTTCATGAAATTGAGGATTTCCTCGGCCTGTTTATTACACTCATCGACAGAGAGGCCGGCTGTGCAAGCTTCTGCAAAAGGCTTGACTTTCTCCATAACGAGATCGAAATTCTGCTGATACTCTTGTCTTTTTAATTGAGTTTCTTTTTTTCGCTCTTTTTCACGATTTTTGATTTTATCCCAGCAATGACTCAATTTAAGGCGCGTCTCTGTAAAGGCATGAGTATTCAATGTTAAAATTTTCGCAATAGACTGGAGTTGCTTGATCTCTTCACGGAGAGAATATAAGTGAAGATCTTTGAACTCCTCATCTTGGAAATAGGACTCAATAAATTTATCAATATCATTGACAAATTCATGAGAAATTTTTTTGATCAACTCTTTCCTTCTGGGGAAAATTTGATCTCCGCAGATAGATAAGCGCTCCAGAAGTTTATTCTTAATACGAATGCGCATTTCGGTTTTAACAACTTCTCTACGCATGGCATTCACTCGAGCTGCCAAAGTATTGAGGAGAAGAAGTTCTTTTTGGACTTGGCTATAGAATTCTTCTTTGTCCTTCAAAGTGACGCATTCTAAAAGTGCGGGCTCCTCAGATTGACTGAGAAGGAAATCGTAATTTTCAAGGTCCCTTTCTAAAGCCTGAATGGCAAGTTCGATCTGTTCGATGGCGAAAGCGGACTGCTCATCAAGGATTTCTTTTAGACGTTTGGCTTCGGTAGAAAGCTCAATGTAAGAACTCCATAGTTGAGAGCGCATCTTAGGAGCAATATTTTCTTTGAAGAGTGGAAGGCATAGCTTTCTTCCCTCCCAAAAATCCTTAAAACGAGGGACTCCGCTGTTAGAAAGTGCCGCGCGCATGAATTCAATGCTGAGTCGAATTTTCCCTTCCGGCGTCGGCTCTCCTTCAAAATTTTTCATAAAATCGGCAAATAGAGAAGAAATCTCTTTTCTCTCAGTAGATCCCTTCCTTTTTTCATCTTCATGGCCTCCTGCTGCAATGAGATCAGGATTACCCTCCTCAGGAGATCCTGATTCAGCTCCACTTAATTCGTTCACAAAATTATCTTCTTTGAAGATATCTTCGGATTCGCCACTCAACTCGTTTTCTTCATTCATTGTGTCACTGACTTTTGGAAGGGAATTAGGATCAAGCAAAACGCACTTTACACCGAAATGAACTCAAGCCTTGGTTTTTGGCTACGTCGAACAGCCACTGTATTTGAGCCCGCCTGCATCGCACAACTTATTCAAGTTGTGCTGCTTCGACGCCGTATGCACTGGCTCAAATTCAGGGCGCCCTCCGGGCCGGTTCGCTTTGCTCACCTGCTCTTCTTTGAAAATATCCACTGGACATTTTCAAAGTATCCGCAGCCTTGCCAAATTCCCAAATCTTGAATTCATCTCGGTATAGAAACTAAATGCAAAATGTTAAAGCAACCTACCATTTCGGTAAAGTTTTTATACTGCGCCCGGTCCAAAAATGTGAATTTAGGGGGGCTTAGAGGGAATTGCAAAACTCCTCACCGCATAAAATCGCGCTTTTCTACTAGCGAGGAGTTTTGCAATTCCCTCCTTAGAACAGTCCAGACAGATCAAAAATTCAATTCATAATCCTGGATGATCAGCTCAGCGACATGCTCTAAAGACATTTTTTCGATATTCAACCAGCGAAAAAGAGGCTCTTTACGAAACCAAGTCAATTGCCGTTTAGCATAGCGCCGAGAGGCTTGTTTGAAGGCATCGATAAAATGATCCCAATGCTCTTGGGTTTGTGGAGAGTTCAAATATTCCAGGCATTGTCTGTAGCCAATTGCCTGAGAAGCTGTTGAATTTTTACTCAACCCTTCTTTTTCGAGCCGTTTCACTTCTTCCACAAATCCCTCAGCGATCATTCGATCGCATCGCATTTCGATGCGCGGGTAGAGAACTTCTTTTGGCGTATAGACAAACCAGCAACGAAAATCATAGTTTTCAACATTCTCCAAAGAGACCGTGGGAAATTCGGAGACTTTCTTTTGTGTGATGGAAAGGATTTCTAAGGCTCGAATGATCTTGTGCCGATCATTTTGAGTGATTGTTAAAGCATAGTCGGGATCAAGGGCTTTCAGTTTATCATACATCATTTGAACTCCTTTCGACGCCATTTCATCTTCGAGTAATTTTCTCAATTTAGGATCGGAAGGAGGGCCGCTTGGAGGCCCGTAGATCAAAGAATGAATGTAAAACCCTGTCCCACCTACGACGATGGGAACCGCCCCTTTATCGAGAATTTCTTTAATCGCTTGATTTGCTTCGTGATAATATTCCACGACGTTAAAACTTTCGTCGAGATCTCTACTGTCGATCAGATGATGTTGGACCTGTTCTCTTTCTGATGGACTTGCCTTAGATGTCCCGATATCCATGCCGCGATACACTTGCATGGAATCGGCGGAAATAATCTCTCCCCCCATCGCTTTAGCAATGACAAGAGAGAGCTGAGTTTTGCCTACAGCTGTAGGACCAGCGATGATGATGATTTTCTTTTTTTTAGAGCGTGGGATGAGTTTTTGCTTTTGCGGCAAGGTGAAATGGGTGAGCAAAACTTGCAGCTCTTTATCTTCAAGGGTAAGTCCAGATGATCCCATGCCTGTTTTTCCTGGATGAAAGAGCTTCTAAGGGATTAGTGGACAAGTTCTAGCCTCACTCTGCGGCCAAAACGCGCGCCCACAGTCATGGCGATAGTGCGAAGAGATTTAATCGTTCTTCCCTGCTTGCCGACAACTTTTGCAACGTCCTCTGCAGAAACTTTGACTTCAACTACAGTTCCTTGGTGTCCATCAAAAACTTGCACTTCAACGGCGTCAGGCTGATCCACGAGATTCTTGATCAAATAAGCAATGAAATCTTTCATAATTCACAGAATTAGGGGTTGTATAAGAGTGTATCTAAGATTCAAAGTTATCAATTTAACACTTATACCGAATTTGAGTCTACTTTTCAATAAAGGCGAGCTTCTGAATGCGAAAGTCGATAATCTTTTCTTCAATTCGCGCAATAGACGCCGGCTTTTCAGGAATCGGCAAGATCTTTTTTTCTTCTTCTAAAAGTTGTTCACGCAATTTCAGATAATTTCCAAGCTCTTGTGCATAATTTTTTGTGCTCAAGCGCAGGATGCGTGGAAGGCAGAATTGCACTTCTCTTCCATCGATATTGCGGAGGATGGAATCTTCGGTAATGATGACAACTTCGCGCGTCCCGTAACTTTCGGCAAAAGCATTGGAAACATCGATTCTCTTCACTGAGAAGAGATCAGAAACTTTTGGATCTGTAATAATTGCTAAAATGTCAAAAGCAAGCTCAACATATTTTCCTTTGAGCGGAATTCCCCATTGGGCTGTCGGCCGATCAGAGTCTGCGGTCGGCATTCCAAAAGAACTAAGACCAAAGTAAATGGATGGTAAATTTTTAGGAGAGAAAAAAGGACTGAACGGAAGAGGATATCCGTCTTTATCTAAGACAACGTTAACGTAGTCTTCCAACCAGGCGATGGGTTGACGCACAGTGTAATCGACATAAAGAGCATTCGGTTTGATTAATTTTATTTCAGCCTGAGAAATCAAAGGAGATTTCAACAAACGCTGTTTTGCCTTTTCGAGGCCAAAAGTCAAGATGCTACGCGGCCTATCTGAGGAAATTCCAAGCAGTTCCGCAAGATACTCTGTTTTGAGCGCTTCTCTTTGCGGTCCTGTTTGGACAATAGAATTGATGAAAGTCTTGGGATTGAGCGCATGCGATTGTCGATTTTTAAGATAATGCTTGAAGACCGGATACGAGACACCGCTAATCAAAAAAGTTGAGGCAACGATCCAAGCTAAAGCATGCGTCAAAGGAAGCTGAACAGATTTTTTCTTACTTTTCATGATTCAAGTAGTTTAACACTTCCGGACCCACTGTAGTGATATCGCCTGCACCCATAGTGACAAGCACGTCATCCTGCTGTAAAAAATTAGCAAGAAATGAGGAAAGCTGTGGCCTTGGGACATAACGAACGTCAAAAAATTTTTCCCGGATTTTTGCCAATAAAACCTCATTGGTGATTCCTTCTATAGGCGTCTCTCTAGCTGCATAGATATCTGTCACAATTAAAATGTCAGCGCGCTCAAAAGCAGGAGCAAATTCATTCAGACAATCTTGTGTCCGAGTATAACGATGAGGTTGAAAGGCAATGACAAGCCTCTTATGACCGATCGCTTGTTTGATTGCACGCGAAGCTGCAAAAATTTCTGTGGGATGATGAGCGTAATCATCAAAAACAACAATTCCACGACATTCGCCCTTGAACTCAGCCCGTCTATTGACTCCTTTAAAACACGCAAATGCTTTTCGAATGCGATCTTCGGGGATGCCAATCTTTATTCCTAGTCCGAAGACTGCAGCAGAGTTAAGGACATTATGAGCTCCGATGAGAGGGATTTCAATTTCTGAATATGCGATCCCCTCGAAGGAAACATCAAAGATATTCTTCCATCCCGCCTGAAAAAAGTTTTCAATGTGCACATCATTATCCTCTTTGAAACCATAGCTAAATCCTTTAAGTTTCAAGGATTGGAGGACTTCATCGTCGCCGCACCAGATCAAATGCTGGGGAGATTGAACAAGGCTTGCAAATTTTTTAAAGCCTGCCACCAGATGATCAAGAGTATTCCAATAGGCAAGATGATCATTATCGATATTGGTAATGATCGCCCCAAAGGGAGCATAATTCAAAAAAGAACCGTCGCTCTCGTCAGCCTCCGCGATAAAATAAGGTCCAACTCCATGGCCTCCATTAGAATTTAAGCTGCGCACAATTCCCCCTATGGCATAAGTGGGATCTAGACCGGCGTCGACAAGAAGATGTGCAAGCAATGAAGAAGTTGTCGTCTTTCCATGAGTGCCGGTAATGAGCAATGGAGAATAGCTGCCCATCAACTGACGCAGCAACTCAGAACGGTGCATCAACGGCACACCTTGAAGTTTTGTTTGCCTCACTTCCGGATTTTCCTCTTTGATATCGCTGCTATAAACAACAATTGTAGACGGGTGGATGTTTTGCGGAGAATGGCCGATAAAAATTTCTGCACCTTGACTTTGCAATCGATCCGTCACATAGGAAGGTGCGACGTCGCTTCCGGTCACTTTGATGCCTTTCTGCAAAAGAATGCTCGCAAGGGCGCTCATTCCAATTCCGCCAATGCCGATGAAATGATACTGATGATTGAGTTTATTTTTTAATATTTTCATTTTGCTCTAGGATGGTGTTAATGATCCAGCTGCACAAATCTTCTTTTTTCTGCTGACTCTTAAAAGTCTTGATCGCATTTTTCATCTTAAGTCTTTCCGGAGAATTCAAAGGAATAAGACGCAGAATTGTTTCGGAAAGCAGGGGAGCAGAGACGATGTCTTCGGTAAAATGAACGGCCCCGCCGACTTTTTGTAAAAACTGTGCGTTTTTCAATTGATGCTGGTCAGCTGCAAACGGATAAGGAATGAGAACGGCTGGAACTTCGTAATAGAGAATTTCTGAAAGAGTCATTGCCCCACTGCGGCACAATGCGATATCAGCGGCATTCCAAATCAGGTCCATCTGCGCTTCAAATTTTTTAACATAACAAGGGACTTTCCCCAAAGCTCCGCAAAGCACACGGACATCGCTGGCAACCTCCTCGCTTCCGGTAAGATGAATTAACTGAAAAAGCGTATCTTTCCTTAGGATTGGCAAAAGTTCGACAAGGTGTTTATTGATTTGCTTTGCCCCTTGAGAGCCTCCAAAAACGAGCAGGGTGGGAAGATTCGGATCAAGGCCCAAAAGATGACGGGCGTCTTCTCGAGGGACAAAACGTCGGGACTGAGGGTTTTTGATCGGAATTTCCACTTCGATCGTCTCCCCTTTCAAATAATGCTTGGCCTCTTCGAAATAAACTGCCGTTACAACCGCCTGTTTAGAAAACAACTTAATGACTTTTCCAGGAATAGAATTGGACTCAAAAAGAAGAAATGGAATTTTTTTAATGGCAGCGGCACAAAGGACAGGAAAAGCATGAAAACTTCCAAAACCAATCACTAGGTCTGGTTTTCTCTCCGAGAGTAAGGATAAACTTTCAAAAATGCCTCGAAGGAGCAATCCCATTGATTTCAATGCTTTGAAAATATTTCTCCTGAACGGTGTCATGCTAGCGATATCGCAAAAAGAAAACTTCGATTTGTCAAAATGGACATTTTCAGACAGATTTGCGCCAGCAAAAAACACTTCAATGTGAAGTGGATTTTTCTGCATTTGTTCTGCCAACCCTTGCGCAGGAAAAAGGTGTCCGCCTGTCCCTCCAGCTGCGAAGATAATTTTATAAGTTCGACTGGACATTGTATTGCTCCGTATCGGAAAGCTTTGCAATGTTTAATATCACGCACAGCGCCATCATGTTTGCCAGTAACGATGAGCCTCCTTGGCTAAAAAAAGGAAGGTTTGTCCCTTTACTGGGTAAAAGTCCGGAAACAACGCCTAAATTTAAAAACGCTTGAAAGCAAATCAAAAAAGTAAAAATAGCAGCTGTATAAAACCCCTCTCTTTCTTTGGCTCTCTGGGCAATTGAGAATCCACAAAAACCGATTCCCATGTAGGAAAAGATCAATCCTGCCATGCCGATAAAACCGGTTTCTTCTGCGAAGATTGCAGCGATATAGTCGCTGCGCGCTTCGGGAAGATACTCCAGCTTTTGAAGGCTCTCTCCCAAACCTTTGCCCATCCATTGACCAGATCCTGTAGCAATTTTAGCTTGAAAGGGCTGATGCCCCTTTCCTTTGAGATCATATTCTGGATTCAAATAAACCTTGATTCGATCGGACACATGATGCATCTGAGAAGCGACAATGACACCGCAAGTGCAAAGAATGCAAAGCGGCAGTGCCCAATAGATCCACTTGATGCGGAATAAAATGAATAGAATGACAAGTGCCGCAAAAATGATGGCAACGCTGCCATTATCAGGTTCAATTAAAATTAAGCCAACAGGGATAGAAAGCTTGGCAAGTACCATTAAAAAAGCACGCAGATCAAGGAACTCATTCTGCAATGAAACAACATGGATGAAATGCAAAGGGATTAAAAACTTCACAAATTCGGAAGGTTGAAAAGAATTGCCAAAGAGATTAACCCATCGGTGGGCGCCGTTGATTTGTTGTCCAACGCCGGGAAGAAAAACAAGGATCAGCAGCACCGTAGCAGCGATCAACAAGGGTCCACTCAATTTGATCAAATTTCGATAACCAACGAACCAGATTCCTATTGCAGCAATCCCACCGACAAGCGCATACAAAAACTGTTTAATTAAAGCATGGTGGGTGTTTCGATCTAAAAAACGATCGAGAACCTCTGCAGAGGTCGTATTAAAAATCATGATCAGTCCCAATGAAAACAAAAGGACGACAATGATCAATAGGCTGAGCGCGTGGCGATTCATAATTATTGAATGCGAAGCTGGTCACCGGGTTTTAGCCGACGAGCTTGTTCTTCTGTCATGTTGTTCAACTTAAGCAAATCTTCCACTCTGAGATGGTTTTTTACAGCAATGGTCCAAGGATTATCTCCTTTCTTCACTGTGTAATATTTGGCTCCTTCATTAGAAGGATTCGAGGCCGTAGAAGCCTGGGGTGAAAACACAATTGTGGAAGGTTCTACTTTTTTGGTCGATTTATTGGGAATTTTCAACACTTGGCCGATACGAAGATTACTGTTTGTCAATTTATTTGCCTTCATGATTTCAGCAACAGTTGTATGATGGTAACGAGCGATTTTTTCTAAGACATCCCCCTTTTTCACTTTAATCTCTGTAAATTCGAGGACTGGCTTATTTGAAAGAGGCACTGGCGCCAGCAAGGTTTGCGCAGCGGGGGATTGAAGAGGAGATGCACTGAGAGATTCTGGAATTGCGATTGCTTTAAGATCATCAACAAAATTAGGAACTACTGGAGTAGAAGCTTGTAGAGGATCTACCTGTGGTACCCGTTGTATAGAAGTAGGCGCGTGAGCCTGAGTTGCAGGCGCAACTGCCACCGAATTTTGTGCAAATTGATTGAGAGCGAGATCGACTTCATCGCCTGCCATAGGCGTAGCTTCTTTTTTAAAAACGGGATCCAGAGTTTCCTGGACGGCAGGCCTTGGATTTGCGACAAACTCTTCATGGGAAGAATTCGACTTAAGCGCGCTAGCAAACAGCACAATAAGCAGCCCTGCATTGATCAGGACTGCGACGATAATGGTATCTCTTCGACTCATGACCTTCTCCTTATTTTATAGCATATACATGGCGCTGAAATTCTTCTCCGCGATGTGCATAGTTACGGAACATGTCATAACTCGAACATCCTGGAGAAAGAAGAACGCAATCCCCTTCTTTTGCATCGTTTGCAGCAATATTTACTGCGTCCGCCAAAGAATCAGCGAGCTTAATGTTAAAAAAGAGATGCAACTCACTATATATTTTCGGTGCAGCAGCGCCAATAGCAATGATTTGTTTCACTTTGCTCGTCAATTGTTCTTTCCATGGAAAGTAGGATGCACCCTTGTCTACTCCACCGACAATCAAAATGACAGGCCCTTTCATCGCTCTCACAGCCTGAATCACTGCATCGATATTTGTCCCTTTGCTATCGTCAAAAAAAGAAACACCTTTGATTTCGCGGACGAATTCGATACGATGCGGTGGCTTTTGAAATGTTTCCAGCGCGTTGCAAAACTGTTCATTCGAGATCAAAAAAGGCTGACAAAGGGCCCAAGCAGCCAACACATTCTCATTGTCATGTCTACCCATATCTCTATAGCGCATAGGCATGATGTATTCAATCTTTTCCCGGTATGTCACATGGGTTTGATCTGTCCAAAGATCGCTTTCTTTTTCGCACCCATACGTCTGATAATTTTTGAGTTCCAGCAAATGCCCGAACTCATGCACCGTTTGTACTTGAACAAAAAATTTAGCCCGTTCTTTTAACAAATATTGAAGTCGACATTTTACCTTAGCGTAATCCTGGACATCGGCATAGCGGTCGAAATGATCGGGAGTCACATTTAAAAGGACTGCTGCATCAAAGACTGGGGTTCGCATTGTTTCTAATTGAAAAGAACTGAGTTCGATGACGAAGGCCTCTTCACTGCCGGGACTCATTAAATAATCACAGAGCGCCACTCCAACATTTCCGAGGGCTTTAGTTTTAATTCCGGCACAATTTAATACATGCTCAACGAGCAGCGTTACAGTCGTCTTGCCGTTAGTGCCTGTCACGGCAACCATCGGCTTTTTGAAATAGGGAAGAGCAAGTTCTGCTTCACCGATGATCTCAATCCCTTTTTCTTTAGCCTTTTGATAAATAAAATGTTTGGGAGGAATGCCCGGAGACACAACAACGCGGTCGATGCAAGCCCAGTCAATCGGCTCGCTATCATGTTGACACACCATCCCTAGCGATTGCAAATGTGTGAGCTCTTCATGCGTTTCGAGATAAGATGGGTTACTGTCAATCCCAAGAACAGCATCATTCCTTTTTAACAGCACTCTTGCTGCAGCGATTCCACTTACCCCTAATCCTAGTACAAGCGTTTTTTTAGTCATCATTTATTGAAACTTAAGAGAAGCGATACCCAAAATTGCTAAAATCAAACTGATGATCCAAAATCTCAAGACGACTTTCGTCTCCGGCCATCCTCTGTATTCGAAGTGATGGTGCAACGGCGTGCAAAGAAAAATTCTTTTTTTATTGCGCAGCTTATAGCTACCGACTTGCAAGATCACCGAAATCGTTTCGGCAACAAAAATCCCTCCCACAATGGCAAACAGGATTTCTCGACGCAAAAGGACAGCACAAACGCCAACGATTCCTCCAAGAGCCAATGAGCCAGTATCTCCCATGAAGACTTGGGCAGGATATCCATTGTACCATAAGAAGCCAAGGCATGCCCCGATCAATGCAAACAAATAAACGGCGATCTCCCCACTTTCATCGATGTAAAGAATGTTTAAGTACCGCGCCATTTCGATATTGTTCGACAAGAATGCCACCAGACCTAATACGCCGGCGACCATGATCAGGCATCCTGCGGCAAGTCCATCAAGCCCATCGGTTAAATTGGCACCATTCGATGAACCTGAAATGACAAACAGGGCAGTCAATATCCCAAAGACAATTCCCGCTCCTTTTAATAAGATGACAGGGTCTTTGAAAAATGGCACGTAATAACGACTCATGTAGGCTTGAGTCGAAAGAGTCTTCCCCACCCATTCCACCTTGCCATCCTCTTTTTTAACAATAGAAATCTGTTCTTTCGCAATGGGCGGAATGAACCAGGTTTTGAAATTTAAAGCTTTTGAAATCCCTGGACAAAAAAGGTAAAGAGCGATGAGAAAAGCGAGCAAGTTTTGGAGCAAGAATTTCTTTTTTGCCCGCAAACCCTTCGAATTTTTATACTTGAGCTTGAGATAATCATCATACCCTCCCAAAAGGCCCAGCCAAACTGTTGTGACAAGCAGGATCAACGTGAAACTGCTTTTCCAGTCCATCCATATAAAAAGCGAAAGCAGCATCGAGGAAAGGATTAAAATTCCTCCCATCGTTGGAGTATCCTTTTTTTTTGCATGAAGCTCCACGAGAAGAGGACAGTCTTCGACGCGGATCGACTGTCCGGTCTTGAGCTCGTACAACTTTCGGATAAAACGCGGACCGAAAACAATGGTAAAAAATAATGATGTCAGAGCAGCGAGCATCATTCGCGTCGAGGAGTAAGTAAAGGCAGAAGGGATTTTCATCCCCAGCGAGCTGGTTAAAAATTGATAAATCAGCAAAATCACAATTGTCAGTGGAGTAATGGATTGAAGACTAACCATCATATTACTGAGAATGCTGAAATCGCAAAAGCGAAAACTGGGCGCCGTATAACTTCACTCGCTAAGAAGCAAAGTTAAAATCCCTAATCCTAATCGTACTATCCCTTGAACCAGAAGCGAACTTGCCATTAGAGACTGTCATGCAAGTGATCAGGTCTTGATGCCCGCTTAGCGTCTGAACCTCTTTTCCGGTGCTGAGATCCCAGATCTTCATCGTATTATCCCATGAGCTAGAAATGAGCTTACCATCAGAGAGTGTCATGCAATTGATCCAGTCTTGATGCCCGCTTAGCGTCCTAAGCTCTTGCCCGGTCCTGAGGTTCCAGATCTTCATCGTATTATCCCATGAGCCAGAAATGAGATTGTCATTAAAGACTGTCACACAACTGATCAAGCCTTCATGCCCGCTTAGAGTCTTAAGCTCTTGCCCGGTGCTGAGGTTCCAGATCTTTATCGTTTTATCCACCGAGCCAGAAATGAGATTGCCACCAAAGAATGTCATGCAGCTGATCGAGCCTCGATGCCCGCTTAGCGTCTTAAGCTCTTTTCCGGTGATGAGATCCCAGATCTTCATCGTTTTATCCTTTGAACCAGAAATGAGATTGCTATTAAGGACTGTCACACAACCGATCGAGTCTTGATGCCCGCTTAGCGTCTTAAGCTCTTGTCCAGTGCTGAGATCCCAGATCTTCATCTGTTGGAATTACCAACAGAGGAAATATTTGTTAAAGAATTCATATTGATCACTCTAATATCTGCCAAAGCTTTTTCGAATTGGATCCTTTGAGTAGAACAACGTCCCCCTCTTCTGCAAGTTCAAAGACTCTTCTCTTGATGGAATCGAATTCCAGAAAATGTTCAACTGGCCGATCTTCTTTTTTGAACAGATTGACCATCGTGATGCATTCCTCCCCCAAACAGAGGAGATAGTCGATGTGCGAGAGCGCGATTTTTGCGACTTCATAATGGCTTTGCTCAGTATACGCCCCGAGTTCTTTCATGGCGCCAAGCACAGCGATTCTCTTTTTCCCAGCACGGGGCATGGGAAGGTTGGAGAGCGCCGCTTTCATCGATGTCAAGTTAGCATTATAGGAATC
The DNA here is from genome assembly GCA_963718565.1 of uncultured Verrucomicrobiae bacterium. GTDB lineage: Bacteria > Chlamydiota > Chlamydiia > Chlamydiales > Rhabdochlamydiaceae > CAJCIW01. Next base: position 1,233,103 of record OY970364.1, read on the forward strand.
ATTAATGAAGACAATCCCGTCACGCTCTACTTTTTCAAATCGTCGCCTATAGACTGTGAGTTTTTGTATCTGAGGGATAATTTCAGACCATCGCATTCCCATGGCTCGTGCGACTGAAGCGGCTCCAATAAAGTTTTCGCAGAGATGGCTAGCTGTGAAAGGAAGGGAAAAGGCCAAGGTTCGGCCCTCTCTTTCTTTGGCATAAAAATTCTGGCCTTCATGGCAGAGGACAAAATCACTATCATTGACTTCTGCCTCCAATCCATACGTCATTTTCAAGCAAGAACTGCTCTGAGCTGCAGAAAACTGAGCAACCTGATGATTGAGGATGCCGAGACGAGTGTTAGGATGAGAAAGAATTTCCGCTTTAGCCGCTGCAATTCCTTCCAGCCCATCTGGGAAAAAAGCAGCATGGGCCAGTGCAACCTTAGTGATGATACAAACTTCCGGAGGAGCGATGTCGATTAACTTTTCTATTTCGTGCGGCAGGCTCATTCCCATTTCCATCACAAAGACTTCTTCATTTCCTTCTGAATTGAGAATGCTGAGAGGAACACCGACTTGTGAATTGGCATTTCCGGGTGTTTTTCCCACACGAAATTTACCCTCTAAAATCGTCGCGATAAACTCTTTTGTTGTTGTCTTACCGACAGAACCTGTCACTCCGACCACACGCACAGAGCGTCCTGCATGGACAGTTTTCGAAAGTGTTTGTAAGGATTCGATCACATTTTCGACAGCGATTAGCTTGAGGCCAAATCCTTCACCTTGATAATCTTTTGAAACAACGGCTCCGATAGCCCCTTGTGCAGCGACTTCTTTCAAATAGTCATGGCCATCGACTTTTTCTCCTTTAAGGGCGAAAAAAAGATCTCCTGGTAATACTTCCCGGCTATTCTGTTTAAATCCGCGGACTTTTCCTGAAACTGAAACGTTGCTTTTCAGCCATTTAACAACCTGAGCAAAATCAAACTCCGCCATCGTCCGTCCCCAGTTCATACCGGATAGTGATTCAAAAGAATGCAGAAAAGTGAAAAGTTTTGCAAGTCCCTCTTTGAAAAAAGTCTCATGTTCACTAACATGGGTATCCATGAAAGAAATTATCATTAAAACTCTCGTTCTTCTCAGTTTTGCTGAATTCTGTTACGCCAATCCCATTGGAAAAATTCCCATCGAACAAAAACGATACGTTTTCCCTAAACGCGTTCCCAAAACAGAGCAAGCTCCTCCAGACAAACTTGAAAACATTGAAGAATTGACTGCAGATGTTGAAGAGGAAATGTACAATGAGAAACCCCCTCATCAATCCCCTGCACAAAATCAAGAGGAAAACAAAGCACCTCCAAAACCAGTCAAGAAAAAAAGACCTTATAAGCCTTTTAAAATCGATGTCGCGCCCCAATATTCTTACGTCATTGTCCGCTCTCATGGAATGAGAAAAAATAAAGGGAATCTATGGGGAATATCGGGAGAGATGGAGTATAAAAAAAGCGACCACATCTATGGGGAAGCGAGTTTTCTTTGGAATGAAGGCGAGCTTAAGCCCCCCCACGGACATAAACATAACTGGAAAGAAGCCGTGGCACAAGCCGTGATTGGCTATACAACACCCATCTTCTACCGCACTATGATGACTCTTTGTGCGGGTTTTGGCTATCGTCGGGTGCTCGACCATAAGGGTTATGCTGGCTTTCATCCCCGAGTCGCTCTCAATTATTATCAATATTTTGTTCCTATCGGGCTGCTTGTTGATTTCAATGGTTGGGATCATTTCAGCTTCAGCTTGGATTTGAAAGCGATGCCCACCGTGGATTCCCGTGTTCAAGTCAGCAATCACCCAGGGATTTTTTGGAAATTAAGCGACAAGATGAGCTATGAAGTCGATCTTCCCATTACCTGGAAGGCTGTCAGGGGAAAAGTCGCTGATTTCGATGTTGCTCTTGTTCCATTCTTCAAATATTGGCAATTGGGGGGAAGTTCTAGACTTGGCCTCCACTGCCGCACGCAAACCTATTGGGGCGCTGAAGTCTTATTGGGTCTATGTTTTTAAAGAGGGAACTGCAAAACTCCTCGCCAGCAGAAAATCGATGATTTTGGCACCTGTTGCCAGAACCCGCACAGCGGGTTCGGTTGGCGGCAGCGAAAGCATACTTGGATAAGTGGCTGCGAAGACACGAGAAGGTCCGGGGAACCTTCGTAAGTAGCAAAGCAGGTGAGCGAAGAGCGAACCGGGGCCGAAGGCAGCCGCCGCCAAGGCGACATAAGCTGATTAGCTAAATAATTTCCCCCAGAAAATCACCCCGTTTTGTTAGTTTTGCAATTCCCTCTACAATTTAGGTAGTAAAATTTAAATTATGCAATTGACGCCTGGCACACATTCAAGCGCGTTTTTAATTGACCACATATGTTCTTTTTAAGCATAATTTTTGCTTCAATCGATGGTGGCATAGCCAAGTGGTAAGGCAGAAGCCTGCAAAGCTTCCATTCCCCAGTTCAAATCTGGGTGCCACCTTTTAATTGAGTCATTCTTGTGCTCTATCTCGTTGCAACACCCATTGGCAATCTCGCTGATATTTCTTTTCGCGCTGTCGATACCTTGAAAAGATGCGACTATGTTTTATGCGAAGATACGCGCCATAGCCGCATTTTGCTCAACCATTATGGGATTCAGACTCCATTGAAATCGTTCCACCGCTTTAATGAGGCAAGCACGGAAGACGCGATTATCACTGATCTCAAAGAAGGCAAATCCATCGCCCTCATCTCCGATGCTGGGACACCATTAATTTCCGATCCTGGATATGAGATCGTTGCGCGATGCCGGCACGAAGGAATTGCAATCACAGCCATTCCTGGCCCTTGTGCGGCCATTGAAGCCTTGATCTTGTCCGGATTTCCTGCTGAACAGTTTCAATTCATTGGGTTTTTGCCTAAAAAAGAAAAAGAATTGCAAATGACTTTAGGCCGGACCTTATTTTATCCTGGAACAACAATTGCTTATGAGTCTCCGCATCGCATCGAAGAGACATTAAAACAAATTGCCCGCATCACCCCGGAAAGAAAGCTCTCTCTTGCAAGAGAATTGACGAAGATGCACGAGGAAGTTCTCAGCGGTACCTCCACTGAGCTGCTCGAACATTTTAAAAAAAATCCTCCGCGGGGTGAACTCGTTCTCCTCATCTCTCCTCCTGCAGAGAACGTGTTTCTTGAACACCTTTCATTGCAAGAGCTGGTTGAAATGTTTCAAAAAAATCTGCAATTGAGTAAGACCGAAGCAATCAAACTTGCGGCACAAATGCGCCATCTTCCCAAACGGGAAGTTTATAAGCATTTCATGAATGACTAGATTATAAGAAATTACTAGTCAACCTAACCGCGCGCCGTATACCTCTTGTCGCTGAAAGTAAATCCCTTGTTTATCCAAAAACAAGGGATTTATTCCGAGTTGCACAATAATTTTTCTTACTTTATGCTTCTTGAATCTTAGAAGGGAAGAAATATGGAACATTTGGAACAAGAAGTGCGGCGTACAATCTTGCTTGCCTTAAACGAAGACCGAGCAATGCAAGATATTACTTCCCAAGCTTGTGTTTCTCCAGAAAAAATGATCCGGGCTGATCTTATATTGAAACAAAATTCCAAAATTGCTGGTTTGCGTTTCCTCCCCTGGATTTGTGAAACAATCGACCCTTCAATGCAATGGCAAGTCTACGCCTTTGAAGGCGGAGATTACGATGATGGAATGATCTTAGCTTCCATTGAAGGTAAGGCCCATTCTATTCTAGCTGGTGAGCGCACGACCCTCAATCTTTTGCAGCATGCCAGTGGAGTCGCTCACCTCACAACGCAATATGTCAAAGCGGTGGAAGGTTTTGACTGCGAAATTCTGGACACACGGAAAACTCTACCGGGCTTGCGGGCTATTCAGAAGTATGCGGTCACAGTAGGAGGTGGAAAAAACCATCGATTCCACCTCGAAGAACATTTTTTGATTAAAAATAATCACCTTGCCTTGCTCAAGGAAGTGTCCGCTCATCCTGTACTCGAGGCAATCCACCGTGCGAAAATCCTACAGCCCCAAGCCAAGATTGAAGTCGAAGTGGAGAATTTAGCTGACTTCGAAGAAGCTTTGCGAGGAAAAGCAGATCTGATTTTACTTGATAATATGACGCCAGCTGTCGTCGCAGAAGCAGTGAAAATCTCTCAAGGAAGAGTGTATGTGGAAGCATCAGGAGGTATTGCTCTTGACAATGTCCGAGAATTTGCCTCAGCTGGGGTCAATGGCATTTCCATCGGGGCATTAACGCATTCAGTCACTGCCGTCGATATCAGCATGAGGATAGAGGGAATTGCAAAACTCCTCGCCAGCAGAAAATCAATGATTTTGGCACCTGTTGCCAGAACCCGCACAGCGGGTTCGGTTGGCGGCGGCGAAAGCATACTTGGATAAGTAGGAGAGCCGCTGCCAAGGCGACAGGTGCCAAAAGCGCGATTTTATGCGGCGAGGAGTTTTGCGATTCCCTTGATATAACTGAACAAACAAACTCAAAGAAAAAGGAATGAATATGGCTACGCCTAAGGAATTGATTTTTGAAGAAGAAGCGAGGAATAAGCTTCGCGAAGGAATTGATCAACTTGCCGATGTCGTTGGTGTCACTCTAGGGCCAAAAGGACGCAATGTTGGACTACAGGCCTCTTGGGGTGCCCCTACAATCACAAACGACGGCAATAGTATCGTCAAAGACATTGAGCTTAAGGACCAGTACGCCAATATGGGCGTGTCTTTAGGAAAAGAGGTTGCAAGCAAAATGAAAGAGAAGTGCGGCGATGGAACGACATCGAGCATCCTCTTGCTTCGCGCTCTTGTTCACAATGGTGTGAAAAACATCGCTTCGGGTTCTTCTCCTATCAATTTAAAAAGAGGGATGGACAAGGCTATTGAAGCGATCGTACAAGAACTGGAAAAAGCTTCTATTGCAATCAAAAGTGAAAAGGAAACTCTAAATATTGCCGTTGCTTCAGCTTCAGGGAACGAAGCTATCGGCACAATGATCTCAAATGCCATAAAAAAAGTCGGTAAAGCAGGTGTGATCACGATTGAAGAAGGCAAAGGGACAGAAGACACTGTGGAAACGGTTGAAGGAATGCAATTCGATCGCGGTTACGTCAGTGCTTACTTTTGTACCCATCCAGAAGCAATGACTGTGGAGATAAGCGAGGCAAAGCTGCTGATCACGGATAAAAAGATCTCATCCGTCCAGGAAATTCTTCCTATTTTACAATCCGTCGCTTCAACGGCAACAGAACTTCTTATCATTGCAGAAGATATTGATGGCGACGCTCTTTCCACGCTGGTTGTTAATAAATTGCGCGGAACACTCAAAGTTTGTGCTGTTAAGGCTCCGGGCTTTGGTGACCGTCGCAAAGCAATGCTCGAAGATATCGCTATCCTCACTGGAGGGACAGTGGTTTCGGAAGAGACTGGGACAGCCCTCAAAGACGCGACCGTAGCTGTTCTCGGTTCCGCAGAAAAAATTCTGATTAACAAAGAAAAAACAACCATTGTCGGCGGGCGGGGCAATTCTAAGCAAATTCAAGCGCGGGTCAAGCAGATCGAAGCTGAAATCGCAAAAGCGACAAGCTCTTACGACAAGGAAAAACTCGAAGAGCGTAAAGCAAAACTCAGCGGTGGTGTTGCAGTCATTCGCGTGGGAGCTGCCACAGAGCCTGAGATGAAACAGAGAAAGCAGGCATTCGAAGATAGTTTAAATTCGACACGTGCTGCAATCGAAGAGGGGATCGTTGTTGGCGGCGGATGCGCACTGCTCCGTGCAAGCAAGTCAGCTTCGCTTGTGCTTTCTGGAGATGAAGCTGTCGGCGCACAAATTGTTTTAAAAGCCTGTGGAGCTCCCTTCAAGCAGATCGTATCCAATACAGGGCTTGACAGCTCTGTTCTCTTGGATGAGGTGCTTGCTGCTGGCCCCCAATTTGGCTTCAACGCAATGTCTGAAAAAGTTGAAGATCTATTGAAAGCTGGCATTGTGGACCCCGCTAAAGTTGTTAAGAATGCATTGCGTTTTGCGGTTTCAACGGCTGGCGTTATTCTTCTCTCAGAAGTATTGATCGGCAATGCTCCTGAAGAGGAAGAAGAAGAGAAAAAATAAACTTGAGACAAAAAATCTTGGATCCTTCTAATACTCAGGCCATTGTAAGCCAATAACCGTCGCGTTTCCGCAAAGCTGGCGCTTCAGATTTGCATCGGGCTTCGCTGGCGGCAAAGCAGGCCATGTGCAAGCACATGGCCAATGCAGCCGGATGCAAAGGTGAAGATGCCAGCGCAGCGGAAACGCGACGGTTATTGGCTTACGATGCCTAAGGATCCAAGAGATCTATTATGCCAACGGCTGCTGTTCTTCCCGCACTCGGCATCGGCGATGCCTTGCTGATGATGATTGCCTCTCATCAATTGAAGCAGAAGGGTTATCACGTCACGACTTTTCACGATCATTTACCAGAACTTTCTTCTTGGTTCCCCGGACATGATTTAAAGTCATCCCTCTCTTTAGAAACAGGGATCCAAACGCTGGATCCTTTTGATTTCATTTTCGTCGAAAATGATAATTCCCCCAAAATAAAACGCTTGCTCGAAGCTTTTCGGCCACAGCTATCAATTTTTTATCCCACTTATTCTGCGACAAAACATGCTCCGCTTTCGTTCCAAGATCATGTCTTCGACAGGGATTTGCCGATGGCCGACAATATTGCTGAAAGTATTGCTGTCTTTCTCGACTTGCCTACGGCTTCGAAAGAAAACGGCCTTTCGCCACCCTCCGCATTGACCCATCGCTTAAGAAAAGAACAGATCATTATTCATCCGACAAGCCGTATTCCAGCAAAGAATTGGAAAGCTGACGGTTTTTTGGATGTCGCAGTTAAACTCAAACTTCAAGGTTTTCAACCTGTTTTCTGTGTTGGGCCTAATGAACGGCACATGTGGAAAACGATTGAAGAAGAAGGTTTTGTTCTGACCAACTCTCCTACACTCCCTGAACTTGCAGCAGCAGTCTATGAATCGGGGTTCGTGATCGGTAATGATTCATTGCTCGGTCATCTAGCATCGAATTTAGGAGTCCCAACGCTGATTATCGCCGATGATGAGAAAAGAATGCGGTTATGGCGGCCAGGGTGGCACAAAGGTCATCTCGTCCTTCCTTCCCCCTATCTTCCCAATTGGAAATTTCTGCGATTGCGTGAGCGAAAATGGCGGCACTTTATCACATCGAGAAAAGTCTTAAAGAGTTTTAATCATCTTCTGCACTCTGGATGAGCGATTGATATGAGCTCTTCCCCTAAATTCATCCGCAAGCTACAGTGAAGTTAAAATAATTTCTTTAGAATTTAGGGGTCCCATGAATAGAAGCAAGCGTCCGATTCCAAAAAAACTCCAAAAAAAAATGGAAAAAGAAGTTCGGGTTGCCCAAGGCCGCTACCCTATTCGCGAAGCTCATCAATACAGTGATGAGCTGACAACTCAAGAATTACTAAAAAAATACCCTAAAAAGAACGCTCAAAAGAAAGACGAAATAGTACAGTCTTCAAAGAAAGGCATTTTGATTAAAAAAAAGAGTAATCATAAGAACATCTCCAAGCGAACGACTCCTCATTTAGTCTCTACTGGAGAATCTCCTCCAGGGCATATCCATGCTGAAGGAGGGCGCTGGATTAAAACATTGATTAAACAGAATCAGATGGAAAGAGCAATGCTTGCTCATAAAGGTGTCCGAGTCGGCCGGAAAAAATAAGTATTTTAAGAGGGAATTGCAAAACCCCTCGACGCATAAAGAGGGGTTTTGCAATTCCCTCTTAATACTTGAAAGAGTATCATTGATCCTTGCAGGTTGACAAGATCCTCTCAAATGTTTTTATGCACGTTATTGAAAAACCACTCTTTCGTTTAGCCCACATTTCCGATTTGCATTTTTCCAAACTGACATGGGATCCGTTTCAGTTTTGCTCAAAAAGATGGTTGGGAAACCTAAACCTTCTGTTGAAACGCAAACACACTTTTAATCCTGAAGGTCTTACAACCCTTGTTCCTCTTTTTCACGAACGCAACATCGATGCTGTACTTATTACAGGCGATCTGACCTCAACATCTCATGAAGCGGAATTCATCATGGCCCGGCAATTCATTGAGAGTCTTGAGCAAGAAAAATTTAAAGTTTTCACCCTCCCCGGCAACCATGACCAGTACACGAAAAAAGCCTATAAGAAACAGTTGTTTTATCAATTTTTTAATGCGACCTATGCTCCTCCGACAGATCCATTGACTTCGCTCAGTCTTAAAGAAGATAGGCTGACAGCGACCTATTTTGGTCATGGATGGTGGTTAATCGGATTGGATACTGCCATTGCAACTTCACTGATCTCTTCCAATGGGTATTTTTCTCAGGAATTAGAACAAAAGCTCGAAAGGTCTCTTAAAGAAATCCCCGCAGACCACCGCGTCATTCTTATCAATCATTTTCCGATCTTCTCCAATGAATCTGCGCGCAAAAGCCTCATCCGTAAAGATGCACTCAAAAAGCAGATCGAAAGATTTCCAAAAATCAAACTTTTTCTTCATGGTCACACACACCGCCATTGCATCGCAGATTTGCGCAGCAGCCACCTCCCTATTTTCCTCGATAGCGGTTCCACGGCACAGAAAGAAGGCGGCACATGGCACTTGATCGAGATCACTGCCTCAGGCTGTGACATCGAGGTCTTTAAAAACACAAATCGCGATGGCTACGCTTTTTGGCAGCCCGTCATTAAATCAAACTTCAAGTGGTAAAACAATGGATCATCCTTGGTATAAAGATGGACTGCGTTTTAAATGCACAGAATGCGGCCAATGCTGCACGGGATTCCCGGGTTATGTCTGGGTCAGTCCGTCCGAGGCCGCAGCCCTAGCGGAATTTTTGAAAATTACCGTCGAGGAGTTCATCCAAAAGTATACGCGCCGCATGGGTAATCGCATTTCTCTTAAAGAACAACCTAGAACGTATGATTGTGTCTTTCTCAAGGGAAAAAAATGCCAAGTCTATGGAGTCCGTCCCAAACAATGCCGTACATTTCCATGGTGGCCGGAAAATCTCAAAACTCCAGATCATTGGAAGGAAACAGCCTCTCATTGCGAAGGCATCAATCACCCCGATGCTCCCCTCATCACTTTGGGTGAAATCCAAAAACATCTTCCTTAAGAATAGGTTAAGAGGAATGTTCATGAATAATTCTACAGCGCTTACTCCAGAGATTCAAAAAAGAGTTAATTATTGGCTAGAAGGACCCTTTGATGAAAAAACTAAGGCTGAAGTTCGCTCCCTACTCGAAAAAAATCCTCAAGGCCTCGTCGACGCTTTTTTCACCGATCTTTCTTTTGGGACCGGCGGCATGCGCGGAATCATGGGCCCTGGGACAACCCGGATGAATATTTATACGATCCGTCTCGCGACACAAGGCTTAGCCAATTATTTGCGAAAGCAAAACGACACATCCACACTTTCTGTCTTGATCGGCTTTGATTCTCGGCATCACTCTCAAGAATTTGCCAAAGAGGCTGCAAGAGTTTTGGCCGGAAATGGCATCCATGTGCATTTGCTCGATGAACTACGTCCAACACCCTATATCTCTTTTTCCTGCCGTTTAAAAAAAGCTAGCGCCGCGATCATGATCACTGCCTCTCATAATCCCAAAGAATACAATGGCTACAAAGTGTATTGGAGCGATGGAGCTCAAGTCGTCTATCCGCATGATGAAGGCATTGTTAAAGAAGCTGAAAAATTAAAGGACCTTTCCACTGTCCGCCTTGCGCCCTTGAGCGATCCTCTGATAGAAATTGTTTCCACTTCTCCTCTTGACGAGGAATACCTTAAAGCAATCGCCCCTCTTCAGCATTTTCCTCAAGAGAATAAAAAAAACGGCTCCTCTTTGAAGATCATTTACACTAGCCTTCACGGCACGGGAATTACCATTGTCCCGAAAGCGCTTAAGCAATGGGGATTTTCTACAATCCAAATGGTAGAAAATCAAATCACCATCGATGGGGATTTCCCAACAGTTGCATTTCCGAACCCAGAATACAAAGAAACTCTGAAACTGGGCATTGAGCTTTTGGAACAAACACAATCCGATATCGTCCTTGCCACAGATCCCGATGCAGATCGGATTGGCGTCGTCATCAAGCATCAAGGAAAACCCATTCTCATTAATGGGAACGAAATGGCCGCGATTTGCGTCGATTACTTGTGCGAAGTGTTAACAGCACTTAAAACCCTTCCTCCTAAAGGGGCATTTGTAACAACGATTGTGACAACTGAACTATTAAAAAAAATCGTAGGAGCTTATCAAAAAACCTGTTTCGAAGTATTGACTGGGTTCAAATATATCGGTGAAAAGATCCATCTTTGGGAAATGTCCAAGGACAGTTACCAATTCATTTTTGGTGCTGAAGAATCCTACGGATATTTACTTGGAACACATGCCCGCGACAAGGATGCCATCATCAGTGCCTGTCTGATCGCTGAAATTGCCGCTCGAGCAAAATTACAAAACGAGACTTTGCTCGATCGTCTCTATAAGATCTATAGAAAATATGGAGTATTCCGCGAAAAGCAGATGTCCATCAACTTCAATCCCGGAAAAGAAGGAATGGAACAAATGGCTTCTGTGATGAGACGGTTACGTTCTCACCCTCCGAAAGATATCGCTGGCGCATCTGTTATTTCTCTCGAAGATTATGAAAAACGTCTCCATTATGATTTAAAATCGGGAAAAACTCAGCAACTTCAACTTCCTCAATCCGATGTGCTTCTCTTCCGTTTGACAGATTCCACACGACTAGTCATCCGCCCTTCAGGGACAGAGCCAAAAATTAAGATTTATGCAAGTGTCTGTGCGGAGAGCTTTAAAACAGTCGAGGAAGCAATTCAAGAATGTGATAAGAGACTAGACTTATTCCTGAATGCCCTTAAAAAAGATGCATTGAAGAGGGAATTGCAAAACTAACGCGAAAAGGACGTTTTTTCGGGATCTTATTTGCTAAAACCTGTTTCAGACCCGAAAAACCATCCTTTGTTTCCGACATATGAAATGGAGGCATTATTTCAATGCCTAGCCTCAACACTTTTATTTACACCCGAGGAAAAAGTGTTTATGGAGGCAGAATCGCAGCCATTTTTCGAGCGAATTGCGAGATTGACAAAACGGGGTGATTTCCTGGGGGAGATTAAGCTGATTAGCTAAATAATTTCCCCCAGAAAATCACCCCGTTTTGTTAGTTTTGCAATTCCCTCATCTTTCTGGGTATTTGATGCGCAAGTGGCGAGTGACCATCAGAGCTTTGACAATCGATCTTTTGACTCGGCCTAACTCTTCAAAAGTAAGCTGACATTCATCAAACTGGCCGTCTTCGGCTTTTTCGGCGACAAGCTTATCAACCATGTCGGCGATGGATTCTTCCGTCACCTCGTCCATCGACCGCGAAGCTGCTTCGACGGTATCCGCAATCATAATGATAGCGGATTCTTTTGACCGCGGTTTGGGTCCAGGATAACGAAAGGCTTTTTCATTAACTTTTGTCGCATCTCCCCCCATGAGCTCAACTTGTTTGCAATAAAAATAATAAACCATTGTTGTTCCGTGATGCTCTCGGATGATGTCGATAAAACTTTGCGGGAGATGGTGTTTTTTACGCGCGAGTGCTTCGCCTTCGGAAACATGCGCAATGATGACATGTGTCGACTCCGCAGGCGTAAGCAATTGATGGATATTAAATCCCCCGAGTTGATTTTCTGTAAAATAATGAGGATTGAATAGCTTTCCGATATCATGGTAGAGGGTAGAAACACGGCAAAAAAGTCCGTTGGCACCGATAGAGCGCGCTGCTGATTCTGCAATGTTGCCAACGACAAGACAATGTTGATAAGTTCCTGGCGCCTCAAGACTGAGCCTACGGAGCAATTCATGATCGGGATCCATATATTCCATGAGAGTCATATCCGTCATGACATGGAAAAGAGACTCTAAAATGGGAAGAAGACCGACAACCAGAATTGCTGTCACTGCCAGAAAGATAAAACTGCTCAATAGATCTGTCGCAAAATTGAGGGTTTTAAGACCATTGGCGATCAAATTCAATGCAATGATCAAGGGGATGAGACTCAGCCAGATTTTGCTACATACAGCAAAGACCTCTTTGCGCTTATGCAGTTTTCTTGCAAAGAGGATTGTGACAAAGGTTGCAAAAAAATTGGTCAGCAAAAAAGGCACGTCATCGACTGCTAATGTGATTCCATAAACGAACAGTAAGAAAAGAGATGCTACGATCGCTATTTCGCTTCCAATGAGCACGCAAATTAAAAGAGCAGAGAAAGGGATAATAAGAGGAAGGCGTATGATTTCAATTAAATCTTTACTTTCATTCAAGAGCAAAAACTCGATCCCTTTGGCCAGGATGAGGCTCATCACGATAATCGTTACGAGCAAAACAATTTTTTGCATCGATTTCATCAATTCGCGATGAAAATAATAGAGATAAAAAAGTGCTGCTACTGTCAAACAAAGCGCGACAATAGCGCTCCCGAGCAAGGTCAAGGGACTCCATAAATTTTGCGCTTCGTTCAGCGCATTTTTCATCGCTTGGACCATCGCAATGTGTCGTGAGGTGACCTTGTCCCCTTTTTTAATGATCTGGCTTCCTGCGTAAACATGGGTATATCGATCGGGAGTTCCGCGTTGGACCTCTCCTCGTATACTGCGCTCTAACGCAAAATCTTGTTGGACATGCCAGGGTTGATGGGAAAAGGTTCCCAGCAGATAGTCGATAGTCTCAGAGTGATATTTCTTTTGTTTTGCCAGCTGCTGCTGAATTTCTTTCCACAAAGGCTGAGGAAGGAGCAATGGTTCGATTTGAGAAGTCGAAGGCTGAATTTGGAAGAAATCGGGAGTGGGGATTTTAAGCAATTTCATTTTATTCAGAGTACGGCTATCCGCAAATCTAGCTTCGGACAACTCTTCTTCGATTTGATCCAGTAATGTATAGATCTCCTCAAAAGTACTACTCGGTAAATCTTGACGCCATTGTTGATGTTCGATCAGAGAATTTTCAAAATCGTGACGAAGTTTTTGTATTTGTTCCTCATCGACCTTATAAATCGCTCCGATATCCCTCACGGCTTCCTGTTTAAGCGTCTGTGTCGCTTCTTCATCCCAAAAGGAAAAATCTGTTTGCGCAATGACATACCTCGGAGCCGAGGTGCCAATTTCGAGCATTTCTATGCGCACTTCGCGGAATTGTAAAAAGCAAGTTAAAATGAGGATGAAGCCTAAGGCCAAAATTAGACGTTGCGGAGTGTGGTTTCCGCCAAGGATTTCTTGCCATCGTTTTTTTTGTGGCGCCGATCGACTGTCGTCGATGTGCTGCTCTTGCATTAACTTGCCTTTTTTAGACTGGGCGCACTATAACTCGCCTGAAGATAATGCCTTGAAACGAGAATTGGATTCCAAACAAAAAAAATTTGATCTCAAGAAAACTTCAAAGCATACCCTTTTGTGCTATCGTAGCAAAAAATGTAAAAATTATCCTTGAAGTATCTGACTTAGACTCAATTTAAATTTTAAATCCTCATCTTTTTCAGGTTTGTCTTCTAACCTGTGATCACGTATAATTAATTTTTCATCGAGAGGATGATCGTGGATTCGAAACCAAGCAGTTATCAGGTGATCGCGCGCAAATATCGGCCGCAAACTTTTGCCAGTATTGTTGGCCAAGAAGCAATTGTCACAACATTGAAAAATGGCCTTCGCTCGCATCATTTGGCGCATGCTTATCTTTTTTGCGGCTGCCGAGGCACGGGCAAGACGACATTGGCACGTGTGTTCGCTAAAGCCTTGAACTGCAACAATCCTTCTCAAGATTTTGAACCTTGTAATGCCTGTTCTTCTTGCCTGGATATTAACTCCAGCAGATCCCTCGATGTGCTCGAAATCGACGGCGCTTCTAACCGCGGCATCGATGATATCCGACAGATCAATGAAACCATCGGCTACGCCGCTGCATCCGGAAAATATAAAATCTACATCATTGACGAAGTTCACATGCTGACAAAAGAGGCTTTCAATGCCCTTTTGAAAACGCTGGAAGAACCTCCTGCCAATGTCAAATTTTTCTTCGCTACAACTGAGCCACATAAAGTTCTTCCTACGATTATTAGCCGCTGCCAGCGATTTGATTTGAGCCGCATCCCTTTTGAGGCTTTGAAGAAAAAATTAGCTTGGATCGCCCAGGATTTAAATGTGCTGTGCGAAGAAGATCTGTTTTCTTTAATTGCTAATCTTTCTGAAGGTTCACTAAGGGATGCCGAATCTCTTTTTGATCAAATCATCTGCTATGCTGAGCAACCGATTACTGCAGCTAAAGTCTCAGCTACGCTTGGTCTAATGCCCCGAACAGCCTTTTTTACATTGGACAAAGCTTTTGAAGAGCAAAATCTCTCTGTTGCATTCGAACTCGCTAATGACATTTTCTCATCCGGTAAAGACCTTTCCCATTTTATCGATCACTTGATCGAACACTACCGCTGCCTTCTCAAACTCAAACTGAATGAGTCCGTGAACTTTCCCACCGCTAAGCTCAAAGAGCAATATGGTTTTTCTACTTCAACTTACACGGAAGAACAGTGCCTTTACATTCTTGATTTCCTGATCCACTGGCAACAACAATTAGTTAAAACTTCCCTTAAGCAAGTCAGTTTGGAAATGATCCTACTCCATATCATCCGTTCTAAATATCGGATTACCTTACCGCAGCTTATCCGAAGGTTAACTGAATTAGAACAGAAGTCAGTTCAAACATCTTCGCAACCTCCTTTATTGCTTTCAAAATCTCAATGGGAGACGGTTGCAAGCACCAGTGTTAAAGAAAATTCAAAACCTCAAACCCCTTCCCCTACTCCCGAAGCCAAGCTTCCGATTCCTCCCATAGAAAGCACTGCTTCAGTTCCAGGTGCTTCGCAAAGTCGTTATGACACATTGATGCGCTTTGCTGCAGTGGAACTCGAGGGGATCATAAAAAAGGAGCAAAACTAATGGGTAGCGGTTATTCCAAAATGAAAAAGCAAGCTAAGCTCATGGAGCAACAGCTTGAAATGATGCGTGGTGAAATGAAAAACAAGCAAGCGTCCGGAAGTGCTGGAAACGGGCTTGTCACCGTTGTTGTCAATGGCGAGAAAGAACTTCTTGAAATCAAGATCAAGCCAGAATGCGTCGATACGAGCGATCTCGAAGGACTCCAAGATCTCATTAAAGCTGCATGCGATGATGCTTATAGTAAGCTCTCCGATAACCCCATGAACAATTTCTCTCTTCCTGGAGGAATGAATCTTCCTCTTGGCTTTTAGAAGCTGTCTTGAAACATAGTTATTTTGATTAATGAGGCTTCGTGAATTTATCCTGATTTTTGACAAGTCATTATGCGCCACTGCAAGTCGGATAAAAATTTTGCATTACTTGATAAATGCTTATCTTCAGAAATCTCTTTTCTATGAAAGCGAGTGTTTTCAGGTTTTTGCGTAAAATACGATTCAAAAGTTTTGAAATCGATCAACTCACCATTTTTTTTCACAAAACTCCAAAAGTTAGCTCCATTTACATAAAATTGCTCCTTTTGTAGCTTCTCGTATTTTACTAACAGCTCTTCACGATTTCTTTCTGCGATTTTACAAGGAAGTGCAAATGATTCTCCATCATCTTCCTCTTTAAAATCGATCAATTCTATTGTAGCGATAATTGGTAAATTGGGAGGTAAATAGGAGTCCTCGCCGTAGCCATATTCTGGGTGAATGTAGAGTTTTTTTATTTCACCTCGTTTCATGCCTGTTAGGGCATGGGCAACGCCTGGAATAAACTGCTTGATGTTTTCGTTTTTTACTGTCCCCACATTCGATGTGCTCTCGCCTAAAACATGAAACGAATAATGCAATGTTGCATATTTAATTTTGGAAGTAGCCGGAGCTGCTTTACCCTGCCGCAAAACTTTAAAATATAATTTATCGTCAACTAGTGCGATAATCGCTTTATGGGTGCGGAGCTGATGGAAATATTGTTTTGATTTTTCAAGATTGTCTACCCGCTCTAAATCTTTTTCAGTAACATAAATTTCCCATTTCCGCTTGTGCATTTCTTGAGAAAGCTCGGGGCAATAGATACCGCTTTCTTCATCGCATGCTCCTTGCAAAAATGCTTTTGTTAAACATTCATGAACATATTTCTCAGTTTTTATCTCTTGATGAATGATGTCTACCAGCCTATTTGCTATTGCTTCCTTATCTTCAGGTAAAGAAAGTGGAAGCGTTGTTGGTCGAGGTGGCAGATCTAGTTGGCCGGAGGACGTCGTTAATAATTTAAGCAGCGTTTTTTCCAAAAAGTCATTTGCATTAACAGTCTTTATAATCTCCTTACGATTCACTTCATACATAGCAAGGAGAGCCTTGCTCTCTTGCGAGCTAGGTTCACAGCCAAAGTGGGGGAGTTTATAGGAATTAAATGGTTTTAACTTCCGCGATACAGCAACCCGTTTTCTTATTTCCTGATACTCATCAGCTAAACAATTAAAGCCGATAGAAGGGGGATGAAGGGTTTTCGGCGAAGGGAGAAGATGCATACGTGTCATTTTGGAGAGAAATGGGAATTCCTCATTTCGATCTGATGCAAAAGCATTGGAAATCAACTCTTCTCTGGAAATGAGAAGAGCATTTTGCGTCCCATAACCCAATAAAACTCCCAATAGAACATTGTCATTTTTCAGAACATCATAAAATTGATCTTTTGCTTTCATTAGATCTTGTAATAAACTGTCAGCAGTAAGCGTGGGCCCTAATGCATATCGAAACAATGAAAGGTTTTCATTTACTACCTTTAAAAACGCTTGACGATTGATGCAGATGAGGTGCTGATAGCCATTTTTTGCGTCGAGGATTAAAAAAAAATAAGCCTTGTCTTCTGAAGATATGTTCAACGCTTGCCAAAACTCTACCCCCTTAAGAATACAAAGGGCTTTTTCATCGATTCCTGATAGGGCCTCGACTTCTAGAGGATACCCTTCTATGGACATGGGCTTATCGCCATAGAGAACATAACCGCTGAACGAATCCTTGATTAAAGCATTGAAGAATTCTTTGAGGATGATACTCTGCTCTCCGGACAAAGAATGCACAAATGATTTTATCTCTTTTTTTGAATCCCCCCAGAGAGATGCCGAAAATAAGAGCAAAACTCCGAAAATATAGAGGGAATTGCAAAACTCCTTGCCAGCAGAAAATCGATGATTTTGGCACCTGTTGCCAGAACCCGCATAGCGGGTTCGGTTGGCGGCGGCGAAAGCATACTTGGATAAGTAGGAGAGCCGCCGCCAAGGCGATAGGTGCCAACTGCATAGCCAACGCAGCCAAAAAACCAACTTTTGAATCACTTCCGGTATAAACGCTTGCATAAATAGGTTCCTACTCAACTTAATTTATACGGCGCGCCGTATATATACTGCGCCCGTTTAGGTTTTGCGAATTTTGACAGGCTGCGACTTTGCCAAATCGATCCTTCTCGCTCGCCTTGCTATTCAGCAATGGTCTCGCTCGTTCGGCCGCTTCGCTTCGATTTTGCTTCGTCTCGCAGAGTCGAAATTCGCAAAACCTAAGCGGGCGCAGTATACAATTAATGTGCAAAATTTTCCCCTATAAAATAGGGACACCCATCTTCATTACAATACCAAGTTCCCTTTACTCTATAAATACCAATATGGCCATTCGGACATGTAGGATCTCGTGCATCGATATAATACCTTTCGCCATTCCAGTATACCCTCTCTAGGGAAATCCATTGCGACATGTCATTTTGTATATAGGGCTGATTTTTATAAAAGCAGAGTTTTTCAGGGAGTAAATATGCTTTCCCATCTTCTATCTTCGAAATGCTGTTACTACACGCATCTAACAATTCGTTTGAGACTTGAACCCGATAAGCGGACTCATGTGCAACCAAAGCAAAGTTCAAAGAAAGGAGCACTGTCGTTAGAAACATCAAATATTTCATAAAAAAACCTCATTGTTGTTGATCTCCAGCCATTTTTCAATTGAGAGTGGTAGAAAGAGTTTTAATCCATTTATCTAGTTTTAGCCAATCAAAAGTTCACCAACTTCTTGCTCAAAAACTAGCTTTCCCTCTAAAGTGGCCGAGCTAGGTTTTGACGTCAGTCGTATTGATCAGAAATGGAAGTTCACATTTATCAAGGCTATCAAAACGGAAAGGGAGTTAAACCAACCAGGTCTGGATTCGTTGATTCCTTCATCGCTTTTAAATTGATTTGCATTTGCCAGGATTATGAATGTTAGAGCACGGTATGCTGCATACTTTTATGAATCTCTTTTGCGTGCTGATGTAGACTGCGATCGAGATACATGGTTTTTCCAGTTATTTCCAGAGATAGCTTGTTAAAGTAGTTAAATATTTCGGTAAAAATCGTATCAAATATTTCTTGAGTGATTACTATCCTGTCTCCTTCTTGGAATTTAACGATGATGCCTTTGGTTGATGAGGGAATTGCAAAACTAACAAAACGGGGTGATTTTCTGGGGGAAATTATTTAGCTAATCAGCTTAATCTCCCCCAGGAAATCACCCCGTTTTGTCAATCTCGCAATTCGCTCGAAAAATGGCTGCGATTCTGCCTCCATTTACCAATGCAAAAATCCTCATGGCTGATATGATATCTTCTTGGAAAACACACCAAATCAGCCAAAGGAACAGCCCAATAGCAAGATCGTTGGCAGCACAGGAAGTGGAGTTCGTTGTGAAACCCAAGAAGAAGGGCCATCCCAAGAAGGGTGAGGAAAAGCCAACGTCGGAGCTCACACGGATAGAAAAACAAAAGAGGATGACATTGGAAGAAATGTTAAATGACCTGCCCAAAGCGTGTGATAAAGGAGCAAAGAAAGATAGCAAGGGTAATATCATGTATTGGACCGGGTACAAACTGCACTTGGACACCATAGACGGTGGTATCCCTGTAAGTTGTAAATTTTCGAGAGTTTTTTATATAAAATTACAAAGCTGATGCGAAAAGGATGGTTTTTCGGGTCTGAAACAGGTTTTAGCAAATAAGACCCCGAAAAAATGGTACGTCCTTAAAAACTCATGGCAAAAGTTGAAGACCATTTTGATCCATGCCAAACTTACCACTTATCGATCTTGATTGGGCACGGATCGAAATGGTCTTCAACTTTTGCCAGAGTCTTCAAGGAAGTTAATGTACGTGCTACCAGTCAAGGTGTGGCCGGAGAGGCTGTTTGATAACGCTCATGAACAAATTGTGCTAAATCGATCGGATCCCATCGAAACCACCGACTCAAATACTCCCAAAAGCTCACGCCAAGTCTGGCGCATGTCTGCTTGAGCGTCAATAGGCCGTCTCGAAATTGTCTGCCCTCTACGCTTTTGGTAGTGCCAGAGATATTTCTTCGTTTAGCCACACCTCGGATATCTTGCTCACTGTCATTATTGTGCAGGGGAAGGCCGGGATGATCAAGCGCTTTTAGCATTTCTTCGCGGTATTTGGAAAATGAAGCAATGACTTCATTAATCCCTGGGCTTGTGCTTTTCATTGCAACCAGTTGGTCATATAGTTCATGCACCCCTGCCTTACCAACATGCTTCCAAGCTGCTTCTTTCACTTTTTCATACAGGATCCAAATCGCCTCGCGCACTTTTGCAAGTTCTTTCTCCGCTTCAGCAGTGGCGCACTTTAATTTACGCAAGGGCCGTTCCATATGCACCCAACATGCTGCGTGGTCAAACACTGCAAATTGTCCAGCTCGGTCTGACAATAGGATCTGACCTGGCTTTAGGATTGTTTCACTGATAAAACCAACCAATCCCGCTTCAATGCATTGCTGTCGCAGCTGTTTGCCTTCAACCCTTAAGCTATTCAGCAGTTGGTTAAGCCCCTTCTTTTTTCGGTACTTTTTCCCCATATGTTCTTCAAGCCGGTTGAGCCAATCATCCTTAACGCCACATTGGAAGAGATGCCATATGAATGCTTCATTGATCGCATAACCCTCTTTACCTTGGAGTAAAATTCTCAGGAAGTTTTTCCGTGATTTGCTGGAGGCTGTTGTGTAATAAGCAAAATACTCACCTCCTATATGCGTGCAATATACATTTTTGTGTTGATGCTTTTCACCAGTATCATCTGTTCGGATGTAGGGAGCTTCTTTAAGCCCAGCGGTTAAGATTTTTTCGCTCTCTTGGTGGTATGCGTCGGATTCATTGATGAGAATGTTGTGAACTTGCCCTTCAGAAATTTCGATTCCAGTTCCTCTTAGAAGGTCAAAAAGCCCCGGTTCTGTCATCCCAAGAGCGTAGAGATTGTGAGCAAGAGCGCGCAATTGATGACCAAAGTGGGATCCTTGAACTTCTGGAGGCAGAGATGCACGCACTATACTACCATCGGGAGATTGCCAGACCTCGAGCTTATAGGTTATGTCCTTAGGCACAGTCTCTAGTTCTTGAACGACATAGGTCTGGTAGCCCTTAAAGCGAGATCCTTTTGGGATTCCTGTGGCTACAATGCGCACTTCCTGTTGTACTTTCTGTGGAACCATTCCTCTTGCAGTAGTCGAGTTGATCCTACCAGTATTATTACCAGGAGCTCCGCTCCTCGCCTTGGGGTTTCCTCCTCCTGGCCTGAATTTAGGTCTTTTAGGCGTTTTTGTTAGACGTGTGATTTCATCTTTGAGTTCTTGCACTGTCTTCTTCAAAGAGACTATTTCCTCGCTCTGCTCCTGAACAAGGACGACGATTGTCTGAAGCCAAGGAACAGCGTGCAGTTCTGAAGGGATCTTAGAAAGGCATTTGTTTGAGTTCATGCCAGAGCAGTCTAAATATAGGGCGCTCTGTTATCAAGCGAAAGTTTTATTAATGGGTCTGGGCGTTTTGTTCTGACTTTACAAGCCGCTCAATTCATACCTCCTCGGAGACCTGTGGCAAGCACTGAATGTCATTTGGATCCATGCCTGATTGAGATCGATAAATGCAAAGCCTGGCATGGATCCAAATGACATTCAGTGCTTGCCACAGGTTTTTGAGGACGTACAAAAAATGTCCTTTTCGCGTTAGTTTTGCAATTCCCTCTATCGTTTCGGACTTTATTTACATGTTCGGTATAAAACGCATCTTACTTATAATTAAGTAATTGCGAATTTAATTAAGTCAAACAACAATTAACAACAACAATCAAGCCCTGTACAAGCCCTTGACATTTTTAAAAATTCTTATTACAATCTTTAATAGGAGAACTGTAAATAAAGGAGTTTTTTATGAATACACCGCCGATTGACCCAACTGCCCCAACTTCTGGAGCCCCAGCAGGCGAAGACCCTTCCCAACAAGCACAAAATGACCTCGATCAAATCCAACAGATCAATCAACAGATCGAGCAAGCTTTGGCCGACGGAGCAAGTCCAGCAACTATCGAAGCTTTAGTTAAAAAGTTGCAAAAACCGATGAATGATCTGGGAAACCTTGCTCCTCAATTGCCGCCAAGTGAACGCCAAATGATTAATAACGCTTACGAACAGTATCAATCTTTTTCGCAAGAAATAGAATTGACCACTCCTTCTGCGATTGCGTTATTTCAAGGCGCTTGTGACACTGTCTCTCAATTAATCTCTGCGCCTTCAGGAGCAAATATCAATGCACAGGCGCTTTATGGATCAAAATCAACTCTCTGAGCTTGCCAATGCTTTGAAATTGCAAATGCAGGCCCATGGTGGATCTGGGAACAAAGCTTGTGAGGACATCCTCACTGCTATGCAAGGTCCTCTTAATGACCTTCAGAAACAGTCAAATTCAGGAAAGTTGACTCCTGATCAAGCGGCATTCGTGAACGAGATCACGCTATTTTATCAAGACAATTTCCAAAAATATCAAACCATAACTCCCACTACCGTTGGTCAATTTCAACACCTTCTTGATGGCTTGAATGCTTTGTTGATTGAAGAATAAATCTTCGAAGAACTCCTCCTTAGAAAAAGGGGTTAGACTGGACGCAATATATTATGTGGAACTTGAATTGTTATACGCTTCGAGAAGAACTTGAGAAACTTCCCTTGTCGAATTGAGGCGCAAGACACGCCCCGCAAGCTCATAAGCGCTCAAAAGGCTTGTTTGCCGAATGGATCGTTTGACAATGGGAATATAACGGGGTGAACAGGAAAGCTGGTCGACGCCAAGGCCGAGAAGTAGAGGCACGAAAAGTGGATTAGAGGCAATTTCGCCACAAATCGTGACGCTTTTGCCATAGCGCTTGGCCTCAGTGTTGACCATCTTGATCATCCTTAATACGCTGGGATGCGCTGGGTAGCAAAAATCGCTCATTGCCGGATTGCTGCGGTCGATGCCGAGGGTGTATTGAACAAGATCGTTGGTGCCAATGGAAAGAAAGTCGCTTCTTTTTGCAAGGGCATCACAAATCAATACGGCGGAAGGAACCTCGATCATACAGCCGACAGGAATGTTTGATTTAAATGGAATTCCTTGTACAGACAAGGATTGTTCCACTTCATGAATAAGTGTTCGCGTCGTTTCCAGTTCGCTAAGGTCAGAAATCAAAGGGAGTAGAATGCGGACATCGCCATGGGTTGCAGCTCGCAAAACTGCTCGAAGCTGGATTCTAAAAATTTCCAGATGGCAGAGCAAAAAACGAATCCCTCGACAGCCTAGCACGGGATTCGGCTCTCTTTCTGCTTCGGGAAAAAGTTCAGGGTTTTTGTCGCCCCCCACATCGAAGACGCGAATGACAATCGGTAAGTTGCCAACACTCTGGATCAACTTGACGTAAGCAAGATATTGGCCTTCTTCTGAAGAGATTAAATCCCGATTTTGAAAAAAAAGATACTCTGTACGAAATAAACCCACTCCTTCAGCACCGATCTGTTGGATGTTTTCTAAATCGTTGATATTGCCTATGTTAGCGTGAACTTGAATCGAACACCCATCGATTGTTTCTGCATTGTACTGCAACTCTTTTTGAAGCAGTTGTAAAGAAGTCTTCAGGCAAGTTTTGCGTTGCTTATATTTTTTTATAGTCGCAGGTTTCGGATTGAAAATCAGATCACCTGTCTGCCCATCGACAATGACAGAGCGCGATGAGATGTTCTGAAGCGCTGTAATATCAATGCAAGCAACATAAGGAATTCCCTTAGCACGAGCAATTAAAGCGGCATGAGAATTTCCTCCACCCGATTGTGTGACAAAAGCACTGACAAGACAGTGCTCTGCGGAGGCAGTATGTGAGGGGATCAGTTCTTTAGCAAAAACAATAGAATTGAAAGGAACATGGGAAAGGGAATTTCCTTTGCAGGGGCATAGGTGACCAAGAACGCGTTTGGCCAGGTCCATGACATCGACAAGCCGCTCATGAAAAAATGGATTTGTCGTTTGCGAAAAACGCTTTTCATAATCTGTGATAACAGATTGAAATACGGACTCCGTGTTTTGTAGCATTTGACGGATTTTCTCTTCCATGTGCACTGTCATGAGCGGATCATCGAGCATGGAAATATGAGAATCGATGATCGTTGCTGCATCTTCGGAGGCCTCCATGGCTAAGTGATTGCGCAACTCGGTTAAATCCTCACGGCTGGAAAATAGGGCGCTTCGGTAACGAGCGATCTCACGATCAACTTCTTTCAAAGTAATGGGAAATTCGGGAATTTCTTTTTCAACAGATTCCAGGAAAAAAGGGATACCGATAGCAATTCCATCGCTGACCGGGAATCCACGGATCAATATTTCTTCCTGGTTCGTCATGTTATTCCCCGAACTGACTTTCAAAAGCATCGACGATTTTTTGCATGATCATTTCAGCGTCATCGCCATCGACAACAATCGTAATCAGCGAATTCTTAGTCGCTGCAAGCATCAGTATGCTCATAATGCTTTTGGCGTTGATCGTCTCTTTACGATGGGTAAAAGAAACGTCAGATGCCGTTCCTTGCAACAGCCTCACAATGACCGTGGCTGGACGAGCATGCAACCCGAGAGCATTTTTAATGCGAACTTTGCGCAGAAGTTTCACGAATCTTCTTCCTTTCCTTTTGCTTTTTTGAGATCGTCTCCAGTAATTTTATATTGAATTCCTTCGCAGAATTGTAGCCCATTTCTTTTAAGCGATGATTCAATACGATTGTCTCTATCAAGAGGACAACATCGCGTCCTGGTTTGACCGGCAAAACATGATAAGGGACATTGACACCAAGAATGTCGCAATATTTTTCATCCAAGCCAATTCTATCGTAGAATCGGCGATCGTCCCATTCTTCTAGTTTCACGATCAACTCAACAGTTTTGTGATCGCGCACGCAGACTGCTCCATAAAGATGAGCGACATTGATAATTCCAATTCCCCGAATCTCCATTAAGTGACGAGTCAACTCAGGGCCCGAACCTTCTAAGCTGGCACCTTCTCTCAACCGTATTTTGACGACATCGTCCGAAATGAGCCGATGCCCTCTTTCGATTAATCCTAGAGCGGCCTCGCTTTTTCCAATCGATGAATCTCCCTGAATGAGAACACCCACTCCAAATGCTTCCACAAGAGTTCCATGACAAGTCATTGTTGGAGAAAACTCTTCATTGAGAAGCAAGGTCATCTTACTGAGCAGGTTCATCGTCGTCATACTTGCACGGAATAGAGGAATTCCATCTTGCTCACAACATTGAATCAACTCTTGTGCAGGCTGAAAACGCCCAGCGACGATCACTGCAGGAGTCTGTGGTGTCAGAAGATTTCTCAATCTCTCCAAGCGTGTTTCTTTACTCAAATCTTTTAAGTATAAAGTCTCGACGTTGCCAAAAATGAGAATGCGCTGGCTGACATAACCTTTCAAGTAGCCGGAAAGGGAAAGACCAGGCCGATGCACTTCCGGAACTTTGATACGCCGTTTCATCCCCTTCTTTCCAGCAACCAGCTGTAGCCCGAGGTGCTCCCCATATTTGCCTAGTAAATTCTGGACCGAGTACATGCCATCTCTTACGTTAGAGGGGATTGTAAAACATCCTCTTGAGGAGTTTATCAGCTCTAACCTTTTTTGAAAGTCAAAAAACAACAGTTGCATTTTAATCGTATTTGGAAAAAATTCTTGGTAATTGCGTTTTGTTTACAATTACCCGTGTTCGTTGAGAACTATATGGCTTATACGAAAGTTGTGATTATTGGAGGAGGGTTCGGAGGATTAAATGTTGCAAAATCTCTTAATCACGCCAAGCTCGACGTCCTTTTAATCGATAAGACTAATCACCATCTCTTTCAACCACTGCTTTACGAAGTGGCTACGGCTGCCCTTTCCCCCGGAGAAATTGCGACGCCATTACGAGAAATTCTTCGGCATCAAGGAAATACCACAGTGATCATGGGAGAGGTCATCAAAATCGACAAAAACAATAAGCAGATCACGATCGCAAATGGCGATATTTACGGCTATGATTATCTCATCATTTCCATTGGGGCCCGCCACTCCTATTTTGGCAGAGAAGACTGGGAACGATTTGCCCCAGGCCTAAAAACAATTAACGATGCATTAAAGATCCGTGAACAAGTCTTAATTTCTTTCGAAAAAGCTGAAAGACTCGACAGCATTTCTGAGGCAGCTAAATACTTAAACTTTGTGGTGATCGGCGGTGGACCAACAGGAGTGGAAATGGCCGGAGCCATCGCTGAAATTGCGTACAA
This sequence comes from uncultured Verrucomicrobiae bacterium, assembly GCA_963718565.1. GTDB lineage: Bacteria > Chlamydiota > Chlamydiia > Chlamydiales > Rhabdochlamydiaceae > CAJCIW01. Next base: position 1,258,924 of record OY970364.1, read on the forward strand.
AACGATGTTCAAAAACTTTCGGAGGATAAAACCTGAAGAGTCAAAGATCTACCTCATCGAGGCCCTCCCTCAAATCCTTCCCATGTATTCGGGCAAGCTTGCAAGCAGCGCGGTAAAAATTTTAGAAAAAATGGGAGTCAAAGTCCTTACCGGAAAAAAGGTGACAGACATCAATGAAAGTGGAGTCAAAACCGAGGACCTATTTATAGAATCAAAGAATATTATTTGGGCCGCTGGCAACCAAGTTTCTCCGATGCTCGCAACTCTCGATGTCCCTCTGGATCGCGCTGGTCGTGTGATCGTCGGCCCGGATTTAAGTATCCCTGATCATCCTGAAGTCTTCGTCATCGGCGATGCAGCACACTTCGTTGGCAAAGAAGGGAAACCGCTTCCTGGCGTTGCTCCAGTTGCAATTCAAGAAGGCAACTATGTTGCAAAGCTCATCAAAAATGCGATCCCAAAAGAAAAACGCCAACCCTTTGTCTATTTCGATAAGGGAAACTTGGCCACCATAGGAAAGGCTAAGGCAATCGCAATGATCGGCAAATTGGAGATTAGCGGCTTTTTGGCATGGCTAATGTGGACTTTTGTGCATATCCTTTACCTGATCGGCTTCAGAAATCGCCTCGGGGTCATGATCGAATGGGCAGCAACAATGTTTACTGGCGAAAGAGGAGTGCGCCTCATTACTCGTCCTATCGATCGAGAAATCCCTAAAACCAAATGACAGATGCCAAGGCCCATTTCATGGAGGGAATTAGAGAAGCCTTTTCCACTTTCTGGAGAAGAAATCCCGCACTTTTTTTCAGTCTTTGCCTTCTTCTCGGCATAGCAGCCAGTTTTCGCTCTTATTGGCTCTTATTTCTATTCTTTGTCGTGTTATGCAGCTCCACGCAGCAAAAACGGACCTGGATTATAGCATCGCTCTGTTTTTTTGGAGCCTATGCGACAACGCTCCACCGTTATCCCAAAGTTGTCCTACCGCAAGAGAAAATCTCAGGAAAAGGAATTTTTCATATTGACCAAGTCAAAATACAGTCATCGCCATTCTATAAGTCGATTCTCTATAAAGGGACCCTGAAGAACTTTGAGGCAAGTGAAAAAAAAGTTTACCGCGATCTTCCTTGCCATGTTTATCTTCCTTTCTATGGTCATCGCCCACCTGCAAATACCGATTATGAAATTTGCGGTACACTCTCCCAAAAGGCTGATTACGTCTTTATTTTAAAGCCGGAAAAGAAAAGTAGATGGAATGCTGTTCCCTCTTTTTTTAATATCTCTGAGTGGAGATTCTCTCTTAAGCAAGATGTTTCCGCTTATTTAAAAAAAGAAATTCCCGCCCCTGAGGTCCGATCCTTTCTCAATGCTCTAACTACAGGAGATATTGACGAACGCATTTTAAGTATGGAATTCGGAAAAGTCGGACTTCAGCATATTTTGGCGATTTCGGGCTTTCACTTTGCTTTAATCGCCTGGTTTTTAAATTGTATTTTACGCTTATTTTTTTCCTTTCGCATGACCATTACATTGCTGCTGATCGCATTAACACTTTATTATTTTTTTTTAGGAAACGCTCCTTCCATTCAAAGAGCCTACATCGCAATTGCCTTAGTTGCCTTCGGCCAGATTTTTTCTTTACGAACTTCAGGGTTAAATGCTTTGGGAACCGGACTCATCATTGAACTGCTTTTGAATCCCCTCGTCGTCACGCAGCTTAGTTTTCAATTGACGTTCCTGTGTACACTGGGAATCCTTCTTTTTTATCCATCCATGCATCGGTTGATGTCCATTCTTCTCCCAGAAAGATCCTACAAAGATGTTCTTCGATTCGGCCTGCTCGACCGCCACGGCTATTTAGTATCCGCACTTTTGCGCCGCGCTATAGCACTTAATCTTGCTGTTCATTTGATCTCTCTTCCAGTGCTTCTATTTTTGTTCCACTCCTTCCCTTTATTAAGTATCGCCTATAATCTTTTCTTTCCTGCCTGTGTCACATTGTCCATGCTTCTGCTCTTCGCAGCTTTTTTCTTTGCTCTGTGGCTGCCTATGCTCAGCCATGCGATTCATTGGCTAAACAATTTCTGGACTTCGATGATGATCACTCTGACATCCCATCCTCCAGCTTTTCTAGATTTTTCGCTGCGCACAAAATCGCTCTCTTTTTCCTTTGTCATCTGCTTTCTTTTCTTCAGTTTTTTTCTAGGAGTCTTCTTCTATGAAAAAGAGCGGAATACAAAATTATCTTATCAATGACTTGAAAAAAATGTAGCTTACATCGATGATCGGCATAATTTTTTTTACTTGAGGGCAATTCCCTCACTTGATCTTCGCTAAAGGAAAATGGAATGGACTCATGAAAAAACGAAATATAGGAATAGCTGGAATCGTTCTAGCAGCATCTTCTAGCTTATGTGCGGATGAATATCCCTCCTCTACCCAAGGCAAAGAAGCGGGAGGCCTCGTTAATCCTTCCAGTCGTTTTCAAGTAGACAATGGTTGGAATCTCTTTCTGGATGGCGAATTCTTATGGTGGGTAGCCAAGGAAGACGGACTTTATTATGCCCAAAATGGATTCACAAATTTAGAAACGACAGCGGTTCCGCCAGATGGAACGGTGGATTTTGATGGTCATTTAGAAAAAGTCCATCCCCATTGGCATCCTGGATTTAGGATTGGTTTTGGAGGAAACATGTCCTATGATGAATGGGATATCTTCCTTAATTGGACATGGTTCAGATCCCATGCGGAAACAGAGAGACGAGGACTTCTGCTCGTTCTTTGGGGACACCCTGACGTCAATAGCGATGGGAACACGGCAAAAGGCGCTCTGACAGCCAAAGGTAATTGGCGTTTACACTATAACATCCTTGATTTGGAAATGGGGCGCGCATTTTGGGTAGGGAAGCATTTTGCACTCCGACCCTTCTTTTGTATCCGCGGCGCTTGGATCGATCAGAGTTTTAAAATTAAATACGATTTGACGACAACTCCCATTACCGATGTTCGCCTCAAAGCAGAATCTGAATTCGAGGGAGGTGGCATCCGTGCAGGTTTTGATACGCGCTTTACTCTTTGGGGAGGCTGGAGTTTTTATGGTATTGCTTCCGCTTCCATGCTTTATGGGCATTACGATTGCGATTTTCGCGAAAAGTGGGAATCTGTAAAGATCGCTGTCTCCAAAGATGGATTTCATCAAGCTGCATCTACAGCTCAACTTGCGCTGGGAGTTCGCTGGGATGGTTATGTCCATGCCGACAGATACCATGTTGGGCTTTATGCAGGATGGGAACAAAATATCTGGTTCGGCATCAACAAAATGAATCGTTTTTTTTCTAACTTTAACGATGGCGATTTGCAGCAAATGAATAACGATCTCACACTACAAGGCGGCACATTTGGTATACGCTTTGACTTCTAACTCTAGGAAATAAGACATGTGTAACAGAAACTTTCCCAGTGTGATCAGAAAAAAAATGATTCATTTTGCAACTGCCTCACTCCTGTCAAGCCTAGTTTTTATTCCCTGTCCAAAGAGCCAATGCCTAGAAAAAACACCCATCAGCCAAACCCCCGATGACCACGTCAATTATCCAAGTAATTTTCAAGTTGAAGGCGGAGTAAATCTATTGATTTATGGAGATTATCTTTATTGGATTGCTCAAGAAGATAGTCTGTACTATGCGCATACCGGACTCGGGTCTGGGACGGCTGCGTTCCCGCCCGATGGCAGCGACAATTTTAAAGGGCATCTCAAAAAAGTCAAGCCTGAATGGGATAGCGGCACCCGCATAGGATTAGGCTTAAATTTTCCCAAAGCAGGTTATGATCTTGTCGCCTACTGGACCTGGTTTTCAACAGATGCTTCTAATTCAGTTTCCACATCCCATGGAACATTATTTTCAATCTGGGCTCACCCCGACAGCACCTCTACTTCTTCTGATACATTTGCTAAAGGCAAATGGGATCTCAATATGAACCTCTTTGATCTAGAATGGGGGCGCTCTTCTTGGTTTGGGGGTCATTTTTCTTTACGCCCCTTTTTTGGGCTGCGCGGTCTATTGCTTGAACAGGAGCTGAAAAACAAATACGCTTATCACACTTCTCCAGAGGTTTTCAGTAGACTGCATTCCGCATCCGACTTTCACGGAGCAGGCATGCGCACCGGCGCGGATGTTCGTTTTGCAATGGGATATGGATTCTCAATCTATGGAATTGCTTCGGGCTCGCTTCTTTACGGACAATTTGATTGCGATTTTCGCCTCAAAGAAAATTCGTTCACTATCGCCCATTCGAAAGATCGTTTTTGGCGAGGGATCTCCTCTTTACAGCTCGCTTTAGGTCTTGGCTGGGACACCCACTTCGCTAAAGACCGCCTACATATCGAATTTCATGCAGGCTGGGAACAAAATCAATGGTTCAGCGTCAACCAAATGAACCATTTTATACAAGAGATCGGAAATGGGATCTTCTTTCAAGAAAATAGCAACTTATCTCTGCAAGGGCTTGTCGCTGGCGGCCGCTTTGATTTTTAATATCTGAAGTTTGGACTGATTTCACTCGCTTCGCTCACGAAATCAGTCCAAACTCCAGAATATAATAACTTGACTCACCTTACTCACCTTACGCAAATCGGTAAAAATTTCTTGACAAGGCCTGTCTTTTTTTCGTAGTCTTGTTCAATTTTTTGGAGAAAAAATGAACAGACTACTCGATATCTATTCGGATTACTTGATTGCTCAGAATCAATATGCAACAGCAGTTGGTCTCTCAGATCTCTTAGAAGGCCGGATTAGTCATGACAAAATTACTAGATTTTTGAACAGCAATGAATTTTCATCCAAAGAGCTATGGGAATACATCAAGCCGGAAATTCGCAAGATTGAACAAGATGTAGAAGGAGTGCTTATTTTTGATGACACGATTGAAGAGAAGACCTACACGGACGAAAATGAGATTATTTGTTGGCATTACTCGCATGCCAAGGGAAGATGTGTGAAGGGGGTCAACCTTTTATCATGTCTTGCTCGCTACGGAGATATTGCCTTACCCATTGCTTATGAGCCTATTTATAAAGACGTGCTTTTTTGTGATGTCGCCAGCAAAAAAGTAAAAAGACAGTCTTCAGTCAGTAAAAATCAAATGTTTCGATCTATGATTGCCCAAGCTGTAACCAATAATGGGGTGTAAACTTTGATCCATATTTGAAATTTTCTCTGAGCAACAATTCCGGCAAGAAACGGTAACATCCCCCCTCTGATATTAAACCCTCTGACTCGTCCCAGTTATATTCCCAGCGTCCTACGGCGCTGTTCCGATACATCGAGATCGGCTCAGGAAGAGCCGCTCTCGATGTATCGGGCTTTATTGATGCAATACTTTGTAGGGGGATATTGAAAATTCTCTTCTAAGGAAATTTTTTTGACTCTGTTAAAACAATCATGCAAAATGGCTCGTCTTAATTTTAGGAGAGCAGCTCTATGAATGTTCCATCACGAGATTGGCGTAAGCGAAGCCATCGTCTTTGCGAGAGTCGCGATGAATTCAAAGCGAGAAATCGCGAGAAAGCAGAAAAAATTAAGGCACTAGAGGGTAAAGCATTAGATCTTGAGCACAGTAGAGCCCAGTGGAAAAAGAAGTGTGAAGAAAAAACTCAAGAAAATAAAGCCTTAAAAAATGAAATCGCAGAAAAAGAGGCTTTGATCGAGGCAGAAAGAAAATTACGCGAACAAGAGGCTGTTACCCATGCTAAAGAGTTCGAAGAACTTAAAAAAAAATGGCAGATGCAGCAACAAGCCTCCCGGGGGAACAAGACAAAAAAATCCCTCGTCGGCGCTATTCGGCAACTGTTATCCTGATATCGCTGAATATTGGCGAGACAATTTATTCGCAAAGGCGTCAGCTCTTTAATCCTTTTAGGAAACGGAAGAAAAAACGAGGGCAGCTGCCTCTAGATAATGGGGGACTGGATCATACTGGATTTTTTACTGGTAATGTTGTGAATTTCTGAAAGAAAGTTTACACCCCAAACCAATAAGGTTAAATTTGACTATATATTGTCTGATAATTGGTTCGGAGCGAAAAAAAATATGGAGTTTATTCATTATGATATGAAAAAGAAGTTTGTAATTGGGATCAAAGCTAATCGATTGGTCGCTCTTTCTGAAGAGGACAGAAAAAATGGTCAGTACCAAAATCTAAATGCATTACCACTCAAGGATGGAGAAAAAAGAATAGTCTGGCTAAAAGACATGTCTTTTTCTGTAGCACTCATTACAAAGATCTTCAAAAACGAAGACGGCTCTACAGGCACTCTATACCTTGTTACAAATGACTTAGAAAGTAGTGCTGACCGAATCTACGAAATCTACCAAAAACGGTGGCGCATAGAAGAATATCACAAATCGATCAAGCAGAACGCTAGCCTTGAAAAATCGCCGACTAAGGTTCTGCGCTCTCAAAAGAATCATATTTTTGCATCAATCATCGCTTATTGCAAGTTGGAATTTCTCCGAACTCAAACTTTTTTGAATCATTTTGCTCTGAAATATCAATTACTGATGAAGGCAAATCGAATGGCATTTTTAGAACTTGAACGGCTGCGGTTCAGAACTGGTTGCGATATGGTTGGAGCCCATTTTGCGTAAGGTGAGTTAGATACGATAGCGGCGGGAATCTCCACCACTATTATGGAGCGGATGGCCTTCTGCAAGTGTTTGCTTATGATTACAAAGGAAGGTTAAACAAGCTCGAACACTTTAAGAGGGGTTGGTATTACAAGATGAACGCACATATAAGGCACACATGAAAAAGGTTTGCGATCCTGGCGAAGAACCCGTGCCTTACCAGCAGATGCTCGACTTTCATCAAAGCGACGCATTCACCTTAAAGCACGATCCCATGTGGGTATTAGAAACAATATTAAAAAACGCCGCCACGGTCACAGATCTTCTGCATCTAAGGAATTGGATGGTGGTAGAAGCTCCCGCTCCTCTTTTGATCACTTCTAGCAAGCCGGTCAATCCTTTTTGGACGATAAGCCTTCCACCACACGAACAAGGTAAAGGACCTCTATTCTATCCGGAATCCTTAGCCAATACGCATCCTACAATTGTACCATTGTATTCGCGTTATAACGAAGTTAGCGGGCGCTTTCCAGTAGTTCTTCCAGGATTTGGGATTCCCACAAGCATGGTGGTCTTCCCGCTCACCCCATCTTTAGCATTGATCGGGTCTTGGTCGCCTTTACCGCTTTACGCAAAGATAGACTACTGCACAGTCCAGGCGATCAACTGGGTCACTGCCAATTCCGGCGCTGATTATGTGTACTCCCCTCAAAAGCTATTTTCCATCCCATGGAATTCCAATCTGGCTCCTTATCTGCAAGATTATCATAATCAGCTGGGATCACGGCTAATTACCTTTAAAACCAGCTGAAGTATGAGGTCACTCATGACAGTTAGGACAAAACGATTGGTTTTACGCCCTTGGCAAGAAGCTGACAATTTAATTGAAGTCTATGCTTCTAAATCGTGGGAGAAAGCTTTTTTAGAAACTATAGGCCACTTTGAAGGTCACACCTTGAAAATAAAGATCGAGGCTTCCAGATGAAACTCCTGCCACATATTCATCCATAAGAGAACGCATCATGTTCTGTCCCCAAAAATAGGTAAAATCGTAACTAGCCATGAGTTCCAAATGTTGCCTATGACCAATATCCTTTTTCCAACCAAATCCCAGGCTTACATCAACCTCTGGACGCACACAGTTGTAAGACATATGCAAAGGCGCGGGCGTTTCATAATAAATAACAGCCGCTTCTTCGCTGTGCTTGACTCTAAACCAGTTAAAGAAAAGAGTCGTTCCAATTACCCCATCAAAATTAAATCCCATCGGAAGATTATATTTCCCATTTACGCCAATACGGGGACCAATACCCCAAACATGAGATTGATTATGGGATGCAACTGGCTGTGAACCAAGGAAACTGCTTCCTCCAAAAGAGGCGCCCGCCACGTTTAACTGAAGGTTCATCTGTTGCCGAATCCAAATGGTTCTTAAACCGCCAAAAGGAGCAAAAACAAAACCTGCTTCTTTATTGAGAGGATAAGACAAAAGAAGATCGCCCATATCCATTGCAAGTTTCCAGATAGAAGAAAGCTTTGTGCCAGTTAACGATTGCTGAGAAAAGAATGTCTCTTGCAGATACCAACTGTCGAGATTCCAAACTCCAGTTCCTATAGTACCCGCTGGAGCGCTTTTGCTTGTTTTATTTTCCCCTCGATAGTACGTATATTCAGCATTAACTTTCCAATCCTCTGAAGACGAAATCCCCAATCCAACTTTAAATCCTGGATGATATCCAAATTTTTGCTGAAACACTTTTGGAGAACTTGCAAAAACCGTTGTTGCTGCATCATTCACTTGGGCGCTCTCAGCAATGTTCAACCCATCTTCCTTAGCAAACCAGTAGGTAAAGGAAGAATCTGCCCAATACCTAAGATTGCTGGAATTTGAGCAGACCGTGGGCTGCTGGTCATTTGCAAATAGATGTATGGTTGCAATCACGGCTATCGCAGGAATACAAGTATATTTCATAGATTTCTTTTTGTTGCTATCTGAAGTTAAATGCCTTATCCTAAGAGTTAGTTTTTTTTTTAATCAACAGCTAAAGTTTACCCTGTCTGAGGAGTTTCCATGCTTAAGCACGTCCTTTATCTCTCGTTTATGCTTAATACACTCTCTGCCCAGACGCTCCCGCATCGTCCAGAGTCTATATTGACTTCAGAAGCGCCCGCGCAGCGTGAAGTGGCAGGCATTATTTATAATTTGGACAATTTTGTCAATCTCGCCCAATACTTTGGGCTACAGCTTGACCAATACGGAGCTAACTCGACCGTCGATTATCTTGTCCCAGTCTTTCCCGATAAGATCACCACGTTTGCCAACAGCCTTCCTCAAATAGTAATGAATAAAAACGATGCCATACTCATTGAAGTGACTGTGCCCGATGAAAGCTGGTTAGATACCCATTCTTTATTCAATATCACTCCTTATTTTTATTTTTACGAAGCAGATGGTATCGAAACCCCTGTCTATGCAAGCGAAAACATCACAATCCAATTTTTCGAACTATTTGATACCCCCGGCAATACGATCCGAATCTGCATCACTCCAAACGCAACGATTGCCAGCGAATATCAAGCCAAAGGATACATGATTTCCTCTATGCCTGAAGAATACCTGGATTCTACTACGTTTCAAATCCTTTTCCGTGTAGGAACAATCAATGGCGAGCACCAATTATCAATCAATAGCTTTGTAAAGACAACCTTCTTAAAAGCAACAAACGATGCAGAATTTGCAGGATCTGCCTATTATGATGCAGCAGAAGTTATCGCTTCTTTCCCGACTGAGCTATTTCCGGCAAACACGCCACAGTACATGACAAACATCGCTAACTACAATGACATTGTAACTTATTTAAATGGACAGGGGTATACCACCCATCAATGCTTAAAATATCTCTCAAACATTTACAATACGAATTATGCTTTTAATAATTTCTACAAGGCGATCACCGTCAGTCCTGCGGCTGAAATGCAGGCGAATAATACCGGTGAAAACTACTATAATTCAGAAGGGATCCCTGACTATAGCAACCCATTCATTGACCTGAGAGCAATCAGCGACACATATCTCTACATTCTATCCCTAAATCAAAATACGATGGGAAGCGGCTTAACCTCAAACGTACAAACCTATAACGCACAGAATCTGGCAATCATTCCAAATGGGCTGATCATCACAAGCCCCGATTTGCCTGCTTTTTCTGCTCCAGATTATCCCTATACCTCAGACAATCCCTATCCTTTATTTCAAATCAATGCATATAAAATTTCAGATCTGATTGCGAGCGGAATAACGCAAGCTATTATCACTGAGCGAATTTCATATAATCCGGTGAACTTCTATCAATCTTCGAATGAATATGAGGGAAAAGCCTACTTCTTTTTTGGAGATACTCTCACACCAACACAAACCAATTATTTAGAGACAAATTACGACATCACAATCAACTTCGAATGATCCATCCAAGCTTGGTCGCTCCCAGTCGGGGAATTAGGATTAGATGATGGGGATATCCTAAAGGTAGCGCTTGTGCAAAAAATATTTTCAACTTTTTAAACGCTCAGTTTTTATTTGCATTCGCGCGTTTGCGAAGCTTAGCGGGAATCGCAGTCGTTTCTGGGCATTGACGCAAAATCCATCTCTATATTACGCTTTTTACCTCATCCCACTTTGTGGCGGTCGTAGCTCAGCTGGTTAGAGCATTGGATTGTGGATCCAAATGTCGCGGGTTCGAGCCCCGTCGATCGCCCTTCTTCTCCGATAAATATCTTCTGTGTTATGACTAGGAAAAATAATTGAAAAAAGTCGATGTTCTAACGATGATCGAGGCTGGCTAAGATGTCCCTTCTTGAGGCGTTTATTTTTGGACTGTTGCAGGGATTGACGGAATTTCTTCCCATCAGTTCTTCAGCACACGTCAAACTTGCCAAGCTTATTTTCAATATTGAAAGTTCTGAATCCCAGGTCATCTTCGATCTTGTCTGCCATCTGGGGACGTTGTTTGCTCTTCTGATTTTTTTAAGAGAGGAAATCGGCCTAATCTTGCGGCGCGATCGACAAAAACTGTTTCTTCTCCTGATCGCGATGCTACCTCTCATCCCCTGTTATTTTTTACTCAAGCCCTTAAGAGACTTTGCTTCACAACCTCAATGTTTAGGAGTCTGCCTCATAGGTACCGCACTGATTTTGTTTATTGGTCAACGCTGGAAAATCCATCGCACCCATGAGGTGGCCTTAAAACGGCACATCAAAGATGCTCTCTGGATTGGAGCCATGCAATCCGCTGCGCTTATTCCCGGGATCTCCCGCAGCGCCTCGACAATTTCTTGTGCAAAAGTCCTCGGCTGGGAAGCTCAGAAAGCCGTCCGATTTTCATTTCTTCTTTCCATTCCCACAATCATTGGCGGAAATTGTTTAGAGTTGTTCAAAATCTATCTCTCGCATGAAAGTCTTCACCCTGTGTCTATTCCCGCTTGTGCTGTCGGATGTGTCACGTCTTTTATTTTTGGGTTCTTGATCATCCGTTTCGCTCTTTCCTATTTAGAACGAGGAAATCTTAAACCCTTTGCTTGGTATTGCCTGAGCATTGGAATCATCGTCACCTTATTGCTGAACTTCTTGCATGGAGCAAACTAATGGGAAAGGACGTAGCAATCCCTAAGAAAAAATCGGGAATGCCAGCAGAAGCAAAGGCGCTGATTCTTCTCGGATTTTCTTTGATCGCCTTACTGAGCCTGCTCAGCTTCCACATCAACGATCCTACTAAAAACTGGCTCGGGCTTGTTGGCTGGGGAATCGGGTTAGGATTTAACTTCCTTTTTGGGCTGACCAGCTATTTGGTAATTATTTTTTTAGGCTGGCTGGGCTGGCAATCACTTTTGGGACGTGAAATTGCTTCGCTAATCTCTAAAACTGTTTACTTTGGAATTTTACTGCTTTCGAGTTCTCTATTATTAAATCTGTTTGCTGAATTGGGTTTGTCATTGGGAAGTTTCCTTGAGAATAAAATCTATTCAGAGACATGTCTTTTCGATTTTCCCTACCCCCATCGCACGACTCGTTACAATTTAGGCGGGGTGCCACTCTATTATCTTTATCGCGACTTGCCTACGTTTAATTTGCAACGCATGCTCAGCGACGTCGGTGTTGGACTCACTTTTTCGATTACAGCAATCGTCTCTTTTCTATTGCTGACCGAGACTCGAATCGGTCCCCTTTTAGCAATGCTCAAAGAAAAATTACGGTCGGGACTTTTCCATAAAACTGCAAGCGAAAAGGAGATTGAAAAGATCCCTTTGCTTTCGACTAAGACAGCAGAAGAAATTGAAAACACGCTTTCAAAACGTCTTCCTCAGCCCATTTATCAGCCTCGTCAAGAAAAAGATAACGAGATGAGGATCCGCACGATGAACGATAAAATGGAAACGGAAAAAAAAACAGCAGTAGATTTAAAATCGATCTCCATCAATAAACGCCAAGCTGCAATTAATGCCCAAAAGGTCGTCAATGGAGATTTTACCACTTATCAACTTCCTCCGCCTTCCCTGTTGAATAATCCTAAAAAAGTCGATCAGCCCTCACTAAAAAAAGAGCTCAAGCGTCAAGCTGAGATCCTCGAAGAAACATTAATGAGCTTTGGCATCGAGGCTAAAGTAGGAGAGATCAACTGCGGTCCAACAATTACCTCATTTGAAGTTCATCCTGCAATCGGTGTAAAAGTGCAAAAGATCAAAACGTTAGAAAATGACATTGCACTCAATCTCCAAGCCAAATCGATCCGCATCATTGCTCCCATTCCTGGAAAAGCCGCTGTGGGCGTTGAAGTCCCTTCCCTCTATCCACAAGAGGTTAATTTTAAAGAGTTACACCTCAATTACCATCTGATCCCACGCAAAATGATGGTCCCTCTGCTACTGGGGAAAACGGTCTCTGGCGAGAATGTCATTAGCGACTTAAGTAAAATGCCTCACTGTCTTATTGCTGGAGCAACAGGATCGGGAAAATCTGTCTGCATCAATACCGTCATCATGTCGATCCTCATGAATGCTCGACCAGATGAGATCAAGCTTGTGATGATCGACCCTAAAAAAGTGGAATTGACACCCTACACAAACCTTCCCCATATGATTGCGCCTGTGATCACCGAGGCGCATGGTGCTTATGCCGCGCTCAGTTGGCTCGTCAAGGAAATGCAAACACGCTATGATATTTTAAAACAGCTCGGCGTCCGCAACATTACCGCCTTCAACAATCGACACATTAACAAAGAGCTCGAATCCTCTTTAAGCCTGCCTATCCCTGTCAAAATGCATGTCATCGTCGCTATCATCGATGAATTCGCTGACTTGATGATGGCCTCCAGTTCGGACCTTGAAACTCCCATTGCCCGCATTGCACAGATGGCCCGAGCTGTAGGCATCCATCTCATCCTCGCCACACAACGTCCATCCCGAGAAGTCATTACGGGATTGATCAAAGCCAACTTTCCAACACGCCTCGCCTTTAAGGTTGCCAGCCGTGTCAACTCACAAATTATCCTTGACGATGTTGGCGCAGAGAGTTTACTAGGCAACGGCGACATGCTTTTCTTGCCACCGGGCACTTCAACGCTGATTAGAGCCCAAGGCGCTTACATTAGCGATGAAGAAATCAATCGCGTTGTCTCATTCATCTGTGAACAGGCTCCTCCCAATTATCTTATCCAATCTTTTGATAAAATGCGCATTGAGGACTCTTCATCCAGTGAGGGTGGAGACGACAGTCCGCGTGACACGCTTTACGATCAAGCATTGGCCATCGTCGTTGGAACCCAAACAGCTTCAACGACCTTCTTGCAACGTAAACTTAAAATTGGTTACGCTAGAGCTGCATCACTCATGGACGAATTAGAGTCCAAAGGTGTGATCGGCCCTCAAGAAGGTGCAAAACCGCGGCGGATTTTAATCGACGCTAAACACCCCATCCCCTCTTCAAAACCTGGAAACTCTGATGAAGAACAAGAGCCTTTTGAGTAAACTTGAAGAACTTAAACCGAATATTCCCATCCATCTCGACGTCGAGAGGAAGCTATTGCCTCGTCTTAAATTTATGGGATATGTGATGTTCGCATTTTGTTTAGCAGCATTCACATTCGCCCTGGCGATAAAAGACGAAGCTGAAGTGATCGGTCCACCACCCCAAGAAGGGTTTACAGAACCCGACCGAATAGAAGCAGTTGCTCGAGCTGAACTCTTATTGGAAGATGGCGAACTCGAATTAAGTCCAACGGAAGTCCTCAATTTCTACCTCGTCGCTGTTATTTTTGCTGTCATGGGCGCCACTTGCTTTGTGATTGCTTGGAAAAAAAAGAAGAAGCTTTTTTCAGAATCTCAAGCTACTAAAGAGTAATTAGGAACAAAATCTTCTTAAGAGATCAAAAAGTGGTAGATGTCTGTAAAGTCAAAATAATTCGTGTAAACAACAGGCTTATCTCCAAAAAGGACATAAGCCCCCTCTTCTTGAAACATTGATTTCATTAACACACCGGTCACAATTTCTGCAGGGTTGATATCCGTCTCTGCATCCACGTCCATTTGGATTCAGCGAACGAATGAAAATGCCTTTCTCATATGATCCTTGGCAGAATTTTTTGCAAAATGTATTTTAAATCTAATCCTTCATAAATTCGAATGCGCCCGACGTTAAGAAAAATTTGCAAAATTCACTAATTAGGCCTAACATGCAAAAAAGTGAAGAAGCTCATGTCGCCGGGTATGCATAAAGTCAGAAAGAAAATTCTCATTGCTGATCCTGATGAGCAAATTCTCAAAACCCTTAAGAAAAATAAAAGCGCCTCTTTTTATACTTTTGAACACGCAAAAACGGGCTTTGAATGCTTGTCGAAGCTAGAGACCTTCAAGCCCGACTTGCTCCTCGTCGATCTCATGCTTCCTCATATCCATGGGATGGAAATCCTTCGCAAAATCAAGACCGATCCTCGAACACACGATATCGGGGTGATTTTAACTTCAGCACATGCCATGATTCAAAACTATCGAGCTGCGCTGATCTTGCATTGCGATTATTTTCTCGAGAAGCCTTTTGAAACCTCTCTTGTTTTTTCACTGTTTAAATTGTTTTTCAAAAGCAAACTTCGTCCCGATCCATTTACTGGGAAGGAATCTTCGGTCGAAGGAAAACATTGCTACCTTCCAAAAATGCATTCCCCCAATTCCTACATCAAATTCTGGGGGACTCGCGGCTCTAATCCCGTTTCAGGTCCTGATTATGTGCGTTTTGGTGGCAATACATGCTGCCTTGAAATTCGTCACGGCCATGATCTTGTTATCATCGATTGCGGCACTGGCATCCGCCCTTTAGGGGCGATGATTTCAGAATCGAAGCCAAAACATGTCCATCTCCTCTTAAGCCATACTCATTGGGATCATCTCGCTGGCTTTCCCTTTTTTGCTCCGATCTATGATCCGAATTGCCAAGTCGACATTTGGACACCGATCGGCTTTGAGAAAACAACGCGTGAGCTATTCACCGAGATGCTTGCCTATGCTTATTTTCCCGTGCGCCTCGATGATATCCAAGCCAACCTTGTCTTCAAAGATATTCCAGAGAGGGTGCCCTTTCATATCGGCAATATTGAAATTAATTCCCATTATTCCTTCCATCCTGGAGCAACAGTCTGTTTCAAATTCAAGGTCAATAAACTTAAATTCGGATATGCAACAGATAACGAGTTTTTAATGGGCTATCATGGCAATCCTAATGCGATCGGCAAAAATCACCTTCTTCTCAATCCTTATCGAAGCATGATCGAATTTTTCAAAGGTTGTGATTTCCTCATTCACGAAGCTCAATATACCCCCGTCGAATACCAGACCAAAGTCGGATGGGGACATTCCTCCGTAAACAATGCCACTGTTTTACTCAAGCATACCGAGATCCCTGAATGGACCTTGACACATCATGATCCCAAACATACCGATTCAGAAATGCTCAAAAAACTCCAACTGCAGTTCGATATTTTAGACGATATGCATATGAAATGCCGTCCCCGTATCGCTTTCGACGGAATGACAATCCCTTTATAAAACATGGATCTCGAAAAAATTCAGAAACTCTCTCTCGAAGAGAAAAAAAACCTGCTAGAGCGCACGATCAAACTTCAAGAAGAGACAGGAGAACTCGCTGAGCAGGTCCTCATCGCGCACAAATCCTCTGGCTCCCAATATAAGAAGTCAAGCAAGGACGCGATCAAAGAAGAAGCCGCGGATGTTACCTTAGTCGCTCTTTCCATTTTTTTTCTGGAAGGAGGAACCCCTAAAGAGCTCGAGAAAATCCTTAAAGCTAAAATTGCCAAGTGGAAAAAATTTAAAAAATAATCGGTTTGCTGATCATGCTTTGAAAGGCAATGGAAACCTCTGCATTCGACTGCAACAACTGCAGCTTTTCTGAAATGGTCTTTAATGCTAATTCCGGCGCGTTGCATTCACTAGATAAATGCGCGAGATGAATATGTCTTAAATCACTGTGATGAACAAGCTCAATCAATTGTGCACATTCTCTATTCGAAAGATGTCCTTGACGGCTTAAAACTCGCTGCTTGTAAATTTGGGGCCGCCTTGAGGCATGGACCATAGAAGGTTCATGATTTGCTTCGACATACAAATAATTGCAGCATTGTAATTGCCCAGTGACAAGCGTTGTCACAAATCCAAGGTCGGTGCAAAAGCCAAGTTTTACACCGCTGGTTTTAATCGTGAAGGCGACCGGGTCCACAGCATCATGTTGAACGCTAAAAGGATGTATTTCTAAGTCGCCAAATTCGAATGTCTCACCCGTTGAGAAGATTTTGAATTTAGGACATTCGTTCAGAATCGCATAAATGGCTTTTGCAGTATCGCTATTTGCAAATATGGGGATTCCCATCCTGCAGCCCAAAACATCGAGTGCCTGAATATGGTCGGTGTGTTCATGTGTAATCAATACAGCATCGATCTCTTCTAAAGCCACACCGATTGCTTTAAGGCGCTCGCGAATCGATTTAGCACTCATTCCAGCATCGATCAATATTTTTGTCGTCGACGTCCCCAAATAAATGCAATTTCCTTTAGATCCCGACGCTAGAGGGCAAAATCCATTCATTGATCTACTCAAAATTGTTAGCGTTCTTCTTTTATCAGTAAGCAGGATTCTTCTCAACAATCCCAACTATAACACAGCAGCAGCTCCCGCTAGAAGCGGGAGCTAAGAGAAATGCGGCTTCGCCGCAGATATGAGAATGTTTTTGACAAAACAACACCGCATCGATCGGATCCCCTCGAAACCACCGACTCAAATACTTCCAAAAGCTCACGCCAAGTCTGGCGCATGTCTGCTTGAGCGTCAATAGGCCGTCTCGAAATTGTCTGCCTTCTACGCTTTTGGTAGTGCCAGAGATATTTCTTCGTTTAGCCACACCTCGGATATCTTGCTCACTGTCATTTGGATCCATGCCTGATTGAGATCGATAAATGCAAAGCCTAGCATGGATCCAAATGACATTCAGTGCTTGCCATAGGTTTTTGAGGACGTACCTTTAAAGCTCGGTGTTAGAGCTCCGAATAAATCCGTCCAAGATTTAACGTAATGATGACGGCGCCCAACATTTGGTGATGATATGTAACACGGCCGTCTTTGTGTTCTTTTTACAGCAATGCCTGCAATGGATTTTTTCCGAATTAAAAATCTCCGTCCCATCTACAAGACACAAATAGCCGTTTTGAAATTTGTATCGCTCCAAGAGTTTACCTCTCTGAGCTTCATGGAATAATGCTTTTTTTTCTTTTTGGTGAGGATGGTGCTTCATAAACTGCTCTTTACGAAAATTTTTCCGGAAAAAGCAGTATACTAGTCTATACGAAAAAATTTAAGCGGGAATTACTGACTATAACATGAATTTTTGTTTGACAATGAAAACATTGCGCACTAAAGTTTCCTATGTTTTTTAACTACAGGTATGTATGTTGCAAAAATTATTCAGGATCGGCTTAATCTGCATGGCATTCTTCAATGTGCAAAAAATTATCGGTTCGGAATCTAAACTTTCAGAGGAATTTTTGGAAGAGCATTGCCATATGGTTTCTCAGGAAGATTTATATCTTGATGATCAAGGAATCCAGGTAAATATAAATGGGACCTTTTATCCTGTGTCCTCCCTAAAAAGAATGGGTAATCAATGGTTAGCAAGTCTTAATCCATATAACGATCCACGTTATCAATGTCCATGGGGTCATTCTCTTTGTGGACACTGTCACATGTGTCACAAAACCATTTGCCCTGACTATATACCAAGATGTGCAGCATCAAAATAAACTCCGTCCTTTCAAAGGTGTGGATAGGTTGTATTTTAATGTGCATCTCTTGTCATGCAAAATCAATTTGCATTGATAATATTCAAGAATATGCAATTTTAGACCAATTTTTTAGAATGACATTTTCATCTGAAGAATATGGTTATGTATTCGAAGGTTCCAAACCTATTTCTATAAGAAACTTTCTCGCTCTCGATTCTTTCCCAATATCAAAAGATTTGAAGTATGGGGAGAAACAATTCAATAATGCAGTCTTGGTCCGGCTAGCGATCCCCCTCTGGGATAAGTTTTGCGGTCAGCAGAAAAGTTTTGTTCTTAAGGTTATTACTTTAAATGGTCAAGTGTCGTCTTTTTTATCTCCTTTAGAAGTTGCCTTTATCAATGTTTCTCAACTTCAAGAAGTTGTTGAGAAAAATATCGATTTGTTTCGTTATATCCTTGGACCTACAAATACAATTCAAGGCATTGTGGATTCAATTGTTAATTCTAATCAATCTCTCACCCACATTTTGAATCATGATCTTACTTTAATGGGCATAGTCCTTGGGTTCGGGTCTCATAATAGTATTGTGGGCGGAAGACAAGAAACAATTTATGCTCTATCTATTTCTAAAGATTACCCCCCTTTTTCCCCTCAAAGTTATTTAATGCAAGATAGAAGCGAACACAGCCTAGACTTTCTCACTCCGGAAAGGTATGGCGCTTATTATTTAGAACTAGCAGGAGGAAATGATATTAATTTTAGAGTAGATTTTCCTCGACTCCAACCCCAAGCGGGATTTATTAATTTAATAGATGAACTGCATAGCATAGATCAACTAGAGGAACAAATCCTTCCTACTCTTTGGCAAGAACCTAAGTTCGTTTTCGGTGCCTTTAAAGGGGGGGCACCAAATCAACCATTCTTTAAACAGCTGTGCGAAACACAAAAGAAAATTCGTTCTCTTCTTAACCATTCTCATTTTCTTGAATATGTATTGGAAAAAATTAATAAAGAACGTCCTGTGATTCGAATAAAAAAAGCAATTTCTAACAATTCATTTTCAATATCTTCAGAACTGTCCTCAGATATCTGGAATGAAATTCTACATAGCGTTGCCAATCAATTTTCAGATAAAGAAAAGAAATCTGCTTTTATTAAAGCATTTAATCATCCAAGCAACAGTTATTGCAATCCCCCAACTATGATGGGCGTTTCAAAGGCTGCTTTAGAAGGATTAAAAAAAGCCAGAAGTAATCTCGCAAAGGCAGATCTGCAATTTGAGAAATTGTCACAAGACAGTGCATTGAAGGAACTTGTCTTTAAGCAGTTATATTTTAAAACTATTCTTCCAGGTAATGAAGAAAAATTGGGAAAAGAAGATCGAGTCCGCATCGGATTTGTAATTGAAGATATGGAAGAGAATATTCTTTTTGCCAACCATGATACTTGGGTACATCTTTCAGAAACTTTTCCCGGATTTGCCCATGGATTACAAGAAATGCATGTGCAAGAAAAGCGCATTCTTTTTATTCATCCAGCATTAGCATATGGCGCTTTAACAAGCCTGCCTCCTTGTTCATCTCTTATGATCAAAGTGCAATTATTAGATATCGATTCACAAAGTTTAGGAACGCTACTTCCCTTGAAGCCTCTTAACTTAAATTGGGTGCAAGACTCCTCTTTTTATAACAACATTGAAGAATCGCTTATTCAACAACCCTACTTTTCTGGCTTTTTTTACCGTCAAATGTTTAATAAAATGAATCAATCAAATTCATTGTCTCGAAAAGATAATTCAAAGTTCAAGTTATTTTCAGAAGAAGACCCCTTGAATGAAACTGTATACCAGAAGTGATTAAGAAAAAATTCATATTTTAAATCGATGAATACATATCATTCGTTTAAACAATCGAAGTCCAGAACAAAACTCATTTGTTTTTCTAAAAGAAAAAATAAAATTTTGACAAAATACGTAAAAAATGTTTTAAACATTTAATATAGGTTCTTATATTTCAAGAATCTTGAGTTAATAAATTTATAATAGGTAAGAAAAGAAATTATACCGAAACAATATGAAGAATCGAAATTTTGGCAAAGCTGGCGCCCAGAGTTTGAACCAGCGAAGCGACGTCGAAGCAGCGCAACTTGAATAAGTTGTGCGATGCAGGCGGGTTCAAAATCTGGGATGTCCAGCGCAGCCAAAAACCGATTCTTCATGTTGTTTCGGTATAAAGGAGATAAGATATGATTAGATCAGGTGAAGAAATATTAGCGGACATCGATGGAACTCTTGACCAGCTCATTGAAAATGCTGACGTGCTTAAGCAGATCTCGCTAACCACGTTGTATGTAAACGAGGTCGAAGCTCTGCAAAAAACGCAGGAAAGCTTGCTCGCGCGCCTCGTTCATATGAACGATTTTTTAAAAAGTCAAAAGCTGGAAGAAAGTCAAGAACCGTTTGAAAGCATTGAGAAGAAGATCCTGCGTTTTGGCAAATTAAATGCGCAGATTATCCACCATGCCGCTGCTAAAATGAGACGCGCGAAAAAAAGCCGACAGCCCCATGTGCGGCCGCATCGCAGAAAAGTTAAAGTCCGTTCTCTAAAAACTGAGGAGACTGCGAATCCCCTCTTCTAGGTCCTTGAGCTGTGGGAGTATTTCGTCCTCGAGATCTTTACAATAGGGAACTGGACAATCTTTTCCTGTCACGCGCTTCACAGGCGCATCTAAATATAGAAAGGCCTCTTCCACAATTTGCGCAGAGATCTCCGCACCGAAACCGCAATTCCGCGGTGCTTCATGTGCGACAAGGAGCTTCCCAGTTTTACGGATCGACTGCAAAACCGTTTGCAAATCCAATGGCACGATGGTGCGAAGATCGATGACCTCTACTGACATTCCCTCTTTAGCAAGCGTTTCGGCTATTTGTGAGGCCATGAAGACCATCATGCCCCAGCAAACAACGGTGATATCGTCGCCGCTGCGAACGATTTTAGCTTTTCCGAATGGCTGCAATTCATTTTCTTTCGGTTCTTTTCGGGCGCAAAAGACACGCTGGCGATAAAGAGCTTTATGCTCCAGAAAAACAACAGGGTTTGGATCGCGGATAGCTGCTTTGAGGAGGCGTTTGGCATCAGCAGCATTGCTTGGGATGACGACTTTAAGGCCTGGGGCATGAGCTAAAAAAGCTTCGATACTTTGCGAATGATAAGGACCACCCTGGATATAACCTCCATAGGGCATGCGAAGAACAACGGGACAATGCCACTCGCCGTTCGCGCGATAATATAGGCTAGCAAGCTCATTGAACAATTGATTGACACCTGTCCACATGTAATCTGCAAATTGAATTTCTGCGACAGGTTTACAGCCAGCCATCGACATGCCCATGGCAATTCCGATAATACTTGATTCGGCAAGCGGTGAGTTAAAACAACGAGAAACCCCATATTTTGCTGTCAAATGGCGCGTGATTCCAAAGACACCGCCTTTTTCATGAGCCACGTCCTGGCCGAACACGACGACTTGGGAATCGCGTTTCATCTCTTCATCTAAAGCATGGTTAAGCGCGTCCATCATGACAATGCCATCTACTGCTGAGGGAGAATCTTCTTCTGGGAAAGGAACGAATAGAGAAGGGTCGACCTCTTTAAAGACGCCTTTTGTTGCAGTTGCTTTTTCGGGAAATGGAATCTGTTCTGCTTCTAAAGAGGCCGTTTCCACTTGATGCAGGCACCGCTCTTTCATCGTTTCCATTTCTTCTTCAGTGATGAGACCCATATTGATCAGCCATGCTTCAAAACGCGGGATAGGATCCCTTGCTTTTTCTTCTTCAATGCATGTCTTTTCTTTGTATTTTGATGGGTCGTCGCTACTACTGTGTGCTCCAATACGGGGTACCTTAGCGATGATCAGACTAGGTCCGGCCTTGGCACGTCCTTTTTCTACAGCAGTTGTAAAGGCTCTTGAAAGTTCTTCATAACTGCACCCATCGACATCAAAAACTGAAAGTCCCTCGTAGCCTTGCGCCATTTTGACGACTGTGCCACCGGCTGTTTGTTCTTTTACTGGCACCGAAATCGCCCAACCGTTGTCTTGAATGACAAAGATCACGCTTAAAGCGTGAAGACAAGAAAAATTGAGTGCTTCATGAAAATCTCCTTGAGATGTGGCTCCGTCGCCTGCGGAAACGTAGACGATTTCATCTTTACCGGAAAGCTGAATCCCTTTGGCAACGCCAACTGCTTGTAAAAACTGCGATCCGACACAGCTCGACTGACACGGAATACGCAACCCCTTATGCGTAAAATGTTCGGGCATCATTCTCCCTCCTGAATGATGGGGAACTGCGCGTGCTAGGCAAGCGCCGATAATATCCCGGAGAGAACAACCCAATCCAATAGCAAAAGCACGGTCGCGGTAATAAGGAAGGCCCCAATCTTTGCCAGGAATCAACGAAAGCGCGCAAACAGCACCGACCATTTCATGACCGGAAACGCTGAGATGAAAAGTTCCTCCTTTATTCTGGCGAATCAGCTTCTGCATCTTTTCATCAGCAAAGCGCGTCCAATACATCACCTCGAGAGCTTTGAGACACTTCTCTTTGCCGTTTAACTGCTGTTCTTCGATCACTTCGAGATCTGGATATCTCATGATTTCTTCTTGGGTTTTTTAGATTCGATCTTGGTCACCATCTTGACGCCAGGTTTCTTAGCTTCCGTCTCAGGTTTTGCTGGCGGTTTTTCTTTTTTCTTGCCGCCTGGAAGAAATCCTTTAACCACTTCCATAATTCCACGCTTCTTAGCAGGATGTTCGGCCTCTTCCAACTCCTCCTCTGGCTCCTTCACTTCTTCCGTTTTCTTGCTGACAGCTTTAATTAAACGCCCTTCTACGCCGCCAGTAAGATCTTCCAGTCCAGCCAATCTGCTTGAAAGAGTTCTCAGCGATTCCAGCCGCTCTGAGAGTGCTTGCAGCCTCGTGTCAATTTTAACACGCGTGCTTCCGCGCAGGCTGGCAAGAAGTTGCGCTTCAGTATCAAATTTAGCCGAAAATGTCACGCTGGCTGCGCTCGTAATTTCAGGCAAATAGAGAAACAGGCGGCACGCAGGCGGAACGGTGGTATACATATCGACAGTGACTTGTGGCTCTACTTCGACTTTGGCGACTTGTTTGGGCGGCCTTCCTCGTTTGGGTCGTGGATTTAACGCTTCGTTGGAATAATACGTCTTTGCTTTTGCAACCAATGCTTCTCGGACAGTTACGATCTCTTTAGGCACTTTGGAGTCGAAGAGATGCCGCTTAAGCTTCTCCATCATGTTTTTGTTGACGTCGAGATCTTCTTCAAAAACAAACTGAACACTTTGAGAACGCAACCATTCGATGATGCGGATCCGCGAGCGTTCCACGTAATACTGTTGCCACTTTTCAAGTTCGGTCAAATGATCGTAAATAAATTCTAAGAAATTTTCCCGCGCTTCTTTTGATTGGATGATATCGAGAAGCTTTTCCTTGGTATCGATGTCGTACACTTTTTCATTAACAAAACCCTCCATGAATTTTTTTGTTTCATAGAAAGTCATTTTTGGAAGCAGGTAATAGCGCTCGGCATTGGCCGTTAGTTCTGCGTCTAAATCGTCGAGTTCCTTTTGCCCCTTGTCCAAATCCACATACACAATAAACCCTTCGATCTTATCAAGATAAAAATCACGTTCGTCATCGGATTTGGCAAATGCATCCATGAGGCGATGATAGCGAAGAAGAAGGGGGTTTTGTGCGACTGGAAATTTAGACATAGATGATCCTTAGTTTTAGGTGAGGTTAACATAGAATCCCCCTCAATTCAAGGACAAAAGCCATAGATGTAAATTATTTATTATATTGAATAATTTCTTTGCTCTTTTTAAATACCCTTAAAAACACAATAAACGCCCCAAGCATAGTTGCAACTGCGACAGTGATGGGCAGGTGCGGAAAAATGGCAACTGCGGACCCCGAAAACAGGGGGATAAACCCAATCGCAGCCCATTGGATGGAGTTATGGATGCCTAAAACCTCGCCTTGAGCTTCTTTTGAACTCAAATTGGAAACTAGCGTCGAAGCGGCGGGGAAAATCATCGATTCGAAGAATGCTAAAGCGGGTAGTAGAGCAAACAGCATCCAGGCTTCATGAATAAAGAGCATCCAGGGCATCACGAGAGCCATCCCGAGTAATGCACACGGAAGGAGGACCTGGGGCGGAAAACGATTTAAAAAGGGACGGATTAATAGCCCTTGGCAAATGGCGATCCACAAACCAACCCAAGCAAAAAAATTGGCGATTTCTCCCAATTCAAGCCCAAGGTGCTCCATCAGAAAAACAGGACAAAATTCCGTAAAAAAACCCCATCCCAAACTAAAAATAAACATGACGGTAAATATCCCTCGAAGCTTTGGGGTCGTAAAGGCTTTTTTAAGATGTTCAAAGCCGGCGGCCCAATTGACTTTTGCCATCAAATTCCTCGGAAGTGACTCCTCAAGGCGCCATAGCAATAAGACAAAGTTGATCAAACATAAAGCGCTAGCGACCCAAAAAGGCGTAGCCAAATCCCCTCCTAATGAAAACTGCGGATCGGATAGCTTTCCTCCTAGAAACGGGCCGATAATAAAACCTGTTCCCCATGCCATGCCGAGCAAACCAAAATTTTTAGTTTTTTCTTCATCTGAACTGCGATCGACGATAATCGATTGAGCAATGGACCAATTGGCTGCAGCCCACCCGCTGATGAGCCTCGCCCCAAGAATCAGCCATACATTTTTCACTAGGATGCCCACACCGATCAATGAATAGGCAATGACTGCAAGCAAAAGAGTCGCTAATAGAATTTTCTTTCTACCTTTACGGTCGGACAAAGCCCCTAAAACGGGTCCTCCAAAAAATTGTCCCAAGCAAAAAGATGAGATCAACAAACCGAAAATCCAACCGCGCATCGAAAGCGACGTATCTCCCCATAAAATGCTGAGCTCAGGGTTCATGATCAACGCAGAAAAAATCGGAAATGCCAACCCAAAGCCGAGGCTGTCGATAAACACTGTCATCAAGAGAGGTAAAAAGCGCATAAAAAAAGTCAGAAATTTTTACCATCTTACCCTAAAAACCAACAAAAGACAATATCTTGCTTTATCTAGGGTGTAAATAAAAGTGTTGTACGTCCAGCATTTATCTGATGCAATCTCAAGGTTTTTTAGACGGGCTCTGTGAGTCGACGCGAAAAGGGACCCGCCAATCGAGACGAAGTCCGGGCGGGAGTGAACGCACGAACAGCCAATGGAATCAGATCGCACAGCAAAATCGCAGCGCAGGAGAGCGCGGTCAGCGCATGGGGGGGATCAGTGCTTTGCACGGCCCCCCGACGAGCACGCGATTTGGCACAGCGAGATGATTCTCAAAGGGGCCAGCAGGGGGTTCCGAGAGCGACACGTGAGTGCTCTCCTGAACCCCCGACATGTGAAAAAGAGAGCGCATTCAAGATTTTAGAAAAATTATAATGTCTTGTACCTTGCTCTCCATTCAATTGACATTTAGAAATTAAGCTTTTATATTCGGTGGCTATTAGATTGAGGGGTTCATCGCATGATCGATATCAGGCTGATTCGCGCGGATAAAGCGGCCGTGGAAAAAAAATTAAAAACCAAAGATCCCGAGATCGATCTTTCATCCATCGTCGCTCTGGATGAGCGCATCCGCATGATCAAGATGAACGTCGAAGAACTGAAAGCAGCTCGCAATCACCTCTCTAAAGAAATTGGAGAAAAAAAACGCCAAAAGCAGGACGTTTCTGAGTGGATGAAAGAAGTGGCTGGGCTTGGAGACAAAATCGCCCTCTTAGACCAAGAACTTTCTACGCTTGAGCAGGAATGGAATCAAACATTGGCAAATTTGCCCAATTTACCCCGAGATGAGATCAAAGTTTCTTTTGATCCCAAAGATAATGTTTGCATCAAGACATTCGGTCAAAAAAGAGAATTTCCATTTCCTTTCAAAAATCATGTTGAACTCAATGAACGTCTTTGTCTGTTCGATTTTAAACGCGGCGCTAAAGTTGCCGGTAGCGGTTGGCCTGTTTATCGCGACATGGGAGCCCGTCTTGAGTGGGCATTGATCAATTACATGCTCGACATCCATCTGGAAAATGGATTTCAGATGTGGATGCCTCCTCATCTTGTTCGTCCAGAAATCATGTTCGGCTCCGGACAACTTCCAAAATTCGAAAAGCAGCTGTTCAAAATCTCTGACGAAGACTACCAACTCTATCTGATTCCGACATCTGAGGTCGCGCTGAATGGATTGTTCTACGATGAAATCTTCAAAGAGGAAGAACTCCCAAAGAGATTTGTCGCCTATACGCCTTGTTTTAGAAGAGAAGCAGGTGCAGCCGGTTCGCAAGAACGCGGTCTGATCCGCGTGCATCAGTTCAACAAAGTAGAAATGTTTGCATTTACCAAGCCAGATCAAAGTGATCAAGTCTTTGATCAAATGATGGCAAGCGCTGAAATGATCCTGCAAGGGCTTAACATGCATTACCGCAACATGCTGCTAGTCACTGGGGACATGTCATTTGCTGCTGCCAAAACCGTCGACATCGAAGTCTACTTGCCCGGTCAAAACCGCTATTATGAAGTCTCTTCTGTTTCCAATTGCACCGACTACCAAGCGCGGCGCTCTCATATCCGCTATCGCCATAAAGAAGAGAAGCCGGAACTTGTTCATACTTTGAATGGATCAGGCCTTGCGACATCGCGTCTCATGGTGGCATTGCTTGAGAATAATCAAAATGAAGATGGTTCAGTAACTCTGCCTGTGGTATTACACAAATATATGAATGGAATTAAAGAGCTGCGTCCTTCATGAGTCATCTATTGACTGATTTCAAAACGTTCCTCGATTCTTCCCCGACCTCTTGGCATGCGGTTAAAGAGATCGGAAACCGTTTGGCGCTTCGAGAATTTCATCCGTTGGGTGAAGAAGAAAGATGGCCTCTCGAATTGGGGAAAAAATATTTCGTGACAAGAGGCGGAGCGCTGTGCGCATTTGCTTTGCCTTCAGTGAAACCGATTCAGGCGATCATTTTAGCTTCTCACACGGATAGTCCCGCGCTTAAACTGAAACCCATTCCCGCTTACCAAAAAGCCAATATGACCCAATTCGGGGTCGAAGTTTACGGAAGTCCTCTACTGACTTCTTGGCTAAACCGTGACTTGGCGCTGGCAGGCAGGGTTGTGACCACAACTGGCTCTGGCAAACTCGAGGAACGGCTCGTCTATTTAGACGATGCTCTATTCTTTATCCCGCAGCTTGCGGTCCATCTTGACCGCGAGGTCAATGAAAAAGGACTTCATCTGAATAAACAGGATCATTTGAGCCCGATTGTTGGATTGACAGAAGATTCCAAAATGCCACTCGAAGTTTTAGAGAAGTTATTGAGGCGCCATCTTTCTTTCCACTCTTTGCTTTCCTTTGAGCTTTTTCTTGTTCCTCATGAGCCGTCACGATTTGTCGGAATCGAAAATGAAATGCTCGCCTCTTATCGTATCGACAATCTCGCAAGTGTCCACGCGGTGCTAAGTGCCATGGGATTTTTAGATAAACCGGCGCATCAAAGGCTGCAACTTTCTCTGTTTTGGGACAACGAAGAAATTGGCTCGCGCACCAAAGAAGGAGCGGCTTCTCCCTTTTTAAACCATGTTTTAGAAAGAATTGCCTATTCACTGAACATCAATCCTGAAGAACAGCTCCTTTTAAAAAACCATTCCCTTTGTGTCTCCATCGATATGGCGCATGCTTTAAACCCCAATTATCCTAAAAAATACGAGCCTCATCATACTCCTCTTCTTGGAAAAGGAATTGTGATCAAGTACAATGCCGATCAAAAATATGCCTCCAATGCTCTTTCCGCAGCAATCATCGTCCAAGCCTGCCAAACGCTGAACCTCTCTTATCAATCTTATGTGTGTCGATCCGATTTGCCTTGTGGGAGCACTGTGGGGCCAATTGTCGCACAAAGCACGGGGATTAATACTGTGGATATTGGCTGCCCGCAACTTTCCATGCATTCTGCCCGCGAAGTGATGGCAACTCAAGACCATCTCGACATGGTAAGACTTCTCACTCATCTTCTCCAGGAAGGTTAGATCATGACCCTCCCTCCTCCTTCCGAACATTTTCAAGGCAAAACAGTTGTCGAGCATCTGAAAGAAGCGCGTACCCGCGGCACTATCGCCTCTTCAGAGGTTCACGGCACGGAAATGCCTGGACATGTTTCCGCAGGTGCCGATGCCGGAAAAGAAATGGCAATCATCCTTCTGATTCTTTGGATTGTCCTTCCCCATTTTCTGACACTGCAGAAGACAGGGCTGCTGATGCTGCTCTTTTCAATAGGTTGGGTGATTTGGAAAACAGCGCGCAGTGCTCTGCTGGGATGGACGCGCATTGAGCGATTGCATCGTGTCATTGAAGAAGAGCGCTGGGAAATCGAACATCATCGCACGCAAGAAAAAGAAGAACTCACCGAAATGTATCTGGCCAAAGGATTAACTGGGAAACTTCTTGAAGAGGTGATTGAAGTGTTGATGGCCGATGACAATCGCCTGCTACGCGTGATGCTTGAAGAAGAGCTTGGTTTGACACTCGAAGCTTATGAACATCCCCTTAAACAAGCATCTGGAGCGCTCTGCGGATCACTGGTTAGCGCTGCGCTCTGTTTGTTGGGATTTTGGTCGCATTCCACTTTTGGACTCCCTCTTCTTTCTGCTTTGATTGTCATTGTATGTACGGTCATTTCTGCAAAATTAGAGAGGAACCGGGTGTGGAATTCCCTCATCTGGAACTTAGCTGTTTTTGGCCTCGTCGCAGGCACTGTCTATTTTTTAATCCCTCTTCTTGCAACTTAAATGAATCTATCGGCACCGTTTATCTTTGATGAGTTCTTCGCTTCTGGGAAAGAAGAGAGCATTAGCCCTTTTCTCACGCCTAAATCAAGAATTTGGGGTAAAAATTTACCCCTGAAAACTGCTCTCTTTTCCGGCATTCTGCTCTTCACATCATTCACGACTGCATTCTTTATTCCCCCGCTTTCCAATCTTTTATTGCTATTCGTCTATTTTTTTTCGGGGACTCCAGCGCTTCTGGGCTCTATTCAGGACATTAGAAATCTCCAGATCAATATCGATGTCTTGATGACGATGGCCGCTCTTCTTTCAGTCATTATTGGCAGCGGAATGGAAGGCGCTCTTTTACTCGTTCTCTTCGAGCTATCTGCTGCGATGGAGTATATGGTCTCGGAAAAGACCAAAGGCACTTTGCTGAGCCTTCATCAGCTTTCTCCCCGATTTGCCTGTGTGATTTCTTCTGACGGCACGCTTTACGATAGAGCCATCAGAGAAATTCCTACTAGCACACGCCTTTTGATCAAAGCAGGTGAAATTGTTCCACTCGATGGGATAGTGACGGACGGGAGTTCATTTGTCAATCTCTTCCATTTGACCGGTGAAAGCCATCCTGTCCCTAAAAAAAAAGGAGACGAAATCCAGGCAGGTGCCAGAAATCTCGATGGGACTTTAACCATTGAAGTGACACGGACAAGTAGCGATTCTACCCTTTCACGGATCATCCAGCTCATTACGCAAGCCCAAGAATCCAAACCCCAACTGCAACGGTTCTTAGACCGTTTTGGCAAATGGTATGCCATGATCGTCATGTCACTATTTTTTATTTTCGCCTTCACCCTTCCTTTACTTTTTCCGATTCCCTACCTTGGTCCAGAAGGAGGGATTTATCGGGCTTTGGCATTTCTGATTGCGGCATCCCCTTGTGCTTTGATTATCGCCACACCCACTGCGTATTTAAGCGCGATCAGCAGTTGCGCCCGCAAAGGAATCCTCCTGAAAGGAGGCGTCGTTCTCGATGCCCTTGCAAGTTGCAAGAGAATCGCTTTTGACAAAACAGGAACTCTGACCACAGGCAAACTCTCTTGCGTTTCTATGGAACCCGCTCTCTCAAAAACGCCTCTATGCAACCATGATGAAGCTCTTGCGATTGCCTACGGACTTGAACGCAATGCCGTCCACCCTATCGCAGATGCCATTGTGGCCTTTGCTAAAGAAAAGTCCATCAAACCAAAGGAACTCATCGATTTTAAAGCTGTTCATGGCTTCGGATTGGAAGGAAAAGTCGATCTTAAGGGAAAAATGATTGATGTGTGTATCGGCCATCGAGAATTCATCGAGAAAAAAATCCCGGAAACATTGAAGAAAAATTGGGAATCTTTGCAAAGTTCGATGAATCGAGAAGGCCATCTCAGCACTTTGCTGCTTGTCGAAGACGCCTTATTTCTCTTTCATTTCCTCGATACAGTGCGTCCAGAATCTGCCTCTGTCATTCAGCATTTAAAGAATCAAGAGCGTTTAAGACCGATGATGCTCACAGGTGATCACTTAGATATTGCTCAGGGCGTTGCCGCGAAAGTGGGGATCGAGGATGTCTTTGCCAATTTGCGCCCTGAAGACAAACTCCATAAAGTGACCGAATTTTCTCAAGAAGCCGGTCTGATCATGGTCGGCGATGGAATCAACGATGCGCCGGCTCTTGCACGCTCCACGGTGGGCATTTCTCTTGGAAAGATCGGAAGTGCAACTGCCATTGATGCCTCAGATATCGTCTTTCTCAATGACGATCTGTCCTCGCTCAATTGGCTCATAAGTAAAGCAAAACAGACGCTTTCCATCATCAAACAAAACATCTCTCTTGCTCTTTGCGTGATCGTCTTTGCGACAACCCCCGCCCTGCTTGGACTTGTCCCCTTATGGATCGCAGTCATTTTGCACGAAGGCGGCACAGTCATCGTCGGCTTAAATAGCTTGCGCCTGCTTAAAAAATAACTCGAATCTGGTCTTCCAGAGTCTCGATAGTTTCCCAAATCTGACGCATCTGCGAAGAAATCCCATGCGCATCTAAGCTGTGCGCCGGAGAAGAAAGCGAGGCGATCGCAAAATTGGATAGTAGCATCCCGATGTCAAAGAAAATCGGGGCATAAATGGCAAATTCGGTGTCGAAGTAACGTCTGTATTATTTAAATTTTCAATTAGCATTATTCAAGTTGTGCTGCTTCGGGCGCCGCTTCGCTGGTTTAAACTCTAGGCGCCAGCTTTGCCAAAATCCCAATTCTTCATGTTGTTTCGGTATAGGTCGAATCAGGCGCTAATTTCGCCAATAGACGCAATGTGCGATA
This sequence comes from uncultured Verrucomicrobiae bacterium, assembly GCA_963718565.1. Classification (GTDB taxonomy): domain Bacteria; phylum Chlamydiota; class Chlamydiia; order Chlamydiales; family Rhabdochlamydiaceae; genus CAJCIW01. The sequence continues at coordinate 1,290,144 of OY970364.1, forward strand.
GCAAAAGAGGTATTGGTCCCGCGATTGCATCATGCTGTTGCACCGCCCCTCTTCTGGAGAACGTTGGCGTTGAAGACACCGCTTAACATCGACCTTTCCGGTAGGAAGATATTCAAACTGATCGATGAGCGTGATCAAGGCGCTCGTCCGCCCTACACCCGCATGGCAATGCACGACGATGGGAGATATACTGCACTCGGCCTGAAACTTTGAATTTTGACTGGCTGCGACTTTGTCAAATCGATCCTCCCTTCGGGCTGGTTCATTTTCGTTCACCTGCTTTGCACTACGAAAGTCCACCGGACTTTCTCGTGTCTCCGCAGTCTCCTCACCCTGCCTGCTTGGGGCAGGGCTTCGTCGGTCGGAACGCTCTGCTTCGATTTGACTTTGTCTCGCTGAGTCAAAATTCAAAGTTTCAGGCCGAGTGCAGTATGCTGTATTCTCAGTGCGAAGCCCATGGACTGTTTTTACGAGGTAAGCCGCCGCACGCTCATTGCCTGGTGAGAAATCACGCCAATTTTGATATTGGAAATGATTCACAATGCGCGCCTCTTTACCCTCTTGCCAGATTCTCACTTTTCGATGAATAACGGCATGAGGTTCTTCTTCATGGGGGGCTTGACGCCAGCTAGGATCGGTTTTGAAAAAGGGCTTCTCGATTAATTCGAGATGGATTTTTCCATAGTTTTTTTTGTCCGATAATGAGAAAGGAAAATAGATATCATCGCCTGGATCAGTAAGACGATTCAGCATAATCACAATCGATGCATTTTGCTCGAGGACCATCGACCAAAAATCTTCAGTAGTATGCGGCATAGGAGATTGTGTCCCAATGAACTTTTTGCCTAAGACAAAACTCGCATTAATATAGCGGCCCGAATTCAATGGCACCAAGGTAGCATCGTAAGGAAAATTATTAAATGGGAAACGCGTAAACGGGTGATTGTCTTCACGCCGAGTAGTTTGCGAGTGAAGTTTGTAAACATCCTCATTGATCTGCGCATTCAAATCATTAATCTCAGAAAAAACATCTGCATCCGACTTGTCGAGTGCCACCAATGTTTTTTTCATTTCTTCCTTAGGAAGCAATTGAGGATAATTTTTTAGAAGCGAAATCCCTTCCATCCCTCCGTATCCTTTGCGGACCGACATCAAAAGATGGCCTAAACGATTGCACCCAGTTCCATCACTATCATCTGTCCAAAAAGGGTCCATTCTTTTTAAAGGGGTATGGAAAGAAAGGTAGGAGTCCATTGTCAAAAGAAGAAGGCGTTGAAGAGTGTAATTTTGACCAAACTTAGCGCGCAGAACATCAAGCATGACTATTTCTCGCTTCTCATACCATTCCCGGTTTTTTTCGAGATGCTTTTCCGCTGAAAAAGCCAAAGCTTTTTTTGCATCCAGAGTTTTGATCTGATTCGTCAGCTCACCATTTGGGGCAAACTTTTGAGCTTCGTAGACGGTTGTTGCGCATGTGTAATAGGTTCCTCCAAATTCAAAAGGAGCTGGACAGTCATTATCGAGAAAAGCGAAATAGGGATCGCAATTCTGGCCAAACAAAATACAGCGGCCTCTAAGAGCTTTTGCAATCGTCTGTTCGAGATTTGTGGGCTGATACGGAGGTGGCGCACTTAAGACGTTTTCTTCAACTTTAGGCTCTTCTTTGTGCTCTTCCAAAATTTGGACTTCCAATGTTTTTGGCCCTGTATAAATGATGGAAGAGTCTACGATTCCTTTTACTGTCATAAAAACCCCTCAATTAACCTTTTCAAGCTGGAGTTTGGACTAATTTCGTACGTCCTTAAAAACTCATGGCAAAAGTTGAAGACCATTTTGATCCATGCCAAACTTACCACTTATCGATAAATGCAAAGCCTGGCATGGATCCAAATGACATTCAGTGCTTGCCATAGGTTTTTGAGGACGTACCTAATTTCACTCGCTTCACTAAGCCCAAGATTTGAACTGATTTCGCGAGCATCAACGAGTGAAATCAGTTCAAGCACCAGTTTCAAGGTAAATCTGGTGCGTAAAGCTCTCTCATATTTCTGCCGACAAGAGTTTTTTCGCCTTCATCGCTTGTATACCACCACAAGCCCTTTCCCTCATTCGCAAGATGGAACTCAAAAATTTCAATGGGCGAGATGCGGACCCCCTCTTCGCTATATGACTTGTCGTTGTTGAAACGGCTTTTGATATTAATGAATTCTTCTTTTCCACCAAACATTTTAAAAAACAGTTCCCGCGGAGTTAGTGTGATCTTTTCTTTGCTGAGCTCTTCTGCGAAGATCGCTTTAAGTTTCTCCAAGCGATGGATCTGTGCTCCATAAGCAGCTTTAGAGATCTGAAGAGATGTTTGTTGTCTCTTGAATTTTTCTGTAAGGCGAGGATCTAAAAACATGAGAAGGATTGCTCGATCAAACGGCTGTGCGTTTTGAGGCATGCCCATGTGCCACATGCGAAATTCTCCGACATCATTCGAGATCGGCATTGACTTCTCATCATCAAAGTCCCAAAAATTGACAACTCTTCCCAATTCGGGACGATAATCCACAAAGGTATTGTCAGAGGAACAATCTACAGAGCCCTTAATGATTCCCAAAAGTGCATAAAAATGGACTAAGGCTTTAGGAGCCGTCTTCAGTTTTTCTCCTCCTCCAGTGGGGTCTTTCCTGATCAAATCAACAGCGCGTCTACAGTCGTGAATCCAAGGCTGTACTGAACCTTGAACATTAAAAACAGCGACATGATTTTTGAACGCCTCAGAATTGAGATAATTTTGAATCGCAATACATTTTTCTCGATCCGATGTACTGCATCCACCGGTACTATAAAATAGTTTCTCGCCCAAACTATCGATTTCTCGACGATCTCCACATAATGTGTACATTTCTCCAAAAATGCAGTTTCTAACCTCTTGAGGAATGTGCGATTCATGGAATAATTCAAATGCGTGTTGCCTAAGGAGTGCTGCCTTTTCCCCGTTTTCTTGTCGACTAGAAGCCTCGAACAACTTCTTAACCTCGTAAACAGCGCTAAAAATATTTTTATTCCTGAGCAGTCCAGTAGGAGCCGACATCCCCAAACCACAAAGTCTATCACATTGTGCTGCATAAACCTCTTTCATTGCGGAATGGATATCCAGAGGTTTAAATTTCCCTTGCTTATCTTCATCCGAAGGAATGACATAGATCGGTTTCCACGCAGATTGATCTGAAGTTTGAAGGGAATGATTGTGGATCTGCTGAATCGTCATTTTGTGAATAGACCTGAGTCGAAGGTCATTGGAGAGATCTGTAGAAGTGGGATGAAAAAATTCCTTTCTCAACAGTCGCTCGAGAATGATCTCCGCAGCGATTTCATCGTAATCACCTTTCACTACTTCCTCGATAACAGAGGTCAAATATTCAAACTGTTCCATCTCTTTTGAACCTAAGGATTCAGGTAGGGAAAGATAATGCATCTCTTTTACCTTCCAAGCAGACTGAATTGAGCTTGAGTCAGCAAATAACTGGGGGTATTTGGTACAAAGATTGTGATTTAGACTACGGAGCCGAGCTATAATGCGCACTCTTTGGGTGAGCGCCGGATCTGCTTGTGTTGAGAGGAGATTTTTTAAGAACAAAGGACAGGGGTAAGCAATAAATTTAGCTGCTCCATCTGGGCAATCCTGACCAAATGCATGGAATAAACCTACACACTTTTTTTTGAAAATGGTATGAACCAATCGGGTAGTGCTATCAAACAGATGATATCTTCCCCAGTCCCTATTCCAATCTTCGATGGTGACGCCATCCGTTAGGGCTTTAAAATAGACCTCTCGTTGGAGATCGTTAACTTCTGCAGCATTCAGAGTGGAGACATAAGTCTCTAACTGTTCTCTTGTAAACATCTGATGATAAAGTGAGGAATCGGGCAATGCTTTAATACTCATTATTTCCACCTAAGTTTTTTAATTTTAAAATATACTGTTAATTGTAATAGTTTAACATAATAAATACAAAGACAAATAATAAATAAATTTTTTTTACATTTTCCTCGCGTTTGCGTGCGAAAAAATATTTGAAGATGCTATGGATTTAAATTAGGAGTTTTGCAATTCCCTCATTAGACCAGGAGAGATTCATGAGTAGTTCAGCGCGTCCTTCTCAAAGGCTATCCAAACAAGAGCTCCAGCAAGCCATTGCCAAAGAAAGCAAAACATTTGAAGAGAATTATTCTTGGATTGATCAACATATGCCAGCCAGCTTTTTTGAGGAAGTCGACCAGGAAAGCATTATCCTCATCGTCCATAGCCTGGAAAATCTCAACCTAAACGACTTTTTCTCTCACCTCCATCTCAAAAACATGGCCTACGTCATATGCTTAGATAGCCCCGACGCCGATTTGCGTATCCTCAAGCATTATAAAAGATATGGAATTAAAAACTATCGCTCCTACGTTTCCAATAAACCTCCTCCTTTTCCTGGGATCAAGACTCCCTTGCGCATTGCGAGAATCCTCTTCAGCGACTATGTGGAAAAAATCCCCCTAGATCTTTTTTCCGAGGAAAGAGAAAAAGAAATTGTTGAGCAGGTGAAAGCCCGGAATCCCCAAGTCACAGAAAGCGATGTCCGTAGACTGATTGGACAACTCAGTCAGATGTTTATCAAAGCGATGACCAAAGAACGGTTGATTATGGCGCTCGACATGTTTTTCCGTGCCAAATCGCGTGATAATTGCCAGTACGAGATCCGCTTCAATGAAGATTGGAAGGAAAAAAAAGAAACCCCTTCGCTCCAAATCGTCTTTGCCTGGAGAAATGTCCCCAAGTATAATTTTCTTTATCGACTCTCCAAAGTCATCCATCGGCATGGGCTCGCCTTGAAGCGAGTCAATGCCACTTACATCGACCCCTATAGCCGGCAAAATATTTTATTAATGTCCTTAGGTCTTCACGGAAGCGAAGGGGGTGCTGCCTGGGAAGAGGCGGATTTACCCGATTTCCTCAAAGAACTGGTGACCTTGAAGTACTTTGAAGGCTTGGAATCGATCGAAAATCTGTTTGTCGATACGGAATTATTAACAGGCAATCAAGGAAACCTCCTCAAATCGATCGTTTATTTTATCCATCAAGTTCTTGTCCATGCCGATGTCAATATGTATGCTTTAAATCACATTGAAGAAGGGATTTGCCGGCATCCCGAGCTCACCGTCAAGCTAGTTCAAGCCTTTGATGCCAAATTTAATCCCGACAAGGCAAGCCTCGAAGAATATCTGAAAATTCGCGGAGATTATTTCCACCTCGTCGACCATCTCGATACAGGTAACGAGCCCAATGACACTCGAAGAAAAAACATCCTCAAGCAAGGGATGAACATGGTCGACTACACTTTAAAAACGAATTATTATCGAAAGAATAAAACAGCATTTTGCTTTCGCCTCGACCCCATTTATCTCGACCAAGTTCCCTATGAACGCAAAGAAAAATTTCCAGAGATTCCTTTTGCTATTTTCTTCATGAAGGGACTTTACTTCATCGGCTTTCATATCCGCTTCCGCGACCTTTCACGCGGAGGGCTGCGCACTGTCTTCCCAGATCGGATGGAGCAAATGATCGCGGAGAGGAACAATGTCTTTTCCGAATGCTACAACCTCGCTAATACGCAAAATAAAAAGAATAAAGACATTCCCGAAGGCGGCGCCAAAGGTGTCATTTTCCTCGAGCCTTATGAGAGACTGTACGCTGAAGAAGAGATTTATCAGCGCGAGCTCGAAGAATCAGAACTTGGTCCCGATGAGATCAAAGAAAAACTGACAGCTTTTCATAAAGAGCAAAAACTAGAATATCTCTATCAGACACAACGATCCTATATTGAAAGTTTTTTATCGATCATCAACTGCGATCCTGATGGCACATTGCGTCCAAAAGGGATCATCGATTATTACAAGAAGCCCGAATATATTTATCTCGGCCCCGATGAGAACATGCATAACGCGATGATCGAATGGATTGCAGTCTACAGCAAATACTATGGCTACAAGCCTGGCGGCGCTTTTATTTCTAGCAAACCAGGGGCAGGGATCAACCACAAGGACTTTGGCGTGACATCCCTTGGCGTTAATGTTTATATGGAAGAAGTTCTCAAGTTTCTGAGGATCGATCCCACCACTCACCCATTTACGGTAAAAATGTCCGGAGGGCCAGATGGGGATGTCGCGGGCAATCAAATGTACAATTTGTATCGCTTTTATCCTAAAACTGCCAAATTGCTGGCCACCATTGATGTCTCGGGAACAATTTTTGACCCTATCGGACTTGATTTAGAAATCATCGCCCAGCTTTTCAAAGATGCAAAGCCGATCCGTTTCTATCCGCCAGAAAAGCTGAATGAAGGAGGTTTTTTACTCGATACGCGCACAAAACGCGAACAGACAGCTTATGCCCAACAAACTCTGTGTTGGAGAAAGACAGATGGGAAGCTGATTGAGGATTGGTTGTCCGGAAATGAGATGAACAACCTGCTGCGCCACAATGTTCATCAAATCAAAGCTGATATCTTTATCCCTGGAGGCGGACGCCCTAGAACACTCAATGAAAATAATGTTAAAGATTTTCTCGATGAGATGGGAAAACCCACATCGCTAGCCATTGTCGAAGGGGCTAATCTCTATATAACGCCATGGGCACGGCGCTCCTTAGAAAAATTAGGCGTGCTCATTATCAAAGATAGTTCTGCAAACAAGGGTGGCGTGACTTGCTCTTCTTTTGAGGTCCTCTCGAGTTTGGCCTTGTCCGAGGAAGAATTTTTAAAAGAAAAGCCTACGCTAGTTTCTGAAATTCTTGAGATTATTAAAATGAGGGCGCGTGAAGAAGCGAAATTGCTGCTAAAGACTCATTTGGAAACTCAGGCCTTGCTCACAGATATTTCCGAGTGGATTTCTGAGCGGATCAATATGTATAAAGATCAGCTCATCGCTTATCTGCAGACCATGACTTTAAGCAATGATCCTAGCGATCCATTTATCCGCTGCCTATTGAATTATTGCCCCCCATTATTACGGACAAAGTATCAAAAGAGGATTTTACTCGAAGTTCCCGATGTCCACAAAAAGGCGATCATCGCTTGCCATATCGCCTCCCGAATCGTCTATTATCGAGGATTGGATTGGTCCCCCTCCCTGGTCGACGTCCTCCCCTTGATCGTCCAAGATCCACTTGTTGTCGGAAACGAAAATTATTGATTACAAACAGCTTATGAAAATAATAAGCAGTCGATGCTCTTGACTGCTAATTTCCCCTTGCCATAGAGGCGCTTCTTTGTTATAGTTAACGTAATAAAGAATGAATCTTATGAAATCATTGACACCCAAAAAGCCTGCTAAAGACCAGCGAGAAAAGCTCATCCTTTTCGGCCTTGTCGAACTCTACCTCCAAACGGGGAAGCCGATTGGTTCCAGTACCTTACGTGAAAATGGGTTTGAATCCTTAAGCTCCGCGACTATCCGCAACTACTTCGCTAAGTTAGAAGAAGAAGGCTATGTCAAACAGCAGCATTCCTCAGGAGGAAGAGTCCCTACAGTCCTTGCTTACAAAGCCTTTGCCCATGAGTTCCTCGACCAGCCGCGCATCTCCTTAGAGAAAATCAAGGAAATTGAACATGCGCTGAGCAAAGAGACGCGCGAAGTTGCTGCCTATTTGTTACAGGCTACTGAAAAAGTGAGTGAAATCACACGCTGCGCTGCTTTTCTCTCGGCACCACGGTTTGACCAGGACTTCATTCTCGAAATCAAGCTCGTGCCTATCGATCATAGTCGTCTGCTTTCTGTTTTCGTCACCGATTTTGGGCTCATTCGCACAGAAGTTCTTTATACGGAAAAAAGACTTTCCAGCTTCATGATGAAACGCCTCGAAGCTTATTTTAATTGGCGCCTCAACGGAATCGAAAAACCTAACCTTGATCCTGAAGAAGAGACCTTCGGAGCCAGGCTTTACAAGGAGCTCATGCTGCGCCACATTGTCAGTTATACGAATTTCAGTGCAGAAGATCTTTTTCAAGCAGGGTTTTCCAAATTACTCGCCTATCCTGATTTCAATGACGCTGCTGCACTTGCCAGCGGACTTTCCCTTTTTGAGAATAAACAGATGCTGCGAAAACTTCTGACAACAACAAGCAGTGAAGGAAAACTCACTTGCTGGATTGCAGAAGATCTTCTTCCATTTGCCCCTGAAGCATCAGCTTGTTCCGTGATCGCCATCCCCTATCGGATCCATCAAACAGTCTGCGGAGCCTTTGGAATTTTAGGACCCAACCGCATCCCCTATCGTGAGCTCTTTGGCCAGCTTCAACACATTGCCGATGCGATTTCCGCTTCTTTAACCAAGAGCGTTTACAAATTTAAAATCTCTTTCCGCAATCCCAAACCCTCCAATCTTGAATTCCAACAAAATCACCCAGGATTTCTCGATCAAAGCCAGACCTTTTTATTAGAAGATCAAACAACATACTTAAGTAGGAGAAGAAATGACTGAAGAAAAAGAACCGATAATAACTCCCACTTCCGAATCTCAACAACCCAAAGCGACACCCGAAGAGGAATGGAAAGAGTATAAAGAAAAATACCTTCGACTTCTTGCTGAAATCGACAATACACGCAAACGGATGCAAAAAGAAAAACAGGAGATGACTCGTTTTGCTGTAGACAATGTGATCGCCGAAATGTTAGGCCCGATTGACAACTTGGAAAATGCCTTGCAATTCACTCAAGGCCTGTCAGAGGAAATGCGCAATTGGGCACAAGGGTTTTTGATGATTTTAGGGCAATTTAAGGATGTGCTCGCTAACCATGGAGTCATCGCATTTCATTCCGAAGGAACGCTGTTCAACCCGCAAATACATCATGCCATTGAAACGGAATCAACAACAGAAAAGCCCGAAGGCACGATTTTGAAAGAATACATTAAAGGCTACCGCAGTGGAGATCATATCATCCGACCTGCCAGTGTCAAGGTCGCGGTCGCACCGGGTTCTGAAACCAAACATGAACTTAAGGAAACATAAAATATTGAGGAGAAATTAACTATGGCAGAGCAAAAGAAGAAAAGTAAAATCATAGGCATCGACTTAGGAACGACCAACTCTTGCGTCGCCATCATGGAAGGAGGCTCTCCGAAAGTGATCGCGAATGCAGAAGGCGGCCGTACAACCCCTTCAGTTGTTGGCTACAAAGGAAGCGAACGCCTAGTCGGCGTCGCTGCTAAACGTCAGGCTGTCACTAACCCTGAGCGTACCGTCTATTCCGCAAAGCGTTTCATCGGCCGCAAATATCACGAAGTGCAATCGGAGACCAAGACTGTTCCTTATAAAGTCACAAAAAACAATAACGGGGATGCTGTCTTTGAGGTAGAAGGCAAGATGATCACCCCAGAAGAGGTCGGCGCACAGGTCTTGATGAAAATGAAAGAAACCGCAGAGGCTTATTTAGGAGAAGAGATCACCGAAGCCGTCATTACCGTTCCCGCCTACTTCAACGATTCTCAACGCCAATCGACAAAAGATGCAGGACGCATTGCTGGCCTCGATGTCAAACGCATTATTCCTGAGCCCACAGCAGCAGCCCTTGCCTATGGACTCGATAAGCAGCACGATAAAAAAATCGCAGTCTTCGACCTCGGCGGTGGAACATTTGATATCTCAATTCTCGAAATCGGCGACGGCGTCTTTGAAGTTCTCTCTACCAATGGCGATACGCACCTGGGTGGCGATGACTTTGACAATGCCATTTTGCATTGGATGCTCGATGAATTCAAAAAAGAGCATGGAATCGATTTAAGCAAAGATAAGATGGCGCTGCAACGCTTGCGCGATGCTGCTGAAAAAGCTAAAATCGAGTTATCCGGCACTCAGACGACCGACATCAATCAGCCATTCATCACAATGGACACCACAGGTCCAAAGCATCTTTCCCTGGCACTCACCCGCGCAAAACTGGAAAGCCTCGTCCATGATCTGATCGAAAGAACAGTGGATCCTTGCAACAAAGCACTCAAAGATTCTGGTCTTGCAAAAGATAAAATCGATGAAGTGATCCTCGTCGGCGGAATGACCCGCATGCCCTCTGTTGAAAAAAAAGTTAAGGAGATCTTTGGGCGAGAACCTCATAAAGGGGTCAATCCCGATGAGGTCGTCGCCGTTGGAGCTGCGATCCAAGGTGCGGTCCTCACCGGAGATGTGAAAGACGTTCTGTTGCTCGACGTTATCCCGCTAACGCTTGGGATTGAAACATTAGGCGGGGTCATGACTCCGATTGTTGAGCGCAACACGACAATCCCCACTCAGAAAAAACAAGTTTTCTCGACAGCTGCGGATAACCAACCCGCAGTGACAATCGTTATTCTTCAGGGCGAGCGCAAAATGGCCAAAGACAACAAAGAGGTCGGACGATTTGATCTGACAGAGATTCCGCCAGCACCTCGCGGCATCCCTCAAATTGAAGTCTCCTTCGATATTGATGCCGATGGGATTTTGCATGTTTCTGCAAAAGATATGCAAAGTGGAAAACAGCAGAAGATCCGCATTGAAGCCAAATCAGGCCTCACGGAATCCGAGATCAAGCGCATGCTCAATGATGCGGAGGAGCACAAGGAAGAAGATAAGAAACGCAAAGAAGAGATCGAAACGCGCAATGAAGCGGACTCTCTTGCCTTTCGTGCCCAAAAAGCACTCAATGAATACAAAGACAAGCTCCCTAAAGATGTCGTCGATGACATTCAAGGCAAAATCGATGCTGTCAAGAAAGCGCTCGAGCAAAACCATCCCGAGATGATTAAAAAGGCGCATGACGAACTCAACACAAGTATGCAAAAGATTGGCGAGGCCATGCAACGCGCCTCCGGCGCCGAAGGAGCATCGCAACCTCCTCCTGGAAGCGGCGGCCCTCAAGAAAAAAAAGGTAAAAAAGAAGATATCGAAGAAGCTGAGGTGGAAATCCTCGACGACGATCAGAAGCCGTAAAACGGCTCAAGCATTTCTCGCTTCAATTTTCCACACCCTCTAGATTCTTTAGAGGGTGTATCCAATCCTGTTCCTAAGCCAAAGTGTGGCAATACGCTAACGGGAAGCCGTCCCTTTGGAGATATCCGCCCTAAAAGAACATCTGCGGCTGCTTCCTGGGCTTCATCCTGGTTTTCATAGGCGACGATAATTCCCTCATAAAGCGGAATCTTGGAAAGACTATACGGTGTCCCAAAAACAACGGCCACTGTCGGAAGCCTTAGTTCCGACAACATCTGTAAAATCCTCTCTTTATGTTCATCGAGTCCAAAATTTGGCCAAGCATTTGACAATTGAGCAAGAGAAACAACTAAGCAAGAATATTCTTTCACTTTTTCAAAAAGCTCAGGGTCATCTAAGGAGAATCGATCCACATCGATCTTATCTGCAAATATGGGAGATGCGCCCCACTCAATCAAAGCGATATTTTTTTCTTTGAGAGGCAATAACCCTTCGTTGCGTACCACAGTGATCGCTTCCTGAAACAATCTTTTCTTTAGAGCATATGCTTCAGGAGAGTTGATTTTTTCCGCTAAATTTTCAATATTCGGTATAGGTCTATCCTGTGTGTCTTCGAATAGCCCGATTTCTTCTTTGACTTTTAGAATCTTGCCGACCTTTGCATCAATCAATTCTTCGGAGATTTCTCCACTTTCGACTCTACTTTTTATCGCCGCTATTGCTTTTAGGACATCATTACGAAGAATTTGATCCACATTCGGAGCAATATGACTCCCATACAACAGCAGATCATGGCCAGCAAGTAATGCTTTGATCGCAATCTGCTCAGGAGAATAATCCTTGGAAAGCGCTTTCATGTTCAATGCATCGGTAATCACTAGGCCCTTGAATCCAAACTTTTGTTGTAAAAGATCCGTAATGACTCGATGAGAAAAAGTTGCAGGCAGCAATGTTTCTTCCACAATAGCTTCTGCGCAAAGATGTGCAGACATCACCGCTTTTACCCCAGCCTGAATCAAAGAGTTAAATGGCAATAACTCAACACGGCTCAAGCGCTGCCAATCATGTTCGACAACAGGTAAACCCACATGCGAATCGATGAGGGTATCCCCATGTCCTGGAAAATGTTTTGCACAAGCAAGCACGCCCATCGATTGGATTCCGCTCATTACTAAGCGGCTTCGAATGGCCACTTGAAAAGGATCTTCACCAAACGATCGCATATGGATGATGGGATTTCGAACAGTGCAATTCACATCGCAGACAGGCGCTAAATTGAGATGAGCTTCCACCAGGCGGCATTGTTTGCCAATTTCCTGGCCGAGTCGGAATAAAAGAGCAACGTCTTGTACCGCACCTAAGGTAAGATTGTGTGGAAAAACAATCACATTGCTGAGGCGCATGCCCACGCCCCACTCTCCATCCTGGACGCAAAGCAAAGGCAAACGCGAAAGTTCTTGGAGCTGATTCACAAAATTTACCTGGCCTTCAGCTGTCCCTTGACTCATGATGACCCCGCCGATTTTTCTCTCGCAAATGAGGTTCTGCAGATCTTCACAATGGTCTTTCCCTCTGAGTTGACAAGCAGGAACGATAAACAGTTGGCCGATCTTTTCGTCTAAGGTCATAGAATTCAAGAACTGTTCAGCAACTCCTTGAATAGGAAAGGTAAATAAAAAAAAATTTAAAATTAAAACTTTGTAGAAGTTAATTAATAAATAGATTATAATCTTTATCATAAAGTTACTAAAATAACCAAATTACAAATTCTCGGTGTTTAAGTATGTCAAAACAAGTCAATTATTCTCATATTTCAATTTTTAAAACGGAGTTCGATCTCCTCTATGGAAACTACATCAAGAGCACAGAACCTCTAAAGGTTCAACATGCTGTCGAAAGAATGACACAATTACAAGATAAAATCACGAGCGCACTTGACCGCGCCCCTGTTAATGTTTCTAGGTATTTTACATGGAAAGCAACATCAACAGCTCCAGATGTTACCGTCGATGTGGAAAAAACAAAACTAGACCTTCAAGAGAAACTTGCCTCAATGCTAAGCCATAATACGGATGTCTCATCACTTGTGAACCGTGTAGATCTTATCACGATACCCGCATCGACATCCGATACTCCGACTTCTAAAACAAGCGATGTTCAAGACCCTAAAGCAACAGATTTTGCTGTTGGCTTTGGAAATTCAGGGGCTAATTGCTGGGCAAATTCCCTGCTTTCGATGATCCTTTCCATGCCTAATTTCAGGCGCGCCTATGAAACAATCGCCAATCACTACGCTCAAGATCGTACAAATCCCCAAAATCAACTTCATGGAAGAGCGCTCTTGAATGCGTTGCAAGCCTATGAGACTGCGTTGACGTGGAAACAACCTGTCCCCACTTCCATCTCTCAAGATGTCCGACTTGCTTTCCATCACTTTTTCGGTCACAAGAACCTGCGCACTTCTCATGAAATCTTCTCTGACCAATCCTATCGTCAGGAAGATGCTTGGGAAGGGATGCAAGTGTTGATGGGACTCTATGAACAAATCATGCGGCAAGATGGCAATGCACATCCTCTCCCTAAGCCATATTCTCTCCTAGGAACAAAGCGACACTACCGCCCGATCGGAGAACCGCAACCTGCCGATCAGAACAAGTTACGTAAAGAGGATTATTCCCGCTTGACGATGGACAATGTTTCTTCTATGGTCCACGACGATTATCAAATCATCTTAGATTTACAAAACAATGGACATCTTTGCTTTCGGCAATTGCTCTCTGAATATTTCCGTAACACTCATTTACAAGGCCACGACACGAGCACATATCTGCTTCCCGACGGACAACAGGTTCAACAATTCGAACTGATCGGCGAAGGCCGTCAATTTGTCCAAGCGCCCGAAGAGCTATTGTTAACGATTAAACGTTTTGGCGCCAGCATGGATGGAGTCGGTTTTAAAATCGCCACTCCTTTAGCCATTCACCAAACGCTTGTCCTCCCTATAGACGCGACTAACGCCAATGTTCCAGTTGCCTATGAACTGGATACATTCAATGTCCACAGCGGTGATTTTGGCGGCGGACATTACATCGCGTATCGAAAAATTAATCATCAATGGATTGAAGCGAATGACAGCAGCGTTCGTTTTGTCAGCCAGCAGGAGATCGACCAGATTCTCTTCGGACAAAAAGGGCCTACTTTCACAAGCTATATGCACCATTATACGCGCATTTCTGAAGCAGGGCAACAAGAAGCGATTGCATCTGCACACATTGCGCCATCCGTTATCAGAAACGCTGTCTCTGTTATCGAGAACACTTCGCAAGAAATGTTAGCTTGCGAGCAAACAATTAAGCAGCTCGAGACGTTTAACAGCATTCTATCAAGAACAAATGACCCATCCCATCTGTCTGCTGCGTTGCAAGAATTGGAAAAAGCGGCTCCAAAGGTTATTGATCGATTCCGTTACTCGATTTGGGTAAATGACAAAACTCGTGATGCCCATGATTACGGCACAAACACTCTCCGAGGCAATCCAAAAAAACTTCAAGAGATTACACTTCCTTGGCTTATTTCTCCTACTGGAACCAATCTGATTGAACAGATGCTCATCGTGCACAGAAAAAAGCTAGAGATCGCCACTGCGAAGTTTAAAGAAGCTCAATTACGCGCCTTTTTGGAAAAAGTACAATCCTCTGCCATTTCAAATGAAGAACTGCTCACCGCCTTGCAGGCTTTGCCGGAAAGCGTCCAAAATTCTCTTCAAGGCCTTGTTTACCACTCGCATTTGAAAAAATTTGGCAAAGAGCACGTTACTAAAGAAGAATACCACAAAGAATATGGAAAAATCGCTTTAGAAGCAGACAATATCCGAAAAACGCTTACCGAGGCAACAGAGTCTGTCTTAAATCTCTGGGGTAAAAACATCATCGAACAGCTCATCTCAGAATATTCTATCAAGACAGCAAAATTACAATACGCCTATGAAAAAGACCAACTCCAAGGACTCCACGACCTTATGCTACACTCTCTTGACGACGTTTCGAATCTTCAACTCTCCAAAGCTTTTGAACGTTTCGACATACGCGATGAAATCAAAGAAAAGCTCTATTGGCATATTTGGTATGGTCACCGCATGCCGCAAATAGGTGACTATGGCACTAACACTTTCAAAGACAATCCGCGCACTCTACTTGGCATTTGCCAACCGAACCTCGCAAAACCTCCCATCTGCGCTACCGGCTCCAACATTCTCTACCAAATGATCAGGCTCCTCGAAAAAGAGTCCCGCTGAACAGTTACTTAAAAAACCCAGAGAACAGTCTCATGAGGTCGTTGTAGGTCATGTAGACGAAAAGTGCAACGAGGAGAATGATAAAGGGGATAATGAGCCGCTCCATCGTCTTCGCTTTGATGGGCTTCTTGGTGATCCATTCCCACAAAGAGAAGCAAATGTGCCCCCCGTCGAGGACAGGAATCGGAAGAAGATTCAAGACCCCAAGGTTCAAGCTGATCATCCCGAGCCAGAAGAGGGCTTCTTTAAATCCATACCCCCAACTCTGCTGCATGACGTGGACGATGCCGACAGGGCCAGTCATATATTTTGGGCTGACGTTGCCAGTAAACAGCGCAACGATCGTCTTCCAAGTTTCTTGAAATACATTGTGGAAGAGCACAAATGGGGAAGGATTGTAGATCACATTGCGATTGACAGGTAGAATGCCCAATTTGACTTGGTTTTGTCCCGCTTCAAATAAACGTTCTGCTTGCGCTTTTTGCTTAGGGTCTTTGATCTGTTCAATTTCTTTGCGTTGCGCGGCCATCACGGCTTCCATCTGCTCTCTTTTTTCTTCAGGGATCGGTAGCTCGCTCATCGGTTTTGGAGAGACGGGATTCAGCAACCTAAGGCTCACCCTTTGTTTGATCGGCTCTTTTGTCCCAATCGATTGGATCATCGCTTCCAAATCATTCCAATGAATTCCAGCAACAAAAGCACTATCCGCTTCTTTCCAAGAAACCGGAACAACATCGGAGGGCTCAGAATGGACAATAATTTGAATATGTCGGCTCTGAAGCAGGTTGATCAATTCATACGCAGAAGAAACAGCAAGACCGTCGACAGCGATCACATGGTCTCCTGGTTGCAAAGGGACCTCTAAAGGTGAACGAGCTTCTCCCATAGGTTGCTGTTCAATGGTTTCTACATTCAGATAAGAAAAGGCACTTTCGATGTGACAATCTGAAGAAAGATTATAGGGAATAAAGAAAAGATCAGAGGATTTTCCTTTAATTTTGGCCTCATGCTGCCAATCTTCAAGCTCCGCTTTTTGAGCTGGAGTCAAGCGCAGATCGGAAATCTTCAACCGAGGAACGCGAGCCAAAAAGAATTGCTCTCCTCTTTGAATCGTCAATAATGCTTTTGGTTCATTAATTGTTTCGATGAGTTCCTGGACAGAAAAAAGAAATTTTCCATCCGCCCACAGAATCCGGTCCCCGTCTTGAATTCCGCTGCCTTTCATCGGAGAGTTTGCAAGGGGGAGACTGCTATTTCGCTTATAAATCAAATAAGCAGCAGGCTGTATGGTACTGAAAATCGTGCGAATATGCTCGCCAATGGAAGCATCTTTTTCAATGGGAAACCGATATCGGAAAGGAGTTTTTTCTCCTTTAACGTAATCCACCTCTTGACCACTGATCTGAGTGGAGTTTCCCTCAAAGATTGCGGCATAGATGAAATCTTGAAAATTGCGAAATGGCTTATTGTTTATCTGGATAATTTCATCTCCAGGCCGCACTCCACTATGATAAACTTCCGAGCAGGGATCGACCCAGCCAAGCAAACGCGTGTATTCGGAAAAGGGTTTAGAGCGGCCTCCACAAACCCATAAGAGGCAAAATGCGAAGAAAGCAAAGGCAATGTTGACAATCGGACCCATGAAGGCGACTTTAATCCTAGACCAGGGCTTCTTTCCATAAAATCCATCGGGAATCTGATAGGGCTCCAAAGCGCCTTTTTTTTCCATTCCCGCGATACGGAC
Organism: uncultured Verrucomicrobiae bacterium; assembly: GCA_963718565.1. Taxonomy (GTDB): domain Bacteria; phylum Chlamydiota; class Chlamydiia; order Chlamydiales; family Rhabdochlamydiaceae; genus CAJCIW01. Next base: position 1,307,176 of record OY970364.1, read on the forward strand.
AAATCCCCCAAAGGGCAACCAGCAGACTTGCCATTTGACACCCTTTCTCTCCCAACTATAAACAGGCTTGCCAAATCCAATGGAAAAAGCTTCGACAGCCATTCCCTCTCGTCTAGCCATCCAATAATGGCCAAGCTCGTGGATAAAGATGAGAAAACCCAGGCCAAACGCTGCCAAAATCACATAGAGAAAACTGATGATCATCATTTGAAATTATTTAAAAAAATTAGACAGAGCCAATTGACTCTACAATTTATCATTTATTATTACCCAAAGTCAACTGTCATTCTCAGAGAGGGTGCAAATAAAAGCCCCATAAGGCCTACCGGCCTTCAAATTTTTCAAGTTGTTTAGGTATATCCTGCTTTTTTTGCACATTCGTTTAGTCGTTCACATGTTGATGATTCTCAAGAAGGCTAGCGGGAAACGCGGACACGCCAGTGCCGTGTTTCCGACATATGAAATGGAGGCATTACTTCAATGCCTAGCCTCAACACTTTTATTTGCACCTATTCCTAAATGCTCTCTTAGAGTGTAATTGGCTAGCAGACAGATAAAATAGATCAGCCCTAAAACAGTGGTTGCGAGGCCCGAAGTAGAGAGTGGAAGATCGTAGATAGAAAAAAGATGTCGAGAAAAGGCGACGCTGATTAGGGATGCGCCGATTCCGATCCCCATTGCCAGTAAAATGAGCTTCTTGAGCCGATGAGTAAATAGGCGCGCTGTCAGCACAGGCCCCACTAAAAAAGCGAGAACAAGAAGAACTCCAACAGCTCGAAAAGCACCGATTACAGTAGCAGATGTCAGAACCATTAACAAATGATTAAAAAATGACCTGGAAATTCCCTGGGAACCAGCAAATGCACCATCAAAAGTGACTAGCTTAAATTCTTTAAAAAAAATAGAAATGATCGCAAAGTCAAACAACGCGATCCATAAGATCAATTTCAAATCATCCATATGCAAGGCATCGACATTGCCCATAATTGCCTCTGTGCCAAGGTGAGTATTACGCGTAAAAACAGTGACGAGGACAATGCCTAAGGCAAATAAGGTCGTAAAAACAAGACCCGTGCTTGCATCTTCTGGAAGTTTGAGAACATTTGTAAGCAGTTGTGTCAGCATTGTTGTGATCAGTCCTGTGATCAGAGAGGCGATCAAAAGCACTTCGATGCTGATCGCATGCGCACGACTTTCAGGAATGAATGGAACGAGAATTAAGTAAGCAACGACAATCCCAAGCAAAACCGTATGCGATAATGAATTAGCGAGCATCGTCATTTTTTTTAAAACCAAAAACGTTCCTATAAGGGATGAGCAACAAGCGACCAGCGATAAAACCAGCACCTGAACTTCATCCGATGCTAAATCTCCAACGCCGATTTTTCCCATGCACAATTCCCCCATTCTCTGCAAAAACAGCAAGATGAATTCGATAAAATTCCTGCCAGAGTAAGGATTGACCCCCAAAATGATCATGTCACCCTCTTAGGGGGAATTGGCTGGGCATGAGGATCTTCCTTAGGATCGCTAAGTAATTCCGATAACTCTTTTTCTAGCTCAGGTGTAATAATATGCTCCATCTCTTCAGCACTTCGATGGACTTTTTCAGCTCCTTGGCCCAGGAAAACAAGATAGGCCTCCCATAATCGGTGCAGCCGAATGATGTGAGTGGCACGCACATTACCCTCTTTTGTCAAATGAAGAATCTGTTCGCTGCTTTCCTCAATCCAACCCTGGCGCTTTAGTCTCCATAAAAGAAGCCGCATCTGGAGAAAAGAAAGCGCCTGCCATTTCTTGATATCCGGCAATGATACATTTCCATCCGATCCATGTCGCCAAAGATATTTCAGCAAGTTTTCCGCAATGCATTGCCTGCGGAAACGAAGAATCCGCAATAAACGGCTGACAAGTCCATTTTTAGGCGCAAACAAAAGAGAAAAAAGACAAAGGGTCGAAGCCGAGAGTAAAATCATTGGGCCTGTGGGTAAAGAAAATTTCCAATCCCAACCTTGTCGAGTCCCCCACTGCGGGATTTCCACAGATAAATAGTTGCCTAGAAACCCGCTGAAAGCGCCAATGGAAGCAGCAAATAAAAATACAGCCCACAACCGATGACTTAAAGATCGTGCAGCTACAGCCGGAGCAATTAGCATACCGGCCATTAAGACAACTCCGACACTTCGAATGCCGATCACGATGGCAAGCACGAGAAGAACAAAGAGTAATTGATCGAGCATATGGATCGGAACTCCCACAGTCCTAGAAAAATCACGGTCGAAAACGACCATCTGGATCTGTCGGTATAGCAGGATCAATACAACGGCCAGCAGCAGGGCAAGAAGAGCATAAATCAGAACATGCACATCGGTCATGGTCGCGGCTTGCCCATACAAAAAAATTTGCACAGTCTTATACCACAAAGCATGGGTGAATTGGATTCGGCTTGCGACGAGAACGCCGACTCCAAAAAAAATAGAGAGGACAAAACACAACGCAGCATCATCTTTGACATGAAATCGACGTTCCATTTTTTCTATTACCCATAAACCCAGAAAAGATGTCAAAAATGCTCCGATTAAAATCGCAAGAGGCATTAAATCAGAGGAGAGTGGAAAAAAGACTGCCATAAACAGCACACTGAGGACAACACCCGGATAAGCCGCGTGGGAAAGAGATTCGCCGAGCAAGGAGCGTTTCCGCAAAAATACAATCACACCGACAAGAGCCGATGAAAGACACATCAACATACTCCCAATCGTGGGCGCCTGAAGGACGGGATCAGTAAAATATTGCCAAGGAGAAGAGAACATGAATGATCGATTATTTAATTCCAGAGGTTTTGTTCTGGGTTAATTTAGCTGCTTCATCGAGCAGAGCGCTGCCGCGTCCATAAGTGCGCATCACACTATCCGTATTGAAGACTTCAGAAACAGGACCGCACGCGATCAGACAGGTATTCAACATGATCACCCAATCAAAATAATTATCGACTGTTGTCAAATCATGATGCACGATAAGCAGTGTTTTTCCCTGAACTTTCCATTTATCCATAAGTGCAATCATTGCCTTTTCAGTCGCCATATCGACCCCGGCAAAAGGCTCGTCCATTAAATAGATATCGGCATCTTGCAAAAGTGCGCGTGCGATAAACAGCCGTTGCTGTTGTCCGCCAGACAGTTGGCTGATTTGCCTGTCGGCAAAAGCCAGCATTCCGACAATATCGAGTGCATGACGAGCAGCCTCTTTATCCGCTGCCTTTGGCCATTTGAGCAGTCCAAGTTTGCCATATCGGCCCATCAAAACCAGTTCAAAAGCTGTAATCGGAAAGTCCCAATCCACTGAAGAGCGTTGCGGGACATAGGCTACTTTATGGCGAACTTCCTTGTAAGGCTGCCCAAAAAATTCGATCCGACCTGAAAGGGGGCGAGTCATTCCCAGCAACGACTTTAACAAAGTGCTTTTTCCTGCTCCATTAGGACCAATGACGCCCACGAGTTTTCCTTCTGGAATTTTGCAATGGACATCCCAGAGGACAGGGGTCTTATCGTAGTTGACACTAAGCTGCTCAACAGTAATCGCTGGAACTTTTTCACGATGCATACTTATTTCCAAGCTTCGATGAGTACATGGGCATCGTGGCGAATCATCTTAAGGTAAGTATTGGCATCGCTATCCAACGGTCCCATAGCGTCACCATAAAGAGCCTCATTAGAAATGGTGACTTTAAGTCCTTTTTGTGCGCAGGCGTGTACGACTTTTTTCAAAGAGTCACGGCTGATATTGGATTCTGGAAACACAATGGGAATGTGAAATTCGATCAGATGATCAACGATCTTTTGAATATCCACAGCGCTAAGCTGTCCATCAGGGGCAAGACCTTCAGGGGCGTCGCAGCGTCGTTGCCACTGCTCACGAGCTGTCTCTTCTGAAAGAGCGAGGTAAGCTCGAGTAAAATAATTGAAGGCATCATGGCTGGTCACAAGAAAACGCTTTTCCCTGGGAATATTCTGGAAGTCTTCATAAATATTTCGATGTTCCTGCAACATTTTTTCCAAGAGTTGCTCTCCATTTGCCTGATAAAATTCTTTTCCAGAGGGATCTGCTTGAGAAAGGACTTCGACGATCGGTTCAATAATGCGACCCCATAAAGAAATATCCATCCAGATATGAGGATCGATTTCTTTGTTAGAGCGTAAAATCAATTCAGGCTGCCTTTCCAAGACGACATTCCCCACCCCACATGCATTGCGGTGATGTTCAATTTGATAACGCAGGCTAGCTCCATGTTCGAGTCCAAGTCCATTGTAAAAAATGATTGTCGCTAAAGACAGTTTTTCGTCATCGCCTTTGACTAGTTCATAGCTATGCGGATCAATTTCACCTGTAATCAAAGGGATATGATCAATCCTTTCTTTGCCGATTTGTCCAACAATGTCATCAATCATTGCTGTCGTCGAAAGCACTTTTAACCGCCCATTTTGCGTTGCCCATGCTTCTGTTTTAGAGGGAGTTATTGCGCTCGAGCACCCTGAGAGAAGAAGTGAGCTGAAGAAGCAAAGAAGAAATATACCGATGAAAACAAATTTTGAATCACTTTTCGATAGATGTTTCATAAAGCAGCCTTGCAATCTTCACAAATAGACTCTTAAAGACCACTCAATAGTAAACCAATGATCATTATTTATTCTACGATTACTCTGATGGTAATCATCTTATAATGTTTCTCACTGGGCTGACTCTAAACTTAAGTTTCGTTCATTAAAAAATTTGTTGAAAAATATATGAATAATTTTTAAAATCAAAAATACATTATTTTTAAGATTATATATCTTTCCAAGGGTCTTAATTTACATTCCCTCTGGAAGAGAAAAATTATCGAGCATCTGAACAAAGAAGATTGCAAATAAAATCGGGATAAGATAAATCAACTGAACAACATTAATGATTAAATGGGGTTTTTAAGTCAGAACACAGAATAAATATACCGAAATTTTGAGTTCATTTCGGTATGTGCGAGACCTCCCCAGAAGACAGGAAAAGAATTAGTCTCTCAATTAACAACTTTTTAAAGAAAAGGATAAAGATATGAACCCACGTGAGGATACAATGGAATCTAAAACAAAAAACCTGCGCGAGATTGAAGATGTAATTGCAAAGGCAATTAAAAAGGTAAATGGCAGGAAAGAAAATGATCTCTGCAAATATCTTCCTATGGCAACTGGGGGTTATATGCATCATTTTACCTTGCGTAAAATGAAAAATAGACAGCCTTCTGAACTGAGTTCATTAATTGAAAAGTTCATTATTAATACTGAAAGACCTGCTGTCGTAGCTCCCAAACAAAGAGCCGCAAGAGGTTCCCGTAAACGCCGCGACCAAGTCACATTTACACGGAATCAACTAGAAAGAATGCTCAATATTGCTCGTCTTGCCGGCGACAAAGAGATGGTCTCTGTCCTTTCTCCTAAAAAATCTTTCGCAACATGCAAAAGAGAACTGATTTCTTCAATACGACATGGCCGAGTAGAGCCCGAGCTTTGGAATGCCTATGTCGAAGCATTAAATACGATGCAACAATTATCAAATTCTTCCATTAACGAGATGATTTCCGCCATTACTAACAACAAATAATTTATATCCTCCTGGCCACCTTTGCTGAAAAATTCCAAAGGTGGCTTTTCTCTTGAAAATAAACAAAAATCAGTTATGATTCTCTAGCTTGGGGTTAAGAAATGTTAACCTCAAACAAAAGTGGCTTTTGTGATGCAAGTAATTGTTCGCCTATTTTGGTACTTAATCAAGTGCCTTAATGAGCGAACATTTGCCAAATCAAAAGTGTCCACTACAAACTTGTCTAAAGGAACAAAAATAATGTCTGAAATTAAGAAAGCCGAATTTGGTAAATGGAGGTCATTTTTCTGGCCTGTCCATAATTTTGAGCTTAAAAAACTCCTACCTATGTTTTTCCTGTTTTTCTTTATTAACTTCAACTACACGATCTTACGAGATACAAAAGATGCTTTAATCGTCACAGCCCCTGGCTCTGGCGCTGAAGCGATCCCCTTCTTGAAAGTGTGGGGAGTATTACCGATTGCGATCATTTTCATGATCGTCTACTCAAAGCTGAGCAACATCTTCAGCAAACAAAAGCTGTTTCATACAACGATTGGATTCTTCATTGCATATTTTGCTATTTTCGCATTATTCCTATATCCAAACCATGATGTTCTCCACCCTACAGATGCAGCTGATCGACTTCAGATGTTTTTGCCAGAAGGCTTTAAAGGGTTAATCGCCTTGTTTAGAAACTGGACATATGCTCTCTTCTATGTCATGTCCGAACTCTGGGGCAGCGTTGCTATCTCTCTCCTCTTCTGGGGATTTGCCAATGATACGACAAAAATTTCTGAATCTAAACGTTTCTATGCCCTGTTTGGGCTTGGCGCTAACGTCGCTATGCTCTTTTCTGGCCCAGCGATTATTTACTTCTCCGACATCCGCAGCAGGCTTCCTGCCAACGTCGATGCTTGGGGAGTGACTTTGAACTACATGGTCGCGATGGTCATCTTGTCTGGACTGATCATCATGGGAATTTACTGGTGGATCAACAAAAACGTGCTTACCGATACGCGTTTCTACAATCCTGCAGAAATGCAGCGCGTCAAGAAAGAAAAGCCAAAAATGTCTCTCAAAGAAAGCTTTATCTACTTAACCCGCTCTAAATACATTCTTTGCCTTGCGGTTCTCGTGATCGGATATGGGGTTGCAATCAACCTCGTTGAAGTGACTTGGAAAGGTCAACTCAAGCTGCAATATCCAAATCCTAACGAATATCAAACCTTCATGGGTTATTTCTCGACAGTCACTGGAGTAGTAACGATTCTAATGATGCTGTTTATCGGAGGAAACGTCATCCGTCGCTTTGGATGGAAAACAGGGGCATTAATCACTCCTATCGTCCTTTTGATCACAGGCGTCGGCTTTTTCTCTTTCGTTATCTTCAGAGATTCCTTGACAGCCTTCATCGCAATGCTTGGAACAACGCCACTCATGTTAGCGGTTCTATTCGGAACAGCGCAGAACATCATGAGCAAATCTTCTAAGTATTCTTTATTCGATCCGACAAAAGAGATGGCCTATATTCCTCTTGACCAAGAGTCAAAGGTCAAAGGAAAAGCAGCGATCGACGTCGTCGGAGCGCGACTTGGGAAGTCTGGCGGTTCATTAGTCCAGCAGGGTTTGATCATCGCTTGCGGCTCTCTCGGAGCGATCACTCCTTATGTTGGAGGAATCTTGTTCTTCATCATTTTTGCATGGATTTATTCTGCAAACGGTCTTAGCAAGCAGTTCCAAAAACTCAATGCTGAGAAAGAAGAACAAGCAAGAGCTGCTGCTGAGGCGGCCCAAGCTGAACAGATGGTCAAAGTCCAGCAAGAAGTCACGACAAGCTAATCGAAAAGACGACAGCTTGAGTAAGAAGGCCCACTCTCCAAGAGTGGGCCTTTATATTTTAGATGGTATAATGGAAGATGTAGCCGTCTGCCATCGCTTCGAGGGCTTCACGTGCAGGAACTTCGTATACGGTAGAGTCAGAGAGATACCACCAAGCATTATCTACTTTGAGATAACAAGTATAATGCCCCCTATCCTGGCTTGTTCCATGGTGGATTAAGAAGCCATCGCAAACATAGTTCTGTTGTTGTCTTGAGCGCACAAAATTCTCGGACAACACTAGGTTTTCAGAGACATTGAGCCGATCATTTGTTTTTCCTTGCACAAGTGCGCCGTTTGTTGGATCGATATGTTGATAGAACCGTTTTGCTTGAATGAGCAAGTCGTCGGGAGCACGTTGAAAAAAGAGTTGAATATGTTGATCGATATCTGAACGATAATCGAAATAATTATTAAGTAATTGTTGTAAATTGGGGCGCGGGTTCGGACTAAGATCGAGCTGAATCATCGGCTCGCCGCGAGCTATAGGTGCAGCGCCATCCAATTGCTGTTCGAATTGATAAACGGCATGAGGACCTTGGAAAAGATATTCAAAGAGCTGAGCAGGGTCTTCTTGGGCAGAGCCAGAGGTAATTTGTCCGGCAGTCGCGCGGTTTAAGAATTGGCGAATGGCATGTGTGTCAATGTTGCTTGCCACTTTTTGATAGTTGGTTCGGGTTGCGGCATAATTATCGAGAAACTGGGAAAATTCCGGAATTTGACGCAACCTCCGGCGAAAAGAGGGGGTGTTGGCCAAGAGCTGCAAGCTAGAATTCAACCAGCAATCGTTGCCTTCCCTGATGAGACCAACCGGTTGCCCTGGCACAAAAGGTCGGCTCATTTGTAAGAGGTCATTCAATTCTTGAGGATTTCCAGCGACATATGTGCCTAAAACTCCGAGTGCAATAGCTGGGATGGCGGCAATCAGAGAAATAGGACTAACCATAAATGTGCATGCGATCGAAGCAGCCAAGGAAACAAGAGCTGCAGCTTGTAAAACTCGTCCCATCACTAAAAAGGCATAAACCTTACTATCCGTAGTGCACAGGTTGCAAATTTTTTCTTGAACGCAATGGAATCGATGGTGAATATCACTCAGACAATTTTGTATCGGGTTCTGAGAAACAATAGCGCTTGTTGCCATGATTAGCTCTTGTAAAGTCTAGAAATAAAGCGTAGTGGATTCTTGTAATCAAGTCAGAGAGAGCCTATAGTTTACAGTATATATTTCTTTTATTTCAAGGTTGCGACTCAATGTTTAAATATGACCTGCGTTTCATCCGCAATTTTTCGATCATTGCACATATTGACCACGGCAAATCAACGATCGCAGACCGCCTTTTGGAACTCACGAAAACGATTCCTCAACGCGAAATGCAAGAGCAAGTTCTCGATGCCATGGAACTGGAACGCGAGCGCGGGATCACGATCAAGGCACATCCTGTAACGATGTATTATGAAGCGGATGATGGGAACAGTTATCAAATCAATTTCATCGATACTCCAGGCCATGTGGATTTTACCTATGAAGTTTCTCGATCCTTGTCTGCCTGCGAAGGAGCTCTCCTCGTCGTCGATGCCGTACAGGGAGTTCAAGCGCAAAGCCTTGCAAATGTCCACCTTGCTGTTGAACGCGGTTTAGAAGTCCTTCCGGTGATCAATAAGATCGACCTCCCCGCAGCTGATGTGGAGACGGTTAAACAACAAATTGAAGATGTCATTGGCCTCGATACTTCTCACACCATTCTATGCTCGGCTAAGACAGGGGTTGGCATCAAAGAAATCCTTGAGCAGATCTTGTTCACGGTTCCCCCTCCAAAACCTCCACAAGACGATACGATACGCGCCCTTGTTTTTGATTCGCATTACGACCCTTATCGTGGAGTCATGGTCTATGTCCGCATCATGAGTGGAGAAATTGGGAAAAAAACCCAGATCCAAATGATGGCCACGGGGAAAAATTTTGAGGTCCTGGAAGTGGGTGTATTCTCTCCCACTGAAAAACCTGTCGACCTCCTTCGTCCCGGCGAAGTGGGATATATCCTTGCCAATATTAAAAACACATCCGATGTCAAAATAGGCGATACGGTCACATCCGCAAAAAACCCTACCCTTGAGCCCCTTCCTGGCTTTCGAAATATTTCTCCAGTAGTCTACGCCGGGATCTACCCTGTCGACTCTTCCGATTTTGAAATGGTACGCGATGCGCTTGTAAAATTGCAGCTCAATGATTCTGCTTTGCACGTGGAGCAGGAAAGCAGCATGGCACTAGGCTTTGGTTTCCGCTGTGGCTTTTTAGGATTGCTGCATTTAGAAATCGTTTTCGAGCGTTTACAAAGAGAATTCCATCTCGACATCATTACAACAGCTCCTAGCGTCGTTTACAAAATCACCTTCACTGATGGCAAAGAAGTCAATATCGACAACGTTGCCCATTACCCCGATCCGACGCACATCGAATACATTCAAGAACCGTGGGTTAAAAGCCATATCATGGCACCCTCCGAATATTTGGGAGCGATCATGGGCCTCGGCATGGAAAAACGCGGGGAGCTCATAAAAACAGAAACGATGGATGCGAAGCGGCTGTTGCTTACCTATCGCCTTCCGTTGAATGAAATCATTACCGATTTTAATGACAAATTAAAATCGGTCACTCGCGGTTACGGTTCTTTCGACTATGAGTTTGAAAAGTATGAGATTGGCGACATCGTCAAGCTCGAAATCCGCGTCAATGAAGAACCCGTCGATGCTTTTTCCTGCCTTGTCCATCGCACAAAGGCTGAAGGCCGGGGCCGCGCCATTTGCGCAAAGCTTGTCGAGGTCATTCCGATGCAGCAATTTAAAGTGCCTGTCCAAGCAGCTATTGGCGGCAAAGTCATCGCTCGCGAAACGATCCGCGCCATCACCAAAAATGTGACGGCTAAATGCTATGGAGGCGATATTACACGCAAACGCAAGCTCTGGGAAAAGCAAAAAGCCGGCAAAAAACGGATGAAGGAGATTGGCAAGGTCAATATTCCTCAGTCTGCCTTCATGGAAGTCCTTAAAGCAGGCGAATAAGCCATCACGCGTTGTAAGAACCAGAAGTGACACTACCGCCCATCCCCGTCCAATCCGTGTGAAAAAATTTACCGCGAGGTTGGTCCACGCGCTCATAAGTGTGGGCGCCAAAAAAGTCACGTTGGGCTTGGATTAAATTGGCAGGAAGGTGCCCGGTGCGGTACCCATCAAAAAATGTCAGACTGGTGCTAAAACAAGGAACAGGAATTCCGAGCTCGGTCGCTTTTGCAACGACACGGCGCCAAGAGGGCTGTGCTTTCAAAATTTCATCTAGAAAGAATTCATCGAACAATAGATTTGCTAGATCTGGTTTACAATCGTAAGCCTTTTTAATATCATTCAAAAAACGGCTGCGAATAATGCATCCTGCGCGCCAAATCAGCGCGATCGCCCCGTAGTTAAGCTTCCATTTCATCTCATTTGCCGCGGCACGCATAAGCATAAACCCTTGAGCATAGCTGATGATTTTTGAAGCGTAAAGAGCCTGGCAGATATCTGCGATAAACTCCTTTTTATTCCCATTGAACTTGATTGCAGGTGCGGGAAAAAGTTTTTCCGCTTGCATCCTCTCTTCCTTTAAGGCGGAAAGACAGCGAGCAAAGACGGCCTCGGCAATCAGTGTGACAGGGATTCCGAGATCCAATGCACTGATGCCTGTCCATTTACCCGTTCCTTTTTGACCGGCAACGTCGAGAATTTTATCGAGCAACGGTTTTCCATCCGTATCGCGATGAGTGAAAATCTGAGACGTGATCTCGATGAGAAAACTGTTCAATCCCCCTTTATTCCAATCCTCGAAGATCTGGTGCATCTCATCGAAGGAACAGCCTAGGACGTTCCTCAGCAGGAAATAAGCCTCTGAAATGAGCTGCATATCCCCATATTCGATCCCGTTATGGACCATTTTGACATAATGTCCAGCACCACCATCGCCTACCCATTCACAACAAGGAAGTCCATCCTCTTTTGCTTTTGCTGAAATTCCCTGAAAGATAGGTTGGATTGCATTCCAAGCCTCGGGATTGCCACCAGGCATGATCGACGGACCATGACGCGCACCTTCTTCCCCTCCCGAAACGCCTGTGCCAACGAATAAGATTCCCTTGGCCTTAAGGGTGTTGACTCGCCGTTCTGTATCGGGGTAATGGCTATTGCCACCATCGATGACGATGTCCCCTTTCTCTAAAAAGGGCAGGCATTCTTCAATCAATTCATCGACAGGCGCGCCTGCCTTGACCATGAACATAACTTTGCGAGGTCTTTTCAAAGTCTGAAAAAATTCTTGGAGAGAATGCGTGCCGATCACACGGCTATTTTTAGCGGGTCCGGCAAGAAAACCATCCACTTTGGAAACAGTGCGGTTAAAGACAGCGACGGTAAATCCATGGTCGTTCATATTCATGACAAGATTCTGTCCCATCACAGCTAGGCCGATTAACCCAATATCTGCTTGCGTTTGAGTCATTTCCTTATCTCCTAATCCATTTTCTACTAGCGAGGAGTTTTGCAATTCCCTCATTTATTTTTACATTTGCAATAGATTAAAACTGCGCTTAGAATGTTTACTTCTTGTCCTCGTAGCTCAGGTGGATAGAGCGGTCGCCTCCTAAGCGGCAGGTCGCGCGTTCAACTCGCGCCGAGGACGCTTACATCTTCATATACTTATCGATCCCTTGGGCAATTCCAATGGCTAGTCGGTCAAGATATGTTTTATCTCGCAATTTTCCCCTTTCATCCCGATTAGTCATAAAGCCACCTTCAATGAGCACAGCAGGCATTTCGGTTTCTCGGATGACATGAAAATTGCCTTGCTTGACTCCTCTTGAGGTCGCATCCGTTTGATCAACAATGCGATAAAGAATGCAGTTGGCAAGCCGTTTAGAGGCGCGCGCACGCCACATCTCTTTCGAATCATAATAAAAAACCTCAATCCCTTGCGCCTCAACACTAGGCGAAGAATTGAAATGGACGCTGACAAATAACGCACCTTTTGTCTTGTTAGCGATCGAGACACGCCGTTGCAGTGGAAGATAGACATCGCGGCTGCGAGTCATCATGACGCGATAGCCTAGTTCTTCAAGGTGCTTCTTTGTCAAAAAAGCCGTTGTCAAAGTGATCTTTTTTTCCATAAATGCACTGACTTTGGCCCCTTCATCGGTTCCGCCGTGGCCAGCATCAAGTATGATCAAGGGCTTGAGAGCATCTGTCGCTGTGAGTGAACTTGCCTCATAGCTTCCTTGGACGCCATGGTTAGAGGGGCGTCTTCCCGCCGAGCATGAAACGATGAATGACAAAATACTAAGAATAAAACAAAACGTACGCAGACGAACCCATCCCGCAATTCGAAAAATTTGATTTTTGAAGGATTTTTTTTCTGTATTCTTTTAACTTGAGTTTTAGGTTCATTTTATAATAGATCGCCGTAGATTTCGAGGCGATTTTTGCAGATTTTGGCGCGTTCGACAGCTGGAAGCATCTACACCGAAATGAACCCAAAACTCAGGTTTTTAGTCTTGAGTTAACTTTAGAGACTAATACTCATTAGAGTCAATGCATTATCTCAAGTAGGAGCATGTGTGAGTGACCGAGGAATCATTGTCGGATGCGATCAGCGCCAAGAATGGTTGCTCCCGTGGTGGTGGGAACATTATTCTAAATATAATTCTTTTCCCATCGCTTTTGCTGATTTTGGAATGTCCGAAAAGGCTCTTTCCTGGTGCAAAGAAAGAGGAAAATGCCTCACTCTTCCCTCAGCAAAGGTCCTGTGCGAAAATGAGATCTCCCCATCGGAAAAAGATTGTTGGGAGACCCGTTTTGGAAAGGGCATCTGGCTCTCGCGTTCCGCCTGGTTTAAAAAACCTTTCAGCCTGTTGCTTTCGCCTTTTTTGATTGGCATTTGGATTGACCTCGATTGCCAGATCAATGGAGCATTAGACCCTCTTTTTAACAGCCTGATCTCCGGAACAGAGATCGGACTTGTGCGAGAACCTTATTTTGTTCAGGCTTATGATCAAAAAAACGGATTCCTGCTTCCGGAAGAAATCAATTACAATTCCGGGGTGATCGTCTTTCGACAAAACATCACCATTCTTCATCATTGGGTCGAAGAAGCCATTGCAAACAATGCGAAATATGCTGGAGATCAACTCGCACTTTCACGAGCCATTTATAAGCATCGGCCCGCTTTGATCGAACTCCCTTCCACTTTTAATTGGAGCAGGTTATTAGGACCTCAACCCGAAGCACTCATTTTTCATCATACTGGAGGGGGAAAGCTAGAGCTTTTAAAACAGGTCCATCCTTCTGTGATTCCCTTAATAGAAAAGCTAAAAAGTGAAGAGGAATCCGAACAGTCCTTTTTATTTCGGGATAAACTTTAAAGCAGCGGAATTCATGCAGTACCGTTTTCCTGTCGGCGGCGGTCCGTCATCGAAAACATGTCCGATATGCCCCTCACAGCGGCTGCATAAGACCTCAATTAATACATGGCCGGGATAAATTGAGCTAAATCCGGAGTCTTAAAATCTGAGGGAAAATCCCCTTCTTCAAGAGGATACCAGACTTCATTTTTACCGAGAAAAAAGAGCTCTCCGCGAATAATCAAGTTACCGTCTTTGTTCCAGATGACTGCATCATAAACTTTTCCGCTCGTGGGGTCCACGATTTTTCCCCGATATTTTGAACCATTTTTCTGCAAATCCCAGAGAAGGTCCATGCCGCAATAGTAAGGGCTGCCGGAAACTTTCTCTGCTCGGTCTTCAGGCGCATAAAGGTTTTCCTTCATTTTTCCTTCGGCATCAAACGTTCCAATAATCCGCCCGTAGTATTTACCTTGATACTTATAGATTGAAATGACGCATTGCGTGTTTCCTGTTTTCGCGTTGATCCGTTTCCAAAACCCTTCCACGTTCTGTGCATTCAACCCAGAACAGAGCGCAAGCATGCAAAGTAGGGAAATGATGCTTTTTATCATGACCAATTTGGCAAAAATTACCTGATGAGGGAATTGCAAAACTCCTCGCCAGCAGAAAATCGATGATTTTAGCACCTATTGCCAGAACCCGCACAGCGGGTTCGGTTGGCGGCGGCGAAAGCCTACTTGGATAAGTAGGAGAGCCGCCGCCAAGGCGATAGGTGCCAAAAGCGCGATTTTATGCGGTGAGGAGTTTTGCAATTCCCTCTAATTAATTTTTCTTTTGCCAATGTTTTGGAGAATTTGTCAACGATCTATTCTGACAAACTCTAAGATCTCATGCGACGACAACAACCCTTTCTATACTATTCATGATTGGATTCTGTAAAATTTTAAATTTCCCTAAAAAATATTTCAGCGATAGTGGATAATGCTTCTATGCAAAAGTTGTCCAATGAGCAGCGTTTATATTTAGAACAGCTTGTAAAAAAAACAAGAGATGTCAACGAACGGAACCGTGTATGCGTCATTTTAGGTAGGGATGATTGCCACAGTCCAGGGGAAATAGCGGCGATTTTAAGAATTAGCGAGTCGTCCGTTTATGATTATCAAAGAGAATACGATGCCAAGCAAAAAACTATCAATGATCCACATTTGGGAAAGGCCTCCAAGTTAACCCTAGACCAAGAAGATGCGCTGAGGAGACATTTGAGTCAAATAACGTATCTCAAAATGAGCAAAATTTGTCTCTACGTTCTAGACGCATATCAAGTGAAATACACTGTGGCTGGTATGACAAATTGGTTGAAGAGGCATGGATTTGTTTATAAACATCCAATCAAAGTACCAGGAAAGCTCGATCCCGAAAAACAAGCTGCGTTCCTTAAAAAATACAATGAATTGAAAGCCGGTCTCCAAGAAGGCGAGAAAATTTTCTTTGGAGATGCTGTACACCCTGAGTATCAGAGCCAGTCTGTGGCTGGGTGGATCCTAAAAAACGAAATAAAGACATTAGGAACAACCGCTAAGCAAGAGCGATTGCATTTTATTGGTGCCATTGAATTGACTGCAATGCAAGTCGTGACGAAGGAATATAGCACTGTGGATGCTGCAAGTGCGGTCGATTTTCTCCAAACGTTAGCGGCTAATACAGATGCAAAAAAAATCCACTTAATCTTAGACAACGGCAGATCAAACAAGAATAAGGAAGTGCAAAAATATTTGGATAGCCAAACCAAAATTCAAATACACTACTTACCTCCGTATTCCCCAAATTTGAATGCTATTGAGCGTTTATGGAAAGTTATGAGAGAGTGTGTTACTTATAATACACTGTATTCAAAATTCAATGAATTTACTGAGAAAATTAGAGATTTTTTCAACACTGGCGTTATTAATTTAAAAGACATGCTGAAAAAGCGAATTAACGACAATTTCCAAACAATTGAACTCAATCCTCTCCAGACTTCAATTTTCTAGAGTATATACCATCATTCCTGATATAGGGCCTCTTCATATAAGCTCTCCAACAACCCTGGACCACCCAATGTTCGAATGTTTTTCTGCAATGGCAGCCTGGGCGACAGCCCGATCATCAAATTCAATAGTTCGATGGGAAAAAATCTGATAATTTTCATGGCCTTTTCCGGCGATAAGCACGATGTCTTCCTGGGTTGCCATATTGACAGCGCGTCGAATCGCTTCCTCCCGGTCAACAATGACAAGCGCTTGGCCAGGATGTTTTAGCCCCATGAGGATATTTCGGATGATTTCCTCAGGATCTTCATGACGAGGATTGTCGCTTGTGACAATAGAAAGATCTGATAGAGACTCGACAACAGCGCCCATTTTAGGACGTTTAGCCGCATCCCTATTGCCGCCGCAACCGAAGACAGTGATCAACCGTCCTTTCTTTAGCTCTTTCAGCGTGCTTAAAACATTGGAAAGCGCATCATCCGTATGGGCATAATCTACAAAGATATTCATTCCTCGATCGTTGGAAATGCGCTCCAAGCGGCCAGCCACAGTTGTAAATGAACTTAAAATAGACACGATTTGTTTCAACGCAAACCCTCGAGCTAGGCCAACTCCAATGGCAGCCAGCAGATTGTAAATATTGAAGCGTCCGATCAGAACGGAAGTCAAACCATGCGCCTCACCGCGAAAAGCCACTTCACATTCTATTCCTGAAGCAGACAAGCGGATCTTGCTAGCGCAAAGATCACAAGGATGTTCGATACCATAGCTCAAAATGTTTGCTGGGCAAGTGGCTATCATTTGCGAAAAATAAGGAGAATCGGCATTGACAACAGCCCATTTTGAAAAATGCTTTTTTTCATGGGTGTGCAAATTCGAAAAAAGTCCAGCCTTTGCCCTTGCGTATTCTTCCATCGTCTTGTGATAATCGAGATGGTCTTGGGTTAGGTTCGTAAATACAGCGACATCGAATTCAATGGACCTCACTCTGCCTTGGTCAAGCGCATGGGAGGAGACTTCCATCACGCAATGTTTGCATCCTTTGACGACCATATCGTGAAAGAGCTTATAATTCTGCAAAATGTCCGGCGTTGTTTTTCCCGAAGGGAACACATGCTGTCCAACGATCCATTCTATTGTGCCGATCAGTCCGCAATGTTCTTGACTGCGCGCAAAAAGATGCCGCACCAAATAAGAAGTCGTGGTCTTTCCATTTGTCCCTGTGATCCCAATGAGAAATAGTTGATCGCTGGGGCGGCCGTAGAACTCTTTGGCAATGGCAGCCTCAACGGAGGCGACATCCGGATGAATGATTTGAACAGTATTTGAGACAAACGGATCATAGAAATCGGTTAACACCGCAACAGCGCCTGCTGCAATCGCATCGGGAATAAAGCGCGCCCCATCGTGCGTGAGTCCTTTTTTAGCGATGAATAAATCTCCAGGGGCGACCCATTTGGAGTTCGAGCACAGTCCTGAGATTCCCACATCTTTTGACCCCTTGATTGCTTTCACGGGGATGTTTTTAAGGAGCTTGCTTAATTTGACCCGTTCCATTTTTGATAGAGTTCTTTCAATTCTTTTGTTTCTTTAATCCAGTCGGCTTTATTTTCATCACGACGAGGGTCGCCAGTAGGAAACCCGTGAGGATCGTCCGGTTCAATACCGAGGTATTGCAGTGTCCGAAGCCCAATCTCGCGGAATGCTGGGGCGCAACAATTTCCCCCATGCTGGTTTTTGCCGATGCCTGGGATATATTTAAACTCGGGCTCATCGATTGCAATCAACAAAACAAATCGAGGATCTTTTGCAGGAGCAAAACCGATGAATGTCGAAATATGGTCTTTTTTCGAATAGGTTCCTCCGACAATTTTTTCCGAGGTCGCTGTTTTCCCCGCTTCCGTATATCCGAAAATATCCCCTTTGGGAGCTGTCCCTCCGGGCTTGGTCACATACTTCATCGCCCTGATGACCTCTTCGATGATCTCGGGCTCAAGTAAACGACGAAAACCTTTTACCCTTTCTGGAGAGGTATTGTCAAGAAGTACTTCCTCTGTGCCATCTCTTCTTTTGCGGACGACTTTTCTAACCAAAGTCGGACGGACCTCATATCCGCCATTCGCAATAATCGCATAGCTGCGAAGCATTTGCATGCTATTCACAAGAATATTATGCCCAAAAGCAATAGAAAATGGAGTGGGAGTCGACCATTGCATCTTCCCATTGGGATGCAGTTTTCCTGGGGCCGGCAGTATGCATGGGCTTTCAGAGGGGAGCTCCACACCCGTTTTCAGTCCAAATCCATAAATTTCCTGTAGCGCATGACGATACCATTCTTCTCCTAAGGCATCGATGATCCTTTGCACCATTCTAGCCACATAGATATTAGAAGATTTTTGCAAAGCCAAGTGCATGTTTAAGTAAGAATGGCTGCGCGTATCGTGGATTGGCTTAGATCTTCCTGGAAAAGATCCGTTGGCGGTCGCGACTTTTTCAAGGGGAGAAAAAATCGGCTTCCTGCCTTGCTTTTTTAATTCGACATTGGCCTTTAAAGCCAACGCAAGGGTCAAGGGTTTCATCGTCGATCCCGGTTCATAAGGGTCTGTAATTGCCTTGACTTTAGTATTTTCTTGAAGTTTTGGATCGTTGAAATAGTCGCGATAATCCGCAGGTTCAAACCAGGGGTGTTGCGCCAAGGCCCAAATTTCCCCTGATCTGGGGTCCATTAATATTGCCCATCCCCCTTTCGCATTGGAATTTTTGACTGCTTTACAGATTTCTTCTTCAGCGATCGCTTGCAGGTAATGGTTGATCGTCAGAAAGACATCCGCTCCATCTTCTGGATGCGAGAGAATTTTTCCGGTTTCCATGGGATGCCTTGGAGAGCGTAAAATGAGCCGCTTTCCTTCCTTACCCTGAAGGATCTTATCAAAGACGAGTTCCAGCCCGCCAGTGGGAATCGGTTGACGTGTTTTACTCTCTTTTTCTTCGCGTACGGTATGAAGAACTTGCCCTAGAAGTTTCCCAAAGGGATAGGAACGTTGATAATCTTGTATGAAAAAGAGAGCATTCCGAGCAATTTTCTTTTGCCGAGCATAAGGGAACCACCAGTTGTTCAACTCATCGCATTGTTCTTTATCAAGCCATAGGGCTAATTTTCGCGATCGGCTTTTCTTCTCAAACTGTTCGCGCAGCTTTTTGCAATCCTCTCCTTTGAGATTCAATAAGGTACAAATGTGATGAGAAATTTCACCACGCACTTTTTCGGGAATGTGACTAGGATCGGAATAGAGATGGAATTTGGGAACATCGATGACAAAAGCCTGTAGCGTTTCAGGATGTCCTCGTTTGATCGATGTGTTTGCGTAAAAAAGCCCTCTTTTAAAGGGTTCGGTAACGACGAGTTGGTGTTGAGACTTAGCGCGGGCTGACCACCTTTCCCCTTCAACAATCTGGATTTTAAAGAACTGGACAATCAAAAGGCAAAACAGACCGAAGACAAAAAGAGAGACCCAGACTAGCCGCTTCCGCGCGTGCGATGAAAGTCTATTGTTTAGCGCCAATTGCAAACTTAAGTTTGGGACCAGTCTCAGCTTTTTCTTCTTTCTCATCGGAAGATACTTGTAGAGCAAGCCCCTGTTGCATCGTCACGATCTCTTTAAACATCGGATGTTTTAAATGGCTATATTCATTATAGCGTGCTAGCTCCATCAGATGTTCAGGGCTTTCAAAAAGTTCGATCTCGTACTTCAAACGAGTGTTTTCTTCTTTAAGATCTTTGATTTTTTTTGCAAGGACAGGAATTTCCAAGCGACGACGCGTCACGGCATTTTGTTTGTCGACATAGGAATAAAGAAATGCCCCACAAGCCCCAATGCATACCAAAATGCTTATGAGAGGATTTTTATTCCACATAATCACCCATCAGGTTTTCTCTGCAAATCGCAGCTTTGCACTACGAGAACGAGGATTTTTCTTGACTTCCGTAAAAGAGGGCGCTACAGGCTTTTTCGTCAAAAGACGTAAAAGCGGTGACCGTCCGAGTACTCTTTTTTTCGGTTGAAAAGAAGCCTCTTTAAAGATGTTTTTCACGATCCTGTCTTCAAGGCTATGAAAACTCATCACTCCAATAATGCCCCCTTTTGAAAGCATGTGTATCGCTTTGGAAATGCCTTCTGCAATCGCATCGAGTTCTTTATTCACGCACATACGCAAAGCTTGAAAAATTAATGTCGCTGGATGCCACTTCCCTCTAAGCGGGGTCTTGAGGGCGGAGGAGAGAATTGCTGCGAGTTGCGTTGTCGTTTGGATCCGTTGTTTACGACGCGCGTCGACAACAGCTTTCGCAGCTCTTTTCCATCTGGGTTCCTCGCCTAAATCGCGAAATAAGTGACCGAGTTCTTGCTCTGGCCAAGTATTGACGATCTCTTGCGCCGTAAGGTCAGAGGTAGGGTCCATGCGCATATCGAGCGGGCCTTCTTTCGAAAAACTAAATCCTTTGTAACCTTTGTCTAATTGCATAGAGGACACTCCAAGGTCAAAAAAAAACCATCTACTGAATTAATCTTCTTATCTTTCAAATACATATCGAGTTTGCTAAAGTCGCCCTGTACCCATTCGATTTTACGCGCCCATGGGGCTAAATTTTCTTTAGCGATCTCAAGAGCTTCCGGATCTTTATCGCACCCAATATACTTTTTAATTTCAGGATGCGCTTCGAGGATTGCTCTCGCATGACCTCCCGCTCCGAGCGTTCCGTCAAAAAAAGTATCGATCCTCAAGCTTTTCAAATAGGAGAGGACTTCATCCACCATGATGGGAATATGGGGAACTGTCACAATCTATTCTCCTTCGTCTTCCATCGGAAACCCGGCAGCCGCTGTTCCGACATCTGTATCAGGGGCATTTGGCAATCCCCTCCCCACAGCAAAAAATCCTGTATTTCCCTGCTTGCTGCTTGCAGCCTGATCATCACCCATCAGGGCAAAGGCTTCCTCGGTCATTTTTGCCAAATTCATTTCTGGATCCTGGCCGCTCAATGCCGCTTCAAGTTGGGACTCGTAGCGCTCTTTTGGCCAAATCTCGATCTTATTGAGAACACCAGCAATGAGGATATCCGCCTTGATCCCGACTGCTTTTTTTAGAGTGGGAGGGATAATGATACGGCCAACCTTGTCACAACTGGTTTGGTGCAACGTTGAAAAAAACAGCGTGAAAAATTTTTGGTATTTTCCCAGATGCTGCTTGGCTTGGAACTTAGCGACGATCTTTTGGATATCACTTTGTCGATAAATAGCCAGACAGCCTCCAAGTCCTAGTGCAAGGCTGAATTCTAAAACTCCTTCCTCAACAAGCCCAAAGCGCATCTGCTGAGGAAGCACAAATCTTCCCTTTTCATCGAGCTTTGCAGAAGTAGACCCACTGAAGAAGAACTTTCCCATAACTTGCGAAGACGGTTGATTCCCACTTTTTCCCACAATTTAACATCGAATCCACAAACCAGCAATCTTTTTTCCACTTACACCCACTTTTAACAAGGCAAGACTAACTATAACTCCCTTAAAACCAACGTGCTTATAAGAAGATAATAAAAGTGGGAAATGGTGGGAATTGAAAATTCTAAGAGAACGTCGTTGATAAATTTTACAGAGACGTGGCAAATGGAGATTAAATATTTTAGGAGTTCGCATGCCTCCACGCACGATTGATAATCTCGGCGTCGACGTTTCCACACGATACGCAGAAGATAAACAGACCCTGGACGAAACCTTAATTAAGGGTGCTCGTGCGATCACTGTGCAGACCGAGATTGCGGTCACAGCCCCTTCTTTCCCAAGTGAGGTCGAAGCCCTTTTACATTTTCAGCCCACAGGCCTGACCTGGGCTTCATTTGTTCCTCCTGCAAGCTATTTTGAACAGAGAAAACGTTTGTTCACCTATCAATTGATTCCCTCGATGGGTTCGGAAGATAAGAAAGAATCCCAGGCCTTAAAGATTTTAGCCAAATTGCGCTCCATGACAGAAGAGCGCCAGGAAAAAGGAGAAGGAGAAAAGGACGAACGCCGCCGCTACGAAGAAGAGCGCGCTTTAGAAGAGGAAGAAAAAGAAAAAAAAATCCTTACTTCCCTTCTAGATACTATCGCGCTTTTTGATAAGCTGATCATTGAAATTAATTCAAGAAGAAGCCAGTATCAGAAGGGCTAGAATGTGGGAATGAGAAAATAACATGAGTCAAGCGGATTGGCTTTCTATATTAGGGTGGAATAAGGACGAACTTGAGGATTTGCGCTTTGTCGGCTACTCCTATATTAAACAAGGAAAGTACGACTTCGCGATTACTTTCTTTGAAGCCCTGACAATTTTATCCCCGGAATCCGCTTATGACCTCCAGACACTCGGTGCCCTCTATTTGCAAAAAGGGAACAACCTCATGGCCCTCAACTATATTGAAAAAGCGATCAAATTAGATCCTGTCCACCTTCCTACCCTTCTCAATCGGACAAAAGCACTATTCGCCCTTGGTTATAAACGCCAAGCCCTGTCCCAAGCCCGCGCCTTGGAAAAATGCGCAGAAGAGCAAATTGCCAACCAGGCACAAGCTCTGATTATGGCCTATAGTTAGAGGGAATTGCAAAACTCCTCGTCAACTTGATCCTTAATGACTTACCTATTGCCATGGCACAATGACACAAAAATGTGTTGCGAGCATTAGGGCACGATGCTAATTTGACGGCGTTAAAAAACCCCCAAAAAAATTTGTGGAAAGTTTGTTCATAACTTATCCCCATGCCATTGAAAATTTATGCTGACAAAAACACTACAGGATACTTGGTCTCAGTTTTTAGAGTACATTGGACAGCGCTGTTCAGCGACGGAATTCGAAAATTGGTTTGCGCCGATCCGCATTCTTGAAACTGTTGGCGATGAGATCTGCTTAGAGGTTCCAAACATCTTTGTTCAAGAGTATCTTTTAGATAATTATAAAAAAGACCTCTGTGCTTTCTTTCCTCTTAAATCCCCTGCTGAACCTGCAATTAAATTTGTCCTTGCTGAAGTGAAAAAGAAAGTCACTCCTCCTCCATCAATTTCTAGCGACATTGCTCCTATCGCTCCTGCTCCTGAAGCAAATGCCCACTTTCCAGAGATCAAACTAAATCCCTTCTACACCTTTCAAAACTTTATTGAAGGACCTACTAATCAATTTGTCAAATCAGCAGCCATGGGAGTCGCGAATCGACCCTCCAAATCTTACAATCCTCTTTTTATCCATGGCGGTGTCGGTCTAGGGAAAACTCATTTGTTGCATGCAATCGGACACCACATCCGCGAGCATCACAAAAAATTACGTATCCATTGCATTACAACTGAAGGGTTTATTAACGATCTTGTCGACAATTTGCGCAATAAATCGATGGATCGAATGAAAAGATTTTATCGCTCTTTAGATGTTCTTCTTGTCGATGATATTCAGTTCTTGCAAAGCCGTTTGAACTTTGAAGAAGAATTTTGCAATACCTTCGAAAGTCTCATCAATCAAAGCAAACAGATCGTCATCACAAGCGACAAATCTCCAGGACAACTCAAGCTCTCTGAGCGAATGATTGCGAGGATGGAATGGGGCCTTGTTGCAAACATTGGTATCCCCGACTTGGAGACAAGAGTTGCCATTTTACAACACAAGGCAGAGCAAAAGGGATTCCGCATCCCCCAAAAAGTCGCCTTCTTTATCGCTGAACATATCTTTAACAATGTGCGGCAGCTGGAAGGGGCGATCAATCGCTTAAGTGCTTATTGTCGTTTGATGGGCTTGGATATCACCGAAGAAACTGTCGAAAAAACTTTGAGTGAACTCTTTCAATATGCTCCTCACAAAAAAATATCCGTCGAAAACATTCTCAAAAGCGTTGCAACCATCTTCGGAGTCAAGGTCAGCGATTTAAAAAGCACATCACGGACAAAAGATATCGCCTTTCCACGCCAAGTCGCGATGTATCTAGCTAAGGAGATGATCAATGATTCTTTAATGCGCCTCTCTTCGTCCTTCGGAGGTAAGACCCATTCTACCCTGCTTCACGCATGGAAAAAAATTGCGGGGCAAGTAGACAAGGATGAGACTCTCCGTCGCCAAATCGATATGGCGCGCCGCAATTTGGAAGCCTGATCCGTTTCACTGTTTCACAACTAGAAATGCACATTTCGAGCGCGTCAAAGTAGCTAAAAATGTGCATTTACTTTTGAGGATTGGTTATTAATATTTTTCTGGAGGCTGATCCTTCAAATAACTCCTGATCGCTTGGGCTTTTTGATCAGACGTAGAGCTTTGCCAATCCCGGTTGTAAGCATCTTCTCCGCGTCCCAAATCCATGGCGAAAGGTTTACAAATAACCTTATACAACTTCTCGTAGATTGCCTTTTGTGCCGTTTCTGGCATCCTTGAAAATCGCTCAAGAGCTTGCTCGACAGCTTCCGGTGACCCTGTTTCTAACAAACCTGCAATCTCCTCAAAAATCCTCCTCCGACTTGCTGTAAGGTCCCAGATCCTGATGGTGCCATCATTACATCCTAACAAGAGCTTTTCGCCAGCAACAACGTCAAAGCACTCAACCCTAACCCTCCTAACCCTCCCCCATGGCATTTGAAAAGTACATGGCATTTGAAGAGTGCAGCTGTGTGCTAGTAACGGCAAGGCATGAAACCGGTCTTACATGCGCCTGTAGGGTGTGGAGACGTTCACCCGTTTTTATATCCCGGATCACGATGATGCCATTCATAGAGCCCGACACGAGCTTTCCGTCGTCAGTAACGGCAAGGCAAACTGCACTCCCTTGAAGAGTGTTGAGGCATTTACCTGTTTCTATATCCCAGACCTTGATGGTCTGATCGTCAGAGCACGATATGAGCTTTCCATCGTCAGTAGCGATAAAGCAGCGAACCGATCTCGTATGCCCTTGAAAAGTGTGCGAAGAAGCATACATCCCTCTTCTAAGATTTTCACAAATAGTTCTGTAGGCATCATGAAAATTTACACTGGTAGTTGTGTTTACACTTGGAAAACGATTTTGGAATACTATACGCCAAAGACGATTATTATTTGCCATCACCTCCCATTGTTTGCAAACTAATGCGCAGTCTCTAATTTTTGGTCCAGATAAGTATTCAAAAATATGAAAGAGTATATCTTCGCATACCCCTTCTAAGGTTGGAGTATTATCCTGCGGCATCACAACGATACGGTTGTTGGGATTATTTTCTGAATCTTGGATAGGTGGGATTATATTTTGTTGAATAAGCGGGACCATAATTTACATCTCTGTTTAAATTTTTTATTTTTCTAATAATTGTTTTAGTAAAAGCAAGTTTTCAAAATAGATTATACTATAAACAAAAAAATATATTCAATATCTATGCTTTAATAGATTTTTTAATATTATATATTATTTTTTTTAATTTAATGTTTAGTTAAATAATTATTTTAATTTGGATCAAGGTACAGATTTTAGTTACACCTTCACAATAGCTCTTGATTGAACGGATTCCCCTCTGCTGATATAAGGAGAATAACGGTAAAGAACTCAAGGGATTCGTTATGTTCAAGAAGTTCAGCAGAAATGTATTCGATAAAGAGGCCAACTCTTCTTCCATCGGTGATCTCACCAATCGTCCTCCTAACCCCTTTTCCACGGATCTGATGAATGCCCTTGAGCCGCATGCGTTTGAAGCTACGGAAGAGGAGTCGCGAGAGGAAGAACCTGAAACTATTATCGCAGTAGGTGTTTCCATTAAAGGAACGATGTCCTTTCAAAAATTGATTCGGATCGATGGGAATTTCGAAGGTGAGCTTCTCTCTTCAGGCAAGCTGATCGTTGGGCCAACGGGCACTGTGAAAGCCAATATCAATCTCGATGAGGCCTTTATCTCAGGCAAAATCACCGGCGACATCACGGTCAAAACACGCCTGGTTCTTCGCGGCCGGGCTGAGATCCGCGGAGATATCACTGCCCCATTGCTCAGCGTCGACGAAGGCGTATCCATCATCGGTATCTTGAATGTCGTTCAAGAAACCTCCTCAGAAGCTCCAGAGGATGATCCCTACTCTGAACCCGATAATTGAAATATAATAATATTGTGCCCAGTCAGGGGCGCCCCCTCACAACGATCCATCAAGAAACATACGAAGAAGCAATGGCTCGCCTCAATACCTTGTAAACAAAAATAGAGACATTATGACAAATGATAACTCTTCAGAAATAAACGAAATAGAAAAGAAAGCCGAATTCTGATGTTGTTTCCTCTTAAAAATTATCTAGCGAAAGGCTCTAAATGAAGTGCTGGCTTTCATTTTTTCTTCTTATTTTATTATTCACTGGTTGCATTCCAAGACCTGGTCCTAGTGACTACAAACCCAACCCCGCCAATGGTATAGTTGATGAACTTGAGAAGAAAGTCCTTTTGCAATTAAAAAGAGAAAAAGCCCTTCAACCTTTTGAGTTCGGAGGAGGGGCGGGAAAAAAATCCCATTGCATTCTTTCATTGGGGATTTTCTTATTATCATGAGGTGGATATTGAAAAAGCAAGGGAATTACTTTTAACTGCAATAGATCAATTCCTCGCAGAGATCAATACCAATGAGCATATCCGTCCCTATCTAGCATCTTATCCCTTCAAACCAAAAAATCTTGAAATAAACATTTTTTTCTTTAATCCAGATGGCTCACTGACAGCACCTGAAAAATTATGCATTGTATGCGTAAGAGATGGTAAATTGAGATATAAGGTTGATCTGCCCAGTCAGGGACGCCCCCTCACAACGATCTATCAAGAAACATACGAAGAAGCAATGGCTAAACTTAGCACTTTGTAGGCATGTCTATTAACCGATTTCGAATGTTGCAAATGCCAGTGCATCCATTTGAGCTGGGAAACATGTGTTGAGCTCTTTTCCCACAGCTCGAAAGAGCGCGTCATCGAGCAAGTGTGTTGTGATCAGCACCCTGCGATCGCGAGGTGTCTCTCTTTGATTGTTTAAAAGTTGAATGCGATGGTGGAACTCACCTTGGGTAAAAAATCGATCTCGATCAAACTTGCTCTGCAAAACAGAATGGACGGGCACAGAAAAAATCTTTCCCAGCTCTTTGGCCAACTTAAGTTGAAAATCAAATCCTAGTTTTTGTTTTTTCCAAAAAGAAAGAGGAAGCGGAATCAGCAAATCGGGCATTGGCATCTTCAATTCCAGCCATTGATACGCCATTAATGCAGCGGCAGCAGGAATGCATTCGCTTTTTCCAGCCTGAATTCCATTGAGAATTGCTTGAGCTGGGCCATAGGCTTCGCAAGCAGCCATCTGCCGGTGGATAACCACAGTGCGTGTCATGCATCTTTCACATCTTCCTCGATGAATCTCTGCAAAACATGTTCTGCAGCGATCTGTTGAGTTGATCAGCGAAATCTGCTCTAAGCAAGTCGGGCACAATAAGACCTTTCTTTCAGAAAGCAGGAGCTGACAATGCAAGCAAAGCGGCGGATAGAGCAGGTTCAGCGGCAGATGCAGAACTTGTTTTAATTTCTTAATACTGCAACCCATAACGGGGTTTTTCCAGCGTTCCTCGGATTGTCAAGGTAAAGGGTTCTGTAATTTTCAACATCACATCCTGATGCATCTTGAGATCGATGTGGATTTTCCCATCGAGGTCGATGTAAGAGGGTTCCTTGCCAGGAGCAAGATAAAATTCAGCACGGTTGCCTTCGCTAAAGGAATTGGCTAAAGACATGAGATAAAACTTATCTCCGCGCAATTCGATTTCCAATTCCCCCTCCACCGGAGTTAATAAGTTAGGATCAAGACCGATTTTTTTAATCATTTCTAGAGGCAGATCAAGAAATGAGGATTCTTTTTTGAACTGATTGACAAACGTTAATTTTCCTGAACCTTCTAAACTTGCTTTATCTCCCAGCTTGCCGCGAATTTC
Organism: uncultured Verrucomicrobiae bacterium; assembly: GCA_963718565.1. Lineage (GTDB taxonomy): Bacteria > Chlamydiota > Chlamydiia > Chlamydiales > Rhabdochlamydiaceae > CAJCIW01. The sequence goes on from OY970364.1 coordinate 1,335,088, forward strand.
TGCAAAAGTGCAATTCTTGATGATAAAAGGTTTTACCATGTGCGGATCCGCATCGATCTTATGCATGAGGCTGGGCTGCAGCTGACGCACGAGAATTTGTGGGATATAAAGATGCCACTTTCCATTGTGATTGAGTTCGAATTTTTTGATGCCAATCATTCCGGCAGGATCGTCGATTTTTAAATCTGTGATCAGAATACGGTCCTGTGTCGCATCTAGAACACCTTGCAGACGACGGAATTGATAGCCTAAGAACTCAAATTCGTCTCCCGATAAAGTTCCATTGGCCTGAAAACCTCGTTTAGGTTCTTGCCATAGGATTAAATCTCCTTGCCATTGATAGCCGCTTCCTATGTTTAAAGAAGCTAGCCCCTCTCTGACCTCTTTGGGAAGCAGTGGAGAAAGGGAATGACAATCGAGTTTGAGATTTCCACTTAAAATGGTCGCCGATGGAATTTTGCGTGATTTATTTTTTGCTAGGTCGCAATCGATGCCATAACAGCAGCCTTGCACTCTTTCCCAAATGAGTTTTCCAGCTAGAGTATTGAACAAGATCTTTAATCCTTCAGATTTGGGATGATCAAAAAATTTGCAGACTCCAAACGGCTCTTTGGAAAGATCGACCTGAAGCGTTCCCCAGAGAGGCATTTCCTCAATGTTGGTTTTTCCTCGCATGGTGAGCAGATCTTTTTCATAGCGCATGTGCAATTGTTCAAAAGGAAAATCTTTATCTCCAAATCCGTAACGCCCCGGTTTTAATGTCGCTTGGAAAACAGGTCCAGAAGAGATCTGTAAATCCCCGCTCCCTTCCAAGTTCCCTTCCCATCTAAGGTCTTTAAATAGGACAGGCAAGATTTTCGCGTGGATGCATGCGTCCGTCATTTTAGGTGAAAGAGAAAATTCCAACTTCTCAAAAGCTAGATTTTCTTGTTGCGGCCATGAGAGTCTGTCTGCTTTGAATTCTGCGAGATAAGCTCCGCTAGTTTTATCTTTAAACTGCACATCAATTCTATTACAAATAAGGCCATTTGCATTGTCATAAGTGAATGGAATCGTTTTTCGATTGTTGGCAGATATTGCCAGAGGAGCCTGTAGATCGATGAACAGATTCGTCTCACCGATCAGCTGTAAGGGATCCCGAAGGTCGGAAAAATCACCTGATACAAATCCACTTGCAATGAAATTTCCCTTCAATGAAAGGGCTTTTGCAGAAGGGGCCCACTGAGGCAATGCGGGCAAATCTCCTTTAATGGACTCCAATTTGCAAGAAAAAGTTTTCTGATCTGTTTGTAAACTTCCGGTTCCTTTGCATACGATGCCTTGCCATTTTCCTTCAAAGTGTTGCACAGACAATTCACTGCCGTCGACGACAAAGGCTCCTTTCAAGGTCAAGCCGCCGCCTTCTAAATGTTCAATGAGCCAATTCTCTCCAACTTTATGCGCTTTGAGTTGAAAGGAAGCCCATGGCCTTCCTCTCACTTTTAGATCGCGGCTTTCCGCATGGAACGAAAATCCTTTATCCGCAGCCTCGGAATAAAGACGCGTCTGCAATGTGCCTTCAAATTGCCAGTCTTGCAAATTTTTTGCAGAAAAAGCTTTAGAAAGAAACCCCGCATTTTGCAAAAACGCGGCCTGAGTGTGCAAATCTTGGCACTTGAGAATCGGCCTCATTTCAAAGGAAGCCAGCTGCATTTCCTCATCTAGAAGACATTCCATGATATTGAGATGCGTCCCGCCGAGATATGTTTTTTGTTTGTCAAAAGCAATGGCCCATTGCGATGAATCGGTCTGGACCGCTTTTCCCTCGAAGTGGGCGAATTCTTTTTTTCCCTCCATAATTTTAAAGGCAAAATCCAAAGACGCCATCTTTAAAAACTGGGTGGAGCAGCGCTTCAGTTGGACGGTAAATGGCATTCCATCGAGAAGGCGCCAAGTGCCTTCACCTTTGTCAATCAGAAGCTCTTGATTTTTGGAGTCGAAAACAAGATCGCAGTGTCCATCGGTGATCGAAGTGGCGCCATTGACCGGAAAGTTCAAAGAATTGAAATTTCCTTTAAAACTCCATTCCGCATTTCCAGAAGATCCGATGGGAGAACTGAGTACAAATCCCTTATCGCCGCTAGAAAAGTTTCCGTCGGTCGAAAAACTAATTGTGGGAAGAGATGGAAAATGGCGGAGCACTAAAAATAGACTTTGAATCGTCCCCGCCATCTGTGAGGTCGAAAGAGACATCTGGCCTTTTTCATGATTTTCTAAGAACAGGTCCATATCGCCTCGAAGCGCCACCCCTTCACATTCGGCATAGAAAGAGGAAGCTGTGAGATGGTCGGCATCAAGCCTCATGCTGCCTTCGAGGTTTTCAAAGATAAGATTGTTCTCTGTATAATGGAGGTTCCCCTCATCGAGCGGAATCTCTCCGCGCCACTGTTTGTGTGCGCTGTTATAGAAAAACTGAATAGGTCTTTCTTTGACGCGAGGCAAATGCAGCTCGGCCAAAGGATGTTGAATAAAAATCTCATCCCCTGTGAATTGGAGGTGCACCTCTGAGGGAAGAAGAGTTGCTTCGCCTTGTAAACCTCCCGAAAGTTGAATTCCAGGAAGAATGAAAGGAAGAAAGGCTGCATAACTTTTTTCTGTGAAATGTTCGGTCTGCACTTTTGCTTCTTTAAAGAGAAGGCGAGGTAAATCTCCTGAGAGCATTTTTGGCAAAGACAAGTTAGAGAAGGAAAAGATAGCAGAGCTTTGAATCGACTCTCCTGCAATATTTCCCAGGGTGTCTACGTGAAGTTGAGAGGCATGGATTTTTGCTGTCATGTGCAGACTTAAGGGAAGAGAGGCGACTTTTTCTGATCCTTGATCGGAAAAAAGCGTGAGTATTTCTTTAGCATCGCCTCGAATCACGATATCGGCAAGGTGGTCTGCCTGAGGTCCAAAATAAGTCATTTCTCCTTCAAAGTTTCCGCATGTTCCTTGAATCACTCGTCCTTTGCCAACACACCCAAAAGAAATTTCACGATCTTGCTGAATAAGATTGCCATTCAAAATAAGTTCAGGTTCCTTTTTAGAGTCTAAACAAAGATGGCCCTCGAGGTCCTTAACTCCACATCCTCTGTCGATCAACATGATCTGTTTTCCTTCTCCTTGACAATATAATTCCTGGAGATTGAAGTCGCGATCGAAACATAAGAGCCCTTCCAGTTGGATCTCTCCAGAAGCCTGCTCCCATTTTCTGGGAGCTTCCTGAACGATTAAAGATACCACGGGCAGCAGCCTGCTCAAATCCGATTCTTGCAATGTGAACCCCATCTGCAATTTTTCTTCGATCAAGCTCAGGTTGGCCGAAAACATGGGGGGAGCCATAGGATCAGGATCGGAGGAAAACACGAAGTCGCCGATCGATTCTTGTGCAGCACCTGGCGACATGGAAAAATAAAAACGTCCGCCTGTCGGCAACTGTAGAACTCCATTCTTGATTTCCCAGCATGGCTCGATAAAACGTGTGCGATATAAAAATGGGATAGAAGAAGTTCCTCGTCCACTTGCTGAAGAGATCAGAATTTGGGGATGCGACATACTAATTTTAGGCTGAAGACGAAAAGAAAGCGCTGCACATGTAAGCTCGATGCGGTCGATCGTCACTTCAATGTCAGGATCTTTCACCTGAAATCCAGAAATGGCAATCGCCCCATCTTCCCACTGCATTTTCTCATAAGAAACTATTCTACCTTCTTTTTTAGGAATGGCTCGATTTAGAGCAATTTTGCATCCTGTTAACAGAAGAGTTTTATGAAAAACAATGATGCTAGCACAGAGAAGTCCAAATAGGACCCAACTTTTCTTAAACCTTTTGGAACGTGGATAGGAGTGTTGTGGCATCATTAGAGGTCTATTGAACTAAATTGAGATATTCATCTTTCTGGAGTAATTTTTCCGTCTCCACATGGTCCGATAATTTGATCTTGAATAACCAGCCCTCGGATTCCGCTGAAGCATTGATGTAATGAATGAAATCACCAAGTTTTTGATTGATTTCTACAATTTCCCCAGAGACTGGGGAATAAATATCCGCTGCAGCTTTAGTCGATTCTAAAACTGCGATTTCTTGCCCTGCTTTCACTTGTTTGCCAACAGCAGGGAGCTCGATATAAACAACTTCCCCGAGCTCTTTTTGCGCATGATCGGTGATTCCCACCGTGCCAATGCCATTTTCTACCTTGATCCATTCATGCGAATCTGTGAATTTCATTGCGATCCTCAAGTTAGAGTGTGCTTGCAAATTTAAAGGTTGCCCAAAGACGTGGGTGTTGTTCAAGTGTAAAATGCTGAGACCTTAAAGAATAATGCTGTGGCGGTCCTTTAAAACGATGGATGCGGTAGGTGAAACCGATGCGTTCGAATGAAGAAGGGTCATATCCGTGAAGGCAATGAGCGGGAATAAAAATTTTTAGTTCGTAACTGTTTTTAGAAAATTCAGCAGAGACCTGCAAATCTGCTGCATCACAGAGTGGATGGGTATCTTCTGTACGAAAATGAGTCAATTCTTGGGCTTGAATTCCCTGGACAGCTTGAGGAAGAAAAAGAAAATGGTGACAAAAGCGAGTGGCAAATCCCGCTGTCTTAAGGTCTCGAGTGTCGAGGAAGAGTTCGATGGCGTCCCCTTCTGAAAAACGAGGGTAAAACGCCTCTTCAAAAGGCTTGTTGACAAAGACAGCAAAAAATAAACCCGACTCATTCCAAGCCGCAGCCACATCGGCAAAAGGCTCTTCACCAAGCCATTCGGAAGTATCGAAGAGCAAGAACTTGCGCCGCATGAATTTCGATGAGGGAGACGATTTCAGGTAATGGATTTCCCCTTCCATAGAAAAGAATTCTATAGGGGCAAGGGCGGGAAGTTTTTCTAAAGCCTCAAGATCCATTTTCTATTGCCGCTCCTCCACAATAGCCGCTGAAAGATCGATCGCTTTTTTCTGCTGAATTTTCTGCAAAAGGTGCAGCATCATGTCCCTTTTTGCATCAAAAGATAAAATCTGATGCCCTTGCTCCACAGTGTCTACAATAGGCATGGAGGAGATCCCTTTTTCTGTGACAAAATAAAAAGCGAGCGCTCCTCTTCCTCCGATTTTCACTGGCGACCATTGTTGTGGAGAAAGCGTGAACATTTCTTCTTTAGAAAAAGGAGCTTCCGTGCAACGTTCCATGACTTTTTCCGTTTTCTCGATGAGCCATTGAGAAGACAAATTGGCCGAATCTCCTGCTGTATCGGTCATTATCCAAGTAGAATCCTCGGGATTGGCCTTGAGGCGAGATTGGATGTCGTGCATAAATGGTAAAAGTCTTGCATTGCTGTAAAAAGTCATAGGCAATTCCCCTTCTTTCCCTGGAAGGATGCCAAAGTAGGTACGGTATTGATCTTCGATCGCGTGCAATACATCTGCAAACAGATATTTGCCGATGAGATCTTTGACTTCTTTAAACGGTTTCCACTGGCCATTGCTTTGTTGAAAAGGATGAACATTGCGTTTGCGCACTTCAGGATAAGATTCTTCGAGGCGCTTATCGAGAAGCCTGTCCAATGTCCCATCTTTACCCGCTTCGTCGAAAGTCAAGACCTTTTTAGCATCTTCTCGACGTATGACATGAATACGGTAATAATGTTCCTGGTCCGGAGTGTAATGATTTAATCTCTGGTTTGCAGGATTGGCCCCCTCACTTTTCAAAGCAGCCTTTTCTAGGAGCGCAACCAGTTCGAGGTTGTCTTTAGCAGCGGCAAATGGAAACACGGTTCCTTTCGCTCTTAAACCGACAGAGGAGGTTTTCATCGGAGCGGTTTCTAAAGCAAATGTCATCTTGTCGGTTTGCTCATCGATCATTTTTGCCCTAGCAAATTGATCCATTTTAACTCGCAACGTCTTGTCCAACTTTTCTAATACAGCAAGGCGTTCTTGTGCCGAGCTTGCGGAAGAAGTTGCAATCTCAAGAAAGTTGTTTTTGAGCAAATCCCAGTGAGGATCTTCGACCTCCCATCCCCATGTTTCTTTCACACTCATTGATCTGCAGAGATCCTCTTTACTGATCTCGCTCCATTCGATCTCGATGTGACGTTCGATAAGTTCTGGAGTTCTTTTTTCAATCTGTTCCAAGGAAGCAAACTGAGTAGGCATGCGCAAATCGTTTCTTAAACGGGATGGCTCTGCTGCAACGGATTCAAGATAAAGTTGGAACTTTAGCATCGAACGAAAATCGGGGAATTGGAGTATAGAGGGCAATTGATAAAGGCAGACATGCACATTTTCTTTAGCGAATTGATAGAACTGTTGATATGCCAAAGGATCGATGAGAATACTTCCACCTCCATCTTCAAATAAACGGCGGCAAAGCATGACTTTTTTCCATGCATGGATCAACATCCCTTCATCCAGGCCTAAACTCCGCATTTTCATTTGGTAATAATGCCCGGCTTGATCAGCGCTCATGTGTGCATTTCGAGCCGTCTCTTGGTAGCCTTGATAAATATTTTGATAGAGATCGGATCGGATTTCATCCACCTTGACCTCGTATCCATTCTCTTCAGCAATTTGGGCAGCATTGAGGATGAATTGAGCAATCAGAGAAATGAATTTTGGCCCGAACCAATCTTCCATCGATTTGAATCCAAACAGCCGCAAATCGGAATTAGCAAGGAGAGGATCCGGGGGAACATTCCACTGATTTTGCTGCATGCTTAAAATTTGCTTCAAAATGTGGGGTGGCATCTGCGCCTGATCCAAATATAGCTGAGACATTAATGCCAACGTTTCTGTGGTCGATGGATCGCTTTTTGTCTTTAGCGCCCGCAAATGCTCGAGTAAAGAAGGGGAAAACCGCGCCCAAGCTCCTTCCACACTAATCTGGGTAGCTCGCGGATGGACATAAGGCCGAAATTGATGAATTTTCTTCATTCGAAGATCCAAGTCAGGCTTGAGCTCTTCAAAATAATTCCTCGCAAGCATGACCCCCATTCCGGTTGCTAAAAAATCTTTTTCAATGACTCCATCGTTGAGAAAATTCGGCATGCCGCGACTTTCCCCATTGGCACGATCAAAAGGCGAACTTTCAATTAATCTGCACAGTGCGGCGAGCTCCTGTTGCATGATGGGAGAACCATTGACTCCGCGAACAAACTCTTTGTCTGGAATTTCTTCTCGGCTGCCCAAGGTACTGTACGTCCCAAAAAAGCAAAAAGAAACGACGATCGCTGCGGTAATGATGATAAAAAAAATTCGTTGATGTTTTCGCAAGAAATTAAGCATCGCTTCCTCACATTCTTAAGAAGAGTCACAACAATGAGATAATACTAGGAAAAGCTTAATTTCTAAAATAAAAAAAGACTTAATATCAAGGCGCCTAAAATTAAAAAGAATTTTTTAAACTTGTTAAAATTTTCTAAGCCGCTTCTTTTTCACATGTCGGGGACAAAGCACTACGTGTCCCCGACATGTGAAAAAGAAGCAGTGAAAAAAAACTTTTACTAAGTTTAAAAATTCTTCTTAATTGCTTGTGCCCCGAACTTAATATGCCTTGGCATAGATAACTCGACGGGTGCTCTTCTTGCCGGAAAAGGGACAGCGGCCCTCCTCCTCAGGATTATCGAATGGGATGCAGCGGATCGTTACGCTAAGATCGCGTTTGATCTGCTCTTCGATGACAGGGTCTTCTGCCCAATGGCATAAGGCAAAACCGCCATGAATTTCTGGATTTTCGCTATTTTTGGGGGTGAAAAAAGCGTAGAACTCTTCTTTGGTATCCATCTTTTTAATATAGCTATCCCGAAATTTGCGTGCCCGTTCAAAGAGACTGTGTTGAATCTCTTCGAGTTGTCCCACGACAGTGGCAAGAAGTTCTTCTCGAGATTGATGGGTGCTCTCTCTGTGAGCACGGTCGCGTCTTGTCACCGGAAACTTATTAGAAGTGATATCGCGGGGGCCGATTTCGATGCGTATGGGTACACCCTTTTTAATCCAGGACCACAGTTTATCCCCGCCTCTCATCTCACGTTCGTCGACAATCACATTTAATCCGCGCCCTTCATAGTGGAGATGACGGAGCTGGCCTGCCAAAGAGTGGCAATAAGATAACACTTCTGCTTTTGTCTCTTCTTTATGGATCACGGGAAGAATGACGATGTGAGAAGAAGCGATGCGCGGAGGAAGGATGAGCCCATCATCATCGCTATGGGCCATGACCATGGCACCGATCAAGCGCGTCGTCGCCCCCCAAGAAGTTGTCCAAGCGTAACGGACTTCTCCATCCCTATCGCGAAATTTAATGTCGGAGGCTTTAGCAAAATTTTGACCGAGGAAATGCGACGTTGCTCCTTGTAATGCTTTGCGATCTTGCGTCATCGTTTCAATACTGTAAGTATTGACGGCACCAGGAAATTTTTCACCTGGCGTCTTTTCTCCTTTAATCACAGGAATAGCTAAATACTTTTCGACAAAGTAGGCGTAAGTTTCCAGCATGCGCATCGTCTCTTCCCGCGCTTCCATTTCTGTGGCATGGGCTGTGTGGCCTTCTTGCCATAAAAATTCTGTCGTCCGCAAAAACATTCGCGTCCGCATTTCCCAGCGCACGACATTAGCCCATTGGTTGATCAAGATCGGCAGATCGCGATAGGATTCGACCCATTTCGCATACATGGCTCCGATAATCGTCTCGGATGTAGGGCGAACAATGAGGGGTTCTTCGAGCTCTCCAGCAGGAACAAGTTTGCCATCTTTTCCTTTTTCCAAGCGATGGTGCGTCACGACAGCGCACTCTTTGGCAAATCCCTCAACATGAGTGGCTTCCTTTTCTAGAAAACTTAAAGGAATGAAAAGAGGAAAATAAGCATTTGTATGTCCGCTAGCTTTGAACATTCCGTCGAGGACGTGCTGCATGTTCTCCCAGATGGCATATCCCCAAGGTTTGATCACCATGCAGCCGCGCACGGGTGAGTGCTCCGCTAAGTCACTTGCGCGAATGACCTCTTGAAACCATTCGGGATAATTCTCTTCTCGGGTAGGTTGAATTGCAGTATGCACTTTTCCTGACATAAGCCTCTGGGTTAACCTGAGTTTCGGGTTATGTTAATGAGGCATGGCTTAAATGTGTAGCCAAAAGGATGCGGAGGCGCTGCTTGGCAGCATTGATCTCAGCTTGATGGGAAGATTTTTCCAAAAGAGGATAGGTGTGTGCCAGCATCGCGTCAAGGACCTTTGTTCCTGGGAGCAGAATGCGATCGAGGTATTCGCTATTTGGATGAGCAAGGGCAATCGTTCCTTGATGCAAAAACCCTTTGCGGGTCTTTCTTTGGGCAGCCCCTGCGATCTTTTTTCCCTCCCACATTACATCGTATTTGGTCGGCTTGGCCATGCAAAAGTGCGCGCAGTTAGAATCCCAGGAAGCAAAATCTTCAGCTGTCAGTGAAAGCGGCGGCTGATGATCAAGAAATTCTTTTACAGAAGTAAGAACGGCATTGTTGACAAAGGCGTAATTTTCGAGCGTGTTCAAAGAAAATTCAGAACAGGTGGCTGGAACTAAAACAGAAAAGGCCATGTCCCAACCATGGAAAACAATCCCCCCTCCCGTTGGACGACGCACAAGTTGCAAAGAAAATCGTCGAACATTGTCGAGATTTAAAAGTTTAGAGGGGTCGGTAAAATACCCATGAGTAGCGCTATTTCCCGACCACTCATAAAAGTGAAGAATAGGATGAGATAAAGTATCCGCTTGTTCCAGCAATTCCGCATCAAAGCGCATATTTTCTTCTGCGCTTTGGTGACCCGTGTCGATAATCTCCCAATCTGACATTAATAACCTGAATTTTGGGTTCCTTTCATAATATCTTGCCGTATCTTTTATTGAACGCGCCAAAAGTGATTTTTGGGGCTAAAAAAACATGTTACTACACAAGCTTCCCCAAAAAATCACTTTTTGGTCGCTAGTTTTGCAATTCTCTCTTTTAGCAAACTAAATCCTTAATATTTAAATCTTTACAATATTAAATATATTTTTTACCACTGGCTCGAGGGTTTGCCAAAAAAGGGAAAAGCGCCTACAATTCATAAAGAGGGCGGTCCCTCAGGGAAGGTGCTATGTTTGATAAATTTACCAATCGTGCCAAACAAGTCATCAAACTGGCTAAAAAAGAAGCGCAGCGACTCAATCACAATTACTTAGGGACAGAACACGTTCTTCTCGGGCTTGCTTAAACTCGGCCAGGGAATCGCTGTCAATGTCTTGCGCAACTTCAATCTCGATTACGATACGGTACGCGCGGAAATCGAACGGCTGGTCGGCTTTGGCCCTGAAATTCAAGTCTATGGAGATCCCGCCCTCACAGGAAAAGTTAAAAAAGTTTTTGAATTTGCCAATGAAGAGGCTGCAAACCTCAATCATAATTATGTCGGCACAGAACACCTCCTCCTCGCCCTCTTACGGCAGACCGATGGTGTTGCTGCCCAAGTCTTAGAAAATCTCAACGTCAATCTCAAAGATGTCCGCAAAGAAGTTCTCAAAGAGCTTGAAACCTTCAATTTGCAACTTCCTCCGATGGGCACAGCGGGGCAGCGCCCCCTGCACCTTCTTCCTCAAAAGCTCAAGAACAGCGCTGGGATCTCCGGGGATAAAATGCCAGCTCTTAAAGCTTATGGCCACGACCTGACCGAGATTTGCCGTGAAGGAAAACTCGATCCGGTGATCGGACGAAAAGAAGAAGTGGAACGGCTGATTCTGATCCTCTGCCGCCGACGAAAAAATAACCCTGTCCTCATTGGAGAAGCAGGCGTCGGAAAAACAGCCATTGTCGAAGGTCTGGCGCAAGCCATTGTCAAAGGCGAAGTCCCTGATCACCTGACTAAAAAAAAACTGATTTCCCTCGATTTGACATTGATGATCGCCGGAACAAAATACCGCGGTCAATTTGAAGAGCGCATCAAAGCGGTCATGGACGAGATCAAGAAGAATGGCAACGTCCTCTTATTCATCGACGAATTCCATACGATCGTCGGAGCGGGCGCTGCAGAAGGGCGCAATCGATGCCTCCAATATTTTAAAACCCGCTCTTTCCCGCGGAGAAATCCAATGTATCGGAGCAACAACCATCGATGAATACCGCAAACACATTGAAAAAGATGCTGCTTTGGAGCGCCGATTCCAAAAGATCCTCGTCGCCCCTCCTTCTGTCGAAGAAACGATCGCAATCCTGATGGGCCTTAAACCTAAATATGAAGAGCATCACAAATGCATCTATACCGATGCAGCATTGAAGTCAGCCGTTTATCTTGTCTGATCGCTATATCACAGGCCGTTTCCTGCCCGATAAAGCGATCGACCTTCTCGATGAAGCAGGAGCTAAAGCGCGCATTGCGATGATGCATCAGCCTCAAGACATCACTAAAATTGAAGCCGAAATCGAAGAGGTGCGCCTCGGCAAAGAAGAGGCGATCGGCAAACAGGAATATGAAAAAGCGGCAAAATTGCGCGATAAAGAGAAAACTTTGCGCGAACATCTTCAGCAAATCCGCACCGAATGGGAAAGCAACAAAGACGAACATCAGGTGATCGTCGACGAAGAAGATGTCGCTCAAATCGTCTCAAAACAAACAGGCATTCCTCTCACACGCCTTACCGAAGGAGAAACGACAAAAGTCCTCAAGATGGAAGAGGTCCTTAAAGAAAATATCATCGGCCAAGACGATGCTGTCAGCACTGTCTGCAGAGCGATTCGCCGCAGCCGCGCCGATATCAAAGACCCAAACCGCCCCATCGGCGCCTTCCTTTTCCTAGGCCCAACAGGCGTTGGAAAAACGCTTCTGGCAAAACAGCTCGCGATCAATATGTTTGGCGGTGAAGATGCTCTCATCCAAGTCGACATGTCCGAATACATGGAGAAATTCGCCATCAGCCGCATGACAGGATCGCCTCCCGGATATGTCGGACATGAAGAAGGCGGACAGCTCACCGAACAAGTGCGCCAGCGCCCTTATTGCGTCGTTCTCTTTGATGAGATTGAAAAGGCGCATCCCGATGTCATGAACCTCCTCTTGCAAATCTTAGAAGAAGGACGCCTCACCGACTCTTTTGGCCGCAAGATCGATTTCCGCAATACGATCATCATCATGACCTCCAATCTTGGCGCGGACCTGATCCGCCGTTCAACAGAGGTCGGTTTTGGAGTCCAAGAAGGAATGCTCGATTTCAAATCGATGCAGGAAAAGATCGAAGGCTCTGTCAAAAAAGCTTTCAAGCCTGAATTCATCAACCGCTTAGATGGCATTGTGATCTTCAAACCGCTCGACCGCACTCCATCTGTTCCAAGTCATCGACCTCGAAGTGAAAAAAGTCAGAGTCGCGGCTTGCGCGTAAAAAAATTGGGCTGACTCTCGACGACAAAGCAAAAGATTTTCTCGTCACCAAGGGCTTTCAGCCAGAAATGGGCGCCCGGCCCTTGCGTCGCGTCATCGAACAATATCTCGAAGATCCGCTTGCAGAAAAACTTTTGCTCAACCCAGGCAAAGGTGGCAACTGGAATGTTTCTGTAGACGGCGATAAACTTGTTTTCATCGAACAGGAACCTCCTCCAGAGGAGGCAAAAAACCACCTCGCCCTCTCAGGGCCGCCTGAGCGTAAAAAAGCACGTTAATGAGGGAATTGCAAAACTCCCTCTAATTCCATCTTTCTTCAAAAGCAACTAGCGATAAAGGTGGCAAAGCAAAACGGAAATGTGTCGGATCCCCGGAGCCGTCTCTTCTGAGAGTCGCCCAATTGTTTCTAAACTGTCCTGTCCCACCATATTGAGTTCCATCGGTATTGAAGATCTCTTTTGCTCCTTTAATCCAATGGAGATCGGGATCTTCGTGCAAAGAGGCTAAAGGAAAATCGTATTCTGGATGGCCCGTAGGAGAAAAATTAAAGAACAGGGCGATGCGCTGTCCTTCATAGTCAAAGCGATGAATCCCAATGACGTTGTTAGAGGCACAATGAGAGATGAGCTGATAACCTCGACTCCCCTGTTTCCAAAAAGCTGGCCGCGATCGATACAAACGATTCAGATCCCCGACACATTCTTGCAAACCGCGATGAAAAGAGGCTTCCGCGTGCCCATCTAATAGGTTCCATTCTACTGCTCCTTCTTGAGTCTGCAATCGTTCGTTCCAGGGCCATCTTTGGCTGATTTCATCACCCATATGGATCCCATGACCGCATCCGGGAGACAACAAGTTCCACGCATGAAAAAGACGCATGTCAGCAAATTTTTTCCAGGAATCCAATGTGGGAATGGATCCATAAATCGTGGAATAGTGATAAAGAGCGCCTGAAGCCGCATCATCGTGCGAATGAGCGATTAACCAATGTTCGCCTTGTCCTATTTCATGGATATTAGCGAGAAGTTTTCCATAATGATGCTCATCCCAGCTGCGCTGATCATAAGGCGTCCGGAAATAATTGCGCATGCGGCATTGCATAGGAATGCCCAGTTTGACATCAAATCCTAGTCCGTCTTCAAAAGTCGGTTTAGTGACATTCGGGAAGCCACTTGTTTCTTCTGCAATCATCAGAATGCCAGGGTACTGTTCATGCACGAGATGATTAAGCTCCTTAAGAAAGTGGATCGCAGCCCATTGTTTAACTCCAGATCGGTCAACCATCGGACCAACAGCATCAACTCGCAAACCATCGATGTGCATCTGTTCAATCCAATACAAAGCACTAGCGAGTAAAAGACGGCGAGTCTCTTCTTTATTAAAGTCAAAAAAGATCGTTCCCCAATAAGAGGGCTCCGAACCGAATAGAGGTGTGCCATCATAATCATGGAGGGATTGAGAACGATCGCCGTTGTGCTCATGTTTGTAATGGGCAGGGATCCAATCGATGATCACCCCAATCCCGTGCTGATGGCAGAGATCGACGAGAAATTTGAAATCATCGCTATTGCCAAGTCTGCGATTGGGAGAAAAAAAGTGATCCGTCTGGTATCCCCAAGAACAGTCGTTTTTGTTATCGAGCACGCCATAAATCTGAACATGGGTGAAAGGGATCTTTTTTTGATATTCGACAATGGCCCACGCAAGTTGACGAAAAGACAAAGGCTTGCCATTCTCTTTTTTCCATGAATCGGCATGCATCTCATAAATCGAAAGAGGTTTTTTGCAAGGATCGCTGCGCGATCGTTCGATGACCCAGCCTTGATCGTTCCAGGGAAATGCTTCCATATCTGTGACAACCGATTCCACAGCAGATCCTGTGTCCGCCACGGAAAAACTGAACGGATCGGTACGATAGCTCCAACAACCCTGACAATCCTCGATAAGAAAACGATACGTCCTGCCAGGATGGGCATGATGCGTAAACGTTTCAAAGAGCCCAAAATTCTTTCGCTGCATTGGAATGCAATGTTCTTCTTTTCCATAAGCCGTCAGGATTAATTGGACTTGGCGTGCGTGAGGAGCAAAGACTTGAAATTGTGTTCCATCGAGTTTGGGATGAGCCCCTCGCCACTGATAAAGATGCTTCGGATCTGAACGCATCTTTTCGCTTTTTAGAGCCGTACCTTCAATGACACCGATCCATTCGCGAACTCTTCCAGAAACCTTGCTAAGCACCGCCTGCCACTGTTCTCGATTGAGCATTCTATACAGTACAGTCAATCGATCGAAATCCTCGATCTCTCTCATCTTTTCTAACCCATCCAGCAGTGCGGTTTGTTCTCGCAATTGCTGCTCATGAGTGTGAATGTCGTTTAAGGAGGTTTTATCAGAGACGCTTTGTATACCGCGCTCCGTCAGGTATAACAGTTGAACCGTATTCTTCTGCTTTTCTAAAACAGAGCACATTTCATAGTGATGAATCATCTGTTCGCAAAGCGTCTTTCCCTTAAGATGAAGAAGCGGCATCTGAATTTCAGAAAGAAGGGAAAGTCGTCCTTTAAGCCTTTTTTCACCCAATTTGTCGCCAAAAGTAGCCCCATGATCAACCCAGACCGACCAATAGAATAAACACTGAACATCTGCGGGCAAATCATCAAAAGCCGATCTGACATCGCCACTTGCCGCGTCTTCTTTCAATAGAGTGAGGAGATGGAAAAGCTTACCCTGGGTTAACCCCAGGGCCTCTACTGTCTTATTCGGCTGATGTGGACGTAAAACCCTGTTGACAGCCCGGTTCAATCGATCCTCGCTGATAGACCGAACTAACCAAGCCCGTTCAGGAAAGACTTTCTCATTGGTCAAAAAATCAGGAACTTTGCGCTCGATATGAGATAAGCGGTCTAAATGTGGGTCCTGTCTATCAAAACCCCAATATCGCCGCCATTCATGAACATGGTCGATACATCTTGCTTGAATCATCCCACTCTCGTTTTTTTAAAAGCATGAGGATGAAGTTTATCAAAACGGCGTTGTTGCGCAAATAGACAATTTTACCACAGAGTGGTCCTTAATAAAAATTCTGGCGATAATTTCGGCGTCAAAAACGCCGAAATTATCGCCAGAATTTTTGTTAAGGACCACTAGTTTTAGACGTGTATTCTCCTCATAAGAGCGGACTCCTCGGCGGCCTTTCTTACTTCTATGACCTTTCTTGCTGCGCCGATCATCCCCCGAATAACAGGGTCGTCGTTTGTTAACACATAGGTAAGAGCACAAACTCTACCAGCCTTAATAACATTTTTTGCTGCTTCCTCATCTTTGATATGTTTTGGTGTTCCTACAACACTATTTGGCGTTCCTACATATTCGAGAATCTTATTCAAAACGTCTTGTTCAAATAGAAGAACAGGAACCCGTCCATCGGGGTCGGCTTGTCTTAATTTCTTGTTCTGCACAGCAGTCAGATCATTGTAGGGCAGGGCAATCGGACCATTGGATTGTTGCACTGTTGCTTGAGTAGCCATAATTACCTTCCTTGATTCGAGATGATGATTATTTGGTTTTTATTTATTCTCGAACAACTTGATTATATTATATTTATTAATTAATAACAAATTTAATTAATAAATATAATAAAAAAAATTTGAGTTAAATAAGTTGTTAATAATTAGATATTTACTTAAATTACCCTCATGTTTTATGATTTCTTTTTCAAAAAGGCCATTTGTTAATGGGTATCAAAACTGTTGTTGTCGGAATGTCCGGAGGGGTAGATTCTTCTGTATCCGCACTTCTGCTAAAAAAGCAAGGCTATCGCGTCATTGGGATGTTCATGAAGAATTGGGAGGAAAAGGATGAAAATGGCATCTGCACTTCCACTCGCGACTACGAAGATGTCGTCAAGGTCTGCGAGCAGATCGATATTCCCTTCTATTCGGTGAATTTTGTCGAAGAATATCGTCGCCAGGTGTTCTCTCAATTTCTTTCCGATCTTGAGGCGGGTTTTACGCCAAACCCCGATATTCTCTGTAACCGCGAGATCAAATTTAAAGCTTTTCTCGAAAAAGCGATCGCGCTGGGTGCAGATTATCTTGCGACGGGCCATTATTGCCGAAAAAGAGAGCCATCCGATTTTCCCGAATTGTGGAAAGGAACCGATCCCAATAAAGATCAAAGTTATTTTCTCTATACACTTTCCTCCTCCACTTTAAAAAAAGTGCTTTTCCCCATTGGCCATTTGCTCAAAGCGCAGGTACGCCACATTGCGAAAGAATTTGGGCTCATCACTTCGGAAAAAAAAGACAGCACCGGGATTTGTTTCATTGGCAAGCGCGATTTTAAAGAATTTACAAGCCGCTATTTGGGATACAAACCGGGAAAGTTTGAAAACCTCAAAGGCGAAGTGATCGGCGACCATGATGGTGTTGCCTTTTATACCATTGGGCAACGGAAAGGGCTTAGGATAGGCGGTCCTGGAGAGGCTTGGTTTGTCGTCGGAAAAGACGTAGAACGCAACGTCGTCATCATTGAACAGGGTGAAGGTCATCCAGCACTTTACAAAAGTGAATTGACCGCTACAGAACTGTCTTGGGTGGCCGGGTCTCCTCCTTTGACTCTTCCTTTCTTATGCCTAGCAAAAGTGCGCTATCGACAACCTGAGCAACCCTGTACGATTGAAAAGATTAAAGAGGGCAAAGCAACGATCACTTTTAAACAGCCGCAGCGTGCGATCACACCCCGGCAATCGATTGTATTTTATGAAAATGATCGCTGCCTCGGCGGCGGCATCATTCAACCAGAAAAAGCAGTTTAAACGCCCAGACCCATTAATAAAACTTTCGCTATCAAACAGCCTCTCCGGCCACACCTTGACTGATAGCACGTACATTAACTTCCTTGAAGACTCTGGCACAAGTTGAAGACCATTTCGATCCGTGCCCAATCAAGATCGATAAGTGGTAAGTTTGGCATGGATCAAAATGGTCTTCAACTTGTGCCATGAGTTTTTAAGGACGCACCAAATTTGACAAGTTTTTTCTCAATTCTTCAGTTTTCTTGTGTATAATTATTTTTTATTAAAAAAGTGACATAAAATAATCTCTGTCCACACCTTCTTTTTTAGTGATTCAAAATCGATTTTAATCTATTTGTAAGAATAGGCACAAAAATATAATTATTGAGTTATGTCTTTAAACTATTTCAAAACAATCGGTTTATTTCTTTTAATTTTGGCCGGTTGCGGAAGAGTTTCAGATCGTGAATTAGCGCAAATTTCGCCACCCATCTCCTTAGAAAGTTCCATAGAAGAGGCCTTTGCCCGAGAGTTTTTCGAACAAGGGGGATGGCCCACGGAACGTTGGTGGGAAATGTTTGAAGACCCCCAGCTCAATGAAATCATCGAACTTGCTTTAAAAGAAAGTCCCACTTTGTTTAAAGCTTTAGCAAAAGTCGATGAGGCAGAAACTGAGGCACGAAAAGAGCGCGCTGCACTTTTTCCTCGCCTTGATTTGGAATATTTAGAACAATGGAACTATTTTAGTAAAAATGGCTTCGACCGTTCGTTCTTTCCTATACCTCCCAGTTCGCCTCCCATTCCGGCCACAGATAATCAGATCGATCTCACGCTGAACTTTAACTACGAAATCGATTTCTTTGGAAAAAATCGCAATCTGTATAAAGCAGCCCTCGATAAAGCTCGGGCTGAGCGCGCAGAAGCCATACAAGCCACCTTGATACTCACGACGTTGATCACACAAACTTATATCGAACTGCAGACCAAACTTTTGCAAAGAGAAGCTCTCCAAGATCGCTTAAGAGAACGGAATATGCTCTTTGCACTCGCTGTCTCTAGAAGCGAGCATGGACTTGATCCTGCTTTACCTGTCCTCGAAAGAGAGCAGAATGTTTATAACATTGAGCAATCGATCCTTCAGCTCGATAAAGGAATTGCACTCGATCGTCACATGTTGAGTGTGCTCGTCGGTGTGGGTCCTGATCAAAACATCGCACAGAAGCCCATGACGGCAATCTTTGAAAAACCGTTTCCCATTCCCACGCACCTCTCCAGCGATTTGCTCGCACGACGCCCCGATCTTACCGCCCAAATTTGGCGTGTAGAATCTGCGGCAAGAGAAATCAGCGCTGCCAAAGCCGATTTCTACCCCAGCGTCAATCTCCTCGCTTTTGCAGGCTTAGAAAGCCTTTCTTTCAACAAGCTATTTCACATCGGCAGCAGGCAAGGAAGTTTAATTCCAGGTGTTCACCTACCGATATACACGGGTGGAAAATTGACCGCTAATTTGAAGAACAAGGTCGCTGCTTTTAATGAAGAGACTTATCGATACAATGAGCTTATCCTCAACGCCGCTCGCGATGTCGCCGATCAAATCACAACTCTCATTGCTGCCTTTGATATCCTAAAATGCCAGATCAATACTCTGGAAACATTAGAAGAGCAGGTCGAATTGCAATATTCGCGTTATCGAAATGGCATCAATAATTTTCTCTCTGTATTAGAACGAGAAGATGATCTGCAGGTCCAACGGTTGCAATTATTTGGCTATGAGAGAGACTACCTGCTCGCCGTATTGATGCTGGTCAAAGCCTTAGGCGGAGGATATTACACTCATCCCCCTCACATTCAAACGCGAGGGGCTTAGCAATGCCTACGCGGAAACCGCCTCCTTCCGAAGAAAAACATCTCCCCGAGAAAATCAATCGTCTGCAAGATGCCATTCCTCCTAAAGATTCTCCAACCGGAAAAGAAAACGCTCGCGAAGAGAAAAAACCGCCTGAAGAAAAGCCAAAAAGCAATCGCAAGAGAAATAAAGCCATTTTTATTACTCTGCTTATCTTTGTCATCCTGGGGTGTGCTTGGTTTGCTTACTGGCTACTCTATGGTCGATTCCATCAATACACAGATGATGCTTACGTCGATGGCAATAACGTCGTATTGACCCCACAAGTTCCAGGCATTGTTGTTTCTTTTTCGGCCATGGACGCCGACTATGTTCCGAAGGGAAGAATTTTAGTCGAGCTAGATAAGACCGATGCGAAAATTGCCCTAGACAAAGCCGTTGCTGATTTAGGCAGTGCAGTTCGCAATGTGATGCAAATGTTTGAGCAAGCTAAGCAATATGAAGCCCTAGTTGCGATGCGCAAAGCAGAATTCATTAAAGCCGCTCAAGACTATGAGCACCGCAGAAACCTGGTCGATGAGGGTGGCGTCTCCCTAGAAGATTTCGAGCATGCGGAAGCAGAATTGCAAGCGAATTTTGCCAATTTTATCGCCGCGGAGCATCAATATATCGCAGCCCAAGCACAGATTGAAAATACAACGGTCGAAACACATCCGATGGTCGACCAAGCGAAAAACCGAGTGCGCGATACCTTCGTCGCTTATCAGCGTTGTACAATCAAAGCTCCTGTGAGCGGACTTGTGGCACAGCGCACAGTCCAAGTCGGTGAGAGGGTGGACAAAGGACAAGCTTTAATGGCTATTGTTCCCCTGGATCAGATGTGGGTCAATGCTAATTTTAAAGAGGTACAGCTCACAAAAATGCGTGTCGGACAACCTGCTGTTGTTCATTCCGATATTTACGGCAGAGAAGTCAAATTTCATGGAAAAATTGCCGGCATCGGCGGCGGAACAGGAAGCGTCTTTTCTGTATTGCCCCCGCAAAACGCGACGGGGAATTGGATTAAAATCGTTCAACGGATTCCTGTTCGAATTATTTTAGATCAAAATCAGATCAAACAATTTCCTCTACGACTTGGCCTTTCCATGGAAGTCACTGTGGACATCAGCGACATAGAAAAACCCTTTGTCCCCTCGATACGCCCAGAGGGCCCGCTTTATACAACAGATGTCTTCGCAGACCAAGAACAAGGGGCAGAAGAGCTGATTGTTGAAGTGATCGTTGCTAATCTTGCCCCCACCTTTATCGAAGACATGACAGAAAGTGAAGGACCATGAACGCCTTGACAGGATGGATTCGTTATATTGTCATGTTCGCCTTATCCTCAGCGACGTTCATGATTGTTCTCGATTACTCCATCGCGAATGTCTCAATTCCCTATATTTCGGGCGACCTTGCTGTAAGCACCGATCAAGGAACTTATGTCATTACTTCTTTTGCTGTCGGCAACTCGATCGCTTTACCTATTACTGGATGGCTGACAAAAAGAATAGGCGCGGTTAAATTAATTTGTATTTCTTTATTGCTTTTCACTTTTTTTTCCTGGGTTTGCGGATCTTCCATCAACATTGAAATGTTAGTCGTCTCGCGTTTTCTGCAAGGCTTCTGTGCTGGACCTTTGATTCCGCTCAGCCAGACACTTATTGTGATGATTAATCCTCCCGAGAAAAAAAATGCCGCACTCGCCTTTTGGAGTACTATTGTCATCGCCGCTCCCATTTTAGGGCCGATCTTAGGAGGGTGGATCTCTTATGATTATCATTGGCCGTGGATTTTTTATATCAATCTTCCTGTTGGTATCGTGAGTGCAGGAATGATCTGGTTTTTTTTAAAAGACAAAGAAACTCCTCTCAACCGCCCTCCTTTAGATTGGATAGGATTGTTTTTACTGGCTTTAGGTGTGACCTGTTTGCAATTTCTTCTCGATAAAGGAGAACAATACGACTGGTTTAGATCTGGCCTAATGAGAACAATGGGGATCACCTCTTTTATTTCATTTGCTCTCTTGACTGTTTGGAGTGCCACTACAACTCATCCCTTGATCGACCTTAAACTCTTCAAAATCCGCACCTACGCTCTCTCTGTCATCTATATCGGAGTCATGTACGCTCTTTACTTCGGCTCGATTGTTTTGATCCCCTTGTGGCTTCAAACCAGTATGGGTTACACGTCCATTTGGGCAGGTCTTGCTGTCGCTCCCGTCGGAATAATACCCCTGATTTTTGGTAAGTTTTCAGGAAAGCTGATGACTAAATATGGCCACACGATTTTGCTCGGAATCTGCTTTGTTTTCTTTGCAATTTCTTGCTTTTTCACAGCCTATATCGACACCGATGTCGACATTTGGCATATCGGTTTCTCGCGATTCTTGGTGGGCTGTGCCCTCTTGTTTTTTATCACTCCTCTGTTTGCTTTAAGCATACAAGACGTCCCTGAACTAGAACTGGCCAGCGCGACAGGACTGTTTCATTTTGTTCGCGCAATGGTCGGCGGTGTTGGAACTTCCGTGTTTACAACCCTATGGATCCGCCGCAGCGCTTATCACCATGCTACGGTTGGAGAAAATCTCACAGTCTTTTCCCAGCAGACCACCTCTTTTCTCGAGAAGCTCGGCGAACTGAATCTTCATGGCCAAAAAGCTTTGGAACAAATGAATCTGATTTTAGAACAACAGGCGGAAGTGCTTGCCATCAACGACTGTTTTTATCTGATGGGATGGATCTTTTTAGGCCTGTTAATTTTTCTACCGCTCAGCAGAACAAAAAAGACTCGACCAAACAATGCGCCGACCCTTACCCCTCAAGATTAAGAGTCTATAGAGGGAATTGCAAAACTCAGGTTAAAAGTCTGTCTGCATTATGTGCGGCTCGCCGTAAAATCCCAGACTCCTATTGTCCCTATTGTCTCGTCAGGGGAGTCTGCGTAATAAGAGCCAGCAGAAAAGAGTTTCCCTTTAATAACAGCAATAGAGCGAATACACTCTTTGCTGTGCGCTTGCAAGATCTCCGTGCCTTTCCCTG
Source organism: uncultured Verrucomicrobiae bacterium (assembly GCA_963718565.1). Classification (GTDB taxonomy): domain Bacteria; phylum Chlamydiota; class Chlamydiia; order Chlamydiales; family Rhabdochlamydiaceae; genus CAJCIW01. The sequence continues at coordinate 1,357,192 of OY970364.1, forward strand.
TTTCTAAATCCCAGACATAAAGTTTGCCTAAGATATGAAAGGAACCCAAAACTCAGGTTAAAAATGCACCGAACAGGACTCGAACCTGTAACCACCCGGTTCGAAGCCGGGTACTCTATCCGATTGAGCTATCGGTGCAGAAGTTGGCATAGAATAGCGTTCTGAATAGAAAAAGACAAATTAAAAAAATTCTTAATATGGTGCATTTGGAAGAAAGATCATGTATACCGCGCGCGGGAAGAAAAGGTGGCTTACTGGTACGTCCTTAAAAACTCATGGCAAAAGTTGAAGACCATTTTGATCCATGCCAAACTTACCACTTATCGATCTTGATTGGGCACGGATCGAAATGGTCTTCAACCTCCTGTCTTCAGATCCCAGATCTTGATTGTACCGTCAAGATCGCACGAAAAGAGTTGCCCGCCAGCACTTGCAAGAGAGATAACCCCGTTTGTATGCCCTAGAAGAGTCGCTATGCATTTTCCTGTTTCTGGATCCCAGACCTTGATTGTATGGTCGAAAGAGCTAGACAAGAGTTCCTCGCCGACAGCAGTAAGAAATAAAATCCCCTCCTGATGACCTTTAAGAGGATCATACGAAGGGTACTCTTTTCTATTAAGATTGAAATAAAAAGTTCTGTAGGCGTCCTGAACATTCTCAATGGTGCTCGAGTCACTATCTGGAAAACGCCTGTCAAAGAGTGCGCGCCAAATACAGGGACTGTTTTTATCGTTTAGTAACTGATACCAGTCTTTGCAGACTAGGGAGATTTTTCCAATATCATTGGCAAATAAACAGGTAGTGTAACATTGTTTCTGTAAATTCAATTTTTCAAGAAAGTGTTTTGATAATTGAAAAAAAAGTTTGAGATCACATTCTCTTAAGTTTAGACAAACAAACAAAAGAAGAGGTTATGATCTCAAACAGCACATATGCCCCTGTAATCAACGCATTAGTGGAAGAACTCGGACAACAAGGCTTACACGGCCTCAGCGAACTCTTGAGCAGGCTCTTCAATGAATTAATGAAGACCGCACGAGAGCAGGTTCTTCAAGCTGGTCCATATGAGCGGACAGAGGCTAGAAAAGGTTATGCTAATGGTTTTAAAGATAAAACGGTACAGACTCGTTTTGGAAAATTAGAACTCCAGGTTCCACAAACTCGAGAGATTGCATTCTACCCACAGTGCTTAGAGAAGGGAGAGCGATCAGAAAGGGCATTAAAATTGGCAATTGCAGAAATGTATGTTCAGGGTGTTTCAACGCGGCGAATAGCTCCAATTGCAAAAGAGCTGTGCGGCTTTGATTTGAGTTCAACCCAAGTTTCTCGGGTTGCAATGATTCTCGATGAGGAGCTTGAAAAATTCCGCAGGAGAAATTTAGGTCACATCGTTTATCTTTATCTCGATGCCGATTATCAAAAGGTGAGACACGATGGACACGTCAGAGACATTGCAGTACTAAAAGCTGTTGGAGTGAACAAAGATGGATTTCGAGAAGTGCTTGGCATTTCATGCAGTTTATCTGAGGCCGAAGTGCATTGGAGGACATTCCTGGAAGACTTACTCTCTCGAGGATTAAGAGGAGTAGAAATGGTGATTAGCGATGATCACTCTGGGCTAAAAGCTGCACTAAGGGCAGTGCTTCCATCGGTTCCTTGGCAGCGCTGTCTTTTTCATCTTGCTCAAAACGCTCAAAGCTATGTCCCAAACACGGCAATGCGAGGAGAAATTGCACAAGCGGTACGAGATGTTTATCAAGCCTTGAATCAACAAGAGGCTGAAAAACGAGTTAAGGAAACAGTGCAAAGATATGAAAAAAGAGCGCCCAAATTTTGCAATTGGTTTGAAATCAATGCAATTGAGGCAATGACATTTTATCATCGGCCAAGAAGGCACTGGAAACAGATAAGGACTGTTAATATTGTTGAAAGGCTTAATGGAGAGATTAAGCGGCGAACAAGAGTAGCAAGATTATTTCCCAATGAAGCGTCTTGTGAAAGATTGGTCACTGCCGTGGTATCTGAGATACACGATGAATGGATAAGCGGAAAGAGGTATTTGACGTTAGAATAAAATATTGAGGAAAACAACGCTAACACCGATGGAACACTTTTTGTTTAGGGGTGAATTATCTGGCATAAAAAAGTGTCAGATTCGAAAAATTTTTCCTCAAAAGCAAAGTAAAAAGCCGAAGCGTCTCTGACGCGAGAGGCCGTTTTTATAGTAAGAAATTGACCTAAGTGAAGAAGATTTCAGATTTTACAGAAAAATTGTTGCTTGATCAGCTGGGCTAGAGGCCAAGAGAAAACTGCTTGGTTCGATCTTTCCAGCAAAATTGACTTTTCAAGATGGAAAATATCGAACCAATGGTCTGAATCCAGCGCTCGCAACTATCCTACAGAAAACCAAGAACTTACAAAAAGAAAAAACGGGAGACATCGTCATTTCTGAAAATGTCTCCGGGGATGTGCACCAAACAGGACTCGAACCTGTAACCACCCGGTTCGAAGCCGGGTACTCTATCCGATTGAGCTATCTGTGCAGAAGTTGGCATGGAATAACGTTCTGAATAGAAAAAGACAAATTAAAAAAATTCTTAAGATGATGCATTTGGAGGAAAGATCATGTAATATAGAAATATGCAGGAAGAAAAGACAGAAGGCATTGTTTTACGCTCTCAAGACTATAAGGAGCGCCACCGCATCATTACTCTATTTTCCCCACATGGATTGATCAGCCTGATCGTCAAAAATATCTCACGCAAAAATGCCCGCCTTCTCGCTCTCACTACTCCTTTTAGCCATGGGGAATACATTTTCCGCCAAAATCGATCAGACCTTTTCCGTTTTTGGGACGGCACCGTTTTCAATGATCATCTCGATCTGCGTCAACATTTAAAATCCCTGCAAGCAGCTGGAGCCTTAGCTAACGCCATTCTTACCTCTCAAATGATGGGAAAGCCTGCGCCGGCACTGTTTGCTCTTTATAAATCTTATCACAAACAAATCTGCAGCTTCGAGGATCCTGCCCCGCTGCTTGCGAGTTTCTATCTTAAGCTTCTAAAACACGAGGGGCTTCTCTCACTGTCTCCTCATTGCGCTAGATGTGAGAAAAACGCAGCGCAGGCCCTTGATAGTGGGGAAAGCTTTTGTTCTCAACATGCGGCGCAAGATTCCATTGTATTTTCTTCTTCCGAATGGAATATTCTTTTTGCTCTCCATGGTGTTCAACAATTCTCAACGCTGCGCAATCTGACCTTTCCTTTTCTTTTTTTAAAGAAGGTCCAAGCACTTTTTCTCTCCAGGATCACCCTCTAGTGTAAGGCTTTTGTTCCAGTGGACATTGGGACATGGATCAGCTTATTTAAATCATCAGGGACACAACACAATGAGTGCCCTTAAAAGCAGCTTGCCCTCACTACTGCAGTCCTTCCTTGGTGATTACACTAAAGCAAATGGATCAGACAAAAAACCCACATTTTTTTTCATCTTTTAACCTGAAGTTGGGTTAATATTATGAGCAGGGGCATGTAACAGAATCCATTGAACTTATTCAAACCTGATTATATATTATCAGAATGAACAAGTTTTTAAGCATTCAGGAAGCAGCAAAATGTTTGGGAGTTTCTCCACAAACACTCCGCCGATGGGAAAGACAAAAGAAAATCGTTCCCTGTCATCGCATACAGGGCGGCCAACGCCGCTATAGTCTCACTCAGTTACAGCCATTTAATTGCGGAGATAAAACCTCTGATCGTCTAACTGTTGCCTACGCAAGAGTTTCGAGTCATGATCAAAAAGAAGATTTACAACGACAAGTCCATATGTTAGAAATTTACTGCTTTGCAAAAGGATGGGTGTTTTCGGTAACCAAAGACCTCGGTTCCGGGATGAACTATAATAAACGTGGGCTAAAACAACTGCTTGAGCAAAATGGTTCAAGAAGCCATAAGAACAAACAGCTTTTGGCCAACCTTCAAAATGCGGTCGCCAATGTCTAAAGAGAATCTGGTTCTTAAGCTGGGAATTGAAGCAGACCCTCAAACAATTTCTGAGCTCGATGGGCAATCGCGGATCTGTAATTGGCTTTATAATCATCTGCTAGAAAAAAGCCTGGAACTCAAGCGGGAATTTATCCATTCCGGCAACCCGGAGGCATCAAAGACCCTCTATACAGAAAGAGGACTCAGAAATGAACTTCCAAAACTCAAGGAAGAGCACCCCTTTCTAAAAGTCGTCCACTCTTCTCCATTAAAAAATACCGCTTTGAGACTTAGTGAAGCAATCCGGGTTCATCAAAAATCAAAAAAAGGAAAACGGAAAGGCAAACAGATGGGTTGGCCCAAATTTCGGGCCTGGAAACGGGACTGGTTTTCTCTTTTTTACGATGAACCAGAAAAAGGTTTCAAGATTCACGGCAAAGCCTTGTTCCTCTCCCTTGGAATGGGCCAGGACCGCAAGCGCCGCTTCCTCACTCTCGAATTACCCGAAGCACATCTCCTCAAAGACAAAACCCCACGCAATTTGCGCATTATCTCCGAACTGGGAACCTACTATGCCATTTTTACCATTCAGAAAGAACTCCCCATCCGAAAACCCATTTCTAAAATCCTCGCACTCGATCCCAATCACAAAAATCTCGCCTATGGTGTTGACACAAGTGGAACAGCCATTGAGATTGCATCTCCTCACTGGCTCAAAACTTACGATAAACGCCTGGACGAACTAAAAAGTAAAAGAGACCGCTGTGATAAAAAATCTAAAAAATTCCATGTTCTGGATGAAAAAGGCAATCCCACAGGAAAAGAATTCCATCTTCCTTCCAGGCAATGGAGAAAATACGATCATGCCCTAAAAAGCGCACTGCGTAAACGCCGAGAACAGACCAAGACGTTTATGTTTACAAGCGCACATCGCCTTTTCCGAAATTACGACTGCATTGGAATCGGAGACTATACACCAAATGGCGAAGGCATTACTAAACCAATGCGGCGAGCGATGAATAACCGATCCTTGATTGGACGTTGGAAAAACACCCTCTCCTGGGTAGCTCGAAAATCGGGAAAAACCTTTATTGAATTCGACGAGAAAGGGACAACCCGGACCTGTAGCCACTGCCTGCGGATTGAAGAGCGGGGAATCCCTGTCTCATTGAGACAATGGCAATGTCCACAGTGCAAGACCGTTCACATTCGCGACGAGAATGCCGCAATTAACGGCTTGAGAAAGATCTTGCGAGATCTTTCAGCAAAAAATGAAGGAGGATATCCTTCAATAGTGTCTGGCTCAGACCTCGCTTTTATCCAAAAGCGATGGGCCTGGTGTGTTTTGCCTAATGGTGTACATGTGACACCGTGGGGGCAAGACAGCAAAGCAATTTGCAGCATCAGGAAATTAAACCGAGGGCATGATAGCCCTCGATCAAAAGTTGATAATTTGGTTATATATGATCAGGTTTGATCAAGTTTTGAAGAGCGGAAGATCTTTTTAATTTTCTGATTAGCCAGGCGCACTCCGCGAGTGTGGGCCCCTTTGATCGGGATTTGTTTCAGCTCGTAGATCAGTTTTTTCGCTTTTTGGCGAGCGGATGATGGCGCAAAGTGAAGTTCCACAGCGGGATCGGGATGTGCCGAAAAGTGTAGCAGTTCGCTCTTTTCATCGAGGTATCTGTACACTTTTTGAAGGATAAACTTATCGACGACAAAGCGCTTACCCCAAACGTGGCCAGTCGCGCAGTGTTTGTAGACTATGCTAATCACCGTCTTTTTATCGGCAATCATGACCCAGGCGACATTTTCGACATATTGCTTTTCTGGGATATTGATCACAGAATAAGTTCCATCCTTGCAAAAGATGAGTAGCTTGTCAAAGTTGGTGCATTCCAGTTGAACAGATCCTGGAATCTTGGTTCCGACAAAGCCGCTTTTGGGATCAAAACCCACTTTGATCTGTTTGGTCTCGATGGCGCGGCGGTCGATCTCTTCGATCGCTTTAATCCGAGTTTTTCGAGGGAAATCTTTTCCAAACTTCTCAATGAGGTTCTTGAGATAGCGGATCGTGTACTTCTTGACATTCTTAAGATCTTTTTCCACTTTGACTAAGCTCTCTTTGAGAAGGGCGATTTCTTCCTGGTTTTTATCGATGTCAAAGCGGGAAATGCGGCGGATGGGGATTTGAAGCAGCTTTTCTCGGTCTTCAATGGTTGGCTTGCGTAAAAGCTTTTTCATATAAGGCTTGAAGGCCGCCTCGAGGGTCTGATGAATGCCTTCCAGGGTTTTGATCGTCTCGATTTTCTTATAGATACGCTTTTCAATAAAAATGCGCTCCAACGTTTGATAAAAGATCTTCTCAAGCAGGCGATCGCGTTCAATCTCGAGCTCGCGCTTGAGGAATTCCATCAGTTTTTCTGCATTATAGCTCAGAATTTCATGGACATCGGTCTCCCAAGGAAGCCCCTCTTTGATCACGATGATTTGCGAGTTGAGTGCCACTTCACATTCTGTAAAGCCATAAAGAGCATCTAAGATCTCTTCAGCATATTGGCCGCGTGGGAGTTTGATCTCGATTTCGATGTCTTTGGCAGTATAATCGTTGATCGCCTCGATTTTGATTTTCCCTTTTTTGGCCGCTTCATCGATGGAGCGAATGAGACTTTCTGTCGTCGTGCCGTAGCAGATTTCGCTGATGACAAGCGTTTTTGGGTCCTTGATTTCGATTTTTGCTCGGAGTTTGATCTTGCCTCGGCCTTTGTCGTACTGGCTTTTGTCCATGATCCCGCCCGTGGGGAAATCGGGATAGATCTTAAACGATTTTCCTTCAAGATAAGCGATTTCCGCTTCGAGAAGTTCTGTGAAATTATGCGGCAAGATGTGCGTCGACATCCCCACCGCAATCCCATCTGCTCCTTGCATGAGCAAGAGAGGAATTTTTGCAGGCAGTGTCACTGGCTCTTGATTTCTGCCATCGTAGGAAGGGATTTTTTCTGTGAGATCGGGATTAAACATTGTCTCGCGTGCAAGCGGCGAGAGGCGCGTTTCGATATAACGGGCAGCCGCTGAAGGGTCTCCTGTAAAGATATTCCCGAAGTTTCCCTGTCTGTCTAGAAGATAGCCTTTGTTTGCCAAGTTGACGAGAGCCTCGTAGATCGGGGCATCTCCATGCGGATGGAATTGCATCGTCTGGCCGACAATGTTGGCAACTTTGTGGAGTTTTTCATCGCTTTGCCTCCACAGTGTTTCCAAAATCCGCCTTTGCACAGGTTTGAGCCCATCGACGACATTCGGAATCGCCCGATCGAGAATGACATAGGAAGCATATTGGATGAAGTGATCCTTCATCTGTTGTTTAAGATCATCCATTTTCGTTCACAAGGTTATGCATGATAAAGGCTTTGCGCTCAGGAGTATTTTTCCCCATATAAAATTCAAGAGTTGGCTTGATATCGGAAAGGTTTTGAATCATCACTGGCAATAGTCGAATATCTTTCGGCGATAAACTGTTTAAACTCGTTTGGAGAGATCTCTCCAAGCCCTTTAAAACGCGTGATTTCAATGCCTCTTTTTCAGCTCGCGCAGCGCGTCTTCTTTTTCTTCTTCCGAATAGCAATAGATTGTTTTTTCTTTATTCCTCACTTTAAAAAGGGGGGTTTCCAGAATATGAAGATGGCCGTTTAAGACAAGCCCTTCAAAATAGGTGAGAAAAGAAAGTGATCAGAAGATTGCGGATATGCATCCCGTCGACATCGGCATCGGTGGCAAGGATCACTTTGTTGATAGCGGAGATTGGTGAGATCCTCTTCGATATTCAAGGCTGACATGAGATTGTACATCTCTTCATTTTTATAGAGCTGATCGAGCTTCATGCCATGGACATTCAGCGGTTTGCCGCGAAGAGAAAAGACAGCCTGTGTCAGTGGATCGCGCGTCATGACGATCGATGCTGAGGCAGATTCCCCTTCTGTGAGGAAGATCATCGACTCTTCGCCCTTCTTTTGTCCCATCGCCGAAATGGAATTTGGAATCGCGCAGTTTTGGGATTTTGAATGAGATTTTTTTCTGTTTTTCTTTCGCCTCTTTTTTAACCGCGGCGAGCTCTTTCCGCAGCTTTTCATTAAACAGAGATCCGCTCGATAATCTTGCTTGCCATCCTCGGGAAATTTATAGAGAAGGTTTTGAACAGCATCTTTAACTTCTTGGACAATGGGCGCGCGGATCTCATTATTGGACAATTTATTTTTCGTTTGAGATTCGAAGACAGGGTCTTTGACTTTGATGAGGATCGCCCCGACGATCCCTTCGCGCACGTCGACGCCTTGGAAATTTTTCTTCGCATAACTCATTGATCCCTTTCAATATTCCTTCTCGGAATGCAGAAAGGTGGGTCCCGCCATCTTGCGTATATTGGCCGTTGACAAAGGAAAAATAGCGTCTCGCCATAACTTGAGGAATGCAGAAAGGCAAATTCGACATGTTTTCCGCGCTAATGCAGCGGTTCATACAGGCGATCTTCTTTGACCTCGTCATTTAAAAGATCGAGCAATCCATTTTCCGATCGGATCGTCTTGGCCATTGAATAGAAGAGCAAGCCCTGTATTGAGATAGGCATAATGCCAGAGGCGCTTGAGGATCGTCTCTTTTTGGAAGGAAAACTTTTTAAAGATGTGGGATCGGGAATGAATTCGATCCAAGTGCCATCCGCTTCTTTTGTTTTTCCTTTCTTCTTTTCTTTAAGGACACCTTTCGACAAAGCGCGCTTCGACAAATTCCCCTTCGCGGAAGCTTTTCACGACAAAGTGAGAAGAAAGAGCGTTAACCGCCTTTGTACCCACCCCATTGAGGCCCACAGAAAACTGAAAAACATCATCATTGTATTTGGCGCCTGTGTTGATCTGACTCACGCATTCGATAACTTTGCCGAGAGGAATCCCGCGTCCCCAGTCTCGCACTGACACTTTTGAGGTTTTCTCATCGAGCTCGATCGCGATCTTTGGCCCTGATGCATGATGAATTCATCGACGGAGTTGTCGATCACTTCTTTGAGCATGACATAGATTCCATCATCGGGATGGGAACCATCGCCAAGACGGCCAATGTACATTCCTGGACGAAGCCGAATGTGAGCCAATGCATCTAAAGATAAAACTGTACTTTCATCGTATTTTTTAGCCATAATGGTCTATATTATCACTTTATATTTATTTATTGCATAGATATTTTGCTTATATTTTTTAAAATCAATTATTTTGAATTAATTGTCAATTAATTACAAACCATTCATTATGAATGCTTCAAACTGAAGAGTTGAGAAGAACTTGTCCACACCACTAGTAGCGTCGCCGGCCTCAATTCTAGAAAGAATATTTTACCACCCGCTTCGCAAGCTCGCTCGAGAGCGAGCTTGCGAAGCGGGTGGTAAAATGGATTTCTTTTAGAACCGAGGTTGGAAAGGGCAGCGATTTTGACAAATTTTTTCTCAACTCTTCAGTCTTCTTGCCTATTTACAAGCAGATGCGGATGCCAGCGTCGAATAAGTGGTCCCAATCTCCGCCTGAGATTACTTCATAGCCAGCATACAAAGTGGTGATCTTTCCCACTTGGAACCCAAAGTTGACTCCACCGTTCACCCGGGTCTTTGCTGCCTTAGGAAGGGAAAGCGCATAACGGATATTGGGACTTGCGACGATATACACGTCTAGATTGTCCCTAAGAGAGGTAAAGGGCTGCTCTACCCCGAAGATAGCCTCGATCGCGAAATTCGAAGCCGAATATAATGCTGAAAGACCTAATTCACCTGTAAAGAACCTGGCGCTAAAATCGCTGCCATGCAAAGCATCGATCTCTCCTTTTTCTTTGAAATGGTTCACAGAGGCTTGAGAATAGACGATATTGGCTCGAGGAGAAATGGCAAACCGATGGTGGGTCCACCCTTTGAAGAGCAAGCTCAAATTACTCGTGATGGCAGTCATGTTGCTCCTGCTTCTCACTCTTCCGTTCAATGTCGGGCGATGGAAATGGTTTTCCAAAGTGGAGCCGGAAACTGTTCCATAGGCGGTAAAGTAAGCACCTAGGTTTTTCCTAAAGTAAACAAGCCCTGCAACTCCATCGATATGCCCTTTTCCAAGGCTTTTTACAGATTTGATCTGTCCCATCACATCGGAAATGGCCGCGCCGACAGAAAATCCTCTGCAGGTCGCATAATCAACTCCTCCAAAAATATCCTGGCGTACCAGATTAGCCCCATGGATCTTTCTTTCGTCGGTTTGAAGATACCCCCCAAACACTGAAACATGTGGACAGCACCTCTCCGGCAGGCTAGCAAAGACCGAGACACGGTCCCAGATTTGGCTGGCTAATGCGCGATCGCCCGCAAATGCAAAATCTGCTTCAGCACCGTAAAAAGTAGGAGTAAAAAGAGAGAGATTGTCGCAAGCGTTCCCTTCAAGGATCTCCTTAGCCAGGAGGCCAGCTACAGTGTTCGAATTGATCTGATTGGTCCCAAACAAGGCAGCTTTGAAAATGGCCTTCGATGCGGCATTCTCATTGCTAGTACAGCCGAGGCTAAAAAAAGGATTGGGACCGGGGGTGGGAGGAATAGGAGGAAAAGGACTGATCCCTGTCACGATGATTTGACCCGTACCCGAATCGAAAAGAATCGCATTGACATTGGCAGGAAGCATATTCACAGTCAGACTCATGTTCCCTAAAATCCCATTGACGAAGATCGGACCGCCGCCTCCATTAGCAATGACTTGAAAGATATTTCCTGGGACAAGAGCGCCGCTTAACATTTGGACATTGAAATAACTCGAAGGCAGCAAGGTGGCAACGCCCCCCACACGGACCTGATCATATCCTGTGACAGGCACTGTATTATCGATCTCGATGAGGTACTGGTTTGCTTCGGTGTAGTTTCCATTCACTACCGTTAATCCGGGAGAGGTCCCTGGACTCAAAATTCCTTGGTTTGTAAAATTGTTAAGAAATGTCAAATTGCCGCCGACCGTACCGAGATTTACAAAAGTATTTCCCAGACTGTTGATCGTTCCGTTGCCTGTCAAAAGAGTGTAGGTCAATCTGGAGCTGTCTGGGACAATGATCGTCGAACCTGCCCCCGTGATAATATCGATTGCGGTAATGGAACCGGTGGTATCGAGCTGGACAATCCCATTATCGATCAGATTAGCGCCCGCGTTCAACGCGGCACTGGTGGCTACATTTAAAAACCCGCTAGGTTGGACCGTGACATTGAGTCCATTGGTAACCGTCGCGGCATTAGAGACATTGAGCTCTGCGCCAGCATTGATAATCATATCCGCTGAAAACGATGTCGCCCCACTGAAATTCATGATCCCGCCGGCAGTAATGAATGTCGATGTGTCGATAAGTCCGGAATACGTTCCTCCATTTTGAATCTGGAAAGTATTTGCGAACAGATCTCCTGTCCCATTCAACGTATTGATCGTCTGGGACACTCCCTCGACATTTAAGGTTCCAGCCACGTTCACATTCGATGTACTGCCTAGGCGTTGGGCCCCCAGGAGATTAAAAGTACTGCCCAAGGAAACATTCACGCTAGTTGCCGCGCTTGTTCCGCTAAGGTTGACCGTTCCTGTTGTTGTCAGGGTGCCCGTACCGAGATTAGCGTTGATATTCGATCCATTTTGAAGCAAATAAGTGGCTGCAGTCAATGTGTTGATCCCGTCCACTGCTCCAGAATTGACAAGCGAGCTCACCGTATTGTCCGATTCAAGAAAAAGAATGCCATTGTTCGTCACCGCTGCAAGGCTGGAAAGGCCGCCGCTTTGGTCCTGAAGCGTTGCGCCTGCGGCAATATTGACGATTTGGCTGGCCAAAGAACCTGTGAGCAGCAATGTGCCCGCATTAACCTGGGTGGGTCCAATATAAGTATTCGTACCAGACAAGGAGAGCGTCCCCGCAGAAATCTTGGTAATTCCACTATTTGATGCCGTGCCGGTAATTGGACCTGAAAAGGTTCCGCTATTGACAGTTAAGGTGCCTCCATTAAGACTGACGGATCCGCTGCCCGCCAATGTCGCAATCGCATTATTCGCGTCGAGAATAAAAAGGCCGTCTGCCAACAAAGCTGTCGTCGTGGCAAGTCCCCCATTGACATCTTCCATCGTCCCCCCTACTTCGATATTGATAGTCGGGCTTCTCAAAGTGCCTTGTAAAATTAAAGACCCTGCATCTACCTCTGTAAATCCTGTATAGGTATTGTTCCCTGAAAGGGTCAGCGTGCCGGTACTGTTCTTTGTCAGTCCGAACGCAGTGTTCGACCCTGAGATCACTCCTGCAAAACTGCCGCTGCCGACAGTCAAGGAAGCATTTTGGATGGAGGCGGCGCCATTGCCGAATAAAGCACCGATGGCCTGATTTGCCCCTAGAAGCAAACTGCCATTATCAGTGACTGAAGTTGTACTGCTTAAACCCGCATTGATATCATTAAAAGTTGCTCCTGGAGAGATGTTGACCGCTTGGCTTCCAAGCGTGCCTAATAGAGAAAGCGTCCCGTCTTCGAGATTCGTAGGGCCCAAATATGTGTTGGACCCGGATAAAATCAGCGCCCCTCCCGTCACTTTTGTGATGCCGCTACTTAGGCTCGAGCCGGCGATCACACCGGCAAATGCCCCGCTATTTAGAGTCAAAGTCCCTCCATTGAGGTTGATCGCTCCACCTCCTGTAAGGGTGGCAATTTCATCGTTGGCATCGAGATTGAAGGTCCCACTCACAGTCAGTGCTGTCAGATTGTTCAAACCAGAATTGACGCATTCAAGAGTTGCGCCGCTAGCGATCGTAACGTTGGTACTCGCCAAACTCCCCGTTAGAATAAGAGAACCCCCACCGATCTGCGTTGCACCCAGATAGGTATTTGCTCCACCTAAAACAATCGCTCCCGTATGGGCATTATCGCCGACTATCAGAGATCCATTAGAAAGAGCCCCGCTCAAAATAGCTTGATTCGTATTCCCGGTATTTGAAGTGGCAAGAATCGTGCGCGTTGCACTGCCAAGATCGATGGGATTATTAAATGTCACTTGGTCAGAAGCGCTGGACGACCCGAAAAGAAAATCCGCTCCGTTTGTCAAAAAAAAGGGAGTCGTATTCCAAATGAGAGTTTCTCCGCAATTGAGAGTGATGTCGAAATCCCCTCCTGCCGATGAAAATCCACTCGACACTCCTGAGCCTGCAAATTGGAGTTTGCCAGACCCTGTGCCTAAAAAGCGGGTCATCGTTCCATTGCCTTGAAAAATCCCTCCGGCAAGATTGATATTGCTGTTAAGATTAACTCCGACGCTGTCTTGCGCTTGCAAAACGCCTCCGGTGATCAATGTCTGTCCTGAATAGCTGTTCCGCCCATCAAAAATGACAAGCCCACTATTTACAGTAAGACCTGCTCCATCGCCTGCGCCAAACGAAGCATTGGGCAGAGTTGCCGCTGAATCATCCACAATGGATCCCTCGAAATACACAGTATTACCGCTTCCGGGATCCAATAGGAGAGAGGAGCCGGTCATCATGAAAATATCTGTTCCAGCCGCACTGCCTGCAATACCTCCATTGAGGCTGGACCCTCCTTGAGTGACATTGCTGCAAAAATTAGCTGGCCCTGTAATACTTAATGTTCCCCCGTCTGCAAGAAAAATAGCTCCGCCGAATCCCGAACCTCCCCCTCCGCTGATTCCATCTGGGCTAGTGGGACCATAACTCCCTACTCCTCCTCCAAATCCTCCAAATCCTCCTACCCCACTCATCGGTATGATCAACCCATTGACGACAGGAGTAAATGTTCCATTGGCGCCACTGGTTCCTGGAATGCCGCTTCTTCCTCCGCCTCCTCCAAAACCTCCATTGCCTCCATTGCCGGAACTGCCTCCCAGTCCTCCTACGGCCACAGAATCAGGGGTCGCATCTCCTCCATCCCCACCATCTCCTCCTCTTCCCCCTCCAAATCCAAAACTTCCATCTCCTCCATTGTTCCCATCCCCACCTACCCCTCCCATCCCAGAGGTCCCCGTGACCTCATAGGCCGTCACCGCGGTTGCAGTCTCAAAAGCAGCAGTTGCTGCGACCAGTGCGGTAGCTGCGGGAATATCCGTAGCTATTGCTGCAGAAAGCGTTACGATGGCAGCTGTTATTGCCTCATCGACAACTGCCTGTACCAAAGGATATCCAAGAAGAAAGGGATTGGCATCTTCTGCTTGCGAGAGGAGAATCGCCGCCTCGATCGCGGCAATTTCAATATCTAGTGCCGTATCGGTCGTCGCATCATTGGCGAGGTCAAATATAGATTTTACTGATTCGGCAGTGGCAATGTCTATTGTCGAATTGTCCGGAAGGCCAACAGCTCCGACTCCTCCGGCTCCTCCATTTCCTCCGAAGCCATCCGTTGCGTTTGAACCTGAATATCCATTAGTGCCCGGCCCTCCATTTCCTGAGTTTGTGAAGGCACTGATATCAGAAGCTTCTACACCGTCAGTTCCATCGACTCCATTCGATGTGGGGATTAAAAAGCCGTTCAAAATTCCGCCATTGTTCCCGGTCCCTCCCATTCCGCCTATTACGGTGCTACCGTAGATATTGACATTGCTAAGCGTGACCATCACACCTTGATTGATAAAAAGCGTTCCCCCTAGGCCGGCGCCCCCACCGCTGCCAGTACCGCCGGTAGTTTGAAAATTTTGCAAGGTGACGTTACTCATGTCCAGTGTTCCGGACATCAGAAAATACCCTGTGAGGTTGGGCAGGTTGTTCGCATCGATCGTTGCACCAGCTCCATCCAAAGTAAAACTACCCGTGAGGACAGTATTTGGAGTGGGGTAATCCGCCCACCCATAAAAAGGAGCGATCAATAAAATCAAACCAAAAGAAGAAGTTCGCAAGCAACCTTCCCGTTTAAAAAGCTTTTCTAAGTTCTACTTCAGCGGCATTCACAATGAAATGTTTGCCATATTCTCCATGATAGCCCAGCAAGAGTGAAAGCCCATATTTTGTCGACCCGACGCTCAAAGCTGCCGAGGGACAGATCAAACTATTATCCGGTTTAAGACCTTTGACGCTGAATCGACAGGGTTGTTCTCTTGAACTCACCTCTACCATTTTCCCAAAAATGGTAATGTCGGTGAATTGAGGTGGCGATCTGTATTTAAATCTCGCCTTTGTCTTTTTCCCTAAAAATCTAAATTCATAAACATAGGATCCTGAAATGTCCAACGCCAGATCGATATCGTGGATGCATCCTCGATACGCAAAGCCAAGACCTCCCTCGGGGCGTAATAGGTCGTACTGCTTGCTGTAGACTTTTAGATCCAGGCTGTGTGCTCCTTTCTCTCTGTATCCCGCTTGATCGACATAGATATAGTCCAAGTCGGCGAAAGGATAGATATCCAGATGGTGCTTCTTACCCCAGTGCATTTTGAAATCATAGCCAAACCCGAAATGTCCCATCAGCTCGTTAGAGCGCTGGTGATGCGATGCCTCTCTCTTAGTTGAAGCAGAGAAGAAGGGTGTGGTCACATGGAATCTCATACGTCTAGATGCATGGACGCTATTGTAAAGATAAGAAAAAAGAAGATCTGCAAAAACGCTTGATTGTGTCCACTGAGCGCCTACTGTCCCAGCATAGGTATTGAAGTCCGCCTTGGTGCGGCCTCCCACGACATCCAGATCGGCGTGTGCATAGGAAAATCCTGCAGTGACTGCACAATGGCTAAACTGATAGCCTGTCGCCGTCGTCACACCCACGAATTTTTCCTTGTATCCCTTTGAACTGTAATATCCACTCTGATCGGCCCATTGCATAAAAGGCATCATCCAAAGGTCCCAACCGCATTTTTTTCGGCATTCTTGTGTTCGAAGCTCTAGAAAATGATCTGTGAAGGTTTGACGGATTCTTTCAGCGACATTTTCTTGTCCCAAGCCGATATCGTTTCCGTTGCCAGGCTGCATCTGGTTAAAAGAGCCCGCCATTTGGCTGGGCGTCTGCACATTGAGAATCTCGATCACATCGGCAATATCCGATGGGTTTTTCGATGAGAGGGCATCAAAGCACCTGGCAACAGCACCTGGATTTCCTGAGGTGACCAAATTGCTAAAAGGAATGGGCGCGCCTGCAAGAGTTAAAAGGACCTCAGTGGGATCGTATTGTACGGAAAAATTAAAGCGCGTCAAAGGGTTGACCAGAGTAAAAGGGCTATTTGTCGTCACTGTTGAAGCTGTGATGATCGTATAGGATCCTGCTGGCTCGGTCAGTCCGAATGGGATTAACACTAATTGGCCCCCATCGATCGTCACGGAATTTGACGCTGAGATCAAATCAGAGGTCGTATTGTCAAATTCCAGGAGATAAGAGCTAGTGGGAGAAAGAGTAAAATTCATGCCTTGAATAAGCCCAATGCTATTTCCTGGAGAAATATTTCCTTGAATAAGCGCATTGCCAACAGTCCCCGTTCCCCCTAATGTCCCCGGATGGTTGACGGTGATGGGTGCGGTCACAGACCCATCGACGATGAGCTCCCCTGCATTGACGGTCGCAGATCCAAGAAAGGTATTGGTCCCATTGAGAACAACTGTGCCTGGCCCTTGGATTGTCATTGTTCCAGATCCTGTAATATTGCCTGAGACAACAGCTGTACCGGAATTGCTGAAAACAAAACTTCCATTGTCAATCACGTTGCTTGTGGTCGGAACAGCATTTGCACTAGCGATTTGTACCGTTCCGGCATTGATCACAAGAGGGCCTGCAAAACTGTTACTGCCCGAAAGGACCAATGTTCCAGGACCTTGCGCCGTCAATGAGCTTTCTCCATAGATGTCGCCTTGTAAAGTCACCACACCAGCAGGATTACCTACCAAGACAGTCCCCGGCCCGCGCAAAGCGACGGGGCGAGCAGATGTCAACGATAGCGTGCTTGAAGGGATATCCAGCGTTCCATTGTTGAAGGTGATCAGACCCAAAGAGTTTCCCAATTGCGCATCACTTGTCCATTGAATCTTTCCAGCTCCTGTAATGCTTGTGCCTCCGGAATAGCTATTGCTGCCATTTGAAAGAAAAAGAGTCCCATTGCTGATCTGGTTCACCGATCCTGTGCCTGTGATCTGCCCATTAAATGTGAACGTACCTGGAATATCAAAATTCACAATTCCATTGTCTGTCAGATTCGTTCCTGTGGGGAGGCTGCTTGCTGTATTCACTTGAAGGGTTCCTGTCGAAACGAGGGTGGGCCCGAGATAAGAATTTGTTCCGGAAAGAATAAGCGTGCCCGGCCCTTGCATCGTCAGCCCGCCGCTTCCGCTGATCATTCCTGAAAAATTAGCTGTTCCGGGCTGATTGAACACAAGGGTGCCATCATCGATCACATTGCTTGTCATGGAAAGCGCGGACAAGGCATTGATTTGCAATGTTCCAGTGGCAATAGTCGTCGTTCCTGAATAGTTGTTATTGCCTTCGAGGATCAATATCCCTGATCCCTGTTTTGCAAAAGAGCCAGCCCCGCTGATATTTCCTTGCAGCGTCACGATGCCCAAAGGATCGTCTACCGACACCGTTCCTGGCCCATTCAAGTTGATGGGATTTTTTAATAATAAAGAAGTCGTCCCCACGGGAACATCTAATGTCCCACTGTTCAATGTCAGTGCAGAAAAAAGATTTCCCATTTGTCCAGCGCTACTGATTTGAAGCGTCCCGCCGTTTGAAACAGCCGTTCCTCCCATGTAACTATTGGAGCTATTTGAAAGAACTAAAGTCCCGCTATTGATAAGGTTTACAGAACCGCTTCCACTGATCGCTCCATTCAGAGTGGTTGTCCCTGTGGCATTGATATTCAAAACCCCATTGTCAACAATGTTGGACCCCGCAGGTAAACTGCTAGCGGCATTAATTTGAAGTGTTCCAGAAGAAATCGTCGTCGTTCCGGTATAGCCATTCGTCCCGCTTAAGATGAGGGTGCCGGCCGCGATTTGAGAAACGCCACCAGTCCCATTGATCGTCCCTGAAAAAGTGGATGTGCCGGGAATATTGAAAACAAATGCCCCATTATCTGTCACAGATGAACCTGCGGGTAAACTCCCTGAAGCATTGATCTGCAAAGTTCCAGAAGAGATAGTTGTTGGCCCCATGTAACTATTTGCACCAGACAAAATCAAGATCCCAGTCCCCTGCATCAGCAACCCCCCCGTCCCACTGATGTCATTTGAAACCGAAATCGTTCCGGGAAGATTGAATGATAAAGTTCCATTGTCGACCACAGAGGTAGATGAAGGGAGGCTATTGGAGGCGGTGACCTCTAATGTTCCCGAGGAGATCGTCGTGGTCCCCGAATAGGAATTATTTCCAACGATAATCACGGTTCCGGGGCCCTGCGTTGTCAAGGAGCCCGGTCCGGTAATATTACCCTGCAGATAGGCTGTGACGGCAGCATCGTCAACAGCTACGATCCCTGGCCCGCTCAGAAAAATAGGCTGAGTCACAAAGACTTCAAAGGGTGAACCCACGGGAATGTCCAATGTTCCACTGTTAAGAGTGAGTAAATTACTAGATCCGCCTAATTGAAAACCGCTGGTAACTGCGACAGTTCCACTATTGGAAACACTGGTACCGCCGGTGTAACTATTCCCCGTATTCGAAAGCACGACAGTGCCTCCGCCGATGTTTGAGAGCAATCCTACACCACTGATGTTCCCCGACAATGTTTTTGTCCCAGAATAATCGAGAAGCAATGTCCCTTGATTGTAAATGTTTTGTCCCGAAGGTAAGCTATTGACCGTACTGATGCTCAATGTGCCGCCGTTGATGGTCGTCGTTCCAACATAAGAATTACTACCCGCTGCATCTAGAACAAGAGTTCCAGATCCTTGTTTTGTCAAAGATCCTCCCCCTGTGATATCTCCCTCCCATGTCACAGTACCTGCAGGATCATCGACAGAGAAAGTTCCGGGTCCATTGAGTGTGATCGGACGTGTAGATGTCAACGCAAGCGTGCCTGTAGGGAAATCTAGGATTCCTCTATTCAAAGTGATACCTGTGCCCGACATGCCCAGCTCTCCATCATTGGTGATTTGCACTGTCCCATTATTGGATACAGAGGTCCCTCCTTGATAGCTGTTAGAAGTATTGGTCATCGCAAGAGTCCCGTTGCTAAGCACGTTGACCGGTCCGCTTCCGCTGATCAAACTAGTGACTGTCGCCGTTCCCGAATGAGTGAAATTGAGCACACTATCGTTGATGACATCGCCTGTGCCTGCAAGACTATTGAAAGCATTGATCTGTAATGTTCCTGAAGAGATCGTTGTTGTTCCGGTATAGATATCATTGCCGGACAAGATAAGCGTTCCAGCACCCTGCATCGTCAACGAACCAGAGCCTGAAATCCCCCCGGCCAAGCTCGCTGTCCCGGATTGATTGAAAATAAACGACCCATTATTAATGACATTGCTTCCAAAGGGAAAACTATCAGCATTATCGATCTGGAGAATCCCAGAACTAATTGTTGTTGTACCGCTGTAAGTATTATCCCCTGTAAATATCATTTCTCCAGGTCCGGTCAAGGTCAGCTGGCCCGGACCGATGATGTTCCCCGCCTGAGTGACGATTGTCGCCACGTCTGAGACATCAATCGTGCCCCCCTGGCCTGTCAGAATAATGGGATGCTGTGATGTAAAGGAAGGGGTAACAGGAACAAGAAGGGTTCCATCATTGAGAGTCAGCGTTGAAGTCGGAGCCCCGAAGCTGCTGGTCCCGGTAAATATCCCAATAGCGCCATTTGTGAACGCCAGCCCTCCGGTAAAATTATTACTCGGATTAGAAAGGATGAGTGTCCCGCTTCCGATATTATTGACAGATCCCGACCCTGTGATGAATCCTGAAAATGTATAAGTTCCCGGGACGTTAAAATTCAAAATCCCGTTGTCATTGACTTGATTCATCGGCAGGCTATCGGCATTATTGATCTGCAATGTCCCTGTCGAGAGCGTCGTTTGCCCCATGTAGGTATTCATCCCGGAAAGAATCATGGTGCCGGTTCCTTCCATCGTCAAGGTACCCGTCCCGGAAATGTCTCCAGAAAAAGTCCCCGTCCCGGAATTATTAAACACAAGCGAGCTGTCGTCTACCACTGTTCCGGATGTAGGAAGGCCATTGTTGGAATTAATTTGCAAGGTTCCCGCTGAAATCGTCGTCGTCCCCAAATAAGTATTGTCGCCTGCGAGAATGACCGTTCCAGAGGCTTGCAATATCAAGGCTCCGCTGCCGCTAATCGATCCATCGACAGTCAATATTCCGGACTGATTGAAAATGAGAGTATCGTCATTCACGACCGTACTAAAGCGCGGAAAGCTGGTGGCATTATTGATTTGCAGCGTTCCTAAATCAATGGTTGTTGTCCCTGTATAGGTGGCGTCCAATCCAATAAAAATGACTGAAGATCCTCCTTGTATGGTCACAGAGCCTGTTCCGGAAATATTTTCATTGACTATAATAGGTGAACTATTGTTGAAAACAAGCGCTCCATTATCTACAACTTCTGATCCAGATAAACTATAAGTATCATCGATTTGCAGTGTGCCTAAAGCAATCGTCGTTGGCCCTAAGTAAGTATTTTCTCCGGAGAGAATCACAGTTCCCCCTCCTGTGACGGACAAGCCGCCGGTCCCGTCGATCATTCCTGAAGCAGTAATGGTTGTGGATAGAAGATTGTTAAAAATCAATGTTCCGTTGTCAGTAACGTTAAGAGAAGGGGGAAAGCTGCTCGTCGAATTGAATTGAAGAGATGCCATGCTTCCGATGGTCACCGGACTTGTGAAAGTATTCGCCCCTGACAAAACCAACGTTCCCATCCCATCGACGGTGATTCCTCCGCCTCCCGTCACCGCTCCTGCAAAAGTTCCCGTTGCCAAAGCATCGACAAGAAAAGTCCCTGGCCCAGTAAAAGTAACGGGTCGGTTAGAGCTTAATGGCGTAGTGATCTCTAAAGTGCCTCCGTTGAACTGCAGACTGTTCGTGCTGAATCCTAGATTGTTATCGCTTGAAATCTGAACTGTTCCTCCATTGAGATAGGTCGTTCCCAGGTAGGTATTCGTTCCTCCTACTAGCGATAATGTTCCGGTGCCGTTCATCATCAGCCCGCCGCCTGTGCCCCCTCCGGCGCCTAAGTCGCTCGTAATATTGGTCGGTACACTAATGGTTCCTGAATTGGTGAATTCCACCAATCCTCCTGACATCAAAAAAATGTCAGGACTTTGGCCCTTGCCTACGGTACCGGAAGATCCCGTCATAAATCCTATTCCACCACCTCCTCCTGTCGCACTGTTGGTATTAAACAATGGAGGCGAGGAAGGATCGCTGATAATCAACGTCCCCCCTCTTTGCACAAAGATCGCACCGCCTAGGCCAGCGCCGCCTCCTCCCCCATTCCCTGATGCCACGCCGCTGCCGCCAAAGCCTCCTCCGAACCCTGCAAGAGCAGCGGCACTTCCGCCTCCGCTTCCACCGCCCAATCCTCCGACTCCAGCTGTACCATTCGAACCGCCGCCGCCGCCGCCACCGCCAAATCCTCCTGTTCCCCCACTCGTTCCAGGCCCGGCACCGCCTCCACCGCCTCCAAAAGATCCCGCACCTCCAATGCCACCGGTCGTTCCATTCCCGCCTCCGCCGCCACCTCCAAAAGATCCCGTAGAATTTCCTCCTGCCCCTCCAGTGACAGTTCCACCACCGCCGCCGCCGGCTCCCATTGCAGAAGTTCCCCCTCCACCTCCATTGCCGGAAGTATTTCCGCCTCCTCCTCCGCCGCCGCTGTCGCCCGTACCGCTTCCGCCAGCGCTTCCTGATGATCCGCCCGTTCCCCCCGGATTGCCTAAAGAATCAGCTCCCCCATTCCCTCCTGTAGTCGAAATCCCGCTGCCATTTTGTCCTACATTGGCATCCGATCCACCTCCGCCACCTCCCGAATTGCCAGACGCAGCGCCATCACCCCCGCCGAAAAATAGTCCGCCGCCTCCGCCTCCCCCGGAATCTCCCTCGCCCCCATCGCTGTCATATCCACCACCGCCACCGCCGCCACCACCGCCAGTCGTATTCCCTCCGGTCCCATCATTCATACCACCACCACCACCGCCGCTGGTGCCAGTCACCGTTTGAACGCCTCCATTTCCCCCAACAGCTTGACAATTTGAAAATGTACTCCCGGTCACAGTGACTGTTGCGCCAGTACCCACAAATAGCCCTCCGCCGGCGCCCAAGCCGCCGCCGCCGCCATTTCCTCCCAGACCTCCTCCAGAGCCGCCAATCGATGTGCCCGATAAAAATGTGATGTCGCTTTCTATCGCCAATGTTGTCACATTGGGCGATACAAAAAATATCTGGTACAAACTGTTCCCGTTAATCGTCACGCTATTTCCATTCGAGTCTATCGTCGAAATGCTAGATCCTATAAGAGGCAATGAGCTTGCCAAAGAGATTGTCCCGCCTGTCATAAATTGAATGAGGCTGTTTGGCACCGCTGCTGTATTGGCATCAATAATCGCCTGGCGCAAAGAACCGGCCCCACTGTCACTAGTATTGGAAACAGTATAGGTAACGCCGAAAAGCGAAGCATTGGCCGACAGCAAAGAAAAACAGATGAGCGATCGCGCTCGCAGCCATGGGGAGTTTTTAATCGGAATTCGAAAAAATCTCATTTTCTTGTATGTAAAAAATATTTTAAATCTGAAAAGGCCTGTAAACTAAAATTTAGTTGATAAACCAGACACGATTTTTTTTCAAATTTTTTACAAACAAATCGTAAAATTTTTCTTTGAGAGGGTGTTTTCAAACTTAATTTGAAAACGGGGTATATTAAAGTTGCCAGAACCCGCACAGCGGGTCCGGTTAGCGGCGGCGAAAGCATACTTGGATAAATAGGAGAGCCGCCGCCAAGGCGACAGGTGCCAAAAGCGCGATTTTATGCGGCGAGGAGTTTTGCAATTCCCTCTATACCATCGCGAAGCAGTTTCCGCCCAAAGCAGCATCTATTACCTGCTCTGTCAATCTGTTTTCAATTTTCTCCGGGTCTTTGCGGCTCTGCGTTGATTTCATCCGTCGCGCTCATGTGGCCTTTAAACATATGTCACAGGAAGCTAATCTGTCAGAAGTTTGAAAATACCCCCTTAAAGGAACGCATCCAAGAAAAAGAGAATAATGCGAGAGAGGGGACTCGAACCCCTACGAGAAACCCCACTACCACCTCAAAGTAGCGCGTCTACCAATTCCGCCACTCTCGCAAGAAATGAAAGGAAGATCTTACTTTTTCATTCAAATCCCTTCAAGGAAATTTGACAGGAAATTTGCAGGGGATGTATCTCCGCTGAATATACAAAACTCATTGCTAAGCCTCGTTGCTATGTCTCATCCTTAACTTAATTTTAAA
The DNA here is from genome assembly GCA_963718565.1 of uncultured Verrucomicrobiae bacterium. Taxonomy (GTDB): domain Bacteria; phylum Chlamydiota; class Chlamydiia; order Chlamydiales; family Rhabdochlamydiaceae; genus CAJCIW01. The sequence goes on from OY970364.1 coordinate 1,380,608, forward strand.
ACCCAATTGACTTCTTTGGGCGTTTTTGTTAAGTTAAAGAAAAGGATATTTCCATGCGACCAAAGGCCTGTCTAATACTTCTTATTCCTTTACTTGATCAGCCATCTTTCACAGCAAAAGAGGCCAAAAACTTGGGAGTCTCTGCCGCAGTTTTAAGCTACTATGTTAAAGCTGGACAACTAAAAAGAATTCGGCATGGAGTATATCAAGCAATCAATTATCAAAATCCTGAAGCTTTCCGTTGGATAGACCTCATAGAAGCTGTTCATTCCATTAGTGGTGGAGTGGTATGCCTGATTTCTGCGCTTGCTGTGTATGATTTAACTGAAGAAATCCCTCGTCAACACTGGATTGGAATTCGACATGGAACTTCAGCTCGAAGTAGTCGTCAAATTAAAATCGTTCGCTTTCGCGATCTCGATTTAGGCAAAACCGAAATCGAACTAGAAGGAGCCCGCATTTCAATTTTTGACAGGGAACGCACAATTATAGATGCATTTCGCCTCTTGAGTCGAGAAACTGCTATTAAAGCTTTAAAATCAGCTGTAGCACAAGGTGGAAAAAACCGCATCGACCTAATAAAGCTTGAAGCCTATGCTAAAAAGCTTCAATTCGATATTTCACCTTATTTACTGAGTATAACCACATGATAAATGAACAAGCTCTCAAGGATAGACTCCAAACCATCGCCAAAGAAAAAGAGATTCCTTTTAATGCCTGCTGGAAACAACTTCTTTTAGAAAGATTTCTGACTCGATTAGCCCGCTCTTCCCACGTCAATAAATTTATATTTAAAGGTGGATTTCTACTTTCCTACATGATGAAAATTGGAAGAGAAACCGTAGACCTTGATTTTCTTTTAACGCAGATGAATGCCGAAGTAAAAGGGCTTCAAGAGGTTTTTGAAGAGATCGTATTGATACCGTCGGAAGACGGATTTACTTTTTCTTTTGAAGGCATTGAAATACTTTCTCAGCCGCATATGGAGTATTCCGGGTATCGTACAACTCTCAAAGTTTCTTTTGCCAAGATGAAAGATAAAATTCATGTAGATGTTGGCATAGGTGATATCGTAGAACCGCAGTACAAAGAAATTAAACTTTTTGAATATCGTGGAAAGCCATTTTTTGAAGAATCCATTTCACTTTTAGTCTATCCTATCGAAACAATTTTTGCAGAAAAATTAGAGACCATTCTTTCAAAAGGCTCTAGAAATAACCGGATGAAAGACTTTCATGATCTACTTTTACTTTTGCGTGATAAAAGCTTGCAAAGCTCTACAAAGCTGCATGAAAATGTGCAAAAAACATTTGAGCATCGTGGAACGACATTAAAGCCTATTCAGTTTGAGGAAGCAGGTCATAAGGCTCTTCAACAATTGTGGACAGCACATCTACAGGGTCTTGGCGATGTAGCTAAAGAGCTTGAACTGCCAGAAAACATTAAGGAGGTCATAGACATACTCAATAGTGGTATAAGTCTATCTTAACCTAATTTCCCTCAATTTTCATGATCTCCTTGGAAATTTCTTGAGATTAGAATACCCTTATATTTTTCTTAAGCTTTAAAAGAATAATTACAACGAAACATATTAAATAAAAGCTTGGTTACTTAATGTACACTAAAGCGTTCCCTTATAATGACGATGTGATTTTTTATTTCGATCTGATGGTGTTTGATAAACCGAATCTTTCAACTCTATTTGGCTTAATGATCATTTTTGCTTTCTTCTGCATTCCCTTTTCCATCCTCCCATCAATCGTTTTTATCTGGTCGAACTATTCCAAAAAAAAATACAAGAAGATGTATTTTTACTGCTGTTTACCTGTTCTAATTTTTGTTCTGAGTATGCTACTGGTAATGGGACTAGCAGATACATGATCATCATTATTTTAGGCAAAGAAATATTTCATTTGTAACCCCACAGAATAAGACGGTTATGTTCTCTATGAAAATAATGTGAGCATCATTGTTTCCCCACTTACTGACTATCCGCGGAAGTCAGGATATATATTGAACAGACAGAAAAATTGAATAGTTAGATAAAAAATGAAGATGGCTCTTGAAAATTTTCTATTTGTCTTATTTTTAACGACTCAAGAATTCAGGGAGTTATCGTTATGCTGAAATACTCTAACCATTCTCTTTTCGAATTTCGACTCGACACATCAAACCGAAGGAAGGCTATTTATTTACCCAAGGGACGTAAGTGGCCTAGAAAAAAACTGATTTTCAAGGCCCAATTGCGTTAGTTTGCAAGCTGTCTTTTTGAAGATCGATATAGATTAGCCTGTTGGAGTAGTCAATAAAGAGAGGAAATTCGCGAAGAAAATCCATGCCGAGAAATCCATCAAAATCAAATTGTGGGCTCACATCAAGCGCCTTAATAAAACGCTCCCCAAAGTCATGCCCCATCATACAAAATCGCGCCGTAGAGGCCGGCTGTGGCGATCGTATCGCCGTAAACGTGCTACCCGTATCAAGCATTAAGCGATAGGTTCCCGCATCTATTTCAACGGAAAGAAGAATGCCATCTGGGTGAAGGGTAAAGGGAATAGCGAGAAGATTGTGAGAGAAAAGGCTGGCTTGTTGAAGAAGTAAGTGATCGGCACTGGCATAAATTGCAAAATGGGGGAAATCCAGAAACAGATTGTATTTTTCGAGGATGGGCAATCCGATAACTCCAATAGGTTGTTGAGGAAGACCATTTAACGTTACGCCAACGTGAAAATCATCTTTATCCAGTTTGGTAAACACATGAGCAAATCTCAGATTGTTAATTTTAATTTCTGGAATGGTATAGGTAGGTGCTTCATATTTTCTTCCTCTAAAATCATACCATGAAGCAGTACCATATTTGGACTTGCATATGTTTTGTAAAATCTCCTCTCGAAAAGCAAAAGGAAAGGAGCTGCCAAGATCGAGTTGTAGAGGATACACATTGCCTTCAACAGTTACATCGATAACAGGATTGCCATGGCTAGCAAAAGTCACGGGAATACGTTCAAAATATTTCCCTGGCGGCTCTACATAAGCGATTTTGTGCGCATAATCGAGATAGATAGCATGCTCTTTCAGAAAATCCATACCGATAAACCCAGCAATTTCATCAAGCCCTTCTGGTAAATCTATTGATTCGAACGTGACGTTGCCAAATTGTTGTTCCCCAAGAACAAGTGGAGATGAGACAAAAGGAAATGGGTTATTAGGAGGAATGAGAGAGGAACGAAGGTAAGTGATCATAAATGCAGTGCTCATGACAAACTTGGAAGTCCCTAAATCGGTATTGACCTGAAAAACGATCCCGCCACGATGCATTTCAAAAGGCACGCTTATCCAATTCTTACCAACAAGTTTCTTGGCCTGAAGTTTAGAAAATGTATCGCAAGCAACAACACGATGGTGAGGAAAATCAAGGAGAAGATTAAATTCCTCTCCTAAAAATCTACCCAAGATACCATAATCTTCTTCATCAGATTCATAAGCAACAATATTTTTTAACTCTAAGTCTCCCACTTTCAACTTTGGAATAACATAAGCGGAAGCTTCATATTTGCATCCGTTAATGCCATGCCATTCGCCTATCCCTTGCGGTTGTTTATCAACCGTGTCGAGCATCTCCTTACGTAAAAATAAGGGGAATCGAGATCCGATACTAAGTCCTAAGGTACAACTTTTTCCTTGCAATTCCGCAGTAATAAGAGGACGGTCACGCCTACCATAAGCGACATCGAAGTAACTATAATAACCCGTTGCAAAGGAGTACCACAGAAGCAACCCAATACCAAGAGTTACAATTGTTAGAAGTAGTGGAACAACATATTTGGGTCTACTAGAAATTGTATCCCCCATGAGCCTCCCCATGCACTTCAGTCCTTGTATTCCCATCTCTATCTCTACCACCAGATACTCCTGCACTTCCCCCTACGTCCCACCCACTATCGGAATGATAGGAACCTCCAACATCAACCGATGCACTCTCATTGCCATTTGAGTCCCTACCTCCACCTACTGACCCGTGCACTTCTCCCTTTCCTCCTCCACCTCCCTCACCTTTGTCCTTGTCCTTTCCTCGATTGAAGATATAATCAGACATGTGTGTTTGCGCATTCCTTAACGAAGTTGATGCAGGAAGGGGCTCTTGAGCAATTAAGATGCCCTCTGAAGGCTCTCCTCCAAACAGAACAGAAGCCAGCCAGCGGTTAGCTGCATCATGGACATCTGCGGTTTCCAAATCATGGCCATACCCTTCTAAACGAAGGTAGGAGCGCTTGCCTGATCGTTTGGGGTATCAACGATAATACTCGTCAGGTTGTCGGCACAACATTCCTTCCTAAAAAGAAAAAAATCGGCAACCAAGAATTGGAAAGCTGGTTATTAAATCAGTTAACTCCTGGAATTGAAGTGCATTTTCTTGAAGGTTCAGTCGATAGTCTGCCTGTTGTAATATTTGCAATTCAAGCTGCGTTTTCTCATAACCCAAGTTCGCGGCTTTCCCAGTTGTTACCACTCCGTGTAATTACGGCGGGGTGCGTCACTGGTTCCTCTGTACAAACCCAGACTGTCGCCGCCGAAGTAAAAAGCTGTATTTGAATCGTCAGGGCATCTTTTTCTGCAGAAAATGTCTCAAACTTGCCTATTCTACTCAAAACCGCTCTAAGCTTGATCGGATCATTGACAAGAAGTGGGCACTGGTGCGTAAGCTGGGCGCAGATTCCGATTGTATTTTGGATAATCAAAAACCAAAAGGCATGCATTGGAAAACGTTTGAAAAAATCAGAAGCGAAATCGCATCCCTAGATGAACAGGCTGTCTTCGGCATCGCGACAATGCAGGCAAGCATATATCAAAAGTGAGAAAGTAGTATTTCTCCATGGAAAAGATGGGTATGCGACAATTGTCGTATCATCGGTACGACAATTGTCCCCACCCCATAAGATTTTTCGGTAAGAACAGCGTGCGACATATTAATCACAGTCTCCGCCATTACCCCCATCTCCTCCAGACCCCCAATCGCTATCCCCTCCTCTGCCTCCGTTGCCACCGTTTTGCCCATTTTCCCCGTTTTGGCCATTCTGACCATTTATCCCTGGGCAACCATCCTTGCCATGTTTGATCAGGGAACCAATTAAATCCTGTTCATCGATTTCGGGTGTGGAATTATCACATTGGACAAGTGCAATTGGAAAAAGCACCAACGCTCCAAGTAGAGTTGTTAAAATTTTCATGTTTTTGAAGCTCCGTTATTTCTTGTTTCCATTATTTCCATTGCTCCCATTTCCGCCAGGCCCTTGACCACCGGTGCCACCTCTACCGCCTCCAGCGGGACCGTTGCCACCATTGCCGCCGTTCCCGCCTTTGCCCAGTTCGCTGTTACCACCATTGCCTCCATCGCCACCGCGACTGGAAGAACTGTTTCCGCCATTTCCCCCGTTGCCACCCGATCCATGCTTGCTGTCGCCGCCATTTCCTCCACGGCCGCCGTCAGCATGGACATTAACAAACGAGATCAACATGACTATAACTGAAATTGAAAATGGGAATCGAAAAAAATGCTTTTTTTTCATCTCTATGCTCCGTTACCACCATTTCCCCCATTCCCTCCGCTAGCTCCACCGTGTCCACCGGCTCCCCCGTTTCCTCCATTACCAGATCCACTATTTCCCCCATTACCTCCATCACCACCACTACCACCTGCATGACCGCCATCTCCGCCATTTCCGCCATTACCAGCATGCAGGCCAGTCGACACCACAAAAAAAGAAATCATCGCTAACAAGCCAATTTTCTTCAATTTCATATCCATTCTCCCGTAAAGAGCATTCATATTTAATCCCCTGATCTCCGTGATCATGAGCGATACGTTAACTAAAGAATTTGTCGCATTATTACTGCTTTCATTTTTTGGGAAGCACTCAAATGACAACAGCCAATGCCTCTCTTCAACAAGAACTCATCCTATTGCGCAATGAACAGGCCTCTCTCCGAGCAACTGTGTCGAATCTTTTGAATCAACTGAGCATGGCCATACAGGCCAATGCTGAATTGCGCATCGAAAATCAAACTCTCAGAGATGAAATTGCTCGCCTCAAGCAAACGCCCCCGCGCCCTAAAATACCTCCCGGCGATTTAGAAAATTCCGAGAAAGAACCAAAAGATGGGAAGGGGAATAGAGGGAACTCTGGTCGAGGCAAGCACCCGCGCAGTAAAAAAACAGGACTGACTTTCCACAATATCAACCGACTTAAGCCAGATACCATTCCCGAAGGGGCTATTTTTAAAGGCACTCGGAAGTATGACATTCAAGATCTCGTTTGCCAGGCATATAACACTCGATACGAGATCGAACGCTGGCAACTGCCAGATGGGACATACATCGAAGGTCAGATTCCATTGCATATTCAGGGGCATTATGGAGCGGCCTTGAGAGCGCATGTCATCACGTTAGCCCATTCTTGCCGTGTTTCAGAAGAGCTGATTTTAGAGCAATTGCGTAGATACAAAATCGCAATTTCTGCCGGGCAATTGCATGCGATGCTGACAGAAAAACACGACCAGTTTCACGCTGAGAAAGCCGACCTTTTGGAAGCTGGAATAACATCCGGTCAAATTCAGACAGACGATGTGGGCACACGACATTGCAGCAAAAACTGCTACACCAATGTGATTTGCAACGAATATTTCGTCCATCTAACGACGACCAACAGCAAAAATCGTATTAATTTCCTCACGATTTTGGCGCAGGGCCGAGGAGAATACCGATTTAACCAAGATGCCTATGATTACCTAGCCACTCATAGGGATACAGAATGGTTGATTCAAGCGTTTAAAATTCGTCAAGATCCTGTGTTCCATACACAAGATCCTGGGAAAACATTTCTGGAAGAATTTGGGCATCTAAACTCAAATACCATTCGATTGCTTACTGAGGCCGGGTTGTTTGCCAGTCTAATCGAGCATGGTGTGCCCAAAAATCTGAATATCCATAGCGACGATTTAATTTCCTATACCCTGCCTTCTTCAACCTCAATAATTTCTTTTTAATGGCCGATCAGCTATAAAGATGAAGACTGTAGGCCTTGTCTTAAGGATTGAAAAAACATGCGCTGTACTTGCTATTGCACTGCTTCTACCTATGATATTCCTCGTCTGTTTCAATACCTGCAACGGCTAGGTTCTACTCAGCTTTTTCGCGATGTCATCCATATTCAAATTAAGGAAGATAAGCAGATTAAAGGAGACATCTTTTATTTCTCTTACGGCGCTGTCGTCTGTTGGGGATTTGCAGAAGAAGAAGAAAGAGAAATCCTGCAATCTCTCAAGGAATTTGAAAAAGAATCTTTAGCAAAAATCGAACTGGATGAATTCACATTCACTTATGGCGATACGATCAAGATTGAAGAGGATGAAATCTTTCTTCACAATAAAAGCACTCTGACCAAACTCGCGATCTCTCACGGAATTGCCCAGTCGGTAAAACTTTCGACCTTTGAAGAGCTCATTCAAAAAACCATCGATCACACCAAACAATTACCCACCAACCTTGCCCAAAAAGGAAAAATCCCGCTTTCTCGCAAGGAGATTTCCAAAAAAATGGGTGAAATCTTCATTGAACGCAGCTTCATCAATCTGCATAGCGAAATCCTCGATACCCCTGAATTTTTTTGGGATTATCCTGAACTCGAGCCGTTCTATCGCCGCGCTGCGCATTATCTCGACGTCACCAAGCGCGTCGAAATTCTCAATAAACGCCTCAATGTTGTCCACGAACTTTTCGAGATCCTTTCCAGCGAGCTCAACCATCAACACACTTCGCGCCTAGAGACGATCATTATCCTCTTGATCCTCATCGAGGTTACCATCGCGCTGCTGCGCGACTTGTTCCACTTGATCTAAGACGCTTTTCACTCTGCAAGGGATAGGCCTTTGAAATCGACATATCCGGACCGATTAATCGCATAGCCTCTTAATTTCTCATTCAAAAGAAATTTACAGGTTTCCATGTGAATCGGAATCACAGGCATTTCATCCATCAGTAGTTGCTCAGCTTCACGAAGATGCTGATCTCTTTCCTTCATATCAAAAGTAGCGCTTGCTCGAGTGAGCAGCTGTTGATAAGTCTTATTTTCCCATCGGGAAAAATTGTAAGAGCAGCTTTTTTCCGTGAAAATATCTAAAAAATAAAACGGATCTTCATAGATGGAATTTCGAGTGCAGCTTGCGATTTGGAATTGACCGTGAATGAGATGATCTTGCAAGACATTCCACTCAAACGCTTGGATGTCTACCTCAATCCCTAAAGCCTCCCTCAGGTTTTCTTGAAGGATTTGAGTCAAACTTTTCTGACTTCCATAAGTGCAATAGCTCATGGTCACTTTAGGAAAAGTTTCCCTCGTTAACCCAAGTTCTTGAAGGCCCTGTTCAAAATAGTGGAGAGCCTTTTCTCGATTTTCATCGATCCTCGATGTTTCATCGAGCAAGGTCAATGTTTTAGGAAGAATAGTTGTGCACGAGATATCCGTAGTAAGAAAATTTTTAACAAGGTTTTGACGATTGATAGCATAGGCAAATGCTTTGCGAATCCAAGCAGAGTTAAAAGGAGGGGTTTCCGTATTCAGGTAAAGCCAATAGACCCGGGAGATTGCCTCCGTGTGAAATCGAGGATCTTGTTTTGCGGTGGGTAAAAGATTCGCAGGAATGGAGTCAAAAGTATCCCCCATGACGTCATACTCTCCTTTTTCAAAAAGGAAAAACTCAGTATTGGGATCGGCAATCATCGAAATACTCACTTTGTCCAACTTAACATTCTCTGCATCCCAGTATCTAGGGTTACGCTCGAGTTCAAACACAGATCCGTGTTTCCAATTTCCTAAAACAAAGGGGCCATTAAAAATGGTGGGCTCATCTTCCTCGCCACAAATAGGGGAAAAAATCGGATGAGAAATTAGGGCAAGAAAATAGGGAGCAGGTTGTTGCAATTCCACAATCAACGTGGTCGCATCCAGGGCCTTCACTCCTAAAGCCTCTAAAGGAACTTCGCCGCACTTGGCCTTTTTAGCATTTTTAATGATATAGAAAAGGTCGGCGCGAGAACAACGTGTATTAGGATGAAGGGCTGTTTTCCACGCTTTCTCAAAATCATAAGCAGTGACCACCTGCCCGTTAGTCCAGCAGTGGGGTCTGATTGAAAATCGGAAATGCGTGTAAGAATCATCGATCTCTACTTGATTTGCGGCAGCAAGCTCGGCTTTGCCATGAGTGCCAAGCCTTGTAAGGCCTTCAAAAAGAGCCTTACCAATGATGCGCCCTCGCACATCCACATTTCGGTGAGGATGCAAAGAAGAAGGATCCCCCTCAGATAAATTCACTCTCAAATGATTAGATATGGCTTTCACACCTTTCTTGGAAATACGACCTGGCATAAACAGAATCCAACTGAAAATGACTGCAACAAGAAGGAAAATGAGAGAAAACGTTTTCATACACAAGACTCAAAGAAAAGACGCAAATAACACGCTCCTAGCCGGAAAGGCTACTATACTGTTGAATTTCGGGAAATCGAAATCCACTTGAAATCGACATCTCCATTGGGAGCAATGACTGCTTTTTCGACTTTTCCGCCTAAAATATACATGTAATTCGGGAAGAAGATGGGAATAATCGGCATTTCATCCATGAGGATCTGCTCTGCTTTGATCAGCCATTTTTCTCTTTGTTCCGCCTGAAAACATTGTAAAGCTCGATCTAGATAATTCGTGTAGTGGATGTTTTCCCATTGAGAAGAATTGTACAGATTTGAACGGTCGCGAAATAGTTCCAAATAAGATCTTGGATACAGCGGAGATGTTGATCGATAACAAGACGCCATTTGGTATTCTCTTTTATCCAATAAATAAGAAAGAGATTTCCATTCCATGTTCTTCAAGTGAATTTTAATCCCAAGAACAGATTGGATCTGTTCTTGGATGGTAAGGACTAGGCTTCGCTCTCCATCTGCACTCCAATAAAGGGTGATTGGAGGGAATTCGTCGGGATGTATTTTGAGTTCTTTTAAACCTTCTTGGAAAAATTCTCGGGCCAATGAGGGATTACCATCCCAATAAGGGATTTTTTGGCGAGACAAGTTGAAAATCGCATTAAAAATACAGGGCTCGCCCCCGAATTCTTGAGTGATTTGCTCTCGGTTAATCGCACAAGCCAGCGCTTTTCGAATATGGGCTGAAAACAAAGGGAAAGAATGTGTATTCAGATAAATCCAATAGACTTGTGAAACGCTCTTTTGATGATAAGAGGCTAAGGTGTGAAATGGCCTTATCGATGAGGTCGTAAAAGGCTCTCCCACCCAATCCAGCTCTCCATTTTCAAACTGTTTGCCTATTAAGTTCACGTCTCTGACCATGGAAATGGTAATATCTTTTAGTGGAACATTCTTTTTATCCCAATAATAGGGATTCGATGTTAAATGAAGGCAGCTGTCCCGTTTCCATTGCTTCAAAAGAAATGGGCCATTGAAGTGATAAGGTTCTTGTTCTCCTCTATAAACTGGGGAAAAAATGGGATTAGAGATCAGGTGTAAAAAGTAAAAAGCGGGATATTCTAATTCGACAATAAGTGTTTTGGCATTGATCGCTTTGATTTTCACCTCATCTAGAGATTTTAGTCCTAAATGAGCCTTCTTTGCATTTTTTATGATAAAAAAAAGGTCGGATCGCAAGCAATGAGATTGAGGAGCGATCGCCTTTTTCCAACTCTGTTCAAAATCGAAAGCAGAAACTTCTTCTCCATTGGACCAACAATGGTTCCTCAAAATAAACGTGTAAATAGTATCTGAAGAAGAACGACGGATCTCTTTTGCCGCTGCAAGCTCAGGCTTGCCCTCAACACTGAGGCGCGTTAGCCCCTCGAATAAAGCCATTGCCAAGCAGCGGCATCGCTGATCAATGGCAATTTGTGGATTTAACGAAGGAGGATCTCCTTCTTGAAAATTCAGCCGGAGAATATTATCGCGCTCCTTGGTTTCGTCGATCTTGTGGATAGTGTGCTCTAAATTTGTCAATATATTCGAGCCCGATAAGACATCCAAATCCACAAAACAAAGATAATGCTCACGTTCATACTCAAAAAAGCTATACCCTGCAGAGTGCATTTCTTTCTGCGTGTTTCTCAACTCTTTCAGCAAAGCATGATGAAAAGAAGGCGTAGATATCTTCAATAATGCAAATAGAGAATTTCCTTCTATTCTCTTTGCTACTCTTCCTCCGCATTCTTTTAAGTGCGAAATGACAAATGAAAATAGCCGATGCGCCAAGGGAAGGTTGAGCAAAACTTGAAAATTCGCCGGTCTAAAAGCTTGGAAGATCTCTTGAATCAAAAGATGATCGTTTTCATGTTTACTTCTAAAATGTTTTTTAATTTGCTCTAGCTGTTTGCTCTGTTGTGATAAAAGCCCTCCATTATAATCACGAAAATTTCCAAACATTTGTTCGACCAGTTTGGCAACATAACTTCTCGCTCGATCCAGATCGATTGACCAATTTTTTCCTAGAAATAAAGCACATTCTACTTCAAGAGAAAATAAAATCGCCTCTTTGATATCTCCCTTGGAAAAGGACATCAATGATTGCACTTTCTCCAAAGTCAAGTGGCAAGAAGAAGGTAAAGGATGCCTTTTTGAACAAAAAGGAGGTTCATTTTGCTTTCTCACACGCACTAGAATCACTCTGAAAAGTAAAACCTCTTGAATCTGTGATTGAAAGAGAATGATCACCTGAGGAAGATCCCTCTCAGATTTTAATTCTTTAGCAAGCCGAACAGCACTCTTGTACGCCTCTTCTTCATTGCAAGAAAAAAGAAGTGAGGAGGAAAGAGATTGAATATTCTGCTTCAATTCACCAGGCAGTTGAGAGCGCAAAAGACTCATATCTTTTGCAGTGAAATTGTTTCCTCGCAGTCTTTCGACTTCTAAATAACAAAATAGAAAAGATCGGTCTCTTTCTCGGCAACAGTAAAAAGATTCCGGAATTGCTCCAATCCCTGGAAGCAGATTGACAATAGCGCGACTAATATGCTTTTCTTCCAGAACATCATAAGAGGATTCCAAATTGACACCAATAGACACCCCGAAAGTGTCTCTTCCCGACGCTGGTGGCCGCGATAACTTTAGACTCAAAGCATATGGCTCCGATTTAATCCCATGAAGCTTATGCCGAAGATGATATTGCAAACAAACGAGATGCTCAAGTTTTCTGAAATCTTTTCTCAAGAAAGAGGATGGATTAATTTCAACCAGGGTACGCATTCCAATCTCGAACAATAGATCTCGATCGTAAATTTTAGAAAATCGCCGCTGTCGTTTCTTGAGAAGCTTAAAAAGCTTTAGCATGCATCCAATATGGTCCACCTTCCCGTTTTTGATCCATATAAAGAAAATTTTCTCAGAGCCTGCTTATGGAATTAAAATGTCGTTTATAGAGAACGACTTCCTGGGCAGCTTCCGCTTGTTTCGCCCGATCAATGATGGAATATTTTCTTGTGTTTTTCGGATCGATATTTGGCCTATCGAGACATCCCTTGCCCCAATGTTGAGGGGCGTTGAGCGGTACATTTCCTGCATGCAGGCATACTGGTTCTATCCCTGACTGCATGATCACCAAGTTACATCCAGCCTGAATGTTGGATGGCACAGACTTGTAATAGTGATTGATAATGCCTTGGATTTTTTCCGTTTGAAACTGCGGAGTCGGATGAACTCCGCCCGAGCTACTAAGAGGAGGAATGAGAGCCATAATTTGGATTATTCACAAATCATGTTAAACTACAATAACATCGGTTATTACAGAATAATACGCGATGAGCAACTTTTTGGATGCGCTTGACGATCTCGATTCGCCCAAAGAGCCTTCAGACCTTCATATCTCGGGCTTGACCTGACTTGCTCAATTGCTGCAGAAGTTGGAGAATTTGCGCATTTTGCTCTTTCATTATCCTCATTTCTTCACTCAGCTCTTCGATGCGAGATTCGAGCTGGACGATCTTGATTTAAAATCTCTTTGCTGAAAGCTTTTCGAATTGTCTGAATGGAATCAAAGTGACAAGAGCTGCGATAAAAGAAACACAAATAAGATAAAAAATACTCAAAGAATAATATTTTAGAACAATTATTGCTGATCCTGATATTAAAAAAGCAATTGAATCGGCAGATTCGGCCAATCCGTATGTTTTTCCACGCTCATGCACTTTTCTGAGTTTGGAAATGATTGAAAACATAGTAGGAGATAAAAGAGCATTGCCTATCGCGTGAAAAAAGTAACAAGCTGCTAGAACTGCATCAATATTATTAACAAAATGAGAAAGCGCAAAATAAGGCAACAAAGACACTACCGAAATTGTGTAGCCTACTTTTACTATTTTACTATCAGAAACGTTGGGGAAAAACTTTACAGAATAAGTGCCGCATAAATATCCGATCATCATCAAAATTTCTATAATAAAAGATTCGTAATTGCTGAAGTCAGCATAATATATCAGAACGATGTATATTGAAATTTCAAATGAAATCCAAGTGAGCAGAACCATTTGAATGGATTTGTCTTTGAGATCTTCTATAATCTCACGGCAGATTAGAGCGAAAAATTGAATAACTTTCACTCTTCTAACTTCCTTAAACTTAGCGTCTTTTAAATCAAAGAAGTATTTGATGCAAATTATTAATATAAATATGAACAATATCGACAATAACAATGTTGCGTTTATGTCAGAAAATTTCTTTTTTAGTAAAATCAATATCAAATAGCCAATTGCATAAGAAGCTGTTGCTAACGCGAAAGAAAAACGCAAATTCTTGCCCTCCGCATTACCCAAATCGCCGACCGCTGCCCAGCAGATTGGAACTGTATTTCCTAGAACCCCCTTCGAGAGATTTAATAGACAGAGTAGAGTAATGTAATTAAGAAACTGCAAGTCGTAAAGGTATACAAATATTAGACCTATAAGAGAAAATGTGATAGAAACAATCAAACTAATTTTTCTTCCATAGAAGTCTGAAATACCAGCTTGGATGGGAGAAAATATGATCTGTAAAAAAAGAAAACCAGAAAATAGAAGGATTTCGCGAAATGTTGACTCATTTCCAAAAGAGCCAGCTATGTAGTTATCGCAGAGAACGTCGAAAGCGACAAAAAATAAAATTAAAACAAGAAACTTAGTTTGCTTTGAATGTTTCTTTAACATTTGCTTTGTTGAGTGGCGCACTTAAAAGAATGAAATGCACCGCAACCCTACTTAAACACAATGTCAAGGACAATTGTCAACAAGTTTTTTTGTTGCTAATTTTTTGTTTTTCGCGCTTTGATGGTTAGCTGTTGGTACGGCAAAAGAATCTCACCATCTGCCGTGCTCACATTCACTTCCAGACTTTCTTTTACAGCTTTGTTTAGAAAGGATTCATGTAGTTCTTCTGGCAACGGAACATAACAGGTTAGCCAGCCTTTAAGATAGGCTTTTAGCTCTTCAGTATTTTTATATGCTGAAAGCCGCCATTCGGGGAGAAATTCTTCAAATTTCATGCCGTTGGATTCAAGTATACTACGGTATTCGTCGATAGAAAGCATGGTGCGGGCAGCAGACAAAAGCTTGTAGGAAGAAAATTCCTCGAGGGTTTTTTCAAGGAAAGTAATATAAGCTGATTCTTTTAAGTATGTCAGGATCAATAAAGTTCCACTTGGCTTAAGAAACCTGCACATCAAATCAAGGGCTTTTTTAGGCTCTCTTACCCACAACAGGCAGCTGAAGCAGATGATTACATCAAAGCTGCCGTTATCAAAATCCATTTCTTCCGCTTTTGCTTCTTTGAAGTCGAGATTTGGATACCTTGCATTCGGAAATTCTTTTTTTGCCAGTTGGATCATGTTTGCAGAGGCATCGATGCCGATGGAAATGCCTTGAGGTGCTTGCAGCGAGATTTCTGCGATAATATTTCCAAAACCACAACCTACGTCCAATACAGAAGAGAATTTTGTCAATTCTAGTGATTTTAGGAGCTCTTGAGCTCGTTCGAATTGAGGTTTTGAATTATTTTGATAATAAGACGCATCAACGTCAACTATTTCTTTCATAAAATGGATACAGGGGTTTTCATTTTTCGAGCATATTTTATTAAAAAATGGTATTATTATCCCAGCTTGAATTTTTCCTCAATTAAATAATTTATTATGAGAATAGCGCACCAGGTATCTCAAAATTTTCAAAGTTTCTGCGATCTTTTCCGCTCTCAGGTTTCAAAAAATCCCGAAGCAATAGCAGTTGTCTTCGAGGAGAATTCTCTGTCATATGCAGAGCTGGACAAGAGATCTTCTCAATTAGCGAACTTCTTAGAGGAAAATAATGTTAAATCAGAAAGCATAGTTGCATTAAGCCTCCACAACAGCATCGAGCTTTTAGTTGGGATGTTAGGCATTATTAAATCGGGAGGGGTTTATCTCCCAATCGATCCGAATTATCCGAAAGAAAGGATTGAATCAATAATCAGAGATTCTAACCCAGTTCTTGTGTTAACGGAGGATAAATTAAAAAGCTTATTCCTTTCATTTCCATGCAAAGTCGCTCTAGTCACTGAAATCCCTTATAGTGATCTCATTCACAAAAAACTCATCAAACCCGATCATGCAGCTTATGTCACCTATACTTCTGGGTCTACAGGAAAACCAAAAGGGATTGTGATGGAGCATCGAGCTCTATCACATGCAGCTTTGTGTTATCAGAAATTGCATCCAGACCGGCTGGTTTCGCTAGTGGCTGGTAGTATAAGCTTCGATGCGGGTTTGCTCGTCATTTCGCACACTTTATCTCTTGGAGGGATGGTGTGCATCCCTAAAAATGAAAGTGTTGTGGATCCTCAATATTTCATTGAGTTAATCCAAAAACACAGCATCAATTATACTCTCTGCGTTCCTTCCTTTTATTTGATGATATTGAGTAAATCACGAAAATTGCCTTCTTTGCTTTGTGTTGATTTGGGAGGAGATACTCTTCCGAATGAGCTGCCCGCCCTTCATGCTGAGATTGCTCCCAACGCGATTCTACACAACGTCTATGGACCTTCGGAATACGCTGTGGGTGCCACATTTGAAAAAATTTACGATCCCGCAAATAAGCAATTCAATAGAATTTCTATTGGAATGGCTTTGCCCAACACTCAAGTCTACATTTTGGATGAAAGCTTAAAAGAGGTTGCTCCTGGAATAAAGGGCGAAATTTACATTGGAGGCGAAGGGCTTGCCAGAGGCTATCTGAATAGAGATGTTCTTACAAACGAAAGATTCCTCTGGGTCACTTTTCTGGGGCGATCCCCGATTCGCCTATACAAAACCGGAGATTTTGGCCGATTTTTATCCAATGGAAATATCGAATTCCTTGGCCGAATGGACCATCAAGTGAAAATTCGAGGATACCGTGTAGAGATGAGAGAAGTCGAACACGCCATTTCTCAATACCCGGATGTAAAAGAAGTTGTCGTGATGGCCCAAGAGGGACAATTAATCGCCTATTTCTGTTCTAAGAATGAGATTTCGAAGAAACTGCGCATTTATCTTCAGGATATTCTCCCTCAATACATGGTCCCTTCTGCCTTCATTCAGATTGAAAGTTGGCCTCTGACGCCCAATGGAAAAATAGATAGGAATGCCCTAGTTGCACCGCTGAAGGGGGCATCTTTTGAACGGCCCCTATCCGAAATGGAACGAACACTATTTCAAATCTGGAAGCAGGTGTTAGGCAACGATAGATTTGGGACAAAGGACAATTTTTTTGAGCTGGGAGGTGACTCGCTCCAGATTGTGAATGTACAGACAATTCTCGAGGAAGCAATCGGGAAGAACATAAGCATCGCAGTACTTTTCCAGTATCCAACGATTTCCCAACTTGCAAACTATCTTTCAACAGATGAAGCTGTTCCGCAGAAAAACCACGAACGTAGGGAAAAACAAAAATCTGCTTTTCAACACTTTAAAAAATTCCACAATCGAGAATAACCATGGACCAAATTCCAGAACATGCCATTGCAATCGTCGGTATGTCAGGCAGGTTTCCTGGCGCTCATAACATTGAAGAATTTTGGGGAAATGTTCTTCACAAGAAAGAAACGATTACCGCTTTCACCGACCAGGAGTTGTTTGAATCGCGAATTCAATCGCCCAATTATGTAAAAGCCAGAGGAATTTTAAAGGATGTCGAGTATTTTGACGCAGATTTCTTTGGAATTCCGCCTCTAGAAGCACGGCTTACAGACCCACAGCATCGAATTTTATTAGAATGCGCATTAGAAGCATTGGAAAATGCTGGATATTGCCCCGACTCTTATTCAGGTTCGATTGGGATTTATGCAGGAACGTCAAGGAGCACTTATTTTCTCAACAACATCCTTCCGCATCGCGATCTCATGGAGACAATGGGTGACTATCTCGTGCGGATTGGGAACGAACAAGATTTTTTAACGACAAAAATCTCTTACAAGCTGAACTTAAAAGGTCCAAGCCTGACGGTACAGACGGCTTGTTCGACATCCCTTGTGGCCATTTGCACAGCTTGCAATCAACTCCTCACCTACCAATGCGATATGGCCCTGGCGGGAGGAGTGTCCATTTTTATACCTCAACATAGTGGTTATGAATATCAAAAAGGGATGATCTTTTCACCCGATGGCCATTGCAAACCTTTCGATGTTGATGCTCAGGGAACAGTCCCGAGCAATGCCGCTGGCATTGTTGTTTTAAAAAGATTGGAAGACGCTTTAGAAGACAAAGATCACATCTATACTGTCATTAGAGGCTACGGCATGAATAATGATGGCGGGGGAAAAATGAGCTTCTCTGCTCCTAGCGTCAAAGGGCAAGCCGAGGCAATAGGGGCTGCGATTTCTATGGCTGGAATCGATCCAGAAACGATCGGGTATGTGGAAGCGCATGGCACAGCAACCCATCTAGGAGATCCCATAGAAATGGATGCTCTTACTAAAGCCTTCAGAAGCCATACTCAACGAGATGGTTTTTGTGCGATTAGTTCTGTCAAAAGCAACATTGGACACTCTATGGAGGCAGCTGGAGTCGTTGGATTCATCAAGGCTGTTCTAGCCTTGAAAGAAAAAATAATTCCGCCCGCGCTCCATTTCAATACTCAGAACCCGCAAATTAATTTTAAAAATTCCCCTTTCTACGTGAATACTGAACTGAAGAATTGGTCTCCTGGAATCGCCCCGCGGCGTGCGGGCGTGAGTTCTTTTGGCATCGGTGGAACAAATGCCCACATGATTCTCGAGGAAGCTCCGAACGTCAAAAATTCACGTGAAGTAGAAGGCCCCCACCTTTTAATTCTATCGGCAAAAACGAATTCCGCATTAAATGCAATCACCCGCAACTTATCAAATTATTTAAAAGAGAATCCTGAAGTCTGTCTAGCCGATGTTTCTTTTACTTTGCAAATGGGCAGAAAAGCATTCGACCATCGACGCGCAATTGCCTGTCGGAATCGAAGCGAAGCGATCGAATCATTGCTAACTTCTGATTCTAAGCCCTTCGCCCCGCAAACATCTATGGAAGAGTATGTCTCTAATACAGGAAAATCATGGGCATCAGGAGAGATCATCGATTGGCAAAATTACTGGGTCCATCTAGAAAGAAAGCCTTCCCGCATTTCTCTTCCGACTTATCCTTTCGAAAAAAAAAGGCACTGGATCGATCCGCCCATAACAACAACTGTACCACAACGATTTGAAGCTTTTCCCCAAAACTTAGAGCTTGCCTTGCTAAACATTTGGAAGAAGTTTTTGGGAATGGATAGTATCGGAATCCATGACAATTTTTTTACTTTAGGTGGAGACTCCCTTTTAGCGATCCAAGTTATCACTCAAATACAAGATGAAATTGGATTTTCCGTAAGATTGCAATCGTTTTACCAATTTCCCACTATTGCTGAGCTTGCCGAAGTCATTTCCCAACAACTAGATTCCAATTCCTGCATTGTCCAATTAAAAAGCGGAGACGAACGTTTACCCCTTTTTTTAATTCACGGTATAGATGGCAACATTTTTTCTTTTAGATCTCTTGTCGATTCAATGTCTTATAAGGGGCCCATTTTTGGAATCCAGGATAATAGTTTTGCCAAAAAGGATGTGAAAATTGAAGAGATGGCTTCCTCATACATTAGCGAAATTAAGAAAAAATACCCTGATGGACCTTATCTTATTTGCGGCTTTTCATTTGGCGGGATCATCGCTTACGAAATAAGTCGGCAGTTACATCAAATGGGGAATTCACCCAAATTTATTGGGATGATAGATACGATAAACCCTCAATACGACTCTGTGCCTTTAAGCAATGATTTGGAGATGCTCACCTTTTTAATTGAACTTTTGGAGGGAAATGAAATTTCCCGTGAAAAGAATTTCTTAGAAGAAAGATTGTTAAAAAGCATGGGAATGGATGTTTTTCCTGAAAATGAACGAAAAAATTACTTCGAGCGAGTCCAATGTTACTTAAAATCATTAAAGCACTATTTTCCAAAAGAGAATCATCAGGATCTGACATTTTTCGAGGCTAAGGATCGCTTCATCCGCATGAAGGACATTCCCTTGATCACCACTTGGCGATCGTTACTTAAAGGAGCTGTAACCGTTCGTGAAATAACAGGCAATCATTTAAATATTTTAAAGCCCCCTCACCTCAAAAATCTTGCCCATCAATTGGATCTTTCTCTTGAAGAAGCTCTGAAAAAATAATTTTTTTGTTTTATTTTCTTTTTCAAAGAAATTTCCTATGGAATATCAGTTTAGATCAGATGAAACAGGTCGCGAAGCAGGGCCAGTTTCTATAATGCAAAGCCTGGCATGGATCCAAATGACATTCAGTGCTTTCCATAGGTTTTTGAGGACGTACCCATCTAGATACTATACTTAGTCACCGCTATGCTTTTGAAAAGATGGCATAAAACAATGGCCAAAGAACATAGGCATAGAAAAACTTTCTAAAATACTCTTGACTTCTTACTGCTATTTAGCCTCTTTCTTTTTTTCCCTTAAAATGGCCCGGCTTAAATGTTCTTGAAGGTCCGTAAGCGCAAGTGAAATGCCATGGTTAAAGTGGTTTTTAGCCATCGTTTGAGTAATATCATTCATAACCAGCCGCAGTCTTTCATTTCTATCAGATCGCGTGGACGTAAGCGCTTCTTCCGCATCACTGTAAATCTCATTGTAGATGAACAATTTTTCTTGCGTTTTAGAAATACTTTTTAAGTGAGTTGACGCTTCGGTAAGTCTCAGTGAAATCTGCACACATTCATCGATGTTGAACAAAACAGTTTTCGAATAAAATGCTTGGACTTTTTCCTGCAGGTCCAGAAATTGTTGCCGTTCTGTTACAGCTACTTGATGAACTGCAGGCAATTGCTGTGCAATCGGCATATTCGAAATTTGTTGATTAATTTGAGCTAACTTTTGCTGCAATTGCGTCACTTCTAACAAGAGCTGGCTACTAGTAATTTGAGACATCATGGCCATGGAAATTCTCCAGGGTGTTGTCTTCACGCTTTTAGATTCCCCAAGCTGATTTCAAGCTGTTTTGGATTTCAACAATCGATTGAAGTTTGGTCTTTTTTTCTGGCCCATTAGTAAAAATTACAAAAGCATTTCTTCCGAAATCTCCATGAAATCGAGAATCATCAGGATTTATTAGAGCTGGGTTACTTTTTCTGGATTCAGTATGTAATCGATACAGGTTTCCAAAAAGAGCATGGGCGATATTCCTTTCATTTGGCAAGTTGACTTCTTCAAGAACCTTCAAAAATGCAGAGGTCGCGTGGGCATCCTCGGAATTAACCGCACCTTCTAGTCCAGACAGGGCTTTAAGGAGTACACTTGCTCCAACAACATCGGGTGTTTCTCCTTTGAGAAGAATTAGGGCGTCTTGTAATTCTTTTATAGATGTCTGTAAAGTCACCATCCTGTTTTCTTCTGGCTTAACCGGAATTGGAGTGACTTGCTGAGAGCCCGGGCTTGTTGCTGATAGGATCGCTTTGAAGTCTGCCATCATTTGTTTGGATAGAGCTTCATCTGTGCGGGTTAGTAAAATGTGGAGATTACTGAACGTATTGAAAACGGTATTGTACATGTGAAGAAACTGTGTATCTTCTTTTAAAGAAGGATTTGCATTAGAAGCAATTCTCAGCTTTTTGAAGAGATATAAAAGCCGCCCTTGGATGTCTTCAGAAGAGCCTTTTTGTTGCATCCGTACATCGTATTCTTTCCTAAGCAAACCCAGATCAGAATTTTGTGAAGTTGAAAAATTTTGAGGGGTAATAGGAGTTTTATGCTCTTCCTTTTTTCCCTCTAAAGTAGCCCGGATTAATTCTTTTTGAAGGTCTATAAACGCAAATGCAATATCACGATTAAAGGTGTTTTTGGTCGTTGTTTGAGTGATATAGCTCACGACTGACTGCAATTTTTCATTTCTATCAGGTTGTGTGGACTTTAGCGCCTCTTGGGCTCTACTATAAACTTCTCTGTAGATCAACAATTTTTCTTGTGTCGCTGAGATGTTTTTCAAATGGGTTGACGCTCCAGCAAGTTGCTGTGAAATTTTGACAGAATCAGTGATATCGAACAGATCCGTTTTTGAAAAGAACGTCTCTACTTTTCTATGCAGTTCCTGAAATTGTTTCTTATCTTCAGCCACTTTATCAATTGCAGACAATTGCTGTTTGATCGGCAACTTCGAAATATCTTCATCAGTTTTAGCTAATCGTTGCTGCAGTTGTGTAACTTCTAATAAGAGTTGTTTGCTAATCACTGAAAAAGTAAGTGCGGCCATAAAAAATTCTCCTGTCTATAATTGTGCATGTTGTTTCAGTACAGAGGAACTAGATTAATCTTCTTAAGGGAAATTTTTCTAGCATTTAATCACCTGGACTTATACCGAAATGAACTCAAGATTTGGTTTTTGGCTACGTCGGGCAGCCACTGTATTTGAGCCCACCTGCATCGCACAACTTATTCAAGTTGTGCTGCTTCGGCGTCGCATACGCTGGCTCAAATTCAGGGCGCCTCCTTGCCAAATTCCCAAATCTTGAGTTCATTTCGGTATAGGCCAAGATTTGAACTGATTTCGCGAGCGTCAGCGAGTGAAATTAGTCCAAAGTCCAGAATCACCAAGCTTTTATGCGATTTTTATTGTTGAAATTGATCCAGTTGTATCAGCTTTGTATTAGTCCTTTTCTGGGACAATGCTGTCGATTTTATCCTACGTGTTCAGATTATGCGATAGAAGCTGTTCACAAGCATGGCTGCTTAAAAGGGATTTGGCTCGCTGTGAAACGCGTCGTCAAATGTCATCCTTGGCACAAAGGCGGGGTGGATCATGTTCCTTGAAGCGGACTATACGGCGCGCGGTTAGGTTTGGCGAATTTTGACTCTGCGAGACGAAGCAAAAGCGAAGCGAAGCGGCCGAACGAGCGAGACCATTGCTGAATAGCAAGGCAAGCGAGAAGGATCGATTTGGCAAAGTCGCAGCCTGTCAAAATTCACCAAACCTAATCGCGCGCCGTATATCTCTTTTCAGTTTTTTCCGGAATTTCGAGCTGTTTGCCTGGGCGCAGTTTCTCTGTGTCCATCTGATTTAAGCGCATGATGTCTTCGATACCGACGTGGTATTTGCGCGCAATTTTCCAGAGGCTGTCGCCAGGTTCGACAATGTGTAACTTCCTTTTGGGCTTTACAGGTAATGGTGCAGAGATTGGGGCTTTTGTCGGAGTGATCGCAGTAGGAGGTAGCTGTTCGATAGGCTTGGGAGCCAGTCGAGGAAGAAAACGTTGGAGTGCACGCTCGTGACTGTAGGGTTCGGGAAAGGGCTCGCCGGCAAGGGAAAAAAGGATGAAAGCGGCGTGTTTCCTCATGGTGTCGGTGCGAGGAGATGCGAGCAGCTCTTTAGCAATACTTTCCAAATGAGAATTTTTATCAGGATACACATCGAGAAGGGTCAAAATTTGGGCATCATCGAGGCGTTTGGAGATAAAATCGAGATCAGAATCGAGAAGGATTTTAGCGGCAAGCCTAGAATGGTGATTGAGATATTCGAGAAGAAGAAGGCGTCTGCGATCGGGAGACAAATCTAAAGAGATGCGCTGCTGCTCCGTGAATGCAGAAAGGGTTTTCCATTCGCCATCGCAAATGAGATCGATGATCTGCTCGCGGGTAATATTGATCCCAGTTTTGATGAGAAGCGTGTAAGCGGCATGATATTCCTGGGAAAGATAAAACGCATCGAGAAGCATCGGATCTCTGGGGCTGGGCGAGCGTTTTAATTCATAGAAAAGACCTTGGCTGGTCAGAGGCCATTTTTCTGTTTTCGCATAGTGGAGGATCGCCTGAAACTGATAATCGGCAAGGCCTGGAAAAACAGGGACGTCGATGGTTTCTTGTCCTTCACTGTTGGTGAAAGGGATCGTTCTTTTTTGAAGAATTAGGCCGCCAAGGGCTTTGTCAAGGTTGAAATGGTGAAAGGCGACAAGACAAGCCAGCGCTAAATCGCGTCTGGTCAAACCCTCTTCGATCAGATCTTTATTCTCGAGGCGGAGCAGAAGCTCTTGATAAGGAAGGAGAAAATAGGAACGCAAGAGTTGTGAATTCGTCGCAGGGGCTGAAAATTCTTTTGGGGCGGGTTTGAGCTCGATCGCCAAGGTCTCTTGTTTTTCTTTCAGGACAAAATAAGCAAAAGTCGCGACAAGGCCGATATTCAATGTGCCGCTAATAATAAGAGCCTGCGTCAGCCATTTGGTGCGGCGTGCCCAAGAATTATCGTGAAGCATGAGTCATCCTGATATTCGAAAAAGAGGGAATTTAGTATAGTAGCCTGAGTTTTGGGTTCATTTTATAGTAGATTGTCGTAGGTTTCGAGGCAATTTTTGCAAGTTTTGGCGCGTTCAATAGTCTGGAGGCACCTATGGGCGCGCCAAAATTTGCAAAAAGTGCCCGAAAGATACGGCAAGGTACTATGAAAGGAATCCAAAACTCAGGTTAACAACAAACTTGCATGTTAAATTTTTCCACACTTTTATGAAAGCCCCGTTATCTTGGTTAAAAGAATATTTGAATTTCACGCAGTCCCCAGAAGAACTTGCCGATGTATTGACGTTGGCAGGAATCGAGGTGGAGGGCATGGAGTCTTTAGCGCTGAAATTTTCTGGAGTTGTCGTCGGTGAGGTTTTAGAGACGCACAAGCACCCTTCTGCTGATCGGCTTTGTGTCGCAAAAGTCAGCGATGGTCAAGAAGAATTTTCAGTTGTCTGCGGAGCTCCGAACTGTCGCGCAGGGATGAAGACAGCTTTTGCGAAGGTCGGCGCCACACTTACCGATGAAGAAGGCAAAGCGTTCAAGATTAAGAAAAGCAAATTGCGCGATGTTGAATCGTACGGAATGCTCTGCTCAGGAAAAGAACTCGGGCTGGGAGACAGCCACGAGGAAATTGTGGAGCTTCCCGATGCGTTCGAGGTGGGTAAGGACTTAGCTTCTTATTATTCGGATCTGATTTTCGACGTGGCGCTAACGCCAAATCTCGGTCATTGCATGAGCATTTACGGCTTAAGCCGCGAACTCTCCGCTCAACTCAATATCCACTTGAAAAAACCTTCCTTTGATTGCAGCGAAAACGAGGAACCCATTGAAAAACGCGTTCAAGTCTTGCTCATCGATAAAAAGCAATGTCCTCGTTATTCTTGCCGTGTCGTCAAAGGCGTTACAGTCGGCCCTTCTCCTGACTGGCTACAGAAAAAAATCGAAGCTTGCGGCATTCGGAGTATCAATAACATCGTCGACATCGGCAATCTCGTCATGCTCGAATTCGGCCAACCCTTGCATATGTTCGATGCGGACAAAATCGATGGAAAAAAAATCATCATCACCGCGCAAACAGATTATCAAGAACTGGAAACTTTGGACGATGTGAAGCGGCCGATCCCTCCAGAGGCTCTGCTGATCTGCGATGAGGCCAAGCCTCTGGCTTTTGCTGGAGTGATGGGTGGAAAGAGTTCTGCCGTCTCTCATCAAACCATCAATGTCGTGATCGAAGCCGCGTATTTTACGCCTCAAGCAATCCGCAAGAGCGCCCGTCTGGTCGGGCTCAAAAGCGACTCTTCGCAAAGATTTGAAAAAGGGATTGATCCCAATGCGATCATCGATGCCCTGAATTACGCCGCTTTTTTACTGCAAAAAGTGGCGGGTGGAAAAATTTGCAAGGGCCTTATCGATCAAAAGGCCCATGAGTTTGTCGAAAAAAAAATCGCTTGCCGCATTCAGCGTGTCAATGCATTGCTAGGAACTCATCTCAGTGCAGGAGAAATTGCGGGACTTTTACGCCGTCTAGAAATGAAAGTCTTGCAAGAGACAAACCACGAACTACTCGTCGCTGTTCCGACCTATCGCAATGATATTACAATCGAGGTCGATTTAATCGAAGAAGTCGCGCGCGTCTACGGGTACAACAATATCCCGAAGCCAATTCCCCTTCTCACGGCTTCTACGATTCCTAACGCTCCCCTTTATCTCATGGAAAAAGAAATCCGGATGCGGCTCATTGAGGAAGGCCTGCAGGAATTGATGACATGCGACTTGATTAGTCCGGCGCAAGCGGCGATGACACTAGAGCACTCGATGAGCAAAGAGGCACTGATTTCGGTCCTCCTTTCGCATTCGGTCGATCAGTCCGTTTTAAGAGCTTCATTATTTCCCGGTCTTTTACAGACCGTCAAATACAATATCGACCATGGGATGACAAATATTGCAGGATTTGAGGTCGGTAGAATTCATTTTAAAGAAAAAGATCACTATGTTGAGCCGACAGTTGTCGGAATCATTCTTAGCGGTAAGCAAGCCCCTTATCATTGGGACCCTAAACCTGGAGATTTTGATGTTTACGACCTGAAAGGAGTCATCGAAAATCTTCTCGTGTCACTAAAAATTGAAGATGTGGAATTTGAACCTTCCCATCTCCAAAATTTCCATCCTGGAAGACAGGCTAAAATTAAAAAAGGGCAAGCTATCCTTGGCGTGATGGGAGAGGTTCATCCTGAACATGTCGCAAAACTCGATATCCTTCAGCGGATTTTCTTTGCTGAAATCAATCTTCACGAGTTAATGCCCCTCATTCCAAAACAGTGGAAAGTGGCAGATCTGGCTCAATTTCCAGGTTCAGAACGCGATTGGACAGCCACCTTGAAAGAAGAGCAGCCTATCGCTGAAATTTTACGCGCCTTGCGCTCAGTCCCCTCGCACCTATTGGAGAAAGTAATACTTTTAGATCTTTACAAAAGCGAGCAAATCGGCAAAGATAAGAAAAATGTAACTTTTCGCTTCTTCTATCGCGATTTGGAAAAAACGGTTGCCTATGAGGCAGTAGAGCAGGAACACGCTCGCATTATTGCGGCAGTAACGGAACAATTGAGGTCTCCCTTATGAACATTAAGCTGAACAACAAGCTTTTCGCACTCTTCGGTCTTTTAAGCCTTCTCTCTTTGTGCGGATGTAAGAATGATGAGCAAGATGACAATGTCATCTCTGAGCGCTACATCCACAAATACGGCTACGCCGTTTCCAAACAAGATTGGGAAGAGAAAAATTATCCGGGCCAGGTCATCACCGATTTGAGCGATGGAGTGACGCTCACCACAACTTATGAAAATGGCCTTAAGCACGGACCCACAACGTATACATTCCCCCACAGCCAAGCCGTCGAACATTATTGCTTGTACAATCAGGGAACTCTCGTCAAAGAAATCAAATATGATCCCGCTGCGACTCCCATTAAAGAATGGGTACAGCTCTCCCCAACGCGTTATTCCATTACCACCTGGTATTCTCAAGGATCGCCCATGGCCGTTGAGGAATTTGTCGGCCAAGAGCTTCTCGATGGCCAGTATTTCACTTTAGCCAATGATTTGGAATCTCGTGTGGAAAAGGGAATTGGGCAAGCGACCCGTCGTGACCGCAATGGCCAACTCTTAGCAAATGAGCTCTTTGAGCAAGGCTATGCGATTAAAAAAGAGACATTTTACCCCAATGGCGCTCCTGAATCGATCGCCTATTATTATCGCAATAGCCTGCATGGTGAAAAACGCACTTTTGCTCAAAGTGGTGAACCTCTAGCCATCGAAGAATGGGTCAACGGCCAACTCCATGGAAAATCCACCTACTTTAAAAATGGAAACCGTTATCTCGAAATTGCTTATCTTTACGGGCAAAAAAATGGAATCGAGCGTCATTTTATCGATGGGGATATGATCTCTCAAGAAATCACTTGGGAAAATGATTTGAAACATGGCCCTTCTGTCTTCTACGCCGATGGAAAACCGGAATACCACTGGTTTTATGCAGGCGAATCTGTAAGCAAGCGCAAATATGATGAATTCACGGACATGGATATGGTCATTTCCCACATTCCTTATAGAGATGACTCTCCCTATATCCGGTAATTTCGTCAAGTTGCTAACCGATCACCCTTGAAATTCGCCTCTAAGCGAATTTTAAGGGTGATCGGTTAGCAAATGTAGAGGTTACGTTTATCTATTTTCCCGAAGGTCCAAAAATTCTCATCACATTAGAGTTCAGAGAGCGCATCTTCACAAGAGCTTCTCTTTGTTCTGCCAGTCGTTTTTCATGTTGTATGGAAAGCAATGCTGCACAACAAGATAAAGACCAACTGCTCGCATTTCTCGAAAGCTACGGAAAGAAAAAACCGCTGCATATTAAACTGAATATAGAGCGTCTTTCTCCTTTCAGAAAAAAGGCTCTCCACCATTTACAACAGATTCCTTTTGGAGAGGTTTTGACCTGATCGTTACCCACAAATCTAAAATTTAGTATCCTGTTTCGCTTTTCACAAGGAGCAGGTATCATGAACTACCAATGGATTCATCAACAATTCTCTAACGTCAATATGAAAGACACTCGTCTTTATTCAGGATGGGTCAGAGCTTTTGTTCAACTCTCATCCATGAGAGAGCACTGCCGATTGTCGCCAGAAACGCGAGTCGAAGAAGTAGTACCCCAGTGCTGTATTATGCTTATGGAGCAGCGGCTGAGAGTGAAGCTTAAAACGGTGAGAGATTATTGGCGTTGCCTTGCGCGCTTAGGCGGCTTTATAGGACGCAAAGTTGATAATTTGGTTATATATGATCAGGTTTGATCAAGTTTTGAAGAGCGGTTTCGCAACTGATCTAAGAATAAAAAAAGAACTTCTCGAGTTTGAAGGAAAGTTTTTGAACTTTTAACGCAGCTCTCCGGACGCATTCTCTGTTTTTAATTCCGGATCGTTGATGATGAATTCTTGAGGATCTAAATCCGCGATCGCCTTCACATCATTTTCTTGGCCGGGTGTCCATTCCTCATCTTCTTCGTCGGCCATGACCATGTGATCATAGTCAAGCTCCTGCTCTTCTTCTTTTTGCGTACAAGAAGATACGGTCATTAAAGTTAAAAGAGAAACAAGAATAGAAAAAAGCCTCATAGCACGTCTTTGATAGGATTGTATTTTTGCATACTAGACTGGGCGCAGTATAAATGAAAGCACCTTTTATGCTCAAACAACCTGAAAAAGTTGCAGCAGCTCCCGCTAGAAGCGGGAGCTGAGAGAAATGCGGCTTCGCCGCAGATATGAGAATGTTTTTGACAAAACAACACCGCCAGCACCTTTGCCTACGAACACCGTCAGATCTATACACGCTCAAAAACCAGGGTCCTCCTCAAGCTCGCTTGTTAGGAGGTGTCCACTCCCAGAGTAGCACCTTTAAAGCTCGGTGTTAGAGCTCCGAATAAATCCGTCCAAGATTTAACGTAATACAGATAAAATTAGCCAATACTGTTATTGAAAAAAATGGAATCGAGGGAGAGGCATTATCCCCAAGTATAAATGTTATGGTCCATCTCTTCAAGATTGCTCTCTTCCTATACCGCGCGCAGGAAGGTTTTGTGAATTTGGACTAGAGCGAGGCAAAGCACAATCGAAGCTTGCGGTCCGAATGACGAAGCCATAGTGGAAACTATGACTGAGGAAGAGGATTGATTGGGCAAAGCCGCAGCCAGTCCAAATTTACAAAACCTGACGGAGCGCGGTATATACGTTGGCACGTTTTTTGCATCTTATTCTATTTTACCTAAGAGGGGTTTTGCAATTCCCTCTAAAATAATCATGGAGGGGGCAATGACAAAGGAACAGATGCTCAAAAAGATCTCTGAACTGGAATCGATTAATGATCAACTCCAGGCTGAGATCCGTTATCTTGACCAGCTTCTTCGGCAGGTGGGTTTTGAAGATGGACTGAAAACATTAAAGTTTGCTGCTCAGGAACTTATTGAACAAGATAGGCGCACAGAACACGACGAAGAGGCTTCTTAAGCTGAATTTTGGGTTCGTTTTATAGTAGATTGCCGTAAATTTCGAGGTGATTTTTGCAAATTTTGGCGGGTTCAATAGCTGGAGGCATCTATGAACGCGCCAAAATTTGCAAAAAGCGCCCGAAAGGTATGGCAAGATACTATGAAATGAACTCAAAACTCAAGTTCTTAAGCTACCCAAAACTCAGGTTAACAATCCCAAAAGGTCATCGAGAGAAATGTGGCCAAACCCTTCTTCCGATTCCAGCAGGTGCTCGGATAGTGTTGTTTTATGCGCTTTTAACCGCATAATCTTTTCCTCTACACTTAGAGCCGTGATATAGCGACGAGCAATCACAGTTCCCTTTTTACCGAGACGATGGGCGCGATCGATCGCTTGCCTCTCTACAGCATCGTTCCACCAAGGATCATAGAGAAATACATAGTCTGCAGCCGTCAGATTGAGCCCGACACCGCCTGCTTTAAGGCTGATCAGAAAAATAGAAACTTGTGGATCTTCTTGAAATCGTCGGACGGTCTCTTCACGATTTTTTGTACTTCCATCGAGATAAACATAATTCCATCCTCTTTGCCGAATGCCGGCCTCAAGCAGCCGGAGCATGGTAGTAAACTGACTATAGACCAAGATTTTACGTTGCTCATCGACCCCCTCTGCAAGATCGGAGAGGACGCGATCGTATTTGGCGCTCAAAGCCTCCGCTTCTCCCTGTCTCTCTTCCACAAGCCAAGGATGGGCGCAAAGTTGTCTAAGGCGTAAAATAGCTTCGAGGATCTCCATACGGTGAGAGGCTGTCCCATCCAGGCTCACTTTTTTTAGCAGTCCCTGTTTTGTGTTCCTTAGCCATCGTTCATAAATATCGCGTTGAGGATCTGTCATTTCGACAAAAACTGTCTGTTCGAGCTTAGGGGGAAGTTCGAGGGCAACCTGGTCTTTTTTTCGTCTTAAGAGAAACGGCTTGATCTTTTTTCTAATGCGGTCGAGATACTGGGTTCCCATTTGTGAACGCAAAACCTCTGCTTGAAACTGACGCCGTTCCCCCAAAAGATCCGGTTGTAAAAAGTGAAAAATCGACCAGAGATCTTCCAGGCGGTTCTCGACGGGTGTTCCGGTAATCACAAGGCGAATGTGACTTTGCAGACGAAAACAACAACCTGCAATCTGGCTGTCAGGATTTTTAATCGCTTGCCCTTCATCTAAGATAACAGCTTGATAATCAATCTTTTCTAGCATCTCAGCATCTAGTCGTAGTAAAGCATAGGAGGTCAAAATGATCTGTTTCTGCTCAAGCGCCTCTTTGTGTTGCAACCGGTCTTTTCCATAATGGGAATAGACGCTAAAAGAGGGCAAAAATTTCTCGATTTCCCGTTCCCAATTAAATAAAAGAGAAGTAGGCACGACGATCAAGCAAGGCCGTTGAAAAGACAATAGGGAAAAAAATGCCAGGACTTGTACAGTTTTTCCTAGTCCCATTTCATCCGCTAAAAGACCACCGAAGCCGCCTTCTTCGAGAAACTTGAGCCATTGAAGCCCTTCTTTTTGATAGGAAAAAAGTGTCCCATGAAAACATTCATCCGGGTTGACGGGAGATGAAGGGTTGCAGCCCGACATTTTGATGATTTTTTGCCTGAGGTCTTCTCGAATCACCAGGTTGGGCTGTTCCAGTAACTGGCCTAGCAAGCCAAAATGATTTTTTTTTAGCTGGATTCCTTCGCTTGTCACCTCCTGTTCCACAAAACCACTCCATTCCTTACCGAAATTCTCACAGTCAAGAAGTGCAACAGTGTGGGGAGAGAGCTCAACGAAATGTTCCCGGCGATTAAAAGCTCCCACCAGATCTTTCATATCCACTTGATGGTCTTCGTAATAGACTTTTGCGCGGATGGCGATCTTTTCTTCAGAAAACTGCGCATCGAATTCGGCTTTCTTTTGGCGCAGGACTCTGCGGCCGCGAACATCGAGAATTGTCCAGCCGATTTCGAGAAGAAAAGTCAGGCTTTTTGCAACTTTGTCCAAAGGACAGTAATAATGAGAATGCTCGACGACCTTTTTGATAAAATCAGTCTCTAGCAGATCTTTTTCCCAGTTTCTCTCCGCTTCGCAATTCCTCCAAGACCCAGCAGCATCATGTCCAGCAATTTTTCCATAGGCTCCATAATCGAACCAGAGGTCGGCAAATCCCCCATGCCTGCAACTTAAAATTAAAAAAGGCAGCGGTTCCACAATTTGAAGAGCATTTCCCGAAACCCAATGCACTTGAACTTCATCTTGTGCCCGGGAAAGAAAGTCAGAAAGGTCATGGCCTATGAGAAGTTGAGGACCTGAAATGGCAAGTCGCACCCATTGGCTGGAGATTTCTTCTTTTATCGAGCGGATGATTCCGTCTTTAAGGATCCAAGAAGGATCAGCGGGCACAATCCATTCACATTCTGCTAAAGTTCCTGTCTGGTTTCCTATTCTCCAAAACGCCGTGACAACTGCTGTTTCAGAATTCTGTTTGTCAATTTTAAAATAGAAATCATAAGAGGTGAAAGGATCCATGATCACTTTCTTCCCTTGATAAAAAATCCGTCCCGTCGCTCCGAGCAATTTCAGCGCGTGGAAAGCGCGTTCTGGAGCCACTTGGATACGATCTATGCTGACTTTGCTACTGGATCGGCTCAGCTCTTTGATCAGGAATTCCAATGCGCTTTTTTCGCTTGAGGTCGCCGCAGAAGAAAGCAAGTTGTTTCTAATGAGCGTTTTTTTAGATGCGCTGATCAATTCAATGTTCAAGTAACATTTGTGATTTTTGTTTTCCACCTCTAGGTGGTAACTGAGATCTGACATTAACTGTGGTTACTCTCCCCTACTCTCCGGCTCATCATAATAATGGGCACGGCGGAAAGGTTTTGGGCGAGCCTTCTTCTCATAAGGTCTCAAGCGCGGAGTTTGGGTGCACTGTTCAGAACAGCATCCTTTTAATTTTTCCGCACATTTTGGGCATGCAAGAAAAAGCTCATTACAGTCCATATTGGCGCAGTTGTAATAAATATCGGATGGCACCTCACAGTGACGGCAACAGCTAATGACCTCATCCGTTTTCTCATCGATAGGCACTGCGAGCCTGTCATCGAAGACAAAGAGTTTGCCTCGCCATTGATCATGTCCCTTTTTGAGTCCGTAATTAATAACGCCCCCATCGAGTTGATAAACCTGTTCAAAACCCTCTTTTTTCAGCATCGCTGAATAGAGCTCGCAGCGAATGCCTCCTGTGCAATACATCATCACTTTTGTCTCTTTAGGGTCGCAAGACTGTTTTAATTGACGCGCATATTGGGGGAACTCGCGGAAAGATGCTAACTTGGGAAGCTCAGCCCCTTCAAAGTGGCCGATTTCCCACTCATAATCATTGCGCACATCGAGAAGAAGAGTTTTCTCATCGCGGTTTTGCAGCATTTCTTTCCACTGTTCTGGAGCGACGTGCTCTCCAGTCAATGCCTTATCGACTTTCTCATCGATGGCGACAAGTTGCTTGCGAAACTTTACCGCCGCCCTAGGAAAGACATGATCCGTATGGGTGTGGATTTTGAAGGTGACATCTTTAAAACGAGGGTCGCTTTTTAGCCATTCCTGATAGGCTTTTGCATCTTCGGCCGGGGCGCTCATTTGCCCATTTATCCCTTCATAAGAGATATAAACACGGCATTGGATGTTTTTTGTCTGAATAAATTCTAAATGACGCACAACCTCCACATGGGGATTTTCGATACAGGTAAAATAATAATAAGCCAGAACTTGATAAAACATTTTTAGTCATTTGCAAGATGTCGAGGGAATTGCAAAACTCCTCGCTGCATAAAATCGCGCTTTTGGCACCTGTCGCCTTGGCGGCGGCTGCCTTCGGCCCCGGTTCGCTCTTCGCTCACCTGCTTTGCTACTTACGAAGGTTCCCCGGACCTTCTCGTGTCTTCGCAGCCACTTATTCAAGTATGCTTCCACCGCCGCCAACCGAACCCGCTGTGCGGGTTCTGGCAACAGGTGCCAAAATCATCGATTTTCTGCTGGCGAGGAGTTTTGCAATTCCCTCTGTCAATAAGAATAACTGAAAAAGAAAATCTAAACAAGAAAAGGCGAGGGCAGGGCAGCGGAAATTAAGAAAGATTTTTTAAGCCCTAATGCCTCTAGCAAAGAAAAACTCGTCTGCTTTTGAGCGATAATTGGTGAGATAAGGATAAGGAGTATTAGTAAAGAGTTTAACTTCTTGAAAGAACTTTCCAATATGCTCTTTCGTATCTTGTATGGCCCATTTTTGCGCTTCACTGACCAAACTAGGATCATTCTCCTCAGATCTTATTCTCTTGATGATAAAATCACGAAAATTATTTGTCCACATACCTTCTGCTCGTAAATACATCAAATCTTCTTTCTCTTGCTCGTCTAAATCGACTTCGTAGAAATTAAGTAAGCGTTGGCTGAACAAGAGGACATCCCCTTTCCGCTGTTGTTCATTCTTTAGATAACCTTCCCAATATTCCCCATCTTTCTCGTCATCTTCTCTTAAAAATGTATATGGAATTAAAGCAATGCTGAAATGATTGACCGGTTGTTTAATATCATAAGGATAACCATACATACGAGGAGTGATTTCGCAGATAAAAATGCTTTCCGGAGAAGGCTTTAGTAAGGCAGCAGATGTAAAAATAAAATTCTCTCCTAAGCCTTTGCATGTCGATTGATCGATTACGACTTTATCGAATAAACGATAAAATTTAGATATTCTTGCCTCATCTTGAAAATCACACCAGATATGAATTCTCTGATCCAAAGAATAAGGCTTACTCGCAAAATTGATATCTGTGGATATCCACACTTCGCCTTCTTCGTTAGGTAGAGGTTCATCTCCCACTCTTCCTACAAAGAGGCAAACTTTTAGATTGCCTGTGGACAGATTTTTAACCTTTTGAACGACTTCTTCGAAAGAATAGTTCTCCTGTATCTTTTCTAATTGAACTTTTTCTAGATCCAAAATGAGATCCTGAGAAGGACTAGCATCATTTGTTACTATATTAATCGCCATAAGACCACCTATTAATTTTTAATTTATGCACGCTTATAATTTATTATCGTTTTTTAGGTTAGTAAATTAATTATATTGTTATTCTTTGTTTAAATAAATGAGTTTTTTTGTTTAAATTATATTTTATATTTTTTATACCCAAACAACTTGAAAAACTGGGAATTTGGCAAGAAGGCGCCCTGCATTTGAGGCAGGCGAAGCCGGCGCGGAAGCAGCACAACTTGAATAAGTTGTGCGATGGACGCGGGCTCAAAGGCAATGGCTGCCGACGCAGTCAAAAACCAATTTTTCAAGTTGTTTGGGTATATCAAAAACCAACCTTCCAAGTTATACCGAAATGAATTCAAGATTTGGGAATTTGGCAAGGAGGCGCCCTGAATTTGAGCCAGTATATACGACGCCGAAGCAGCACAACTTGAATAAGTTGTGCGATGCAGGCGGGCTCAAATACAGCGGCTGCCCGACGTAGCCAAAAACCAAATCTTGAGTTCATTTCGGTATATACTGCGCCCAGTCTAAAATGGTTCCCCTTTAAGGCGCACACAAAAAAAAAGGCCTGACCAGTTGACTGGTCAGACCTCGGAGGATATTAGTCAGAGCTACATGTCACAGCGCCCCGTGCAATAAAATTTAACTTTTATTAGTGTTATCTTGAACAGAGTTTTGTTAAAACTATTTGTAATAACAAACCTATTGAAGATATTACAATTATAGTAAGTTTTATATTAATTTGAAACAAAAAATATTTGACAATCCTATTCAACGCAACGCGCTCATAATCAGTGAAATAGGAGTGTATTTTTTAATTTACAAGAAATTAAAGTAATGAATTTGCAATTATGCAAGTGATTAATTTAGAATTAACTGTGAAATGCCTCATTTTTCCCTTCGCCTGACATCACGATTTAATCCCTTAAGAAAAGAAGCTTAACCAAGTTTTGCAGAAGTTTTGCAGAAGCCATTTACAAAAATTTGAAGGTGTATTAGCATTCATCTCCATTGCTATACCGCGCACAGGAAGGTTTTATGAATTTGGACTCAGCGAGGCAAAGCACAATCGAAGCTTGCGCTCCGAATGACGAAGCCATAGTGAAAACTATGACTGAGGAAGAGGATCGATTGGGCAAAGCCGCAGCCAGTCCAAATTCACAAAACCTGACGGAGCGCGGTATAAATACTTGGAGTTATTTTAGGAGACACTCATGGTTCGATACACAGGCCCCAAAAATCGCATTGCTCGTCGATTTGGAGCGAATATCTTCGGACGCGCACGCAATCCATTGCTTCATAAACCCAATCCTCCCGGAATGCATGGCGCAAAAAGAAAGAAAAAATCCGACTTCGGCGTTCAGCTAGAAGAACAACAAAAACTTAAGGCGATTTATGGGATGCTCACACGCGCCCAACTCGTACGCTACTACAAAGATGCCGTACGTGCTAAAGGCAACTCACCTTCACTATTCATTGAGCGCCTCGAGTGCCGACTGGATAATGTTGTTTATCGCCTCAAACTCGCCCCCTCTATCTTTGCTGCGCAACAACTCGTTTCACATGGACACGTGCTTGTTAACGGCAAGAAGGTTGACCGCCGCTCTTTCTTTGTGAGACCCGGCATGGTCGTCTCGATTAAACCTAAATCACAGCAGATGCCAATTATTAAACAAAGTTTGGAGAATGTCGCTGCCGCTGTTCCTGAATACATGTCTTCTGATCCAGCAAAGTTTTCTGGCCAGCTGCTCGTATCTCCGGCGATTGATCAGGTTCCATTCCCAATTCCTCTGAACGTGCCTTTGATCTGCGAATTCTTGGCACACTCAAGCTAGAGTATCTAAAAGGATCCACTCATAAAGCAGCTCTAAAATAGAGCTGCTTTATTAAATGAATCACTCTTTTATACTCTGTTTGTCTGATTCTGGAGGGCCACCAAACTGCTGTGCAAAGTACTTGACGATATCCGAATTCCCATTCATTTGAGCAACTTGCCTAGGAGATATGTAATTAAACGGTTTCTTCTTCTGATCAACAAATATTCCAATACTAAAAGCATCGACATCGTTAAAACCTTTTTTTACAATCTTTTCACAATTTTTTAAGCTGCCATAAGCTGCTGCAACAAAAATTTTTTTAAACAACTTCGCAAATTGTTGATCTTCAGCCGATGTATGTTCCCCTTGTGTTGGCGGAAAACTACGAACAACAGAAGCCGCTCCGTTGTCACACGGAATAATCAAGCTAGCACGTATATTAGATACTACTGCCATAGGATCCTCCTCTTTTTCTTGTTAAAAAAACCCTTTATCATGAGCAAGCTGAAGAGGTTGCCATGAATGTGTTGAGAAGTCAATTGGATAAAAAGGACGTACTCTAAGAGCTCCTAAAGCTCAGTCGGAACAAAACTTTTTCGTTTGACACCAATGAGTTCCAGGATATCTTCTGCATTCAGCATCCAGGCATAAGAAAAGAACATCAAAACAAATGTTCCGCCCAAAGCTAAAAATTGCAGGCATTGCGCCGACACATCGCGTGAATATGCCACCCTATCGCTATTTCCTGTGACAATGTTAATCGTTGGGTCGCCAACAAAAAAATGTCCCACAAACAGGGTCGCAACGCCTGCAATCAACGTGCAGGTTGCCGTTTTGAAAAAAGAGCGGAACACGCTCGCATCAAGAAGGGATTCCCCCATTCTTTGGGTAAGATGATAAGAGAGATAAAAGCAATTGAACCAAGCGGCCACGCTCGTCGCGACAGCAATGCTAAATGCCCCCCATTTTAGGCCAAAAACAAATAGGGATACTGCAAGCAAATGCAGGATGACTGAGCTCACAGAGCCAATTGTCGGAATCCGGAATTCCTTTCTGGCATAAAATGCGGGCGCAAGGATCAGGACAAACACAGAGGGCACAAGGCCAAGTCCATATCCCCAAAGACAAACAACTGTCTGGTAAGTATCTTCCCCATTGAAATCTCCATGTCCATAGAGAAAATTAATCCCAGCCAGACCTAATACGAGAATTCCCACCGCGCAGGGGAAAATGAGACTAAAACTGCGCCGGAATGCAAACCTCAGCAACCTCACATAGTGATCATGGATCTTTTCCTTCAGAACCCGCGATAAAGAAGGTAAAAGTGCCGTCGAAAGTGCGACTCCAAACAATGCAAGAGGAAGCTGTTCAATACGGATCGCATACCACAAATAGGCTGGGCCTTCCAGAGAAGCATACCTAGCAAAAACTCCATCAAGTGCACTGTTGATCTGTACAGCACCGACACCGATAATGCCGAGAAAAAAAGGTTTTACGATCAGACGAAGTTGAGGGGAAAAAAGCTGGGGCATCAAGCAGTCTTTCCAAGACAAGGTCCGTTTAAGCAGTGCAAATGTCTGAGGCGCCAGCATCGCCCATTGCATAAAAAATGCAAGGATGATCGTAAGCGATAGGGGAAGGACTGTTGTGGAAGGATCACGTCCTTTGAGCATCAAGGTTGCTGCAATCCACACTCCATTGAATGCGACTGGAGCAAAGCCCGTGAGAAAAAAACGACGCTCGCACTGTAAAAGACTGCTGCTGAGTCCAAACAGACAAATAAATAATGCTCCGGGCAGCATCAAGATTGTTAAATAAAGAATTTGTGCATTATCCGGATGCAGATTTCCCCATTTCCAAATTCCCCATAAAACAATCTCTACAACTCCAAT
Source organism: uncultured Verrucomicrobiae bacterium (assembly GCA_963718565.1). Classification (GTDB taxonomy): domain Bacteria; phylum Chlamydiota; class Chlamydiia; order Chlamydiales; family Rhabdochlamydiaceae; genus CAJCIW01. Next base: position 1,418,787 of record OY970364.1, read on the forward strand.
CAATAAGATCAAAAACAGGCTTAAAGAAAATAAAAGATCGCGAACAAACTTTGCCCCCTTTTCCGGAGAGACCGCCCGCATCTGTTCAAAGTGAGGAATGAACCCAGAAGAGAGGGGCCCTTCCCCAAAAAGACGACGGATTAAGTTCGCAAAGCGAAAGGCTACCATGAAAGCAGCAATCGCAGGATTGCTACCGAAGACAACCGCCATCGCCATATCGCGTCCAAGGCCTGTCAAACGGCTTAAAAAAGTTCCTGATAAAAATGCAACAGAGGAACGAGAGACAACTTTAGGGGTATCCAAGAGATCTTCCTGAGACATATTTTTTATCCATTGATAGACTTTATTGGGATAAGAAACTACTATAACCTGAATAATGGATTTATTTTATAGAGGGAATTGCAAAAGGGTGTATACTGAAGAAACTTCAAAAATTGGTTTTTTTAGCCCCCTGTAACGCCTGTACGAACACAGTCGGCAGGGGATCAACGCAAAGACGCAGAGCCGCGGAGGTTATAAATCGTTAACAACCATTTCTATTTTTCGAGCGAATTGCGAGATTGACAAAACGGAGTGATTTCCTGGGGGAGATTAAGCTGATTAGCTAAATAATTTCCCCCAGAAAATCACCCCGTTTTGTTAGTTTTGCAATTCCCTCTTAAGATTAAAAGTTTAGAATTTTTGTGAAAAAAGCAGCCGCTGAAGAATTGTTAATTGGCGCCCATACCTCTGCTCAAGGCGGCGCCCATCACGCCATCCTGCAAGGACAAGAAATCGGGGCTACAACCATCCAACTTTTCACCAGCAACCAACGCCGCTGGGAAGGAAAGATAATCAGTGATGAAGAAGCGGCTCTTTTTAAAGATGCTGCTAAAGCTACAGGCATAAAAAAAATCATGAGCCATGACAGTTATTTGATCAACCTTGGCTCTTCCAATCCTGAAACTTTGCAAAAAAGCCAAAAAGCCTTCAAAGAAGAATTGATCCGCTGTCACAAGTTGGATCTTGCCTTTCTCAATTTCCATCCAGGAGCTGCCGTAAGCTCATCCGAAGAAGAATGTCTGAATCGGATTGTAAAAAGTCTTGAACAACTCGAAAATCTTGTGGACAAAGGCGAGACACGCCTTCTTCTTGAAGCGACTGCCGGTCAAGGGTCTGCTGTCGGTTGGCGTTTTGAACATCTTGCTTATCTCATCGACCGCCTGCACAAAAAGATGCGCATCGGCGTCTGTATCGACACATGCCATATCTTTGTCGCGGGTTATGACATTCGGACAAAGGAAGACTGGGATCGCACTTTAGAGAAATTTGACACAGCCGTCGGCTTAAAACATCTCTACGCCTTTCATGTGAATGATTCCCTCAAGCCTTTTCAATCCCGTAAAGATCGACACGCTCCTCTGGGTAAAGGCGAAATCGGCTTAGAAAGTTTCAGAGTCATGATGACACATCCCCTCCTTCGAGAAATTCCAAAATATTTGGAAACTCCAGACGGGCCTGAGCTTTGGAAAAAAGAAATCGCCATGCTGCGAGAATTTGAGAAAAAAATCCTATGAAACATACTAAGATTAAAAAGATTCAACAATCGGATCTCGGCAAAACTTTCACAGTCTGCGGATGGATCCGCACAATGCGTGAACAAAAAAGCTTTGCCTTCATTGAATTAAACGATGGTTCGACCTTATCTAGTTTACAAATCATCGTCGATCAAACCGTCCCCGGTTATACGGAGACGATCAGAATGCTATCCACAGGTGCATCGGCTGCCATCACTGGAGAGCTCGTCGAATCCCCAGGCCAAAAACAAAAATGGGAACTGAAAGCGACGAACATCCAAGTTTTTGGAACTTGCCCTGAAGAATATCCCCTGCAAAAAAAACGCCATTCTTTTGAGTTCTTACGCACAATAGCTCATCTCCGTCCACGCACCAATACACAGGGCGCAATCTCACGCATTCGCAACGCTTTAGCATTTGCCACGCATCTTTTTTTTCAAGAGCGTGATTTCTTGTACGTGCATACACCGATCATCACTGCTTCTGATTGTGAAGGTGCCGGTGAACAATTTCTCGTCACGAATTTAAACCTCGAAAAACCTCCACGCCATTCCGACGGCTCGATCGATTTCTCAAAAGACTTTTTCAGCAAGCCTGCTTATCTGACTGTCTCGGGACAACTCAATGCGGAAACGTTTGCTTGTGCGCTTTCAGATATCTACACTTTCGGTCCAACATTTCGCGCCGAAAATTCTAACACTTCGCGTCATCTTGCCGAATTTTGGATGATTGAACCTGAGCTTGCTTTTGCCGATCTTAAAGATAATATGGAATGCGCAGAGTCTTTTTTAAAATACATCTTTAAATACGTGTTAAATCATTGCGCTGAAGACATGGCATTTTTTGATGCTTTTATTGAAAAAGGTGTGGTCGAACGCTTAAAACATGTTGTGGAATCTCCCTTTGCGTACTTGACCTATACAGACGCCATTGAAATCTTAAAAACATCGAATAAAACCTTTCAATTTCCTGTCGAATGGGGCAATGATCTGCAATCGGAGCATGAACGCTATTTAGCAGAAGAGTACTGCAAAAAACCTGTCATCCTCACCGATTATCCCGCTAAAATTAAATCCTTTTATATGCGCGCCAATGAGGATGGGAAAACTGTAGCTGCCATGGATGTTTTGGTGCCTAAAATCGGCGAGATCATCGGGGGCAGCCAGCGTGAGGAAAGGCTTGACCGCCTGGAACAGAAAATTCAGGATTTTGGACTCAAACCCGAAGACTATTGGTGGTATCTTCAATTGCGCAAGTATGGGTCTGTCCCCCATTCAGGGTTTGGAGCTGGATTTGAACGCCTTGTCCTATTTACAACAGGTATGGAAAACATCCGCGACGTCATTCCTTTTCCACGCTTCCCAGGCCATGCTGAGTTCTAAAAAGCAGGTTACGCAAGATGTCTATTGAAAATGCCGCGCCTGCCTTGGGACAAGACACCAGCCCCCAGACCTAAAAGCATGAACGCAAACGCTAAAATCGTTCCGAAAACAGGAATGGGTGTTAAACAGAAATAAACGATGAGTCCTAAAAAGAACGAGGGCAGGCGGTTGGCCTTCATTCCCATTTTTCCAAAAATCCAATTGAAAGCCCAAAAAATGCAGTAGACCTTAGCTGTATAAAAGCCAATGATATTAAGTGCAATCAGCGTCAAGGCAAAAGGAATTCCTAAAATCGTCATCAGCATTAATAAAGCGGCCAGTGGAAGCAAAATCAGTAACATGAGGCCATAGGAAAGCGACTTCAGAGGATGTTTTTTCAATTCGTAGAGGGCTGATTCTAAGTTTTTGGGGAAGATTTTAATCAGAATCACACCGATCACAAACGTGTAAATAAAATTCATCAAAATCGCCACGATCTTAGAGCCAACAAGAAGACTCTGAATCCAGGTCCCCTTGACAAGTTCGTGAACAAAAGATGGGTGATATTCCACGATACCGCGAATGGTAGCCCCCGGCTCAATCCAAGCAGGACTATTGCTGCGATAATCTAAATTACGTCCGATGACAGCCTTTGATGTGATCCGCATCTGTCCCACATAACATTGCAAGTCGTTGTTGATTTGAGCAGAAACGCGTAAATTAGAAGCGAGAACTGTTGCATCTGAGCCGATTGTCGATGCGAGATCGACATTCCCCGCAGTTGCGACGAGATTTCCATGGAGCGAAGCTGAAGAAAGCAGTTGCAGGTTGCCCGCAACGATCGTCGCGTTTTTGCCAATGTCTCCACTGATTAAAACTTGCCCTCCCACAATTCGGCAGTTATGCGTGACTCTCCCAGGGATATCAATGCTACCGCCGCAGCAAAGCAAATCTCCGTTCACAACTCCGTCGATGATCACTTGCTCGGAAAAAATATATACATCCCCATTGACTGTTCCAGAAATTTCCACGTTCGCCGCAGAAGCGAAATAATCTCCATTGTGCACAGCATCCGAGGGTAAAATCGTGATGCTTTCCACATGTTTATGTCCTGGATTGGGCTCCTCAGCACAGAGCCGAGGAAAAATGAGAATCGCACAAAGGCAAATGATCAAGTGATATACCGAAATGAACTCAAAAGTTGGGAATTTGACAAGGGGGTTGCGCAAATTTTTTGTCTGGAGCGAGCGACCATTGTGCAAGCACAAGGCGCGAGTGAAGACAAAAAATTTGCTGCATAGCCAACGCAGCCAAAAACCAACTTTTGAGTTCATTTCGGTATACAAGCAAACGCTCTCTTTTCTTTTTGCCGAAACGCATAATGATAACGCTGAACGCTCTCTAAAATCAACCCTTCCGCACGATGAATTTCGACCACATTCTTCTCCTGCTTCTTTTCAATCAAGGCAGTGAGTTCTTCCATATTTAAAAGAACCAGTTGCGGGTGCTTTGAAAGATGAGGATCGACATTTCTTGGGATGCTGAGATCAAAAATCAAGCGTGTCTGCAGATTTTCTTGGGGTTTATCGACAATAAAATGGGAAGCATTGGACCCGCAAACCACCACAGGATAGTCCTGCCACGAGGACAATCTCTCCCAAGGCAAAAGAGACAACCCTTCTTTTTCAGACATCGCTTTGGCGGAATGGAGCGAACGCGTACATAAGGTAATTTTATTAACCCCCTTCCGTTTGAAATGAGCCATCACTTTCCGATTAATTTCAGAATTACCGATAAAGAGCACGGATTGATCTTGGAATTCTTTGAGTAAGTGTTCACTGACCTGATAGAGAATTTTTGCAATCGTGATTTGATTTTGTGAAAGAGAAGAATGAGAGCGGATCTGTTTGCCGAGTTTTAACGACTTTTGGAACAAGAAATGCATGCAACTCGGCAAATGGTAATGTAATACTGTTTGTTCATAGGCGATCTTTACCTGCCGCTGAATTTCCGATTCTGCAATGATCGCACTATCGAGTCCTGAAGTGACGATAGCAAGATGCATAAAGCAATCGAAGCCAAAAAAAGAATACAATTTATGTTCAAAGGGAATAGCGATTTCTTCTCTCAAGAGATTGAGTAGAACACTATGCGCCTCAGCGAGATTGTCGGAGCTGAAATAAATTTCTGAACGATTGCACGTAGACAAAACAACACAATGATAGCTTTCAGCAACTTCGCCATCACGCGCAATCCTCCTCTGGCAAGCTCTTGAAACATACTCCCGTATGTCAATTTCCGCCGATTTGTGATTGATTCCCAGGACACCGATCTTCATGACTATCCTAAAATAAAATGCCTTTATAAACGGTGGGAGAATTTAATGTCATCATGGTGATGTAAGTTCTTGCATGATGAGTTCGAGAGAAAATCCCCGGCGGCTAAGTTTGGCCATCCACTTTCTCATCTCTTTTGGGTCATTGCGTTTCATTTTACTCGCATTTTTTTTCAGCCACTTCTGCAGATTGTGTTGGTCCATGCGTTCAGCTTGTTGAAGATGTTGGCGAAGCTGAGAATCGCTGATTCCTTTTTTTTGCTTGAGTTTAAAATAAATCGCTCTTGCCGATTGTCCTTTTTTCATTTCTTTAGCAAACAACCGTTCTATTTCTGCGGCGTCATTGACATACTCTTTTTCACAACAATGCGCAACAGCCTCTTTAGCAATCTGGGGTGAGCATCCTTTTGCCACAAGTTTGGCCTCGAGCTCAGAGGATAAGTAATTTCGCCGTGATAGGAGAAAAAGGGCGTATCTTTTGGCGATTTTTTTCTCTAAAAGCAAGAACTTGGAGTAAAAACTCTCCCAACTTAAATCCATTGGGAGCTTCTTTAAGTCATTAAGAAATAGCGATTTGCATATTTTTCTCCATGGTTCTCCTTCCCAATAGAGAATCAAGGACTTAGGATCGTCTTTTTTAATTTCGAGTTTTAAAGCCATATAAATGAATTGTTTAGATCAACGGTGACGGTAAAACAAATTTGTAATTATACACTTCTTTAGATATAATAAAAGATGAAAGGGGAGAGTGATTCCCTTTTCAAGGAAGTTTATGGATTCTAATGCTCTTACCACACAAAGCAGTTTTTTACCTGACAACCTTCCTCCTAATACCGAGGCTTTTTACAATTCCCCTCAATTTGCGCACAATCAACTACAATTCTTTTCGTCTTTGGTCAGTTTTTGCGACAGGGCTCAGCGAGCAGGTCTCGAACAAATCAAAGAAGCCATTGAAGGTCTGAGCTAAAAAATTTCTGCCGCTCTTTATTTCAAAGAGCGGTTTTTTTATTTTTATTCATAAGTTACACAAAATCAACACATTATATTTCTACTAAAAATAACAATTAATTTTTATTAAATTGATCGATAATTCGGGAATATCTATTATAAAGAAGGAATTGCAAAACTCCTCGCCAGCAGAAAACCGATGATTTTTGGCACCTGTTGCCAGAACCCGCACAGCGGGTTCGATTGGCGGCGGCGAAGGCATACTTGGATAAAGGGATAAGTAATGACAACACCGACGGATCCCACACATAACGTCCCCATTCCACCCACTGGTGGGCCTCAGCAGCAGCCACCTCCAGCGACCAGTTATTTGGACCCGATGGGGGTTTGGCAAAAATTTTTAAGTGCCGGAGGTATCAAAGCTACCCCTCAAGAAGTCCAGATGTTTATTCAAGGGATGATGAAAATGTTCAACGTTGTTATTCAACAGCAAAACGAATCCTACCGGCGCTCCAACGAACAGCTTAAAAAAGCCGAACAAGGCGACGAATAAGCATTTCTCGATGAAGAATTTTCCTAGAGGAAAATTTTCATCGGGAAAGTAAATTACCCCATTTTCTCTCTTGGAAAACATGCATTTCAAATAAAACTTACACAGAATTCACCGCTCCATAAAGACAAAAAGGTTCAAAAGAATGTCCAATCTGTAAAAAATAGAACATGGTATGATCGGCGCCATGGATTCTCATGGTGAGTTAACAGATTTTTTTGTCGTTTCCTCCGAGGAAGCTAACACGCGCCTCGATAAACTGCTTTCCATCCATTTTCCAGAGCACTCTCGGACATATTTTCAATATCTCATCGAACGAGGATCTGTCCTCGTCAACGGGAAGCCTTTAAAGAAAAGGGAAACTCCACAAGTTGGGGATGAGATCGAGATCTGTTTTTTGTTAACTCCAGAAATTTCCTTAGAACCTCAAAACATTCCTTTGGACATTTTGTTTGAAGATGACCATTTAATCGCGGTGAACAAACCTGCAAATATGGTGGTCCATCCAGCCCCCGGACATCCCAAAAATACTTTTGTCAACGCCCTTTTGTTTCACTGTAGAGGGAATTGCAATTCCCTCTACAGTATACCATCGATGGATCCCGTCCGCCCGGGCATTGTTCACCGCTTGGACAAAGACACTTCAGGAGTCCTCATCGCTGCGAAGACTGCGCAGGCTCATGCAAAATTGGTCGACCTGTTTTCTCATCGTCGTATTCAAAAGAGTTATTTGGCCATCTGCGTAGGCACCCCCAGGGAAGGACTCATCGACGCACCTATTAAACGTCATCCCATTCACAGAAAAGAGATGGCAGTATGTTTTGAACACGGTAAAGAAGCCAAAAGCATCTGCAAAGTTTTAAAAAAAAATCAGCATCTTTCTTTCGTAGAAATCCAACTTTTGACAGGAAGAACACATCAAATCCGCGTCCATCTCAAACATCTCGGAGCTCCTATCCTCGGAGATCTCGTGTACGGGAGCCCTAGCGCAAATAAAAGATTTAATTCCATTCGACAACTCTTACACGCACATCAGCTCAGTTTTATCCATCCGATGACAAATTGTCCCATCCATCTTAAATCCCCTATCCCCCAGGATCTCTTTCAGTTTATACCGAAATGAACTCAAGATTTGGTTTTTGGCTACGTCGGGCAGCCGCTGTATTTGAGCCCGCCTGCATCGCACAACTTATTCAAGTTGTGCTGCTTCGGCGTCGTATATACTGGCTCAAATTCAGGGCGCCTCCTTGCCAAATTCCCAAATCTTGAATTCATTTCGGTATACCGAAGTGATTAACAATCAAAGAGATTGATATTGATGCTAGCCGAATATATCTCTTTAAGTTATGCTCAAGTAAAAGTGTTTTTTTTCTTCTTCAACTGCTTATTCTCTGAGAATTCTAAATGAGGAACTGAATTATGAAAGAGTTTGTAGAATATATCGTTAAGAATCTCGTCGATCATCCTGACAAAGTTCGCATCAATGAAATAGGTGGTACTCATACTCTGATCATTGAACTTGCTGTTGAAAAATCTGATATCGGTAAAATCATCGGGAAAAAAGGAAAAACAATTAACGCGATCCGGACTCTTCTGATGTCGGTTGCTAGCCGTAATGGCATTCGCGTTAACCTTGAGATTATCGAAGAAGAAAAAGCTTAAATCTTTAGAGCCACTGGCGTGCATTTTCGCAAGCGGCTCTTTACCCAATCAGTTTGGGAAGATAGGGTGAGATCATCGCCTTGCGCGAATTGACCAGCCCAGCTTTGTATTTCAATATCGCTATCGGAAGCGCTTTTTTTCCTGAAATGACTTTCTTGGGCACCGACAAAAAGCTTTCTGTGAAGATTTGTTCGTAATCTTTTGCACTATCTCCGAAAAATTCGGCAGATAGTCCGTCTTTTTGGACCTGTGGAGAAGAACGGAAAGCATTGAGGAACACTTTCAGATGCTCAATGGATTGCTCTGTAAACGGAATCCAGATCCACAACTCATCTTTGTGTTTGTATTCTCCTTCGGTTCCTGCAAATAGATCTTCTGCGCCGGCAACCGTGCTAATCATTTGGAGATGTAAATCGACTTCTTTGCGTTCGCGATAGAAATCGAGAGCGTTGTCATACCAGCATTTGCGCAAAGGTTCTACATGCTTGGCAAAAGTGGAATAATTACGAGAGAACATCTTTGTTTGTCCCACACGCGCGCAACCATTTTGCTCTTTGGTGTCGATGAAAAGAGTCGAGGGTTGCCTTTTAGCGCACAGCAGCATGTTCTCCTCGATAGCATCTTCTTTAGCGAGATAGATTTTTCGATACAAAGAGTAGACATCGGAGTTTTGCACAATGCGCGTTGCAGCCTTTCGGACAAACTCTTTGTCTCGAGGGATATCATCTAATGCAATGACTTCTACTTCTTTTTGCAACATTAATGATTTTAATCGATTGACCAGCTGGACCACACACTCGACATCGCGCTGAGAGACTTTGGTCAAGAGGTCAGTATCGTCCAGAATTCCATAGAGAAAATGTAAATACTCGACACATTCTCGAGTCGGATCGATAAAGAAAGAGTTTTTTTCTTCAGAGGCGAGCTGCCTTTGCAAAAGATGTTTCATCCGTCTTTTATTTTCTGATTCGGAAAGATCTTTACTGAGAGAAACGATCTGTTTTTCAATCTTTTCTCTGCCCATGCCTCCAGTGCTAAAGCGGTCATTGACCTTAAATGCTAGTTCGGCACAGATCACATTGGACGACTGGGAATCCGTGATAAAGACAAGAGGGGTAGAGCTGGTTTGCAGATTGCTCTTGTGATGGTCGATGACGCTGATCACTTCAAAATAGGAAGGAATTTTAGTTTCCTCGCGATTACAAAAATCGCGGAGAGTCACCGTCCCTAGCAGCGGTTTGTGCAAATCGTGAGCATTAACGATTCCCAATGGAATCAGTTTTCCATCTTTGTCCGTCATCGTCACAGTTAAATAGGGATAATCGCCCATTTTACTCTTGATCTCATCGACATCAGCCCGATAGCTCACATGTTGGGGCAAATCACCGAAAACACGTGTTTTGATATTCAATGCCACATCTAAACGCTCAACAAAACTGCGAACACTCTGAATCGCCTTGTCCAATCCTCCAATGATCTTTTCGAGGAAGTGGAAGATTCGAGGGCGATTTTCAACAAGAAAACCGGAACGATCAAACAAGGGAGATTTGTGAAGAGACTCGATGAGTGTGACAAATTCTTGGAAATCGAATAGACCAAGATTTTTCATCCCTTTGGCAAAGCCCTCAAGAGTACTGTCCAATCCTTTTTGCACACCTAAAACTTTGATGAGATAATCTTGGACATATTTGCGCTGACGATCGGTAAATTCTTTTGCTGGTAGGAAATCGCAGAGCTTTGTCAAAGTCGCAATATTAACAAAGGAGGGAAGGTCCTTCAAAGAAAGACTTTCTTTTGCGAAAAGAGCGATGAGTTTTTGATGAAGATGATTTTCAAACCAGCGCAAGCAATTGTTAAGCATCAAAATGACCTGGCGGACGCCCTCGACATCAAAGTTGCACCAATCCCCGAGATAGTATCCTTGTTCATCGACAAGAACGATCGAATTTTGCATGCGCTCATGACCGATCATCAAGGTCGATTCATCGGTTTGTTTGCGGACTAAGCCTTTTTGAGTCATCAAATCAATTCCAGACAAAGCAAGAGTCGTCCGCGTCTTAGCGAGATAATCAAAAACTCCTTCTCCGAAAATGTGATTGAAAAGCAGGCCGATCTCAATTTGTGAAGTCGGCGCGCCTCCTGGAATATTCCACAAGTGCAGCCCTTCAGCAACACGTGAGGCAAATGCATCCACCCAGCCCCAGAAAGAGGCAATTGTCGTGTCCAAATCGGGCGACCCGTGTGCTGTGACGAAATGGGAGCCAGGATAGATTTTTCCCATCCCAATCGGAAAGAAAACTTGATATTCTTCTCTAGGAACTGCTTTACCCGCGATCTTCGCGCGCACTTCGTAATTTTTCTCTTCGCTCAATTGAGAAAACTGATTGAGCCATAGTTCGAAATTAAAAAAAGCATAAGACTCTAAGATTTTATCCGCGTTGATACGCTCGATATAATCGAGCACAGCGGCAAGTAAAAAACAAGGAGGCTGCGTCTTCTCGATCAGCTCGTACAGGACGTAATTGACGCGCTCGTTTTTCTGTTTGTCATTCAAACGCTGGAATTCTTTGCTTTGAAACTCTTTTAAAACTTGAGGAAGACCTTCAAACTTCTGGAGGGTAATTGCAAAATCGCTGAGATGTTTTGTATTTTGCTCGCCAGTAGAACTTCGTCCCCCCTTCTTCATAGAAATTTATCCGACCCTTAAAAATTGAATAAACGGATTGAGCAGGACTCGAACCTGCGACCGCCCGCTTAGAAGGCGGGTGCTCTATCCAGCTGAGCTATCAATCCACGAGATTCCATCACCTCAAACGGCGCATTTTAATACATTGCAATCGCTTTTGCAAGCAAGTAAAAGCCTAGGGTGCAGGGTATAGGAAATTAAGAAGAATTTTTTAAACTTGGTAAAAGTTTTTAAAGTGTCTCTTTTTCACATGTCGGGGACAAAGCACTGCGTGTCCTTTGTCCCCTGCTGGCCCCCTTGAGCTTCACCTCGCTGTGCCAAATCGCAGCGCAGGAGAGCCCACCAGGGCGTGGGGGGATCAGTGCTTTGCACGGCCCCCCGACGAGCACGCGATTTGGCACAGCGAGGTGAGTCTCAAGAAGGCTAGCGGGAAACGCGGACACGCCAGTGCCGTGTTTCCGACATATGAAATGGAGGCATTATTTCAATGCCTAGCTTCAACACCATGTGAAAAAGAAGCTGCTTAAAAAACTTCTCTTAATTGCTTGTGCCCTGTTCCTTTGGAAGGACATCGATGGCCGCGTCAAAATCAGAGGAATTAGCTCGGTTGCGGAAAACCTCCTCTTGACTTTGTGTTAGATTCTGATAATCCTCAAAAGAGTGGATGATGTGCGGTCTTACAAAAATAATGACGTTGCGCTTCTCGTCATGTTTCTTTGTTTTACTAAAAGCAGCCCCGATCAAAGGAAGTCCGCCCAGACACGGCAAACCTGCTTTATGCTGTGCTTTAGAATTGCGGATCATCCCGCTTAAAATAAGGAAATGTTTGTCAGGGACATGGACATGTGTTGCCATGTTAGTTTTAGTCGTGCGTATTCCATTCACTGTCGTGTTGTTGTTGACAGGCTCATTATCGACGCTTTCGGTGATCTCCTCATCGATACTCAAAGTAATGACATCTCCTTCTCCAAGCCGCGGTGTAATGCTCAAACTGACGCCGATATCGCGGTATTCGATATTGGCAGTCATCTGCTGACTTTGACCCACAGTTTGAACGACAGAGCCCGTGAAAGGAATGTTGTCCCCAACAAAAATTGTTGAATTCTTGTTGTCTTGCGTGATGATTTTCTGATTTAAAACAATCGTACTACTCCCATCGACTTGCAATGCAGAGACGAGAGAACCTAAAGAAAAATAAGATTTGCCCCCATGCAGGATCATATCACCGATGACGCTGAGATCAAACCCAGGCACCAAAGGAATTTGCCCAAGTCCCGTTGGGGTGTTTGACGCATTGATTCCTTGCATAGTCGACGCAAACGTCGCAGATTGTCCATGCGAGGGGGAAAAATTCCCGACGCCAAATCCCACCTTGTTAGAAAATTGCCCTCCTGCAGCCCATTGCAGACCAAATTCCAAGCCTTTCTTCACGTCAGTCTCAATGACAAGCACTTCGATAAAGACCTGTCTAAGCGGCTTATCTAGGCTTTCGACAAGTTTATTGAGTTTTTGCAAGGTCTCTGCATCTGCAGAACAGAGTAGGGAGTTGGTTGCTTTTACCCATTGCAGAGACTGAATTGCATTGATGAGTTTGATGGGGGCATTGGGTTGATTGCGAAGATCTGCTGCAACTTTTTTGAGAGATTCCTCGATCTCTGGACCTTCGTGATACTGCAATTTGTAGACAAAAAACTCATAGAGCTTGCTGTCCTTGACATCAATGTCTTCGGTATTTGAAGCCAAAAGCTGATCGGTGTGTTTCTGAGTGCTTGTTGGCACGCCATCCACTTCGCTACTGTTATGGATAACATAGTACCCAGAGTTGTGAGAAACAGTAAGGCCATGTTTTTTAAGCAATTGAATCAAGGCCGTTACAACTATTTCTGCGCTCACTGCTTTTCCTGTCGACAATGAGACATTAAAATTGAGATCTCGATTGTCGAAAATGAAATTCTCCGAAGAAATTTTACTGACAAAGCGAATGAATTCAATGACAGGAACATCATTGAAATTGATACAGTGTCCAACACAGTCCTGCTGCGGTTGCGGTTTAGACGCAACCTCTTCTTGATCTTCTTCCGTACTCAGCAGATAATCGGCACCTAAGAGGGACTGATTGTGAGAGGATAACAGCAAACTTGCGAGGCCACCGCGGAAAATGAATTGTGTCAGTTTTTTAATCTTATTTCTGATCATATTTCGCGACTTGCCACGGACATTATACGCAGCTTCTAACTTTTTTGAGTAGTGAATTCGAAAAAAACAGGTAAGAGCGTTAATAGCTTCTTATACGGCGCGCCGTATAGTTCTAAACGAGTTTTTGATTAAGATATTTTGAAAAGCCGCCTAAACGATTTGAGACTTGCAAGTTTCACCCCTCTGCGTGAATAATCATTGGGACTTTCTGGAGACATTCACAGATGAAAGCAGTCACAATCGATCAACTCGATATCAAAGACCACGTCCGATGGGCGCAGGACCAAGAAGATTACGACATTTCTTTTATTACAGAATCCCACCTTGTTGCACCCCATCCAGAAATCTTAGGAACCTCCGTCATCTATCCTTCCAAATTTGAAGAACTCTTTGAACTTCAAAAAAGAAATCTTCCTTGGGCCAGTTTTTCTCCTCCGAAAAATTTTCACATGTTCAGCAAACGCTTTTTTTCTTATCGATTGTTTCCCAATATTTATTGGGAAGAAAATGATGAAGAAGAGTCCTCGGAAGACAAAGAACACAATCACGATCTCATTCAAGAGGTTCTTCGCGTTAAAAAAAAAGAAAATGAAACTCAAACCTTATTCGAGAAAGATAAAACTACCGTTTTAAATCTTTTGGAATCGATCCAATGGGCCAACCAATTGCTTAAGCAAATTAACGCCCGCAAACTTCAATACCAGAAAGGGTGAGGAATACTTGTGACAATTGCTCTCTCAATTCTTGGCGCTTCAGGAAAAATGGGTCAACGAATCCTTCAACTCGCTCAAAAAGATCCCCAATTCCACATCGTTGGTCTGGGAGCCCGTAAAAAGTATTTTGAACTGCTCGCAGATCTCGTCGGTGATCATAGAGAACAAATGATACTTGCTTTAGATCCAGAATCCGTGCTTGCCAACTGTGACGTGGCTATTGATTTCACTTCCCATGAGGCTACACGCAACCATCTGGAAGCAGCGATTGCCACAAAAAAAGCTCTGGTCATCGGCACCACAGGTCATCTGCCAGACACTAATAAGGCAATTGAAGAAGCCTCAAAGACGATTCCTATTCTCTTTTCCCCCAATTTCAGTTTTGGGATTGCGCTTTGCTTAGAGGCGGTATCTCTTCTCGGTAAAAGGCTATACGGCAGCTGCACAATGGATATTCTTGAGACTCATCATGTTTACAAAAACGATCTGCCGAGCGGCACCGCTTTAGCTTTTGCAAATGCCGTTGGAAATGGTAAACCCATTTTAGAAAGTCATCGTACTCAGCCGCGTAAAAAAGAAGAAATCGTCATTCATTCGATCCGCTCGGGAGATGTGATCGGAGAGCATACGATCATTTTCGAATGCGGGCACGAACGGATTGAATTAAAGCATACAGCACATTCACGCGATGCCTTCGCCTATGGAGCTCTGATGGGTGCAAAGTTTCTGGCAAAACAAACCCCTGGTCTGTACTCGTTAAAAGATTTATTTAACTAGAGAGTGTTTTAGACTGGGCGCAGTATACCATTGAATAAAACTCCTAGATGGGATCATTATTGAGCGGTATGAAAGATGTCGCTGTAAAAAATTTCTTAATCGGCAGAAAACATCCCCTAGCGGTGATGTCAGGTCCGTGCGTCATCGAAAGCGAAGAGCATGCACTTTCTACTGCAGAAATGCTGGTGGAAATATTCCGCCCCCTGAAGGGATTCAATCTCATTTACAAATCCAGTTACGACAAAGCCAATCGTTCTGCTTATTCTTCTTTCCGCGGTCCAGGCCTTGCAAAAGGGCTCAAAATCTTAGAACGAGTGAAAAAAGAATTTGACATTCCTGTATTAACCGATGTCCACTCTCCTGAAGAAGCGACTGCTGCAGGTCAAGTCTGCGATATTTTACAAATTCCGGCCTTTCTCTGCCGTCAAACGGATCTCATTGTCGCTGCGGCAAAAACCGGTGCAGTGATCAATGTGAAAAAAGGACAGTTTATGGCCCCTTGGGACATGCAAAATGTTGTCGATAAAATCCTTGCCGCCGGAAATGAAAAAATCATTCTCACGGATCGTGGGACGACGTTTGGTTATAACAACCTCGTCAGCGACATGCGCACCATCCCGATCATGCAAAAATTTGGTTTTCCCGTCTGTTTCGATGCCTCCCACTCGGTTCAAATTCCGGGTGGACTAGGCAGTGCCTCTGGAGGGCAGCGGGAGTTCATCCCCACATTAACGCGCGCTGCAATTGCTGCAGGCTGCAATTGCCTCTTTATCGAATCGCATCCCGACCCAACAACGGCTAAAAGCGACAACGACTCCGTCTATCCACTTTCCGAACTTCCTAAACTTCTGACTGAGGTGCTGCAAATTTATCATCTCGTTCAAGGTTTTTAAAAATGTTTCGAAGAACGACGCTCTTTTCTTTACTTCTTTTAGGAATCATTGCCACTTTTTGGGGCTATTTTCTTGTTCACGTCCGTTCTGAAGACATCACACTGATCAAACAAAAGATTAGCGAACGAGAACTTGCAACTTCGAAAAGCGTCTTCTCCACAACACAGCAACAGCGTCAGGGTGTTGTTAAAGAGATCTGGTTTTCTCAAGAAGACAACTCACGTCTGCATTACCGGATTTCGAGTGAATCTTCCTTGCTGACGATCGTACCTGAAGGCAAAAGTTTTGATCTCATTGAAAAACTAGAAAAAATCAAATGTTGGATGCAAGATAAGCTCTATGAGCCCAGTGCTGGAGTGGGACCCATGCAGCAAATGCGCTTTCTCGTTGCTCAAGAGGGGCTGTATCGCTATTCATCGCAAGAATTTTTAGCGCAGACCGTCGCTCTTTCTCTATTCCGGTTAGGCGGCCACGAGTTGCCCAAAGAGATAGCGTCTTCACAGCCATTCCTCAAAGGAATCGCTGAAGATGTTTCCTTTGCTGTCTCGGGAAAAAGTCCGCAATTCAAGGCCAAGCATTTCAAAGCCGAGCTCAACACGCTCGAGGAGAAAAAATGAAAAGTCTAGAGCTACTTGCAAAAATGCGCGCCAGCAGAAAATCGATGATTTTGGCATCTATTTTAATGAGCTTGCTTGCTACGCCGCTGATTGCAAACACTCCCGAGCTCCCCGAAGCGGGATCACTCTCTTCAGCGGATGCGAGCTATGACGGGAATTCTCTTGTGCTGACAGGCCATGTCGTTCTCGATCACGGCCTTGGCAAAATGACTGCTGAAGAAGCGTTGTTGGAGCGCCAAGAGGCTGGTAAAGATTTTCCCTTTTCCTTGATCCAATTGCGCAAAGATGTTCTGCTCGCCCTGAAGAATAGTGCGCAAATCTCTTGCGGAAGCGCAGAGCTCGATTTTGCGGCGCTCAAAGGAATTCTTCACCCCTCTGAAAACGGCAGGGTCATCTATACCGATCAGATCAAAAAGAAAAGAAGCTCAGAAACAAGCCCGCTAAAATTGACTGGAAAGCTCGTGCAGCTGAATTTTTTAAAACAAGCACATGAGGGGAAAAAAACGGAATACGAAATTGACCACATTCTTGCCAAAGAGGACGTGGTCATTGATTACGCGAACGATTTCCAGCTTTACGCTGACCAAGCCCTTTACCGCAAAGAGCTTTCACCCGACTACAAATCTTCTAAAAAAGAATTTCAAGGAATTGTCACAGCCTACCCTAAAGATGAGGAGTCTCAATGTCGACTCACCCATCAAGGGGATGAAATTTATGCCGATACGATCGACCTCGACCTCATCAATTCCAAAATCTCCTTGCTACATCCCAAAGGTGTTTTCGCCACCGCCATTGTCCCGCAATTGCAAACAGGCGAAATGCGCTTCCAATCCGATCACCTCTACTGGGACCAAATTAAAAATATCCTGATCTTGAAAGGTCAAATCAGCATCGACGAAAACTCTCTGGGAACCATCAATGCAGAAGACGAGCTGCATATCTCTCAGACTTCCGTAAAAGGCAAACGTCTGCTTAAAAGCATTCACGCACAAGGTCCTTCGACGCTGATTTACAAAGATGAATATCATGTTTCCCATCGGCTCATCTCTAGCGGCTCTATTGACTTTAACCGCGACAAGCTCCGCGCGATGATCGAGAGTGTGGAAAAAGACGGCATGGTCTCTCAAGACAAGCAGCTTTATTATGAAGAAGAAGAGTTTGCTGTTTTTGCCGATACCGCTTCTCTCGAATACTCCATAGTAAGCGATGCGCTGCAACCTTCCTCTTTGACCCTCTCCGGCAATATCCGCTTGTTCTCCCATGACACGCAAAAGCCCCTGCGCTGCAGTCTTGCCGACCGACTGACCTACTCCCTGACGACAAAGACGCTGATTCTTTCCTCAAATCCCGGTAAAAAAGTTCTCTTTTGGGATGAATCCCAAGGAATGCGCCTGAGCGCGCCTGAGGTCCATATCACTTACGACTCAGAAACTAAACAGCAGCAAATTAAGGGCGTCGGTGCTGTTCAGTTCGCATTCACTCCAGATGAACAAAGTAAAATTCAGCAACTCCTTCCCTTATTGAAGAAACTACCATGAGCCAAAAAACCTCTCCCTTACGTTCCATCCATCAAACGCTACCCAAGCAACTTGCGCCGCGCCCAACGCTTAAAAGCCCTACCCCCTCCACTGCACCACTGCTTAAAGCCGATCATTTAGTCAAAGTCTATGGCGGCAAACCTGTTGTCAACGGACTGAGTTTACAAGTGGGCAAGGGAGAGGTCGTCGGACTGCTCGGTCCCAATGGAGCAGGCAAAACCACTGCCTTCTATATGACGATCGGACTGATCAAGCCAGACTCGGGAAAAGTGTTTTTCAATGGTCAAGAAGTCACGCATCTTCCCATCCACGAGCGCGCAAAAATGGGAATGGGGTATCTCGCTCAAGAGCCTTCCGTGTTTCGTCAGTTGACAGTGGAAGACAACCTCAACTGTATTCTTGAAACTCTTGATTGTTCTTCAGAAGAGAGAAAAAGCCGTTTGCACACACTTCTCGGCGAGCTTCATTTGACGCCGCTCGCCAAAAAGAAGGCGAGCAGCCTCTCAGGAGGAGAACGTCGCCGCCTCGAGATCACCCGAGCCTTGATCATCCAGCCCTCTCTTTTGCTGCTCGACGAGCCGTTTGCCAATATCGATCCGCTGGCAGTGAACGACGTCAAAACGATGATTCGCCATCTCAAAAGCAAAGGAATCAGCGTGCTGATCACCGATCACAACGCCCGAGAAATTTTCTCGATCGTCGACCGCAGCTATCTCATCCGCGAAGGCAAAGTCTTGCTCTCCGGAACCGTCCACGAACTCTTAGACAATCCAGAAGCACGATCCTCTTACTTCGGTCAAGATTTTAAATTGTGAACTTCAAAAACCCTAGGCTGTGTGTACCAATTTTCTATCTCTTGAATTTTTTTGAGTAAATCTTGAGCAGCGGCAGAGTAAGCATGAGATTTAGGAACTTTGTCTAGACTTTCTCGGGCCTTAGAATAATCTTTTAATGCCATAAAGCAATGAGCTAAACAGATCTGCACACCCGCATAATTCTCATTAGATTCGGGCACCCGATTCAAGTGATCCACAGCCATGGAATAATTCTTTTGCTGATAACAGAACCGACCTAGATAAGCTTGATTATCCGAAAAAGAGTGATGAGTTTCTGTAACATTGGCAAAGCAGTTCGCAGCGTTTGCAATCTCCCTTTTTTGGACATAACAAAGACCGCTAACAAATTGCGCATCCTCAAAATTGGAATTGGAAACAGGGACTTTGCTCAACATGTCAATTGCCGCTGAAAAATGCTGTTTTCCATAATAATTAAGGCCTACAAAATAGTATCCATTTTCAAAGTATCGCATAGCGATATTAAAATTATCGTTCATCCCCTCTTCTCGCCCAAAAGAAGAAGTAACAGGTTGACCCATTGAAGGCCGACTTGCTTGAGATAAAGGATGCAAAGCCAAAATGTTTTCGAGAGCTCGATTGATCGTGTTCTGATTTTTAGAGATTTGATTGACCTCTGTTTGTAATTGGCCCACCTTTAATCGTAATTTGCTCACTTCTTTGTGTAGCGCGGTAATCTCAGGAAGTTTTTGCTGAAAGACCGAGGAGGAAGTATTGAGTTTCTCAGAACTTCCTACTTTTTGTATTTTTGTGTCAGGTAGTACCTTAACGACAGGTACAAAGGATGATTCTCTTTCGATCGATTTTATGCTCATTTTTTCTCCACAAGATGTTCACATTAAAAGAGCGAGCAAGCTTAAGGTAAACATTAATTGTTGGCTAGTCTCAAATCACTTCGTCCATTGCAGAGAGAATTGACTGAATAGGCATAGAAAAAAGACAGTCGCTCATCTTGCTCCCGCCGCATCCATCTTGATAACAAGGTCTGCACGAGAACTTCTGCGCGACGACCCGAGCTCTAGGGTGCATCCATGGTCCCCAATTTTGCTCTGAGGTCGGACCAAACAGCGCGACGACAGCTGTTTTTAAGGCTGAAGCAATATGGAGTGGAACGGAATCGACGCAGATTAAGGCTTTGGCGCTTTGAATCAATGCGGAGAGCTCCTTCAACGTCAACTTCCCGGCACAATTCAACACGGGAACGCCTGGTGCGAGTGCGAGGATTTCTTCAACCATTGCAATCTCTTGAAGGTCAGGTCCTGCGGACAAGACAACGCGCATCCCTTTTTTGTGTAACATTGTGAGCAATTGCGCAATTTGTTTTGTCGCAAGGCATTTAAAACGCCAGCGGGAAACAGGATGAATTAAAATATAATTGCCGATCTGAATCTCTTCTTTCTCGAGAAGGTTGGCAATGTTACTTTTTGCCCCTTCAGGCACGTGCAGGAATAGATCCTGTTCTTCAGGGCCTGGAAAAATGCCGATGCGTCGCAACACATCCATGTGACGCTCGACTGCATGGCGTGGATGCGGACAATCCTTGACAATGTGTGTATAAATCTTGTGTTTGCCGAAAAGGCCTGACTTGTTTGGGTCGAACCCTACGCGATAAGGACTGCCTGAAACAAGAGCAGCAATTGCTCCGCGGTCACCCTCTGTCAAATTGATGACTAGGTCGTAACCTCGGGAGCGAATTTCTTTTAAAAGACTGACTTCTTTAGTGAGTTTTTTGAAGACTGAAAGTTTTTTCCAATCGCGATCGTACAGCAAATAATCTGCGATGGCGGGATGTCCTTGAAGCATTGGCAAGGTGTCTTTGTAAATGAAGGCATCCACTTGGGCATTGGGAATAACCTTTTTTAAATGGGAAAACAAGGGAGAGGTCAATAAGACATCGCCATGGTGGCGCATCTTGATGATCAGGATACGTTTCACTGTGCTCAAATCAGGATAATTACCGTACGTCATACAAGTCCTTTTATTCAAGTGTGCCTGCTTTCCTTACAAAAGAGCAATCGTGCTCTTTTGTAAGTGTCCGCAGCACCGCCGCATGCGCTGGCTCAAATTCAGGGCGCCCTCCGGGCCCGGTTCGCTTTGCTCACCTGCTCCTCTTTGAAAATATCCACTGGACATTTTCAAAGTATCCGCAGCCTTGTCAAATTCCCAAATCTTGAATTCATTTCGGTATAAAAAATGCAGTCTAAATATAGGGCGCTCTGTTATCAAGCGAAAGTTTTATTAATGGGTCTGGGCGTTTTGTTCTGACTTTACAAGCCGCTCAATTCATACTTCCTCGGAGACCTGTGGCAAGCACTGAATGTCATTTGGATCCATGCCTGATTGAGATCGATAAATGCAAAGCCTGGCATGGATCCAAATGACATTCAGTGCTTGCCATAGGTTTTTGAGGACGTACAAAATTTTCTCCCATTCGCATTTCCTCGATGAGATTAATTTAGCGGATTCTTATAATTATCACTGTTCACAATTGGAGTTTTCTTATGACAAAAGAACAAACACTTTCAATCTTAAAACCCGATGCAGTTTCAGCAAACAGTATCGGCGTAATTCTGTCTCGTTTTGAAAAAGCTGGATTAAAAATTATCGCAGCAAAAATGATCCATATGACAACGGAACAAGCTAAGGCATTTTATGCTGTCCACGCTCATCGTCCTTTTTTCCAAGAGCTCGTCACCTTTATGATTGAAGGGCCTGTCCTCGTCATGGTCCTAGAAGGTGAGAATGCGATCACCAAAAATCGCGAACTCATGGGAGCGACAAACCCTAAAGAAGCAGCACCTGGAACGATCCGCGCGGATTTCGCTAAGTCGATCGATAAAAATGCCGTGCACGGTTCCGATAGCTCAGAAAATGCAAAAAAAGAAATCGTATTCTTTTTCAAGCAGCAAGAGATCTTTCCTCGCTAAAAAACTGTTTCACTTAGCAGAGCGTTTCTTGCCTAGCGGAGAGTTTTCAATGACTTCATCGATTTTTTTATAAAGGGAATGGATGGGAGCGATTCCGCTCTCTGATGCAATCTCAAGGTTTTTTAGACGGGCTCTGTGAGTCGACGCGAAAAGGGACCCGCCAATCGAGACGAAGTCCGGGCGAGAGTGAGCACACGAACAGCCAATGGAATCAGATCGCACAGCAAAATCGCAGCGCAGGAGAGCGCGGTCAGCGCATGGGGGGGGATCAGTGCTTTGCACGGCCCCCGACGAGCACGCGATTTGGCACAGCGAGATGATTCTCAAGAAGGCTAGCGGGAAACGCGGACACGCCAGTGCCGTGTTTCCGACATATGAAATGGAGGCATTACTTCAATGCCTAGCCTCAACACTTTTATTTACACCCTTCTCTTAAAACGCTTTTCTCAGTTCTGCTTCGGCGGCATTTTCTCTAAAATGGTCACCAAATTCTCCATGATAGCCGAGAGTCAAAGAAAAACCATGTTCAAGTGAAGCTAAGCGCAGCCGCGCCTCAGGAGAAATCACATTGTTTTCAGGATTGAGCCCTTTGACGACAAAGTGGCAATCGTCCTCTTTTTTGAAGCGCGCTTTTGTTCTCTTTTCAAGGAAACGGAATTCGAGCACATAGCTCGCGGAAAGATCGAACATCACTTCGATGTGTTTGAAACAGCGATTGTAGCCAATTCCTAAGCCTCCTTCTGGGCGAAGCAGATCGTAGCGTTTTCCATGCACTTTAAGATTCAGGCTTCCAGCCCCTCTTTCTTTGTATCCGGATTGCATCATATAGATGTAATCAACATTGCCAAACGGATAAATATTGACCGTTGTCTTTGTGCCCGCTTTCACTTTAAAATCGAACCCGGCGCCAAAATGGCCCATGACTTGGTTCTGGCGGTCATAATGTTTGGCTTTTAGATCAACCTCTCCCAACGAGGGATACTGATCGACATGGAACTCCATTTTCCTTTGCGCATAGATCGGACTGTATAGAAAAGAAAATTGCCAGTCAGCAAAGTAGGAAGTATTAGACCAGGCAGCGCCAAGCGTTCCTGCATAGGTATTAAAGTCTGCCTTCGCTTCGACATGGGCCACTTTCACTTCTGTATCGGCAAAAGAAAAACCCCCAGAAAAGATCCACAAATTTTCTTTGCGATAATCAAAAGCCGCGGTAAATCCGCCAAATTTTTCTTTATAACCCGGTAGCCCTCCATTTCCATATTGACGCACCTTTTCAAAAAATGGGGCAATCCATAAACGCCAAGGTTCTTTTTCTGGACACGAAATCACCCTTTGTTCAAAAAAATGATTAGTGAAGATCTGACGCACTCTTTCTGCGATGTTTTCTTCAGCATAAGCAATGTTATCAAAATTTGCCGGCTGCATTTGATTAAAGGAATGCATAAGCTCGCTGGGATCTTGCAAGCTGAGGATCGTGATCGTATGTGTCAAGTCAGGAAGTAAGTCTGTTTCTAAAACTTCAAAACATGGGGCGACATTGCTCGCATTATCGGGCAGAAGAGGAGAAGACTTTAAAATACAAAAACACAATAATGCAGAGCGGATTTTTCTAAAGAAGATCTTGGCATATACCGGTATACTTTGAATAGGCATCATGCCAGTACATTGTCGATGAGCAATTTATTTGATAACATCCTTGATCTCCTCAGCTATGTGATATTCGGTACAAAATGCTTCAACTTCCTCTTTTGGGGCAAAACGAAGCTTTTCAAGCTTATCAGCGCCTGTTTGTTTTTGAGCAAGCTTAAGCAATCAATCGGTTTCTTGGTGATCTTCCTTGTCAGGATGATCTTCCCAAGAATAGCAAATCAATGAAACGAATAAAAATGGCAAAAGAAATGAAATTTTCATAACAAAACTTTTGTGGCCATCTTAGCTGGATGATTTTGGGAGCGCAAGTGAATTATACCCAAACAACTTGAAAAATTGGGAATTTGGCAAGAAGGCGCCCTGCATTTGAGCCAGGCGAAGCCGGCGCGGAAGCAGCACAACTTGAATAAGTTGTGCGATGGACGCGGGCTCAAAGGCAGTGGCTGCCGACGCGGTCAAAAACCATTCAAGTTGTTTGGGTATATGCACGATCGCAGAACCGACGCATTACAATTTCTCTGTAGCAGAGGAAACCTAAAACTAAGGCTATACACCCAGTCGCTTTTCTAAATTCGCCAATTCGTCGCGGACGCCTTGTGGCAATTTATCGCCAAAGATCGCAAAGTAAGTGTTTAGCTCAGCGACTTCTTTTTTCCAATCCTCTTTATCGACATAGAGAAGTTGATGGAGCGCCTCTTTAGAAAGATCAAGCCCGGAAATATCGAGGCTCTCCTCCGTCGGCACATATCCAATGGGAGTGATCTGTGCAGATATACTGCGCTCATCAGTCCGTTCGAATATCCACTTCAACACGCGAGAATTTTCACCAAATCCAGGCCAGAGGAATTGACCAGAAGCACCTTTGCGGAACCAATTGACATGAAAAATGCGCGGCAATTTCTTATTCTCGCCTTTGCCGATCTGCAACCAATGCTGAAAATAATCTCCCATGTGATAACCGCAGAACGGTAGCATCGCAAAGGGATCATGGCGCAACTTTCCCACTTCTCCTTTAGCTGCGGCTGTCATTTCCGATGAAACAGAAGCTCCAATAAAGACACCGTGCGACCAGGATAAAGCCTCATAAACAAGGGGGACGACGGAAGGTCTTCTGCCGCCAAAGATAATCGCAGAAATAGGCACTCCTTTGGGATCTTCCCATGCTGGGTCGATGACGGGACATTGTGCGGCAGGTGTCGTAAACCGGCCATTGGAATGCGCTGCTCTGCGCCCAGAACCGGGAACCCAAGAATTCCCCAGCCAATCGGTCACATGTGCAGGCGGCTCTTTCGTCATTCCTTCCCACCACACATCTTGATCATCTGTCAAGGCGACATTGGTAAAAATGGAATTGCGCTCGATAGTGCGCATGGCGTTCGGATTGGATGCAAAAGAGGTCCCGGGAGCGACGCCAAAAAAACCCGCTTCCGGATTGATCGCATAGAGTTGACCATCCGATCCAAAACGCATCCACGCGATATCATCGCCCACACATTCCACTTTCCATCCCGGTAGCGTAGGAGTCAGCATCGCAAGATTTGTTTTGCCGCACGCACTGGGAAATGCCGCAGCAAAATATTTTTTTTCTCCTTGAGGATTCGTGATGCCCATAATGAGCATGTGCTCGGCCATCCATCCTTGGTCGCGCGCCATGACCGACGCAATGCGCAATGCGAACGCTTTTTTACCCAGCAAGGCATTGCCGCCATAACCGCTGCCAAAGGACCAAATGCTTCTTTCTTCGGGAAAATGTACAATATACTTCTCATCTGGACAGCAAGGCCAAAGCAGATCTTTTTGATCGGATTTCAACGGCACACCGACAGAATGCATGCACGGGACAAAAAAATCGTTACTCAGCGCTTTGATGACATCATTCCCCATGCGCGTCATGATGCGCATATTGCAAACGACATAAGCCGAGTCGGTGATCTGTACTCCGATATGGCTTAGAGGAGACCCAATTGGCCCCATACTGTAAGGAATGACATACATTGTTCTTCCCTGCATGCAGCCGTTGAAGCGAGATTTGAGGAGAGCGAGCATTTCTTTGGGATCGCGCCAGTTGTTCGTCGGGCCAGCATCCTCTTTTGAGTGCGAACAAATGAATGTCGCTTCTTCGACGCGCGCGACATCGGCAGCAGAGGAGTGGCACCAAAAAGAATGAGGGCGTTTTTGTGGATTGAGTGGAATGAATGTCCCCTTGTCCACGAGCTTTTTTGCCAGGCGATCGTATTCTTCTTGGGAACCATCGCAAAGATGGACTTGATCCGGCTTGCAAAGTTGGATAGCTTCTTCGACCCATTGAATCAGCCGAGAGTTAGGCGTCCATTCGCGTAAGGACGTACTCATAAAGCAAAAGATTTGCGTTTTTTAAACTTATCGAGATATTCGAGCGCTTTTCCTGTTCCAAGGCAAACAGCAAGCAGTGGATTCGGAGCGACAATGACAGGAAGTCCTGTCTCTTTGATCAGGGCTTTATCGAGTCCTTTAATCAGGGCGCCGCCGCCTGCGAGCACCATTCCGCGTTCGACAAGGTCTGCAGCAAGTTCAGGAGGGCATTTTTCAAGAGTGAGTTTGACACTTTCAATGATCTGTTGGATCGGTTCAGCAAGACATTCGCGGATTTCAACAGAATTGATCCGCTTGGTGATCGGAAGCCAGCGACCTGATCGCGCCCGCGCACTTCCATCTCGAGCTCATGATCTCCGAGAGGATAGGCAGAACCGATCGTCATCTTGATCTCTTCAGCTGTCCGCGGACCGATCATCAGATTGTAGGTGCGGCGCATGTAATTGACGATGCACTCATCGAATTCATCGCCTGCAATGCGCAAAGAGCGCGATTCGACAATGCCGCCGAGAGAAATAATGGCGATTTCAGTCGTACCGCCGCCGATATCGATGATCATATTGGCAGAAGGCTCATGAACAGGAAGATCGACGCCAATGGCTGCAGCCATCGGCTCTTCAATGAGAATGACTTCTTGTGCGCCTGCACGAAGGGCAGAATCTTCCACAGCGCGTTTTTCCACGCCGGTAATCCCAGAAGGAACAGCGATCAAAATTTTTGGGCGAAATAGACTGCGGGCAGGAGTGACGCGTTTGATCAGGGCTTTGAATCATCCCTTCGGCAATTTCAAAATCGGCGATCACACCGTCTTTCATCGGACGGACAGCATGGATTTTGCGCGGAGTTTTACCGAGCATCGCTTTGGCTTTATGGCCGACGGCCAGAACTTCATTTGTCGTCGAATCGACAGCAACGACAGAAGGTTCTGCTAGAACAATTCCTTTGCCGCGCACATAAACAATGTATTGGCAGTCCCAAGATCGATGCCGATATCATTTGAAAAAATTCCAGAGACTTGACCAAACTTGTCAAACATCCTCCGTCCAAGTTTATCGAGGATATGCTTCAAACTGAATTGTTGTCCTGCAGGCATAGAAATAATATTTTAGGTCTTGAGAAGTTCGAGAACATCTTCCCAGGTGAGTTTAGCAATTGCTTCATCATCGCAGCTTACGACTTTCTTGACCAATCCTTTTTTCTTCTTCTGCATCTCGGCAATTTTTTCTTCAATGGTATTTAAGGTGATCAGTTTATAGGCAGAGACAGAATTTTTCTGTCCGAGCGATGGACGCGGTCAGTGGCTTGGCTCTCAACAGCCGGATTCCACCACATGTCGTAATGGATGACGGTATCGGCGCCGACGAGGTTAAGCCCTGTTCCGCCCGCTTTAAGCGAGACCAAGAAGACAGGGATATTCAGGTCTTCATTAAATTGTTTGACAATTTCGAGCCGATTTTTGCTCGATCCATCTAGATAGGCAAAGCGAATCCCCCGCGCTTCAAAATCTTCTCGCATGATCTGCAGCATGCGCGTATATTGACAGAAGATCACCGTTTTGTGTTTTCCTTCGATGAGAGTCTGCAGAAGTTCAAGGAGCATTTCATATTTGGCCGAATCGCCCGCTCTCCGCTTTTTCTTTGGCAAAGATCGCAGGGTGGCAGCAAATTTGTTTGAGACGTGTCAGCGTTGCCAAGCACATGGATCTGAACGCGATCAAACCCATCTCGCTCCACGAGCTTGACGAGTTCGTCGCGTGCAGACTCCGCATAGGAGCGATAGAACTCTTGCTGGACATCGGAGAGCTGGCAATGATAGACAATTTCGGAGACAGGAGGAAGATCGTCGAGCACATCCGCCTTCATTCTGCGCAAGATAAAAGGAGAGACTTTCTTGCGTAGGTATTCGAGATTTTTTGTCTGATCTTTTCCAGAGATGCGGATATATTTTTCGACAAAGCGGTCGTAAGCTTCCCAAAAAGCCTGGCATGAAGAAATCAAACAGACTCCACAGCTCATCAAGAGAATTTTCAATCGGCGTCCCGGAAAGAATCAATCGATGCTCCGCATGCACCATTTTGACTGACTTGGCATTGCGCGTCCCGCGATTTTTAATATGCTGAGCTTCATCGAGGATCACGTAGGAAAAGTTTGTCATCTTATAACATTCGATATCTTTTTGGAGCAGCGTATAGGAAGTAATCATCACATCGTAATTCTCCATCTGCTCAATCAGTTTTTTGCGATTCGAAGGGATTCCGTCGACAACTGTCACTTTGAATTTGGGATTGAACTTGGCAAACTCTTCTTTCCAGTTGTAAAGAAGAGATGTCGGACAAACGATCAAAGAATGGCTGGTTTTCTTTTTCATGTACTGCGTCAAGGCGACGATGGCTTGCAAGGTTTTACCAAGGCCCATGTCGTCAGCCAAAATCCCATTCAAAAACATCGTGCGCAAACGCTCAAGCCAGCGCACACCTTCCAATTGATACGCCTCGCAATGTCGCTTTGATATCTGTGGGAACCTCCGAGAAAGAGAGAACTTTCTCTCCCAGCATCTGTTTGCGGATCTCGATAAGCTTTTCTGTCATTGAGAATTCGACAGGCAGCCCTTCGAATTGCGAAGCATCGATATTGGCCAAACTCCACAGCGGCCGCTCCAATTTATGGTTTTCCATCACCTCGATGCTCATCTCATCGAAAAGCTGAATGACTCCATTCAAGCGGTCCAAATCAAGCACGAGGATTTTGGGCATTTTATTGCCCTCTGTACTTTTTTTCCCCTTTGACTTTGGCGAATCGAGTTCAATAAACGAGCGCTTGGCGCTCATACATTCCCACAATTGATCGAGACGGACTCCTTTGAGCGCTCCGTCGACAACCAATTCGATTTCGTAAGCATCGATCCGCGAAGTATGGCTTAATTTTAAAATAAACTTAGTCTGATCGTAGATGAATTGATCGAGGAGGTTTTGAGGGCAGTTGAAAGTCACGCGATGTTGATTGCGTGGAATCACATCGGTCATAAACTCGACGATTTTTTTCTCAGATTTAGAGACATAAACACACGTCTCAGCATTGAAAATAAAATCCTGGAACAAATCTTCCAAGATTTGACGCTCTTCGACCAAATTGCGTGCTAAAATCCCCTGACTGCTAATAAAGGATTTTACATCCTCATAGACGAGCTTTGAAGCTGCTGATGGCACTTTATTGTCATCGTAGATGAAATGCAAACTAGAATCGAGCTCTCCATCGAGATAGGAAATGTCGCAAATGGCTTGCACATTTCCGACAAAAGGAATCGTGACGAAATCCTCAATCGCTTCTTGATGCGCTACCTCTGCATAGCGAGCCAGCTGTGGGAGCGCATTTTCGACAAATGTTCCAAATAACGGTTCAGGAATCGTCATGTCGCGAATCTGACGCAAATTCCGCAAATGGACACGAGTAATATTTTCCGGAAACCGATAATACGCATTCTTGTAAAGCATGCCAGGTTTAGCGCATTCAAAAAACCGCGTGTCTTCCAAGGTAATCGCTTCTTCACTGACCAAAATATGCGGGTTAACCAAGATTTTAGATGTCGGAGGCGGAATGTATTCCAAAGAAAAACGCAAACAAGCCGGCATGAGAGAAAAACGCAACGGGGTCTCCATCGTTCCCTCATAGAGACCTGGCAAAGCAGGAAAATCTTCATCCTGACTGACAAATCCCTGTTTTTTATGCTGTGTGGAGGCGATGTCAAACACCTTAGCTAAAATCATTCCGAAAGACTCAAGGTCGAGTTGGGCCACACGCAATGTGCGCTCAGAATTCGCATTCTCAAAAAACCGCGCCTGATCGCGGATCATTCTAACAACCTCTTGTTGTGACGGGTCGAATGACTTCAAAGAGAAACAATATTTTTTCCCACCGATAAAAATCGGTTCTTCATAGCGCAACGCTTCCAAAAACAATTTAATTTGCGGCACATAGAGCGGTTTTGAGCGGAAAGGAAGGCGCAAGGCAAGCTGAATCTCGACGATTCCTTTATTTTCATTTTCTTGAGGGTTGAAGATCAAAGCAAATTCCGCGCGATCCACCCCCTGCTTTTCTTGAGAGCGGAAAAAAGGCGAAACGGCAAGCAACTGGGAAGAGACCACATATTCTTGAAGCAGCTGTTTTTGATACTGTTCTTCTTGACGTTGGGATTCTTTGGATTCTGCTTCTTTGATCTTTTCCAAGAGCTTTTTTTGCTCTTCTTTATCAATCCCCGATTTCCCTCCCGCTTTAAGGTCATTTTCTTTAGAGTACGCGACAAGGATTTTATCGATATGTTCTTCGAGATAGAATAAAACAGCAGCCAAATGCTGACAATCATAGTTATAAGGACAATCACAATCGGAATCGATCGCTTCGCATTCTTGGCGATCAATTTCGATTTCGCTCTCATAACAATTATCAAATTGGCCTAACACTTTTGCGGAAATACGCATCAATTTAGCATCTAAATGGATCAATTTTGCCGAAACAACTTTTTGCTTATCGTAAAGTTCACGCCCCTCTTTGACAATCGAAGAGGAAAAATCTTGCTTGAGTTTGCGAAAATTCAACATAGACGATCAGTCTGCTTTTTTATGAGCCACTTACAAAAATGTGCGCCGCATAAAATCGCTATTTTGCCATCTTTTGACTTGGGTGGCGGCCCTTCTACTTTCTCAAGGATTCGCCCGAACCCGTTACGCGGGTTCTGTCAATAGACGCCAAAATCATCGATTTTCTGCTGGCGTGCATTTTTGCAAGTGACTCTTATTTTAAAAAAAATATTCCAATGAACCCAAAACTCAGGTTTATATACCGAAACAACATGAAGAACCAGTTTTTGGCTGCGCTGGGCATCCCAGATTTTGAACCCGCCTGCATCGCGCAACTTATTCAAGTTGCGCTGCTTCGGCGCCGCTTCGCTGGTTCAAACTTTAGGCGCCAGCTTTGCCAAAATCCCGATTCTTCATGTTGTTTCGGTATACCAGAAGTGATTCAAAAACCAACTTTTCAAGTTGTTTGGGTATAAAATGCTTTTACCTTTTTTCTTTAAGACATGCAAGATTTTTCAAAAATTTCTCTCAGTTTCCTATGCCCTGGGAAATCCATTTATTCAGGTTGATACAAAAAAAGTTGCTAGTTATACTTGCTCAACGTAAATCTTGCGGGTGTAGCTCAACTGGTAGAGCATCACGTTCCCAACGTGAGGGTCGTGAGTTCGAACCTCATCACCCGCTATGAGTGATATTTTTTCGCGGGTGTAGCTCAGTGGTAGAGCATCACGTTGCCAACGTGAGGGTCGTGAGTTCAAGCCTCATCACCCGCTAACTTTTACTTTTTAAGGATATGAGGAGCATGTCATGGAACAGACGGAATCAGGAACTCAAACTTTGCACAACGAAAATGTCCGTTTTACAATCCATCACAAACCCGCTTGTATCGTCGAATTTGATGTCGAAGCCCTAGAACCTCTCGTCAAAAGCGCCCATAAAAAAGCGACTCGGACGATCTCGAAAGAAGTGATTTTCCCTGGCTTTCGTAAAGGCAAAGCCCCTGAAGAGATGGTTTTAAAAAATTATGCTAAAGAAGTCGACAAAGAATGGCAGCAAGAGATCGCCAATGCTTGCTTTCGAGAATGTGAGCAACTTGCAAAAATTCCTGTTTTGCACCGCGATGCAAAAATCACCTATAACTTGAAAAGCCATTCTCAAAACGGAGCGCTCCTGGTGCTCTCTTTAGAAACAGAGCCCAAAGTGCCCCAGATCGATCCTAAACAGCTCGAGCTTAAGCCCGTCAAACGTCCAGAGGTCAATGAAGCAAAGATCGAAGAAACACTACGCCAAACCCTGCTCTTTTTTGCTAATTGGCAACATGTGCATGACCGTCCCATCCAAGAAGGCGACTTCGTTCTTTTAGATGTCGATGTGATTGAAGATCATCCCCCAACGCCTCTGTTTACCCATACTCGTTTCGAAGTGACTGAAAAGTCCATGGCCAAATGGATGCGCGATCTCGTCATCGGTAAAAACACTGGCGACTCTATTGAAGGAATCAGCGTGCCTGATGAAGATGCTTCGAAAGAAGACAAGGAAGAGCTCAAGCCAAAAAAGGTGCGCATTGCGATTAAATCCATTGATGTCGCTACACTTCCTGTTCTCAATGATGAATTTGCCCAAAAACTAGGCGCCTCATCTGTTGACGACATGCGAGCAAAAATTACCGATCTGCTCAATAAGCAAGCCGATGCCCACGTTCAAGAAGCCAAGCGCGAACAAGTCAACGAGTTTCTCTTAACCCGCTACCCTTTCGATCTCCCTGCGACTTTGATTGAAAAAGAGACGCAATTTCGATTCCGACAGCTTCTGCAGGACACCGATTTTCAAAAATATTGGGAAAATTTAAGTTCAGAAGAACGCAAAAAGATAATCCAAACTGTCTACCAGCAATCTGAAAAAGCCGTCAAGATGTTCTATCTGTGCAGAAAAATTGTTAGCGATGCAAGCATCCGCATTTCCGCTGCGGATATTCCTCCTCCGGCATCCTCTGCATTAGAGCTTTTGATGAACCCGCAAAAAATATTCCACCATCAGCGTAATCCCGAAACCGAGCACGCGGAAGCCTTTTCTCGGCTCGTCCTTGAAAAAGCAGAAGATTACATCATCATGAATGCAACTGCACCAGAGGCGTGACTAAAGAGGGAATTGCAAAACTCTTCGCCAGCAGACTAAAGTCTATTAGATTTTAAGTATGAAGAATATTTTCAACGACACACTCTAAGCATTAGGCGGCTTGCAGATTAACGCTTCATCCGCCATACTGAAAATAAATTAATTAAGAGGGAATTGCAAAACTCCTCGCCAGCAGAAAATCGATGATTTTGGCACCTGTCGCTTTGGCGGCGGCGAAAGCATACTTGGATAAGTAGGAGAGCCGCCGCCAAGGCGACAGGTGCCAAAAGCGCGATTTTATGCGGCGAAGAGCTTTGCAGTCCCCTCATTAAGCTTTCGAGGACTTTATCATGTATTCTATCCCTTATGTCATTGAAGATACTGGCCGCGGCGAACGCGCAATGGATATCTATTCGCGGCTGCTGAAAGACAGGATTGTATTTATCGGCACAGAAATCAATGACCAAGTTGCAAATACTGTGATCGCACAGCTTCTCTTTTTACGCGCTGAGGATCCTAAAAAAGACATCAATGTCTATATCAATTCCCCCGGGGGGCTAATCACAGCAGGTCTTGCGATTTATGACACCATGCGCTTTATGGGCTATGATATTAATACCTATTGCCTTGGCCAAGCGGCCTCCATGGCAGCTCTTTTGCTCGCTGCGGGAGCAAAGGGAAAGCGATTTGCCCTTCCCAATAGCCGTATCATGATCCACCAACCTTCAGGCGGAATTGGAGGGACCTCCGCGGACATCGCTCTCCAAGCGAAAGAAATTCTTCAGCTCAAGCGTATGTGTGCCCAAATCATCAGCGATCTTTCAGGACAACCTTTAAGCAAAATCCTAGAAGACTCCGAACGCGACTATTTCATGAATCCAGAAGAAGCTGTGGCTTATGGGTTTATCGATAAAGTTGCTACGCAGCCGCAAAAAACCCCTGTTGAAACAAAATCATAAATTCCAAGCGATATGAATAAAAAAGAAAAAGAAGGCGCCCAATGCTCCTTTTGCGGCCGTCCCGAAGAAGCCGTTGAGAAATTGATTTCCGGACCGGCCTCTTATATTTGCGATAAATGCGTCCGCCTATGCATGGAAATCGTCGAAAAAAAGCCCGTTCACCATGAACTTAAGCTTTTAAAACCCAAAGAAATCAAAACGGCATTAGATGAATATGTCATCGGACAAGACAGGGCTAAAAAAACGATTTCCGTCGCTGTTTATAACCATTATAAGCGCATCCGCGCCCTTCATAAAGAGGGTGAGGTCGAATATAGTAAGTCCAATGTCCTTCTGCTTGGCCCTACGGGCTCAGGAAAGACACTGATCGCCCGCACCTTGGCGAACATTCTCGACGTTCCTTTCGCCATCGCCGATGCGACTACCCTAACAGAGGCTGGCTATGTGGGCGAAGATGTGGAAAACATCATCCTGCGGCTTGTCCAAGCCGCCGATTATGACATCACTCGTGCCGAAATGGGCATTATCTATGTCGATGAAATCGATAAGATCCGCAAAACAACGAGCAATGTCTCCATCACACGGGACGTATCCGGAGAAGGGGTTCAGCAGGCTTTGCTTAAAATCGTAGAAGGGACTGTAGCCAATGTACCCCCTAAAGGAGGACGGAAACACCCCAACCAAGAATATATCCGGGTGAATACCCAAAACATCTTATTCATCGTCGGCGGGGCCTTCGTCCATCTCGAAAAGATCATCGCCAAACGTTTAGGCAAAAGCACAATTGGATTTGATGCTGGAGAGGCTCGCACCTTCGATGCAAATGAGATCAATTACCTTCTCTCTAAAGTCGAACCTGAAGACTTGATCTCATTCGGGATGATCCCTGAATTTGTCGGCAGATTCAATAGCATCGCCAACTGTAATGAACTGACGATCGACGATCTCGTTGAGATCCTCGTTAAACCCAAGAACGCTATTATCAAACAGTATCAGCATCTTTTCCATGAAGAAAACGTCGTTCTGCGCTTTAGCGATGAATCCTTGCGAGCCATGGCGGAAAAGGCCAAAGAAACGGGAACAGGGGCCAGAGCATTAAGAATGATTGTTGAAAATTTGCTTCTCGAACTGATGTTCGACGTCCCTTCAGACCCGACCATTAAAGAAATTGTGGTCGACAAGGATAACATTGTTAAACGGGTGCCGCCGCAGATCATTCGATCCCATTCGGCGTAATATTATCCGAATATCGAGGAGAGTTTCTTCTTAATTTTTTTAAAGAATGAAGGTTCCTCTGCTGGAGGTACATCAACCGGAGCAGGCTGTGGCTGGGGAGGAGGAACCTTTTTTCCACTAGGATCCCTGGGCAAGTCTTTTCGAGTGTACTCTACGGGTGCTCCGGGACAGGTAGAAATGATGTCGCATAACTGATCAGCAAATGAATGTAAGGTTTGATTCGAGCGTAAATCTGCTTGGGCAGCAACGACGTCATTTTCATTCTTATATTCGAACTTTCCCGAACTGGCATTGATCCGTCCTACAAAGCCTTTTTTTACTTCAAAACCTAATGTCGTTTCGGCTTGCTCTAACGTCCGTTTGACCACATCAGCGATTGTTTCCCACTCTTCTTGAGCGTGCCCTATCTGCTGCAATTTACCGTTATTGTCTTTTTCTGTAATCGTAAGAGTAATCACAATGCGTTGATTATTTTTTACAAAATCCAGCGTATGGCTCGGCTTAAAAACATTGTTAGCAACATTAGAGGTCTTTTCCCCCGTTGCTTTTATTGCTTTTAAATCCACTCTCAGGGGGGAATCGTTATTAGGTGGCCCAGACTGTGCTTTCAAGTCTAAAATAGCAGTAAACCCGACATGCTTGGCACTCTCATCATTCTGTTCGTAAAACGTGGCGTCCGTCTCAACAAGATCTGGCAAATCTGAAGGCAAATCCCCACTCGAATTTAGAGAAGTTGTCAAATTTAGAGAAGTTAGAGAAGTTGTTTCAGCACTCATTAACCACCTATCAAGTTATTTAACTTAATTCTAACATAAAAAAGAATTAAATTAACAGGTTTTATTAATAATATGTTATTATTAATAAGTAACTAAAATTAAATTGTTTAAACTAAATAAAATAATACGAAAGATGGTGTTCATCCTACGCATAGCTTTGCACGGCCCCCCGACGAGCACGCGATTTGGCAAAGCGAGATGATTCTCAAGAAGGCTAGCGGGAAACGCGGACACGCCAGTGCCGTGTTTCCGACATATGAAATGGAGGCATTATTTCAATGCCTAGCCTCAACACTTTTATTTACACCCGATGAGTATTAGATCACTTTCCTTAATGCGACCGACAACGAGCTTTTTGTCTTTTTCTTCGGCTCCCCTTTTTCAGAAGGCGCCCATAGATGCGCGTCTCGATGGATCTCCTTAAGGATCTTGTTATTGAGTGAAACTGCAAAAATCCGTTTGAGACCGTTGGCATGATTGTCCTTGTAAAGAGTCAAGGTGGCTGTATCCTCACCATCCTCATCTTTTCCAGTTTCACGCATTGCTGTAAAGACTGTCATCTCATGTTTAGATTTAAAGTCATTAAACGCAGCTGGATCCATGTTTTTGGTCTGTTGGCCAAGCGTCTCGATAATTTCAAGAGCTACTTTCAAGGAACCCGCCCTCACGGCGAATCCTACAGTCTGCTTGTGGACTGTCTGATCAAAAACAACATCGATTTCGTAGATGTTTTTGTCTTCGTCTTTGCTAACATGATTGCATTGTTGGACGCTGAAGGTCAGGTTTCTTGTACTTAAATGCAGATCGCCGCTCATGTTTTCTCCTTAAAGTGATTAAATTAAAATTCGACCCGGCCAACTGCCGGGTCGAATTGCAGAATTTATGACCTCGTCATTCCCGCAGTATAGCCTTGAATGTCGCTTAGAGCTGCGATGAGCGCTATCCATGCCGAGACCCCTTGCTCTTTTGCCGTTTCCGCTTGTTGAGACGATTGGTTTGCGATGTTTTGCATCCCTTGCTGCTCTTGCTGGCTTTTTTGTTGCCAGCCATTGACAGGTTGTAGTCCCACTGCTTCTGCTCCAGATTGAAAGGCTCTATAGAACGACGTATTATTGTCGTGTTCCTGCTTTTTGTTTGCTTGTTCTTGGTGGTAATCTGTAATGAGGTTTTTACGGTCTATTTTGGCCTGTCTCATCTCTGTTAACTTCTTAAGGTCAGCATGCTCCTTTTCAGCAGTCACGTCGATGCCTGTTTCGCCATTCTTAAGATTGTCCCCTTGTAATGGGGCTGTCCCATTGTTGTTGAACTTGAGTGTGGCAGGTTTAGGATCTTTCAACAGTGCGTCGAATGTAGAACGCTTGTTTGTGAAGAGCTCGGTATCTTTGATACTTGTGTCCAGTAAAGAGCCACCGCTTTTGGCGCTGAAACCTCCGGCTCCAGCTCCTGCAAAGCTGATTCCAGCTTGGGCAAACGAGCCCAACATCGTATGTAGTGCGGCGCTAAGCGTTGCCTCAAGTGCTCGTCTGCTCATCTTGACAAGTGTTTTAGTCTGCTTATCGAGAAAGTCAGCCATGATTGGAGAGAGCTTTTGCAGCTCAGCGAGGGCTAACCCTTGCGCGTATTGTCCACCTGAGTATTCTTCTGTAAGTGAAGGCATGATATTAATCCTTATTTTATAGTTATTTATTTACGTTTAAAAACGGAAGCTTGGGATGTATTATTAATGCATGTACTTACGATCTGTCCCTGGCTTTGTTCAGCTTTCATAATGCTGCTGATGGCATCACCCAACTGCTTGACCTGACTCCCACCGTTCTGGATGGCGCCTGTATCCGTTTGTATGTTTTTCTCGCTTTGTCCAAATTGAGCTTGAGTGACTCCAAGGCCTGTCCCCGTTGTCAGGGAAGAAGCACCGCCTGTGATATCGACACACGTCGTCGCCACTTTGGCAGCCCCTGAAAAGCCCGCTCGAGCAGCAGCGACAAGGCCCATATCTGCTGCAAAGGCCTCCGGGCCTACAAAACAAGAAGCAGCGATAGCAAGCGGTATGGTAGCGACGGACAAAACAGTCATTCCAATGTTGAATCCGTTCATAGACTCAGCTTGACTTTTCGCAGAGTCAGTTCGATTGTTGCAATCATTTTGGAAGCTCTCTTGATCAGACATCTTATTATTCATCAATTCCATCGATGAAAACTGAAATTCGATGGCGGTTGAGTTTGCTTTATTGCAGAACTCGACGATCTCAATCAAAGACCATTCTTTTGTGGATGACTGATCGATCGATGCAGCAGGCGTATTTGTTGTGATTGTTGGCATAAGCTCCTTAGCGATTAATGTCCGGTTGACATGGTTTGAGAAGCATAGTTAATCATCGTGCTAAACTGCTGGGCAGCCTGAACGTTGACTTGCGAGGTTTGCTGGACGTGAAGCTGCATGGTAGTGGATAGCTGCTGATTCGAGTTAGTACCGACTAAGCTCCATGCTTGTTGTGTGTTTTGGTCCTCGAGCATTTGGGTTGTGTTGGGTGCGCTATCTGTCAAGAAGTCAAATCGTGAAGTGCCCTGTTGATTAGCGTCTTGTGAGTTGCATACGGGGAAAGCGATCGCGATGGCAATCCCTGTTGCAAGAGAGGCCCCCAATGTAGGCCCACTCAGGAGCAACCCAAGTAGAAATACACCAATGGAAAAGCCCACGCTTTTCATGACATCTGTTGATTTCTGTTGAGAAATTTGCGTATTTAAATTGCTAAGCCCGGCTGCGACGGTGGAAATCGCATTGGACTGTGCTTGAACTTGTTTCATCGCTGATGACATCTCGAGGTTATTCATTCCCATGACGTCATTGACCATAAACTGCTCAAGAGCAAACCAGATGCTAATCGATGAGTGCGTGTCCGCGCCCGCTGCTTTAGCTGTATTTAAAGCTGCATCTACGTCTCCGCGAATAGCAACTGCTTTCTTAACAAGAGTTTGAAGCTCAAGAACCGTCGGTTCCTGAGGATTTTTAATTGAGGCAAGAGCTTCTTTGACTTTTTCCACATCGGCTTGGAATTTGTTCAAAGCATCGACAAAAGCAGCCCTTTGCTTAGGTGTCATTTGATCGATCACGCTTTTAATCTGAGCCATTGATGCTCCATTTGCTGCAGGAGCAAGTTTTGCAGTCCCTCCTGTGGGCATTAATCTCGATTTTCTCCGAGAGGATTTAGCCTCCTCTTCTTTATCTTTAACTTCGCTAGCCTTTAGTGCGATGGCCGTAGAAGCATTGACTCCAGACAGAAGAAAGCTTTCCTCTGCCGAACTTAATGTTGCTGGATTGTTTACATTTACAGTTGTTGTCATAGATTCCTTATATTAACTTGTTTTTACTTAAGAGCCTGCAGCATGTTGAATCAGGAATAATTTCAAATCCTTTGCTGCATTTAAGATATTTTGACCCGTTTGGTCCAAGCTGTTCTCCGAAGAAGAGTCTGTCTGGATCAAAGCTGTATTTTGAGACCCCATCCCCTGCAGACCGCTCTGTGCGCCCGATGTCTGGTTGTACATCGTCGACAAATAGTCTGTACCTATGGGTACGTTAGTGCCGCCGCCATCTTTTGTACCTGGGTTTTCTGATAGCCAATGGTTACCCGCCATCGCGTTGATCATACCCTGGAAATCTGAAGAAGACCCATTCATGATGACTTGCCACATGTTCTCCGGTTTCCCAGTTTTAGGATCGATATGAGCAGAATAGGAAATCCAATTCTTGTTGGTAGGATCTTGATATTCACCCGTAACGGAGTTTCCAAATAAGTAAGTACCGACTTGGTTCAAAAGATCAAAGACAGGGTCTTTATGATAATCGTAGTTCGGGTCTTTAATATTTTTTTGTTTAAGCATTTCAATGAACTTACCCAAGTCAGAATTATCATCTGGAACGATATATTTTTGACCATCTGCTGTTGTTTCTATATGAGCGCCAGCGCCAAACAAGTTCTTTAAAGTTGCTTGGAGTTGCGCCTGGAGACCCTGCACATCTGCACCGCCAGCTTTAGAAGCCGCTTCAATTTCACTGATCAGGTTTGAAAGCTGGATCATATCCGCATCGACTTTGTTTTGGATATTCTGGTCATTGATGGTGTCTTTCATCGATTGTTCCAAAGGTCCCATCCCGACAGTCACGAGCACAAGTGTGATCAGAATCTCGATAGAAACTTTTCTAGGATCCCAATCCCTTGCGGGTAGTAGTGGAGTCCATGGGATATTAAGTGGAGCCCATGGGACATTATTTGATGAAGGAGTAGAAGGATTTCCCATACTATTTATTACCTTTTTATTTGATTACAATTTACTTACGCTTTTGATGACTGAGTCATCTCAGCAAGCACTTTAGCAATGCTTTCAGTTTGGCCTAATAGCGTTTGATCTCTGTCATTTCCTTCTTTTGCTTTGTTGAGCACATCAGAAGATTCATTGCCTTTTTTTAAATTTAAGTTCTGCGATTGAGAGACGATCAGTTTTTCCTCAGTATTGATTGACGCTTTGTCGTTGTCGACCACGGCTTGATCGCCATCTGGGTTATAGAGCAATTTCACTGCATTTTCTGCAATGCCTTGGACAGTGCCTAATGCCACATAAAGCCCGCCAAGCTCAATCCCTAAACCAGTTAATTGACCGATGTCTCCAAAGATTCTGATAAGATCATACCAGGGGGCATGACTCAAATCGTTTTTAACATCAGAAATCTTTGCATTCACTGCATCGATTTGATTTTGGATATCCTGTGCGGCATCTTTAACAGATTGCAATTTAGCAAGAGCATCTTCCAATGTACTCAAATCCGCGCCCTCCTGTGCCTGCAGTTTTTGCAAAGCAGGGTTATTGGCAAACAAGTTCACTTGAGCTGTCACATAGGGAAGAAGTGGACTGTCTTTAGGCAAAGAATCTTTAAGCTGCGCCCAAAACGCCATATTGGCTGCGAAATTACTTCCATTCTCGCTGTCAGCAAGCGCCTTTTTGATCGATGCGAGAATTTTCTGCTGTTCTGTGGGTTCTGCCTCTTTATAAAGTTTAGAA
This sequence comes from uncultured Verrucomicrobiae bacterium, assembly GCA_963718565.1. Lineage (GTDB taxonomy): Bacteria > Chlamydiota > Chlamydiia > Chlamydiales > Rhabdochlamydiaceae > CAJCIW01. The sequence continues at coordinate 1,459,118 of OY970364.1, forward strand.
TTTTCACCGAACATCGCAGCGATCAATGCTTCTACATTACTGTCATTAGAGGTGTTGATAACGGCAGGAGCAGGTGTCAACGCTGGAGCCGGTAAAGAAGATGAAGTAGCTTGTATTCCCATGAATATTTCCTCTTTTATCTTTTAGATTAAAATTATAGGGGGTGGTTTACAAATCCTACACTCCCCCTAAGTTCAATTGTAACTGATGCCTATTTATTTTTTAACTAAAATCTAACAATTTATTTAACATTCGTTAACAAAAAGTTTTTAATTAACTAATAAAAAGCCGCTTACGCTCATTAGTTTTTTCATGTTTTTTTAAAAATTATAAACTTCAGAAAAATAGATTTAATAACTAGAGAGAAAACGAGTTAAAAAAACAGAGAAATCAAAGAAATTATTTTGATAAATACTTGATATTCAGTGACTTGTAGGCAAATTCTAAGAACGCATCCATTGCGACTTTTTCGGCTTTTTGCCTTTTTCCGCTTGCTCTCCCTTTGTTTTGGCGGCTGGAGGCGCCCTCTGGTCTTGGATGGTTTTAGCTAAATTTTGACCGGCTTTATAGATTTTGTCTCGCGATTCTTGAATTGTCTGCCATTGTTCCGGGGAGAAGTTAGAAGGATTTTCAGCAAAGGATATTAATTGCTCTTCAGACATCCCTGATTGTTCGCAAATCTTCTTAGTGTCTTCCATCATTTTTGTGTACATTTCAGCCATCATCGCCATCGCTTCTTTTTTCTCTTCTATGGAACCTTTAGCGATCTGCTCTTTAAGATGCTCAAAAAATGCCAGCGATTCGCTAAACACTTCTTCGAGATTGATCTGTTTACCTTCCGCAGCTTCGTGGAATAATTTGGTTAACCGGTTAAATTCATCTTTAATCATAGAAGCCCCTTCAAGATAGAACCTATATACATCATTATAACAATTCATACTATTTAATATATTAAATCTTATTTTGAACGGCTCGCTAACTAACCCATTAAAAACCAATGGATTAGGGTGTTCCTCACAAGTCGCCTAGTGTAAATCATTTACGTCTTTTACTGATTTGATTTGATTTAAACCTCAAAAAGACTTAAACTTTTGGTGGAACAGGCAAAGTCTTAAAACTTACTCCAAATCAAAATCACACCTCACATTGGATTCACCTTGCTAGAACAGTTAATGAAGACATTCGCAGAGGAAATGGAGTTTGAGCAACTTCCCCAAAAAGAGGAAGGGAATGTTTATCATGTTTCTTTAAATCCTCAACTCACTATTAGGATGCAACAATTAGATCCCGGCCTCTCTTTTTGGGCAAGAATTGGGCCGTGTCCGACCGTGAAAAGAGAGGAGTTGTTCATGTATTTGATGAAGGCGAATTTTTTAGGCCAGGGAACGGGAGGTTCCTCACTTGCTTTAGATGAAAATGAGAATTTCTTGACACTCTCTTTAGTTTTACCGTATGACATGAACTACAAAATGTTTAAGGATGCCGTAGAGGACTTTGCTAACTATCTCGATTATTGGAGAGAAGAGCTCACCCGGCATAAAAAAGCAGTTGAAGACAGCATTCTTTAAAAAACGAAAATTTCGATAGGAAATAGGCATTAATGGCTGGCTATCTCATCGCCGAAGAAGGCCCTCTTGCTGGACTCATCGTTCGCTTTGAGGAGGGAGAGGAGTGGATTTTGGGGCGCGACCCCGATGAAGTCTCTATCGTCTTGGAAGACCCCATGGTCTCGCGCAAACATGTCATCTGCCGAATGACTGCAGAAGGATATATTCTTGAAAATTTAAGCTCGGTCAATCCAGCAACTCAAGATGGCAAAGTGATCACCGAGCCTGTTTTATTGCGCGAAGGCGACATTTTACAAATTGGAAGCACTTTTTTCCGATTTACCGAAATCACACCCTTAAGTTTTGCCGAACCTTCCGAAGAAATCGCTCTCCCTCGAGAAACAGAAGTGATCGAAGAGAAGGAAGATCTCTCTTCTGTAAACGTCGAGGCGGGCGGGGATGTGCGCTGGCTGCTCAAAGTGATTTCTGGTCCCAATAGCGGCGCCGAATTTGCTTTGCAGCTTGGCTCCACGTATATTCTCGGAAAAGATCCCCATCTTTGCGATATCATTTTTCAAGATTTAAGCGTCTCCCGCCAGCATGCCCGTCTTATCGTCGATGAAGAAAATCATGTCTTCATCGAAGATTTAGGAAGCCGCAACGGGGTGTTAATCAATGGCGAACTGACTACGGAAAAGCATCCTGTTTCCGCTCAAGACCTCATTGCGCTAGGCACGACCTCTTTTCTGATGATTGATCGGGAACAGATCCATGAGACGATCATTTCCCCGCCTTCAATGTCCGCGGTTAAAATCGAAGAAGAGCGCCCCCTAGTCGCTGCTGCGGGCGAAGCAGTCTCGGAAAAACGGGACTGGAGAGAAATGGTCATCCCCAAAAAACATCTTGTTTTGGCAGGAGTGTTCGCTCTGGCTGTGATTGCAGGATTTGCCAGTATGATGGCCCTGTTCAAAACAGAAACAGTCGCAGTCCATTTACCCGATGAATCCGAAGTCATTAAAAACGCCATTGCAGGATTTGAGAACATTCAGTTTTCGTACAATCCTGCAAACGGCAAGATCTTTTTAGTCGGCCATGTCCTCACAGCAGTGGATAAACAGGAGCTCTTATATAAAATCAACAATCTTCCCTTTGTCAAATCGGTCGATGACAATGTCATCATCGATGAATATGTTTGGGAGAATACCAATGCCTTGTTGATGACTAACCCCAATTGGATCGGCGTTTCCATCTACTCCTCAACGCCTGGTAAGTTTGTGATGCGGGGATATCTGCAAACGCTAGATCAGCTGCAGCTGCTTGTCGACTACATGAATGTCAATTTTCCCTATACCGACAAGTTAGAAAACCAGGTCGTGATCGAAACCAATTTGCAGACGCAAATTCAAAGCATACTCGTGACCAAAGGATTCAGCGGGGTGAACTTTCAAATCAGCAATGGAGAGCTTGTTTTAGCAGGTCGCGTCGATCAAAAACAATCTTCATCTTTTGGAGATTTAGTCGATCAATTAAAATCGGTTAAAGGTGTCCGTCTCGTTAAAAATTTTGTGATTTACACGAATGCAGAAACTTCAAGAATCGATATCTCTGCACAATATCAGGTTTCCGGTTATTCTAAAAAAGATGATCAGAACATGTTTGTCGTGATCAATGGGAAAATTGTGAGCGTCAACGAGACCATTGACGGAATGACAATCACAAGCATTCTCCCAAACATGGTGTTGCTTGAAAAAGATGGATTAAAATTTAGAATTAACTACAATCTGCAATAAACTACGGGCTGCTCTAACGGCAGCACATTAGGAGTGAAGGATTATGTTTGGCTTAGAAAAGAAAGGAAAAGCACTCTTTGAATTTGATCTTGAAAAAGAACTGAAAAGCGATCCTTCCAAAGCAAAAGATCTGCTGAAGGTAATTGAGGGTCGAATTCAAGAAATTAAAAATGTTTTGAGACAAGGAACGGAATCTGAAGATTTCGATAAGTTCGGCATTTTGCTTCACGGCTATGCAGCACTACAAAAAGTATTAACTAAACTCGCCACAAAGAAATAACAAAGAAAAAGAAAGGAGGATACCAATGGCTGGCGAAACCCAATGGGCAACCATATCATTTTCGACGATGATCAAACAATACATGCACCTTCAGAGCCAGGTCATCTCTCAAGTGCGCGCTGTTGCAAGTAAAATTTCCTCAGCGACGCCAGGTAAATTCCTGTTGCTGCAATTCTCGATGAGCCAAGTCACCCAGATCGGCGAATCGATCTCAAACTTGATCTCTCAAGTGCAAGCGGTCATTAACAACATGGTGCGAAACCAAAAGAGCTCGTAATCGTCTCTTTAAATTATTGGAAACATTTAAAAGTAAGGTGGCTAAATGGGACAGCTTCAGAAATTCAAAACCAAAGACCAATATCTCTTGCTTGCCGAGGCGGGGTTTATCGCCATTAATCAAGCCGATGAAGATGCTGCGATCAAATTATTCAAAGCTTCCGAATTGCTCGACCCCGACAACGTCCTTGCTAAAATCGGCATGGGATATCTGCATCTTTGCAAATTAGAGCTCAAACAAGCTGCAAAGTCTTTTGAAGATATTTTGGCCAAAGATCCCCATAACGAAATGGCGCGCGCATTCTTAGGCTTAAGTTTGGCGCTCAATCCCGCAGAATTGGCAAAAGGAGAAAAAGTCTTAGAAGAAGCTTCGCAACAATCAAAAGATCCGATGATCAAAACGCTAGCGGAAAGCTCGCTGGGTTTTGTAGAAAAGTTCGTCAAAAAAGCCCCGTCCCCTGCGGCAGGCCCGATCTCTACCAAAAAGGAAAAGCAAAAATAGATGAGGGAATTGCAAAAGTACGTCCTCAAAAACCTATGGCAAGCACTGAATGTCATTTGGATCCATGCCAGGCTTTGCATTTATCGATATCAAACAGCCTCTCCGGCCACACCTTGACTGGTAGCACGTACATTAACTTCCTTGAAGACTCTGGCAAAAGTTGAAGACCATTTCGATCCGTGCCCAATCAAGATTGATAAGTGGTAAGTTTGGCATGGATCAAAATGGTCTTCAACTTTTGCCATGAGTTTTTAAGGACGTACTGAAATTAGTCCAAACTCCAGACCTCGCACACATGCTGCTGACAAAAAGGGTGCAGGTGTGTTATCTCTAGAGTAAGGCCGTGGTCGTTTTGGCTTTTTCGGCCTTCTTAAAATCATAAAATCAAAATTATTGAGAGCATTCCATGGTTGACTTGCCCGGAGACATTGAAGATCCTGGTCGAATTTTTGAAACAACTCCTGTAGGAGGCGGAGCAGCTGAAAAAGGCGGCCTTGCTGTCCCTACGCAACAGTTCTCCACGTTTATGAAACAAGGGACGCCGATGGAAATGGCTGGAAAATCTTCCATGATTTCTCCTTTTGGACTCATGCAGGGCCAGCCGCCGCTTGCTCAAGCTCCCACAATGGACACTCTCCTCGCTCAAGTTAACAACACTCAAAGTACGTTGGGAGATATTAGCTCTCAATTAAACACGCCCGGCCTTAAACTTAAGGCTTCGACAAAATATCTTGTCAAAGGCAAGCTTTCCGATGCTAATGACAATCTGCGGACATTCAATTCCAAAATCGGTGGAAACGTCCCTCAAGAACCCGATGTCTCTGAATTTAAAGGCCCCTTAGGGCGCTTCTTTGCTTATCTGACAGATGGACAAAATCAAATGGAATCTGCCAAACAGCAGCTTCAGAACCTCAAAAAGCAAGGCAGCAATATCTCTCCAGGCGATTTTCTCCTCATTCAAGTGAAGTTGAATAAAGCTCAGCAGCTCCTGGAATTCACATCGGTCTTGTTATCCAACGCTGTTTCCGATATCAAACAAATGATGCAAATCCAACTCTAGGAGGGATTACCCATGGATCTTATTATCTTCGTCGCTCTTACTGGAGAAACCCCAACGACCCCTACGAAAACAAAATAAGTAAATTCGCTTAAATAGCATGGAACAACCTCCAAATTTTGAAAATCTGATCACACATCTCGATGAGATCGAGTTAACGACTGTTCACGGCAGGATTACGGAAGTCGTCGGTATGCTGATCAAGGCTGTCGTCCCCCAAATCAAAATGGGAGAAGTCGTCATGATCAAGCGAGACGGAGAGCCTTTGATGGCAGAGGTCGTCGGCTTCACACGGGAAGAGGTTTATCTTTCTCCTCTGGGGGAGATGTCAGGGATTGGCACTTCTTCAGAAGTGATCCCCTTGCGCATGCCCTTGCACATTAAAGTAGGACAAGGACTTTTAGGGCGCGTTCTGAACGGCCTAGGCAAGCCGCTCGATACGGAGTCAAAAGGTCCACTCAATGTCGAAGAAAGTTTTTCTGTCATTGGCCCTCCACCCGATCCCTTAAAACGGAAAATGATCAAAGAGCCTATTTCCGTAGGCATTCGTTGTATTGATGGGGTTTTGACATGCGGCAAAGGCCAAAGAATGGGCATTTTTGCCGCAGCTGGCGGTGGTAAATCGACACTTCTCGGGATGATCGCGCGTAACGCGAAGGCCGATGTCAATGTGATCTCATTGATCGGGGAACGTGGACGCGAGGTCCGCGAATTTTTAGAAAATGATCTGGGGCCCGAAGGGATGGCCCGCTCTGTCGTCATCGTTTCTACCTCCGATCAAGCAGCCCAACTCAGAATCAACGCCGCTTATGTCGGAACAGCAATTGCAGAGTATTTCCGCGAACAGGGAAAGACCGTCATTTTGATGATGGATTCTATTACCCGTTTTGCCCGCGCTTTGCGTGAAATTGGGCTGGCTGCTGGAGAACCTCCTGCCCGAGCAGGTTTTACTCCTTCTGTGTTTGCCACTCTTCCGCGCCTGCTTGAAAGATCGGGGAACTCAGACAAAGGGTCGATGACAGCATTTTACACGGTCCTTGTCGCGGGAGATGATATCAATGAACCCGTTTCAGACGAGACACGTTCCATCCTTGATGGCCATATCATCCTGTCTTCAGAGCTGGCACGGCAGTATCATTATCCTGCCGTCGATATTTTAGGATCGATCAGCCGTATTATCACCCATATCGTCGATAAAGAACATTTGCAGCTCATTGGAAAAGTGCGCGAGGTTCTTGCCAATTATAAGAAAAACGAGCTATTGATCCGTATTGGCGAATATAAACCTGGCTCTGATAAAGGTGCAGATTTTGCCATCAAATATATCGATAAAGTCAATCGCTTCTTAAAACAGCAAATCGATGAAAAATCCAGTTTTGAAGAAACGCTACAACAATTAAAAGCCCTATTTAGATAAATCATTGTTCTAACCTGAATTCATGGAAGAAGAATCATCTCTCAATTATCCCCTCGAACAGATCACCATCATCAAGCAGAAAAAGCTCGATGAGGCTGAAAAAGTCCTCCGGGAGAAAAAAAAAGCATTGGAGCGCGAACAAGAAAAATTGGTTGCTGTCGAAAAAGAGCGCGATGAGGTCAAAGATCATCGATTTGCAAAACTCACTCAATTACGAGAGAAAATGGATGAAGGAGCTCCTTCAGATAAAATCCAGCAAATGCGCTACTATCTTAAAGTCGTCGATGAAAAACTCAAGGCAAAAGAAGTGAAAGTTAAAGAGCAGCAAAAACAAGTAGAAACTGCCAAACAACAAGTGGAAGTCGCCCGCAATGATTTGATTAAAAAACAGCAAGATGTCGAGAAGATGCAGATGCATCGCAAAGAATGGGAAAAAGAGATGCATGCATTGGCTGTGCACAAAGAGGCTATTGAGACCGATGAAATGGGCTCTGTCTTACATCAACGCAGACAAGTCACTTCGAAAAAAACCCACCGCCATCCCAAGAAAAAACATTCTTAGAGGGAATTGCAAAGCTCCAGTATTATCAAATTAAAAATATAATTGTTAATACAGCGATTCTATTTTATTTCCAACAACTTAAAAAAAGTTCAAAATAAATATCTTTTTTATTATAATTTCTACATTAACAGATTGAAATTATTTTAATAATTAATCTGATGCATTATTTTGCTATAAATTTACATTTTTAAAAATAAGTGGTTACTTATGTCAACAATTGGAAAAACTATTTTTGTTCCAAGCGATGTTCTAGATCAAATTTGTTATCATGTATTAAAGGGTGCCAAATCCTTAGATGATGCTAAATCCTTAGTGCGCTTTCAACGAGTTTCAAAAAATTTTTACTTGGCAGCGGGCAATGACGTTTTTTGGCAGACTTTATTGAAAAACATATGTGGGATAGATGTGTCTAATGGAAAAGGAAAAGAAGCTTGGAATGTTCCCATATTACGAAATCGGAATGATCTGTTCAACACAGTGGAGGCATTTCAATGCCGTCTCGAATTGTGGAAGACAAGACGTTTGGAATGTTTGGTTCCAAGCCACCCTCCTATGTCTTTAGAGGTCAGTTTTGGGCCGCCTTCAGATTTAAAAGCTGATCAAACACATCGTTATCTTTTTCTCGGCAACGTGGAGGAATTGCGGAAAGTTCAACATTCTTCATGTGAGAGTAGTGCTTTCCTCGCAAACAAGCCCAACTACCCCTACCATGAAAAATCCCGTTCCTGTTTTCAGCTTTTTCGTAACTGCATGCTACAAGCCCCAATAATAGAAATAAAAGAAGTTGATATCGGAAATGACCATACACTTGCTTATTATTCTTCCATTGATAATTGGAAAGAACTCTTTAAACTCTTCCCTGTTTCCGGAGACAATGGACGGCCAGTAATGTGGGCTGGGCGAATACCTCTTCATGCGGAATTCAAATTTGTTAAGATTGCTCCCAACGGTGACTTCACATGGGAAAATCACGCTGGAAATCGCGTACATCCTAATAAAAACTGGTCAGCTTACTTCAAGGAGCAACCTGTTTCATTTTCCTTATCCCAAGTTCGCCCGAGAGAGCTGACCTAAGTCCCTCATAATCAACAACATTAAAATCAACCTTTGCTTTCGTAAGTCCTTTATTTTTAGTGCTTTGCTGTTTTTGCGAATTTGTAGTGACTGAAAATTTGTAAAATAATTATTTCATGTTTAAATAAATTCGATCCATCGGTAAGATCTGAGGGCATGTATATAAGAAAAACCCTCAAGACAGACCGTAAGAGCGGAAAAACCTACTCTGCTTTTCACTTGGTTGAATCCGTGAGGACTGATAGAGGCCCGCGCCAACGCGCGCTTCTATACATGGGAGCCGAAATCAACCTCCCAGAAGAACAGCATGCACTTCTCGCTCAATGCATTGAAGATATTCTTACAAGTGCGCAATCGTTATTCGCTTATCCAGAAGAGATTCAAAAGCTAGCCCAATCTTACACCTCGCAGATTGTGCGTCGTTTGTCCGACCCAGGAGACAACGCGGAACAACTAAAACAAGATCTACTACCTGAATTTGTCAATATCGACGTTCATTCAATTGAACAGACTGAACCACGGTCTGTTGGTGCGGAACATCTCTTACTTCAGATGGGAAATCAACTCAAACTGCCGGAACAGCTGCAAAAACTAGGCCTTTCAAAAACAGATGCCGCAATTGCCTTGGGATCGATCGTTGCCAGGGCTGTACACCCAAGCAGCGAAAGGGAAGCTTATCGGTGGCTATGCACTAGCAGTGGTCTTGGCGAATTACTTGATTTCGACTTTACAAAAACTACTTTGCACAAGCTCTATAAAATCAGCGATACGTTGCTGTCTCATAAAGACGGGTTGGAAACAGCTTTAGAAACCATCGAACAGCAATTTCATGGATACAAAAGTACAATAGCTCTCTACGATTTAACCAATACCTATACAGAAGGGCGGGCTGAGGCAAATCCAAAAGCTGCCTATGGTCTTTCGAAAGAAAAACGAAATGATTGCCCTCTCATTACTATAGGGCTAGTCATGAATGAGCACGGATTTCTCATCAAAACCTCATTACTTGCAGGAAATGCTTCAGAGCCCCAAACCCTACAAACAATGATCGCGAGCCTAAGTATTCACTCGTCTCTAATCAAGCCAACTATTGTATTGGATGCAGGGATTGCTACCGAAGAGAATCTGACCTGGTTACGCAAGAATAGATATACGTATGTTGTCTCAGCAAGACAAGATCCTCCCGTTGTTGAATTTGAAGGACAATTAGTCTCAGTAGGTGATCAGCATGACCTAGTAAAAGCTGCCTTGATCAGTCAGGATGGTAATGAGGAAAATTGGCTCTATTGCGAATCTGAAGCAAAAGCAGCGGTCGCCTCAGGGATGAAGAAAAAATTCAGAAAACGATTTGAAGATGATCTACAAAAACTTGCGAATGGTCTTTCCAAACCTAAAGGGCGCAAGAAGCATAACAAAGTGCTTGAACGGGTAGGTCGGCTCAAGGAAAAGCATAAGAGAATTTCAGGATGCTATGAAGTCAATGCAATTCCTTCAGAAGATGGGCTCACCACAATTGCTGTGGAATGGAAGGTGATCGAAGAAAAAATGCAAGAAAAGCTCACTGGCTCCTATTTTCTGAGAACAAATCGAACCGATTTGGAAGCAAAAGAGTTATGGCAATTGTATAATGTTCTCAAAAGCGTTGAGGATGCGTTTCGATTTATGAAATCCTCATTAGGATTGCGTCCAGTCTATCACCAGAAGGAACATCGAGTGGACGGGCATTTATGGATCACCATACTTGCCTACCATCTAATCCAACACTGCAGGCACCAATTAATTCGAAAAGGGATAAACTATTTGTGGCAGACAATACGTAATATCATGATTACTCGAGTCCGAGTAACTGTGCGGGCCAAGACAACAGAAGGCAGGGTGCTCTACCACCGCAGCACTACAAAGGCAGAAGGCGAGCAAATAGAGATTTACAGGGCGCTGGGATTATCGTCTTCAATTCTCAGAGGTCATAAAACACTCGTTTAATTCAAGATGTAGTGACGAATTTGCATAGCTCCTCTGGGAAAGCCGCGAACTTGGGTTATGAGATTCTATACCGCGCGCAGGAAGGTTTTGTGAATTTGGACTCAGCGAGGCAAAGCACAATCGAATAAACCATAGATGTTCACCTCCTGTGACAAAGGCGGGAGATTTTCGAGAAAAAGACAAAGGACCGTTGACGGCGCGTTTAAAAAAAATAACTTGTTAATGTAACATTTCTATTCTACTCTATAACAACAACTTAAAACAAACTAAAGAAAACAAGGTGTAAAAAAAGTTTAAAATAAATACATTTTTTATTATAATCTAATATAACCAGATTGAAATTATTTTAATAATTAATCTGATTTATTATTTTAATATAAATTTTAAAAAACGTGAGATTGTTTATGTCGATAACAATAAGTAAACAAGTTGATGTTCCAGAAGAAATCTACGGTGAAATTTTTTCTTACCTAAATGTTCCATCTCTAGGAAGATGTCAGCAAGTGTCAGAAGATTTTTACAAATTAGCGGGCAATGACGAGCTTTGGAGGATTTTATTCAAGAATGCATTCGGGATAGATGTGTCTAATGGGAAAGAAGCTTGGAGTATTCCCGTAGTACGAAGTCGGGGTCAACTGCTCGAAAAAGTGCAAGCATTTCGATGCCGTCCTGAATTGGAGAAAAAAATACGTTTTGAATGTTTGCTTCCAGGCGGTAACTCTATCTATCTCGAAGTCAGTTTTGGGTCGATTTTGGTATCACTAAATAGGTTTCTTCCTTCTGAAGTTTATCAAACACATCGTTGCCTTTTTCTCGGCGACACGAACTTATTGACAAAACCTACGAACTTATTGACAAAACCTAATTGTTTGGTGTCTGACAAGCTTGCTTACATCACAAGTATTCCCTGCTATGAGAAATTCCATTCCTATTTTAATCCTTTGCGTAACCAGATACTGGTCCAAGTAATAGAAATAAAAGGAGTTGATGTCGGAGATGGCAACAGACTAGCTTATTGTTCTTCCATTGATGGTTGGAAAACACTCTTTAAACTCTTTCCTCTTCCCGGGAGCACTGAACAGTCAGTACTGTGGGTTGGCCGAATACCTCTTAATGCGGAATTCAAATTTGTTAAGATCGCTTCCAACGGTCAGGTCACATGGGAAAATCGCGATCAGAATCGCATATTTAATACTCCTCAGCCAAACTACTCAACTCATTTTAATGACGATCCTATTTCATTCTCCTCATGAGATTCTATACCGCAATTCAGGTTAGGAATAGCGCGGACCATAAACTCATTTTCATAAAGAGATAAGTTTGACCGACAAGGATCTGGACATTTGTCTCTGGCATAGAGTATAGGAGAAGAATATGAGTAAGATTGAAGGACCTTCAGGACCGCCGGAAAGTTTCGGGAAAAAAGACAAGGGGTCTGTCGACGCTGAGAAATTCAAGGAAGCGATGCGGCGCAGGGTGACGGAGGTCAGCCAAATCGATCCTGATGAACAAAAAAAGCGCAAACGCCGTGAAGAGGCTGAAGAAGAAGAGCCTTCACAACAACCGACCGAAGGGCCCACAACGCCAGCTTCCCAAGTCGCTCCATTTTCTCTAGAAGAGGGGCCAAAAAAAGTCAGTCCCTTAGAGATGCAAGGAAAAGGCATCTCCCCCACGGAATCCTCTCAAAAAGCGACAGTGCCCTCCCCTTCCACATCCACTTTTTTACACTCTTCCTCAAGCGATGAAATGGCCGATGATTCCGGCATGCTTGAGGAAGAGTCTTTCATAGAAACTGTTCCTTCTCCTCCCGAAGGGGCGCCTCGACCAACTTTTGGTAAAGCCGAAACTCAAGCAACACCTCCCCCTGAGCAAGCGGGGCAGTTTTTGCCATCAGAAGGGACAGCGCCGCCAACACAACCCGGGTCATCATCACCATCACCAAAAACAGGCCAACAACCGCCTGAAAAAAAAACCGCAAAGCCACTTGTTGGGCCGCCACCTGAAAAACAACCGAAAATCCCGATGATGGAGCCTAAACTCACTGGATTAAAGACCGAACAGCAGACACAAGCGATTCCTGCAAAGCCTATTCCAAAAAAAGGGATAACAGCAGCTGAACTGGAAGGAGTTGTTCCTTCAAAAGTCGAAACCACAGGTTTTTTTGAACAGCTTGGTAAAGGTGGTGAAGGAGAAAAAGAGGGCAAGAAGCCTGCAAAAACCCCTGATGAATTAGAAAAAGAAGCTGAACTTCAAGGCGCGGCAGCCGCTGCTCCGCCGGCATCCCCCTTTGCTCCGGCTGTGGAAGGGAAAGAGGAAAAAAAAATCGAAGAAAAAGAAACGCCCCCCACGGAAATGGGTATGGGAGCTCCGGCCGGCACTACAAGCGAACTGACGGGAGCAGTGCAGTCCCCGCCGGCTCCAGAGACTTTGCCTTCTTACGCCCATCTTCATCCTCAAGTCATGGAAATTTTTGACAGAATGGTCGGGGTCATGACGGTGATGACTCTATCAGGAATGACGGAAACGACCATTACTTTAAATGCCCCTCAATTTGCTTCTTCTGTTTTTTTCGGCACTCAAATTATAATCCAAGAGTACAGCACGGCTCCGCAAGCATTTAATATCCAACTCAACGGAACCCCTCAAGCAGTTGCACTCTTTCAAGGCAATGCCAATGATTTGATGGCGGCTTTTCAAGCCGGCAATTATAATTTCCGCGTCAACCGCCTTGAAACTGGATATTTGACAGAACGTCCGTTATTTAAACGCAAAGAAAAGGCCGGGGACAAAGAAAAAGACACAGGAGAAAGTCAACGATGAGCGTTTCATTGCCTCAAGAAATTTTTCGCAAAACCTCAACAGATTCCCAGGAAACTTCAGAACTTTCTTCTTCGGGCAATATTCCCGATGGACGCTTTCGCGAATTACTGCAAGTTCTTCCGATCGATGACAACCCTCGCGAAAAAAATGTATTCGAGCTCGTGGAGGAAGAAGAAGAGGAAAAATTCATCGATGGGCCTGGGTGTGTTCCCATTTCTTTAAATCCCATCTCTTCGGAGAAAAAAGCGGATAACGCCGATACTCTAGCCCTCTCTTGCCTCCCCTCCGTTTTTTCTCCCATTCCCTTTCACGCGACATCCCACTTCACAGCCGCCGCCATCCAGCACTCTTTGCCTCCTGAAATCGAGGCCATTTTTGAAAAAATGGCCTCCAGTATGATTGTGATGAGCTCATCCGAAGAAACGGAAACGACTCTGTTTCTCGACAATCCTGCTTCTCTTTTTTATGGGACAAAGGTCACAATCCGAGAATTCAGTACCGCCCCCAAAGCATTTAATGTGGAAATTACAAGTTTTACACCAATGGTCAACGTGATCGAATCCTCTAAAAACGATCTGTTGTCTGCTTTTCAACATGGAAATTTTAACTTTTCCATTCATCGGCTTGAAACATCTATTCATCGAGAAGAGCGCCCCGTGCTCCACAGAAAGGAAAGCTCCGATGGCGATAGCGAACAAAGAGGAGGCCGTGAAGAATGACTGCAGCGCCTCTTAACTGGATCAAAGAGATTCATCTGGCCCTGATCGAAGCAAAACAGATCCCCCTTCATGGATTTTCCCCTGCGTTTCCCTGGGAAGAATTTTCACAGAACATCGCCTCTTTGTTTCAAATTTCGGAGCTAAAAATTTCTCCCCGCACCCCACAATTTTTGAGAGGGCAAGATGTCCTGGCTGGGCTGGGCGCAGGATTTATTTCCATTGCCTTAGAAATGACCCCTTTGAGTGGCCAAGCATTCTGGATCATGGGAAAAGAGGATATTGCGAAATTGACCGCTTTGGCCTTGGCGTCCACTCCGGGCAAAGGATTTTCTTCTCCCCAATTTCAAGAGGGATTTTATTACTTCCTAGCAACACAAACACTCGCCGTTGTCAATGAGCTCAAAGCTTTTGGGGATCTTTCACCAAAAATTGGCAAAGCATCCTCCTTGGCTCAAGAAGAATCCCTATGCATCGATGTGGAAATCCAGCATCCCAAACAGACTCTCTGGGGAAGATTAGTCTGCCCCACAACTTTCCATCGAGAGTTTACAACCCATTTCAGTACTCAAGAACCTGCACCGCTGACAAGCGCCTTGGCAAAGCAGATCGATGTCCCCTTGTCGCTACAGATAGGCCATACAGTCCTCTCTTTTGCTGAATGGAAAAGCGTCTCTGTCGGAGATTTTATTCTCCTAGATCGGTGCACTTTTGATCCGACCTCGCACAAAGGGACAGCAACGGTCACTCTTGAACACATCCCTCTTTTGCGCGCCCGCATCAAGGAGAATAGTTTAAAAATTGTCGATTACGCTTTTTATCGTGAGGAAAAAAAACCAATGAGTTCCAAAACGCCAGACGAAGAGGAAGAAAACCTCGAAGAGACATTCGATGCCGAGGAACCAGCTCCTTTAGAAGAAGCTTCGGAAGAAATAAGCATTGAAGAAGAACCTCTCTGGTCTTCTTCTCAAAACGTGGAAAAAATAGATGAAAAGATGATTGCTACGAGTGAAATTCCATTGACTGTGACAGTCGAGGTCGCACGCTTACGCATCCCCCTCGATAAATTGTTGCAGCTTTCTCCTGGCAACGTCCTGGAACTGCCGATTCGACCTGAACAAGGCGTCGATTTGACGATCGAAGGGAAAAAAGTCGCCAAAGCTGAGCTCATCAAATTGGGCGAAATGCTCGGTGTAAAAATCCTTCAAATCGGTGAACAGTAATTTTCATGGCGGGAAGCTCTTTTTATAAACAAAATACGATGCCCGATCTCATTTCAGGAGAAGAGAATTTTCCTCTTCCGACGATGATCGGCCCTTACAAAATTGAAAGCCTCTTTAGTAAAGGAGGCATGAGTCTGCTTTATCTCGGATTGGACCCGGAAACAAAAAAGGCCCTCATCATCAAAGTCCTCTCTCCTTCCCATGTCACGCATCCCGAAGCCGTAGAGAGGTTTTTAAAAGAAGCCAAAGTCATCGCGCTCAGCAATCATCCCAATATCGTCAAGCTCTATGGGCAAGGAGAATGGGAAAAAGGCCTTTATATCGCAATGGAGCTGATCCATGGCATTTCGCTCAAGCAGTTTATTATGCAGCAATCGCTCTCGATGCGACGCGCCTTGGAAATTATCTTACAGGTCGCCTTTGCTCTTCTGCATTTGCACTCCCATGGAGTCATTCATCGCGATTTGAAACCCGAGAATATTTTGATCACAGAAGAAGGAGAAGTTAAAGTCATTGATTTTGGCATTGCCCAATTGCACGAGGAAAAAGAAAACCAGACTTCATCCTCGGGTAAATTTTTGGGCACCCCCAATTACATGAGCCCCGAACAAAAAGAAGATCCGTTTTCTGTCACTTTCGCAACGGACATTTATTCTCTCGGCGTAACTCTTTATGAGCTTGTCTTGGGGAAATTAAGTTACGGAATCATTCATTTGACAGCCCTCCCTAAAGGACTCAAAAAAATCGCCGCTAAAACCTTGGCGGTCTCTGTAAAGGAGCGTTATCAAACGATCTCCGAATTTATTCACGACATTTCTCAATATTTGCAATCTGGAGACCTTGAAAAGGAGCGCCCTGGGATAGACCAGGTCAAAGAATTGAATGAAAGGATCCAAAAGGCAAACCTCAGCCTTTCCCCGATCGCCCTTCCTACATGGCCCCAAATCGATCTGGGGATCACGAAAGGTCGAGGCATGCAACAGCTCGGGCTTTATTACGATTTCTTCCGCCTTCCCAATAATACTTTTCTCATGTTTATCGCCACCACCAAGTCCGCTGCGATCGAGTCTGCCGTATCGATTGCTACCTTGCGTGGCATGATTCGGATGCACCTCCATGAATTTACACCTTCGAGCAGAGCCATTTTCAAGCCCCTAGCATTTACAGAAACATTGAACCGCATAGTCTGCGAAGACACATCTGGAGAAAAATTCGCCTTGAATGCTGTGCTATTAGACCCCTTGCAAGACCGCGTCACATACATCTCCTGCGGATTCAATTCACTTGCGCACATTCCTCAAGGGCAAACCAAACCCCGGAAGCTCGCCTCAGAAAATGACCTGCTTGGGACCTCTGTAACGACGGAATTTTCCGAAACCACCGATAACTGGAATGCAGGTGATATTCTTATCCTGCATTCTCTGGCACTGCCTCCTGAGGCCAAGCCCCAAGAAAAGGAGCAATGGGACCAGGCGATGAGTGAGGCGGCCACTGAAAATCTCCTTTTGTCCGCTCAAAGGCAGTCTGAGGCCATATTTAAAAAAATTTCTACCACTTCCGCTTTTGCATTGATCCTCTATCCTAAAGCCTTGATCTCGATTCAAAGAATTATTTAATCAAAAAAAATAATATATAGTATTAAAAATTCTATTAAATATTAGAAATTGAATCTATTTTTTATTTATAATATAATTGGTTTTTAATAATTTGCTTTTTTATTAAAAGTAATCATTAGAAAATAAATAAAAAACTTAAATTAAGGATATAAATTTATGACCTCATTTATCTCTGATTCAAACAAGCATGTCGTTGAGATACCACAGGACAACACCCTAGCCTTAAGTAGGGTATACAGAGATCCGCTGTCCATCAATGAATTCCCTGAAGAGATTCTCTCTCTCTTTTTTGAAAACTTATCTCTACAGGGAATTAGAGCATGTCAATTGACCTGTAAAGAATGGAACTGGATTCTAAATAATAGTGATAATGATGGTTTGTGGGGGAGGTTACTTAAAAATCATTTTCCAAATGTAGATGTAGATAGAGGCGTTGTTGAAAATTTTCATAGCGCTTACAAGACCCTCCACAATTTTTATTCAAACCTTATAAAAGGAGTGTGCGCTCCGTACGTCCTTCAAGGGCATGAAAACACGATTTCCTGCCTTGCCGTTGATGTTAATGTTGATAGCAGGCAACTCTTTTCAGCCTCTTTTGATCGCACCATCAAGGCCTGGGATGCACAAACAGGGAAATGCTCCAAAACTCTTCAAGGACATACAGGCCTGGTTTACCGCCTTGTTGCTGATGCGAAGAGCAGGCAACTCTTTTCAGTCTCTTTGGATGGCACCTTCAAGGTCTGGGATACACGAACAGGAAAATGCCGCGGAACTCTTCAAGGGCATGAAGGCATTGTTTACTGCTTTACCGCTAATGTGAAGAGAGGGCTACTCTTTTCAGGCTCTTCGGATCGCACCATCAAGGTCTGGGATATACAAACGGGTAAATGCCTCAGAACTCTTCAAGAAGACCGTACAGACACGGGTTACTGCCTTGTCGTTGAGGACAACAGCGGGCTACTCTTTTCCGCAAACTCTTCGGGTTACACCATCACGGTCTGGGACATACAAACGGGTAAATACCTCAGAACTCTTCAAGGACATGAGTACACGGTTACTAGCCTTGCCGTTATTGAAGGGCAACTTTTTTCAGGCTCTTCGGATCGCACCATCAAGGTCTGGGACATACAAACGGGTAAATACCTCAGAACTCTTCACGGGCATACAAGCGCGGTTACCTGCCTTGCCGTTGATGACAAGCGCAGGGTACTCTTTTCAGTCTCTTTGGATCGCACCATCAAGGCCTGGGATACACGAACGGGTAAATGCATCGGAACTCTTCAAAGGCATGAAAACACGGGTTACTGTTACAGCCTTGCCGCTATTGACGGGAAACTTTTTTTGTTGAATATGAATGCTGATAACAACATGAATATGAATGCTGATAACAACATCGAGCTCTGGGACCTTACAGCAAGCCAGGACACGATTTTGCAACAGATGGCGAACATGCTAAAAACGGGAACAACACCGCAAATCCAGCGCGCTCTTAACCTATTTTCAAGAATGCCAAACAAGGTAAAAAATGCAATCTACGGAGAGTTGTATGATATTTGTAAGCCTTTCGCTAATGATTATTGGGGATGCGGAGAGCATGCTTTTCTCAACCAATATGGGCAAAGTTCTGAGCCTCATCAACAAGCCAAAGCGATTGAAAGTTATTTAAATAAACAAAAACCTTAATGGTTAGGATCATTTTTTTGTTTATAATATAATTGGTTTTGAAAAATTTGCTTTTTATTAAAAGTAATCATTAGAAAAATAAATAAAAAAACTTAACCCAAGTTCGCGGATTTCCCAGAGGAGCTATGCAAATTCGTCACTACATCTTGAATTAAACGAGTGTTTTATGACCTCTGAGAATTGAAGACGATAATCCCAGCGCCCTGTAAATCTCTATTTGCTCGCCTTCTGCCTTTGTAGTGCTGCGGTGGTAGAGCACCCTGCCTTCTGTTGTCTTGGCCCGCACAGTTACTCGGACTCGAGTAATCATGATATTACGTATTGTCTGCCACAAATAGTTTATCCCTTTTCGAACGGTCTGTCTTGAGGGTTTTCCTTATATACATGCCCTCAGATCTTACCGATGGATCGAATTTATTTGAACATGAAATAATTATTTTACAAATTTTCAGTCACTACAAATTCGCAAAAACAGCAAAGCACTAAAAATAAGGGACTTACGAAAGCAAAGGTTGATTTTAATGTTGTTGATTATGAGGGACTTAGGTCAGCTCTCTCGGGCGAACTTGGGCTAGAACATCAGCAGCTTGGGTTTGGGAAAGAGCTTTTTGCTTTAGCTTAGAAAAGACTTCAGCCCTATCTAATTCTTTGGTACTCATAGTGATAATCCTCTCCATTTAATTACCTCCTTAGTAATGAATACCTTACTACCAGGAGAGGACATTCAGGAGGGGACATTTCTATTTAACGCAAAGCGGACATTTCAAAAAAACGCTTATACCCAAACAACTTGAAAAATTGGTTTTTGACTGCGTCGGCAGCCATTGCCTTTGAGCCCGCGTCCATCGCACAACTTATTCAAGTTGTGCTGCTTCCGCGCCGGCTTCGCCTGCCTCAAATGCAGGGCGCCTTCTTGCCAAATTCCCAGTTTTTCAAGTTGTTTGGGTATACAATTAAATATTAGAGATTGAATCTATTTTTTATTTATAATATAATTAGTTTTTAAGAATTTGCTTTTTTATTAGAAAATAAATAAAAAAAAACCTTAAATGAAGGATGTAAATTATGAGCTTATCTATCTCTGATTCAAACAACGTCGGTAAGATACCGCACAATGCTCTAGCCTTAGATGAGTCGCCCTTTGATTACCTCCCTCAAGAGATAATCCGTTTCATTTTTGAACTATCACTCCTATCAGGAATTAGAGCAGGTAAATTGACCTGTAAAGAATGGAACCGGATTCTAGATGATAATAATTATGATTTATGGAAGAGGTTATTTAAAAATCATTTTCCAAGTGTAGATGTAGATAATGATTTATGGAAGTGGTTATTTAAAAATCATTTTCCAAGTGTAGATGTAGATATAAACACTATTGATATTGAAAGTTTTCATAGTGTTTACAAAACCTTCTATAATCTTTATTCAAATCTTGCAAAAGAAGCGTATGCTCCACAGACTCTTCAAGGGCATAGAGCCGTGATTTACCGCCTTGCCGTTAATCCTAACAGCAGCCAACTCTTTTCAGCCTCTTCTGATGGCACCATCAAGGTCTGGGATACACGAACAGGTGAATGCCTCAGAACTCTTCAAAGGCAGGAAGGCAGCGGCGACTGCCTTGCCTTTGATGTTAATGGAGAACAATTCTTTTCAGCCCCTTCTGATGACACCATCAAGGCCTGGAATACACAAACGGGTAAATGCCTCGGAATTCTTGAAGGGCTTGAAGGCCGGGTCTACAGCCTTGCCGTTGGTGATAGCGGGAAAGTCTTTTTAAGCTCTTCTGATCATACCATCAAGGCCTGGGATACACAAACGGGTAAATGTCTCAGAACTCTTCAGGAGGGGCATGAAGGCGGGGTTCCCCGCATTTGGAATCCCCGCCTTGCCCTTAATGCTAAGGGTGAGAAGCTCTTTTCAAGCTCTTGTAATTGCACCATCGAGGTCTGGGATACACGAACGGATAAACGCCTCGGAACTCTTGAAGGGCATAAAAAGATGGTTTACTGCCTTGCCTTTGATGCTAATAGGAAGCAACTCTTTTCAGCCTCTTTTGATGGCATCATCAAGGTCTGGGATACAGAAACGGGTGAATGCTTCAGAACTCTTCAAGGGCATGGAGGCGTGGTTTACCATCTTGTCGTTGATCCTAGCAGCGGGCTACTCCTTTCATGCTCTTGGGATGACACTATCAAGGTCTGGGACATACAAACGGGTAAATGCCTCGGAACTCTTCAAGGGCGTGTGGGAGATTATTCCTGCGTTGCCTTTATTGGCGGGAAACTTTTTTTTGCAGGTATTGGTGGTAACAACATCAATGTCTGGGACTTTACAGCAGCAAGCCAGGACACAATTTTGTAAGAGACAGATAACTGGAATCCAGGTGATATTCTTAATCCTGCATTCTGCTGGCACTGCCTCCTAAGGCCAAGCCCTAAGAAAAGGAGCAATGGGATCAGGCGATGAGTGAGGCGGCCACTGAAAATCTCCTTTTGTCCGCTCAAAGACAATCTTCTGAGCCCATATTTAAAAAAAAATTTCTACTATACTGCGCCCGCTTTTGCATTAATCCCCTATGCTAAAGCCTTGATTTCGATTCAAAGAATTATTTAATCAAAAAAATATAATATATAGCATTAAAAATTCTATTAAATATTAGATATTGAATACATTTTTTATTTATAATATAATTGATATTGAAAAATTTGTTTTTTATTAAAAACAATCATTATAAAAAATAAATAAAAAACTTAAATAAGGATGTAAATTTATGATCCCATCTATCCCTAATTCGAACCCCGTCGTTCTAACCTTAGATAAGGTGCCACCCTTCGAGGCGGTCCCTCAAGAGATAGTCTCTTTCATTCTTGAAAACTCTTTCATTCCTGAAAAATCACTTCTGCCAGGAGTTGTAGCATGTCGATTGACCTGTAAACAATGGAACCAGATTCTAAATAATAATGGCCTGTGGGAGAGCTTACTTAAAAATCATTTTCCAAGTGTAGATGTAGATACAAAAACTGTTAAAAATTTTCATAATGCTTACCAGGCTTTCCATAATCTTTATTTAAATCTCCCAAAAGAAGTGTATGCTTTGGGCATCCTTCAAGGGCATACAGATACGGTTTACTGCACTGCCGTCACTGGCAACCTACTCTCTTCAGGCTGTCGTGATGGTACCATCAAGGTCTGGGATACACGAACGGGTGAATGCCTCAGAACTCTTCAAGGGCATACAGACGTGGTTTGCCACATTGCCGTCACTGGCGACCTACTCTTTTCAGGCTCTCGTGATGGTACCATCAAGATCTGGAACATACAAACGGGTAAATGGCTCGGAGATCTTCAAGGGCATACAAACCCGGTTGACTGCCTTGCCTTTGAGGCTAATAGCGAGCAACTCTTTTCAAGCTCTCTTGATCACACCATCAAGGTCTGGAATACACGAACGGGTGAATGCCTCAGAACTCTTCAAAGGCTTGGATTCGAGGTTTCCTCCATTGCTGTTAATAGCAAGCGATTCTTTTCATCAGGCTCTTATAATAACGCCATCAATGATGACGCCATCAATGTCTGGGATACACGAACAGGGGAATGCCTCAAAGCTTTTCAAGGGCATACAAGCAAGGTTTACTGCCTTACCATTACTGGCAACCTACTCTTTTCAGGCTCTCGTGATGGCGCCATCAAGGCATGGGATACACGAACAGGGGAATGCCTCAGAACTTTTCAAGGGCATACAAGCACGGTTTACTGCCTTGCCATTACTGGCAAGCTACTCTTTTCAACCTCTTTGGATCGCACCATCAAGGTCTGGGATACACGAACGGGTGAATGCCTCGGAACTCTTCAAGAGCATATAGGCAGGATTTCCTGCCTTGCCGTTGATGGCGGGAAACTTTTTTTGACTGCTGATAGTAACAACATCGAGAGGCGAGACTTGACAGCAAGCCAGGACACGATTTTGGAGGAGATTGCGGGCATATTAAAAACAGGGACGACAGCGCAAGCCATCCAGTGCGCTCTTAACCGATTTTCGAGGATGTCAAACGGGGTAAAAAATGCAATCTACGGAGAGTTATATAAGATTTGCAAGCCTTTCGCTAATGATTATTGGGGATGCGGAGAGCATGCTTTTCTCAACCAATATGGGCAAAGTTCTACGCCTGATCAACAAGCCCAAGCGATTGAGAATTATTTGAAGGATCGCTCTTTGAATAAATAAAAAACTTAAACCAAGAACGTAAATTTATGACTTCATTTATCCCTGGTTCAGACAGCGTTGTCGTTGAGATAGGTAGTGTAACATTGTTTCTGTAAATTCAATTTTTCAAGAAAGTGTTTTGATAATTGAAAAAAAAGTTTGAGATCACATTCTCTTAAGTTTAGACAAACAAACAAAAGGAGAGGTTATGATCTCAAACAGCACATATGCCCCTGTAATCAACGCATTAGTGGAAGAACTCGGACAACAAGGCTTACACGGCCTCAGCGAACTCTTGAGCAGGCTCTTCAATGAATTAATGAAGACCGAACGAGAGCAGGTTCTTCAAGCTGGTCCATATGAGCGGACAGAGGCTAGAAAAGGTTATGCTAATGGTTTTAAAGATAAAACGGTACAGACTCGTTTTGGAAAATTAGAACTCCAGGTTCCACAAACTCGAGAGATTGCATTCTACCCACAGTGCTTAGAGAAGGGAGAGCGATCAGAAAGGGCATTAAAATTGGCAATTGCAGAAATGTATGTTCAGGGTGTTTCAACGCGGCGAATAGCTCCAATTGCAAAAGAGCTGTGCGGCTTTGATTTGAGTTCAACCCAAGTTTCTCGGGTTGCAATGATTCTCGATGAGGAGCTTGAAAAATTCCGCAGGAGAAATTTAGGTCACATCGTTTATCTTTATCTCGATGCCGATTATCAAAAGGTGAGACACGATGGACACGTCAGAGACATTGCAGTACTAAAAGCTGTTGGAGTGAACAAAGATGGATTTCGAGAAGTGCTTGGCATTTCATGCAGTTTATCTGAGGCCGAAGTGCATTGGAGGACATTCCTGGAAGACTTACTCTCTCGAGGATTAAGAGGAGTAGAAATGGTGATTAGCGATGATCACTCTGGGCTAAAAGCTGCACTAAGGGCAGTGCTTCCATCGGTTCCTTGGCAGCGCTGTCTTTTTCATCTTGCTCAAAACGCTCAAAGCTATGTCCCAAACACGGCAATGCGAGGAGAAATTGCACAAGCGGTACGAGATGTTTATCAAGCCTTGAATCAACAAGAGGCTGAAAAACGAGTTAAGGAAACAGTGCAAAGATATGAAAAAAGAGCGCCCAAATTTTGCAATTGGTTTGAAATCAATGCAATTGAGGCAATGACATTTTATCATCGGCCAAGAAGGCACTGGAAACAGATAAGGACTGTTAATATTGTTGAAAGGCTTAATGGAGAGATTAAGCGGCGAACAAGAGTAGCAAGATTATTTCCCAATGAAGCGTCTTGTGAAAGATTGGTCACTGCCGTGGTATCTGAGATACACGATGAATGGATAAGCGGAAAGAGGTATTTGACGTTAGAATAAAATATTGAGGAAAACAACGCTAACACCGATGGAACACTTTTTGTTTAGGGGTGAATTATCTGGCATAAAAAAGTGTCAGATTCGAAAAATTTTTCCTCAAAAGCAAAGTAAAAAGCCGAAGCGTCTCTGACGCGAGAGGCCGTTTTTATAGTAAGAAATTGACCTAAGTGAAGAAGATTTCAGATTTTACAGAAAAATTGTTGCTTGATCGTTGAGATACCGCAATCGCAGGACAACACTCTACTAGCCTTAAGTGGGGGTATACAACTCTCCAACCTCAAATGTGCCGCCCTTCGATGCGCTCCCTCAAGAGATAATCTCTCTCATTCTTAAAAAATTACCTCTGCTAGAAATTGTAGCATGTCGATTGACCTGTAAACAATGGAACCAGATTCTAAATAATAATGGCCTGTGGGAGAGCTTACTTAAAAATCATTTTCCAAGTGTAGATGTAGATACAAAAACTGTTAAAAATTTTCATAGCGCTTACCAGACCTTCCATAATCTTTATTTAAATCTTACAAAAGAAGTGTATGCTTCGCAGATCCTTCAAGGGCATGAAGGCGGGGTTTTCTGCCTTGCCGTTCATGTTAATGGAGGACTACTCTCTTCAGGCTCTTTGAATGGTATCATCAAGGTCTGGGATACAACAGGTGAATGCCTCAACACTCTTCAAGGGCATACAAGCGCGGTTCACTGCCTTGCCGTTGATGTTAATAGAGGACTACTCTTTTCAGGCTCTTTTGATGGCACCATCAAGATCTGGAACATACAAACGGGTGAATGCCTCGGAACTCTTGGGCATGGAAACGCGGTTCACTGCCTTACCGTTGATGTTGATAGCGGGAAACTCTTTTCAGCCTCTTTGGATGGCACCATCAAGGTCTGGAACATACAAACGGGTGAATTCAAAACTCTTCAAGAGCATGGAAACGCAGTTTACTGCCTTGCCGTTGATGTTAATAGCGGGAAACTCTTTTCAGCCTCTTTGGATGGCACCATCAAGGTCTGGGACATACAAACGGGCAAATGCCTCAAAACCTTTCAAGAGCATCAAGAAGGCCCGGTTCACTGTCTTATCGTTGATGTTAAAAAAGGGCTACTCTTTTCAGGCTCTTTTGATGGCACCATCAAGGTCTGGGACATACAAACGGGTAAATGCCTCAGAATTCTTGGACATACAGGCACGGTTTACCGCCTTGTCGTTGATGCTAATAGCGGGCTACTCTTTTCAGCCTCTTTGGGCCGCACCATCAAGGTCTGGGACATACAAACGGGCGAATGCCTCGGAACTCTTCAAGGGCATGAAGGCGATCATTGCTGCATTGCCGTTATCGGCGGGCGACTTTTTGTAGGTACTGGTAACAACATCGAGAAGCGAGACTTGACAGCAAGCCAGGACACGATTTTGGAGGAGATTGCGGGCATATTAAAAACAGGGACGACAGCGCAAGCCATCCAGTGCGCTCTTAACCGATTTTCGAGGATGTCAAACGGGGTAAAAAATGCAATCTACGGAGAGTTATATAAGATTTGCAAGCCTTTCGCTAATGATTATTGGGGATGCGGAGAGCATGCTTTTCTCAACCAATATGGGCAAAGTTCTACGCCTGATCAACAAGCCCAAGCGATTGAGAATTATTTGAAGGATCGCTCTTTGAATAAATAAAAACCTTAATGGTTAGGATCATTTTTCTATTTACAATATAGCCGATTTTAAAAAATTTGCTTTTAAAATAAATTATTTTAATAGTTGAATAAAAACTTTAAATTAAGTTATGACCCCATCTATAAATTACTCAGAACGACCTTAAATAAAGGTGTAAATTATGGCCCTATCTATAAATTGTTCAAAAAGTCATTCAAACAATTTTTTCATTATGCCGGAATGGATTGGAGAGTTGTGGCGAAGCAGCTACTGCATAGCCAACGCAGCCAAAAACCAACTTTTCAACCCATCCCGATGTACTATACCGCAGGGCAATAATCCAGCTTTAAAATTATACGTAGATGTACTCTTGCAAATTTTTAAGAACTTATCTGGACAGGACATTAGAACATGTGAGTTGGTCTGTAAATACTGGAACCGGATGCTAAATGAGGATCGTCTCTGGCAAGGATTACTTGAAAATCACTTTCCAGGTATGAGTCTACATCCAAGCAGCACTAAAAATTTTCGGAACATTTACCACACTCTTCACACTTTTTATTTAAAACTTACAAAAGGAGTGTATGCCTCGCACACCCTTCACGGACATGGAAATATGGTTTCGTCCCTTGTTTTTTTTGGTGGAGTACTCTTTTCAAGCTCTTGGGATCACACCGTCAGGGCCTGGGACATAAAAACCGGTAAGTGTATAGCGATTCTTCAAGGGCATGGGAGCTCAGTTTCCTGCCTTGCCGTTTCTGATGATGGGAAACTTCTCTTTTCAGGCTCTTGCGATGGCACAATCAAATTCTGGGAGATAAAAAAGGTCAAGGATATAAAAACAGGTGAATCTATCAAAACATATGAATGCATCGCCACTCTTCAAGGGCATAGAGGCGCGATTTCCTGTCTTGACTTTGCCGATGGGAAGCTCTTTTCAGGCGGCTGTGGAGATAACACCATCAAAGTCTGGGATGTAAAAACCGGTAAGTGCATAGAGGTTCTTCAAGGGCAGGAAAGTGCAATTTCCTCCCTTAAGCTTGTTGACGGGAAACTCTTTTCGGGTTCCCGGAATGGCACAATCAAAATCTGGGATATAAAAACAGGTAAATCCCTAGCGACTTTTCAGGCGCATACACAGCAGATTTTTCATCTTGCCTTTGCTGACGGTAAACTCTTTTCAAGCTCTTACAATGATGGAAATGAAATCAAGGTTTGGAATATAGAAACCGGTAAGTGTATAGCGACTCTTCGAGGGCATAGAAACTCCATTTCCGGCCTTATCGTTACTAACGGGAAACTCCTTTCGGGCTCTTTAGATGACACAATCAAGATCTGGGATATTCAAACAAATGAATGCATAGCGACCCTTCGAGGGTATGGGAGCATGGTTTCGTGTCTTACCTTTGCTAACGGGAAACTCTTTTTGGGCTCTTTATATAGCCCAATCAAGATTTTGGACTTTGCAGCAGAGTACACAACGATTTTTTATCAAATTGTTGGGCTGTTAAAAACAGAGGAATCGCAAACCACTCAACAAGCCCTCCAGCGATTTTCAAACATGCCGCCGGCAGCAAAAAGTACAATCTACAAAAAGCTGTATGAGGGATGTAAAGAAGATACTTCTCACAATCCACTTTGGCAAAGCGCTTCGCCCGCTCGACAAGCTCAAGCGATCATGGATTATTTGAAGGATCAGCCTCTTAAGCTCTCTTCGTGATGGTGATAACAAGTGCTTGGTCTCCGCTGAAATAGGCGCAAGTTTTAGGGACAGCGATGAAGATCTCTTCCTCATGATAGTCGAGGTCCGGATTTGTGATGATCTCATTGACAAATTTTTCATCTTGGTATTTAGAAACCGGGCTGCTTAAAAAACACGAAAACCGCGAATTTTCACGCATATGGGATGCCAGACACTGATTTAAAAAAGTGAACAGGCGTTCATTAGGGCTTGCGATTGAGGATTTTTTTTCCGATGTTTTCATCAGGATATCCATCTCTCCTTGCGTGATTTTTCTTGTTCGAACAAGGCCATCGAGGAAGTGCTGAAGCTGCTTTTCTGAAATTTGCGCACGTTCATAAAGCTCCTTGAAGAACCTGGCCAATTGTTGGACTTGATGCCTCTGATCAAGAGGGATGTCTCGCATCAAACCATGAAGATCCTCATCGGAATATTTGATCTCCGCAAGATCAGGGAAAGTCTTTTCCACTTCTTTCAGAAGTTGCTCTCCTTTTTTAAGCAAAAACTCGGAGCGCACACTCTCTTCTTGGATCTTTTGCATTTCTTGCCCGCTTTGCAAAGGATAGTCATCGAAAAAGATCCCATCGAATACTCCTAAATTCGGCAAAGCATGCTGCCAAGTGTCTTCGATAATGATGACGTTGGGATAGCGCCTCGCCCACTCTCTTGCGCGTGCAGCAACCACAGGATGATATTCGATGATGGTATGGCTCTTGGGATGATAGCTTTGAATACGTTCTGAAGAATAGCCGAGTCCAAATCCGATCTCGAGAATATCGCCAAAGGGTTTCAATGCATCGATGCACGCATGCATGTACGGTTTTTCCCATTCCATCATCACTTGAAATTTTCCGTCTTTGAGCAAAATCTCTTTTCCTTGCTCATCTTTCTTGTATTCCATCTTGCAATGTGAAAAATCTTGTGTCATCTTGTGAAACTCCATTTACAATAATCCAAAAAGTATTTTAGGATTCACTACAACTCATTTTAATTTTTACGTTGAAGCCATGAAAAAACAATTTTTAAAAAACCAAAAGAAGGCTCTCAAAGGATCAACGATTACCATGATGAACTCTAAGGATAATAATACTGGGGTCTTTTAAGCCATGAAAGAATTTCGGAAGCGCTACTGGTATGAAGTTGCCCTATGTGCCTCCTTTTTTTCTCTGATTTATTCTCCGATTGCCTACACTGCGGATATTGAGGAGAAACTGATCGCGGCGGATGTTCAGTCAAACATCGATGTCGATAAAGATACCTACACAGTCAATTTCAATAATATTTCCATCATCGAATTCATCCGTTTTGCCAGTAAAATCACCAATTTAAACTTTGTTTTCGATGAGGGAGACCTTCAATTCACCGTGACCGTGGTCTCTGAAGAGGCAATTTCAGCAAAAAATGTGATGTCTGCGCTCTCTCAAGTGCTCCGGATGCACGATCTGATCCTGCTTGAACAAGATGGCAATGTGTTGATCACTAAAAGCACAAAAGTCAATCAAATCCCGCCGATTGTCTCCGGTGATCTTCCAGAGTCGAAAGCAAGCAATGCTGCATTGATTACCCGAGTTTTTCGCCTTAAAAATGCCAATGTGGGCACGGTTGCAGGTATTATCCGTCCCATGTGTTCTGACACTGCTTTAATCGAAGTTTCTGCGGAGACAAGGCAACTAATTGTCACAGACGTGACGACAAACGTCGAACAAATTGCCTCATTGCTCACAAGTCTGGATGCCCCGCATACACCGCTTGATGTCGAAACCTATGTGGTCAAGAATATCCCTCCGCAAGACCTGATCGCAATGACCCAGCAGATTCTGAACCCATTTACTGAGGGCAATCCCCTCCTTTTAGTTCCTCAAAATGACACGAATTCTATCTTTGTCGTTTCGACTCCCTATTTGATCGAACGCGCGATGACCGTGTTGGAAGATTTGGACATTCCGGCCAAGTCGGTCGTCATCAGCAGACAATCGATGACGGGCAAAAACATCTTTTTATATCAAACAGTCCATCGCTCCGTCGAGGAATTGATGCGCGAACTGGCGCAGGTCAATCAACAATTGAAAAGCATGGGCGGGCCTCAGACTTCCCTTCAAATTGCCATTGGCGGTGTACAGCCTATTCAGAATACCAATTCCTTGATGTTCGTTGCGGATTCTGACACAACAGCTACCCTCAAAGGGATTTTAGCCTCTCTCGACACCCCTGCCACAGGGAAGACTTCCTTCTACATTTACAAAATTCAAAAAGCGCAACCCTCGCAAATTGAAGAATCGCTTAAACTCATGGTCGATCGTCTCGAATCGGCTCCGCGACCCGATGAAGACTTGATCGATGCCATCAATAGCATGCGATGGATCAAAGAGACGAATTCGCTCATCTTTACGGGATCAGACCCCGCTCTGAAAAGGTTGCAAGAAATCGTTCCTACCTTTGATGTCAGCCCTTATCAAGCCCTCTCTGGAGCTCAGGCACAAGCAAAATCGACATTTTTGATTTACAATCCTCAATACCGTTCTGGCGAGGAACTGAGTTCTGAGCTCGAAGATATCGGTAAAAATTTAAAAGATTCTGAGCTGGCCGATCCTTCTTTTTTGCAAACATTGGATTCCATGAAATGGGTCTCCACTACCAACTCTTTAGTCTTTACCGGGGATCCGCAGTCGATTGAAAGGGTTAATGTCATTTTGAAATCATTAGATACACCCACCCTTCCCGTCAGTAAAGCTGCACAGGTCTTCATTTATAAGCCGCAATACGTCTCTTCTGACCAGATCCAAAATGCATTGGATAGTCTTGTCCCTTCTCTACAAGCCACCAATTCCCTTTCTGATCAAAACCTGATTCACGCTATTCAATCGTTGCAGTGGAATAGCGAGACGCAATCGTTCATGGTGACCTCTGATGGGACGACCATTGAACGTTTGAAAGGCCTGCTAGCTTCCATTGATACTGGACAAGCGCCTGCAGCTGCGCTAGCAAAAGGCTTTTTTCTCTACAAGTTGCAATATGCTCATTGCGATACCGTTCTCGAACAGTTAAAAAATATCGCTTCAAAACTCCCTGCAAACACGTTACAAAACCAAAATCTCATCCATGCGATCCATAGGACCGAATGCATCAAAGAAAACAACTCTCTTTTGATCACAGGACCATCTGCAGCGATCGAACAGGAAAAAACACTGATCGCAGAATTCGACTCTTCAACAGGCGCTCCTGGGGGAGCACACTCCTTCTTCATCTACAAACCTAAATATCTTCCTCCAGAAGAAATCGAAGCGGCATTAAATGATTTAGCAGAGGATTTACAGGCTTCCGGGCTCAATGACCCCGCCCTTTTTCAAACCTTGAAGACAATGCGCTATGTCCCTCAGACCAATTCCCTTCTATTCACTGGCAATCAGGAAGGTCTCGATAAAGTTCAAAATCTGATTAACGGAATCGACACAAGTACAGCATTAGGAGCAATCCAGCGCATTGGCAACCTCACCTTCTTTTTGTATAAGATCCAATACGCCTCTGCCGATAAATTGATTTCTTCTCTAAAAGCTTTTGCACAAGAGCTCACACAAACCAACGTCCAAGACAAGCAGCTGGCAGATTCGATTAACAGTGTGAAATGGATTAAGGAGACCAATGCGCTTCTTTTCACAGGCAACAACGACACACTAGAGCGCATTGAGCAGCTTGTTAAAAAATTCGATATCCCCTCTCTTGGAGGACCAGCTCCTGTAGAGCGCGCTGCGCAGACCTTTGTGATCTACAACCCCAAGTACTTAAGCGGCGATGAACTCATTTCGATTCTTTGTGACTTCATGCAGAACTTGGTCACTTCGGGCGTTTCCGATCCTGGCTTATTTGATGCGATCAACAATCTGAAATGGATTTCCAAAACATCCTCCTTGCTTATTTCCGGAGATAAGCAATCCGTTGAAAAAGTCCAACAATTACTCGTAAAGTTCGATCTTCCAGGAAAAGAAACGATCACCCCTTCTATTGAATCGATCGATAACACCAGCTTTTTAGTGTATAAATTACAATACCATCCTGGCGACGACATTCAAACAGCTTTAAAACAGGTTGCCGTCAGTCTCGGAAAAGGCGCCAGTGCACCGACTGCTCTTGTGGATGCAATCAACTCTTTACAATGGATCCAAGTCACCAATTCTCTGCTCTGCTCCGGCCAACAAGATGTTCTTGTAAAGCTCAAAGATTTAATTCAAAATCTGGATGTCCCTTTGCGCCAAGTCTTCATCGAAGTTCTCATTATCCAAACTTCACTGACAAATTCTCAGGATTTTGGGCTCATGTGGGGCGGGCAAGCGCAATACTTTAACAAAGCGACTTTGGGGGGCGGCAATTTTCCCACGACCCAAAATAGTGGAAGTGGCAACCCTACACCTGGAATTGCATTTCCTGCCACCTTACAAGGGATCAATACGACCAATACACCCAAAGGTGCACAGGTTCCTTTCATTCAAGGATTTGATCTTGGAGTCATCGGTGACATCATTATGAATAAGGGAAGGTCGTTCATTTCTTTAGGCGCTCTTGTGGATGCCCTTCAGGTCGATCTAGACTCCACGATCCTTTTAAATCCTAAAATTATCACCCAAGATAACCGCCAGTCGACAGTTTTTGTGGGAACCAATGTTCCTTATACGGGTTCGCTTGTTCAAAACACTTCTAATAATACAACGACGACCTCTAACATTGAATACCGCGATGTCGGAATGAGCTTAACAATCACACCCATTCTCGGCGATGGTGATGTCATCACCTTAGATATTGTCAATGACATTTCACAAGTCGTTCAGGCGGCTTCCAACACAAATAGTCAAGTTCTGACGGGGATCACGACTAGCCATGCTCATATGGAAACGCGTGTTCACGTCCCCGATAATTATTTTGTCGCCTTAAGTGGAATGATCGACGATAGCAAAACTCACTTCAAATCGAGTATTCCCTGCTTGGGGGGTATCCCCATTATTGGACTCTTTTTTAGCGAAACCGATCGTGTGGCCAACAAACAAAATGTGATCATTTTTGTACGGCCACAAATTGTTAAAACTTATGCGCAATACAAGCAAATCACAGAACATCAAGAATGGCTATATAAAGATGTTGCACGTCTTCAAATGTTGAAAGAGACATTCGACGAAGGCATTGACTTTGTCAAAGTTCCCGAGAACGAGTGAATTTTTTCTCATTTCAGGAATAGATCATCAAGTCGAAGTATTTTTACGCCTCAAAATCTTTAAGAATCTCATCGGGTAGTGGAGTGTCGAAATCTTTAGAAATTTTAATTTTTCCTTTTAAAGGACCAAATCGCCGCTTTGGTTTTTTGGCAATAGGAGAAAGTTTATCAACGGGTTTTCCTGCCACAGCAATCAAAAACCGATTCTTCATGTTGTTTCGGTATATAATTAAAAAATCATGCCTCACATGCTAAATGCCAAGAGAAGTTCTTATCAAGAACCTTTTACATCCTGGCGACACGGATGAGATCAACGCAGAGCCGCAAAGACGCTGAGAAAATTGAAGATGGTAACGATTTATAAAATCTCCGCGTCTTCGCGCCTCTGCGTTGATCCCCTACCGGCTGTGTTCGTACAGTCGTTACAGGGAGGCTAAAAAAACCAATTTTTGAAGTTTCTTCACTCACCTTACGCAAAATGGGCTCCAACCATATCGCAACCAGTTCTGAACCGCAGCCGTTCAAGTTCTAAAAATGCCATTCGATTTGCCTTCATCAGTAATTGATATTTCAGAGCAAAATGATTCAAAAAAGTTTGAGTTCGGAGAAATTCCAACTTGCAATAAGCGATGATTGATTCTGAGCAATCAAGTAATCCGAATAGATATCGAGTAGTCTGTTCATTTTTTCTCCAAAAAATTGAACAAGACTACGAAAAAAAGACAGGCCTTGTCAAGAAATTTTTACCGATTTGCGTAAGGTGAGTTTCTTCAGTATTTCTCCTTTTTCACTTTACTTTTTTAAGATTAGGCTTAAACTAATACAGTGGCAAAAGCAACTATGTGGCGATTTTTATTCTTTTTTTTCAGTTTAGCCTTAGCATTAAATAGCTGTCAGCGTGTACCAGACAACATCGAACCTACGCTTAGCTATGCAGTCCAAGACAAATATTTACTGTCCTTACCCTCTCCTTTTCCGCCTTTGACCGAAGAAGAAAAAGCACAAGATTGGGGAAAAGAAATGCAGATCGGTTTTGGGTTTGCCCATCAGCTCGATCTGTATCAAGCAATCACTTCTTTTAAACGCGCGGAATTTTTAATTCCTTCAGAAGAGAAAATGCGCGCTCTTGAAGCTCAGTATGAAATCCTTGTTTGCTATTACATGGGGAAAAAATGGAAAGACGTCATTGACACTTTCAATCACAGCCAGCTCCGCTATGCAGATCCAAGTTTTCCTGCATTTCATGATTTGCTGCTGATCCTCTTTGAGACCTACAGCCAAGAAAAAATGGACGCAGATGCAGAGCGAATCCTCAGACTGATTTTTCAGTATTACCCAGAAGAAGGGCAAAAGCTCGTTTTATCTCATGCTCTGATGACGGCTGATTTACCACTGATCCAGGAAATTGCTGCAACCCCTCCTCCAAAATCTTATCTTGAAGAGTTCTTGACCACTTATGAAACGCATAAA
Organism: uncultured Verrucomicrobiae bacterium; assembly: GCA_963718565.1. Taxonomy (GTDB): domain Bacteria; phylum Chlamydiota; class Chlamydiia; order Chlamydiales; family Rhabdochlamydiaceae; genus CAJCIW01. The sequence continues at coordinate 1,493,296 of OY970364.1, forward strand.
AAATCCGTTGGCAAAGCCCAAGGATTGAATGCGCTGATTCCCGGGGCAGGTTATCTCTATCTCGGCCAAAAGCAATCTGCCGCCACGGCTTTTTTTCTCAACGGCCTATTCATAGCCGCTTCGGCCTATTTTTTTGAGCAAGGCAATCTTGCCGCAGGGATCATCTTTACCAGTTTTGAAGCAGGGTGGTATTTTGGAGGTATTTACGGGGCTGGACTTGAGGCCAAAGCCTATAATGAACGCCTTTACGAGTCCATGGCTACACCCATGATGGCTCGAGAAAGGCTATTTCCTACTTTGATGTTAAATTATGCATTTTAGAACGTGTGTTCTCCTTATTTTTTCTCCAGTTTTTCTCCATGCTACCCCCGGTTATTTTGAACCGTGGGGGAAAGATACGGATTTAAGCTATTCGCCTCACCCATTTGTTCAGGAGGTAGCGCCTAAGCATTCTCTTGCCGTTCGCGTCGCAAAACAGATCATTCTTTTTCACCAAAACGTCCTCTCTCCTGTCGATGGCCCTCGAAGCCATTTTCGCCCAAGTTCCTCAAGCTATATGATGCAATCGATGCAAAAACATGGATTTTTCATGGGGTTTTTCATGGGCTGTGATCGATTGATGCGCGAAAATAACGATCCGTGGGTTTATCGCACCATTGAGACGGAAGGGAAAATTTTCAAATACGACCCCATTCGTTGAAATCAGATTTAGACTGGGGGTAGTATAAAATAAGAAGGATCTAGAGATTTGATTTCTTCTTCGCTTAGCTCGTCCTCTTCGAAAATAAACTCTTCATTTTCTTCTAACAAACTGTGTGCAACTTGAGGAGCGGGAGCAGCAGAATTCTCTGCTTTTTCTCCTTTAGCCGTCCTTCCTTTTAAGAAGAATTGGATCGGGGCACCTAAAAAGCCGTAAGTGTCGCGAAATTGATTGATCAAATACTTCTTATAGGTTTCCGCCATCAATTTGGGATGATTGACGAACAGCACAAATCGAGGCGGCTTCACATCGACTTGCGCCAAATAGTAGATGCGCAGACGTTTGCCTTCTAGCATCGGCGGATGGTATTTTTGGACCACTTTTTCGACGAATTTGTTGAGCTGGCCGGTCGTGATTCGCCGATGTTGTTGTTCATAGACTTCTTTTGCTATCTTAAATAATCCTTCGAGATTTCTTCCCGTCTTTCCAGAGACGAATAAGAGCGGACAATGATTTAAGAACGGAGTATCGATCTCAAAGCTTTTGCGGCAATGTTCCATCCGAAAACCTTTGACAAGGTCCCATTTATTGAACACAACAATGCAGCCCTTGCCTTGCGCTTCGATATCAAAGGCAATGCGCTTTTCCTGCGTTGTCATGCCCCGCACAGCGTCGACGATAAGCACGCAAACATCGGCGCGCTCTAGTGCCCGCTGTGTGCGCACAGCTGCAAATTTCTCGACCACATCATGTTCTGCACTCTTGCGGCGAATCCCAGCTGTATCGATCAACGTAAACCAATCCTCTCCTTCAAGGATGTCAATATCGATACTATCGCGTGTGGTACCGGCAACTGGACTCACCACACAGCGCTCTTCGTCAAGGAGATAGTTGACGATCGTCGATTTACCTACATTAGGGCGCCCGACAATCGCAATGCGGATTGTATCCTTTGTCTCCGTTTCTTCTTCGCGCAGTGGAACATCTTGAAATGCGGCTTCCAAAAGCTCAGCAATCTGGAAATTCTGTGTCGCAGAAACAGCGATGACCTTGCTGATTCCCAGCGAATACAATGGATAGATAAGGTCCATCCTCGAAAGATCATCCACTTTATTCGCAGCTAAAACAACGCTCTTGCCCGTGCGCAAGAGAAGGCGCGCCACATACTCGTCAAGCGCTGTGATTCCTACCGTTGCATCGACTACCATAACAATGACATCAGCCTCTTCGATAGCAATTTCCGCTTGACGGCGGATTTCTTCTTGGAAAGGCACTTCGGACTGAGGATTGATCCCGCCGGTATCGATCACTTCAAACGGCCTGCCAAAACATTCGGCGTCAGCGTAAAGACGGTCGCGTGTCACCCCTTCCGCTTCATCGACAATCGCAATCCGTTTTTTGCAGATCCGATTGAATAATGCTGACTTCCCCACATTCGGCCGTCCGACCAATGCCAATCTAATCGATTTGCTCATGAAATATTCTCTTAAATAGGAGGGAATAGTACTTGATCGTGGATTAAAAAACTACAGGCGCTAATTAGGAGCGATTCTCGCTACACGCAGTGCAGCGAGAATGTAAAATTATTGTTTACCGCTTGGCTTTCCATGCTGATCATTCAAATAATTTCTAATTGCCTGGGCTTTTTGAACAGGCGTAGAACTTTGCTCATTTTGGTTGTGAAAAGTATCTTCTCCCCATTCCAAATAGTCCTTGGTGAAATGGTCCTTGGCAAAAAGTTTGCAAATGTCATACAACTTCACGAGGAAAGGGTTGCAAATCTCATACAACTTCTCGTAGATTGCATTTTTTGCTGGTTCTGGCATCTTTAAAAATAGCTCAAAAGCTTGCTGAGTAGCTTGTGGTGTCCCTGTTTCTAACATGTCCGCGATCTCTTTAAAAATCTCGCCCTGGCTTGCTGTAAAGTCCAAGACTGTGATCGTGCCATCATGAGAGCCCGAATAGAATTTTCCGCCAGGAGCAACGGCAACACAGTTAACCCAGTCTTTATTCCTTTGAAAGGCAGTGATGCATTTACGCGTTTGTATATCCCAGACCTTGATGGTGCCATTTTCAGAGCACGAATAAAGTTTTCCGCCAACAACGATAAGCCAATATTCCTCCCCTCTCTCTTGAGGGGTGGCGATGTATTCACCCGTTTTTCTATTCCAGATCTTGATGCTACGATCCCAAGAGCCCGAAAAGAGGTTTTCGCCAGCAACGACAAGGCAGGGAACAATATCTTCATGCCCTTGAAGGCTATTGATGCATTCACCCGTTTTTCTATTCCAGATCTTAATTGTGTAATCATGCAAGATCGTGCCTGTGCAATCACAAGAGCTCGAATAGATTTTATTGCCAGCAGCGGCAAGGCTGGAAATCTGGCCTTTATGCCCTTGAAGAGTTCTGATGCATTCACCCGTTTTTATATTCCAGATCTTGATGGTGCGATCATCAGAGCCCGAACAGAGTCCTTCATCAGCACCAACAGCGGCAAGATCGGAAACCATGTCTTTATGCCCTTGAAGAGTTCTGATGCATTCACCCGTTTTTATATTCCAGATCTTGATGGTGCGATCAGCAGAGCCCGAACAGAGGTTTCCGCCAGCAATGGTAAAGCAGAAAACTGGGCCTTCATGCCCTTGAAGAGTTCTGATGTATTCATCCGTTTTTATATTCCAGATCTTGATTGTGTGATCATAATAAGAGCTCGAATAAAGTTCTCCGCCAGCAACGGTAAGGCAGCGAACCATGCCCTTATCATGTCCTGGAATAATGCGCGAAGTGCAAACTCCTCTTGGAAGATTAAAATTAATATTTGAATAAAGAGCCTGGTAAGCTTTCCGAAAATCTTTAATGGCATCTGGGTTTGTATTTGGAAAATGATCTTCAAGTAATGCGCGACAAAGACGCTGACTGTGTAGCGCCAGATTCCATTTTTTACAGACTGACTCACATGCTCTAATTCCCTGTACAGGTAAGCCTTTAAAAATTAAAAAGAAGATATCTAAGGGCAGCGACAAGGCCTGAGCGTTATCCTGGGGCACCAAGGCTAAAGTGTCGTCCTGCGGTATTACAACGGCAGGGTAGTTGGAATGACTTTGTGAATCATTGATAGGTAGGGTCATAATTTATATCTCTGTGTTAAAGTTTTTATTTTATTTTTCTAATAATTTTGTTTTAATAAAGTAAATTTTCAAGCCTAACCCAAGTTCGCGGCTTTCCCAGAGGAGCTATGCAAATTCGTCACTACATCTTGAATTAAACGAGTGTTTTATGACCTCTGAGAATTGAAGACGATAATCCCAGCGCCCTGTAAATCTCTATTTGCTCGCCTTCTGCCTTTGTAGTGCTGCGGTGGTAGAGCACCCTGCCTTCTGTTGTCTTGGCCCGCACAGTTACTCGGACTCGAGTAATCATGATATTACGTATTGTCTGCCACAAATAGTTTATCCCTTTTCGAATTAATTGGTGCCTGCAGTGTTGGATTAGATGGTAGGCAAGTATGGTGATCCATAAATGCCCGTCCACTCGATGTTCCTTCTGGTGATAGACTGGACGCAATCCTAATGAGGATTTCATAAATCGAAACGCATCCTCAACGCTTCTGAGAACATTATACAATTGCCATAACTCTTTTGCTTCCAAATCGGTTCGATTTGTTCTCAGAAAATAGGAGCCAGTGAGCTTTTCTTGCATTTTTTCTTCGATCACCTTCCATTCCACAGCAATTGTGGTGAGCCCATCTTCTGAAGGAATTGCATTGACTTCATAGCATCCTGAAATTCTCTTATGCTTTTCCTTGAGCCGACCTACCCGTTCAAGCACTTTGTTATGCTTCTTGCGCCCTTTAGGTTTGGAAAGACCATTCGCAAGTTTTTGTAGATCATCTTCAAATCGTTTTCTAAATTTTTTCTTCATCCCTGAGGCGACCGCTGCTTTTGCTTCAGATTCGCAATAGAGCCAATTTTCCTCATTACCATCCTGACTGATCAAGGCAGCTTTTACTAGGTCATGCTGATCACCTACTGAGACTAATTGTCCTTCAAATTCAACAACGGGAGGATCTTGTCTTGCTGAGACAACATACGTATATCTATTCTTGCGTAACCAGGTCAGATTCTCTTCGGTAGCAATCCCTGCATCCAATACAATAGTTGGCTTGATTAGAGACGAGTGAATACTTAGGCTCGCGATCATTGTTTGTAGGGTTTGGGGCTCTGAAGCATTTCCTGCAAGTAATGAGGTTTTGATGAGAAATCCGTGCTCATTCATGACTAGCCCTATAGTAATGAGAGGGCAATCATTTCGTTTTTCTTTCGAAAGACCATAGGCAGCTTTTGGATTTGCCTCAGCCCGCCCTTCTGTATAGGTATTGGTTAAATCGTAGAGAGCTATTGTACTTTTGTATCCATGAAATTGCTGTTCGATGGTTTCTAAAGCTGTTTCCAACCCGTCTTTATGAGACAGCAACGTATCGCTGATTTTATAGAGCTTGTGCAAAGTAGTTTTTGTAAAGTCGAAATCAAGCAATTCGCCAAGACCACTGCTAGTGCATAGCCACCGATAAGCTTCCCTTTCGCTGCTTGGGTGTACAGCCCTGGCAACGATCGATCCCAAGGCAATTGCGGCATCTGTTTTTGAAAGGCCTAGTTTTTGCAGCTGTTCCGGCAGTTTGAGTTGATTTCCCATCTGAAGTAAGAGATGTTCCGCACCAACAGACCGTGGTTCAGTCTGTTCAATTGAATGAACGTCGATATTGACAAATTCAGGTAGTAGATCTTGTTTTAGTTGTTCCGCGTTGTCTCCTGGGTCGGACAAACGACGCACAATCTGCGAGGTGTAAGATTGGGCTAGCTTTTGAATCTCTTCTGGATAAGCGAATAACGATTGCGCACTTGTAAGAATATCTTCAATGCATTGAGCGAGAAGTGCATGCTGTTCTTCTGGGAGGTTGATTTCGGCTCCCATGTATAGAAGCGCGCGTTGGCGCGGGCCTCTATCAGTCCTCACGGATTCAACCAAGTGAAAAGCAGAGTAGGTTTTTCCGCTCTTACGGTCTGTCTTGAGGGTTTTTCTTATATACATGCCCTCAGATCTTACCGATGGATCGAATTTATTTAAACATGAAATAATTATTTTACAGATTTTCAGTCACTACAAATTCGCAAAAACAGCAAAGCACTAAAAATAAGGGACTTACGAAAGCAAAGGTTGATTTTAATGTTGTTGATTATGAGGGACTTAGGTCAGCTCTCTCGGGCGAACTTGGGCTAATTATATTATAAATAAAAAATAGATTCAACTCATGTCTTTAAATAAATTTTTATTATATTTTTTAGAAAACGGGACAATTTAGTACGTCCTCAAAAACCTGTGGCAAGCACTGAATGTCATTTGGATCCATGCCAGGCTTTGCATTTATCGATCTCAATCAGGCATGGATCCAAATGACATTCAGTGCTTGCCACAGGTCTCCATCGATTTAGCACAATTTGTTCATGAGCGTTATCAAATGTTTTCGCCTACATATTCCCTCCTTTTAGGGTTATGATCGGATTTTCACCGACTAGTAATTGCCCATACCGGGCGCACCCCGCCCTAGCTCCGCCTTTTCGGGCGGGTCCCTTTTCGCGTCGACTCGCAGAGCCATTCTTAAATCAAACATCAGGCTTTTTACACTTATCGTTGATATGCACACTCTTTAAAAGAGTCAAAAAAAGCATCCATTTAAAAAATTAAGGAGCCAAGCCCTGTTCAAGATCTTTATTGATCAGCCATAAGAGCTGAAGGAGTTCTTCGCGATCAAGGCCCTTGACCTGATCTTGCTCATCAAAGCCGATCACGCCCTCCATCAGGGTCAGTTTTTTTTCGATGAGGCGATGGATATGCTCTTCGATTGTTCCTTTGGTCACCAATTTAAAGACTTGGACGCCGCGGTTTTGGCCAATGCGGTGCACGCGGTCGGTCGCTTGATTTTCGCGAGCGGGATTCCACCATCGGTCATAATGGATGACAACGGAGGCGGAAACAAGATCGACACCGACGCCCACGGCTTGAAGAGAAGCGAGAAAAATCTCGCATTTAGGATCATTGCGAAACAAATCGAGCTGCTCTTTACGATTGCGGGTCGAGCCGCGAATGCCTGCATAGCCGATCTGATGATCTTTTAAATAGACCTCCATCATATCGAGCATATCGAGATATTGCGAAAAGACAACGAGCTTTTGACCGCTATCGCGCGTTTCTTGCAGGAGTTCGATGAATAAATCCCATTTCCCCGATTTATGCCTTTGAAATTCGCTGTACTGTTTGGTGATGAGGCAGGGATGATCGCAGATCTGCTTTAAGGTGGAAAGAAGGGCAAACACATGAAGATAGGGGGCCGGTTTAGCTTGGTTCTCCAAATCTTTAATGAGCCCTTCTTTTTGCTGAACGAATGCTTTCTTATACAGTTCTCGCTGTTCATCGGAAAGATCGCAGTAGGCGATTTCCTCGATTTTTTCCGGAAGCTCGAGAAGAACCTCCGATTTTTTTCTACGCAAAATGAAAGGCTTGATCAATTTTGCAAGGAGTCGTTTTTTTTCGACATCCTGATTTTTTTCAATCGGATTTACAAAAATTTCTTTAAAATGAGCATCTTGCGGGAGATATCCTGGAAGAACGATATCGTAGAGCGCTTTTAATTCGAGTAATCGATTTTCAATCGGAGTGCCCGTGAGGCCGATCCGCATGAGCGCTTTGATTTTTTTAAGCGCTTTATGTGTCTGTGATTGGGCATTTTTGGCGATTTGCAATTCATCGAAAATCGCAATTTCAAATTCGATCTGCGAAAGGGCTTGCTTTTCGCTGCGCAAGGTGCCATAGGATGTCACCAAAATGTCCGCCTTGTCTTGAAAGGCCTCGAGTTTGCGGCTAATCCCATAAAAAACTAAAACACGGGCATTAGGGAGAAAGTTTTTAAGCAGCTCATCCCAATGATAAATGACAGAAGTGGGGCAAGCGACAAGAATTTTCTTCCCTTTTTCACCGCTATTTTGAGCGGCCGCAATTAGCCCCATGGCTTGGTGCGTCTTCCCTAAACCCATTTCATCGCAAAGCAGCCCAGAAAGCCCATGCAAATACATGAACCACAGCCAGCGTACGCCGACTTCTTGATAAGAGCGCAAATCGCTTTTAAATCCGGAAAGATCGATGGGCTGATCCGTTTTGAAAGAGGTCAGTTTTTGAATTAATTGCCGCGTTTCCTGCTCTTCTGCGGAAGGGCCGAGCGGAGGTCGCAGGTCTTCAAACACTGTCAGCTTTAGCCATTCCATCGTTGTCATGCGCAGCTGCTTGCCCTCTTTGAGCCATCGTCTTTTGGGAACATTTTTAAGCCAACTAAACCGTGGAGTTTTTAGAAGCAAAAGCCCTGCGGAGGTAAACAAATAGCGTTTATTCTCTTGGACTGCCTGCCAGATGTCAAAGAGGTCGACTGTGCCTATTTCCGTTTCTAGAACTCCTTCCAAGAGCCATTCTGCTGCTTTTGTCCTGACGCTTTTTTGCAGCTCGCGAACCCTTAAGAAAAGATCTTTGGTTTTTTTTAGCTGCTTTTGAATGGAAAAAATACAATCGCGAAGCGTATCGAGCTCGTATAAGACAAAATAAGTTTCATCAGAAATAGGAATGACCTTTTCACGGACGTAGGCCTCGGGAACTCTTTTCTCATAAGGAATTTCGCAAAAACCCTCGCCCTCAACGTACGTATATTCGCCGAAGATCTGTACTTGGGAAGAATCATAGGGAGGATAGAATTGAAAATGGGGACGCACGACAATACGTCCAGCTTCATTTAAAAAAATCTCGAGGCCGCTTTTTTCCAAAGGACATTTGCTTGAAAAAAATCCTTTGAGGCCTTCGAGCTCTTCTCGATGAGCTCTCAAGAAAGACGAAATTTCTGACTTATGAACTAGAGTCCCAGGACGAATTAAAGATCCTCTTCCTATCCTTTTCGCAAAAAAACCTTTGCCTTTGAGATAAATCCATTCTCCAAAATCGATCATCTCTTCGCCTGTGTCCATGAGTTCAATCGAAGCTTCAAAGCGCAAATACCCCTCTTTTGACACTGTAAAATTGAGCTGAGATTCAATCGCATAGACATGGGTCTGAAATCCCTCGAACCCTCCTAGCCAGACGCGATGCCGATTGATGAAATCATTCATTTGTTTTCGCACAATGACTTTTTCTACTCCCTCGAACAGTAAGTTTTCTAAGAGATAAAACCCTTTCCCCTGTACAAATACCCATGGGCCGAAATAAGCCGAACTTTCCTGTTGCAGATCTCCTTTTTCAAAAACATAACAGGCGATGTGCAGATTGTCTTCTTGATCGAATTGAATATGGTATTGAGCTTTGATGGGAGTTAAATGGATGTGGAAATCGACGAGATACTTTTGCACAATGAGAGGGTACTTGTGTAAAACGGACTCGATTTTGTCTTGAGGGATTTCATCTTGTTTGAAAATCGGATCGACGCGCTTTGGAAAGAATCCTTTTTTGGGGATGTACAACCATTCTCCCACTTCAATTGCATTGGACTCTTCCGGAGCAAGAGGAAGGGGATGATGGAGCGGAGCTTTCACGATTTTAAAAAGCTTGTTGCGAGGGTCATAGTGAATGGCTTCAATTTTGTATTCTTGAAATTCATAAACAGGCAAAGGGGAATCCACCGTGCTCAATGCAGGAATGAGGAGTGACCAATTGACCTCGGCAATATAGAAGCTAAGTGTGAGAGAGGAAAAACGAATATGAATCCAATGAGGCAGATTCTTTTCCGTATCTTCAAATTCAATGACATACTTCTCTTTTTCCTCTTGCATAGATACCATCCATTTCGCAAGGTCTGACCAAAAAGAGAGTTCGTATTGTAATTGATGACTGGGCTTACCTTCTCGCCACAAGACAATTTCTTCTTGGGGCAAATTGGAAAATTTCAGCGATGTTTCTTCTGTTTCCACGGTTCGATGAAACAAAATCTCTTGAAGCCGTTTTTTCCCTTTAGGATTTGTCCCTTTCACTGAAAAAAGGAGCTTCCCTGTGACAGATTTTGCTCCATAGACTTGATTTTTTCCTTTAAGAACAGAAGAATCATAACCATGACGCCTGCTGGCCATTTGGCAAAGGTAGTTCCAAAACGAGCTACGAAAACGGATATGCAGAGGCGCTGACGTCCCATTAAAAATTTTGAGGTAGGCAGCGGCGAGATGGACGCAAGATTTGGTCTTTTCCGCTTCTGGACAACTGCAAAAGCAATCGAGGATATGTCCTTCATCATCGAGCTGGAAAAAAGGCCAGTATTTGCCTTTTTTTTTCAAGTCAGAGACTTCCACTTGATAGGTCCCTTCAGAAAATAGCAGTTGCCCGACCTTGCCCGCTTTAAGCAAAGACATCCCTTCAGACAACTCTTTTTTCGACAACGAATGGCCTTTCATTATTCTTTTGAAATAAAAAATTAAAAGAGAAGACAATGGGTTAGGCTACCCCTTAGACTTAAGGATGCCTAGGGAGAATTAACTTTTCAATTGATATACTTGGCGCAGTGACGACTCCTTCGAAAACTTCCTGGGCAGGCCCGAGCATTTCGATCTCCCACTCTTCCTGATCATTTTTACAAAATCGAAACTGAAGATGCTGATGGTACTCAATGGGCTCTTTTTCAAAGGAAAGCCGGGTACGCACGGAAATCGGAGCTTTGAGGCCGCGATGCTTCATCGCGACGTAAGCTGCTGCAGCAGCCCCTGTGCCGCAAGCGAGGGTTTCACCTTCGACTCCACGCTCGTAGGTGCGTAAAGTGATCTGGTTCTCGGAATCGACCGAGACAAAATTCACATTGACGCCTACAGGAGCAAACTGAGGGTGGGAACGGATTTTAGCCCCTTCTTCTGCGACATTTTTGCTGTCCAACTTGTCATCGAACAAGATGGCGTGGGGAACACCTGTATTGACGACAAAGACAACTCCTTGGGGCAGTTCAATCGGCCAGTGCAAAATTCTGGGAACGCCTAAATTGACTGCGATCACTTCTGCACTACGCCGACATTTTAAAATGCCATGCAAAGTTTCAATTCTTAACTCCAAAGAGCGTTTTTCACGCTTTTGAATAAAGTCGAACAAGCAGCGGATCCCATTGCCGCACATCGATGGCTCGCTGCCATCGGCGTTAAAAATACGCATCTTATAATCCGCTACTAGAGAAGAACAAAGAAGGACCAGTCCATCTGCGCCGATCCCTAGCCGCCTATCGCAAAGGAAGTAGGCGAGGGAAGAAATATCGAATTGAGGAGGAAAACGACGAAAATCCACCAGGATAAAATCGTTTCCGGCCCCATGATATTTCTTAAAAGGAATTTTCACAAATCTTTGTAGGATTTAACAATTTTATCGAGCAAGCCAAATTCTAAGGCCTCTTCTGCACTCATCCAAGTATCTCGGTCGATGGCCCGATCAATTGTTTTAGCATCTTTCCCGGTAGCTTGGACATAGATATCGACGAGGATCTGACGCGATTTCAAGATTTCCCTAGCATGAATTTCGAGATCTGTAGCCTGACCGCGCACGATCGCATTGATTGCAGGCTGATGGATCATAATCCTGGCATGTTTTGTTGCAAACCTGCGCTTGGGTGCCGCAACAAGGCTTAAGACAGACCCCATCGAAGCTGCAATTCCTGTGACAAGAGTCGTTACTGGCGAGGAGATCATTTTGATTTGATCCCAAATCGCAAATCCAGAATCGACGGATCCTCCAGGAGAATTGATGATGAATAAAATCGGCTTGCCAGGATCGGAAATCTCTAGATACCATAATTTACGGATGATCTCTTTGGCGCTATCATTGTCAACGGCATCCGACAAAAAGACCCGGCGCGTTTTAAGCAAGGATTCATCAATTTTATCTTCGAGCAGACTCATCCCAGCTTTTCTGTGCTGCACAGGAGGCTCTTCCTCTTCATTTAAGAAACCCATATAAAAACCTCTTCTTTTTTGAATTAAACTCAATCAATAACAAGCTCAGGATAGAGTGGGTAAGAATTCAATAAAATGGCGACTCTTTTCTGAACGCTTGCTAGTACTTTGCGATCGATGTCTACTTTTGCTCTACTCAAACCGCCTTTTTCATCGAGAGCTGGCTTAGTCACTTTAAGCAATTCGACGATCACGTCGGCAATCTCTGCCATTTCAACCTGTTTCATCCCAAGGGTTGTGGTGGCTGGGGCGCCGATCCTCACGCCGGAAGTGTACCATGGGCCATTGACATCGTAAGGGATGCTATTGCGATTAACAGTTAAGCGCGCCTCTCGAAGGGCAAGTTCTGCTTGACGGCCAGTCATGCCAAACGTAGAGGCAACATCGAAGACGAGCAAATGGTTGTCAGTACCGCCGGTCGTCACCTTGACACCTTTAGCTTGCAGCTGTTCGGCTAAGGTACGTGCATTAGCTACGACTTGATGAGCATATTGTTGGAATGCAGGAGTATTTGCTTCTTTACAAGCGATCGCTTTTGCCGCGATCACTTGCGGAAGAGGCCCGCCTAGAACAATCGGACATCCTTTGTCGACGACTTCTTTGAGTTCATTTTTGCACATAACCAGCCCCCCACGAGGGCCGCGCAATGTTTTATGCGTCGTTGTCGTCACGATATGTGCAAAAGGGATAGGATCGTACTCTCCTTTCATCGCTTTACCTGCGACAAGTCCAGCAAAATGGGCCATATCGACCATGAACAATGCGCCTACGCTGTCTGCAATCTCGCGCATCTTAGCAAAATTAATCAGCCGTGGGTAAGCCGAATAGCCTGCGATCAAGATCGTCGGTTTTTCTCTTTTCACATGTTCTTGAAGTTCTGCATAGTCGAGCAAACCTGTCGTACGATTGACCTCGTAAGGTACAGACTGCATGATCTTCGCTGAAACATTATGGCGATAGCCATGGGTGAGATGGCCGCCAGAGTTGAGGGACATTCCCATCACTTTCTGATTGACGAGCAGTTGTCTGAGTTTTTCATATTCTTCAGGAGACAATTCATCAATGTTTTTCTTCCCGAGCCGTTCGACTTCTTTGTTTTGTACGCGGTAAACCAGCATCGCCCAAAAAGCAACGAGATTGGCATCGGCTCCGGAATGAGGTTGCACGTAGGCATGATCACAGTTAAACAGCTTTTTTGTTTCTTCGACGCATGCTGCCTCGATCGCGTCGACATTGTCACAACCCGCATAAAATCGATGGAATGGCACACCTTCCGCATATTTGTCTGTCAGCAGATTTCCCATAGCTAGTTGCACAGCTAAGGAAGAAAAATTTTCCGAGGCAATCAATTTCAAATGGCTGCGCTGATCTTTCAATTCTTGAACGATCTTTTGCTCAATGAGTGGATATTCGGAATGAATATGGTCTAGCGCTGCCATATAGGCAATTGCTGCTTTCGTTCTTTTTCTTTCTGGAACTTTATGGAAATATTTTTCTAAGTGTGCCATAACTCTCAGATTTTTGTTGCATACTAACAACCAACAAAAATAGCAGCGCGTAGGATTTTTAACTAGAACTTCGGTGTGTACTGCAATGAGACGCCATCGCGGATATGATGGTTCTCCCCACTTTCATAGCGCTGGTCGTTAATTAATACTTTGAATTCGCATTCTTTAAAAGGAACGTTCGTCTCCCAAACCCACTCATCAGGACCAACGTTTTTAAGCAAGGCGCCGTGGTCCCAACTCAGTCCCGCGCTACTGCCGCGTATAAAAAGATTGTTGTCATAACCCACATTATAACGGACGATGATCTGTGTTTTTTCTCTTTTAGATTTAGAAATTTCCTTTTCTTTTTCTACTATTTTTTTCCTTTTCGAAAGAATACCATTCATTCCCCCATTTTTAATTGCTTTTCCTACGAGGGAATTGCAAAACTCCTCGCCGCATAAAATCGCGCTTTTGGCACCTGTGTCGCCTTGGCGGCGGCTCTCCTACTTATCCAAGTATGCTTCTTTCGCCGCCGCCAACCGAACCCGCTGTGCGGGTTCTGGCAACAGGTGCCAAAATCATCGATTTTCTGCTGGCAAGGAGTTTTGCAATTCCCTCTTACTTCTAGCATTTTTTACACCCATGTCAATAATTTTTTTACATCCAGGCTATCCAGATAATTTTACTTGAGGGATATTGATCATTGAGGCTAAGCTAACGTCTCAAGAATTTGTATATCTTCATACCTTTTTAGTGGGAAAACAATGTTAGAAGACCTCAAAGAGATTTTAGACATTCAAGAACTCGACATGAAAATGCTCCGTCTCATGCGGGTAAAAAAAGAGAGAGTAAAAGAGCTGCAGCAAATTGAGGAGCTGCGCAAGGAACTTCATCAGCAAACTGCAATCAAAGAAACTGAAATTGAAGAGCTTGGAAAAAATATCCAAACGCTGGAGCATAAAATCCAAGAGGTCGCTGCTAAAATTAAAAAATTGGAAGCGCAGCAAACAAACATCAAAAAAGCTGACGAATTTAATGCGCTGACGCAGGAGATGACTCAAGCCGAAAAAGAACGCATCGCCTTAGAACAGAAAGTCTCCGATCTCGTCGACAAACGTGTCGCTGAAGAAGAAATGCTCACCAAAATCAAAGAAAGTCTCAAAGGTTCTGAAGAAAATAGCTTAAACCTCGAAAAAGAGATTCAGGCAAGTATTGGAGTCATCAATGAAGAAGGCATAGGCCTCAAAGAGCAGCGCGACACCTTAGCTACTCAGGCAAATCCAGAAATTCTTCAAATTTATGAAAGATTGTTGCGCAATAAAAAAGACCGCGTCGTTGTCCCCATCGAAAATCGCACATGCAGCGGTTGCCATATTGTATTGACAGCACAGCATGAAAATCTTGTCCGAAAAGGGGGAAATTTGGTCTTCTGCGAACACTGTTCGCGCATTCACTACTGGCAAGAGAGCAAAGTTTTGGAAGGCTCAGCAGTTGCTACGAAGCGCCGACGTCGACGTCTTGCCAACGCATAAGCTTTTGGGGAAAGCAGGCAATCGCTGCTACAGGAACACTGTGGGAGAGGAAAGTCTGGACTTCACAGGAGAGGATACCAGTGAAAGACTGGGGGCCGTAAGGCTACGGAAAGTGTAACAGAAAATACTCCGCCGGCCTCAAAAACCGGACAGGCTGAAAATGCCAACTTTAGGAGTTGGCCGCGCTCGCAGAGATGCGGGGTGTTATAAACCCTATCCGAAGCAAGATCTCGATGGTTATTCACTGTTCTCCGCAGGACCATCGACAATAACCGCTCGAGGGTCTTGGCGACAAGGCCCCTAGAGGAATGATTGCTCAACGACAGAATCCGGCTTATCGCTTTCCCTATTTTTTTAATCCAAGCGGTTGTTATCCGAAAGCTCCAGCGGATGACACTTTTCATAGACCTCGCGTTTCAAGCGGGAGGAGACTTGGGTATAGATCGTCGTTGTGGCAAGAGAGCGATGGCCGAGGAGAACTTGAATCGTCTTTAAATCCATGCCCTTTTCTAGCCAATGGGTGGCAATCGTATGGCGAATCGTATGCGGGGTGATCTTGGCGACAAGCCCACTAGCTTTTAGGTATTCTTCAAATTTACGATCGATGGAACGCACTGTCAGGCGCTCCCCCCACTTATTGAGAAAAACCGCTTTCTCATCGACTTGTGCCTTGTGGTCATCGCTATCGTGCAGCCTTTCCGGATGGCTTAAGTAGTTTTTTAGCCATTGGGCCGCTGTTTTGGTGATGGGAACAATGCGCTCTTTTTTCCCCTTTCCCATCACTCGAAGGCGAAAATTGCGTTCATCGAGATCTTGTCTATTCAGCCCTGCAAGCTCGCTGATGCGCAGACCACTGCTGTAGAATAGCTCCATGATGCAGCGATCTCTAAATCCCAAGTACTTTGAAGTGTCCGGCTGTTCAAAAAGCCTTTCCACCTGATCATAACTCAACGAAGAAGGAATTTTCTTTTCCAATTTGGGACTATCGATCTCATCGAGAGGACTGTGCTCGATCAGCTTCCCTTTAATGAGGTATGTATAGAAGGAGCGTAAAGAGGAGAGTCGGCGAAGAATTGTCTTTTTAGTCGCACTTTTTGCAGACAATGCGGCCAGATAGGACCGAATCGAACGTTTATCCACATCCTGAACACAAAATGGGGTGGAAGGAGGAGTGGAAAGCTCTGCATTCGATTTCCTCGACCGCAATTCAGGCTTAAGCTTTAAAATCTCTTCTTCGAAAAAAGTTTTAAACGCTTCTAAATCAAGAGCATAATTTCTCAAGGTGTGTTCCGAGGCGTTTTTAATCACGCGAAGATGATTTAAAAATTTATGCGCTCCCTCGCCAAAACTGACCATAAGCTTAGTTCTTGTTCCACTATGACTTTTATGTTAGCATTAGAATCTATTTCAATATTTAAATCATCTTATGACAATCAGTTTACGCGAAATCACTAAAAAAGTCGGCCCCCGTCTCCTTTTCGAAAATATCACCATGACTTTCAACTCAAATTGCCGCTATGGTCTGACGGGGCCAAACGGTGCGGGAAAATCGACCCTGCTAAAAATTATCATGGGGGTAGAAGAATCGACAAGTGGAACTGTTTCGCTGCCGCGCAAAGTGGGTTTTTTAAAACAAAATACTGAACAGTTCCGCGATAAAAAAGTTCTCGACGTTGTCATTATGGGCAACAAACGTCTCTGGGATGCGTTGACAGAGCGCGATAATCTTTATGAAGTTGAGATGACGGATGAGGTTGGCATCCGTCTAGGTGAGCTTGAAGAGATCATCAATGAAGAAGACGGCTACGATGCTGAGTCCAATGCCGAAATCCTTCTCTCAGGGATGGGCGTCCCTCATAAGATGCAGCATGAAAAAATGCATGCGATTCCCACGGATCGACAATTCCGTGCCCTGCTGTGCCAAGCGCTCTTCGGCAATCCCGATGCGTTGTTGCTCGACGAACCGACTAACCATCTCGATTTGGAATCGATTGGCTGGCTCGAACATTTCCTTCACGATTACAGGGGTGTCCTCGTCGTCGTCAGCCACGATAGACACTTTCTTAATGCCGTGACGACTCATATTGCCGATATCGATTATGAAACAGTCATCATTTATCCAGGCAACTACGATGAAATGCTTGTCGCCAAGACCGCTGTTCGCGAAAGAACAGAACTCGAAAATAAGACAAAAGAAAAGAAAGTTGCCCAGCTGCGCGAGTTTGTCGCCAAATTCGGTGCTGGCACGCGCGCCAGTCAAGTGCAGTCACGTATCCGAGAAATAGAGCGGCTCGAACCTCAAGAGCTCAAAAAATCCAATATTCAACGCCCTTACATCCGCTTTTATCCTCCAGAAAGGCCCTCCGGCCAAGTCGTCTTTAAAATGAGCGATGCGACAAAAAGTTATGAGAACAATCCAGTGATCCGCAATTTTTCATTTGAAGCCACACGCGGAGAAAAAATTGGCGTCATCGGTAACAATGGGCGCGGAAAATCCACTTTGCTAAAAATCCTCGCTGGTTTCCTGCCTTTGGATGCTGGGCATATGGAAGTTGGCCATCAGGTGCAGATTGGCTATTTTCCCCAAAACCACTCAGAGGTGATTGATAAAAAGAGCACAACGACTGCCTTTGAATGGCTAAAAAAACGACGAGAGGGCGTATACGATCAAGACATCCGCAGCATTCTTGGAAAGATGCTTTTCTCCGGAGATGATGCCTTCAAGCCTATTTCTCATCTCTCAGGGGGAGAGACAGCGCGTCTGATTATCGGCGGCTTGATGCTGTGCAACCATAATGTCTTGATCATGGATGAGCCGAATAACCATCTCGACCTAGAAGCTGTATCGGCGCTTTCTTGGGCCTTGCAAGATTTTAAAGGGACCGTAATCGTCGCAAGCCACGACCGCGACCTCATTGGCAATGTGGCGACAAAAATCATTGCGTTTGAAGAAACCCGAATTCGTTCATTTGAGGGAAAACTCGACGAGTACTTTGCCGCAGTGACAAGATGATCGCACACATGACTGAGGGAGAATTCCTTCGCCTTTCCGAGCGCTTTCGTCATAAACAAGCGGCTAAACTCCTTAGAGCCTTTCATGATAGCAGCGATAGCCATCAACTTAGAGAGGGGGTTTGCAATTCCCTCTAGAGACTTTCTCTGAATTTGGATTTTCAAAAAAAAACTTCTTAATTACACATCTATCTTAAAATCTGCATTGTTTAATTTGACAAATTAATTTTTTAATTATATCTTATTAAGAAAGAGGGAGTATATGAAAGAGATTCCCCGAATCGCAGGATGGCCTACGCAAACTTCTTTTGTACGCGAACCTCAAAGCTCGCGAAAAAAGCGCCGTTCGAAAAAACAGCATTCCAAAAGGTAAACATGGCAGAACCTATCGGTCCCCTTCCACAGCCAGCCCCCGCGCACGGGGCGCCACAAGCTCTTCCAAACGTTCCTGTCTTATCCCGACAAATGCAGGACCAAGTAATGACATTGGCGGATGAATTGCAGAAGATCCTA
This sequence comes from uncultured Verrucomicrobiae bacterium, assembly GCA_963718565.1. GTDB lineage: Bacteria > Chlamydiota > Chlamydiia > Chlamydiales > Rhabdochlamydiaceae > CAJCIW01. The sequence goes on from OY970364.1 coordinate 1,511,546, forward strand.
GACGACCCTACATTAGCTACACAACGGTCATTTTTGAGTGAATTTGCCAGCAATGCTTCCCATTTAAATCGAACAGTTGATCAAGCTCTTTTAGTGAGGTAAAATGCTTAGAGAAAATCTCAAAGACAGCGCTGAAATCCTACATAACATTTTACATCAGCCGCTTGAAATCTCGGGAGCGCCTGAAAGTATCTCTTTATTGCAAGCGGTGCAAAACTACCCTTCCCAGCAGCCTGATCATTCCGATTTGAGCAAATTACTGCGCACCTTTTCTTCCAATCGCGACCCCTTGGAAGTGCTCATCCGCGAACTCCATCTGATCGCTCACGACCTCATACCGAAATGAATTCCATTCAGTCAGCGTTGACAGGACAAAAAGAACGATTTTCTTCATGATTCTCAAAGCTCCTGTCTCGGTGTCATTGGCTTTTTTGCATTACCTGCCACATACCTGGCACATTTCGAATTTTGGAAAATTTCTGACAGTGATCACTTTGTCGTAACTCACTAAGAAAAAAGAATCTGGGTGAGAGGAATCGAAGATCATTTCGTTATTGATAAGTTGTTCAATTTGAATCAATTCTTCCTGAGTGATGTTTTAGCCACTAAACGATTCATTCTTCTCTCTTTTTCAGAGTTTTTTTAGATCTGATATTTTCTTGCCGAGGAGTCGTCCGCCACATATCCGCCACAATCAGCAGTTTTGAGGTTTTTATGACATAGACGGATTTGTTGTAAATGATTGGATATAAAAGAATACTGATTTCGCGAGCGAAGCGAGTGAAATTAGTCCAAACTCCAGTATTAAAAGGGGAAGACCCTAAAGTCTTCGGCGGCAAACACATTGGGGAAAATGGGTTTGGCTTCGCGGGCGAAGACTTCCGCATCTTGATAGCGTGCGGAAAAGTGAGTCAAGACAAGCATCTCGGCGCCAGAGGCCTTAGCGATTTCGGCGGCCTGTTTTGCGGTGAGATGATGGTGCTTTTCAGCAAGTTCGCGATGAGATTCTAAATAGGTGCTTTCGCAAAGGAAAAGTTTTGCCCCACGTGCAAGATCGATGGCTGCCTGGCAAGGTAATGTGTCAATGGCGATAGCTAAAACATCACCCGTTTTAACCCGACTGACGTCATCGAGGCAGACTGTTTTACCTTGGATAACAATTTCTCCTTTTTCTTCTAAGAGGCGTACATTCGGCCCTTTAACCCCCGCTGCATCGAGTTTGGTCTTGTCAAATTTGCGCGTGTCCTTTTCTTTGATCCGCCAACCGAGATTATCGACTCCATGTTCGAGATAGCGGGCTTCAATGCGGAAATGTTCGTCTTCGTGGACCAACCCTTCACCTCTGATGGGATGCTCAATCACTTGGATCGTTTGATGGTACATCGTTCCATAACGCAAGCGCTCAAAATAGACTTGACCGCTCGCAGGATAATAACAGTGAATCGGATGGGTGACTTTATCGAGGTTGAGCCGCATCAGCATCGATCCTAGGCCTAAGCAATGGTCTCCGTGAAAATGGCTGATGAACATGCGCGTCACACACGGTGGGGCGACGCCTGCGAAAATGAATTGCCTCTGGGTCCCCTCTCCTGGATCAAATAACAACCCTTCTTCATTCCAACGGACGAGGTAGGCGCCATGATTGCGTGTACGCGTCGGTTGCTGACTGGAACATCCTAAGATCGTTAAATCGCGAACGGTCATGACACTCTCCTTGCAAAAAAGGAGATTCTTCCAAGGAGCATGCCTGCTAGCCCGCCGACGATATGCGCAGTATTGGCAATGCTTGGGGTAATCTTGACCGAAGAAAACAATTGAAGGCTGAACATCAATATCTCAAGGGCGAACATCGCGACGACAAAAAATAGCAAGAACAGGATCGTCCCTTTTTGCAAAGGATATCCTTCCCAGGGAGCTTTTCTCTGCCGCATCCAAATAAAGCCGGCAAGTCCGACGGCAACACCAGAAAAACCAAGAAAATAAGGACCACTCATTAAGTATTGAGAAACATTAGAGAGCACGCCAATGAGAAGGATAAGGAGACAAATTTTCCATTTGCTTAGGCGCTCTTCTATTTGTTTAAGGAGAATCCAGACCCAGATCATATTGAAAAGAATGTGTAAAAAATCGCGATGTAAAATACAAGGAGTAAACAAACGCCATAATTCTCCTTGGCGAATTTTTTCAAACATCGGGATCTGTTGTGCGCTTTCCCACCCTTCTGTTTTAACGGTCGCAAAAAAATCATAGACGCCTTTCCAGGACGGAACTTCATTGGCCTTTTTGAGCAAGGCTTTGGCCTCTGGAGGAATCTCCTTTTCTTCTTTATAGGTATTGAATGGAAATGTCTCGATGGCTTCTTCAATATACTTATAAGAGGTGGGATAATCAAAAAACATCGATTTCAGAATCGGAGTGAGGACGATCTGAACAGCGACCGGCCCCTCGTCTTTTAAAATCTCCGCTTCTTGAAAGTCATTCCACAAGTATAAAAAACCGCAGAGGACAATGATCAGATGGGTCAATAGAAACGAATAGCGACGCTCTTTAACACGAATCGATTGCACCGGCTTCCACTTGAGCTCTTCGGATTCCGAGATTTGAGCATAGTCCGGTGGAGGCGGAGTCGCAGAGAGCGGGATCGCTAGATTTTGGAACTGGGGATCGTTGGGGTTTTGCTTAAATCGATGCATCCATTCGTTGGCAAGATCTAGATCATCTTCATCGTAGACCCAAATGCGGTAATGTTTAGCTCCAGATTTCTCCTCGGCATAGGGTTCATAGGTATTCTGAATTCCTTCTTTGATCAGAAAGGAATAAAAGGCATAAGCTTCCTTTTCTGTTTCAAAAGCACCAATTAGACGCATCTGTTCTCAACAATCTTTTTAATAATCTGTGAAGTGGAAAGTCCGGGAACCAAAGGAACGATATGCATCCTACCCCCGCATGAGCACACTGTTTCCGCTTCAATGCAATTTTCACCGTATTCGACGCCATTGACATGCACATCGGGCTTGATGCACGAAAGAATCTGACGAGGGTCTGTCTCATCAAACCAAGTGACAAAATCGACCATTTCTAGGGCCGCCATCAGCAGCAGACGATATTCGAGAGGAATGATCGGCCGCAATGGATTTTTATACTCTCTAATCGACCGATCTGTATTTAAAGCGACGAGCAACAAATCTGCTTGCTGAGAAGCTTGATAGATCATCTCCAGATGTCCGGCGTGCATTAAATCAAAAGAGCCATTAAGCGTGGCGATTGTCTTATTAAGAGCGCGCAGCTCAGCGATTGTGCGTTCTATCTGATGAGGCTCAATAATTTTAGAACGGATCGCTTCAGCAAATGAATTACTTTGACGGGAAGGCGACATGGAAGACCTCATCGTAGTTTTTGACAAAATGAACGTGAATTCCTTTTTTGAGATAAAGAGGGAGTTCATCATAGTCGCGCTGATTTTCTTTCGGGAAAATGAGAACTTTGGCTCCCGATCGTTTTGCAGCAATCAGCTTTTCTTTCACACCACCGATGGGCAGGACTTTTCCTGTAAGAGTGAGTTCTCCCGTCATTCCCAGATCTGTGAGGACAGGTTCATTGCGGAGCAGCGAAAGCATCGCTGTGACCATCGTAATTCCTGCAGAAGGACCATCTTTGGGAGTCGCTCCCTCAGGAATATGGACATGGACTTGGGATTTTTCAAAAAAAGAAACCCCTGGGGCATATTTACTGACCATGCTATGCAAAAACGTCCACGCAATTTGCGAAGACTCTTTCATCACATCCCCTGCTTGCCCGGTTAATTTCATTTCCGTTTTTTCTCCGGGAACTCGCGTCGTCTCAATATAGAGAGTTGCGCCTCCGAGGGAGGTCCATGCAAGGCCCATGCAAACACCTGTAGGAGTGTATTCATAAAAACGATCCGTGGTAAAGATCGGCTTGCTTAAAAATTTATCGAGATTGCGTTCGGAAACGATAACCTTTTTAAATTTTGCAGATTTTTTCTCCATCTCTTTGACAATCTGAATGGCCACTTTCCGCATAATCTTTTTAATATTGTTTTCTAGGCTGCGGACTCCGGACTCACGCGCATATCCATGGATAATTTGCGTGATTCCTCTGTCGGTAAACTCAAGATGGGAAGTCTTAAGTCCCATATTTTTGCGATTGCGCGGGATCAGATATTTTTTAGCGATCTGAACTTTTTCTTCGAGGATGTATCCTGACAAGCGCAGGATGTCCATGCGGTCTTTAAGCGGTTCAGGGATGGTATCTAGAACGTTGGCAGTCACGATGAAAAGAATATTCGATAGGTCGCAACGCACGTCGAGATAATGGTCCAAGAAATCCTTGTTTTGTTCCGGATCCAACACTTCCAGCAAAGCGGATGCCGGATCTCCGTGATAGCTTGAGCTCATTTTGTCCACTTCATCAAGCATGATGACGGGATTCATCTCTTGGGTGAACTTCATGGCTTGGATTATTTTTCCAGGCATCGCCCCAATATAGGTACGGCGATGCCCTTTAATCTCGGCCTCGTCGCGCATGCCTCCGACGGAAAAGCGATAGAACTGTCGCTTCAACGCACGGGCAACGCTTTTCCCAATACTCGTTTTTCCAACACCTGGCGGACCAACAAGGCAGATAATACTTCCCTTGACTCCGCCTGACAATTTTCCCACCGCAATGAATTCCAAAATACGCTGTTTGATATCGTTCAGCCCATAATGGTCCTCTTCGAGAACCTTCTTAGCGAATTTGAGATCCACTCCTTGCTCTCCATCTGTAACTCCGCCATAGATTCCCCAAGGAACAATCGTGAGCCAGTCGAGATAATTACGGCAAACTGCATATTCTGCAGACTGGACTTCAAGAACGCTGAGCTTTTCCAGCTCTTCTTTGATTGTCTGCATGACATCATCAGGCACTTTGCGCTTTTTAAGCCGAGTCTCAAATTTTTCGATATCACAAGTTTTGTCATCCTTTTCTAAACCCAATTCTTTTTTTATCGTCTTAAGTTGTTCGCGCAGGAAAAATTCTCGTTGGGTCTTGGAGATTGTCGCTTCGATTTTTTGGTTAATGCTATTTTGTAATTTGCTTAGGTCAAGCTCTTTTTTTAACAGCACAAGAGCCTTATCGATCCTCCCTTGAAGGTCATAAGTCTCCAGCACATCTTGGAGCTCTTCTCGCGAGGCCGTTGTCAAAGCCACAGCAAAATCTGCCAATTTTCCAGGTTCCGTAAAATCAGAATGACCGAGAAAAATCTGAAGTTCTTCTTTGAACAGAGGATTGAGCTTTAACAACTCTTTGATCGTTGTAATGATGCTGATCGAATAGGCTTTGAGCTCTTTTGCATCTCTTTTAGTGATGATGTCTTCGTGATAATCGATGTGCGCTTTGAGGTGCTTGCCAGACTTCATCGGCTTGCGAATGGAGATCCTTTTCTCCATGTTGAGGACAACTTGGGCTCCTCCCTGCTCCATAGGGATAATCCGCAAAATGCGCGCCAGGACGCCGACTTGGTAAAGATCTTCAAAGCCGACTTTGTAGACGTTGATATCTTCGTGCTTAGTTAGGAAAAGCCCCATGCACTTGTGCTCAGATTTCGCCACTGTCTTGAGCACTTCATAATACGCTCCAGGTTCAATGACAATCGGAGCAGCCATCCCCGGGAAAAAAGGACGCCGCGTCAATGGAATTATAAAGATCTCATCGGGAGCTTCCATCGACTTTTCGCGCTGCTGGTCTTGTTTGACCGAATCTTGCACAGCTTCAACAATTGCTTCTTCGATGTTTTCTTCATCATCTGTCATTTCATTTTCTTTGCTCAAGAGAGACTCCTTAAAAGAATACGACGTTTCAAAGCAATCCAATCTACCAGCTCAAGAAAATATGTGCAACTTAGAGCTATCTGGGAGCAACTAAAACCTGTCTGGGAAAGTTTGTTATTCGCCTTTTGAAAAAAAATATTGATTTTCACTATTGACAAACTTTAATTTGTCGTGCGAAAATTTTAAAAAACAAATTTTTCTAGAGGTGGTTATGGGGAAAAAAGTTCAAGCGATCTTCGTGTCATTTTTCTCTTTTTTTGGAACCGTGCACGCGAGCTGTCCAAACACTCAAACCAATTGTCCAAATCCCAATGTGACGCAAGGGTATTTAGGTAACCTCGGCACAACAGCGGGCAATTGTCACGGCACTCCTTTGCCTCCATTATGCGCATTTGGCTCCCTCTCTATTAATCAAAATTCTCCTTTACAAGCAATTAATCGTCTGAATTGCACTCAACTTCCAACAACAAATAACTTTCAGCTTTTTCAAAATCCTTGCGCAATCAATCAAAATACTTGGACAAACGGCGGCACAACAGGAATTTCAGCTGGAGCAGGAGTTCTGCGCATGCGTCACGGTCCTTTTATGATCGGTATGGCAAGAACAGGACCTGTTGCGACGGTCGCTCAATTCAACTACAATTTGAATGTCAATTTTCCTAATCTCCTTGCAGACAATAGAATGACATTTTTCTTTAGCGCTGCCGAGACCAATCAAGGGCTGCCTAATGATTACTTTAGCATTACCACGGATGTTGTTAACTCCGATACTTGCATTCTCACTTATACGCCAAACAATGGCACCCCTGGAACGCTTACGGATTATAATATCACAGGCAATGTTTTCCATGACGTCTATTACAACAACCTCACCCCAGCGCTTGGGATCAGTAATCCTTTATATACGATAGGGACCGATATCTATCTCAGCGTCAATGGCGGGCCCGTTACCGCTGTCCCCTTTGGCACAACCGTGACTGGGAATTATTTTCAAATATTTATTAACAGGTACAATCCTCTCGGACCTGCATCGTTTTTACTTTACGCTGTCGACTCGAACAACGCTCCGATTACTTTCACAGTCATCAGTGCGGCAAACGATAACATGGTGTTTACGGCTACTTCGCCTTATACAGGTTTTCTTAGGCTAGCGCCGCTATCGACAAATGACCCTAATCCTACTGTAGGAATGACTTGGGCTCAGCAGAGCTTTTTTATGCCTGAAGACGTGTGCAACACCGCGGACACCTCTGTTCCAGCGAGTACGACTTTTTGCACAATGCAAGGGTCTACAATTTCTCCTTGCCCCATCGAAAGCTCGAGTTGCGCCTTGTCAGCCACCTCCGAAAGCTGGTGGAAAACAGCCCAAGTCGATGCAATTTCTACAACAGGAATGAGTTTTTACATGCTTTTGCCAGCAGGGTGGTCGACGCTATTTTCACAGCTAGCTGTAAAAACAATCGGTGCAACGTGGATGAACACAACAGGAACCACTCAATATCCCACCTCGCAGGCGCTTTCGTGTATTCTTCCAGCACTTGCTCTTGCGGATGGCTTGAATGCGACAACTTACGCATCAGGGTATTACAACAATTTCATTCAGGCCATGGGCTTTATGCCCCCTTCCACAAACCCGCCTTTCACAAACGGATGCGACTTTTCAACGAATTTTTTTCTCGTGCAATTTGACATGTTCATGGCCTCTAATTTAGCCTCAGGGGTCAGCTCATTTCAAAGTGCAAATCGAGGACTTCCTAGTTACAGCATTACAGCCCCTGTCAACAATATCGCCGTCTATACTGCTGCAAGCCGGTACGTCCCGGTGCAGGCAGATATTAGCGCGACATCCACTTCGCTGACCTGGACTTATACTCCTTCGACAGCTGTTCCTCCTCCCTCTGGCCCATTTACTCCACTGCTTTGCTTCCCTTTTTGGAAATTCTTACAAGGAACAACAGCAGGCGTTGTGAACACAACACCCGGAAGCGGACAGCCTTTGCAAAATTTTGTCTTTAATGACACGATCAAAGGAACACTCTATACCGCAACCGCTATCAACGGTGCTTTCACTTTCCTGGAAGGGGGTGTTCCTTCCTGGTATGGAGCCGCAGGGACCTTTGGCCCGATTGATCTCTTTTTTCCAAGCACATCTCTCACTTTTTCGCCCTCTCAATTGACCGCGCTTCAAACAGCGCTTACCCAAATCCAAGAAACCATTCCTCCGCTCCCTTACTTTCCTGAGGCCTTTTTAGACGCTGCCTACAACGCGGGTAAAACATGCTTCATGTTAGCCAAGTCCGCGTTATACATTGCTTATTTTATGCAGCAAAATGGTTCTTCCCCATCTCAAATCATCACCCAGACAAAACCCTTTGCAGACAATGCGAAAAGCTGTCTGACGGCTTATCTCCTTGGGCGCACACCTGGGTCTTCTTTTTTTGTCGCTGACCGCAGCTCTGGAGGAATTTGCGTGAACGGAGCTGGAGGGCAAGGCGACTGGCCTAATGGCCCCAATTTGCAGCAATATGCCCAGACATCTGCATCATCAGAAACAGATTCAGGATATGATTTTGGCAACTACATCTACAATGATCATCATTTTTTCGCCGGATATTTTTTACTTGCTTCCGCCCTCGTCACGAACTGGGACATGATCTATAACCCTTCTCAGCTTTGGATCAATCTCCCTGTACTGGGGGCAGATAATCAGACTTATACAATCCGCGATATGATTGACTTCCTCTGGAGGGATACGCATAATCCATTCACTCATGACACGACGCAACCTATTTACGATCCAGATCTTCCTTATGATCGTTATGGATTTCCTTGGGAAGGACACGGGGTTGCAAACGGCCTGCAGTATCAGCCCAATGCTTTGGGAAGAAATCAGGAAAGTATTTCTGAGGATTTCAATTGCTGGCTTGGAATGAATACTTTTGCCAAATTAGTGCTGCTCACTCCTCTGACTGCTGAAGAAACAGCACGCTATCAAACTCTGCATGACTTTAGTTTGATGAATTTAAAACTCAATGCAAGTTCTGGGATTCAGTGGTATAAAAACTACACATATTGGACTCCTACCAACCTGTTCTTCTCGAATCCTTCTTCTCTTGCTCCAGCAATTTATATTGGCCAATTTTCACAGGCGACAGTGACAAACGGCCAAGTCAATGATCAGTCTGCTCAAAACCAAACATTCTTTTGAAGGTTATTTCGTACGTCCTTAAAAACTCATGGCAAAAGTTGAAGACCATTTTGATCCATGCCTGATTGAGATCGATAAATGCAAAGCCTGGCATGGATCCAAATGACATTCAGTGCTTGCCATAGGTTTTTAAGGACGTACGTTATTTCAGCCTATCAATAACTATTGGCTTTTCTAAATAATCTAGATAAAATCTTTCATTAAAAATTAATAAATTTAAGAAGGTGTCGTCGTTATTGTAAAAGAGATCTCCGGGATAATAATAAACACTAAAGGAAGGGGCCCACACACCCGCAAAACCTCTTCCCCTTGCTTTTATTGCTGAAGGAGACGGGGGGGATGGAGGAGATGGTGGAATTGGCGGGATAGGAGGAGAACATTGTTTGCAATTCAAAAAAGTCGAAGTGCTTGTCGTATACCCTTGGTCAAAAATCACGCAAAAATCGTTAGCGATCGCAGTGATATCTGTAGAGACCACCGGGTCCTTAAACTCAATATTTTCATTTCCCGCATTAAAAAGAGCTAGGCCTGCAGCGCTTACAGGCCCGTTGATGACAACTCCATTCGCATAATCGACATCGAAGTAGCTTAAATTATTCAGCGCCCCTAACTGCACTGCGCTGGATGTAGAGGCATCGATTCCGAGCAAATTTGTCCCGCTGCTTTGAATATCTCCGATAGTGATGTTTCCTCCACGCAGAATAATGCCATTGAATCCTAAAGTCAATGGCCCTTGGATCTCAATATTGCCAGGAGAACCCGCGCCGGATGCATCAAAGTTTTGTCCAGAAAAAATTAAAGAGGGCAGCACTTCAGATCCACCGCCTTCTCCGGCACCCCCTGTGGCAAAAATAGGGCCTCGCAATGTTGTTCCACTTGCCGATGAAACAACAACATTGCCCCCAGCGCCGCCTGTGCCTGTTGTGCCGGGAAAAGCAGGAGTTCCTCCTGCATAAACGGCGAGCAGATTAATGGACCCTCCCATGGAATTCAGAGTCACTGATCCTCCATTTAATCCATTGGGGGCATTGGGATTGCTAGAGGTGCTTACTGAACTGGACTGCCTTCCTCCAGTAGTCGTAATCACTGATTTGAAATTGACGACATCTCCAACACTGGGCGCAAGAACCGGACTTAATGTAGGCCCTCCTCCAGCTTGGACTAAATAATAAAAATTAATGTCACCTGCCGTAGTAATCGACACATCCCCTCCATTACGAGGAGAAGAAGGAATCGTATCCCCTCCTAATTGAATAGGAGCGCCACTAGTAATCAGAGGCCCTTGAAAGCTCGTCGTTCCTGTGCCTGCAAGCTGGGCAAAGGATGCGACTACCATCGTATAATTAGATTGGTTCGGATTGGTTTGGCTGGACAATAAGACATTATTTGCGGTTTCAATCTGCAAATTTCCAAGAGGTGTCGTGCCAACAGAATTCCCAAAAGTAATATCTCCTCCTGCACTGAGCGTCAGATCGCGTGGAGTGGAGGGAGAATCACTATTCAAAATGCCATCAAAAGTCACATCGCCGGTCGTAGAGGAAAATGTACAAGGCCCATGGAGAGTAATCGTATTCGCGGCCGGGGAAGACGTGGATTGCACAACGATATCATTCTGAGTATAGACCCCTGCAGCAAATGAAATGTCATTATTTCCAGAGGTTATCGCTGAAAACGAACTTAGCGGCGAGGTCTGTCCTACGGCTCCACCGGTCGCTAAGCCAAAGGAGATCGCTGTTGCTGCTTGTACGGTAAGGCTAGGAGGGGTAGAAGAAGACGCGTTGATAGGATCATCAAAAGTCACATTTGCCAGTGTTGACTGAATCGTCGTGTCTCCTGTAATCAAAGTATTCCCAGTGAATGTCAAAGTCCCTTGCGTGATAAAGGAACCGTTGAGAAAAATGGTTCCCCGATTATTAGGAGCAGACGCGCCATTGATTGTATTAAACGAGACATTAACATTAGCAGCAATAGTGACGGATGCAGGAGTTGCCCCTTGATTATCTCCTAATGCGATATAAGTATCGTTCGTCGCACTGGCATTGGCGCCGATGATAATCGTTGTGGGGCTACTGATGCTTTCAAAACAGCTTGTCGTAACAATGTAATTGGATATCCCGTCGCAGGCCGGGATAGGATTTACGCACGCACAGCCATCATTGAGATAAGGAATCATTGAAGTGCTTGTGCAGTTCAGACTTGAAGGAGTATTCATTGTCGCCGTCGCACTAATGGTGACGCTGCATGGGTCAAGATCCCATTGCCCCCCTTGACCATGAATCGCCGACACATCGACAAGCCCCGTAATTGCCCGGAAGCGATCTCCGCTCGAAGTTTCAATATATCCCCCACTCCCGTCAATCGCTCCGCCGCGAGAAAATAGTTTGGCATCAAAAACGGTTGCCTTATCAGCCCACAGGATAATTTCTCCTCCATCTCCTCGACTGATCGCATCCGTATGGACCGAGGTGTGTTCATCGCAAACAGTATATTGAGCGGTCGGATACAGTCCCTCTCCATGCTTTCCCCCGCCAATCCACACTGTTCCACCACCAAAAGCTCCGGAAGCTTCAATAGCAGCACCTTCCAGGGAGATGACTGCGCCTTGAACTTTAACTTCACTCTCTTGTGCAGACGCGGCGATTTGACTAGCATTCAAATGGCCACTCACGATGACCAAACTATCCTCTTCGCCATATAAGTGAATCGTCTTAGCTTTAGAAGTTCCTGTGTGATGCAACACAAAAGCGGCCGGTGCTCCGCTTTCTAAAAAGCAAGGTTTTTCCTGAACATCCTGTAAATCCTGCCTGTCGCATTTCACAAAGAGATGGCCCTCTTCTTTTCCCATGTATACATGTTCCGCAGTCACAATGAGCACCCCTCCTTCTTCAGCCAAAAGATTTCCTTTCTGAAAGATGGATTGACCAATAAGGGCAATTTCCTGGGCAGAAATTGTTCCATAAACCTCGATAGGGCCTTTGATGTCATTGAAGCGATCGATGCCTTGAATAAAGTCTTGATCGCTCAAATGCGCTGCTGCCGCATAAAGAGAGGCGACATTCACAATAGAATCAGGGCCAAACAGAATTCCGGCTGGATTTAGCACATAGACAATTCCATTCGAAAGTAATTTGCCGTCGATATGGCTGGGCATGTCGCTACAGACGCGATTTAAGACGCGATGTGCACTTTCCGCCATTTGAAAACGAACAGTTTCATGGCTGTGAATGTCAAAATTGTCATAATTGAGTACCGTTCGATCGGAAGCTTCCACAATCAGTTCATTGCCTTGGGCAACAATGGTTGCCTTTCCATGGGCGACATCTGAGATAGAAGGAAGAGCTTCTAACAAAAGATTTCCTGAAAGGAATAGCAGAAGAATTTGGTATAAATATAATCGTCTCATCAATCTATGTGATATTTAAATTTGAAACGAATTGCAAACATTTTTTCCATTTTCAATTCCTAAGGCTCCATGATAAAATGCTTTAACCATCTAGAATTAGGTTCCACTTTGTATTTTTTAAGAGGGAATTGCAAAACTCCTCGCCAGCAGAAAATCGATGATTTTGGCACCTGTTGCCAGAACCCGCACAGCGGGTTCGCCAAGGCGACAGGTGCCAAAAGCGCGATTTTATGCGGCGAGGAGTTTTGCAATTCCCTCTTAATTTTAGACACAAGCACAGATCAGTGCTTGATCGCACTGGCAAGGGAAAATCAGATCATCGCTGAAGAAATTTTTGCCCATGGCAATCTTCTTTCTCATCGGCTTCTTCCAAGCATCCACGCTCTTATCGAGGCACATATCCAATCCCCTAAGAATCTTAAAGGAATTGCATTCGGAATTGGCCCTGGCTCATACACAGGAACACGGGTCGGCGTTGCCGTCGCTGAAAGCCTTGCGTTCGGGCTGCAGATCCCCGTTAAAACATTTCCTTCACCACTTGCCTTTCTGCCTAACAAAGAAGGGTCCTTTGCTTTTCTCATTCCCACCAGATCAGGTCATTTCTATGTCCTTTCGGGATCTATTTCTTCCTCGCAGATCCTTCCAAAAGAAGCATCCGTTGTGAATAGGGAAGAGCTCGAAAAATTCGAGGCTGCAGACTTTTTAATCTGCTCGTCAGACCAAGACCTTCCTCCTGCATTTAGAAAAAAACTGCTTTTTCTTCCCTCTCCTAATCTCCTATTGTTGGGCCATTTTCTTTCTGAACAAGGACCTGTTTCTTTAGAAAATGTTGAAGTTCTCTATACCAACAACTTGAAATAATATCTCCTTATCCCATAAGATTAGTCATGCGAAACAAAAGAATGGTTTTTTTGTTTTTAAACAAAATTTAACAACTCAGGATCAGATGTCCATGCCAAGTGTTAAAGTTCGAGTAGGAGAACCTATCGATAAAGCATTGAGAGCTTTAAAGAAAAAACTTGATAAAGAAGGAATCATGAAGTCGGCCAAGGCTCATCGTTTTTATGATAAGCCTTCTGTAAAAAGCCGTGCCAAGTCCAAAGCTGCCCAAAAATATAAGAAGACCAGACCTAGAAGCTATACGATGTAATTCTTTAAATTTAGCAGTCAACGTCGCTATTTGCTAAATTTCTTGTCGGATAAACAAGTCTTTGCTATACTCAAGAGCTAGAGAGCAACAATCATTCTTTAAATATAGAACTACATTGCCATGAGTGATTACTACGAGATTTTAGGGTTATCGCGCAGCGCTACTCAAGAAGAGATTAAAAAGGCTTATCGTAAAAGCGCGCTCAAATACCACCCAGATCGCAATCCTGGTGATGCGGCGGCGGAGAAAAAATTCAAAGAGATCTCTGAAGCCTACGAAGCGCTTAGTGATGAAAGAAAACGCCAAGTTTACGATCAGTACGGAGCCGATGCCCTTAGAGGAGCAGGAATGGGCGGTCCAGGAGGAGGTCACACCGGTTTTTCTTCTATGGAAGAAGCTTTGCGCACCTTTATGGGTGCCTTCGGCGGCGGTGGCGGAGAGTCCATTTTTGATTCCTTCTTCGGCTTCGAAGCGGAAGGCAGTGAGGGTGAGCGTCAAGGCGCCAGTAAAAAAATGAACCTTTCCATTTCTTTTGAAGAAGCGATGAAGGGTGCCGAAAAAGAAGCCGCTTTAAACAATTACGCCATCTGCTCTCAGTGCGAAGGTTCAGGCGCAGCATCATCCAGCAGTGTCAAAAAATGCTCTCGTTGTAGAGGATCTGGTCAGGTTCATCAAACGCGCGGTTTTTTCAGTATGACAGGCGTGTGTCCCCAATGTCATGGGAAAGGCAAAACGATCACAGATCCCTGCTCTACGTGCCATGGCGATGGCCGTGTTAAAAAGAAACAGCATATCAAAATCAAAGTTCCTGCCGGCGTCGACACAGGCATGCGCCTTCGCATGTCAGGATACGGGGATGCTGGTGAAGGCGGAGGGCCTCTAGGTGACCTGTATGTTTTTATTTCTGTTGAGCCTCATTCTGTGTTTCAAAGAGAAGGCGATGATATCCTTGTTGAGCTCCCTTTAAGCTTTTCTGAAGCAGCTTTAGGGTGCAAAAAAGAGCTGCCGACACCGCACGGCAGTTCTTGTCGCATCTCCATTCCAGAAGGAACCCAAAGTGGAAAGGTTTTGAGCGTGAAAGGCGAAGGCGCCCCTAATGTCCACGGACATGGACGTGGCAACATGCTCGTCAAAATGAGCATCGAAACTCCTATCAATCTCAATGACGACCAGAAAGAGCTTTTGCGTCAATTTGGAGAACTGGAAAAAGAACAAAACTCTCCTCGCAAGCGCAGCTTCTTCGACAAGCTCAAGGTTTTTTTTTCAGATTAACTCGACTCTGCAGCTTTAAGCTGCTGTGAACCCAGGCTTTAAGCTTAAGCCGAGCTTCGCACTCGGCTTAAGCATTGTTTTTGAAAATACCCAGCCCTTAAGGGCCGGGTTTCTGCTGGAGGACGGATGAACCCCTCTAAAAAGATTATCCCTTTTCATCCACGAGCATTTCCGCCTCGACGTTTGAATAAGAAAAAATTTTCAAAGCAACTGGAAACAGCGAATCATCTGTTGAAAGAATACAGCACTTTCCTCACCTCTTCTCGTTGGCCAGAGCGCCTTTATTCTCAACTCTTCAATCTCGAAGCCATCGCATCCATAGAATCGCAAACGGTGAAGACGGCTCTGCGAAGAAAAGATCTTAACAAAAACTCAAAGCTTCACCTGGTCTCAAATTATAGAGACGCTTTGTTATGGGCGTGTAAACAGGATCAAAACTCCTCGTTGACAAAAGATCTGATCTGCGCCATCCACAAAAAGGCCAAAAGAGGGACAACTCCCAGGGCGGATCTCGGAGTCTATAGAAATCGTCAAAATTGGATCGGCCCCAAAGGATGTACAATTGAAGAAGCTTATTTTTATCCTCCTGCTGAAACTCAAGTAGAAAGCTTAATGGAGAAACTTCTTGAGTTTGCAAAAAAAAACAAAAAAGAACCTCTTCTTCAGCTCGCTCTCCTATTTGCTCAATTTCTGATTATCCACCCTTTTATGGACGGAAATGGGCGGGTGGCGAGAATCTTAATTCCTCTTTTTCTTTACCAAAAAAAAGCGACTCCGCTGCCTTTTTTATTGATGAGTGACTATTTTCTGCAGCATCGATTGCAATATTTCTCTCATCTTTTTAAAATAACAGAAGAAAGTAAATGGGAAGCTTGGATTGCTTTTTTCTTGAAAGGGACAATCATCGAAATGAGAAGAGCTTTTCGCGTCTTTAAACAGATAAATTCTTTATCTGTTACAAACTTTAAATAATAAAGCCCCGAGATAATCTCTCTCGAGGCTGATTAAAGGCCGCAAAAACTCTTATTTTAAAGCTTAGCAAGTCGAACAGCTCGCAGATTCGCCACCTGTCATACTTTTTCTCATCATTGCAGCAGAAGGTTTTTTCTTTGCTCTTCTTTTTGGAGCAGCTTTGCGCTTAGTTGCTTTTTTCTTAGTAGAGCGTTTTACTGTTCTTTTTGTTTTCTTTGACTTTTTTGCTTTCTTTTTCTTCGCCATGATTTTTTTTCCTCTAGATTGTGTTATCCATGCAGCAATCGCTTCAAGCAGATTGCTAAAAACATTTGATGGGATTGGACTTTCCGCCCTCAGAAAGTCAGCGCCCTTATCAACTTTTTCAAGCTCACATTCTCAGGATTAAATTTTTTATTCAACACTAAATGAAAAAAAATTTTAAGAAATGAAAAACAGACAGCTTCTAAGACTTTGCTGCAACCTTTTTATAAAGATAAAATAATAATACTGGAGTAATGCTCACTACATTTCCCACGCAAATCATAAGAATATAGCGGAAATGCGATCCGACATTCACATTATCAGGTGGGAAAAAGCTCACGATGATCGTACATAAGCAGCCAAATAGCCCCAATAGGCATGTCGTCCACATGCCAAGAGTACCACCAGGAATCTTAAAAGCTTTAGGACGATTGACATACTTGTAATGCAGACGACAAGCTGAAAAGAATACCAGAATATACATGATCATATACAGTTCTGTGCTCAGCGCCGTTAAAAACCAATAAAAAGCATTGACACTTGGAACGAGAAGAAAGATCAAACATAACAAACTCACAAGGGCTGCTTGGCAAAGCAAAACATTTTGGGCAACGCCATGCTTATTCTTACGCATGAACATGCGAGGCAAATATCCATATTCGGCAGCATGCATGAGGCCTTTTGCAGGTGAGATTAGCCAATTCGTGATCCCTCCAATCGAACCCACAACGATCAAAATGGCAAGAATCGGAGTGAGCGCTTTCATGCCAAAAGCAGCAAACATATTACTAAATACTTGAATCACCCCTGCCACAAGGTTAATCTCTTTCTCTGGGAGAACAAAAGCAATGGATAGCGATCCGAGAACCATCGACACCAAAATAAATGCGCTCGAGCATAAGATTGCCTTTGGAAAATTACGCTGAGGTTCATGAATGTCATTGACATGGACCCCAGAGAGTTCGATGCCAAGAAAAGATGCCATGATGGCAATCAAGGCTACCCAGTGAGTGGCTTGTCCCAAAGAAGGAAACAATTGGCCAGGTTGAAGGCTGATCTGCAGCGGATGGTCACTAAACGCCCACACTCCACCTAAGATGATCAGAAAAAGCATGGGAAAAATTGTGCCAATGAGTGCGCAAAAATTATTGATTTTTGCAGACAGATGAATTCCGCGCAGATTCACTAGAGTAACTCCCCAAAACACAATGAGAATACAGAGGATCAGGTACCCTTTGTTCTGTGCAAGGTCGGGATCGATCAAATAAGCCGCAGTACCTGCGATGAAGGAGAGAATCGTCGGGTACCAGACCATCGTGTTGATCCACTGCAGCCAAATCGCAACCATGGCCCATTTTTCCCCGAAGGCCGTCTTTACCCAATGATAGACCCCCCCCTTTTCGGGAAACGTGGCTGAAAGCTCAGCTGCGACCAAAGAAGTGGGAATTAAAAACACAATGCTTGAGAAAATAAAGAAAAAAATCAGTGAGCTTCCAAAAAGTGCAGAAGCAGGTAGATTGCGAATGCTATCGATTGCTGCGACGATGAGGAGAACTAAGGAGAAAAGAGAAATTTTTTTATGTGCCATAGATGGTGTATCGTTTAGAAAAATTGAAAAATCGCTAGTTTTTTAGAAAACAGCAATTTTCCATCCACCTGGAAATGAAATCAATCAAAACATAGACTCTTTTTCAAGTTATACCCTTCGTGGATGAAAAAGATGCTGCAATGCGTCTTGATCTACTTGTGGGAGGCAGAGTGATTATTGAAGTGAAGGCCACAGAGCAAGAACATGCCGTTCGCAAGGCGCAGGTTTTGACCTATTTGCGTTTGACAGGACTCAAGTCAGGATTGTTACTCAATTTTGGGCGGCAACTGCTTCGCGATGGTATAGAAAGGGTTGTTAACGATTTATAACCTCCGCGGCTCTGCGTCTTTGCGTTGATCCCCTGCCGACTGTGTTCGTACAGGCGTTACAGGGGGCTAAAAAAACCAATTTTTGAAGTTTCTTCAGTATACAAGTCTTTGGGCACAGGGGGTGTAGTAAATAATTTTTGATTTTTTTCTTCAATTCATTTAATTCATAATTAGAAAGCAAAAATGCTTTCCTTATAATTTAGGAGCAATCTTTATGAGCCAACAACCAAGACAACCTCAACAACCAAAAAAACCCGAGCAACCCTCTCCAGGTAAGCAGCAGCCTCAGTATCCACCAAAACAGCAACCAAAACGATAGATTTTTTCTTCAACTCCCGCTCTTCAAAGCTTGATCAAACCTGATCATATATAACCAAATTATCAACTTTTGATCGAGGGCTATCATGCCCTCGGTTTAATTTCCTGGTGCTGCAAATTGCTTTGCTGTCTTGCCCCCACGGTGTCACATGTACACCATTAGGCAAAACACACCAGGCCCATCGCTTTTGGATAAAAGCGAGGTCTGAGCCAGACACTATTGCCAGATTCTCTTTAGACATTGGCGACCGCATTTTGAAGGTTGGCCAAAAGCTGTTTGTTCTTATGGCTTCTTGAACCATATAGCCTTGCAGAAAAGACGGTAATGATTTCCAAAACGTCTTTGGCAAGTTCCTCCTCGAAGGAAGGTTCGTCTCCCTGGTTGATAATCACCACTTCGACATTTTTGACTGCGCAAAGAGAGAAGACAAGCTCTGCTCCGAATCGCAAAAGGCGGTCTTTATGCGTGAGAACCAGGCGGCCAATCTCTCCGTTCATAATTTGCTCAAGCAGTTGTTTTAGCCCACGTTTATTATAGTTCATCCCGGAACCGAGGTCTTTGGTTACCGAAAACACCCATCCTTTTGCAGAACAGTAAATTTCTAACATATGGACTTGTCGTTGTAAATCTTCTTTTTGATCATGACTCGAAACTCTTGCGTAGGCAACAGTTAGACGATCAGAGGTTTTATCTCCGCAATTAAATGGCTGTAACTGAGTGAGACTATAGCGGCGTTGGCCGCCCTGTGTGCGATGACAGGGAACGATTTTCTTTTGTCTTTCCCATCGGCGGAGTGTTTGTGGAGAAACTCCCAAACATTTTGCTGCTTCCTGAATGCTTAAAAACTTGTTCATTCTGATAATATATAATCAGGTTTGAATAAGTTCAATGGATTCTGTTACAAGCCCTAGAAAAATCAATTCGTGCATCTTCAGAAAAAATTTGATCTAAGCTGTCTATACCGAAATGAACTCAAGATTTGGGAATTTGGCAAGGAGGCGCCCTGAATTTGAGCCAGCGTATGCGACGCCGAAGCAGCACAACTTGAATAAGTTGTGCGATGCAGGTGGGCTCAAATACAGTGGCTGCCCGACGTAGCCAAAAACCAAATCTTGAGTTCATTTCGGTATATATCTTTTTTATCAATCGCGGCCGCATATTTAGTCAGAAGATCCATAATTTCAAGGCGATCAGAAACTTCTTGTAAGGTCATTACCATGGCTCTTGCACCTTTCCTATCTGAACAAGATGAGCTAAACATTAAGGTATACTGTACTACCGTATTGAATGAAGTTGCAACAAGAGTTTTGATAGGTCTGGGCGCAGTATATACTCTAGAAAATTGAAGTCTGGAGAGGATTGAGTTCAATTGTTTGGAAATTGTCGTTAATTCGCTTTTTCAGCATGTCTTTTAAATTAATAACGCCAGTGTTGAAAAAATCTCTAATTTTCTCAGTAAATTCATTGAATTTTGAATACAGTGTATTATAAGTAACACACTCTCTCATAACTTTCCATAAACGCTCAATAGCATTCAAATTTGGGGAATACGGAGGTAAGTAGTGTATTTGAATTTTGGTTTGGCTATCCAAATATTTTTGCACTTCCTTATTCTTGTTTGATCTGCCGTTGTCTAAGATTAAGTGGATTTTTTTTGCATCTGTATTAGCCGCTAACGTTTGGAGAAAATCGACCGCACTTGCAGCATCCACAGTGCTATATTCCTTCGTCACGACTTGCATTGCAGTCAATTCAATGGCACCAATAAAATGCAATCGCTCTTGCTTAGCGGTTGTTCCTAATGTCTTTATTTCGTTTTTTAGGATCCACCCAGCCACAGACTGGCTCTGATACTCAGGGTGTACAGCATCTCCAAAGAAAATTTTCTCGCCTTCTTGGAGACCGGCTTTCAATTCATTGTATTTTTTAAGGAACGCAGCTTGTTTTTCGGGATCGAGCTTTCCTGGTACTTTGATTGGATGTTTATAAACAAATCCATGCCTCTTCAACCAATTTGTCATACCAGCCACAGTGTATTTCACTTGATATGCGTCTAGAACGTAGAGACAAATTTTGCTCATTTTGAGATACGTTATTTGACTCAAATGTCTCCTCAGCGCATCTTCTTGGTCTAGGGTTAACTTGGAGGCCTTTCCCAAATGTGGATCATTGATAGTTTTTTGCTTGGCATCGTATTCTCTTTGATAATCATAAACGGACGACTCGCTAATTCTTAAAATCGCCGCTATTTCCCCTGGACTGTGGCAATCATCCCTACCTAAAATGACGCATACACGGTTCCGTTCGTTGACATCTCTTGTTTTTTTTACAAGCTGTTCTAAATATAAACGCTGCTCATTGGACAACTTTTGCATAGAAGCATTATCCACTATCGCTGAAATATTTTTTAGGGAAATTTAAAATTTTACAGAATCCAATCATGAATAGTATAGCTCCTATTCCGATAGTCTGTAGCGTTAATTGAAAAACGCTATTCGCCATTATGAAACACGCCGGTATACGGGTTGTGTTTTTACACAAACCATTAAATTTTAAGACAAAAAGCATCAACAAATCGACAGATGACGTTTTGTTGATCAAATTTGACAGATTCGAAATCAATCAACAAAACGTCATCTGTCGATTTGTTGATTGATTTTCGGATATTTTTAAGTGAAATGGACTTGATCAGATTCAATAGTGATAGAAGAAGCCTGACCGTCAAATTTACGATTATAAGAATCTTCCCATTTGAATATCTTGCCATTTTTGAGAAGGGCAAACTTAAAGTCTTTTCCAACTGGGACTTGACCTACCCATCCTTTTCCATTACGCGTGAAAACCAAGGGCTTTTCGTCCCAATCGGGATCGCAACACACAGCAAGAGCGTTTCCAGGTCCAATATCTTCTTTGAGAACCCATGTTTCAATAGAGTCTTGTTGGGCAGGTTGGAAAACCACAGATGGAGTTTGAACCGGTGCAGCAAGAGAGCTGAATTCAGGTCGATGTATCGATGGCATCCCAGGCGTGAAAGAACGGTTGCGTCCTCCTGTTTCCCATTCCTCATTATCCAATAAAATCTTATACTCAATGGCTTTCGACTCCTTGAACTTTACAGGTACTCTCCAAGTTCCATCGCTATTTCTTTGAAGTTCTATAGCTTCATCACTCTCCCATCCTAATGGGCGTTCGCCTCGAATGAACAATTTCTTTTCTGGAGGTAATTCACAAGAGATCGTCAACCCAGGTGGATACAATTTTGGACGTAGAATGATCCCAGATTGGGGAGCAATGCGCACTTTGAAACCGATGATGCATCCGTTGATATCATCATTCTCCCGGATCAACTCTATGGCTCTACCCGTGTTTATTCTTCCTTCTCCACCCCATTGAAGGTCATCGGTGTTGAAAATCTCTTCAATCTCTTTTAAGTATTGCAGTGCGGGATTAGACTGCATTGAAGGGAACATGATGTTGTACTCCTGCTCCATCGTATCACCAAAATTGTTGATACAAATCAGCTGATTGCTCGGGTCATTGCTCTTGCGGAAATAGGCAACAATCGGACGGCCATCATTTTTGCCAGGATCTGCTGTGTGAAACCACTGAATATTTTCGGGTTGATTACCCCATAGAGCTTGCTCTTTTAGATATAAATCATTGAAAGCTACAACAAACTTCATATACTGCTCATGGCGCGACCCCGGGACTAGTTGCTCCCAATCCACACCACCTACATTTCGCTCTTCTGGGCCTGCAAAATAAGTCATTGTCTTGTCGTATCCACCACTAATGCCATTTGCAATATACATCAGATCCGACCATTGCCCTGTTTGAGCAAATTCATTCCCCATAAAGCTAAGCTTACTTCCGGGAAGGCAGATTTGCTGAGCATAGAATGCTCTCAGATCTGCGAATTTACTTGGCAGAGTCTCCTCTGAACAAGCTACTTGTTTCTGCACACGTTCTAGCATAGTGGGACGTTCGGTGTTTCCAGTTTCATCATGAGAGAAAGCCCTCACAGCTCTTTCATGGATTTGTTGTTCAAGAGTATCAATTTTCATTGCATCGAATAGAGCCCCCCGATGGTATTTTCTATGCTCAGGTTTCTCTGATAGGAAACTATGCTCAAACATGGAGTATAGCCACCCCAAAGCCCATTTTTCATCAAAACCCAATCCTCTCATCAAAGCCTCTCCATACAAGCTAAATTTTTCAGAAGGAGAGTGAGTCGAGGCGACTATCCCGTGGGACTCTTCTGCCATAGTGATTACACCTGGATATCTACCGTGAATAAAAGCGTTCACGTCTCGAATAAAATTTAGAGCATCAGGATTCCATTTGCCACCCTTGTAATGAGGAAGGGAGTCCTCTTTAAATAGGTCGGTTCGCACTATATTGGACACGGAATCGAAGCGCAAGCCATCGATGTGATACTCGTCGAGCCAAGCTTTTGCATTTGATAATAAAAAATCACAGACTTTTGGCTGCTCAAAATTAAAGTTAATCACATTCCAATTTTTCTGGTAGGCACGCCTTAGATCCTGATGCTCATAGAGAGCAGTTCCATCAAAATTATGCAAGCCGGACTCATTGACTCCAAAATGACCTGGGATCCAGTCCAAGAAGACACCAATACCCTGATTGTGCATGTGATCGACAAAAGCTTTAAAATCAGCAGAAGATCCTAAACGGTGATTGGGTGCAAAGAAAGCAGTGGGCTGATAACCCGTGTAGGGAAAATCCAAAATGTGATCCATAACGCTAAAGAGTTCCACATGGGTAAAACTATTCTGTTTGCAATGCTCAGCAAGCTCGATTGCCAATTCTTTCCAATTCATGATTTCGCCATTCTTCCTCTTCCAGGAGCTGACATGAAGTTCATAGATATTCCTAGCAGAGTCTTGGTTCGCATTTTGAGCTCTTTTGGACATCCAAGAACCATCCGTCCAGTCGAATTTTGTTTCAGCTACCACAGATACTTGACGAAAACGTGTTTCCATAATCTGTCGATGACCACCTTCAGTGAGACCACCTTTAAAATTGAGACCATCTTTAAATTGTGCATCTCTAACTTCTTTATTTTGGCGAGCATAGGGATCTGCTTTCTTTAGCAACTCACCTTCCTGGGTCTTAATTAAGTATTCGTAAACCGTACCGACTTTCGCATCGTCAGTCCTCAGTTCCCAATTACCTGCAGCGCTCTTCTGCATGGGAATTATTTTATAATCTCGACCGTTCTTGAAAATGGCGACAGAAACCTCCTTAGCATTTGGAGCGTACACTCTAAATACAACAGAGTTTTCATGAATATGAGATCCGTAAAATGTGTGCAAATCTGCACATATTCCTCTTCCATAATAGGGCGGCTGATAATGCTGCTCTAAATCAGCTCTTTTTATCGGGTCTAAACTTTTGTAAATCTTATGCAACTGACGATGCGTCAGCGCATTGCTATCCACTAATTGTTTAAAATGTTCGATTTCTCTGTCAGTTTGCTCATCAAAAAGCCTGTTGAATTCACTCGTATGTTTTACTATCTCCTTTTCCATCAGCAATGCATCGTTGCTTGAGCTCCCTTGGAGTAATTTTTTCAATTGCTCAATTTGGTCAACTGTTTTTTTTGCTTCCAAAAGGCGAATTTTATCTTCAATCGAATTAATTGCTTGCTCAATAATGTTTTCGCCTTGAGGATGCAGATAAGGAGTCTGGATTGCAGAAAGAATAGAGAAATCCTCTAAGAGAGTGCTCTCACCGTAAGTCGGTTTTTGTGGGCAACCATGCTGGTGCCACACTACATAACTCAATATCTCTTTGATCGAAGCAGGAAGGGCATGGTAAGCTTGGCTCTTGGCAGACTGGTCTGCACCTGAAAGAGCTGTTTGAAATGCTATCAGAAGCTGCTTCTGTAATTTTACAGATGCCAAAAGAGTGGTCTGATCTATTTCTGTTAGAGCGGATCGCACTACGTTATCTATCCTTGAATCTGTCTCACAATTGCCACCCATGCTCAATCGAGAAGGAGGAGTAACAATAGCCAAAGGAGCTTTTACATATTGACTCGTTACAAACTGCTGCATTAGCTTCAATGCTTTTGTAGCTGGGTAAATAGCTCCCTGAGTGTTTTTTAGAAGGAAGGGATCGTAATTGGCCAAACGATCGGATTGCGATACAACATTATTTGAAATTTTAATCATAATTTAAACTCTTTTTGTTTCAACAATTAACATTGTATGTTAAAAACAAGTTATAATCAAACTGAAATTATTTTTTTGCAGAAACAAAATAACGTCATATTGACAAAAATTTATTTAAAAAATAACGATAAAGCTAAGGGACTGTAAGAAACGATTTCTCTTATGAAGCTGGAAAAGTTATTTTCTTACAGTCCCTTACTGATTTTTTTGGCGTTCATTGATTGGCGAGTATTCCAAGCTAAATGGTTAAATATTATTTTAATTTGTGAAATTAATCGCAGAGGCCGCGTCAACGTTTACTATTCCAACACCGGCGTCCCTAATACACCAATGGCAGCTAAGGGGGAAAAATGCTGTAAAAGCCCATCTTTTGAAATCAGTCTGATCATACTCAGGAAAAAATTGTTCTTGAAGTATTGCAGATCTTCTTTTGAAGCATGAATCTCATTCCAATTCCTCAGTAGATTCTAAGAGATTTGATTCATCAAGTGGCTTTAGAGATCTCAGCTGTCAAAATGGCATATTCTCGTTGGATCTTGATGCCTCGTTTATCCCATTCATCGGTATTATGAAAGATACGGCGGATTTGTTTATCCTCGGGTAGTGTAACATTGTTTCTGTAAATTCAATTTTTCAAGAAAGTGTTTTGATAATTGAAAAAAAAAGTTTGAGATCACATTCTCTTAAGTTTAGACAAACAAACAAAAGGAGAGGTTATGATCTCAAACAGCACATATGCCCCTGTAATCAACGCATTAGTAGAAGAACTCGGACAACAAGGCTTACACGGCCTCAGCGAACTCTTGAGCAGGCTCTTCAATGAATTAATGAAGACCGAACGAGAGCAGGTTCTTCAAGCTGGTCCATATGAGCGGACAGAGGCTAGAAAAGGTTATGCTAATGGTTTTAAAGATAAAACGGTACAGACTCGTTTTGGAAAATTAGAACTCCAGGTTCCACAAACTCGAGAGATTGCATTCTACCCGCAGTGCTTAGAGAAGGGAGAACGATCAGAAAGGGCATTAAAATTGGCAATTGCAGAAATGTATGTTCAGGAAGAAGATTTACAACGACAAGTCCATATGTTAGAAATTTACTGCTCTGCAAAAGGATGGGTGTTTTCAGTAACCAAAGACCTCGGTTCCGGGATGAACTATAATAAACAGCGCCGCTTCCTCACTCTCGAATTACCCGAAGCACATCTCCTCAAAGACAAAACCCCACGCAACTTGCGCATTATCTCCGAACTGGGAACCTACTATGCCATTTTTACCATTCAGAAAGAACTCCCCATCCGAAAACCCATTTCTAAAATCCTCGCACTCGATCCCAATCACAAAAATCTCGCCTATGGTGTTGACACAAGTGGAACAGCCATTGAGATTGCATCTCCTCACTGGCTCAAAACTTACGATAAACGCCTGGACGAACTAAAAAGTAAAAGAGACCGCTGTGATAAAAAATCTAAAAAATTCCATGTTCTGGATGAAAAAGGCAATCCCACAAGAAAAGAATTCCATCTTCCTTCCAGGCAATGGAGAAAATACGATCATGCCCTAAAAAGCGCACTGCGTAAACGCCGAGAACAGACCAAGACGTTTATGTTTACAAGCGCACATCGCCTTTTCCGAAATTACGACTGCATTGGAATCGGAGACTATACTCTAGAAAATTGAAGTCTGGAGAGGATTGAGTTCAATTGTTTGGAAATTGTCGTTAATTCGCTTTTTCAGCATGTCTTTTAAATTAATAACGCCAGTGTTGAAAAAATCTCTAATTTTCTCAGTAAATTCATTGAATTTTGAATACAGTGTATTATAAGTAACACACTCTCTCATAACTTTCCATAAACGCTCAATAGCATTCAAATTTGGGGAATACGGAGGTAAGTAGTGTATTTGAATTTTGGTTTGGCTATCCAAATATTTTTGCACTTCCTTATTCTTGTTTGATCTGCCGTTGTCTAAGATTAAGTGGATTTTTTTTGCATCTGTATTAGCCGCTAACGTTTGGAGAAAATCGACCGCACTTGCAGCATCCACAGTGCTATATTCCTTCGTCACGACTTGCATTGCAGTCAATTCAATGGCACCAATAAAATGCAATCGCTCTTGCTTAGCGGTTGTTCCTAATGTCTTTATTTCGTTTTTTAGGATCCACCCAGCCACAGACTGGCTCTGATACTCAGGGTGTACAGCATCTCCAAAGAAAATTTTCTCGCCTTCTTGGAGACCGGCTTTCAATTCATTGTATTTTTTAAGGAACGCAGCTTGTTTTTCGGGATCGAGCTTTCCTGGTACTTTGATTGGATGTTTATAAACAAATCCATGCCTCTTCAACCAATTTGTCATACCAGCCACAGTGTATTTCACTTGATATGCGTCTAGAACGTAGAGACAAATTTTGCTCATTTTGAGATACGTTATTTGACTCAAATGTCTCCTCAGCGCATCTTCTTGGTCTAGGGTTAACTTGGAGGCCTTTCCCAAATGTGGATCATTGATAGTTTTTTGCTTGGCATCGTATTCTCTTTGATAATCATAAACGGACGACTCGCTAATTCTTAAAATCGCCGCTATTTCCCCTGGACTGTGGCAATCATCCCTACCTAAAATGACGCATACACGGTTCCGTTCGTTGACATCTCTTGTTTTTTTTACAAGCTGTTCTAAATATAAACGCTGCTCATTGGACAACTTTTGCATAGAAGCATTATCCACTATCGCTGAAATATTTTTTAGGGAAATTTAAAATTTTACAGAATCCAATCATGAATAGTATATACACCAAATGGCGAAGGCATTACTAAACCAATGCGGCGAGCGATGAATAATCGATCCTTGATTGGACGTTGGAAAAACACCCTCTCCTGGGTAGCTCGAAAATCGGGAAAAACCTTTATTGAATTCGACGAGAAAGGGACAACCCGGACCTGTAGCCACTGCCTGCGGATTGAAGAGCGGGGAATCCCTGTCTCATTGAGACAATGACAATGTCCACAGTGCAAGACCGTTCACATTCGCGACGAGAATGCCGCAATTAATGGCTTGAGAAAGATCTTGCGAGATCTTTCAGCAAAAAATGAAGGAGGATATCCTTCAATAGTGTCTGGCTCAGACCTCGCTTTTATCCAAAAGCGATGGGCCTGGTGTGTTTTGCCTAATGGTGTACATGTGACACCGTGGGGGCAAGACAGCAAAGCAATTTGCAGCACCAGGAAATTAAACCGAGGGCATGATAGCCCTCGATCAAAAGTTGATAATTTGGTTATATATGATCAGGTTTGATCAAGTTTTGAAGAGCGGAAAAATCTACCATCGCGGATTTTTGCCTCCATTTTGGTAGCCCAAGTCACAGCTCGCGCTTTTGTCGGAAATGTTTCAGATTTTTCCGGCATTCCTTTGATTCGAATGCGGACTCGATACATTTTTTTGGGTTTTTTACCGGGTTCCGCCGGCAATTCTCTTTCTTCAATATATGCCATGCTAAATTCCTCCTATGATTTACGCAGTGGCCCACTATTGGCCCACGGCGTTTTGCAGCAATCGTTAGGAGGTTATGTAGCTTTACATAACTCACTGAATTACAAGTATGCTCGGAGACGGACTCGAACCGTCACGGCATTGCTGCCAAGGGATTTTAAGTCTCGTCCATTACCGCACTCAACAACACGCTGCAAACAATAACAGCAAAAGGATTAAATGTTTAGAGCTTTCTGATCTATTGCTAAGGGATGTGGTATGTCGCCGTTTTTTGTGCCCGAATGTGCCAAATTTGTGCCATAAAGCCTTTGCCTTTCCTACTTTTTAAATCAGATTGAGAAAAAGAGAGTGTGGCCAGAACTGGAATCGAACCAGCGACACAAGGATTTTCAGTCTTGCAAAGCCGCTTCCGCCCGTATTCTTTAGATGACCTTAAATCAACCAAGATCGCCAAATTCTATAGAGAGAAGCAGATTTGATCAAGAAATTCTGGGTGATGGAGGACAATAGACTTCAAGGCAGGGAAATTGCCAACTACGGCAATATTACGGCATTTTTCTAACAAAAAATCAGTCTCCCTTAAACTCAAG
The DNA here is from genome assembly GCA_963718565.1 of uncultured Verrucomicrobiae bacterium. Lineage (GTDB taxonomy): Bacteria > Chlamydiota > Chlamydiia > Chlamydiales > Rhabdochlamydiaceae > CAJCIW01. The sequence continues at coordinate 1,540,130 of OY970364.1, forward strand.
TGGATGAAAATTTTAAAATATTTAATAGCATTGACTTAACGCGTGAGGTTAAGTAATATAGTTGCTATTGAACATCTCTAGTGCTATTTGTGGAAATAGAATTCAAAGACAAGCGGCTAGCAAAGGTTGAAAATGGAAATGCTGCGGATTTAGCGGCATCAGGTGCCCCTTTAGAAATTATTGATCGATTACGATCACGTCTCGATCTGTTGAGATCAGCGCCCGATGAAAGAACACTCCGAAATTGGAAAAGTTTTCATTATGAAAAACTCAAAGGCGATAGAGATGGCCAAAGGTCAATTCGTCTTAATAAGAAATGGCGATTGATATTTACAATTGATGAGAATCGAAACCCTAAAACAATTGTCATATTAAAAATTGAAGACTACCATTAAAAAGAGACTTTAACCATGCGATCAAAAACAGCGCTTCCTCCTGGAGCGTACATTAAAGAGGAATTAGAGGAACGGGGATGGTCTCAGAGAGATTTGGCCTATATTCTTGGCTGCGCAGAACAAGCCATTACAATCATCCTTAACGGCAAGCGAAGCATTACACCTGAAATGGCAAAGGCATTAGCTATTGCCTTCGACGTTTCACCTGAATTTTTCACAAATCTCCAACAATCGTATGATTTAGCCAGAGCTAGAGAACCAGACTCGGGAATAGCAACTAGAACATTAATTCAAAGCCATTATCCAGCTCGAGAAATGATAAAGCGTGGCTGGCTTGCCGATACCAAAGATTCGGCTCTCCTAGAAGCTCAACTTATTGATTTTTTTGGAGTGGATAGCCTTGATAAAGTTCCGCATTTACAGCATGCTGCTCGAAAGTCCTATTATAATCAAATCCCTCCTGCTCAGCTTGCTTGGCTTTTTCGTGTGAAGAATTTAGCAAAATCACTGAACGTATCGAAATATAATGAACGCAATTTAAGAGATTCACTCGAAGAATTAAAAAAACTGTTGTCATCAGAGGACGGAATACGACAAGTTTCATCTGTTTTAGCCAAATCAGGTATTCGTTTTATTATTGTTGAAGGCATCGCCTCATCCAAAATTGACGGTGTATGCTTTTGGTTAGATCCCGATTCACCAGTGATTGGAATGTCCCTACGTTTTGACCGCATTGATAATTTTTGGTTTGTATTACGTCACGAAATTGAACATGTCCTTCGTGGTGATGGTCAAAAAGAAGAAATTATCGACACTGATATCCAAGATAGTAGCAATATCGAGCAAGCAAAAGAACTTCATAAAAGAGAACTAATTGCGAATAAAGAAGCTTCTGAATTTCTCATTCCCTCTGTTCATTTAGACTGTTTTATATCCGAATTCAAACCATATTATTCTGAGAAAAAAATCTTGGAGTTTGCTAAAAACACGAATGTTCATCCAGGCATAGTTGTTGGGCAATTACAGAGGCGAGGAGAGATCAATTATTCAACACTTCGCAAGTATTTAGTTAAAGTACGCACTGCTGTAATTGAATCAGCTCTCGTCGATGGGTGGGGCAGATTGCCTCAACTCACTCGCGACCTTTGAATTACCTTGTTCCTCGATCTTTTTTAAATAAATTCGATCCATCGGTAAGATCTGAGGCAAGTGCTCATAAACTTGAGGTAAAGACCCCGAGACGGGCCCCCTTTACCTCGATTTCATGGGCAACAATAATACAGCTATCAAGCCGCGTTTATTTTGCTTTTCACCTTGGCTCCTCGGCCTCCCGTTTCGCTCAAATTGTTATGTAGAGGTGTTGTTGGGCATTCCAAGACAAATAACAAACGGTCTTTTTTGGCATAAGTCAAGCTCAGACGGTTATTGAGCACACAATATGGGGTAAGTTTTTCCGGATTAAAAAGGACGTCAAATGCTTTAGAAATTTGGCAACGAGTCAATTCATTGGGAAATTGCTTATATGCCTTCAAATCTTGGTATAACTGCCATATGCCTTCGCGCACTTTTTCAATTTCAGTCGCCAATTCCGGATGGGAGGGAATGAGCTTCCTGTAATGACGCTCCTCATGTATCCAACAAAGCGACTGTTTGAATATTTCGAATTGTGGAGCATCGTCGCTATGGATATTCAGATTTTTGGGCACACCATGCTCGATTAGACTGGCAAACAACCCGGCCTCAGTAAGCAATCGAATGGTATTTGAGTTTAGATGCCCAAATTCTTCCAGAAATGTTTTCCCAGGATCTTGTGTATGGAACACAGGATCTTGACGAATTTTAAACGCTTGAATCAACCATTCTGTATCCCTATGAGTGGCTAGGTAATCATAGGCATCTTGGTTAAATCGGTATTCTCCTCGGCCCTGCGCCAAAATCGTGAGGAAATTAATACGATTTTTGCTGTTGGTCGTCGTTAGATGGACGAAATATTCGTTGCAAATCACATTGGTGTAGCAGTTTTTGCTGCAATGTCGTGTGCCCACATCGTCTGTCTGAATTTGACCGGATGCTATTCCAGCTTCCAAAAGGTCGGCTTTCTCAGCGTGAAACTGGTCGTGTTTTTCTGTCAGCATCGCATGCAATTGCCCGGCAGAAATTGCGATTTTGTATCTACGCAATTGCTCTAAAATCAGCTCTTCTGAAACACGGCAAGAATGGGCTAACGTGATGACATGCGCTCTCAAGGCCGCTCCATAATGCCCCTGAATATGCAATGGAATCTGACCTTCGATGTATGTCCCATCTGGCAGTTGCCAGCGTTCGATCTCGTATCGAGTGTTATATGCCTGGCAAACGAGATCTTGAATGTCATACTTCCGAGTGCCTTTAAAAATAGCCCCTTCGGGAATGGTATCTGGCTTAAGTCGGTTGATATTGTGGAAAGTCAGTCCTGTTTTTTTACTGCGCGGGTGCTTGCCTCGACCAGAGTTCCCTCTATTCCCCTTCCCATCTTTTGGTTCTTTCTCGGAATTTTCTAAATCGCCGGGAGGTATTTTAGGGCGCGGGGGCGTTTGCTTGAGGCGAGCAATTTCATCTCTGAGAGTTTGATTTTCGATGCGCAATTCAGCATTGGCCTGTATGGCCATGCTCAGTTGATTCAAAAGATTCGACACAGTTGCTCGGAGAGAGGCCTGTTCATTGCGCAATAGGATGAGTTCTTGTTGAAGAGAGGCATTGGCTGTTGTCATTTGAGTGCTTCCCAAAAAATGAAAGCAGTAATAATGCGACAATTAAAAATTAAAATGAACTTATTTTTAGGCGGCCTGGCAGATTTCTTTGCCCATGAAATCGAGGTAAAGGGGGCCCCGTCTCGGGGTCTTTACCTCAAGTTTATGAGCACTTGCGATCTGAGGGCATGTATATAAGAAAAACCCTCAAGACAGACCGTAAGAATAGATATACTATTCATGATTGGATTCTGTAAAATTTTAAATTTCCCTAAAAAATATTTCAGCGATAGTGGATAATGCTTCTATGCAAAAGTTGTCCAATCAGGGCCATTTAACTAAAAATTTTTGATACCAGATCAGCTAAGATGGCATAATAAATTCCTCAAATTTGGAGGACCTATTATGTCACGCCGTAAGCCAATCGACGCCACAATCCTAGAAGCTAGTAAGAATTTTGATGCCCGTGTATTCGCGGAAACCGTCAAGGGAGAGTTTGCAGATTTCCCTGATTATCGACGTAATCAAAAACGTGTCTTATATCCAGTTTGGTATTTGACTCTTGTTATTCTCTGCGGATTCTTTTGTGGATGCAATACGATTGAGGAAATCGCTGAATATGTTTCTCTGCAGGAGGAGTGGTTTTCTTCTCTGCTAGGTGAGGAGCTCTCAGCACCTTCCCATGGAGCGCTCTGGTGGTTTTTAGTGAAAACACCCCCTGGTGCGCTCAAGCACTACTTGCAAAAATGGTTCAGCAAAATTCCTGCTTCATTGCGCGATCAGCTATTGGCGATCGATGGTAAACGGATGAAAGGCGCAAATTTCCTAGGCGGTGTCACACACGTAGTGGAGCTATTCGCAGCGGAGGATCGATTATGTCTTGCCGTGGAAAAGGTCCCAAATAAAACAGTCGAAAAGAGCACGTTACCAATCATTTTGGAGCAAGTGAATGTAGAGGGGGCGATTATTTCAGGAGATGCACATTTCACCGTAGCCGAATCGGCAGAACAAATCGTTGATGCGAAGGCAGATTATCTGCTGGCTGTTAAGGACAACCAGCCAACGCTGTGCGCTGAAATGGAGAATTTTTTTGATCAAGCTCACGCAGTCGAATGGGAGGAAGTCCCCCATTCGTTTCACCAGGAAGTAGATAAAGGCCATGGTCGAATCGACATTCGAGAAGTACGAGTCGTCGAGGACCTGGACTGGTTGCCAAATGCGGGCAAATGGAAAAACTTAGTCTGTCTCATCGAAGTAAGGTCCACGAGGCAAAAACTTGGATCTACTGCCAATGAGGTATTTAGACGGCTATATATTTCGAGTCGTCGAGCATCTGCCAAAGATTTTGCTAAATGGACCCGACAGCACTGGAGCATAGAAAACAAATGCCATTGGGTAGCTGATGTGATTTTTGAAGAGGATTATGCATTGACGGATAGAGGGAATAGTGCGGAGAACATGGGGTTGTTTCGACGTTTGGCTATGAACATGGCTGCAGTTGTAGATCCAGAAAGGGGGCTCGCCTCCGTAAGGCGCGCAGCAACTTTCGGTGGTGGGTACTTAAAGGGAATTTTGGCAACATTTTTCTGTTCGAAAATGTCAAAACATTTTAGTTAAATGGCCCTGGTTGTCCAATGAGCAGCGTTTATATTTAGAACAGCTTGTAAAAAAAACAAGAGATGTCAACGAACGGAACCGTGTATGCGTCATTTTAGGTAGGGATGATTGCCACAGTCCAGGGGAAATAGCGGCGATTTTAAGAATTAGCGAGTCGTCCGTTTATGATTATCAAAGAGAATACGATGCCAAGCAAAAAACTATCAATGATCCACATTTGGGAAAGGCCTCCAAGTTAACCCTAGACCAAGAAGATGCGCTGAGGAGACATTTGAGTCAAATAACGTATCTCAAAATGAGCAAAATTTGTCTCTACGTTCTAGACGCATATCAAGTGAAATACACTGTGGCTGGTATGACAAATTGGTTGAAGAGGCATGGATTTGTTTATAAACATCCAATCAAAGTACCAGGAAAGCTCGATCCCGAAAAACAAGCTGCGTTCCTTAAAAAATACAATGAATTGAAAGCCGGTCTCCAAGAAGGCGAGAAAATTTTCTTTGGAGATGCTGTACACCCTGAGTATCAGAGCCAGTCTGTGGCTGGGTGGATCCTAAAAAACGAAATAAAGACATTAGGAACAACCGCTAAGCAAGAGCGATTGCATTTTATTGGTGCCATTGAATTGACTGCAATGCAAGTCGTGACGAAGGAATATAGCACTGTGGATGCTGCAAGTGCGGTCGATTTTCTCCAAACGTTAGCGGCTAATACAGATGCAAAAAAAATCCACTTAATCTTAGACAACGGCAGATCAAACAAGAATAAGGAAGTGCAAAAATATTTGGATAGCCAAACCAAAATTCAAATACACTACTTACCTCCGTATTCCCCAAATTTGAATGCTATTGAGCGTTTATGGAAAGTTATGAGAGAGTGTGTTACTTATAATACACTGTATTCAAAATTCAATGAATTTACTGAGAAAATTAGAGATTTTTTCAACACTGGCGTTATTAATTTAAAAGACATGCTGAAAAAGCGAATTAACGACAATTTCCAAACAATTGAACTCAATCCTCTCCAGACTTCAATTTTCTAGAGTATATACGTATGTTGTCTCAGCAAGACAAGATCCTCCCGTTGTTGAATTTGAAGGACAATTAGTCTCAGTAGGTGATCAGCATGACCTAGTAAAAGCTGCCTTGATCAGTCAGGATGGTAATGAGGAAAATTGGCTCTATTGCGAATCTGAAGCAAAAGCAGCGGTCGCCTCAGGGATGAAGAAAAAATTTAGAAAACGATTTGAAGATGATCTACAAAAACTTGCGAATGGTCTTTCCAAACCTAAAGGGCGCAAGAAGCATAACAAAGTGCTTGAACGGGTAGGTCGGCTCAAGGAAAAGCATAAGAGAATTTCAGGATGCTATGAAGTCAATGCAATTCCTTCAGAAGATGGGCTCACCACAATTGCTGTGGAATGGAAAGTGATCGAAGAAAAAATGCAAGAAAAGCTCACTGGCTCCTATTTTCTAAGAACAAATCGAACCGATTTGGAAGCAAAAGAGTTATGGCAATTGTATAATGTTCTCAGAAGCGTTGAGGATGCGTTTCGATTTATGAAATCCTCATTAGGATTGCGTCCAGTCTATCACCAGAAGGAACATCGAGTGGACGGGCATTTATGGATCACCATACTTGCCTACCATCTAATCCAACACTGCAGGCACCAATTAATTCGAAAAGGGATAAACTATTTGTGGCAGACAATACGTAATATCATGATTACTCGAGTCCGAGTAACTGTGCGGGCCAAGACAACAGAAGGCAGGGTGCTCTATCACCGCAGCACTACAAAGGCAGAAGGCGAGCAAATAGAGATTTACAGGGCGCTGGGATTATCGTCTTCAATTCTCAGAGGTCATAAAACACTCGTTTAATTCAAGATGTAGTGACGAATTTGCATAGCTCCTCTGGGAAAGCCGCGAACTTGGGTTAAGAGATGCTCGGAACAGGAGTCGAACCTGCACGGCATTGCTGCCAAGGGATTTTAAGTCCCTAGTGTCTACCATTCCACCATCCGAGCATGAGAAGTGGCAAAGAGATAAAGGGAGGAGTTTACAAGGAGTTTAGGTTAACTTCAAGAATGAACTCGGGGACCGTTTAAGCCCCCAAGCAGATTAAAAAAAGAAAGAATCCTTATCCAAGTTCAGAGGAGAAAAATGAAGCGAAGTAAAGGAAGCATTGTCTGTTACTTCAGCAGTTGACGTCGTTGCAATGCGATGCAACGGCGTAGAATCTGAACCAGAAGATTCCTCTTCGGGGGGCTTTTTTCTGGGCTTTTTCATTTCATTTTCATTGCCTTCTTTCTCTGGAGAAGGTCCTTCAGTAAATTCTTTATCTTTGTAACGACTGAGGGTTTCTGAAATAAGGGTTGTTGGAGGGGGGATGAGAGAGGAAAACATCGAAGATGAAACTTTCGTTTCATCTTCCGCTCCACCTCCCTGGACTTTTGTCTCTCCTTCGGCTTGTGGCTGTGGAGCTTGCTGAGCTTCGCCACCTCTGCGCTCAGACCATTCTTCCTCAGAGCGTCGATGGCGTCGTCGTCGACGGTCGCGTCTTTTGTCCATACGCGCACCAATGGCCACTTCTAAAGTGGATTCTTCAGCTTGAGTGGTTGGCTGTTCTTCTGCAACAATCGGAGATTCGCCTTCTCTTCTTGGAGATGGCTCACGTTGTGTGTGCCTTAGAGATGCCTCGCGGCCACCACCGATTTTAATGTTGCGGTCATGACTGACCGTTTTTAAAGCCACTCGAGTTTCTTTCACTTCTAAAACTTCATAATCTGATGCGGGCACTAAAAAGGGTTTCGGACGTTCCAGGGAACGAAAAAAGAAGGCGCGACCAAAGGACACGACTTCTACCGCATCGACATAATATTCTTCTCCAGGTCCACCGCTCTTGCTGCTACGGATGAGAAGTTTGCACCCCTCTTTAGGGGAAATGATCGTCTCTATGATAGGTTCTCGAGTAAAATTCACAAATCTATTCCATGTTATTGGTTACGGATGGCGCAACTCATCAAGAGAGATTTCCATTCAGATGAGGATCAAAAACTCTTATCAAGGGCGCCAGAAGGTTAAAAAATTTACTTTTCTTTGGATGCCATATATCGTACTAAATCAACAACTCTGTTGGCATATCCCATTTCATTATCATACCACGCCACCAATTTATAAAAACGGGGATTCAGCGCAATTCCTGCTCCTTTATCAAAAATACATGAGGCTTTGTTCCCTATAAAATCGCTGGAAACTGCCTCCTCATCGCAATAGACAATAATTCCTTTCATTGGGCCTTGAGATGCCCTTTTTATCACTTGGCAAATCTCTTCATACGAGGTGTCTTTTTCAAGTCGGACAGTCAAATCAACGACAGAAACATCGCTCGTTGGGATGCGAAAGGCCATTCCTGTCAATTTACCTTTAACGGCTGGAAGGCAAAGGCCTACAGCTTTTGCCGCCCCTGTAGATGAAGGAATAATATTAATGCCAGCTGCTCGACCTCCTCTCCAGTCTTTTTTTGAAGGACCATCCACAGTAGGTTGAGTCGCCGTTAGAGAATGGACAGTCGTCATTAGCCCCTCTTCAATGCCAAATTCATCGAGAAGAACTTTAGTGAGGGGCGCTAAGCAGTTAGTGGTACAGGAAGCATTGGAAACAATAAAATCCTTGGCGGGATTGTAATCCTTCTCATTGACCCCCATGACAAAAGTGGGACAATCTCCTTTTGCCGGCGCAGTGATGACCACTCTTTTTGCGCCTGCTTGAATATGTTTGTGCGCATCTTCGATGTGTGTAAAATGTCCAGAAGACTCGATCACGTATCCGATATCCAGCGACTTCCAGGGCAGTTTTGCCGGGTCTTTTTCAGAAAGGACAAGCGACTTCTTTCCGTCGACGTTTAGGTACTCCCCCTCGGCTTTGATGTTAAAGGTAGGGCTGCGATGCACCGAATCGAATTTTAAAAGATACGCAAGATTATCTGGAGGCACAAGGTCATTGACAGCAACAATCTCTACATCGGGATAACTTTCGTGAAGAACACGAAAAACTAAGCGTCCAATTCTCCCAAATCCATTGATCGCAACTTTGATCGGCATTCGGTCCTCATCATTTAAAGTCTAAAAAATTTGACTGTACCGAAATGAATTCAAGATTTGGGAATTTGGCAAGGCTGCGGATACTTTGAAAATGTCCAGTGGATATTTTCAAAGAAGAGCAGGTGAGCAAAGCGAACCGGCCCGAAGGGCACCCTGAATTTGAGCCAGCATATGCGGCGCTGCTGCGGACACTTACAAAAGAGCACGATTGCTCTTTTGTAAGGAAAGCAGGCACAACTTGAATAAGTTGTGCGGGTGCCAGGCGGGCTCAAATACAGCGGCTGCCCGACGTAGCCAAAAACCAAATCTTGAGTTCATTTCGGTAGGATGATAAACCAGTTTTTTTTGAATGTAAAGAGAGATTTCAGTGAGGATTTTACGAGATAAATCAGAGTTAAAAAGGCTTCAGACATTGAAGTCTGAAGTCTTGTATGGGATACGACAGTGCGAGGAGAAAATTACTGTGGAAGATATTCAATATAGCAGCTGGGAGCGCTATCGCCGATACGAAAATCTTTTTTGATGATGCGTGTATATCCCCCATTGCGCGCTGCAAAACGGGAAGCAAGTTCACCAAAGAGTTTGCCAATGATTTTACGATCGCCGTTATAACTAGCGGTTTTCCCGGCTTTAGCGGAACGCGCTTCTTTAGATGTCAGTGGATTATAAGTAATCATGAGTTCGGCAACTGCTTTGCGGCGGCTAGCAAGTGTGCTGTTTTTAGCCAAAGTGATCATATGGTCTGCATGCCGTCGTAGCTCTTTGGCCTTGCGTTCCGTAGTTTCGATGCGCTCATGCTCGATCAAAGACTTAAGCATATTGGCGATCATGCAACGGCGATGGCTGGCAGTCCTGCCGATTTTAAATGTATCTTTTCCGTGTCTCATACTTGAGTTCCTGCTTTTTCAATGGTGTATTCTTGGATGATTTGTTTCACATTATCGCGGTTAATTCCAAATTTAGATAAATCCATTCCAAGAGAAAGCTCCATTCCTTCAAGCTTAAACTTAATTTCATTAAGAGATTTCTTGCCGAAGTTTCTGAATTTGAGCATTTCCGATTCTGGCATAACGACAAGCTCAGCAATCGTCTCAATATTTGCGCCAGCAAGGCAGTTTGTAGAGCGCACTGAGAGTTCAATTTCGTTGATCTTGAGCGCAAGCTTTGCCATCAGCGCATCGCGGTCTGTGTTCAACTCAATCTCACCTTGGTCAAATGTTAAGTTATGCTTCAGCTGATCGAAGACTTGGAAATGGAGAATGCCAATCTGCGTAGCAAACGATAACGCCTCTTCTGGCGTAATGCGCCCATCTGTCGTCACTTCTAAAATCAAACGGTCGAAATCGGTGTCTTGTCCGACACGTGTATTTTCAACGTAGTAATTGACAAGGCGAACAGGAGAGAAAGCAGAATCGATAATAATTTCATCAACGCCCTTTTCTCCAAAAAGGTGCCGCTCAGATGGCACATAGCCTCTGCCAACAGCGATTTTAATGTCGATTTTACGGGTCATAGGTCTAGTGACTGTAAAAATCGCGAGATCAGGATTAACGATGTCAAAATCAGACAATCCGATGAGATCTTTTAATGTCACCACATACTGGCCACCATTCTTGTCGAGCATATCGCCAGTAATGTCCAAAATCTTGGAGACCACTTTCGACTCGCGTGAACTGATTTCCTCGTCGGTCGACAGTTTTCTGAGGAGTGCGTTCTTGAGGTTGAGGACGATATGCGTCATATCCTCAATGAGGCCCTCGATCGCCATATATTCATGAGGAACTCCCTCAATGCGCACAGACATAATAGAAGGCGCTTCCAGGGAACTGAGGATGATTCTTCTAAGAGCATTACCGACAGTATGCCCGAATCCTCTTTCAAAAGGCTCTGCGATAAATCGAGCAAAAGTTCCCGACTTGCTCGCCTCATCGACTTTGATCTTTGTCGGCAATTCAAACTTGCCATACTTAACGGCCATGAACGATCTCCTGCAAAATTGCTGGTTCCGAAATTATTTAACGCGTTTTTTAGACTCTTCTACGCTTGCGCGGACGGCATCCATTATGTGGAACGCGTGTCTTGTCACGAATGACCGTGATTGCAAGGCCTGAACTTTGCAAGCCACGCACAGCGGACTCTCTTCCTGCTCCTGGCCCAGAAAGATTGACTTCGATCTCTTTCATCCCAAGTGACATCGCAGCTTTTGCAGCATCTTGAGCTGCGACAGTTGCCGCAAATGCTGAAGATTTGCGCGATCCGACATAGCCGACTTTTCCAGCTGATGCCCAAGATATCACATTCCCAGTTAGGTCCGTAATGGAGACGATCGTATTGTTAAATGTCGCTTTAACGTGCGCAATGCCACTTGGAACACTGCGTATTTGTTTCTTTCGTGTTTTAGCAATGGTGGGTTTCTTCGCCATTGTCTTTTGTGCTTCTTGTTTAGCCAAGGGTTACGCTCCTTTATTTCTTCTTATTAGCAACGGTTTTTCTCTTGCCTTTACGTGTACGTGAATTGGTACGCGTCCGCTGGCCTCTGACAGGAAGTCCTAATCTGTGTCTCATTCCACGATAGCAGTGAATGCTAATCAATCGCTTAATGTTGTTTTGAATCTGACGTCGCAGATCCCCTTCTACAACATATTGCGAAGCCAGCAAGCCATTAATCTTCGCAATTTCATCTTCATTTAGATTATGCGCTTTCATGTTTGGATCCAATCCTAGTTTTGCGCAAATTTCGTTCGACAGACGCCGACCGATTCCATAAATGTACATGAGGCTGATTTCTAATCGTTTATTGTCCGGGATATCGATCCCAATCACTCTTGGCATGAACAGATTCCTTTATTCGACAAACAATCTGAACAATGTATCAGATGTTTTATTTATTTACAACTACAGTTTAACTAAAGCAAATTCTTGAAAAAAATTTCTTAAAATAATTTATCTCCCTCTTAACCTACCCTTTTTCATAAAACCCTCATAGCGCTTCATCAAGAGGTGTGATTCGATTTGCTTGGATGTATCGAGAACAACGCCAACCAGGATCAATAACGATGTCCCACCAAAAAAGTAGGTTATAGAAGAATCCACACTTAAAATCTTGCCGACAACCGTAGGCAAAATCGCGATCGAAGCAAGAAAGAGCGCACCAGCAAATGTGATACGATTCATCGTTGCCTCGAGAAAATCTTGAGTAGGCTTACCTTGACGAATCCCAGGAATAAAGGCTCCATTTTTCTTCATGTCAGATGCAATCTGTTCCGGATGGAATTGTGTTGCAGTCCAAAAGTAGGTGAAAAAAATAATCAGCAAGACATAAATAGTCATGTAAACCCAGCTTCCAGGAGATATCATGTTCGCAACTTGGCCTACCCATGATCCACGCCCGACAAATTGACCGATCGTTGCAGGAAACATTAAAAGGGAAGTCGCAAAGATTACGGGGATGACTCCAGCATAATTGATTTTGAGCGGAATATAGGCGTTTCCGCCTTGAACTTCCTGCCTTCCCACAATTCTTCGCGCATATTGAAGGGGAATTTTTCTCTGGCCTTGGATGATCAGTATCGTCCCGACGATGATTAAAACGAACACGCCGCTTAAGATGACAAGGGAAGAAAAAGTGAGCTGGCCCGGCTCTTGTGAATCGAGGTTAAGTTGTCTTATCACAGAACCCATTGTGCTGGGAAGCGATGACAGGATCCCAATGGTGATGATTAAACTGATCCCATTGCCAACGCCTTTTTCCGTAATTTGCTCGCCAATCCACATTAATAGCACAGTCCCTGCTGCCATTGTCGCGATTACGATCAGGTAAAACAGCCAAGGACATCCAAAGAACTGTACATCGAGAATCTCATTCACGATGATCCCTGGGCTACCGGCATTGAGGCCAATCGCATATTTTCCGTAAAGACCTGACTGAAAGATCGCCAAGAGAACAGTGAGCATTCGTATCCACTTCCCCATTTTTCGGCGGCCGACGTCAGGGTTCTCACGAATCTCTCGGTGCAGTGAAGGCACAAGCGCCATAAGCAACTGCATAATGATTGAAGCGGAGATATAAGGCATCACGCCTAATGCAATGACTGTCATCTGGGCGAAAGCTCCGCCTGAAAATACATCCATGAGCTGGAACAGATTTTGCCCTCCTCCAGTTGCATTGCGGAACAGCTCTACTGCTGCATCTCCATTGATTCCTGGAACGGGAATATACGCTCCCACTCGGCAGGCAATGAGCATCAGCAATGTAAAGATGATCTTCGCTTTTAGATCTGGTACGCTTAAAATGCGTTTTATCCCTTCAATCATTGTCGATCTTGGATAAGATTTTTTTGATGCGCTAATTATTTCCCAACAGGGAGTTGTTGGAAAGAAATTCCGTTCTTTTTCAGTTTTTCTTCTGCTGCTCCAGAAAAATAATTAGCCTGGATAGCGACTTTCTTTTTAAGCTCTCCTTCAGACAAGATTTTCAGACCCCCGGGAATGCGGCGAGGTGCAAATCCCTTCTCTTGTAGAGTTTTTAAAGAAACCGTTTCGCCATCCGCATAGAGTTTTTCTATCATTCCCAAATTAATTGCGAATACAATATTTTTGAACTTCGCATTCGTGAAACCTCGCGTCGGAGATTTTTTATACAGAGGGATTTGACCACCTTCATGGCCAGGACGGGTTTTGTAACCACAGCGGGCCATATCTCCTTTACTGCCACGACCACATGTCTTTCCACACTTAGAGCCCATTCCACGTCCGACACGAACTCTCTTCTTCTTGGGGCGGTGACTATTGGTTAATTGCGATAATGTCATCATGATTTAAGCCCTCGCATTTCTCGATTTTTTTGGCGGTTGCTAAGTTGCAAAAGCGCTTCAATAGTTGCGCGCACTTGATTCAACGGGTTGCTAGATCCGAGGTTTTTCGCGACAACATCTTTAACACCACCGAGCTCTAGCACAGAACGGACTTTAGATCCCGCAATCACACCTGTTCCTGAAGGAGCAGGCTTAAGAAGAACCTTTGCTCCATCCCATTCCATGGTGATTTCGTGAGGAATCGTTGTTCCTTCCATCTCAAACGACATCACATTTTTTCGAGCTGCTTCTGTTCCTTTGCGAATCGCATCAGACACCTCATTTGCTTTCGCAAATCCAAAACCGATATGCCCTTGTCCATCGCCAATGATGACCAATGCGGAAAAGCTGAACTTCCTTCCGCCTTTGACAACCTTTGAGCAACGATTGATGTATAACACTTTCTCTTCGAATTCCGTTCCGAAATCTTCAGCGCGCCGTCTTGCTTCTTGTTTCGACATCTCTTAATCCCTTAACTAAAATTGTAAACCTGTCTCGCGGGCCGCATTCGCAACTTCCGCAAGCAAACCATGGTATTTGTTAAACCCACGATCGAAAACGACATTCAGAATGTTCTTTTGCTTGGCTGCCTCAGCAATCATCGCCCCGACTTGACGCGCTGCATCTTTACTTCGTTTGCCAAGTTTTTTGTCACGAAGTTGTTTCATGATTGTTCCAGCGCTCGCAACCGTGATTCCCTTATCGTCGTCAATAAGTTGAGCGAAAATATGCTTATTGGATTTAAACACCGTTAATCTCGGTTTGTCAGCTGTCCCTCGAACTTGCCGTCTCACACGAAGCATTCTTCGACGGCGTCTTACACTGCGCTTATTTAATTCATTGATCATAGCGTCTATACCTTATGCCGTTTTACCTTTAGCCGCTTTACCTGCTTTCTTGCGGACAAATTCATTTTCGTACCGGATGCCCTTGCCTTTGTAGGGTTCTGGAGGCCTCATTGCACGTACTGCGGCAGCAAATTGACCAACGAGATGCTTGTCAATGCCGCTGATGATAATTGTAATACTCTTGTCGACGGTCACATTCACACCTTTTGGAATGTTAATCTGGGTGGGATGAGAAAAGCCCAGCTGGAGATCGAGCTTTTGGCCTTGCACTGTAGCGCGATAACCAACGCCGACAAGACCTAACTTCATCTCAAAACCTTTGCTCACACCGGTGACCATATTGTTAATCAAGGCGCGGTAGAGCCCATGCGTCGTTTTCGGCATCGCAATTTTTTCATCTTTAATGACGAGAAGACGATTGTCCTCCACTTTAACTGAAATTCCTTGATGTGCCGGAATCGAAAGGGTTCCTTTTGGACCTTTTGCGAGAACCATTCCTTCAGAGACTTTGACTTCAACCTTATCCGGAAGTGGAATCGGCGATTTTCCAAGACGTGACATGCTTTATTACCCCTTTATTTTATTACCAAACTAAGCAAAGCAATTCGCCACCCAGTTTTTTCTGACGGGCTGTTTCTCCGTCAATAATTCCACCAGGCGTAGAGAGAATTGCGACCCCCATGCCTCCATAAATCCTTGGAATCTGACGATATCCCACATAGCGTCGCAATGATGGTGAAGAAACACGATTGAGCCCTTTTAAGACAGGCTCGCGTCCACCTGCATATTTCAAAAAAAGGCGCGCTTGTCCCTGTTCTTCATTCACCAAAAATTTATCCACAAATCCTTGCTCGTGCAAAACTCTGACGATTTCCATTTTGATTTTGCTTGGGCGAAAATCGACAAATCGATGTCGCGCTTGTCTTGCATTTCGGATTCGCGTCAGTAAGTCTGCAATTGGATCATTTAACATGTCTTACCTCTCCCTCAGCATTATTCTCTGTTTTAAATGGGAAGCCAAGCTGCCTTAACAGTTCAACGCACTCCGCATCATTGGTTGCTGATGTGACGAATGTGATATTCATACCCTGCGTTCTTTTCACTTCGTCCAAGTTAATTTCAGGGAATATTTGTTGTTCTTCAATACCTATCGAATAATTACCATTTCCATCGCATTTTACTGGAAAGCCGCGAAAATCGCGAATACGTGGGGAAATGATATTACAAAAACGATCTAAAAAATCGTACATCCGTCTTTTACGCAACGTCACTTTAAGCCCAATCGCTTGATCTTCTCTCAGTTTAAAATTGGCGATAGATCTGCGCGCTCGAGTCAAAATAGGCTTTTGACCTGATAGCAACGACATCTCCTTAACACAGTCTTGAAGCGCATTCTTGTCTTTTGATGCCTCTGCAAGTCCCATGCTAATCACAATCTTCCTAAGGGAAGGAATAAGCATCACGTTCCCATACTTAAACCGTTCCTGAAGGGCTTTTTTCACTTCTTCTTTATATCGTTTTTGTAACCTAGACATTGCTTTGATCTACTTTATGAATGTTTTCTTAACTGTCGAAGTGTGACTTCTTTTTCACCCTCGAGATAGTACAACTCTTTTGCACCGTTTTTTTCATTGACCCGCACTTTGGCCCTCACAGGCTTCCCATCTGCATCGCATAGCGCAACATTTGAGACGTGCAAAGGCATTTCCATTTCTAAGATTCCAGCTCCGGGGGCTTTTTGTTGGCGCTTCGCATGCTTCTTTCGAATATTGACCCCCTGGATCACTACGCGATCTTCTTTGCGTACGATCACCTCTCCAGATTTGCCTTTCTCGTTTCCAGAGATCACAACAACTTTGTCGCCTTTTCTAATCCATTTGCTCATCTTAATCTCCCTATATCACTTCTGGGGCTAGCGAACTGATTTTCACAAAACCGTTCTCGCGCACTTCTCGAGCAACCGGCCCGAAAATACGAGTTCCACGAGGGTTGTCTTTGTCATCGATCAGCACACAGCTATTGTCGTAAAAGCGCAAGAGAGAACCATCGGAACGACGGACATAACTTCGAGTTCTTACGATCACAGCGCGGACAACATCTCCTTTCTTAACGCTGCCTTTTGGATCGGCCTCTTTGACGGAGCAAATGATGATATCTCCGACATGGGCATATCTACGCTTCGATCCTTTGAGGACTTTGAAGCAGCGCACTCGCTTAGCGCCTGTGTTATCTGCAACTTCTAAATCTGATTCTTGTTGGATCATGATTTCATCTCATCTTTTTATAATCTCAATTAGCCTAAGCGAGAATTTCCAAAACGCGCCAGCGTTTCAGTTTGGACAACGGGCGGGTTTCAATAATGCGCACTTTCTGTCCCTCACGAATATCGGGATTTTCGCTATGAGCATAATATTTTTTTGCACGAGTGACGACTTTATCAAAATTAGGATGTCGGACTGTATGCTCGACTTTCACGGTCACTGTCTTCTGCATCTTTGTCGATACAACTACTCCATCTCGAATTTTTCTTCTCGCAGTTGTTTCCATTGCTTTTTCCTCAACTTGTAGCTTTCATTTCTTTTTCACGCAAAATTGTCATCACACGCGCTCTGTCTTTCTTTTTGACGCGGACTAAATGAGACTGTTCGATTTTGCGCGTGACTTTCATTTCGTTTCGCATCTGAAACAATTCTTTCGACAAGTCTGCGATAAACTGCTTTCAGTTCTTCTATTGTTTGGTCTCTAAGCTCTTTTGCTTTTGCCATAGTCATCCTTATACTCTTTCAACGCGTTCGACAAAACGAGTCTTGATTCCAAGTTTTGCTGCGGCTCTTCTCAATGCATTCTGTGCCATTTCTTTGGGTACTCCATCGACTTCAAACATAATTCTTCCTGGGCGCACCACTGCTACCCAATGGTCAGGAGCTCCTTTCCCTTTACCCATTCGGGTTTCTGCGGGTTTCTTAGAAACAGATTTATCGGGAAATATGCGGATCCAGACTTTACCACGGCGATTGAAATATCTATTGATCGCCACGCGACATGCTTCGATTTGGTGGTTAGTGACGCGACCTCTTTCTAGGCATTGCATTCCAAATTCACCAAAATCCACAAAATTCGCCGCTTTGCTTAAACCTGCGTGCTGGCCTTTTTGCATTTTTCTATGCTTTGTACGTGCTGGCATCATGGCCATAGGATCAGCCTCCTGCTACTGCTCGTTTAATTTGTTCTTCGCCTTTATTAATCCACACTTTGACACCAATGGAGCCATATGTCGTCTCAGCTCTGCCATGTGCATAATCGATTTCTGCACGTAGAGTCTGTAGGGGAACTCGGCCTTCTTTGTACCATTCTGTTCTTGCGATCTCAGCTCCGCCAATACGCCCGGAAATCTGAACTTTAACACCTGCTGCGCCTGCATCCATCGTCGCCTGCATCGACTTTTTCATCACGCGACGAAATGGGACACGCCGTTCGAGTTGTTTCGCAATACCTTCAGCGACGAGCTTTGCATCGAGATCAGGGCGTTTGATTTCTTCCACTTCGATCCAGATCTCTTTGCCCGTAAGTTTTTTCAATTCTTGTTTGAGGACATCGATTTCTGCGCCTTTTTTCCCAATGACAAGTCCAGGCCTAGCTGTATGAATCGTCACCTCGACTTTGCCACTCATTCTTTTGATCGTCAGTTGAGCTGTGCCCTGGCAACAAGGTTTCGACATCAGATACTTTCTAATCACATAATCTTCGCCGAGAAGATTGCCAAATTCTTGCTTGTTGGCGTACCACAGTGAACGCCATCTCTTATTGCAAACTAATCTAAATCCTATTGGAGATGTCTTTTGTCCCATTTAATCTACCTTTTATTCTGCAGCCACGATGATAGTAAAATGGCTTGTTCTTTTCATAATCGGATGGCTTCCACCCCTGTTTTTAGGTTTTGCCCGTTTCATCGTGGGGCCTGCATCCACTCTAACTTCTTTCACTTTTAAGTCTCTTCGCTGAACATTGAGCTGCGTTTCTGCATTGGCTACAGCTGTGTCTAATGTCTTACGAAGTAGACGTCCCGCTCTGAGCTTACTGAACATCAATTGAATCGTTGCCTCTTCTACCCCTTTGCCACGAATTAAGTCTGCAGCAAGTCGCGCTTTTCTGGGGCTGATACGTACAAATCTGGATTTAGCAAGGGCCTTTTGCATAGTGTTTATCCTTTTGCTTCAGGTGCGGGTTTAGCAGCAGTTGATGCAGCAGCAGGCGGCCCACCGGCGGCAGCAGCAGCGGCAGCTTCAGCCACTTTCTTAGATCCGTGTCCTTTGAAAATTCTCGTTGGAGAAAACTCTCCTAAACGATGTCCAACCATGTTCTCGGAAACAAATACACTAATGAATCTTCTTCCATTGTGGACGTCAAAAGTATGGCCGACCATCTCTGGCAAGATCATAGAGCGCCTTGACCATGTCTTAATTGGATTTTTCTTGCCGCTTTTGTTCATTTTAAACACCTTGTCCATCAGGTGATGGTCTACAAAGGGACCTTTTCTTAACGACCTTCCCATACTTACCTTCTCTATTTCCTGCGATCTTTTACGATCATTTTGTTAGATTTGCGTTTAGATCGGGTTCGATATCCTTTTGTGTACATCGCCCAAGGCGTTTGAGGTAGATAGCCATTGTGCTTTCCTTCACCGCCTCCGTGCGGGTGATCGACGGGATTCATCGCTGTACCGCGAACTGTCGGCCGGATTCCTTTCCAACGAGATCTCCCTGCTTTTCCTTCCACTCGGAGATTTCTCTCTGGATTCGAAACGGCGCCAAATGTCGCGCGGCAATCTTCGTTGACCATGCGCACTTCGCCAGATGGCATCTTCAATGTGACGTATCCATCGCTTTTCGCCATTAATTGAGCAGACAGTCCTGCAGAACGAACCAATTGTCCGCCGCGCCCTGGATAAAGTTCGATGTTGTGAATGACAGAACCGAGCGGCATAGATTTCATCCGCATGCAGCATCCGATATTGAAGTTGCCTTCATCCTCTGTTGCAATCAGATCTCCGACTTTGATGCCCTGCGGTGCCAAAATATAGCGTTTTTCGCCATCCGCATAATTCAGGAGCGCGATAAATGCTGTGCGATTCGGGTCGTATTCGACCGATGCCACGCGCGCTGGAATTTTCTCTTTATCTCGTTTGAAATCGACAAGACGATAAAATCTCTTATGGCCTCCCCCTTTATGGCGGCATGTGATGTGGCCGTGGTGGTTGCGACCATTAGTCTTCAGTTTTTTGACAAGTAGGGACTTCTCTGGCTTAACAGAAACGCGTCTCTTTTCCCTGCGAGTCAACTCATTGCGAGTTGTAAGAATGAGATGTCGCTGTCCTGCTGTTGTTGGGCGAAATTGTTTTAGCATAACGCTTTCTTGGCCTCTGTCATTAAATTAAACTTTCTCTTCAATGCTATCGCCAGCTTCTAATGTGACGATCGCCTTCTTAAAACCAGGCTTCATGCCAGGGCGCCCGCGCATTCTTTTTGCTTTTGGCTTGGTGTTGATCGTATTCACTGAGACAACTTTGATTTTTTTTTCGCTATAGATTTCTTCAATGGCTTCAGCAATCTCTTGCTTGTTTGCTCTTTTATCGACAATGAACACATATTTCGGGGTATCGCATTTTTTGACACAAGGATTGCTTGTATTGAACTGCAATTGTTCAAGAACTCGCGACTTTTCCGTAAGATGTTTCGATAAGATGATGTCAAATGGGCTTTTTTTCAACATAATTATTGTTGTCCCCCTATTAAGACTTTAAGCTGATCAAGGGCTGTATCCATCACAATGAGATCGTGGCTTACAATAATGTCATAACCGCTGATATTAGGAACAAGCTTGAATTCGCTTTCAGGAATATTGCGGACGCTTTTGGTGAATGTTTCAAATTTGTGTGTGGGAGAAGCCCCCTCTTTTCCTTCTTTTACTCCCATAAGAAGAGCATCTCCAAGGAACAAGACCCTTTTGCCTTCAAGAGCCCGATTCTTTAAAAACTTTGAAACGCTCTTTGTTTTAGGCTCTTTCATCTCTTCAAACTGCAATACATGAAGACGGTTACCCAGAATTTTCTCAATGATGAGGTGGCGTATTGCTGCCCTCTTTTCTTTTTTGTTGATTCTAATGTGTTGATCCCATTTTGGTTTCGGCGCGTGAACCCTTCCTCCCCCCTTATATTGAGGAGCTCCGAGATATCCTTGTCGCGCTCTCCCTGTGCCTTTTTGAGGATGTGGTTTTTTCCCACTATGGTTTACTTCGGCTCGGCTTTTTGTATTTGCCGACCATTGCCGTGCATTTTCTCTCAAGGCAATGATGTAGTCTTTGATCATTTGGGAATTGGCACTTGATTTGAGCATGTCGTCTTCGATAGAGATCTGCCCAACTTCATTTCCGGCCAGGTTATATTTTTTCAATGCAGCCACAGCTCACTCCTCAATCTATTTTTTCTTTTGGCTTTTCTTCTTTGCGGACTTAGTAATGTAGACTGTGCCGCCACGCGCTCCAGGAATTGCGCCTTGGACGATAATGACTTGCTTTCCTTCATCAATACTAACGACGCGAAGATTCTGGAGAGTCACTTTATCGCTTCCCATCCGCCCTGCTTTTTTCTGACCAGGCAAACATCGCCCAGGAGACGTTCTCATTCCACAAGAACCGCCATGCCGATGGAATCCAGAACCGTGAGACGCAGGACCGCCAGCAAAGTGGTGGCGCTTAATGACGCCCTGATAACCTTTTCCTTTAGAAACACCACTAACGTCGACGTACTCGACATCAGCGAAATAGCCTACGCCTACTTCTTGACCGACTTGAAATGCCTCAGTGCTCCCCACTCGAGACTCAGCGCTTTTTGCTCTAGCCTCAACCCCTGCTTTAGCGAAATGACCTCGTAGGGGTTTCGAGACATTTCTTACTTTAGAAGGTTTAACTTTGAACGCAGAAAGCTGCACGGCTTCATAACCGTCAGTCTCTTTGCGTTTAATTTGAGTGATCATATTAGGTTCTGCAGAAATCACAGTGCATACGACGTGATTGCCATTCTCGTCGAAGAGTCGAGTCATCCCTCGTTTCTTTCCCATCAATTTCAATGTCATATGTTTCCCTTTATATACAGATTATCGCTGCGACGAATCTCTTTTGATATGCGAAAGCGCAACTCAAGCCACGCTTGGCACCTTACGATTAAAGAGTCTATACTGACAGCGACAAGTAGTATACGCGCTCAAGATTGCTTCGTACTTGCTTGTCCTTTACCTAGTGTAATAGGCCAAAACAGAGAGGCTAACAAAATTCTCGATTTTCGCACAATCAATTTTTGTACGTGCCTTGGTATTCGCTGCTTTTGTAAAGTAATTTATTGAAATTTACACCCGGGAATTCAGCAGCGCGATCACAATGAGAGAAATCAAGAATCCCAAGACTCCAACGATGATGAACCATTCCCGAAAATGCAGTTTTTCATTCATGAAAGAAATCCATTACTGCAGGTTTTTAGTGGGCAAAGCTCCGGAGCTTTTTCAATATGCCTTTGATAAAAAAATACAGAGATATGGAAAACGCAAGCGGCAATCAGGAGCGCAGACATCAACATTGAGCTTACTGCGACACTGGCAGCGATTGTGGCTATGTTCAGCGCGGCCCAAGCAATCATGCTGACATTTCCAATCAACTTCATTAATGACAAACAAAGTCGTTGTTTATGCTTTTCCTGCTGTTCGGGCGAAGTCTCGTTTAAAATGGCCTCTTTTTCGCTCAGGATATTGTAGATCGACCAGCCGCCTTCTATGATGTTGATAATCAGCGAGGATCCATAGCCGAGGCCTTTCATCAAGGGAGCATATTGACCCAAGGAAATAATTTTTACGTCGTGGGCCCAATGGACATTATACGCAGTAGCTCCACCTAGTGAAACGAGATCAATAAAAGCCGTTTTCACTGCCTTGCCGATTTTAGCAAACTTTTCCGAAACTGGATGTTCGATCGTCAATTCTTGATACAATCCGTAGAGACTAGTTCCTGAAAATAAGGCACATAGCCCCCAAAAACTCGCCCAAACTCCGCCCTCAACTAGATTTCCCGGATCGCTTAAAGGATGTAAATTGATGCTTTCAATCCCCTTCTTAAAACTCAAGGCGCTTTGGAAAGCCGAATCTTTTACCTGCTCAAAGGCCTTATGCGTTATCTGCTGTAAAGAATCGAAGGTGGCGGGAATCATCGAAATCGCGTTGAATGGGTGGGTAGAGTTAATCGGTCCAAGCATGATTAAAAGTCTTCAAAAAAATCAGAAAACGAAGATCGTACCGTGCTTTCAAATTAAATTCGACTCAACAAAAAATGTAACTATTCAGATACCCCCTACTTATGCGGGTAGAGAAAAATATGCCTTATCAGCACATCTAGAGTCCTTTCCAGTGAGCTTGCTGTGGCAAGCGACTTTGCTAAAAAGAGCAGCGCTGATTGAAATTGTTGAGACAACAAGGCTTACTAAGGGGTTGACATGTCTACCTAAAAACAGTGCAGCTGCGGAAATGGAATTAGAAATGACTGTTAAAGAATTTGAGCCCAATTTCAGCAGGGTCTTTGTCACTGTTGGGGAAGAGTTCCATTTCCAATCTGCTAATGACCGATTTTCTCTTTTAAGCTGCGAGCGTAAAGTCCAAGTCGTATCGATGACTTTCATGCTAGATAACCCAAGGGACAACAGACATTCACTTTTAGCTAAAATGCTGGGGAGCGCTCTTGAAATTCTATTTAAATCTATAATTCGGGTCTTGTCCAAAATTTGAGGCAATTTAATTGTCGCAATTGTTGCTGAAAGGAAAGAGAAAAAAAAGTTTTTTATATCTTTGACGATCTTGTCAAGCCTTGCGAATCCTTGGGCACTCCATCTGCTTTGTAAATGATAACAAGCTTCAAACAGTTTGGCTTGCTTTATAAAAAACTTAGGGATTGCAAAAGTCGATGTTACCTCTTTAATCGAATGGTACCGATCTGCAAAGAAAGAGAGCAACTGTGAAGGCAATGGAATATATTCTGTCCAACGGAACAAAGTGCTTATGACTTTGTTGGGAAGGCGAATAAAATCGAGCTGTTCGCCAAATTTTTTAACGGAACGAAAAAAGCCACCAGCCTTCTCTTTAGAGCCACTTGCAAAAATGCACGCGCTTGAGGTAGAAGAAACCAAATGAACTCCTTTAATTAAATGAGGGAATTGCAAA
This sequence comes from uncultured Verrucomicrobiae bacterium, assembly GCA_963718565.1. Classification (GTDB taxonomy): domain Bacteria; phylum Chlamydiota; class Chlamydiia; order Chlamydiales; family Rhabdochlamydiaceae; genus CAJCIW01. The sequence continues at coordinate 1,563,928 of OY970364.1, forward strand.
TTTATAAAATATAAACTGCTACTATCTTACCATAAACCAGATATAAACTTAAACTAAACCACACAGTTGATAATAATAAATCATAATATGAAGTTTTTGAAAGGCCTCTTTGAACAATCAAAATCTAAGAGGGTGTTTTCAAAATTTGAAAATAGGATATGTTGATCTCATCCGTCGCGCTCATGTAGCCTTTAAACATATGTCACAGGAAGCTATACGGCGCGCCGTATAATTTGTCAGAAGTTTGAAACCACCCTCTTAGGTAACGGCAATGGGCCGATGTGGAGCTATGGGAGCCTCTACAACAATTTTATTGTAAAAGTGGCTGGCGAGCTTCATGGTGAGCCAAACCGTACTTAAAACAAGGACGGTTCCGGCGATCATCGGGATGCTTTGTATTGCCATCCCAAAGATAATCCCTGCCAAAGCGATCACTGCCACCCCAACCGATGCAACATCTTTTGCAACAATCATCCAAGATAAGCGTTTTTTCTGTTCCAGTTTTGCAGGCTCTTCGCGCAGCTGCGCCTCTGGCGAATGGTATTGTTGAAGTTTGAAATACTCGCTGACAAGTTCTGCACTATCAGAAATGACAGATGCCACGTTGTTCACACCGTCGATGATGCGCAAATTAAGCGCTTCAAAAATGTGAATTTTGGCGTTATTTAAAAACAGCGCAGCTTGAGAAACTGTCCACGTAAGATCGACCGTATCAAGAAAGCTCTTCTTGAAAGCTTGCGCGATCTTTCTTGTCCTTAACAGATCGCTGTAGGGCAAATCTTGCACTACTAATAAATGAGTGAAGCTGCGACGCAGAGTATTGATATCGGCGATGATCTTGGGGATACTTAATCCGATTCCGGCAGTGCCGGCAACTTCCTTGACTTTCTCAATGATTGAAAGCCAATTTGGCGCCAATGAAGGAATCATTTTTGCATACGCAAGCATGTGATCAACGACGCGAAAGATATCCCACGCCCCAACTGCAGAATTCACATAATCAGCGACGTGATCGACATGATCTCTATCGTGCGTTGCTGGTTGTGTTTCTGGAAGAGGGGTAAAAAGGTCGTAAAAAACTCCAGGTGAATTTGAGACCGATGACATAAATTTGACTTAAATTTGAGGGGGAAATTGACATTTCCCCGATTTAAAAACAATGAAGAACTTGGCTTGCTTTTAAGCAAGTCCTCTTAGAGACGTTCTCTGAAATCTTTGTTCCTAATTTCTTTGTCTGACGTGATTCTCTACGACAACAGTAGGATTGAGATTTTTACCCTTGTGTTCTGGGTCGACTATCCTTTCATAGAAGTAGCTACCGATTGAAAATGTCAAGCCCGATGTCACGCAAGCGACAATCATCCACGGCACTATCGGGGTTGTGGTGAGAACGAAGGTCAAGCCGATTACGCCCAAAGCGACATAAGAAATATCGCGAGCGAGGTTGATCAAATAGAGCGTGGTTCTCTTTGGATCGATTTTATCCATGCCATTAATATTCTGAATTTGTTCAACGGCGCCGACCCCAGAAGAACCCAGCGTAGCTGCGAAGCTAATTCCTGATACCCACTTTAGAGTTTCTTTGCCGATAGGGATAAAAAGATTCGCAAAATCAATACTATCGGCTGTAGAGTTAATCAAGCTCATCGCGTCTTTAAAAGCTTTTCGCGATACTGCCCCAACTTTTTCCACTGCCCCTGAAGTGAGATCTGAAGCTAATGTCGTCACCGAACCGGCCAAAGTGTGTAGCTTCTCTGGAATTTCTGTAGCGCTGACGAAGTTTTTAAAATCCCGCAACGTGGAGTTGAGCTTCGCCACGCCAGGCGGAAGGTCGGGAACGGCTTCTGTTACCCAGAACGCTAGGTATGAGCCTGCTTTAGCAAGATCTTTAACCTTTTCCTTAAAAAATGTGAGGACAAGATCCGTAATGGAATATTCAGCAGATGGAGAAGCCGGAGGCGTATGTGTTGTGGTCGTTGTCGAAGACACTCCCGACGTTAAAACGCTAGTTGCAGGTGTCATAAATAGTCCCTCTTCGGTTAAGAATTTTTAAAGGATGCATAATCATATTGCCCCGTACAATAAAACACAACGGAATGCTTGTTCTTGGGTGTAAATAAAAGTGTTGAGGCTAGGCATTATTTCAATGCCTAGCCTCAACACTTTTATTTACACCCCTGTTCTTTTACTCAAAGGGGGGATTAAATTTTAAATTTAACAACGAAGCCTATTTTCAATGAAGACAGTAGGGAGGGAATTGCAAAACTAACGCGAAGCTGATTAGCTAAATAATTTCCCCCAGAAAATCACCCCGTTTTGTTAGTTTTGCAATTCCCTCTATAGATAAGATTATAAACCTGAATTTATAGAAACAGGCTGATGAATCCCGCGAATACATTCTTCTGCAGACATCGCTTTTTTTCCCTCCAATTGCACCTCGATCAATCGCAGGGCATCTTGTCCACAGGCAATGACCCAGCCACCTTTTCCAAAGCTCAAAATGTCTCCGGGAACTCCTGAGAAGCCCTCTACTACTTTTGCCTTTTTGATTTTCAATCTTTTGGCATCAGACCCTATTTTAATGTGACACCAAGCAGCCGGAAACGGAGAAAGAGCTCGAATCTGATTATGAATAGATCTTGCTGGCCTTTGCCAGTCGATCCTTTCATCATCCTGGTTCAACTTGGGAGCAAAAGTTGCGAGAGTGTGATCCTGAGGAGTTTTAACAACTCTGCCTTCCTCTAATTGATGAATCACATCCACGAGTAATGCAATGCTTAAATCGCATAGCTTGGCTTCTAATTCTCCAAAAGTCATCTCATCTGAAATGGGAATCGCCTCGATCGCTACTATGTCTCCAGCATCCATTTGCGGGGACATTTCGATAATGGTAATTCCTGTCTCCTTTTCACCTTCCATCAAGCTGCGTTGGATGGGGGCTGCACCTCGAAATTTTGGGAGAAGGGAAGCATGGACGTTTATACATCCAAGCCTTGGCATTTCCAAAAGGTTCTTTTTAATGATTTCGCCATAAGCAACAACGACAAAGAGATCTGCATCGAGCAGACTTAAAAGATGTGCAGATTCAGGAGACGAAGCTTTCTCCGGTTGAAACAGAGGAAGATCGGGTTTCAGTCCAGAGGCTATTTCTTTAACGGGAGGAGGTGAAGGTTGCAGATGACGGCCTTTAGATCTGTCAGGCCGAGTCACTACTGCCGCGATTTGATAACCTCGTTCGATGAGGCTCGATAAAATTTTCGCTGCAAAGGAGGAGGTGCCAAAAAAAACGATTTTCACAAAGAAAAATTATTGCAAACCAAGGGTTTTTGTTTATTAGAGACGTTCTCTAGAGGGAATTGCAAAATTCCCTCTCTAGACTTTTTCTTCTAAAAGCTCTTCGAGATCGTCAAAATCTTCTTCAGGAAGTGTTTGGGCAGAGATCCCTTGGAAACCGATCAAGCCTCTTTTCGAGTTTCGACAAAAATCAATCCAGTGTCTCACATGCGGATTGATTCCGATTTCGCTTTCAATGAGATCGAGAGCTTGCGACAGACGAAGTCCAGAACGATAGGTGAGCTTGAATGCTTTAGCAAGCGCTCTTCTGACCTCCAAGGGAAAACCATGCCGTTTTAAGCCCACGAGATTTAAACCTCCAAGCTTATAAGGAGCACCCGCGCCAATTGTATAAGGGGGGACATCATGAGTAATCCGGCTGAAACCCCCAACCATTGAGTATTGACCGATGCGAGAAAACTGATGCACAGGCGTCATGCCGCCAATAATGGCAAAATCTTCAACAACAACGTGACCTGCTAGCATGGCATTATTCGCCATGATCACACGATTTCCGATTTCACAATTATGGGCGACATGACAATAGGCCATGATTAAGCAATTATCTCCAATGCTGACGACAGAGTTTTCATTGCAAGACGAATTGATTGTCACAAATTCGCGAACCTCGCAATTTTTTCCAATGACGACATATGTCTTTTCACCTTTGAATTTGAGATCTTGTGTTTTAGTACCAATGCTTGCAGAAGGCCATACTATCGTCCCTGCTCCAATCGTTGTATTCCCATCGATATAGGCATGAGATTTGATAACGACGTGATCCTCAAGCGTCACCGCACCCTTGATCACTGCATAGGCTTCAACAGTGACATTGTTGCCGATCTTCGCACCGGACTCGATAATTGCCGAAGGATGAATATTTGACTGTTGTGACATGGATTATCCAATTCTTAAGTGATTATCTTCTGGTTTTTTGTTTCCGGCAGCTACAACTGTTCTTTATCGACCAATGCAAACCCGATTTCAGCTTCGACTGCCAGTTGCTCATTGACCATTGCCTTAGCCATAATCCTTCCACCTTTATTGCTAAGATGCAACCCAGCGGCATGGAGAGTTAAGACATCGCCAGGGACAACAGGTTTTCTAAATTTAGCATTATTAATGTTGAGCAAGACTGCGATTTTCTCACAGTATCCCTTTTTATGAACGAGAATTCCTCCCGTCTGCGCCAAGGCTTCTAGAATAAGCACGCCAGGCATAATTGGTACATCTGGAAAATGACCCTGGAAAAATTGTTCGTTCACCGTGACATTTTTTTGCCCAATGATGACATTCTCCTCGAGGTTCAGATAAATGATCCGGTCAACGAGTAGAAAAGGATAGCGGTGAGGTAAAATTTTGGCAATTTCCTTCACATTTAAAAGGATCGGTTGACTGAAAACTGCGGTGCCCATTACGAATTCTCCATTTTAATGTGATTAAACAACTCTTTAGCAAATGCATTATTGGAGGCGTGGCCAGAACGTATTGCGACCACATGAGCCAGAAATGGGGGCACTAGTGACAGATCGCCGATTAGATCTAAGATCTTATGCCGGACTATCTCATCAGAATAGCGCAAGCCATCTGGATTGACAACCGCATCTTTTTGAATGATGATCGCGTTGTCTAAACTTCCTCCTTTGAAGAACCCTTTCTTTATCATGGGTTCGATTTCTTCATAAATAGAAAAAGTTCGGCACGACGCAATTTCATTTTTAAATCTTTCTTGGTCGAGAACAAATGTATAAAACTGGGTTCCAACTGTCACAGAATGGGGATAATGTGACGTATAGCTAATGCGATATTCCTCAGAGGGAAGGGCAATTAAGTGGATGTCCTCTTTGGACCAGAATATCGGCGTTTTAAGCCGGAAAACTTTTTTTTCAGATTCCAATTCACAAATTCCTGCTTCTTCAATCATCGTGACAAAATGCAAGGAACTCCCATCGAAAATAGGAACTTCACAACCAGAAATTTCAATCAAAACATTGTCAAGGCTATAAGCGCACAGGGCGGCGAGCAGATGTTCAACAGTCTGAACAAAGTCCTGACCATTGCCAATGACTGTACATCGCGGCGTCCCTTGCACGAATTCAGAGCGGGCAGGGAGAATTGGACGGTGGGGAAGATCGGTGCGCTGAAAGACAATTCCCGTGTTTTCCCTTGCAGGACATAAACGTATGGAAATTTTTTCACCATTGAAAAGCCCAACTCCCATTGCAGAAACGCTCCGCTGCAATGTGCGTTGTCTCATAGGCGATGGGGCGACCCGGCATGCTTTTAAAGCCGAAAGTTCACACGGGAATGACAATAGAGACCTCAAGGTTCTAATGGAAAGACATCTTTCCTCATGCTTAATCCTAAAGAAAATACCTAAAACCGAAGTTTTAATTCAAGACAAAAGGTAATGGAGCGATTCTCGCTGCATGCACTGCAGCGAGAATGTAAAATTATTGTTTACCACTTGGGTTTTTCCATATTATAAAGGAGTTAATTTATGTCAGACGATTACCAGAAAATCCTTTACAGCCAAAGTGGATCAAATTAACGATCTGTTTCCACAGATTGATCGTCGTCAGATTGAATCTGAGTTGCAAGACGCCTTAACCTAAGTTCGCCCGAGAGAGCTGACCTAAGTCCCTCATAATCAACAACATTAAAATCAACCTTTGCTTTCGTAAGTCCCTTATTTTTAGTGCTTTGCTGTTTTTGCGAATTTGTAGTGACTGAAAATTTGTAAAATAATTATTTCATGTTTAAATAAATTCGATCCATCGGTAAGATCTGAGGGCATGTATATAAGAAAAACCCTCAAGACAGACCGTAAGAGCGGAAAAACCTACTCTGCTTTTCACTTGGTTGAATCCGTGAGGACTGATAGAGGCCCGCGCCAACGCGCGCTTCTATACATGGGAGCCGAAATCAACCTCCCAGAAGAACAGCATGCACTTCTCGCTCAATGCATTGAAGATATTCTTACAAGTGCGCAATCGTTATTCGCTTATCCAGAAGAGATTCAAAAGCTAGCCCAATCTTACACCTCGCAGATTGTGCGTCGTTTGTCCGACCCAGGAGACAACGCGGAACAACTAAAACAAGATCTACTACCTGAATTTGTCAATATCGACGTTCATTCAATTGAACAGACTGAACCACGGTCTGTTGGTGCGGAACATCTCTTACTTCAGATGGGAAATCAACTCAAACTGCCGGAACAGCTGCAAAAACTAGGCCTTTCAAAAACAGATGCCGCAATTGCCTTGGGATCGATCGTTGCCAGGGCTGTACACCCAAGCAGCGAAAGGGAAGCTTATCGGTGGCTATGCACTAGCAGTGGTCTTGGCGAATTACTTGATTTCGACTTTACAAAAACTACTTTGCACAAGCTCTATAAAATCAGCGATACGTTGCTGTCTCATAAAGACGGGTTGGAAACAGCTTTAGAAACCATCGAACAGCAATTTCATGGATACAAAAGTACAATAGCTCTCTACGATTTAACCAATACGTATACAGAAGGGCGGGCTGAGGCAAATCCAAAAGCTGCCTATGGTCTTTCGAAAGAAAAACGAAATGATTGCCCTCTCATTACTATAGGGCTAGTCATGAATGAGCACGGATTTCTCATCAAAACCTCATTACTTGCAGGAAATGCTTCAGAGCCCCAAACCCTACAAACAATGATCGCGAGCCTAAGTATTCACTCGTCTCTAATCAAGCCAACTATTGTATTGGATGCAGGGATTGCTACCGAAGAGAATCTGACCTGGTTACGCAAGAATAGATATACGTATGTTGTCTCAGCAAGACAAGATCCTCCCGTTGTTGAATTTGAAGGACAATTAGTCTCAGTAGGTGATCAGCATGACCTAGTAAAAGCTGCCTTGATCAGTCAGGATGGTAATGAGGAAAATTGGCTCTATTGCGAATCTGAAGCAAAAGCAGCGGTCGCCTCAGGGATGAAGAAAAAATTTAGAAAACGATTTGAAGATGATCTACAAAAACTTGCGAATGGTCTTTCCAAACCTAAAGGGCGCAAGAAGCATAACAAAGTGCTTGAACGGGTAGGTCGGCTCAAGGAAAAGCATAAGAGAATTTCAGGATGCTATGAAGTCAATGCAATTCCTTCAGAAGATGGGCTCACCACAATTGCTGTGGAATGGAAGGTGATCGAAGAAAAAATGCAAGAAAAGCTCACTGGCTCCTATTTTCTGAGAACAAATCGAACCGATTTGGAAGCAAAAGAGTTATGGCAATTGTATAATGTTCTCAGAAGCGTTGAGGATGCGTTTCGATTTATGAAATCCTCATTAGGATTGCGTCCAGTCTATCACCAGAAGGAACATCGAGTGGACGGGCATTTATGGATCACCATACTTGCCTACCATCTAATCCAACACTGCAGGCACCAATTAATTCGAAAAGGGATAAACTATTTGTGGCAGACAATACGTAATATCATGATTACTCGAGTCCGAGTAACTGTGCGGGCCAAGACAACAGAAGGCAGGGTGCTCTACCACCGCAGCACTACAAAGGCAGAAGGCGAGCAAATAGAGATTTACAGGGCGCTGGGATTATCGTCTTCAATTCTCAGAGGTCATAAAACACTCGTTTAATTCAAGATGTAGTGACGAATTTGCATAGCTCCTCTGGGAAAGCCGCGAACTTGGGTTAATAGAAAAGCACGGCGAAGCAATACTTGATAAACTCATTCTCCAATGATAAAGAAGAAAAATGAGACAAATCCCGATGGCTCCTCCTTCTCCCCAAAAGGAAAACAAGGTAGGAAAATGAAAAGCTGTCAAAGGATAGTTTAAAACTCCCACGTGCTGTCCGCCAGCCTCTGCAGCTTCAAACGTTGCGAGAAGCTGGCCAAAGCAATCGATGACCGCTGTGACCCCAGAATTGCAAGCGCGAATCAGCGGAATGCCATTTTCCACGGCTCTTAAGCGTGCATGATAAAGATGCTGTTTATGTAGACTCGAATCGGGATAATAATTGTCATTGGTGACGTTGACAAATAGCTCGGCTCCTTTGGTACGTCCGTTGCGCATCACTTCAGAAAATGTTTCTTCATAGCAGATCGAGGGGCTGAAAAGAACTTTATCGCCAAAGATTTTTGTTCCTTCGCCGTGTGAAAAAAAGTCATAAATCCCGTAATTTTTGGTCAGAGGTTTCAAAAAATCAAACGGGAGATATTCAGCCAAAGGGAGTAAAATCTGTTTGTCATATCTCTGGAACAAAAGGCTATCCGGCTTGAAATAAAAGGCAGAATTGAAATTTTTGCCAAGAACTCGGTCCGAATGGTCTAAGCCAGCGACGACTTCAGCATGGTAAAGATTTGCAAGAGCCTGGCACCAAAAAAGATTGGAAACACACCAGATCTCTTGCCCTTGATAATAACGCTGCTGAGCAAAAGGGGCACGAAGTGGAGGCAGTTTTTTTTCAGATTCAGGCCCAAATGCTGCAATCCATACTTCTCTTGCTTTGCCATAAGGATAACCGCTCAAATCGGATGGCATTGGAACTGCGGCTTCCGGCAATACGATGAGGTCCCAATGCTCTTTTTGTTTTTCTTTAAGAAAATGAAGAATCTGTTTCCATTGTTCGAAAGGAACAATGAAATCTTTCATTCGATCGGAATGAGGAGTTTTTTCCGAAGGCAGAAGATCTGTTTGGATCAGGGCGACATCAAGAGTTCTTTTTTCAGCGCGGCTTGCATCTTGATATAAGTTGAGTTGTGCGATGCCGAAAAGATAAGGAATGCTGGAAAAAATCAGCCAATAGACTGTTTGCTTACCCCTGATCCTGGACCGCAAAGCATTTAAGCCAATGAGGTTGGTGAGCATCACCCAAAATGACAATCCTAAGACACCAAACAGGCTCGCAAATTGAAGCGAAGAGATAAACGAAGTCAATGCCAGTCCAATCGGATTCCAAGAAAGTCCACACAGGATTAACAAACGCATCCATTCCATTAAAGTCCACAGGGAAGTACAGAATAAAATGTTTCGCATCGATAATTTTTCTTCGTTGAGAACGCACACAGTCAATAGGCCGAATTGACAACCTAGCCAAAGTGAAATCAGAGAATAAATGAACAGAATGTAATACCCTTGAAACTCAATAGAGGTCATCCAGGAAAGCTGGATCAGTTGAACCGTTGTGAACCAGATGCATCCTGCCATGAATTTTTTCGGACGAGAGACTAAACGAGAAATGCAAGTGAAAAACAACGCATAGCCAACGACAGCAGCTACAGGCCCAAGCCAGCCTAGCCGCGCAGGCTGGCCTAAACCGACGATGCAAAGGCTTAAAAGAAAAAAAATGGGACTCTTAATTCTCTTAATCCTCTTGAACATCGCTTTTTTCAGTTTTGCGGCCTTTGCCCAAAGCTAAAACAACAAGGAGACCGCCCAGGATGCTCACATTCTTCATGAAATGGATCATCTGCATTTCCCTGTCGACTCCCTGAAGCTCCCAAAAGTGATGAAAGGTCATCGTCGTCGGAATCAAAAAAAGGATCAGGAGGAAAGCGCCAAATCGAACCCAGAGGCTTAGAAAGACCAAGAGACCTCCAACGATTTCGAAAACTACAGCGATGACAAGCAGGAGGAAAGCGTTCGCCAGCCCAAATTCAATCGCATTTTGGAGAGTGGGATTTCCTACGCTAACGGCTAGCCAGCTTGTCAATGCTTGCGTGAAGCACTGCTCTGTACTTTGCCAAATCAAAATTTTATTCACTCCAGAAGCGATAAAAATAATACTGAGCAGTGCACGGCCTAAAAAGGCGATTAGAGATTGGATGAAGTTCATAAGAGATTCCTTATCTGGGTCACAATTTTTTTTGAAGCATGAATTTTAAACAACTTTCATCTATATTGAAACAAATTACCACAACAACATTTCTCAATTAACAAGTTTTTATGGATAGGCTCTAAAAACAGCAATATGCGCAGACCTTTTCGCGAACATCATCTATTGCAAATCTTTAGCTCTTTTGAAAAGCAATCGCTTCCCCTCGATGTTTTTTTACGCCACTATTTTCGCGCCCATACTGCTGTCGGCTCCAAGGATAGAAAAGAGATCTGTGAAACAATTTATGGAATCATCCGCTGGAGAGGCCTCCTCGATCACATCTCCGAAAAACCGCTTTCTTGGGAAAACCGTTTCCGCGCTTTTATCAAGTTTTCCCCAAATGATGATTGCGATCCCGCTCTTCCTGCCCACATTCGCGTCAGTTTTTCTAAATCCTTGTACCAACTCCTATCCGACAGCCTTGGAGAGGAAAAAGCTTTCCAATTTTGTCTTTCCTGTAACGAGCCTGCTCCCACCACAATTCGCGTTAACCTGTTAAAGACCACCAGAAATGCGCTCCTTGAAAGTTGGCAAAACCGCTATCCAGTGTCGCCCTGCCGACACTCGCCAGTCGGCATTCGCTTTGAAGAGAAAATCAATTTCTTCGGGATGGAAGAGTTCAAAAAAGGTTATTTTGAAATCCAGGATGAAGCAAGTCAGCTGATTGCAGAGCTGATCGCCATTGAGCCTGGAATGCGCTTTTTGGACTATTGCGCTGGATCAGGAGGAAAATCCCTAGCTGTTGCACCTCGACTGAGTGGACGCGGTCAACTTTTCCTACACGATGTCCGCCCTCAGGTGCTTCTCGAAGCCAAAAAACGACTCAAAAGGGCAGGCATCCAAAATGCTCAGCTTCTTCCTGCTGATTCTCCCAATAAGCGGCTGTTAACATTGAAAATGGACTGGGTGCTTGTCGACGCACCTTGCAGCGGCACTGGCACACTGCGTCGCAATCCTGATATGAAATGGAAATTTGACAATCAAACTGTGCAAAGGATCGTTCAAGAACAAAGACAGATCTTCGAAGAAGCGCTTACTTACCTTAAACCTAATGGGCATATCGTTTATGCGACTTGCAGCGTCCTTCCCCAAGAAAATCAGTATCAAGCTGCTTATTTTCTCGAACGGCATCCTCTGGAACAGGTTGGTGAAGTTTTTTGTTCTTTTCCAACAACTGGCGAAATGGATGGCTTCTTCGGCATTGTCTTTAAAAAAAAGAAGGAGTAAATTTTGCTCTATGAAAATCTATTTATTGTTAATTGCATCCACTTGCTTAAGCTCTCTGATCAGCGAAGAAATCGCTCCCCCTCTTATTCCAACAATGGAGGAGCCACAAGAATTGGTGATCTACAACCGCATCTTGGCCAAAGTCAATGGCAAGACGATTTCTGTGATCGATGTGATGAAAAAAATGGACCTTTTTTTGCAAAAATATTACCCGCAATTCGCCAGCTCTAAGTTGCCCCGTTATCAGTTCTACTCTTCCCAATGGAGAGAATATCTTAGGCAAATGATCGATCAGGAACTCATGATCGCCGATGCTGAAAAATTAGAAGTCAAAGTGACTGACGCGGAGGTTCGAGAAGAACTACTGACGCGCTTTGGGCCGAATATCATGACAGCTTTAGATCATATCGGATTGACTTATGATGAAGCGCGCAAGATGATCCATGACGAAATGCTTGTGCAGAGAATGGTTTGGTTCCGAGTCAATTCAAAAGCCTTGAATAAGATTAACTCTTCCCATGTCAAAGAGGCCTACAAACAGTTTTGTGAAAAGAATCCTGAACTTGAAGAGTGGCAATACCAGGTGCTCTCTATTCGCTCCTCAAATAAAGAGGCTAGCGCAGCATTGGCAACACGTGCTTTTGAGCTTTTGCAATCTCAGTTAGACTTAAGCAAAGTTGCGAACGAATTACAAACAGCTGAAGAATCGATTTCTGTCACTCTTTCTCCTGAAGTGCAAGCCGATGAGAAAAGTATTTCCTCATCTCATCAAGAAGTTCTCAAAACTCTTTCTGACAACTCTTTCAGTGCGCCCATAGCCCAAGTCAGCCGCGTTGATCACTCCGTGGTCTATCGCATTTTCTACTTAAAAAACCACACCAAAAAAATCATTCCTCCTTTTGAAAAAATGGCCGATCAATTGAAAGACGAGCTTCTCCAAGAAGCAGCTAACAAAGAAAACTCTCAATATATCTCCAAACTGCGCGATCGCTTAGGCTATGACGAAAAACAGATGACCGAAACGCTGCCTAAAGATTTCCAACCCTTTGCGATTCGATGAAGCTCTTCAAGCCCTCTGAACTTCAGGCTTTCCTTAAGGAACGAGGGGTGCATGCCAAAAAGGGCCTTTCGCAAAATTTTCTGATCGATGGAAACATTATTCAAAAAATTATCGATATGGCTTCAGTTTCCAAAGAAGATCTCGTCATTGAAATCGGGTCTGGACCCGGTGCGTTGACTGAAGCACTTCTAGAAAAAGGAGCCTTTGTGACTGCCATCGAGATGGACGCCCTTTTTGCAAAAGAACTGCAGCGACTACAAACCCCAGATCACCGCCTCAATATTATCTGCAGCGATGTCTTGAAATTTCCTCTCGACAATTTTTTACAAAAACATCCAGAAAAAACATATAAAGTCGTCGCTAATCTTCCTTACCATATCACCACTCCCATTCTCATTCTTTTGCTGCCTCTTTATCCATCCATCGAGTCGCTTACGATCATGGTTCAAAAGGAATTTGCGGATCGCATGATCGCTGAAAAAAGAACGCCGGAATACAGTAGCTTCACACTTTTTCTTCAATTTTATGCCAGTATAGATAAAAGTTTTACGGTAAGCCCCCATTGCTTTTATCCGAAACCTAAGGTGTACTCTTCTGTCGTCCACTGCACACTTCATCCTCCTCTACTCAAGACCAATTCCGATGCGTTCTTTTTACTGACGAGAACGGCCTTTGGGAAGAGAAGAAAAATGCTGCGCACATCCTTGAAAGATCTTTATGCAGCTGAAGAATTGGAACAAGCCCTAGCACACTTAGGGCATCCCCATACTGCAAGGCCTGAAGAGCTTACTATCGATGAATTCATTGCTCTCTTCCATCTATTAAACGCTTCTTAACGGAGGGAATTGCAAATTAATCGCATGTGCCCTTAGACCGGTGAGAATAGTAAAAAGTGCTGGTAAGAATGAGTATGCCGCCTACTGCCATGCACAGGGCCACATGGTCCCAAATTCCCTGTTTCACTTTTTTCCAAACCAGGAGAACCTGATGGCGTAGCGTGGGTTCTACTGCTCTTACTGCAAATAGCGGAGCAGAGGAGAGTAATTGATTTTCGGATGAGAAGATCTGCATCTCGGCAACCTTTTGGCCTGCTAGAATAGGTAGTGGGGGGACTTGCCATGAAACAGCGGTTCTAAACAAGGGCTCTTCAGAGGGAAAATACTCCAGGACAATCTCTTGAGAAAGATAAGCTTGCAACAGAGTGTTGCCCCCTTCCAGCGCGTGATTAAAAAGATCAAATCCCTTTGAAAACAAAGTGCGCGATACTTTTTTTTCATGGAACCCTGCTTCAAACAAAGCGATGGCATCTTTGTACCTCTGCTCAATTTTTTCGCACCCCAAAAACACAGCGATGAGCTTTCGCTGGGGATCTTCTGCCGCTGCGACCATCGTATAGCCGCCGCTGAGTGTATAACCTGTTTTAATTCCAATCGCCTTAGGATAGTAAAAACGCCCTGGTTTGATTAAAGCGTTATGCTGGTAAAGAATGGATTCAGGCTGCTTATTAGTTGGGAGACGGGGAAATTGGGTGGATTTGACAACTTCTCGAAAAAAGGGGTTTTTCATTGCTTCGCGCGCTAAAATAGCTAAATCATAGGCTGTTGTCTTATGTTCTGGGCAAGGGAGTCCATGCGGAGTGTGCAAAATAGTATCCAAACATCCCTTTTCATGCACAAATCTATTCAACTCCTCCATAAAATGGGTAACACTTCCAGAGACGTACTCTGCAATCACATTTGCGGCATCATTGCCCGATGCCAGCATCAGGCCGTAGAACAATGTCCGCAAGGGAAGGGTTTCTCCGGCCTTGATGCCCATATGCGTCCCTCCAAATTCCAGCCTATAAGGAAGATGTCCGCCATTGCCTGCTCTTCTGACATTAGGATGTACGGTGGCCACAGCATCATACGAGGCAGTGACGAGCTCATCTAAGACATGCCCTTTTTTTTCAAGAGCATACAAAGCAGTGATGATTTTGGTCGTGCTAGCAGGATAAAAAGACGCCCTCGCATTTTTTTCCCAGAGGACCGCTCCCGTTTCAGCATTCATTAAAATAGCCCCTTTGGCTGAGACTTCAACCTTTAGGGGGGAGGAGGCGTGCAGGGGCAAAAAGAGGAACAAATAGAGAAAGAGGAGAATGCGAGGCTCGATTTTCATTTGAAATTCCAAAAAATTTTTACTCTTCGACTTGTTGTTTGAGAGAATAAAGAAGCTAACATGGTGAAAATGAACATGTTCGAACCTTAATATGGCAAAAAATCTATCAAAACTCAAGCCTGATTTTTTAAAAAAATTTTACAACACACTTTAAAAAAATGAGTAAAGTAATAAGTATAAAAATTTTAGTTAACACGCTTGACAACCCCCTCTCTTTGCAGCTAAACTTAAAGAGAAGGCGGGAAAATGAGGAGAGGAGCTCAAGACCAATGATTAACCCAAATATTTTGGAAGAAGCCTATAAGGAATTTTCCAAGGACCTTTTGAAATGGGTCCCTGATGGGATTATACAAGTGGATCTAAAACTGCTCAACAATTTGGGCTTGCTTAATAACGCAGAGTTGGAACATTCGATTAGCGACGACCAGCTCAACCACTATTTTCACATCATTGAAACTCCGGACAAAGTCACTTTATTCAATGAACAGTTTGCGATTTGGATTATTCCTCATCTCGTCGATGAGACTCCGACGACAACAACACTGATCGCTTTGCTACAAACCAATAAGCCGCATTTAGAAATCGCTTATTTGACCTCAGGCGTCTACAACACACCCAAATACATTCTAAAAGTGCTGCAGCATTTCTTGGCAGAAGTTCAAGATACCGAAGCTGTCATTTCCGCAATGGGTAAAAAGCAGTGAGAGACCTTAGAGGGAATTGTTAAACTTCTCGCCGCATTAAAATGTACGTGCTACCAGTCAAGGTGTGGCCGGAGAGGCTGTTTGATAACGCTCATGAACAAATTGTGCTAAATCGATCGGATCCCCTCGAAACCACCGACTCAAATACTCCCAAAAGCTCACGCCAAATCTGGCGCATGTCTGCTTGAGCGTCAATAGGCCGTCTCGAAATTGTCTGCCCTCTACGCTTTTGGTAGTGCCAGAGATATTTCTTCGTTTAGCCACACCTCGGATATCTTGCTCACTGTCATTATTGTGCAGGGGAAGGCCGGAATGATCAAGCGCTTTTAGCATTTCTTCGCGGTATTTGGAAGTTGAGCCAATCATCTCTCTGAAGTCAAGGAACAGCGTGCAGTTCTGAAGGGATCTTAGAAAGGCATTTGTTTGAGTTCATGCCATAGCAGTCTAAATATAGGGCGCTCTGTTATCAAGCGAAAGTTTTATTAATGGGTCTGGGCGTTTTGTTCTGACTTTACAAGCCGCTCAATTCATACTTCCTCAAAAACCTGTGACATTCAGTGCTTGCCATAGGTTTTTGAGGACGTACTTCCTTCCTTATAAATTCGTGATTTCTAATTCGCCCCCCGTAGGTCCGATAGAAATCTGCTTTTTGGGGAAATAATGGGGAAGGTTGTCCAATAGATATTGTTTTATTGGGGAAATTCCATCACATAGACGCACACTGTGGGTACCTTTTCCACAAATTAAACTAAGTGATGCTTTATCCCTGTTTTGTTCAATAAATCGAATAGACGCCAACAAGGCCATTCCTACAGTAATTCCATTAACACCACGATGTAAATCAATGCAACCATCTCCTTCCTTAAGCTCAAGTTTTAAACTATCTTTCACTTCATCAAAACGTTTATTTGCTTCATCAACATATCCATTTAAAAGCAAGCAATCAATAAACACCCCGTAGGTATGAATATTATCAGATCTGTTATTTTGCCGTTTTGATTTCCATAAATTGAAAGACCTTATTGCTTCATCAACACAACCATTGTCACCTGCAGCTTTGATGTAAATCCGGTGTAGCATGGGATTAAGAATGCCCATCTTTTCAGCAATATCAAAAGCTCTCTTGGCTTGATCAGGCCATTTGTTATCACCTGCAGCTTTGATATAAGCGTTACATATGCAGTTGTTAATGATGCCCATCTTTTCAGCAATATCAAAAGCTTTCTTGGCTTGATCAGGCCGTTTGTTATCACCCGCACCTCTGATATAAGAAGCACAGATGACGTCAGTAATGGTGCCATTGGCTTCAGCAATGTCAAAAGCTCTCTCGGCTTGATCAGGCCGTTTGTTATCACCCGCACCTCTGATATAAGAAGCACAGATGACGTCAGTAATGGTGCCATTGGCTTCAGCAATGTCAAAAGCTCTCTCGGCTTGATCAGGCCGTTTGTTATCACGTGCAGCTTTGATATAAGGGCCACATATGAAGTCGCCAAGGATGTGCATCTTTTCAGCAATGTTAAAAGCTTTCTCGGCTTCTTCAAAGCAGCCTTCATTTCCGGCAAGAGTGATATATTTAGCGATGATGTATTGATTTTTTATTTCTAGGTCAGAGCTTTCAAATAACTTTTTCTTTAACTCAAAGCTCCCTTTTTTCTCAAATAGGGCCAAAAGAAGATAAGAATCTAACCCACAATTTTGATTTTGCAATTTGTATAGGGCCTGAACCAAACTTTGAGACTTTTCAATCTTCCTTTGCATTTGCTTACTAGTCTTGGAGTCCGGTTTTGGGTTTTTAGCAATTTCAGCAATCAAAGAACCAAAACCGAAGCTTTTTTTAGCATGAATGAATGTTGCATTATGTTTCGTATTTTGATGTCTGGCAGAACAAGTACTAGAAGTGTTGTTTGTAAAAACTCTATTTATAAAAACTCTCCTAGTCTTTATATCCGGCCCTGATCCTGGCTTGAACTCTGGAGCATTAGCCGAAGGTAGTCCCCCTGATCCTGGCTTGAACTCTGGAGCATTAGCCGAAGGTAGTCCCCCTGATCCTGGCTTGAACTTTGGAGCATTAGCCGAAAGTAGTCCCCCTGATCCTGGCTTGAACTCTGGAGCATTAGCCGAAAGTAGTCCCCCTGATCCTGGCTTGAACTCTGGAGCATTAGCTGAAAGTCCCACTGTTAAAGATTTTCCAGGTATTAGCTTCTTATTTGTAGAGCCTAAAGAAATATTTTCTAATTTTTGTTTTTCAAGTAAATTTATAGTCATAAACACCTTACATTACTTTCTTAATACAATAACAATTAAATAGTGTTTTTTATTATTTGTCAATTATCTTTATAATTATTTATACTAATAAAAAAACTAAAATGGTTCATCCGACGAATGAGGACCTTCCCATAGAGAACAGGTTTAACGAGTTGAAAAATTAAACTATATTGATAATTAACGACTTATAGATTTAACGATTGTGCAGGAAGAAGCAGAATGTAAAGTATTTTTTTGAAAAAAAGAGCGGACACAGGAAAAGAACCTTAGGAGACTAAACCTTAAGGAGGCTTTCCTATGTCCACATCAAACTTGTATCATGCACATGGAATCAAAGGTGTCGAGTACAAATCCACAACCTATGAAAAAGGTTCCGTTATTTACCACACTGAGGTGGTTCATCAAAAGGTCTGTTGTCCCAAATGCAATAGTCGAAATTCTCATTTCAAAGATCAAAAAATTCGTCGCTTCAGAATGACCCCTGTCGGATCTAAAAAATGCTACCTCGATGTGCTGCTTCATCGTTTGATTAGCATAAATTAAGAAGAGAAAATAAAGCTGATTGGTTCTCAAGGACGATTAAAAAGCTCCCCGATAGGGGGTTTTTCTTCTATGGGCTTTTCTTCTTTCTGAATAGACAGATCTTTTGCTCTTAAAATGAGCATGCCATCGACAATGTTTTGAGCCAGTCGTCGATAGATGAGTGTTGAAGTATCATCGTGCGCCCCTTCTACGGAATCGAGTTGCCCTAGGGAAAAATCAAGCACTTTCTGAGGGCCTGTTTCTGGGGTGATAAAGGTCAAATCGCGAATGGAATTAGAATCGACATAATCATAATCGGTATAGGCCTTCACAGTTTGCGGCCCGATTACCGCAGCGTGCGTGGACGTGTCGATCACTGTAACGGTGGCGATCATTGTCCGTCGATTTTCTGTGCCAACGATATTGTCCCGAAGTTCGCCTGATTCGGGATTGCGATCAAAGCGATAACCAATTCGATCATCACCGTCACCAATAATCGTAGCTTCTAATAGCAGCTCCCCACCATTTTGAATACAATCAAAATAGCCAGAGTTATTCAAAGCTCTTATCAGTTCTGCATTGAGATGTCCTTCGAGATCGCCTTTGATGTAAGGAACGGAAATCGTGACAGTTCTGCCCTCTATTTCTCCACCATCAAAGCGATATCCGCACCCAGCTGTTGTGAGCAACATGTAAAGAAAGAACACACAAAAGATTTTCACTGCACACTCTCGGAAGATTCGCTAGCATCTACCGTAAATCCTGGTTTCACTGGCAGGTTTAGAACCGGGGATGGGGGAGCTGTAGGTGTAGATTCTTGTTTAGCGGGCCTGCGTGCTTCTTCTACTTCTGGTCCGCTTGCCGGTTGATAATCGAACTTGCTTAGCCGCCTATTTGCCAGCTCACAGACTTTGGTCTCGGGATATTTCATTAAAATCCGCGTGTAGTAGATATAAGCAGCTTGAGGCTTTTTTGTGCGTTCGTAAAAACGGCCCGTATCGTAAAGGTCGCTAGCAAAGATCTCTTTCATATCGAGAAACATTTTTTCAGCGACAGCGATTCTTTCTTCCCCAGGAAAATCATGGCGGAATTTACGCAAATTGATCTCGGCCAAATCGAGGTAATCTTGATCGGGATATTCCTTCTGGGATTGAATGAGATAAACTTCCCCAATGCCGATATAACTTTCTGCTGCTAAAGGATGCTTGGGAAAACGGCGGATCAAGACTTGATAAGTCTCGACGCTCGATTTGAACTCATCATCCTTGACGAGCAGTTTTGCCTTACCAAAAAGGGAACGGGCTGCCAATTCATGATGAGGGAGAGCCGTGATGACTTCATCATAGACGCGGATTGCCTCATCACGGGCGGGAACCCATTTGGGCATTGTTTCCCATCCTAAAATATGTTTTTTAGCCCCGTGATGATAATTTTCGGCGATTCTAAATTTATATTGGATGGCTTCCTCAAAGAATTTTGGAGTCGCTTGCTTTTTTAGATAGC
Organism: uncultured Verrucomicrobiae bacterium; assembly: GCA_963718565.1. Lineage (GTDB taxonomy): Bacteria > Chlamydiota > Chlamydiia > Chlamydiales > Rhabdochlamydiaceae > CAJCIW01. Next base: position 1,583,566 of record OY970364.1, read on the forward strand.
TGGTTAAAAACTTATTAGCATATTCCAATTCACTTGTCTGAAAATACCCGACACCCAGATAAAACAGAGCTTCCTGTGCAAACGGCGTTGAGGAAAAGTTTTTAACGACGATCAATGATTGATGGATGACCTCGTCCCAGTTCCGCTTCTGATAGGCGTCCATCGCAATGCTATAGTGCTCCTGCACCGACATCGTTGCGACCTCTTCGCTTTTCATCAATTTACCGTTCTTATATGTATAAGCGGCGTGAACACCCAATGGAATGGTAAGAAGAATAGAAAAAAAAGCAAGAGCTAGAGATGGCCTTTTCATAAGTTCCATGATAGATTAAGAGGAAAAGTATCCGAAGAAAAATCGAATTTGTCAATGATACAGTACAACTTTACAATTTTTTATCAGATCATCAATCGAAATCCCAAGTTTAAATATTTTTGTACGTCCTCAAAAACCTATGGCAAGCACTGAATGTCATTTGGATCCATGCCAGGCTTTGCATTTATCGATCTCAATCAGGCATGGATCCAAATGACATTCAGTGCTTGCCACAGGTCTCCGAGGAAGTATGAATTGAGCGGCTTGTAAAGTCAGAACAAAACGCCCAGACCCATTAATAAAACTTTCGCTTGATAACAGAGCGCCCTATATTTAGACTGCTATGGCATGAACTCAAACAAATGCCTTTCTAAGATCCCTTCAGAACTGCACGCTGTTCCTTGGCTTCAGAGAGATGATTGGCTCAACTTCCAAATACCGCGAAGAAATGCTAAAAGCGCTTGATCATCCCGGCCTTCCCCTGCACAATAATGACAGTGAGCAAGATATCCGAGGTGTGGCTAAACGAAGAAATATCTCTGGCACTACCAAAAGCGTAGAGGGCAGACAATTTCGAGACGGCCTATTGACGCTCAAGCAGACATGCGCCAGACTTGGCGTGAGCTTTTGGAAGTATTTGAGTCGGTGGTTTCGAGGGGATCCGATCGATTTAGCACAATTTGTTCATGAGCGTTATCAAACAGCCTCTCCGGCCACACCTTGACTGGTAGCACGTACATTAACTTCCTTGAAGACTCTGGCAAAAGTTGAAGACCATTTCGATCCGTGCCCAATCAAGATCGATAAGTGGTAAGTTTGGCATGGATCAAAATGGTCTTCAACTTTTGCCATGAGTTTTTAAGGACGTACATATTTTTCACTTCATTACTCCCACTTGAGAGCTTTGAGTGAAGGCAAAAGCGCGATTTTTCTCTCTAATTCTTGGTGATAGTCGACTCCCCAGCTCTTTTCGATATGTAATATGCCGAGTTTGCCTTTCTTAGCGGTAAAGGTGATTTCTATAGGGATTTCTCCAGAATGTGCACGAAATGCATCTTTTAGGGCCAGGATATGGCTTAAGCGAGCAAGGTCAGCATCGAGCTGGATTTTAAGCTGCTGGAAAATACTTTTCTTTACTTCTTGTTCTTTGGCAGCTTTGGAACGAAAATGTTTATTTTTTTCTCTCATCTCAAATCCCCTGGCTTGTTGTTTGGCGATATCATAGGCATCATCGCAAGCTTTGATCATCGCTTCGTCTGCTTTTGAAAGATCGCCTAACCAACGACATTGTAAACGCATCTGTCCATCTTGGATTTCTTTTTGAATGACCGCATAGAGCAGCTGATTTTCTTGAATCAATGCGCCTTTTTCTTCAAAGAGATCCGACCAAATGGGAAGCTCAAATCTTCCATTGCCATCGCCAATTGTTACAATCGCGAATTTGCGCTGGGACTTTGCCGAAATTTTAATGACGACGCCCTCGATGATAAAGGCAATCCGGCATACGCTGCCGGAAGGGAATTTATCCAAGTCAGAAAAAGGAACACAGGAGAGACGCTGCATCTGCGGCCGAAAATCATCGAGTGGATGACCATTAAGATAGATGCCTAAAAGCTCGTGTTCGCGTTTGAAGATTATTTGCTTCGATAATTTTTCTTTCACAGCAGGAGGAGTTTTAAAACGCGAATCTTTCTCGCCATCAATTAGAGAGAAAAGGTTCATTACTCCTTTAGCAGCTTCTTTTTGTTCCCTAGCGGCTTCTTCATACATGGGATCGACACTCAATAACATCGCTTCCCGACTCCACCCGCTAAAATCAAGGCACCCTGCCTCAATTAAGTTCTCAATGACTTTTTTCCCCACTTTACGCGTATCGATACGCTGAATAAAATCGTAGAGGGATTGGTACGCACCGTTCTTGGTGCGCTCTTTGATAATCGCCTCGACAACGCCTTCTCCAATGCCTTTGATTCCTCCCATCGCAAAACGGATGCCGCGTGCGATCGCGACAAACTCCTGACCCGACTCATTGATATCCGGTGGCAAAATCGCAATCCCAAATGTCTGGGCCTCGCGAATATGCTTCGTGACCTTAGTGAGGTCATCGCGGTCGGTCGTCATTAATGCAGCCATCCATTCCGAAGAATAATTGGCTTTTAAATAAGCGGTGACATAACTCAAGTAGCCGTAAGCTGCTGCATGGGATTTATTGAATCCATAGGATGCAAATTTTTCGACCTTATCGAAAATATGCATCGCAGTGGCCTCATCGATCCCATTGTTTAAGGCTCCTTGCCGGAATTTTTCGCGTTGGCGTGCCATCTCTTCTCGGTCCTTTTTTCCCATCGCACGACGCAAGACATCGCCTTCGCCAAGCGTGTAACCTGCAAGCCGGCTTGCGATGGCCATGACCTGCTCTTGGTAGACCATAATCCCATAAGTTTCTGACAGGATATCTTCCATCAAAGGATGATCGAAATCGATCATCTCCCGCTGATGTTTGCGGCTGATAAATGAGGGAATCATCTCCATGGGCCCAGGTCGATAAAGAGCTCCCACAGCAATGATTTCCTCGAACTTATCGATGTGCAATTGTTTGGCCAAGTCTTGCATGCCGCCGGATTCTAACTGGAACACTCCCATCGTCCTTCCTTGATTCAACAAATCAAAAGTCGGCTTATCATCCAGGGGCAAATTGATCCAGTCAATCGACTTTTCCCTTCTTTCCTTGATCGCATCAGCAGCGTGTTGGATCGCTGTCAAGGTTTTCAAGCCGAGAAAGTCGATTTTCAACATGCCGACGAGCTCGACAGGTTTCATAGCATATTGCGTGACTACGATTTCGGAGTCTTTGGCAGTGCAGACGGGCGCATGCTCGATGATGGGATCGCCACTGATGATCATCCCTGCAGCATGGATTCCTGTATTTCTCACCGACCCTTCGAGTTTTTTTGCAATGTCGATCAAACGGCGCACTTCAGGATCTTCATTGTAAAGCTTTTTAAGATCGGGATCGATCTCAAGAGCTTTATCCAAAGTCATATTGGGATCTTCAGGAACAAGCTTAGCGATTTCATTGACTCTTGCCAAAGGCACGCTTAGGACACGTCCCACATCTTTGATCGCCATCTTGGCTTTCATTGTTCCGAATGTGATGATTTGCGCGACTTTTTCCTTCCCATACTTTCGCAAAGTATAATCAATGACCTCACTCCTTCTGTCCATGCAGATATCGACATCGATATCTGGGTAAGAAATGCGTTCAGGGTTGATGAACCGCTCGAAGAACAAATTAAACATCAAGGGTTCAATGTCCGTGATTCCGATCAAATAGAGAACAATCGAACCCGCTCCCGACCCTCGTCCGGGCCCCATAGGGATGCCATTCTTTTTTGCCCAATTGATGAAATCCCAAACAATGAGGAGATAGTCCCCCATTCCTTTGGGTAAAATCACGCTGAGCTCGTAATCCAACCGTTCCCGAATGATTTCCAAGGGATCACGAGCAGGATGCTTTTCTGTGACTTTCGCTAGCCGTTCCGGTGTGTATCTTTTAGGAATTCCCTCTTCACACAGATTGCGCAAAAACTTTTCCGCCTCCGATAGCCGCTCTTCTTTTGAAAAAGCTTTACCCTCGAGATGTGGCGGGATAAAAACGGGATAAAATTTTGTCTTAAAATCGAATTCAAATTGGCATTGCGCAGCAATGGCCATAGATTCTTCTACAGCTTCGGGAATATCCGCAAATAGAGATTGCATTTCCGCAGGTGATTTAAAGTAAAGTTCATGCGTATAAGAGACTTGACGCTTTGGATTGCGGACGCGCTCTTTGGGGTTGCCGTGGGAATCTTTTTCCCAAATTTCACAGGGCTCTCCCGATTGAATATTCATCAAGATTTCATGGGCTTTCCAATCTTCCTTATCGATGTATCGGGAATCATTTGCCGCTACGCATCGAATTCCTTTTTCTCTCGATAAAATCAGCAACCGTTCATTGACCTGTTTCTGCTCTTTGATCGCATTGAGGTGTTGCTGATAAAGCCATCCTTCTTGGTCCATTTCATCGCGGCGGATGTCTTCATCGCTCATTGGGTGCCGCAGCAATTCGAAAGAGTAGTTTTCTTTGAAAACGGACTGAAACCATTCGACTTCTGCTTTGAGCTCTTCTTCTTTTCCCTGCAGGATATGATGTGCCAATACGCTACGCTGAGGCCCGGATAGACAAATCAATCCCTCATTGTATTTTAATAGGAGCTCTTTATCAATCCGCGGTGTGTAATAAAATCCTTCAAGATGTGCCAGAGAGCTGAGAATACAGAGGTTTTGATATCCCTGCTTATTTTTAACGAGAAGCACGACGGGGAAACCATTCGGCATTCCAGGAATGCGCTTCTTATCTTGCCGCGATTGGGGTGCGACAAACAATTCACATCCAATAATCGGCTTGACACCGACACCTTTGCAGGCTTTGAAAAATTCGACAGCCCCGTACATGTTGCCTTGATCGGTCAAAGCAACTGCCGGCATTTTGAATTCTGCAGCTTTCCCCGCAATGGCTTCGACAGAAGCAGACGAATCCAAAATCGAATATTGAGAGTGAACGTGAAGAGGGACCCAGCTCATGACAAACCACCTTGCTAGCAGCTTATCATACTAGATTGAATCTTGTTATTAAAAAGATGGTTATTCCCAAGGCCTGTGGTTATTCTTCTTTCATCGCTTTGACGGTTTCGACAGTCCCTACAGGATCAGCAGCAGAACCAGCAGGCTGGAGCTTAACCTCAGGCTCTTCCTTGGGGATGAATTTTGGATTGCTTTTGATTTTCCATAGCGGCAATAGCAAGATCACAGAAACAACTCCACAGATCCCCAAAGCGACAAAGAAACCATACCAACCTGATATTTCAATAATTTTACTGATGGGATACCCTGCAGTCGCTGCACCAAGGTAAGCGATCCAGCCAACAAAGCCATTGGAAGTTGCGGCTGCTTTTTTATGAGAAAGTTCCACGGCAGCAATCCCAATGAGCATTTGAGGGCCAAAGATTAAAAAGCCGATCGTGAACATTAAAATATAATCGAGAACAACGCCAGCAGAGGAAAAGTAGAAGCCGGCAATAGCAAAGATGACCGCAATACTGAATAGGACATTGATCGGTCCGCGTCTTCCTTTAAAAATTTTATCGGATGCCCATCCGGCGGCTAAACTGCCGAAGATCCCTCCAATTTCAAACCAGAACACGCTTCCGCTAGCGGCAATCATGGAATATCCTTTCTGCTTGATCAGAAACAAAGCGCCAAAGTCATTGATGGCCTGACGGATCACATAGACAAAAAAATAAGAAATCGCAAGAATCCAAATGTACTTATTGCTGAGGACATGTTTGAACAGCATCTCTTTGACGGAGATTTCTTTATCCTCAGAATGTTTAGCCGCAGGATAGTCGTTTTTAAACTTCTCAATGGGCGGAAGTCCGAGAGATTGAGGAGTATCCCGGAGACGGTTCATCAAAAAAAGACCAACTCCAATGCAAGTGACACCGGGGACATACATCGCATAGCGCCATCCCCATGTTTGCGCACAGAATGCCGCGACCAAAGGAATAAGCGCGCCGCCAACACTGTGCGAGCTACTGCAAAATCCCCACCAGGTCCCTCTTTCTTTTTGAGAATACCAGTGTGTCAGGAGCCTAGCGCAAGGCGGCCAGCCCCATCCTTGGAACAAACCGTTTAACCCCCAAAAGATTGCAAAAAAGACAATGGAAGAGGACATCCCAAAACAAAGATTGAAAACCCCAGTCAAAATCAATCCAATTGCCATAAAGTAACGAGGATTGGATCTATCCGCGAGGATGCCGCTTAAGAATTTACTGAGCCCATAAGTCATCGCAAGGATGCTACTTAAGATGCCAAGGTCGCTAATTTGCAATCCCAAATCTTGCATCAAAACAGGCATCGCAAACGTAAAGCTTTTTCGAGTAAAATAGTAGAAAATGTATCCGACGTACATCCCGTAGAAAATGCGCCAGCGCCAGTACTTGTAGTGTTTATTGACCGCGTCGGGATCCTGAATTTCAGGAGTAGAAGGGGGCGGCTTCAATATGTCTAGTATACTCACAAAGACTCCTCTTTTTCTACTTCTCGATAATGTTTTGACATGCGCATTTCTCAATCAGACCCACAGGACGATTTCAAAAGCACTAGTATTTTTACTAAAATTTTCAGACGAAGGGAAGTTAAAAATAAATTCCACAAGCATTAAACTTTTTTCTTTTAGATGATTGGAACCATTATATCAGAGATTGATTTTTAGATGTCACTTCAGGCATGAATGCCATTGTATGAGCGATTTAGACAAAAACATCTATCGGAAGGAAGAACCTTCTCCTTACGAAAAAATTGTCGTCCATCCTATTGAGAAAGATCGAAAGGAAAGAGAATCTTTTACAAGCTTAAAAAACGCGACCCGTTCGCAAATCTATGCGGCCTTACTGTCCTTTTTTAAAAAAATTCTTTCTTCTTTTTCTTCTAAAGAAAAAGGTCAAATTCTTATCCTTGATCTTCAGCATCTGATAGAACATATCGTTATCTTTAGACAACAGCTCATAACGCTTTCATTAGAGGATCAAAGCCATAATCCTGATTTTACGCAGCAATTGTCCGACTTATGGCACCTCATTTTGGAGGCTTGCCACTCCCTTTCTTTCTCATCGGATTCATCTAAGATTTTGGCTAAAGTGAAATTTTTTATCTCACAGGTCCAAAATTTTCCTCCTGGAGCAGACCACACTCTCGGCTATTATTTCACGGAATATGCTGGGAAAGATTGGATCCCATTTCCTTTCATGGAATTGCTACAACAGCTTCATGAAGAATACAATGCGAGCCCTGTGATCAGCGTGCTCAACAACTGGCTCGCGCTTCTCAACGAAATCCTTGGACTTGCCGGCTTCAAGCCCGAATAAAGAGGGAATTAATAAACCCTCTTTACTCTTTAGGAATAAGGAGATATATTTTTCTTCTTTGTCTGATTTTTAGGTATGCTCCCATGGACTATTCCATTGCAAAAGGAACATTCGACATTCTTCCTTTCGAGGTGGACGAAGAAGGTAAATGGCGCGAATCGGGGCATTGGCTCCATCTTGAAGAAGTAATGCGGCGCACTGCTCAAGATTATGGTTTTAAGGAAATACGCACACCGATTTTCGAACGCACCGAGCTCTTTATTCGTGGCGTTGGAGAAAGTTCCGACATCGTCATGAAAGAAATGTACACATTCATGGACCGCGGAGAACGGTCGATGACGTTGCGCCCTGAAGGCACAGCTCCTGTTATGCGCGCTTTCGTGGAAAAAAAACTCTATTCTCTACCCGGACTACATAAATTTTATTACATCGGCCCGATGTTCCGGTACGAACGGCCTCAAGCAGGAAGATATCGGCAACACCATCAATTCGGTGCGGAAGCGATAGGCATTGGGGCGCCGGAACAAGATGCCGAATTGATCGATATGGCTTGTGAGATCTACCGTCGACTGAGACTTAAAAACTTGACTGTGCAGATCAATTCCGTGGGCGATGTAGAATCGCGCGCCGCTTATAAAAAAGCTTTAACTGCATATTTGGCACCTTTCTTTAATGACTTGTCCGAAGACAGCCAAGCACGTTTTACAAAAAACATTTTACGCATTTTAGACTCCAAAGACGTCAAAGATCAAAAAATCCTCGAAGAAGCTCCGATCCTTGCTCATTTTCTTACTCCAGAGGCAAAGGCGCATTTTGAAAAAGTTTTGCATCTTCTCGAAGATTTAAAAATCTCATACGCAGTCGATCCCAAACTGGTGAGAGGATTAGACTACTATGTCAAAACGGTTTTCGAAGTGACGACAGAAGTTCTTGGAGCACAAAACTCTATCGGCGCCGGTGGACGCTTTGATGGTCTAACAGCGACTATCGGTGGGCCCACTCTTCCTTCTGCTGGCTTTGCGACCGGGATGGAGCGGATTTTACAAACCATGCTCAAACAAAACGTTCCCTTTCCGGCAATTTCGCACTCCCTTGTTTTTTTAGTCCCGATCGGAGAAGAAGCGATGCGTTGTGCTTTTGAACTCGTCTGCCGATTAAGGCGTGAAAAAATTCCTGCAGAGATCGACCTTAGCGGTAAAAAAATTCAACACGGCTTGCAACTTGCAAACCAACTTCGTGCTGAATACGCGATTGTTATCGGGGAAGAAGAGCTCTCTAGCAAAGTGGTAAAACTTAAAAATATGTCAACAAGAGAGTCCGCTGATTGCCCTCTGGACGAGCTCATCCCTAAACTTAAGGCTTTATTTGAGAAATCCCATGTTTGATTATCGAAGAACCCATACTTGCGGAGAGTTGAACCGCTCTCACCTCAAACAAAACGTCACTCTGTCAGGATGGGTCCATCGCCGTCGCGACCATGGAGGATTGATCTTCATCGATGTGCGCGACCGCTTTGGTCTGACACAGTTGATTTTCGACCCCGAAGTCGTCCCTAAAGAAATGTTCGAGAAAGCTTCTCGCCTTCGTAGCGAGTGGGTCATTTCCATTAAAGGAACAGTAATCCCGAGGGCGGACGGCATGGCAAATCCTAAATTGTACACCGGCGAGATCGAAATCCAGGTTAAAGAACTTGAGCTCCTCTCATCCGCAAAAACTCCTCCCTTTTCTATTTGCGATGAAGAAACGGACGTTAACGAAGAGCTGCGTTTGAAATATCGTTATCTTGACATTCGGCGAGGCGATATCGCTAGAAAACTAGAGATTCGCCACAAAGCAATGCTTGCGACGCGCAATCATATGAGCAAGCACGGATTTCTTGAGATTTCTACTCCAATCCTAGCGAAATCCACTCCGGAAGGTGCACGCGATTTCCTCGTCCCGTCCAGAATCCATCCGGGAAACTTTTATGCGTTGCCTCAATCTCCCCAACTCTTCAAACAGTTGTTCATGGTTGCTGGAATGGACCGCTATTTTCAGATTGCTCCCTGTTTCAGAGATGAAGACTTAAGAGCAGACCGCCAACCTGAATTTACTCAGATCGACATAGAAATGAGCTTTGGGACCCCAGGAGATCTTATGCATCTCTTAGAGGGGCTGATAGCTACGATTTTTAAAGAATCTATTGAAGTGGAAATCCCGCGCAATTTTCCACAGATGAAATACCGCGATTGTTTGGAAAAATATGGAACCGACCGACCGGACCTTCGTTTCGAAATGCCCCTGATGCGCATCGATGATATTGCAGGGCGTTCCACATTCGCAGTCTTTCTTGAACAACTCGCTGCAGGAGGTGTCGTCAAAGCGATTTGCGTCAAAGGAGGCGCGGACATTTCAAGAAAAGAGATTGAAAATTATACGCAATTTGTCAGTAAATTTGGCCTTAGTGGGCTCGCATGGATGAAAAACACCCCTGAAGGACTCTCTTCTAGTATTGTGAAATTCTTTTCTCAAGATCTACTTGACGAACTCACTAGCCGCCTAAACATCGAACAGAATGATTTGGTCCTGATCGCAGCTGCACCTGAGGATCGTGTGAATCAAGGGATGGACCATCTGAGAAGAAAACTCGCTAGAGATCGCAATTTAATCCATCCTGATGCTTTGAATTTTCTTTGGGTGACAGATTTCCCATTGCTCCGCTGGAATGCCGAAGAAAGACGACTCGAAAGCGAACATCATCCCTTCACTTCACCGCATTTTGAGGATATTTCGCTTTTAGACAGCGAACCTCTTAAAGCGAGAGCATTGGCCTATGATCTCGTCCTAAACGGCTACGAAATTGGCGGCGGCTCGCAGCGCATTCACAGCAGCGAGCTACAAGAAAAAATTTTCCGCACTCTCAATTTAACATCGGAAGAGATCAAAGATAAATTTGGTTTTTTTGTGGAAGCCTTGCAATATGGCACACCCCCGCATTTAGGTTTGGCTTGCGGCTTGGATAGAATTGTCATGGTGCTCAGCAAAACTGAGAATATCCGCGATGTCATTGCATTTCCAAAAACACAAAAGGCCAGCGATCTGATGATGCAGTGCCCATCGAAAGTGTCGTCAAAACAGCTCGGAGAGCTTAAAATCAAAGCCGAACCCGTTGAAATCAGTTGGATTTAAAATAGAGATCAGTTAACTTCGTGAACTGACTCTAATCTTGATTACCTGTGAGAAGCTATGAAAAAACAAATTAGAATCCTTTCCTTACTCAGCCTCATTGCTATTTTTTCTGTGTGCGCAGAAGAAAAAGCAGCAGCTCAACCGAAGACAACGCAGGCTGCGGCGCAACCTGCAGCTCCAACGAATCAGCCTGTCGAAATCGCACGGCTATCTGAAGCATTTGGACATGTGATTGGCAAAAATCTCGAAAATATCGGTGTGAAATTCGATATGGTTCAAGTGATCAAAGGGCTTGAAGATGCCATTGCCGGCAAAGAATCTCCCATGTCAGAAATGGAATGCATACAGGCCATTGCTTCCGTGCAAGAAAAAATTTTCAAAGAGCAATGCACGGAAAATCTCAAAAGAGCAGAAACTTTTTTGGCTGATAATGCCAGGGCTGAAGGAGTCGTCGCTTTAGAAGATGGAAAAGTGCAATACCGCGTTCTCGAAAAAGGAACTGGGGCAGAGATCGAGTCTCACTTTTCTCCACAGATCAGATATACAGGCAAATATCTCGATGGATCTGTTTTTGGTGCATCGAAAGAGGAAGAGACAATTTCACTGGATGAAATCATTCCTGGGTTGAAAGCCGGTCTGGTTGGGATGAGAGAAGGGGAAAAACGCACCCTCTATATCCACCCCGACCTCGCTTATGGCACAAATGGATATCTTCCTCCTAATTCGTTGCTAACATTCGACATTGAAATTGTGAAAGCCAACGCTCCCATTAAAGAAACGGTTGAACCAGATATCCAAGCAAAGAATGAAATAGCCGAAGTCAAAACAGACATTCGATAATATTCTCCCAATTCTTGAGAAAAAAAACAATATCCTTTATGAGGCATGGAGACAACAAGATTGTCTCCACTTAATTAGCCTATGCGTCTGTTTAAAGTGTCCCTCACATTTCAAATGGCGGTTGCCACAGTCCTTGGCATCCTTTGTGGACTTTTTTTCGGAGACCTCTGCGACGTTTTTTCTCCTTACGCATCTGCTTACATCATGCTCCTCAAAGTCACAGCCGTACCTTATCTTATCGGCGCCATTGTCCATGGTGTCGGTCAGCTAAGTTCTTATCAAGCTAAGCAGATTTTAAAACGGGGATTGATTTTTATTAGCATCGCTTGGTTGATCAACATTGTGATGGTTTATGGCATCACCTATCTTTTCCCACATCCTAAATCCACGCAGCTCGGCGGATATATTTCTGGAGAAATCCCCAAATTGAACTTCGCAGAACTGCTGATCCCCGACAATATCTTCTATGACCTAGCAAATAACGTTGTGCCTGCCATTGTGATTTTTTCCCTTCTCATCGGCATCGCCCTGATGCTCCTCAAAGAAAAAGATGTCATCATGAAAGGGATGGAAAATCTTGTCGAAGCTCTAACCCGCATTACCTCTTGGATTGCCCGCATCACACCGCTCGGCACTTTTCTTATTATTGCCAACCAGATTGGAACCATTCAATTTTCCACCGTCAAACAAGTCAGCACATATGTGATTCTATATATCTTCGGAGTCTGCACTATCATTTTTTGGATATTCCCCCGTCTGACCCACATATTGACAGGCATCCCTTCTTATAAGTGGCTGCAGCAGCTGCTCCCCATATTACTTCTCGCTTATACAACCAATGTGGTGATCGTCTGCCTGCCCTATATTATCGAACTGCTAAAAAAAGAAACTCAACTTCTTGATCCCAATGATGGAAGGGCGCAAAACCAGATCCAAGGGACTGTCTCCGTCGTCTTCAATTTGCCGCTGGGCTCTTTTTTTATCACTGTATTCGTTTTTTTTGTTTCCACTTTTTACAATGTTCCTTTAATGATCGGTTCTCAGATCGAACTCTTTGTCACCACATTCCTGACTAGTTTAGGCGCTGTCGGACTCGGTTCATGGATCAATAGCCTGACTTTCATCCTCGACTCTCTTGGACTTCCTCTTGAATCCATCAATCTCTATTTGGCAACTCTGCCCTTCACAGCAGGTTTCCAGTCGATGATCTCCGTCATTGAAATCGCTTCTCTTTCGCTTTTTATTACCCTTTCTTGCCGCAATATGATCGTGTTAAAGTGGGGGAGAATTCTCAAAAACGGCTTATTCACTCTCATTCCGGTCTTGCTCGTTTTTTTCGGAATTAAACTGTTCAACCCTCTTCCCGAAATTAAAAATGAGATCAAGAGCATTTATGAGTTAAATATTTCCTCATCCATCCCCATAAAAATTCACAAAAAACTCCCGTCTCCCACTGAAGCCGTTAGCGGCGATACCTTTGATCGCATTCTCACAACAAAGATAATTCGCGTTGGATACAATCCCAATTATGCTCCCTTTTGCTTTTTCAATGTGGATGGCAATATCGTCGGCTATGATATCGCTTTCGCTTATGACTTAGCCTATGATCTTGGCTGCCAATTGGAACTTGTCCCTTTAGACTATCGTCATCTTGTCGAAGAGCTCAACGGTCGATATTACGATATTGCCATGTCGGCCGTAACTATCAACGAGTCCCGTTTGAAAGCCCTCACCTTTACCAACTCTTACATGACACCACGCCTTGTTCTAGTTGTTAAAGAGAAAATGAAAAAGAAATTTGCAAATATCGACACTGTCATTGAGAACAAAAAAATGAAGATCGCAGTCTTAAGAGGCTCCGCTTATGAAGCCGCTGTAAGAGACATCTTCCCAAGCAAAGAGGTCATTTATCTCGACACCTATGATGAATTTGACTCTTGCGATCCTTATGTCGCGCTGCTATGGGAAGAGGCGGAAGCGGCCGCATGGATGCTTTGCCATCGAAATTTCCGGATTCTTTTTTACGCCCCACCTTTGGGTTTTGACTCTCTAGCCTATGCTATCCGCAGCGACAGCCAACGTTTTCTGCATTATCTCAATCAATGGCTCGAATTAAAAAAATCTGAAGGCTTCACCGAAAAACAATACAATTTATGGGTCAAAGGCAAAACCGAAATCGCAGCGCCTGTGGAGCCTCGATGGTCAATCATTCGCAATGTTTTGCATTGGGTGGATTGAAAAGGGAAAGGTTGAAAGAACTGAAGAAATTCAGGTTATACCCTTTTTGATAAAGAGTATTATTTAGCGCCTTCAATGAAATTCTTAACTGTCGCTGCGTCGCGCAATCCGACAAGACGCCCGACCTCTTTGCCTTCTTTATAAAGAATTAACGTGGGAATTGAAGTGACTTGAAATTGAGAAGCAATTTTTTGCGCCTTATCGATATCCAATTTACCGACTACAGCCTTTCCTTTGACATCTTTAGCCACTTTTTCAAGAACAGGAGTCATCATCCGGCAAGGGCCGCACCAATCAGCATAAAAATCCACCAACACAAGACCGTGTTGAATCTCTTTATTAAAAGTTTCTTCCGCCAATAACTTAATCTCTTCATGACCGGCCATATGCCCCTCCGCATTCGTTACAGCGATCATAACAATTTTCTATTTTTTTGCACAGATTCTTAAAATAACATAAATCCTTTCCCTAAAAAGAATTTCACCTTACAATTTACCATTTTTTCTGCGGTCATGGCGGAATTGGTAGACGCGCTAGATTCAGGTTCTAGTCGGGGAAACTCGGTGGATGTTCGAGTCATCTTGACCGCAATCAATCATTCAGAGGGCTTGCTTATGTTTCCTGATAAGCGAATCGCTATCATTTGCAATGCACCCATTGAGGATGCTGCACAGGTTAAAGAGAAAATTAAAAGTTTTCCTATCCTCATCGCCGTTGATGGGGGCATTAATCATTGCTACAAATTGGGGATTCGGCCTGATTTGATTGTCGGTGATTTTGATTCGGCCGATCCTACATTCTTGAAGGATTTCAACGGCATTCCAGAAAAAAGATATCCGAAAGATAAAGACAAAACTGACTTAGAGATTGCCCTAGAATTAATTGATCATGCCAATATAGAAGCAATTTCAATCTTCGGTGCGCTTGGCGGAAGGACCGACCATACTTTAGGCAATCTGATTCTTCTTTCTCGCTACCCTGGAAAAGTTTTTCTTGAGACAGACAAGGAAAGGCTATTTGTAATCAACCATCAGGTGGAAATTGCGACTTATCCCCATCAATTGATCTCCTTGATTCCCTTGAACGGACCGGTGACTGGAATTGATACGAAAAACCTGAAATGGGAACTTAAAAATGGGACACTCGATAAACAATTTATCGGCATTTGCAATGAGGCACTAGGCCAAGTGGTCACGATTTCTGTAAAGGAAGGCGACCTTCTCTGTTGTGTTAACACCTGAGTTCTTAACCTGAGTTTTGGGTTCATTTTATAGTAGATTGCCGTAGATTTCGAGGCGATTTTTGCAAATTTTGGCGCGGTCAATAGCTGGAGGCACCTATGGACGCACCAAAATTTGCGAAAAGCGCCCGAAAGGTATGGCAAGATACTATGAAATGAACCCAAAACTCAGGTTCTTAAGGAGGAATCCCCCGCGCACCCTTTTCATACCATGAACGCAGCGCGCGGATCGATGCAGCAAGTTTTACTGTTAGTGCAGTTTGCGCTTCTCTTTTTTCCAAATGAGCAAATTGCTCCCACAAAATGGGACTACCAAAAACACAGGCCGTCTTTCCCCATAATCTTGGAAATTTTCTTTTGCGATTCCAAATCTTAAACGTCCCATGAACATAAGCAGGTACGACTGCGGTTTTTGAACGAGACACCAACATTGCAATTCCAGGCTTCAATACGCCCAGCTCATCTTTCCACCCCCTTGTTCCTTCGGGGAAAAGAATGATCTTTTTACCTTCATTAAGAAGAGAACAGATCAGTTTAAACACGACAACATCACCCGCGTCTCCGCTCACCGGATGGGAATTGAGCTTGCGAATAAGCCATCCAAAGACAGCATTTTTGAACAGGCCTTCTCGAGCTAAAAAATGCACCTCTTCCGGCCAGGAAATGGCTAAGATCGGCGGATCAAGATTAGAAGAATGATTGGAGGCGATAATGGCAGCTTTGCCATAAAAATGCTCTAAACCATAGACTTTATGCCGATAAAAGATTTTAAAAAAGCACCACGCAAAAAAAAGGACCGCCCGGTAGAGATATGTCATGGGGATTTTGCGCGCCCAAGCAGGATTCATAATTTACTTTTTTTGAAATCGAATTTGAAAGTATTTTACGATCTGATCGACTACTTGGTCAATGGAAAGATGGCTGGTATCGATGCGCAAAGCATCTGGAGGACAGCGCAAAGGGGCGATTTCCCGAGTAGAATCATGCTCATCGCGCTGCAGGATGTCAGCGAGCATCTGTTCTCGATTGAGAATTCTGGCCTCCTCAGGTCGCTTCTCAAGAATTTCAGTAAGTCTTCTTTCTGCTCGAATCTCAGGATCTGCTGTAAGAAATATTTTTAATTCGGCATTGGGAAAAACAACAGTGCCCAAATCTCTCCCTTCAAAAACAACATTTTTCTCTTTGGCAAACCGATGTTGAATGATCAGCAAATGGGTTCGGACTTCTCGTAGCGCAGAGACCGCGGATACGTGCGCCGTTACTGGACGAGATCGAATCACTTCTGTCACATTCTGGTCGCCGACAAAATAGTGCTTCACGCCATTGTTTTCGACGATATTAAAAGCGAATTTTCTCAAAAGATCTTCAATCGCAGAAGAGTCCTGGATGGAGGTATTGTGCTCTAAAACAAACCATGTGAAACAACGGTACATGGCTCCGGTGTCGAAGTAAACAAAATGAAGTTGATCTGCAACTCGACGAGCAACTGTAGTTTTGCCTGTTCCGGAAGGGCCATCAATAGTAATAATCATAAGTGTCTGTTAATGCATTCGGATGAAAAAATAGACAATCGGTGTTGTGAATAAAAGAGAGTCCACCATATCTAAAACGCCACCGAGCCCTGGAAGCGTATTGCTATCTTTGACAACAGCATCGCGTTTAAGAAGTGATTCCGCAAGATCACCAATCTGTCCAAAGACTCCAATCAACATCCCCAACCAAATAGATTCCGTCAAAGATAAACTAAAATGGCCATCGAAAAATTGCCTTCCTGCACAATGAATCAAGACACTAGCAATGACAGCAGAACCAAAACCTGCAATAGCTCCTTCAACGGTTTTCTTGGGGCTTAGTGTAGGGGACAATTTCGTTTTTCCCCACAGCCTTCCCACAAAATATGCACTGACATCTGTAATCTTGGTGACTAAGATTAAATAGACGAGCCACCAACGCCCTTCTTGAGGCATCCCATGGTGAGGAATAGGATACAGAACCCCTAACATTAGCCCCAAAGGAGCTGCAACATAGACAACACCAAAAAATTCTACAGCAATCGTTAATAAAGCATCGGTAGTATCTTTAAAATGCAATAGAAAAAATATCACCATTGCAATCACAAGAACTAAAATCGGAAGCTGCGGAAAGTCTACAAAGACAAGAGATGCGTAGAGAGCAACGACCTCCCCAATCGCTGCTGCGACCATCCAACGCTTTGCCGGTTCGACACCTTTATTGGTTGCGAGTCGAGCATATTCCCAAATGCCAATTGCAGCAAGAGCGGCAACGGAAAGCATCAATAAGACGCTGACAGAAGTATTCGTAGAAAAAGCGATTAAACATGTGACAATCACACCTAAAATACTCGAGACTACCAAGCGGCGATTTAAATCCGCCATCTGCTTTAATTTCATTCGTCAATCTCGGGATTCAAAATGTTGACTTTTGAAAATTGGCATCATTATCCACCTAAACGTCGTTGTCGTTGTTGAATGCTGCATATTGCTTGAAGCAAAGAATGTTCATTAAAATCTGGCCACAAGATGTCCGTCAGATAAAATTCACTATAACAAAGTTGCCAGAGCAAAAAATTACTCTGTCGATTTTCACCACTGGTTCGAATGAGGAGCTCTGGATCGGGCCATTGGGCCGTATCGAGATATTGGCCAATCAGTTGCTCTGAAACCTGCTCCTTTGACAATTTCCCTTCTTCAAAATCTGCGATCATAGCTACAAATGCGCGACGAATATCATCCCGACCACCATAGTTGATCGCCAAAACCAAATCAATCTTTTTACAATGGGCCGTACAAGCTTTTGAAAATTCTAATTCATTTAAAACCGAAGAAGGGAGACGTTTTAAATCTCCGATGGCTTGCAAACGCACGCCTTCTTTGACCATCGCCGCTCGTTCTTTAAGAAAATAAATTCTAAAGAGATGCATTAAGCCATCAACTTCTTCCCTGGCTCGATTCCAATTTTCTGTAGAAAATGAAAACACAGTAAGAGTTTTCACGCCTAATTCAGAAGCAGCTCTTACGATCTTCGTTAGAGTTTCAGCCCCTTTCCAGTGTCCCATGATCGCAGGGAGCCCTTGCTTTTTGGCCCACCTTCGGTTGCCATCCATAATGATGGCAACATGCTTAGGAATCTTATCTGAGTCTAAAAAAGCGAGGTCTTCCTGAGAATAAATGGATTGCTTTTCTTCCTGAAGAGAGTCTTCAATAATCAAAGAATTCATAGCTTTATCTTTTCAATACATCCTGGACAAATAATGTTTTCTCTCTTTCTGGGCCCAATGACAAAATGCTCAAAGGGGTATTGACGAGTTCGCAAATGCGATTGACGTAGCGAATTGCCTCTTTGGGCAATTGATCGTAAGACTTGATGTCTTTTGTCGATTGATTCCAGCCGGGAAGTGTCTCGTAAACAGGTTCAACATTTTCCAAATCTTCCACAAGAGGTGGAGGAGAGTCAAGCAGCTGTCCACGGAGATGATAGCCTGTGCAAATTTTTATTTCTTTCAGAGTATCGAGCACGTCTAGCTTTGTCAGTGCCAATGAGTCCATTCCATTAAGACAAGCAGCATGTCGGACCAAACAAGCATCAAACCAACCCATCCGTCGATAGCGACCTGTCGTCGTTCCGATTTCACGAGCGGTTGCATGATCTAAAAACAAGCTTTTCTCTTGTTCGGTGAGAGCAGAGGGTAACGGTCCTGCCCCAACACGCGTTGTGTAGGCCTTTACAACGCCCAAGGTGTGATCAATGCGGCTAGGCCCTACCCCTGCGCCTCCGCTGACCCCTGAAGAAATCGTGCTGGAAGAAGTTACGTACGGATAGGTCCCAAATGTCAGATCGAGCAGCGTCCCATGGGCACCTTCAAATAAAACATTTTTATTTTGTCTGCAGGCTTTTCCAACGATCTTTTCCACTTCGTTAACGAAAGGAGAAAGCGCCTTTCCGTAAGCGACGTACTCTTTAAAGACTGTATCAAAGTCCAAAGGAGTGTGCTGGAAGATGGCTTGAAGTTCTTGGTTTTTCAAGGAAAGGGTAAATCGCAGCCTTTTTTCAAGCAAAGTGGGATGGATAAGCTCGCAAACCCGTATTCCCACTCGGTTGGCTTTATCTGCATAACAAGGACCAATCCCTCTTCCCGTAGTCCCGATCGCCTGGTCCCCTTTACGCTCTTCGTAGAGCTTGTCCAAAATCTTATGGTAGGGAAAAACGATTTGGGCAAAGGGAGAAATATGCAGGCGTCCTTGCAACGCAATGCCCTTCTCGCTTAAGACTTTGATTTCTTCGAGCAAGACTTTAGGGTCGATGACAGTGCCACCTGCAATAAAACATTGAGCATGAGGATAAAGAATTCCTGAAGGAATCAAATGAAATCTGAACTCATTTTCATTGACGACGATCGTGTGGCCGGCGTTATTGCCCCCTTGCGAGCGAACAACGTATTCCGCACGTTCAGCGAGAAGATCAATCATTTTTCCTTTACCTTCATCACCCCATTGAGCACCGACCACGATCACACTTGGCATTGCCACCTATATCTAAAGTTTTAAAGCCCGTATAATAATTAAGAATCAGCGACTAGCATAACGGATAGTCGATTTGAATGGGTATTTTTTTCTTAGATGAGGAGCAAGCTACTGAGGGAATTGCAAAACTAACAAAACGGGGTGATTTTCCGAGGGAAATTATTTAGCTAAGTTGATGCTTTTCACCAGTATCATCTGTGATGCACGCACTATACTACCATCGGGAGATTGCCAGACCTCGAGCTTGTAGGTTATGTCCTTAGGCACAGTCTCTAGTTCTTGAACGACATAGGTCTGGTAGCCCTTAAAGCGAGATCCTTGGTTTTTGAGGACGTACTAATTTCCTATACCCTGCCTCGAATCACTTTCGGTATAGACAGAATCAAAAGAGATACGTATCCTTAGTCTATTAAAATTCTTTTAGAATGTGGACACAAACATGGAAAAGCAAAAGAAATGGCAGCTTTATTTGATCATCGCTGTCATTGTGTTGACTATCTACAATATCTTACCCACAGTTTTTTATTACTCCAAACCTCTCAAATCACCTATTGATGCCAAGCGCTCCAATACAATTTCTGAGCAGATTGTCACGCGTGTCAATACATTAGAACCGCAAGCAAAGGATTGGCTCGATTCTTTCTGTAACCTACTCAAGGTAAAACCACTTTCTATCACTACTAATTCCGAGCAGCCAGAATTTGTAAATATCGCATTTAAAAATATCGAGGATGCGAATAAATTCCGCCAATTTCTTCCAAGGGCCGGAGCTTTAATCCCTTTTGTCCCAGCGCAGCTCACGCTCTACGATCCCGATGATACGACGACAAAAAATGTCCTTGTCCAGCGCCGTGTCCCTATTCATTTCGATACGAAACAACTCAGCAACTACACGGAATTCTCTGAAAAATTTGATACGAAGAATGACCCGACTCCTCTTTTTCGCGCTTTGATTGAAGACCGAGCTATGCAGGTCGGCATCGCTTTTGCCGGAACTCCAGAAAATGCTTTGCTCGTCCAGGCGCTCTCTAACAAACTCGACGAGCAGCAATCCCAAGAAATCATCATTCCGCTTGCCCAAAACATTGTTTCCTTTACAAAAGTCTTTGGTGAAAATTCGACCATCGCCTCACGCTATTTCTCCTCATTTACCCAAATAGATGTATCCGACCGCTCGAAATTAGTGCAAAATTTCATCAGCGCCCTAGACAATCTCAAAGAAAAAATCAAGATTGAGAAAGGCACCCTCCGAGAAGAAAACGAAAAACTCAAAGCGCAAGGACAATATCTAGAAACCGTCAAGCAACAACAGCTTGAGCTCCTCACATCGCGTGAGAAAGTCCTCGGCCTAGCTTCCGCTATTGTCAAACGAAATACTCGAGCTTTTGCTGCCGGACGAACGCCGTTTACTTTTGCTGCTTTAGCTGCAGCATTGCAAAGCAAGTCGAGTGATAAAGTTCAAACGATTCCTTTCGAAGGAAGCAATCCCTTCATTGAAAAACTTTCGATCGATTGGAGCAATGAAACCATCTATTTGGCTTTATATTCCGATATTGCAGAGTTTAGACAAAAGCTCGACCTCAGCACAAAGCAATTGCATCTTCGGGATCAAGCAGACCAACTCCTTTACGATGAAATCGCAATGGCCT
The DNA here is from genome assembly GCA_963718565.1 of uncultured Verrucomicrobiae bacterium. Classification (GTDB taxonomy): domain Bacteria; phylum Chlamydiota; class Chlamydiia; order Chlamydiales; family Rhabdochlamydiaceae; genus CAJCIW01. The sequence goes on from OY970364.1 coordinate 1,604,520, forward strand.
CCCGCCAAACTGGTGAAGAGATTACGCCTTTTCAAAATCAATTTGAAATTAGATTGAGTCATTTAAATAATAGTAAGAGCTTTTTGGCGATGAGCTTAAGCAGCATTGCTGTTGCAGAATGTCAGCAACTTCGCGAAACTCTCACGACAACCTGGCATCCCCAGCATCCCGACTTGAGTCCGGCCTCATTCCCGATCTACGATTATGAGACATATCTAAAACTCCCTGCTTCGGAGCAGAACTTTGGACTTGTGATCTACGCTCCTGTCTTGCAAAAAAAAGTTCCTCAAGGTTTTCGCATGAACTCGATTTATGTGATTGCCAAAGGCATGGACAAATTTCTTCAACGTTTGTCGAGCGAAACACAGTCGGAACAGACGACACAATTCATCCAAGACTTTAATCATCTCCGTGAGATCTTGCAGCGCAATGGCTTTGTCGGGTATTCCGGCGCTACCTATGCAATCAACTCTGAATTTTCACAAGATTTCATCTTCGAAGGAGAGGATTACTACCAAACTGTCCTGAAAGCAACCCGTGAAGATTTCGCCGTTCATGGAACGAAACGCTATGCCGTTTTGGAATATACAGATATCGAACAACGGATTTTGACAGAGAACAAAATTGATAATCACATCCACGAGGACCTGCTCAAATGGCGCGACGACTATTATGCTGCTAAATTGAACATTCGCGGCGTTTCAAAATTTGATGTGCCAAAGCCAACTAAAAATGTCTTCTGGGACAATTTTAAATTGAGCACTGTGAAATACTTCCGCGGCGATGATCGCAAAGTCCTCCACTGGGGATTAGATCTCTCTGGGGGCAAGACAGTTCAGATCGAATTGCGCGATAGCAATCATCGACTCGTTACCGATGTTGACGATATTAAGCAAGGAATCAACGAGCTTTATAGCCGCGTCAACAAGATGGGAGTATCGGAGGTCAACATCCGGCAAGAAGGGAATTTCATCACTCTCGATTTTCCAGGCTCGCAAGGCCTTTCCGCTGCAGAACTTGTCAAAGCATCTTCGATGTATTTTCATATCGTGAATGAGAAGTTTGGGCCGAATAACCCACAGCTCGCGGATGCCTCCAACCGCTTTTTGCAAGAAATTTGGAACGAGGCTGTCGTGACAAACCGCAAGAGCATCGATGACATCAACGCAATCGCTTGGAAACACCTCTATGGAGATTCTCTAGACCCCGACGTGATCCAGCCTCGCAGCGAATCCGCTCGCATCCTCTACGAAAATGGCATGAAGCTTGCTAACCCGCAGGAATCGACCGTCACTAGCGTCTTTGACGAAACTTATTCTAAGATTGCAACGTTCCGCAGCGGTGACTTTACGGATTGGCAAGGACAAACCCATCCCCTGCTCATCGTTTTCCGCAACTTTGCTTGCGAAGGTTCAAACCTCGAAAACATTCAAGCATCTTATGATCCCTCCAAGGGAAATTATCTCGCCTTTGCGGTCAAAGGAGGTTACACAAATAAGGAAGGGTTGAAAATCAATCCGCGCGATGACCTTTATGCCTGGACATCGCAGTTCGCAAAGGAAAAAATTTCAGGAACACCCGTCGAAGCTTATTCCAACGGTCGTGGTTGGAGGATGGCCGTGATTCTAAATGATTCGGTCATTAGTGCGCCTACACTGGATTCCGCTTTGAGGGACAGTGCGATGATCAGCGGCAGCTTTACGCAAAGAGAGATCAATCAACTCGAGGCTGATTTGAAAGCTGGATCATTGAGCTTTACACCCCATATTCTTTCTGAGAAAAACGTCAGCCCTGAATTGGGGTCCAAAGAGCGTTTCATTGGAGTTTTGGCAACTATCCTTTCTTTGTCATTTGTCATAGCAACCATGGTCAGCTACTACCGTTTTGGCGGACTTGTTGCCTCTATTGCTGTGATGTTCAATCTCTTCTTAATGTGGGCAACTCTGCAAAATTTGCAAGCGACGATGACACTCGCAGGAATTGCAGGAATTATCCTGACGCTCGGCATGGCAGTCGATGCCAATGTGCTTGTCTTTGAAAGAATCCGCGAAGAATTTGCCGTTAGCGGACGCATCGCCTCTGCAGTGCATACAGGATACCGCAAAGCATTTTCTGCCATCCTCGATTCCAACGTGACGACAATTATAGCGGCACTTGTTCTGTTGCATTTCGACTCAGGACCCATCAAGCAATTTGCTATCATGCTGATCATCGGAATTATCTCATCGATGTTTACAGCTCTGTTCATGACGCGCTTTTTCTTTGCCGGGTGGGTGCAAAATCCAAACCACAAGAGCCTCTCGATGCTCAATTGGTTTAAAGCAAGGAGCTACAACTTCCTGAAACACACGAAAAAAACAGTCGTTTTCTCTGTAGTCATTATCCTCATTGGAATCTTTACCTTAATCGCCCAGCGCCATTCCATTTTTGGAATGGATTTTAGTGGCGGTTATGCACTCAATGTGGAATTGCAAGTGCAGGCAGAAAAAATCAATTACCGTAGTGCTGTTGAAGGAGCATTGATGAAAGCGGGCGCCTCGCAACAAGAATTTCAAGTTCGCGAATTGACGCCTTCTAACCATGTGCGGATCTTCCTCAGCCGAAGTTTACAACAGAGCGGCCATCCATTTTTTGGAATGCCCATTGAAAATGACTTAAAAGAACCTGTTTATCCCTTCGAAACAAACCCAAAAATTGTTTGGGTTGTCCAAGCTTTAAACAAGTCTGAACTTAAGATCCCCTCATCTTCTTTGCAAAATTTAAGTAAAAATTGGACGGATGTCAGTGGGCAAATATCGGACACGATGCGTAATAACGCAATCATTGGCTTGAGCCTTGCATTGCTGTGCATTTTGCTCTATATCACGATTAGATTTGAATTCAAATATGCGATCAGCGCGACGCTATGTCTTGCGCATGATGTCGTGTTCACAATCGGAACTCTTGCAATTTTGCACGCCTTGGGAGTAAGCATTCAGATCGATCTCAACACCGTTGCTGCGCTTATGACAATCGTAGGATACTCTCTTAACGACACGATTATTGTCTTCGATCGTATCCGTGAAGATGTACGCCTGATGCGAAAATCGAGTTTCTCCGAAATCATCAATCATGCATTAAACGTCACATTAAGCCGCACCATGATGACTTCGGGAACCACCCTCCTAGTGCTTATTCCACTAATCCTTCTTGGCGGCACTACTCTCTTTGGCTTTTCGCTTGTCATGGCCATCGGGGTCATTTTTGGCACACTCTCATCGTTATTCATCGCCGCACCTTTGATGAAATACTTCCATGATCGAGAATTGCAAAAAGAAAATAAAATGGTGCTCAAGGACATGACATGATATTAAGTCAAAATGATCCCATCTGGATTTATCCTCAAGTCGATCCAGAATGGCACAAAATGATCATCAAAGAATTTAATATCCATCCTGTAACAGCTCACATTCTTGCTTCACGAGGTTTTAAATCTTTGGAAGACATTCATGATTATCTCTATGCGAAACTTCCCAATTTGCTCGATCCCCAGTTATTTCCCGACATGGACAAAGCTGTGAATCGAATTTTAGAGGCACTCAAACTTAGAGAGCACATTCTCATCTATGGAGACAATGATGTCGATGGGATTACAGCTGCTGCCCTGCTCACTGAATTCTTGCGATTTATTGGAGCAAATGTCTTCTTCTATGTTCCAAATCGCAATACATTAAAACAGAGTGTCATCCTCGATGCTTTGGAATACGCAGTCGCAAATGAATGCAAGCTGATCATCACCGTTGATTGCGGGATCACTTCAGCTGCCGAAATCGAAGAAGCCGTGCAGCGCCATATCGATGTGATCGTTACCGATCATCATGAACCGACAGCAAAAATTCCGCATTGCATCGCGACATTAAATCCAAAACTGTTTAATAGCACCTATCCCAATCGCAATTTAACTGGCGTCGGCGTCGCTTTCAAGCTCGCCCATGCGGTCACGAACGCACTCATTTCAAATGGGTCTATCAGCGCTTCTAAAGTTGATCTTAAACGCTACCTCGATCTTGTTGCGCTTGGAACAATTGCAGATATGGGTTCCCTCCTCGGCGAAAATCGCATCCTCGTACGCTATGGATTGCGTCAATTGCGTAAAACAAAGCGGATCGGGCTTGCAAAACTCTTTACAGTCTGTGACCTTAAATTGGGAGAAATTACTCCCATTGACGTCGCCTCCAAGGTGGCCCCCCGTTTGAACAGCTTAGGGCGTATTGCGGATCCTCGAAAAGGGGTTGAACTTCTTTTAATCCGCGATCCTGTCGCTGCTGAGGCTTTGGCTAAGGAATTGGATTTAAACAATATTGAACGCCAAAAAATTGAAAGGCGTGATTCAGAGGACGTGGAAGATTTGATCTTAAAAAACCCTCAAATCCTCAGCCACAAAGCCATCGTGCTCTACTCCGACAAATGGCATCCGGGGATTATTCCCATCATCACTGCGAGAATCGCTAAGCAGTATAACCGGCCTACTATCGTCATCTCTATTGATCAGGGCGTCGGCAAAGGCTCGATCCGCACCATTCATGAATTTCCTCTGCTCCAACACTTGCGCGACAATGCAGACATTCTTGAAAATTTTGGCGGTCATGACTTTGCTGCAGGTTTGACTATTCGCGAAGAAAACATCAAAAAATTTCAAAACAACTTCATCACTGCCGCTGATCAACAACTCAAAGATCACGATGTCATCGCTAAACTGCACCTTGATGCAAAGATCAATTTTGGCGATCTGACTTTTGACTTTATGGAATCTTTCAGTCTTCTTGAGCCTTTTGGCAATGAAAATCCAGCGCCGATTCTTTACTGCGATGCTAAACAGATTTGGCCGCCTAAAGTGGTTGGGAAAACGCATCTGAAGCTCTACCTTGAGCAGAATGACAGAATGCTTGAAGGAATCGCATTTGGCATGGCAGAAAAAAGGGAGCGCCTTTTAAAGAAAAGCTTAACGCTGCACATCGCTTTCACCCCGCATATTAACGTCTTTCTGAATAAATCGAGCATTCAATTACAAATCCGCGACTTTCAAATTGTCAGCTAAACTAATAAATTCTTCCACATCATTGGCCACAGCTTTAGTGGCCTCTTGCCAAAATGAGCTTTGGGTCAAATCTATCCCGAGATGTTTGTTTGCGAGATCCTCCACAGACAGCATCCCTGTTTCCCTGAGTAATGCATCGTAGCTCCTTGCAAATTCAGCTCCTTTTTTCTTTGCTTGCATATAGAGTCCTAAACTGAATAAATAGCCAAACGTGTAAGGGAAATTATAAAAGGGAACAGTCGTGAAATAAAAATGCAGTTTCGAAGCCCAAAAATAGGGGTTCCACACGGATAATGCATTGCCATATGCCATTTCTTGCGATGCTTGCATCAATACACAGAGTTCACGCGAAGATAAGAACTGCATTTTACGCCGTTCATAAAATTGGGTTTCAAAGAGAAATCGAGCACGGATATTCATCATAAAAAGGATGGCACGTTGGATGCGATCTGCAAGGATTTTCAGCTTGTCTTTGCGGGTTTTGCATTGCTGCAATAGTGCATCGCTGATGATTTGCTCAGCAAAAGTAGAAGCAGTTTCGGCAACATTCATACGATAATGCTGACAAAAACTCGGCAAATCTTCGACCATGGCATTATGATAAGCGTGCCCTAACTCGTGTGCTAAAGTCGACAAATTCACCATCGTCCCACTATAGGTCATAAAAATGCGACTTTGCTTTGATCTAGGAAATGCAACACAGTACCCGCCAGGTCTTTTTCCGAATCTATCCGCAGCCTCAATCCATTTTTCTGTGCAGGCCTTCTTAGCAAAATCTCCCATTCTCGGGTGAAATCTTGCCAATTGTTCAATGATCATCGAAGCGCCTTCAGAATAGGGAATCATTTCAGTTTTGGAGTCAAAAAGAGGAGCTTCGATATCGTACCAAGCAAGTTTTTCAAGACCTAAAAGCTTAGCTTTGAGCTGTAAAAATGCAAGAAGCGGTTTTTTCTGTTCTTCCACAGCATCCCACACCACTTTTAAAGTCTGTTTTTTCATGCGGTTTTCAAACAAAGGCTCTTGCAAAGGATCTTCCCATCCCCTTTGCCTATAAACATGCAAACGGAATCCAGCAATATGATTTAAGACTTTGGCAAAAATGGCCTCTTTTTCCTTCCAACATTTTTCCAGAGAAAAAAATAGCGACTCTCTCACATTGCGGTCTGGATGCGTTAATTGATTTTCTGCTTGGCCAAAAGAAAGGAGTTCTTTTTTTCCTTCCGTTTCAAAAGGAACTTTAATTTCGCTGACAAGTGTTGGATATAGATCACTCCATCCGTGATAACCATCGACAAAAAGCTCCGTCATTAAGTTCTCTTTGTCGGAGGACAGCTTTTGGCTGGCCCGCAATCTTCTTTCTTCCAATACAAAGCGAATTGTGTCAAATGTTGGGCCCGCGACCAGTTTGGGGTCAAGCTGCTTCAACTGATGATCAAACTCATTGTTAAAAATCTGAAATGTTGATTCCAATATGGAGAATTCAGCGCGCCATTGATCAGCGCGTTCATCTTTAATATTTTGGGACTGCAGACATAGGATAAATGCATCGAGCTGGCGAAGATCTAAATCGATCTCCTGCATCTTATAGACCAATCCTTCGAATTCTACTGCTTCCTTGAGTTTTACTAACCCTTGAATCTCGGCTTTTAGCCGCTCCATTTCTCTAGCAAAATCTTTGGAATCACTCCCTCCCGAAAAAAAACAGTCCAAATCCCACTCTACAGCATATTCCATATCCACCACTGACTCTAAGAACGTGGGTTTTGGATTCACTGAAAGGAACCCAAAACTTAAGTTAAGAAACTCCTTCGTCAAAATTAGAAATAAGCCGATTCAAATAGCTTTCCTGATATTTTTTTAAATCATCAATATGCACAACCCAAGCCGATCCTTTTCTTGAGGCTTTTAAAAGTCCAATTCGCGTTGCGTAATAAATCTTTTGGTAAGGAACATTCAGCAATTTAGCTGCTTGCTGAATCGAATAATATCCCTTTTTGTTATCAAAAATCAATTCACCATTATGCATCGATTTGGTTCTGGAGTACTTCAGTTTCCGATAGTGCTCTAGATCTTCAACATCGATAATCCAACGCGTGGGATTTTTATACGCACGCAATTTTTTTTGCTTAATCGCAACGTAAATGGCCTGACGGGTCACGTTGTTAATTTTAGCAGCTTCAGAAAGCGTTACGAATTTCTTATCCGTAAGCTCTCCGTCTCTATTTTCACTCATAAGTAGGGTCTCCCATTTTTAATACAAATGATTATATAAGGTAATTATTAATTTTCGTTAAAAGGTAGCACAAAAAGGATAAAAAAAAATCAAAAAGTTTTTACTCTGTGTGTAAGATTTTTTTTTATTATTTAAGCAATTAAAAATTAACTGCTTAAATGACCTCCTCGTGGCTGCGAAGACACGAGAAGGTCCGGGGAACCTTCGTAAGTGGCAAAGCAGGTGAACGAAGAGCGAACCGGGGCCGAAGGCAGCCGCCGCCAAGGCGACAGGTGTCAAAAGCGCGATTTTATACCGCGAGGAGTCTTGCAATTCCCTCTTAGGAATGACCAAAAAGAAAAAAACCGCTGAAGGGATTCTTCCCCTCCGAGCGGTTTCTGTAACGCATCGGTTCTCAGGGCTTTTTTTTTGCGCTCATCTTCAAGATGAAACCCTGAGCAGTTTTCCATCTTGAAAATTACATAGCTTCTGAGCGCTGGACTTTTTTACTCAGGTATGTTTCCTGGTATTGTTTCACGTCGCTGATGTGAATGACCCAAGCGGCACCTTTGCGATGCGCTTTCATCAAACCTACACGCGTAGCGTAGTAGATCTTTTGCGCAGGGACATTTAACATTTTTGCGACTTGATTGACTGAATAGAAGCCTTTATGATTATCAAAAAGAAGCTCGCCGTTAAACATCGATTTGGTCCGAGAATACTTTTGTCTTCGGTAATTCTCGAGATCCTCTAAATCAATTGTCCAACGAGTCGCATCTTTAGAAGCTTTAAGCTTCTTTTGTTTAATGGCAACATAGATCGCTTGACGGGTGACGTTATTTATTTTCGCCGCCTCCGTAATTGAAACGACCTTTTTGCCCGGCGAAGTCAAAATAGAGCCTTCACCAAGATGGCTGGTTTCTTTTTCCATGATTTAAATCCTCCAAAAAAAATCAAAATAACTCTTCAATTAACGTCTTAAATTGATGTTGAAATCGCTTTAAATCAGCAGCTTACCAATTAGAGACGCATTTTTCGTCGTTTTTATAAATTAAACGATTCTAATACTCACTTTGATCATTAATTATGGCATATAAATGAATTGATTTCAAGCATATACTGATTTTTTTTTTGTTAAGACACACAAAATCAAGCTTCTAGATTTTAAGTAATTAATTATTTTAAAGTGGCCATAAACATCTGATTTGCTATAAGCTACGCTTATAATGGGGATGGGGGTCGTTTGGGCCCCAGCAGAAGAAAGATTCAAGTCCTTGTGCGTTAATTAATTAAAAGGTTGATTATGCTGTTGCGCTGGATTGCTTCATTGTTAATGATGATCCTCTTTTTATTTCCATATTTAGAAGCGAAGCCCCCAGAACTTTCCGCAAAAGACACAAGGATTAAAATTGAAGAAATCCTTAAAGCCCATGTTTGTCATCAAAAATTAACAGAAGAAATTGTGGATCGAGCGATTCAAAACTACCTTGAAGAACTTGACCCCGGCAAAACTTATTTTTTAGAGTCCGATATCCACCAATGGATCAGCCCTTCTAAAGGACTTTTAAGCCAAACATTGGAGGGGTATAAAAAAGAAGACTTTTCCCTATTTGAAAAAATCCATGATCAAATGCTTTTGGCCATTGACCGCCGGACGGGATTGGAAAAGCAGATCGAAAATGCTCCTCTGCTTAAAAACGTACAAACCTCTGAATTTAAAGATATTAAATGGGCGAAAACCTCTGAAGAATTATCCGATCGTCTCTTAAAGATCAAATCTGTTCAATTACAAACTGCGGAAAAATTCATTCCCGAAACTAAGGATCAATTCCTTCAACGGCTTTCTAAGCGAAGGCTTAACCGTGAGGCTGAACTCACAGGGGGATCAAAAACAGAAAAACAGCAACTCATCTTATCTTATGTGCTTAAAGCCACTAGCTCTGCCCTCGATTCCCAGACTATTTATTTCACTCCTTCTGAAGCCAGCCAATTTATGATTCAAGTTCAACAAAAACTTTTCGGAATTGGCGCTCAACTCCGCGATGATCTTAGCGGATTTACAATTGTTCGCATCGTGGAAGGCAGCCCAGCAAGTCAAGGAAATAGGCTTAAAATCGGCGATAAGATCGTTGCCGTTGATCAAGAACCTGTGGTCGGAATGGACATCACAGAAGCGGTAGAATTGATCCGTGGCCCCCAGGGATCCAGCATCACATTAACACTACTGCGGGAATCCAAAGAAAATGATCTGATCAAAGAAGAGAAATTTAATATCGAGATCGTCCGCGGCGAAATTGTTTTGCAAGAGAGCCGTCTGGAAACAACTTATGAACCCTATGGGGATGGAATCATCGCAATTTTGCATCTTTTTTCATTCTATCAAGATGAAAATAGTTCTTCAGCCTCTGACATAGCCGCTGCTATTGAAAAATTAAAAAATGAACATCGCATTAAAGGAGTGATTCTCGACCTTAGAAATAATGCGGGAGGCCTCCTGCCTCAAGCTGTTTCAGTCACTGGGCTCTTTATTTCCAATGGAGTGGTGGTCTCTGTTAAGGATAATACGGGAAAAGTTCAGCACTTACGCAATGTTGAAAACCGCAAAGTTTGGGATGGACCTCTTGTTGTTTTGACCGCGCACACAAGCGCTTCAGCTGCAGAAATTGTCGCACAAACTCTTCAAGAGTACGGCCGCGCTATCGTGATTGGCGACCCAAAAACATTCGGAAAAGGAACTTTCCAAACATTTACTCTTGAAAGCGCTAATTTTGGCAAGGTCAATCCAAAGGGAGAATATAAAGTAACACGTGGAAGATACTACACAGTTTCTGGAAAAAGCCCTCAACTTGTGGGTGTTAAGGCAGATATCGTGGTGCCCGGCATTTTCTCTGCAATGGAAATTGGAGAAAAATATTCAAAATTCCCTGTCGGAACTGATCAGATTCCTGCGAATTTCGACGATGATCTTTCTGACATTCCCGTCATGCATCGCGGCCAACTCAGAAAAATCTATAAGACAAATCTACAAACAGTCATGACAACCTACCAACCTTATTTGGAATCTCTTAAGAAAAACTCCACCGAGAGAATTGCTCAAAACAAGAATTATCAAAATCTTTTAAAAGAACTAGAAAAAAAAGACGAGTTTATCGACTCGACTGACTTTTTCGGACAAAACGATCTGCAATTGATCGAAACAAGCAATATCATGAAAGATCTCATTTATTTCATGGAACAAAACATCAAAGAGCAAAAAAAAGAAGCAGCCTAAAAACCTGAGTTTTGGGCTCCTTTCATATACTGTGCCCAGGTTAAAAATGAAAAAAATGTTTCTTATTCTTTTTGCGTGCGTTTTTTTCACAACAATAAAAGCAGAAAACATTAACTCAGATAAAAAAGCGATTGTGTTTGATTTTGGAGGCGTTATCGTTCATCCCAATAAAACGCTGTTCTTCGAGTTTATTAAAAGCATTTTTCAGATCGATGATGCTGTTCTGCAAAATATCCGAGAAAAGTTCAAAAATGCTAAAAACGCACACACGCCAGAAAGCGTATTCTGGAAACGCACTGCGGAGGAATTACATATTACCCTTCCTGAAGATTGGGAAATGCAATACGATGCTGCTGTACTGCGCTACTTGAATGAAAGCCAAGAGATGCGCGCTCTTGTTAAGTCCTACAAAGAACTAGGCTATCGCGTGGCTCTTCTTTCCAATGTCACTGCTGAGCGTGCTATTTTTCTGCGCAATCAAGGATTTTATGAAGACTTCTTTCCTGTTTTGCTCTCCTGTGAAATCGGTATTGAAAAGCCCGATCCTAGAGCTTACCAGATGATGTTAACCTCGATTCAGGTCTTGCCAGAAAATTGCATCTTCATCGATGACAAACCCGTCAATATCGAAGCGGCAAAGGCTCAAGGCATCGATGCCATTCTTTTTCTGTCTCCCCAACAGGTCGAAGAAGAGTTGCGCATTCGCCTTAATCAAAACCGTTGATTATCAACTACTTAAGCATTTCTGGCGGTTTTCTTAAAGGAGTAGCCTTGCTTTCTATGCAGTAAACAGGAAAAATTAACGGATTCTTCTAAGAAAAGAGGTCAGGTGAATTGACTTATGGACAACGTACGCGTCAGAATTGCTCCTTCTCCTACGGGCGACCCGCATGTCGGCACAGCATATATCGCTCTCTTTAATCTCATTTTTGCCAGACACTTTAGCGGAACATTCATTCTCCGCATTGAAGACACAGATCGCACACGTTCGCGTCCTGAGTATGAAACCAACATTTTCGAGGCGCTTAAATGGGCGGGAATTCAATGGGACGAGGGACCAGATATCGGTGGACCTTACGGACCTTACCGCCAATCGGAACGTACGGAAATCTATCGTGAGCACTGTCAAATGCTACTCGATAATGGGAAAGCCTACAAATGTTTTGCCACACCAGAAGAGTTAGCAGAAATGCGTGAAATGGCCGCAAAACTTGGCCAAAAAGTTGGCTACGATCGAAGATATCGCAACTTAAGCTCTGAAGAGGTGGCGGAGCGCGAAAAAGCTGGACAACCTTATGTCATTCGATTGAAAGTTCCTTTGACAGGAGAATGCTCCTTCGAAGATGGAATTAAAGGGCGTATTACCTGTCCATGGGCAGATATCGATGATCAGGTATTGCTTAAATCCGATGGATTTCCAACTTACCACCTTGCCAATGTCGTCGATGATTGCTTGATGAAAATCACCCATGTGATTCGTGGGGATGAATGGATAAGCTCGACGCCCAAACATCTGATGCTCTACGAAAGTTTTGGATGGAAGCCTCCTGCATTTATGCACATGCCTTTACTTTTGGGCAAAGACGGAAGGAAACTTTCTAAGCGCCGCAATCCAACCTCGATCTTTTACTATCGGGATAGCGGATACTTACGCGAAGCATTTATCAACTTTCTCACTTTGATGGGCTATAGTATGCCAGAAGATAGAGAGATCTATCCTCTGGATGCAATTGTCCGAGAATTTGATCCTAAGCGCATCGGTGTCTCCGGCGCCTATTTCGATGTCCTCAAACTCGATTGGATCAATCAACAGTATCTGATTAATACGATTTCTGAAGATCAGCTCTGGCATAGGATGAAAGAATGGATTTACAATGATGCTTTCATGAAAAAACTCATGCCTCTATGTCACACGCGGATAAAAACATTCGGCGAATTCATGGAGTTGTGTAGTTTTTTCTTTGTCAACCACCTCATCTATACAGAAGAACTCCTTTGCCCTGCTCAACAACCAAAAGAAAAGATTGCTATGATGTTACAAGCGATCCTTTGGAGCATGGATGAACAAGAAAATTGGAAACGTTCTGGAATTGAAAAAGCTGCGCATGAAGCGGCAGAGGTCTTTGGCGTCCCACTGAAAAAAGTCATCATCCCACTCCTCTACGGATCTTTGACTGGGAAAAAACATGGACCTCCTTTGTATGATTCGGTTGAAATTTTGGGAAAAGACCGTGCACGAGCAAGGCTGTTAAATGGAATTGAATTTTTGGGAGGAATTTCTAACAAAAAAATGGACGCGCTAACAAAAGGATGGCAAAAGAAAGATTGTAAAGAGATTTAGCAAAAAGGAACCCAAAACTCAGGTTCTTAGCGTTTTTCGACAGGCTCGCTGCTGATCACTTCTTCTGTTGTGTCTGAAATAATATAAGGTCGTCTATATCCTCCCCCGCCAGCACAGGCAGATAAGAAAAGCAGCACGAGAAGAAAGAAAGGGAGAAATTTCATAACTATCCTTAGAGTCAGCCCACAAACCTGTTACTAGACTTGTGGACTCACCCTTACGACCTGGCCTCTTTTTACAATTTTTTTTTACAACTGTCTATGAAAAAGTCGGAATCTAAAGAAGACATCTCTGCAATTGATCGCCTTCATCCAGTGAAATCGGTCATTAAAGAACGTTATCCCCTCACTAAACCTGGATCGACAAAGAACACCTATCATGTTTCTCTGGATTTCCATGATGCGCCCATTCGATTTAAAGTAGGCGACTCCATTGGGATCTATCCTCAAAATGACCCGCACCTTGTTCAACATTTGATTGGAGCGATGAAAGCACGTGGCAGCGAACGTATTCATGACCCGCGTAGCGGAACAGACATGACGTTATGGGATTTCCTAAGTTTCAAAGCCAATCTTTCTCGGCTCAACAGTTCTTTTCTTAAACTCTTCTATGAGCGCGAGACGCTGCACGACAAAAAAAACCATCTCCATCGCCTTTTGCAGCAAGAGAATAAATCCCTCCTTTTACAATACTTAAACACGCACGACCCTCTCGATCTTTTTAAAGAGTACAGTAATATCCAAGCTCCGCTTCAAGAAGTCTGTACACAATTTGGGCCCTTGCTTCCCCGTTTTTATTCTGTCGCCTCATCACAGCTTGTTTTTAAAAATGAAGTGCATCTCACAGTAGCCCTTTTCAGTTTTTCTCATCAGGGAGAACAGCGCTATGGCGTTGGAAGTCATTTTCTCTGCCATCTTGCTGCCATCAAAGACACTGAAGTTCCCATCTACGTCCAACCTGCCCACTATTTCACTTTGCCCCCCGATGACGATGCGCCGATCATCATGATAGGCCCGGGAACAGGCGTTGCCCCTTATCGCGCATTCATGCAGGAAAGATCAGCCAAAAGAGCGCAAGGAAAAAACTGGCTCTTTTTTGGCGAGCGCAATTGTAAGACGGACTATTTTTATGAAGAAGACTGGACGCGATGGATAGCAGAAGGGAAATTAAGAGTAGACCTCGCTTTTTCTCGAGATCAACCCGATAAAATTTATGTTCAACACAGAATGCATGAAAATGCTAAAGAAATTTGGGCATGGCTGGAAGAAGGAGCATATTTTTATGTCTGCGGAGATGCCCATCGCATGGCAAAAGATGTCGAGACGATGTTGCAGCAAATCGCCCAAGAGCAGGGGGGCATGAGCGAAGAAGCCGCAAAAGCCTATGTCAAAAATCTTCGATTACAGAAACGTTACCTTGCTGATGTTTATTAATCCAAGTTGCTAATCGATCACCCTTGAAATTCGCTTGGAGGCGAATTTCAAGGGTGATCGATTGGGCAAGGCCGCAGCCAGTCTAAATTCACAAAACCTGACGGAGCGCGGTATAGGTTATCTCGTACGTCCTTAAAAACTCATGGCAAAAGTTGAAGACCATTTTGATCCATGCCAAACTTACCACTTATCGATCTTGATTGGGCACGGATCGAAATGGTCTTCAACTTTTGCCAGAGTCTTCAAGGAAGTTAATGTACGTGCTACCAGTCAAGGTGTGGCCGGAGAGGCTGTTTGAGTTCATGCCAGAGCAGTCTAAATATAGGGCGCTCTGTTATCAAGCGAAAGTTTTATTAAGGGTGTAAATAAAAGTGTTGAGGCTAGGCATTGAAATAATGCCTCCATTTCATATGTCGGAAACGCGGACACGCCAGTGCCGTGTTTCCGACATATGAAATGGAGGCATTACTTCAATGCCTAGCCTCAACACTTTTATTTACACCCTTTTATTAATGGGTCTGGGCGTTTTGTTCTGACTTTACAAGCCGCTCAATTCATACTTCCTCGGAGACCTGTGGCAAACACTGAATGTCATTTGGATCCATGCCTGATTGAGATCGATAAATGCAAAGCCTGGCATGGATCCAAATGACATTCAGTGCTTGCCATAGGTTTTTGAGGACGTACGTTATCTCACTCTATTGTTGTCAAAATGCAGAAACATTGAAGACCATCGCCACAGCCAAAGTCGGTTAATCCATCTCCTGTTGTTGCAGTTAGTCCCACTTGATCCTTACGAATTTTCATCACTGCAGCAATTCTACTCCGTATCTCATCTATTCGCTTTTGGAAAAGAGGGCGTTTTCCTTCAATTGTCAAAGCGACGTGTTCAATTCTCTGGCGCCCGAGGGTCTCCATCGCCTTTTCTAAGTAGACTTGACTGTCGGTAATTCCATCTTTATGACAAAGATCCATAACGATTCCCGTAAGGATTGGCACACCTGAAACAGAGGTAATCGCATTGCAAATAGCATGAAAAACAACGTCTCCATCTGAATCGTCTGCGAGTCCTGGGACATCTTCGAAAATTAGGCCTGCAATAATACAAGGCTTTGTGGAATCGAGAGGAAGAAAACGATGGCTATCTTGTCCGATACCCACACGAACCCGAGGGAAAGATGCATGCTGCATGAAAACCGACCTCTTAAAAAAGAGAAAACGCTATACTGGCGCAGTATAGCAGAAAGGCTTTAAAAACCTGAGTTTTGGATTCATTTTATAGTAGATTGTCATAGGTTTCGAGGCAATTTTTGCAAATTTTGGCGCATTCAATAGCTGGAGGCACCTATGGACGCGCCAAAATTTGCAAAAAGTGCCCAAAAGATACGGCAAAGTACTATGAAAGGAACCCAAAACTCAGGTTAAAAAGTCGTCTTCAACCGAGATTCCTTTTCGTGACGCTCGAGAGCAAGCTCGATGAGCTTATCTAAAAGATTTGTGTAAGGAAGTCCGCTAGCCATCCAAAGTTTGGGATACATGCTGATCTTTGTAAAACCTGGAATCGTCTTGATCTCATTGATGATGATCTCCCCATTTTCTTTTAAAAAGAAATCGACGCGAGCCATCCCCTCGCAACACAAAGCACGGTATGCGTCAATCGCTAACTGTTGAAGCTTTTCAATCACTTCGCACGGCAGTTCAACTGGAGTTTTGTAATTTGCACCTTCTTGATCAAGGTATTTCGCTTCATAAGAATAAAACTCGTGATTTGGAATAATCTCTCCAGGTAAAGAAACAATAGGATCTTCATTTCCCAAAACAGAACAGACAATCTCTCTCCCAGAAATAAATTCCTCAACTAAGACTTTTCGATCGTATTGAAAGGCCTCTGCGATTGCTGCTTCGAAATTTTCTTGATTCTTAACCTTTGAGATCCCCACTGATGATCCCAGATTAGCCGGTTTTACAAAAAAGGGAAGCCCGAGCTCTTTAACAACATCCTCAAAACGGAATCGATTTTTCTGATGATCATGCAAAGTGATAAAATTGGCGATAGGAATTTTGGCATCGCGTAAAAGACGTTTCATCACATCTTTGTCCATACCGACGGCAGAGCCGAGGACCCCTGCCCCAACAAAGGGAATATTGGCAAGTTTTAACAGTCCTTGCACCGTTCCATCCTCTCCATAAGTGCCATGTAAAACTGGGAAAATCACATCCAATTGAAGAGATCCTTGCAGCTGATTGCCAGAATAGCTCACGATTTCTTTCCGATCTTGTTTTGGAACCAGAGCCAAGCTTTCCTTGGCCTCATTTAACCGAACAAGTTTTGGATTGTCAGCATTCATTAGATAAGCATACCCATCGCGCAAACGCCATTCTCCAGTTTTATCAATTCCAATTAAGAAAATATCGTATTTTTGGGGATCAAGGGCTTCGACCACATTTTTTGCAGAGATCAAAGAAACTTCATGTTCAGCAGATTTTCCACCAAAAAGAATGCCGAGTCGGATTTTTTTATTTTTCATTTTAGACCTTTAGAGGGAATTGCGAAACTCTTCGCCACATAAAATCGTGCTTTTGGCACCTGTCGCCTTGGCGTCGGCTCTCCTACTTATCCAAGATTGACTCTTTAGTTATAAACTGTCAAACTCGCTTTGTCCATTCCAAAAAATGGTTGTTTGATTGCCCAAACTACATATCGCCAACACCTTCTTTGAATGGGAATTAGAAACTCAGCCAAAAATAAGTGTGCGTGAGGCGTTTTTGCAACATGCGATTTTTCTGCAATTGCAATTCCTCCCTATTTTGTATGCGGATCCGAAGGATGCGCTTCTTTTTTCTGACCTCCCAGATCGGGAATATTGGACCTTTTTAAATGCGCACCACATCTCCACGCCCTCCTATTTTACTCTCGAAGAAAAAAGCTTTGATTCAATCAATGAAGTCGAAAGTTGGGGACCTTCTCAATTAATTGCAGAATGGGCGGAATCACGCGGCATCCTCTATTCAATCCCTGACTGGAAGGTCGTCCGGGAGGTTAATTCAAAACGTTTCTCCTTTGAAAATAGTCAACAGCTACCGAGAGCGGCTTTGCTGACGGAAGAGTTGGAAACGGAATATTGGCTCCGCTCTTTTCCAGGAATGAAAGTCTTGAAGACATGTTTCGGTGTTTCAGGAAAAGGCCACTTGCTCGTCGAAGCATCCACACCATGGGAGCGCATCCGTCCATTTCTTTATGATGAATGGAAAAAAAATCTTCCTGTCATTGCGGAACCTTGGGTAAATCGCGTCCTGGATTTCAGCACGCAATGGTTTATCGAAAAGAATCGCCAGGCCACTTATCTCGGATCCACGATTTGCCATAATGACCGTCTAGGGCAATATCAGTATAATGAAGTCGGTAAAGAAGAAGAATTATTCGGACAATATTTTTCCTATCTTTCTAAACATCGAGAGAAAATAGCATCTTTGCTGATGGCAATAGCGGCCAAAGGCTTTTTTGGCAACTTAGGAGTAGATACCATGTTGTATACGCTCCCTGAAGACCCTGAAACGGTTCTTTTGCAACCCGTTGTCGAAATTAACGCGCGAAAAACAATGGGCTGGGCTGCGCTTGCTTTTCAACAGCAGTATTTCCCACAAAACAACATTCGATTCAGTTACCTCAGCAGGCATGAAGGGTACCTCCCAAATTCTCTTGTCTTAAAGAACGGGAAAAGGGTAAGCTTCGCACGCAATTTAGGCATCGCAAGCCAATAAGCGTCGCGTCTCCGCTGCGCTAGCATCTTCACCTTTGCACCCAGCTGCATCGGCCATGTGCCTGCACATGGCCTGCTTCGCCGCCGGCGAAGCCTGATGCAAATCTGAAGCGCCAGCTTTGCGGAAACACGACGCTTATTGGCCTGCGATGCCTTAATGATTCAAGTTTACAATTAAATCTTATTCGCGATAAGAGTGAGATTGTTCTTCAAACACTTTTTCTAGACGCTTCAGAAGCTTAATGCGACAACAGCCTCTCAGGGACAATTATGGACATTCTCAAAATCAAAGGCGGCAAGCCGCTAGAAGGAAAAGTTAAGGCCGCCGGAGCAAAAAATGCCGTCACTAAACTCCTCGTCGCATCTCTTTTGTCAGATAGACGCTCTGTTTTCCATAATGTTCCCGATATCGCTGAAGTCGAGGTCACTGTTGCTCTT
Organism: uncultured Verrucomicrobiae bacterium; assembly: GCA_963718565.1. Lineage (GTDB taxonomy): Bacteria > Chlamydiota > Chlamydiia > Chlamydiales > Rhabdochlamydiaceae > CAJCIW01. The sequence continues at coordinate 1,623,053 of OY970364.1, forward strand.
TGCCGCGAAATCGGATCCGAAATCCAGTGGGACCGGTCTGCAGGAATCCTGGAAATCATCACTAAAGAACTGAAGACCTCGTATGTTCCCCAGCGTTTTTCAGGTTCTAATCGTATTCCCATTTTAATGATTGGCGCTCTTTTGGGACGCACAGATGAAGATATTATTGTTCCTACTGCTGGAGGATGCAAAATTGGAAAACGTCCTGTGGATTTTCATATCACAGCATTAGAAAAACTCGGGGCAACCATTGAGTATCGCGAAATGAAAAAAGAGGGGGCTTATTTTGCTCGGGCCCATCAAGGAATGAAAGGTTCGGTCATCACATTGCCCTTCCCTTCGGTTGGTGCAACAGAAAATACGATCATGGCTGCTGTCCGTGCAAAGGGAACAACGGTCATAAAAAACGCGGCTACAGAACCCGAGATCGTCGATTTGATCCTTTTTCTGCAAAAACTCGGAGTCACAATTGGACTAGACGCCGATCGCACCATTCGTATCCAGCAGACAAATCAATTTCATGAAGTGGAACATCTGGTCATTACAGATCGCATTGAAGCAGCCTCTTTGGGCCTTGCAGGCATTAGCACGAAAGGCAAAGTCTTTGTCGAAGGCGCCCAACATCCCCATATGATCACTTTTCTCAATCGGCTCCGCGAGGTCAATGCAGGATTTGAAGTGAAAAAAGAGGGAATAGAATTTTTCTACAAAGGCCCATTGAGAGGTGGAGTCCATATCGAAACGGATGTCCATCCTGGTTTCATGACAGATTGGCAACAGCCCTTTGTCGTCTTATTGACGCAATCACAGGGGGCATCCGTCGTCCATGAAACTGTTTATGAGAACCGGTTTGGATATACAGACACTTTGCGTTTAATGGGGGCCGATATTGAAGCCTTTACACAATGCCTTGGCGGCAAAGAATGCCGCTTTGCTTCGCAAAATTTTTTACATAGCATTGTCATCAAAGGACCGACGCCTTTGCAGTCCAAAGACATTACCATCCCCGATTTGCGCGCCGGGTTCGCTTATGTCCTCGCTGCTTTGCTCGCCCCTGATGAGAGCAATATTAGCGGTGTTCACTATCTTGACAGAGGATATGAGAAGATCGATCAAAAGCTTTCCTCATTAGGTGCTGAGATCAAGAGAGAAAAAGCCCCTGAGTCCACCCTTAAACCTCTAGTGAAAGCTCTGGCTGCGGCTTCTGAAAGCAAAATGAAGAGGGAATTGCAAAACTAACAAAACGGGGTGATTTTCTGGGGGAAATTATTTAGCTAATCAGCTTAATCTCCCAGGGCCATTTAACTAAAATGTTTTGACATTTTCGAACAGAAAAATGTTGCCAAAATTCCCTTTAAGTACCCACCACCGAAAGTTGCTGCGCGCCTTACGGAGGCGAGCCCCCTTTCTGGATCTACAACTGCAGCCATGTTCATAGCCAAACGTCGAAACAACCCCATGTTCTCCGCACTATTCCCTCTATCCGTCAATGCATAATCCTCTTCAAAAATCACATCAGCTACCCAATGGCATTTGTTTTCTATGCTCCAGTGCTGTCGGGTCCATTTAGCAAAATCTTTGGCAGATGCTCGACGACTCGAAATATATAGCCGTCTAAATACCTCATTGGCAGTAGATCCAAGTTTTTGCCTCGTGGACCTTACTTCGATGAGACAGACTAAGTTTTTCCATTTGCCCGCATTTGGCAACCAGTCCAGGTCCTCGACGACTCGTACTTCTCGAATGTCGATTCGACCATGGCCTTTATCTACTTCCTGGTGAAACGAATGGGGGACTTCCTCCCATTCGACTGCGTGAGCTTGATCAAAAAAATTCTCCATTTCAGCGCACAGCGTTGGCTGGTTGTCCTTAACAGCCAGCAGATAATCTGCCTTCGCATCAACGATTTGTTCTGCCGATTCGGCTACGGTGAAATGTGCATCTCCTGAAATAATCGCCCCCTCTACATTCACTTGCTCCAAAATGATTGGTAACGTGCTCTTTTCGACTGTTTTATTTGGGACCTTTTCCACGGCAAGACATAATCGATCCTCCGCTGCGAATAGCTCCACTACGTGTGTGACACCGCCTAGGAAATTTGCGCCTTTCATCCGTTTACCATCGATCGCCAATAGCTGATCGCGCAATGAAGCAGGAATTTTGCTGAACCATTTTTGCAAGTAGTGCTTGAGCGCACCAGGGGGTGTTTTCACTAAAAACCACCAGAGCGCTCCATGGGAAGGTGCTGAGAGCTCCTCACCTAGCAGAGAAGAAAACCACTCCTCCTGCAGAGAAACATATTCAGCGATTTCCTCAATCGTATTGCATCCACAAAAGAATCCGCAGAGAATAACAAGAGTCAAATACCAAACTGGATATAAGACACGTTTTTGATTACGTCGATAATCAGGGAAATCTGCAAACTCTCCCTTGACGGTTTCCGCGAATACACGGGCATCAAAATTCTTACTAGCTTCTAGGATTGTGGCGTCGATTGGCTTACGGCGTGACATAATAGGTCCTCCAAATTTGAGGAATTTATTATGCCATCTTAGCTGATCTGGTATCAAAAATTTTTAGTTAAATGGCCCTGCTTAATCTCCCCCAGGAAATCACCCCGTTTTGTCAATCTCGCAATTCGCTCGAAAATCTGAACTTATCCCTGACACGGCTCCTGAAAGATTGGCCTAATATTGAATCTGGCGCAAGGGTAGGCAGGACAGCGAAAAAACCTAACTCAGTAAAACCTTGGCAATTTTCTGCGGTGTCCATCCCTCATCGTAGAGTATAATGGCCTTTATCCGATCGCGTATTCGCCCATCGTGCTCTTGCTTGTGTTGGATCTTGAGTTGTGTTCTTTCTTGATCGGTCAAAAAATGCATGCGCACATTATGCAGTCAAGCAAAATTTTTTGCATTCAAATTTTTCATCCACGAAGGGTATAGTTTTGCAATTCCCTCTGAAATTATAAGATTTCCTCCTCTGTGACCTTTGTGCTCTCAAGCGAGCTTGCAAAGCGCGTGGTAAAATATTCTTTCTTTTTTCGAGTATTTGAGAAAAGCATACGGTAATTTTCCAGAAATTCGATAATTTGATCCGGTGTCGCTCCCTCGCAACGCTTGAGGTATTCTTTAGAAAAGTATTGAATGCCTTTCATAGGGTTTTCAACGCCTTCACGTCTTCTAAATCTTGAGGTCGCCCTGATGCTTCTTTCATTTTTATCAGCTCATTTAATGATAAAATCCGGATAGTTCCCAGAGCAGTTTCAATGTTCTTCGTATCATGAGCGCCTTTAAGGTCATAATTGATTAAGACGTCCACTTGATTAATGGGATTGGAAGGATCATAAAAATTCCAAGCGATTAAGTTGCGGTTTTGAATGTATTCATCTCTAAACTGGAACACAGTCTCTGCAGTGATGGGTATCAAAGAAACAAGCCCCATTCCTTTAAGGGCATTTTCCGCATTTTGAAGATTTTGTAGGGACCATTGAATGGCGATGTCAACATCGACAGTTCCTCTGACCACCCCATGCAAGGCCACCGCATATCCTCCTACAATGGCGTAAGAGACTTTAGCCTTCTCTAAAGCTGAACAGACACTCTGGATAAACATACTTTTTTATGAATTTCACGGCATACACCAATATACACTACTATTCCGGTTTGTCAAGGTTGGAGCGTTTCTCGGGTGTAAATAAAAGTGTTGAGGCTAGGCATTGAAGTAATGCCTAGCCTCAACACTTTTATTTACACCCTCCATTCTCGAAGGTAGAACTAGATTTTAAAGTTCTTGTTTCTTATAATCTTCCTTTTTTAAAAAAGAGGACATCATGTCAGCGATTAGTTTTAATAACACCAATGCGTATCATTTCCCATCACTATCTCTTGAAACGGTCTTCACAGTTTTTGGGTTTTTGGATTCACAAGCACTCCATACTGCTTCCCATGTTTGTCGGTTTTGGAACCAGTTGGTCAATAATGAAAATTTTCCTATGATGGAATGGAATAAAAACAAATGTGAGGCGGGAAATGAAATCTTAAGGAGAGATTTAAAAAAAGCTGCAACAGACAATCGAAAGCCACTTTCAGAGGACGTGATTGCGGTTTTGGAGAAAACTTCCAATCCTTTCTCTGATAGAACAAGAATAGTGGATTGTATTCTCAAAAATCATCAAAACAAGATTTTGGCTAATGCTGCATGGAAATCAGCAACCAGACAGCGGTGTCTTCCCCTTATCAGCGCATTGTTTCCCTTGACCAAAGGTACTTGCCATCCTGAGGAAGCGATTCGTTCAGCCATCCAGCGTGGCAATATAGATCTTGTAAAGAGCCTATTACCCCACCTGAATGAACAGCGTGCAAGAGAAAAGATCTGCATTAGAGTTCAATATCCGACTGAAGAAGGTGAATCTCTTTCTCTCCTTGGATGTATTGGAGTCGGCTCTGGCGATCTGAATTCATGGAAAAAGGGGTTTCCCATGAAAAAAGTTAGGGGCAGCAATAACCTTTGGGAAATTATATTAGTTCCTGTTGTTTATGGGAAAACAACCTGTGAATACGATCCTCTTAAAGATAATATCCTTTTCCCATTCAAACCTGCCTTACACCTCACAAATGGTCAAGTTCGAACGTCAGAAGCTCTATATCATATTAAACCCAGGACAGATATCTCAATTAAGCCAGAATTCCAAGTTTAATGTTAAATGTTTCTTTGTGGAGGCAGATCCAACGGGATAATTTCACCGATTGGAAAAAACTTCTCTCTTATTTAGATTTCGATATTAATAACGCTGAGCGGATTCTTCCTCATTCCTCGTTCCCTCTGAATTTGCCTAAAAGGCTTGCTGAGAAAATCGAAAAGGGAAATTGGAACGATCCGCTATTGCGCCAATTCCTTCCGACTGTTGAAGAGCTCGAACCCTCGCCTTTGTTCGTCTTGGATCCCGTTGAGGATCGAGCATTTCGCCCCAAGCCTAAGCTCCTTTACAAGTACCAGGGGCGAGCGTTGCTGATTTGCACGAGCGCTTGCGCCATGCACTGCCGGTATTGCTTCCGCCGGCATTTTGATTATGAGACGAAAGATAAACTCTTTACTGAAGAACTTGCTGTGATCGCAAACGAGCCTTCCATCCGTGAGGTGCTCTTGAGTGGTGGGGATCCTCTTTCATTAAGTGATGCGCAACTTCAGTATCTTCTTAACGCACTTGAAAAAATTCCTCATCTTAAAAGAGTGCGTTTCCACACGCGTTTCCCAATGGGAATCCCAGAACGGATCGATGATGCTTTTATTCATCTGCTTGCATCTTGCAAAAAGCAAGTGATCTTTGTCATCCATTGCAATCATCCGCAAGAATTTGATGAAGACATTTTCCATCATTTGAAAAAGGTCCAACAACTCGGCATTCCCATTTTGACTCAATCTGTATTGCTAAGAGGAGTCAATGATGATGTGCAGACATTAAAAAATCTTTTCGAAATAGTAGTCGATCACGGTATGATGCCTTATTATCTGCATCAGCTCGACCGTGTTCAGGGCGCTGCACATTTTGAGGTTTCTGAAGAGGAAGGGAAATCATTCATGCATCAATTGAATGCTCTTTTGCCTGGTTATGCGATTCCAAAATATGTCCGAGAAATTCCTAATCAACCCAGTAAAACTCTGATTTAAGAGTCCGTCTGATGCTTCATCTTTTGATCTTATTTGGGTGCTTGTTCTCATCCCTTTTAGCCGATTGCAGTATAACAGTTCCCGATAAAGTGTTAATCTGCGGCGTTTGCAAAAATGTAGAAAAGGCGGTTCCAAATACGATTCGGACTTGGATTTTCTAGATCCTTGGGACATCAAAAATATTATCGATACCGCGGAATACCTTCCCAATCGAAAGCTTCTTCCGCCCGAATTTGGAATCCGTTTGCACAATAAAAATGGCTTAGGAAAAATCATCTGGTTTTCTTGTACGCCAAAACGCACTCTTCCTTGGGTCTGTGAACATGTTCCCTTTCATGTCTCTATGATTTTAAAAGGCCATGACAACATTTTCATCAATCCGCGTTTAATCTCTAACCACCCTTAAAACCTGATCACATGCGATCGAGGGTTTTGAGTCCGAGGAGGTTTAAACCTTTCTCCAAGATACGCGCCGTGGCTTCACACATGAGCAAGCGGCTTTCTTCGCGTGGATCGCCTTCGACGCGGCAATCGCGGAAAAATGCATGAAATTTCTCAGCAAGCTCATAAAGATAATCGCAGAGGCGATTAGGGAGAAGGTCTCGCGCCATCACATCGAGGACCTCCCCAAATCTCCGCAGGTGCAGCGCAAGCGCAATCTCTGAAGGATGTTCTAAAACAACGTGAGAGTTCTTCATGATGTCGGAAACATTTTTGCCGACTTTGCGCTTGATGCCTTGAATGCGCACATAGGCATAGAGCAGAAAAGCAGCTGTATTTCCCTCAAATTTCAACATCCGATCATAACTGAACACGTAGTCTTTGATGCGATGACAAGAAAGGTCTGAGTATTTAACAGCGTCGATGCCAAGAATTTGTGAGACGCGTTCTAATTCTTTTTCCGGAAGATCGGGCAGCCGCTCTTGCATCATCTTCTTGGCATGACGAACAGCTTCTAGGAGAAGATCGATGAGCTTCTCAGTCTCACCGGACCGAGTTTTAAATTTTTTCCCATCGGGACCGAGCACAACTCCAAAGGGAACATGGTCGACGCGAACTTGGGTTGGATCTAAATAACCCGCTTTTTCGGCAGCTTTAAAAACCATGGCAAAATGAAGGCTTTGGCCTGCATCCGTTAAGTAAATGATCCGATCCGCCTTTTCCACTTGAATGCGATGACGAATTGCTGCCGTATCGGTGGTGTCGTAGTTATAGCCCCCGTCCGACTTTTGGATGATCATCGGTAACGGCGCTCCATCACGACTCACAAATCCTTCTAAGAAAATGCATTTGGCTCCATCAGAAATCGTAATCAATCCTTTTTTTTCCAAGTCATGGATAATTTCAGGGAGATAAGGATTGTAAAAGGATTCTCCGCGTTCGACTAATGTGACATCGAGAAGATCATAGATCTCTTGGTAGGAGCGTCGAGAAATTTCACAGATGACTTGCCAACCAGCATGCGTTTCGGGATCGCCGCTTTGAAGCTTGACAACTTGTAGCTGCGCGCGTTTTTTAAACTCCGCATCTTCATCGAAGCGCTTCTTAGACTCTCGATACCATCCCATGAGTTCAATCAGATCTGTCTGCTTCTTCCCTTTAAAAACAGCAGGCACTTTTTCCTGCATATAGGCAATCAACATTCCAAATTGCGTGCCCCAATCGCCGATATGGTTCAGACGCAGAACATCGTGACCTAAAAATTCAAATAGGCGCGCGATCGCATCGCCGATGATCGTTCCCCGCAGATGCCCCACATGCAATTCTTTGGCGACATTGGGCGAGGAAAACTCTACAATCACTTTCTGTTTCTTTTCAGGCTCTGGCACACCAAGACGATTATCTTGCAAAAGAGTGTCGACTTGAGAGGCTAGAAAAAGGGGGGAAATTGTGATATTGATAAATCCAGGACCCGCAAGTTCCAATTTTGAGATCATTTCTTTTCCCTCATCATTGCGATCGAAATGGGCCACGATCTTTTCTGCAACATCCCTCGGGGAGATGTGCAAAATTTTTCCAATTTTGAGGGCGCTATTGCACTGGTAGTCGCCAAATTGAGCCTGCGTGGTTGGCGTTACTTCGGGTTCCAGAATTTTTGGATCATCAATGATAGTGCCAAAAGCTGCTCGAATTGCTGCTTCGGCCTTTTGCAACAGTGAAGAGAGGATAGTGCGCATAAGAGTGTATTAACGGATTTTGACTTAAGTTATTTAGCGTGATGAAAACAGGGAGGCTCGATCCGTTTACCAATGCGATATTTTAATCGATAATCTGCAAGCGAAAGCGCTGCGCGATGTGTGGAAAAATGGTTGTGATCGGCAATTTCATAAACCACCATCAGTTGATCATAGAGATGGTGAACTTTATCGCGCGACGCGGCAGGATTGTATCCATTGACCGCGAGCTCTTGCGTCACATTAATCAATCCACCTGCATTGATGACAAAATCGGGAGCATAGAGAATTCCTTTGGCAATAAGCTCATCCGCATCGGAGTCTTTGAGCAATTGATTGTTGGCGCATCCGGCAATCGCTTTACAATTTAGATGAGGAATCGTCTGTTCATTGATGATGCCACCAAGAGCGCAAGGAGCGAGTACATCGCACTCTTCGCTTAAGATATCCACAGTAGGAACAACTCTTGCCCCCGTAAATTCAGCAACGGCTCGACATTTTTCTGCATCAATATCAGAAACAATGAGTCGAGCGCCATTCCAAAAAAGCATTTTCGCAAGTTCGCAGCCAACACTTCCCAACCCCTGAATCGCAATCGTGCGATTTTCTGGAGAGTCCGAACCTGTAACTTTTTTAAGAACAGACTGAATACCTCGATAAGTTCCCCAGGCTGTAAAAGGAGCGGGATTTCCGCTGCTTTTTACATGGGGCAAACCCACGACGTAAGGCGTCGTCTTGCTGATTTCGAGAACATCGTTAGGGGTACATCCAACATCTTCGGCACAGATATATTCTCCTTGCAATCGATCCACAGCCTGGCCAAAAGCATAAAGCATTTCTTTTGTTTTGTTTTTCTTTGGATCGGCGATGATGACACTTTTTCCTCCGCCCCAACCCGATTCTGTTATCGCAGACTTATAGGTCATTCCCTTTGAAAGTCGCAAAACGTCATTAAGGGCGACCTCAAAAGCCCCATAGGGGTAAATTCTAGTCCCTCCGAGAGCGGGTCCCATCGTCGTATTGTGAATGCAAATAATTGCTTTCAATCCGGCTTCTTCATTCGTCACTTTAACAACTTTTTCGTACCCAGGGACAAAAATTTCCTCTAATTCTAGGGCCTGCTCTAAAACTAGTGTCATAACTTTCCTCACCGTAAAGGGCCTCACCGTAAAGGGTTGGCATTTCAAAAAACTCTTGGAAACGAAAACTAAGAATCGTATCAATTTCAGATATCTAAATCAACTCCAATTCCGGAGCCTTGAGTTTCGATTAACGCTTGAATATTAAACTAATCTGAGATACTCTTGCCTCTTCACTTAAAAAGTCATCTCTATTGAATAACCAAACCCATCATTAAGGGGAAAAATGGCAGCGATTGAAATCTCGGAAACGCTTAAAGATGAATTGCTTAAATTTTTAAAAAAAAGCAAAAAAGCAGATCTCATCACAACCTATCTCTTTTTTTTGGAAAAAAAATTTAATATCGACCCCGTCCTCTTCATTCGTGATAAAATGATTTTTCAAAGCGAGGACGAGTTAGTAGACAAGTTAGAGTCTCAGGGAAAGCTTTGGCGCGAGACAGAGATTAAGATCCAATACGGACAACAAAGTGTCAATGAGCAAACAAAAAAAGTGTATATCTGTCCATTTACCGGCAAAGTTTTTGGCGACAATACTCACCCCAATCCGCAAGATGCCATTTACGATTGGGTGTCAAAATGTCCAGAAAACAAGGAGCGTGTCGGAGGACTGAAGGCCAAGCGTTTTTTTGTCTCTGAAGATCTTGAAGTGATCAAAAACTACATCGTCAAACGCAAAGAGCCAATCACAAAGATTGTTTATTCCTCTGCAGTTACAGGAAAACTATTCAACAGCAAGGAAGCCGTCCTCGACGATTTTGTCAAAAATCAACTGAAGCCAATTCCTTTAGAAGAAGTTCCTAATCAAAATCGTTTCCAAATCGAAGAAACCTTTCTCGCCTTCATTCAAAAACAGCTTGAAGAAGGTAAAATCAATTCATTTGTAGAATCTTTATCACAATACGATGAATTCTCATCCTACATCGATCAGTGGCTGGAGGAGGTCAAAGAAGAGTCTGAAGATGAAGGGTAAACCTTTGGCCGTCTTTTTCAAGATATGTTATACCGCGCGCAGGAAGGTTTTGTGAATTTGGACTCAGCGAGGCAAAGCACAATCGAAGCTTGCGGTCCGAATGACGAAGCCATAGTGAAAACTATGGCTGCGGAGACACGAGAAGGTCTAGTAGACCTTCGCAGTGCAGAGCAGGTGAACGAAGCGAACGGGGAGGATCGATTGGGCAAAGCCGCAGCCAGTCCAAATTCACAAAACCTGACGGAGCGCGGTATATTTGCTAAACATACCACACACTCCCCCGAAGAAACTCATCGTTTAGGAAAAGCCTTTGGCCAATCCCTAACTTCCGGTTCCATCATTGCTTTCTTTGGAGACCTCGGTGCAGGTAAAACGACTTTTATTCGCGGTCTTGTCGATGGGATCGGCTCAGTCGATATGAGAAACGTGTGCAGCCCAACGTTCACTCTCTTGAATATCTACAATGGGGACAAAATGGTATTTCATTTCGATCTTTATCGACTCCCTAGAGAAGAAGAATTTTTTGCCGCTGGATTTGATGAATATTTTAAAGCTGGGGGCATTTGTTGCTTGGAATGGGCTGAAAAAATTACCTCCTCGCTCCCTACTCATACTTTCAAGGTCATTTTTTCTCACCTCGGAGAAAAAACAAGACAAATTGAGATTTTAAAATGAAAAAAAAAGCTGCATTTACCCAAGCGCAATTTATCGCCTCGGCATATTCACAGGATTGTTTTCCCAAAATAGTCACCCCCTCTGGCCATCTGATGCCGGAAATTGCCGTTGTAGGTCGCTCGAATGTCGGAAAATCTTCCTTAATTAATCATCTTCTTAAGAGCAAGCTAGCAAAAACTTCATCCGCTCCTGGCAAGACGCGATCGATTAATTTTTTCTCTGTCGATGAGCAGTTTGTCCTTGTCGACCTCCCTGGTTATGGTTACGCTAAGGCGCCCAAACAAGTCAAAGCCCAATGGGTGGATATCATTGATCACTATTTGCAAAACCGCTCCACATTGCAATTGATCTTGTTCTTGCTCGATTCCCGACGCCAACCCTCAGAAGAGGACCTCGCTTTTGTCCAATGGGCATCGTTTCATCAAAAGTCTCAGCTCATCATTTTTACTAAAACAGACAAGACGAGCGAAATGGAAAAAAAGAAAAATACCTTGGCCGCATTGGATTCCCTAAAAAAAATTCAAAATTCAGCTTGCCCATGCTTTCTTCATTACTCAATTAAAGATCCGCACGCTAGAATAGAACTTATCCACAAAATTAATAATCTGTTATCTAAAGAGCGAGTTCAAAATGGGCCTAATTAACAAAGATGTGTTCGTCTGTTTAGACTGCGAAACTACCGGGCTCGAAACCGATAAAGATCGCATTATCGAAATCGCGATGGTGCGATTTGACTTCGATCAAACAGTGGAATCGTTTGAAACGCTGATCGATCCTCAGATGCCTATTCCAGAAGTTTCCATTGCCATTCACCATATCAATGATATCATGGTGAAAGGGAAACCGAAAATTCAGGAAATTCTTCCAAAGGTTTTTGAGTTTGTTGGGAAATCCATCCTTGTAGGGCATGGCATCCCTAACGATATCGCTTTTCTCTGCGCCGCTGCAAAACAACATCAGATCCCTTGCAAGCTCGCTTCGCATCCCTATTTGGACACTTTGCGGTTGGCCCGACTTTATGGCGAAAGCCCCATCAATTCTTTAGAAAAACTTCGCCAGCACTTCAACATTGCCGAAGAGGGAGCTCATCGCGCAATGAATGATGTGGTCGTGAACATCGAAGTCTTCAAATATCTTGCCCGACGCTATAAAACGACAGAGCAAATCGTCAATCGACTTAAAAGCCCGATTCAGCTTAAAGCGATGCCTCTTGGAAAACATAAGGGGCGTTTCTTTTCTGAAATTCCAGTGGAGTATTTACGCTGGGCTGTCAACCAGAACTTCGATCAAGATCTACTTTTCTCTTTGAAAACGGAATTAAAAAAACGCAATAAAGGAATCCAATTCGGACAAGCAGCAAGTCCCTTTGCAAATCTTTAAGAGTGTGTTTGTGAAAAAATTGCAATTACAAGATTTAGATCCCCAAGGAAAAAAAGTCCTGGTTCGCGTTGATTTCAATGTTCCTTTAAGCAAGGATGGTTCGGTTGTTGACGATACTCGAATTAGAGAATCCCTACCCACTATTCAATATATTTTAAAATCAGGCGGAAGCGCAATTTTGATGAGCCATTTGGGAAGGCCAAAGGGAACTCCTGATCCTCAATTTTCGCTAATTCCTTGCGCTAAAGCTCTTTCAAAATTGCTCGGAATACCCGTGCAAATGGCAGAAGATTGCATCGGCGAAAAAGTAGAAAAAATAGCGAGCGATTTGAAACCTGGGCAAGTTCTTCTCTTGGAAAATTTGCGTTTTCATCCCGCCGAAGAAAAACCTTCTATAGACCCCACTTTTGCAAAAAAGCTCGCACGTCTTGGCGATATCTATGTCAACGACGCTTTTGGAACTGCGCATCGCATGCATGCTTCGACAGCGGCGATTGCACAGTATTTTCCAGGAAAATCCGCTGCAGGCTTTCTCATGCTAAAAGAGATCCATTTTCTCAGCTCACTGCTAAATCCCAAGCGTCCTTTTTACGCCATTATTGGAGGAGCAAAAATTTCTACGAAAATGGGAGTGCTTAAGTCTCTCCTTTCAAAAACAGATGGTATTTTCATCGGCGGAGGTATGGCCTTTACATGCTACCTTGCCCAAGGGATCAAGATTGGAAACTCTATTCATGAAGACGACCAGATTCCAGTTGCCACTGAATTTCTAAAAGCATGCGATGAAAAAAAAATTCCTTGCTGGCTGCCTGAAGACTTGATCATTGCAGATGCCTTCCGCGATGATGCGCAAAGTCAGTGCATTACCGCCTCTCAGGGAATTCCTGATGGCTGGCAAGGGATGGACATTGGACCTGAAACAGTGGAAAAATGGAGCACAATCTTAAAAAATGCGGAAACTATTTTTTGGAATGGCCCTCTTGGCGTGTTCGAATTCCCCCATTTTGCTAAAGGGACAGAGCAGATTGCTAAAGTACTCTCATCTCTTAAGGCAATCACTGTGATTGGAGGCGGAGATTCTGTCGCTGCGGTTCATCAACTGGGGTTGATCTCATCATTTACCCATGTATCGACCGGTGGGGGAGCTTCATTAGAGTTTATTGAATACGGCCATCTTCCCGGCATCGAAGCTTTGACCGGAGTTAACTAGTTTTAGATTGACAGAGCAGGCAATAGATGCTGCAATCGAGGCCCATCGAATTAGGATTGTTACTCAATTTTGGGCGGAAACTGCTTCGCGATGGTATAGAAAGGGTTGTTAATGGTACGTCCTTAAAAACTCATGGCAAAAGTTGAAGACCATTTGGATCCATGCCTGATTGAGATCGATAAATGCAAAGCCTGGCATGGATCCAAATGACATTCAGTGCTTGCCATAGGTTTTTGAGGACGTACTGTTAATGATTTATAACCTCCGCGGCTCTGCGTCTTTGCGTTGATCCCCTGCCGACTGTGTTCGTACAGGCGTTACAGGGGGCTAAAAGAACCAATTTTTGAAGTTTCTTCAGTGTATGCGGCGAGGAGTTTTGCAATTCCCTCTTTAAATTAATTTAGAAAGTGTCTTCAAATTAAAATGATTTGAACACACTCTCTTATCAATTTGAGAAAAATTTAATTTTTAGTTTCAAATACATCGGCTGGTTAATCGTTGTCAAATAAGGTAAAACCGCTATAATGGCCCCATCTTTTAAGAACTGCTCCATATAACCTAGGCGAGATATGTCTTCTGCGACAGGTTTTGGTAGAATCCGGGCTTTCCTTTGGCCGATCTACCGTCATGAGCTGAAAAGGTTCGTTCCTTTACTCTTGATCTTCTTTCTCGTCGGATTTAACTACAGCCTTTTGCGCGGAACAAAGGATGCTCTTGTCGTTACCGCTCCTTCGTCTGGAGCAGAAGCATTGCCCTACTTGAAGGTCTGGGCGATTGTTCCGATGGCATTTCTTTTTACATTTATTTTTACACGCGTTTCAAACCGCCTATCCAGGGAAAAAATATTTTACGCGATGATGAGCATTTTCATCGCCTTTTTCTTGTTCTTCATGTTTGCCCTTTATCCCTTTCGAGATGCGCTTCACCCGCACTCTGTTTGCGATGAGATTCAAAAACTACTTCCTCAAGGTCTGCAGGGATTTGTCGCCATCTTTAGAAACTGGACCTTTACCCTGTTTTACATTATGGCTGAGATGTGGAGCACGATCATCATGACTGTGCTAGCCTGGGGGTTTGCAAATGATGTGACAAGCGTTAACGATGCCAAACGCTATTATGGGCTTTTAGGAATTGGAATCAACCTTTCCGGGGTTGTCGCTGGATCTGTCGCCACTTCGATGTCGCAAAACACATTCTACCCAGGCCTGCCCTTTGGAGCGACTGCTTGGGACCAGACAGTGTTCCTCTTATGTAGTATTTTTGTTCTCGCAGGTGGCTTATGCATGGCCCTCTTTCGCTATATCCATACCCAAGGTCATGGTTACAACGCTCCCTCCTATCACGCTCAAAATAAGGGTATGGAAGAAGTAAAAATGGGATTGCGTAAAAATTTTGCTTATTTAGCCAAGTCCAAATATTTGATCTGCATCGCGGTCATCGTCGTCATGTACAATATCGCGATTAATCTTGTTGAAGTTGTCTGGAAAGACCAGGTCAAACAACTTTACCCCAACCCTTCGGATTTCAATGCCTATATGGGACAAGTTTTAACTTGGATCGGTATTGTAGCAACCATCATCAGCGTATTCATTTCCAGTACGATTATTCGTAAATTCAGCTGGACAACAAACGCTCTCATCTCGCCGATGATCCTGCTGACAACCGGCATTGCCTTCTTTTTCTTCTTCTTTTTCAAAGACTCTAGTTTTGCCTCCTTTGCTTCCTGGTTTGGCACAACCCCACTTGCCCTATGCGTCTTTTTTGGGTCCTTGCAAAATTGTCTTGCCCGCGCCTCTAAATATACTCTTTTTGATGCCACCAAAGAACTTGCCTTCATTCCTCTGAGTAAAGAATGCAAATTAAAAGGAAAAGCAGCGATCGATGGTGTCGGATCCCGCATTGGAAAATCAGGCGGATCGCTCATCCATACCAGCTTGCTCATGGTTTTTGGCACAGTTTCGCTCAGCACTCCCTATGTCGGCTTTCTGCTTTTATTCGTGATCGCGGCATGGACGACGGCTGCTTTTTCGCTTGGAAAACGCTTTAACGATCTCGTCTCTCATCAAGAAACTCTTAAAGATCCCGACGAAGAGCAAGAACCTGTTCTTCAGCCAGTGATGGCCGACTCTTCCGCTATACCGAAATGAATTCAAGATTTGGAAATTTGGCAAGGCTGCGGATACTTTGAAAATGTCCAGTGGATATTTTCAAAGAGGAGCAGGTGAGCAAAGCGAACCGGCCCGGAGGGCGCCCTGAATTTGAGCCAGCATATGCGGCGCTGCTGCGGACACTTATCAAAAGAGCACGATTGCTCTTTTGTAAGAGAAGCAGGCACAACTTGAATAAGTTGTGCGATGCAGGCGGGCTCAAATACAGCGGCTGCCCGACGTAGCCAGAAACCAAATCCTGAGTTCATTTCGGTATAAGTAATCAGATTAAATACGATGATATGTTATAAATAATATTATGGAATACCTGACAGAAATCATTACTCGTCACGCCCATCATGCTCATTGGTATCTATTTATTGCGATCATTCTAGCCGGATTTAATATTCCTTTTAGCGCGGATCTTCTCATATTGCTTGCAGCGATTTTAGCTGCGACAGTTGTCCCAGAGCACACATGGCTCCTTTTTTATAGTATTTTATTTGGCTGTTATTTTTCTGCGATGTGCGCATATTGGCTCGGCAGGTTAATTGGAACCGCGCTGAGCAAGAGAAAGTTTTTTTCAAAACTCCTCAGCGCTCACCGCCTCTCCAGGATTAAACAATTTTATGAGAAATATGGCCTTTGGACACTTGTCATTGGCCGGTTTATTCCATTTGGTGTGCGTAATTGCATCTTTATGTCTTCGGGAATGAGTAAACTGCACTTTGGAAAATTTGTTCTCATGGATGCCTTTGCCTGCATTCTTTGGTGCAGTACATGCTTCTATTTGTTCTTCGCCCTCGGTCAAAACTATGAGGCCATTTGGCATTATCTTAAGACCTTTAATCTGTTAATTTTCGCTGCTTTCAGTGTGACGGTAATTGGCATTATTTGGTATAAAAGTAGGAAGAAGATACGGAAGAAAAACCTATCAACAAATTAGTTTGATCATCTCATACAAATCGTTAGCAGAATGTTAAGCTTACATAACAGTTTATCTTTTCTTAGAGCTCCGTTAGCTTTTTTGTTTTTGGTAGAAAACACGACATTTCGCATCATTGCCATTCTTTTAGCAATGCTTACTGATAGCATTGATGGATACTTAGCGCGTCGTTGTAAGGCTGTGACACGTTTTGGGGCGATCCTTGATCCCGCAATGGACAAATTCTTTGTCTTTTTTGCACTTGTCGTTTTGTTCCTAGAAGGGAAAATGGAGTTGTGGCAAGCACTCGCAATGATCTCTCGTGATTTTTTTCTTCTTCTGTTTGGACTCTATCTTAGCCTTACCGGACATTGGGAAAGCTACCGTTTTACCTCTATACGTTGGGGCAAAGTCACAACAGCGCTCCAATTTCTCGTCCTAATAGGGCTGACATTTGGTGTCTTTTTCCCAAGTTATCTCTATGGCATTTTCATTCTTTTTGGCATGCTTGCCTTTATTGAACTTTGGCAGATCAAGAGAAATTCTGCTCTCCCTCCGACCGCCAAAGCAGAAGATACCACTTCGAATTAAAGCGGAGCCTTTGTGGCTAGTCTGCCTTGAATGGAAAGCATCGGTATCGGCATTTCTGCACCAGCCTCTATCAATTCTCTATAAATCAACATCAAAATCTCCTGTTTGACCGTCAGATATTTGTCGTATCGCGTCTGAAGCGTATAAATGTCGATGTATAAGTCTAGTGTGAATTGGTTGAGTCCGTTTAAAACAACAAGAACCGGCAAATGGGCATCGATGTCCGGGTGATTAGCAATGGCAATTTTGAGTTTGTCTACAAGTTCAGGAATGCGCAGAAAGTCCTCGTAACGTACACCGAACTTCTCTTCAATGCGGCGATGAGTCATCCGGGAGGCGTTTATCACTTGAGCATGTGAAAAAATCGAATTAGGAAGATAAACAGACCTTTTTTCTTTGTCGCGCACCGTTGTCAAAGACCAACCAATCTCTTCAACACTCCCTTCAAGGTTCTGTTCAGGAAGAGAAATAGAATCCCCGATCATAAATGGTCGATTGATGTGCAGCATTAGACCGCTGCAAAAATTAGCAATGACATCTTTGCTTGCAAAACCAATTGCAGCTGCCCCGATGCCGCCAAATGCGATGAGCGGCCCAATGTTCAATCCCCAGATTTGAAGGACGATCATCAAAGAAATGACGACGATCATCATCGACAAAATTCTACCGGCAGCATACACAAAACCCGTATGGATTTTTTTGTGATGGTGCTCTTTGTTCAAAAAGTTTTTTTGAACGACACTTTTCCATCTTAGCAATACCCAAGCAAGGCAGAGGACAAATCCAGTACTGCGAAAGGCATTAATGTAATTCTCAAAAAAAGAAAAGTCAAATCGCCTTCCCAAAATTTCAATCACTAAGGTTCCCCCTAAAATCCATAATAAAATTTGAAAAGGCAGAAAGAGAACCTCATCGATCTTCTCTTTCCAATCATGCGACACCGAAAGAGAGCGATGCCGCACATGCTTAACAATTTTTTTAAAGACAAAATTAACGGCAACTAAAACGAGAATACCAACGATAATTTCAAAAAACCAAAGCCTGTCACCCATGACAAGTTCAGAAGGAGAGCTGGAAGCATCCATTTTTTTCCTCCGTTTTACCCCAAGGATAAGCCAAAACTTAAAAAAGAAAAAGGGTGAATCAAAGTGGGTGTAAATCAAAATATTGAAGCTAGGCATTGAAATATACTGAAGAAACTTCAAAAATTGGTTTTTTTAGCCCCCTGTAGCGCCTGTACGAACACAGTCGGCAGGGGATCAACGCAAAGACGCAGAGCCGCGGAGGTTATAAATCGTTAACAACCCTTTCTATACCATCGCGAAACAATGGATAGGCTTCCTCGATCTTTTGAAAAAAACGGATCGTAGATTCTGCATTTAAAGTTTGGTCTTCCTGGATTACCACATTGTGGGAGACAACATCGATGGCCCCTGAAAGGTTGAGTCTTGAACGGCCTGTGTTAGTTGGGATCTCTTTACGAACCCTTTTTGATCCATCCAAAAGCATTAGTAGATCAAAATCCTCTTCTCTTTTAAGATTCTGTTTAAGACAGAGAGAATTGCAAAAGCGCGATTTTATGCGGCGAGGAGTTTTGCAGTTCCCTTGACATTCTAAAGTTTTTTCCGTCATTTTTGGAGCTAAATCATGGAATACGCCAGAGAATCGATTCTCATCTCAGCAATACGCATCTTGTGCAAAGCTTTTGCCGGAGTCATTGGTGTTTTGCTAGGCATACTATTAATTTTCCTTGCACTGATGATGTTTTCCTCGCCGGATATTTATCCTCCGAAAAGCTCTCTTGAAATTTCTCCTGATGCAAATGGCCAGCGCGAGCTTCTTCCTCATACCTCTCCAGTGCTTTTAAAAATGGATATCACAGGTGTGATTGGCCAAGGCGATTTGATAGCTAATAAATTTCAAAATTCTTTATTCGATTCCCACGAAGGCATGTTCTCGCCAGATCGCGTTAAAGGCATTCTTCTGCATATCAATACACCTGGAGGAACCGTTGATGACGCGGACGGAATTTATCGCGCCCTTTTGAATTACAAGAAAAAATATCAAGTGCCGATTTACGCTTATGTTGATGGCATGTGCGCATCAGGCGGCATGTACATCGCTTCCTCTTGTGATAAAATTTTTGCTTCGCCCTCGAGCGTCATCGGCTCTATCGGTGTGATTTTGGGCCCCGCGTTCAATTTCTCGGGGCTGATGGACAGGTATGGAGTCCAAGCCTTGACAATCACTCAAGGTAAGGACAAAGACATGCTTAACCCGTTTAGGCCATGGCAACCTGGGGAAGATGCTTCTTTACGCAATATCACCGCTGATCTCTATCAGCGCTTTGTTTCCATTGTGATAGCAGCACGGCCTAACTTAGATCAGGATAAACTGGTCAACGAATACGGCGCGCAAGTTTTTGTCGCAGGCGATGCGCAAAAGCTCGGCTATGTCGATGACGGCAATGCGGATTATACAGTTGCAGTTTCAGAGCTTGCAAAAGCGGCAAAAATCTCCGATAACCAAAGATATCAAGTGATGACCATTTCCCCCATGCGCCCATTCCTTGCGGACATTACTCAGGGAAAACTTTCGCTGCTCTCTGGAAAAGTGACCCATCATTTTCAAATCAATGCATTTATGAACTCTGAATTAAGCGGACGATTTCTCTATATGTATCAACCCGGCCTCGAATTTCAGTAAACACCTTGTTTGTCCAAAAACATCCAGTTTGTCCAGAAATTTTTCAATTGAAAAAATTTAACCACCCGTTCGCTTCGCTCACTAGAGGGCACAGAGAGCACAGAGAAAAAAAATCCTCCCTCTGTGCTCTCTGTGCCCTCTAGTGAACGAAGCGAACGGGTGGTTATAAAATTCAAAGAACGTCTCTTAACTTCTCATGGAAAAAATTTACATCGTCGACGCTGTTAATTTCTTATTCCGATCCTACTATGCAATCGGGCCGATGACCAATGCAAAAGGGGAATCGACCAATGCCCTTTACGGATTCATCCGTTCCCTTTTCAAATTGATGAATGAATTCTCCCCGGATTATTTTGTGGCGGTCTTCGATGGTCCTGAAAACAAAAAGTCGCGGTCGGAGATTTATAGCGAATATAAGAGCCACCGCACAGGAATGCCCGAGGATCTTTTCCCCCAATTAAACCAGGCTCTGCATTTTTGCGAGATTGCGGGAATACCCTACCTTTCCGTGACTGGAGTCGAAGCAGATGATACCATGGGAAGCATTGCCCGATGGATGGAAAAAAAAGGCATTCAAGTTTTTCTCTGCACCAGCGATAAAGACCTTTGCCAACTCGTCTCGGATCATATTTTCATCATCAATCCTCATAAAGATAATCTCCTCATCGATCGGGAAAAAGTGAAAGAGCTATTCGGGGTGACTCCCGAACAGATTGTCGATCTTTTAGCAATGGTCGGTGATGCCTCTGACAACATTCCTGGACTTGAAGGATTTGGTCCAAAAACTGCTGCATCTCTTCTGAGCGAATTCGGTACACTAGAATACATTCTCGCACATCCCGAAAAATTGAGCGGTAAAAAGAAAGAGGTGATCATCAATGACAAAGAGATTGCCTTGATGAGTAAAAAATTGGCGATCATCCATACGGATATTCCTTTTCCTCACGAAGAAAGATTCTTTCACTTAAAGACTCCCGATTTGGAAAGAGTCAAAGAATTTTATCATGAAATGCGTTTCATGTCCCTTTTACGCGAACTGGGTATTGAAGAAGAAACCCCTTCAAAAGGGCGACCTATCAAAGAGCCTATTGCTTTCCATTATCATCTTATCGACGATGAAGAAACTCTTGAAGAATTAGTCCATCGCCTTGAAAAAGAAAAAGAGATTTGCCTCGATACCGAGACAACAGATATTCGTCCTATGCAGGCAAAACTTGTCGGAATCGGCCTCGGTATCCGTCCTGGTGAAGCTTGGTACATCCCCCTTAATGGCAAACTCGGAAAAGAAAGGGGACTTAGCCTATTAAAGCCTTTACTGGAAAATGACCAGATTGGCTTTATCGGCCATAACATTAAGTACGACCTTCATGTCCTGCGCAACGAAAACATCACCCTGCCGAACATTGCCTTCGACACCATCCTTGCTTCTTATTTAATCAGTCCACAAACTCAGCGGCACAATCTCGATGGGCTTTCCTTGGAAAAATTTGGCGAGGTCAAAATTCCTATCGAAGATCTGATCGGCAAAGGGAAAAAACAGATCTCGATGAACGAGGTTCCCTTAGATAAAATCACCCATTATTGTTGCGAGGACGTCGATTTTACTCTAAGACTAAAGCAGCTCTTTGAAAAAGATTTAGAACTCATGGAATTGACCCCTCTTTTTGAGCAGATTGAGCTTCCTCTGATTCCCATCTTAGCACAAATGGAGAGAAATGGGATCTATGTCGATGTGAAAAAACTTGAGAAAATGTCCGAAGAACTCAAAAGAAAGATCAAAGAATTGGAGCATCAGATCTATGATCTTGCTGGAGAGCAATTCAATATCAATTCTCCAAGACAGCTAAGCGTGATTCTTTTTGAAAAAATGGGGATAAAAGCTCCAAAAAAAACAGCAACTGGCTATTCCACTGCGTTTGACGTCCTCGATTCTCTTAAAGAAGAGGCGCCGATCGTTAAAAAAATCATCGAATATAGAACTTTAGAGAAACTGCGCTCGACTTATGTCGATTCACTTCCTGAACAAATCAACCCTACTACTCATCGGATTCACTGCACATTTAATCAATCCGTTGCCGCTACAGGACGGCTTTCCTGCCAAGATCCCAATCTGCAGAATATTCCCGTACGCACTGAAGAAGGAATGAAAATTCGCGAAGCCTTCAGACCTCAAAAGCCGCACTACAGTTTTGTCGCTGCCGATTATTCCCAGATTGAACTGCGCCTGCTTGCGCACCTTTCTGGAGATCCCTCCCTCCTCAAAGCTTTCCAGGAAGGAGAAGATGTCCATACTTATACGGCTGCGCTCGTCTTTGGCATTCCCCTGCAAGAAGTGACTCCCCAGATGCGCTATCGAGCCAAAGCCGTCAACTTTGGCATTATCTACGGTCAGCAAGCTTTCGGGCTCTCGCAGCAATTGGGGATCAGTTACAACGAAGCAGAAGAGTTTATTCATACTTATTTTGAAAGATACGCAAAAGTAAAAGAATTTCTTAACTTCTGTAAAGAAAGCGTTCGCAAAACAGGACGAGCTGTCACTTTGACGGGCAGACAACGGCCGATTCCTGAGATCCATAGCAAAAACCCCACAATTCGCGCCGCTGCTGAAAGGCTGGCTATCAATACGCCATTACAAGGAACAGCTGCCGATTTGATTAAAATGGCTATGGTCCAAGTGGATGCACATCTTAAAAAACATCCCGATGAAGGTAACATGATCCTGCAAATCCATGATGAGCTTTTGTTTGAAACAGCCGATGAACAAGCAAAAAAGCTCTCTAGTCAAGTAAAAAACATAATGGAAGGGATATTTGCCTTGAATATCCCCCTCATTGTTAATATTTCTATTGGAAAAAACTGGAGAGAATGTTAAAACTAAGGAAAGTTGCTGTAACAGGTGGGTTAGCAGCCGGGAAAACTACCGTCTGCCAAATCTTTGAAGAACTCGGCGCCTATGTCGTAAGTGCCGATGAGATAGTCCACCAGTTGTTATCTCCAGGAACTACCGTTGGCCAGCAGGTCGTAAGATTACTAGGTTCAGATATTATCAGCGGTCAAGCGTTCGATCGAAAGAAGATCGGTGCTAAAGTGTTTTCTCAACCAGACCTCCTTCGTGCCCTGGAAGAAATTATTCATCCGGCTGTATTCGATGAAATTGAGCGAAAATATCAGCAGATCAATCGTGAAAAGAAATACTCTTTATTTGTTGCGGAAATTCCCCTTCTTTATGAGTCAGAAGGAGAAGGACGCTTTGATGCTGTCATCAGTATCTTTGCTGATCCCGAACTTTGCCGAAAAAGATTCGCGCAGCAAACCCATCAACCCGTTCAAGAATTCGACAAGCGAATGACACGACAGATAGAACCGAAAGTAAAAGCCAATAAAGCGCATTATTCGATTGAAAACAATGGCGATGTTAAGCAGCTCAAACTCAAAGTCAAACCACTCTATTTCCAATTAACAGAAAAGTAAAAAATATCCTCGTTAACTAAGGAGTCTGATTTTCAATGAATCAAGAAGACACCATTCAAGATGTCCAAGAACCTGGCAATGATAGAACACCTAAAGGGCCGACCGACAGGCCCCCACCCCAGGAAAATGTCACAAAAATTGCTGATCTCCAACGCATGAACGTCGATCAGCTCAATCACTTTGCGCGCAACCTCGGCTTGAAAAATCTCGGTGCTTTGGCCAAATCGCAAATTGTCTTCGAAATTGTCAAATACCTTTCTGAAAGGCCTGACGAGGTTCTCGTAGGTGAAGGGGTGCTCGAAGTTCTTCCTGACGGTTTCGGGTTTTTACGCTCCCCTAACTACAATTATCTCCCATCCGCAGAAGACATTTATGTTTCTCCGGCTCAAATCCGACGTTTCGATCTGAAAAAAGGCGATACCGTATACGGAACCATCCGCTCGCCTAAAGAAAAAGAAAAATACTTTGCTCTTTTAAAAGTCGAAAAAATCAATAACAAACATCCTGATAAAGCACGAGACCGCGTCCTTTTCGAAAACCTTACCCCGCTTTATCCCAGCTCACGTCTTGTCATGGAAACGACGAAAGACCGGATGACCACCCGTGTGCTGGATTTGACAGCACCTATCGGCAAAGGTCAACGATCGCTCATCGTAGCCCCTCCCCGCTCAGGAAAAACAATTATTTTGCAAAACATCGCCAATGCGATCTCGACCAACCATCCTGAGGTTGTGTTGATTGTCCTGCTGATCGATGAGAGGCCCGAAGAAGTGACGGACATGATCCGCAGCGTCAAAGGGGAAGTCGTGTCATCGACATTCGACGAACCCCCAGAAAGACACTGTCAAGTGGCCGAGATGGCCATCGAAAAAGCGCGCCGTCTCGTCGAATACGGTCACGATGTCGTTATCCTCCTTGACAATTTAACGCGACTCGCACGTGCCTACAATACAGTTCAGCCGCACTCAGGCAAGATCTTGTCTGGAGGTGTCGATGCTGGCGCACTTCACAAACCCAAACGCTTCTTTGGCGCAGCCCGTAATGTTGAAGAAGGCGGTTCGCTCACGATTATCGCTACAGCCTTAATTGACACAGGGTCGCGCATGGACGAGGTCATCTTCGAAGAGTTCAAGGGAACAGGAAATATGGAACTTGTTCTTGATCGACGTCTTGCTGATCGTAGAATCTTCCCAGCCATCGACATTATCAAGAGCGGTACGCGCAAAGAAGAGCTTCTTTATCATCCCGATGAACTTGAGAAAATCTATCTGATGCGGCAAGCTCTGGCCGATCTTTCTCCATTGGATGCGATGAATCTTTTGATCGGACGCCTTAAAAAGACAAATAGCAACGTCGAATTCCTTCTCACGATGAAAGAATAAGCGAGAAGAAAAACAAAGACCGGACAGCAGAGTAGCGGAGGAATCCCTCCGCTCTCATAACCCGCTGGTCCTTGGTTCAAGTCCAAGTTGCCCCACATTCTCAACCAGCGCATTCCATAGCACTTACGACACAACAAACTTGATCAAATATCAACTTCAAGTTTAAAAAGACACCCTTCTCAAGGTTTTTTAGACGGGCTCTGTGAGTCGACGCGAAAAGGAACCCGCCAATCGAGACGAAGTCCGGGCGGGAGTGAGCGCACGAACAGCCATACTAATTCAGTCTAACTACTACCCGAGATGGTCGACGATAGCCTTGGCAAACACTGACAAATCTTCAGGATGGCGCGAGCTGATTAAATTTCCATCGATAACAACGTCCTTATCCTGCCAAATCGCCCCCGCATTTTCTAAATCATCTTTGATCGCAATAAAGCTTGTGACTTTCTTTCCCTTGAGAATCTTTGCTGAAATCGGAACCCATCCTCCATGGCAAATAAAGGCAATGACTTTTCCCTCATCGAACGACTTCTTCACGATCTGGAGAGCCTCTGGAGACCTGCGGATCCGATCCGGAGCATAACCACCGGGGATGACAACAGCAGCACTCGAAACTGCAAGAGCTTCTTTAAAACTCATTTCGGCTTTGCAGGGGTAGCCATGTTTGCCATTGTACGTATGGCCTGCAAGGGGACCTGCAACGATCACTTGACCACCGGCTTCTTCTAATCGAATTTTTGGATACCATAGCTCTAAATCTTCATAGAGCTCTTCTACAAGAATGATTACTTTTTTCATTGCCTTTCTCTCCATGACAAACAACTGTGCAGTTTATACCAGAGATTTTGATTAAACCTAAATTCGATCTTTATGATTTACAAATATTCTCACCTTTGCCTATGTTGGCAAGCTAGCTTAATCATTTCGGAGGTGCATAATGAGGTTCTGTTCTAGATTTGTCTTAGCGACCATGCTACTTTATTGTGCCTTCGGCCTTTTTGGAGCTTCCTGTCAAAAAAAAGAAGAAGCGATTCGAAAACAGATTCAATCTGTCCATCTCAATTTAAGAAACGAACCGCCCAGTCTCGATCCTCGCAAGGGCGGCGATGTAATCTCTTCTCATTTGCATTTTCTTTTGTTCGAAGGACTGGTCAAATTGAACAAAGATGATTCGATTACCCCGGCTTTGGCAAAATCTTTCGAAATATCCCCGGACGGCACCGTTTACACCTTTTTTTTAAGAGATGCGGTCTGGTCTAATGGAACTCCGGTCACAGCTTTTGATTTCGAAAAATCCTGGAAAGATATTCTCGATCCTTCCTTTCCCAGCGTTAATGCCCACCTGCTTTATCCCATTAAAAATGCGGAGGCGGCTAAACAGGGGAAAGTCCCTTTGTGCGAGGTTGGCATCGCCGCTAAAGACGCCAACACCTTCGTCATCACACTGGGAACACCCACTCCGTATTTTCTCGATTTGGTCTCCTTTTGCGTCTTTTTCCCTGTCAATCAGCGCATCGACGAGGAATATCCCGACTGGGCCCTTAACGCCGGAAAATTTTTTATTTCCAATGGCCCTTTTATATTGAAAGAATGGAAACACAACAATGAAATTGTCGTCGTGAAAAATCCGCTGTATTGGGATCAAAACCGCGTCCGGCCCAACATCATTCACTTCAGTATGGTCGATAACGAGATGACCACATTACAGATGTTTGAAAATGGCGAGTTGGATATGTTAGGCGACCCGCTTTCTCCTCTGCCGATCGATGCTCTGGCTTCGCTAAAGAAAAAAACTAAGGTGCACACAAATCCTGTCGGAGGAACGACGATGATCACATTCAATGTCGATGCACCTCCCTTTAACAATGTCAACATTCGCAAAGCTTTTGCCTATGCTATCAATCGAGAATTGATTGTGAAGAATATCACCCAGATGGATGAGATTGTTGCGACTGGTGCTATTCCTCCTGTACTGAAAAACAATCGCAATCGAGCCTTTTTCAAAGATGGGGATATTGCCCAAGCTAAGATCCTTTTAGAAGAAGGCATGAAAGAACTGGGAATCACAAGGGAAGCTTTCACTGATATCACCTACTATTATGCGACATCCGAACTCAACTATAAAATTGCCCAGGCGATTCAACAGCAGTGGCGAAACGCCTTAGGAGTGCACATCAACATCGAGAATCTGGAACAGAAGATTCTGATGGACAAACTGATCAAGCGCAACTATCACTTCGCGCAGAGCCTTTGGCTAGCACAATACAACGATCAAATGAATATCCTCGAACGCTTTAAATCTAAACGGAATGTTAAGAACTATCCTAACTGGGAGAACGCTGAATTCGCTTGCCTTCTGGAAGAATCTTTTCACGAAAATGGTTTTAAGCGTGCCGAGATTTTAGAAAAAGCAGAAGAAATCTTCCTCAGGGAGATGCCAATCTGCCCTATCTATCATTGGAACATGAAATACATTGTACAGCCCTATTTAAACAATGTGGGACTCACCTCAATCGGAGATATTGTTTTTGAAAATCTCACCCTTGAGAGGGTGTTGTAAAATTGGGTTTTAGGGATTTTTGATGCATTTTTTTGTAGGTTTAAAAGTAAATCCGAGTGACATATACCGAAATGAATTCAAGATTTGGGAATTTGGCAAGGAGGCGCCCTGAATTTGAGCCAGTGTATGCGGCGCCGAAGCAGCACAACTTGAATAAGTTGTGCGATGCAGGCGGGCTCAAATACAGCGGCTGCCCGACGTAGCCAAAAACCAAATCTTGAGTTCATTTCGGTATACTTGAATAAAGTAGGCCGAGGATTTACTTTTAAACATACGAAAAAAGGCGCAAAAAGCCCAAAACGGAATTTTATAACACCCTCTGAAAACAGGAAAACATCGCGATGAATACCGCGCTTCGCAAAGACAGTTTTACGAGCAATATCATTTTTCCACGACATTCCTTGGAGATGGAAAAGACGACCCATTTGATTAAGCCCGTCTATTCTTCCCGCGGGATCAGTCATCTCGAATTCGAGTCCTATATTACTTTCATCGAGCAAATTCTACGCACTGTACTTCCACAAGATCTGGTGATCACGCTATCGACTTGCAAAGATCCTGTGCTCATTGAAAAAAGAGTTCTTGCTTTATGCGAAAGCTTGCCCCTTCTCGCTTGGAATAATCCGGATAGAGCACCTTGCACACTTTGTGTCAGTCTGCTTTGCCATTCCGAATTCACTCACGGCGTTGGGCGATACTTTTGCGACATTTTATCACGATGGCTTGTCCCGGGGAAATTTCTCAACATTAGCTCTGTCCGTTCTCTGAAATTTAATTTCATTTCCTGCCCAGGGCAGAATCTCTTTTTTAATCAAGTGCTTGTGGACATTGATAATGACCAACAACTTGACTTGG
Organism: uncultured Verrucomicrobiae bacterium; assembly: GCA_963718565.1. Lineage (GTDB taxonomy): Bacteria > Chlamydiota > Chlamydiia > Chlamydiales > Rhabdochlamydiaceae > CAJCIW01. Next base: position 1,650,911 of record OY970364.1, read on the forward strand.
TAAAAAATAATCAAGAAAACATTGAAAAAGAAATGCGATTAAGTATTCTCGCCATTCGCCATGCACGTCATGTCGTTTCTCTCAAACAATTATCTCCAGAACAAAAAAAGGCGCTGATCGAAGAAAATATTGCTTCCGTACTTTCTCGTCCAGCCAGAACTCTCGAAAATAATGTCTTTGATCATATCCAAAATTTTTGGTTGCATATTAGCGCTGAAGATAAAATCAAGCAGCTTCAAGAACAATTTTCACCCTATGTCGAACAACGTCCAAAAATTTTTGACCGCGATATTTTCCAAGAAATTAAACATTCCCTACTTCTTTTTAGCGACAGATTTACAGGGATGCGCGATTTACGCCACGTTAGTCGTCTCATTTCTTACCAATATCTCTTTCGCAAAACACTGATGCGTGTGTGCATGGAATCCCCGGAAGAGCGCCACCTCAGCCTTAAGTTTATCAAGCTGACGCTTCCCTCTCAGACAAGCCAAAAAAACAATGTCCTTGGGATTGTGGGAGCGATGAATGTTTTGAGAGAAAATGAACTGTTTGAAGAGCGTCATATCCTGGAAGCCATCTCCTGCTGTCTTCCCCATATTCGCAAGATCGAGAACTCTGTTGTCCTTGACCGCCGCAACCTTGACCCCATTCGCGTTTTTTACTTAGAAATTGAGAAAAAAGATGGGACAGGATTCAGCTTAGATGAAATGAGAGAACTGAGGAAAAACCTTCCCCGCGAGCTTAAAGAAAGTGTTGAAAATATCTTGCACCCTGTTTTAATGCCTCGAAATGAAGAAGAGATCATGCGCAACATCTTCTTGCTCAGCCAACAGTTAAAATATTTGAACGATCTTCCTCAAGTCATTATCTCATTCAATGCGCAAACAGAACAGCAATTACAGTTTACCATCATCTTATTGCGGATTTTGCGTGATGATGATCCATCTTTAATAGACATTTTTTCCAAAACATCTACAGATTTGAAAATCGAAGATCTAGAAGTCAAAAAGGTCGGCCTTTTGCGAAAACGCTATCCCAAGGAGGCTAACGTCTTCAAAGTCTCCTTAGACAAAAAGCAATTCTTGCGCAAAGATTACACCATCGATTTATTTAAGGCGCGGCATTCTGTCTCTTTGGAGTTGAATAACATTTTTAAGGGAATCCGCGATTTCAATGGGGGCATTTTGTCTAAACAGCAAGAAGTTTTCCAGGAACTGCGCAGCCTGGTTAAGGAAACATCTTCTGATAACGATTTTCTACTCGAAAACTTTTTTTACTCCATCACTCCGCCACTCAGGCAAACATTGATCATCCCCAGCTCTTTAAAAACCTTATTTTCGCTGATGCAAGAAGCCTTGGAAGCAGATTATAAAAAGGAATCCTTCTTCTTGAAGGCACAATTTGAGCCTGAACAATTATTTGTGATGGTCGCTTCGCCTCTCCACTCAATAAAAGATGAGCTTTTTTCTCTGATGATCAAGCTCAAAATTCCTACTCAGGACCTCTCTTACACCCACACCAATGCCTATGGAATCACATGCATTGGTTACATTTACCAAAACCGCGACTCCAATATTCGCAATTTGTTCCATTTTACTCTTTTAAGTTATCTTCAGGAATGGCAAGTAAGATGTGATACATAATGTATGAAATCGCTCTTTTCCAAAGCATGGATGGAATTCCTTGAGGCTCGCACTTCCACTTCGGGGAAAAGCTCTCCCGCCGTCTTAGAAGATATCTTCTGTCATGCACTTGATCCTACAGATCTTGAATCTCTCGGCTTGCCACAATATCTAGCCCCACCTTTAGGACGAGGCCTTCCCAAACGCTACTTGCAAACAGATCCATCGATCTGTGAGGTAAAAAACAGCTTTTCCGATGCTGCTTTACTGCGCAAATTGCGGATAGCAAAAGCGATTTTTTTTCTTTACCAGCAACACAAGTTCCCCAAGAGATCACAAGTTGCCATCTTCACTTGGATCATTGCCGATGGAGCAGGGGATTACTATGCAGAGCAGGAAGCTGCCCATGTTTTATTAGGTCCATTTCCAGACCTTTATCTCATTTCGATGCTGCACAAAGATGCAAAAGTTCCCCCGCTTCATCGAAAATGTCCCCATCATCTTCTTCGCTACAATGGAAAGCTCAATCACCCCATCATCTACGAGGCATTTTCCTCTGAACTTCTCGCTAAACTCTCTCACACAGATCTCATCCTTGAATTTCCTACCGCCTTTCCATGGATGGCGCAATTGTTGGAAACATTGCGTAAAAATCATCCCACTTTAATTCACCAAAGAATCGGCGAGCACAGCTTGATCGACTCCCTTGACTTTGCTCCTTCCACAGGCGCTTATTGCATGGGACTCCATGCGCTTGAACTAGGAATTTTCAGTAAGAAAAATTCTTTTTGCAAAGATGCGATCCTTGGGCTGCAATATCAACCTCTTTTCCAACTTCTCTTCGCTGCGCGCACTCAAGAAGCGGTGGAAAACTATTTGCTTACGCATTCCTTTAACGTCAGCTATACAAAAACTTTTCGAGGAACCTATCTTTATCTCTACATGTTATGCAAAGGGTTGATCGACAATCCCCAAGATATTGACATTTGCTTCTTTAATCTCGACCTTATGCTGAGAGTGCTCCGAGAACGCATCCAAAAAGAAGAACGTTATCCTTTATGGGAACAATGCAAGATCGGAAAAGTGCTGATTTACACTCAAACTCATGTTGTACCTATCACCATTTCCAGCGCGCCAAAGACGCTTCGAATGATCCATTGTCCAGAACTTGCTCAAGAGGATGTGCACAGGCTCTTTTGCTTTACTGAGCATCTCATCGGATGCACCGGCGACCAAACCCTGTGCGAAGCGATTTGTTCGGGAGTTCCTTTTTTTTACGATCCTCCCCCTTTCAAAAGAGCCATTCTCAAAGACCTTTTGTTTATAGCACAATCGCGCATGCCCCAATACCCTTTCCTGGAGAAACTGTTCACACTTCTTCTGAAAAATCCCCATGTCATGCTTGAAGAATCTGACGGAGAATGGGTTTCTGAAGATTATATCCAGTCGGAAAACGACCGCCTCTCCCTAGATGAAGGCAGCGATGAAAACATTGGAGACGCCCTTTCCTCTTTACTTACGGATCCCCGTTTCAAAGAAGGGTTCTTACAATTGCGCGAAATCATCCAGCACGAGCATTCTTTTGACCCCATGCTCGAAGGAATCATCAACCGCCTGCTTTTCCACAAGCACTTCCCTGCCTTGATGCACTGGGAGCAAGCTGCTTTATCCGAGTGCGCACAGGGGAATCTTTCACCCCTCAATTTCTTAGCTCTTCTCAAGGAAAAATTACTCTATACTGGGCGCAGTATATTTTATGGGAGATTGTCGTAGAGACGACACTTCAAATAGTTCCTAATTGCCTGAGCTTTTTCAGCAAACGTAGAACTTTGCCCATATTGGTCGTAAAAAGCATGTTCTCCGCATCCCCAATAATCATTGGCGAAAGTTTTGATCTTATATAGTTCTCCGTAGATTGCATTTCTTTTCGCTTCTGGCATCTTTGAAAATAGCTCAAGAGCTTCCCGAGTGGTATCCAAAATCCCTCTTTCAAACAAACTCGCTCTTTCTAACAACCCAGCAATCCTTTCAAACATCGTGCTGTAAGGTACTGCAAAGTTAAAGACCCTGATGATACTATCATTAGTAGTACCAAAAAAAACTTCTCCACCAGCAACAGCAACGTAGGGAGTCGAGTTTGCACGCCCATAAAAATCGGCGATGCATTCATACTCATAAAGAGCGATGCAGTCATTTGTTTGTGTATCCCGGACATTGATGAAGGCGTAAGAAGCCACCAAATAGCTTGAAAAGAGCTTCTCGCGAAAAAGAGCAAAGGAATGAAAGCCGTCTCCTCCCTCACAAATAGTGATGAGGCATTGATGTGTTTGCGTATTCCAGACCTTGACTGTGTTATCAAAAGAGCTAGAAAAGAGTTTCTTCTCCTTGTCAATAACAGCAAGGCAGGAAACCGAGTTTTGATGCCCATTAAGAGTGGCGAGGCATTGATGTTTTCGTATATCCCAGGGCCTGATTGTGTTATCCTCAGAATTTGAAAATTGATGTTTTTGTGTATCCCAGACATTGATTGTGTGATCCTCAGAGCCTGAATAGAGTGTCCATCCATCAGCAGTAGTAGCGAGGCAGAGAACTGAGCGTTGATGTCCAACAAGAATGGCGAAGCATTGATGTGTTCGTGTATTCCAGACCCTGATTGTTTTATGCTCAGAACCTGAATAGAGTGTCCCTCCATCAGCAGTAGTAGTGATGCAGCGAACTGCGAGTTGATGTCCATCGAGAGTGGTGATGTATTTATTTGTTCGCATATCCCAGACCTTGATTTCGCCATTCTGAGAACCTGAAAAGAGTTTCTTGCCCTTACCATCAGCAGCAAGGCAGCAAACTCCATGCGCATCAAGAGCGGCCATACATTGATTTGTTTGTATGTCACAGTGGGGTGTAATCTTTCTTTCAGAAATTCACAACATTACCAGTAAAAAATCCAGTATGATCCAGTCCCCCATTATCTAGAGGCAGCTGCCCTCGTTTTTTCTTCCGTTTCCTAAAAGGATTAAAGAGCTGACGCCTTTGCGAATAAATTGTCTCGCCAATATTCATTGCGGCCCACGCTTTCACTTGTTTTTTGTTACAGGTTCCTAGTGCTGCTTGAACAGTTTCTAAGTCTAACTTTCCCAGACAGGCGGCCAATGACAGCACAAAAGGGGTAAATCCGTCCTTTGAGTCTTCATCCATCAATTGCTTTAACTTACCAAAACTAGACTCAATAATTTCTGTGCTACCTAAAGCCACTTGATCGAGGTCTTTTGTCTGATCAATCACGAAATCAAGGATACTGCCTGCAAACTGATCAGCACGGACCCCTACTTGCAGGTTCTGTAGCTCTTTTTCCAACTCCTCTGCAGTTTTGTTGTGGAGGTGTTCTGTTCGAATTTTTTGTCTTACGATTCTCCCAATGAGCAACATCTCGGATATTTCCTTGATCATAGGCTCACTGGATCTGACCCATCCAAATTGCTCAAGCAATTCCCTCAAGTCCGCCTCGCTCTTTTCGACCTCACAATTCTTCTGTTCTATTTTTTTCTGATGTTCATTTTCCATTTTTTTGAGGTGATCTAGAATTTTATTTGCCCAGCCGGTTAGTTCGTCAAGATTCATATATCTAGCTTTACTCCTCTGACTCGGAGGGCATAGTGCTGCCCATTTCGTCCATTGGAGTTTCTGCTTCATCTGAGAGGCTTTCGACGCAAATTCTGTCCATTCAAGTTCCGCAGCTTCCACCCCCAACAAGTTGGCTATTTTGTGAGCAATATCATTCATTACGGGAATTTTTCTGCCTTCGGCTTCTTGGACGCTCTGCGTATACAATCTGGTTGCAGATACAATATCCGATCCTTGATCATGACAAAATTGTCTGTATTGACCTACTGTCTCTTCACTTTTCTTGAGAATCTCATAGATGATTGGGCCACTTGTTTTTTCCAAAACCTCCAGGTGCAGAACGTGTACGTCTTCAAATGTCAATGCCTTAGCTTTCAAAAAAGTCGTAGCCCGTACGCCCAGAATCAAAAGACATTTTTTTGAGCCAATCTGAATAGATAAATCGATCATCCCAATCCAATCATTTGATTTCTGAATTGAGGTCAGCTTGTAATAACCCACCTGCAAGATCCAATCGCGAATCGCAGTATGAGAGGGCATTTTGCATTGTAGCCAAAAATAACAGCGAATGAACGCCTCTCTGGCTCCGCGAAGGCTTAGTCCTCCTGAAAGAATCAATAGGAGCGATATCAGGATAACAGTTGCCGAATAGCGCCGACGAGGGATTTTTTTGTCTTGTTCCCCCGGGAGGCTTGTTGCTGCATCTGCCATTTTTTTTTAAGTTCTTCGAACTCTTTAGCATGGGTAACAGCCTCTTGTTCGCGTAATTTTCTTTCTGCCTCGATCAAAGCCTCTTTTTCTGCGATTTCATTTTTTAAGGCTTTATTTTCTTGAGTTTTTTCTTCACACTTCTTTTTCCACTGGGCTCTACTGTGCTCAAGATCTAATGCTTTACCCTCTAGTGCCTTAATTTTTTCTGCTTTCTCGCGATTTCTCGCTTTGAATTCATCGCGACTCTCGCAAAGACGATGGCTTCGCTTACGCCAATCTCGTGATGGAACATTCATAGAGCTGCTCTCCTAAAATTAAGACGAGCCATTTTGCATGATTGTTTTAACAGAGTCAAAAAAATTTCCTTAGAAGAGAATTTTCAATATCCCCCTACAAAGTATTGCATCAATAAAGCCCGATACATCGAGAGCGGCTCTTCCTGAGCCGATCTCGATGTATCGGAACAGCGCCGTAGGACGCTGGGAATATAACTGGGATGAGTCAGAGGGTTTAATATCAGAGGGGGGATGTTACCGTTTCTTGCCGGAATTGTTGCTCAGAGAAAATTTCAAATATGGATCAAAGTTTACACCCCAATGTCACAGACCTTGATTGTGTGATCTGAAAGGCCTAAAAAGAATCTCTCGTCAGTAGCGGCAAAGCAGGTAATTGAGTTTTTATTAGTTGAGTTTTCACGCTCTTGAAGCATATAAAAATCATACACTCCATGTCTAAGATTTGAATCAAAACTTTGAAGGGCCTGATGAGCTTGGTAAGCCTCCTGAAAGTCTTTGTCTTTAATAGCATTTGGGTCCACATTTGAAAAATCCCTTTTAAACAGTACGCACCAAAGATACTTATCGTTTAGCATCAGGTTCCACTGCCTGCAGACCAATTTACACGTTCCAATTTTCAGTGCAGAAAAGTCTTTAAAAAATTGAAAGAATATCTCGAAGGGCACCCTTAAGGCTGGATCTGAGGATGCCACTAGAGCTGGAGCAGCCTGCGATATCGCAACGATAAAGTTTGAATCATTTTTTGAACAATTTATAGATGGGGTCATAATTTAAATCTCTAATTAAAGTTTTTTATTTTAAATTTATAAATTACTGTTTTTTGAAAAAATCAAATTTTTCAAACATAATTGTATTGTAAATAAAAATTAGATTCAATATCTATTTTAATATGTTAGTAGGAAATAATCAGGCAAAGTCTGCATGTTAAATAAAATATTTACTTAACAAAAAAAAGAGGAACCCCGCATTCTTCTTATTCATTCCTCTTTACACAACAAAATTAAACTGTTGTTGTCATTCGTTTTTATCTGTCAATACACTATAATGGCTTGCTCAAACTACACGGATGATTATGGATCTTAAAGTTCTCAATAACCCAACTCCAATCTCCTCTTCTCCGCAGAACAATCTCATTGAAGATCATCCAAATGAGCCTCTCCACAAACAGCCTTTTGTATCAGCAATTCTTTATCTCAGAGAAATGCTTAAAGGATTATTCGTCACCCTTTATGAAACTCAAGAAAGTTCTGAGACAAGCAGTAATAGCAGTCTATTTAATTCGAGCGATCCCTCTTTGATTTCTACAAACACCTTTCGTTTCGGCGTTTTTTTAAAGGAGCTTGAGCGACTCAAAGAAGAAGGTCTCTTCTTGTCCACAATCAAAGAACGACGCGATGAAATTGAAAAGCAAAAAGAACATTGGCGCCCCTACATTGAAGAGCAAAAAAAAGGGGAAACCCAAGATTTTTATTCTGCAATCGACACCATGATCATCCAAGGGAAATTGATTCCTAATCCTTCCGGCTGCGGGAGCGCTTATTTCCTCGCCGATGGCGCTGGAATTCCTCGTTATGTGGTTAAACCTGTCGATGAAGATATTTTTTGTTTAAATAACCGCAAAGAGTTTGGTTCTATCTTTAATGATTTCGAACATCGTGCGCGCGATGGGATTCCTTTATACCGATCGGCCCAGACGGATGCTTTCTGCTCAGAAATCGCCTCATTATCAGGCTTGGGGGGAACAACCCCAAAAGCTGTGATGGGCATTGTCAAAGACGATGGGCTTTATGATTTCACCACTTGGATCGACGGGAAAAATAGAGAAAAATTTACCGAACAAACAGGCTTTCCCGATCGAGAAAAACTCGCATCGATCCAAGAATATATTCCTAATTCTCAAGATTTAATCGAACTGCTCCACGCGTTTTATAAAGAAGGTCTGTCCGACGAAGAAATCTCTTCGCGTTTTGATCAGAAAGACTTTGAAGAAGTCTGTATGTTCTTGTGGCTCTCTTACGATAACGATGGCCATGGAGGCAATTTCCTCACCTTTGTCAAAAGAACCGATGAGAATGGGAAAAAAATTTACGGGATCAAAAAAATCGATAATGGGCTTTCCTTTCCCGAAAAAAATACTCAATATACCAATATTTTAGCATGGATTCCCAACGCAATTCAGCCAATTTCACCAAAGCTCAAACAAAAAATCGCTCAGCTCCCCATGGAACCGATTTTAAACCGCATGGACGATTATGAACTTTTCAGCTGTAAGGATGCTTTCAAAGAACGCGTGGAAATTATCAAAGAACTCGCTCAAAGGGAGGGGATAACGATTGGTGAAATCGATCTTCGCTTGACTTTTCTATCCTACAATGGAGGAAAAACGCTCGCCTTAAGTCCCATGACGACCCAAGAAATCCTCGATTTGCTACTGACGAAAACTGCGACTGAATCGACGGCAGGACTAGATGAAGCAGTTTAAAACAATGTTTTCTTTTTTGATCATCCTGAGCATTCTTGGGATGGTTTTTATTAATCTACCTTCTCATGAGGAACAAGGAATGAAATTAATCAACATAAAATCCGGATTTGTCGTTGCTGAATATAAAGGGGAAAAAACAATTATCCATGATCGCTCCCTCGAAAAAGAAATGACGATCAGAGGAGTGATCATTCCCCCTGCATTGCGATCTGAGTACGGAGGGAAAGCCTCTGTGCGATTGAGCGATAAAGAATTCCAAAAAGCCTTTAAGGAGCTCTATTCAGAACAAGCTCTGAATCCCAAAAGTTATCATTGGGAATAGTTATATCCGCTTGCTACTGGCAAGAAGATGCATGACTTCTTCATCAGATGTTTGCTCGAATACTCTGTAAAATGCTCCAACAGCTTCAAAGAAGACAGGTGAGGAGAGGCAGACAACCTCATCAACCTCTTTTTGAATCTTGCGTAGAGAATCCGGTGCGGCTACGGGAACAGCTAAAACGATCTTTTTAGCCCCCGCATCGCGAACAGATTGAATAGCGACAAGCATACTCGCACCGGTAGCGATGCCATCATCGACCAAAATGATCGTTTTACCCTTTAAGCTAGGAGTTGGCGTATTTCCGCGATACCGATCCAGACGGATTTTAAGAATCTTCTTTTGGCGTTCGACTTCTTGTTTCAAATAGTCTGACGAGACATCGAAAATGCCGATGAGATGTTCGTTGAAAACTCCTTGGCCATGTTCAGCGATGGCTCCTATGGCTAGCTCTTCATTGCCGGGCGCGCCAATCTTGCGAACAACAACGACGTTCAGTAGCACATTGAGGCCAGAGGCAACTTCATAAGCAGTGACTACCCCTCCTCTTGCAAGACCTAAAACAATGATATCTTTTTGATCTTTATATTTGTCCAAGTGCGGGACAAGTTGCTTTCCTGCATCACGTCGATCTTTAAAAAGCATGAATCAGTTCCGCTCTTTATTTTGAATTCCTTCATTGCGAATTAAGGTGCGCTGATTGACGACTTTTGGTTTCAAGTAGGCACGCATCTCTGCGTCAAATTTTTCTGCAGAACATTCTTCTCCGCAAGTGAATAAATCGACAAAACAGGCACCGTGTTCTGGATAAGTGTGTATGCTGGCATGGCTTTCAGCAAGCAAAAAAACCATTGTCAACCCACTAGGAGGAAACACCTTGCTAGAAATTTCTACAATTATCGCGCCGCTTTTCTCAACTGCCTGATGCATTGCAATGGCAAGGTTTTCTAAATCACTCAAAGCCTGAGTATCGCATTCGCAATAACTGGCAAGAAAATGCACTCCTCTAAATTGATGAAGGGATTCCTCATGGCTTTCTAACGCGAGTGTAAAAGAAAATAATAGACCAAAAAAAACAGATGTTTTATGAACCCAGCTCATGTGATTTCTTCCAATAAATAAAATAATCTCGATTGCTCAATGTCCCTTGCAGTTCCCATTCGCTCAAACTCTTAAGTTTCTCAAAACGCTCTCTAATCTCGTTCAGATTCATAGCAATCACACCAAAATGCTTGGGGAATTCATGTCCTAAAATATAGCCAGAAAGAGATCGCGAAAGAATATTTTCAAAAAACAGATCCTGATAAGCACGATTAAATTCAGAAAAACTCATATCCGAAATCACTAAATCATAAACGGCTTGCCTAGGAAGCTGTTCCGGTGTACAAAAGTTCACATTGTTTACACCCAATTTCTCTAAGCATTTTTTAGCTAAGGCGAGCTGCTCAGGAAGATCTACCAGCGTATAACTTTTGAAACCAAGTACATCATTCAGAATTTTACATAGATTTCCACATCCCGCTCCGATCTGAACAATGTGCGATGGCTCAAAATTGCCAAGCTTAGAGCGCACTTCTCCTACCATAGCAATTAAACGCAATGTCGAAGGAGAAAAAAGACCGGCATCACCAAAATGATATGTTCTTGGAGAACCGATCTGATCAATGTTGCGGAATTGCTCAAATTGTGTTTTAAGAAAGACATATTCATGATCAATTTTTCTTAGGTAGAGTTCCCCTTCCTCAAAGGTAAGATTTTCCCAGATCAGATTGAAAAAAGGATTCTGTTTAAATTGGGAAAAATAGTGTTCATCAGTGGCCGCCTTTGCTGAAATTTCAGAGAAAACAGCATGGTCGTAGATACAGCGCTGAGAATGCTTGGCCTCATTTCTCTTGCAGCCAGACACTACAAAGCAACAAATAACCAAATAAATGATAAGCTGTAAGATTTTCATGGAAAAATGCAATCAAAACGACTTTCATGTTATACTGCGCCCAGCCTAAAAATATGAATTTAGGGAGTCTTAGAACAGCCCAGGCTTGAGCGAAGCAAAGCGCTCGTGACGAGGAGGTACTAAATTAATACCTCCGAGGCTGCGGACACTTTGCAAATGTCCGGTGGACATTTGCGAAGGGAAGCAAGTGAGCGAAGCGAACCGGGAAGATCGTTCAAAAATGGGCTGTTATAATGGCCCCGTAAATTCACATTTTTAGGCTGGACGCAGTATATCTCTAATGCTTTTTTCTTAAAAGTTAGAAAGTTGGCTTTCTTCCAAAAAAAGCTTGGAAATAGCACAATGAAAGTAAATTGAGGTCGTGTCCGTATGCGCATTCTTTTTACTTTGCTCAGTTTAGGCGCTGCTTGTTACGGGATATGGTGGCTTACTTCCACAAACCCCGAAGTGAAGACCAAAGTCGAAGACATTCTCAATACAGGCTCTTTTAATACCCTCGAGATCCGCTATACAGCCAATCAAATCATGGACGCTCATCGCAAGCATCTTCTCAAAGACAACCGTCACCGATATCTTGAACCTTCGATGAAATTTTATCCCTATCTTCTACTCGAGGTAAAATATACTGTTTCGGACAAGAAAACGAGAGAAGGTGTCATCTTATGGGATTTAATCGATGGCGAGATGGTCATCGACACCAAGCAATGGGAAAAAACGCACGGGTTTAGCGATTGCATCAATGCAAATACAGATCCGCATGAATTCAAGGTCATCAATACTTTGGCCTATAAAGGCGGATCGGCCGACCGAGAAGCTCTGATCAAAGCGCTGCACGTCGAAAACGATGTGTTAGATGCTTGGCTCGAAAGCTGTCGACGTAAAAAATTAATTGTACAATCCGGCAATCGATACCGCCTTCATCTAGAAAATCCCCATCTTAAAATGCTTCCTGCCACCAAACTCGACGAACGTTTGGTGACTAAGCCCCACCGCAATGCCGACCGCATTCCTAACCGCTATTCTCTTTCGCAAATTGAGAAAATCACTCGGGCCGCCTTCGGCAATGAATTTGCGATCCGCAAAACAACGGATATCTATCTGCCTGTCCATTGCATCGTCGTGCAAAACCCTGATGGATCGATACATACTAGTCTCTGGAATGCCCTCAATGGCAAACGCTTGCAATCCCATTCCATTGAATGATCCTTGCCCGGAAAATCCTAAAGCGAGTAAACTTTTGCTCCTTGGAAAGATGGCTGAGTGGCCGAAGGCACGTCCCTGCTAAGGACGCGTACCCGCTAAACGGGTACCGAGGGTTCAAATCCCTCTCTTTCCGAAACTTCCTGAGCCCTGAAATCTTTCAGGGTTTTTTTATCTTATAGAGCCTATAAAAGGAGATTGCTATGTTCTGCAAAGTCTTATTTATCATGCTTTTCTCGGTTTTCACCACTTTTTCCTATGCAAATTTTAGCGCATGCGATTTATCTCACAAAGATGTTCCCTCAATTATACATTCTTCTTAGAAGATTGCATAAATATCCCTAAGTCACAATACTTCAAAGATACTTCCCACCAGGTGCCCTATGTCTGAAGAGCTCGCTTCAAAAGATAAAGTCAGAATCGCCCCCAATTCTAAAGAGTCAGAAATGATCGTGCTCGGCTCAATGCTTACAAGCATTAATAGTTTAAACATAGGAGCCGATGGACTTGATGAGGGAGATTTTTACTTCACCGAACATAGAATCATTTTTCAGGCTTTAAAGAATGCTTATCGCAATGACAAGCCTGCGGATGTGCACCTGATCGGTGAAGAGCTCAAAAGGCAGGACAAACTTAAAGCCATCGGTGGCTTAGGCTATCTGACGACGTTGGCACAATACGCCGGAACTTCAGCCTATATTGAAGAATATATCGAACTTGTTCGAGATAAATCCATTCTTCGCAGAATGATCAATGTCGCACAAGAAGTAGAGCGAGAGGCCCTCAATAATCCCGAAGATGTGCATGTTCTTCTCGACGACACTCAAGCCAAATTTTTCCTCATTAGCCAGGCTGCTAATTTCAATGCCGGTATTTTAATCAAAGATCTTCTCTCCGGGGTGAAGGCATCTTCTCAGTTGCCTTACCTCAAGGAACTCCAAGAGCGCCAAGAGCGCTTTCAGAAAAAGGGACCTGATGAATTAGGAATCACGGGAATCCCCACACACTTTGTCGATTTGGATAAATTGACCAACGGCCTTGGCGCCTCCAACTTAATGATCCTCGCGGCGCGGCCCGCAATGGGAAAGACCGCCCTTGCACTCAATGTTGTTGAAAATGTCGCTTTTAAAAATTCACTTCCCGTAGGTATCTTCTCTTTGGAAATGACCGCCGAGCAGCTTCTCCATCGCATGATCTGCAGTCAGGCAGAAGTCGAATCGGATAAAATTCGGACAGGTTCGGTCAACGGCATCGAATACCAACGCATCGTCGCTGCTGTCAATTCCATGATGAAAGGAATTGTGATTATCGACGACCAGCCTGGATTGAAAATCACTGATTTACGCGCCCGTGCACGCCGTATGAAAGAAAGTCATAACATCCAACTTCTCGTCGTCGACTACCTGCAGCTGATCTCAGGTTCGGGACTTTCGCGTAGCGGGGAAAATCGTCAAAATGAAATTTCTGAAATTTCGCGTATGATGAAAACTTTAGCACGCGAATTGAATTTGCCCATCCTCTGTTTATCCCAGCTCTCCCGTAAAGTCGAAGAAAGGCAAGGCCATCGTCCTATGATGAGTGATTTGAGAGAAAGCGGCGCGATCGAGCAGGATAGCGATATCGTGATGTTCTTATTGCGCCGGGAATACTATGATCCTTATGACAAACCGGGAATGGCAGAGTTGATTGTTGCTAAAAACCGTCATGGAGCTGTGGGAAGTGTGAACCTGACTTACCGAAAAGAACTTGCACAGTTTGCCAACTATTCGCCCATGCATGCAAGTGCTAGCCCTTCTGCAGATAACGATGAGGCTTTCGCTGCTTTTTCTCATTGATTACCAATGGGTTACACGAAAAATCTCCCGAGCATTGGCCTCTGCTAATTTTTTATTTTAGAGGGAATTGCAAAACTCCTCGCTGCATAAAACGGCAAGCCAAGATTTGAACTGATTTCGCGAGCGAAGCGAGTGAAATTAGTCCAAACCCAAGTATAATCCCTTTACTTTTTCTTATTTTGCTTATAAACTCGCCATTTACTTTTTAATAGACCCTTTTTAAGTTGATATTTAGATCAGGGAGCATTATTCTCTATGGCATCTGTAAAGAAAAAACGCCGTGCTAAGATCGCAAAGCACAAAAGAAAAAAAAGACGCCGCCGTGATCGGCACAAAAAATAACTCTAAAAATTAGAGTTGTTTCGAGAGGGCCTCTATACCGAAACAACATGAAGAATTGAAATTTTGGCAAAGCTGGCGCCCAAAGTTTGAACCAGCGAAGCGGCGACGAAGCAGCACAACTTGAACAAGTTGTGCGATGCAGGCGGGATCAAAATCTGGGATGTCCAGCGCAGCCAAAAAACCGATTCTTCATGTTGTTTCGGTATAAACTTAAGCAATGAAAGTCTATTGCAGTAGGGGTTTTTGTCATTACTCAATCCGTTCTTTTTGACCTGAGTTTTGGACTTTTTTTATAGTAAACTGGGCGCAGTATGGTATGAAATGAACCCAAAACTCAGGTTTTTTAAATCATGTGGACATACCCAGAAGAATTTGATGTCATTGTCGTAGGTGCCGGACACTCGGGTTGTGAAGCTGCACATGCAGCTGCAAAAATGGGAGCCAAAACTCTCCTATTGACAATGAATCTGGACACGATCGCCAAGATGAGTTGCAATCCGGCTGTTGGGGGGACCGCGAAGGGACATATCGTCCGTGAAATCGATGCTCTTGGCGGGATCATGGGAAAAGTGACGGATCAAACAGGAATTCAGTTTCGGATGCTGAATGCCTCCAAAGGGCCAGCTGTCTGGTCTCCACGAGCGCAAACGGATAAGTTCGCTTACGCAGCCGCCATGAAACATCGCCTCGAGAAAGCCCCCAACTTGTTGATTAAGCAAGGGACCACGGAATCTCTTGTTGTTGCAGGAAATAAGATCTGCGGACTCGCAACCCTGGAAGGGATTGGCTATCAAGGTAAAACCCTTATCATTTCCTCTGGGACATTTATGCGAGGCTTGATCCATATTGGACAGGCCCAATTTCCAGGCGGAAGGGCGGGAGATAAGCCTTCCGTGGGTTTGTCTGCCCATTTAGAATCGCTTGGGTTTAGATTAGGACGGTTAAAAACAGGCACACCACCGCGCATCAACCGACGCAGTATCGACTTTTCTCAAATGCAAGAGCAGCCTGGAGAAGAAGGCATCCGTTTTTCTTACGATGAAGCGGAAGGTCCAGGCCTTCCCCAAGTCCCATGCCACATCACTTATACTAACGAGGAGACCAAGAAAGTCATCCGCGAAAATCTCCATCTTTCTCCGATGTACTCCGGACAAATCAAAAGTATTGGTCCAAGATACTGTCCTTCCATTGAAGATAAAATCGTCCGATTTGCAGATAAAGAGCGGCATCAATTGTTCCTCGAACCCGAAGGTTTAAACACGGAAGAAATTTACGTTAACGGAATTTCATCCTCTCTTCCTTTCGATGTCCAGCTCCGCATGCTGCATACGATTCAAGGACTGGAAAAAGCAGAAGTCATGCGCCCCGCTTATGCGATCGAATACGACTACGTGAAAAGCGGACAGCTTTATTCCACTTTAGAAACTCAACTTATCGAAGGTTTGTTCTTCGCGGGACAAATCAATGGGACAACAGGATATGAGGAGGCGGCGGGGCAAGGCCTCATTGCTGGAATCAATGCCGCATTGAAAGTTGCTAGCAAACCTCCTTTTGTCCTCAAGCGCTCTGAGGCATACATCGGCGTCATGATCGATGAGCTCATTTCTAAAGAACTCGATGAGCCTTATCGCATGTTCACAAGCCGTGCAGAGCATCGTCTGCTGCTTCGTCAAGATAATGCCGATCTGCGTTTGCGCGAATTTGGGTACCATTTGGGATTGATTGACTCCGGACGTTATCAACGGCTCCAAGAAAAGAAAACATGCATAGAATCTGAAATTGCCCGACTGACCAAAACGTACTGTCAAGTTAATGGAAAATCGATATCTCTTGCACAGCTTCTCTGTCGTCCAGAATTTACCTGCCAAAAAATTTTGGAAGAATTCTCCGATCGTGTCACTGATTACGGCCCAGAGATCAACTTCCAAATTGAGCTGAACTTAAAGTATGCAGGATATATTGAAAGGCAGACGCAAGAAGCGGCCAAATTGGAAACGATCGAACGTTTTCTGATTCCCAAAAATTTTAATTTTTTAGAAGTCACAGGATTAAGCAATGAGGCACGTGAAAAACTCCATCGTATTCAACCTTCCAATCTCGGGCAAGCTTCCCGCGTTTCCGGTGTTTCCCCAGCAGATATCTCCGTTTTAATGGTTGCACTCAAACAAAATCAAAAAAGGTGATTCATGACCAGCTCAGATTCACTCCCGATCATTTTGGTCGTTTCTGCGGACAGCTACAAAAGCGCTTTTTTTAAACGCACGCTGCAAGGGTTATTTTATGTGATCGATGCCACTGATAGTTTTACAGCCGTTGATTGGCTGAAAGGCGTGCACGCTTCCCTCATTATTCTCGATGAAAAAACTCTCTCAAACACATGGCCCATTATCGCCGATCATATTAGAACCTTAAGCGGCTATCGCGAGGTTCCTCTTTTATTGATCACTAATAACCTTAAAAAAAATTTTCTCGTTAAAGCGCTAAATATGGGGATTACCGATTTTCTCAATGAGCCTTTCGATGCGGATGAAGTATTTCAGCGTATTCTTGTCGCTACTCAATCAAAGCCCGTGACAAAAAAAATCACTCTAATGGCTAAAAAATTCAAAAAAACGCCCTCCATATCCCCTGCTAAACTCTCTTCACCTCAACGTTTTGTCATTACTGAAGATGCCATCAAAGAAATTGCGACAGTGCAGCGAAAACATCAATCGATGTGTTTGCTGCTCTTAGAAATGGATGGCTTTCAAAAAATCGCCCAGGAAGTTGGCGAGGGAGGGGCGCAGAAACTCCTCTCGCATATTCAACATCTGTTCAAAACTCATCAACGGCGCCTAGACGTCATCTTACCTCAAGGCAATGGCCGGTTTTTATGGATGTTGCCCAATACTTCTCATCGCGCCGCAATGACAATAGCGGAGACTTTGCGCAAAGAGATTCAAGAAAAACCGTTTCCTATCAAATCGCATTCCATTCCGCTCTCTTTATCGATTGGAGTCGTCACTCTCGATAAAAACTCTGTCTTGTCTCAAAGCGCCTATGACCAATTCGGCTCTTTACTAGGAAAAGTTGACCGTGCTCTTAATAAAGCCAAGCAAAAAGGCAATCAAATTATTTCGGAGAAGTAATACTTGGAAAAATATGTTTCAGGTGCTTCGATTAAAATCTTATCCCATTTTTGACCAACTTCTCCTCGAAGAGAAACTCTTGCGTTCTGATTCAGGCAATTGGTGTCTGATCAATGAAGGCTCAACACCTGCGATTGTGATGGGCATTTCTGGGAAAAAGGAGGAATGGGTCGATTGTGCAAGAGTTGCAGAAGATAAGATCCCTTTGATTAAACGATTCAGTGGTGGCGGGACCGTCTTTGTCGATGAGGACACTTTGTTCATTACTTTCATTTGTCAAAAGCAGCTTCACAATTTTCCTGCTTATCCCGAGCCAATCATGCGATGGACAGAACAGATTTATGCGCAAGCGTTCCAACACCCTGGATTTTGCCTAAAAGAAAATGATTATGTCATCGAAGATCGAAAATTCGGCGGTAATGCACAATACATCAAAAAAGATAGGTGGCTGCATCACACTTCCCTTTTATGGAATTTCTCTTCCGAAAAGATGCAGTATCTGCTTCATCCTAAAAAAACGCCTTCCTACCGCTCTGGACGCCCGCATGAGGAATTCCTTTGCCGGCTCTCGGAATATTTTGCTGATAAGGAAGAATTCATTGAACGGGTTATCCATGAAATTGGGAAACGCTTCCCTATTCAGAAAATTTCTCTGGAAGAAGCGCAATCCATCCCTCAACATTCCACTCGTCAATCAACTAAAAGATATGGGTAATAACATGTGTCCGCGTTTCCGACATATGAAATGGAGGCATTACTTCAATGCCTAGCCTCAACACTTTGATTTACACCCCCAAAATTTACAAAAATTGCCTCAAAATCTAAGACAATTTACTATAGAGGGAATTGCAAAACTCCTCGCCAGCAGAAAATCGATGATTTTGGCACCTGTTGCCAGAACCCGCACAGCGGGTTCGGTTGGCGGCGGCGAAAGCATACTTGGATAAGTTGGCTGCGAAGACACGAAAAGGTCCGGGGAACCTTCGTAAGTAGCAAAGCAGGTGAGCGAAGAGCGAACCGGGGCCGAAGGCAGCCGCCGCCAAGGCAACAGGTGCCAAAAGCGCGATTAGAGAACCCAAACTTTGAGGCTTTTATGTCATCACTTGATGTCCGTCTTCATGACTGTATTGAAAAATACAACGTTCTACAGAAACCAACAGAGCAAATTAACGCATATTTCCAAGAACACCCTAATTTCTATAAGGTCGCTCTACTTGTAAATCACGTTTGTCGCGCCCTTGCCATGGCCGCTTTCTGTTCAATGCTCCCCTTTTCAGGTGCGATCAACGTCGCTATTTGTTTTGCAGGATCGCTCTTTTACCGCCTCACTGTGGAAACGAATTGCGCCTATAAATTTGCTCTTCCAGCTTTTGCTGGATCGATCGCAATCCCGATGGCAATGACGGCACTAAATCCTATCATCACTGGCGTGGCTCTTGCTTCATTAACCGGCCTTGGCCCCGCCTTTGTTTCCCTCATTCCACTCGCTGCTTATATCACTTACATTGTCTTGACGGTGAACTATGACGTGGACAATCGCTAGAGGGAGTTGCAAAACTCCTCGCTAACTATCTGGAAGGCTAATCATTTCCTTGAGGGCTTGTTTAACAACAGAGCGTCCCATCAGCGCAATTGATTCGGTCAAAGGGATCTTTTTGGGGCAGACCGCAGCACAATTTTGCGCATTACCGCAATCTGTGACTCCCCCTTCTTCCATCAAAGGACGAAGACGCTCACCTTCCATCAACTTACCGACCGGATGCGAGTTGAAAAGACGCACTTGAGAAATAGGCGCAGGACCGATGAATTTGGAGCGCGCATTCACTTGAGGGCAAGCTTCGGTGCAGCAGCCACAAGTCATGCAGGTAGAGAGGACGTACATCGCTTCTTGAACTTTGGGACTGATTTTAGGTCCAAACCCGCGATCAAGCGCATCGTCCACTTCAACCCAGGCTCTGATTCGCTTAAGACTCTCGAACATGAGATCGCGATTGATGACAAGATCTTTGACAAGAGGAAATTTTGTCAACGGGGCAATGGCTACGGTATTGCTTGCAGTGGATTCAAGCAATTGATGGATCAAGGCCGTACAACCCTGTCTTGGGCGGCCATTGATCAACATGGAACACGATCCGCAAACCTCTTCCAAGCACCCTTGTTCCCAAGCAACGGGAGTGACTTTTTCTCCTTTGTGATTGATGGGATTTTTTTGAACCTCCATCAACGCTGCGGTGATATTAAAATAAGGCTTGAGTTCCAGTTCAAATTCTTCCCAATATTGCTTTCCAGAAACGCCGCGATACACTTTAAGAATAAATGTTCTTTTTGGCTTGTTTTCCATGCTTTCTTCTACTCAGATAGGCAATTTGATGTTGGCTGGCACATTTTCAAAATGGGGAACGACTTTCTTCGCTTTGCTATAATCGCGAGCCACCGGTTTCAAGTAACGCAGGTCAACAGGGAGGTAACTGATCACAGGCTCGTCTTGATTCGGATCATATGTTGCCAGGGTGGTTTTCAACCAGTTTTGATCTTCGCGCTGAGAAAATTCAGGTTTATAATGCGAACCTCGGAACTCATCGCGCAACAATGCGCCTTTTGTGATCACGAGCGCAATTTCTAGCATGGGACCAAATTGACTCGCAAAAGCATACGTTTGATTGACAGTAGAGCCGCGGTCATCGAGACTGATCTGCTTGTAGCGTTCTCGAATTTCTTTAATTAGATTCACTGTTTTTTTCAGATCGGCATTATTGCGCTTCACCGTGACGTTCTTGATCATCACATCTGCAAGCTCATCGTGCAATCGGTGGACGTTTTCCTTTCCTTCTCGTGTCATCAAATCCTGTTTCAAAGTCTCTTCACTAGTCAGTGCGTCCGCAAATAGGCGCGAAGGTAAGTTGCCGTAACTCGCGCTCAACGTTTCGAGATAACGAGGAACTTCCATTCCTGCGACAAGCCCGCCAAAAATGCAAGAAAGCAAAGAGTTGGCGCCAAGACGATTAGCCCCATGATACTGAAATTCTGATTCGCCAACGTTAAAACAGCCTGGAATATTGGTCATTTGTCGAAAACGCTGCATGCGATCAGGATCATCTGCCGCCGGCCAGTCGACCCAAGCGCCTCCCATCGAATAATGGACAGCAGGAAAGATCTTCATCGGAACTCGGTGGGGATCGTCACCTGTAAACTTCCGATAGATATCGAGGACCGATTCAATCTTATGTTGAATTTTAGCAGAAAGATGAGAGACGTCGAGATAGACCTGCATGCTGCCATCGATGCCAAGGCCGAGCTCGCAAATGCGCAAGACCTCGCGAGCGCCAATGTCGCGTGGCACAAGGTTGCCAAAGGCAGGGTACATCTCTTCGAGGAAATACCACGGCTGTCCAGTAAGACCGCAAGGAATCGTTCTCCCATCTGGGGCCATGATCGATTTTGAGGAGTCGCCATAGACCCAAACTCTTCCCCCCTCGCCGCGTGCTGACTCCGAGATTAAACGCAATTTATCTTCGCCAGGGATCGCCGTCGGATGGATCTGGATGAATTCCCCATTGGCGTATTTCATCCCTTGCATATAAAGACGACCATTGGCAGCCCCGGTGCAAAAAGTCGAGTTAGTCGATTTTTTAAAAATAAGACCTGGACCGCCGGTCCCAAAAACAACAGCATCCGCTTTCAATACATCGAGCTTTAAATTGTTGAGGTCCATGATCACGATGCCGCGCGCGCACCCTTCTTCATCGAGAACAAGTCGCATAAATTCGTGATGTTCAAATTTTTCGACTTGCCCGTGTGCTTCATAGCGGCGGACTTGTTCATCTAAGGAATAAAGCAGCTGTTGCCCCGTGGAAGCACCACAAAAAGCTGTACGGTGATAGAGAGTTCCTCCAAATCGACGAAAATCAACATTACCTTCGGGAGTTCGGTTGAAAGTGCAACCAAATCGATCCAGCATTCGAATGATCCCCGGAGCAGCAAGACACATCTCGAGCACAGGGGGTTGATCGGCGAGGAAATCACCTCCCTTAATTGTATCGTAAGCATGAATGAGCGGTGAGTCTTCCTCATTTTTTAAATTCATCGCGGCATTGATTCCGCCTTGAGCACATACAGAATGGGATCGTTTGACTTTCGTTACGGAGACGATCTTGACATGACATCCATTTTCAGCCAGTTTCATTGCACAGCTTAAGCCCGCAAGGCCTCCGCCAACTACGATGACTTCTTTTCCCATCTTAAGTCCTTAGAGACGTTCTCTTAAATTAATCCAATAAGTTCCCCATACAGCAATCAATCCGAGGAAGAGAAGAACTGCCATAAAAACAATGGAGACCATCACCCATGCTCTTTGTGCGGCCATTTTTAGCAC
Organism: uncultured Verrucomicrobiae bacterium; assembly: GCA_963718565.1. GTDB lineage: Bacteria > Chlamydiota > Chlamydiia > Chlamydiales > Rhabdochlamydiaceae > CAJCIW01. Next base: position 1,672,790 of record OY970364.1, read on the forward strand.
CCATCCCCAAGTGATGAGAAATGTCCAAAACCCATTGCAGGCATGAAAACAAGCTGCAATGACAAAAATTGTGTACAGCGCAATGTAAATAGGATTTTTAAAAGTATTGCGCACCGCTAACAGTGACGCTGTGCCAAATTCTTTAGCGCAAGCAATGACATGTCCTGGAGACAACTTTTCTGTTTCTAGCGCTTGTACAAAATTGAGATGCGCTTGGTAGTTTTGTGCGGATCCTAATACGAGTGCTTTTTGCGAGTTATACTCTTGTGCTACAGGCCCTGTCCAAGGGTTAAACTTTTCTCCTTCTATCCTCTTTGCAACTTCTAACAAAGTTCGCTCTTTGCCACGCGCATCCAGAGCGACTCTTTCCTTTGCGACTGCATTCGCGTCAAAGAGAACAATATTCAGGCGATCTGCCAATGTGTAAAGCCCATTGTCCATCGAAATGTCCACGAGATACACTGTCTGATCACCTACATGAACCTTATTCGGATATTCTAAAAATCGAAATTTTGCGACGTGTAAAACGATCCCAATCAGCAAAATCCATGACGTGATGCGCTGCCAAGTATAGGCTTGATTGCGTCCTAAAGGTAAATGAGGCGCGCTCCCATCGCTGCGGTTGCTATTAAATCTCGCAGTCAACAAATACTTCACTCCCCAACAGGCATGAATGAAAATCGGTACTCCAATCAACATGATTTCAATCACTTCGAGATAAGGCAGATTGTGAATGGCGTTGACCATTTCGACAAAACCTTTCCCATCATCCCCAAGCCAAAGGGCAGCCTGCGAATTGGTAAGCAAGTGTTCCATTAAAAACAGCACAATCCAAAGGCCCATCAAGGAATGGATTCTTCGCCAGATAAATGCCTTGGGTATTGCAGCAGACGCTACAGTCATGAAAAAATCCTTAAGATAAAACGGCTTTATACCCAAGTTGTCTCAAAATTTGGGTATACATTCGATGATTAACACTTGAGGGAATTGCAAAACTCCTCGCCGCATAAAATCGCGCTTTTGGCACCTGTCGCCTTGGCGGCGGCTCTCCTACTTATCCAAGTATGCTTTCGCCGCCGCCAACCGAACCCGCTGTGCGTGTTCTGGCAACAGGTGCCAAAATCATCGATTTTCTGCTGGCGAGGGATTTTGCAATTTCCTCACTTGTTTTACAAGTTATATCACTTTAGAAAAAGAAAAAAACGCTTCCGCATTTTTCACAGTGGCCAATGCGAGTTTTTCAAGTGAAATTCTCTTAGCGTGAGCAATGATCTGCGCTGTTTCTTGAAGATAAGAGGGTTCATTCCTTTTGCCACGATGACTTTGTGGAGCAAGATAAGGAGAATCTGTTTCGATGAGCAATCGATCCAATGGAACATATTGCGCGACTTCCCTCAATCCTTCCGATTTTTTAAATGTCACAATGCCGCTAAGAGAGAGATACCATCCGCGATCTAAAACAGCTTTTGCTTCTTCAAGAGTTCCCGTGAAACAATGTAGAACTGCAGGAAAGCCGTGATATTCTTGATCTGCCATTGAAAAAAGGTCCGTAAAGGCATCTCGGCAATGAAAGATGAGTGGAAGTTTCACCTGTGTTGCGAGCGAAAAGTACAACGATAGGTATTTCTGTTGTTCTTCACGGTTGGAATGCTCATAAAAATAATCCAATCCTGTTTCTCCAATCGCAATTAATTTTCCTTCCACAGCACAGCGCTCGACAAGAGGAAAAAAGGATGCCCCTTCGAGTTCCACATCATGCGGTGTCGTCGCGGCAGCATTAAAGACCCAGGGGTAATTGCCCCGCAGCAACAGCCCTTCTTTTAAGCTATTTTCATCCGTGCAAATATTGACGATTGTGCAGATCCCTTTTTCTTGTGCGCGACCCAACACGCCCTCGATAAGAGGAAGAATCTGTTCCGATGTGAGATGGGCATGCGTGTCAATAAACTGCATCAAAACCCAGGTTGTAAATATTAGACCTCTTGCATAACCTTATTTACCTGCTAAAATCGCCCTTTTTCCGGCCTTTTGATCCTCTGCTGCATCGCCTACTTCCTTAAGTATGTCTCGCAGCAGAGGATCAAAAGGCCGGGAAAATCATCGATTTTTTCAAGTAAAGCAGGTTATGCAAGAGGTCTATTTAAGCGGGCTTATACCGTTCAGCATACACTTCACCACAGTTTTTATGCACCCTTCCATTCGCAGAGCTATGGCTTTGTTGCATAAATGTTTGAATTTTACCACAGGGAATTGCAAAACTCCTAGTCACTAAGGGTGATATATTTATGTTGAAATAATGGGGCAAGCTAAATTTTACTCATTGCATTGAGTGAAATTACTCAGTATATTGAGTAAAAAAGATATTAAGAGCCTTATGCAAAAGCGACCCATCTTCTCCGAACTTATCAAGCGCCTTCAAGAGCCGCGTGGGTTTATTCAAGTTTTACTCGGACCGAGACAGGTAGGAAAAACTACGTTGGCATTGCAGGTCTCAGAAGTCATTAAAAGGCCTACACACTATATTTCGGCAGATTTAGCCACATTGCAAAATTTGGCATGGATTCAGCAACAGTGGGAAGTCGCAAGGAGTAAAGTTGCCTCATCTGAGGGTGCATTGTTAATTATCGACGAGGTGCAAAAGATTCCACATTGGTCAGATGCGATTAAGGCGCTTTGGGATTATGACACACGAAATCAAATCAATTTATCGGTGATGATTCTTGGCTCTTCTCCTTGGTTGATGCAAAAAGGATTGTTCGAAAGCCTAGCGGGCCGTTTTGAGATTATTCCAATCACACATTGGTCGTTTGGAGAAATGCATGAGCTTTTTGGGTGGACTTTAGATAAATACCTTTATTTTGGAGGATATCCAGGCGCTGCTTTATTAGCTGATGAAGATGATCCCTCGCGTTGGGGATATTACATCAATGAATCACTGATTGAAACAACGATTTCACGGGATATTCTTTTAATGACTCAGGTTAATAAGCCAGCTTTGCTGCGACGGCTATTTCAATTAGGCTGTAACTATTCTGGGCAGATTCTTTCGTATTCTAAAATGTTAGGTGAACTGCAAGAAGCCGGAAACACAACTACTTTGGCCCACTATCTCGATTTATTGTCAGGCGCAGGATTACTCAGTGGCATACAAAAATTTGCAAAACAGCAAATAAGGCAAAAAGCATCTAGCCCAAAATTTTCTGTACTTAATACAGCCCTAATGTCGGCCCTATCGGGAAAAACTTTTAAACAGGCTCGCGAAGATCATGTTTTTTGGGGAAGACTTGTCGAATCTGCTATAGGAGCTTATCTTTTGAATGCTACTCGAGGCACACAAATAGAAGTTTTTTATTGGCGAGAAGGGGACAAGGAAGTTGATTTTGTTCTTAGCCGTGGAAATTCCATTACGGCAATTGAAGTCAAAAGCGGAAAAGAATCCATAAATAATTCAGGAATTGATCTTTTTGTCAGCAAATTCAAGCCAGAGCGTATTTTGTTGATTGGGAATCAGGGCATATCTATTGAACAATTCTTATTAACCCCTCTTTCAAATTTTATATCCAAGATCTAAAGGAATCTGATAGGTCAGAGAAACATCGATTTTGACGACTTCTTCATGAGACAATTTGCGCACATGCGAAAAATCGCAGCGTGAAAAAGCTTTGGGCTTTTTGAGAATATCAATCAAAATATAAGGGGCAACTGTGATAAATTCATATCCATGGACAAAATCAGTCCCGTTGAAATCATGAGAAAATTCTTCTTCGATTTGTGCTGTCCAATCCCGCTCCCAATTATGACTCCAGCTCACGACCTTTCGAATGAGCTGTTCTTTAGTCCTTACCCAACTATAATGATGAAACATCGGATTGCCATCATTGCCAAGCATTCTCTTCGTCTTATTTCCGGGAATCTCATCGTAGATTCCAGACCTTTCCAGCTCCGTCATTAAAAGGGTGCCATCCAAGATCTCTTTTTTCACTAAGAGCGGAGAATTTTCCCAAGTTTTAGCCTGCAACCGGCTTTCGCGAAAATACCAATAATTGCAAAACCGAATTGCCTCATAATCAGGATATGGAAATATCTTTAGCCACTCGGAAAAGCGCGGAATGTCTGCGATCTCATCGCAATCCAGGAAAAAAGCATAACGGATATCACTTTTAAGAAAAAATCTTCCAATCATTCGCGCTAAATTATGCCAATACACTGAAGAATGGGATCCATATAAACTTTTGTCTGGATCGAAAGGGAACTCAATAAACTGAACATCAGGATGTTCAGCATAAATCCGATCCAGCGTTTCACGGTCTTCTTTCTTGCCATCAAAAAAATGGTCGCAAACAGGAATAATCACTTGTGCCGAAACGGGTTTTATGGAATCGATGCAATGACGCAAAAAAGGGTAATCGTTGCTGCAGAAGTTAATGACTGTGCCGAGAGGCGCCAAGCATGAGTTCATATTCGATCTGTCTTTTAAAAGCTTCTTTTTTGCTCACCATAATGACATTGGGAAAGCGATGCAAGCCCTTTAAATGCTCTTGATAAGACAGATCCGCGACATGAGGAACAGGCTCGATTAGGGGGTCAAAACTAGGCTCTACTTCGCGATAGCGATAGCAGCGGATAAAATCTTTACCATTAAAAGGGCGAGAAAATTCTTCCCGAATGAGACGTTTCCAATCCCGTTCCCAATAATGTCCCCATGAAGTAAATTTTTTAATCAATTCTTCTTCCGTCCGTACTCCGCTGTAATGGCGAACCATCGGAGCGCCATCGCAACCGTGCACGCCAGGATCTTTTTTACCGGGAAGAGATTGAAAGACTCCCATCCTTTCGTCTTCATCCCACAAAACATGGGGTTCCATTGCCGTTTTTTTGACAAGTAAACTCAAGTCAGCGCACGTCAGCGCTTCATATTTGGCTTCGCGGAAATGCCAGAGTCCTGCAAACCGATAGGCAGAATGACCTTTAAAATCTGCTTTTGTGAGCCAATCCTTGAAACGCTCACTATCGACAATTTCATCACAGTCTAGAAAAAAAAGAAATTCCGTGTCTGGAAAAGAATAGAAATAACTCAACCAGCGGCCTGTGTTATGCCATTCGTGCCGCCAATGGATATGTTCAGGATAAAGAGGAGAAAAAGGGCGATAGCTTTGTTCCGCATCAAAATTAAACTCGAGAAATGCGCAATGGGGAAAAGAGCGAAAAGCTTCTTCTAGAAGGCCATAGTTTTCCTGGGAACCGTCAAAAAAATGATCACAGACAGTGATGATCACCTGCTCAGAAAAAGTTGAAACAGCATCGATACACTGTTTTAAAAAACGCCAATCATTTGAGCAAAAACTGATAACTGCACTAATTCTTGGAATTTGCATTGACTCTGCTTATCTCCAGAAGCGATAACGGCGTGAGGCCTGATAATGTTCAATGACGACCTCCTCAGGATCAATCTCCTGAGCATCGATGTCAAAAACCTTCGCGTAGGCAATAGGAAGAGAGAAAACCCGCACTTGCTCTCCGCATTCAATCAAATCCACAAGGGAAATTTGATCTAAAAATTGCAAATCTTCTTTGTTGTCGATTCGAAGCTGACAATACTGACACCACTTATCGGCAAATTCCAATCCGCGCTGCGTATAATTTAAGAAGAGAGAACCGGAGAAATATTTAAAACGCTTATCGTCTGAAAATCTCTTCATTTCGCGAAAAGCGAGGTCGCTATGGAACATCGAAGAAAAATCGGGCTTTTTCTTGAAAACAGCATCCGCATCGACCCAAAAAATCGAACGTTTTTTTTCCAAAAGTTTTCTGCGAATGAAAAAAGGTTTGATCGTACAGTTGCGCTCCCATGATCCTTCGGAAGGAATTCCATCGATCTCAGCTTCAATACCATGCGAATGGCAGGAGGCGATCAATGACATCGCTTCGAATTGATAAGGAGAATTTTCTGTATAAAAACTGATGACCAAAGGATCTTGTGACATTCTTGACAATTGCTCCTCGTTCAGGTATTCTTAAAGAGATTTCGGTCACAATTGACCGAAAAAATTCATCACAGCAGATTCATGAGCATTACTATCCCACTTTCCAACATCGGCGCCTTCGTTACAGCCTATGCCCAATCTGACCTTCTTGGTAAACTTATTATCTTAGGATTAATTTCTTTGTCCATCCTTTGCTGGATCCTCTTAGTCCAAAAAGTGTGGATCACGCGCCAAGTAGGGCAGATTTCCAAAGCCTTCTACAAGGCTTATCAGTTAAATAAAGACCGCCTTTTACATCTCGAACTCGAAGAGCTCCCAAAGCCAAAAAATAAATTAATTCCCCATCCTTATGCAGAAATTTTTCGTGAACTAAAGACAAAAACCGTTGAAATCCTTAATAAGAACCATTTTTTTTCCTCAAAACATTCGGGCAAGGAAATCGGACAGGTTTACCTTTCTCCAAGCGATCTCGAAATTGTCGAGACGCATGTTTTAACGACAATTTCCTCTCAGATCAAGATCCTCGAGAAGAATCTTTTTATTCTCTCGACAATTATTACACTTGCTCCTTTTCTTGGACTTCTGGGAACTGTTTGGGGGATTTTGATCACTTTCTCTGAATTGCACTCTGGGGGAACAGCTGGATCGAACAGCGCAGTTCTCGGCGGTTTATCGACCGCCCTCTCGACAACAGTTCTCGGATTGATCATTGCTATTCCTGCATTGATCTCCTATAATTATCTTAAAAACGCGGTCAAGAATTATGCTTCGGATATGGAAGAGTTTCTCTATCAACTTCTTTCTTCCGTAGAGCTGCAATATCGCAAAGCAGATATCACATAAGGTTATAAAGGCAACTATGCGTAAGTTGCGCCTACCAGGCCTCAAAGAAGGATCATCCGAGGAAACTCATATCAATCTGACGCCTCTTATCGACGTTGTCTTCGTCGTTTTAATCATGTTTATCATCATCGCGCCTATGCTCGAGCTCGACCGCATTCAACTAGCCTCGGCAGCACAGCGCGATAGCAAAGAGATAGCTGTCGTCCAAGAAAATAGCCCTGTAGCAATCCACGTCCACGAAGACAATTCGATTTGGATCAACAATCGAGTGGTGACAGAAAAGGAGTTGATTCACATTTTAAAACAAGCAAAACACGCTTATCCACAAAAGATTCCGCAACTCTTTCACGATAAAAAAGCTCAATTTGGCACGTACCAAACGGTGAAAAACGCCGTAGAAATCGCAGGGTTCGAACAGCTCGACGTCATCCTCCAACCAGGGTGAGTTTATGAACTATTTTCGTTCCAATCCGTTGCTCCATGCATTTTTGTGCACCATCGTCGTTCTCCATGTTCTGTTTCTCCTTATTCTTTTTATTTCTCCGACTTTCGTCTTCCAAAAAAAACAACATAAACCTTTGATCGTTAAAACAATTGTTTCCAGGCCTTTAGCAAAAACGGCAGCCTTCGACAAAAAAAGTCCTCGCCAAAATAGCACAGCCGCATCTTCTTCTTCCCCCAAGCCTGCGCAATCCCCATCCCCATCTAAACAACAGCAATTGCCAAAAGCACAAGCGCAGCCAAAAAAAGAGCCCGTTCCACAACCTGCAATACAAAAGCCCATCCTTTCGGCAAAAAAAGAGCCAGCCATCGCAGACAAACAACTCAGCAAAACCAAACAGTCCGCCGCAAAAAAAAGTCCTCCTCCTCAAAATCGGGCAAAAATTTCCGATTCCCTTGTGAAAGAACTCGAAGAAAGCATTGCTAAAATTGAGAATAAAAGCGATAAAGGGGGAAGCAAAAAAGCAGCTCTTGGCTCCAAAGCTCTTGGCCCTATCGTCTTGCAAATCGATGCCCCCTCTTATGAACTGGGAGCGGAAGGAGCAAGCGACTATACAGATGTTTTAATTTGCCATCTTCACCAGTGTTTAAGTCTTCCCGACTACGGAGAAGTTAAAATTCAATTGAGCTTGCGTCAAGACGGCACAGTCTGTAAAGTAATTGTCCTTAAAGCTCAAAGTGAGAAAAATAAGCAGTATTTGGAAAGTCACCTGCAACGATTAAAGTTTCCACGTTTTGAGGGTGCTTATGCGAACAAAAAAGAATATACTTTCATTGTGACTTTTTGCAATGAATGAGGTATTGCTATGAATTGGATTTTATTACTCTTCATCTGCGCGTTTCCTGTGCTTACTTTTACTGCTGAAACGGATCCAAGCCAAGAAATTCGCGTCCAACTCCCTACTTCCAGTCCGCTGCTACCCATTTATATGGGAAAAATCCAGGCGCAAAATACTCCATTCGATTCCTCCTACCTTAACCAACTCGAATCCATTTTGGCCTACGACCTCAATTACAATGGTTCCACAAAAATCTCTCCGAAAAGTCCAGAAAAGGAACAACTTCTGTTTTCTAAAGACAATGCAATTGCCTTTAGCTTATCTGTCTGGAAAAACTTTGGGATCTCCTATGCTATTCGCTGTCAAGTTACAGACCGCATCTTGTCGCTTGCAGTTTTCAATTCTCAAAGTGGATCGCTTAAAACTTTCCCGACTGTTACTCTATCGGGCGACTTAAGCCAGGATAGGCGTCTCATTCACAAGCTCGCTGATGGGATACATAAAGTTTTGTTCGACACCGAGGGGGTTGCAAATACTCGAGTCCTATTCTCTTATCAAACAAAAAATCCTCGTTCTGATGGGTCTGAATGGATCTCGGAAATTTGGGAGTGTGATTGGGATGGGGCAAACGTTAGGCAAGTCACACATGATGGAAGCTACAGCGTGACCCCAGTGATTGTTCCTCATAACAGCCGCTATAACAATGACCATTTCCTTTATGTTTCTTACAAAATAGGACAGCCAAAAATTTATCTCGGCTCTTTAAAAGGAGGCGAAGGTAAAAGGTTGATTGATTTGCGCGGCAATCAACTTCTGCCGACGATCTCTCCCAAGCGCGACAAAATCGCTTTCATATGCGATGCGGGTGGCCGCACCGATCTTTTCATGCAACCCTTCAATCCAGAAAGTGGAGAGGTTGGCAAACCTGTACAACTTTTTTCTTACCCTCGCTCCACTCAAGCATCCCCGACATTTAGCCCAGATGGTTCAAAGATTGCATTTGTCTCAGACAAAGATGGAGGAATGCGGATATATGTCATCCCTGCTGTCGCAAGTGATAAGCGCGCCAATGCCGTGATGATCAGCAAACAAAATCGGGAGAATTCCTGCCCTTGTTGGTCCCCTGATGGAACAAAATTAGCTTATAGTGCTAAAACAAATGGAATACGGCAGATATGGATATATGACTTCGGGTCAGGGGAGGAATGGCAATTGACCTCCGGCCCTGGCAATAAGGAAAATCCTTATTGGGCTCCGAACAACAAACATATGGTCTTCAATTCAACAGATGCTTCAGGTTCAGAGCTTTATATTGTTAACTTAAATCAACCTGAGGCGACAAAAATCAGCAGAGGCCCTGGAAAAAAACATTATCCGACATGGGGCGCTCGCTAACAACCTGAATATTCATGTTGTTTCGGTACAACATTATTTTATGGAGAAAACAATGAAACATACTCGAATCCTCGTCGCTCTAATCTGTGCAACAGCATGCAGCCTTGTCACAGGATGCAAAAAAAATAATGGCGGAGGCGTCTGGGACGATAATTCAACTGCCGGAAACTACAAAGGCAGCGCGCATTCCTTATGGGGCGAAGACAATTCCGGAGATGACTTCTTCGGTCCGAGCAACGAAGATTTTGTCAGCCTTAAAGATGAAGATTTGCGTTCTCAATTTGCGGATGGCGCCATCCCTCAGCCTAAGACTTCTCCCGGAGAACCTGGAAGCAGTATCCCTGGCCTCGACAGTTTCCGCACTCCAACGGGTGCCGAAGCTGCGATTTTCAAGAATGTTTACTTCAGTACCGATGACCATATTTTACGCGGTAAAGATTACATCAATATCGTCGATCGCATCGCAACTCATTTGAAATCCCACGAAAATGTGTACCTTTTCGTCTCAGGACATTGCGATGAACGTGGACCTGAAGCTTACAATCTCTCTTTGGGAGCAAGACGCGCGAATTATATTCGCTCTCTTCTCGTTCAAAAAGGAGTCGATCCTGAAAGGATCCACACTGTATCCTATGGGAAAGAACGGCCTATAGATCTTGGGCATCATCAAGAAGCATGGTCGAAAAACCGTCGCGGTGAATTCCGCATTTATCAAAAATAACCTGAGTTTTGGACTGGCCAATGCAACGAATCCTCTTTCTCTTTGCCCTCCTTTTTTGCGCACTTTCGCTTGATGCAAAACCTCAGTCGGCATTTTATACAAATCCCGAGCTAGATGAGCTCCGCATCGAGCTCGACGATCTCAAACACGCGCTTAAAACCGTCCAAATTGACTTTGGACTTCTCGATGAGCGTTTAAAAAAACAGGACAACTCCTTGAGTCAAGTCAAAGGCCAAGCCCAAGGAAAAGATGCGAGCTCATTGAGTCTGCTCACGGCACAAATCAGCGCTTTAGAAAAAAAAGTTTCTGGACTAGAAAAGACTTTAGAAAAAGCCGCAAATGATTTAAGGACTTTGAGCACTGCATCGACTCAGGTCCTAAACAAAATTCAAGAAGTGGAACAACATCTTTTGTCTCACGAAAACCGCCTTGATGAGGTCGCTAAACTCAAAGGCACGCTGACGAGAATTTCTAAGGCAATCCACCAACGGCCTTCAAACGAAGCGTCATCTTCAACAAAAACCTATCGCGTCAAGGCGGGGGATACTTTAGAAAAGATTGCGCGCATCCATTCCACTTCTGTCGAAGTCATCCAAAAACTCAATCACCTTACCCATGATAAAATTGTGACCGGACAAGAACTAAGGCTCCCCGATGACTCCACTTGATCCGCGCCTTGGCAGCATTGGCATATTCGACTCCGGATTCGGAGGCTTGACAGTGATGCGAGCGATCCGCGAGCTCATGCCTTATGAAAATATTGTTTACTTCGGCGATACAGCTCGGCTTCCTTATGGGAGCAAAAGTTCAGAAACCATCTTAAGGTATTCTTTAGAAAATGCTTCTTTTCTGAAGACACAAGGGATCAAAGTCCTTGTTATCGCTTGCAATACTTCCTGCTCTGCGGCGCTGGAGCAAGTCCGCAACTCCTCGGACATTCCTGTCATCGGCATTACTGAGCAAGGCGTAGAAGAAGTGATGCGCTTATTCAACCAAGGTAAAATCGCTATCCTTGGCACTCGGGCCACAATTACTTCTGGCATTTATCAACAGCAAATCCTGTCCCGCTGTAGCAATCTCGAATTGTATTCGATCTCATGTCCTCTGTTTGTTCCGTTGGTCGAGGAAGGTTATGTCGAACATCCGATGAGCGCATTTGTTGTCCAAGAATACTTACGCCCCTTAAAAAATCGCGGGATCAGTGGTGTGCTGTTGGGCTGTACTCATTATCCCCTCCTACAGTCAACGATCCAACATGAGTTGGGATCAGAAGTTCTTCTGGTCGATCCTGCGGTCGCCTGTGCGGAAAAAAGCCGAATGGTGCTTGCGGAAAAAAATCTTCTCAATCCTTCTACTTGTCTTCCGCACTACCAATTTTTCGTCTCGGATGACCCTGAAAAATTCCGTCTGCTCGGGAAAACCTTTCTCAACTATCCCATCGAACACGTTCAGCAAAAACTCGCTGAGCAGTACAAATCCAGTGTCTAGAGGGAATTGCAAAACTCCTCGCCAGCAGAAAGTCGATGATTTTGGCACCTGTTGCCAGAACCCGCTCTGAAATAATGCCCTTTGCGTTTATTACGTAGAGAATTTATGATTTTTTTGTGATCTCAAGGAGGTTCTATGGAAAATCAACCCAAAGAGCAGCTTCCGATCGGTCGCGCTGCCTTGGCCAAAGTCATCTGCGCAGATTGGATTACAGAACATAGCAAGAAAATTCTTCTTTCCTGCGTTAGTCTCATTGTATTGGCTTTTTTTCTTTTTCAATTGCTCAGCAAAGTTTCTATCGGAAAGAAATCCGATTATCTCGAAGTGAAGCGGGCATTCAGCGAATGGATCTCTCAAGAAGCGCAAGATCATAAATTACTTAAAAATTTAGAAAAGCCTTTAAACCGCCATCCAGAATTACAAGCAAAATTTGGAAATCAGATTGCTCAAAGATTGTTAAGTCTTGGCGATGCCAGCAAAGCGGATATTTATGCAAAAGCTGCTCTCGTCAGATCCCAAGACCTTACTTCTCCTTACTATTCACGCTTTGCACGAAATACGTTGATCATCTCTCAGGGCAAATATTTGGAAGCCCTTAAAGAAGCCAAAAGCCTCAAACAGGACCTCGAAAAAAACGACGCCTTTTGGGAAAATCGAAACCCATTCGCTCTTTCAGGAACAGTTCTTTACGCTTATAACTTAGTCAGAATCGCTTCCCTGGAAAGACAGTTGGGTTCCAAAGAAGGGGAGCTTAAGGCTTGGGAAGAGTTAGTGAGGAATGCAGGATGGAAAGATCAGCCTGTAAATCTGAAAGCCTATGATCCAGAAGCCTATGCTCTTTTAGCACAGAATTTTACGCAAGGAGATATCTCGTTGCTCGATTATATCGAACAGCGAAAAAAAGAGCTTTCAGACTAGAGAGGGAATTGCAAAACTCCTCGCCAGCAGAAAATCGATGATTTTGGGATTTTATGCGGCGCGGAGTTTTGCAATTCCCTCTAGATAATCCCTATCGAGACTTAGTTTGGTTATAGACTTCTGTTGCCCAATGCTGCATATCTTTTCCGCCATGGAGTCCAAGCAGAAGGAAATACAGAGGAGGGATGAAAATCGCCAAAATGAGTCCGACTATCCCTAAGACGAGCTGAATGGTATGTTCTTGCTTAAAGACGAAAGAGAAAACCATCTTTGAAAACTGCATGATTTTTCCAGCAAGCAGCACTCCAATGATTGCCCCGATTGCAGCTGCAATGATTGACCAACCCGGCCCCCATAATACAAATGTGAAGAAACAAGCTAAGATAAAAACAAGACAGAAAAAGACTTCAAAACGATGTTTTTTAGCAAAAGCTTCAATTTCTTTCACAGATACCCCTTCTTTAGGTTTGTCCCCACTCATAAACCCTCAATATATTCTCTCTTCTTAATTGTGATTTAAATATTAGTTTTGTTTTTTTTGCAACTAACAACTTTTTTCAGGGTGTAAATCGTACGTCCTTAAAAACTCATGGCAAAAGTTGAAGACCATTTTGATCCATGCCAAACTTACCACTTATCGATCTTGATTGGGCACGGATCGAAATGGTCTTGACATTCAGTGCTTGCCATAGCCCAAGTTCGCCCGAGAGAGCTGACCTAAGTCCCTCATAATCAACAACATTAAAATCAACCTTTGCTTTCGTAAGTCCCTTATTTTTAGTGCTTTGCTGTTTTTGCGAATTTGTAGTGACTGAAAATCTGTAAAATAATTATTTCATGTTTAAATAAATTCGATCCATCGGTAAGATCTGAGGGCATGTATATAAGAAAAACCCTCAAGACAGACCGTAAGAGCGGAAAAACCTACTCTGCTTTTCACTTGGTTGAATCCGTGAGGACTGATAGAGGCCCGCGCCAACGCGCGCTTCTATACATGGGAGCCGAAATCAACCTCCCAGAAGAACAGCATGCACTTCTCGCTCAATGCATTGAAGATATTCTTACAAGTGCGCAATCGTTATTCGCTTATCCAGAAGAGATTCAAAAGCTAGCCCAATCTTACACCTCGCAGATTGTGCGTCGTTTGTCCGACCCAGGAGACAACGCGGAACAACTAAAACAAGATCTACTACCTGAATTTGTCAATATCGACGTTCATTCAATTGAACAGACTGAACCACGGTCTGTTGGTGCGGAACATCTCTTACTTCAGATGGGAAATCAACTCAAACTGCCGGAACAGCTGCAAAAACTAGGCCTTTCAAAAACAGATGCCGCAATTGCCTTGGGATCGATCGTTGCCAGGGCTGTACACCCAAGCAGCGAAAGGGAAGCTTATCGGTGGCTATGCACTAGCAGTGGTCTTGGCGAATTGCTTGATTTCGACTTTACAAAAACTACTTTGCACAAGCTCTATAAAATCAGCGATACGTTGCTGTCTCATAAAGACGGGTTGGAAACAGCTTTAGAAACCATCGAACAGCAATTTCATGGATACAAAAGTACAATAGCTCTCTACGATTTAACCAATACCTATACAGAAGGGCGGGCTGAGGCAAATCCAAAAGCTGCCTATGGTCTTTCGAAAGAAAAACGAAATGATTGCCCTCTCATTACTATAGGGCTAGTCATGAATGAGCACGGATTTCTCATCAAAACCTCATTACTTGCAGGAAATGCTTCAGAGCCCCAAACCCTACAAACAATGATCGCGAGCCTAAGTATTCACTCGTCTCTAATCAAGCCAACTATTGTATTGGATGCAGGGATTGCTACCGAAGAGAATCTGACCTGGTTACGCAAGAATAGATATACGTATGTTGTCTCAGCAAGACAAGATCCTCCCGTTGTTGAATTTGAAGGACAATTAGTCTCAGTAGGTGATCAGCATGACCTAGTAAAAGCTGCCTTGATCAGTCAGGATGGTAATGAGGAAAATTGGCTCTATTGCGAATCTGAAGCAAAAGCAGCGGTCGCCTCAGGGATGAAGAAAAAATTTAGAAAACGATTTGAAGATGATCTACAAAAACTTGCGAATGGTCTTTCCAAACCTAAAGGGCGCAAGAAGCATAACAAAGTGCTTGAACGGGTAGGTCGGCTCAAGGAAAAGCATAAGAGAATTTCAGGATGCTATGAAGTCAATGCAATTCCTTCAGAAGATGGGCTCACCACAATTGCTGTGGAATGGAAGGTGATCGAAGAAAAAATGCAAGAAAAGCTCACTGGCTCCTATTTTCTGAGAACAAATCGAACCGATTTGGAAGCAAAAGAGTTATGGCAATTGTATAATGTTCTCAGAAGCGTTGAGGATGCGTTTCGATTTATGAAATCCTCATTAGGATTGCGTCCAGTCTATCACCAGAAGGAACATCGAGTGGACGGGCATTTATGGATCACCATACTTGCCTACCATCTAATCCAACACTGCAGGCACCAATTAATTCGAAAAGGGATAAACTATTTGTGGCAGACAATACGTAATATCATGATTACTCGAGTCCGAGTAACTGTGCGGGCCAAGACAACAGAAGGCAGGGTGCTCTACCACCGCAGCACTACAAAGGCAGAAGGCGAGCAAATAGAGATTTACAGGGCGCTGGGATTATCGTCTTCAATTCTCAGAGGTCATAAAACACTCGTTTAATTCAAGATGTAGTGACGAATTTGCATAGCTCCTCTGGGAAAGCCGCGAACTTGGGATAGGTTTTTGAGAACGTACCCTGCCAACCCTCACACTTCACCCTTTCGTTTATTTTTGAAATGCCCTAGACTTTCCCTACTCTATGAGGAGTAAATGAGTCCGTGTTAATCCTTCCTTCTATCACAATTCCTGTCGATCGATGGCTAAAGCAAAGTACACACTTGGCTGCAGGTTTTTTCAGTATTTTAGGCGTCGCGTTAATTCTATTTTTCATTTTTGATCCTTTGCATAAGAAGGAGACCTCCCTTTCCGGAGGAACTTCCCAAAAAGCAGGACGATTTATTTTCCCTTACGAGGCAATCGGTTCCGGAGGCCTTGCCCTTCATCCGCGCCATGCATTGGGATGGATCTCGCGCCTTGCCGATGAAGTGGTTTTGATCGCTTACAATAGCCGCCCCGACGTCGAATCCAAAGATGCAAAGATCCTGATCTCTTTAAAAAATGGCAAAGAGCAGTTGACCCTTTCCAATGGGCGTACAATTTTTTTAAAAGAAAGCGAACAAGGTAAAGGATTACATTCTTCGGAAGAGGCGACAGGACTTTGGGCTAAACCAATCCTCCTCGACAATGGGGCTGTGCTTATAGAAGCCGGACGCAAATTCGTTTCACAGGATGGACATACAGGTGAAGAAAAAGGGCAGTTCATGATTGCTGGGCAAAGAGGAGTCCCCTCCCGTCACAATTCTGCAAATCAATCCTTTGCAAAAGAATTAAAGTCTGGGCGTGGTTTTTCTCATGATTTATTGATGCAGGAGTATGGGGGACGAGAATATGCTGCTTGGCGTGAAAAAGGAGTCATCGAACTGTCTCACAGTCATTCCACGTATGCGTGCTTTGTCTCCCCCGGAGACTACCTCCTTTATGATCAAGGAGAATGGCGTGTCTGTTCCTTTGAAGAATTGAAAATGGATCATCCTATTGCTCAAGTCAAAGCGATTTCTGGAAAAACAATTGAAATTGAAGCTTGGGATGAAACAGGTCTTTGCCCCTTCCAGTTCAAGATTGAAATGGAAAAGCAGGGCCTCTCTCAACTTAAGGCCGAAATGATGCCCTCAGCGATCCGTTTACGCAGTGGAACACAAGTCAGCTGTGCCTTTGGAAAAAGACATATGATTCTTAAACAAGGAGATTGGCTGCTTAAGACTTCCACGGGGTGGCGCAAATTGCGGCGCTCTGAAGAAATCGAGCACTATTTGCATCATCGTTTAAAAGGGGAACTGCTCATCTTCGATGGCATCGCAAAAGAGCAAGGCCGCATTGTCATGAAGGGTCATTTGTTTGATGAGACTCGAACTCACATGCAACCTTTGGCTTTGCCCATCGAGGCCGATAAAGCTCAGGGCAAGGCGTCGCGTAAAAGAAAGCCTATCTTTTCAGCCGATCGGAGGGCAGCATGACGAGGGAATTGCAGTTCTCCCTGACAAAAAAATGGGCGATTGCCGCTGCCGCATTCGCGTTTTGCCTTGCTGATCAATCTCTACTATCTTCTCAGACAATTGCTGAAAAATTGGCAAGCGGGTCTAAAGTAGGGGAAAATGCTGGGAATTTCGATGGGATGGTAAAGGATATCAATCACCAGCTTACCGCACTGCGCACTGATCTCGACAGTTGTTACACAAAAGCCCGTGAACTCTTCTCTAGTAGTGCTCCCGAAGAGGAGTTTCAACTGCTTTTAGAACGCGCCAACGCTCTCAAAGGACAAATTCATTCCTTGGAAATCCGATGGCATGGTGCTGCCGTCAGCGAAGCAAAACGCGAAGAAGAAGGATATGCCTTGTGGGATCAAGAGGAAACGACTTTAGCACAGCTCGTAATGGAATATGGCGCTCTTGACTATCTCTTTATCGTCCCTCCAGAAATGGCTGCTTTAAAACTCAATATGCATTCCAATATTCCGATCCCCCGCGAATCTTGGAGTGAAATGCTCGAAATTATCCTTGCCCACAACGGTATTGGTGTTAAAAAAGTCAATACTTATGTAAGGCAGCTTTACATCTTAAAGCAGGACCCATCGGCAATTCAAAGCATCGCTTCCTCTCCCCAACAATTACAATGGATCCCTGACCATACACGTCTTTTCTACGTCTTCAGCCCGCCTGTTGAGCAAGTGAAAAGCTCCTTTCAATTTTTTGAACGCTTTGCAGATGCCAAGCAGACTTTTATTTATCAAATCGGTCCAAAGATAGCGATCATTGCCAACAAAGAAGAGGTCGTCAAACTTTTAGACTTGTACAACACAGTGTGGCAGAACGCCCAAGGTAAAATTTCCCGTGTTGTCACCATCTCTAAAATGGCGGTCAAAGAGATGGAGAAAATTCTTCAATCTTTCTTTGGCGAGACCATTGAAAAAAATCGTCCTCCATTTGGTAAAACCGAACAAGAGGGTCTCAGTATCTTTTCGCTTACTCAGGGGAATGCTTTGATTCTGATCGGGCAGGAAGAAGTTGTCGATCGCGCAGAGAAGATCATTAAAGAGACAGAAGAACAGTTGCAAGATCCAGCGGAAATGACAGTTTATTTGTATCCCTGCCATCATTCTAATCCCGATGATCTCGCTAAAGTTCTGGAAAAGGTCTACAACTCGCTGTTGTTAGCTTCCACCGAGGCTAACAAAGAAGTCGATGTTAACTTTGCCACCCAAGGCCCTCAATTTAAAACCCCTCCTGATGGCTATCCTCCAGTCTCTCCTCTTGTTGTTTCTCCTCCGCCGTTGAAATTAGGAAGTACAGCTTCTCTTGAGGTAGAGGAAGGTTCAGATCATTTTATTTCTGATCCTAAATCCGGAAATCTCTTGATGGTCGTCCGGCGCGATGCTCTCGCAAAAATTAAAGATCTACTCCGTAAGCTCGATGTTCCCAAAAAAATGGTCCAAATCGAAGTGATGTTGTTTGAAAAGCGCATTAAAAATGAGAACAGCTACGGCATGAACATGCTCAAATTAGGCTCAAAAAAGAATGGGATCAGATTCAGTTCTGAATTTGCGCCTCAGGGTCGTGGCGTACTGCAATATTTGCTGCACGGGCATCATTCCAAACATTTTCCTGCCTATGATCTCGCGATGAATTTCTTGATGTCGCAAGAAGATATTCAACTCAATGCAGCCCCTTCCATCATCACTGTCAATCAAACCCCTGCGACCATCTCGATTGTCGAAGAAATTTCAATCAATAATGGCGCTGCGCCTATGGACACAAATAAAGGGATCGCATTTGAAAAGTCATTTTCTCGTGCCCAATATGGGATCACGATCATTTTAACGCCTACAGTCCATCTTCCCGATCATCAGGATGAACTTTCCAATGGCAAAGGATTTGTCACACTTCAAACCAATGTGACTTTTGATACGACAAAGCACCACAATCAGGACGATCGTCCACTCGTCGACCGTCGCCATATTGAAAATGAAGTGCGCGTTTCCGATGGTCAAACAGTGATCTTAGGGGGCTTAAGACGTAAGTCTTCTCAAGATAACGAAGACAAAATTCCTTTTCTTGGTGATATTCCAGGCCTCGGCAAGTTATTCGGCTCTATGAAGCTCACGAATCATAATACAGAAATGTTCATCTTCATTACTCCGACAATTGTCCTTGATGCTGAAGAGCAGCTGATCCAAATTCGCAATGAAGAGGTCAAAAGGCGACCTGGCGACATTCCTGACTATCTCGAGCGCGTCGTGGAAGCACAAGAAAAAGAACGCAAGAAGTATTTTCAAAATAGCTTTAAAGCTTTGTTCGGTAATAGCAATGTCTAATTCGACAGCCTCTTCCAGAATCAAGGAATTGCTCGATGAATTGATCAAAGTCCTTAAACGAAAAAGCAGCTCGGAAGCCGTTCCTTCAAATGCGGGTATTTCCAGTCCTAAGTCGCAAAAAAACTTTGGCGATATTGAAGAGATCGCTAAACGATTCCATCTCGCCTATTTTACTAACCTTTCTGAATTTCCCTACGTTAAAGAGAAAATTACCCCTCTTCCCTATTCTTTTGCAAAGGCGCGTCTTCTTCTTCCCCTAGAAGAAAAGGAAGGCGTTCTTGTCATCGCAATGACCCATCCCTTTGATTTTGAGCTCCTTGAAGAAGTCCGTTATTTGGTCCATTGTGAGATCTGTCAAGTATTGGCTCCCAAAGCGGCCCTCGAAGAAGCGATCGAACTCTGTTATCACCAAAAAGAAAATGAAGCTTCAGAATATATCGCCAGCTTGCAACACGACAGATCCTCTGGGCAATCAGACGAAGAAGAGGGATATGATCTTCTAGAAAAGAACACGGAATCCCCCGTCATCCGCATGCTCAATGTCATGCTTGCTGAAGCTGTCCAACAAGGGGCTTCAGATATCCATTTCGAGCCGATGGAAAATGGTCTTGGCGTCCGTTACCGAATCGACGGCGTATTACAGCAAAGGCACGCTCCTCCGAAGGAATTCCAGTCGCAGCTGATTACACGTATTAAAGTCATGGCCCGTCTTGATATCGCTGAACGTCGCCTGCCTCAAGATGGACGGATCAAGTTAAACATGGGAGGTAGACAGATCGATTTCCGTGTCAGTACGGTCCCCGTTGTGTTTGGCGAACGGATTGTGCTGCGTATTCTCGATAAAGGAAACGTCTTGCTCGGGCTGAACAACATCGGCATTCGCCCTCCTTTGCTCGCTGCTTTGACAAAACTGATTAATTTGAGCGAAGGAATTGTCCTTGTTACCGGCCCCACAGGCAGCGGTAAGACGACCACGCTTTACAGTGCCCTTTCGGAGATCAATAATTCCGAAATGAATATCATGACCATCGAAGATCCTGTGGAATACAAGCTTCAAGGGATGGCTCAAATCGGGGTCAATCCAAAAATCCATCTGACTTTTGCGACAGGGCTGCGCCATATTCTCCGTCAAGACCCTGATGTGATCATGATCGGTGAGATCCGAGATAAAGAAACGGCCGAAATTGCCATCCAAGCCTCTCTGACGGGGCATCTCGTTCTTAGCACGCTTCATACAAATGATGCCCCTTCTGCGCTTACCCGGCTCGTCGATATGGGAATTGAACCTTATCTTTTGACCTCTTCTGTTGTCGGTGTATTGGCCCAACGTCTTGTGCGTCTCATCTGCCCCGTTTGCCGCATTGATTATCACCCTTCAGACCAAGAGCTTAAGGAATTGGGAATCCTACAGGAAACATTGACTGAAGGAAAATTGTTCAAGGGGCAAGGCTGTGCGCATTGTTTCGGCTCGGGTTTTAAAGGACGCCATGGCATTTATGAATTGATGGCAGTTTCCTCTGCGATCAAGCGTCAGCTTTTGATGAGTCCTGATGCCCTTGAGCTACAAAGAGCTGCTTTTTCAGGAGGGATGGCAAGTTTGCGTCAAGAAGGATCCCTTTTAGCAATCCAAGGATTGACAGCATCCAGTGAAGTCCTGCGCGTCACCCGCGGATGCGATGAACTCTAATCACCTGAGTTTTGAGTTCCTTTCATAGTACCTTGCCTCGAAACCTACGACAATCTACTATAAAATGGACTCAAAACTCAGGTTATGAGAAAGGTATGCCACTTTATCGATATAATGCGATCAGCGCTGAAGGAAAAACAAGCAAAGGAGTCATCGACGCCGATTCGCTGACGGCCGCAAAAGATCGCCTTCGAAAACAGCAAATTCTTGTCACAACGGTTGTTCCTCTTCCCAATAGACAAGATCAACTCTCATTTTCTCAAAATCTCTTACTTTCCTTCACACGAGAACTCGCTCAGCTTCTCAAGGCTGGGCTTCCCCTTTATGAGAGCCTGCTCACGATCGAAGAAAAATATCGACGGAACAAAGCTCACCCCTTGTTCCTCGATCTTTGCGACCATCTCAAAGAAGGGGCTTCACTTTCGAGCGCACTCAAACGCTATCCGGCGACGTTTAACAGGATCTACCTTTCGATGGTGCAAGTGGCAGAACAAAGTGGCAATTTGGCAGCAGTTTTTGATCAGCTCGCCCAATTGATTACCCGCCAGCAAAAGTTAAAAAAACAGCTTTCAGCAGCCCTGACCTATCCTACATTTCTGGCTCTATTTTGTTGTTGTATCGTTTGTGGTTTATTGTTTTTCGTGATTCCCTCAATGAAAGAACTCTTTGAGGACCGGGAGCTTCATCCCATGACTGCAACTGTTCTTGCCATCAGCCGATATGCAAATGACAATGTCACTTTCCTTTGCGTCGCCCTTTTGACGCTTATCAGCGGATTCATCTTTGCCATCCGCAGCAATTGGGGAAAGCGGTTTATCTATGAACTTTCCTTAAAGCTCCCCTTTGTGAAAAGCTTGCTTCTGCATTCTGCCCTTGTCCGTTTTTGCCGCTCTTTCGCCATGTTGCTTGCCGGAGGAGTTCCTCTACTGGAATCGTTGAGCCTCTCACGCAATGTTGTGAAAAGCCCGCTGATTGAAGAAGCGATCAGCGATGCGGAAAAACGTGTTGGGCAGGGCGAAAGGATCAGTGTGGCCTTTAAAGGGGCGTCAATCCTCCCCCCCCTTGTTCTGCGCATGCTAGCCCTTGCCGAAGAAACCGGAAAAATGGATGAAGCCTTTTTCAATCTCGCCGAAATTTATGACGAAGAAATGGAAAAGCATCTTTCCCAAATCTCAACATTTCTTCAGCCGGCTTTATTAATCACTTTAGGAGCGATCGTCGGCCTTGTTGTGCTCTCCATACTCCTTCCTCTCACCGATGTGAGTTCTTTCATATCCAATTAACAACCTGAGTTTTGGGTTCCTTTCATAGTATCTTGCCGTATCTTTTAAGGCACTTTTTGCAAATTTTGGGGGTGTAAATAAAAGTGTTGAGGCTAGGCATTGAAATAATGCCTAGCCTCAACACTTTTATTTACACCCAAATTTTGGCACGTCCATAGGTGCCTCCAGCTATTGAACGCGCCAAAATTTGCAAAAATTGCCTCGAAACCTACGACAATCTACTATAAAATGAACCCAAAACTCAGGTTAACAGGAGAACCTTAATGAAAACCCGTAGAAAAAAGAGAACGTTGACCCTTCTTGAAATCATGATCGTCATCGTGCTGATCGGCTTGATCGGCAGCGTGCTTGGTTATAACATGAAGGGCAGTCTTGACGAAGGGCGCGCCTTCAAAACAAGACAAGCCCGAGAACAAATTCACGATATTCTCATGCTCGAAGTGGCTCGGGGAGCATCCATTGAAGATGTCGTCAAGGACCGGCAGATTTACCTTAAAAATTCAGGGTTGGTGAAGAATCCCAATGCCTTGTTAAAGGATGGCTGGGGACAGGAATTTGAAGTCAAAGTTGACGGAAGATCCAATGGTGAAATTATCGTTCATTCCGCAAGACTCAAAAGCCATGAAGATAAGAAAAATGTAAAATTAGGGAAGACAGTTGTTGAAACTCAAGAAGAAGAAGATTAAATCTTCTCGTACATTTACGCTTATGGAGATGATGATCGCACTAGTCATTTTAAGTGTGGTCGGCGTCTTATCTACAGTCCAGATTAAAAAACTCACCGATGCCCATCGATTCGAAAAAGAAATTTCTCATCTATTTATTGCTTTGCAAGAAGCGCAGGTCCTAGCTGCAACTTACCAAACGGACATTTCTTTAGATTTCTATCGAGATAAAGGAAATCTCCGTTATCGATTTTCAACCTACGAGCCATTTACAGCGCAGCAATTCCATCGGGAACCTCGCTCTTTAAAGCGCGCTTCTGTCATGCAATTCCAAGGAAAAAAGGTCAACGAGCTCCACCTGGACATTTTCTCTGGACGCGTTGAGCCTCGGGGGATCCTCGCATTCTTTCAAACACCTGCAAAGGATAGCAAAGCTCTGTGGCTTGATCTGCAATACGGACAATTGCTTAAATTTTCCTATCGCAAGCCCATTCTCGCTAAACAAAAACCCCCAGCCCCACCATGAGCATGCATGCCCGTGAAAACGTATACGGCGCGCGGTTAGGTTTGGTGAATTTTGACAGGCTGCGACTTTGCCAAATAGTCAAAAATCTACTATCAAATAAACCTAAAGTTTAGGTTAATATGCGATTAGAGAATGGAGGTAGCAAAATGATGACGCTAACCAGCCCGGCCTTCACTGAAGGAGGCAAGATCCCATCCAAGCACACTTGTGAAGGAGACAATGTCAACCCTGAACTCTTAATCAGCGACGTTCCCAACAATGCCAGATCGCTTGTTTTGATCATAGATGATCCCGATGTCCCTGAATTTATACGTAAAGAAAAAATGTATGACCATTGGGTGGTTTTTAATATTCCCCCTTCAACAACCAAGATCCCCGAAAATTCTCAGCCTCAGGGCACCCCTGGCAAAAATACTGGAGGCGGTCTCAATTATTTCGGTCCTTGCCCTCCCGATCGCGAGCATCGCTATTTCTTCAAATTATACGCTTTGGACTCGGACTTGCTCTCTCTTCCCAAAGGGGCCTCTAAAAAAGATGTCGAACAGGCGATGCAAGGACATATTATTGCCAAGGCTCAATTAATGGGCCGCTATGAAAAACAGAAAAAAAGCTAACTATAGAGGGAATTCAGATACTGAGTACGTCCTTAAAAACTCATGGCAAAAGTTGAAGACCATTTTGATCCATGCCTAATCAAGATCGATAAGTGGTAAGTTTGGCATGGATCAAAATGGTCTTCAACTTTTGCCAGAGTCTTCAAGGAAGTTAATGTACGTGCTACCAGTCAAGGTGTGGCCGGAGAGGCTGTTTGATAACGCTCATGAACAAATTGTGCTAAATCGATCGGATCCCCTCGAAACCACCGACTCAAATACTCCCAAAAGCTCACGCCAAGTCTGGCGCATGTCTGCTTGAGCGTCAATAGGCCGTCTCGAAATTGTCTGCCCTCTACGCTTTTGGTAGTGCCAGAGATATTTCTTCGTTTAGCCACACCTCGGATATCTTGCTCACTGTCATTATTGTGCAGGGGAAGGCCGGGATGATCAAGCGCTTTTAGCATTTCTTCGCGGTATTTGGAAAATGAAACAATGTTACACTACCCTTTTTTCGGTACTTTTTCCCCATATGTTCTTCAAGCCGGTTGAGCCAATCATCTCTCTGAAGCCAAGGAACAGCGTGCAGTTCTGAATGGATCTTAGAAAGGCAAATGCGGTATCTACATCTAAAACAATCTCATCTTCAACACCAGTATATTTTCTTGGGAGGGTATCTAGAGTCAATTTGGAATATTTAGGTGCTTTAAGAAGTGCGATCATAGCTGCTCGACCGACTTCATAACTTGGAAAAATGGCAAAGGTGTATTTTTGTTCCTTCCCCTGTTCATTATGATTGACTTGCGATTATTCTAGTTCCAGCTATTTCGTGTAAATCATTTTTGAGAGCTGAACAGGTGACTGATATCGAGAAGATCACCTCAGCGATGTAAGCTTTCCCTCAATAGAAATTGCATTTTGTTGGCAAAGAATTCAGAAAAATCTCTGAAGGTTCAGATCATTTGCGTAAAAAAAATGCGGAATTTTCCTTTTGTGCGCCGTGACTTTCTTAAAACATTCTTGCATTAAATTTTAAATTTGTGTGTAGTGATTTTTTTCTTAACATAAGGAGTATGCTATGATTGGGAACGTTGCGAAATTTTGTGCGGTCTTTTTTTGCATTTTCGGGTTGGAAATCGCATCGGCTACTGAGATCTATTCTTTCTTTTTACAACGTCAAGATGGAACGATTTTGGAGGGCTATTTTTCTCCTCCTAGCACAAGTAGTTCTCCCATCATTTTCGCAAATCAAGGATCATCTTGCCAAAGTATATTGCAGTGGCACAAAGATCTATGCGATCAAGCCAATTCCCTGGGTTTAGGGATAATCAGTATAGAAAAACAAGGGATTTCCAAAGAGAGTATTGACTTTTTAGAATATTATCAGACCAATTGTCTTCAAAAACGCATGGAAGATTCGATGTTTTGCATTGAAAACATGCATCTTATCTGTCCTGAATGGGAAGGAAAAATGATTTTTTGGGGCGAATCTGAAGGTGGCATGATAGCAGCCAATTTAGCTGCTCACACACCTCAAACAGCAGCCGTTCTATTATTTGCTACAGGTGGTGGTCTAAAACCGCGAGAAGAAGTAAAATGTTCGCTTCGTCTCCGTTTAGAAAAACATGGCGCGGTGCAAGATGAGATTGATCAATATATGATTTCCTTGGAAGAACAAATGGATGCAATGATACTCGACCCAACGCCAAATAAGCAATTTTTGGGTAATACCTATAAATGGTGGACCTCTCTTCTCGCCGCAGATGAAGCATCACTGCCTCTCCATCAACATTCTCTTCCGATTTACCTTGCCCATGGCGTTGAAGATAGTCAAATCCCTATTCTCAGTGCAGATCTTGCTGCTAAAAACTTAAAGGAAACAAATAGTCTCACTTATCATCGTTTGGAAGGCTATGGTCATAATTTGGATACTGTGGACATCCATACTGTGGCTTACCAGTGGTTACATTCGATTCTTTGCGGAAATGAACAATTGAATAATGACCAAATTGGTCTGACAGTTTCATCTGCAGCGCCTTCTTCAGAGGATTGGGAAACAGATATCGCGCATTACACTTTCAGTCTCGGTAGAGGAGAGACTCATGGAGGAGCAAAAGGAAGTAGAGACTCAGAAGGCAATGAGAACGCTTCAGTCGATGTTGGGGCTTCATATCAATTTGATAACGGCGTTAGATTGGACATAGATGCCGGGGCTTCTGCGAACAAAGACAGTCAAGGGAATACCAAAGGAGAAGTGTATGTTGAAGGAAGGGTTTCGAAAGATTTCTAATCTTTTAAAATATTTGGTGTTTCTTGTAATCGGTGTAACATGCACTGCTGTCTTAATCCATTTCTGTTTTAGCGGCTATTTTAGTTCCCATGAGATTAGCTATGACGAATATAATTTCCCTCTCATTGATGCCGAATTGCAAGGGAAAAACTATTCATTAATTGTGGATCTAGGTTTCCGCTTTCCTTTATTTCTATGTAAAGACACATTGGACGGGATCGATAAACAACCGCGAGGGGTAGGCCAATGGCATACCCTCGCAGGTCAAACACGCGAGGCACCTTCTTATCTTATTCCTGAAATGAGGTTAGGGAACCTAACCATGAAAAACATCATAGCTAATCAAATGATGGAAAATACGCGGCCTGGTCACTTGGGGGGGTTTTTCGGAGGAGAATTCAATCTTCTTTTAGATTTTCCTCATGACAGAATCATCGCTTCGGATACTTTTTCCAAACTTCGGGGGAAAAAAATTGCTAACGATGATTGGATAAGCATTCCATTTGAGATGCATCGAGGTGGAATCGTATTTTCTGTCGATACTGACTTTGGGCCTTTAAGACTTGTTCTTAAAACCGCATGCACATTGAACCATCTCCGTTCGTCATTTTTTCTTTCTAATGCCCCTTTTCCTTCTGTCTCATCTTCCTTCTCCTTAGAAGGTAGGCATTTTGGCAATGTCAAATTTCATCCTATCGAATTACCAGAGATTCTGAATGAAATTGATGGATTTATTGGTATGGATTTTCTCAAAAAACACGCTATTTATCTCGATTATGGGCGTAAAATCGCTTATGTTGAGCCACCTGAAAGTTATTTTGAGCATATTCCCGTCACTTTTGCTAGTCGTGGTAGCCCAACCATCAGTGTATCTATTGAAGATAATGCTTATCCTTTAGAACTAGATCTTGGCAGCTCTTTTCCATTTTCTCTATGCGAAAAGACTTTACAAAATCTTCGCAAGATTTCTTATGGCACCGCAGAATGGAGTGATTTTAGAGGACAAAGATATAAATCACCTGCCTATACAATTCCAAAGATCAGGATTGGCAATCTAACATTCGACAATATGATCATTCGACAAAATAGGGAGGATTTTCATGTCAATGCGACATTGATGAATACCCCACTACAGCCTATTGGTACTATTGGATTGCCCATTCTGGAAAAATACAATCTGTTCCTAGACTTTCAGCATTTTGCCATCTATGCCAGCAGTGACTACTTGGCCCTGCGGCAAGCCGGCCTTGTTTCTCATAATTTTCTAACTATCCCTTTCACCCTTCATCAAGATGGTATCTTGATCTCTGTTGAAACAGATATGGGCATTTATCGCCTCATCCTTGACACAGGCGCTACTCACACGGTGATACGGCATCCTCATCCAAACTTTACAAAGCAGTTCTGCCTAATGGGATGTGATTTTGGGTCACGCTCTATCATCCCTGTTGATTTGAGTTCTCAATTTGATTTTGATGGCTGCCTTGGTCTAGATTTTCTTCGCGAGTATCCTATTTTTATCGACTATGCCAATCGAAGCATCCTTCTCGATTTACAATATGAAAAAGACAAGGAGTCTTCTAAATCGATTTCTAAAGTAGATGAGATTACACAAGTTAAGGACAGGGGAAATCTATTTGTTGTTTCGGCCTAGCTATAAAAAATCCTATAATAGGAGTATTTGGAAACTTGTGCCTCAGGAATTCTTTAGCTGCCTTGAAATGAGTTCCTTTAATAAGCGTATCATCGAAAAGCCAAATTTCTTTAGGCGTTGGGTTAGTTGCTTGTTCATTTAGGGTAAATTTCTACTAAGCTACAAACATCTTTGACTGAATCCGAGTTGCTTCAGATTGCACGTACAGTCATTGTGTTGATCTGCCGCTTTTGTTATAGTTATATTTAGCAGATGAAACATAAGGTTTGTCTTAACCTGCCAGTTATAGATGAACTGTAACCGGCAGATGAGGCGAAAACGTTGTCCTGATCTGCCAGTTATAGACAGCGCAAGAGTGGCAGGTTAACGCAGTCATTTATAATACATTTATCCTGAACATGTTATGCCTTATTGGACTTCATGAAAAAAGATTCCTCTACTGAAACCAATCCCCTAGGCAAGGTGATTGGCCGTGAAAATGAGAAGGAAATACTAAAAGAAATCATCGCATCCAATAGAGCGGAATTTGTCGCCGTCTATGGACGCCGGAGAGTAGGAAAAACCTATCTCATCAGAAATTTTATAGCATCAACTCCATGTGCGTTTTTCCACGTTACAGGCATTCAGAAGGCCGCATTGGAAGAGCAGCTGGAAGAGTTTGCAAAACAAATAGGGGCTACCTTTTATCAAGATGCGTCGATTACCCCTAGGAAACGCTGGAGGGACGCTTTCGAAGATCTCACTCAAGCAATTTCCAAAATTCCACGGAATAAAAAAATTGTGCTCTTTTTTGATGAGCTGCCTTGGATGGCAACTCCCCGCTCAAAACTGCTTGCAGCCTTAGAGTTATATTGGAATCGCTATTGGGTGTTCGATCCCAGGATCAAGCTCGTTGTCTGCGGCTCAGCCACCTCATGGATTATTGAAAAAATCATCAATGACAAAGGCGGCCTTCACAATAGAGTAACTCGAACGATTAATCTGAGGCCTTTTTCTCTTAATGAGACAAGACAATTTTTGAAAGCGCACCATATTGATCTTGAACATCGGCAAATTCTGGATCTCTATACTGTGTTCGGAGGCGTACCTCTTTATTGGTCTTATGTCCGTAAAGGTCGCTCTGCTCATCAGTGTATAGATGAGATGTGCTTCCAGAAGGATGGAGCTCTGGTTAAAGAATTTGGGCGGCTTTTTGCTTCCCTTTTTGAGGATCCCAAACCTTATATGGACCTCATTAGAATCGTCGCACAGCATCGATATGGGATTGGTCAAGCCGATCTAATCGCCAAGTCTAAACTCCCTCCCGGAGGAACCACAGCCCATCGATTGGAGCAATTAGAGGAAGCAGGATTCATCACTGCTCTCGTTCCCTTTGGCCATAAAGATAAAGGGGTCTACTACGTCATCGACGATGAGTATAGCCTTTTCTATTTGAATTGGATAGAGTCTAATTTGAATTCAATAGCTAAAAAGGCAAAAAACAAAGGATTTTGGCTGTCCCTATCTCAGAGGCCATCTTGGAAGAGCTGGTCAGGTCTCTCATTTGAATCAATATGCTATAAACATATCGACCAGATTCGTCATGCCCTAAAACTAGAACCGGGGTCAATTGCATCGACTTGGCGTTATAAACCCCGATCTAAGACGGATCAAGAAGGAGCTCAGATTGATTTGCTTTTTGATCGTCCCGATGGCTCGATTACCATTTGCGAGATCAAGTGCTCCGATGGCCCTTTTGCTATCGACAAATCCTATTCACATGCCTTGTTAAAGAAGATGAATGTTTTTCGAAAGCAGACTAGAACAAGAAAACAGCTATTTCTAGCAATGGTGACCACCTTTGGCCTCCAGCCAACGATGTACTCGGAGGAACTTGTAACAAATACTGTTGTACTCGAAGATCTATTCAAAGAGATGTGAAGCCAGTAATTGACAAATAATTTGTTTAATCATTAAGGTGAGAATCAGTGTTTTATCTAACTTTTTGGAGGCAAAATGCAAATGCAAAACGCAATGTGGTTGGCCAGCATTTTCGGCCCCTTATTGATGATCGTAGGGATCTGGATGCTATTTTACCATGAGAACATGTTAAAAGTGTGTACATCCTGCAAGAACACCCCTTCTGTCCAATACATGTGGGGCTTGATTAACATGTTGATTGGTCTTGCCATATTGAGCCAATATAACATGTGGACTTGGAGCCTTCCTTTGCTAGTTACGCTATTAGGGTGGCTGACACTAATACGCGGTGTCATGGCGCTCTTTGTACCGCAATTATTGCTGAAGCTGATGATGAATGATCCAGGTTGGCTCAAGATCAAAGGAATTATTCCTTTGATTTGGGGCTTTGGCCTTTGCTGGTTGGCTTTCTGGATGCAACAGTAAGTAATATGTGAAGGGGCCTAAGGTTAGAGCTTTAGGCCTAATCTGAGTTTTTACCCAAAAGTGAGCATTTCTCGATGAAGAATTTTCCTAGAGGAAAATTTTCATCGAGAAAGTAAATTACCCCATTTGCTCTCTTGAAATACGCGCGTCTCAAATAAGTTTTCTCCAAAATTCACCCCGTAAAAACAAAAAAGTTCAAAAGAATCTCCAATCTGTAAAGGGGGGGGGTCTTTCAGTCCCCTGACTGGTGCTACAGCGGGAAATCCTCGCTTTTTGCTTCTCTTGTCGGATATGAGGGCTTTGAAGTATGCTGGTTAAAAACTATTCTCTTCAAAGGACAGTTATGCGCTCTAAATTCTGGATCTCGATGTTACTCTGTCTTAGCTTTTCATTGGGATGGACTTCTCCAGAGCCCATTAAGCCGGTAGCTCCTGGGCTCAAACAACGGCAGCCCCATTGGCGTCCCAAAGTCTTGGAAAATTATCAGGAGGGACAACCCCAACGCGTTCTTTTTTACGAACAGATCGGGGCGACCAATGAAGCTCCTGTAAAGCAGGTGCTCTTTTATCGCAATGGTCAGATTAAGACAGAGATGGATTTGATCGAGGTCGCAGAAGATTCCCCTGGAGCTAAAGAATGGAAATCGACAATTGTTCCGCATGGAATGAGTCTCTCTTTTTTCTCAAATGGCCAGCCGGAAAGAGTTGCTTTTTATGATCGAGGAATTCTCCATGGAGAGGCGAAAATCTTTTATGCGAATGGAAAATTGCGTAGCCAATGCACCTTCAAACAAGGCGAGCGTCATGGGGAGATGATTTCTTATTTCGAGGAGGGAACAAAAGCGGAAGAGGCCACATTTGAAAATGGAAAGGTCATCGGCGAATTGATCAGATATCATCCTAAAGGCAATCGCGCCGCATTAATTCCCTATGAGAATGCTGTTCCACATGGAAATGCAATGGAGTGGTATCCCAGTGGTGCTTTAAGAGCAAATTTACGCTATCAAAATGGGGTTTTTCATTCCGATGGGAAAAATCCCGCTGTAGTCATTTATGCGGAAGACCGTTCGATTCAAGAAGTCCAAGATTTCAATCAAGGGGAACCGATAGGGACCCATCTTCGCTATTATCCCAACGGAAAAGAAGCTTACAAAGTCCAATATAAAAATGGGCAAAAGCAAGGGAAAGAGCAGTTTTTTGCACAAGATGGAAAAGTGATGGGTGAAGGGGAATATAAAAATGGGATTCCTTATGGCAAACATTGGCGCAATGCGGAAAATGGGACGCTAGTTTACCTCGCTGATTATGATAAAGAGGGCAAGCTTTTGGCTCCTGTAGAAGAATTTACCCCTGAGGGCAAAAAGATCGCAGAGTATTTCTTTCTTGAGGGTAAACGCCATGGTGTCTTCCGACAATGGTTTGCAGAGGGTACTCCTCATGTGGATTTCAATTATAATCATGGCGTCTTTGACGGAGAACAGAAAGAATATTACGAAAATGGCCAGATGAAGGTTAAGGCGTTTTATCACAACAATGCCAAGGATAAGATTTTTGAAGAATGGTATGAGAGTGGGCAAGCCTCAGCATGCTATGAATTGAAAAATGGCGTTAAGCACGGCCTTTGTCGTGATTGGTATCAGGATGGGACTCCTAAACTCGAAGAATTCTATGTGGATGGAAAGCTCGACAAAACGCGAAAGGAGTGGCACGCTAATGGTGTGCTGCACTTGGTAGGCGATTTTGCTCTTGGCAAGAAACGGGGTATGCACAAGCAATGGAATGAAGCCAATGAGCTGATCATGGAAGTGCGCTATGAAAATGATCTTCCCGTGGGGACTGCTAAAACCTGGTATGCGAAAGACAAGCTCAAGCAAGTCGTCCCATTTGAAAATGGCAAACGACAAGGAAAAGAAGAAGAGTATTATCCCAATGGGCAATTAAGAGCTGCCGTCGATTATAAGGAAGGCACGCCCGATGGAGAAATGAAAGCATGGTATGAAGATGGCACACTTTGTTCTGTGAAATCATTCCGTGCTGGTATTCCTATAGGAGAACACAAAGAGTATTTCTCCAAAGCAGATCTTCAAAACGACCTCCTTCCAGAAAATGCTTCTAAAAAATCAGTGTTGCAACTCGCAAGCCATTTCATTTACAACGCAGAGGGGCAATTTCAGGGAGAACAAAAGACCTATTATCCGGATGGGACGCTCCATACATTGATTATCTATGACAAAGGAGATCTCCACGGTGTCAAGGCGATGTGGGACAATCAAGGCAATCTTTTGGAAGAAGCCGTTTATGAAAATGGTAAACTCAATGGCCGTTTCTTTGAAAGAGTTCAAGATGGTCGTGAAATTATTTTCCACTACAAGGATAACCTGCGCGAAGGAATCCATGAGGTGTTTTATCCTTCCCATGAATATTTCGGCAAAGTCCGTGCACTCGAGGTGAATTTCGTCAACGATCTTACCGAGGGGGAAGCGATTGAATACAATGAATCCGGAGTCAAAATTTCAGCAACTCCTTATGTCCATGGAATGAGAGAAGGAATTGCAAAGGTTTTTTCCGCTAAAGGCCAAATGTTAATGGCGATCGAATTCCACAATGATAAGCGCAATGGACCGCTGCTTCAATATTTCCCCGATGGCAAACTTTTTGTCGAAAGTTCCTATGTCAATGACCAGAGGGAAGGAGAAGAAAAGACTTATTATGAAAGTGGCAAACTCGCTAAGAACATCCCTTACAAAAATGATCAGATCCATGGTTTATATTGTGAATGGAATGACCAAGGAATTGTGACTTTTGAAGGAGAATTCAAAGAAGGCAAACGTCATGGCAAATTCAATAAGTATTACGATGATGGGAAGCCTCGCTTGCTGCAAACCTTTGTTGAAGATGAATTACATGGAATTAAAAAGAGCTTTGATCAAGATGGCATAGTCTCGGAAACGCGCTATGACAAAGGCGTCAAAGTTGGTTAACTAAAAGCCAATTCCATAGCTGATTTGAAGAACAATATAGCTTTGCAAAAGATAGCAAAATGGCAATGAATTACGGGATGTTAAATCATGATACCCAACAACTCCTTTCAGAATGGGAATACACAATCCATACCCTTAAAATGCTCCTGGAAAAGATGAGTAATAAGTAAGTCCGCTCAGGCGATTTTAGCTCTCCGTTATTTTTATGAAGAGATGCCTCAGTTGCACGTCATTGCGGCAGGGTCTCTTATTGCACCGCTCGGAATTGGTGCAGGGCGGAACGAGAAAAGGTTCGTGTGTTGACGTGGCGCAAATGGGTTAGCGAAATGCCTTCGGGTTGCAAAGAAGGAGGCGTCGCTTCTTCCAGGAAGAGTGTTCCCTCGCTCTTTAGGAGAGGATGCGTATCGAAAAAGGTCAGAATGTCGTGAAGCAGATGTAAGCGCGTTGCTGCGGAATAAGGGGGGTCGGCATAAACAATGTCGAATTGCTGTGCTGATTTGGCTAGTTTTTTTAAGGCAAGAAAACAGTCATATCCCATCAAAGTACATTGAGGTACGACTTGCAATGTTCGAAGATTCTCTTCGATACAATGCAAAGCTTGGGTGCTGGTTTCGACAAATGTCGCATAAGAGGCTCCTCGGCTCAGAGCTTCGAGTCCCATAGCTCCCGTTCCTGCATAGAGATCGAGAAAGGAAGCTCCTTCAATCTGATTCTGAACAATGTCGAAAACAGCCTTGCGCATCACCGCTAATGTGGGGCGCGTCTGGTTGCCTTTGGGGGATTTCAAAGGACGGTTCCGAAAAGCTCCTCCAATAATCCGAAGGGTCATTCAAATGCGATCTCGTGACGCGATTTTTTGAGGATTTCTTTCGCTTCTTTCAAATGCGCAGCTTTTCCCTCCTGGAGAAATTTAGCATAGCAGCGGTGAGCATGCTGTGCTGACCAATCCGATTCAAGGGCTTGGCTGCCTTTTTGCCCTTCGATAAAGGAGACACTCTTCTTAATAGCGATCCATTGATCGCAATGGCGACCTTGGATGATGAGATCAAAAGCGCAAGGGTCGTCAATTTGGCCGATGAGAAGATAAGGTTGATGGGAATAGAGTGCAGGTAGATGAGATCCCGCTGCGTAAAATTCAATATGAGAATGGGGATGATGCGGAATTGCTGTGATCATCAGATCTTTGGCAATGGGATCTTTTAAGTCGAGGACGAGTTTAGCTAGCTTTCTGGGAAAAGAGGCGTGCGTATCCGAATAGAGCAATTTACCCCCGCTCACGGAACTCAGCATGTCGAGCCCGACAAGGTCATTATCGCGGCCGATAGCAGCAGTATAAAGGGCTAATTTTCCATTGTTTTTCTCCACCCACTGTTTCAAAGCTTTCTGTTTACGCTCAGGACTCAAACTCGACTTGCCATCCGTCAGTAAGATTGCAGTATGGATCTCTTCATCATCTGGAATCACAGGGAGAATTTTTTCTAAAGAAGTGTAAATTTCTCCCGCAGCAAATCGTCCGCCTGCTTCTTCTTTATCTAGAAACTCTTCTGCAGCCTGGATATTTTTCATTGTGATGGGGCGGCTTTGCGGACTGAAGGTGACGAGTTTTTTATCCATGATGAGGATATTAAAAGTGTCCCCATGCTGCATGCTGGCAAGCGCTTTAAGCACGGCGCGTTTGAAGACGGCAAAACGATGTTTTTGCACGGAGTTAGAGCGGTCAATGATAAAGTAAAGATTTTGTCTCAGGCTATGGCTGCTAAAATCGTAATTGGGTTGGATAGAAAGCGAGAAGATATATCCCTGTCCTTCAGGATTAGGCAGGAAGAGAACATCGACGTCAAAATCATTGTTCCATTCGGCGGCCATGGCCATGGCTGGAAAATCGTACTGTTCCAAATCCGATAAGGAACTTGCCACTTTAATATCCTTTGTGTCTGGGGAAGTTTGAGCTGCTTTGAGAACAAAAAGGGTGGAGCGCACCTTTTCCTTCTCAAGCATTAAATCTTTCGCGGTGATTTGTGCAGCCTGGGGGGCTTTATCTGCTTTAAGTTCAAGATCCTCGCCGATCTTCAAACTGCTAGGCGAGGCGAGTTGGGGAGAGAGATTTAGGGAGTAGTCAGTTTCAAAAGTAGGATGAAGGGAATAATCACTGACGGCGATCAAATCGTCATATTTTCCTTGCCCTAGGGGAATGGCAACGGCAGGGATTTGAGAGACTGCCGGCTCAGGATTAATCTGCAGCTGAGAGGCGATGGGAGTCTCCATTTCTTCGGGTGAAAAAAGGGAGCGAAAGTCATTTCCCTCTTGATCTTGGAATTCATTGACAGCAGTGAATGCAAAATCTCTTCCTGAGGAGGTCAGATCGGGCAAAAAGGTGTCTTGAGGGTAAGTGGGTATGGTTTCCTCTTCATTAGGAGCAAGAGCGATGCCTTTAGGAAGGTCGATGAAATCGTAAGGTTTTTGAAAATGGGGAGAAAGGAGAACGATGTGCTCAAAAACCTCTTCGAGCATCTGATTTTTCTTCTTTAGAAATTCCCCATTCTCTTCATCGATATTAAGCAAGATGGGAGTCGCTGCTGTCATTCCAAAGAGAGACTTAAAGGGGCCTTGCACAATCAAGGGATGGAAATAAAAAAAAGTGACCGCAGCGATATGGGCTACAAGAGAAAAAAGGATGCATTTCACAGCTAGGCGTCGCAATCGATGAGGTAGGGTCATTATATTCATAAACTTTTTGTCAAAGCCTCTCTACTTTTAAGGATGCGTTGCATCAGTGATTCTTCGGTTGTTTCCGCTAAAAGTTGATCTAATTTTTCTTTCGATTCGCGAAGAAGCGGGAGATGATGTGCTTCTTCTGCTTTTAGGCGCTCGATTTCGATATCGACGAAGGCTAAATATTGACGGCACAGTTTCTCTTTGTCGGGAAATTGAAGCGAGGCAGAAAAATATTGTTGAACCAACGGATCCTGTTCAGATGAGAAGTTCTCTTTCAATTGTCCGAGTAAAAAAATCGCACGTTTCCTTCGCTGAGCTGAGGGAGCTAATTCTGATTTGCATTCCACATAACAAAGGCCTGCTTCCAAATGGAGCGGTTCGGAATGAAGTTTGCGTTTTGTTTGAATATCTTTTAAAGCATCTAAGATCGTTTGTGAGGCTGGAGAATCTTCAGATTTACCCATTCCCTTCAATGTGGAAAAATCAAGCTTGGCTTTCTCAACGGTTGCGGCAATGGCAAAATAAGAGGAGACATGAGAGGAGGATGCAATCAAATCTTCAAAACTGTTGCGCGCTTTTTCTTTTTCTCCTGCTTCAAGATAAGCTTTCCCTAGTTCAAATTGGGCCATGCGCTGGTATTTCCATTGGAAATCAGGGTGGATTTGATATTCTTTGACCAAGGCTTCGAGCAGCTGTACGCGTTCTTTAAAGCGGCTTGTTTTCTTATAGAGCTCACTGAGTCTTAAAGCTTCTGCTTCCTTTTCCAGAGTTTGCTGAGTCATTGCCAAGGCAAAGGCGTTTTCATTAACCCCGAGTAATTTTTCCAAAGTAATCGCAGCGCGTTCCATCGCTGTGTCTTTGCCATTTTTGTATTGCTGAAAGTAATAGCTCGCTAGCCAGCGTCGGTTTTGTCTGTTTGCGGGTTTGTCCAAAGCTAAGAACAGATGATCAGCAGCTTTGTCCATCAGTTCCATTTTTTCATCGTCATAGGCTTTTCCGGCCAGGCTTAAATATGTATTGAATAAGGTCAGGTGAAGATCGATCGCCCCTTCCAATCTGGGGTTGATGCTTAAGGCTTTTTCCGCATTCAGCGCAAAATGAATCTCATCGCGCTCCTCTTTATGATGGGCGTAGGCCAAAAGAAGATAAGCGTCTGCACAGCTGGAGTCCTTAGAAAAATCTCTGACGTATTCGCTTAAACTTCCAATACATTCCTCGTAATTGCCCAGTTCAAATTGAATTTTGCCGAGCAGATAACGCATTTTTTGTTTTTCGACAGGGGAGAAAGTTTTCTTCTCTTGCAATGAGGCATTAAGAATTGTGAGGAGTTGTTCTTTCTTTATTTTTTCGGTGCCTCCCGAAGCGCGTCTAATATCTTCTAACCGGCAATTGACGATCTGACGCAAGGCGTTTGCGCGCCATGTGCTTTGAGGAAACGCCAGCAGAAAGGCTTCAAAGGCACAAGCGCTTTCTTGCCATTTTTCTTCTTGTAGTAGCAAGAGCGCGTTGTCATAGTGAAGCGCCTCGCGTTGCGGATGTTGCGGATTCATTTCTAAGATTGCGCGTACCTCGGCCCTTGCTTTGGACCACTCCTTTTTGTCTCGACAGAGCTGAGCGTGCATGAGCAAGATGTTTTCAGTTTCTTCATCCTGTGTGAATTGCACTTTGAGCGTGGCGAGCGTTTTTTCAAATAAAGGGAGATCCTGAGTTTCCTGCGCTATAGCGATCAGCGAGATCAGTGCGCTTTTCTCTTGCTGCCGATCCAGTGTTTTAGAAGCAAGGCTCTGTGTCAAAGGTTCGATTGCACGCACATAATCCTGTGTGAGAAATAAAGATTTGCCCAAATAGTAATGGATGAGTGGGACTTTATCTTGTGTGACGTGCGCGATCGCTTTCTCATAAACAAGCACAAAATCGCGGTAATGCTTTTCTTGAAACAGAAGATTAAGCTGGTTAAAGGCAGCCTTTGACGCGCTCTTTCCTCCGAGCTCATAGATAGTGCCAAAGGTTTCGATCGCCTTGTTCTTATCGAAATGAATTTGTAAAGATGCCGCTTGAAAAAGATATTCCTCTTTTTTGCTTTGGTCTTTGTGAGAGAGCAAAAGGAAGAGGGCAGCTGCTTTCTGACGCTCTTCTAAAAAAGCAAAAATGTGCGCTTGCGGGAGCAAAGTCATATCGCCATATTTTGTCTGCATCAGTTGTTGGTATTCTGTGAGCGCCACTTTCATTAATTTTTTCTTTTTATCGGCATTTTCAGGTGCAAAGGCTTTACAGAAATAGATTTCTCCTAGTTCAAAGCGGATCGTATGGATATCTGCGGCTTTAGCGTTGGGATCTTTTAAAAAAAGTTCAGAGGCAAGGATGAATTCATCGTATTTCTTAGCTACGTACAGACAGTGCAAACGATGGAACTGAGATTTGTGGCGGAACTGTTTGTCTTGGACTTTCTCGTAACTTGCAAGAGCCTCTGAGAAATTTTCTTCTTGAAAGTAGAGATCGCCGAGCATCGCATAGAGCTGGTCGACGTAGGAGCTCTTGGGGTTTTTGCTTAAAAAATTGCGGATCTGAGCTTTAACAGTCTTATAGTCCTTTTCCTTCCAATACTCTGCAATCCGCCTCAATTCAAGACTTTCCTCCAAAGAGGCATCGAGATTTTTGGCCGATAGCATAGAAAAACAACTGAAGACGGCTAAGAAAAAAACAGGAAATAATTTAGTAATACTCACTCTCATCTCAACTTTCCTTGATGAGCGCACCTCGCCACTCCAAAGTCAAATTTTTCGAATTTCGAGATGCGCTCATCTAAAACTTACAACGTGGAATTTTTTTAATTATATACTTCTTTTTCAAAGGCACAACAAGTTTCTCTGGTGGGCAGGCGATGGTTCTGCCTAATCCATTCATTATTAGGGCCTTATATTTTTATGCGCCTCTAAGATAAAAAAAATTCAGTTTGCGCATTTAAAATTTTATTCAGGCAAAGCTCGTCATTTAAAAGCTAATAATATATTTAATGCACGTCAAATACAATGAAACAAAATTTTACCTCCATGTTTTTGTTCAACTAAACTATTTCGCTTGTTATAATTAAAACAAAAATAATCAGATATAAAGTATAGAGGTGTAATTATGGCTACAAATCTAAATCATGTTATTGAAAACAGTTTATTTGCTCAATCTGTTCTTTCTCCCGTATTAGGAGATGCTGGAGATAGTAAAAAGAATTTATTGAACAGAATTAAAAAATTAAATCAAGGTGAAAGATCAGAATTAGTGAAGGAATTAAATGAAATCTGCTTACGTATTGACCTTCCCAAAGAGGGCTCGCTTCCCGATCACTTTTCTCGGGCTGCTATTCCTCTTCAAGAAAAAGGATTGAGCACTTTCCTTCTCTCTGATGATGGAAAGCAAGCAGAAGAGCATTGGTTCATTGTTTCCTTTTTTTTAGGATTGATGAATCGAATGGGTAAGAGAATCGGCAGTGATTTTATTATGGAGCAGCTTTATGATACAAGAGCCTTATTACG
Organism: uncultured Verrucomicrobiae bacterium; assembly: GCA_963718565.1. Classification (GTDB taxonomy): domain Bacteria; phylum Chlamydiota; class Chlamydiia; order Chlamydiales; family Rhabdochlamydiaceae; genus CAJCIW01. Next base: position 1,712,236 of record OY970364.1, read on the forward strand.
CAGTCGCGGGTATGAGATTCGCGCTAACGAGGTTAATGCAGAACCAGGACTGAATGCATACATTTCCTTCCTTGAGGACAAATTAAAGGAAAAGAGCCCTGCTGAAAAAATCAACCCTTTGATCGATGAACTAGAAAAAATTAAACTAACATTCAACGATGCGTCATCAAAAGATTGGGCCAGTCCGGGTGTCTTGCTGCAATTCCAATATCAACTTGCTTTTTTCAAAAAGCAACTTCAAACAGGTCCCCTCTCTGACTCCATCAGAACTACGGTTGAAGAAGCAATACAAAAAATCACGAACATTATTCAAGAGAGCAGAACACAAAGTCGCGACGTATTATCTGCAAACCTGCGTGACAATGCTCTTCCTGTTTTAAAGAACTTCGGATTTTCTGAAAATTTACTCGAATCTTTTGGGAGAAACTTAAGCGCACTTGCTCGCGGAGAACAGCTTCCTGAAAAGGTAGCTAATATTGGTTATTGGAGACGAAAGGTGATTATTCCTTATATAGGATGTCAACTAAGCACCATTAAAAAGGAGTTGCAAGGGATCATTTCCTCATTTGAACTTGAGCAAAGAAAAACCCAAACTGAACTTGAAATCATCCATGGGCGTCTGGAAAAATATCAATACAACTCTCAAAATGCCATTAAGCGTGGAAGCCTTGCTACTGCAACTTTAAGCATTAAGGCCTTTGAGAAAGAATGGAAAGATTCTGCTTTAATTTGTGGTGTCATAAGTTCTGCGATAGTCGTGATATCTCAAGCAAAAGTTAAGAGTTTGGAATGGGTTAAAAATGCCGTCGAATTGATATACGCAGATGTGGCAGGTTCTCCAAATATTGATGAATCAAAAGCGAAGGGAGACTTTAAGCGCGATCTCCAACTCTTAAAAGATTTTTCTTATTCTGATTTTTCAATGAATAGGCAGCCCTTGGCTAATGCGCTTGACAAGCTTGAATCATTACGTAGTAATCCACAAGGTTCTCTCGATGTCTACACAAGATTGAATCAGTTCAAGTCCAATCCGAGTGCCTATGATTTGACTTCTGATTTAAAGAAAATCAACTTCATCGACGATTATTTTGCTTATTGGAAATTCATTTTTGATCAGTCGAAACTTAGTAAAGCTGAAGAATTAAATAATGCCTTGGGAGCTAAAAAGAAAATTGAAGAGGAATTGACTCTTTCTTCATCTTCTGTGCCAAAACCTGTCGTGGGGGTACGTTCTCCTACAGTGACTCAGAATCCTATAGTGATTTCTGAAACTAAAGGGGATGCTAACCTCAGAGCCATAGCTAAAGGTCTACAAAATCATCGATCTAATTCTTCTATGGATTCAACTTGGTATGGACAAGTAGTGGCTGGCCCAAAATTGCATTCTGACCTAGTCAAGCAAGTGTACGGAAACTTTTATTGGATCATGAAGGATGCTGGAAAACTATGTGGAAAGTTACAAAGCGACGGACATGCAGAAGATAGTAATTGGGGGGGGGAAGTATTTACCTCAGGAAGCCTCGATGGAGTTCAACCTGCAGTTATTCGTCCTTTATTGAACCATTATCGCGTGCAGGCAATGGCCGAAGTGTTGGAAGATAAAATTCGAACCCGAGCCAATCAAGCCTTCTAAATCACACTTCGAGCGAATTGCGAGATTGACAAAACGGGGTGATTTCCTGGGGGCTTGTAACAGAATCCATTGAACTTATTCAAACCTGATTATATATTATCAGAATGAACAAGTTTTTAAGCATTCAGGAAGCAGCAAAATGTTTGGGAGTTTCTCCACAAACACTCCGCCGATGGGAAAGACAAAAGAAAATCGTTCCCTGTCATCGCATACAGGGCGGCCAACGCCGCTATAGTCTCACTCAGTTACAGCCATTTAATTGCGGAGATAAAACCTCTGATCGTCTAACTGTTGCCTACGCAAGAGTTTCGAGTCATGATCAAAAAGAAGATTTACAACGACAAGTCCATATGTTAGAAATTTACTGCTTTGCAAAAGGATGGGTGTTTTCGGTAACCAAAGACCTCGGTTCCGGGATGAACTATAATAAACGTGGGCTAAAACAACTGCTTGAGCAAAATGGTTCAAGAAGCCATAAGAACAAACAGCTTTTGGCCAACCTTCAAAATGCGGTCGCCAATGTCTAAAGAGAATCTGGTTCTTAAGCTGAGAATTGAAGCAGACCCTCAAACAATTTCTGAGCTCGATGGGCAATCGCGGATCTGTAATTGGCTTTATAATCATCTGCTAGAAAAAAGCCTGGAACTCAAGCGGGAATTTATTCATTCCGGCAACCCGGAGGCATCAAAGACCCTCTATACAGAAAGAGGACTCAGAAATGAACTTCCAAAACTCAAGGAAGAGCACCCCTTTCTAAAAGTCGTCCACTCTTCTCCATTAAAAAATACCGCTTTGAGACTTAGTGAAGCAATCCGGGTTCATCAAAAATCAAAAAAAGGAAAACGGAAAGGCAAACAGATGGGTTGGCCCAAATTTCGGGCCTGGAAACGGGACTGGTTTTCTCTTTTTTACGATGAACCAGAAAAAGGTTTCAAGATTCAAGGCAAAGCCTTGTTCCTCTCCCTTGGAATGGGCCAGGACCGCAAGCGCCGCTTCCTCACTCTCGAATTACCCGAAGCACATCTCCTCAAAGACAAAACCCCACGCAATTTGCGCATTATCTCCGAACTGGGAACCTACTATGCCATTTTTACCATTCAGAAAGAACTCCCCATCCGAAAACCCATTTCTAAAATCCTCGCACTCGATCCCAATCACAAAAATCTCGCCTATGGTGTTGACACAAGTGGAACAGCCATTGAGATTGCATCTCCTCACTGGCTCAAAACTTACGATAAACGCCTGGACGAACTAAAAAGTAAAAGAGACCGCTGTGATAAAAAATCTAAAAAATTCCATGTTCTGGATGAAAAAGGCAATCCCACAGGAAAAGAATTCCATCTTCCTTCCAGGCAATGGAGAAAATACGATCATGCCCTAAAAAGCGCACTGCGTAAACGCCGAGAACAGACCAAGACGTTTATGTTTACAAGCGCTCATCGCCTTTTCCGAAATTACGACTGCATTGGAATCGGAGACTATACACCAAATGGCGAAGGCATTACTAAACCAATGCGGCGAGCGATGAATAATCGATCCTTGATTGGACGTTGGAAAAACACCCTCTCCTGGGTAGCTCGAAAATCGGGAAAAACCTTTATTGAATTCGACGAGAAAGGGACAACCCGGACCTGTAGCCACTGCCTGCGGATTGAAGAGCGGGGAATCCCTGTCTCATTGAGACAATGGCAATGTCCACAGTGCAAGACCGTTCACATTCGCGACGAGAATGCCGCAATTAACGGCTTGAGAAAGATCTTGCGAGATCTTTCAGCAAAAAATGAAGGAGGATATCCTTCAATAGTGTCTGGCTCAGACCTCGCTTTTATCCAAAAGCGATGGGCCTGGTGTGTTTTGCCTAATGGTGTACATGTGACACCGTGGGGGCAAGACAGCAAAGCAATTTGCAGCACCAGGAAATTAAACCGAGGGCATGATAGCCCTCGATCAAAAGTTGATAATTTGGTTATATATGATCAGGTTTGATCAAGTTTTGAAGAGCGGCTTTAAGCTGAATAATTTCCCTCAGAAAATCACCCCGTTTTGTTAATTTTGCAATTCCCTCTCTGGATATTCATCATTCAAGACAGCATCGTAATGTGCAATCAGCTCTGTTGCTTTTGCATCGCTGCTTTTTTTGAGTTGTTCGTAAATCCGCAAGCCTTGCGCGCTTAAGCCATATTTAAAATAAAGGACGCCGAGGCGGAAAAGAACTTCGCGATCATTAGACGATATTTTAAGGATTGTTTCGTATTCATGCATCTCTTCCTGAAATAGGTCAAGATTGTGGTAGATCTGTGCAAGTTGCGCATGGACCCAAGGGTCATTGGGGGCGTAAGAATCGAGGATTTTGTACTCTTCAATCGCTTTAAAAGAGGTTTGCTTAAATTTTTCCAACATCCTTGAGCCGGCGTAATCTGGAGAGATCCAGAAGTGCTCCTCATCAGGATAAAGTTTTCGCGGGTCCACATAGAGTTGAGAAAGTGTGAGATAGGAATTGGCAAGATGGGCGTGAGCTTCAAGATCGGTGGGCTTTAGCTTGATAAGTTCGATCTGCTGTTTGATCATTTTTAGGAGTAGCAGCTCCTTCATCTGATGGAGGTCTTTCCAGTGGGTCCAAGCACTGAATTTTTGCATCAACGGGGAAAGAGTTTTGAATGAAGCAGGCGCTGTATAATAGGAATATTCCAGGCGATGAAGGTTTGAAAGCAGGCGTCCTAAGGTTGTCGCAAGAGCAAGATGATGTTCGACACTATTTTTTTCAAAAGGAAGTATCGAGTGCGAGGCTTCAAGAAAATTAGCCCTGACCTCCAGAAGCTGGTTGGGTTTTTTGGCTTGAAAGTAAAACAAGAGGACAAAATAGGTAAAACCAGTAAAAAATAATCCTGCCAGCGAAAAGGCAAAGATTGTTGCCTTAGTGAAAAAGGAAAAGAAAAGGATAAAGGCGGCAAGTTCTAAGACTGCAATGGAGAAAAAAGTGATATGGAATAGAGCATATTGTCGCGTGACTTGTTTGAAATCTTCTAACGCTTCATTGCAAAATTGATCGATCCGTTCATCGAATGTGGAACGATGAAAATGAGCCTGTGGATTTATTCTTAAGGGCTCTTCAGTTGTTGTCATAGAAACTCAGCTTAGTCGTGGCTCGATTGTAGCGAGCAGCTTGTTTTTCTCAATAGAAAATAGGCCGCAATCTTAAGAATTATTGGTAAGGAGTTTGAAGCATGTGATCGACCACGCGTTGGGATACGCCATTGTTTCTGAGCTCTTGAACATCGCTTGTAGAGAGATGGTAAACACTGCCCGTCGAATGGATTGCGCCAATGATTTTGTCATCGGTAATTCCTGCTTGAGACATTTTTTTAATGTCCTGCATCGAGAGCTGTTCTCCTCGATCGATCTTATCCATCGTTCGAGGAGATTCATGCCGCAGAGTATCGCGGTCGGAGGAATCTAGAGCTGCTCCGATGAGGGCTCCTCCCACAGCGCCCACAGCGCCTCCAATCAGAATACCGGCTGGGGTTGGACTGATCAGAGCGCCAGCAGCGACGCCCGCACCCGCACCGACTAATGCTCCTGTCTCCGCTTTATTTTCACAGCTGGCCATCATCATCGTTCCAATTGCACAAGTGAGAAATATAGACCGCATGGAAGGCTCCTAAATTAGGAATATCTGAAGAGGGAATTGCAAAACTCCTCATATAATAGTCCTTTTACTCCTCATGTGTTGTGTTGGCAAGATTTTTTTAGAGTATATAAGAGTGATCTTTTTCACAAAATGCGTGAAAAAAAATTAATTTCTATGTTGAATTAGGAAAGCACAATCACGAGTCGAGGAGATATCCATGAGCCATAAAAAGAGAATTCTGCTGATTGAAGATGAGGAAGATATTGCCGCTTTGATTAAGCTTCAAGCGGAAGCCTCCGGTTATAAAATGCATGTGGAGGTCGATGGCATCAATGGGTATCGAGCCATTGAGCGCGAAAAGCCCGATCTTGTGATTCTCGATATTATGCTGCCAGGTCAAAACGGCTTTGACGTCTGTCGCAAAATCAAGAGCAGTCCTGAATTGAGAACAATCCCTGTGATCATTTTAACGGCAAAAGGTGAAGAACTCGATATGGTGCTGGGTTTGGAACTTGGGGCTGACGATTATGTCGCCAAGCCTTTTTCTCCCAAGGTACTATTCTCACGGATCAAAGCTGTCCTTCGACGTAGCAAAGAGCCTGAAAAAGCTCCCAAAGTGATCCTGTTTGGAGAATTTACTCTGGAAGTTGACCGTTATTTACTTCGAAAAGGCGATAAAATCATCACGATCACGCTTTCGGAATTTGGTATCTTGCGGCGGTTGCTCACCAATCGCGGCAAAGTGCTCACTCGCAATCAATTGTTGGACGATATCCATAATGATGATGCGTTTATTGTCGATAGAAATATCGATGTTCACATTGCTTCGCTTCGAAAAAAGCTTGGTCCCAATTTTGATTGGGTTGAAACAGTCCGCGGAGTTGGCTATCGATTTCGAGAAGAACCAGCTGCAATGCCAGCGGGCAAAAAATAATCAGGTTATGTTTGAGAAACAAAGACAAAAGCGTTCTCTTTTTCCTGTCTTGCTTACTTATTTTCTCGACAATTTTGGACTTGCGATCGTTTTTCCCATTTTTACGCCCTTCATCCTTAAATCTACCCACCTCATTTTATCTTATTCAGAAAGGACAATTCTTCTCGGCATATTGATCGGCGCTTTTCCACTTGCGCAATTTTTTGGCGCTCCCTTGATTGGTCAGTTTTCAGACAGGTTTGGCAGAAAGAGGGCATTTTATATCACTATTTTAGGAACAGCGATCGGCTATACTTTCACCGCTGTCAGTATCATGGAGAACTCTTTTACTGCCCTTTTCATTAGCCGCTTCTGCACAGGCCTTTTCGCAGGGAACTTGACGCTTTGCTTAGCGGCCATTGCTGATATGAGCTTAGATGATGCGAGCCGCACAAAAAATTTTGGCCAGATTGGCGCAATTGGCGGATTGAGTTTTATTGTTGCGATTGCTTTAGGGGGGATCTTTTCTGACCCAAGTATCGGTCGCCATTTCAATCCCAGCTTTCCCTTCTGGATCACTGCGTTACTTGCTTACGCCAATTTCATATGCATGATATTGCTCTTTCATGAAACGCATGTCCCCAATCGGCATCCAGGCGTTAATCCTTTTAAAGGAATTTACAATCTTGTTCTCGGACTTAAAAGCAAAGAATTGAAAATCATCTATGCTGTTAACTTTTTGTTCATGCTCACCTGGGTTGCTTCGATGCAATTTCTTCCAACGTTTCTTCTGTTTGATTTTCAATTTCACATTCTCGGAGTCACGCTTTGCCTCATGACAATTGGTGCGATCTGGTCTTTGACCAATATGTTCATCAACCGCATGCTCGCCAAATGGTTTTTTCCTGGCCGGACTTTGCTTTGCTGTCTCCTACTAATTTCTCTGTCATTATTGTTTCTTTTCTTTTCAAAGACACCCATGATGTTTCTCTATTTATTCTTCTTCGCGACATCTTGTGCTTCTCTTTGCTGGACAAATGGTATCGCGACAGTTTCTTTGAAAGCACCCGCTTCCATTCAGGGAAGTATTCTTGGCATCAATCAATCGATGAATGCGATTGCCGCGATGTTAAGTCCATTGATTGGCGGTGTACTTATGGCTCTTAACAAACATGTTCTTTATCTTTTCGGAGGGGTGGTCACTTTGCTGGCCTTCGGCCTTTTAATCTCTTCCAGGGCTTATGATGAACACCACCATGATTAGAGCACAAGAAGTTAAGAGATTTTTTTAATTCTAGTAAAAGTTTTTAAATTGCCTCTTTCTCTCATGTCGGGGACAAAGCACTACGTGTCCTTCGTCCCCTGCTGGCCCCTCTTGAGCTTCATCTCGCGTTGCCAAATCGCCCTTCGGGCCGGTTCACTGCGTTCACCTGCTTTGCATTGCGAAACTATAAAGTTTCTCCGCGTCTTTGCGGCTCTGCGTTGATCTCATCCGTCAGCTAATTTGTCTTTGAGACAACTCGGGTATAGACTTTTTCCATTTCATCCAATGTTCTTTGCAAAGTAAAACGCTCTTCGACAAGTTGTTTTCCTTGCGAACCGTATTGAGTCCTCAGGCCTGGATTATCGACGAGCTTGATGACTGCCTTGGCCACTGATTCAGGCGACGAGGGAGGGATGATCAAGCCGGTCTTTCCATCCAAGCACACCTCAGGGAGTCCTCCAACACTTGTTGTCACAAGCGGCCTCTCGAGATAGGCAGCTTGAAGGCTTGCTTGCGAAACGCCCTCATGGGCTGTGCTGAGCAAAACGAAGATATCCATAGCCCTGATTGCAGAAAATGGAGCTTCGAGATGGCCTGTAAACGTCACAATTTTTTCTAATCCGAACTCCGGAATTTTTGAGCGGTAATCATCCACATGCCCACCTCCGACAACTACCCATTTGATCTCCCTGCGCTCTTTGAGTAATGCTGCAGCCTGAAGCAAGTCAAGAATTCCTTTCCATGAACGAACAAAACACGCTGTTCCCACGAGAATATCGCTGGGTCCAACCCCAAGCGATGCCCGGAATTCTACAGCTTTTAGAGGATCTGCTTTCAAAGCATGAGGATCGATTCCCGTGGGAATGCATTTCAAGCGGAAGGAGGGTAGACCAGCTTGCTTGCCGATCGTCGCTAAAATGGGAGTCGATGTTGTGACCACAAAATCCGCTAAGGTGCGATAAAGGATTCTACTGTTAAGTCCTTTACGGATCGGCGTAGAGAGATGACGAGTGCGGATCACTTTTTTTTTGACAATCCTCGCGGCAATGCCGCCCAGCCAAGCATCTAAAGAAGAATGCGTATTGACCAAATCAATCCCATGCGATTTACAAATGTGAATGAGCGCATAAATCGTCTTCCAGGCCAATGCTCTTTTAAACGGAAGTTCATAAACCAGAAACCCCGCTTCTTTGGCTCGGGGAATCAATGCGCCGCCTATATTAACAGCCAGGATAATCTCATGACCACGCTTGCGCATCCCTTCAGCTTCACGAAGGATACGGATCTCTTGCCCTCCCCAACCGCGCGAACTCTCAGTATGTAATACCCGCATGCTTCCTCCACATTAATTTATGATGGATTCTAAAAGCTTCAAGATCTTCCTATGGCCTGAAGAAAAGGGAAGCCTTTTGATCTCATGCCAAGGAACCCACTCGTACTCTGGAACTTCGATTTTTTCGATTGCCTGCCATAAAGTGGGATAGAGCGTCACTCTAAAACGAGTAAAGGATTGTTTAACTTCAGGCAAGCTCCTTAATTTTTTTGCAGTAAACGGAAAGGGAAAGAGGGAATTGCAAAACTCCTCGCCAGCAGAAAATCGATGATTTTGGCACCTGTTGCCAGAACCCGCACAGCGGGTTCGGTTGGCGGCGGCGAAAGCATACTTGGATAAGTAGGAGAGCCGCCGCCAAGGCGGCAGGTGCCAAAAGCGCGATTTTATGCGGCGAGGAGTTTTGCAATTCCCTCGAAAGGTTGGACTATCCGCATAAGGAAATTCATAGAGATCCGCCATCAGTTTCCCCTCTTCCCCTTTTTTCACTAGTAATTCTCCTTCAAAAATAAGGATGAAGACCTGCCGTACAAGCGACGTAATTTCCACTTTCTTTTCTTTTTTAGGCAATAGTCTTTGCAATCCTTGATTGAAGGCGACACATTTTTCTTGCAAAGGACACGCTGTGCAACTCGGATCACGTTTACAAATGGTCGCACCAAGCTCGATCAAGCCTTCTACAATAAGCCAAGGTTGATCCTCGGGCAAGATCTCTTCAGCGATTTCCCAGATTTTTTTAAGAGTTCTACTTTTCTGCACATCATCGAGGATGCCATAGTAACGTGAGAGAACGCGGATGGTGTTGCCATCCACTGCGGCCGCCCTCTGACGAAAGGCAAAACTTAAGATAGCCCCAATCGTATAAGGCCCAAGTCCTTTGACTTGAGCGAGCTCTTTCCTGGAAGAAGGTAATTCTCCGCCATAATGATTCATCAAAAAAAGTGCAGCCTCATGCAGGTTCCGCGCTCTGCTATAATAACCGAGTCCTTCCCACATTTTTATCACCTCTTCCAAAGGAGCTGCCGCAAGAGCGGCAATCGTTGGGAAACAGGCCATCCAACGCAAATAATATTCCTTAACCACAGAGACTTGCGTCTGTTGAAGCATGATCTCCGAGACCCAAATTGCATAAGGATCCGTTGTTTTCCGCCAAGGAAGATCTCGCTGGGCAGCTTGAAACCAATTTTTTATAAGTTCGACTTCAAAAGGAAATTTTTTCACTATTTGAGCTGTCAATTAGGTAATAATTGCCGAATCTTGAAAAATCTAAGCGGGCGCAGTGTACCATACCAAGAGCATTTCTCGATAATAGTCTTAAAGACGTGGGTTGGCACAATTTTTGCATCTTACCAATAGTCACCCGTTCATTGGGAAGGTTGGTATGACACAGCAAAGCAATCCTGGCAATCCTGAAGGTTGGCAAAGCCTGCACATTTCTTTGAGAGATGACCTACAAAAAGAAGTCTATTTAACGCGGGAGTTGCTCTCGAATATGCACCAAGAAGAGGTCTCTCTCATGCTTCATGATACAGGCGGTCTCGATCAGATCTTACAGCAACGTTTCCAGATGCTGGAAAAATTGAGTTTGCTGCGCCTCCACCGTCAAGAGACGACAACAAAAATTGAAAAAATTGCCTCCGCAGATCACAAAACCCTTTCCTTGGATGAAATCTTGCCTCCTAATGAAGAGATTAGCACTGAAATATTATCTTTAAGCGACCAATTGGTGGCCTTGAACGAGAGAATGAGCCGTCAGCAATCCCAAAATCAACGCCTGTCAGAACATCCTGATCACAGCCGCTATCCGCCTTTGCAGCCTTCTCCTCAAATGCGTCCCAAAAGAAAAGCTTCTGTTGCCACTTACCAAATAAAAAAGTGATAATGAGAGAGGAAATTGCCAAAACCATCGATTTTCTGCTGGCGAGGAGTTTTGCAATTCCCTCGAGATGTAAAACAGGTTTACAATTTCATGCGTGAAGCGTTTCTTTGTTCTGGGCTGATCTATGGCCCCGATTTGCATCATCTGGACCATCTAGCCCCTCTTTGTTCTTTGATGGACATTCCGCTCATTGTCACGGAAGAAAAAATTGCCGCACTCGCCAGGCTTTATTATCCTAATATTGAGGTCTTGCTTTTCGATTATATGAGCGTTCCCCAGTATCTGGTTGCACATTTCGATATTGTCTTTTATTCCATGCCTCGCGATCTGTTCGACGAAATCTTCTTTTTTATGCAAAAACTCAGTCAGAAACGCCTCCATACGATTTGGTGTCCGCATGGCAATTCCGACAAGGGGAACAGTATTATTTACATGGAGGCTCTCAAAAAAGAAGAAGCCGCATTAGTCTATGGCAAGCAAATGATCGATTTTCTCAAACGCAAGTTTGTATTCGACCAATTGAAGGGACATGTGATCACTGGCAATTTCCGTTATCAATTTTATCTCGATCATCGTCCCTTCTATGACTCTATTGCTGAAAAAGCAATCTCTCGGCGACTGCTAAAAGCTAAAAAAACCCTTCTTTATGCCCCTACTTGGCAAGATTATGAGCACTCCTCTTCATTTTTTGATGCTGCTACACCGCTCATCGAGAAACTTCCAGAAAATGATAATCTCATTATCAAGCTTCACCCCAATTTGCACCTTCAAGAAGAATTCCGCATTGATGAGCTTGTGGAAAAATACCAGGATTGGAAAAACGTCCTTTTTCTGATCGATTTCCCACCCATCTATCCTCTCCTCAACCTCATTGATGTTTACATTGGCGATATGTCCTCGATCGGCTATGACTTCTTAACCTTTGACCGGCCCATGTTCTTCTTGAATCAAAAGGGAAAGGATCCCCAAAATGACTTAGGACTTTATCTATTCCGTTGCGGCATAGAAATTAAATACGACCAATATTCAGATATTCATAAGATCATCGATCAGTATTTTCACTATGAATTGCGTGATTTTTCAGAGATCAGGAGAGAAGTCTACGCTTATGTCTTTGGCCACCCTAAATCTCTTGAAGAAATCAAAAAAGAGACCCTCGCTCTTTATGAGGACGTATTCAAAGATCATGACCTCAATTTCTTTTAATCAAATGCGCACTGTTGCCATCATTACAGGCCCCGAAACTCATCTCGATCACCTAGGCGTATTAAGCTCAATCCTCAGCATTCCTTTAATTGTGACAGAAGAGAAAACATTTCGTCTCGCCACACAGTTCTATCCCGCTCTCGATGTCGCCCTGCACGATCTAGGCGATCTGACAATGGAATTTTTAGCTAAAAATTACGACGTGATTTTTCAAACAGGAAAATTCTGGGCAATCGAACTTAGACCTTTTATGGAACTGCTCTTCCGAAAAAAAATGCGATTCGTCTTTTGTCCTCATGGGAATTCGGATAAAGGCCATTCTCTGCAAAATCATGTCGAGCAAGATATCTCTCTTGTTTATGGAGAACATCTGCTCAACCTATTACAACAAACGGGTGCAGCGCAAAAGATCCGCCACATTGTGAGAACAGGAAACTATCGATACCCCTATTACCTGCGACACCGTGCATTTTATGACAATCTTGCTGAAAAAATCGTCTTTAGTCGTTTTAAGACAGAAAAACCCACACTTTTATATGCTCCGACTTGGAATAATCAGGAAAATCCCACTTCTTTCTTTTCAACCACAGATGTTTTGATCGAAGAACTTTCTGCTTCTTTTAATATGATCATCAAGCTCCATCCCTTTTTGATCGAAGATCGTCCTGCGGAAGTTTTTCAGATCATGTCCCATTACGAAAATCATCCTTCCGCAATCCTCTTGGACAATTTCCCCCCCATTTATCCACTGCTTGAGCGATGCAGCCTTTATTTAGGTGACTACTCCTCAATCGGCTATGATTTCCTTATCTACGATAAACCTCTTTACTTCTTCAATCCCAAAAAGGGATCCTCTTCTCCATTGCACTCCTGTGGATTAGAGCTTCCAGAAAACTTGAAAGGGAAGTGGAACCAATTTTTTACAGAAACGCTTGGGCCAAATAAGGAATTTTATTCATCGCAAAGGAAAGAAACTTATTTTTATGCTTTTGGAGAGGAACTCGATCCCAAGAGCATAAAATCCGCTATATTGCGCCCGCTTAGGTTTTGCGAATTTTGACTCTGCGAGACGAAATATTTTTAACCTGTGTCGTTCATCTTGATGCAAAGGGAAAGAGGCTCCCTATGATTTTTCCCCGGGCCAGGAATCGTCACTTTGAGCAAGTTTTTATCGTCGAGCATACCATGTTCAACGAAATAGTTCATCGAGCTTAAGGATATTTGCTTCTCTTCATCGCCTATGATTAAATATTCAGTGCCTGTGGAATCTCGAATGAGAATGATCAGCGGAAATAGAGATTTCTCTCCACCTTTCATAGATAGCTCTGCCATTAAATCACCCACACTCAAAATATGAAGAGCAGCAATTTTCCATGTTGTATCTTTAACGGGGAGATCTGTAAAAGCTAAATCATCCCATGTCTGCATGAATGTGATGGGAAGATTCAAGCATAGGGTCAAAGCTTTTGATGGATGAAAAAAAAGGGCGACCTCTTTGTTTTGGAAACAGGTGAAAGCCTTTTCCTTTAAAGGCGGTTTTTTAAGAAAGATTACACCAATAATGAGCGCAAGACTGCCTGCGATGAATAACCATTGAAACAAGCGTGAACTGCGGCAAAAATGCCACAGCTTTTGCAAACACTTGAAAATGCCCATTTTTCCGCCAAACAAATTTTCAATTTACACCTCTTGAGATTTTTTGACACTTAGAGTCTGTCTGCGACAAGAAATTGAAGAACTCCTCCTTGGAAAGGAGAAGTCCTTCAATCTTATCCAAGTATGCTTTCGCCGTCGCCAACCGAACCCGTTGCGCGGGTTCTGGCAACAGGCGCCAAAATCATCGATTTTCTGCTGGCGACAAGTTTTGCAATTCCCTCTATCATCACTTTTCGCTAAAATGCAAGTACTCTCTAACTGCCAATAGCATTAAAACACCGGCTCCAACTGCAGAAAGACCTAAACAAAAGCTGACAGCTCCTGTTACATTAAAAGCGAACATTTTAAATGCTGCGCTAAAGAATAGATAGATTCCCAATAGAATCACGGAAATGATTTTTACAATGCTCATATTTACCCTTTATTTATAATTCTCAATTTCTATCTTCTAGATTCTTTTGTAAATCTACCAATGGATATTAAGATAAGCACTCCAGAAGCAACACCCAACAGCTGAACAGTATTGTTTGCTAAAGGTGCAAGAATAACCTCTGACATCGTGGCCAATCCCATTAAAATCAGATAGATGGCCAAAAAAATCATCCCAATCATTTTTATAACGTTCATATGCTCCTCAAAAGATTATAGTTATACGGCGCGCCGTATAAGGTTCACAATTTTCTAATTATCAGAAGCAAACAATTAATGAAAATAAATTTTATTACGAGGGCGGAAGGACGAAGACATGATTCAAAAGATCGAGATTGCCTGCTGTAGAGACAGCTTCAATTTCATAGGAGGAAGCCCCTTCTTTGGGCGTCTGAATAGCCGAAACAATACCGACGCGAAAGCCGGACGGAAAAACTCCATCCAAGCCAGTCGTAACAAGAAGATCCCCTGGCCTCAAGAGAGGCATTAATTCTTTCTTCCGGGGTATCGCATATGGTTCTCCGGAGCGCAAATTTCGCGCAGGCCCTTCCTCATCCGGAAAATCGCAATTGAACCCTCTTCCTTTCAACACTTGGCTTCGCGAACGCCACAAAGGATGGCTTGTTCCGTGAATTTCCCCTTTTGCAAGGTAGAAATCTCCAGATTGTTGAAGGAGGACTTTTTTGAGGCGGTCGAGATGCTGATTGAGAGCAGTACTCTCTTCCATTGAAGAGAAAAGGTCTTCGCGCAACTCCAATGAAAAAATGAGCGCTTCTAAATGCTCCAAGAGATACCCGTTTTGCTGATTACCTCGACAAGCGCGCACGGAGGGTGTTAAACGTGAATCGGTGATCAATCGAACTCGAGATTGATGATCTCCGACATACTCGATGACACCGACAATCGACGTGCCTAAGAGAACGGGGCTATTTTTATCGACGATTTTTTTCCCCAGCCTTTGATTGTCCTTTTCCCCCAAATTGATCCACAAAGTACTGCTCCAAGACGCTGGTTCGCGAAAAATGACTGTGGCGGGAAGGGCGCAAATGTGCAGGTCTAGCAAATGACAAAGTTCTCGACTTCGCCTTTTGAAAAACTCTTTCCAAAATATATCATCTAAATTTGTTTGCAAAAGATGTTTATAGCGGTCGACCTGTTCCTGGATGCGATCCTCATATAACAACCACTGTCTGACATTTTCAATCTGTGAACGCAAAAGTTGATTTTCTTGAGACAGCCGCTCGATTTCAAAAGTATCGCCTGGAGAATGCCCTGTCCTAAGTAAAGGAAGGGTCAATATAAAAAGCGTCTTTTCTTTTAAGAAGTTGAGTCCTCTCCAACAAGGAGAGAAAGAGCAGACAACACAAGAGCGAATGCGTTCAGAAGATTCATAAGACAAACTCATCACACAGAAAAAAAAGAGAGTGAGAAAGAGGTAAGGACGATAGGAGATTCGACGCATATTGTTTAACCTGACACAGTTGCGATGGCATTGACAACATCGTCAAGATTTTTTTGATTTAACCCGCACACATTGATCCTCCCATCGCTTGGCATATAAATGGCATATTCTTTCATCATGCGGTCCACTTGCGCTTTCGTGAGTCCCGTGTAGCAAAACATTCCTCTTCCTCTTCTAAGATAACTGTAATCAACGTCTCTGCTTTTTCCTGCTAAACGCTCAGCGAGTGCAAGGCGCAGCGTACTGATCCTTTCTCTCATTTCTTTGACTTCACTTTCCCATTGTTGGCGCAAAGAGGAAGTACTTAATACACAGGCGACCATCTTCGCTCCGTGGAGGGGAGGATTAGAATAATTCACCCGGATCATCTGTTTTACACGAGAAGAGACATGTTCTGCAATTCTTGCCGTCTCTGTGACAATAAATAAGCATCCCACTCGCTCCCCGTAAATTGCAAAATTTTTCGCATTAGAGACCGCAATCAACATTTCTAATCCATTTTTCATGAAATGACGGATAGCTTCAGCATCTTCTTCAATCCCACAAGCAAATCCTTGATAGGCAAAATCGAAAAAAGCGATCAGCTGTTTTGCCTTAAAAAGAGCACAGAGGGCTTCCCATTGCTCCGAGGTAGGATCGCATCCTGTCGGGTTGTGGCAAGAAGCATGCAAAACAACGATTGTTCCAGGAGTTAATTTCTCCAAACAAGTCATTAAATTCTCAAAATCAATCCTGCACCCCTTCGCATCATAGTAAGGGTAGTTCTCGACTTTCAAACCACAATTGGAAAGTACACCTCGATGATTAGGCCACGTTGGAGTGGAAATATAAATGCCATTTTCCTTTTCTTCTTTGAGAAATGTTCCACCAATTTTTAATGCTCCCGTTCCTCCGACTGTTTGAAAGGCAGCAATCCGCTCCTTCTCTTTTGACCACACCTCTTTGCCAAAAACAATCGCGCCGATAGTCTCGAGATAATGATGGTCACCATCAATCAGTAGATACTCCTTGCTTTTCTCTGAATCTAATAGCAATAACTCCGCAGATTTTACTGAAGCGAGCACAGGCGTTCTCAAGTCTTCGGTTTTGTAAAGGCCGACACCCAGGTTAATTTTATGTTGGCGAGGGTCCCGATGAAAGGCAATTGTCAGCCCCAAAATAGGATCTGGGGAAACTAAGGGAACTTTCTCGAAAAAACTCATGAAATAACCTCTAGCCGTATCTTTTTTAAAGTGGAGCAAAAAGCGCTCCGGTATATATACTGCCTCAGGGTTTTAGGGGCGTTAGCTCAGTTGGTAGAGCGCAACAATGGCATTGTTGAGGTCAGCGGTTCGATCCCGCTACGCTCCACACTTCTTTTTTGTTCTCGCGGATGGGTTCTTTTATAAAATAAGCGCATCTCAGCAAAAGCATCTGCTTTTGGGGCAAAACAGGTACGGCAATTAGGAAGACTTTGCAAAAACTGTTTTCCATAGTTTTTTGTGATGATCCGATGATCGAGGCAAATGACAGATCCGCGATCATCGCTTTTTCGCATCAGACGGCCAAACCCCTGCTTAAATTTAATCACAGCCTGAGGAACTGCATAATCAAAAAAGGGATTCAGACCCTCTTTTTCCAAGGATTGAGCGTAAGCTTCATAAAGCGGGTCGCTGGGCACGAAAAAGGGGAGTTTGGCAATGATCACACAGCGCAGTGCTTCTCCAGGAACGTCGACTCCTTCCCAAAAGGAATCTGTCGCAAATAGAACGCTGCCTTCCCTTTTTTTAAACTGGTCGAGTAGAAGATGGCGAGGCAAATCTCCTTGTTTTAAAAATGGGAACATTTGCATCCGATCTGTATTTGCCAGTGCGCGAAAGCAGCTCTGAAGCATCTCATAAGATGTGAAGAGGACAAAAGCGCTTCCTTTGCTGATCTCAATGGCCTCCGAAATCGCCTTAATGCATTCGGGCAGAAACGCGGAGCTAGAAGGGAGTGGGAGGTCTGTGGGAACGACGAAAAGAGCTCTCTCTGCATAATTAAAAGGAGAATCGTAGATCTCTTCCTTTAACTTTTTTTCCTGAGCGGAAAGACCGAGGCGCGATTTTAAATGATGGAATGACCGTGCGGTTGCCATTGTCGCACTGCAGAGGATAGAGGTGTGCAGCTTTGCAAACAATTGCTCATTGAGAAAGCCAGAAATATCGAGGGCAGCATCGATGAGGCCAATGTTGCCGCCATTGAACTCCAGCCAGCGCACTCTTTTTTCTTTAGGTTCATCTTGGGTAAATTGAATTAAAAAGCTTGCCGCTTGTTCAAGTCGCATAGCGATCATCTGAATCTCCAAGAGGTGAACACTGAGTTTTTCGTAACCATTTTTAAGCTCCTCTAAGTCGGCGAGAATAGCTTTAAGGGCAAGAGAAAGGCGTTTGATCTGTTCAGAGAGCGATAATAATTCCGGGGTCAGTTTATCCTTCCAAAAAGGATGTTGCACAATCCCATCCGTCATTCTTCTTTTCACCTCCTTTTCCTTGGGAACCGAATTTTCGTCGAGGATGGTCCCAAAAAAATGAGTGAGCTGGGCAAACATTTCTTCGAGTTCGACCTGGCCTATTCTTCTGAGTGCGGGAATTTCGATTTCAAGCTTTTGTAAAAGAATGGGTGGGATCATCGGCATCGTCGCTAGCGCTTGTTTCAAAAGAGTGAGCCGTGAGCGTTCTGGATGTGTATCCGAATGGAGCCGGGCCAACAGCCGCAAAAAAGCAATCCGATCGAACCTTTGGGCAAAGCTGTCTAAAGCAATGTCTTCCAAATTGTGCGCTTCGTCAATGACCAAGCGGTGATAAGGGGGAAGAATGGATTCCTGAGCAGGATTTCGACGTCTCTTTTCAATATCGGCAAGGAGAAGATGATGGTTGACAATCAGGATCTGTGCTTCAGCAGCTTCTTTGCGCGCTTTGAAAAAGAAACAGCGTTTGTAATGGGGACAATGCACATGATTGCAAGATTCACCTTCTGCCCCCATTTTCTCCCATGTCGCTGGAGAAACAGGAAAGGGGATGTCGGAGCGGGACCCTTCATCAGTTTTTTCCGCCCATCGATCAAGCGCCTGCACCTCTTTTGTTTCTTCTGAAGAAAAAAGCAGCGGCTGATCTTGCAATTCTTGAAGCTTTCGCAAACAGAGATAATTGCTCATTCCCTTGACAAGGCATGTTTTCACTTCGACATCTAGTGTTCTCAGCAAAAAGGGGATGTCCTTGTGCAAAAGTTGTTCTTGCAGAGCAATGGTGTTAGTAGTAATGACGGTCTTTTCTTGATGCTTCAATGCCCAAAAAACTGCGGGAACGAGATAGGCCAGGCTTTTTCCTGTTCCCGTTCCTGCCTCGATCAATGCGATATGATTTCCTTCATAGGCTTCAAGGATGCGCTGCGACATCTCTTTTTGGACAGGCCTCTCTTCAAAATCGTTTAATGACCGACTTAAAAGGCCATCTTGAGAAAAGATCAACCGGAGAAATTGATGTTGCGAATCCTTCTGTTCCACTTCCGGTTTCCTTCAAACCTAAGTTTTTATTCCTCTTCGAGCAAGTCAAGGAATGCTTGCAGTTGCTTTGCACGAGTCGGATGGCGCATCTTGCGCAAAGCTTTTGCTTCGATTTGACGGACACGCTCACGAGTGACTTTGAAACGCACGCCAACTTCTTCCAAAGTCTTTGGCTTGCCATCGAGCAGTCCAAAACGCTCGATGAGAACTGTGCGCTCACGATCTGTCAAAGTGGACAAGACTTCGTTCATTTTATCTTTAAGGATCGCATAGCCTGTCGCTTCTGCTGGAGATTCGATAGCTGTATCTTCAAGAAAGTCCCCGAATTGGCTTTCGCCGCCATCGCCGACTTCTGCTTGCAGCGAGATCGGATGCTGCGCAATTTTATAGATTTCGCGGACACGCTCAGGAGTGAGCCCAAGTTCATTTGCGAGCTCTTCAGGAGTCGGCTCACGGCCTGTTTCCATCATCAGTTTTTTAGCGCCGCGGAGAACTTTGTTGATCGTTTCGATCATGTGCACAGGAATACGGATCGTTCGAGCTTGGTCAGCGATCGCGCGAGTGACAGCTTGACGGATCCACCATGTGGCATAGGTAGAGAATTTATAGCCGCGGCGGTATTCAAATTTTTCAACCGCTTTCATCAGGCCCATATTCCCTTCTTGGATCAAGTCGAGGAAGGAGAGGCCGCGGTTGGTGTATTTCTTTGCAATGGAGATGACAAGGCGTAGGTTGGACTCCACCATTTCGCGTTTGGCTTCTTGGCTCTTGTCCATCCAGCGCTGGAGCATGCGGACATCTTTCTTAAACTCGTCGAGAGATCGTCCAGCGGCAAGTTCTCGTTTGGCAAGCTTTCTCTTGACAGCGAACAAGTTTGGCGGCAGCGAATTTATTTTTTTCGGCACGAGGAGTCAGCTCTTGCATCTCTTTTTCAAGAGTGAGAAAGCGATCGTAAGCAGTGAGGATCACTTCGCCAAAATCTTCGATGATATTATGGCGGCAATGCATGCGCCGCAGATAGGCTTGCGTGCGGATGCGGCACTTTTCGATCTCTTCTGAAATCTTGACTTTGTCGATCTTTTTAGTCTCAGGATCTGTACAGATTGAGGAGCAATTTTTCTAAGATGCGATCTTCTTGCCGGAGAAGTTGGCAAAGTTTTGGCAGCAAGCTAGAAATACAGATTCTTGTCCGTTACTTCTTTTTCTGCGATGATCTTATCGAAACGTTCTTTACTCGTAATGAGATAGTTGGCAATCGAGATCGCTTCGCGTGTGGAATAGCGAAAGCGCATGATGATCTTTTCAATTTGAATCTGCGCTTTTTCAATCCTCTTGGAGATCTCCACTTCTTCTTCGCGCGTCAGAAGAGGGACAGATCCCATTTCTTTGAGATACATCCGGACAGGATCGTCAGAAGTCCCTTCAGGACGTTTAGCAAGCCCTTCGAGTTCTTTGGCTTCTTTCTTGCGCTCTTTTTGCCGTTCGACTTCTGCTTGGTTGAGAACTTGGATATCCATTCCACTCAAAAAGATCAACACTTGATCGATCTGCTCTGCGGAATCGAAAGTCATCGGCAGAATTTCATTGATCTCTTCGTAGGTGATGATACCCTTGCTCTTTCGCAATGGCGACGAGCTCTTCAATTTTTTGCTGATGCTGCTGACTAAATAGATTGCTAAAGGACCCTTTTGCCATGTTGCTTCCGAAAATTACGAGTGGGTTATACTGGGCGCAGTAACACACTCTTGGTCAAACCCGCAAATTCTGGGGAGAAAGTTTCTTATTGTCAAGCGGATCTCTATTTTACTAACATGGCGAAAAATATTTTAAAATTAAAAAAGCGATGCAACTGTACGCTCTGAAAAATTCCGCGCCAATTTTAGCTTCCAAAGCGGAAAAAAGTAAAGATTATATTTGTCCTGAATGTTTATCCACCGTGCGCGTCAGAGGCGGGCCCCTCCGCCAACCCCATTTTTATCATCTCTCCCTTCCCAAACAATGCCGCCAACACGAAAAAAGCCAAGAACATATTCAACTACAGCTAAAACTGCTCGATCTCATTGCATCAGGGGATGCACAGATGGAATGTCAATTCCCCGCTATTGGGCGAATAGCGGACGTCGCTTGGAACGCAAAAAAACTCGTCTTTGAAATTCAATGTTCTCCAATTCCTCTTGAAGAAGTGCAATGCCGCACGCTCGATTACGCATCGATAGGATACGAAGTCATCTGGATTTTGCATGATAAGCAATTTAATCAAAAAAACCTCTCAGCGGCAGAAAGCTTTTTGCGCAATGGCCCTTGCTATTTCACAAATCTCGATAAGATGGGATACGGGATTGTTTATGACCAATTCGAGGTTCTTAAAAGTAGTAAGCGCCTCTTTAAAGGGCCTCCACTCATCGTATCGCCCGATCTTTTCTTCCGACTGCCCGCAATGGCCCCTCCTGACATCGCTTTGCCGCAAACGCTGCTCTGCCGTTTTACAAATTGGAAATGCTATATGCAGGGAGATCTGCTGCATTGCCTGTTAAAAGAAGGAAATTTACCAAGCGCTGTAAAAAAAATGTTGGCAATAGAAAGTCAAATTTTAGAGGAAAACACAAATGGCATGAACCGACTGCCACTCAAAAAACTCGTGGCGAGCAGCTATCGATTTGCCATCGATTATTTCACAAAAAAGCTCTCAAGTTCTTAGAGTCAGTCCACAAACCTGTTACTTTGATTTTTGATAAATTTTGCCTTTGGTTTTAATTCGGTTCCGCAGGACATAGTTGATTAACTAGACCAAGGAACCGAATTAAAACCAAAAGCAAAAGGCGCAAAAAGCAACGTAACTAGATTTGTGGACTGACTCTTAGAGGCTTATTTGACAGTACCTAACATCATGCTCCTGGCAAAGAAAAAATAGATAAAAACGCCCACTGTCAACAGAGCATGTAAGCACCGTTTCTGGGGAAACTCTTTTTCTAAGCTGTTATGCGCCGGATTACTTGTCCGATACCAGGTTGTCCTGCTTTTAGACCCGTTGATCCTCATATAATTTTCGGCTGCAAATCTATTGAGGAACTGCGGTTTTTCAAAAATTGTCTTACCATGATAGATGACACCTTCAAGCTCGAACTGATAGCAAGCTTCTAAAGCAAACCGCGAGGAGTTGAGCTCGCAAACCTGCCAATTTAAGATTTTTACTGAACTTTGCGCATTCAAGCGAAAAAATTTCCACATATCGTTTGCAGCAATCCCAAAGAACCACAAGGCAATCGCCCCAGAGATCACCGATAAAATAAGCCAAAGACGGTAAAAATGCCGAGCCATGGAAATAAAAATTTTCACAATTTGAGTTTGACGAATTATGTCAAGCTAGCTATATTACTTTCCATTAGAAAAATCCTTAAGGAATAGTTTTTACTATGGCAGAAGAAAAAAAAGAAAACGGGGAAAAGAAAGCAAAGCAAAAAAGACCGACCGCTTTAAAAAGAGATTTGCAAAGCCAAAAAAGAAATCTGAAGAATCGCTCGTTCAAAGCAAAAGTGAGCTCAGCAGTGCGTTCTTTTCAAGAATCAATTTCACAGAAAGACTCCGGTGCGGCAAAAACTAAACTTAACGGCGTCTATAGTTTGATGGACAAAGGCGTTAAAAAAGGGATTTTCAAAACGAATAAAGCAAACCGCGTCAAGTCCCGCCTTCACGCACTGACTCAACGCTCATAGTCTGAGTTTTTTGAAGAAGATATTTTACCACCCGCTTCGCAAGCTCGCTCGAGAGCACAGAGGGGAAATTAAGACCTCATGCGGCGAATTCTTTAGTCCTCTCTAGAAAAATTGACTAAAAGAGTGCAAATTTCGTCTTCGATCTGTGCTTTGTGTTCGGCAGCTTTTTCCGTAAAGCCATTTTGTAGAATCGAAAAAGCAAGTAATTCGCCATCTTTTGTCGTTAGATACCCTGAAAGAGACGAAATTCCCATCATCGAACCCGTCTTAGCACGAATTTTTCCTTTCATGTTTGAACGAACCATTCTGCGCATCAAAGCCCCATCTGTCCCTGAAATAGGCAGTGAGGCCATAAATTCGCTGCAGCATGAGAATTGCTGATTCATCCAGCCCAAAAATTCCACAAAATGATGAGCTGAAATTAAATTATAGCGAGAAAGACCACACCCATCCATCATCACAATTTGATCCATGTTCACACCCACTGTTTGGGCGAGGAATTCACGGACAGCTTGCGACCCCTTTTTCCAAGTCCCAGGAGCACCAAATCGTTGCTGGCCCATCTTTTTAAATAAGCAATTTGCAGTGAGGTTATTGGATGATTTCATCATCTCTTCTACGATCAAATAAAGTGGCCGAGATGTATGCTGAGCAAGAACAACGGCGCCTTTTGGAGTGGCCTTAGTCTCAATCTTACCCTTAAATGCGCATCCAGCCTTTGTGAGAATATTTCGAAAAACGTGGGCCGTGTAAAGATGAGGGTCTTCGATAGAAACAGTGTAGTGCTCTGCCTTCCTGTTCGAGGAAATTTTCCCTACAATATCGATGATGTTTTCTTTGGCCATCCGGCGCCGCTGAACAGACAAATCACTTTCTCCCTTTGTCGTTTCAGCGCGATTTTCAATGAGAATAAAATCACTTTTAGGATACTGATAAACAAGGGGGGGCTCTCCCACTTGTTCAGCTGGCTTTATCCATAGGTCAATACAGCCGCGATTTAAAATTAGCGCATCGTTTGGAGTGCTCCAATCATAACCTTTCTCGTCCCAGATCGACCCCGGTCCCTGGCAAATTTCATGGAAAAGAGTATTGTCGACATAGAGGTTCCCTTCAATATGAGTGATGTTCTGAAGTTTTAATTGAAAAACAAGCTCTTCTAAATCACGGACAGCAAATTCAGGGTCTCCAGAACCTTGTAAATAGAGATTTCCTTTGAGGATCTTTTGTTCTACTTTTCCATCCGTCAAAAGTTTCGTCTCGAATCGGAAATCAACGCCAAGTTGATGCAAAGCTGCAGCTCCCGTGATCATTTTGAGACAACTGGCAGGAACAAAGAGATGGTGAGGATCTTTTCGATACAGTTTTTCTCCATTTTTAAGTGAAACGACTTCAATGCCAATATGCCCATCTGGGGCCGCGTTAAGAATAATTCTTTCGATGCCGCTTTGAAGTGAGGTAACCACTTCTTTCGATGAACGTTTGACCTCTTTTGAAATCAAAGTGGAACAGAACATGAAGAAAATCAAGACCAATGAAGATTTATATCGGAAGTGATTCAAAAGCTGAAGTTTTGGCAAGGCGGCTGCGTAAATTTTTTGAGGGAATTGCAAAACTCCTCGCCAGCAGAAAATCGATGATTTTGGCACTTGTTGCCAGAACACCCACAGCGGGTTCGGTTGGCGGCGGCGAAAGCATACTTGGATAAGTAGGAGAGCCGCCGCCAAGGCGACAGGTGCCAAAAGCGCGATTTTATGCGGCGAGGAGTTTTGCAATTCCCTCTTTTGTCTGGAGCGAGCGACCATTGTGCAAGCACAAGGCGCGAGTGAAGACAGAAAATTTATTGCATAGCCAACGCAGCCAAAAACCAATTTTTGAATCATTTCCGGTATATGCATGAACACCCTAAAGTAGAGAGCTTACCTTCTTAGGTATACTTGTCCCTACGAAAATCGCCAAGAATTTTCACGAGGGTGCAACTAAAACCTGTACTCATTATGAAAAAATAGCGAGAAGGCTAAGATGCAAGGCGCCGCCGAAGGCGGGTAACCCGATGCAGGGCAACGAAGTGGATTAGTCTTTATAATGGTCCCCAAAATTTAGACCACTGTCTAAGCTAATATCCTCCCAATGCGAGGAGGCCAAAATGGCCAAAACAAAAAAACAATATTCACCGGAGTTCAAGCTCAAAGTAGTACTAGAAGTGCTCAAGGGTGAGAAGACAGCAACCCAACTCGCTGGCGAGTTGGGGGTACATCCCGTAGTTCTGTCGGAATGGAAAAAACAATTTATTGAGGCAGGACCTCAGATTTTTGTAAAGACCAGGAGGTCTAGGGATACAGCAGAGGGCAAAGAAAAGGCCGAACTGTTCGAACAGATTGGAAGACTCAAGATGGAGAACGAGTGGCTTAAAAAAAAATTGGGGGCTTTGACCTGAATGAAAAACGGGCACTCATTGAACCTCACGATATCAAATTTTCCCAAAGAGCACAGTGTAAGCTCCTCGGAGTATGTCGATCTGGATTGTACTACGAGCCACAGCAGCCTGGTGAAGAAGACTTGCGACTCATGTGCGCAATCGACAAACAGTACCTCGAAACCCCCTATTATGGGAGGCGTCGAATGACAGTGGCAATGAGAAAACTAGGATTTGTCGTGGGACAGAAAAAAGTGCGAACAGCGATGCAGGTGATGGGGATAGAGGCGATCTATCCAAAGCCGAACCTGAGCGCTGGGAATAAACAGCATAAAAAGTTCCCGTATTTACTGAGGGGCCTAATTGTTGATCGTTCCGATCAAGCTTGGGCAGCTGACATCACTTACATTCCATTAACAAAAGGATTCGGATATCTGTTTGCAATCATAGACTGGTATAGTCGGTACGTGATTGAGTGGGAGCTCTCAAATCTGCTTGATACAGAATTTTGCATGGAGGCATTGCAAAGGAGTCTTTGGCAAAAAAGACCTGAGATATTTAATACTGATCAAGGTGTGCAGTTTACGAGTAGTCAATTCACCGGGAAACTTGAAGAGAATGGGATTAAAATCAGTATGGACGGGAAGGGTCGAGCTCTTGATAACGTGTTTATTGAGAGGCTGTGGAGAAGCGTGAAGTATGAAGAAATTTACCCGAAAGGATACGAGAGCATGAAAGAGGTTCGATCGGGGCTGAAAAAGTACTTTGAGTTTTACAACAACAAGCGACCCCATCAGGGTCTCGATTATCGAACCCCAGCAGAGGTGTATTATGGGACATAAGAAAAAGAAAGGGGCTTTGCCCCTTGAACCCCAGCAAATGGCTGACTGCCCTTTGCAAACCCGTGGGCTTTTGTATAGGGCCCTGGGAGTTAGATTAAACAACAGAGGAGATTAGCTTAGATTTCTCGATTTTTGGTCTAGACAAAAGGAACCACTTTACTTCGCAGAATTTTTTCATTGAGTACAGATTTTAGTTGCACCCTTTTCACGAATACGAATTGCAAAAATAGTGGCCACCTATGTATATTGCTTTTTCAATTTGAACCGAAGCTTGTTAATTCTTAATGCTAAACATAGAGGTGATACCATGAATGCAACTTTTTTTCCTCATCCAACCATAACCACTAGTCACATAGCTACCACCGATCAAATCGCTTCGGATCTTGGCAAAACCGCTGTCGGCGTTATTGCTGGAACAGTCGCAGGTTTTGCTTTAAACTTGTTTCCTCTTGTGGGGGGAGCGCTTTTTTGCGCAGCATCCTCTTTCTCTTTTCCTTGTATAGAGCAGGTTCTTCTTAAAATGATTCCTGATAGCCACAGAACAAATGTAAAAACTGCAATCAAGGCTGCTGCAATTTTTTCTTCCATCTGTTTAGGCTCCCTTGCTATATCGTTTGTAGGGTTTCCTGCCACCGCTTTGACCATGATAGCAATGACCGCTGCGGTTCACATTACTGCTTATGCGTTGCAAAATCAAAGCATGGGCTATTCCAATCACAGGACGTTTGGGTAAAAATTGTGATGCAGAGGAAATGAGACTCTTGTTTCCTCTTCTCTTTTTTTGTTCTCAAGAGGGAATTGAAAAGGCAAAGAATATTAAAAAGAATATCGACGAAATAAGAAATTCCAATCAATATCATGATCCGCGTCATATAAATCCAATATGAGAATGGACTATACCTTTCGTGGATGAAAAATTTGAATGCAAAAAATTTTGCTTGACTGCATAATGTGCGCATGCATTTTTTGACCGATCAAGAAAGAACACAACTCAAGATCCAACACAAGCAAGAGCACGATGGGCGAATACGCGATCGGATAAAGGCCATTCTACTCTACGATGAGGGATGGACACCGCAGAAAATTGCCAAGGTTTTACTGATCTCCGAACCACGTTGAGGATTATAAAGCCTCCAATAAGTTGAAGTCCGAAATTCGCTGTCCTGCCTACCCTTGCGCCAGATTCAATATTAGGCCAATCTTTCAGGAGCCGTGTCAGGGATAAGTTCAGACCTGTCGGGGCGCCAATGACAAATTAGCTGCTTGTGACATATGTTTAAAGACTACATGAGCACGACGGATGGGATCAACGCCCCGAGTTTGACACCTGATTTTTATAACAGCTCTAAAATCAACATGTTACAAAAAATAAAATCCCGTGTACCACTACATTTGTGTGCAATCGATGCGTTTTTCTTCAGGCATGCCTCTCTGCACACTTCAGCAATTTTGGAGGGATTGGAGCCCCAATTGCTTTAAACAGCTGCGCAGCATTTCCCTTGATATCGTTACGTACTCAGACGCGAGTATTTTTTACTGTCACCGGAATTGCCCGAACTTCCGCCAACTCTCTCATTGCCTCAACTACAGTCAAAGGGCGTGCTTTAATCGACAGGAACGCTGGTAATCAGCAATAGCCTTCAGGTGTCAAACTCGGGCCGCTCAATTCATACCTCCTCGGAGACCTGTGGCAAGCACTGAATGTCATTTGGATCCATGCCTGATTGAGATCGATAAATGCAAAGCCTGGCATGGATCCAAATGACATTCAGTGCTTGCCACAGGTTTTTGAGGACGTACTAGATTTTCAGCTATGTACATCTCACTGGACACTTACTGAAACCGAGAAGATTCTTTGTTTTTTTCGTATTGCAAATCGAGAAGAATCTGTCGATTGGTGTAGTCGATAAAAAATGGGTGCTCGAGAAAAAAATCCATTCCAAGAATACCATCAAAATCAAACTTGGAAGTTATATCTAACGCTCTAATAGAATGTTTTCCGAAATCATGCCCCATGATTTGAAATTTTTCAGTGGATGCTGGATGAGGAAGGCGTATGGCTGTACAGGTAGAACCTGTATCGAGCACCAAGCGATAAGTTCCCACATCTGTTTTCACTTCAAGAAGGATGCCATCTGGATGAGGGGAAAAAGGGATGTTAAGAAGGTTTTTGGAAAGCAAGCCAGCTTGCTGAAGAAGCAAGTAATTACTGCTAGCGTAAATTGCTGAATGAGGAAAATCCAAGAATAAATTGTATTTTTCAAGAATCGACCTTCCAATCGCTCCAGGGAGAAGCAAAGGTTTGCCCTCCACTGTCGCATTGACGTGAAAATCCTCTCTATCTTGGTTGACATGCACACGTGGAAAACTGAGATCGCCAATTTTAATCTCTGGGATAAAAATAGGTGGGCGATTCGTACTGTTGCCCTCTAAAATCATACCATGTGGATGTTCCGTATTTTGCTTTATGTATCTCTTGCAAAATCTCCTCGCTTAAAGAAAAAGAAAAAACACTCCCAGTATCAAGCTTGAATATATGCTCACGTCCTTCAAGTGACACATGAATCAATGGATCTTTATGTCCATTAAAAGTTACAGGCACACGCTCAAAATATTCCTTGGGAGGTTCCAAATAAGCAATTTTATGCGTGTAATCGAGATACAAGGAATGGTCTTTCAGGAAATCCATGCCAATAAACCCATCAATTCCATTCAGAAGTTCTGGTAAATCGATGGGATGAAACGTGACATGTCCAAAATGGACTCCTTTTATAGAAAAAGGAGATGAGGTAAAAAAGAAGCGCGCATCGGGAGGAAAAAATGAAGAACGAAGGTGATTACACGTACATGACGTTTTAAGAGCAAGCTTTAAAGGTCCAAGATCAGTATCAACAGAAAAGACGATTCCAACTCGATGAAGCTCAAAAGGAACGCTCACCCAATCATTGTTAACAAGTTTTTTTTCTTGAAGTTTGGGAAAAGTATCGCAAGCGATGATTCTGTCATGGGGAAAATCTAAAAACAGATTGAATTCTTCTCCGAGAAATCTGCCCAAGTGACCACAACTCTCATCTTCCGTCATTTGATTAGCTATGACGTTTTTAAGCGTTAAGTTCCCTATCCTCATTTTTGGAATAAGATAGGAAGGAGCCTCGCATGTTTGGCCTGCGAAGGTATTCCATTGGCCTATCCCTCGAGGCTGTTTATCGATTCCGTCTAATGTTTCCTTGTATAGGAATAAAGGAAAACGAAAACCTAGATCAAAAACTAATGAATAGTTTTTACCTTGCAATTCGACATCAATAATAGGGAAATTGTACTTATCATAACTAACTGCATGAGAACTAAAATAGCCTCCCGAACAGAAATAAACTAAGATAATAGCACCTGTTGTTCCACTTAGGAACAACAAAAACAAATGTTTTAAAAACTTAGAATGGTTGCGACACGCTTCCTTCAACATGCGTTTCACCTCTGGTATTTCCCTGGCTATTTCTTTCACCTGAAGCTCCAGCCTTAACATCAAATCGCGTGCCATTATCTGTCTCATATGTAACCCCAACATCAACTGAAGCGCGTTCATTTCCTTTGTCATCTTTATCTACTCGTGCTCCAGCATGTGCTTCTCCTTTACCAAGAGTGAAAGCATAATGCGCGATATCTGTTTTCCAGTCTTCTGAAGAAGAGGGTACAGATGAAACTGCTAGAACAATTTGGTCGTTATTGAATTGTTCAATTCCGTAAAGAATGGAATTTAACCACTGGCAAGCTACAGCATGGATATCCGCAGTATCCAAATCATGACCGTAACCTTCCAACCGATGATAAGTGAGAGGATTTGTCTCTTTTAAGTTTTTAGCAGCAAGATCTGCGCTGAGAACAGGGATTTGGCTATCTTCAACTCCATGAGCGAGATAAATCGGAAGAGAATTTTGATTGAGAAATAATGATGCTTCATCCGCAACAAGCAGAGAAGCCCACCACTTATAGGTATTACCCAAAAATTGTTTATCTGGCGTTGGATCAAGGATCATTGCATCCATTTGTTCTTCCAAGAAAATCATATATTGATCAATCTCATCTTGCACTGCACCATGGTTTCCCAAACGTTGACGAAGCGAGGATTTTATCTCTTCTCGCGGTTTTAGACCACCACCCGTAGCAAACAATAGAACGGCTGCTGTTTGAGGTGTTTGAGCAGCTAAATTGGCTGCTATCATGCCACCTTCAGATTCGCCCCAGAAAATCATTTTTCCTTCCCATTCAGGACAGATAAGGTGCATATTTTCAAGACAAAACATAGAATCTTCCAAGCGTTTTTGAAGACAATTAGTCTGTTGATATTCTAAGAAGTTGATATCTTCTCTTGAGATTCCTTGTTTTTCTATAGCAATCATCCCTAAACCGAGAGCATTTGCTTGATCACTTAAGTCTGCATGCCATTTTAGAGTGCTTTCACAGGACGAACCCTGAATGGCGAATCTGAGTTACCCTCTTTCCACCAGTGGCGTGAAAAAGACTTTCCTTTCTGGCGATCATTTTGGATTCACAATCCTTCCTCTGTTGAAATTTTTTATAAAGTTTCTCTCTCTTTGCGAAAAATCAAGCCATATTTTTTGTACGTCCTTAAAAACTCATGGCAAAAGTTGAAGACCATTTTGATCCATGCCAAACTTACCACTTATCGATCTTGATTGGGCACGGATCGAAATGGTCTTCAACTTTTGCCAGAGTCTTCAAGGAAGTTAATGTACGTGCTACCAGTCAAGGTGTGGCCGGAGAGGCTGTTTGATAACGCTCATGAACAAATTGTGCTAAATCGATCGGATCCCCTCGAAACCACCGACTCAAATACTCCCAAAAGCTCACGCCAAGTCTGGCGCATGTCTGCTTGAGCGTCAATAGGCCGTCTCGAAATTGTCTGCCCTCTACGCTTTTGGTAGTGCCAGATAAAGCGAGATCCTTTTGGGATTCCTGTGGCTACAATGCGCACTTCCTGTTGTACTTTCTGTGGAACCAGAGCAGTCTAAATATAGGGCGCTCTGTTATCAAGCGAAAGTTTTATTAATGGGTCTGGGCGTTTTGTTCTGACTTTACAAGCCGCTCAATTCATACCTCCTCGGAGACCTGTGGCAAGCACTGAATGTCATTTGGATCCATGCCTGATTGAGATCGATAAATGCAAAGCCTGGCATGGATCCAAATGACATTCAGTGCTTGCCATAGGTTTTTGAGGACGTACTATTTTTTTATATGACCCGACAGATGAAAAGTCAAGAGAGCAAATGCTCACAGAAAGGCAGCGGATCGAGCATTAAAATGAATTTTTATTTTTAATGCCCTTCATGTATTCTGAGCTACTTAGAGTGTGTCGTTGAAAATGTTTCATTTGATTTTTGATGGATTTTGCCTTTGATTTTAATTCGGTTCCGCAGGACATAGTTGATTAACTAAACCAAGGAACCGAATTAAAACCAAAGGCAAAAGATACAAAAAGCAAAAAACAATTTTCAACGACACACTCTTGGTGAAAAATAATTTTTTCCTCAAGATTATGGTCATCCTTGGAGGTTTCTTATGAAATTCTGTCTTTCCATTCTGGTGTTATTGACGATGGGTGTAGTTGCCCTTCCGATTGCAAGTCACGCAGATGCAAAAAAAGTCTCGAGTAGCGATGAAGCGATTCAACAAGCAGTCAGCGAATTAAATCAGTACGCGAAAGTTCAAAGGGATTTAAATGTGCAAAATGCAGACCTTGCTTATGGCATGAGAAAAGCACTGGTGATTGCCGACCTTTTACTGGACCCTCAAGGCAAATTAAAAACGGATGTGCGCTCCACAATAAAATCCGCGTTTATTTCGACCACTCCTAGAGAGTACGAAGTCAATATGAGCCGGTTTCTCGACAACCTCGATCCTTCTTGGCAATCTTTCTTTGATCAGGTGGGGTTGCCAAAAGATCCGAATTGCGTGAGTCGCATTTCATTGCGGGCTCTTTTCAGCTTAGGATCCGGGCAGCCATTAACCGACAGACATGCGAAAGTGGCAGTGCTTGCCGCAATGCTTGCGCCTTACAATCAAGGGCCAGTGGGCGACTGCTTCGCAGTCAACGACGTGATCCGCGATCATAACGAGTACTACCGCCATATTGCCGAAGATTGCTCTTCCATTGTGAGAAAAGGATATGTCGAACGCCCTGTCCATCATTCCTCGGATTATTTCTTTTTTCTTCCTAGTTTGGCGGATGACGATAGAGATCAGCCCATGGAAATTACCGCTGAAGGGTTATTTGCAGGAACAGAGATCTCTATTTTCGACGCTCCCGGCTTTGCAGCAGCTCGTGCATTGATGGGAGGCGATTATATCGCCAACTTGGAAAGCGATGTATGGAATTCCCTACCTAAAAAATGCTGGGCAGAACTCCATCAAAGTGACCCCTTCTCAATGGATCCAAGCGACAGCAAAAATCATCGCCAAAAAGACATCTCATGCAGATGTCGATACTCTTATCCATCTTGGCGAATATGCTTTCAGCAGCCTCACCAATAACCCTATTCTTCGTGCCGTTGAATCTACTTTTGCCGCGATGGCAGAAGATCGGGCCACAGACTCCACTCGTGGAAATATTAACAGCTGTGTTGCAGATACTTTAAAACAGACATGGAATCAATTGAAAAAAGTCAACGGCGCTGCCCAATTTAAGCAGGCGTTTGCTTACGTTCTCAATGCATGTTATCGCCTCCTCTATAATTTGAATATTCCTCTTGCGCAAGTCTCTACTGATGGCAGTTCCACTGATGGAGGATTCCAATTGTACAAGCGGATGCATGATTATCCCACTAGCCTTGGGACAAGAATTGCGACTCCCGAGCAGTTTAGACAGCTGCTCTTGTATGTAGTCAATAAAGTGGAAGCAGATTCAGGTTCGACGCCTGATTCACAATTGGTCGCAAGTCGTTTGAAAACGGCGATCAATACTGACGATTTTTTAAAAAATCTATTCTGGAATTACGATAATGCGAACAAGCAGGAACCTGATCCCGTTAACAATTATCTCAAGCTCTCTCGTACGCCGATGCAAAGCTGCGATGGGGATAACCCTTTTGAGGTCGATGATATCGACACAGGAAAAACCTATGACAGCAATGTTCAGTCTTACACGCCTAAAAATCCAAACGATCTGATTACTTGGTGTTTACAGTTAGCAAAAATTGCGCCTGCAGAGATGATCCCCATGGATAGCCCTCAGCATGCATTCAATTTTATGCCAGCAAATCCAGACATCGTCCAATACATTAAAACTGGCATGAAATCCCCCCAATGGCTAAAAAAAACACTCGTCATGCCAGGAATGCAGGTCGCTAAACGACAAATCAGCACAGATGCTCAAAAAGCGCTCACACAAGGAATGTATAATTACCTTTCTGAGGTTCTCTCCGATCGTCAATCCTATCAGCAACTCGTCCAGAATCTTTCTCAGCAGACTTTAAGTGTGCAAGACTACTCTCAACAGCTGTTGAATGGGATCAATACACTTCTCAAGTCCGATGAAACCCAAGCCTATCAAATAGCCCTTGCTCTCGATGGAATCCTTTTTCAATCTCTATCGCCGCAAGATCAAGCGATTCTCGAGCAATCTGCCATTCGCTTCGCTTTTACTAACTGGAATGAGGGAGCAAAAAACATCTACTTTTGTGCGTATTTCAATCCACGCACAACACAGATTGGCTTTGGAACAATTTTCGAAGACAAAACTCAGTTGCAACCCATGGATGAAAAAGCTTGGGTCGACAATCAACAATGGGATGTCAACTTAACTCCTTTTGCTCCAAAACTCGGGCTGGCCATGGGAGGGTTGAAACAGTTTCAATAGCATTGAGAGCTCCTTATAATGGGACAAAGCAGCCTTTGTCACTGATCGATTGGCCCTATATTCTTCTAGGGATTGCACCAGTATTGTTTGGCCCACTTGAAGCGAGACCTAAATTGCATCTGCTTTAGTTACGCAAGAGGTCTTTTATTGTCCAAAAACAGTCTATGAAATATGACACCTTCAATCTCCGGTGGAACGAAATCGATTAGTCGCTTTCCGTGGGAAGCAATTTCACGAACAACAGTAGAGCTGATTAGGCGACATTTTTCATCGACAACAAGGTAAAATGTTTCGACTTCGCCTAATTGACGATTCACCTGAGCTTGCAAAGTTTCATTTTCAAAGTCAAAAATAGTCCGAATGGCTCGGATAATAATGTCAATGCCACGAGATTTCGCAAAATCAACAAGAAGTCCTTCGAAAGCAAAAATTTCAATGTTGGGAATATCTGCTGTGATTGTCTTAAGGAACTGTATTCTTTCCTCTAATGAAAAAGTTGGAGAAATCTTGGTTGGATTTGCTCCAATGGCAATCACCAACTCATCAAATTTACCTGCAGCCCTTTGAATAATATTTAGATGACCCAAAGTAGGGGGATCAAATGTGCCAGGATAAATTGCGGCTTTCATAGTGCCTGGTTATTAAATATCTCATTGATCAGTCTCGCCAAACGATAGCTGGATAGGGCAATTTGTCGCAAAGCAGTATGCTCCCCTATTTTGAGATAGTCATGAGAAGGTGTTTCTCCTACTTGGATTCCGTGATAAGCTACTTGTATAGCAACCCGATTCACTTTCCCTACCATTAAACAACGCAATTTTGAGACTGCATTAGATTAAAATGTGCGCTCATTTTTCTCCAATCTATTTTTAGCGACACGGCTGTTAAGGAGAAAGTACCCTGATGCAAGAAGGCAAAGGAAGGCTCCTAACAATATGACCCCTAAAGGATGAATGAATGGTAGGAGCACAGAGCCTATGACAGGAATCACACAGCCTCTTATTCCTACGGTGAGTATATTGGTGACACTGAAAGTAGAACTGTCCTTCTCTTTAGCAAAGACAAGGCCTGACATATGCCAGCTCAACTCACTTCCAGCTTGCATAACCCCATAAAATGCATAAGCGAGGTACAACAAAATAAGGTGAAAAGATGTAGCCAGGAGAAGGAATGGGAACAGGGTGGCAAAAAATGTGACGAGAGCACACAGCTGAAAAATATTTAACTTTCGAAATAATCGCGTCCAAATAGGCGAAGCCAAAGCAACACCCACTCCTTTGCACAAAGAAATAGCAAGACCCATTTCGGTAAAAGACAAATGAAGAATATCAATAAAAAATTTTGGAAGAGCGGGTTGCATAATCATAAGTCCCGCTCCACCGAACATGAATCCTATTTGAAAAATTGCAAAATCTTTACATTGACTAATCAGCTTCCATACCTGCTGCCAAGGCTTGAAGATTTTTTCCTTAATTTTAAAACTGTGAGTGCGAGAAGTTACACAAGTTAAGGATGGCGCAGGCGGTGGAGAAATGGAGGTTAAAAGGAAAGTAGATAAAATTCCTAAAACCGCGGTGATTAAAAATAACCATCTCCAAATTTCTTGAAAGTTGTCCAATAACACTCCTACACCAATCGCAAGGACCGCGGTTCCAAGAAAATCGATGATAGTTCCATATGCCACCATCTCTTCACGTTTTGTTTTGGGAAGATTGCATTTAAACAGCTCCATCCATGCAGGGATTGTGGCACGACTCAATGTCATGTAAAGTCCAAAAGAGAAAATAATAAACCAAGAGGACTGTGTCCAAGGAATGAAAAGAAAGGGAAGATGACGGAAAAAATTAGCTCCTAACAGATTGGTGATAATTCTGTCGGGTTTTTGATAAATTGCCTGACTCCAATAAGGAGACAGAAGAGATGAAGCGGGCTTGAGTGCAACTATAACTGTGATTTGCAACGGAGTAAGATGCATATTTTTATACAAAATGAAAGCCAACATGCTTAGCAAACACCAGCAAGGAATGCCCATGAGACGCATGCATATGAATGCAAATTGAGTGCGTTGCGCAGGAGAACCTTTATACGTCAAAAGCATTTTTTTAAACATGTCAACCACACGCAGTATTAGACCTCTTGCTAACTTAAGGATTCGTCGCTTAATGAATGACTAATTTTGTCTATGAGATTTGGAGGGATAGCGGCAATGAAATATTTTAAAGCGAATCAGATTGTTTTCAACTAAGTCTTTCATGGGTTTTTCCTCAAGTCAGAAGCAGGAAATGCTAGGGGTTGTCCCTGTTTCTGTCAATGCCTTGAGTCTTAACTTTTCTTCGTTTACCAGAACTGAAGATGCATGAATTCGAGCGCAAAGACCTGAAATTTTTCTAGAGCTCATTGCACATGCCTTTAGAAACAGGTCTTTGCTGCACATCACAGTCACTTTGTGGCGCGCCCTTGTCACAGCAGTGTAAAGGACCTCTCTCCCGAAAGATTCAGAACCTGAAGGAATCACAATCACCGCTTCGTCGTATTCGCTTCCCTGACTTTTATGCACCGAAATGCAATAGCTGTACTCAAAAGAGGACAAATTGAGAGCGGCGATCTGTCGAAATCCGCCTTTGCGATCACGCAGCAAAATATAGTCGTCGAGTTCAAGCTGATGTGAAGAAAAATCGTCAGTGAGTCTGCGAACAAGAAAACCTAAATCTCCATTATAAACCTCCAGTTCATAGTCGTTGCGAGTGATCATGATCGGAAAGGCTACCCATGAACCCTGTGGAGCTTTTTTTATCGATTGATAAAAAAAATAACGATTAATGGCATCAACGCCAAGAGGACCTTTTCGCACGGAAGACAACAGGCCAAAACGCCCAAGAGCGCTGTAGATCTGTTCGGGAAGAGGTTTTTGAGGATAATAATCTGAAAAGCGTTGCTTATTTTGTTCCCAGAGATCTGCAGATGTGCTCTCACTTTCTTCAAGATCAATCCAAGAGATGGCATTGCCATGATTGAAAAATTCAAGCGCCGTGCTCGCATTTCCTTGTTTGATATGATGGGATAATGTCACAATTTCGCTGCGATCCGAACGCAGACATTCGGAGAGGAATGCCGAAGGATAAGCATTGGTTTCAAGAAGATCGGCAAAAATGCTCCCAGCCTCGACGGGGGGAAGCTGATCTTTATCGCCGATCAGCACTAGCCGAGCGCCATTGGGGACTGCAGAGAGCAGTTGAGAGAAAATTTTAGCATCGATCATCGAACATTCGTCAACGATGATCAGATCCGCAAATAGCGCGTCTATCTCTTCTTCCTCATACATACGCGCTTTAATGCCGAGCACCGCATGCAAAGTCCCAGCTCTGATTGTCACTTTAGGATCAAGAATAGTTCTCAAATTCCCTTCGAGCTGCGAAACAGCTTTTCCTGTGGGCGCTGTCAAAACGATGCGCAATGGCTCGAGCTTGTCGCTTGGCATGGAATTAAGACAAGCTTTGACAAGTTCTGCTGCAGTAAACGTTTTTCCTGTTCCAGGCCCTCCTGTCAGCAATGACAGCGAGTTTGCCATTGCATTTTCAATGGCCATCTTTTGAGCTGTGTTTAATCGCGGATCCATTGTGGACACGGTGAGAGGAACAACAGGGGGATGCCGATTCAAACGTCCCAGATGTCTTAAAATTACAGATTCATAGACCCAATTTTTTTGCAAATAGTAACAAGTCCCCATGCGGCAGATCCAAGCATGAGGATGGTCATCACTGCCCTTCACATCGGCGATGCCGTTCACAGGAAATGTGGCCGTCCCCTTTAGAAGTAATTCTTTCAAAGGATCGCTATCCACGATAGAAAGCAATTGCAACGCAAAACATAGAGCATCCCCAGAAAGATCGAGCATTAAGTGCCCTTGGCGCGAAAAGGCAAACAGAGTGGCCAGAATGGCAGCGTGCTCCTCTTTGTCACTATTTAATCTTCTCAACACGCTATCGGCAAAAGCCAGATCGATAAAGCTGAATACTCCTTGTTTCAAGTAGTAATTTAATTTCTGCCATTTTTGAAATCTTTTCATGGAAAATCATTTCCGATATACGATAGGCCACCCTTCTGCTGCGCGTTTCTTAACGGTTTCTAGCTCCTTGGCTAAATCGGAATCAATGTAGGAGAGCCTAATCGTTTGTCCATCATAAACGATCCAAGGATCAATGCCACGACATTTAAACTTGATGAAGATCTCTGCTTCTTTAGGGTCAACTAATTTAAAATAATGATTGGGATGTGCAATCCTATGCATTCTCTCTTGAATGAAAGGATCTTTCGCACGGGTCAATTGATTCCAAACATCACAATCACGTCCAAAATGCACTTCTTTCCAAGAAAGAATCCCTGTTTCCAGCCCTTTCAAGATTGCATCCGCAAGCCACCGAGACAAAGCATAGTTGGAAACAGATCCCCAGCACTCTTGAGTCATGTACAAAGAAAAAAGAGCCAGTTTTTTTAGCAGATCGATTCGCGTTCCGACCCAACACCCGTCCACAAACTTAAAATCTGCATAGAGATCCAGAACCTCTTCTTTTGTTAAAAAATTCTGATAGTAGGCCCCCTGAAGGTTGTAATCAATGCGGTCCGCACAAAGATTTGGCAGGGGCTGTTCCAGCAGGATAAACTCTTTGCTCCCAGGTTGAATCTGACAGAGAGTATGTCCATATTTCATGAGAATCTCTTCAATGCCTGAATTGAAGAGATAGATTGTGTGAATCGTGTTTTGATAGTCTTTTTCTTCATATTCTTTCCCAAATACCCAATCTCCGACATGAGAAAACACCGTATGTGAAACATCGTGTAGCATTCCTGAAATTTGTTCTTCTAAAGAAGCGCCATTTTTTCTAAGAATGGCAAAGACCCCGATCGAGTGGTCATAGCGATTATATTCTTCGCGATGGGTTGTGTAATAAGCGACCCCATATTGATGAATGTG
Source organism: uncultured Verrucomicrobiae bacterium (assembly GCA_963718565.1). Lineage (GTDB taxonomy): Bacteria > Chlamydiota > Chlamydiia > Chlamydiales > Rhabdochlamydiaceae > CAJCIW01. The sequence goes on from OY970364.1 coordinate 1,750,972, forward strand.
TTTAAGTCTTTGAACTGCTGGACATTTAATGAGTTCAAGGAGAACAGGCTCTTCAACCTCAATCGGACCGTAGAAAGTCTCAACGATTTCCCCATAGAGAAAAACAGAACAGGAACAACAAAGGAAAAAGATATTGCGAAGCATAAGTGTGTGTTTAAAAAACTTTATGGAATAAGTGCAAACGAGTTGGAAAAATAAACGATGAACTTTAAAAATTCAATCCCATTTTTGACGGCCGTAAAGTTCAGAGGGAATTATAAGAATATGATAGGCAATTCTTCAAGCTTTTGGGTTACAGCATTAGGTTCATTTTTTGGGAGCTCGTCGCATTCCTTTTTCAGTTTGGATGCCTCAGCTCTTTTCTCAGGATTTACTTGTAACATGGAAAGGATGATTTTAACATATGGGTCAGAAGAAGACCGCGCATCTTCAAGAAAAAGGTTGTCGATGCTGGATTGCTCTAAGAACGCGATTGTCTGGAAGAATTTCACATCGGTTACAGTGGCTTCTGAAGGAGGTAGAATAGAGCATTCACTACCAGTATAAATATGATAACATATGAGCCCTAGCCCCCATATATCTATGCAGGGCAGAGTAACCTTTTCAAAGGTGATATCTTCTTTTGTTTCGGGATTGCTTAAAGTGGGGAACTCCCTTACTAAGACCCTCTTAGCATATTCAGGGGCCATAAATCGAGGACTGCCACAACACTTACTTTTCCGCGCCCTATCTTCTTTGGAAACAGAAAATGTAAAATCAGTTAATACCGAGTGAATGGCATCGTTATCCTTTTTTACAAGGACATTTTTAGACTTCACATCTCTATGAACAACAAATTGTTCATGGACTGCACAAACAGCTTTAATTAGAGATACAATTAACTGTTGTTTTTGTTCGTCGCTTAACTTTTCTTTTAAAAGATCATGAAGATCTCCAGAGTATAAATCCATGAGGGAATATGCTGCTGGCTTATTTTCTTCCAATATAAAACTCGTTTCTTTCTGGTAACTTCCTATGCTCATAAGGAAGAAGTTGTCAATTTTGATTACATAAGGAGAATCAATTTTCTTTAAAATAGCTGTCGAATTTTTACTATCTTCAATATCACTATCAGAAATCTTTATCGCAACTTTTTTAACTTCTGTTTTGTCATTTTCTCCCGCCTCGTAAACAAACGTCTCGTAAATAGCTCCTTCGCTCCCTTTTCCAACAAGTTCCCTAAGATTAACTTTGTATACAGAACCATAGCATACAGGGCTTCCTGGCCTTTGAATACAAAGGTAATCCGGCCCTTGCAACTGCTGAAAAGGTGGTGTCGCATAGAAATCACCGTTGGGAGACACTTTGTGCGTTTCACGCAAAATTGCATATTTAATAGGAGTATTGCCTAAAGCGCTGCAATGGCGAGCCATAAATGTGTACGCTCGATAGGCTGCTTCGACATTCAATACGGCAGGGGTTTCTGACTTGATTTCGGGTTCTAATAGTTTTTCATTTGAATTTTTTAGGAATTTTTCTGCTTCTTCGAGACTTGTTTCATAGCTAGGATACATTCGTTTTAATAAATTTTGAACGAACTCTTTAATTTTTCCAGATAAGGTCGTCTGATAATACTTTTTCTCTGCTTCAATTGCCACTTCGTAGATTAATGCCGTTTCCTTGAAGGAAATATAAGCTGATTCATGTGAAGAAATATAATAAGTTTTGCATAAAGATGTTTGATCGCCTTTGTCTTTTTTTTGCTGAATTTTGGCCAATTGGGATTGAAGTTGAGACTGAAGGTGGAAACTCAACCTCTCTAACCCTGTCTCTCCTTTTTTATAGAGGTCTAGATAATGATTGATAAAGATGTTTTTATTCTTCACGCATTGCTCATTAAACAGATCTGATTCACACTGGGGTGTAAACTTTCTTTCAGAAATTCACAACATTACCAGTAAAAAATCCAGTATGATCCAGTCCCCCATTATCTAGAGGCAGCTGCCCTCGTTTTTTCTTCCGTTTCCTAAAAGGATTAAAGAGCTGACGCCTTTGCGAATAAATTGTCTCGCCAATATTCATTGCGGCCCACGCTTTCACTTGTTTTTTGTTACAGGTTCCTAGTGCTGCTTGAACAGTTTCTAAGTCTAACTTTCCCAGACAGGCGGCCAATGACAGCACAAAAGGGGTAAATCCGTCCTTTGAGTCTTCATCCATCAATTGCTTTAACTTACCAAAACTAGACTCAATAATTTCTGTGCTACCTAAAGCCACTTGATCGAGGTCTTTTGTCTGATCAATCACGAAATCAAGGATACTGCCTGCAAACTGATCAGCACGGACCCCTACTTGCAGGTTCTGTAGCTCTTTTTCCAACTCCTCTGCAGTTTTGTTGTGGAGGTGTTCTGTTCGAATTTTTTGTCTTACGATTCTCCCAATGAGCAACATCTCGGATATTTCCTTGATCATAGGCTCACTGGATCTGACCCATCCAAATTGCTCAAGCAATTCCCTCAAGTCCGCCTCGCTCTTTTCGACCTCACAATTCTTCTGTTCTATTTTTTTCTGATGTTCATTTTCCATTTTTTTGAGGTGATCTAGAATTTTATTTGCCCAGCCGGTTAGTTCGTCAAGATTCATATATCTAGCTTTACTCCTCTGACTCGGAGGGCATAGTGCTGCCCATTTCGTCCATTGGAGTTTCTGCTTCATCTGAGAGGCTTTCGACGCAAATTCTGTCCATTCAAGTTCCGCAGCTTCCACCCCCAACAAGTTGGCTATTTTGTGAGCAATATCATTCATTACGGGAATTTTTCTGCCTTCGGCTTCTTGGACGCTCTGCGTATACAATCTGGTTGCAGATACAATATCCGATCCTTGATCATGACAAAATTGTCTGTATTGACCTACTGTCTCTTCACTTTTCTTGAGAATCTCATAGATGATTGGGCCACTTGTTTTTTCCAAAACCTCCAGGTGCAGAACGTGTACGTCTTCAAATGTCAATGCCTTAGCTTTCAAAAAAGTCGTAGCCCGTACGCCCAGAATCAAAAGACATTTTTTTGAGCCAATCTGAATAGATAAATCGATCATCCCAATCCAATCATTTGATTTCTGAATTGAGGTCAGCTTGTAATAACCCACCTGCAAGATCCAATCGCGAATCGCAGTATGAGAGGGCATTTTGCATTGTAGCCAAAAATAACAGCGAATGAACGCCTCTCTGGCTCCGCGAAGGCTTAGTCCTCCTGAAAGAATCAATAGGAGCGATATCAGGATAACAGTTGCCGAATAGCGCCGACGAGGGATTTTTTTGTCTTGTTCCCCCGGGAGGCTTGTTGCTGCATCTGCCATTTTTTTTTAAGTTCTTCGAACTCTTTAGCATGGGTAACAGCCTCTTGTTCGCGTAATTTTCTTTCTGCCTCGATCAAAGCCTCTTTTTCTGCGATTTCATTTTTTAAGGCTTTATTTTCTTGAGTTTTTTCTTCACACTTCTTTTTCCACTGGGCTCTACTGTGCTCAAGATCTAATGCTTTACCCTCTAGTGCCTTAATTTTTTCTGCTTTCTCGCGATTTCTCGCTTTGAATTCATCGCGACTCTCGCAAAGACGATGGCTTCGCTTACGCCAATCTCGTGATGGAACATTCATAGAGCTGCTCTCCTAAAATTAAGACGAGCCATTTTGCATGATTGTTTTAACAGAGTCAAAAAAATTTCCTTAGAAGAGAATTTTCAATATCCCCCTACAAAGTATTGCATCAATAAAGCCCGATACATCGAGAGCGGCTCTTCCTGAGCCGATCTCGATGTATCGGAACAGCGCCGTAGGACGCTGGGAATATAACTGGGATGAGTCAGAGGGTTTAATATCAGAGGGGGGATGTTACCGTTTCTTGCCGGAATTGTTGCTCAGAGAAAATTTCAAATATGGATCAAAGTTTACACCCCAGATTCACACCGCCCCAAATTCAATATTGACATTTTAGTTTAACACCTTTGTTTAAGCTATTAAACTAATTATAACAATTTATAACAATTTTAACATTAAATTTAAAATCAAAGTTTTAATGAAGGGCTTATCGCTAACTCCTTGAAAATAAGGATATTAAAGCCTTCTTGCCTCTAACTGACAATTTAATTCCTTAAATAATTCAGAGGCAAAATGATAAAACTTCTTTGAATTCTTGGGTTATAGTTACATACCACGCACTCGGTCAGGTTTTGTGAATTTGGACTAGAGCGAGGCAAGGCACAATCGAAGCCTGTGGTCCGAATGACGAAGCCATAGTGAAAACCATGGCTGCGGAGACATGAGAAGGCCTAGTAGACCTTCGCAGTGCAGAGCAGGTGAGCGAAGCGAACGGGGGGAGGATCGATTGGACAAAGCCGCAGCCAGTCCAAGTTTACAAAACCTAACGGAGCGCGGTATAGAACCTTAGATTTGCTTTTTTAAGGGCAGCGCTTTTCCCAATTGTTCTGCAGTAGGTCTTTGATCAGGATTCACTTGTAACATGAGATAGATCAATCCAATGAGCTGGTTATCAAACTGCTCGCCTTTTGGGGCAAGAGGCCGCCGATTGTCTTTAAAAAGGGGAAGGTCGTCGATTTTTGATTGCTCTAGGGTCATGATGGATTTTAATTGATCTTTTATAGCCTCATTAGATGAGGGAACAATCTCACATTCTTTACCAGTATAAACATGATAACACATGAGTCCTAACCCCCATATGTCTAGGCAGGGGTTGGTGGTTTTTTCAGCGGTGATATTTGCTTTTTTTCCATATTCTCGCTCATACCAAGCCGCAGCATATTCAGGAGATACAAGCCCAGGAATGCCACAAAATCTACTTTTCCCCTCCTTATCTGTTGAATGAACATTCATTGACAAATCGGTGAATCTCACGTCTTTGATATTACCCTTATCATCTATTTCTACAAGGGTACTTTCAACCCTTGGATCTCTATGAATAGTTCCTTTTTCGTGGATTTTGTAAAGGTTATTAATTAGAAATGCAATTAATTGTTCTTTAAAGCATTTTGTCTTTTCAGAATTTGAAAGGTTTAAAAAATTTTCGCATAAACCTTTTTCATCTAAAAGCTTATAAAGACTTCCAGAGTATAAATCTGTGGGCTCATTTTCGCTCGATTCAACACTTACTATAGACTTTTTGGGGAGGTTATGAGATATAGATGAGCTATTATTTTTAGGTGTTCGCGGCTCGTTACCAGGAATCTTCTTTATAACCTTTTTTTCTTCGCCATCAGGATCAATACGTTTCAAAGCGCTGCTTGCTTTCAATTTGGCTGCAGTAGCTCTTTTTCTAGGATCCACTTGTAACATGGACTTGATCAACTCAGCAAACTCCTTGTCTTTCTTGCTAAAAACCTTCTCGTCTGTAAAGAGACGATCAACAGCGGACTGTTTTAGTTCCATGACGAACTTTAGTTGATCGGCTGTTTCTCTCCGAAAAGAGGGAACAATGCCACATTTTTTACCAGTATAAATATGATAACACATGAGTCCTAGCCCCCATATATCTACGCAGGTCTGGGTGGTTTTTTCAGCGGTGATGTTTTTATCTTTATCACATCGTCGTTTATACCAGGCCTCAGCATGTTCAGGAGCTGCAGCCCAAGGAGTGCCACAAAACTCTTTTTCCCGCACCTTATCTTCTGAGGAAACAGACATTGTAAAATCAGCTAACACCGGAGTAATACTCTTATCATCGTTTATTTTTACAAGAACATTTTCAATTTTTACATCTCCATGAATAACATTTTTTTGATGGACTTCATGAAAGGCATTAACTAATAATGCAATTAAGCGCTTTTTTAAGCATTTTCTTTCCTCATGTCTTAAAGGTTTTAAATATTTTTTGTATAAAAGGTGTTTTTTATTTAAAAGATTATGAAGATCCCCAGCGTATAATTCTGTAACAAAATATGCTGCGGGCTCATCTTTTTTCAGTTCAAAAAGGTCTTTCTTATGGTTGTAAGCTCCTATATGCATGGTGAATGATTCCTTACCTTTGATTATCTCATCAGAATGGAATTTCTCCAAAATACATGCAGACTGTTTATTATTTTCAATTGTTTGTGGGTCACTATCAGAGATCTTAATTGCAACTACTTTTTTTTTGCCACCCCAACAAGTTTGAGTCGCCTTATGAACACCCCCCTCGCCCCCAAATGCAATCAACCCCTTCTTATCATCAAATTCGTACACAGAGCTTCCCACCAGCGCTTGGCCTGGCCTTTGAATATAAAGGCGATTGTTTTTTGATTTCGCGTTGTTTTTTGATTTTGGTCTCGCATAGAACTCACTATTGGGAAACACTTCGTGCTCTTCATTTAAAACTGTATACTTAATATGAATATTCCTCAGAGTGCTGTTATGGCGAGCCATAAACGTATACGCTTGATATGCTGCTTCGCAATTCAATATGTCAAAATCTTTTTCCTTGATTTTGGTTTTTAATTCTTCGAGACGTTGGTCTAAATTTTCTAGGGCTTCTGTTGCTTTTTCGCGGCTTGTTTTATAGTTAAAGGGGCATATTCGTTTTAATAAATTTTGAATATTTCTTTTTCTTTCCCCAAGTGGAGTAAGATCGTAGTCGTCCTCTGCCTTAGTTGCCACTTTGTAGATTAATGCTGTTTCCTTTAAGGAAATATAAGTTTTGCATAGCTTTTTTTCTCTCTCCAGTTTTTCCAATTGGAGGGGTGTTTTCAATTTGGATTGAAGGAGCTTTTCCAATTTGGACTGAAGGCAGGAACTCAACCTTCCCAACCCCGTCTCCCCTCTTTCATAAAGCTCCAGATAATGAGCGGTAAAAACCGTTTCATTAGTTGTACATTGATGCTCAAAGTTAGAGCTCTTTAGCCACTTTGATTCATTCGGAGACAACTTAGGTATTGACATTTTAGTTTTGCACCCCTAGTTAAAATTATTTAAGTTAATTATAACAATTTTAACATTAAATTTAAAATAAAGTTTTACGAAAAGCAGATCAAGAACTAAGCCATTGAAAATAAGAATGTTAAAGATTTATTGCCTTTACAAATCAATTTAATTCTTTAAATGATTCAGGCACAAAATGATAAGCTGCTCTGCCGCGGATGAAGTAGTAGATAGCGCCGCCAAAGCACTCGGAAAAGGGGCGGTTGTCAAATAGCTTTACATAGCGCTCCAGGGCGGTGGTATAGATCGAAGCTTGTAGAAAATAGTCGTGATTGTGCATCGCCTGGATGATGTTCCCTTGGGTGTAGTCTGCATCTGAAGGACCGAGATAATTGCTTTTCCAATCGAGAAGATAATATTTCCCTCTGTATTCAAATAACAGATCGCAAAACCCTTTCATCATTCCTTTCGAAACAGGGAAAAAAAACTCCATCTCCTCCTGCATTTGGCCGCCTGGCACATCTGAGAGCGAAAAATGATCTACCAACTTCTTTGTTAAAAGCTTGATGACCCATGGGAAAATCACAGGGCCCCATTCTTCTAAAAAAGAGAAGGCAATCTCTTCCTCGATCCTTTGCTTCAGCGCAGTTTCGTCGAGAGGATGATGAAGGTGGCGTTTGAAAATCGTTTCAAACAGAAGGTGAAGAAGATGCCCAGTTTCACTCCCCAAGGGCATCGTGTGCGGCGAGAGAGGATCTTCTAAGCTTGGCTTAGGTATACTGTGAAAATGTTCCTGTTTCGCTAAGGCAGAAAAGGAGAAAAGTTGTTCCTCATAATGGGGAATGTCGAAAGGTTGCGGTGGAATGAGCTCAAAGGCCGTGGGTGTCTTTGCATAAAAAACATCGGGCAGTTCTTCAAGAAAACGATGATGGATGTGAGGGGAAAGGGTCTCTAAAACGTGTTTAGCACGAGCTGGATTGAGAAGCTGGACAGAGGAGTAGAGCTCACGATAAGTCGCCGGATTTTGATCGAGTCTTGCAAAGAAAAGTTCGATGGCAGAAGCTTCTCCAGCAGTAAGAGGTTTTTGCTCTTGATTGATTACAAGGGGAATATAAAGTCGTTTTTTCGCGCGCGTCAGGGCAACATAAAGCTGGCGCATTTTTTCTGCATCTTGTTCTTCGAGGAACATCTGGCATGCAGAATCTTCTGCATCGAAAGGGGTGATCAGGGGATGCCCCTCTTTCCTGGTCACTGCGTATTCAGAAAGCTTATTTCGGGAAGCGATGCCAAGAGCAAAAACAGTATCGAATTCCAACCCTTTGCTCATGTGCATGGTCATCACTGTAACGCTGCCTTTTTCTTCGTGAGAAGAAATGCGCAGGCGGTGATCTTCGCGCTCGGCTTCCACAGCGATCTGCTCCAAAAAGCTAAGATAAGCATCTCCTTTCAAGTGGCGAAGCATCGACTCTTCGATGATCAACTCAGACAATTTTCTCAAATCGAGATAAAGCGATACTTCGCCGTGGCCAAGCAGCTTTTCGAGTAGAGTGAGAGAAGAATTGCCCCAACGAGTCTTTAATAAGGCTTGAAAGAAAACTCCAAATCCCTTTTCCAAAAGAATACGATTGAGCGCGTGCATCTGGGCTTTTGCTTGAAGCAGAGAAGCGTCCTCAGGTCCCTGACAAATCTGTTCACTGCTCCAAGCAATGAGGGGCCCCGCAAGGGCCGCTTTGATCTTGCCGGTATCATAAGGGGAGCAGACAGCGCTGAGCAGTTCTTTGAGCGCAAAATAAGCAATGGAATCTGTAATCGCCGCTGCACGCTTAGAGCTGGCAGGAATGCCATGCGCTTGAAGATAGTCGACGGTTTCCTTTGCCATGTACCGGTCCTTGATCAAAATCGCAATCTCGTGATACGCGGCGCCATGACAATGCAAGTCATAGATTTCTGAGGCGATGAAGGGAAAGATCTTTTTCTTTAGCATGTCCTGCGTAGGAAATTTTTGACTCCTCCCTTTTTTGTCGACAGCGATGAAAAACTGCAAGGGGATTTCAGAGCCATTTTCTCGGCAAGAAGCGCCTGCTTTGACGGGCATGATCTTCAACGTCTCCTGATTGCGCGGCAGCGGCATCCAGTCGCCCTGTGCTTGTGAAAAAAGACGGTTGAGGGCTTCTACAAGAGGAGCTGTAGAACGGTAATTCGTATCGAGATATTTCTTAGAGAGAGGTCCCATCGCCTTTGCGGCATCGAGATAAGTGTAGACATCTGCATTGCGAAAGGCATAGATCGACTGTTTGGGATCGCCGACTAAACAGATGGCCTCGAGCTGCTCGAGGAACAATTTTTGAAAAATGTTCCACTGGATGGGATCTGTGTCTTGAAATTCATCAATGATGGCAGCGCGATATTTGTGACGGACGCAGGCGATAAACGGATCAGACTCAGCAGCCTTTTCTACTTTGAGTAAAAGATCATCGGGAGAAAATTTTTCTTTTTTCCCCAATAGCGCTTGGCTTTTTTCTTTGAGATCACGTGCAAGACGAAGAAAGATTGCAGAGGGATCTTTTGCCTTTTCGATAATCGGGAGCAATGTCTGCCGGAGGTTTTCGAGAAGGTCTGGGTAATGTAATGGGCCGGGAACCTTAGCTCGGACTTTAAGCTGTTCAGGCCCCATTTTGGCAAGAAAGAACTCTCCTTTCAATAATCTGTCGAACTGAGGAGGATCGCATGTCTTGGATCCGAGAATCTCTCCGAGCATATCGATCTGTTTGCTCACTTGTTTTTCATCCATTTTCTTGAATGCTTGCCGTAAAAGATCGATATCGGATTTAAATCGTCCTTTTTCTATCCCCTGAAAAGAACCTATTTCTTTGTTAAAGATTTCCAAAAGTTCGGCAAAATTTAGAATGGGGGCGATCTGTTTGCCATTGCTAGCCACTTCCACTAAGGCTGAAACCAATTTCCGATGGTTTCCCCGATATCTGCCCAGCAAGATCTTGATTTGAGTCGCGCTAAAATAGGGAAGTGTCACCTCCTCTTTCAAATGATCTTTGATCATCCTTTCTAAAAGGAGAAGATGCTCCTGTTCCTCCGGACTCGAAATTTCAAAGCCCACATCTGCTTCGAAGGCAAACTCATTTAAAATGCGATGGCAAAATCCATGCAGCGTATAGATTTGCGCAGAATCATAGTTGATCAGTGCGGCTTCAATCTTCTCGAGTGCCTCTTTAACGGCTTTTTCGCCCTGTTCCTCAATCGCTTTCAAATAGTCTATAGAGGGAGTGTTTTGGAGTTCTGCTTTGGCACGTAATAGATTAGAAAAGACTCTTTTCTTGAGTTCCCGCGTCGCCGCCCGGGTAAAGGTGACAATGAGAATTTGTTCGATAGAAAAAGAGGATTTTCCTTCGATAAGCAAACGCGTGACGATATGCTCTATTGCAAATGTTTTGCCCGTCCCTGCGGAGGCTTCTAAAAAATGACGATCGAAAACATTGAGATCGCGGCTGAGCACATCAAAAATCATCTTTACCTATTGCTTTTAGCAAGGGTGCAAAATATCTTCGTAAAGGCTGGCTCCACAAAGAAAAAGTTTCTTTAGGGTCGAATAAACCTTGGCGGCGTTGCAAATAATCGAGATAGGGATCCTCATAGCTCAACTCTTTAGACATTACCTTGGAAAAATCTGCTTCCGTCTTTTGTAATAGAGCGCTTGCCCATTCGGGCATCAGCGGCGAGGGGGAAGTCTTGGCGGCAAGAAAATATTCAAGATAAGAACATAAAGATGCTTTCACATCCGGCACGGGAAGCTCGAGCTCTTCTCCATTTTTTGTGAGGAGGAGTTTCGGGTTTTCGGGATTCACATACAGATAAACAAGATAAAGCGGCCAGATTTTCACCAGATGTTTTAAGTCACTTTCTCCATGAAAAAGCAATCCTTTGGGAGTGAGATCATCGAGCTTGCCCACAATGTAAGCCTTCTTAGAACTGCTCAAAGGAACGAGCAATGGGGGCACCATCGTCATCTCATTTCTTTCATCATCGCGGCAGTGCGCACAAAATCGGACAGAGCTGATTTCTTCAGGACGCACCCCAAAGAGATTTAAATGATGTAAGAGATCTCCGACCTCCTCCTCAAGTTCTTGGCAAGCAGCATCCTGGAATAATCCACTAGGGAGCTTGCCCTCAGCTCGTGATTGGCGCAGGGCTTGCGGAACTGTTGTTCTTATCGCCTTTTTACGCAAAAGCGATTTGCGCAAAAATGAAACGAGGAACTCCTTTTCTTCTTCATCTTCCTCCTCTTTAAGATAAATCTTTAACATCTCATTAAAATAAAATTGCAAGGGATGGCGTGCTAATTTTTTAAGCTGACGGATATCGATGAATATCTCTTCCTCACAATCTGCAAGGGTATTCAAAGTCTTTAAATGAAGAAAGGGATCAGGCTCGACATGAGAAAAATAATGGGCTTTGGCGGCTAAAAAATCACTTTCCGACCATTTTTTTATTTTCCCCTCCGTTGAAAAATAGATCTGATCAAAAGGGAAAGCCGGATGATCCAGATGCTGCAGCCCTAATGTGATTCCGCGCTTGCACACATATTGGTTCAGCTCTTCGATCAAAATCGAGAATCCTTGCGGTTTTCCATCATCAGGGTTAAGACGTTGATAACTGAAAATGAGGTAATCACGTGCTTTAATGAATAGATCAAGGAAAAGGGCGCGGTCCTCATCTGTTTCACTAGGGTAATAATCCTTTACTTTTAGCCTGCTCATTTCGCAAAGAGAGCGATGGGAATCCAATCGAGGAAAAATCCCTTCATCCATTCCTAAACACCACACAATCCTCGCCGTCCGAATATTTCCATGGCGCAAAGAGGTAAAAATGATTTTTTGCAATTGCGAAGAAGAAGTTTCACCCGAGGGGTTTTGAGCGAAATGAAAAAGGATGCGCTCAATACTTTCGAAGCTCCACACTTGAGATCCTAGAGTACGACACGATAGAGAAAGTGCCCGAAGCTGCTGAAAAAATATTTCCTTGTCCCATTCCAAATGAAAATATTTGTCTGCCAATTGCAAAAAAATATCCAACCATTCGCTTGCGCTTTTTTTTCCAGAGAGCGCACACAGGTCATTTTTCATGTTTTCAAACAACTCGAGAAAACGGCTGAACAGATCGATTTCAGATTGGGGAATACAAGCAACCGGCCAAGAGGGGAGAACTTCTTCTTTCTCAGCTGGAATCAGCGTTAATCCACAAAGAAGTCGGTCGATGCCCTCTTCCCAACTATTCGCATGCGCTGTGAGTTTCTCTCGAATTTCAGCGTGCTTGAACCATGTGCACAATGGATGGACTTCATCGAGAGCAAATCCCTGTTTTTCTATAAAGGGAATGCACTGCAATAACTTAGCCACCTCGGGAAAAGCAAACCGTTTCTCTTTAAGTTTGAGCAGTTGAAAAAAACCCTGAACAGCTGGTCGGGTGGAAGAAATAGGAATTCCTTGAATAGCAAAGGGCAAGGGACTTTCTGCAAAGATGATTTGAATGTAGGGAGCATAAAGAGTGATATCAGGACACACAATCAGAATTTCCCGTGGCTTGATGGGATCGCCTTTTTGCGCATGGGTTTGGAGCAAAGTTTCAAGAGCATCGCGCAAAATTTCCACTTCTCTTAAGCGAGAAGTCGCACTGTGCGTCTGAATCGAATCATCGAGTCTCAATGGTGCCATTTCATCCAAAGTCAACATCGATTTTTTTAGGTCGGCGAGTAAAGTTTTTTCTTGCGGCTCCTGATACACTTCTTCTTCGATAAGCTCAAAAGCATCTAAGGACTTGAGCATCTCTTTGCCGAGTTTTCCCCAATTGCCAAGAAGGGAGTGACCCTGTTGCATATAACGATCGATTTCTTCACGAAAAATCTCTTTAGCTCCTTTCTTCTTGAGAGTTCTACGAGTAAAGAGACGTTCTTTATCGGAGACTGTATCTTCCCAAAACAAGGCGCTAGGAGAAAGTTGATAAAGAGTCGCTTTGCAGGAAGAGAAAAAGGAAAGATGCACTGGAGCGAGATAAGAAAAACCAAAGAGGGCGATCTTCCCAGACAATTGGGCCGTTGAAGCGGCTTTGAGGACACTTAAGGGATAAGTCCAGGGAGATGCGTCAGAGTAAATCTCATGCCATAAGGCTTGCTGCCATCCCTGATTTTTTTCATGGAGCCATTTTGGCAAAAAGGACGCTCCATAAAGCCCATAACGGGTATAAAGTTTCGCAACCTGCTCACTGAGCGAAGAGATCCGCTTCTGCTGCTTTTCTTCATCACCTGTATCGAGATATCGGATCAAAGTTTCATCATTCCTTTTTTCTGAAAGAAAACAATAAAGTTTTTCTTCGATGGCAAGGGAGAGTTCCAAAAAAGATGGAATGCGTTTTTTGACTTGAGCACGATCTGTTAGCGCAGAACACTGGTCCAGGATCTCCATCATCGCCTGATGCAAAGGAAGGATCTTGACCCCAGCGGCTATTTTTAAACGCGGATGATCGACAAAACAACGAAGTAAAAATTCTTTAAGCGAAATATGGGGAACAACGATGAGACGCTTTTCAAAGGGATGCGTTTCTTTCGAAAAGAATTCTTCTCCTAAGTGGTGCGACAAAGAATGCATATCGTTACTGAAAACGATGCGCAAGGGGAGTCCCAAGGCATCTTCTTGGAATAGGCTCAACTGGGCTTCAAGATTTCGTTGCATTTTCGATCAAAACTATGAAAAAAATATAAAAAATGACATACTGCGCCCAGTATATCTTGTCGATTTTAAAAAGTGGAAAAGAACATGCGTTTCACGCCTTTGCTAAAAAGGGTTTACAATAAAATCCCCTCCTTTTCCAAGTCGGGCCGTCACTCCTTAGGCTTTCTCAATATCACTCAGTTTTTGGGAATCATCAACGACAATATTTTTAAATTTGTCATGGCCTTCCTGCTCATCGACACCTTAGGATTTTCGAAGGCGAGCAGCATCCTGTCGGCAACAGGAGCGATTTATGTGATCCCCTTCCTGCTGTTTTCTTCCTCAGCGGGGATTTTAGCAGATCGATTCAGCAAACAAAAGCTTCTTGTCGTCATGAAAGTCGCGGAAATGATTTTGATGGCGCTTGCCATTTTTGCTTTCGCTGGTAAAAGTATTTTTGGCTGTTATACCCTGCTTTTTTTATTATCGACGCACAGCGCAGCCTTCGGCCCCTCTAAATATGGCATCATCGCAGAGCTTGTTCCCAAAGATGCTGTATCAAAGGCAAATGGCTTGATCACTTCCTTTACTTACCTTGCGATGATCATTGGAACATTCTTAGCGTCATTTTTGACAGAAATGACTGGGCGTCATTTTACGTGGATCGCCATTTTCTGTCTGATAATCGCCATTGGAGGCTTTTTTAGTTCATTGGGGATAAAGCAAACTCTTGCTCAAAGGTCGGATAAAAAAATGAATCTCTTTTTTATCAGTGAAATCTATCAAACGCTGAAAGAGACTCGCCGTATCCCGCATCTTCTTCTAGCGATCTTTGGTTCGGCTTATTTTCTGATGATCGGGGCTTTTACTCAATTAAACATCATCCCCTTCGCGCTGCAATCATTAAACTTGAGCGAGGTTGCCGGAGGCTATCTTTTTCTCGGCTGCGCTCTTGGAATTGCTTTGGGATCTTTTATTGCGGGAAGAATTTCGCGGAAAAGAATCGAATTGGGACTCTCTTGCTTAGCAGGGTTTGGAATCAGCCTATTCTTTATTTTAGTCTCGATTTTTTCCTGGAATCTCTATGCAGTCCTCCTCTGCCTACTGTTTATTGGAATCTTAGGGGGCGCTTTTATTGTGCCCTTGGACACCTTCATTCAACTCGGCAGCGATGGCGTCAAGCGGGGACAGACCATCGGAGCGGCCAATTTTTTAAGCTTTATGGGAGTGCTCCTGGCTTCTTTTGCCCTCTACTTTTTTAATCAGATTTGCGGGTTAACAGCTGCCGCCAGCTTTGCCGTGATGGGATTGACCACCTTCTGTTTTTCTATTTTTCTGTCCTTGCGTTTTTCAGGCCTCTTTTTTTCTTTTTTTTCGCGCATCATTCTCTATCCCTTGCTTGGCTTTAAGCGGCCCGAGGCCGAAGAGATCGAAAAAGCCTCGGAATCCATTCTTGTTCTTGAGAGCGCCACGTGGCGCAATGCTCTGTTATTAGGAGGGCTTTTTCCAACCATGCATCTGTTAATTCCTGCGGACAGTAAAAAATGGCGTTGGTACCTTCCCTTCTTTTTTTCCATTCATCGCGCACCCGAGGAAAAGAACATCGAAGAGATCATCTCTCAAGCAAAAAAATTTCAGGAAGAGGGAATTGTCTCTTGTATCATGCTTAGCGGCACGCTATCAAAATCCCAGATGTCTACCTCAAGCCCTTTCCTTAAGTTTTTTAAACGCAGTTCTCAAGTCTCTTACGTGCGTTTTATCAAAGATCCGGCCACTAGGAAACTCATCGTACAGTATGAATTTCTTGTTCTTTAAAGAGGGAATTGCAAAACTAACGCGAAAAGGACATTTTTTCGGGGTCTTATTTGCTAAAACCTGTTTCAGACCCGAAAAACCATCCTTTTTTGGACAAGATCCCGCTTCTAGAGTCGCAGCGATCAGGGCTTATTTGAATGATCCGCTCAAAAACCATAAATGAACTCTATTTCATATTGCTTATAACGGTGGAAAGGCCCAATGGCATCATCTAAAGTGACGGACTGTTGCCAGCTTTGTTGCATGTTGAGTTGATTTGTCAACAAATAGTCCAAGGTCATTTGAAAACCGCGATAATTGACATTTCCTCCTGCAGTTCCGCGTGTGGTTGGCCCTCCGCCTCCTTTGATGTTGTTGGTGTAAAATCCTCGATCTGCGGCATTCCCTAAGCCGATTCCTTGGACGTCAAAATCGGGAACGCATTGCGCAGCTAATATCTGGTAGTTAATATCGAAGGCCCAATCTCCTTTTCTTCTCAACTCGCCAATGGAAAAGCCAATGTAGCCGCCCCAATTTGCGCGTTTATGATTTGTGAGTTTTATTTTATGCGCAGCGCTATTCCAGAGGCCTGCGAGATAGATCTGGACGATTTTTTTCAATCGGCTTGGCAAAAATTTATAACCAAAAATCAGCTGGGAAACGACAAAATCAAAGCGTTGATTTTTAATCTTATTGTGAAAATCTTTGGTGTCCCAGTCGATCAATGAATACTTTGTATAAAAACCGGTGCCGCCGACATTAAGAATACCGAATTCTCCTAAGTAGCCGAATTGATTTTTGTTTTCGTTAATCACAAAAACTCCAGCGTGCAGATAAAGATCTCCAATGGGGTCATAACTTTGATCATATTTAAACCAGATCCCATCGAAGAAGCTGTTAAATTCAAGCTTGGAATCAACGATTGTCGATATCCTTCTGCGGCCGAGCTCCGATTCAAAGGTGTATGTGTCGCCATCGATCACGCGGACACCCCAATAGGCGCGCTCTAGCTTCAATTTATTAAAAGTTCCACTATCGATACCCGCATCGTTATCGAATTCGAGTTTGATCGAAGCCCAAGAAGCATCGCTACGATAGTCCAGCATCAGGTTGACTTCGACATCGAAACCATTGGTCGGGAAAGGATCGCCATCTGGTCTGAGTACAGCCCCACCCGTTCCTCTTTGTTTAATGCCGTCGAGAACCTCTGCCGTCGATTGAAACTCGGTGCGGACCTCACCGCTGATGGAAAGGGCGCCGCCTAATTCACGGACGGTGACTTGTCGTTTTGTGTTGATCCATTCGCGCACAGCATTGACATCTTTTTGGTCGATATCATGAGAACTGTCAATTGTCGATGCAGAAAGAGAAAGCGTAGAGGAGAGAAAGCATGTCGCGCATAAATAGAAAAATCGACGTAAATGTGGGTCTTGTTTCATAAACTGGCTCCTAAAACTTATGACTGTCCTGCGCAGATTCTTAGCAAAAACATGTGGGGATCAAGAAGGTGATTCGACTGTTCTAATACAAGCTTGCACAGTTCGTTTTCTTATACCGAAACAACATGAAGAATCGGTTTTTGGCTGCGCTGGACATCCCAGCTTTTGATCCCGCCTGCATCGCACAACTTGTTCAAGTTGCGCCTGCTTCCCTTACAAAAGAGCAATCGTGCTCTTTTGCAAGTGTCCGCAGCAACGCCGCTTCGCTGGTTCAAACTCCGGGCGCCAGCTTTGCCAAAATTTCGATTCTTCATATTGTTTCGGCATATAAAAATTGCAAAAACAACGTAGAGCTTTATAATAAGAACGCCATTTTATTGCAAACGAAAAGCCTTTTGCAATTCATAAAAAGTCTTGAAACCTCAAAATTTGAAATCAGCGCTTACAGATACGGCATTCTCATTGATGAAGCGGGCTTCCATGTTGACATTAAACCCTTTCTCAGGTGACAGACCGAATCCGAAGAAAATGCCGAAAGGATAAACCTCTTTAAAAACAACGTGATTGCGATGAAAAAGGAATTTCAGCGAATTCAGATGCTCGATTTTCGTCCGAAAATCGGAATAATCAAATCCCAAATAAGGAACAAACCAATCCCATCGATAAGAGACGCCAGCTCCAATCTGCCACTCTCGAAACTTAGCTTCTGCATGCTTTTTCCCATAAGAATGATCATTGACCTTGACAGACGAGAAGGGAAGGTCGGATTGCAGATAGGCTGCATTGAGAGCAATTTGAACATTTCCCCAGTAGGCTAAAATCGCCCGACCTCCAACGCCCCAGGCAAAATGCGTCTGAGTGTGGCAGGAAACTTTTGTCCCTTCAAACGGCCGCTGCGAAAACTCAAAGGACATCGCCCCTAAAGTTCCGAAGATTTCCGCTCGATCATTGAAATTGAATGTTAAGACACCTTGGTTGCTAAGAGATGTGTATTCTTGGACTTTTCTTTTTTGGCCATCCACATGGCAATGGGCCATCTTCAGCCGGCGATCGTAAACATCGTCACATTGATAGCCAATTTTTATTCCAAACCAATCCTCCTGAGACATGAACAGCCCTTGTTCAGGCATCATGGGAAAGCTAGGGTTGCCGTTATATAAGGCAAATCCCTGGAAAGGCAACATTAAAAAAAAAGAAAGTCTTAGAGTGTGTTTGTGAAAATTTGTCATTTGATTTTTGATGCATTTTTTTGCAGTTTTTGAAATTATTCCGCAGGACATAGTTAACTTAACTAGGCCAAGGAATAATTTCATAAAATGCGGAAAAAGGCGCAAAAAGCAAAAACAAATTTTCACAAACACACTCTTGCTAAACGCATTGTGTTTAGTAACCTAGCAAAAGCGGTGATGAGTTTCTATGAAAAATTTAAATGCAGCGCCATGGACTCTCATAGTACGTCCTTAAAAACTCATGGCAAAAGTTGAAGCAGATAACAGTCAATAAGTCGCTAACCAACTTAAAGTAAGCAACTTAAAAATGGCATTAAAAGACCATTGAATGAATAAGTAAGTCCGCTTAAATATTTAAGCGGACTTACTTAGCGCTCATTTCATATTCAAAAGGACGAGTGTAGATCGACCAGGGTTTACGATCGCTTCCATTGAGCCAATGTTTCCACCCACTCATTGGCATCCCTTGAGACGATGTGCGATCAAGACGCCAGAGTTCTAAACGCCCATTTCCGGGATTGACGACGAACCCAAAAAAATTGTTTGTCCAATTCGCGTCTGCAAATAACAAGGGAGTGGGCGGTGCGATCCCGACAAAACGAGCGTGCATGGCAACAAATAGATGCAAATCGAAAGGAAGGGCGAATTTTCTTTGAGACAGAAGATAGCAACCTTTCGCTGCATCCCGAACCTCTTTTGCTGTCATCAAAGGTGGGGGAACATCTGAAAAGAGCTGTAAAGTATGCTCCACCTCATCGCTCATCAGGTCGGAAAGAATGCGGCGCACTAGCACTTTCCATTCTTTTCCGGGGACAAGAGGCAATGTCGAAAATAAGAATACGTCAATTCTATCTGCAAGTGCCCGCTGCTGCTGGGAAGAGTGGGGCTGGGTGCGCTCAGCCCATGCATCGAGAAGCATTTTATGCCATTCTACAACAGAAAGCTTCTTGTCGGATGTCATAAAAACTTGACTTAAGTAATGCCCAAGCAGTGGAGGAAGTTCTTCATAGAACCTCGAGAGCAAAAAAGATTGTTCTTCTGGGCTAAGACGCATGTCAGCGTAAAAATGGTGGCTAGGTAAAAAGAGAGAATCACGGACCCATGTATAGGTAAACATCTCTTCTTGCCACCCCAAACGAAAAAACTCTTGACCAGGAAGAAGGAGGAAAGCGTGAGAAGGGGAGGCCATCAGCATGGCTTTGCGCGGATCTTTAAGAAAAGCGTCTGTGATTTTAGGCGGGAGATTTTTTAATGCATCGAGAATAAAAATTAGCAATTCACTTTCACTTTCTACCCACTTTTCTTCGGATGTCAGCTCGCTTTCTCGACAGTAATATGTTTTTAAGAGGGTCGTCATGGTCCCTCCTGAAGGATAGGCCCATGGTTTCTTTTCAACCGCTTGTAAATTTTTTAAAGGAGCTTGCGTGATGGGCGCTCGATGAACTTTCGCCATGCGCCGAAAAGCTGTTTCCAAAAAAACGGGGGTTCTTACATGCGCAATGATCGATGAGGTGATACTTAAAACTTCTTCTTGGCCACCCTCCCAATCACACTCTGCAGCAATGTGCGATTCTGTTGCTGAGAAAAAATTAAGCAGGGCTTCAATATACCTTTCAGCATCATAAATCAGCGTCCACGTAGAAGGATCCGCCCGTCCATGTTTGTAGACCAATCGGAAACCCGCGGGGCTGTCATCGTACATATCCCCTTGAAAATCCTGCATCTCCGCGTCATATATTTCCTGAAAATATTCAGGAAATTTTTGATCGTACGCTTTGATGAGAAACGACAATAAATTGGAGTAATTTGACCCACGTGCATACACAGTGTCGCGCATTTCCAAGCACGTGCGCATGTGATAAGCACGAGATTGATATTCCGCTTGAAGGCGGCGGGCATCCGATTCTGAGCTAACATTGCGGAACAATGCTTCCGTTGCTCTGACTTGATCAAAGGCAATCTCATATTGCTTTTGATACTCTTCGATCTTTTTATTCAGCTCTTTGATTTTTTCATCCATCTCGCGATGGATCAACTGGCCGATGCCTCCCTGTTCTTCTGGAGAAAGCCCTAAGCTTACATAGAGATTCCAGCGCGAGAACTCCATTTTGACCTCAGAAAAAGAAGCAAGGGTAAATTCCCAACATTTGAGCAAGGCATTCTCGCACATCCCATTAAAGGCCGCTCTAGCCTCCTTTTCTTTTTGTTTGAACGCTTCGATCTGTTCCAGTTTACGTGAAACATTGGCATCAGGACCTCCTAGAATCATTTGAGCGCTTTTGAAATGTGCGATTTCCAGGCTTCGACTTCTTTCAATGTCCTCTTCTGTTAAAAGCAATTTTTCAAGCAAGACTTGACGGATCAGATCTGCGGAAGTCAGTTGATTTTTCCCAAGAGCATAAGATTGAATCAGTCTCTCTACTTTTTCACCCAGCTCTTCGATGGGCAAATTCGATTCTGTTGCGCCAGAGACTTGCATCGCAGCAATCAAACCGGGGCAAAAGCCCACTCTAGCCTTGGAATCTTTTGCGATTAAATTTTTTTTAAGATCTCCAATTCCCGTACTTGGACTTAAAGGAACTGCATATTCCATTCCCCCAAATGTCCGCTTTAATTTCCCCGTAGATAGAAGTTGGTAAAGGTCGTCAAGAAAAAGGGAAACTTGCTCTTTCTGAATGATAATTGCAGGTGCAGTGGCAAAGCACGACCCTACATTTTGACGCAAGGGCGTTAAGCAGGCGCATAGGACAGCTGCCCTAATCTGAGCATCCGTCAATGTCGATGTAGGATTTAATCCCAAGGTTTCGAAGACAAGCTTTTCCGCCCATTTGTGACAAAGAGGTTTTTGAAACCTTTTAAGCAGCTTGAGAATCTCTTCCTGGCTCAACATACGCAAAAATCCCATGATGTGCTCCTGAATAACCCCATCATTGGAACCTTGCGGAAAGAAAATGTATCCTTCTTGCTCAAAAACTGTGATTATTTTTTTTAAAAGGTCTTGTTTGAGATCTCCCTTCTCATCGATCAAAGCAAGAGAGAGACGCCGCGCCCGATGAAGTGCTCTGAAACGAAAACTCTCTTGAACAGATGATAGGTCGAACAAAAAAGAAAGCCTTGCTTCACTTGGCAAATCCAAGAGCTGGACAAAAAAATGATCTTTTTTCTCATCCAGCAAATGTAAGAAGATATGAGCCAAAAACTGAGGATCTGTACAAGGAAGATGAAACATCATTTTTGCCTTTATATTTTGGACAGCAATGATTTACAATTAATAACCTGAGTTTTGGGTTCATTTTATAGTAAATTGTCGTAGGTTTCGAGGCAATTTTTGCAAATTTTGGCGCGTTCAATATACTGCGCCCGCTTAGGTTTTGCGAATTTTGACTCTGCGAGACGAAGCAAAATCGAAGCGAAGCGGCCGAACGAGCGAGACCATTGCTGAATAGCAAGGCGAGCGAGAAGGATCGATTTGGCAAAGTCGCAGCCTGTCAAAATTCGCAAAACCTAAGCGGGCGCAGTATAGCTGGAGGCACCTATGGACGCGCCAAAATGTAAAAAAAGTGCCCGAAAGATACGGCAAGGTACTATGAAAGGGACCCAAAACTCAGGTTAATGACAAAAAGACCAGAGGATTTTTTTTAAAATGCGGATCAGAATCAATAAACAAGAAATCGAGCTTCCAGAAGGAAGTTCCGCCAAGGATTTAGCCGAAAAACTCAACTTACGCGGCCCCGATCAATCTTTTGCCGCAAAAATCAATGGCGCAATGTGCGATCTTTCCATCCCATTAAAGAATGGCGACGAAGTGGAACTTGTCCATTTTGAGGACCCGCGAGGGAAAGAAGTCTACTGGCACACTTCTGCACATGTTCTCGCCCAAGCCATTCTGCGCCTCTATCCCAACGCCAAACCCACCATTGGCCCCCCGATCGAACAGGGCTTTTATTATGATTTTGCCAATCTTACCGTCTCTGAAGAAGATTTTGAAAAGATTGAAAAAGAGGTTCAAAAAATCATCGATGAAAATTATCGCTCCGAGCGTCATGTGCTAAAAGGGAAAAAGGAGGCCTTGGAAAAATTTAAGGACAATCCCTATAAATGTGAATTGATCGAAGGATTCAAAGACAGCGATGAGATTTCCGCCTACTCGCAAGGGGAGTTCTTTGATCTTTGCCGGGGTCCTCATCTGCCCAACTTAGGAAAAATCAAAGCCTTTAAAATTCTCAAAACCTCTGGCGCCTACTGGAAAGGAGATTCCAACCGCGAAATGTTAACGCGGATTTACGCCATCTCCTTCCCTGATCGCAAACTTCTTAAAGAATATCTTCATTTCCTAGAGGAAGCCAAAAAACGCGATCACAAAATGATCGGACCCAAACTCGATCTTTTTTCTTTGGAAGAAGAAGGGCCTGGCATGCCCTTTATTCATCCTAAAGGAATGATCATTTGGAACCATTTGATCGGATTCTTAAGGCAGCTGCACGATAAGGCAGGCTACGTTGAAATCAAAACTCCGCAGATCCTCAGCCAAACACTTTGGGAAACTTCCGGACACTGGTTCCACTATCGAGAAAATATGTACGCGTTCAGCATCGAAGATCGCCACTATGCGATCAAGCCGATGAACTGTCCAGGCTGCATGTTGTATTACAAGTCGCAGACGCATAGCTATCGCGAGTTACCTCTGCGTATTGCTGAAATTGGCCATGTGCACAGACATGAAGCATCTGGAGCCCTAAGCGGCCTATTCCGGGTGCGCAGTTTTCATCAAGACGATGCCCATCTTTTTATGCGTCCATCGGATATCAAACATGAAATTATGAGCGTGATTGGCCTTGTCGATGAGATCTATTCCACATTTGGATTGCCCTATCGCTTAGAATTGTCGACGCGTCCAGAAAAAAGCATTGGTTCAGATCAGGATTGGGAAATCGCTATAGCCGGTTTGAAAGATGCCCTCGATGCTTGGGATCAGCCTTATCGCATCAATGAAGGGGATGGCGCTTTTTACGGTCCTAAAATCGATATCCATATCAAGGACACACTGGGTAGATCATGGCAGTGCGGGACGATCCAGCTTGACATGGCGCTTCCCGAAAAATTCCAACTGGAATATATGGATAGTGACGGACAGCTGAAACGCCCTGTAATGATTCATCGCGCCCTGTTTGGCTCCATTGAGCGTTTCATGGGGATATTGATCGAGCATTTTGCCGGCAAATTTCCATTGTGGATAAGTCCAAGGCAAGTCTGCGTCATTACAATCGCAGATCGACATCAAAAGTATGCGCATCAGATTGCTTCAGAAGTTAAAAAGGCCGGTTTCTTGTGCGACGTCGATGACACCTCAGAATCGGTCAATAAAAAGATCCGCAATGCTCAGCTCTTGCAATATAACTATATGCTGACCGTCGGTGATAAGGAATTTGAAAAACGAACAATCAATGTGCGCACACGTGATAATGTTGTCCACGGCGAGCTCGAATTGAAAAACTTTATCAGCACGATTGAAAAAGAGAGCACGACAAAATCGCTGACATCCGCTTACGCCAAAGAGGAAGCTAATGCATAAAATCGCTGTGAGCAGCTTTAAGGGAGGCACCGCTAAAACTTCAACCTCCTTGCATGTTGGAGCGGCTTTAGCAAAATTTCATAGACAAAAGGTATTGCTCATCGACTTCGATGCGCAGGCAAACTTAACCACAGGCCTTGGGCTAGATCCTGATGCTCAAGACAGCATGGCGCCTGTTCTCCAGGGACAAAAAAACATTCAAGATGTGATCCTTCCTACCTCCTTAAAAAATCTTGATTTGATTCCCGCAGATACTTGGTTAGAACGCGTTGAGGTCACAGGTCCGCTCGCTGCAGACCGTTACTCTCACGAACGCCTAAAAGAAATTTTAAAACCTTTAAACTATGATACGATCATCATCGATACTCCGCCATCGCTTTGCTGGTTGACAGAGTCCTCTCTCATTGCTGCCAATCACTCTTTAGTGTGCGCCACTCCTGAATTCTATAGTATTAAAGGGTTGCAGCGCTTATCACAATTTATGGACAGCATTGCACAGCGGCATCCCTTCAATGTCCTTGGAGTTGCACTCTCATTCTGGAATCCTCGCGGCAAAAGCAATGAAGCATTTTTGGAAGTGATTGAAAGTACGTTCCCCGGAAAACTACTCAATTCCAAAGTACGCCGAGACATCTGTGTTTCCGAAGCTTCCGTGTATGGGAAGCCCATTTTTGAGATCGCCCCTAAAGCCCGTGCCTCGGAAGATTATATCGCACTCACTAAAGAAATCTTGAAACGAATGTAAATGCGCATGGCCAAAGTCAATTCACTCCTCACACAACGCCTCAAAATGGCGACGGAAAAGTTCTCCAAGATGACACATCTTGTGGAAATGTCCTCCAGTGGCAATCTTTCCAGCTTTTCTGGGGTATTTCGTGTCGCAGAATTGAATGAAAAAGAAAAAGAAGTGCTTCTTTCTTTGCTCACGCAATACAACAATGGCAACCAAGAAATCGGCAACGACCTTTCCCAGCTGTCTGTTCTTACTGCCGAGGTAAAAGCGATTAACAACCAAGCGGTCATTCTTCATGGGGAAAGAATTAAAAAAGCGCAGGAAATTTTGAAAAATTATCGCGATGGCGCATTCAGTGCTTGGTTAATCGCCGCCTACGGAAACCGTCAGACGCCTTATAATTTTCTTCAATACTACGAACTATATACGACTCTTCCAGAAAAACTTCATCCTAAGCTCGACGAAATGCCTCGCCAAGCCGTCTATAGCCTCGCAAGCAGAAATGGAGACCAGCAGCAAAAACAATCGATTATTCAAAATTATAGCGGCGAGCCAAAGCAGGAATTGCTCAAACTCATTCGCGAGACTTTTCCACTCGCAGAAAATGATCGACGCGCACAAGATGTGGCGGATTCTGCCATCGGCGCCCTGCGCCGTTTGCAATCACAGCTTTCCACACCCGCGTTTTCCCCATCGCCAAAACAAAAAACCCAGCTGCTTCACATGTTAAAAGAGCTCAAAACGCTCATTGAAAGATGATGGATGATCTCAAACACTACCAATCCCCACTTTCAAATCGCTATGCAAGCGATGAGATGTCCTATCTTTTCTCTCCTCATTTTAAATTTTTAACATGGAGAAAGCTTTGGATCGCACTTGCTGTTGGACAAAAGAAATTAGGGCTTCCCATTTCCGATCTTCAAATCAATTCAATGTTAGATGCCCTCGAGAAAATCGATCTTTCCCGAGCGGAAGAATATGAGAAAAAATTCCGCCATGACGTGATGGCGCATATCCATGCCTTTGGCGACCTTTGCCCAGATGCGCGAGGGATTATTCATCTTGGAGCAACCTCTTGCTTTGTCACAGACAATACCGACCTTATTCAAATCAGCGAAGGACTGAAGATTATCCGCAATAAAATCTTGCAGGCAGTCCGTCAACTGCACTCCTTTGCCCAAGAATATGCCCCCCTGCCTTGTTTGAGCTATACACACTTCCAAGCAGCGCAACCGACAACTGTCGGCAAACGCGCGTGCCTTTGGCTCCAAGACCTTTTGATCGACCTTTCCGATGTCGAGAAGGTCCTTGAAGATATCCGTTTTTTAGGCGTCAAAGGAGCGACGGGCACTCAAGCCTCATTCCTATCTTTATTCGAAGGCGACCACCATAAAGTAAAACAACTGGAGGAGTTTGTCGCTAGAGAGATGGGATTCTCACGCCCGTTCTCCGTCACAGGGCAAACTTATTCTCGCAAGCAAGACATTCGCATCCTTGCTGCCTTAAGCAGTTTCGCGGCCTCAACTCATAAGTTTGCCACTGATCTCCGCCTTCTAGCTCATTTAAAAGAGATTGAAGAACCTTTTGCTGAAAAGCAGATCGGTTCATCAGCGATGCCTTATAAGCGCAACCCAATGCGCAGTGAGCGCATTTGCGGCTTAAGCCGTTTTTTAATGTCGCTGAATGAAAATGCTCTTTATACCGAAGCGACACAATGGCTGGAACGCAGTTTAGATGATTCCGCAAATCGCAGGCTATATCTGCCCGATGCCTTTCTAACAGCGGATGCCATTTTAAATCTCCTGTGCAATATCACCTCTGGCATCATCGTTCATCCTAAAATCATTCAAAACCATCTCAACGAGGAACTTCCCTTCTTGGCAACAGAACAGTTTCTCATGGAAGCTGTCAAGAAGGGGAAAGACCGTCAAACTGTTCATGAGCGACTAAGAATCCATAGTTTCAAGGCTAGCCACCGCATCAAAGAAGAAGGAGGATCGAATGATTTGCTTGAGCGAATCAGCCAAGACTCTGAAGTTGGCCTTTCAAAGATTGAGATCGATACACTCATGGACGTCAAACTCTTTATCGGCCGCGCTACCCATCAAACGCATGATTTTCTCAATGAAGAAGTCGCTCCAGTGATTAAAAAGTATCAAGGCATTGCCACTTTCATCGCAGAGATCAAATTATAAATCAGCAATGAATCCGATGGATTTGAGATAGGCAAAATTTCTTTGCACGTAAATAGGAAAGCTTTCATCAATGGGCACGACAGGGTGGCTGTTAATTAATTGGTCCAATGCTTCTTCTGGGGTGCTTTCTCCATCAGAGTGGCCTTCTACGATGCTGCTGATTTTTTTTCTAATCTTGTCTTTACCTCCCATCCAAGTAAAATGCCATCCTCCATTGTAAATCCTAGGAAATTTCCAGCGATAATCGCGGAAATGCTGCACTCCAAACTTTTGAATCATGCTATAAGTTGTCGCAACTGTTCCCACCCAAGGCCCTCCTCCCCAAGATTCTCTATTCGATGTTTGCCGATTCAATTGAAAAAAATAGATCGACATTTCAAAGGCTCTGGCCCCATTGAGATAAAACATTTTCTCCGCCTTGCTCAATCCCTTTTTGCGTTTATTGTGCTTCTTGAAATGTTTCGTCTTTCCCTTTTTCAATAATCGCGCATTGCGTGCAGGAACCATTAGAATCAACTCTTTAATCAATCCTGGCCGAGGAATTTCATCCAAATCAGAAATGATGATGAGATCCGAAGGATCGCAATGTTGCAGTCCACGAGCGATGCAATTGCGTTGAAAATTTTCTCGCCCCCATAAATCCATCTCAGGATGCCGCTCATCGACAATGACATGGATAATTTTACTTAAATGTTTCTCAAAGAGCCCGCGATTTTCATTAAAATAAAGCGGCTTAGGATCTCCACGCTGCGTTTCCGCTGATTCAACAAGGACAAAGTGATCGACAACTTCATCCAGCTCTTCCAAACGCATTTTTAGCAACTCCATTTCATTGAAGAACATGAAACAGTCATAGATTTTAGAATGCGCAACCGTTGAAATGAAAAACAGAGCAAAGGAAATGAAGTAAAGGGAGATTTTTTTGATCACTATACCCACCTGAATTTTGGGTTTATTTTAGAGGGAATTGCAAAATTCCTCGCCGCATAAAATCGCGCTTTTGGCACCTGTCGCCTTGGCGGCGGCTCTCCTACTTATCCAAGTATGCTTTCGCCGCCGCTAACCGAACCCGCTGTGCGGGTTCTGGCAACAGGTGCCAAAATCATCGATTTTCTGCTGGCGAGGAGTTTTGCAATTCCCTCTTTATACTGCGATTCTAATGAAAGAAACCAAATGATTCCATACGTGCTTACCTCGATTCCTTATAGGTAGGGATAAGGCGACAAAAGGCATGTGAAGATTCAAGCTGAGGCAACTCCCTACGACCCAGAATACCAAGAGTATTTTCGAGTTGATCCTACCAGTATTATTACCAGGAGCTCCGCTCCTCGCCTTGGGGTTTCCTCCTCCTGGCCTGAATTTAGGTCTTTTAGGCGTTTTCGTTAGACGTGTGATTTCATCTTTGAGTTCTTGCACTGTCTTCTTCAAAGAGACTATTTCCTCGCTCTGCTCCTGAACAAGGACGACGATTGTCTGAAGCCAAAGAACAGCGTGCAGTTCTGAAGGGATCTTAGAAAGGCATTTGTTTGAGTTCATGCCATAGCAGTCTAAATATAGGGCGCTCTGTTATCAAGCGAAAGTTTTATTAATGGGTCTGGGCGTTTTGTTCTGACTTTACAAGCCGCTCAATTCATACTTCCTCGGAGACCTGTGGCAAGCACTGAATGTCATTTGGATCCATGCCTGATTGAGATCGATAAATGCAAAGCCTGGCATGGATCCAAATGACATTCAGTGCTTGCCATAGGTTTTTGAGGACGTACTCTATCGACAGGGTTCTCACAATTCTTTATCTCTTCGTTTTTCATAAGAGCTTTTAACTTTTCCCTCTCTTCCATTAATTTTGCCTCCTCCCAGGTAATGCCAAGGGGAGCCCATAAAAACTAAAAAACTTCTCTTCATTTCATGTTTCCTGTGACAGAAGCTGATTTTGAAGGCGTCCCTTAGAAATAAGACCTGATTTCATGAGCTCTAGTTCGATGTGCCTTTGAGTAGATTCTTGCGGTTCAATTAAAGGAAGTCGAAGTCTGGAAGAGCAGGTTCCCAAGACGCCCATTGCATATTTAACGCATTGAGGATTAGTTTCCAGGAACATTGCTTTGACAAGAGGAAAAAACCGATTGAATAAATCGCGCCCTTCTTTCCATTGCTCGTTTAACAAATAAGACGTTAATTGTTTCCACTCGCGCGGAATGAGATTGGCAACAACTGAAACCACACCCACTCCGCCAATAGCTATCGTAGGCAGTGTCAACGTATCATCACCCGTAAGTACAGGAACACGAGCTTGCTGAATGACTTCAATCGCATAATCCAGATCAGCAGTGGATTCTTTGATCGCGACAACATTGGGAAGTTCCGCGATGCGCAACAAGGCCTTAACGGGCAACTTGATGCCAGCTCTTCCAGGATGGTGGTAAACAATGATCGGCAGTCCGACATCTGCAATGGCTTGGAAGTGTTGAAAACATCCTTCGGGTGTTGGGCGACTATAATAAGGGACAACCACCAAAGCAGCATCCACCCCAATCTTTTTTGCAGTACGGGTCATTTCCACACAATGATGCGTGTTATAAGTCCCTGTACCCGCAATGATTGGAATTCGCCCTCTGGAAATCCGGACACCTTCTTGGAAAATGGAAATTTGCTCTTCATCAGAAAGAGTAGGGGCCTCACCGGTGGTTCCGCAAAGGACGACGGCGTCGGTTCCAGATTCAATATGCCATTCAAGAAGAGTGCGAAATGTGTGAAAATCAATTCCATTTTGCTCATCAAATGGGGTCGTCAAAGCGGCAAGTGTTCCTTTAAACATATTTTCCTCATCAGTATAACCGGGCGAGGAGTTTTGCAATTCCCTCTTCAGTTTAACAATAAACGAGAAAAAATATACTTTTGAAGTTTAAAAATATCTCTTCCAGAAAAAAACTCTCAAACCTCTCACTTTAGAGAGGCTCGAGAAAGAATTTAAGAAAGACGAAGAGGAGAGCAATCTCTTTCAGCGAATTCTTGGAGGATTTCTTTCCACTCTGCAGCAATTGTAGAAAAATTGCTGAGGTGATGCTTGAAAGGGATATACTTTCCTTCTTCTATTTCTATTTCTTCAAACAAATAGACAGAATGAGAATCGGGATTGAGCTTTAAATAAGCTCCGCTGTGCTGCCATCGCAACACTCCAGCGCTTGATACGCAAGAGCGTACGCTGTTCGGAAGATAGCCATCTCCTGAATAGACTTTAGTATAAAGAGTCCAATGATTCTTTTTGATTTTTTCGAAAAAAACTATATTGCCTTGAATAAGGGCACGCGCTTTTCTATAGCCGGCCCATTGACTCATGACAAGTAAAAAAGCATCATATGACATAAACGATTTAACCTAATTCATTCATAGAGTTTTCTCTCTATGAATTATACCACATTACTAATGTAATAATGAACGAGCTAACTTATTTTAATTCTAAGCACATCAACATAAATTAGATTGATTACGACTAAAAATTAAATAAGGTTAAATTCATCACCCCATTCAATTTTTCTTGCGTGCGCAAATTGCGCTTTATTTTTTTTGGTGATTGTTTTCTTCTCAATTCTATTCTTAGAACAAAGTTGAAGATGGATAAAACCAGATCCTTTGAAGGGATGACGAATGACACGATTTTGACAAGCTTCGACTTTATTCTTTGAAAAAATCAGATAGGAGAATTTCTCATCTTCATAATTTAAAGTTGCATCTTTGAGTTTACGATGTAAAGAAGAACGTTCAATGCGCGCAGAAAAATGGCACCAATCCTTTTTTTGCATGGGACAAATTTCCGAATGCGGACACGGTGCGACAAGAAAGCCGCCCCTCAAAAGCAGATGTTCTCGCATTTTTTTTATCGATTCAAATCCTGCTTTCGTTCCTGGCTCAATGATGATGAGAATTTTGTTTGTCACATGCCAAAGTTTTTCTAAAACCTGAAGGCGTTCACTCTCGCGAAGCTCTCCCAAAGAATAAGAAGCAATGACAATGTCATGAGGGGACAATTTCCATTCTTTGCTGATATCTTGACAAAGCCAATGCTGCTCGAAACCTTCGCCGACAAGCGCTTTCCCCAGTTTGATAAACCCAGGATCTCTTTCTACCAGGCTCGCGCTTCTTAACGGAAGCCCCATTTCTAAGGCGGCCAACAAGACAGTTCCAGGCCCCGACCCGATATCGAGCAGTGTGTTGACGCCATCCTTCCCGCATCGTCTTAACATTTCTTTGAGAACCTGAGATACAGCTGCATATGTCGCTGGGAATCGGGCGATTAAATAAGCATATCTTAAGAAATCAGATTGTAATGAATTAAAATTATTATTATGTAAATTACCCTTCTTATAAAGGGAGGTCAGCTCTTGCCGAGCAAGGGTAAGCTCAGACAATGAGATCCCATGAATCAGAAGTTCAATTTTAAATATTAATTCATCAGGAATTTGCATTATAAATAATTACTTTAATTAAAGGTTTAATTTAAATATGTAATTAATTGCATTAGCATGTTAGAATGTAATAAATTAATAAAGGGGTCATTTTATGACATTTTCACAAACATTAAAATCAATATCTTCTACATCTCACATTTTTTGCTTGCAGACTGCAGCAAATATTTCAAAACTACAAGGGAAAAGCGTGTCTGTCCCTGAAGCGGAAGAAATGCACGAACGGCTTTCTATCATTTTTCAAACCGCGATGAACGATATTGATGCGCTTAAACGCGATATCAATTCCCAAACAACGCACTCTAACGAAGAGGAGATGTTTGGGCACGTGGTAAAAATCATCGATTTTGAGACAAAATTTTTAGAAGAATTAAAGGCATTTAATGACACCATTTTGACTTATTGCCCAACAGCTAAGATTGCCTACGGCAATCCTTGTATTGGACCTAAAATTTCCCCTAAGATCGATACGGAAGACCCAAAAATTCTTGCCATGCTTGCAAATACATCCAGCATCCGTGAAATTCGCGGTGATGGGAACTGTTTTCTCTCAGCTTTCACGACTCGCTTTTTAGAAAACTTAATCGAAAAACAAGAAATTGCACGTTTTATCAACTCCATTAATGAGGATAACATCAAAGCCCCGGAGCTTGAAGGAGAACTCATCTCAACCCTTCTTAATCTTCAAGAGAATCCTTCTCAATTGGAAAATATTCTCAAAGACAACCATAAAGTATTGCCGTTCATCAACTACTTCCGCAAACTTGCGGCTGCCGAATTGAAAGAAAATTCAGCAAAATTCAAAGACTTCTTCTTAATAGCTGCGGAGATGGAATATGGTGCTGATACTAAAGGCACGTCTTATGAAAGCCTGATCGACCAATATGTCGTCAAGATGGGAGTAGATTTCAGTCATCCAATGATCCAAGCCCTGTGCAAAAAACTCGATTTCCGAGTTTGCATTATCGATCCACAAATTGGCTCGCTTTCGGGATTTATTATCGATCCAATTCACTTGACTTCGAAAGTAAATCTCCTTGAGGAGCAGACATATGCTGGTGGAATTTTCTGCCGCAAAGACAACCATTATTTTGTCCTTTATACTCGTGAAGAATCCGATTCCATTCTCGTCACGCCGCCAGCTCAACTTCAGATGAATACCCCTTCACTTCAGCCTACTGAAATCATCGTCCCATGCAAACTTCCCTTCGGGCATGATCTTTTTATTCGCGGTAACGGCAGTGGTCTGAGCTGGGAAAAAGGCATTCGGCTTATTCCAAGCGATGATGATGAGGCTTGGTTCTATTTTTCTAAGGTACCTCTCCAAAATGGGACGGAATACAAATTCCTTATCAATGATTTGATCTGGCAGAATGAAAACAATTATAAAATCGATGATGGAAAAATCGGTGGGACAACCCCTCATTTCAACATCGATACACTAGAGATTTTTGAGGACGCCCCAGCCCCCGTTCGCATTACAACGCGTATCACATTCAAATTCCATGCCTCTGGATCGGATAAACTATTCATTCGTGGTAAGGGACCTGATGGGCTAAGTTGGGAGAAAGGCGTCGAATTACGTCGCATCGACGACAATACTTGGGTCTTTGAAACTGAAGAGAATTTTGAAAATTTCGAATACAAGATTCTTTTAAACGATCAAGGATGGGAGGATAACTGCAGCAACCATAAAGCTGATTGTGGAAAGAATGAAGAAATCGTCATTCGCAAATTTAATTGATCTTCCGAGGGAATTGCAAAACTCCTCTTCCAATCAATGGGGGTTTCTCCCATTTCTCTAAACATGCATTAAAAATACCACGAAGAAAAATTAAGGCACAAGGCATTGACAGAAACAGTGACAACCCCTAGCATTTTCTACTTCTGACTTGAGGAAAAATCCATGAAAGACTTAGCTGAAAACAATCTGATTCGCTTTAAAAATATTTCTAAGAAAAAAGACGCCATCTACGCCAACTTCAAAGTCAAAGGAGTCAAGGGTGGGGTGAACTTTACCGCCTCGATCACAGTGGATATTTCAGCAGCTGAGGTTCATCCTGGCGATGTCCTCGAAAAAATTATTGAGGAATGCGCGCGCATTGGTGTCAAAGAATTTAAACGCGCTGAATTTCAATTCGAAGGACTTTCAACAATTTAATTAGGCGTCTTGCGTAACCTGCTTTACCTGAAAAAATCGATGATTTTTCCGGCTTTTTGATCCTCTGCTGCGAGACATACTTGAGGAAGTAGGCGACGCGGCAGAGGATCAAAAAGCCGGAAAAAGGGCGATTTTAGCAGGTGAATGAGGTTACGCAAGATGTCTATTTTATCTGGGTGTAGCGCAGCTTGGCTAGCGCACCAGCATGGGGTGCTGGGGGTCGGTGGTTCAAATCCACTCACCCAGATTTTTTTCCTTTCTTTAGGGTTAAGTTTGATTCCTTAAAGCCCTTTGTATCCTGCGTCGTGGAAGATTCCGAACATTTTATTTTGGACACCAGCATCGCGAGCAGCTCCAGAAAGCGCCTTAAAGTCTTGAGAGGTTTGTTTGCGCAACTCTAGTCGTTCGAGATCGGCGATGGCAGCATCAGAGAGTTCTTGTCGTCTGGTCTGAATCGCAAAATACTTCTGAGCATGGGAAATTTCAGGTTTTCTTGAGTCCCCATTTTGAGCGATCAGATAACACGCAAAACGCGAAAGATGATAATCACCAACCGTTTGGATAGCGCCTTTGCCAAACTGGATCTGCTTACCGGCGCCGGTAAAGTGATGTTTAGTTGAAGACCATTTGGATCCATGCCTGATTGAGATCGATAAATGCAAAGCCTGGCATGGATCCAAATGACATTCAGTGCTTGCCATAGGTTTTTGAGGACGTACCAGCTGACCTCCTTTACCAATTTCGATCATATCACCTAGATTTTTTTTTAAATTTAAGATTGTGGAAAACCTGGTCGTGAACCGTAAGATTGGATTGTTGATAAACTGAAGATTGTCTAAAACCCTTCTTTTATGACCAGAGTTTATACAATTTATGAACAGGCAATTTTACCTCTCAAATAAAGGAGTTATCAACACTTCCACAGCACAAGAAGACTAAGAGATTCATATATATACATCTAGTCTTCTGAAATATCAGACCCTCAATGCTCCTGGTCAGGAGCTGAGTCTCAAGGGGCCAGCAGGGGACATTGGACACGAAGTGCTGTGTCCCAGACATGTGAAAAAGAAGCACTTTAAAAACTTTTAGTGAATTTAAAAAAATCTTCTTAATTTCCTGCGCCCTGTGCTCCTGGTAAATGAATGTTTTAAAAAAACCCCTCTTCAAATATACTGCAATTAGCCTGAAGATTTGAATTTGGACTATACTGCGCCCGTCAAAATTCAAAGTTTCAGGCTAATTAGGGAATTGTAATTCCCTCTAATTGCAGTATAAGTCCGGGACCTTTAGAATGGCGTTTTTAGTGTTACTTTATGGCAACTATCCTTGCTCCAAGTCAGTTTTTTACCCTGGAAGAGTATTCCCACATTTCCTTGTTCGAAGGGTGTCAATATCCTTGGCAAGCCTTAGAAAATTTAAAAAATTATTTAACATCTTTAGAACTGGGCGTTATCGAAGCCGATATTCCCTCCTCTGCTTATTTAGTCCATCCCAAATTCATTTCCATTGGAGTAGGAACTGTCATTGAACCCGGAGCTTACATTGAAGGGCCCTGTGTCATTGGCAAGAATTGCATCGTTCGCCATGGCGCTTATATTCGCGGAGATGTTGTCACTGGGGATTCTTGTGTCATCGGACATGATTCTGAGGTCAAACACTCGATCTTTTTCAATGCGACCTCTGCTGCGCATTTCAATTATGTTGGCAACTCCATATTAGGAAATGGAGTGAATTTAGGAGCGGGTGTGAAGTGTGCGAATTTAAGATTGGACCATCAACCGATTCATGTGTGGATCAACAATGAAAGAATTAATACTCGATTGCATAAATTGGGAGCAATTATTGGAGATGGAGCACAAGTCGGATGCAATTGCGTCATTAATCCGGGAACGATTTTGGGACGTCACTCCTTTTGTTTTCCTTGCCTGAATGTTTACGGGTTTATCCCGGAAAATAGCAAAGTCAAACCAGCGATGAAAAATATTGTGGAGTAAAAAGAATGCTATTGCAAGCACCGATTAAGAAAACAACATCGGATCAAAAATTTGAAAACTCCCATTTCTTTTTTCATCGAGATCGAATTGAGCAAGAAATCGCTAAGAGCATCCTTTCCTTTGGCGAAAAGACCAAACTTCGCGATGCTTGCGAATATGCATTGACAGCGGGTGGCAAACGTTTTCGCCCATTGATCGTTATTCTCATTGCTGAAGCGCTTGGGAATGGACTGAATGTTTATGAATCGGCACTTTCTGTCGAATTTTTTCATACAGCTTCCTTGATCGCAGATGATTTGCCTTGTATGGACAATGATGATGAGCGGAGAGACAAGCCTTCGTTGCATAAAGTCTATGGCGAAGCGATTGCACTTTTAGCAAGTTATGCTTTGATCACGGCAGCATTTGAAAAAATCCATTCCAATGCGACGATAATGCATAAAGCTCATCCTCCCTTTTGTCATTTCAGCGACCGTGTCTGTTCCCTTGCCTTAGAGGCAGCGACCTATTGTGCTGGAATTCTAGGGGCCACAGGCGGGCAGTTTCTCGATCTTTTCCCGCCTAATCAAAATCTCGACACCGTTAAGCAAGTCATTTATAAAAAGACGGTCACTCTTTTCCAAGTCTCCTTTGTTTTGGGATGGTTGTTTGGCGGAGGAGATGTCAGCAAATTGGAAAAAGTGAAAAAGGCAGCCTATCATTTTGGGATGGCTTTTCAAACGGCTGATGATTTAGAGGATATGCTTCAAGATGAGAAGAAACAGCGTGAAATGAGTATCGCAAGGCTGATTGGAAAAGAGCGCGCGCTTGCTCTTTTTGATGAGGAAATGTGTCACCTTCGTAAAGACCTTCAAGATCTTGGCATTCTAACGCCATCTTTTGAGAAAATGTGCGATATCTTGACTCGATATGCCATTGAGAACGTTAAAGGTCCTTAAAGTTGTTCTTTAAACTTCAGCAAGTTCAGGCGCTCCGGAAGGTTCTTTGAGGGGGAGCCCTTTCCCTTCTGCGACTTTAACAAAGATCGCTTTTTCAATTTCGTCAATGAATTTGGGATTCTTTTTCAACTCTTCACGGGCGGCTTCTCTACCTTGGCCAAGACGGTTGCCTCCATAGCTGAACCAAGTGCCTTTCTTCTCGATAATGCAAAGATCAGTCCCAAGATCGAGAATGGATCCGATGCGGGAAATTCCTTCATTAAAGAGAATATCGAATTCCGCAGCTTGGAATGGGGGGGCCATTTTATTCTTAACGACTTTGACCTTGACGCGGTTGCCGACATCGCTATTGTCTGGACCTTTAATGCCGCCAATACGGCGAATGTCCATTCGGATCGAAGCATAAAATTTGAGCGCTCGACCTCCCGTTGTCGTTTCGGGGTTGCCAAACATCACACCGATCTTTTCGCGGATCTGATTGATGAAAATGGCGCATGTGTTGCTTTTAGAAAGAGTGGCTGTCAATTTGCGCAAAGCTTGCGACATCATGCGCGCTTGCAGTCCCATAAACGAATCCCCGATTTCACCTTCGAGCTCGTTTTTGGGCACGAGGGCGGCAACCGAATCAATGACGATCACATCGATTGCATTGGAGCGCGCCAGCATCTCAGCAATGTTGAGCGCCTCTTCTCCGGAATCAGGTTGAGAGATCATCAGTTCATCTAAATTGACGCCAATCTTTGCTGCGTAAGAGGGATCGAGGGCATGTTCAGCATCAATATAAGCAGCAATGCCGCCATTTTTTTGCGCGTTGGCGACAATATGAGTGGCCAGTGTCGATTTCCCCGAAGATTCGGGACCGAAGATTTCAACGATACGCCCTCGTGGCACTCCACCAATGCCAAGAGCAAGGTCTAGAGTGATCGCTCCCGTTTTAATGACGCTCATCTCGCGCGCAGCTGAATGTTTGCCGAGAGTCATAATTGAACCATCGCCAAATTGTTTTTCAATTTGCGCAATTGCTGCTTCTAATGCTTTTTTCTTTGCAGAATCATTGGATTGAGACATGACACCACCCTTGGATTAATCTTGTTTCGGTATATCTGTTAGTGTAATCGCTAGCAGTGTTATTTCTCAAACAGACTCTTAGGCATCGTAAGCCAATAACGGTCGCGTTTCCGCTGCGCTGGCATCTTCACCTTTGCACCCGGCTGCATCGGCCATGTGCTTGCACATGGCCTGTTTCGCCGCCGGCGAAGCCTGATGCAAATCTGAAGCGCTAGCTTTGCGGAAACGCGACGGTTATTGGCTTACAATGCCTTAGACAAAAATCTTCATTCAATGTACTTCTATGATTAGAGGGAATTGCAAAACTCCTCGCCGCATAAAATCATCGATTTTATGCGGCGAGGAGTTTTGCAATTCCCTTATTAAAAAAGATTAACTCCTTTGGAGTGGGAATGATTCTTGCAGGAGACATCGGTGGAACAAAGGTGAGACTTGCCCTTTTTGAAGAAAAAGGCAGAAATTTTATCCATGAGGAAAAGTTTGCAAGCAAGGAATTTCCTGATTTTGCTTCACTGCTTAAGAAGTTTTTGGCCCAAAAAGGAGAAAAAAACATCTCATCGGCTTCATTCGGGATTGCAGGACCTATACACGATGGGGTCTGCCAAGCGACGAACTTGCCATGGGTAATTTCAGCTAGAGCACTTGTCAAAGAATTGCACATCCCCAATGTGCATCTGATCAATGATCTAGAAGCAAACGCTTGGGGATTGCGCTGTCTTCCAGATGAAGAATTTTTTACGATCAATGCTGGCGAGAAAATGTCAGGGAACCAAGCACTGATCTCAGCGGGGACAGGATTGGGAGAAGCCGGACTCTACTGGGATGAGAAGACCCATTATCCCTTTGCTTGCGAAGGCGGACATTGCGATTTTGCTCCGACCGATGAAGAACAAATTGAGTTATTGAGATATCTTAAACTCCAATATAAACATATCTCTTATGAACGGATTTTATCGGGGTCTGGCTTATATTTACTTTATCGCTTTTTGATCGATACCAAACGCGAATCAGAAATTTTTTGCGTCAGTTCACTCTTTGGCCAGAAAGAACCGCAGCGCATCATTACAGAAAATGCAGCAGATGGTCAGTGTCCTGCTTGTGTCAGAGCTTGTCGTCTATTTGTTTCGATCTACGGCTCTGAAGCTGGAAATTTGGCGCTTAAATTTTTAGCGGTGGGAGGGGTCTTCATCGGCGGAGGAATTGCTCCGCATCTTCTGGAATTTTTCAAAGAAGGGAAGTTTATTCAATCCTTCAGCGACAAGGGAAGATTTTCATCACTCCTCATGAAGGTTCCTCTAAAAATTGTTCTCAATGAAAAAACGGCTTTGATAGGAGCTGCACGTTATGCACAAGAAAAGTGAAAGTGCGACTGAGGAAGCTCGTCGTTTACAACAAAAACGGAAAGGACCTGTTCCTGAATGGCATAAATGGGGCCCCTATGTTTCTGAACGATCTTGGGGAACGGTCCGAGAAGATTACAGTTCCAATGGAGATGCTTGGAGTTATTTTCCTTTTGATCTTGCCCATCAAAAAGCTTATCGCTGGGGAGAAGATGGAATTGCAGGATGGTGTGATCGTTATCAGATTCTAGTCTTTGCGCCAGCTTTTTGGAATTGCCGTGATCCGCTTCTCAAAGAGCGTTTATTCGGAGTGAATGCATGGGAGGGCAATCACGGAGAAGATGTGAAAGAATGTTATTTCCATCTCGATGCGACGCCCACGCATTCTTATATGAAATATTTATATAAATATCCTCAGGCGGAATTTCCTTATCAAAAACTCCGCGAAGAAAATCGACGGAGAACATCATTCGACACAGAATATGAACTGATGGATACGGGGATTTTTGATGAGAATAAATATTTCGACATTTTTATCGAGTATGCCAAAGCGTCTCCTGAAGACATCTGTATTAAAATCGAAGCCTTTAATCGTGGAGATCATCCGGCACCTTTACATATTCTAGCGCAATTGTGGTATCGAAACAGTTGGGCTTGGGGGGAGGCCAGAACCGCCTCGCCTCGCATTACCGCGGGGACAAAGAAGGAAACAGAGCTCTTTTTGATCGCTGAGGAAGACAATATGCCTCCTCCGCAAAATCTGGGATTTAAATACCGACTTGGCAAACGGTATCTTTACGGGAAAAAAGAAGCCGAGCTTCTATTTACAGATAATGAAACGCATGAATTTGGACATGAAATTCCCAGCCATTATTACAAAGATGGATTCCATCGCCATTTAATCCACAATGAAAAAACCATCAATCCTTCGAAAGTAGGCACAAAGGGATGCCTTCATTACTTTTTGGAGGCTATCCCTCCCAAAAGCTCTGTTGCCCTGTATTTTCGCTTAAGCGACAAAGAGATGAAGAATCCCTTAGAGAACGTCGAAGAGATGATCGCTTTAAGAAAAAAAGAAGCAGATCATTTTTATGAAACGCTCTATCCGAAAAAAGCAACTCCTGAAGAAAAGATGATCCAAAGGCAAGCCATCGCCGGCGTGCTTTGGAGCAAGCAGATTTATTTATTCGATGTCAATGTGTGGCTTAAAGGCGACAATCCCCTCTACCCTCCACCTGTTTCACGCGAACAGATTCGCAATATCCATTGGCGCCATCTCAATTCGATGCGGATCTTGTCGATGCCGGACAAATGGGAGTATCCCTGGTTCGCTGCTTGGGACCAAGCATTTCATTGTTTGGTGTTAGCGCTTGTCGACATCGAGCTTGCCAAAGAACAGCTCTGGCTTCTTTTATTTGATCAATTCCAACATCCCAATGGGCAAATTCCCTCTTATGAATGGGAGTTTTCAGATCTGAATCCTCCTGTTCAGTGCTGGGCGGCTCTGCATCTTTTTCACATGCAAAAAGAGAAAGATGGAAAAGGGGATCGCGATTTTTTGGAGCGTTGCTTCCATAAGTTATTGATGAACTTCTCCTGGTGGGTCAATAAGGTGGATAGTGAAGGAAACAACGTTTTTGAAGGAGGCTTCTTGGGGATGGACAATATCAGCATCCTCGATCGCTCCCAACGCCTTTCGGGGGGAATCAAATTACAGCAGTCTGATGGGACAGGTTGGATGGCTCTGTTTTGCTTGAACCTGATGCGGATTGCCCTAGAGCTTGCCAAGGAAAACCGTATTTATGAATCGCTCGCGACAAAATTTTTTGAACACTATGTCTACATTGCACATGCAATGAAAAAACGAGGAAATCAAGATTATGAAATGTGGAGCGAGCGCGATGGGTTTTTCTACGATGTGCTCACTTATCCGAATGGAAAATTTGCCAAATTCCGGGTCCGGTCACTGGTGGGGATCATTCCACTGTATGCCACAGAGGTCATCGAAGAAGAGGAGCTCGCCCAATTTCCAGAATTCAAAATCAATTACGATTGGTTTTTAGAGAATCGCAAAGATTTGGTCGAACAATGCATTATTCCTCTCGAAAAGAAGGGCAAGAAAGTCTATTTGCTCACCTTAATGAATGAAAACCAGCTCAAAAGTGTGTTGCGCTACATTTGGAATCCCAATGAATTCCGATCTCCCTACGGCTTGCGCAGCCTGTCTAAATTCCATCTTGAAAATCCCTTTATTTTTGAAAATAAAAAAATTGGCTATGAGCCTGGAGATTCGATTGAAAGGATCAAGGGGGGGAATTCGAATTGGCGTGGACCGATCTGGATCCAGACCAATTTCATTTTAATCGATGCTTTTAAAAAAATGGCAAAGGTCGCTCTCGATGAGATTGAGATCAAAGTCGGCGAAGAGCAACCGGCCAATTTGGACCAAATTGCACATTTTTTTGCAGACGGGATCATTTCCATTTTCACCAAGAACAACGAAAATATCCGTCCCGTTTGGGGTAGTTCCTTCCGCTTCAAAGACGACCCCCATTGGAACAATTACATCGAGTTTTACGAATACTACAATCCCGAAACGGGAAAAGGCCTCGGCGCTTCGCACCAAACAGGATGGAGCGCCCTTGTCGCTAATTTGATCTCAGAATTCAGAAAATAGTAGGTTATCCCATGTTGTCGGGATGCCATCGCCTGATGACGAATCGAGGGCCTTCGCTTTCGTCCCATTGATTGACAGGTTTTCGATCTTTCATGATTTCAATCAGGCGCTCAGAGAACTTGGCTTTAATGACTCCTTTTGGAGCTCTGCTTTCGATCGTTGTTTTTTCATCGAAAACGCCGACAACGTGTCCTTCCCAGACAATCAAATCAAGGTCGTTGACTTTCTTAATGATCCCGCTAACACTCAACCCCTCGATGGGAACAGCCTTCCCAAAATGGATAAGACTTGAAGTATTGCGCGGCGTATAACCTGCGGAGACGTAGTGAAATAGCCCAGAGCAATCCAGTCCTTTGAATTTCCATGTGTCTTGAATGAGAGCAGACAGTTGATGCAAAGGGGTTCGGCTCGGATACAATAGTGGTACTAAATCGATCCCTTGCGGCCAATTTCCTCCCCAAACATAACGCGTTCCCATGAGCCGTTCTAATTTTGAAAGGATTGTTGGCATGGCAGGAATCACAATCGTTCTATTTGCAGGAATATGAGGAACAAGTTGAACAAAGCGGGCATCGATATAGTAATTGCCTCCATAGTCATATTCATGAGTGCTTATGCGCCAGATGGAAGATTGGGCGACCCGTTCGAATAGTTGTATTTTGGCGTGAGGGAAGAGTATGGTTTCAACCGTTCTCATCAGACCTTGTTCGTCTAGAGGAAGAGTATCGCCGTCCTTGCCTCCAAAACAATGAGGAACATGAGGAGTGTTAAAGACTGGAGTGGGCCATTGTGTGACTGCATATTGCATGTTAACACTCACATTTAACCTCCAAGAGGGAATTGCAAAATTTCTCGCCGCATAAAATCGCGCTTTTGGCACCTGTCGCCTTGGCGGCGGCTGCCTTCGGCCCCGGTTCGCTCCTTCGCTCACCTGCTTTGCTACTTACGAAGGTTCCCCGGACCTTCTCGTGTCTTCGCAGCCACTTATCCAAGTATGCTTTCGCCGCCGCCAACCGAACCCGCTGTGCGTGTTCTGGCAACAGGTGCCAAAATCATCAATTTTCTGCTGGCGAGGAGTTTTGCAATTCCCTCTCCAAAAAAAAGACTTTTATGTTATAGAAGGGTTTTGCAATTCCCTCTATAGACAAGACTAAGGGAGCATATTAAAAGGCGAATAAAAAGAGAATCTAATTTATGGGTCGCTATTTGATCTTGATAATCAGTGTAATTTTGTTCGCGATTGGATCAGGATGTCAATCTCCGAAAAAAAGCCAGAAAGAGACCGTTTCTCAAACACTGCGGATTAACATTCAGAGTGAGCCGCAAACTTTGGACCCACGCAAAGCACGCAGCTTAAGTGGACAAACTCTTGTTCGGATGCTTTTTGAAGGGCTGACGCGCGTGAACAAAGAAGAAAAACCTGAACTTGCTCTTGCAAGCAGTGTGGACATTTCTTCTGATCTTAGGATCTATACCTTTCACTTAAAAGAGAGTGTGTGGTCAAACGGGGAC
Source organism: uncultured Verrucomicrobiae bacterium (assembly GCA_963718565.1). Taxonomy (GTDB): domain Bacteria; phylum Chlamydiota; class Chlamydiia; order Chlamydiales; family Rhabdochlamydiaceae; genus CAJCIW01. Next base: position 1,793,681 of record OY970364.1, read on the forward strand.
TCTGTATTAGCCTCAGATTTTATTTACGCATGGAAAAAGATGCTTTCTCCTGATTTCCCTTCGGACATCGCCTTTCAGCTTTACGTGATTAAAAATGGCAAGGCTGCAAAAGAAGGAAAAGTACCCATAGATCAGATTGGCGTGAAGATCCTGAGTGATAAGACATTAGAGGTTGAACTGGAAAATCCCACGCCTTATTTTTTAGATCTGGTTGCCTGCCCCGCTTTTTTCCCCATCCCTCAAAAGGTCGATGAGCAGAATCCCTTTTGGCCTCAAAACGCTTCCACTTATGTTGGCAACGGGCCCTTTCAACTCATCGAATGGAAACACCAAGACCATTTGACTTTGGTCAAAAATCCTCAATATTGGGATGCGCCAGCTGTTAAAATTGCATCTCTAGAGTTGCAGATGCTCCAAGAAGAGACTGAACTCAACTGTTTCGAGAAACAAAAAATTGATTGGGCGGGATCTCCACTTTCCCTATTACCTGTAGATGCTCTCGATTCATTAAGAAAAGAAAACAAGCTCAATACCAAAGAGCTTCTTGGAACATATTTCATTCGAGTGAACACGGAAGCTTCTCCTTTTAACCATCCTTTGATGCGAAAGGCTTTTGCTCTTGCTATTTATCGGAGCGCTATCGTCGAGCATGTCACTCGCGGGGACCAGATTCCTGCAACAGGTCTTGTCCCTATTTTCTTAAAATTGCAGAAACAGCCCTATTTTCAAGATGGCGATTTAACAGAAGCGCGACGATTGTTTGATGAAGCCCTTAGAGCGCAGCAACTGACCAAAGAGAACTTGCCTGAAATTTCTCTCCTCTATCGAACAGAAGAGAGAAACCATCTGATTGCGCAAGCTATCCAACAGCAATGGTTCGAAGCCTTTGGTATCCGCGTGAAATTGCAATCTGTAGAAGGCAAAGTTTACTTCGATCGGATATCCAAACAAGACTTTCAATTGTCTTCAGGATCCTGGGTTGCCGATTTTGCTGACCCGATTAATTTTTTAGAAGTTTTCAAATTTAAAAAGAGCGGCTCGAATAATACTCTTTGGGAAAACCCTCGTTATATCGAACTTCTCGATCAATCGTCAGAAGTTATCGATTCTCAGCAACGCCTTGAACTCCTTGCGCAAAGTGAACAAATATTGATCGATGAAATGCCAATGATTCCAATTTTTTATTACACTATGCTATATGTCAATCAACCCCACCTAAAAGATGTTGTCCTGTCCTCGATGGGGCAAATCGATTTTAAATGGGCCTATTTTGAAGAGGCAGGAAAATGGATTGCACAAGAGGAGAATTAAGATTAAGATGAATTACGTATTGACTGTCATTTTTATTTTGGCCTGCGGGATGGGTTGGGCCAATTCCGTCACTTTGATGAACAATTCCACCTATACTTTGCAGGCCACAATTTACGATGCCAATGGAACGCTTCTTGGGCAATTTGTGCTCAATCCCAGTGATGCGACATTGTGGAGTGATAATGACGAAGATTGGGGGACTCAAAGCCAATATGCTTCCCAAACGCCCTATACGGTGAATTGGATGTGCATGAATGGAAGTGCTTATGGCACTTGTGATAATGTTGCTGCTGGAGCTGTTGTCACAGCGCAAGGTTGCGGTGGCGCTCAGGAATGTCAGCAACAGCAGCAACAGAGCCCTTATTAACCCTGTTAGGAGGAATGTGGCTTTTATACCGGAAATGATTCAAAAGCTGGCTTTTTTGATATTTGGCCTGATGATTTCCCCTTGTTTGCTTCATGCCGGCACAGTGCGTTTAGTCAACAATAGCCCTTATGATCTTCGAGCCGCTATCCGTGGCAGCGATGGCTCTTTTTTAGGAGAACTTGTCATCAAAGCCCAAAAAGAAACTGTTTGGACAGATACTTATGGGCAATATGGACTATATGGCGGTGCTAATGCGTCCGCAAACTCAGATTATCAATCAAAGACTCCTTATACTGTGTTGTGGTATTGCCTTGATGGAGCGGATTATGCCGTGTGTGATACCGTTTCCACAGGGGCTCTTGTCATGGCGCAAACTTGTTCAGGCGCGCGGATGTGCAAGCCGAACCGAAGGGAAGTGTATCCACAGGAGTCCGAAGGAAATTATCTCTATAAAAATCCAAAGACCCCGCCTCTAAATCAATAGTGGGATGTTCAATAGACATCTTGCATAACCTCATTCACCTGCTAAAATCGCCCTTTTCCCGGCCTTTTGATCCTCTAATGGATAGGGTCATGGTTGAGTTGTGGTTTTCCTTTTTCGTAGGTCACTTTCTTTAGAAAAATGCCGTCACTTGTATATAACGAGGCGATTCCTTTTCCCGACTCGATCTTTGAGACGATTTTTTTGTCTCCCTTTTTATAATAAGAAGCTTTGATCAACAGATCATTTTCGTACTCTTCGACTAGCATGAGATCTCCATTTTTATACCAAGCAAAACAGACCCCTTGCTTTTTGCTGCCGTTGAATTCGCGCTGGCTTTCAATTTGGCCATTGGAATACCAGGTTTTTACTTGTCCTTGGATCCGATCCTCATTCCAATGTAAACAGAGCTTTGGCATAGGCCGCTGGCCTTTTTCTGAAAGGTAATATTCCCATTCCTCGCCATTCTTTTTTCCATCTTTGACGACGTAGGAGCATTTAAGAGTTCCATTAGAATAAAACAACTCGACATCGCCTTCAGGAATGCCGCATGAAAAATGGATGAGTGCGTAAAGTTGGCCCTCTTTAAATTGGGCTTGCTTGCCTTGTCCGTCGTTAATTTCGGCGATGGATGTTCCATCGGGAGCATAATAAGAAGCGTGGATCAGACGGCCATGTTCATAAAATTCTTTCGACAAGAGATGCTTAGGCGTCCAAAAAGCAGTGGCGCTTCCCTCTTTTTCTCCATTGACATGAGGAATCTCTTCTAGAAGATTTCCATGTTCATCGAAAACTTGAAGCATGCCATGGATCTCTCCTTGGCGATAAGGGATCATTTTTTGCAGCTGGCCATTGGGGAAAAAATATTGTGCCGGATTGTGCAAAAGACCCTTTTCATAAGAAAATTCAGCAATCAGGTTTCCTTGATCATCCCAAACTTTGCTTGCCCCTTCAAATACCCAAGTGGCTTGGGCGAGATCGTGGATGTCTGCCATCCCTTCGATAAGATGGGTTTCAATTTTCATACGGCCATTAGGAAACCATTCTTGATAAATCCCATGCGCCCTGCCGTCTACAGCTTCCAGGTACTGCCAAAGGTGACCGTTATCGTGGTAACTCGTAATTTTGGACAGACTCTGACCGGCAGAATTTCGACCGAAGACGCGCAGTACTTTTTGATAGGGCTGCGGTGTGGAAAAATTCACAGATTTATAACTGGAAAGGCGCTCTTTATTGCTCACTGTCTCTGTGAACCCATTGCGGTCGACGATTTGCATGCTGACAACAGAATCGCTTTTGTCAGAGGAAGTTCTGGAAGCGCAGCCGGAAAGAACCGCCAGGCTAATCAGTAGAGTTAAGAGGGAATTGCAAAACTCTTCGCCGCATAAAATCGCGCTTTTGGCACCTGTCGCCTTGGCGGCGGCTCTTCTACTTATCCAAGTATGCTTTCGCTGCCGCCAACCGAACCCGCTGTGCGGGTTCTGGCAACAGGTGCCAAAATCATCGATTTTCTGCTGGCGAGGAGTTTTGCAATTCCCTCCTAATTGTAAAATTCGACGCCAAAAGATTTTTCTCATCGTAGGGCCTCTAAGTTTTCTCGTTTGATCAATTGCATCGTCACGACATACACTTTTTCATTGGGCAAGAGCTCTTTCCTCGCCAACTTGAAGTCTTGGATGATCAATTGTGATCGGCCCTCTTTGGGACCGTATGGCCAAATCGTGACTCCCTCGATCAGGCAGAGAAGTTGTTTAAGATCTTCTTCATTGAGCTCAATAGGTTGTTGCTGTTTTTCCTCAGTTTCTCGAAAAAGCTCATTGGCGCGGATCTGTTCTTCGGAAAAGCGCAGGCGATTACCCCCATCCTTGAGCTGTTGTAGACGTTTGGCAATCTGTTCTTCTTCAGGACCTTCTAATTGAATCGTCTCGAGTTTTTTGATTTCAGGCAGTAGAAAAGTCAATGTTTCCACGTGCTTGTCGAGATAGTGTGGATCGGGATTTTTCAAAGCGGACAAGAGAATGCTTTCCTTTTTTTGACTTTCTTGCATGACGACCATTTTTGTATGAATTCTTTCCATTTCCTTTTCGAGTTGTTCTAATTTTTGCAATCCAAAGAAGAAGTTAAAAAGAAAAATTAAAAAAGGAACAGGGGCTGCTACCAATACAAGGCAAAGGGAAAAGGGAGAAAGCTTACAAGAGAATTTCCTCATGAACCTCTCTCTTTGTTGAGTTCAAAAGAGGTCTGGTACGATTGATTGTGCGTTTGCCATTTCACTTCTTTTTTCGCATTGACGATCTGATCACCTTTAAGCAAAGCTTCATGAAAATCTCGTGCGCTCCGCGGAGTCAGCGAAGTAAATTCTAGTTCCATCTGTGCAGTATAAGGGGAAGTTGCCTCTCCGATTTTAGGGTACTTTACTAAAGTGTAATGGAGAGATTTGATGTCCATCCCCTCTTTTTGGCCGCCTTCTTCGGTTGCAAAAGAGGGATGGGCGCTGAGCCATGCCAGAACATCGCTGACCTTGGGAACAGTTGGCACAAAAGCAAAGGAATTTTTTTGTCCGCGTAAGGAATTTTCCCACTCATAGAGTTTTTCTTCCATATGGTGAATGGAAGAAAGAGGATCTTTGGATGAAAGATAACTTTGTAAATTCTCAATCAGCTTGTGTTGCTTTCTGTGGAGGACAACGGATCCTCCAATGGACATCAGCAATGCTGCTCCTAGGCATAACCCGAGATAGTGGAGCATTTTTTTCTTGCGCAATTGCCATACATGTTCTGGAGTAAATTCTTTTTGACAGAATTGAACGCTAAGCTTATCTGCAGCAAGCGCATCCAACGCACATCCGATGGGAGTGGCATAAAGAGCTAAACCCTCTTCAGAAATTTCTAACTTGTTCCCCATAAAAATTTTGCTGATGACCTCTGTGAAATCTGCGGAATCTCCTGTCAATATCCAAGGAGTCTGATCATCCACAACCCCTTTTTGTTTGAGAAAGATGGAGAGTTTTTCAAGGTCTAAAGCGAAATTTTCTGGGTTATCGACAAGGCTGGACTGCGAAAGGACGAGGTCGTTACCTTCTAAAAGTACACAGGAAAATTTTTTGTCGCGAACATCAAAACAGAGAATCCGAAACTCTTGAGGAAATTTCCATCTGGCAAATCGCAGAAGAGCAATGGGGTCGCATGAAACGGTATCCGGTTCGATATCCATTTCTTTCCACTTTGTGAGATGAGAAGAAAGATGCTCTTGAGTGGTGGCGATCACTGCCACAGCAGTCATCTGCTTGCTTAAAGGTTTCAAAAGGGGGCAAATGATAGGGTTCTCGCTTGAAAAAGGAAGCAAGGATTCAAGCTGGAAGGGCAATGCGTCGAGGATCTTTCGTTTGTCCCGAAGAGGCAGATGAAGTTTGCGGATAAAGACATCGGAGCTCATCAGCCCTGATGCAATCTGGATCTCTTTTCCCGTATGGAAAGGCAGAAGATTGTAAAATAGCTTTACATTGTCAGAGCCATAAGAAAATGTGTGTAAAGACTCGATGGCAATCGATTTTTTTTCTTTTTTTAAGATGGCAACTCTAAATGTTTCCTTGTCGAGAGTCAGACCAATGATAAACATAATTCCCACTGAAGAATAGGAGTGGGATTGTATCTTAGAAAAGTAATTCAGAAAAGACTATAAGTAAGTCCGAGTGTAAATAAAAGTGTTGAAGCGGTCCAATTTAGGGGGCCACTCAAGGGCAGGAGACGTCCGCCTCTGTAAGAGTGATAGTCCCCGATGCGTTAAACGGCGCGCCAACATTTCCCACAAGAGGCGACAAAATGAATGTGCTGCCACCTGTTTCATTTAAAGAATAACCCGACGAACTAGAATTATCAGTAAGTTGTAGCTGAAGTGTAGAGGAGGCATCCGATGTTGATAAAACGCCAAAAGAAGCGGCGTTAGTTATCGTATTGTTCTCTACATTCGCTGAAACCAAAGCACTAAATAAGCTGTCCACAGTTATTCCTACGAACAGTGCTTGATTAATTTGATTTTCAGAAATTGTACCACATACATTAGTTCCTGAAAAACCTCCTGAAAGATTAATTCCATTATCGCAATTGATGATCAAATTATTTTGGATACTAGCATTAGTATTAGCTCCGAGAGTCTGCGAGTCAACAGTAATCCCAAAACCATTGTTCACAACGGTATTTTGCACAAGATTATTTGTAACAACAATGGAAGAAGTCACAGGAAGGGTAAAATTAAAAATACTAATGCCGTTGATTAAACCGGCCATAGTTCCATTTGTTGTTACTGTGTCGATGATGTTATTTTCAATCATCAAATTTCCCTGGCAATTATGCAGAGAAATCGCTCCGCTGATCACCGCGCAATTGGTGAAGATATTGTTGTGAATATAAGTATTAGTAATTCCTAAAAAAGTGGGAAGAACCGAGGGATCGCCGCCATTAATTCCATTCCCGCCATTCGTATTGGAAATGTAGAGACCTGAAACTTCACAATCATTGCCTAAATTGACGCCGGATGTATTGAGGATTGCATTTGTGATGTTGGGAAAGGTTTTGCTTTGGGCGGGCACTGTAATCGAACCTTGCGTCGTTGGGAATACTTGGCTGATCCCTGATCCGAAAAGCTTTTGCCCGTCCTGCAATACAATGCCCGCATCCATCCCTTGGGTTGTGCCATTCCCCGGAAATACATAAATGGCATCCCATGGAGAGGAGGCATTCTGGGCCTGAACCAGTGTCGGGAAGGGACTTTCAATGCTTCCAGCAGAGCTGCTCGTATTGTCTACGAACCACACTTGCCAAGGGTTGCCTGTTGCAGGATTGATCGCTTTTTCCCTTCTTGTCACTTTTTTTACCACTGGAATTTCAAAGCGATAAGGGGCAAATGCAGCACGTGAAAGAGCAAGATTGGTTTGGGATGAGCACTCTTTTCCTCGGCTTTGCAACCTTTTTCCAAAAGGAAAGTTAAAAGCAATTGTCCCTTGTACAACGCTGCGGAAAAGATGGTCATAAGAATAAGAAGCTTCTAAAGCAATGTACTCTTTATAACGGCCGAGCAGACGTGTTTTGCCTCCCCAGGAGGAAGCATGCGGAGAAGAAAAATAATAGGGGCCAACTCCTGCATAGAGATCATATTTTGTACTTTGTGTGAGATGAGCACCCACTTCCGCATCTCCTCCAATCATCACATCTCTCTGCTTAGCCTTTAAGATAACGTGATGTCCCTTAAAACTGTCGAAATCAAAATGGTACTTGTGACTTTTCTGATTACCAATGGGGAAATACCCATTCATACGGTATTCCATGCGGTTACCGAGTAATTCGATGCCAGGGCTCAATTGTTGAGGAGTCAGATGATGCCTGTCTTGGCGCACATCGTAATAGAGATAATAGCCTAACACGTGGCCAATCGAACAGAGAAGGGAGCGGCCGCCCACTCCAACATTTCCACCAAACTTGCCGTTATCAAAAACATGTCCGCGCAGATCGATAAAAGGCATGAAAGAGGTATTGGCATTGTAAATACCGAATCCTTCTAACGTGGTATACCCCTCTTGATATCCTACTCCTCTTGCTTCCGTATGTCGTAGCCCCGCATGCATGACGTGAAATTGTTTTTTATTTTCTGGGGAAGGATTGCTCTTTGGAGATGTTGGCTTTTTTTTCGGCTCATCAACGAAGGCTTGATTGCATAACAATGAAGAGAGAAGAAGAAGTGAATAAAATTTCATAAATCCCCATGGCGTGTGGAATGCTCGAAAAATGTAAAAGTAAATCTTTTATTTGTTTTCTGGCAAGATCATTCCGTTTTAAAAATGTGAATCAGGCCTTAAGGCCTGGGTTCATTGTCCAGGGCAGGATACGTCCGTCTCTGTTAGAGTAATAGTCCCCGCTATGTTAAACGGTGCTCCAACATTTCCCACAAGAGCTGACAAGATGAATTCACTGGATCCTGTTTGAATTAAAGAATACCCTGACGAACTAGAATTATCAGTAAGTTGTACATGGAGTGTAGAGGAACTATTCGATATTGCTAAAACGCCAGAAACAGCTGCGTTAGTTATCGTATTGTTCTCTACATTTGCTGAAACCAAAGAACTTAATGTGCTTACCATATTTACTCCTGCAGACAGCGCTTGATTAATTTGATTTCCAGAAATTGTAGCACATATATTAGTTCCTGTATTACTTGCGAAAATATGAATTCCGTTAACACAATTAGTGATCAAATTATTTTGGATACTAGCATTAATATTATCTCCGAGACCCTGCGAATCAACAGCAATCCCAGCACCTCCATGCCCATTCGCAGCGGTATTTTGCACAATATTATTTGTAATAACAACGGAAGAAGTCACAGGAAGGTGAAAATTAAAAATATTAATGCCGCTGATTAAACCGCCTAGGCTTCCAATTGTTACTGTGTCGATGGTGTTATTTTCAATCATCAAATTTCCCTGGCAATTATGCAGAGAAATCGCTCCATTGGTCACCGTACAGTTGGTGAAGATATTGTCGTGAATATAAGTATTAGTGATTCCTAAAAAAGTGGGAAGAACCGAGGGATCGCCGCCATTAATTCCATTCCCGCCATTCGTATTGGAAATGTAGAGACCTGAAACTTCACAATCATTGCCTAAATTGACGCCGGATGTATTGAGAATTGCATTTGTGATGTTGGGAAAGGTTTTGCTTTGGGCGGGCACTGTAATCGAACCTTGCGTCGTTGGGAATACTTGGCTGATCCCTGATCCGAAAAGCTTTTGCCCGTCCTGCAATACAATGCCCGCATCCATCCCTTGAGTTGTGCCATTCCCCGGAAATACATAAATGGCATCCCATGGAGAGGAGGCATTCTGGGCCTGAACCAGTGTCGGGAAGGGACTTTCAATGCTTCCAGCAGAGCTGCTCGTATTGTCTACGAACCACACTTGCCAAGGATTGCCCGTTGCAGGATTGATCGCTTTTTCCCTTCTTGTCACTTTTTTTACCACTGGAATTTCAAAGCGATAAGGGGCAAATGCAGCACGTGAAAGAGCAAGATTGGTTTGGGATGAGCACTCTTTCCCTCGGCTTTGCAACCTTTTTCCAAAAGGAAAGTTAAAAGCAATTGTCCCTTGTACAACGCTGCGGAAAAGATGGTCATAAGAATAAGAAGCTTCTAAAGCAATGTACTCTTTATAACGGCCGAGCAGACGTGTTTTGCCTCCCCAAGAGGAAGCATGCGGAGAAGAAAAATAATAGGGGCCAACCCCTGCATAGAGATCATATTTTGTACTTTGTGTGAGATGAGCACCCACTTCCGCATCTCCTCCAATCATCACATCTCTCTGCTTAGCCTTTAAGATAACGTGATGTCCCTTAAAACTGTCGAAATCAAAATGGTACTTGTGACTTTTCTGATTACCAATGGGGAAATACCCATTCATACGGTATTCCATGCGGTTACCGAGTAATTCGATGCCAGGGCTCAATTGTTGAGGAGTCAGATGATGCCTGTCTTGGCGCACATCGTAATAGAGATAATAGCCTAACACGTGGCCAATCGAACAGAGAAGGGAGCGGCCGCCCACTCCAACATTTCCACCAAACTTGCCGTTATCAAAAACATGTCCGCGCAGATCGATAAAAGGCATGAAAGAGGTATTGGCATTGTAAATACCGAATCCTTCTAACGTGGTATACCCCTCTTGATATCCTACTCCTCTTGCTTCCGTATGTCGTAGCCCCGCATGCATGACGTGAAATTGTTTTTTATTTTCTGGGGAAGGATTGCTCTTTGGAGATGTTGGCTTTTTTTTCGGCTCATCAACATGTCCGAGCAGATCGGTAAAAGGCATGAAAGAGATATTGGCATTGTAAATACCGAAAACGAATGCCTGATTGCATAAAAATGAAGAGAGAAGAAGAAGTGAATAAAATTTCATAATCCCTCTAGCGCATGCTATGCTCGAAAACTATAAAAGTAAATTTTTATTTATTTTCCAGCAAGATAATTCCGTAATTTTCAATTGCATCTACTCTCTGAAAGAAGGTATACTGCGCCCAGTCTAAAAATGTGAATTTATGGGGCCATTATAACAGCCCATCTTCGAACGATCGCTTCTCGGAGGTATTATTTAATACCTCCTCGTCACGAACGCTTTGCTTCGTTCAAACTTGGACTGTTCTAAGACCTCCTAAATTCACATTTTTAGACTGGGCGCAGTATAAAATGTCCATAAACATCATCGAAATGGGTTCTCATGCTGCTTTTTTTAGGAAACATCATTCATTGGATTTTTCTAATCTATACTCTTTTTTTATTAGTGCGCATTATCGGCTCTTGGTTCCCTGCGTTTGCTCAACATAAGTTGATGCGCTTTGTCGCTTTTTACACGGATCCCTATCTGAATGTGTTCCGCCGTTTTATTCCGCCCATTGGGGGAGTATTAGATCTTAGCCCCTTATTAGGCTTTTTTGCGCTTCAAATTATGGAAAATTTAATTTTATTCCTTCTTCTTTAAAAATTTTTTATACCACTCCATCGTGTTAAAACGCCCTTTCCAACTCGGTTCTTTGCGATTACCCTCTAACATCTTTTGTGCTCCTTTGGCTGGATGTTCTGATTTGCCCTTTCGTAGAATGACCGCAAAATATCGTCCGGGTCTTATCTTCTGCGAGATGGTCAAGATGGAACCTTTGATTCGCCAGGATCCCAACACTTACCGCATGCTTGACTACGAGCCTTCTATGCACCCGATCGGCGGTCAGATTTGTGGAAGCAAACCTGAAATTGCAGGCGAGTGTGCAAAAATCATTGAGGACCTGGGCTTTGATGTCGTGGACTTGAATTGCGGATGTCCGGTCGATAAAGTCACCAAGGATGGGAGCGGTTCGGGAATGCTGAAGACGTTGGATCTGATTGGTGAAGTATTGTCTAAAATGGTTGCAGCTGTAAAAATTCCTGTGACAGTAAAAATCCGTGCTGGTTGGGATTCCAGTCACATTGTGGGGCCGCAGGTCACACGTATCGCCGAAGAAGCAGGTGCTTCCGCAATCTGTATTCATGGACGCACGCGGGCTCAAGGGTATAAGGGTCCGGCGAACTGGGATTTTATCCGTGAATGTAAAATGGCGGCAAAGCGTATCCCCGTGATTGGCAACGGCGATGCATTCGATGGGGGAAGCGCGAAAAAATTGTTCGAATATACCCATTGCGACGCGATTTTGCTGGCACGCGGGACGATGGGCAAACCATGGCTAGTTGAAGATATTTATCGTTATCTCTCTGATGAAGCTCCGATTGAGCGCACTGGAATGGACTATCGCGATACTCTTTTAGAACATTTAGATCACATTATTTCTTACCAAAACGAACGGCGATCCCTTCTGGATGCGCGCAGGATCGGCTGCTGGTTTTTGCGCGGCGGTAAAGGGATGCGCCATCTTCGGGAATCTCTCAATCGCTCAAGCTCTGCGCTAGAAGTTCGGAAAATGATCTGCGATTACCCCTGGCATGAAATCGATCTCATAGAAGAACAAAAGGAAGAAGAAGCTTGCGAGGTGGAAAGTTTGTTAGAATTATCAGCAATTGTCACAGGGAATGTGCAAGGAGTGGGATTTCGCGCCACTGCAAAGTTGCTTGCCGATCGCTTAAAGTTAACAGGCTTTGTTCGCAATCTTCCCGATGGCAATGTCGAAATTTGCGCTCAAGGCAGAAAATTTCAGCTAGAAAAACTTCTCTCAGAACTCAAACAAGAGTTCCCTTCTCGTTATATCGATGAAATTGTTTGTGACTTTCACCCAGCGACCACTGTCTATTCTGGCTTCCGAATTATGGGGAGTCTTTAGTTAAGTCTTCGAGCATGCGTTTTTCAAAAATCAACAAGAGGCGGGTGATTTCGGGATCCGAATCGCCAAAAGTGCGTTCATGAGAGGTTTTTAAGCGCTTTTTCTTGATTTTCTTTTTAGAGAGAAAATGCAGGAATTCATCGATGGTCATTGTTTGTGCTCGATGCTGATGGCAGCGCCCTGAGAGTTCGCGGTCGTTTGTGACGACCGTGAGTTGAGCAGGCGATTGTGAAAGAGTGACCTCTTCGTAAATATATTCATCGGCAGTTTGAGCTTTGGAAGTATAAACAATTTCAGTGGCATCGTAATGTCCTCTTGTCGGCAAAGGAAGATGTTCTTCTGCCCCATCAAAGACGAGAGTGACATGGAGGTTGAGCTCGGCAACAGCCGTATTGAGCTCTTCGATTAAGGATTGGCGACTTTTTTCAAGCGAACTGCGTTTTTTTAAAGTTCGGAAGAGGAGATTGTAAGCATCAACGAGGTAATGCATCGCTATTTTCTTGCAGAATGGCTTCTAGCACAGGAAGAATTTTATCAATAGCTTTACGTCGATGAGAGATGCGATTTTTAGTTTCTTCTTCGAGTTCAGCAAATGTTTTTCCATATTCGTGCTTGATAAAGATCGCATCATAGCCAAAACCGAGGCTGCCGCGCTCTTGTTCTGTAATCATGCCTTCGGAGACACCCTTGGAAGTTTTTTTGAGGCCTTCAGGTGATGCGAGGGCAATCCAGCATTCAAAGTATCCTTGCCGATGAGGTCCTTGAATGTGCTGCATTTCGGCAAGAAGCTTTTGGCGGTTTTCTTTGTCTGTCGCATTCTCCCCTGCGTAACGACGTGAATGTACTCCGGGAGCGCCTTTTAAAGCAGGGATGATAAGCCCTGAATCATCGGCAATGACCCAGCGTCTCAAATGTTGGGCAGCATGGGTCGCTTTTAAAATAGCATTTTCTTCAAAGGAGTTGCCTGTCTCAGGAACTGGGACATATTTGGGAAAATCGTTCAGGCTGAAAAGATCAAACGCGCTGATCTTTTTTAAAATAGAACGAAATTCTCTGATTTTGTGGATATTGCGGCTGGCGATGACGAGTTCCATGAGTCTATCTCATTATTGAGGGAATTGCAATTCCCTCTATTTGATAATGAAAATAGCGGAAAGCAATAAATATTGTATATCCAAACACTTGAAAAGTTGGGAATTTCCGTTACTTATACGTCAAAGATATTATATCGTATGTGGAGACAACATGTACAACCCGCCTATGGATGGATCAAAAAAGGGGTTCGTAAAGAGATCCCAGCTAACACAGGCCGTTCAAGACTCAACCTTTCAGGGGCCATCGATGTTGTCTCTCACAATGTGGTAATCCAGGAAGACCAAACTTTAAATGCAGAATCTACGATCCGTTTTTTTCAAAAGATCGAGGAAGCCTATCCATGTAAAAGGCGCAGGTTTTGTACGTCCTTAAAAACTCATGGCAAAAGTTGAAGACCATTTTGATCCATGCCTGATTGAGGGCGTTACAGGGGGCTAAAAAACCAATTTTTGAAGTTTCTTCAGTATACTGACTCTTAAAGATAGCTACGGATGGAACTAATTGTCAGCTCATCTCCTTGCACAACAAATTTATCTCCGATCGACTTTCCAGTTAAGGATTGAGCAAGTTTAGATTGGAACGAGAGGATATTTTTTTCAGGATCAGCATCCCAGGGGCCAAGAAGAGTATAAGTAATCTTTTCCCCTTTCTTATTCGTACATTCAGCGATGACGCCAATGCCAATCTCACGTGTTACAATATCGTCTTTGGTAATGATGCGTGCGCGATTGAGTTGATCGGAAAGAAATTTGAGCTCTGATTGCAAGCGATCGCGCTTTTCAAGGGCTGCTTTAAATTCAGCATTTTCTCGCAAATCGCCATGAGCGCGGGCAATCTCAATTTCTTTCGCATTTTGCACGGTTTCCACGGTGGCGATCTGTTGGATACGCTGCTGCAGCTTTTGATAACCTTCAGAGGTTGTCCAAATGACTTGCTCTTCTTGCGTGACTGATGGTTGTAATTTTTTGCGCGACTTAGCAAGAGAAGGGTGGGCAACTTCAGCAAGAGAATGGAAAATTTTTTGATCATGGTCGCTCAAGGAATGGCATTTTGAAGCGAGCAACAAGAATTCTTTAACGTCTTCAGTAGAGGATTCTTGCATCATTTGTCGTACAATCACAAAGCGGCCGCCGGAGAGAAGGGCATGGATTTTTTTGACCATTTCGCGCTGTTCAGGATTATTTTCAATGTGGCTCAAGAGAATGAGAAGGCCTTCGAAAAATCGTGTCTTTCCTTGTTTGTCACTAAATGGAATTTTGTTTTGAGTTTGGAGTTTTTGAAAATACCACATGAAGGCTTCAGGATAACGAGCTGGATGTGTGTAAAGGTCTTGAAATTTTTGTTTGAGTTCAGCGTTGAGTCCAGCAGAGGTTAATTCGGAAAGAATGTAATCTCTAAGTTGTGCTTGATCGACTTTAAACAATAAATCGAGAAAGCTTTCTTTCCAATCATCCCGATGTTTTCGTACTTCCATCAGTACGCGTTTTTTGAAACTAAGCACTTCGATGTTATTGATGATCTGTTCCGCTGTTTCGAAACGTTTGATAATTTCAGGGATAACAGGATAGTCTTTAACATTGTTGAGATCTTGCAAGAAGAAATGGATTTGGAGTTCCTGAGAAGAGTTGATTTCTTTAAAAGAGAGGATCTCCGTTAATTTTGTGATCAACGTCGCTTTGAACTCACTGTTCTTGAGCGTTTCTGGAAAATCTCTCAAGAATGTGTAGACCATTTGAATGAGCGTATTAGCATCTGGCTTATTTTCCAGAACCTGCTGCAGGCGTTCTTCATGGGTCACTTCGATCTTAAGAATGCGGAACGGTTCTCGAATATCATCAGGGGTTGCAATCATCGTGTCTTTTTTTACTTTGGCCCTCGCCGTTTGCCACCAGCGCGTCCATTCATTGACGGGAATCACGAGATCGCAGAGCTCATCTTTAATTTCAGCAGCCGTTTTAGGCCCAAGGTCGCGGAGCAGCATCCGGATGACTTCGACCGGACTTTCCTTGGCTTTCTTTTCGAGAAGGTCGGGATTGCCAAATCTTAGCGAGAGGAAATGATCATCGGGAATAGGAATTAAAGTTTTGAAAGCAGTTGCGAACGAGAGCTCCTTCTTCCCGGGAACGTAATCGAACTCTAAACTCAGCTGTTCGCGGACGACAGAAACATCGACAATTTCGCCGACTCCCCACCCGCCGGTGTGAAACACAAACTTCCCTTTTTCCATATGCGAGAGGAGTTCATAGTTGCTAATCACTCCCTGACACTTGTCTCTGCCGCGCAACCCGATCAGGCGAATCTTGTCGTTAAAATATTTTTGATCCCCGTAGCGTTTCCTCAAATAATTATAGGCAAGTTCGATAAGATGTTCGCTGTTGCTTGTCTGGATATCAAAAATGAGTTTAATCGTTTCATGAGATAAGAGATCTTCTGGAAGTTTTTGCCATAAGGGGAGAATTCTATCTACATGGCGTCCAAATGGTTCCGCAATATCAGAGAATTTAACGGCGCGTAGGATGTCGCAGAGCTCTTCCGCTTCCACTTCGTCTCCCGAACAGTATTCTTCCCAAAGTTTCAGGAAGGAGGGATAGTCGTGATTAGCGATGTGAGTCTGAAAGTCCTTTAGATAACTCATGGATGTTCCTTGCTGTGAGTGAATGTGAAATGCAGGCATATTCTTTCCTTAGAGTCTGTCTGTGAAAAGCTATTATTAGAGGAGTTTTGCAATTCCCTCATTAGACAATTTTTAAAAGATCGCCTTTATTAACCTTAAGTCTCGATTTTCTCAAAAAACAGATCGATGCTTTCTAGCATTTACCGAGTATAGGTCGGCCTGTAATTATCTTCAATTAAAACCCTAAGTCAGCCCAGGAAGAGGTTTCTTGCCAAAAACAAACTTTCTCTTTAACTTTCTCCCTTGATTCGATTCGAATTTTCTCTTTGTCTCAAATGCTTAGAGTGTGTTGGTGAATTTTTTCTTACGAAAATCTGTTATTCTCTTTTTATTCAGCTGTATTAGGGTTGCAGCCCTCGATCCGTTTCCTGAAGGCAGGGTTCTTTTTGAGCCTGAAGAGACCACGCTCTTTCGCGATCTAGAACTCATTAGAAAAATCGATGCTAAAATTACAGATGAATTGCCCATTTTCTATGATTATTCGATGGTCGTGGGATATTTTAATATGCCGTCTGCGCGCATGATGAAAACAGGTGTCTTAGGTGTTGGCGCGGCTGCTGTAAAACCCTACAATATTTACGGCGCCAACTTTCAAATGTTCGACCGCTTAGAATTTGCTTTGAACTATCGTGTTTATCGAGGAATGATCGAACGTAACTTTGGACATGAAGGATTTGGGGATGATGCTGACCGGATCGGAAATGTTAAATTAGGCCTGCTCACATTGCAAGATGGTTTTCCCAGCTTGCCGCAAATTTCTATTGGTGTGGAAGATTTTATTGGGACGAAAAGGTTCAACTCAAAATATATTGTGGGAACAAAACAGTTTCTCGACTGGAATCTCGAATGCTCATTAGGCTGGGGAAAGGGAAGAATAAAAGGGTTTTTTGGCGGTCTTGCCTGGAGTCCATTTCGAAAGTGGGATATCCCTGTTTTAAAAGAGATCTCATTTCTTGCAGAATGGGATGCGATCAATTATAAAAAACATCCTCATGAACACCCTTCCGGAAGAAAGGTAAAATCACGGGTCAATGGCGGGGTTTCTTTTCTCGGTTGGGATACACTCCAATTTTCCGTAAGTTCTGTCCGCGGGACCGAGATCGCAGCTTCGGGCTCATTGCGCTACCCTATTGGAACGACAAATGGGTTTTTCCCAAAAATGGGCGATCCTGTTCCCTATCAATCCCCCATCGATACCGAGCCGCTGGGGGTTGTGCGCAACGAGCAAGATTTTTCTCAAGAGCTCGCGTATGCATTGAGTGACCAGGGACTCGATTTGTATTCTGCCTTTCTAGAATACGATGAAGCGGGTCAAAAAGAACTTTGGTTGAAAATCGTCAATAACCGCTATCGCGAAGAACGTATTGTCCGCGAACGGGTCCAGCATGTTCTCGTGGCGCTGACTCCTTCCGATGTGAAAACAATCATTGTCATCATCGAAGCTGATGCTCTCCCGTGCCAAGCTTATCGCTATCGTAATGAAGATCTCAAACGGTGGCGGCTAGGCCAGATCAGCGATTTCGAGTTGGAAACAGTTTCTCCCATGCGGGAAGCTCCTCTCATGCCAAGCGAATACGACGCTGCTAAAATCTTCCAAAGGCGCAAAAGGATCTGGACATTTACCGTTCGTCCGCGTTTATTAACATTTTTTGGCAGCACTTCTGGAAAATTTAAATATAATTTCAGCGCAGTTGCTTCTCCAGAAGGGTATATATTAGACCAAGTGTACTACAAATTTCAGGTCAGCTATTCCATTAAATCGAGTATGCAAGGACTTGGCGGTCCAGACCGCGCTAATCCTTCTCGATTGCTGATCGTGCGCACAGATTCATTAAAGTATTTTCAAACCAATACATTTTCGATGGAACAAGCTTATTTCCAAAAGGGATGGAATCTTGGAAAAGGATGGTTCTATCGGCTCGCTCTGGGATATTTCGAAGCGGCATATGGCGGCGCTGCCACGGAATTGCTCTATTATCCGGTTAATTCCCGTTGGGCAATCGGCGCAGAATTTGCCGCTATCCCCAAACGGCATTACCACGGCATCGGGTTTAAAAGAACGACGCTTCAATTAAGAGGAGATCGCTATGTTAAGGAGCCTTTTGTCGGCATCCAATATTTTTTAGACTTTTACTATGATTACAAACCTTTGAACATGGATTTGCTCCTGTCCGCCGGCCAATTTCTTGCCAAAGACAAAGGAATCCGGATCGATATTGGGCGTTACTTCAAAAGCGGGATGCGTTTTTCACTGTGGTGCACCTTCACTAACGGACATGATCACGTCAATGGCCACACCTATTTTGACAAGGGTTTCGCTTTCATTATCCCCCTCGATATTTTCTTAAAACAAAGCAGCCGCAATTACATCAGTTACGCGATGGCGGCATGGCTTAGAGATGTAGGGGCTCGCGCTGAAACAGGCAAGAAACTTTATTGGACCTTAGAAGAGGAGAGATATGATTATTGAGGGAATGTTTTCTCTTGATTGAACGAGAAGAATATGCCACCCTTAGAGACGTTCTCTTTTTTTTAATCTTGAGGTCGTCGAAATGATAGAAGGCTACGAGGAATTCACTGAGAGCCAAATAAAAATTTTACAACGTTATGTGACCAATACTTCCAGCAATATCTTTGCTCTTCGCAATCTTCCTGAAGTGATTAAGGGAGCGCTTTTTTCCCGCTATTCGCGATCAAGCCTTGGCTTGAGGTCATTGCTATTAAAAGATTTTATTCTGAATGAAGAAACGGCTTTTAATGCCATCGCTGGCACTCATACCGGTGAGCAAGCGGAACATGAGCTTGAAGACCAGATCATGGCGATTAAAAAAGCGCAAAACTTTTACGATCGTATTTTAGACGGGTATGGCGATGATTCCATTGGCGAATTAGGAGGAGCCCATTTGGCAATTGAGAATGTCTCAATGATCGCGGCCAAAATTGTTGAAGATTGCCGCATTGGCGGTTCTCCTTTGGAAAAATCGACCCGGTATATTTACTTCGATCAAAAAGTGGATGGAGAATACCTTTACTTTCGTGAACCGATCCTGATGACGTCGGCCTTTCGTGAGTCTTATCTTAACACATGTAATTATCTTTTCGAAACTTACTCTTCCTTAATTCCTCCCTTGACTGACCTGATGGAGAAAAAGTTTCCGAAGGAACACGACGTTTCCAAAGTCGCTTACACCGCTGCCTTGCGCGCAAAAGTCCTCGATTGTTTACGAGGCTTGCTCCCAGCAAGTGCTTTGACCAATATGGGCATGTACGGCAATGGGCGCTTCTTTGAAAGTTTAATTCAGAAGCTCAATGGTCACAACCTCGCAGAGATGCAAGATGTCGGACGAAAGTCTTTTCAAGAACTATCGAAAGTGATCCCTTCCTTCATCCGACGTGGCGATTCTACACATAAATATCAACGGTCATTTTCTCAATTCCAAGAGCAAATGAGCAACGACCTCAAACTGCTTGCTGATCGCCATACTCCTTCGATTGCCAAAATGCAGAATACAGGTGTCCGCTTGATCAACTACGACCCCGAAAGTCCTGCTAAAATCGCTGCGGCCTTACTTTTCGAACATTGTGATGCTGGCCTGCACGAACTGCAAGAATACTGCCGCACTCTCCCCGAAGAGGAGCTCAATCGTATCCTCGACTCTGCGTCCAATTTTAGGGAAAGCCGACGTCATAAATCTCCGCGGGCCCTAGAACATGCACCCTTTGCCTTTGAGATCGTTGCCGACTTTGGCATCTACCGCGATCTTCATCGTCATCGCATGCTTACCCAAGAGCGGCAGCTGCTTTCTTGCGATTTTGGTTATTTCGTTCCCCATGAGATTTTAAATACAGAGATGGAAAAACAGTATCGCGAAGCGATGGACGAGGCCAAAAAAGTTTATGAGCTGATCGCAGAAGAACTTCCCGAAGAAGCTCAGTACGTGGTGCCCATGGCATACAATATGCACTGGTATTTCCATGTGAATTTGCGTTCGCTTCAATGGCTGTGTGAGCTCCGGTCATCCCCAGCTGGGCATCCCAGTTACCGTTTTATTGCCCAAGAATTGGCCAAGCAGGTTTCCAAAGTCTTCCCTTCTTTTGAAAGATTTTTCAAATTCGTGGATTACGAAGGTTATGAACTCGGAAGACTTGGGCAAGAGATTCGCATCATTGAAAAACGGTTAGCAAGGACATCTTCTTAGGATGGGTCAGAAACAAGGAAGTGTGATCGGGGGCATGCTGCTCATTGCCGGAAGCTGCATCGGTGCGGGAATGCTCGGGTTGCCAATTGTCACGGGAATTTCAGGTTTTTTTCCTTCATTAGCCATGTTTTTTTGCGCCTGGGTATTTATGACCTCAACCGCATTGTTGCTTGTTGAGGCCAACAGCTGGTTTTCGCGACGGGTCAATCTATTGTCAATGACGGAACATGCTCTTGGAAAATGGGGAAAAGGGGTCTGTTGGATCACTTATCTTTTTCTGTTCTATGCCCTGCTTGTCGCCTATATTTCAGGTATTGGGAATTTGTGCAGCACATTCTTTAAATTCAATGTTCACATCTCTTTTCCAGAGTGGTTGGGAAGTGTTATCTTTGTTCTGGTATTCGGATGGGTCATCTATCTTGGGACACGCAAAGTCGATCTGTTCAATCGCGGACTCATGGTAGGGAAGATCGGGTTTTTTGTTCTTCTTGCCTTTGTCGGCGTCTCTTATGTGAAACCCTGGCTGCTACTGCGAACGGCTCCCATTTACGCTCCTTCAGCGCTTCCTCTTTTGGTCATTGCCTTCGGATTTCATAACATGATCCCTAGTTTGACGGCATATCTGAATGGCGATCTAAAAAAAGTTCGGATCACAATTATTGGCGGAAGTTTAATGGCCTTTGTGATTTATCTGATTTGGGAAATTCTCGTCCTCGGCATTGTCCCGATGGGTGGGGTCAACGGCTTGCTCTACAGTCTAACTAAAGATCAAGAAGCGTCTCAATCGATCGCAGCGATGATCAGCTCTCCTGCTGTGCGGATCTTTTCACAGGGACTGGCCTTTTTTGCGATTTTGACTTCATTTCTTGCCCAAGCTTTAAGTCTTGTCCATTTCTTGGCTGATGGATTCAAGATCAGTGGTAAAAAACGAGAAAATATCGGCTGTAGCATCCTTGGCCTTTTTCCTCCTCTTCTCCTCTCGATGATTTACCCCAAACTATTTTTTAAAGCCCTCAACTTTGCAGGCGGTGTATGCGCGACAATCCTTTTTGGGCTTCTTCCTGTGGCTATGGTCTGGGTCGGACGCTATCGCAAAGCGACACCTGCAAATTACCAAGTGTCTGGGGGCAAACCTGTTTTGGTGATGATTTTTTGTTTTGCATTGTTTATCCTGTTTTTACAACTTTCGACAATGATCGGAGCTCGCTATATCCCAAAAATTCCTAATGACTACCTCACTATGAGCGAGCAGAAGATCTGAATGGGGATGTTCCACTTAAAAACTGAATTTTCTCCGCGTGGAGACCAGCCTCAAGCGATCGAACGTATCGTTAGCGGAATTCAATCGGGCAAAAAATCGCAAGTCTTATTAGGTGTGACAGGTTCAGGAAAGACATTCACGATGGCAAATGTCATTGATCGCATCAAGCGACCTGCCCTGATCATTGCGCATAACAAAACTTTAGCAGCACAACTTTATCAAGAATTTAAATCTTTCTTTCCTGACAATGCCGTTGAGTACTTTGTTTCCTATTATGATTATTACCAGCCGGAAGCTTATATTGCCCGCACCGATACCTACATCGAAAAGGACCTTGCTATCAACGATCAGATCGACCGAATGCGGCTCAGCGCCACACGTTCATTGATCGAGCGCAATGATGTGATCATCGTCTCCTCTGTCTCTTGTATCTATGGCTTAGGCTTGCCAGAATACTACGCCCAAATGTTGCTGATTTTTAAAGTGGGGGAAAAGCGCCGCCGCGATGATGCCTTACTTCACCTTGTTGAAATGCGTTACAAGCGCAGTGATCTTGACCTGATGCGTTCGACATTTCGCGCTCGCGGCGATATTCTTGAAATTTTGCCTGCCTATGAAGAAGACATTGCCTATCGGATCGAATTTTTCGGCGATGAGATCGATCGCATCAGCGAAATCGATCCTCTCACAGGCAAAGTGCGGCAACGTTTAGAACAGGTCACCATCTATCCTGGATCTCACCATGTGACTCCCGAATCTGTCCGCCTTATTGCACTGGAAACAATCAAAACGGAGCTCAAAGAGCGAGTCGCTTTCTATGAGAAAGAAAAACGTTACGTAGAGATGCAACGCATTCATCAACGCACGACCTACGACGCGGAGATGATCAAAGAAATCGGTTTTTGCAAAGGGGTCGAGAATTATTCCCGCCATTTCAGCCGCCGCTTGTCAGGGCAGCCCCCTCCTTGCCTTCTCGATTATTTCCCTAAAGATTTTCTGCTATTTATCGATGAGTCCCATCAAACATTGCCGCAATTGCACGCGATGTACAACGGCGACCGTTCGCGCAAAGAATCGCTTGTCGAATTTGGTTTCCGTCTTCCTTCTGCTTTCGACAACCGTCCGTTGAAATTTGAAGAGGTTTACCAACGCATTGAGCAAGTCGTCTATGTCTCGGCCACGCCTGGAATGTGGGAAGTCCAAGAAGCGCACGGGGATGTGATCCAGCAGATCATCCGGCCTACGGGGCTTCTCGATCCTGAAATCACAGTGAAACCTGCCGAGGCGCAAGTCGACGATTGTCTAGAGCAAATCCGCCAAGAAACCGAAAAAGGCGGCCGAGTCCTCGTCACGACACTCACTAAAAAACTCTCCGAAGATTTGAGTAAATATCTCACGGAGATTGGCGTCAAAGCAAAATATCTCCATTCGGACATCGAGACCCTTGAGCGCGTCCAAATCATCAATGATCTGCGTCGCGGCCAATTTGATGTCCTTGTCGGCATCAACTTATTGCGCGAAGGACTAGACATTCCGGAAGTGTCTCTGGTTTGCATCCTTGATGCCGATAAAGAAGGATTTTTACGGAGTGAGACTTCGTTGATCCAGACCTGCGGGAGAGCTGCGCGCAACCTCAATGGCCGTGTCATCATGTATGCCGACAAAATCACCAAATCGATTCAAAACACGCTCGACATTACTTGTGAAAGACGTGCCTTGCAAAAAAAATATAATGAAGAACATGGGATTACGCCTCACACAGTCCGACGCGGGCTCATTCAAGATCTTGCGGAAACTTTTGGCGAGGTTGTACAAACCCTCCAAGAAGAAGAAAAAGAAGTTCCCTCTCAACTTTCGGCAGATGAAGTGGAAGATAAAATCAAAGAATACGACATGGAAATGCGCCGTGCAGCCAAAGAGTTGCGTTTTGAAGATGCAGCCCATTTCCGCGATCTGCTAAGACATTATGAAAAGCTGCGCATTCTGGAAGATAAGCTATGACATCCAAAATGGTTTTCGGAAATCTCCGAGAGAAAATCACAGAAAATAGAACGATCGTCTCTCTTTTATCACTGTTATTCATCATTTTCCCTTTCCAAAGAAGATTTCATGGATGCATAGATTCATGGTCAAGAAGGTTAGCTCTTCCCGACTTCCCTCTTCCTCCATTTTTTTCCAAAAAGATCCATCTCTTTATCACTGATCCACTCTTTGTCATCTTAGCGCTCATTCTTCTTTTCCGCTTTAAAGTCAGTTTCCGCGAGCTTTTTTGGGATGGTCCCTCTAAATATTTGACACTTCTTTTTTTCACAGCGTTGACTTCTCTCTATTTTTCTATCACAAGCCATTATGCGCTCCAATATTTGCGCCTCTTTCAATTTTCATTGATTTTTTTATTTTTTAATTCGATCTGTTGTGTTCGAAAAAGAATCGACTTGATCTCTTTCACTCATCAACTCGCCTGGATCCTCGTTATCGTTTCCTGTTTCCAGTGCGCTCTTGGCATTTATCAGTATTTCAATCAGCATTCCCTGGGCTTAAGCTTTTTGGGTGAGCTTAATATGCGCCATTTTCCCTTCCTCAATCCAGGAAAGCACAGGTGGCTTTTCGATAAATCCCAATCATGCGAGCTCTTATATCGCGCTAGCGGAACATTTACACATCCCAACATCTTAGGTGGATTTCTGTTCTGCTCCGTTCTGGCGTCTTTTTATTTGTTCATTAAAACCGAGGCCAAACTTAAGCTCATCCTCTTAATCAGCGTGATTTGTTTGCAGGTCTTTACACTTTACGTTGTCTTTTCCCGTTCTGCAATCTTAGCGCTCGTTTTGACGATTTTTATCTGGGGAGTTCTTCAATACAAAGCTATCCTAAAACAGAAAGATTTTCGCTCTCCGGCAGTCCGTAGATTCGCAATCCTCGCTTCCACAATTCTTGTGAGCGGTGTGTTCGGCATCGTGCTTTTCTATTCGCAACTCACAGCAAGGGGCGGGATCATCAATTACAATGGTGTAACCAGTTATGCCGATTCAGAGCGCATTCAATACTTAAGAATGGCCATCGACATGATTAAAGAGCATCCTCTATTCGGCATTGGATTCAATAATTTTCAGCTCTATGAAGAGCCGATCCAGCCCGACTATCCCGGTCATGTTTTCTTTTCCAAGGTTCATAATATCTATCTTCTCATCGCCTCTGAAATGGGCCTGATCAGCGGCGGGTTTTTTTTGCTCTTTATCTTTTCGATCTTAAAAAAGTCATGGAAGGGCATTTGGCAACAAGAAGGCTCTCAAGAAAGGATTTTTCTTCTTTCCGTCTTTTTGGGGTTATTGTTTATAGGCGCATGCGACTTTTATCTCGTCCACACCCCACACGGGAGAATGTTATTTTTTGGCTTTGCTGCGCTGCTTTATTCTATTAATAAGACAGCGGAAGATAGATCATGTTAAGGAATTTAAAATGGCTCATTTATTTAGCTTTATTGATTGCCATGGTCTCTTTTGTTCATAGTGAACAAAACAATCATCGACTCGTCAAGGAGAAAAAACGAAAGAAGCCATTGCCGCAACAGCCTGCAGAGCCCCACTCTCTCCAGTATACTCCCGTATGGCCTCCACCTTTCCAGTATACTCCAGAACTTCCTCGGCCAAGTTCTTTTTACGATCCTTTAGTTGATTATTTTTTGAAAAATAAAATCATCTTGTGCACCGGCCCATCTTTGGGTCGATATGAGATGTTAAAAAGGACAGTTGAGGATGATTTAAAACTTATTCCGTTTAAAAAAATATTCATCACGACTAATGATTCTGCGAATGTAGGAATTACTTTTAATGAGGGAAAGGTTATTCCAGCTCAATGTTATTTAATTCCAGATAAGGGGCAAGCGATAGATTGTGCTAACTGTATCATTTCGACAATGAGACATGCAGTGAACCATCCTGAAGTTCAAGATGACGATATTATTCTATTCAAGCATGAGAGTGTATATATTAATGATATGGAATTGATTAGTAGAGCAATCAATAAGATGGTCAATGAAGGATATGATATGGTCAATAGACGGCTGTATCCAAGTTGTTGGAATTTTGGGATTATTTGTACAGATACAGATACCTTTTTTGTGAAAGTATCCGCAATTCGAGAAATCATTAAAGATTCCCCTGACATCATTGAATTACCGCCTCATCAATCGTTTTGTGAATTGTATTTTCATGAAAACATAGTGAAGTACATCCCTAATGCATACAGCATTTCTTATTGCCACAATAATGGAGGACCGACGGAATTAGGATTTTATCATTATGCAAAAAGGAATCAACCCTTTTGGGATAGAACAAATTATGACCAACTTTATATCCAACCCGCTTTTGAAGTTGCTTGGGCATATACGGCACGCGGTTAGGTTTGGTGAATTTTGGTGCGTCCTCAAAAACCTATGGCAAGCACTGAATGTTATTTGGATCCATGCCGGGCTTTGCATTTATCGATCTCAATCAGGCATGGATCAAAATGGTCTTCAACTTTTGCCATGAGTTTTTAAGGATGTATTAAAAAATGTTCTACAGAACATAGTGGCCTTAGAGTCAGTCCACAAACAGGTTTGTGGACTGACCCTTATCGCCAAAGAGTTTGTTTGGGGGAAAGTTCAATGATTTATTGGTTCAATAGCTTATGTGCTTTGACGCTGACCAGCGCAGGTATTTTGGCTGATGAAAATCTTTTGCTTCAAACTGAGGAGATCTCTTCTCATCAAGCTGAGGAATCTGTTCCCCAACAAACGCTAGAAAAAGAAAGATGTAAAGGCCCTCATCATCGATGGGCTTCTGTGCGTTATACGACCCCTGAAGGTATCGGCTACAAGAACGGCTACACTACCTTGGAAGGCTTTTTTACTCCTAGGAATCTGCCCAAAGATGCCTGGATTCCCTTTTTGGATCTGCGCGGGCATGTCTTCGATAACGGTAAACTGGCTGCAAATGCAGGATTAGGACTGCGTTACTTGGCCCGTTCACGTGTATGGGGAGTGAATGCTTATTATGATTATCGCAACACCGAACGCCAGCACTACAATCAAGTCGCTGTAGGGCTTGAGTCCTTGGGAAGAGTTTGGGATTTCCGCATGAATGGTTACCTTCCTGTAGGCAGAAAGCAAAGCCCATTTTCTCATCCCAAATTTGTTGCTTTTGAAGAACACGCCATGCTCATCAAAAGAAAGCGCAATTTTGCGATGAAAGGCGCCAATGCTGAAATGGGAGTCCATGTCGATCATTTTGAAAACGCACCCCTCTACTTTGCAGCAGGCCCTTACTATTTGACTGGAGTAGGGGCGAGCACTTGGGGAGGGGAACTACGCGGCGCTGTCGATTTATTCCGCCGTTATCTTCGCATAGAAGGCAACGTCTCCTATGACCATTTCTTTGGATGGGTCGGTCAGGCGCAAGCCAGCATTAATATCCCTTTTGGAAGAAGATGGAAAGTAGAAAAAAAAGAGGATCGATCCTGTTCAAAAATGGCAACTTTATATGCGCGCGCCATGCAACGAGTCGATCGCTATGAAATCATTCCCGTTGGCAAACAAAAAGTTACCTCGCGTGCCATTGATCCTGCGACAGGAAAACCCTGGTTCTTCTGGTTCGTGGACAATACGAGCTCTTCAGCTGGAACGTTTGAAGATCCCTTCCCCACGCTTTTGGCTGCACAGAATGCTTCCCTCCCAAACCAAGGCATCTACGTATTCCCTGGAGATGGAACCACTCGAGGGATGAATAGCGGGATTACCCTGCAAAATGGGCAGATATTCTTAGGCGCCGGCGTACAGCAATCTGTGGTAACGGCAGCGGGGACCGTCGTCGTCCCTCCACTCGCATCCAGTTCGCCCAATATCACCAATACCGCTGGCAACATTGTGACTTTAGCAAATAATAATGCCGTTTCAGGGTTTAATGTGTTGGTACAACACGGATATGGTCTTGTAGGAACTGGGATCTCCAATCTTTTTGCCGGTCAGAATGCCTTTATCGCAAGCAACCCCAACTTCGATGGAATCAATTTGGTTAATCCTTCTGGACAAGTCTTTATCAGTGATAGTTCTTTTACTGGATTTTCTTGTACTAATATAGGGCACCACGGCAATGGAATCTATCTGGAGCTTGATGCTGGTTCCATGCTTGCTAGTTTGAGTATCACGGGAAATTCTTTGAGTCACTTTACTAAAACCAACACTAGTTTCGGCGGTCATGGTGTTTTCTTGAACATGAATGGGGGTGCCTTAGGTGCAGCGATAGTTTTCAATAATGCTTTTAGCAACTTCTCTAACAGCTCTCAGGCAATTAATATCCTTTTTGATGGTGTATTCGATAATTTAAATATCTCAAGTTGCTCTTTTAATAATATGAATCAGAGTAACGCCATTTTCATATCCATCGACTCTGGCGTTCTGGACAACCTAAACATATCGGATTGTCTCTTTAGCAATATCTCAGGAGCCATTGCTATTAGGGCCGATATAGATGACGGTGTTATCAATCATTTCAATGTTTCTAACAATGCCTTCGAAAATCTGAGTAATAGCCATGCCTGTACATTTCAACTTGGGCTTAATGCGATCAACGACCTTAGCGTATCAGGAAATTCTTTCAATAATTTCAATTCTTCGAGCACTGCCATTTCTTATACCCTGTTCTTTCCAGGAAGTGCTTCACTGCAGGTGCTAGATAATACTTTTATTGGCGGCAACAATGAAGGGACTGGTTACGCAGCCTATATTCAGACGTATGGCTCATTGTGTTTAGAATTTATTGGCAATAGCGCGACGCCTGCTAATAACCCAATTCCCTATTCGTTACTTAATTTGGGGGGGACATTCAATAGGACTACTGGATCAGACAACACGACAAATATAGGCCAATTCCAATTAACAGACGTAAACCCACCGGGCTCTTGTCCTTAATTTATTTGTGCAACAAAGTTATTGTTCAATTCTCGCTTTGATTTTCATGATATACCCTAAGCTGATGCCCATGTGAACCCAAATGTAGCTTCTGAAGAGCCCTTGATTAATTTGCAAACACACAAGAGAAACGATGACCGAGATCAGCAATGCAAGCACATTTGTTTTTTCTTCTGGGAGAATCTTCTCATGCCTAAGAAGGCTTTTAAATTGCTTCCATATCAGGATGAGAAATACACCAAATCCAATCAGTCCATAAATTCCCAAGGAACCTAAAATTTCACTGAATACGTTCGTAGGCTCAAAACTGAAAAGATGCGCTATTGCTTTTTTTTCAAGAGTCCTTTGATCAAAAAAATCTATCGAAGGAACGTTGACGCCATATTGTGCGTATAAATAAGAGCTGATTCCCCCAATGCCGACTCCAAAACAGGGATTCTCCATAAAAGCTTGTAGAGCAGAAAAAATTCCGCTGAACCGAATAAAAAAAGATTCATGCGTAATGCCTGCGTAGAAGAATTTGAGAAAAGTTCTTTTAAAAAGCTCGAAAAAAGCAATACTACTCAGCAGAAATGAAGCAAAAAATAACGCTGTGATTTTTAATAGTTTTTTTCTCGATTTAAAAAAACAAGATTTTAAAAATGGATATCGAGGGAAAAAAAATACGACTAAGAAAAACACGAAGTAAGAAATGGCCGCAGTCGTCGTTGTCGAGATGAGAAGAAAAAGATTAGCGATGAAGAGCAAGCATCGATTCTTCATTTTGTTTAAAGTCGGTGGCAAAGAATGCCTTTTTCCATAGCTGCGCTCTTCTGCTTTCATTGAGCTTACAAATAGGTGCTTAGCATTTAAAAAGACAATAAAAGGAATAGAATAAAGAGCGTAAAAAGAGGGTTCGAGAGCAAACGCGGATCCCCTTGCGAAGATGATTTTTTGAGTTGTAAAGGGAAGGGTGATCCCAAAAATGGAAAAGAAAAACTGTAGGAATGCATAAGATCCTATAATAAAAAAAGAGCTGACATAAGATTTAAGCAGCTTCTTTTCATCGCCAAACCACATGAAATTAAATGGGATTAGAAAATAAACACAAAATGAAAAAAAATAAATTAGGCTGTAGGCCAACGATCGGAATGTTACGATGCTTTTAAGTGAGGAAATGATCATGGAGGATAAAATCAACAAAAAACAAAAAAACATTGTTTTTTCAATGACTATCTTTCTGCAACAGAAGTAGATGCAAAAGATTAAAAATCCAATGAGGTGTGGAAGCTTGAGTTGAAAACCAGAGAGTGAAATACTGATTAAATCAGCAGAGGTGACTAATAAGTAAAAAAAGAAAAAAAGCAAAAAAATGTTCTTTTTCAAACAGAGCTCAAACTTTCTTGATGGCGGCCATAGATATCATCCAAACGGATGATATCATCTTCACCCACATACTCCCCGACTTGAACTTCGATGAGCTCTAGCGCAACTTTGCCCGGATTTTCCAATCGATGCACTTCCGATTTCGGGACATAAATGCTCTCGTTTTCATGAACGAGCACTTCCTTATCGCCAATAGTGACTTTAGCAGTCCCTTTAACGACGATCCAATGCTCGCTGCGATGGTAATGCATCTGCAGGCTCAATCGATGGCCTGGATCGACGACAATCCGTTTAATCTTGTAGCGAATACCTTCTTCGAGAACTGTGAACTTGCCCCAAGGGCGATGCGACGTCAAATTCTCAAACGGCTCTTTAGCATTTCTTTTTTTTAATTCGTCGACAAGATTCTTGACGCGCTGGGATTCTCCTTTTTTCCCGATGAACAGCGCATCATCCGTCTCGATGACGAGCAAATCCTTAAGCCCGATGGTAGAAATCAGATGCTTGCTTCCCATGATGAGGCAATTGTGCGTATCGATGTCGAGGACGTTTCCAATTTTAGCATTGTGATTCTCATCTTTTTCGAGAAGTTCGTAAACACTATCCCAAGACCCGACATCCGACCAAGTGACGTCCAATGGAATCATCACGGTCTTTTTTGATTTTTCCATCAAAGCGTAATCAATGGAAATGTCGGGCATTTCCGCAAATTCTGCTAGGCACTGCTCAAAAGGATGTTGCAGCTTCCCAGAAATGATAGGGCAATGTTCCTGCATTTCTTGCATAAATGTCCCGACATTAAAAAGAAAAATCCCCGAGTTCCAAAGATAATGGCCATCGAGAAGGTACTGCTCGGCGAGTTCAAGGCTGGGCTTTTCAACAAATTCATCCACTTCATAAATGTCGGGTTCAAGAGATCGCTTAGCTTTGATATAACCATAACCTATCTCAGGCTTATGAGGACGAATGCCAAAGATCACATTGTTGCCTTTTTTCGCAAGCGTTTCCCCTTTTGCAATGGTATCTAAAAACTTTTCCTGAGGTGAAATAAAATGATCGGAGGAAGAAACCAAAATCGTCTCACTTAAGGAAATCACTCCGATCTTTTGAAGATAGGCAATCGCTAAGGCAATCGCTGGGGCAGTATTTCTGCGTTCAGGTTCGATAAGAATTTGATTTTCTAATTCAGGAGTAATCTCACACACTTGGGTCTTTACAAGATGATAGTAAGCTTGATTCGTGACGATGAGAAGGTCTGCGTACCGATAGCGACCTACAAAGCGCTCGATTGTTTTTTGCAGAAGTGATTTTTGATCTCCAAAATGCAAAAATTGTTTAGGGAAACAACTTCTGGAATAGGGCCAAAGCCGAGTCCCGCTACCGCCAGCGAGAATGATGATTTTCATGAAACTCCCCCAATTTTCGCGTGACAAAATCTTGAAATTCTTTTTGAAAACGCGCTTTATTAAATTTCTGAGCATTCTCACGAAGGATTTTAGGATCAAACTCCATGCGATCGAACTCGCTCAAGATTTTTAGCAAACTTGGAATTGTTTGCGCATCAAAAAATAGACCTGTTTTTCCTTCGATCACGGTTTCTAACGTCGCTCCTCGACCAAAAGCGATGACAGGCGTGCCAGCAGCTTGGGCTTCGACAACGACAATGCCAAAATCTTCTTCAGCAGCAAAGATAAAGGCTTTTGCCCTTTTCATATAATCGCGAACGACAGAATCGCTTTGATGCCCTAAAATCTCAATGTTTTTGCTCGCTTTTTGTTTCACCTTCGCCATTTCGGGCCCATCGCCGATGACAACCAATTTTCTTTCAGGAGTTTGAGAAAAAGCTTCGACAATGAGATCCATCTTTTTGTAGGGCACCAAGCGAGAAACTGTGAGATAAAAGTTCTCTTTGGCCCCTTGATAGGGGATTTCTTCAACATTGACTGGCGGATAAATGACCTCAGAATCGCGTCCATACACTTTTTTGATGCGTTTTGCAATATAATGGGAAATCGCAGCGAAATGGTCGACGCGATTTAAGGAGGCAATGTCCCAATTTCTTAAACGGTGCAAAACAAGTCGCGTGAGAAATTTTTGCAACGGGCCTAACTCTTCCAAATAACACTGTGCCAGTTCCCAAGCATAGCGCATAGGAGTGAGACAATAACACAGGTGAAGTTGTCCAGGATGAGTGAGGGCACCTTTAGCAACAGCATGCGAGGTGGAAATGACAAGCTCGTAGTGGTTCAAATTGAATTGCTCAATTGCCAAGGGGAAAAAAGGAAGCAAATAGCGATAACAAGAAGTAGAAAAAGGAATTTTTTGCAGGAAGGAAGTATGGATTTCCGCTTTGGAGAGTGCAGTTTTTGCCAGCGCTTTGTCACAATAGACAAGGCTGTAAATCGGAGCAGGAAAGGATTCGTAAATCGCTTCCAGTGTTTTTTCTCCGCCGCCAACAGTGACGAGCCACTCATAAACGAGCGCTGTTTTAACATCTTTCATCCGTCCTCCGGCGGAAACCCGACCCTTAAAGCCTGGGTTCACTGACAAGTTCTCGCGCCGAGCTTCGGACAAGTTCGAGATCGTGTTTCATCATCACTTGCACGAGTTCTTTAAGAGGGGTTTTAGAGGACCAGCCGAGTTTTTGCTTTGCTTTGCTAGAATCGCCAACCAAAAGGTCAACCTCGGAGGGCCTGAAGAATTCGGGAGAAATTTCGACGATTAGGCGGCCAGAATTTTTATCATGGCCTTTCTCATGGATACCGCGTCCCGACCATTCGATTTCCATGCCAATCTCATCAAAAGCAAGTTTCACAAATTCGCGAACAGTCGTTGTTTCTCCAGTAGCAAGGACATAATCCTCAGGCCTAGCTTGCTGCAGCATGAGCCACATTCCTTCCACGAAATCTTTTGCATATCCCCAATCGCGTTTTGCATCGAGGTTGCCAAGAACGAGCTTATCCTGCAAACCTGCGGCAATTTTTGCAACGGCCAGAGTAATTTTCCGCGAAACGAAAGTTTCACCTCTTCGCGGGCTTTCATGATTAAACAAAATGCCGTTGCAGGCGTAGAGATTATAAGCTTCTCTATAGTTCACGATCGCCCAATACGCATAGAGCTTGGCCACCCCATAAGGAGAGCGAGGATAGAAAGGCGTTGTCTCAGACTGAGGGATTTGTTGGGCTTTGCCATAAAGTTCCGATGTCGATGCTTGATAAAGACGTGTATGAGGAGAATTTTTACGTACGGACTCTAAAAGTCTAAGAACGCCCACCCCAGCGATATTGGCGGTGTATTCTGGAATATCAAAAGAGACTCTCACATGGCTCATCGCTGCTAAATTATAAATTTCATCCGGCTGAAGTAAGTCGACAAGCCGGTCCAAAGATGAGGAGTCTGCGAGATCCCCTTCGTGCAAGGTAATTTCCCGGGTGGGATCTAAGAGTGTTTGGATGCGAGATAAATTTGATGTGGAAGAGCGTCGAACAAGGCCATGGACATCATATCCTTTCTCCAAGAGGAGTTCTGCCAAATAAGAGCCATCCTGTCCTGTAATCCCCGTAATCAGAGCCTTTTTCACGTTTTCCTCTTTTGCATATTTGCGAAAAAATGGTCGAAAGATCAGATTACACGATTCGCGAAATTTTTTTCACGGGAATTACTGTTAAGGACAAGAGCCCGGTGGATTTACGTCTGTTAATTGGAACTGGCCTATATTTGTCGTATTGTCCGACCCAGTAGTCCTATTGAATGTCCCCCCAGAATTCGCGAAGAAATAAGGAGTGGGGCTACTAGCAGGCGTCGCGCTATTGCCAATAAATTCTAAACACAATGAGCCAGACGTCTGAATATCGGCTGCGTAACCACTCACTTCATTGTTGCCGCCAATAAAAGTATTATCTAGCACCTGCAATGAAGCACTTTCTGGAGAGAACAGGTGATAAAAAATGGCAGTGCTCGAAGAATTGAGATTATAGAAAGAATTTCCTGATACGCTAAGGTCTTTGATCGGGTTAAGGGCAAGTTGAAATACAACGCCCATACTACTACTACTCAGATTTTCGAAGGCATTGTTAGAAACATTGAAATGATTGATAACACCATCTACAGAGGCATTAATAGCGCTGGATACTGAGAAATTGGTAAATAAACAATCCGATATGTTTAGGTTGTCCAGAATGCCAGAGTCGGTGGATATGAAAATGGCGCTAGTCTGACTGATGTTATTAAAAGAGCAACTTGAGATATTTAAATTATCGAGTGTACCATTAACGACGACATAAATTGACATAGAGAAGTGGGAGAAATTATTAAAAGCATTATCGGAAATGATCGCTGCACCTAAGGCACCCCCATTCATGTTCAAGAAAACACCATTACCAC
Source organism: uncultured Verrucomicrobiae bacterium (assembly GCA_963718565.1). Lineage (GTDB taxonomy): Bacteria > Chlamydiota > Chlamydiia > Chlamydiales > Rhabdochlamydiaceae > CAJCIW01. The sequence goes on from OY970364.1 coordinate 1,827,617, forward strand.
CGTTACCATTGATTTCAATAAAGTGACTCAAAGAATTTCCCGTGATACTCAAACTAGCAAGCATGGAACCAGCATCAAGCTCCAGATAGATTCCATTGCCGTGGTGCCCTATATTAGTACAAGAAAATCCAGTAAAAGAACTATCACTGATAAAGACTTGTCCAGAAGGATTAACCAAATTGATTCCATCGAAGTTGGGGTTGCTTGCGATAAAGGCATTCTGACCGGCAAAAAGATTGGAGATCCCAGTTCCTACAAGACCATATCCGTGTTGTACCAACACATTAAACCCTGAAACGGCATTATTATTTGCTAAAGTCACAATGTTGCCAGCGGTATTGGTGATATTGGGCGAACTGGATGCGAGTGGAGGGACGACGACGGTCCCCGCTGCCGTTACCACAGATTGCTGTACGCCGGCGCCTAAGAATATCTGCCCATTTTGCAGGGTAATCCCGCTATTCATCCCTCGAGTGGTTCCATCTCCAGGGAATACGTAGATGCCTTGGTTTGGGAGGGAAGCATTCTGTGCAGCCAAAAGCGTGGGGAAGGGATCTTCAAACGTTCCAGCTGAAGAGCTCGTATTGTCCACGAACCAGAAGAACCAGGGTTTTCCTGTCGCAGGATCAATGGCACGCGAGGTAACTTTTTGTTTGCCAACGGGAATGATTTCATAGCGATCGACTCGTTGCATGGCGCGCGCATATAAAGTTGCCATTTTTGAACAGGATCGATCCTCTTTTTTTTCTACTTTCCATCTTCTTCCAAAAGGGATATTAATGCTGGCTTGCGCCTGACCGACCCATCCAAAGAAATGGTCATAGGAGACGTTGCCTTCTATGCGAAGATAACGGCGGAATAAATCGACAGCGCCGCGTAGTTCCCCTCCCCAAGTGCTCGCCCCTACTCCAGTCAAATAGTAAGGGCCTGCTGCAAAGTAGAGGGGTGCGTTTTCAAAATGATCGACATGGACTCCCATTTCAGCATTGGCGCCTTTCATCGCAAAATTGCGCTTTCTTTTGATGAGCATGGCGTGTTCTTCAAAAGCAACAAATTTGGGATGAGAAAATGGGCTTTGCTTTCTGCCTACAGGAAGGTAACCATTCATGCGGAAATCCCAAACTCTTCCCAAGGACTCAAGCCCTACAGCGACTTGATTGTAGTGCTGGCGTTCGGTGTTGCGATAATCATAATAAGCATTCACTCCCCATACACGTGAACGGGCCAAGTAACGCAGTCCTAATCCTGCATTTGCAGCCAGTTTACCGTTATCGAAGACATGCCCGCGCAGATCCAAAAAGGGAATCCAGGCATCTTTGGGCAGATTCCTAGGAGTAAAAAAGCCTTCCAAGGTAGTGTAGCCGTTCTTGTAGCCGATACCTTCAGGGGTCGTATAACGCACAGAAGCCCATCGATGATGAGGGCCTTTACATCTTTCTTTTTCTAGCGTTTGTTGGGGAACAGATTCCTCAGCTTGATGAGAAGAGATCTCCTCAGTTTGAAGCAAAAGATTTTCATCAGCCAAAATACCTGCGCTGGTCAGCGTCAAAGCACATAAGCTATTGAACCAATGAATCATTGAACTTTCCCCCAAACAAACTCTTTGGCGATAAGGGTCAGTCCACAAACCTGTTTGTGGACTGACTCTAAGGCCACTATGTTCTGTAGAACATTTTTTAGTAAAGTTTTCTGACTAATTTCCCCCAGAAAATCACCCCGTTTTGTTGGTTTTGCAATTCCCTCTAAGAATTTCCTCGAATATTTTCATATAGCCTTCGGCAGATCTTTCCCAGGTAAATTTGCTAATGGCCTCTTTGGATTGTAAGGCTTTTGACTTAGCTTCTTGGGAATGGGTGAGGATGTGATCAATTTTACCAGCAATATCTTCTGGTGACCTGGGATTGAAAACCTCTGCATGGACTTGATGAACGGCCATGTGTTCAAGGAAAGGAGGAATATTTGACATGGCCACGGGCGCGCCTCTTTCCCAGGCATCAAATCCGGGGACGTTTCCCCCTTCATATAAAGAAGGGTTGACGACAGCAGAGGCGCACTGGATCAGCGAATCGATCTCTTCGTTGGTCACATAGCCCAGTCCGAAGACATCTTGGGGTTCGCAGTCCATTTCCACGCCAATAGCGCATATGCGGCCATTGATGACTTCGGTCCCAAGTCCTGTAAAAACCAGAAGCAAATCGGGGTGCTTTTTCTTCAGTATCGCAAAAGCAGAAGCTAGAGGCCCAGTATTCTTGTGGCTGCAGATATTTGTCGGGCAAAGAAGATACTCTTTTTTGATGCCTAGTTTGTTTCTGACAATATTAAGAGCCCTATCTTTATCAATTGCTGAAATGTTGCTTGTAGGGGCGACTGGGACAACTTTTGTTTTATGCCAAAATTCTGGATAAAATTTTTGCAGTTCGCCGCGCATAAATTCCGTGGAGACAATGGGTATCGCTCTGGAAAGCCAGATCGGCATTTCTCGATTGAGTAATTCTAATACCCAAGGCACCATGACTTGTCCTGAGAAGAAATATTTGTAGTTAAAGTCATGGAATATACCTGCCATCGGGCACTTGAGCTCAGGACATTTCAGATGGAAGGGCCAGATGAAAAAGGCGATGTCATAATCGATGATAAGAGTTTCAAGTTCTTTATGGACTGCTCCAGACAAATAAAAGGATATCGAGGACAAAGGTCCGGCAAATTTGCGCTGAAATAAATTCACCACATGGCGGCTGCCCCTGATATTGAATAGATCTCTGCCTGCTAACTTTGTTGAGGAAAGACCATGGATAGGAATCCCGTGAGCTTTGAAGACTTCATCCTGTTTTTCACGTAGGATGCTGTGAGGGTTTCCGAAAAAAGTGATCGATGTATTAGGCCTAATTTTTTTTAAGGCAGGAAGCAATGCTCGCGCAACGCGTGAACCTCCTCCTGGATTTCCGACATGGTCGATAACAGCAATTTTCATATATTTTTGTTTTCAATGACCGTTTTTGAGAACAGACGCATCAAAGTCTCTCTCGCACGATTGCGTGCATAAGGGGAAACCAGAATGGATATCAACAGCGATGTAACATATGTCGACCCCAGAATTAAAACCGTGGAAGCCATATTGATATCTTTTTCAGGAAAAAAACATCGACCTGCCACAATGACCGCAAGCGAAGCAACAAAAGGGAGGCCCACATCCTGAATAAACCAACGGGATTTTTCATCCTTGATGATGCGTCGGTGCATCATATGAACAGATAATAAAAGAAAGCCGGCATTCATCACAATCCAAACCCAAGCGACCCCTTCTGCTCCAAAATGCACCGCACTCCAGTACATCAATGGAATCATGAGGATCAGATTGAGCAAATTCAAATAAAAGGAGAGCCTCGTCCATCCATAAGCATATTGCAGGGCTGTTGGCAAAACCAATAGCGCATTGAGCACCGTTTGGGTCATCAACAGTTTCACCAAAAAACTTGTTTTTTGAACGATTTCTAGGCTTTGTGTCCAAAGAAATATGAGCTCAGAAGAAAAGAAAATGACAAAAAGAGCAGTGGGAACAACTAACGCCGACATCAATTGGCAGGAGATGTGATAAATATGTTTCAATTGATTGTGATCATTCAAAGAGATCAGTTGACTGAAGCGAGGGAAAAAAACGGAGTAAAGCGAGGCAGCGATATGCGGCAAAACCCAGGTAATTGTATTTGCAAAAGTATAATAGCCAAACAGGTCGAGAGGCAGGATCCGGCTTAAAAACATTTTGTCCAAATGGATGCAGGTCATTCCAATGATGGTAACGCCCGCGATTCCTATCGCATAGCCTCGTAAACGGCCTAAAATTGTTTTATCAAATCTCGGGGCGGCAGACCCTTTCGGAAGGCCCCTCCATAAAAACAGAGCAGTAAGGCAGGTTTGAATGATATTGATGATAATCTGCCAAATGAAAAAAGCCTGAATTGTCGGTGAGACATAAGTCAAGATCAAAACCATCCCAATCGCCCTTACCGTTCCCACAATCACGTTAATTGTATTGAGTAGGACTTGCTTTTGAAGACCCATTAATCCTCCTATATATAAAGAGGAAGGCCATAAAAACCCTAAAGCGATACCCATGCAAAAGATCCCCTGTTTGATCGTTGCGCGAGGGAGTTCCTTAGCATTGACCCAATGCTCACTGATGAATGGAGCTGCTAAAAAAACGCATATAGCAATCCCTATTGCCGTTGTCCAATAAATCACTTCTAGAGTTCGTGTAAGATCGCGAAAGTCTTTGGGTGGATTGGGTTGAGAACTGAGCCTTGCCATTTCTCTTGTCATTGAAGAGCCAAGTCCAAGATCAAAAATAGTAGACAGAGCGACAAGGGCGGTATAAATCCCCACTAATCCATAAGCTTCAAAACCAATTAATTTGACGTAATAGGGTAAAAAAATAAGAGATATTGTGGTTGTCCATATTTTACCAACAAAATTAGCTGTGAAGTTTTTCTTTATGGAAGACATTTACCATGTAATTTTCGAAATTTACATTTGCAGACCGGGTGCGGTGTATCTTGGCAAACCTTCTTCATTTAAGGCAAGGCAAGTTTAGAGTCAGTCCACAAACCTAGTTATACTGAAGAAACTTCAAAGATTGGTTTTTTAGCCCCCTGTAACGCCTGTACGAACACAGCCGGCAGGGGATCAACGCAAAGACGCATTGCAGCATCTATTATTTTCTCACCTTACGCAAAATGGGCTCCAACCATATCGCAACCAGTTCTGAACCGCAGCCGTTCAAGTTCTAAAAATGCCATTCGATTTGCCTTTATCAGTAATTGATATTTCAGAGCAAAATGATTCAAAAAAGTTTGAGTTCGGAGAAATTCCAACTTGCAATAAGCGATGATTGATGCAAAAATATGGTTCTTTTGAGAGCGCAGAACCTTAGTCGGCGATTTCTCAAGGCTAGTGTTCTGCTTGATCGATTTGTGATATTCTTCTATGCGCCACCGTTTTTGGTAGATTTCGTAGATTCGGTCAGCACTACTTTCTAAGTCATTTGTAACAAGGTATAGAGTGCCTGTAGAGCCGTCTTCGTTTTTGAAGATCTTTGTAATGAGTGCTACAGAAAAAGACATGTCTTTTAGCCAGACTATTCTTTTTTCTCCATCCTTGAGTGGTAATGCATTTAGATTTTGGTACTGACCATTTTTTCTGTCCTCTTCAGAAAGAGCGACCAATCGATTAGCTTTGATCCCAATTACAAACTTCTTTTTCATATCATAATGAATAAACTCCATATTTTTTTTCGCTCCGAACCAATTATCAGACAATATATAGTCAAATTTAACCTTATTGGTTACAGCTTGGGCAATCATAGATCGAAACATTTGATTTTTACTGACTGAAGACTGTCTTTTTACTTTTTTGCTGGCGACATCACAAAAAAGCACGTCTTTATAAATAGGCTCATAAGCAATGGGTAAGGCAATATCTCCGTAGCGAGCAAGACATGATAAAAGGTTGACCCCCTTCACACATCTTCCCTTGGCATGCGAGTAATGCCAACAAATAATCTCATTTTCGTCCGTGTAGGTCTTCTCTTCAATCGTGTCATCAAAAATAAGCACTCCTCCTACATCTTGTTCAATCTTGCGAATTTCCGGCTTGATGTATTCCCATAGCTCTTTGGATGAAAATTCATTGCTGTTCAAAAATCTAGTAATTTTGTCATGACTAATCCGGCCTTCTAAGAGATCTGAGAGACCAACTGCTGTTGCATATTGATTCTGAGCAATCAAGTAATCCGAATAGATATCGAGTAGTCTGTTCATTTTTTCTCCAAAAAATTGAACAAGACTACGAAAAAAAGACAGGCCTTATCAAGAAATTTTTACCGATTTGCGTAAGGTGAGTTATTTTGCATTCATTCACGAAGGGTATCACAGGTTTGTGGACTGACTCTTAGAGCCATTTTGCATAATGTTTGTAGTGGCGAAACGACCTTTGCTGTTTAAAGTTCTTTAACTTACGGACCCAGAGGACTACAGATGTAAAAAAAGGGAAGCAGAGGCAGAGCCTAGCTAAATTTAATAGAACAAAAGTTTCCAAATTCAAGCCCTGTTTTTCTTTAAATGAAAATGCAGAATTGCAGGCTAATTGAAATTGTCTGTTATAAATATGTCTAAGAATGATTGACTTGTTTAATTTTTTTAAGTCTTTAGTGATTAATTCTGAGGCTTTTTTTTTACTGTCTAGATCAAGATATGAGTTTAAATGGATACGTTCTATTATGCGATGGAAAGCAAAGCTCCAATCTTCGAACCTTTTAGAGTTTGAATAAGACGAATGATGCAAATAAATTCCGCAGGGTCGCTTAGAGATATGAAATGGAAAACGGGCTGCACTCTGAAGCAGGAAGTCGCAGTCCCAAGTTAAAGAATTGCCCATATCTATCGAAATCACATCAATGATTTTTCGATGGAAAAGGATGCACGAAGGGATGGGGTACTTGGAGGCCATTTCCAACACTCCCTCAGGAGGGGAAAACACACCCTCTCTTTCCCATAGATCAAGGGGCACCCGAATCACTTTTCCCTCTTCGGTCATGATGATTGCGGAGCCGGCTGAAAATGCACATTCAGGAAATTGTTTAAATCCCCGTAATGCCTCTTCGCAAAACCAGGGGAACAAAACATCATCATCTGAGAGAAAAGAAAAATATTCTGTTTTCACTCTCGACAAACTATACTGATAGTTCTGAATCAGACCGATATTTTGTTCATGACGATGGTATGCAAGACGGTCATCTTTTTTCATGCATTCTCTCACAACTTTTTCAGTCTTATCATTGGATGCATCGTCATAAACGTGCACTTGAATGTCTTTAAAGGTTTGATTTAATGCGCTGATGATTGCTCGCTTTAGCAATTGTGGGCGTTTATATGTGGGAATAATTGTTGTAATTAATGGACCGGGCATCAGACTCGCTTTAAAACGGTAAATCCATGGTTGTTCAAGCGCCGCTCATATAATGTCCATTCGGGATGACGCTGTAAAAAATCTTCAACAGCAGTCCAAAGCCCGCTCTTATTGCGGTCATATTCAGCAGGATATTCCGTATAATCTCCATGATAAGAGTTGTCATTGGTATATCCCCAGGGCTCGCTGGTGTCATGCATTGCGATATATTTGCTCACTTTAGGGGAAAATTTTTCAAGTTCGTATGTGAGATGACAGTAGGTATGCAAAGAATCGATGAACAGCAGTTCTGTGGGTACAATATCTACATTAAGATCGTCTACTTGCCAAAAACGAAATGTGATTCCATTTTCTTTTGCGAGCTGCTTAGCCAAGTTAAGCGTCTCTGGCGGAGGAGAAGCAATGTCAATACCGAGATAGTAGCGAGAAGCAGCAGGACTTTCTGATAATCCTTCCAGAATACCCCAGCTTGATACCATCGTTCTCAATCCAATTTCAACAACAGATGAGCACTCCTTAGCAAGAAAGCGCAATAGAGATACATGCTCGTTAATATCAGAGGGTGCATTGATTGCATGTTCATACTGATGTTTTAATGCAATCCGCGCAGTAGAGGGCTTGCCATAAAGAATTGAAGTGGAAGCTAAAAAAAGGAAAGCCAGAATCCAGGCTACGGAACTATATTTTTTTTTCATTGGGTTTTCCTCTGCGTTTGAGAGTTTTTGGAAAAATTTAATGATCTCAACCATTATTGCGCCGCAAGGTTTTAGGATATAATTCTCATGTTTTTCTATAAAGAGGGAATGTTCAAAGTACGTCCTCAAAAACCTATGACATTCAGTGCTTGCCATAGGTTTTTGAGGGCGTACGCAATTCCCTCTAATTTTTTTCTCTGTGGTTTCCCATCTCTGTGGTAAAATCATCTATTTACGCAACAAAGCCGTCTTTTAGTGGAATGAACATCAACAGCAAAATCGTTTTATCCGGAGGAGCGGGACTTGTTGGGCAAAATTTAGTCGCTTATCTCAAACGACATCATTACAAAAATCTTGTTGTCCTTGATAAACATCGACCCAATTTAGGGATTTTACGCCAATTGCACCCTGATATTGTGGTTGAGTATGCAGATTTAGCAGAAGCGGGTTCATGGCAAGGACATTTCGAAGGGGCTGATACAGTGATTATGCTGCAGGCTCAGATTGGAGGAGCAGAGCTTGATCTATTTGTCAGGAACAATGTGACCTCTACAAACCGCATCCTGGAAATCATCAAACAGTATCAAGTCCCCTACACTGTGCATATCAGTTCATCTGTGGTTGCGTCTATTGCAGACGACGATTATACCCACACAAAAAGGAAACAAGAACAACTGGTTTTGGAAAGCGGAGTCCATTGTGTGGTTCTTAGACCTACTTTAATGTTTGGCTGGTTTGATCGGAAACACCTGGGCTGGCTTTCACGCTTCATGCAGAAAGTGCCCATTTTCCCTATTCCTGGACATGGCCGCTACTTGCGTCAGCCTCTCTATGTGGGGGACTTTTGCAAGATTATCGCCAGCTGTATGGAGAGCCGCATTGCTGGGAAAGTTTTTAACATCTCTGGGCTGGAATATGTCGATTACATCGATATCATTCGATACATCAAACATTCTACCAAGGCTAAATGTTTGATTCTCAATATCCCTTACAAGTTATTCTCTCTGTTTCTAAAAGCATGGGCAATTTTTGATCGAAACCCTCCTTTTACTGCAGCCCAATTGAAAGCTCTCACCTCTGGAGACAAATTCGAAATCATCGACTGGCCAACTATTTTTAATGTGAAAGCAACGCCTTTTGTGCAAGCTATTGATGAAACTTTCAACGATCCCACGTATAGCCAAGTAGTATTGGAATTTTGAACATGTCGAAAATAACAAGTTCCAAGCGTATCGCAGTGTTGGGTGCTGGGCCAATGGGGTTGGCCGTTGCCTATCAGCTCGTTAAAGAAGGTTGCCAACCCGTTGTTTTTGAAGCAGATGACCGTGTTGGCGGCATGACAGCTTCTTTCGATTTTAATGGCCTTCCAATAGAGCGCTACTATCATTTCCACTGCACATCGGACCATGCTTTCTTGCAAATTTTGGATGAACTTGGAATTGCAGATAAAATGAAATGGGTGGAAACCAAGATGGGGTATTTTTATCAGCGCAAAGTGCACCCCTGGGGCAACCCTCTTGCGCTGTTGAAGTTTCCCGGTCTCAGCTTATTTGCAAAATTTCGTTATGGTTTGCATGTGTTCACCTCCACTAAACGAAACAAATGGGATTCTTTGGATAAGAAAGAAGCGACAAGTTGGATCAAAGGTTGGGTAGGTGAAGAAGCTTACGAAATTTTGTGGCGCAAGCTTTTTGAGTACAAATTCTATACTTATGCTAATCAACTTTCCGCAGCTTGGATCTGGAGTCGGATTCGACGTACGGGTCGTTCCCGTTATGATCTTTTTCGTGAAAAATTAGGGCATTTAGAAGGTGGCTCTGAACTTTTGCTGCAAGCGCTAAAGAAGTACATTGAATCCAATAACGGCGAGATCCGCTTGAAAAACCCAGTATCTCGAGTCATTATTGAAAATGAACAAGTGAAAGGTATTGAATCAGACAGAAAGATGGAAAAATTCGAAAAAGTGATCAGCACAGTCCCTTCGCCCTATTTGCCCAAACTAATACCCGATCTTCCTGAAAACATTTTAAACGCTTTCCGAGCTGTTAAAAACATTGCTGTTGTCTGTGTGGTAGCCAAGCTCAAACGACAAGTGACGGAAAATTTTTGGCTCAATATCAATGATCCAGACATGGATATCCCAGGTTTAGTGGAATACACAAATTTGCGTCCGCTTTCACAACATGTTGTCTACGTTCCTTTTTATATGCCTGGCGAACATCCCAAATTTCAAGAGCCCGATCAGAACTTTTTAGATAAAGTGCGCCGCTATTTATGCATCATCAATCCAAAAATTCAAGAGGACGATTTTATCGATATTCGAGCAAGCCGTTATCGCTATGCTCAGCCCATCTGCTTCCCTAATCATCTTAAAGGGTTGCCGTCAACCCAATTACCAGTAGAGGGTCTATGGGCGGCCGATACGTCCTATTATTACCCAGAAGATCGCGGCATTTCTGAAAGCATTGAATTTGGTCGAAATCTTGCAAGACAGGCAATCTCTTGATCCGAAGTTTTTTATCTAAACAATTTGTTTTATTTTTATTCGCGGGAGGAATAGCAGCGGCAATTAACTTTGGCAGCAGAATTCTCTACAATCGTTGGATGGATTTCTCCATTGCCATTATTGTTGCTTATCTCACGGGAATGATAACGGCATTTATTCTGGCAAAGTTATTTGTTTTCAAAGAAAGTGAGCAGCAAATACGGCGTTCCGCATGGATTTTTTCTTTGGTCAATCTCATTGCCGTTGCTCAAACTTGGTGCATTAGCCTTGCCTTTGCTTACTTTTTACCTATAATCGGGGTCGCAGAATACGTTCATGAAATCTCTCATGGCATAGGCGTAATGATTCCTGTTTTCACGAGCTATATCGGACACAAACGCTGGTCCTTCCGTTATACGGCGCGCGATTAGGTTTGGTGAATTTTGACAGGCTGCGACTTTGCCAAATCGATCCTTCTCGCTCGCCTTGCTCTGTGGTGAAATTATCTATTTACGCAACAAAGCCATTTAGAATACAATTTCTGTACGTCATGATGCCTGTATACCCTTCGTGGATGAAAAATGTGACATATGTTTAAAGACTACATCAAGGGGATTTAAATGTTGAAAATTGCCAAACTGTTGGTTGCAGCAGTACTATTTCTCGTTTCGTTTTCTGCTTATAGCACAGAAGAAACTCCTCTGGGCTACTTCCAATTGGCAAAGCATAAAAAAACAGAAAAAAAGAAAAAGCATAAAAAAAAGTACAATCAGCAGAAATATGAACTTACACTATGCTGTATTACACGAGATGAAGCTGAATATCTTCCAGAATGGATTGAATTTCATATCAAACAGGGCATAGAACATATTTATATTTATGATAATTTAACAATCGTTAATTTGCATGATGCTCTTCAAGAATACGTTCAACAAGGGCTGATTGACATTATCAGTTGGCCTTATGAGCATGATGACGACTCCTCTTGGGGGCGGATTCAACTCTCCTGTTATAGGAATTATCTTCAAGCTTATGGAAAAGAAACAGAATGGTGTGCTTTTATCGACACCGATGAATTTTTATTCTGCCCTGATGGAAAAAATCTAAGAGAATTTCTAAAGAGTTATAGAGGATATCAGGAACTGATGGTTTGTTGGATTATCTATGGCACTAGCGGTGTATGGCAGGCTCCTCAGGGTAAGTTAATACAGACATTATTACATCGTGGAAATGATCATTTTTGGTTAGCGATGAAACCCATTGTTAAAACCCGCGATGTCACTCGTATTCAAAGCATGCATTATTTTGACGTTCGCACCCCGTCTCTTGTCATCGATGAGAATTTTCGACCCTTAAGTTCTATTGAGGGAGGATACTGTCCAAAAATTCAATCGGTGAATAAAATTCGAATCAATCATTATGTATTTAGAGATGGAAAGTTTTTTGAAGAAGTGAAAATTCCAAGATATTTAAAGCGCGGTGTAAGCAGGGAAGGTGCGTTGGATTTTGAGTCAGTAACGAATAGGGTTTACGATGACAGCATCCTAAGAGTGTGTCGTTGAAAATTGTCTCAGTGTTAATTTGTAAGATTTTTCCCAACAACGCAAGTTTCCATTTATTTTAATGCTTTTTACTAATTTTTTCTGTGTGTATTCGGTATTGGATGTGATAAAAGAGAAGAAATCAGATGTGTTTTCGACGAGTGGGGAAATCAAAAACTTTGATTTTGCCATAGTAGATATAAGTCTATAAGTGATTTCTTTGCCATCAACAAGTTGAAAAGTGATATGTAACTCTGAAGGTTTAAATAAAATAGAAGCTATCTTCCCAATAATTTTTTGTTTTAATTCTACTTCAGCATATAAATGATTTTCAAGAGCTGGTATAACCACATAATCATTAATGCTGTGTTCGCTGCAGTATACTTTTGTTTCTACATAATCTTTCTGAATTGATTTTTTTGTTTTTAAGTAAATGAGATCGTTCTCAAATTTTTCTGCATGATAATTGCTGAATAGTGTCGGCCAACTTAAGCCGTCTTCGAGGCTTGGCAAGCGTCCATCAATGGGTTCAATGCGGAATAAAATATTTTCGGGCGCATTTTTGCTCCGTAGATGCGCTTCATTCAATTGAGCAAGTTCAGGTGTATATGCGGAATAGCTTTGAAAGATAGGGCGTAAAGAAAATGTGTTTTTCGAAGAAAGCAAGTGCGATTGTTGATAAGAATAAATATCCGAAGAACCCGTTAGTTTCGGGAGGGGAAGTTCCTTTTGCATGTGATTTAAACGTTTGATAAACTTTTTTTCGAGTTTGTTTCTTGAAGACAGCCTGATTTGCAAACCTTTTCCGACATTGGAATATGCATGGAATACATTATTAAAAACATAACTCGATGAAGTTCTAAAGTGATTTTGGTCGATATATGTCCATGTTGTGATAGATAAAAGTATTATAGCAATGGAGTATTTTTCATTTAAATGAATTGTCATTAATAATAAAGCAACAATGACGATAAAAGGAGCAGGAATAGCAGCAGCATGACCATCATGCCGAATGAACCCTGCTTTGAATGCAACGAATAAAAAAAATGCAAAAGATAAAATTAAAACAAATTTGTGAGTAAAACTATCGAATTTATTTAAGGCAAGAACAGATAGAATAATAAATGAAGTTAAAATGTACAAAACAATTTCGTGATTGTTTCCAGAGATGGCCATTGCTTCCGTATATCCGGAGATGATGTGGCGTAAATGGATGAAATATTGAGGCAATGCAGATAGAGGTTGCCCAGAAAGTGTCCAGAATACAATTCCTCCTATGATAGGAGATAGGAAAGCGGCATAGGCGAGTGTCTTATGTTTGTGAGACCAGAATAAAATGAAAGATAAGATTGTTGTTAAAGCGCATAGGGGAAGAAGAGACCCCTTGATGAGGAGTAGCAGACCAAGCGCGGAAAAGTAAAAGGGAAATAAAATAGGTGCATACTTTGGAAAAGTGGGTTGTTGATGATTTAGAGCCGAGGAGAATCGATAAACAACAAGGGTTAGGATCAAGGGATAAGAGAAGAGAATAGAGTCTTGTGTATATAAAAAGCCTGCGATAAACACAGAATAAGCTAACACCCACAGAAACCGTGTTCTAGCCAGAAAAAATAGAGTGGATGCATAACAAATGGCTAGGAATAAACTCCCAAAAAGCATCAATGAATCGGTTTGTGGATGATATGTTTTGGTGTAAATGGATGCATAAGGGCCAAAAGTAAATATGATATCTTTGCCAAATACCCATCCTTGAGCAATAGCCTCATTGACTGTGAACACCCAAGAGGGATCGAGCCCAGAGGATGGCAATGCGGGATTGAGAGGAACAATCACTGCTATCGAAGTTAATAATAGCAATATTCCAATTAAGGATGTTTTAGCAAAGCAGAATAATTTTGAATCATTAGACATGCCATTGACATTCATGTTTTTAGTTTTTTAAAAATAGCGTTTGGAATGTTTTTAATGATCCACATAATTTCCATCCAAAAATGGGGAGTGTAGAGGGTATTTTTTTTTCTGTGGATGGCGTGCACGATATCTTTAGCAACCTTCTCAGGAGTTGCCACTAGAAATGGCGGAAACGATAGCCCCTGTGTCATCGGAGTGTCTACGAGGCCTGGCTTGATCGTGAGAACATGGACACCTGCTTTAAACAGCCTCGCCCTTAATCCTTCACAAAAAGCAGTCACAGCTGCTTTGGCGGTCCCATATAGATAATTGGATGGCCGGCCGCGCTCTCCGGCAACTGAAGAAATGACTGCAATCGTTCCTGATGGGATTTTTTCCATGCGGTTTGCCAATAATGTAAGCAGAGAAATGACGCTCAGCCCATTGTTGGAAAATTCTTTCAGCGCGATTTCAGCATCCCGTTCACAAGCCTGTTGATCAGGCAATGACCCGTGTGCGACTAGAGCAATGTCTATTTGTCCAAGAGAATGATAGCAGGCGTCGAGCATCGCATTGTGATTGGAAAATTGATTGACGTCAAGAATATGTGTGGTGATGTCGCTAGCACCTCGTGCAAGTAGGTCTTGGGAAACATGGTGCAGTTTTTCAGAATTCCTTCCGACGAGGAAAAATTGAGCTTTTTCTTTGGCCCATTTGCGAGCACAAGCAGATGCGATTGCGGAAGTTGCTCCGACAATCAATATTTTTTGTGAAGACGTTGTTTTTTTCATAACCTGAATTTTGGTTTCTATAGGATGACTCTTTTCCAAAAACGTGAACATAATGCGGGGTCGCGCAGGGCTTCGACTTGTTCCCAAGCGGGATAAAAATGACGAAAATCTTCCGCAGTCATATGGGCGTCTTTTGCGGGATATAGCCTTCCCCCGGCTTGCCGCACAATGGCGTCCAAGCGAGGAAACAATGTATTCAGTTTTTCTTTTTGCGGGAAATCCAAAGCTAAAGAAGTGCCTGGAAAGGGAAATGAGAGCAGGCCTGGAGAGGCAACATTGCCGCAACGTTTCAAGATTGCCAGGAATGATCCGCTTTCGGCAGCTACGACTAGATCTAACAGTTCCCGGATCGCAGATCGTGCGGAACGATCAGGAATGACACATTGATATTGCTGAAAACCACGCAGCCCGTAAATCCGATTCCAATGCAAAATGCGGTCCAAAGGATAAAAAAATGGCTCATAGCTGATCGCACTTCTGTTTCTTCCGGCCTTGTGCGCGCGGTAATAGATCGCATTGAACATGCGCAATGTCCAGGGATTAATCGCTGAGATAGGTGGAGTAAAGGGAACACGACTTTTCCGAGTATTATCTAGAGATAGACGGCCGCTTTTCGAATGATCGCCTACAATGTATACCCCGCGTCCTGTAGAACATCCTTGAGCAACGCAATCGATCCAGGCTACTGTGTACTCGTGCTTCTCATCCAATTCAGCGGACAATGCGAAAAACTCATTTAAAGAATCAAAACGAATATGCATGGCATCGATCACGCTGGATTGAATAGGCATGAGTTTTAGTTCGAGCCACTCGATAATTCCTGTGAGCCCTAGCCCGCCAATTGTTGCTGCAAAAAGATCTGCATTTTCTTCTTTAGAACAGATTGCTGAAGCACGGTCTGAGCGCACCAAGCTAAACCTGGCGACGTGCTGGCCGAAAGTCCCGCGTTTATGATGATTTTTTCCGTGGATATCATTTGCCAACGCCCCGCCCAAAGTCACGAATTTAGTCCCAGGAGTGACAGGAAGGAACCATCCTCGAGGAATTGCCGCTACGAGCAACTCTTCTAAAGTCATCCCCGCTTCGGCAATCACGATCCCATTTTTCCAATCAGCGCTCATAAAACGATCCAATGACCTTAGATGCACGACTTGGTCGCTAGCTGCCAGGCAGCTATCGCCGTAGCTGCGGCCATTTCCAAAAGGCAGCACTCCAGAATGATCTGCCTTAAGCTGAGCCAGCAGGTTTGATAAATCCGATCGCCAATAACAGGGGTGAGGAGTTTGAGGAAAGGAAGGAAAGAGTCCCCACGACATCAATTTTCTGCGTTTCATAGTGCAAGCCAAAATATCACACCAAATAGGATTGCAACAATCACACTGATGCGATCTTTCATTGCAAAAACGATCGGATCATCGTGCATTTGCCCGCGATGAGTGAGGAGCCAAGTTCGGCTAATCCAATACAGAAGCAAAGGACATGCAAGCCAGATCAGCTTGGGATGCTTGTAAAGGCTAACGATCGACTGATCTTGGATATAAAGCGCCAAGACCATCACGGAAAGGTATCCTGAAGCAGCGCCAAGCGATGAAATCATGTGAAGATCATCTGGGCAATAACCGCGTCCTCGTGTCTTTTCCATCTTTGCTTTATTGTCAGCCTCTCTTAATAACTCTGCATAGCGTTTCACTAAAGCTAAACTTAAGAAAATGAACATGGAAAAGGCCAGCATCCAGAATGTTAATGTCAATCCGCAAACAAAAACGCCAGCGACAATGCGAAGAGTATAAAGCATCGCAAGAGCGATCACATCCGTGACCATTCTTCGCTTAAAAAGAAAAGAATACATTAAGGTTAAAGCAAAATAAACTCCCAATGCCACGGAAAATTTCCAAGGTAAAAAATATAATGCATTCGCAAATGCTAAAAAAAGCAAACCGGGAAAGGCTAAAAGCCCAGATTTAATGGATAATTGTCCCGAAGCGAAAGGACGATACTGTTTCGTGCGATGATAACGATCATCTGCAAGATCCAGCAAGTCATTAAGCACATAGACACTAGAAGCGCAAAGGCCAAATAATAGAAAGGCAAAAAGGCACTTTAAAATCAAATGGGGATTAACGACTTGATGGCTAGCTAAAAGAGGTACAAAAATGAGCAGGTTCTTCAACCATTGATGCAGTCGCAGGGCTTTGGACCAAACTTGCAAAGAAACGGAGTGGGTATTGATGACACGCTCGACATTGCCATGGATTTGCGCACGAGATTGAACACCTCGTTCGGGATTAACGAGGTATGCCAGACGTGCGGTCGCTAAGACGGGGATATCCTCCTGAGAGTTCCCTGCATAGTCAAATCCCTCTTTACCAAATTTTTTAACGAGCAAATCTCTCTTTGTAAAAGCAGAGAGATTGATTTTTCCTTCCGTTGCAAAAACGTGATCAAATAGGTTGAGATAGGAAGCGATTTGCTCTGCATAAATTTTATGACTTGCAGTTGCTAAAATGATTTGGCGCCCTTTTAATTTTTCTTCTTCGATTAACTTGATGACCTGTGAATTGTAGGGAAGATTGGCAACATCGATGGGAATAGTTGTTGCAAGTTGTTCTTTTAAATGTGCTTTTCCCAGAGTTAACCATTTAAATGGCAAGAAAATTCTCAATGGCTGCGATCTAAAAAAAATAAGACCAGATTCTAATAATAAATCTGAATAAATTAGTGTGCCGTCTAGATCGATAACAAGAGGAGGGATACTCACAGATTCCTTAATCAAATCACAAAAAATCAACCGATATGCTTGCTGAGCAACCCTGAGAGCTTCATCATATCAATGGGTTTTTTGCCGCCTAATATTTTGGCAAGTTTAGCATCAGGGACAATTTGACGTTTATTTTTAGGATCTTGCAGCTTGTGTTCTTTGATATAATCCCAAACTCTTTTGACCACTTCGGGACGAGAGAGCTCTTTCGCTCCGACAATTTCTTCTAGTTCTTTAGAAAGTTTTAGGGCTGCTTGCTTGCGAGGAGTAGTCTTCTTTTTTTCTTTCACAGCTGTTTTTTTGTCTTCTTTCTTTTCTTTATTAGTGCCGAATTTCCCTTTTTTTTCTTTTTTGACATAGGCAGTCTTAGGATGGTCTGGATATTTTTCGTTAAGATCATCGAGATTGTTGACGATGACGTCGCAATCGGGAAAATTGGAACAGGAAAAGAAAGGTTTCCCAAAGCGGGAGCGGCGTTGGACCATCTTACCGTCGCACCCTAAGGCTGGACAGGTGGGCATATCTTTAGCAGGAGTTTCATCTTTTCGAGGGATATTCACGATGCCCTTGCAATCGGGGTAGCGGCTACAGCCGAGGAATGGGCCAAAGCGCCCAAAGCGCAATTTCATAGGGCTGTCGCATTTCGAGCAATGTTGATCCCAGTTAAAGGTGGGATCATAATCTTCTTTATTGAATTCAAGTGCCTCCAGTGGAGCTGTAAACTTGCAATTCGGGTAATCCGAGCATCCATAGAAGTATTTTTTGCGCGACCAGATTTTTTGTAAATTGTGCCCGCATTCTGGACATTTGATCTCTGTTTCAACGCGGGGGACAAAGGCTTCTTTTTCGGCCGATTTCACGAAAGGAATAAATTTGTCCCAGAAGTCACGGATCAACGTTTTCCAATCTTGTTGGTTCTCTGCGATGTGTTCGAGTTCATCTTCCATAGCAGCAGTAAAACCCACATCCATGATCATGCCGAAGTTATCCTCGAGCATTTTGGCGATCACTCTCCCAAGCTCTGTTGGCTTTAAAGTGCCTTTTTCCTTGGTCGTGTAATCACGGCTTTGGATTTTGTTCATGATCGTCGCATAAGTGGAAGGACGTCCAATTCCTGATTTCTCAAGTTCTTTGACAAGCGATGCTTCTGTGAAGCGCGGGGGAGGACGAGTAAAAGCTTGTTGAGATTGGACTTCGAAAAGAAGAAGAGGCTGTCCCTCTTGTAAAGGAGGAAGGGTTTTCTCTTGGTCCTCTTTTTCTTTTTCCTCGCTATTGCCTTTATCCTGTTTTTCCTCGTAGGCAGCCAGGAATCCTGGAAACTTGATCGTCGATCCCGTGGCCCGGAGCATGATCTCTTTATCAGTTTCAATATCGCAGGAAACCGTATCATAAATGGCAGGGTTCATTTGTGAAGCAAGGAATCGACGCCAAATGAGAATATAAAGCTTGTACTGATCCATTGTCAGATAGGATTTGATTTTGTCTGGAACGTGCTGAAGATTGGTCGGACGAATGGCTTCGTGAGCGTCTTGAGCGCTTCTTTTAGTCGCATAATGTTTTGGCTCACTCGGGAGATATTCTTTACCGTGTGTTTTTTCAATGTATTTACGAGCGGCATCAATGGCTTCTGGAGCTACACGCACAGAGTCCGTTCGCATATAGGTGATCAACCCTTCAGCTCCCTCACTGTCAAGATCAACGCCTTCGTAGAGTCCTTGAGCAATATTCATAGTGCGAGATGCAGAAAAGCCATAGTGCCTACTTGCTTCTTGTTGAAGAGTGGAAGTAATGAAAGGGGCGACAGGATTTCTTTTTTTCTCTCTTTTTTCAACGGATTGGACTTTGTATGTGGTATTTTGCAGCTTTTCGACGATCCCATGTGCAGTTTTTTCATCGGGAATGGTGAAGTTTTCCTTGCCAGGTATCGGTTCTTTTTCGACCCGCTTCCCATCTACAGAATAAAGAATCGCATGAAAGGGAGCTTCATTTTTCTTTGTCTGCACAATGGAGGCGATATTCCAATATTCAATGGGAACAAAAGCCTCGATCTCCTTTTCTCTGTCAACGACGAGTTTGAGGGCAACAGATTGAACCCGGCCGGCAGAGAGCCCTCCATCTCGGGCTCCCTGTACTCTTCGTGTCAGAATCGGAGAGATTTTGTAGCCTACGATGCGGTCGAGAAGGCGTCTTGCTTGTTGAGCATCGACGAGAGATTGATCGATATTTCTGGGCTCTTTTAGCGCTTCTAGGACTGCTTCTTTTGTGATCGCATTGAAAGTAACGCGCTTATATTTTGTCCCTTTGGGCAGAATAGATGCGATGTGCCATGCGATGGCCTCCCCTTCTCGATCCGGGTCAGGAGAGAGGTAAACGATATCCACTTCTTTGGCCGCTTTTTTTAAACGCTCGATCACTTCTTTTTTATCGGGAAGAATGGTATAAGCAGGCTCGAAATCGTGCTCGACGTCGATCCCAAACCCTTTTTGAGGGAGGTCGCGGACATGTCCGAGCGATGACTCAAAGAGGTAATTTGATCCCAGAAATTTTTTTAAAGTTTTGATTTTCGCTGGAGACTCGACGATGATGAGGGCTTTACCCATGGATTAAACCTTTCTTTCTTTCTCAGGAAGTACCTGAACGAAATGATAAAATACAAGTCACAAAAGTAGCAAACTGGTGAGATTAGTGCGAACAGTGTCGAAAAATCAAGCAAATTTTTATTTTTAAAGAATTTCTCTTGTACTGCGCCCAGTCTAATTTCCTGTGCCCTGGAAATTTGAAAATTTGAAAGGGCGTAATTAAAAGTGTTGAGGTTGGGTGCTTGAAGCTGGCCTCCATTTCATATGTCGGAAACACGGCACTGGCGTGTCCGCGTTTCCCGCTAGCCTTCTTGAGACAAAGCACTGATTTGACAGGGTATAGGAAATTAAGAAGAATTTTTTAAACTTAGTAAAGGTTTTTAAAGTGTCTCTTTTTCACATGTCGGGGACAAAGCACTGCGTGTCCTTTATCCCCTGCTGGCCCCCTTGGGACTCATCTCGCTTTGCCAAATCGCGTGCTCGTCGGGGGCCGTGCAAAGCACTGATTTGACAGGGTATAGGAAATTAAGAAGAATTTTTTAAACTTAGTAAAGGTTTTTAAAGTGTCTCTTTTTCACATGTCGGGGACAAAGCACTGCGTGTCCTTTATCCCCTGCTGGCCCCCTTGGGACTCATCTCGCTTTGCCAAATCGCGTGCTCGTCGGGGGCCGTGCAAAGCACTGATTTGACAGGGTATAGGAAATTAAGAAGAATTTTTTAAACTTAGTAAAGGTTTTTAAAGTGTCTCTTTTTCACATGTCGGGGACAAAGCACTGCGTGTCCTTTATCCCCTGCTGGCCCCCTTGGGACTCATCTCGCTTTGCCAAATCGCGTGCTCGTCGGGGGCCGTGCAAAGCACTGATTTGACAGGGTATAGGAAATTAAGAAGAATTTTTTAAACTTAGTAAAGGTTTTTAAAGTGTCTCTTTTTCACATGTCGGGGACAAAGCACTGCGTGTCCTTTATCCCCTGCTGGCCCCCTTGGGACTCATCTCGCTTTGCCAAATCGCGTGCTCGTCGGGGGGCCGTGCAAAGCACTGATCCCCCCATGCGCTGACCGCGCTCTCCTGCGCTGCGATTTTACTTTGCGATCTGAGTCCATCGGCTGCTCATGCGCTCACTTCCCGCCCTGGCTTCGCCCTTTCGGGCGGGTCCCTTTTCGCGTCGACTCGCAGAGCAATTCTGAATGCAAAACAACCCCGGTCTTCTCTTATCAACTCACCTTACGCAAAATGGGCTCCAACCATATCGCAACCAGTTCTGAACCGCAGCCGTTCAAGTTCTAAAAATGCCATTCGATTTGCCTTTATCAGTAATTGATATTTCAGAGCAAAATGATTCAAAAAAGTTTGAGTTCGGAGAAATTCCAACTTGCAATAAGCGATGATTGATGCAAAAATATGGTTCTTTTGAGAGCGCAGAACCTTAGTCGGCGATTTCTCAAGGCTAGTGTTCTGCTTGATCGATTTGTGATATTCTTCTATGCGCCACCGTTTTTGGTAGATTTCGTAGATTCGGTCAGCACTACTTTCTAAGTCATTTGTAACAAGGTATAGAGTGCCTGTAGAGCCGTCTTCGTTTTTGAAGATCTTTGTAATGAGTGCTACAGAAAAAGACATGTCTTTTAGCCAGACTATTCTTTTTTCTCCATCCTTGAGTGGTAATGCATTTAGATTTTGGTACTGACCATTTTTTCTGTCCTCTTCAGAAAGAGCGACCAATCGATTAGCTTTGATCCCAATTACAAACTTCTTTTTCATATCATAATGAATAAACTCCATATTTTTTTTCGCTCCGAACCAATTATCAGACAATATATAGTCAAATTTAACCTTATTGGTTACAGCTTGGGCAATCATAGATCGAAACATTTGATTTTTACTGACTGAAGACTGTCTTTTTACTTTTTTGCTGGCGACATCACAAAAAAGCACGTCTTTATAAATAGGCTCATAAGCAATGGGTAAGGCAATATCTCCGTAGCGAGCAAGACATGATAAAAGGTTGACCCCCTTCACACATCTTCCCTTGGCATGCGAGTAATGCCAACAAATAATCTCATTTTCGTCCGTGTAGGTCTTCTCTTCAATCGTGTCATCAAAAATAAGCACTCCTCCTACATCTTGTTCAATCTTGCGAATTTCCGGCTTGATGTATTCCCATAGCTCTTTGGATGAAAATTCATTGCTGTTCAAAAATCTAGTAATTTTGTCATGACTAATCCGGCCTTCTAAGAGATCTGAGAGACCAACTGCTGTTGCATATTGATTCTGAGCAATCAAGTAATCCGAATAGATATCGAGTAGTCTGTTCATTTTTTCTCCAAAAAATTGAACAAGACTACGAAAAAAAGACAGGCCTTATCAAGAAATTTTTACCGATTTGCGTAAGGTGAGTTATCAACAGAATGGATGCTTTTTGGCATGGATCAAAATGGTCTTCAACTTTTGCCATGAGTTTTTGCAGCGCAGGAGAGCGCGGTCAGCGCGTGGGGGGATCAGTGCTTTGCACGGCCCCTCGACGAGCACGCGATTTGGCAAAGCGAGCTGAGTCTCAAGGGGCCAGCAGGGGACATTGGACACGAAGTGCTGTGTCCCCGACATGTGAAAAAGAAGCACTTTAAAAACTTTTAGTGAATTTAAAAAAATCTTCTTAATTTCCTGCGCCCTGACTGATTTGAAGCTTATTGTTGTTATTAATGATTGAATAGAGCACCCTAAAGATTTTTTAACCTAAGGGATTTACAGAAATGAGATTGTCGGGGTTGTTAAGGTTAGCGCTTCAAGATTTAAAAAAGGGATTCCTTCAATATCGAGTTTGGGCCCATCTTGGCTGGGCCGAAGTGAAACAGCGTTATCGCCGTTCTGTGATTGGCCCCTGGTGGATCAGTTTAAGTATGCTCATTTTCATCATGATGATGGGGATCGTTTTCAGCAGACTATTTCATCAGAGATTAGATGAGTACATCCCTTTCTTTACGGCAGGATTTCTATTTTGGACCTTTATTTCTAGTAGTGTTGTAGAGGCTGCAGAGGTTTTTAGGTCCAATGGCGGATACATCAAACAAATAAATCTTCCCTTCAGCTTATATGTATTTAAACATCTTGTCCGTCAGGTGATATGTCTCATGCATAATTCAGTGATTTACCTTTTGGTCTGTGTTTTTTTTAAATTGAATCCCGGGATTTTCGTGCTATTAATTATTCCCGGATTTTTACTGCTGGCTCTTAACATTTATTGGATCTGTTTCTTAGTGGGCATCATTTGTGTGCGCTATCGGGATATGGTCCCCATGATTACCAGTTGTGTTCAGATCGCTTTTTTTGTGACACCTATTTCTTGGATGCCCAGGTTGCTAGATCAGAATCCATCTATCTTAAAATATAATCCTTTGAATTATATGTTAGATATTGTTCGGTCCCCTCTTCTTGGTGATGTCCCTGCTATGATGAGCTGGGTTGTCAATATAAACATGGCGCTCATAGGGTGCGTGATTAGCTGTATCATCTTTTCAATTGCGCGGTCGCGCATTGCATTTTGGGTGGATTAATCCTATGGCATGTGTCGAAGTGGAAAATGTTTCTTTAATGTATCCCATTTATGGATCAAATGCACGTTCGTTTAAAGCAACGTTAATCAGCAAAGCAACAGGCGGACGTCTCGGTGAAAATAGTGGGAGTATTGTTGTCGAAGCGCTCAGAGATGTGAGCTTCAAGCTTGACAAAGGCGATCGGTTGGCTTTAATTGGGCACAATGGTGCGGGTAAATCCACTCTTCTTAAGGTCCTTGCGCAGATTTATGAACCCACAAAAGGTTTTGTCAATGTAAGAGGGCGAGTGAATTGCCTCTTTGACATCATGATGGGCATGGACCATGAGCTGAACGGTTATGAAAACATCATGCTACGTGGACTCATCTTGGGGCTTTCGAAATCAGAGATACGAAAAATTATTCCCTTGGTAGAGGAGTTTTCAGAGCTCGGCGATTTTATGAAAATGCCAATAAAATCGTATTCGTCTGGAATGAAAGTGCGTTTAGCATTTGGGATCATCACTAATGTCTTTTCCGAGATTCTACTCATTGATGAAGTTGTTAATGTAGGTGATGCAAGTTTTCTAGAAAAGGCTAAAGCTCAGATGAAGAGCCTAGTTCATCAGTCCGAATTCATGGTGCTTTCCTCGCATGATACTCATGTGATCCGAGAATTTTGCAACAAGGCTTTATGGTTGGAGAAAGGCATTGTAAAATTTTTTGGGGGCGTGGAAGAAGCGTTTAAAATGTATCAATAAGACAGCTCTAAGAGTCAGTCCACAAACCGGGTGTAAACAAAAATAATGCATGCGCACATTATGCAGTCAAGCAAAATTTTTTGCATTCAAATTTTTCATCCACGAAGGGTATACTTTGATTTACACCCCCACAAACCTGTTACTTTGATTTTATTTCTTATTTTTGATATCATTGCGCTTGCTATCCCTTTTAAACCACGCAATTCTATTATAGATCCTGCTTTTAGAAAGTTTCGACCAGCTGAATTCATTAGAGAGGCTGCTCTTTTTCGATATCTCATTGCTAATTTTTCCCTTCCGATATAGACCTTGTCGTTTGAAGGCTGTTGTATTTTTTCTAAATGTTTGCGTAGAGTGATCATGCTGTGGCGCCATGTATAATTTGAAAGAACAGTTTGTCTTGCCCGATGACTTATCGAAGCAATCGTTGGTGGATCTAAGTGCAGAGAGTGGTCGACTTTCAAACAGAGATCTTTCAGATCAGGTTCCCACCAATCGCCCACATCCTCAAATCCTTTATCTCTATAATCAGCTTTGACGGGAATCCCTTCGAAAAAAATAGAATTCTCTTCTCGAATAAATTCCTTTGTAGCGCCATAGTTGGGTATGACGCACACCAATCCACAGGCCATAGCCTCTAAGACGGGGAATCCGAAACCTTCACTCCGTGAATTTAATAGATAGAATTCACAGGAACGGTATAGAGTTGCCATATCCGCATTGCTGACGTATTCTCTGAAAGCTGGCTGGAGCAGCGCCATTTGTTGGGTCGCATCTATCCTGACGATAAAATTGCCCATTCTTAATCTGGAGTCGTGATTCATGGCTATCTTGGAGCACTCGATTCCCTTCCCATATAAAACAAGAAAAACGCCAGGGTGCTTTGATCGAATTTGATTCCACATTTGAAGTGTCACATCTAGTGCTTTTCGATATTGGTTTTGGAAAACACACAGCAGAGATTTGGCCCAAGGAAAAGAGAGTTTAGGGCCCCAAGGATTATAAATGTCTGTTTCTACTCCAAAAGGGAGAATAGATGTGTTTGTGAACCCCGATTTCTCAAAAACTTCTTTATTCCAATGAGATGGGACGAATACGTGTTTGAATTTCTTGCTCTTGTTTATCCATGAATGAGGAAGTTGGGAGGTTTCCCACACAGTCAACAAATAATCAGAATCGTACATTTCTGGATGCATAATAGGAGAAAGAGTAGGAGCGCTAGAACTGGAACTCATGAATCCATACTTATTTAAGTAAGACCCTAAAAATTCATTCGTTGTGCTCCATGAGCATGCAATAGTTGAAGGAAGAAGAAGCATGTTCGCAGAGACAAAGGGAAAGCGGAGACGATATTTAAGATGATCCTTTGCAAAATACCCTTTGTTTCTTTTGATCAATCTTGTTTTGTCGTATGTTTTTTGCTTATTAAACGTTGAGCTAGCGTAATGTTTAATTAGCGAGGTTTGATCATAAGCGCAACGAAATCCAGCGAGTTGCGCTCTGAAACAAAAATCTGTATCTTCATGATAAAATTGATACCTTTCATCCAGGAGACCGATAGCTTCAAACACAGCCCTTTTCACTAAGACGCAAGTAAATTCACAAAAATCTGCCTCAAGCAGCTCAGGATTACCATGGGCAGCATCAAATTCAAATCCAAAATCCAGTTGTGTTAAGTTCCAGCTTCCCCTTTTAATGTCGCGTATGTCCTTGTCTGCTTGGGCTATGACAATTTGCCTAGGCGATACGAGGCCCAAATTATTCTCGAATTCGGCTCGTTTAAGAAGTTGGGTGGCTACAGAAGTTTGAAATTCGACGTCATTGTTGATGATGAGCACATACTCTGCCCCGCGTTTAAGCGCTTCCTTGATTCCTAGATTCACAGCTTCAGTAAAAGTAGCGCGAGAATGCATCTGAATGCATTGAAATCCATTTTCAAGGCATTTCTGTTCTGTTCCATCGTTACTTCCTTGATCGATGATGGCGATTTGATCTTTCGGAAGATCTATGGTCGGGAGTAGACGAGCTAATAGATGCCAGCCTTCAATACTAGGAATAATCGCCATACACTTTTTCACGACTGTATGTGCCTGAAATCCTTGCATATTTACCTCGTTTAGAGAAAAATAATATACACGATGCTAAAATTTAGGATGAAATGAGAAATGATGCAAAAGAGAACAGTTGAACCTCAATACGATGGACATGTTGAATTGAAACTTACACAAGGTCTTGCAAAATTAGGGGTGGAAAAAAACGCAAATTGGCATGCGGATCCAAAGCGTTTGGTTTTTGTGCTTTCGAGATATAAATTTGTCGCTAAAATGCTCTCGGGGAAAAATCGTGTTCTTGAAGTGGGTTGCGGTGACGGGTTTCCAGTGAGAATCGTTTTACAAGAAGTCGGATCCGTGCATGGGATTGATATTGACCCTATTTTTATTGAAGATATCCGCGAGCGAATGGATGAAAAATGGACGTTTACTTCAGCAGTGCACGACATCCTTTCAGGGCCTGTTGAAGGACAATACGATGCAGCTTATTCCCTAGATGTGCTTGAGCATATTCCGAAGAAGGAAGAGAGGAAATTTATTGAAAATATTGTCAAAAGTTTATCAAAAACAGGCACGCTTATTATTGGGATGCCCTCGCTAGAATCTCAATCTTATGCCTCCCCTTTAAGTAAAGTGGGTCATGTGAACTGTAAAATGGGTGGAGATTTGAAAGCCTTGATTCTCGATTATTTTGATAATGTTTTTATGTTTTCTATGAATGATGAGGTTGTCCATACTGGCTTTCAACCTATGGCCCAATATTTATTTGCTATTGGAGCGGGGGTGAAAGATTAAAAATATGTCGCAAGATTTTTCATGCACTATGTGCGCAAATCGCACTGTAAGCACAATCGTTGATTTTGGGCTGCACCCTCCTGCAAATCGATTTATAGCCAAGGACTCTCTTGAAAAAGACGAGGATATTTATCCGCTGGGCATCGGATATTGCTCATCCTGTAAAAACATTCAACTTTCCTGCCGCATGCCGATGCAGGAAATCAGGCCGCGCTTTGATTGGATTGCATATCAGGAGCCCGAACAGCATCTCGATGAAGTTGCACGCCATCTTTTTCGATTGCCAGGGATCGGTTCAGCTTCGCGTATTTTAGGCGTGACCTATAAAGATCAAAGCACTTTGGATCGATTATTGCGATTAGGGACGTCTCCAGGGGTTTGTCTTTCCAAAGAGGACTTTTCCATTTTTCGCGACCCTGAACTGGTTTTGAACGCAGAAGAGAAGCATATCCCCGTGGATTTGTTGATCGCTCGGCATATCGCAGAGCATGCGCTGGATGCTGTGGGCCTTATTCGTAAGCTAAAAAAATTGATTGCTCCTGAAGGCTATTTGGTCATCGAAGTTCCCGATTGTGAAAAATTTTTAAGGACGGGCAATCATGCTTTTGTTTGGGAAGAACACCTCAGCTATTTTACTCAAGAATCGCTATTAGTATTAGCAGAGAAAATAGAAGCCAGGATAGTTTGGTTCGCACGATATCCCTATCCTTATGAAGATTCCTTAGTAGCAGCATTTCAATGGATACCAAACTCTCAAAAGCTGGACGCTACGCTGCACCAAAGCCCTGGGATTGAAACTGTCGGCGATTTATTGCAACGCTTTAAACAAAGCCTATCGGCGTCCAAATCGGAGTGGCGAGCTCGATTGCAAGCCTATCGCGATCAAGGACATCGATTAGCTGTTTTTGGCGCGGGGCATTTGGCTGCAAAATGGATTAATTTTCTTTGTGTATCAGATCTTATTGATTGCGTGATTGATGATCATCCTAACAAAATTGGCATGTATATGCCGGGTTCCAAATTGCCCATTTTGCCGTCTAGCGCTTTATGCGAAACTGGAATCAAGGTGTGTATTTCTACCCTAAGTCCGGAAAGTGAACGCAAAGTGCGGACGAAATTAAGTCATTATTTTGATCACGGGGGAATGTTTATTTCTGCATTCATATGATCGAGCTTTCTTTAAAAAAGGTTAATGAAGAACTTTATTTGGCCACAGATGCAATTGTCCGTTTCGATCGGCAAGCGATTGCATTTATCAAGGAAAAAGCATTGAACAATCGGCGCGGCCGGGCAAGGATTTGTGCGCATAAAAGTAACGATGATCCTTTGCATGAAATGCTGATTGCCATTCGGTCGGATAGCTATATTCGCCCGCACAGACATCGTAATAAGGCTGAATCTTTTCATTTAATTGAAGGAAGAGCCGATATTGTTATTTTAAATGAGATAGGCGAGATAATCGATGTGATAAAATTAGGACTAGAAGCTAATTTTTATTATCGTTTAGACGATCCGCATTATCACACATTATTAATTCATACTCCGATCCTAGTGATTCATGAAATTACAAACGGTCCTTTTAACCCCAACGATTCTGATCCGGCGTTATTTGCTCCTTTAGAAAATGAAGGTAACTCTTTGGAGTACATAAATTTTCTCAAACAAGTTGTGTTAAAGAATTCTTAACGATAAGACAGTCTCTAATGCTGCAAAATCTGCAAAAATATTGGCATGTGAGGATCGTGCATTGGCGCGAGTTCGGCACTTTCTGGTTTGTTTATCGAGCTTTGTTTAAATTATTAAAATTATCAACTGGGCTGTTGTTACAACCGCTAGCTTTAATTGCACATCTCATTGGATTCAGGAAAGCCAACATTTGCGAACGCCATATTGGACATTTGGCTGCTGAACCCGATTGTTTGCTTAAGTTAGTACAGGCCGGTCTTTTGCCAAAAAGGCGTTATTTTTTTACTGTGTCTGCAAAAAAAATTGCAAATCCGTGTTTATTAGAATATTGGAACAATTATATTCCTATCATCAAGAATCCATTTTTAAATTATTTGTTGTCAACTTCGTCTGCTTTTGGGCTAATGAAATTTGATGTGGGAGAGTTTATATTGACGGAGAGTTCCTCTGCCCGATACTATGAAGTCTGTTCTCGTTGGGGTAATAAACAGCACATCCTTGCACTTTCCGATGCGCATCGCAAGTATGGACGCGAGAAACTCGCTCATTTAAAAGTACCCCCTGGTGCTTGGTTTGTTTGTTTACATACCCGAGAGGGAGGATTCTCTCAAAAAGATGAAGCGATACATGCTTATCGCAATGCAGATATTCATCAATGTCGTTTAGCAATTGAGACGATCAGCTCTTATGGCGGCTGGGTCATTCGCATGGGCGATTCAACGATGACCCCTATGAGTGGATTGCCTCATTTTGTCGACTACGCACATAGCAAAGAAAAATCAGATCGGATGGACGTATTTCTATGTGCTGAATGCAAATTATTTATCGGAAATACATCGGGATTGTTTTTAATGAGCACAGCTTTTGGCGTTCCTTGCGCTCTGGTCAATATGATCCCTTTTTCTGCGCCAGCCTTTGGGTCAAAGGATATTTACATTCCTAAGCTTTACCGAGATAGGAACACCGGTAGGTATTTGAGGTTTCCAGAGATCTTTCAATCCCCCATGGCTAATTACAGAGATGTAAAGCGTTTTTTAGAAGCTGGGATAGAAGTAGAGGAAAATTCGCCAGAAGATATCAATGCTTTGGTGATAGAAGCTTTAATGAGGCTAGAAAACCAATGGACTCCCTCGGCCGGTGACGAGGAAAGGCAGGCGAATTTTAAAAAATTATTCCGTAAAGAAGATTATGGTTATCATAGCCCATCGCGTATTGGATCTTCATTTTTGGCAAAGCACGAACATTTGATGTAATGATGCGAGAAAGCATATCGGATATTTTGATTATAGGAGCAGGCATTATTGGACTTGCTACAGCGTATCAATTGAAGCAGCTTTTCCCTCAATTCCATGTGACGATTTTAGAGAAAGAAAAAAAGAGCGGGATGCACCAATCCACTCACAATAGCGGAGTGGTGCATTCGGGGATCTACTATAAGCCTGGTTCTTTGAAGGCGAAAAATTGCATGGAAGGAAGGAGTGCTCTTTTAGAGTTTTGTCGAGAGAATGAGATTACGCTTGAAAAATTAGGTAAGGTCATTATTGCGACGCAAGACAAAGAAATCCCCTTTCTTCTCGAATTAGAACAACGGGGCCGCACCAATGGCGTGAATGGCTTGAAACGCATCTCAAGAGAGCAGCTCAAGGAAATTGAACCTCATGCTAGAGGGATTCAAGCATTATGGGTCCCCGAATGCTACTCGATCCGATTTCAAGACGTGATCGAAAAACTTGCCTTTCATTTTATAAGCAAAGGGGGCGAGATTTTTTTTGATCAAAAAGCCATTGCCATTAAGGCTGACAAAAATCGAGTAGTTGTAGAAACCTCTAGAGCTTCTCATACAGCTTCTTATTTGATCAATTGTGCAGGTCTTTTTTCGGACCGAATTGCTTCTCTTGTTCTTGGAAAAGGCCAAGTTCCCTTTCAAATCATTCCATTTAGAGGAGAATATTGGGAGCTTGTGCCATCAAAAAAAGATCTCGTGAGGGGACTGATTTATCCGGTGCCTGATCCCCGATTCCCTTTCCTGGGCGTGCACTTGAGCCGCATGGTCGATGGAAAGGTTCTTGCTGGGCCGAATGCCGTTCTCGCCTTAGCTCGCGAAGGATATAAAAAATCGCAATTTAACCTTGAAGATTTCTTCCAATATCTATGTTATCCAGGTTTTTGGAAAATGGCTGCGCGATATTGGGATGTAGGATGGCAAGAGGTTCAACGATCTTTGCGCAAAAAAGTGTTCGTCAAGCAAATCCAGCGCTTGCTTCCTCAAGTCGAAGAGCAAGACTTTATTGAAAGTTTTTCCGGCGTTCGTGCGCAAGCGATAAAAAAAGATGGGACCATCCTGGATGATTTTGCGATCCTGCAAAAGCATCATACGTTTCATGTTCTGAATGCGCCATCTCCCGCGGCGACTTCGTGTCTTTCGATCGCAAAATTCATTTGCGACCATTTTTCTAAAGCTTGCTTTGAATGATTAAAAAGTTGAATATAGAGGGAGTTTTGCAATTCCCTCTATGTCATGGGCAATGGTGAAAGCGTCTATTTTGGAGATCTATGAAATTTTTGGTTACAGGAGGCTGTGGATACAAGGGACATATTCTGGTTCCAAAACTATTAAAGCGCGGTGATGAGGTCGTTGTCTTCGATACGCAGTGGTTTGGAAATTTTCTTGAAGAGCATCCTAAGTTGCAACTAGTCAGAGGAGATATTCGTCAAGTCAACAATATTCCGTTGGAGGGCGTTGATTGTATTATTCATTTAGCTTCCATTGCTAATGATCCCTGTGGAGATTTGAATCCGAAGCTGACTTGGGAAGTGAGCGCTCTTGCTACAATGCAGCTTGCGGAAAAAGCTAAACGGTTTGGCATTAAGCGTTTTATTTATGCTTCTTCTGGAAGCGTTTATGGAGTCAAAGAAGAGGAACAAGTCATCGAGGAGCTAGAGCTCGAGCCGATTTCGGAATACAACAAAACAAAAATGGTTGCCGAACGCGTTTTATTAGGCTATGGCGATGACATGGCTGTACAAATTGTGCGTCCAGGAACTGTGTGCGGATATTCTCCGCGGATGCGTTTTGATGTGGCTGTCAATATGCTAGTGATGCAGGCCCTTTCAAAAGGGAAAATCACTGTCTTCGGCGGTGACCAGATCAGGCCTAATATTCACATCGATGATATTACAGATGTTTATTTGCACCTGATCGATCATCCCGAGCATACAGGCATTTTTAACGCTGGATTTGAGAACATTTCGATTCTTGAAATTGCAAAACTTGTGACAAAATATGTCCCCGTAGAAATTGTCGTCACGCAATCTAATGACCCGAGATGTTATCGAGTGAATTCAGACAAGTTGTTGGCAACGGGCTTTCAGCCAAAGAAAAAAGTAGAAGACGCCATTCAAGAGATCATCGAAAAGCATCGGACAGGAAACTGCAAAGATGAAGAGCGGTTCTATAACCTAAAATGGATGCAGCAAACTGTATTGAAAGGGGCTGTGTTATGAAAGAGGCTGAAATTCTGAAAAAATTTTGTGAAAATTATGCTGCGCGTTTGCAGACAATTCTTGAACAGACCACCTGGGAAAATGTTGCCCAGCTTGCATTAGATTTACATGCGTGTTGGCAAGATAACAGACAGGTCTTTCTTTGCGGCAACGGAGGAAGCGCTGCCAATGCTATTCATTTGGCAAATGACTACCTCTATGGAATTGCCAATTCTCCTGATCGCCTCGAGCATAAGGGAATGCGTGTGCAAGCTCTTACAGCTAACCCGGCAATCATCACATGTCTTGCCAATGACATCAATTATGAGCAGATTTTTTCCGAGCAATTGGCAGTTCAAGGCGAGCCGGGGGACCTGCTCATCGTATTTTCAGGAAGCGGAAATTCCGCAAACATCCAAGCCGTGCTCAAACAGGCTAAAAAGATGGAGATAAGATCTTATGCCGTTTTGGGTTTTTCAGGAGGAGTCTGTAAGGCTATGGCCGATGTCGCTATCCATTTTCCCATCAATGATATGCAAATTTCTGAGGATATGCAGCTCATCGTAGGCCACATGCTCATGCAATGCCTTTATCATCATCAACCTCGCCAAAACATACCTCGTGGAACTTTTTATGCTGAAACTGCTAGTTATCGGTAGCAACTCATTTTCCGGAGCAAGTTTTGTCGACTTCGCTTTGTCGCAAAACGCTTGTGTCATGGGGATTAGCCGGTCTGAAGAACCAAGCAGCGCTTTTTTGCCCTATCAGTGGCGGGATGACCATCGTCGTCATTTTACTTTTTACCAATGGGACCTTAATCACCATTTGACGGAGATCATGGCATGGATTCACAAGGCTAAACCTGAATACATTGTCAATTTCGCTGCGCAGAGCATGGTTGCCCAAAGTTGGGACCATCCCAAAGACTGGTTCATGACAAATACAGTATCAACGATAGAGTTTCATAATGCTTTGCGCAGATGTGATTTTTTGAAAAGATATGTGCATGTCTCAACACCGGAAGTTTATGGAAGTTGTTCTGGCTTTGTGAAAGAGGATTATCCATTCAATCCCAGCACTCCCTATGCGGTATCGCGTGCAGCTGCAGATATGAGCTTGCGTGCTTTTCATGCTGCCTATCAATTCCCTGTCGCAATAACACGGGCAGCGAATGTCTACGGGCCTGGCCAGCAGCTCTATCGCATTATTCCTCGTACGGTTTTATTTATTTTATTAAAACGGAAAGTCCAATTGCACGGAGGTGGGGCCTCCACTCGTTCTTTTATTCATATGAAAGATGTTTCCGATGCGACTTGGCGTATCATGTTAAATGGCGCACATGGCCATACCTATCATATTTCGACAAGTGTTGTCATTTCGATTCGAGAATTAGTAGAGCGCATTTGCAAAAAACTTAACATGCGATTTGAAGATCACGTCGAGATTGTAGGAGAGCGTCTTGGAAAAGATAGTGCCTATCATCTAGATAGTTCCAAACTTCGCCATGAGCTTAGCTGGAGTGACCACATTTCTTTGGATCAAGGACTAGAAGAATGCATCGGTTGGGTTCAAAAGCACTTTGATGTTCTCAAGTTGCAAAATTACGATTACATTCACAAAAAATAGATGATGTCTAATACACTGGAAACGCTTGCGCGCGAGCTGCGAAAGCGCATCATAGAAACCTCTCATAGGGCCGAAATTCCACATCTGGGATCTTGCTTATCCTGTGCCGATATTTTAATCGCTCTTTATTTTTCTGTTCTTCGCATAGACCCTGCCCATCCTCGCGCAAAGGACCGTGATCGTTTTGTCTTAAGCAAAGGTCATGCTGCTCCCGCATTATTTCAGGTTTTAGCGATGAAGGGATTTTATCCCTTAGAATGGTTGGACACTTTTGGGAATGATGGAAGCGTATTTGCTGAACATCCCCCGGCACCCGAATGCTTACCAGGCATTGAAGCAGCCACAGGTTCATTGGGACACGGGCTCCCGATGGCATTAGGGATGGCGCTTTCAGCTCGCATTCTGCAAGAAAACTATAAGGTTTATGCCATCCTTAGTGATGGGGAGTGCAACGAAGGAGCGATTTGGGAAGCTGCTTTATTTGCCGCTGCGCAAAAAATGGACAATGTCTGCGCCATCATCGACTTTAACAAATGGCAGGCAACGGGAAGAAGCTGTGAAATTATGTCGCTGAATCCCTTAAGTGATAAATGGAGCGCTTTCGGATGGAATGTCTACGAAATCGATGGCCACGATATGAATGCCATCATCCAGACATTGAGAAAATTTCCTGCAGAAAACCAAAAACCGACAGCAATCATTGCCCATACCATAAAAGGGAAAGGGGTTTCTTTTATGGAGGATAATAATCATTGGCATTATTGTATTCCGTCAGCAGAGCAAGTTGTTGCGGCAAAACAAGAATTGGGGGTCTAATGAATGAGAAATGCTTTTGCTGAAGAATTAACAAATCTTGCCCGTGAAGATCAGCGCATTGTTTTGTTGTCAGGAGATATAGGCAACCGATTATTTGATCCATTCAAGCTTGACGTTAAAGATCGATTTTATAATTGCGGAGTGGCTGAAGCCAACATGATGGGTGTTGCTGCTGGCATGGCCTTGTCTGGTCTGCGTCCAGTCGTCTACACAATCACCCCCTTTACAACAACGCGTTGCTTCGAGCAAATCCGCGTCGATGTTTGCTATCATAGCGTCCCCGTGATCATCGTGGGAACAGGCTCAGGGCTTTCTTATGCAGAACTCGGACCCACGCACCACTCCTTGGAAGACATGGCCCTTTTACGCACCCTGCCAGGGATGCGCGTCATAGCACCCTGCGATTCTGCGGAGATGCGCGCTGCTCTGCGAGCGGCAGTCAGAGAAAATCACCCTGTTTACATGCGTATTGGCAAAAAAGGCGAACCCAAAATTTATCAACAATCTCCTTCAGTAGAAATCGGAAAGGTAAATATTTTGCGAGAAGGAAAAGATATCGCGCTTTTAGGTGCAGGCACAATCATGCCCGAAGTGCTCAAGGCTGCAGATATTTTATCTTCGCATCATGTTTCAGCCGAGGTCGTCAGCTTTCACACGATTAAGCCTCTTGATACAAAATTTTTAATGGCCGCAGCTTTACGCTTCAAACTTTTTGCTGTTGTTGAAGAACATGGGGTGATTGGCGGACTGGGCAGTGCGATCGCAGAATGGCGAACGCATCAGAATGTTATGACTCCGCAAATCAATTTTGGGACACCCGATGCATTTATGCATGAGTCGGGAAGCCAAGAATACGCGCGGAACAAGTTTGGGCTTTATGGTGAAAACATTGCGAAAAAAATCATCGAGAGACTACTTGAAAAATGAAAATTGGATTGGACTTTGATAATACCATTGTGAGTTACGATACAGTTTTTCGCGACGTCGCCGTAGAATGGAAGGCTATCCCCAAAGAAACTCCTGCCAGCAAAGTTTTCATTCGCGATTTTTTAAAAAGGGCTGGCAAAGAGGACATGTGGACTGAAATGCAAGGTTATGTTTACGGAATGCGCATGGACGATGCACAAGTTTATCCCGGTTTTAAAGAGTTCATGGGCCGAATAAAAAATGCTGGACACGCAGTCGCGATCATTAGTCATAAGACTTTGCATCCATTCTTGGGGCCCAAGTATGACCTTCATGCATCAGCACGACAATGGATTGAAAAGGAGCTTTGTTTAGAAGGGAGGCCATTTTTTGATAGGGACACTGTTTTTTTTGAACCCACGAAGGAAAAAAAACTCGCGCGCATCGCCAATTTTGGATGCGATATTTTTATCGATGATCTTCCGGAACTGATTTCTTCCCCTCTTTTTCCCAAGAGGACTTCAGCAATTTTATTCGATCCCGAAAAGGCTCATCACGCATTTTCTGTCCCCCAGGCCAAAGTCCTTTCTTCATGGTCTGAAATCCAAGGGGAATTATGTCCGTAAGCCAAGAAATCATTGTGCAAATTGTCGATTTGCTCTCTCAAGCGAATATCTCTCAGGAAAACCTAATAATCGAACGCTGTGCCCTAGGGGGCAATAATCGTACTTTTCGAGTCGAAACAAGTGATGGTGTTTTCGCCGCGAAGAAATATTTTAATCACAGTATGGACAGCCGCGACCGTTTATCCGCGGAATTTTCCTTTCTTTCTTATGCCGAGAAAGTGGCCAATGGAATGGTGCCAAAGCCCTATGTCCAAAATTCGGAACACAAAATCGCCCTATATGAATTTATTCAAGGGCGACAATTTCAGCCCAATGAGATTACCGAGAAGGAAATGGAAGAAGCCATTCATTTCTTCCGTCTATTAAACGATACGGGATCTCGAGCGCAAGCTTCACTTGGAAAAGCTTCTGAAGCCTGTTTTTCTGTTCAAGAGCATCTTGACCTTGTTATTGCACGAATCAAGCAATTACAGAAAATTTCTCCGGACAACGAAGAAATGCAGGCTGCGAAAAATTATGCAGGAAAACTCAGTGATTATTTGTTAGGCTTGATAGAGGAGATCTATTCTTTTTCTCGTAATGAAGGAATTGACTTGGACTCTCCATTGAAACCCGAGCAATGCTGCATCTCCCCATCCGATTTTGGCTTTCATAACGCCTTGAAGCTTGCGAGTGGAGGCATCTGCTTTTTAGATTTTGAATATGCTGGATGGGACGATCCTTGCAAAATGGTCGGTGATTTTTTTGCCCAGATCGCTGTCCCTGTGCCTGAAAGGTTTTTTGAACCTTTTGTCCAGAAGACGATGTCGCTGTTTCCTCAGTCTGAAAAATTGATCCTTTGCGCAAAAATTTCAAGGCCCGTTTATCAAGTCAAATGGTGCTGCATTGCGCTCAATGTTTTCTTGCCCCAGCATTTGGAAAGACGAAAATTTGCCAATGATCAAGTGAACGTGTCCGATTTGCTGCGCTCTCAACTCAAAAAGGTGGAACATCTGCTTTCAGATCTAGATAAGAGATCTTGCATAACCTCATTCAATCGTGCTGGCGTTGTAGTAGGGGCTTGTAACAGAATCCATTGAACTTATTCAAACCTGATTATATATTATCAGAATGAACAAGTTTTTAAGCATTCAGGAAGCAGCAAAATGTTTGGGAGTTTCTCCACAAACACTCCGCCGATTTTGGCCAACCTTCAAAAGGCATTACTAAACCAATGCAACGAGCGATGAATAACCGATCTTTGACCGGACGTTGGAAAAACACCCTCTCCTGGGTAGCTCGAAAATCGGGGAAAACCTTTATTGAATTCGACGAGAAAGGGACAACCCGGACCTGTAGCCACTGCCTGCGGATTGAAGAGCGGGGAATCCCTGTCTCATTGAGACAATGGCAATGTCCACAGTGCAAGACCGTTCACATTCGCGACGAGAATGCCGCAATTAACGGCTTGAGAAAGATCTTGCGAGATCTTTCAGCAAAAAATGAAGGAGGATATCCTTCAATAGTGTCTGGCTCAGACCTCGCTTTTATCCAAATAATTGAAGCGAGGCCGCATGAATGAGAACAATTATGTTCATATTGGGAAATTAGCCATTCATCGGTCAAAAGCCCTTATTTGCATTGTTTATATTTTAATCATGCTCTTGTTTGTCAATGGATTATTCCAGAATCTCGATAAGTCTGTTGACAATCGTATAAAATTCCATGCAGTTCCTATTGCCATTTCGACCCTTTACCAAGGACATAAACACGATTATCGCGGTTGGCGTTCAACTGAAATTCCATTTCAAAACCTCAATCGGGAATTATCCGATGAATTAATTTTCGAGCAAATTCAAACTCCGATAGATAAGAAACAAGGACATTATTATTGGGTTGCGGATGATCGGGGCTATGCAGATTATATCATCGCTGCATTTGCTATATTTGGCCCTCATATGAAAAGTTTATATCACTTCTGGTTTGTGATTTTCTTGGTATCGGTGACGTTATTTGTATTCGCTTTCCATAGACAAATTTGGGCAATGGCTTTTTTGGCATTATTGCTTCTCGGCATTCACTCTGCATCTATGCTTTTAAAACTTGTCCCTATTTCAGTTGCTATTTATGAGCCGAGATATCTTGAAGTTCTCACTTTAGTCTCTATGTGTCACATGATATTTTTTGCAGTATTGTTTGATAAAAAAGATATCAGGAGTCAATTTTTTGGATTATCAGGACAGTTGTTGATATTTGCTTTTTTATATCATGCGAGATCCTCTCTCGGATGGGAAATCGTGGCTGTCATCGGAATTTCTTCTGGCTTAATTATATTGAGGAAAAATTGGAATAGAATAGCATCTGCCTTTACGGTCGTTGGATCATTAGTCTGTACTTTGGTCTTGCTAATCAGTTACAAGCACGCAACCTATCACAAGAGCTACTTTGAGGACATGGGCGCAAGAACATTTTGGCATAATGCTATTATGGGATTGAAATTAAAATCTTTACCAAAAAATATGCTCGGTGATCACTATGTTGCAACATTTGTGATTCAGCATGCTAAGGATTCGAAGCAATGCATGTCATGTATCGAAAATCTTGAACCTCAAGAATTGTTGAACACTTTAGGAAATTGGGGCGCAGCAGATTGGATAGCTTATGAAAACTGCGCAAGACATTTCTTTTTTTCCATGGTATCACGATATAAATGGGAAACATTGCGCCTGTATTTATTCAAAAAACCCTTTCAAGTTTTGATCGATTTAGGATCTGCTAAAACAGATCTTTATCAGGACGAGAAGAAGGAACTTACTCCAAAAACATCTTTGCCATGGAATCCATTTCATTTGTTTTATTTAATGATGTTTGGTTTTATATCATTTTTTTCTGTTCAATCTATTTATCTTTATCGACGCCAACTCTTAGGAATTACACTCGTTGTGTTTGTGACCGGCATGATTCCATCAGTATGTTTCTATTCTGATATTTTAACGCGCGGTGGACTGTCTGCCACGATGTTAATTTTGCTATACCTTATGATCGCCATCTGCTGGACCAAAATGTATCATTGGATCAAGAGAATACGCCAAACAATGACTATACCGAAATGAACTCAAGAGCCTTGCCAAATTCCCAAATCTTGGCTTCAGAGAGATGATTGGCTCAACCGGCTTGAAGAACATATGGGGAAAAAGTACCGAAAAAAGAAGGGGCTTAACCAACTGCTGAATAGCTTAAGGGTTGAAGACAAACAGCTGCGACAGCAATGCATTGAAGCGGGATTGGTTGGTTTTATCAGCTTGGAAGCATGTTGGTAAGGCAGAGGTGCATGAACTATATGACCAACTGGTTGTAATGAAAAGCACAAGCCCAGGGATTAATGAAGTCATTGCTTCATTTTCCAAATACCGCGAAGAAATGCTAAAAGCGCTTGATCATCCCGGCCTTCCCCTGCACAATAATGACAGTGAGCAAGATATCCGAGGTGTGGCAAACGAAGAAATATCTCTGGCACTACCAAAAGCGTAGAGGGCAGACAATTTCGAGACGGCCTATTGACGCTCAAGCAGACATGCGCCAGACTTGGCGTGAGCTTTTGGGAGTATTTGAGTCGGTGGTTTCGAGGGGATCCGATCGATTTAGCACAATTTGCTCATGAGCGTTATCAAACAGCCTCTCCGGCCACACCTTGACTGGTAGCACGTACATTAACTTCCTTGAAGACTCTGGCAAAAGTTGAAGACCATTTCGATCCGTGCCCAATCAAGATCGATAAGTGGTAAGTTTGGCATGGATCAAAATGGTCTTCAACTTTTGCCATGAGTTTTTAAGGACGTACCTGTTGACTGGGTTTCATAATCTATTGATTAAGCGCAGTGCTATCAACTTGAGCATAGTAAGCCCCAAACTCCATAACACACGAGGCCGCATCACCCCTGAACTGGCATCCGGGGTAGGCGTTAGCTCAACGGGCACTTCATAAAAACGATCGTGTCTTAAGAGCAAACGACTCAAGGTCTCCATGTGATACCCATAACCTGTATTTTTTATGTTGAGCTTTCTCGTTTCATCCACAGGAAAAACAAACAAACTATGCGCGTCGCGGATTCTCTTCCCCACGAGAAGGCACACATATGCCGTTGCAATTTTCGAAAGGATAAACCGTAATTTGGTCCTTTGTTTCATCGCACCTCGAAAGGAAATCACTAATGGAGTTTTTCCAACCGCTGCAAATAACCCTCTTATGCCATCACCTGTGTAGGCATTATCCCCGGGGATAAGACAAATATAAGAAAATTGAGCGCGTTCTAAAAAAAGACGAAATGCAGACCCTACGCCCTGATTAATCTCCATGCGTATTACATGAATTTCTGATCCCAATCGATGGCCAGCATCTAAAGCGGATGCATAGGTGTTATCGCTTGATCCATCATCAATGACGAAGATCTCAAATCGATCTAAGGTTTCCTGCGCAATCTTATAGACTGAAAATAAAGTGTTTTGGACCTTTCCTGCTTCATTAAAGGCGGGTATTCCAATGGAAAGACATTTTCCAGTTTCTTTTGGTGCTGTCATTTTACCTTCTCCGTCATAATATTGCGGGTTTCGCAGGAAGCATAGATGGCTTTAGTGTCGATGTTAAAGAATTTTCTCAAAGCGATAAAGATCATCGCGGTTCTTTCTCCTTTTCGTGTCATGAAGTAACGATTTTTTTCAACAGAAACTCTTTCCATTTTTTCCAATAGAGACATCCTTGCTGCGAAAGTAGGAAAGGTCACTAAGACACAGAGCTCATCTATTGAAATTGTTCCTCCGTGCAATTGCGCTTCACACAGCATTCTCAAAGTTAACGATTTGTAAATCGTGCCGAATACGAACAGGTAAGAGGAAGTGCAAAATGCCAAGATTGAGAATGCTATCCAAAGTTCAAATTCGATCATCGCGCTTGCGGTGCGTAGCAAGATCAAACTGAATAGAGCAGAAGCAGCATGGATCAACACAGGGGCTATTTTTTTCAAACATTTCATCGCAATGATCACACTTAAGAAATGCAAAAAAGAAAATCCTATTCCCCAGAAGAAGGGCTGACTCATCATTTTACTCCAAATATGTTCCTAAAAAACCTAGCGATGATCGCTAAATACAGGCCCATTCGAGAAATCACTAATCGATCGTCATTTATCGCAGCTAAACGGAATTTCATCAAGACATCGACGCGGTCCCGTGTCAAATGTGTTGTCCCATGTGGGCCTGCGTGTAGCTTTTGCCACTGGCCTGCATCGACAGAATCATTGTGTTCATACAAAGAAATCAACATGCATAGAGTATAGCCCCAACACAAAACAGACCAGACCATAAACCCAAAAATCAAGCACGAAATTATCCATAATAATCCTGCTACCCAGTCCCAAACAGAGATCATGTCAAAAAAAATGCCTTTGGCGGTACACCATGCTCCCAGAATGAGCAAGGATGCGCATTTGAATCTCAGTCCGGGCTGGATGATCTTAAACGGAGTCTTGGCCAAAATCCAAAGGAAGAAGGGCAAGCTGGCAACCAGTAGAATAGATAAACAAATACTGAATTTCATGGAGCAAGGCTTTCCTTATTGAGAGAGGTTAATATTTCATGATTTTTGCGATATCCAAGGATCCAACATATTCCGCCCAATAATGCGATAGCGAGTACCGACATGCCGATTGTCAGTGAAATAATTACAGACGTCGCCGCTTGGATGCCAAACAGACCGAAGGCCATGGTCAACGATGCTTCTCGTACGCCCCAGCCTGCAATAGAAAATGGCATATAGCTGACAAAGAGGGCTGGAGGAACTGCGAGGATACAGGTCAGAATGGTGAGCTTCTCAGGGCATAAAATATGCCCGATGGTGTAAGCTTGAATGACAACTAAGCCGTGATTGAGAAGACTCGAGCCAACTAGAAGAAACGATTGCATCCCATTATGCCTGCTGAGGGAATCGCGCGCTTGAGCAACCCAACGCAATAAACCAGTTGACCAGGAAGGAAAATGGGATGTCGATTTCACTAGGAATTGTGTGATCCCTAAACGGGTCCGCATGACCAAAAGCCAAAGAACGGTCCCTGCAAAGACGATAGGAAGGGCCAGCGAGATCATCGGCGTATTCGGTTCTTGCTTGAGGATAAAGCAATGCCAAAGACTACCTATGCAAGCAATCGTAAGCCCTATAAGTCCATAAATCCGATCAAAAAAAATGACTTTCATCGCTGAATTCGAAACCACCCCACGCTTGACAATCCACCATACTCTAAAAGCATCTCCTCCGATAGAAGCGGGTAGCCCTTGGGAAAAAAAGAAACTGATGAGAATTCCTACTGCAGCATCGGTAAATGGCACCTTTACTTTGGCGGCAAGAATCATTAAATAACTCCACCGATAGGCGAGGATCAACACTTGCAGCATTACTGTAAAAAGGAGAAATAAAAAGACTTTCGGCTTTAGCAAAGAAAATGCCTGTTGGTATTCAGCCACAGAAACTTGCCTTAGGGCGAAGTAAAGCACCGTTACCGTGATCGCCAATTTGACAAAGAAAAGCAATGCTTTCATTTTACACTCAATTGGAAAAACTGAGTCCTCGAGTGGTACCCAGTTTATACAATTTAATCATGCTTTGAAAACATAAATCTCGACTTTGCAACTTTTTAGGCCCGAAGGCACGGATCCTTAAACTCATGCATTTTTGATTTTTTTGATGAGTTTTTTCGAAAATTTTGACATACTCCCATGCTAATAAAAAGTAGATTAAGATGGCCTGTATAGACTTTATGTCCGCTTTGCATACAAGCACAAAGCGAGACTATTTGGCACGCGTTAATGATCCGGATTATCCCAAGGCAAAAGCAGCCGAGTTAGCAAAACAGTGGAGCTATGACTATTGGGACGGAGATCGGCGCATTTGCTATGGGGGGTATAAGTATATAGAAGGGAGATGGGAGAAAGTAGCTAGAGCCCTGGCGGATCATTATCATCTCAAAAGCGGAGATAAGATTCTCGATGTGGGCTGTGGCAAGGGTTTTCTGCTCTACGACTTTATTAAGATCGTCCCTGGATTAGAGGTCTATGGAGTTGATATTTCTGATTACGCCATTGCAAGCGCTAAAGAAGAAATAAAAGACCGGCTGAAAGTCGGTAATGCCATTGCATTGCCTTATCCTGACAATGATTTTGACCTTGTCGTTTCCATCACGACTTTGCATAACCTGCATAACTATGATCTTGAAAAAGCCTTAAGAGAAATTGAGCGTGTAGGGAAAAAAAACAAATACGTCTGTGTCGAGTCTTATCGCAATGAACGTGAAAAGGCAAATCTCTTATATTGGCAAGTGACCTGCGAGGCGTTTTGCACCCCGGATGAATGGAACTGGTGGTTCAAACACACAGGATATACTGGAGACTATTCGTTCATTTATTTTGAATAATCTGTATGAAGATTCCTAAAAAAACTCAAGCCGCTATCCTAGTAAATCTCAGATCGCCTCTAGTTGTCGATGAAGTTGGTATGCCCAAGTCTTTAGGAGTTGGACATGTGCTTGTCAAGGTGCATTTTAGCGGGATTTGCGGGTCTCAGCTTGGTGAAATCGATGGAGTAAAAGGAGACGATCCCTTTCTCCCGCATTTATTGGGCCACGAGGCGTCGGGGGAAGTGGTGGCCATTGGCCCAGGTGTTTCCCATGTTCAAGCCGGCGACACCGTGGTGATGCATTGGAGAAAAGGATTGGGGATTGAAGCGAAGCCGCCTGTCTATAGTTGGCAAGGAAAAAAATTGAACGCCGGTTGTATTACGACGTTCAATGAATATGCAATTGTCTCAGAAAATCGATTGACGCCTATTCCCAAGGGAGCTGATCTGCAAGTTGC
Source organism: uncultured Verrucomicrobiae bacterium (assembly GCA_963718565.1). Classification (GTDB taxonomy): domain Bacteria; phylum Chlamydiota; class Chlamydiia; order Chlamydiales; family Rhabdochlamydiaceae; genus CAJCIW01. The sequence continues at coordinate 1,871,472 of OY970364.1, forward strand.
CGCTTTATTTGGTTGCGCTGTGACGACAGGGTTTGGCGTGATCGTCAATAATGCCAAACTGAAGATTGGCGAGTCGATCGTTGTTTTTGGCGCTGGGGGCGTTGGATTAAATATTGTCCAAGCAGCAGCATTAGTTTCTGCATACCCGATCATTGCGGTTGACCGCTTTGCATCGCGTCTTAATCTTGCACAAAGAGTTGGGGCTACTCATCTGATTAACACATGCGAGCAGGAAGCGGGTGAGCTCATTTGCCGGTTTACTGAGGGACGCGGAGTCGATTGCTTTGTCGATAATACAGGAAATCCCAAAATCATTAGCCTCGGATATCAGTTGGTAAAGTCTCAAGGCCGGGTCGTCTTGGTCGGCGTTCCCGCTAAAGGAAATGACATTTCATTGTATTCTTTGCCTTTGCATTTTGGAAAAGAGATCACAGGTTCCCACGGAGGTGAAACTGAGCCTCATCTGGACATCCCTCGTTATCATGCGCTCTTCCACGCCGGACGCATCAAGTTAAAGGAATTTGTGACTGATATATTTACATTGAAAGAAATTAATCAAGCGATAGAATCAATGCGCGATGGAACTGCAGCAGGGCGCTGCCTAGTTACAATGGAATAAATGAATATGCAAGGGATCAAGAAAAAAGTTTTTGGCGATTTGGGATATTCAGCTGACATGAGGCTTGAAGCCTTCGAGTTGGAAGTTTTTCGGCAACTCGTTCGAGATCATTGGCTGAAAGTCATCGATGGGGTGCATCCTGAGTTAACTAAGGAAGCACAAACGATTGGAATAGACAAGTATCATCAAATCTCGGACCGGATGAATCATAGTCGCCTATGGACAAAGACCCATCGGATCTTACCTCAAAGTTCAGTAGACAAAATCAAGTCCTTGCCTTTTATTGCAAAGCTTCAAGAAGAGTTTGGGCCATTTTCAATCTCAGACATTTATGATACCAAGCAACATTTTGGCCAGCAGGAGATTTACTGGCGTTTGGTCAGACCTAATCAGCCGGGCGACGTGGGTTCTTTACACCGCGATAGTTGGTTTCATGATTCCTTTAATGAGGGATATGGGATGTTTCCAGAAGGAACTGTCACTATAAAAGTATGGATACCGATCTATTGCGAGCCCGGTAAAAGTGGATTGGCTATTGTAGCGGGATCGCATTTGCGGCAATGGAACTATCATCTTGAGATGCACAATGGCTCTGCAAAACCCATCCTCGATGAAGATCTTTCAACGGTCGATGCCAAACTGATTCCTACAGAAGCTGGAAACATGCTCATCTTCAATGAAGATGTGCTCCATGGCGGCGTGGTCAACCATGGAGAAAAGACACGAGTCAGCGCTGAGATCACGATGGTTCTCTCTTGAATATTGAATCTAAAGGTTAACGATGAATCATTCTATTGTGATCGGCGGGACTAAAGGACTTGGCAGAGTCGTAGCAAGGAAACTTGCTGGGCGAGGCGACAAAGTATCCATTTTAGGACGCAATCCCTCTCCGCCTTCGGATTTAGAATTGGGAAATGTCACATCCTTCACTGCAGATATCTCTAAAAAGGAAATCCTTTTGCAGGCATTGGAGGGCATTATCGAAGCTCAAGGAGAAATTAACTATTGTGTATTTCTTCAACGGTACCGCGGTCAAAGTGATGATTGGGAAGGAGAATTCCAGACCACCTTGACGGCGACTCGCAATGCCGTCGATTTTTTAGTGCCGCACTTTTCAGGTGATGGAGACAAAGGGATTGTGATGGTCAGCTCCATCTTTTCAAAGTTTGTCGGCGATAGTCAGCCCGCAAGTTATCATGTGATGAAAGCGGGATTGGATCAGCTGATGCGGTATTATGCTGTTCTTCTTGGAAAGAAGAGCATTCGTTCCAATGGCATTACACCATTTACTTTTTTAAAAGAAGAATCTCGATCTTTTTATTTACAAAATAAACCGTTGATAGAGCTTTATCAAGACATTATCCCTTTACAAAGAATGGGAACAACGGAAGATTCAGCAGATGCGATCGAATTCTTGTGCAGCCCTCGAGCAAGTTTTCTTACAGGGCAGAATATTGTTGTAGACGGGGGACTGTCTTTGATCTGGCCTGAAGCATTAGCGCGAAGTTTAAAAAACTTATAGGATTTTAGATGAAGGTCGAGCTCGTCAAAAAGAGAACCTCCTGTCGATTATGTGATTGTAAAAGACTACAGTTGGTCCTACCCATGAAGCCATCCCCCATTGGAGATGCGTTTGTCCCCTTTGAAGAAAAAGATAAATTCCAAAATCTCATCCCCTTAGACCTCTATCAGTGTCAAGAATGCGGACATGCGCAGAACGTGGATATTGTTAATCCCGAAGAGCTCTTTAGAGATTATCTTTTCACTACCGCGAGTTCCTCAGGATTAGTCAAGCATTTTCAAATCTTTGCGAGGAATGTTCTTGATCAGTTGGCCATTCCTAAAAATTCTTTAGTTGTAGAAATAGGCAGCAATGACGGGACGTTGTTGCGATTTTTTAAAAACCTTGGGATGAATGTCGTTGGGGTTGATCCGGCCCGAGAAATTGCGCGTCAAGCAAGTAGTGCTGGCATCCCAACATTGTGCGCATTTTTTTCCTCCGTGGTGGCAAACGAGGTGCGCAAAGAACATGGCACGGCTCAATTGATCGTGGCCAATAATGTTTATGCGCATATTGACGAGCTTGCTGATATTACAGAGGGCATTGCCTCATTGTTGGACAACGATGGGGTCTTTGTTTTTGAAGTCTCTTATTTGCTCGATATCATCGATCATTTTGTTTTCGATACGATTTATCACGAGCATCTTTCCTATCACTCCATAGAGCCTCTTGTGAGATTTTTTCATAGGCATCATTTGGAATTGATCGATGTACAGAAAGTTTCGACAAAAGGCGGTTCTATGCGCTGCTTTGTTCAAAAATTCAACGGGCCTCGTAACAAATCAGCAACCGTGGATCAATGGATCCATGAAGAAGAGAGCCGTGGTTTGCATCGGCCAGAAATTTTTCAGCATTATGCCATGCAGATCCAACAACGAAAAGAAGCTTTGGACCATTTTTTAACTGAGGCGCACGATCAGGGAAAGCATGTCGCAGGTTATGGAGCCTCGACAACTGCGACCACATTGATGTATCAATTTAACTTGGAGAAAAGGTTGGGCTATTTGATCGATGACAACCCTAAAAAACAGGGGATGTTCAGCCCTGGATGTCATCTTGAGGTAAAGCCTAGTTCCGTTCTTTACTCCGATCGCCCGGATATTGTCGTCATTTTAGCATGGCAGTACGCGGATCCGATTTTGCAAAAGCATGTGCGATTTGTTGAAGAAAATGGAACATTTGTAGTCCCATTGCCCGTATTAAAGATTTTTTCAAAAGTAGAAGCGATGAATGAATACTGTTGCCCAAGCTAAAACGCATCTTGAGTTCTATCGAAAATATCAGATAGCCCCCGTTTGCTATGATCTTAAAGATATGCAAGCGCATTTAGAGAGACGCTCATCATTGTATTTAAAACTTGGGGTGCCGCCTATTGCTTTTCGATCGGCAAAAGTCTTAGAAGTCGCAGCGGGATTAGGACAAAATAGCTTGTACATTGCTCATATGCTGCCAGCTAAATTGGTATTGCTGGAACCAAATCCAAGCGCTATCGAACAGATCTATAATGTTTATAAAATGTTTGGGGAAGCTCATACATCGCCTGAAGTGCTCACTTCTAAACTTGAAGATTATGCGCCGAAGGAAAATTTCGATATTGTCCTTTGTGAAAATTGGCTTGGGAACTCGGATCATGAACTTTCACTGCTTCAAAAGCTTGGCAATATGGTCACTGCTCAAGGAGTGCTAGTGATCACAACGATCTCTCCCATTGGGCTTATTCCTAACCTATTGCGCCGTTTTTTGTCAGTTTACTTAGCACCTCTGCATGATGAATTTGAAAAACGTACCGAGGTGTTAGTGCGAGAATTTGGCCCTCATCTTGATACACTCAATGCAAGGACGAGAAATCAGATCGATTGGGTACAAGACAACATGATCAATCCTGCGTATTTTGGTATTTGTCTGACTATTCCAAAGGTCATGGAACAGTTGGGCGATCGATTTGAGGCATTTGGGTCCTGTCCTAGTTTTGGAGAAGATTGGCGCTGGTTTAAAGCTCTTTATGGACCTCATCGTCAGTTCAACCAACACTTTCTTTCACAATATTGGAGCAAGGCGCATAACTTTTTAGATTATCGTGAACCTACAGGTGTCGGAGATCCTGCTCTCAATTTTGAATTAGAGCAAAAAGCTGTCCAATTGCTTCAAACAATTGCAATGCACGAAGAAGCCCATGTGAATCATCGCAATGTTCCTCATTGTGTCGATCGGGTATTCGTTAGCCTTCAGGAATTTTTGGATGTTGTCCCTTCTCATTTTCAGGCTGCTATGCGCGGTTTGATCGAGGTCAAAGAAAATATGGAATCTGTTATAAGAAACCGCCAATTGGCGAAAATGGCTCATTTCCCAGCCTTATTTGGCCGGGAAACAGTTTACCTTTCGCTTTTTCTTGGGAAGAATTAAATGATTGTAAAATTTGCGAAAAAATGCGCAGCCTTTGCGTTGATATTCAGTATTAAGTTCCATCGAACCACAAAGCTTCCCCTATTAATCCTCTTACAGTTTTCTGGGAAAAGCGCTTTTAGGCTGATTCAATTTGCAACTAAAATACACCGCCTTGAGGCAAATTCTTTAAAACTAAAAAAATACTCTCGTCATTCTCTATTGAGGCTAAAGCTTTTTTTCATGCAAGCCATCTTTTTTAAAGACAAGTCTGCATCTTTAGAGGATTACGCGAACATTTTATCTGAAGTTCAGCCCTCTTTTGAGATCCAATATGAAGTGATGCAGTACTTTATACATCAAGGCCGCTTAGATTTGGCTAAAGTGACTGCAATGAATGTCATCAAGATGAAGCCGCATCCTTTTCTTCTGAAAAGGCTTTTGGAAATTTATCGGCAAATAGGGGCTATCTGCTTTCTTCTTGGACAGAATCAGGAAGCGAATCATTATTTGGGTATAGCCGGAGAGCTCCGCAAAGTGTACTCCAAGCCAAGGACTCCGACGACGTATCGCATCCTAGCATCCGATTGGTTCGTTGCCGTTGGCCATGTAGCGACATTAGATTATTATCTCAAGCATAAACGTCTTTATAGTCAGAAAGACCATCGCATTGTGGCAGTGATACCAGAGAATTCTGCATGTTCCTTCGATCTTTTGCGTAAGTTTTCAGGATTGGGAATCACATTCCTCAATGAGGAGGATCTTCATCTCGATTATAATCAGTGGGCGAAAGCAAATCGTGCTCCGCAATGGGAGGAATTGTCTACTTCTGAAAAAGAAACAATGACGGATCGTTTTTGGGAATACGAGTTTCCCGATGGCTCAGTTTTGTGTTATGCTCACGCGATTGCACGCATCCAGAAAGAATGGGAACAAAGTAAGAAGCCTTCATTGTTTCAATTGGCGCAATCTGAGAAAAAGTGGCTCAGAACTTTTCTGAAAAAACTTGGAATGCCGTCAGATGCCTGGTTTGTCTGTCTTCATGTTCGTGAAACAGGATTCCATAAACAATGGAATTCCATATATCCTTCTATGCGCGATGCAAATATAAAGGACTATTACCCTGCGATGCAGGAAATTGTGAATGCAGGAGGATGGGTGTTGCGCATGGGGGATCCGAGCATGCAAAAAGTTCCAACAATGCGCAATGTGATCGATTACGCTCACAGCCCTCATCGAACTCCTCTTGCAGATCTATTGATTGCTGCAAGTTGCCGATTTTTCTTGGGAACCAATTCAGGGTTTGCCACGATTCCAGCTATCTATGGCGTTCCTTGTGCATTGAGCAATTGGGTGCCCATTGGCTGGCCAATATGGCCAAGTCAAGATGTGATGATCTGCAAACTATTTCGCGAGAAAGCCACCCAGCGGCTTTTATCCTTGGAAGAAATCTTTGAGAAAAATCTAGCATTTTTGCAAAATTGGAGCGACCTTCCAGATGACATTGAATTGGTTGACAATTCATCAGACGATATCTGTCTATTAACAGTTGAGATGCTCTCATGTTTTGGTTCCCATAAACGCTCTTTGCAAGATATCGGCGCTTCTGAGGAATTTCATGGCCATTATGAAAAACTGGCTAACAGTTATGACACATACGTCGGTAGCCGATTTGCAGGATCGTTTGTCAAGAAATATCCTGAGGTTTTTCATTTCTATGGACGACACACTCCGGTGCAATCTTACCCTTTCAGGGACGGGTTGGCCGACGAAGAATCTCCTCCTTTCCAAGGAGAAATTTTTCCATTGGAAAATATACCGAAAGTGATTCGAATTTAAATTTAGGCATTCGAGTGGATAGAGAAGCGTCATCGCTGGCAAAGGAAATTAGAAGCAAATTAAAAAAAAAGCAAAAAATTGCCTTTATTTCGGGCAATTTCAATGTTGTGCACCCAGGGCATATTAGGTTGTTGAATTTTGCCGCTGAATGCGCAGACTATTTAGTCATCGGAATTCATCCCGATGGACATCCAGATGCGTTTGTTCCTCAAGAGCTTAGGTTAGAGGGGATCCAAGCCATCACTCTTGTAGATTTTGCTTTTGTTTTAACCACGCCTCTTGTCGAACTGATCACAGTGTTAAAACCTGAGATGATTATTAAAGGCAAGGAGCATGAATCAGGATTGAATGTAGAAAAAGCAGTTGTGGATAGCTATGGGGGTAAACTGATCTTTGCCTCAGGCGAGGCCTGGTTTTCTCATTTCAACCATTTAAAAACTGAACTGCAAAAAATTGCTCTGCCCTCTATCCATAAACCCACTGCCTATTTGCAGAGGCATTCCACGGATATCAAAAAGCTATCCGCTATTGTGGATAGTTTTCCCGATTTGCACGTCGTCGTTTTGGGAGATTTAATCATCGATGAGTATGTGTTTTGCGATCCTCTCGGTATGTCGCAAGAAGATCCCACGATTGTAGTGACTCCGATTAAAAGAGAACAGTTTATAGGAGGTGCCGCCATTGTTTCGGCTCATGCGAAAAGTTTAAGCGCAACAGTCAATTATTTTGGGGTTGTCGGTAATGATGAGATGGCCCATTTCGCACGCAATAAGTTAAAAGAATACGCTGTCAATGCGTGTTTAATTGTGGACGACAGCAGACCGACAACATTGAAACAGCGTTTTCGAATCCAGGGAAAAACCCTTCTTCGCGTTTCTGAACTACGTCAGCATGATATTAGCCATGAATTGCAAGAAAAGATGCTTTTCGAAATCGTGAAGGCCCTTGAAAAAGCAGATCTTATAGTTTTTTCAGATTTTAGCTATGGCTGTTTGCCTCAGTCTCTAGTCAATCAGGTCATTGCATTCTGCACTCAGCGCAAAATTCCCATGGTGGCGGATAGTCAATCTTCGTCTCAGATTGGAGACATTGCACGTTTTAAAAACATGCTGTTAATTACTCCCACGGAACGTGAAGCAAGATTAGCAATTCGAGATACTCATTCGGGATTGATCTCTGTTGCTGATGTCCTGAGAAACAATACCAAAGCACAGCATGTCCTCATTACTCTGGGTTCTGAAGGGCTGCTCATCTACTCCCCTCACGATGGCGTCGATGGAGTGCACACAGATGAGTTGCCCATTTTTAACCCTTATCCAAAAGACGTAGCTGGGGCAGGCGATTGCCTTTTTATCTGTTCAGCAATGGCTTTGGCAACGGGCGCCAGCATTTGGGAGAGTGCGTATCTTGGTTCGATTGCGGCCGCATGCCAAGTAAGCCGCGTGGGGAATTTGCCTTTAGAGCAAGCAGAATTGAAAAAGGGGCTTTTAACCTGAGTTTTTAGCATGAAAGCTTTGTTACTGGCTGCCGGATTGGGGACCCGCTTAAGACCGATGACAGCCAATTTGCCAAAATGCCTTGTTCCCATCCATGGCAAGCCGCTATTGGCTCATTGGCTGGAAATATTGATCCAAAATGGAATCGAACATGTGTTCATCAATACTCATTACTTGCCGGAAATGGTCCGTTGTTTCGTACATTCTCATCCCTTTCGAGAAAAAGTCACACTCACTCATGAAGAAGTCCTTCTTGGCACCGCTGGAACCATTTTAAAAAATCGGCATTGGTTAGAACAAGAACCCTTTCTTATGGCGCATGCAGATAATTTAACACGATTTGATGTGCAGGCATTTATACAAACTCATGAACAACGAGCGCGTGGTGTTGAGATGACAATGATGACATTTGAAACGGATGCGCCGAAAAATTGCGGAATTGTTGAAGTGGATGAGAAAAAGATTGTCATCAAGTTTCATGAAAAAGTTCCCAACCCTCCGAATAACCACGCGAATGCAGCTGTCTACATTCTTGAGCCAACAATCATTAAATTTTTACAATCATTAAATCGAGAGGTGATTGATTTTAGTAACGAAGTCATTCCCGACTATATTTCCCGGATTCAAATCTTTCTCAACAGGGATTATCATCGCGACATTGGCACGCCAGAAAGCTTGCGTTTAGCGGAGGAGGAGTTTGTGAGCAAAGAAAAACTTCATCGAAATATGCTGTTTGATCTATCCTAAGTTATTTTATTTTGTCAGTGCAATATGTTCCAACTTCTGATGGTTTTTTTAATCCCCTGTTGTTTATTTGCAGGGAAATTTGACGAGCATTTGGAGAAAGCCGGAGGCGATTTGCACTATGTGCGTACTCCAGAAGATCGCAAGCTGCTGGGTTTTTTTTCAGCATTGTTCGACATGGCAGAAAAACGTGAAAAACCTGTAGGAGCCATTCCTAAAACTCTCCATTTTATTTGGCTAGGGCCTAAACCTTTTCCGAGCGATTCGGTGAAAAAGGTCAAAGGATGGATAAATAGGCATCCCGGGTGGAAGTTCAAATTCTGGACAGATCTTGGCCAAGCAGCCCCCGATGATCGGATGGAGATTTATCCCTTTGAAATGTTTCCTCTTCAAGAGCTGAAAAATAGTTACTATCGTAGCGATAATTTTGGGGAGCGATCGGAAATTTTACGCTATGCGGTTTTGCTCAATGAAGGCGGGATCTACATCGATCATGATGTGTACTGTCTAAAATCGATCGAGTCATTGCAGGAAAATCATGACTTCTTCTGTGGCTTAGATCCTTTAGGGCCGACAGTGTTGAGTTCTTCCGTTAATCCTTCTCCTCATCTGCTGGCAGCAGCTGCACAGCATCCCATCCTAAAGGCATCGAAGAAATGGTTGCTCAATGAATGGGACTTGCTAGAAATGCAATATACGGGGTCAGATTCGTCCGCAGTCTATAATCGCGTCCAACATCGTGGTTTCAGGGCGCTTGGGGTTGGAATCAAAGAAGCTCACAACCGTTCTGGCCGGAAAGATGCCGTTTTCCCTCCGGATTTTTTTAGCCTTGCTGAAAGTAAGCATGCGATCTTTGCTGTCCATCAGCATAAAGGGACATGGTACAAGCAGGAAATCATTGTGAATTCCAAAATCGTCAGGCTGTTCAAAGAGATTAGAGAGGAATTTTCGCGGACATATGCCCTTGCCCTGTCTTTGACATTTGTGAATGTCGGTCTATGTGCATTCTTAGTTTTCCCCTTCTTAATAAAGAAAAAAAAGAGAACAAAATGAAGAGGGAATTGCAAAACTCCTCGCCGCATAAAATCGCGCTTTTGGTACCTGTCGCCTTGGCGGCGGCTCTCCTGCTTATCCAAGTATGCTTTCGCCGCCGCCAACCGAACCCGCTGTGCGGGTTCTGGCAACAGGTGCCAAAATCATCGATTTTCTCCTGGCGAGGAGTTTTGCAATTCCCTCTGAAAGCTTTTCGCAGACAGACTCTGGCAACTCTTTTCATCTTGTTGTCCACTGTGAAATTGATGGCAAATGAAAGCGCATTCGACGTCAATGATTTTGTCGGCATGATGGGCAGATCGACTGCGCATTGGAAGAATATCACAGAAGCTCGGGATGTGAATACTTTGGAGCGGGCGGAAGTTCTCTATCGAAAAAATAAGATGGCCCAGTTCACGCAAAAAGGTCGACTTAAGATTCCTGCGGTTGTTCATTTTATTTGGCTTGGGCCCCGTCCTTTTCCTCCAGAGTCTGTCGAGAATGTCCGCACATGGATTGCGAATAATCCTAGTTGGACAATTAAATTTTGGACGGACCGCGATCGCGATTTGCCTTGCGAAGGGATGGAAAAGGTATTGGTCAAAGATTTTACCTTCTTAAAATTAGGCAACTGCTTTGAGCAGTCGCAAAATTGGGGAGAGAAATCAGACTTGTTGCGTTATGAAATTCTATTTCAGGAAGGAGGGATTTATGTCGATCATGATGCCAACTGCCTGCGCTCATTTGATGGCTTGAACCGCGGCTATGATTTCTTCTGCGGCCTTGAAGCCCCTCATGAGCCCTTCGTAGGCAGAAGCATCACTTGTGGAAATGGAGTCATTGGTTCGCGCTCGCATCACCCGACAGTGGACAAAGCGATTCATCTGATCGCAGAGCGTTGGGAGTCTTTAGGAGAAAAATATCGTGGCAAAGATGAGTATTCTAAAATCGAAGTGGTGATGCAGCGCACTTACATCGCTTTGACAGATGCGATTGCCGAGACGATCGATTGTCAAGGAAATGTGGATATCGTGTTCCCGGCGGCTTATTTTTTTGCCAAAGGGGAAATTCCTGCATTGTATTCCCAGCATTTTTATGCCAGCGCCTGGAACGATTATAAAATGAGAAAAACAAACGTGGATCGTTCTAAAGAACGAGAACTCGGTAAGATCAGAAGAAAAAATCGAAACCTCACCTTTTTGCTCATAGGCCTTGTCACCTTTAACGGGCTGATCTTAGGCATTAGTTTAATAAAGAGGAGGAGGCCATGAAAAAATATATACCGAAGGTGATTCAAAAAGTTGGAATGTGGATTCTTATCCTTCTTTTTTCTTTGAGTTGTGGAGCTTGCCAAAAGAAAAACGAGATACAGCGTCCATCTGCGGATGACTTTGAAAGCTTGACCGGTAAAAATCTTCCGACTTGGAAGTATATTCAGACAAAAGAAGATTTTGAGCATTTGCATCTCTTTACTCGCATGTACGAATTAAAAAAAGGGTTGATCGATGCTGCGGAAGATGTGTCGCGTGTTCCTAAGATTGTTCATTTCGTTTGGATCGGGCCGCGGCCTTTTCCCAGAGAATCTGTTGAGAATGTGCGTACGTGGATGGCTAAACATCCTGAGTGGACGTTTAATTTTTGGACCGATCGAGAGCGCCCTCTTCCTTCTCCTGGTATGAAACTGCGCTTGATCAAGGACTTGCCTTTTTTAAAATTGCGCGACTGTTTTGCGAAATCCGACAATTGTGGAGAAAAGTCCGATTTACTGAGATGCGAGATTCTCTATCAAGAGGGGGGCATCTATGTCGATCATGATGTCAAATGCTTTAAAGCATTCGACCCCTTGAACAAAGCTTATGATTTTTATTGCGGGATCGACATGCCGTATACGAGCAGTCTTCCTTCGTGTATTTTCACGACAAATAACTTGATCGGCGTCAGACCGGAACATCCCATTCTCTTGCGTTGCATGGAGATGCTTGCCGAGAAGTGGGAGCAAATTGAGCAGGATTATCCAGGCTCCGACCGCGATGCGATGCTCAATAGAGTGCTGCATCGCACATTTTGGTTATTTGGCGAGGCAGTCAAACAAGTCGCCAATCAAGACGGCAATCGTGATATTGTCTTTCCCGCATACTATTTCGATGCGCCCAAAGACGAACTGGCAATTTTTGCCCGTCATCAATACGCTGGGGCGTGGCATGAGAGTGAATCAGCATTTGAAAAAATGGTCAGGCAAAGGCTGATGCTGCTCAGCAAAAAAAGCAATAAGATTTTGCTATTCTTTGGAATAATGTCAGTCGTTAACCTTTTGGGTTTAATTCTCCTTTTTTTCAGTTTTAAGAGGCAATTTGCAAAAAATTGATTATACCGAAATGAACACAACGCAAAGGCGCTAAGATGCCAAGAATCTATTTCAAGAGAAGAGGAAGCGTAGCTGTTGTGTAACAGCTCTTGGCTGTTCCTCTGGATAGAACAACGAACGGTATAGAAAGTGCAGATGGAAGATAGCTTATTGGATTTGAATAGCCGTGGGATTTTTCCTGGCCCTTCTGAACAGGAAAAGAAATTTTTGAAGCGTGCTGCGGCCGCAAAACAAGTCACGTCCCCAGAAGTTCTTAAGTTGACTCAAGATATTTTTAGCGCTCTTCCTGATTGGGTAAAGATTCACTACGCGAAAAAAGGCCTTCTCCCTTGGGAAGGAGCTGCGACTTGGATCGAGGAGAGTGCTGAAGGAATGCGGGAAGCTTCCATCCATGTCAAATCTTCCTTTCTCACGCGGTTGTACCCACAAGAAGAGATCATTGCTCATGAAATGGTCCATGCCATGCGACTCACGTTCGAAGAAAGGCGATTTGAAGAAATTTTAGCTTTTCGCACTTCAAAAAACCGATTTCGTCGCTATTTTGGCCCTCTCTTTACGCACCCAGGAGAAACAAAAACATTCGTGATGTGCGTGCTCGGCTCTTGTCTGGCCTATTGGACAGAGTTCCTTTTTGATGTTTCATTGGGAGCAAAATATTTTCTCTGGGCTCCCCTGTTTGTTTTGGGATGGGGAGTCTGGCGGCTTGCTCGCTCGCAAAAGCTGTTTTCTCATGCATTAAATCATTTAGAAAAAGTGATCAAAGAGCCTCAGAGGTCGCTGGCTGTAGCTCTACGTCTATCCGATCGTGAGATTGAACAGTTTGCTAAAAGCTCCCCCGAACACATTTTAGCCTTTGCATCCCAAGAGAAGGGAAAGAGTTTACGCTGGAACCAGCTCTTTCTTGCATTTTTCCATTAACCTGAGTTTTGGGTTCATTTTATAGAGGGAATTGCAAAACTCAGGTCATTAGACCCATTTTTTGCGTTTGGCTGCGGGAGCAATTTTTAAAGCTCCGCGGTACTTGGCTATTGTCCGTCTTGCGCAAGAGATCCCAAGCTTGCGTAAATGACCGGCAATTGCTTCGTCCGACATGGGTTCCTGTTTGTTCTCTTTTTCAATCGTCCGAAGAAGAATTTTTCGAAGGTTGTGTTTGGAAATTTTTTCTCCGTTTTGCGTCTTTACGGCCGGACTGAAGAAGGACTTGAATGCGAAAAGCCCTTGCGGGCAAGCGACGAATTTGCCCGCAACAGCGCGTAGGATTGTGGATTCGTGCAGGCTGAGTTCTTGCGCAACTTCTTGAGTCGTCAAAGGCTTGAGCCCAGCTTTATCGCCGCTCAAGAACTCGACTTGTTTTCTGATCAGGAGTTCTCCAATCCTTCGCAGGGTTTCGTTCCTTCTTTGGACAATTCTTTTCAACCATCTTCCACCGGCAAATTGACGTCTCAGATAAAATGTTTCCTCTTTTTTCAGTGAACCGCCTTGCAATGCCTCGAGATAAGCAGGAGCAATTTGAATACGCGGGAGAAAAGCAGTATTGACCTCGATCTGCCACTTTCCCTCGATGCAAATAAAGAATAAGTCAGGGACAAGTGCTGTTGCCGGCTGATAAAAATAGCGATAGCCGGGATGGAGATCGAGCGGGGCGATTTCCTTTTCTATGATTTGCACCAATTCCGCCATTGGGATGCACAATTTTTGAGAAATGAGTGGAAGCCGATTATGGACCAGATCGTCAAAGTGCTCTGAAATAATTTTGAAAGCAAGCCCCGTTTCTTTTTTCTTAAGGTTAAGCTGAAGAAGAAGACATTCGTGAAGATTGCGAGCGCCGATTCCTGGAGGGTCAAGCGATTGAATCTCGTTTAAGACTTTCTCCATTGTTTCTAAGGGCGCGAAAGGAGCGATCTCACTTAAGGGAGTGTCTAAGTATCCCTTGTCGTTAAGATGTCCGATGATCAGTTCGGCCAGAGGGATATTTTGCGGTTCTTCTATGGCAAGCTGAACCTGCTTCATCAGATGTTCGTAAAGGGAAATGGGTGCTGTGAGAAGGTTCTCCTGATGCTCTTTGCGTCTTTTTTCCATCGCTTCTTGGGACCTGTTTCTTAAAACAGGGCGATCTTTATCTGGTTCTTCCAGATTTTCCTTCAATCCTTGATCGGAATCATCCATTTCCAAAACAGGATTGGATTCAATCTCAGCCTTTAACCACTGGGATAATTCGAGCAGAGGAAGTTGAAGAACATGAAATGCTTGCTTCATCGCCAAATTGACGAGCAACTGTTGATGTTGTTTTAATGAAATCTGATTGTTTTGTAATAATGAAATCGATTGCATAATTATTCTGTATTTTATTTTTATGCATATATTTTAATTGTTATTTTGTCTATCTGTTATTTTGTTTTAATAAATGTAAAGCTGTTTTACAAATTCTAGCTAGTTGATTATACTTTAAGAGGGAATTGGAAATGGCTTCTATGAAACGCTGTGCGGTCTTCAGCTGTTTAGGTCTAGGAGATGGGTTAATCGCTCTTGTCCTATCTAATAACCTTTACCTCAATGGTTGTGAGGTCACAACGTTCCACCCCTTCCTGGAAAATCTTCAAGAATGGTTTCCCCATCTCCCTTTGCGGCCTTTTCCGCCATCTGAAGACTTTGGGTCGAGCTTAAAAGAGTTTGATCATTTCTTTTTAATTTATGAAAAATCTTCATGGATGCAGGCTATTTTAGCCCACTGTCAAAAGCATTGCCTGGAACGCACGACCGTGCTCAATCCCATTGCGACAGCCAACCGCGATTATCCCTACTGGGAGCAAGGGCGTTTCGACGGGGCCCGTTCCTTTGTGGAGAACCTCTATGCTTTTTGTAAGGATGTGCTAAGATTTACCGTTGTGACCAAATCCAATGGCATGCTCATTCCTGAGCACGTTCGACCCCGCCATCTTAAAAATCGCATCATTTTTCATCCGACAAGCTCGCGCATGGGAAAGAATTGGGCGAGTGAAAAGTATCTTAAGCTTGCCTCTGAGCTAAAAGCCCGAGGGTTTGCTCCTGCTTTCATGATGACTCAGGAAGAGCGCCAAGAGTGGGACCTTGAACATTCTTGATGCCCCTCTATTTTCAGGGCAATCCGAAATGGCCGCATTTATTTGTGAATCAGGCTACATGATCGGCAATGACTCGGGAATTGGGCATCTTGCATCCTGTCTAGGTCTGCCAACGGTAACGATCTGCCGCAGCGAGCAGAATGGAAGATTTTGGCGGCCTGCATGGGCACCGGGAAGACTGATCACCCCCTCCAAATGGATTCCTAACCTCAAAGGACTGCGATTAAGAGACCAACATTGGAAAAAATGGATCTCCGTCCGGAGAGTGCTTGATAACTTTCTTGACCTTGCCCAAAATCAATGCTGATGTTCTGCAAAACTCTTTTGCAAAGCAGGAATTGCTTTTGTTCTTAGGAAAGTCTTGCCCTCTGTGAATAGCTGATTCATTTCCTGGATAATCGCATTCAGAGAGATACCCTCGCTTGGCGTGCCAAAAAGAATTTTAGGGATGCTTTGCAATTGAAACCCTGCTTGAAGTTCAGGACACCATTCAAGAGCATCGAGATTATTAATGATTTTAGAGGACACACTTTTATTGTTGACTTCCACAGGATAACGCACTTTATAGGAAAGCTGTTGCATAGCCCCTGACAAAGACCCCATATCTATTTGGAGTTGCTCGGAGAGTATTGTCAATTCATGCTGAATGCTAATGTCACCTTGAGTATAGTACTCGATGGAATGCAAAATGTTCTCCATGGATTCTTGCAATTGCAACAAACTCCAAACGGTCCACGTTGAAAATGTCCGGATATCTTTGGCTTTATTCATTTGACGGATGCCGGCTTCAAGCATTTTCAAGGCAGCCACTGCCTGTTTCACCTGTAAATAGACGGGATGATGTCTATTGAAATTTGAGAGAAAACCTTCGAGTGTTTGCTGAATTTCGCCAAACATTTTTTCCTGCAAAGGTTGTTTTTTCACTTGTACTTCTTCAAAATGACCTAAGGGGAGCGCAGAAAGGTGTTTAGAACTTTCAGTCTCTCCCAACATCACCTCTATTTGCTTGCACGTGAGTTCTATGATTTCTTCCGCACTTTTTTTCAGGTCTTTCTCGGAATAGGGATGGCCTTCGGCTATTTTGAATAATTGCTCCAAAACGGAAGGGATTTTCACTTGAAATGTTGTGGCCGAATTCCACCTTTCATGTTCAAGATAGAAATAGCGAAACCAATTATTAATTAAAAAAAGTTGTCCCACAATCCAAGGATACTTAGTGGAGTTGGGATCAAATTTTGGATCAAATTTTTGATGATAAATCTTTAAATTATGTGTCCTTTCAAAAGGTTCGCCCTCTTCTTTTAAACAGTGCCGGTAGGTCTGTTCCATTGTTTTTTGAGCAAAATTTGCGACAGCTGCGATCAAGCTTAAATCATCCGATGGGGAGAATGAAGAATTTTTTAAACCATTTTGGATGACAATCAAATGGCCTAAATGCCAGATTGCTTGCCTTAAAGCTGGGGAAGGATTTTGATGGAAAAGGGCCGTCAATTTTTCCTTCAGACGCTCTATCGAGCTAACTGGGGTGGCAATTTCTATGCTGGGTGAAGGCACATTTGCCAGGGAAACCTGCTTTTTTTTCTCTTTTTTCCCTGTGGAGGTTTTAGGGACTTCTATTGTTGCTTTTTGTTTAGAGGCTTTTATATTCTGTTTTTGTTGCTTTCCTTTTGTTCCCCGTGCTCCTTTTTTTCTTGAGGAAGGTTGTTTTGAACTTTGACTCAGCTCAGCCAATAACTTCCTGGCACATTCTTCAGCGTCTTCACTATTATGGGGATGGGGTATGATGGGTCCGAAAAATAAAGGTGGGATCTCTCCTCGAGTCTGATAGGCATTCCATTTATCGTTTGCCTTCCTGATTCCTTGCAGAATAAAAGACAGATTTATTAAAGGAATGTCTAGATAGCTGTATTTCAATTGAACACATTTAGAAAAGTTAAGCAGGGGCTGAACCAAAGCATGACTAGCAGTCACAGAAATTAATTCATTAAGGAGATATGTCTGTTTTGGATTTGGATCGTTTTTTATTTTTTCGATATAGGGTTCAAAGTCTTTTGTTCTGTCGCAAACAGTAATCATAATTTTTTCAAATTTATCTGTCAATTTAAGTATTTGATCATTGTCGTTAATGTTCAATGAGGAAAGTTGATTCAAAAGGCTTTTCATTTCTCTTGCATAGTATTGGACTAATGATGAAACAGGAATTGACTTCTGTGCTTCATCCATAGCAGTTACAAGAGATAATTGCGTTTCCAACTTTTCATCTTCCAATGGCTTTAATTTATCCAGCATTTCTGGAATAATCCAGGAAGCATTTTTAAGTAATTGACGTAATGCTAATGCGCAAGCATCTGAAAGTACATGATATGGGATTGGGCTTATTATCTTAAAAGTATTTTTTGGATCTCCTGATTTGTGGAGTTGATATGATTGAGGAACGACATCGTCTTTACCGTTTATTATCGCAAGTAGTGTGACATTACTCATATATTGAAGGTTAAGAATTTTTGACCACGTCACAATATTCTCATCAAAACCTTCAGGAATAGCATTAATAGAATTTAATTTAGTCTTTAAGAGGCCTAAAAATTCTTGGATTTGATGTTCTCCTTTCGCCCAAATTTGAGTTGAGTTCTTGGCAAGAAGGCGCTTAAGTTTTAGATATTCCTCATCAAGTTTTTCATCTTTCTGTTCAAATTGATTTTGATAATGTTCTACAAGGTCATCTATATATGTAGTAAAAGTTGTTATAGTTGTGAATAAAAGGTGGACTTCATTGAAATTCTTTTTGTGATCCAGTGTAGTAAGAAGCTTGCACGCCTCTTGAATCCGTTTATTAACAAATCCTCTAAAAAGAGGATCAACCACTGAAGGGTTTGGAAGATCAAACCTCATCTTGATCCCAGGATATACGTCCCATGTTGGAACGAGAAACTGTGAAGCGACATTTGAAAGTTGGATATTGTTTGTGCTCATAAAATTTACAATTGTTAATATAATTAATTATTAATTATATAAAAAAAGCTATTAAAGTACATAAAATTAAAGCAAATAGATGGGCAAAAGAATTCCCGTGAGTAATAAAGAGCTAAGTCGTTTAGAAGTAATGACAAAGGTCCATGAAAAAACGACTTGAAATATCTCAAGCATCTGAATATCTGTGACTTAGCTAAAGACAGGCTCAACGTCTTTGTTAAGGGCCACTAGTCTCTTTGTCGATTAACTGTGGTCAGACGGGCAAACTTCGCGACGAGCGAGCGAGTTGTATTGACTTGAGGGAAAAAGACATCGTAGGTCAGTCCAAGCGAGGTGCGATAACTCTTTTGGACAATACCGGTTCCAAAGTCTTTGTGAAAAACAGTATCTCCTGGATTATAGGATTCTTCTTCATAGGCGATATGCGTTTCTTCTCTTTGGGATGTTGTTTGATAGGATTGAAGGTAGGAGTCAGGTATTTCCTTGAGAAAGCGGCTGGGGCGCATCATTCGAGGTATTCCCCATAAATAGCGGAAGCGCGAGGCGGTTAAAAAGAGATATTCTTTAGCGCGCGTCATCCCGACATAGCAGAGGCGTCGCTCTTCTTCCAATGCTTCTTGGCTATCTATAGCATTGACATGAGGAAAGAGCTCTTCTTCCATTCCGACGAGGAATACAGCTGTAAATTCTAGCCCCTTGCCGTTGTGCAGGGTCATCATGCGTACGTGCTCACCAGTAGGATTCTTATCATCGGCACTCGATTTCAAGATCAATTCTTCCAGAAATGCAGCGAGTGAGGGATGCTCGACTTCTTCTTCCCACTCTGCGGCTTTAGAGACAAGTTCTTCGATGTTCTCGCGACGCTCCTTATCGCTTTCAGGATCATCGCGCAAATACTCGAGATATCGGGAACGTTCTAATGTCACTGTAATGATCTCGTGTAAGGGGCGCATTTGTTTGACCATTTCGCGGAGTGCTGAGATGATGTGGACGTATTCTTTCAGCCCATCGAGCTGCCTTTGTGAAAGCTTGAATGCGGTTTTCCCTGAAGCAATATGCACACAAGCATCGTAAATATTCATCGACATCACTTGGGCAAAGTCGCGCAGTTTTTCTAACGTCACTTCACCAAGTCCTCGTTTGGGGAGATTGATTGTGCGGGCAAAGGCCAGGAAATCTGTTCCGGCCAGGACGACCCGGAGCCAAGCTAGGATGTCTTTGATCTCGCGCCTTTGATAGAAAGACAGACCGCCGACAATAACATAGGGGACGCGTTCTTTCAAAAGGTGATCCTCAAAAATACGCGACTGAAAATTCGTTCGATAAAAGATCACACAGTTGCTTAAAGAAACGTTTTTCCCCCGATGAAGCTTGTAGAGTTGTTTGATCACAAATTCCGCTTCCGCATGATCGTTTTCTGCAATGTAAAGCCCAATTTTTTGCCCTTCGCCGCGATCACTCCAGAGGTTTTTTTCATATCGGCTATGATTATTGCGGATCAAGGCATTGGCAGCTTCCAGGATGTTGCTTCGGCTGCGGTAATTTTGCTCGAGGGGGATGACTTTAGCCCCCGGAAAGTCCTGCTCGAAGTTCAAAATGTTATGGATGTTGGCTCCTCTCCAAGAGTAGATCGATTGATCGGGATCGCCGACTGCGAAGACATTTTTATGCCGCTGGGCCAACAACTTGGTAATGGTGTATTGTGCGGCGTTAGTGTCTTGATATTCGTCGATCAATATGAACGACCAACGTTTTTGATATTGTTCCAGGATATCTGGGGCTTGCTGGAATAGCTTTACAGTTAGAAAAAGTAGGTCGTCGAAATCGAGGGCGTGATACCCCTTCAGCTTTTTTTGGTATAGATCGTAGACCTCTTGCAGGATTTTTTCCTCTTTAGCCAGCTGATGAGGCTCGATCAAGGCATTTTTGGCTTGGGAGATCTGCGAGCGGAAGTTCCTCAGTTCGCCCTTTTCTTCTTTGATGTGGAGCATCGCCAAACATTCTTTGAGCACTTTTTCGTTGTCTTCTTCATCGTAAATAGTAAAATCACGCGAATAGCCCAGCACTGTGATCGATTCGCGCAAAATCCGCGCGCACAGACTATGGAAGGTGCATGTCAGGATAGATTGATGCGTTAATTGCAGGATCCGGTTGCGCATCTCATCTGCAGCTCTATTAGTAAACGTAACGGCCAGGATTTCAGAGGATGGAACGCCGAGCCGCAATAAGTGGGCGACACGGAAGGTGACAATCCGTGTCTTTCCCGATCCTGCGCCAGCAAGGACCAAAAGGGGACCTTCGATGTGATCGACGGCAATCTGTTGTTGAGGATTTAATGTTTCCATTGGAGAGGGTATCTGCAGTTCTCATCGATGATATAAGGATTTAGGTTTTAGAGGGAATTGCAAAACTCCTCGCCGCATAAAATCTCCTTAAAAAGCATAGTCAGCGAAGTATACGGCGCGCGGTTAGGTTTGGTGAATTTTGACAGGCTGCGACTTTGCCAAATCGATCCTTCTCGCTCGCCTTGCTATTCAGCAATGGTCTCGCTCGTTCGGCCGCTTCGCTTCGATTTTGCTTCGTCTCGCAGAGTCAAAATTCGCCAAATCTAATCGCGCGCCGTATAAACTGTTCGTTTCTTAAAGACTCTTTGGCTTCTGCGAACCATTTTTTGCCGCGTTGGCCTGCACAATTGCTCTGGCCTCCTCGTAAGGCTCATTTTTAATGTCTTTACCTACGTATGGATGATCCGGGTCATGCGCCAGATAGTAGAGTTTATTCTTGGCGTGGCACACGAACTCTACATCATTATCCGTGGGATGCTTCCCTCTCTTTTCGAAGGAAATAGTAACACGTGCCCGACTAGGAGGAAATGGGTATTCCCGTAAAAATGGTCTAATCTTTTCATGTGCATTGATGATTTGTGCAAACCTCTCGGTAGCCTTCACCTCCAATTCTCTGGCTTGTTCTATCGTTGCGCTTCGATAGGCATCCAGCTGCACCAATATCTCTTCCACATCGTAAGGCATCGCTCCGCCACTCGCACCACATTCGAGTCCATATTCCTTGTACATTTCCTTAATAAACGCAGAGGTCACTTCAGCGACATATTGAGTGTAAATAGGAGAATCATCATCATCTTCTTCTTTGGCACTCACTTTCAGCTCGATAAATAATGTTAAAACAATTATGACAAAAAAACTAACGCGTGCTACCACTATAAAAACCCTCGTTTTTTCTCAAATTCTTAATGAACTTTGATTGCGCTTCTTGATATGTTCCACCCAAAAAAGCATGATCAGCGAAGTAAACTGTTCGTTTCTTAAAGACTCTTTGGCTTCTGCGAACCATTTTTTGCTGCGTTTGCCTGCACAATTGCTCTGGCCTCCTCGTAAGGCTCATTTTTAATGTCTTTACCTACGTATGGATGATCCGGGTCATGCGCCAGATAGTAGAGTTTATTCTTGGCGTGGCAGATAAACTCCACTTCACTGTAAGCAGAGAATCGCTTCCCTTTCTCTCTAAAGGAAATAGTAACACATGCTCGACTCGCAGGAAATGGGTATTCCCGTAAAAATGGTCTGAGCTTTTCGTGTGCATTGATGATTTGCGCAAATCTTTCCGTAGCATTTACCTCCAATTCTCTGGCTTGGTCTATCGTTGCGCTTCGATAGGCCACAAGCTGCACCAATATCTTTTCCACATCGTAAGGCATTGCTCCGCCACTCGCACCACATTCGAATCCATATTCCTTGTACATTTCCTTGACAAACGCAGAGGTCACTTCAGCGACATATTGAGTGTAAATAGGAGAATCATCATCATCTTCTTCTTTGGCACTCACTTTCAGCTCGATAAATAATGTTAAAACAATTATGACAAAAAAACTAACGCGTGCTACCACTATAAAAACCCTCGTTTTTTCTCAAATTCTTAATGAACTTTGATTGCGCTCCTTAGATATGTTCCACCCAAAAAAGCATGATCAGCGAAGTAAACTGTTCGTTTCTTAAAGACTCTTTGGCTTCTGCGAACCATTTTTTGCTGCGTTTGCCTGCACAATTGCTCTGGCCTCTTCGTAAGGTTCGTCTTTAATGTGCTTGCCTACATAAGGACGGTCAGGGTCATGTGCCAGATAATGGAGTTTATTCTTGGCGTGGCACACGAACTCTACATCATTATCCGTGGGATGCTTCCCTCTCTTTTCGAAGGAAATAGTAACACATGCTCGACTCGCAGGAAATGGGTATTCCCGTAAAAATGGTCTAATCTTTTCATGTGCATTGATGATTTGTGCAAACCTCTCGGTAGCCTTCACCTCCAATTCTCTGGCTTGTTCTATCGTTGCGCTTCGATAGGCATCCAGCTGCACCAATATCTCTTCCACATCGTAAGGCATCGCTCCGCCACTCGCACCACATTCGAGTCCATATTCCTTGTACATTTCCTTAATAAACGCAGAGGTCACTTCAGCGACATATTGAGTGTAAATAGGAGAATCATCATCATCTTCTTCTTTGGCACTCACTTTCAGCTCGATAAATAATGTTAAAACAATTATGACAAAAAAACTAACGCGTGCTACCACTATAAAAACCCTCGTTTTTTCTCAAATTCTTAATGAACTTTGATTGCGCTTCTTGATATGTTCCACCCAAAAAAGCATGATCAGCGAAGTAAACTGTTCGTTTCTTAAAGACTCTTTGGCTTCTGCGAACCATTTTTTGCTGCGTTTGCCTGCACAATTGCTCTGGCCTCCTCGTAAGGCTCATTTTTAATGTCTTTACCTACGTATGGATGATCCGGGTCATGCGCCAGATAGTAGAGTTTATTCTTGGCGTGGCAGATAAACTCCACTTCACTGTAAGCAGAGAATCGCTTCCCTTTCTCTCTAAAGGAAATAGTAACACATGCTCGACTCGCAGGAAATGGGTATTCCCGTAAAAATGGTCTGAGCTTTTCGTGTGCATTGATGATTTGCGCAAATCTTTCCGTAGCATTTACCTCCAATTCTCTGGCTTGGTCTATCGTTGCGCTTCGATAGGCCACAAGCTGCACCAATATCTCTTCCACATCGTAAGGCATTGCTCCGCCACTCGCACCGCATTCGAATCCATATTCCTTGTACATTTCCTTAATAAACGCAGAGGTCACTTCAGCGACATATTGAGTATAAATAGGTGAATCATCATCTTCGTCGACACTCATTTTTTTGGCGCTCACTTTCACCCCGATAAATAATGTTAAAACAACTATGACAAAAAAACTAACGCGCGCTACCATTATAAAAACCCTTGTTTTTTCTCAAATTCTTAATGAACTTTGATTGCGCTTCTTGATATGTTCCACCCAAAAAAGCATGATCAGCGAAGTAAACTGTTCGTTTCTTAAAGACTCTTTGGCTTCTGCGAACCATTTTTTGCTGCGTTTGCCTGCACAATTGCTCTGGCCTCTTCGTAAGGTTCGTCTTTAATGTGCTTGCCTACATAAGGACGGTCAGGGTCATGTGCCAGATAATGGAGTTTATTCTTGGCGTGGCAGATAAACTCCACTTCACTGTAAGCAGAGAATCGCTTCCCTTTCTCTCTAAAGGAAATAGTAACACATGCTCGACTCGCAGGAAATGGGTATTCCCGTAAAAATGGTCTGAGCTTTTCGTGTGCATTGATGATTTGCGCAAATCTTTCCGTAGCATTTACCTCCAATTCTCTGGCTTGGTCTATCGTTGCGCTTCGATAGGCCACAAGCTGCACCAATATCTCTTCCACATCGTAAGGCATTGCTCCGCCACTCGCACCGCATTCGAATCCATATTCCTTGTACATTTCCTTAATAAACGCAGAGGTCACTTCAGCGACATATTGAGTATAAATAGGTGAATCATCATCTTCGTCGACACTCATTTTTTTGGCGCTCACTTTCACCCCGATAAATAATGTTAAAACAACTATGACAAAAAAACTAACGCGCGCTACCATCATACAACCCCCGCTTCTCTCTCAAATTCTTAATGAACTTTGATTGCGCTCCTTGATATGTTCCACCCAAAAAAGCATGGTCAGCAAAATAGGCTGTCCGCTCTGATAAGGTCGAACGGCAAGAGACAAACCTTACATCGTATTTTGGGTCATTCTTATATTTTAATGCAAACCACCCAGTGACAAAATCTTGTTTAGAATAAATATTGGCTACCTCACGGCCGTATTCGAGGGGAATTGGCTTTGCTGGGCCGAGGCCAAGAACGTAAAGTTGGTTTTTGAGAAGGCTCCTTTGATCCTCGGTCATCCCTTTGATTGCATTCCTGCCGACGACTCCGCCTTCGCTGTGACCGATGTGAAGCCAGAGCAGATCGGGGTTGATCTTGTGGAGTGTTTCAGAAATTGCCACCATGTATTGCCGGGTATTGACAACGGTGGGGGTGTCCTTGCCTCCTCGTTCCTGGAAGGTTCTTTTACAGTCTTGAATCAGTCCCTGGGTTGCGTTGTACATGCCAAAGATCAGAGTTCCTTCGGAAACCATGTTGCCAATGGATTGCACATTTTGAATGAGATCATTCTTGGTTGTGCAAATCCCATTTTGTGTGGTGATGAGTCCAACGGTGGTTCCTTCTGTGGGAAAGAGTTCGCGAAAGTGCTCCGCGATGTTCACCGTATCTGCTTTTAATTCTTGGGGTGTAAATTGGAGCTTATGCCAATGGCCACAAGAGACGACCCAATCGATGGGGACATCGGATAAAAACGCTTTGCAGGGCAAAATGCTCCTCATAGGAATGTCTTTTGCCGGCAGGATGGCGTGAAGGGGTACTTCCAGGCGCAAGTTATTTTGGGGAAAGAGCGGGCGGGAATCGAGGCCAAAGAGATCAAGTCGGTTTAAGGGGCTGTTGAGGACATAGACATAGAGGTTGGGCCCGTCTGTAAAGCCTGAAGGATCGGGTGTGAGCCATCTTCCCAGGGCGGGATCATAAAACCGTTGTCCAAAGAAAATGAGATGGCCCATGGATCTTTTTGAAGAGAACCGCCATGGATTCAAGGGGCTGGAGTCATTTGTTTCTCTGCCAAAGGCATCGATGTGATACGACTCAGCGATCTTTTGATCTGCAGAAATCAACGCAATGATGTTGCCTTGGAAATCGTGCAGAGGTGCATAGGCGATCTCTTCGATCTCAATGGCAACACTCCCTCCGATCTCTCCTTGCAAGCCGAGGCCGATCACTTTGAGTTGGGTAATGGTGCCGCATGCGTTGATCGTGCCGATTTCTTGGGTTTTGTCGTAGAGATAGAGGGTCTGAACAGCTTCGGTTTGCTCAGAAATCAGGCGAGAAAATGAGTCATAAAAATAGAGTGTCTTTTTCGCATCGGGATGAGTAATGGAGATGAGACGACTCAAGGCGTCGTAGGTGTAATCTGTAACTCCCTCAGAAGAGATCCTTCGAGTCGGATTGCCATTGCGGTCGTACTCAAGAGAGTAGTCGGGTCCAGAGAGGATCTGGTTATACTCGTTGATAGAACAATGGATGGGATTGCCAAGGGAGTCGAATGCATACTGTTCGTCCCCTTCTCGAATTAGTTGATTTAGGGCATCGTGAGCGTAGATTTTATCTCCCAATAGGGAGTTTTTTGTCTGAGTGACCAGGCTTGAAGGGCCGTAGGAGATTGTCTGATGCAACCAGGGAGAATGTTGGTCACTGGGTCTTTCCAGAAGATCATGGGTTGTATTCAGAGTGCCAATGTTGTGAATGAGGTCTTCTTGCATCACGTGGCCGTTGGGATCGAAATCACAATAGCGATGGGAGTAAAGAAGATCTCCTCTGGAAGAGAGTCTGGAAACTTCCGTGAGATGTCCTCCTTTGTAGAGGTAAGCGACGGAAGAGAGGTCAGGTAAAGTGTAAGCTACACATCGGCCGTGATGGTCGTATTGCCATGTGAAGATGAGGCCATAGGCATTTGTTTCTTTCACAATCTGGCCAAAGGCATTATATTCCCGCTGCAATCGTGTGTGATGCACAAGATCGGTGACTTCAACAGGATTAGGGCCATTTGCATAAGCATACTGATAATGGATTGTTCCATCAGAGCTCTTTGTCTCTATGAGGCGATCGATCCCATCGTAAACGGAATCGATGGCAACATCGCTAGGTAAAAGACGACTTTTGACCCTGCCTTTTTCATCATAGGTAAAATGAGTGGTCTTATCGCTTCCTTCACTTTCTGTGATGACGCGGCCCATGGGATCATATTCCCATCGCACAGAAATTTGATTCTTAGGAGTGTGGTCATGATAGACGGTGGAAGCTCTTCGGGCCTGGTTGCCGGCCTTGTCATAAAACAGCTCTTCTTTCGAAACGATATTTCCATGTGGATCTTTCTGGATGCGGCGGCTGATGCGGTTAAGAGCATCCTGTATTTCGATAGTGGAGTTTCCTCGAGGGTCAATCGTCGTCTTTTGAAACACTCGCTGCCCTAAAGGATTTTCTGTTTCGCTATAGAGGAATTCTGTCTGATTCCCTAGGGGATCGACATGGCGGGTCAACCTAGATTCTCTATCGTAGGAAAAGAGGTCGGTGGCCTCTCCTTGAGAGGTCATCCGGACTGCTTGTACTTTTCTGTTCTCGGCGTCATAGGAAAACCACATATGATTCTCAATGCGGCCATCCGAGGTCTCTTCCCGTTCTTCGATGACTCTGCCTCCGACATCATGGATCTGAATGTGGGCGATATCTGATTCCATTGTCTTTTCGAGAAAGCCCAAGGAGTCATAGACATAAGTGGTGACTTTAGATTCTGCTTGCTCAGCGATCTTCCTTCCCGTGCCGTCATACGTGTAATAGGTAGTGAGGCCGTTGGGGTCGGTATAAGAGAGGAGGTGGAAAGCGTTATAGGTCCAGTTTTCGGCGCTGAGAAGTTCTCCTTTTGCGGAGTGGGTCTTTTTAGAGACCATGCGTTGGAACATGTCGTAGAGATAATCGATCTGTGTTCCATCGGGATGGATCGTTTGTGCGAGAGTGCCGTCTTTGGAGTAACGATGGGAAACCGTGGTTCCATCCGCTTGGATGATCTTCACGGGTTTTCTCAAGGTGTTATAAAGCGTCTGGGTTGTTCCTCCTGCTACCACGGATGTCGAACTGATATTTCCTTGCAGATCGTATGCGAATGTCACGACGGGAAGATAGGAGTTGCTTTCTGGATCGAGGGAAGTGGGAAACTGGGTTCGGATACATTTCCCAAATGCGTTGTAGGCTTGTTCTGTAGCATTGCCTTTGGAGTCAGTTTGCGATAATAAATTTCCATGAGCATCGTAGTGCGTAAAAGTCTTTTTGATTGTGCCTACGTGATCGGATTCTTCCACACATGCAGGTCTTCCCGCTGGGTCATAGGTAAAGGTCTTACGAGGAAGGGAGACTTCTTTTGCAAAGAGAAGGTTGCCTACACTGTCATAGGAGTAAGTGTTCTCTTGGCCAAGCGGTGTGGTTTTACGGATCACATGTCCTTGAGGATCGTAATCGGTATGGATCGTGTAACGATGGACACCTGCGGCATCGAAGACATTTTCTGTGATGACACGATATTCACGAGAATAAGAATAGCCGATTTTTCTTAAGGGAATTTCGGCATGGGAAGCCATGTCGAGATAGGATTCTGTCAGGGAGCGGATGAGCCCGGATGGGGGATCGAGATCATAACGTTTGATCTGGCGCTCGGTGACCTGATTTAAGTTATTGGGGTCGGAAGAATCTCCGTCATCAGTGATCTCTGTGATAAGCAAGTGATCTTCATTGTAAAAGAAAAATTCTCGAATGAAGATCTTCCCATGGTAGGAGGTAAATTTAGCTGTGGGAAGATCGGTATCATTTTTGTAGGTGTAAGTATAAGTGAGTCCATTTTCTTCCTCTTCGAGAGTAGGGATGTTGAATCGAGGGAGGTAGTCGTACCGTTTGGAGTAATGTTCTGCATGGGCAAGAGAGCCGTCACCGTTTAAGGAAAAAGGCCCCGATATAGCTCCGGTCAGGGATCCCCATAAGGTTTCATGGACGACATTGCCATTGTTGTCATAATGGAAGACTTTGGAAAAATGAGCGCGATGCTGTCCATCGAGCATGGCTTTAGCTTTCAGGCGATCTCCTTCCCAGATGAATTTTAAAATGGAAACGACCTCGCCTCGCTCATTGCAATACTCGATAGATAAAAGGTGTCCGGCATCATGAGTGTAACGGGTAAGATGACCTGAGCTATCGCGCACTTCTGTCACTCCAGGACGATAGGAGAATTGTGCAAAGGTAAGGACTTCTCCGTGAGGGCCAATCGGAGCCTCAAGAAGGTGGACTTTATCGATCTCAAAGGGCTTCTTCTCGGGTTCTTCTGCCCATTTTTCCGCTTTTTTCTCATTGGGAGAAGTGTAATACTTGGCTTCGAATTGGAACTTGCCTCCTAGATCCATCCGCCTGATCCGGGCGCCGATCCTTTTGCGCCCTTGAATATAAGCGATCCCTTCTTCTGCGCGGTGGCTGCTATGTACGCCGCAGATGTAGTCAGTCCCTTTAAATTCCATTGTATTGTATTGAAAAGATCTTCCATCGGATGTCTTTAAGCCCAGGACAAAAGGAGACTCTTTTTTAATCAGTTCCAGATTCATCCATGAAAAGGTCTTCGTTTTGGAAGGGTTCATGAGAGACACATTTTTAAGGCGATTATGATGATCATAGTAATAGTGAATCTTGTGCTGGCTTGGCAGCACTTCCTCACTTAAATGGTAACAGCATTTTAGTCGTCTTTCATTTCGTCTCCCTCGCCAACGATGAGTGTCCCAATGATGGAAGTCTTTGCCTTTGTAGGTGCGGGATCCGCCATTGGGAAGAAGCAAGATGGCAATCCCTTTTTTGGGGTGCAATTCGAGGATATTATTGGCGACATTGCTCTTGGCGCTTAAATTTCCGGAACATTGCCCAAATCCCTTGTCCGGCTTGAAGATAAGAACGTGATCGCTCTTTTCGTGATTGTAGGAATAAGGAACGAGATTGCCGCTAGGTTCGGGAAGATAGATCCGGAAGTTTTTCGGCTTGATCGCAAGATCGACCCACAGATAAGTGTGAGGAAGAAAATTCCATCCTCCTTGGATCGCAAAGCCTTCTCGTTCTGCTTTGAGCTCTGCATTCAACTCGCGTGGCTCCAATGCCCCTGCGCTGCAATATGTGCGAAAAATAGGGAGAGGTTTAGCTCCCCCGATCACACCATCTTCTAAGCAGAGGTTTAGATTCCCCGTGATCACATTGACGTGGTGAAAAAGCGTAGGGTCTTCATCATCAGAAAAAAGTTGATCCCAGTCAGCACGTAGAGAGGAAGTAAAAATGAGGAAGAGGAGGAGTAATTTCATTCGCGATCGCCTGATTTAAAAAACAAACGGCGATGCTAGGAAAAGATTTATTCTACTGCAAGATTTTTTTTAGCGGGAATTGTTGTTCAGAGTAGGGATCATCGTTCATACCCCGTGTGCAAGGCACATATGAAACACTATTTAAACATTTTTTTTAAAAACTTTTATGGTTAGATACTATACCCTTCGTGGATGAAAAATTTGAGTGCAAAAAATTTTGTTTGACTGCACAATGGGTGCATGAATTTTTTGACCCACTCAGAACGAAACCAACTTAAACTTCAGCACAAACGAGAAAGGGACAAACGAGTGTGCGGCCGTATCTGCCAATGACAAATTATACCGTGCGCCGTATAGCTTCCTATGACATAATGTTTAAAGGCTACATGAGTGCGACGGAGATCAACGTAGAGCCGCAAAGACGCGGAGAAAATTGAAAACAGATTGACAGAGCAGGTAATAGATGCCGTTCACAAGGCACAGGTTTTGACCTATTTGCGTTTGACAGGGCTCAAGTTAGGATTGTTACTCAACTTTGGGCGGAAATTGTATTTTGAATTTGAAACACAATGAAGATGCGATTTTGAATTTTTCAAAAAAAATCGATCGGGGATTTTTTTAATGAAATTGTTTCAATGGATGATCTTCAGAGTCCTATTTTCTCTTCCTGTGTTGTTAACGGGTGGATCGCTATACTGCACTCGGCCTGAAACTCGCATACGTGCTAACCCAAATCCAGACGAGAGAATTTACCCCGTCTCTCAAATAAAACTTGAATACGATACAAGCCATCCGGAACATCTTCCGATTGAAACATTGCAGCACATTGAAATCCTCCTATACGCACAGGAAAATATTCTTTTTGGGTCGGATCAGAACCATCCAGATGCTCGCCAGGTAAAAATGACGATCGATGAAATCAATCATGCCAGCGAAATCACGCGCATCTCTGATAATGCACTTGCAAAGATCTTACAGGCAATCATAGCGTATTTTAATCAGCAGGATATGCATTGGACTGTCGTCTATATCCCCAGTTCGGAGATCGCTGAGAATGGCGACGATGTGCGCCTCATGGGAGACACAACACTGACTTTGGTCATTTCGACCCCCATTGTAAAAAAAGTTTCTGTGCGCTATGTCGATCCTGATGATCCTTCGAAAGAGCTCAATAATTCTCGATTGAGTCAAAAAATTTGCGACCATCTTCCTGCTTCGCTTCCAGACCCCTCGACGGGATATCCGGGAGGATTTATCAACTCAAATCTTCTGAACAACTATTTACATTCATTAAATCGGCATAGAGAAAGAAGAGTAGATTTAGAAATTGGGCCTACAGAAATTCCTGGCGAGGTCGCTTTTGATTTTGTCGTGACGCAAAAAAGGCCTTATCATTTTTATTTCAATGCTAATAATAATGTGCCAAAACCGATTCATCGCTGGCAGGAATCGGCAGGCTTCATCCATACACAAGTTTCTGGCAATGATGACATTTTTAAAGCCAATGCCTCGACCGACAGTTTTGATCAATTTTATTCCTTTGATGCTTCCTACGAAGCTCCACTTGGAAATTCCATCGGAAATCGCTGGCAGATTTTTGGAAGCTATAGCCGCTTTATCTCGGCTGAATTTGCTCTTCCTCAAAATTTGTTTGTCGGCACCCAAGCCATCGGAAATCTTGAATTCATCAGCACTATTGCCCAATGGGACAAATTGTTTCTAGATTTCGTAGCAGATCTTCAGTATCGCCATATTCATAACAGAGGGCATTTCTTATTTTCCTCCGCAACTAAGAATTTTCTTTTGCCAGGAATTGCACTCAAGGCAATTCAACTGAGGCGCGAGACCAAGCTGATCGTTTCTTTATCTCTGCAAAGCACCATCAGTTCTTTATTTTGGGATGTGCGGAAACAGTTAGATAATTTGGGGAGAAGGCACTTGAGTCCAAATTGGGGGATTCTTCAAGGAGGGTTCTATGGAAGTTTTTATCTGGAGCCGTTATTTCATGACAATAAGAAAGTGCGCCGGCTTGCTAACGAGATTGTTGTCGTCATGCAGCTGCAAAATGCCTTTAATCAACGATTGATCCCGCAGTTGGAAGGGATTTTAGGTGGGCTGTATACGATTCGTGGGTATCCTCAATCCACAGTTGCTGGCGATAATCTGTATATGGGTTCCGTCGAGTATCGATTTCATTTGCCCGGGGTTTTCAAACCCAACCCAAATGCCCGCACGAAATTATTCAAAAGGCCTTTTCGCTGGGCGCCTGCTGAACCTAAAGGCCAAGCGGATTGGGACTTGCTCTTTAGAGCTTTTTACGACGTCGGAGAAACCACAGTAAATCAGCGGCGCTCCTCAGAGCACGATCATCTTCTGATGGGCGCCGGCCTAGGAGCAGAGCTTGTGGTGTGGCAGAATATTTTTATCCGAGGGGAATGGGGAAGAGCCTTCCGTTCTGCGAATGGGATTTCAGAAGGGAATAATCAATTCTATTTTTCTTCTACGGTCATCTTCTAACCTGTATTTTTAATGCTATTCGCATGCCGCTTCTGGAACGAAGTTCACATTGCCGCTGATCAGAATATTCGAGTCAACATTCCCTGAAAAATTATCGACATTGATCGTGGTAGATCCGGCTCCTGTGCCGGAGGTGATTGCGATTCCATTTGTTCCAGGGGTTGCTCCGGCGACAGTGTTGTTAAAAATACTCGCACAGATATTCGAACTCGCTGAAAAATTTCCAAAGACTCCAATGCCGGTTGAACCACTACCGCTTCCTGTCAAGATGTTATTGTTATTGATGATGGTCGTCAACTGAATGTGATTTGCTCCTGGTTGTACAGCGATTCCCAAAGTCATGTTTGATGAAGTTGTAGCGACTTGGTTATCGCTGACAATGACTGTGCCTGCATTTGGAAAATTGGACACATTGGCTAGTATTCCATGCGAACCTGATGTTCCAGTAGTGTTAGCTATAGCATTTCCAATGATGCTTACTGTTGCATTCGACCATCCGTCTGAATAGTTGATGCCTTGCGCCAAAAAATTTGCGACTTGATTTCCAGAAATTAGAACATTTCCTGTAATGTTAGGGCTAGCTGGGGAGAGCACATCGATCGCTTCACCAAAACCAGAAATGCTGTTATTGAGAATCTTTAATTGCATCGATCCTGTGTTAAAAACTTCTATCCCAGATCCTGAATTAGCTTGGCTGTATATTTGATTGTTGGCGATTTTTACGTTTCCAAATCCAGCAACATTTATTGCTCCAAAACTTGCATTTCCAAATATAGTATTATTATTAATTTGGGTTCCATTAATCGATGCTCCAAATATTCCGTCAGAACTCGAGAGATTAATATTAAATCCCGATACTTCATTTCCATTGGCAAGGGTAACGACATTTGTACCCGTATTTGTGATCAGGGGAGAGGTATTTGAAAACGCGGGAATTTTAATGGTGCCTTTTGTCGTTGCAATCTTATGCGCGATGCCAGAGCCAAACAATGTTTGGCCATTCTGGAGAGAGATCCCCAGGTTCATTCCTGTGGACGTCCCATCGCCTGGGAACACATAGATCATATCATTGGGCCCGGATGCATTTTGAGCCTGCACTAATGTTGGAAACGGACTTTCAAAGGTGCCATTAGAACTGCTCGTATTGTTGACAAACCAGACTTTCCATGGATCGTCTGTGGCTGGGTTGATCGCCTTTTGTTTTGTAAAGACCCGTTTAATGACCGGGATCTCAAAGCGATAAGGCGAGAAAGCGGCGCGAGAAAGAGCGAGATTGATCTGTGAAGAGCAGTCGTTTCCTTTGCGTTTAATTCTTTTCCCAAAAGGGAGGTTGATGGCAACAGAGCCTTGGATGACGCTTTTGAAGAGATGGTCGTAAGAATAGGAGGCTTCTAAAGAGACATATTCTTTAAAGCGCCCTAAGAGGCGCACCTTTCCTCCCCATGAAGAGGCATGAGAAGAGGAAAAGTAATAAGATCCAGCTCCCGTGTACAAGTCATATTTTGTGCTTTGGGTGAGATGTGCGCCAATTTCAGCATCTCCGCCAGTCATGACATCTCTTTGCTTAGCTTTCAATAGGATATCATTGCCCTTAAATTGATCGAAATCATAGTCGTACTTATGGCTTTTTCGATCGCCAACTGGAAAATATCCATTCATGCGATATTCCATGCGTTTCCCTAGCAGTTCAATTCCCGGTCCTAATTGCTGGGCTGTGAGGTGATGGTTGTCCTGACGGACATCATAATAAAGGTAGTAGCTTAAGATATGCTCGAGGGACGGAAAGAAGGAACGCCCCCCTATCCCTGCATTCCCAGCAAACTTTCCATTGTCAAAGACATGGCCCCGCAGATCAATAAAAGGCATGAAGTAACTGTTGCCGTTGTAAATGCCGAATCCTTCCAGAGTAGTATATCCGTCCTTATATCCCACTCCTCTTGCTTCAGTGTGCCGCAGCCCAACATGCATCATATGGAAGGGCGTTTCACATTTTTTTGGATAAAAGGGTTGAGAAGGCGGATTGGGGAGCTTTTGCGTTTCTGGTTGAGAAGATCCTATAACATCTAGCTGTCCAGAATCTTCATTTTCTCGCTGAGCTTGAAGGTTTTCGAATTCTATTTTTTTTTGGCTAGCGCTGGATTTGCTTCCACTATTTTCCTCTGTTGAACTGTTGTTTTGCGGCGAGTTTTCAGACATAGAATGATGATTTTGACGACGGATGTGGCGATCATATGTGGAAGAAGTTTCCTTACTGTTTGATGGTTTTTGGAATGGAGTTGAGCCTATGGCTTCTTTCTCATTCGTATTGGGGTTGTTTGCACGATCCTTTTCAGAGAGTTCTCTGGAAGGAGCTGGAATGCTTGGAGATAAAGAGGATTCTTTGCGGGCAAAAGGAGCAAAATATTTCCCTTTTCTCTCACTGGGATTGTGAGGGTTTCGTTTGTTCTTCGGAGATGCTTTACTGTCGATAGGCTCTTTCTCAATCGACTCCGTTGCAGAATCTTCAATAGGGAAGCTAGGGAACTTGCTTTGCTCAGCAATTTGTTTGCTATTGTTCTTCGGAGATGCGTTACTGTCGATGGGCTCTTTCTCAATCGACTCCGTTGCAGAATCTTCAACAGGGAAGCTAGGCAACTTGCTTTGCTCAGCAATTTGTTTGCTATCAGAGGGCTTCTCAACTTGTTGAGGAGTTTCTGCGCTTTTGCTGAGTTTTCCATCTGGAGAAGCTGTGGGATCTGACTTTTGTTTTTCAGATAATTGTTTGGATTGTAAATCTTTTGATAACAGTTCTTGTATCAGTTGCTCTGAATTTGGCTTAATAGGGGTGCTCTCTTTCGCGGGAGCCTGTTTGTTCATGACCGAATTTTGAGGGCCAAGGGATTTGGGGAATTTGGAGGGTTGCTTAGCTCTTTGCTTTTCTCTTTCCATTCTCTCTTTAATTTCTGGCTTAAGAGGATCTTTTTTGGCCTCATTGAGTTTTGGAGATTTCTCCAATTTGGAAACTTTTTCTTCTGGAAGCCGTTTTTGGGACTCGGCTAAGCTCTTAGAAGTTTTGGATTGAGGAAGGTGCTTAGGAAGTTGTTTTTGGGTTTGTCTTTTTTGTGGTGCAGTTTCTTTAGCAGTTGGAGGAAGTTTTTGTGGCTCGGCTATGTTTTTAGGGGTTTTGGATTGAGGAGGGCGCTTAGGAGGTTGTTTTGGGGTTTGTCCTTTTTGTGGCGCAGTTTCTTTAGCAGTTGGAGGAAGTTTTTGGGACTCGGCTAAGTTTTTAGAAGTTTTGGATTGAGGAGGGGTTTTAAGGGTTCGTTTTGAGATCCGCCCTTTTTGGGACTGAGCTTCTTTAGCAGAGGGTGCATGTTTTTTTCTCGAAGCCAAGTGCTCAGAAAGAGTTCTTTTTTTCTGAGCTAAAAGTTTTTCATCGCGAGAAATCAGACGTTTTTTGCGTTCCTCTTTTTTTTGTTCTGTTTGTGAATCTTTTGTCTCATTACTGGTTAAAATTGTGTACTCATAAGATGTTTGACCAGAATCCATATCGTCTGCAAAACTTGGACCTAATAGAATTAATGAAAGGGGAATCAAATAAAACTTGTTCATTATGCAATTCCTAAAGGCAAAAATTTCTGCGTAGAAAGTACAAAGGCGCCCAACTTGGACAGTACAAAAGTGTGGTTTTTTTTAAAATATTTTTTTACACTTCCTTTAGTGTAGAGGTTTGCGAGGTTCCCCTTCGCGCATTCCTAGGTTGCCGTAACGGTGGTAGTCGATACTGAAACAGATTTCTCGCAGATAGTGGAGCAGCTCAAACCGTCCATTGGAAAGGACAGGCGCATGATCTAGGAAGGTGGCAGATTGGCTAGCGGCGAATAT
The DNA here is from genome assembly GCA_963718565.1 of uncultured Verrucomicrobiae bacterium. GTDB lineage: Bacteria > Chlamydiota > Chlamydiia > Chlamydiales > Rhabdochlamydiaceae > CAJCIW01. Next base: position 1,907,332 of record OY970364.1, read on the forward strand.
CAGGGGATTGGAAGGCTGGCTAATCATACGCACACGGCGGAATTGTCCCTGTTTGACACGCTCGTTAAAATGATCATCGTTTTCCTCCGAGATGTGAAATAATGACGAAAGGTGGATAAGATGGTCGCGGACCTTGATGCGCACATTGTCTTTGCTCCAGGTGACATGCAAGGGTGCGCCGCAACTCATCGCTGCTGCGAAGTCGCGGACCTTGATATGCACATTGTCTTTGCTCCAGCTGACATGCAAGGGTGCGCTGCAGCTCATCGCTGCTGCGAGTACGCGTAAAATGCCAAGGACCGAATCTTGTTCTTGAACCCTAAAGCAGATCTTGTTATGGGGACGATAGCGCAGGATATTGTCCTGACCGATAATTTTGGAAGGATCGTGGTCTTCAGCGTAATGTCTGCTCCAGTAAGCGTAGTTGGCCGTGCTGGCAAACCAGATCCCCAATTCTTCTGCGGAAAGATTGTATTTCTGTAAAATTAAAGAAAGCTTGTTGACGTCCTCACTGATGGGCTGTTTTTCTTGAGGGAGGGAGACTTCTTGCGGACGTGCAAACTGCATGATATAACTCGGGCCGCCGGCTTTGGCCGCATTGCCGAAACTGCTCGCTTTTGTCCCGCCAAACGGCTGCCTTCTTACGATGGCCCCTGTAATCCCACGATTGATATAACAATTCCCCGCTTCGATTTTCTCCATCCACACCTTTTGCTCCCGCTCATCTAAGCTCTGCAACCCGGATGTGAGTCCGTAGGGTGTCGCGTTGACGATGTTAATGGCGTGCTCAAGATTTCTTGCGCGCATCACAGCGAGAACGGGACCGAAGAGTTCCGTCTGATGCATGAAGCTCCCTTCTTTGACACCGATTTTAATGCCAGGCGACCACAGATTGAGATTTTTGGGATCGCGCTTGGGTTGGACGAGCCATTCTTCGCCGTTTTCCAAGTTTAAAAAGCCGCGGAGAAGGGTATCGTGCGGTTCTCGAATGAGGGGAGTGATTTTGCAAGAGCAATCCCAGCAAGCGCCAATTTTCAGACTCTCTACCGCGTCTTTGAGCTGTTTGCGGAAATGAAGGTCATCATAGATTTCCGCCTCGAGGACGAGTAGGCTGCAAGCGCTGCATTTTTGTCCGTTATGGCCAAACGCTGAAGTCACGGTATCTTTAATCGCTAGATCGCGATCGGCAAGAGCTGTCACGATGATGGCGTTTTTGCCTCCTGTTTCCGCGCACAGATCAAGGCCTGGTCTTAAACGCATAAACAGTGTTGCGGTGGATGTTGCCCCAGTTAAAATAATGCAATTGAGGCGTGCATCAGCGATGAGCTTTGATCCGACAGGATCATCGGGACAGTTAATGAATTGCAAGACTTCCTTGGGGATGCCGGCTTCCCACAATGCCTTCACAAGCTCCCAGCCGCTGAGCACAGCTTCTGGTGCGGGTTTGAATAAAACGCAGTTACCCGTCACTAAGGCCGCAAGGATTCCTCCAGCGGGAATCGAAATGGGAAAATTCCATGGGGGTGCCACTAAAATTGTCCCTTTCGGCGACCATTCAATATCTTTACAGGCGTGCATTTTTTTCATACTGCGCAAGTAATATTCGGCAAAGTCGATGGCCTCTGAAACCTCTGGGTCAGCCTCAAGAACTGCTTTGCCCCCATCTGCCATCATGGCCCCGATTAAATCTCCTCGTTTCTCGCGCATTTTTTGCGCGGCTCGGCTAAGAAGTTCGCATCTTTTCTCTGGCAGAGTCTCGCCCCATTTCTCTTCATGCTGTTTGGCGCAAGTGAGAGCTTTGTCAATATGTTCCCAAGCTGCCATGGAATAGCGATAAAGAACTTGCTCGGGGTTAGCAGGATCGGCCCCTGTGCCCTCGGATTCCGTTTGCATTTCTTGTCCAGAAATGACGAGAGGAATCTTTCCGATGTTGAGCTGTTTCCATTGGGAGATGATTTTGCCGGCCCACTCACGGTTACAGCGCAAAGAAAAGTCGGTATCGGGCTCATTTTCAAAAGGTTCTGAGATGGAAAGATGTATAGGGGGATTATTTTTGTCTTGTGTGCGCCTTGGAGTTGTGTAGACAGTGTTCATTTCGCGACACGCGTTGGCAAAAAGCAAAACTTGTTCTTCCCATTCAGGGGCGCCTGGCCTTAATCCAAAGGTGACGCGCAAAAAGTTGTCTGGACCTGTATTTTCATCGAGCCTGCGTATGAGATAAGCAATCGCGCTTTGAAAATCTTCCTTTGTAGCAACGGGACAATAGAGCAGGATATCTTTTGCCAATTTTTGCACGACGCGGCGGATATGGTCTGCCATTCCTTCGAGCATTTCAAAACTAATTTCTTTCTCGACGCTGTTTTCTGCGCGCAGCAACATCGCATAGGCAATGTCGAACAGATTATGGCTGGCAACACCGAGGTGGACGGCATGAGCATGGCTCTTTTCGCAGCCGTAGGTCACCATTTTTTTATAATTGGCATCCACATCGGATTTTTTTCTATAAGGCGCTTGGTGCCAGTCGCGTAAAGATGCCTCGAACTGCTCCATGGCGAGATTGGCCCCTTTAACGATGCGGATCTTGATCGGAGCCCCCCCCTTTTTGACGCGTTCCATCGCCCACTGTGTCAGCTCTTTTTGAATGTCATGAGAATTCGGCAGATACGCTTGTAAAACGATGCCGGCAGAATGATGAAGGAACTCAGGCTCGTTTAAGACCTTCATGAACAATTCTTTTGTTAATTCCAAATCGCGATATTCTTCCATGTCGAGATTGACAAACTTAGGCACTTTTGTGCCATCTGCCTTTGTGAAAGTATAGCGTTTTGCGGTGCTATAAAGCTCGCGCAGCCTTGTGCTCAGAGCTTCAAGAGTTTTGTCCCAACCTAAGAGGTGAATTTGACTATAGATTGTTGAAGTTTTGACGGAGACATATTCGATGTCGTCAGCGCTTAAATCCTTGAGATAGACATCGAGACGGCGTTTTGCTTCTGCTTCCCCAAGGATCGCTTCGCCAAGGTGATTGATATTCAGTCGGACGCCTTCTTGGCGGCGTTTTGCCATATGTTTTTTTAAGGCTTCTTTTTCTCCTGGAAGAATCACTCTGGCTGTGGCATGGCGCAGCATGAAGGTTGCCAGAGGAACAAATAGCCAGGAAAATGTACGCCCCAATAATTCAAACACACCTAAGGAAAAACGTTTTGTATAACCTAAATATTTGGGAATCCCGAGCTGATTAAGGAGATGAACGAGCTGATCGGCCACGCGAGAGGGGCTGTGGCTGCGGAAACATTGGTCCGTCATATGCGTGGTGAAGACTTTCCCAATCGGATCTCGCATCATTCGGGACAGTTCAGTTTGGATTCTTTTTTCCGCTCCCGTCATTGTGCGATTAGCTTCATTGAGCATATTCGCAGCAAGTTCAATTGCCAATTTTTCCCGTTGTTCTAAACTCAAAGTCTTTCCATGATGGGAAGAGAGGATCTGCATCGCTTCTTTGAGATAGGGAGAACTGGGTTCAGTGACCGTCATGACCTGCTCCTTTGAACAATAGGCTGCCTATCTCTATTACTATCACAATTGAAAGGTTGTGACAAATTTTTTCTTTAATTTTGATTAAGTGATGATGCGAACTAGGTTTGCAATGTTCTTAACTTATAGAGGGAATTGCAAAATTCCTCGCCAGCAGAAAATCGATGATTTTGGCACCTGTTGCCAGAACCCGCACAGCGGGTTCGGTTGGCGGCGGCGAAAGCCTACTTGGATAAGTTGGCTGTGTATATTCTTTGTCATTGTGTTTCATTTTCATGCATATTCAGCCAATATTGAACTGGGTGTCGATGTTTTCTTTAACGAGGGGTTGGTTCACGAGCTCAAAGGAAAAAGAGTGGGACTTGTCACAAACCATACCGGTGTCAATAGTTCCATGCGTTCGACGATCGACCTGTTTTTAGAGGATGTCCCGGAGGTTAAGCTCGTCGCGTTGTTTGCTCCGGAACATGGACTTAATGGGCAAGCTTATGCGTTTGAAGAAGTCAGGGAAACCAAAGGACCCGCAGAAATTCCCGTGTATAGTTTGCATGGCAAAACGCGCCGACCGACCGAGCGCATGTTGCAAGGGATTGATGTCATCGTCTACGATATCCAAGACATTGGCTGCCGTTCTTATACCTATACGACAACGCTATGCTACGTGATGGAGGAGGCGGCCAAACGAAGTATTCCTGTTGTTGTTCTTGATCGCCCCAATCCCATCAATGGCCTTACTGTAGATGGCCCCATGCTGCAAACAAAATGGCGCTCGTATATCGGCTATGTCAACGTCCCCTATTGCCATGGGATGACGATCGGTGAACTTGCATGCTTTTTTAATGACAAATATCAGATAGGGTGCAAGCTCAAAGTCGTTGGGATGAAAGGTTGGAAGAGATCGATGGCCTTTACGGATACCGGGCTGACGTGGATTCCGACAAGTCCCTATATTCCAGAGTCCGATACCCCGCAATTTTATGCTTCGACAGGTTTATTAGGGGAATTGTCCCTTGTCAATATCGGGATTGGTTACACGCTTCCCTTTAAGGTGGTCGGTGCACCTTGGATAAAAGCTTCTCAACTAGCCGATCAGCTTAACGAGCAAAAATTGCCAGGCGTTCATTTCCTTCCTTTTTATTATCGCCCTTTTTATGGAGTGTATAAAGGAAAAGACTGTCAGGGGATCATGATTATTGTGACCGATGCCAAATCCTATCGTCCTGTCAGCACCCAATACATGATTTTGGGGATTTTAAAAAATCTCTATCCTAAGCAAGTGCTCGCAAAACTCAATGCTCTAGAGCTTGTGAAGAAAGATTTATTTTGCAAAGCCAACGGCAACGAAGAGATGTTGACGTTGTTGTACAATGAGAAGTATGTGGCATGGAAGCTGATCCTTTTTCAGAAAGAAGAAAGGGAGCAGTTTCAGCAAGAACGTAAAAAATATCTTTTATATCCTTAATCCTTTTTAGCACTCATCAAAAGGTTGTGCTAAAAACCTCTCTCTTGTCTTGACTTAAATGAATATTCAACATAGGATTTTAGATTAATTCTTAAGATTTCAAATTGAAGGAGTTTCGTTATGTCAGCGACAAAACAGATTAAGCCGCTTGGAAACCGCGTTCTTGTAAAACGTGCAGAGATGAAATTGAGCAAAGGGGGAATTCTCCTCCCAGAAACTGCTCAGGAGAAGCCTCGTCAAGGAGAAATTGTTGCCACCGGCCCTGGCAAGATGGATGAAAAAGGAAATTTAAAACAAGTGAATGTTCGCGTTGGCGACATGGTTCTCTTCTCTTCTTATGCGGGGACAGAAGTGAAAACAGAAGACGAGCAGACCGATTTCTTGATCATGTCTGAAGATGACATCCTTGGCGTCCTCGTTTAACTCACAACTACATTATACCGGAGATAAGAGACTATGGCAAAAATGCTGCAATTTAATGAAGAAGCTCTTAAGTCGATCCTCAAGGGAGTAAAAACTCTTGCAAAAGCTGTAATCGTTACTTTAGGCCCAAAAGGGCGTAATGTCGTGATTAACAAAGGCTTTGGCGCACCCCTCTCCACAAAAGACGGCGTGACAGTAGCTAGAGAGATCGCTTTGAAAGATAAATTTGAAAATATGGGCGCTCAGCTCGTTAAAGAAGCCTCCTCTAAAACTTCAGATGTTGCGGGAGATGGAACTACCACTGCAATTGTGCTCGCAGAAGCGATCTACAGTTTTGGCGTCAAAAACGTCATTGCCGGTGCTAATCCCATGAGCGTGAAGCGCGGTATCGATAAAGCTGTGGAAAAGATGACGGAAGCGCTGGACAAGCTCGCGACTAAGATTAGCAAGCCTGAAGAGATCAAACAGATCGCGGCGATCTCGGCCAACAATGATCCTGAAATTGGCAGCATCATTGCCGAAGCGATGGAAAAAGTCGGCAAAGATGGAACCATTACGATTGCTGAGGCGAAGGGAATTGATACAACTCTTGATGTCGTCGAAGGGATGCAGTTTGATAAGGGGTATCTCTCTCCTTATTTCGTCACCAATGCTGAGAAGATGACGGTAGAATACGATAACGCCCTCATCCTCATCACCGATAAAAAACTTTCCAATGCACGCGATCTCGTCCCTATTTTGGAAAAGGCGATGGAAAAAACTCAGCGTCCAATGCTTATTATCGCTGATGATATCGAAGGCGAAGCACTGGCAACCCTTGTCGTCAATAAGTTAAAAGCAGGACTGCCTCTTTGCGCTGTAAAAGCACCTGCTTTCGGCGATCGCCGCAAAGCGATGCTCGAAGATATCGCTGTCTTAACCGGCGGCAAAGTCGTCACGGAAGAGATCGGTCTGCTTCTTGAAGAGGTTGGCCTGGAGGTCCTTGGAAAAGCAAAAAAGATCAAAATTTCTAAGGAAGAGACGACAATTGCCGATGGAGCAGGAAATCCTAAAACAATCCAAGAACGCATCGGTCAAGTCCGCGCTGAAATTGCCAATTGCACATCGGATTATGATCGAGAAAAACTCGAAGAACGCCTTGCTAAGCTTGTCGGCGGCGTGGCTGTTATCAATGTCGGAGCCGCAACAGAGGCCGAACTTAAAGAGAAAAAAGCGCGTGTCGAAGATGCCTTGCATGCGACAAGAGCTGCAGTTGCAGAAGGAATCGTTCCCGGGGGTGGAGTTGCTTTGCTCAGGGCAGTCAAATCTTTGGACAAACTGAAATTACCAGGCGAAGAACAGATCGGCATTGAAATCATCCGCGAAGCGGCTTTTGCTCCCGCAACTGCCATCGCAAATAACTGTGGCAAGCCAGGCAATTTAATCGCCGAGAAAATTTTTGAGAAAGAAGGTGCTTGGGGCTACAATGGCCTGACCGATACTTTCGGCGATCTCCTCAAGGAAGGAGTGGTTGACCCTGTGCTTGTGACGAAGAGCGCCTTAATCAACGCCGCATCCATTGCGGGTCTTTTGATCACGATTGCTGCCATGATCACGGAAAAACCAAAGCCAAAGTCCAAAGCTGCAATGCCAGCGGAAGGCATGGGTGGAATGGGTGGTATGGGCATGGGCGGCATGGGTATGGGTGGCATGGATATGATGTAGGAAGATTTTTTTTAAGTTCGCTAAAAGTTTTTAAAATGCCTCTTTTTCACATGTCGGGGACAAAGCACTGCGTGTCTTTTGCCCCCTGCTGGCCCCTTTGAGACTCATCTCGCTGTGCCAAATCGCATACTCCACGGCCCTCCGACGAGCACGCGATTTGGCACAGCGAGATGAGTCTCAAGAAGGCTAGCGGGAAACGCGGACACGCCAGTGCCGTGTTTCCGACATATGAAATGGAGGCATTACTTCAATGCCTAGCCTCAACACTTTTATTTACACCCCCAAGGCTGGTCCTTACTTCTCCTTACCTTTTGCTTGATGAAAATCCATTAAAATTGGATGATGTCACCCTTCGTGCACTGGTAGCTCAGCTGGATAGAGCACACGGCTACGAACCGTGAGGTCGGAGGTTCGAATCCTCTCCGGTGCGCTGTTTTTGCCCCATTTTTCAACATGATTTTAGAAGTTTTTCCTTCGGGACCATTAGACACCAACGCTTACATTCTTGCTTGTGATGTGACCAAGCATGCCGCTGTTATTGATGTCCCTTTAGAAAGTTCGCATGTTTTGCTTGAGCGCATCAGAGAGCTTGCTCTGTCCGTGGACACGATCCTTTTGACCCATTCTCATTGGGATCACATTGCGGAGGTCTCCGAATTAAAAAAGCATTTAAAAGCTTCCATTTATATTCATAAAGAAGATGCTGGTAATTTAGAGAGCCCTGGCTCTGACAAGCTCCCTCTTTTTTTTCCGCTAAAAGGGGTCAAGCCTGATGGATATCTTACCGATGGTCAAGAATTAGCCATAGGCAAACTTGCGATCACAGTGATCCATACTCCTGGACACTCTCCAGGAGGTGTTTGCTTTTATCTTCCCTCTGAACACACTTTGATCTCTGGAGATACGCTATTTAGAGGAACGATCGGTAACTTAAGCTTGCCTACAGCCTGTCCGGCTTTAATGTGGGATTCTTTAAAAAAATTAGCGGTCCTGCCTGCCGCGACGAAAGTGTATCCAGGCCATGGAGATGCGACGACGATAGGTGCAGAAAAATGGATTGCACAGGCTCAAGATAGATTTTAGAGGGAATTGCAAAACTTAAGGAGAGGAACCTATGTACAGTTTAGTTGGAAAACCAGCCCCGCATTTTACTGCTAAAGCGGCCGTCAAAGGTCGGATTGTCGATGAATTTTCTTTGCGCGCCTTTTTGGGCAAATATGTTCTCTTTTTCTTTTATCCCCTCGATTTCACCTTTGTTTGCCCCACAGAGTTGCATGCTTTTCAGGCTCAATTAAATGAATTTGAAAAGCGCAATACGCAACTTGTCGGATGCTCGGTAGATAGTTGGTTTTCCCATTTAGCTTGGTTCAATACTCCTAAGAACAAAGGGGGAATTGAAGGGGTGGAATATCCCCTTGTGTCCGATATTAACAAGAACATCGCACGCACTTACCAAGTCTTGAAGGAAGACGAAGGCATTGCCTATCGGGGACTCTTTTTAATCGATAAACAAGGAATCATCCGCCACCAGCTCGTCAACGATCTTCCCTTGGGACGGTCTGTCGATGAAGCATTGCGCATGATCGATGCCTTGATTTTTTTTGAAAATAATGGAGAAGTTTGCCCGGCTAACTGGAAGACAGGCGCCAAAGGAATGAAACCGACTGCCGAGGGCCTTGTAAGATACTTTAATTAGATATGTGTAAGATAGTCGTATAGATCTTTGTCTGTGGTGATTAGCAAGCTTCGGTAGAGGGAACAGATGGGACTTGTCGCATCGATAATCCCTGCATCGCCTACACCTGGCATGCAAATTGCTGCCAAATCATGAAATGCCTCTTTGTTTTCTAATAGGCGAATCCCGCGCATGTAGTCCGGGATACTAAATCCCTCCTCTTTGACTCTAAAGTAAATGAGTTCGCGCTCGTACATCAAGGCCTGCACGGCGTAGAGTATTCCCAAACTTTCTTGAGGAGGATTTCCAAATGTCTCCGCAAGCTGTGGAAGTGATTTGCAAAGAAGCGGGGTACAAAATTCTCCTTTTTCTGCTTCTCCAAAAAGAAAGATTTTGCGGCGCATTTTTTAAATCCTCTTTTTAGAGGGAATTGCAACACTCCTTGCCGCATAAAAGCGCGATTTTATGCGGCGAGGAGTTTTGCAATTCCCTCTTTATTTTTTAGGATAACATAAAGAATTTTTTTTAATCCTGTGTTGGAGCGAAATCGAGTTTTATTTTTTTTGACTAAAAATATTTAAGCTGCTGGATGACAGCTTGTTACAGCAGGATTTTGAGATAAAAAAAAAGAAAGAAGTTGAATAGAATAAAACTTTTTTACTATATGAACCAACTTTATTTGGAGAAAAGGATGGCGTTCCCCTTTCTATTCACGATGGGCCTTTGTGCCCTTTCTCATCTTGCAAAAGCGCAAGCATTACAAATGACAGATCTTCTGCCAATGGAGGAAAGAGTGGAAATCGGGCATCTTTCCAATGGTGTGAAGACTTATATCCAAGAGCATGGCATCCCGCCTCATTGCGGCTCGTTCCGGGTCGTACTCAAGAAGGCTTCCTCAGAAGAGGAGCTCTTTTGTTATGATGGATCCATCGACTCCTTGGACTTTGTCGATGAGTTTTTCCATTATTGCAAAGAAACGGTCTCCGTAGATTCTATAGACCTGCCTGAGCTGAAGGGGACAGTTTTTCCTCAAGAGATCGCTGTTGTTGCCGTAGGAGATTTTCCGACAATAGACATGCAAAGTTTGATCGAAAAGCATTTTGGTGGCTTGCAGTTAGCCTATTCCACTTTTGTTCCTGAAGACCCTATCCGGATCGGTGTCGATCCTAAGATATCCAAGATTGCATTAAGCCTATCTTATCCTAATGCCTGCCAACCGATTCGAACCTACGCCGATTTGAAAGAAGCTTGGAAGGTTTTGCTGCTGCAGGATCTTTTCCAACAACGTCTCGAGCACTGTGCAAGGGGACTTGAAAAAGTTTGGGTCCACCCTCATCCACGCTTTCTTTATCCTGTGAATGGCTATTCTCTTGTCTCTCATGAAGATTGCGAAAATCTGCTTACTTTTTTTCTTTGGCAGGTCGAGGCGATCCGCTCGGATGGCTTTTATAACAATGAATTTAATATGACCAAGAAGAAACTGCTCGATCAATTGCAATACCTCGCCTCGAGATCCGCCTTGCCCGATGATGCCTTTTTAGCATCCTATTTTGCCGATCAATTTTTGTTGGGCGGATGCTGTTTTTCCCTGCAATCTTTCATGGACGCTTCCGTGCAGCTTGTCGAAGAAATTAAAATAGAAGATCTTTTCCCACAGATTGATTCTTTCCTCCTCGAAAAAAATCGTTCTATCCAGCTCGCTTATCCAGCACCGGTTCATGCAGAGCAGTTCACGAAAGAGGATATCGAAAAGATGATTGAACTCGTCGCTTTATCGACACCATCCCATCGTGACAGCGAAATTCCCGAAGAGGGTATTGGGATATTCGATGGCGCAAATGAGGATGCATCTGAAGAGTTTCCACTAGCCGAAAGCTATCTGCTTCCAGTTTATGCTGAGGGTGCAACCGAGCCTTTTTATCAATTGCCAATGACTGAAAAAGAAAAACGGCTTATCCATATCATTATTACGACGGTCGCAGAAAAAAACATCCTCCAGCTTGCCTTTATTAAACGTTCCATGGAAAAAAAGGGAAGAAAGATTGACCGTGTCCACCCCTTACGATTTATGGGACATATTCTCTCTAACTCTGAATTGAGAAGCTGTCTTCGCTCCATCAAAAAAAGCAGCTTTAAGTGGGATGCTTTTATCGATGGTTTTTCGAGAAGGATGAAGGAGGAATATGCCAACAATAACGTTTATGCCCATGTCCCAGGATTTTGTCACCAAATCGGAGGCAATCCGGAAGTCGTCACTCGCTACATTCAAAGGAAAGATTGGGAGGGCATTGTCCGAGAGCATTTGTGACCTGAGCTTTAGAGGGAATTGCAAAACTCCTCGCCAGCAGAAAATCGATGATTTTGGCACCTGTTGCCAGAACCCGCATAGCGGGTTCGGTTGGCGGCAGGTGCCAAAAGCGCGATTTTATGCGGCAAGGAGTTTTGCAATTCCCTCTTTAGGTTTGTAATTTGGCTATTGAAAAGATTTTCCTCTTACCTCATAAGACCTTCTATATCGAAACAACATGAAGAATCGGGATTTTGGCAAAGCTGGCGCCCAGAGTTTGAACCAGCGAAGCGGCGGCGAAGCAGCACAGCTTGAACAAGTTGTGCGGGTGCCAGACGGGTTCAAATCTGGGATGTCCAGCGCAGCCAAAAACCGATTCTTCATGTTGTTTCGGTATGTAAGGGAAGGATGCTGGTTTTAGCTAGATGAGTAGTAAGAGGGAAATGCCGGAAGTTCCGCGTACGCCGATAAACTATCTTTTTTTCGGCTTTTATTTTGCAATTATTGCCATTATCCATGTTTTTCATGTCTTTTTAATTGAATCCGTCACTTCATTATCCACATATTTTTTTGTCGCATACGCATTTGCTGAGTGCGCAATAGAAACATTGGGATTGATACTGATCGCTGAAATTGTCATGAACCATTTTCCCAGGCTTAAGAATTTATTTGTCCTTATTTTCTTTTTCCTATTCATCAGCCATCTCATCGACTTTCCTCTTGTTCGTCTGATGGACATGACTTTTTGGTATTCCCTAAATTTCATCACTCAGATGAGCTATTCCAATTTTTTTGAGCTTTTAGTAGCGAGCAATGTTTCCATTTTAGTTTGGGTGATTGCAGGCTTGATGGGGATCTCTTTGCTTTTGTCAGGACTGTTTTTATATCGCATTACAGAGAAGTGGGCAATGCGACGTGCACTTTTCGCCTCCATTCCCGTATTAAGCGGATCTCTTTGCACGATTTGTTTGCTCTTATTGGGCTGGGACTACAGCATCAGAGAACGGGTTTCTAGAACGAATTTCGATCGCTTTCAAAAAACACTGCCCTGGAAATGCACTTTTATTCCGCATCGGGTCGATTATTTGTCTTTAAAGACGACTTTACAAGAGCCTCAAGGAGAAGAGGAGTTGATGCGAAGTCTTGACTCAAGAGTATTTTCACTCGTACGCAAACCTGATATTTATTTGTTTATCGTTGAGTCGCTAAGAGAAGATTACATCACAGCAGAAATTACCCCGCATTTGACTTGTTTTAAAAAAGATTACACTTCGTTTGATCTCGCGCTTTCCAATGCCAACGCGACGCACATTTCTTGGTTTTCCTTGTTCTACTCGCAGTTTCCTTTCTTTTGGGGAAGGGTAGATCCTGAAGAGATAAAAGGCGGAAGCGTCCCTCTGCAACTGCTTAAAAAGATGGGATATAAGGTTTACGTTTCCTCTTCTGCCCGCTTAGCTTATTTTCATATGAATCGTGTCATTTTCGGCGAGGGAGAACACTTGGCAGATGCCTTATTCTTGCCCGATGACGAAGATTGCGATGAACCTTACGAACGGGATCAAAAGGCCATTGATCATCTTCTTGTCGAAATGCAAAAAGGAGGAGCAGGGCGCCTTTTTATCGTCTTTTTGGATGCGACCCATCATGACTATAGCTGGCCGAGTGAAATGTCCCAGTTTTTTCCTTTTGAGGAGAAAATCAATTATATTAGCGCAGCGATGAGTAAGAAAGGATTGGAAAAAATCAAAAATCGTTATCGAAATGCCCTGTATTTTATCGACGATCAATTCGGGAAATTCCTCAAGGCGTTGGAAAGCACGCCGGGGGGAAAAGATGCCGTTGTCGTCATTACGGGAGATCATGGGGAAGAATTTTATGAACATGGAAATTTGTTTCATGCATCTTCTCTGAGCGAACCTCAGATGCATGTTCCTCTCTACTATCGGTTTGGACAGAATGAGGCATTGCATACAAACTGCAAGATGACTTGCCATATGGATATTTTCCCCACGCTTTTTCATTATTTGATTGGCGAAGATCTTATGGGCGATGTGTTTCAAGGAGAATCGATTTTTAAAACAAATCGTTGGCCTTATACCATTGTTGCACGTTTCAATGCAATTAGCAGTCCTCATGAATTTTGTATTCACAATGGAAAGAACAAGCTGCTGGCAACCTTTAGCGATGAAAGAAATATCTTTAATTCAAGGGGGCTAAAGATTATCTCGACGAAAAATTGCCAGGATGAAACAATTGTAAAAGAACTCAATGCTATCCATGATGAATTCGGCCCTGCCCTTGAGCGGATTTTTCCTACGAATCTTAAGTAAACTTCTCCTGTCTTTGGTTTTTTGCGCGGGCCATATCTCGCTTGCCTTTGCTGACGATGGCGATGGGTGCCCTCTGCCATCCCTGTACGACCGTCCTCAGACCTGGAAGGACCGTGTGCGCATCAACACGCTTAAAAATTTTGATCAATTTTTAAATTGGAGCTTTAGTGAAAAATATAAAACATATGTGCTGACAATTCCTATTGAGGAAAAGAAAATCGAAATGGACGTTCTGGAAATGCGAACGTTCGTCGAGAATTATGGCTATTTTGCCTGGAAACATCCCATGATCGCCAAAGTCACCACGGCAAAAGAAGATCTAGAAATCGTCAACTGTCTTTTATGCACTCTGTATGAGAAAGGAAAGAATCCGGATTATTTGCAAATCGCTGTTGCTGAAGTGCTCACAAAAGCATTAGCTTACCACGATCTAAACATTGGCCAAATGGTCACGATTCCTATTGAAGTGAAGGGTAAACTTAGCCTTGAACGATTTATCGTCGAGCGAATTTTTAATCTTTGGAAAGGCATGCCCGCTTTCGGTCTTGTCCCGGAACGCAATGATGTTGACTCTATCCTTCTTTACCGAGGCACTGACTTTTCTCTAGATTCTCAGCGCGGATGGGCATCTCTGATGAGTGATCTCGATATCGCTGGCCCGGGATTTTCAGCCTTTCAACATTCCCAGAAAAAAATTAGCTATTGGTTAAAGTCGATGAGGTCTCAAGGCAAACCTGCTCGAATTATGGGATTCAGTTTAGGAGGAGCTCTGGCAGCCTATACCTTTATTTATGAAAATCAATGGCTGTCCGATCGCGGATCGATTTCGATTTGTGCTCCGGGTGTTAGAGAGAAAGTGATTGCAGAATGGGAGATGATGGCGCCGAAAAGACGCGCCGGATTAATGAGCTTTATCAATAGTGGCGATGTCATTTCAAAAGTAGGAAAATTGTTTGGAAATGTTTACGTTCTTTCGACAGATGAGACTTATACGCCCTTGACGGCTCACACGATATTGATGAGCAGCGAACCTTTTTTTAACAAAGCAAAGGTCGATGTGGAACAAGAAAACGAAAGCAGGTAATAATCCAAGTTGCTAATCGATCACCCTTGAAATTCGCTTGGGGGCGAATTTCAAGGGTGATCGATTAGCAAATGTAGCGGATGACCTGTGAAAATCCAACTTTTCTTATCCGATACAAATTCCTTGATTAACCTGCTTTTTCCAACTCTTCTTCTCCCTCGTCCAGCATTTATCTGATGCAATCTCAAGGTTTTTTAGACGGGCTCTGTGAGTCGACGCGAAAAGGGACCCGCCAATCGAGACGAGGTCCGGGAGGGAGTGATAACAGGGTTATAGAATGGGCAGGGTGTGAAGAATTTTTTTCACTATTTTTATCCTGTTCATCCTATAATCCTGTTATTTTTCTTTCCTCTTTCTTTTCGCATACGCAGAGGTACTCATTCGTCGGATGAACCCATTATTCCCCAAAACATTTTCGGAATGGCTCATAACGGGCTTTTGAAGAAAGTTCGTCTTCAATTTCCAAAAGGCGATTATATTTAGCGGTGCGATCGGATCGGGAAAGTGAGCCTGTTTTGATCTGACCTGCAGAAGTGGCCACACAAATATCGGCAATGGTCGTGTCTTCTGTTTCTCCAGAGCGGTGTGAAATCACGGTAGCGTAACCATTTTTTTTTGCTAAGGAAATGGTTTGAAGGGTTTCTGTCAGAGTGCCAATCTGGTTGACTTTGATTAAAATCGCGTTAGCGACTTTTTCATCAATGCCTCTTTGTAAAAATTTGGGGTTGGTGACAAAGATGTCATCTCCGACGAGCTGCAATTTGGATTTCATCTGAGAAGTGAGGGCTTGCCAGCCTTTCCAGTCGTTTTGATCAAGTCCGTCTTCAATGGAGTCGATTGGATACTTGGAACAAAGGCCTTCCAGATAAGCAATCTGTTCTATAGAACTACGGGAGGCAAAGGATTTTTTGGCCTCTTTCTTTTTCTTCTCGAGATAAGAGTGTGTCGTTGGATCGTAAAACTCGGAAGCCGCTGGGTCTAAAGCGATGGAAATATCGCGTCCAGGCTTATATCCCGCTTTTTCGATGGCTTGCACGATCATGCCCAATGCGGATTCATTGGACTCAATCAGAGGAGCAAAACCTCCTTCATCGCCAACCGAAGTGGCAAGGCCGCTTGCTTTGAGCAATGTTTTTAAAGTATGAAAAATTTCACATCCCCAACGCAAGCCTTCTCGAAAATTCGGAGCTCCGATAGGTCGGATCATAAACTCCTGAAAGTCGAGCATGTTGTCCGCGTGAACGCCGCCATTGAGAATATTCATCATGGGACAAGGAAGAAGCGTTGCTTCAGAATTTCCAAGATATCGATAAAGAGGAAGACTTTTTGCAGACGCAGCTGCTTTGGCGGCAGCCAGAGAAATTCCGAGAATAGCATTAGCCCCGAAGTTTGCCTTATTGGGCGTGCCGTCGGCTTGAATCATCATTTGGTCGATCGCAGGCTGGTCGAAGAGGTCTTTACCCACTAATAGCTTCGCCAGCGGGCCATTGACATTGGCAACGGCTTTTAATACCCCTTTTCCAAAGAATCGTTTAGAATCACCGTCACGAAGTTCAACGGCTTCATGTTCGCCTGTGGAAGCGCCAGAAGGAACAGCAGCTTTTCCTATTGCGCCATTGTCCGCTTGAAGGATGACCTCAAGAGTTGGATTTCCTCGAGAATCTAATATTTCTAAAGCATGAATTGATTGGATTTTAGCCATTATTCAGGTTAACCTATCTTTGACGATGTTCTTCTGAGAGAGAAGCCATTAAAGCGCAATAAGATCCAAAGCGCAAGGGGGAAATTTTACCTTCCTCTAGAGCTTTCTTCACTGCGCAATCAAGTTCATTGAGGTGGGCGCAATCCGGAAATTTGCATTCAGCTCCTAAAGCAAAGATTTCGGAAAAGTAGGCAGCGATTTCATCGACTTTTAGATCCCAAATTCCGAAACTTTTTATTCCTGGTGTATCAATGCAAAATCCGCCGCCTTCAAGGGGGATTAAATGCGTCGTTGTTGTCGTATGCGAACCTTTTCTTGTTTTTTGGACGATATCCCCTATAGCAAGACTCGACCCTGCGATGAGATTGATTAAAGAGGACTTTCCAACTCCTGATTGGCCGGAAAACACCGATGTTTTGCCGTGCATGGCTTCCTTGAGGGTTTGGATTCCTTCCAAGGTTTCCGCACTCACGGGAATCACTTTGAAATTCAAAGCACGATAAACACGTAAAAACTCCTCATATAAAGCTGTTTCTTCGGCAAGATCGACGGTGACTTCTTTGAGGGGATTGTTCAAGAGATCCATTTTATTGACGACGATGATAGGTTCCATATTGCCCTTTTGAGCTGCAATGATATAACGGTCGATCAAAAAAGGTTTTAAAGAGGGGACAACAACAGATGTTGTGATAAGGACTTGATCGATATTGACAGCGATCAATTGTTCTTTAGTTCGAGAAAGATTGTCTGCTCTTGACAAAATCGAGTGGCGATCTTCGACTTTGAAAATGGTGCCTTCTTTGTCTCCTTTTTCCTCAAAGCGGACAAAGTCGCCCACAGCGACAAGATTTTTGATCCGCGTCCTGTCCTGTTTGAGAGCCCCTTTTAAATGGCACAAGAACTCTTCTTGATTGCTGGAGACCAGAATGCCTTCAGGGAGAACTGCAAGGACACGGCCTCTTTTGAAATGATCGTTCATTTCGGGCTCTGTGAACTCATTGCGTTTTTTGAGTTGGTCTTGATCGCTCTTTTTAAACTTAGAACGGTCCTTGCTTGAAGCGATCTTGCGTTCTTTGCGAGAAGCTTTTCGATCGTTAGAATAGAATTCCTCTTCCAAACGCCAAAATTCTTCTTCTTTGCTCATGAGCTTATGCCAATCCTAAGGTTTTTTCAATGCATACATCATAATAGCTCCTGCAGAGGCCACATTTAGAGATTCCATCTGCCCTTTCATAGGAATCGCAATCCATTCCGCCTGTTTTTTCAATTCCGAGTTGAGTCCGTGAGCTTCGTTTCCTAAAGCGAGTGCAAGCGGCGGCGTAAAGTGAACAGTGGAAAAATCTGTTCCTTTTGCATCGGCAGCAAAAAGCTTTATGCCCTTATTTTTAATCAGCGCATTCAACTCTTCAAAGGTCCCACTCTTCCAAGGCAGTGTAAAGGTTGCTCCTTTAGCGGCGCGGAGAGCTTTGTCATTGAAAGGATCCGTGCTGCCTGGAGTTAAAAATACCCCATCCCATCCTAAACCTCGAGCTGATCGCAGTAAAGTTCCCAAATTACCTGGATCCGAGATTCTATCGAGGATTAAAAGAAAGTTTGCAGAAGAGATGTCCTGGGGTTTTGGCATCTGGATTTCAGCGATGATGGGTTCAGGTTGCTCAAGGCCAGAGATTTTTTTTATGATTTGTGAAGTCACAGAGTAAAGATGTTCACTTGCAAATGCAACATTTGTCCCTTCTTCCAAGATAAGAGAACGAAAGTGAAATTGCCGGGCAAGTTCGCGGATGAGCTTAAGTCCACAGACGACAACACTCTGTGAATGGTAGCGATAATCCCGATTTTCTCTTAGCTTGACCAAATGCTTGATGTAGGGGTGTTGTAAGCTTGTAATTTTGTGAGCTGGCATCCGCATGCACTAGTAGATTAGGGACAAATCATAGCATAAATGAGGATTCCTCAGTAAGTTCATCTCTCAAACTGGACTGACCATTTCCAGTGATTAAATAGTTGAATATTGCTCTCATGTTGTGCTAAAACATCTTTTCAAACCTGAGTTTTGGGTTCATTTTATAAAATGAACCCAAAACTCAGGTTTGAAATACCTCAATTGTCAACCAGGATGATTATGAAACGCTTTTTTTTATCGTTGCTCACTACAGTGTCGTTACTCGCTACGGCGTATGCGACTGCAAACTGCTGCCCTTGTGTAGAAAATAGCAAGCCTGAAACGGAAAAAACGACTCTTTTACGAGAAAAAAGATACATCAAACCTGAGCAAATTATACTTCTCACAGATAAAATCCTTGTCCAAGTGGATGATGATCTTATGATTGAAGCGCGGGCCATCTATAGAGATTGCCAAGGATTTTATTTCGACGATGATGATGAGTGTGATCAAAGCACTGGCTATCGTTGGGAATGTCTCATTTGCCGCTATTGCAATCCATTTTGGCAAAAATGTTGCATAAGATGTGATAGAGATCGAAAAGGGGATAGGTGCAAATAAGAATCAATTTTATTTTTTTGATCTTATTAATCTCAGGCCCATTTTTATTGATGGGGATTGGGTTATTTATTTGCTGTAATGTTTCAAAATTTGACATTGGAAAGATTACTTCTTGTTTTATTTACAGTGAAGAATCGGAAATCAAGCCGTTGCCGGACATTGAAAAAAAATACATTGCGGAAAAGATTTTTTCTCAAAAATTTTATTTTCTCGGTTCAGGCCGCCAATATTACACTTTTCTCAGTGAGGATGAACAGTATGTCTTAAAATTTTTTAAAATGAGTCTGCTTCATCGAAAAGGAATATTTAATGATGAATTTCGCTCTTTTATTCGGAATCTCGGGCTTAGGTATGTCATGAGAAATCAGCTTCTGGCTGAAAAGATTCTTAATAATTACAGGTATGTGTACGATTTATTTCGCGAAGAAATAGCAGTTATCTATTTACACTTAGATAAAACGTTTGAGTTTCCGGTGACAGTGACTCTTATCGATGATAAAGGCAAAAAATATTTTTTAGATTTAAATTCTATAGAATTTATCGTGCAGAAACGGGCTCGGAAAATCTACGATCATCTGAATGCGCTGGTCAAAGAGGCAAAATATGAAGATTTAGCAGCTTCTTTACGTTCTTTTTTTCAGCTGATCTCCATTCGATGTAAAAAGGGATTCGTCGATCAAAACTTAGATCCCCATCACAGCTTTGGATTTATCGATAATACCGCTGTCCAATTTGATTGTGCCACCCTTTCTTACGACCCTTCGATTAAATATCCATCCAATTACAGAAATGAGGTATTGGAGATCGCTGAACGCTTGCAGGAATGGGCCCGAGAACATTGTCCGGAAGCTGCCCTTTTCATTCAAGAAGAAGCCCAAAAAATTGTCAATCACTCTTTGGACTGGACTTCTTTAAGACAGTTTTCAAAATGTTCAGAAAGGACGGGATAATTCTTTTCTACCCATGTTTTGAAACTATGGGTAATGCTCCCCACTTCTTGTTTATAGGCTAGAGTTTTCTGCCGAACGGGATCGATGCGGAGTTTTCCAATGTCAATTTGAACGGCGATGTCGTCGATGAGGCCAAAGTTTTTACGAAGAATGGGATCGTTGTCAAAAACTCCCTTTTTCCCAAGAAAATCGATTAAAGAAAAAACGGAGGAGACAATTCTTCTAGCGCCTTCAATGTCATTGCCATGCATAAGTTCAGAAATGCGCGAATAGATGAGCTGTGCGCGCTTTTGCACATAGAAACATGTCTTGTCGATATCGACAATATGCTGTCCGCCATTCTTGTCTAAAATCGTTATTTTTTTATTGAGGTCGCGTGCATGATTGAGGTGGACATAAATTAATCCGGATTCCTTTTTTAACTCCTCAAAAGCTGTTTTGCAGGCAGAAAAAGTTGCCCGGCATTTCTCCTTTTTAAAAAGATATTCCCGATGATAAGGATTGAAGGAGAGAGGGATATAGGCAAGCCAAGATTTCGGACGGAGTTTTTCTTGTTTGAGGAACTTGAGGATAAATTTTTTATCTTCCGAAATGAAAACGTAGGATTGCGAGCCTTTATTGTAATACGTAAATTTCTGATTTAAAATCTGTTCGAGTTTTTTTTGCTCTTCAAGAGAAAGTTTGGCAATTTCCCATTCTGGAGAAGATCCCTGCGATGAGAGGATTTTACTCAAAGTGAAACGAGAAGATTCATGATGGACAAATCGATCTATCCCCAAAAAAAGGGAGACCAGGGAAAAAAATAGGGCAAGCCAGATGAAATTTTTTTTTAACATAGGGCTTAAGTATTCCACAGACTAGATTTTTTGAGGAGATCAATTATCGTTTCGCTCTTATCGATCCCTTCATTCACACTGATCCTTTCCGCTTCTTTAAGCAGCATCCCCATTTTTTTGCCGGGAGAAATTCCTTCTCTCATTAAATGGTCTGCGCGAACAATGGGAGCCTGAGAGCGAATGCGCTGGATGGCAATTTCTAGAGATTGTCTACGAGACTCGTGCTCTTTTAAAAAGTTTTCCCGAACTCCCAAAGGGAGATGGGCCGCAAAAATTTCTAAGCAGGTCTTTGCATAGGGATCAGCATAGAATTGAGCCCATTCGATCTTTTCAAGTTTTGTCAGCCACTCTTGCGGCATGTTGAGCATCTGTTTTGCATGGTAGAGGAATCGCACAATTTCTCGTTCGGAACGTGACAATTTTAAATAATCGCAAAGCTCAAATAGCTGCTCAAGAGAATGGTTAGGAAAAAGCTCCAGCAATTCTGTAATTGTCGGTGCATCTTTTGGGAAAAAAGTTAAAGGTTTAAGGCGCTTGTGGATTTCTTCAAGAGGAATTCCTTTTAATTGGGGAAAGATTGTCTGGAGAAGGTTTAATTGATGCAATGAGGCAAGACCCCGGTCGAAATGTGCAAATAAGGACATTTTTTTAAATTCTTGCCAGACGCGTTCCATCGCAACAGCGGGAAGAAGAGAAGGTGCATGGCTCAAAATAGCCTGTAGCGTTCCAGTTTCAATAGGAAAATTAAATCGAGTGGAATAGCGGACAGCCCGCATCATTCGCAAACGGTCTTCCAAGAACCGTTCGTGCGGGTCTCCGATCGCCCGTATTATCCCTTGAGCTAAATCTTTTTGTCCGCCAACATAATCGTGCAATTGATTTTTTAGAGGGTTCCAAAACATCCCATTGATAGTAAAATCTCTTCGTTGAGCATCTTCTTGGGGAGAAGCGGGTTCAATGCTTGTCGGTCGTCTACCATCGAGATAGCCTTGTTCTTTGCGGAATGTTGCGACTTCAAAATGGTGTCCTTCTTCAACGACGATGACAATTCCAAAAGCCACGCCGACGGGGATCGTTTTCGGAAAAAGCGCTTGAATTTCCTGAACGGATGCTGAAGTCGCAATATCGACATCATCTGAAGGGTGTTGCATCAGATAATCACGGACCCACCCTCCTGCAAAATAAGCGGTATATCCTGCTTCGGTAAGTCTTTTAACGATTGTTGTGGCGTAAGGGACCTCTAGCATGGAGTCTTATAATCAGCTCTTTGGTTTTTTCTGTTCTTAGAGTATCATGAATATGGGTTTCACAAAAGGAAAGCTCTCATTGGCCAGCAGAATTCACGTCCTCTCAGACCAGACGATCAATCAGATTGCCGCAGGAGAAGTGATCGAGAATCCTGCTTCAGTAATTAAGGAATTAGTTGAAAATGCGATCGATGCTGGCGCCTCACAAATATCTATCGAAGTTTTCTCTGGAGGATTTCAAGGAATCAAAATCAGCGATAATGGTTCTGGGATGTCGCCCGATGACGCTGTCCTCAGTTTGCAGAGACACGCCACTTCAAAAATTACCGATGCTGATGATCTTTTTGCCTTGCTGACGATGGGTTTTCGAGGAGAAGCTCTTGCTTCGATAGCGGCCATTTCCAAAATGACACTGCTCACTGCCTTAGAAAATGCACCCGCCGTTCTTTTAGAAATTGAAGGAGGAAAGATCAGCCATGTGACTCCAGGCGCTAGGACTCGAGGGACAACGATTGAAGTGCGCTCTTTGTTTTACAATGTTCCAGCACGAAAAAAATTTCAAAAAAGTGCTGCTGCAAGCAGTGCCGAGATCACAAGAGTAGTGACGCAGCTTGCACTGGCCCATCCAGAAGTTGGGTTCGAGCTCATTCAACAAAGGCACTCTCAATTTTCTTTACCTTATTCGAGTGAGGAACCTTTTCCGCTCTTATTGAAAAGGCGTGCGGCGGTTTTGCTTGGAGAAGAGTTTTTAAGTTCGACGCATTTGCTCGAAATGAATGAAGAGAATTGCAAGGGAAATGGATGGATCGGCGACCCCTTATTTTCCCGTCGCAATCGTTCGGGGCAATATCTTTTTGTCAACCGCAGGCCTGTATTTTGCCCTTCCATATCTTTTGCTGTCCGCGATGCCTATGGAACGCGTTTGAGTACCGAGCGACATCCCATTTATCTGCTTCATCTTTCTATTCCTTCTGAACTTCTCGATGTCAATGTTCATCCTCAAAAAAGAGAAATCCGTTTGCGCGAAAAAGATAGGATCAAATATGCACTTCATTCTGCAGTAAACCAAGCCCTCTTCTTCGAGGAACGGCATGACCGAGTGCAACCCTTAGCGGAGGAAGGATCTCCTTTTTCCCAAGCAGGAGTTTTCGAATCTCCAATAAAAAAGAGTTTTGTCCCATTTATCGAGACAAAAGAAGATTCTTTTCCCTGGATCTCTAGTCCTCTACCGGACTTTTCTATACCGCTCGTCTTTAAAGAAGAAATGCATGAAGTTCCCCATCAGGAATTTCCACTGGAAATGGGAATCCATGTCATTGGCCTATATCGCCATTATTGTCTTGTAGAAGCGATCAGTTTGCCTCGTCCTTTTTCCTTTGATGCACCCGGCGTCGTCTGGATCGACCTTCTCGCTGTGGAGAGCAGACTTCAGTTCGAGGCGATGACGCGCAATTCGAAAACTTCTACTCCCTTAAGTCAGGGCCTTTTGATCCCGTTAACTTTGAGCTATTCGAGAGCAGAAGCGCAGTTGCTCAGCGGACATCTCGAGCCCATTCAAAAACTTGGAATGCAAATCCGCACAATCGGACAAACAGCGTTTTTAATCGAAGCAATTCCTCCGTTTTTGGAAGAGGAAGAAGTTGCGCACGTCCTTGAAGAGATGATTGCTGAGCTTCAGGAAATGGAACGTGAAAAATCGCTGACGGAAGATAAAAATCGCCGTTTGGCAGCCTGCATTTGCAGAAAAATTCGCAGTCGTAAAAAAAGCTATACTGTAATGGAAGCCATGCATTTGATCAAAGAACTGCACCAAGCGAGTGATCCATTCCATTGTCCGCAGGGGAGAAAGATATTATTTTATGTCGGGGAGGAGGAGCTTGAAAGCTATTTCACGAGAAAAACAGCATCATCGCGTGCGATTGAAGCATTTGCAGAATGCTTTGAAAGAGGAAAAACTTGATGCTTGTTTGATCGAGCAACCTCTTGAGCTATTTTATTTTACAGGGTTAAAATTATCTGCGGGACGGCTGCTTGTCCATTCCACAGATGCGCTCCTTCTTGTGGATGGGAGGTATTTGCAAGCGGCTGAAGAAAAATCCCTCTACACAACATCACTAGATAGTCCAGAAACATTTCTGTTTTTCTGCAAGTCTCATCGGATTCAAAGTTTAGGTTTTGATGGCGGGCATACCTCCTACGACCATTTTTTACGCTTGCAACATTGGCAGAAAAAAGAGGGCACAAAGATCAAATTCGTCCCTTCGACATCTTTTTTTAAACATGCCCGAGCAGTCAAGGATAAAGATGAGATCCGAAAATTGCAAAAAAGCGCAGCCCTTCTCTGGAAGGGTTTTCAATGTATCTGTGCCTCGCTAAAAAAAGGAATCAAGGAAAGGGAGCTTTCAAAGCAGTTTGAAATCTTCTGCCTGGAGCACGGCGCGGATCGACTTTCGTTTGAACCAATCATCGCTTTTGGGCCTAATTCTGCTATGCCCCATTATCGCTCTCAAGAAACTCGGCTTAAAGAAGGAGATGTTGTTCTCATTGACATCGGCATCTCGGTTGACAACTATCATTCCGACATGACTCGTGTGTTATTTTATAAAAAAGAAAATTCCTATCTTCGGCGCCTCTATGAAATTGCAAAGCGCGCCCAACAGAGTGCACTGAAGCTGTGTCGCCCTGGAGTTAAAATCAAACAGCTCGACATGGCTGCTCGCCAAGTGATGAGCGAAGAGAATGTCGAAGATTTATTTGTCCATAGCCTTGGCCACGGCATCGGCCTTGAGGTCCATGAGTTTCCTCGGATCAGATTTGACGGCGAGGACAAAGATGTGGTCTTGGAAAGCGGCATGGTTTTCACCATCGAACCTGGACTATACGTCCCTGGCATCGGAGGAGTGCGTTACGAAGACACGATTCTTATCACCCCCACCGGCCACAAAAACTTTTACCCTCAGGGCACATGCAATTAAGTACGTCCTCAAAAACCTATGGCAAGCACTGAATGTCATTTGGATCCATGCCAGGCTTTGCATTTATCGATCTCAATTAGGCATGGATCCAAATGACATTCAGTGCTTGCCACAGGTCTCCGAGGAAGTATGAATTGAGCGGCTTGTAAAGTCAGAACAAAACGCCCAGACCCATTAATAAAACTTTCGCTTGATAACAGAGCGCCCTATATTTAGACTGCTCTGGCATGAACTCAAACAGAGGAAAAAGGTACTTTCTGACTAGTGGGCTTATTTTATGAGTTTGCGCTATCGCTTGTTTTTAGTGGTGAGTGGGATCTTTATCTTCGTCGCTGTATGTTCGGCGATTATAGAAAACTATGTCACCCATCACGAATTAGCAAAGGCACAGAAAGTTGTCCGGGAAAGAATTCTTGACTTGAGCGAGAAGCAGCGCGTTGATTTGCAAAGCTACTTTGCCGCATCGATTGCTGAAAATGAAGTCAGGATTGGTGCGATTCTCAACAACATTTCCACTTTCTCCCCGCAGATCATGCGTTTTGGCCCCACGGCAAATAATATCCACAAAGGAACATGGGGAGATGCGGCAGATCTTCTTCTCGAATATAAATGGATCGATTTTCTGCAAAATACCAATGAAGGGCAATCGACTGCGACCATCGTCCCACAACCCTCATTAATGGGCTCAACGTATCGGATCGATATCGATAAAGATCTCTGTTGGATTTACACCGGAGATCTCCAGGAGCATCCGAGCCCATACATTGGCATTCGAGTGCCCTATTCGCTTTCGGCACACTCTGTTCATGCTATGGATGGCGGTGAGATTATCGAACAGGGTCACAGTGGTGTGCCTTCAGCGTTTTTGTTATTTGAAGTCGCGGATATGTTGTCGATGCCACTCGATAACGCACCTATTTTCCAAACGATAGAAAAGGCTTGGCCGCCTATTCCTGTGAACTGGGCGGAAGGATATGTTTTAGAAGTCGATCCTTTTGTGAAGGCTTTTCAGAAAGCGAGACAATTATTGCAAAGTCACACAATAAGGCCGCCCAAATATAGCCCACAAGAGATCTTAGAAAAAATGGATGGAATTGCAGAGGCTCAAGGGGGACTGCTCAACGCAATTCCTGGAGAGCCTTTATTCTCTTCAGTTTCTTCAGAAAAAATCATGAAGGAAAAGTTCGAACAGATCGCCTTGCGCTATACGCAAATTAATATGATCTGGGGCATGATTGCTCTCTATAATACGGGGATATTCGGAAATCAACTATTCGCTTATCCAGCGCCTAATGGTTCGGCTCTTTTTTCTTTAGATAACAGTGTTGGCTTTGGAGTAAAAACTAAAGAAGTGATGTTTTCGGCACAGCTGTTCGATGATTGCCACTATTTCTCCAAAAACTTGCCCAAGTCACCAAACTCTGAGATCGCCTCTTCGATCGCGATTATTCCCTCTCCTATTTCTGACCATGTGTTCTTAGGGAACACAGCAAAATTTGCCGTCAAAACAGCTGATAAAGAAAGAACGGGGTTTTTGACGATCGGAAGCGATGCAGACATCCTTCTACAAAGACTCGTCATAGCAATCCATGAGGCCGCCGTGCTCTATTTTGGAACACCACTCAGCGCTTATGATAGCAATGGGAAGAAAATCGCTGCTTCTAAAGAATTGCCCCTTCCTTTTTCCCAGATGATCCAGAATAAATCGGGGATCGTTTCTTGGAATGGGGAAAATTATTTTTTTTTAAATATCAAGCCTTTTCCAGAGATGGATTTGCACGTTTTTTTTCTCAATCCCGAAGAAAAAGAATTTGCTCTTTTGCATGACCTCGAGACGGGAGGTCAAAAAGTTGCAAGATCCATTCTTGTGAACATTCACATCGCAGGACTTGTCGGCTTGGTTCTAGCAGTTTTGCTGCTGCATCATACTTCTAGAAGAATCACTAGGCCGATTGCGCAGTTAGCTAAGGCAACCGATGATGTCGTTGAGGGACGCTTAGATCAAGTGAAGCTGACATTGCCGCCCTTAAAACATCACGATGAGATCGCTGTTCTTTGCCATTCTTTTGAAGAAATGGTGAAGGGCTTGCAGGAAAAAGAGAAAGTCAAAGGCGTACTCAACAAAGTTGTCTCGCGCGAAATTGCCCAAGAGATTTTAAAAGGAACAGTTCATTTAGGGGGAGAGGAAAAAATTGTCACCGTCCTATTCGCAGATATTCGCGACTTTACTCAGCTGACTCAAGACATGAAACCAAAAGATGTCATCGACTTGCTGAATACCTGCATGACGAAAGTTTCCCAAATTGTCGATAAAAATGGCGGGGTGATCGACAAGTATGTCGGCGATGAAGTGATGGCATTATTTGGCGCTCCCATCGCTTGCAATGATGCTGCCTTGAAGGCGATCCGAAGCGCAATCGAGATGGTCGATTCCTTAAAACAATGGAATCGTGAGCGAGCCTCTCAAGGCCAGCCCGCAATCGATATTGGAGTGGGAATACATACAGGGACAATGCTGGCAGGAAACATGGGCGCAGAAAATCGTCTCAATTATACGGTGATCGGTTCCAACGTCAATTTGGCCGCGCGCCTGTGCAGTGCTGCAAAAAGGATGGAAATACTGATCTCAAAAGATACACTGAATGAACCCTTTGTAAAAGACTCGATCCAGTATGATGAAATTTCATTGAATGCGTTTAAAGGATTCGACAAACCCATTACAGTTTTTCGAATTTTGAAATACACTCTTAGAGATTAAAATGAGAAAAGGTCTTAATTTCAGACAAAAAATCATCTTAAGCCATATTCTCCTTTTTCTTGTATTTGCTCTTTTCGCATTTCCGTTCATTGAAAAGACCGCAAGCAGAATTGTCTTTAACAATGTAGAACTCAACAGCCTTGCCCTTCTTCATAGAATTGAAAAAGCAAAAGATGTGCAGCAAATGATCAACCTGCTGAAACAATCAGAAGGATATTTCTTTTTGCGTGTTTCCTTATACGATGAGCAAGGAGAGCTGTTATATGATTCGGCAAGAGACACGCTCGGCAAGGAACAAGAGGGCATGAATGTTCCTTTACCGCAATCGGAGGTCACTGAAGTTATCCGAAAAAAAATTGTTTCTTCCACAGAGGAGTCTGTCATTTTTCGAGAAAAGCTTGCTTATGTGAAGATCGCCTTTGAATTGAGCGGGAAGACTTATATCTTAAGAACAGCAATTCCATTTTCTCACGTTGAAGAATTCACAGAAGAATTTAAGGTTTGGTTTTTCTCTTTCTGTGCATTAGCGCTTCTTTTTTTCGGGTCAGTGACTTGGCTCATTTTTCATCGAATTAATTATCCCATCCGCCAGATTGTCAAAGCGATAAAGCCGTATCAAAGCGGACAGGAAGAAGTAATCCCCCATCTTGAGCTCAGTAAATCGATTGATGAGGAAGACGATTTTTATAAGTTGGCGCAGACGCTGAATTCTCTTTCGGATCGCCTCCGACTGCAAATTAGAAATATCACCGATGAACGGAACGAGAAAGAAGCAATTCTCGAATCTTTGGGAGAAGGGGTTGTTGCCGTCGACGCAGAGATGAATATGCGGTACATTAATTTCATTGGCACTAAAATGATCGGCGTTCCCCGACGTCAGCTTTTAGGCAGGCCGTTTCCAGAAGTCCAAGATACACTCTACTCACAGCTTTTAGATAAATGCCGGTTTTTATTGGAATCGTGTCAAGAAAAGCGCAGTGTCCTGACAGATTCGATTTTCTTGGGCGATGGAAAGAAAGTTTATCTCGATCTGATCGCAGCTCCTAAGGCGCAACGCAACGGCGCCATCTTGGTTCTGCAAGACAAGTCGAGCCATTATAAAGTGCTCGAAATGGGCAAAGATTTTGTCGCCAATGCTTCGCATGAATTACGCACGCCAATCACCATTATCAAGGGGTTTGCTGAAACACTGCAGGATCTGCCTGAATTACCGCGCGATATGGTCGTTGATATCACAGAGAAAATTGTCCGCAATTGTCAAAGGATGGACACTTTAGTTAAAAACTTGTTGACGTTAGCGGACTTGGAAAATCTTCCTGATTCTCGTTTTCAAGAATGTGATCTCGTCGTGCTTGCTGAAACTTGCAGGCAAGTCGTCCTCGCTGTCTATGAGACAGCGCAGATTAACATTGAAAAAAACAGTGAATCGATCACTGTGGCCGCAGATCCTGACATTTTAGAACTTGCGATCATCAATCTTTTGGACAATGCTGCAAAATACTCAAATCCTCCTGCAAAAATCAGCATCAAAATCGAACAAGAGGGCGACGAAGCGTGTATTTTCATCTCCGACGAAGGGATCGGGATTCCTCCCGCTGATCTTGAACATATCTTTGAGCGTTTTTATACGGTGGACAAAGCCCGTTCCCGTCGGTTAGGTGGAGCAGGACTCGGACTATCGATTGTCAGGACGATTGTCGAAAAACATCACGGGACAATTTCCGTGACATCGGTAGCCGGAGCTGGAACGACGTTTTCACTCCGTTTGCCAATCCATCGACAATTTGAAGAATAGACCTCTTGCAATTCCCTCCCTAGACTGGCTTTTTAATGGATAGTCCTGTGTTACGGTCGATCCCTCCAATTTCGTTCCTTGCCTTCATCTCTTTAGAATAATCAAGATAGGACTCAAGAGATGTATGCTTCGCAGACAAGGAAGGGTTTTTCATCAACAATGGCTGTAAATCTTCTTTAGTAAAATAATAGTATTGATTTGATTCCTCCCATTTTTTGCGCTCCTCTGCGAGGATATGTTCAGCGATCTCCTGATTGAAAAGAGCTTCTAAAAGCACAGGGGCGGCAAAACTGAAAAAAATTGCTGCTGGTTCTTTCTTCAAAGCGACAAAATCTCCTAAGGGTGGAATTCCCTCTTTTTTGCTGTGCTGATTTGTTCCCTTAATCAGTTTGTAATAAAGGCTGTGGAGGGCAGGGTCATCTGGGCAAAGTTCTACCAGATCTTTAGCCTCAGGCGTCTTTCTGGCTTTAGCAAGGATGGCTTCTAACAGCGAGTATTCAATGTTTTTTGAATAGTGCTCTGCATCAAACAAGGGTTTTTTATAAAGCAAACGCAGCGTTTCAGCCAACAGCTCAAACAGAGGGTGAAGCTTAAATTCTCCTTCGTATTTGATCAGTGCCCCCATGTTGAATTTAGAACTTTCAAAAGGAGGGAAGAAGCTGCGCCTAGAAAGGTAAGTGGATGTTTTTGTTGTCGTTTTTTTTTCGCTGCTTTCTTTTTTGTTGATCGATTCGGTTTTGATTTTTCGATAGCTTTTGCGAACAATTGTGTTATTGATTTGCGTTTCAGTTCGATAAAAGCTGTTAAATACTGTTTCCAAGAGGGAAAAACTTTTGACCT
The DNA here is from genome assembly GCA_963718565.1 of uncultured Verrucomicrobiae bacterium. Lineage (GTDB taxonomy): Bacteria > Chlamydiota > Chlamydiia > Chlamydiales > Rhabdochlamydiaceae > CAJCIW01. The sequence continues at coordinate 1,937,434 of OY970364.1, forward strand.
CTTTTAGAAAAGTGAAAGTCAGGCATGCGAAGATGATCATAAATGTGAAAATGAGTGGTAGAATATTCATGGCGACGCAGCATAAGTAATTTTTTGATCCGATTTCGGAAGAAAAAATATAAAAGGCATTTCTTTACCTTCCCATTTAAGATCGATAGCGATCATCACAGGATCCTCTTCGTTTTTTGCCGACCAGGTTTCTGCCCATTCCGCTGTTTTTGGATCAAAGAGACGGCATTTAAACAGATCAATTTTATCGAGTAGCACCTCGCTTCTTGCTTTTCCCTTTTCCGACCAACTGGTCATACATAGCTCTTTGTTTTTATTGAGAAAAATCATGCCTTCAAGGGTTCCACACATATCGAACTCGGGGTCGATGCGCTGTTGATACGAGAAAATTAAAGCCAGGCCATACGCATCCGGATGCTTTTTTAAGGATAGGCCGGCTTCTCCATCTAAATGTGAAAAAAGATTCTTAAGCCGTTGTTGAAACAATTCCAGGTGAAGGATTTTTTGCTTTAATTCTTTCGCTGTAATATTTTTTTTTAGTCCTTGATAAAAGCAGTTAAACAGCCCTGTCAGCAACAAACCAAGAAGTGCGATGGCGATGACCACCTCAAGAAGGGTTAAGGAACGTTTCTTTTTCACAAATGGCCTATCTGGAAATTCGCAAAAAAGCATGGAGGAATTGCCTTTTTTTTCCAAGCGATTCAGAGCTATTTGCGGAAATGGGTGGGAGGTTTTAAGGCAAACCAGCCTAGAGCGACAGCTAAGAGGGCGTAAATCACGAGACTTACCCCATCGGGCAGCAGAGCGTTTGTTGCATTTGGGACCAGTCCGCCAACCATAAGCAGCGCAATGATGACCCCAGTACAAGCATCTCCAGCGACAAATCCTGATGCTGCTAGGATGCCGCGATCTGTAGCGCTTGTTGTCCTTTCATGCTTTTTAACAAAAGCGGATACAATGCCTCCGACCATCATTCCTGTGGACAAGGAAAGAGGGAGGTAAAGCCCAATAGCAAAAGGAAGGATAGGTATTTTCAGCACTTCTAATAATAATCCTATGACTACGCCTACAATGACAAGTGTTGTGGGGATATCGCCTTGAATGACTCCTTTGGCAATAAGCGCCATCATTGTCCCTTGAGGCGCTGGCATTTGAGCAGAACCAAAACCATAGGCTTGATTGAGCAAATATAAGGTCCCTCCGATTGCAAGCGCTGGGAAAATGACGCCAATGATTTCGCCGATTTGCTGCAATCTTGGAGTAGCCCCAAGAAGATAACCCGTTTTCAAATCCTGAGATGTTGTGCATGCTAGCGCAATAGCAACGTTGGCAACAACACTCATCGTCAAGGCTGCGATAAGATAGATTCTTTCCGTCCAACCCAACATGACGAACACAAGACAGGTAACGAGCAAAATTGTAATCGTCATCCCAGAAACTGGATTAGAGGTGCTGCCAACTATTCCCACAGTGAAAGATGTGACAGCGGCAAAGAAAAATCCGAGAAGGACAAGCAGTACGATTGTTAGGAAGTTCATGGGAAGGCCTGGAAACAGCCAAAGGGCCAAAATAATGGCTACCACGCCCAAAAGAAGCCATCGCAACGAAATGTCACGGTCTGTACGCATCGGGTTTTGCTTGAGATTAAGGCCTTGAAATAATTCGTCAAAACCTACTTTGAGAGTCTTTCCAATCAGTGGAGCAATTTTAAATAAGCTCAATAGACCGCCGACTGCAATGGCGCCGGCACCAATATAACGAACATAATCGGACCAAATATCCTCGGATGACATTTGTACGATGGAGGTATTCGCAGGGAAAATAGCGACGTCGCCGGTTCCGAACATCCGAATCAGTGGAATCAGAATCCACCATCCCAGAGCACCGCCAGCAAATAATAACGCTGCAATACGCGGACCCACAATAAACCCCACGCCCAATAGCGCAGGGGTACAGTCCATGCTAAAAATAGTTTTTTGGAATTTCGCGATTGTCCAAGAAGGAGCCTCTTTGAATAAGTAAAAAGCGCTGGAACAAATTTTATGAGCAGATCCAACAATAATTCCAAGAAAGGCCATCAAAGCTTTGGAGCGCGAAGCCTCTCCTGATTTTAGAATTTCCGCACAGGCTGTTCCTTCGGGGAATGGGAGTTTCCCATGTTCTTGAACAATGATATATCGACGCATGGGGATCATAAATAGAACACCCAAGACCCCCCCAAGTGCTGACAATAAAAACATTCGTGAGGCCGAAGGGGGTTCCCCCAATAAAAAAAGTGCGGGTACAGTGAAGATGACGCCTGCAGCTAAGGCTTCACCCACAGAGGCGATCGTTTGAACGAGATTATTTTCGAGGATGGAAACGCGTTTAAAAAATGTCCGTAAAATTGCCATCGAAAGCACTGCTGCAGGAATCGAAGCAGATACCGTCGTCCCTACTTTTAGCCCAAGATAGGCATTGCCCACTCCAAAAATGAGACCTAAAATGATTCCTAGGATGATTGCTCGCAAAGTGAATTCGGGTGTTTTGACATCCTTTGCAGATATAAATGGCTGATGAACAGACATAATAGACCTTGTTGTTCTTAGAAACCTCAAAATGCATGAAGTTTATTTTTTAATCTAGCTTAGAGTCTGTCTCGCAGGGCCAAAAGCATAAAAAACAATTTTAAAAAATATGGCCTGGTTATCTTTAATAAATAACTCAATACTAGAAGATTATGAATACCTGCGGAGAACAGATACTACAATTAGCATAAAAGATTGCAAATTATAGATAATTTAATCTAATTTTTATTTATAATATAATTGTCTTTAAAAAACAGTAGTTTATAAAACTAATATAAAAATTTAATTATAGGTTTAAATTATGATCCCATCTATAGATTGCTCAAAAAGTGATTCAAACTCTGCCCTTTTGATACCGCAGGACCTTCCAGTTTCAGAGGCATCCTCAGATCCAGTCTCAAAGATACCCTCAGAGATGTTCCATCAAATTTTTAACGACTTCTCTATACGAGAATTTCTACCGTGTCAATTGGTCTGTAAACAGTGGAACCTGATGCTAAACGACAATTGTCTTTGGTGCGTATTGTTTAAAAGGGATTTTCCGAGTGTAAATCCAAGCACTATTAAAGATTTTCGGAAAGCTTACGAGACTCTTTACTCAAATCTTATAAACGGAGTGTATGCTTTGCACATGCTTCAAGGGCGCAGAGATATGACCTGCCTTGTTGTTTCTAACGGGAAACTTTTGTTGGGCTATGAGGATGGAACCATCGAGATTTGGGATGCACAGACAGGTGGATGCATTGCCACTCTTCCAGGGCACGAAGACATAATTTCCTGCCTTGTTGTTTTTGACGGGAAGCTTTTTTCGGGCTCTTGGGATGGCACCATCAAGATTTGGGATGCACAGACAGGCAGATTCATCACCGCTCTTCAAGAGCATGGAAGCGAAGTTTACTGTCTTGCTGCTTCTAACGGGAAACTTTTTTCGAGTTCTCGGGATGGTACCATCAAGATTTGGGATATACAGACAGGTGGATGCATTGCCACTCTTCGAGGGCACAAAGACACGGTTTTCTGCCTTGTTGTTTCTAACGGAAAACTTTTTTCGAGCTCTCGGGATGGCACCATCAAGATTTGGGATGCACAGACAGGTGGATTCATCACCGCTCTTCAAGGGCACAGAGACAGGGTTGCCTGCCTTGTTTTTTCTGACGGGAAACTTTTTTCGGGCTATCAGGATGGCACCATCGAGATTTGGGATGCACAGACAGGTGGATGCATTGCCACTCTTCAAGGGCACAAAAACACAGTCTCCCACTTTGTTTTTTCTGACGGGAACCTTTTTTCGAGCTCTTGGGATGGCACCATCAAGATCTGGGATGTACAGACAGGTGGATGCATCACTACCCTTCAAGCGTGCGTGGCTCTCCCCCACTTTGCTGTTGCCGATGGGAAGTTCTTTTTGAGTCCTTACGGCAGCACCATCATTGAGATCTGGGACTTTAGAGCAAGTCAGGGTGCGATTTTTCAAGGGATCACGAATTTGTTAGAAAAAGGAACCCCAGAAGCCACTCAGAGAGCTCTTATGGAATTTTCAAAGATGCCACCAGTAGTAAAAAATGCAATCTACAGAAAGTTTGATGAGATTTGCAAACCTCTCGCTAAGGACTATGGGGGAAATAGAGAGTTGAATGTATCAAATGCAATCGCAAGAAAGTTGTATGAGATTTGCAAACTTTTCACTAATAATTATTGGGGAGGTACCCCGAATGATTATTCGAATTGCGTAGAGGATGCTTTTCACAATCGAAATGGACAAAGTTCTACGTCTGCGCAAAAAGCCCAGGCGATCAGAGATTATTTGGATGATCAGGCCTCTATAAGTACACTTGCTGAATCACCTTGGAATCAAAACTGAGAAAGACTATGGAGGGAATTGCAAAACTCTTTGCCAGCAGAAAGTCGATGATTTTGCAATTCCATCTTTAGTAAATAACCCAGTATCAGAATGTTATAAATCTACGCTTTTGGTGATGCTATACTATTCATGATTGGATTCTGTAAAATTTTAAATTTCCCTAAAAAATATTTCAGCGATAGTGGATAATGCTTCTATGCAAAAGTTGTCCAATGAGCAGCGTTTATATTTAGAACAGCTTGTAAAAAAAACAAGAGATGTCAACGAACGGAACCGTGTATGCGTCATTTTAGGTAGGGATGATTGCCACAGTCCAGGGGAAATAGCGGCGATTTTAAGAATTAGCGAGTCGTCCGTTTATGATTATCAAAGAGAATACGATGCCAAGCAAAAAACTATCAATGATCCACATTTGGGAAAGGCCTCCAAGTTAACCCTAGACCAAGAAGATGCGCTGAGGAGACATTTGAGTCAAATAACGTATCTCAAAATGAGCAAAATTTGTCTCTACGTTCTAGACGCATATCAAGTGAAATACACTGTGGCTGGTATGACAAATTGGTTGAAGAGGCATGGATTTGTTTATAAACATCCAATCAAAGTACCAGGAAAGCTCGATCCCGAAAAACAAGCTGCGTTCCTTAAAAAATACAATGAATTGAAAGCCGGTCTCCAAGAAGGCGAGAAAATTTTCTTTGGAGATGCTGTACACCCTGAGTATCAGAGCCAGTCTGTGGCTGGGTGGATCCTAAAAAACGAAATAAAGACATTAGGAACAACCGCTAAGCAAGAGCGATTGCATTTTATTGGTGCCATTGAATTGACTGCAATGCAAGTCGTGACGAAGGAATATAGCACTGTGGATGCTGCAAGTGCGGTCGATTTTCTCCAAACGTTAGCGGCTAATACAGATGCAAAAAAAATCCACTTAATCTTAGACAACGGCAGATCAAACAAGAATAAGGAAGTGCAAAAATATTTGGATAGCCAAACCAAAATTCAAATACACTACTTACCTCCGTATTCCCCAAATTTGAATGCTATTGAGCGTTTATGGAAAGTTATGAGAGAGTGTGTTACTTATAATACACTGTATTCAAAATTCAATGAATTTACTGAGAAAATTAGAGATTTTTTCAACACTGGCGTTATTAATTTAAAAGACATGCTGAAAAAGCGAATTAACGACAATTTCCAAACAATTGAACTCAATCCTCTCCAGACTTCAATTTTCTAGAGTATATATGAATGCTTCATTGATCGCATAACCCTCTTTACCTTGGAGTAAAATTCTCAGGAAGTTTTTCCGTGATTTGCTGGAGGCTGTTGTGTAATTGGATCCATGCCTGATTGAGATCGATAAATGCAAAGCCTGGCATGGATCCAAATGACATTCAGTGCTTGCCATAGGTTTTTGAGGACGTACCGAGATGAATCGCACCACGACAGAAGTTAATTAATTTGGTAGTAGGTTTAGTACTCGACACCTATCTGCACGTAGCTGCTGAATGATTGGCATGCCGCTAATTTGGTCTAGAATATTTTGCTTTAATCTCACAATCCGCGGATCTTGGATTTGCAATAGATCGACTTGAGCCGGATTGAGTTGCAATTCTCCGACAGTGTACACGGTTGCTGTACCAACCATATTAATATTCAGTTTCTCTACAAGATTCTTTGTCGAAGGGTCTCGAGGATTCTGGAATGCTTCGGGGAAAGGAGGCTGTGTGGTTCTAAATACCAAATGTGGTAACCTGCTTTCATCTCCCGGAAACATTCTTTGTAGCAAACGCTGAGAAGCTTCGAGATTAGCTTGGTGCACGATTAACGACATAAAAACTCCTCATTTTTAATTAAGTGTGTCTGAAGAACGTCAAAAAATCAGCATAAATCCATGCAGCTATTGTGCGGTTAAGCAAAATTTTTTGCATTCAATTTTTTGGTCCACGAGGGATGTTACTTGGTATTGTCGCATTATTTATTTGGGTTAATCTTTGATGGCTCTTTACTCGAAGTCTTTCTGCACGTAGATCCTGAATGATTGGCATATTGCTAATTTGATTTAGAATATTTTGTTTTAATCTCACAATCCGCGGATCTTGGACTTGCAATTGATCGACTTGATCCGGATCGAGGTGCAATTCTCCGACAGTGTATATGGTTGCTATAGCAACCGTATCAATCTTCAGCATACTTACAAGACACTTTGTTAAAGGATGTTGGGGATCCTGGAGTGTTAGGAGGCGAGGCGGTTCTGTGGTCCCAAATACCAAATTTTGTAACTTACTTTCATCTTCCGGAAACATTCTTTGTAGCAAACGCCGAGAAGCATCGAGACTATCTTGGTGCACGATTAATGACATAAAAAATCCTTATTTTAATTAAGCGTGTTTGAAGAACGTCAAAAAAATTAGCATAGGTCCAGCAATTAAGAAAAGAAGAAAGAAGTTAAGAGCCAGGGTATAGGAAATTAAGAAGAATTTTTTAAACTTAGTAAGGGTTTTTAAAGTGTCTCTTTTTCACATGTCGGGGACAAAGCACTGCGTGTCCTTTATCTCCTGCTGGCCCCCTTGGGACTCATCTCGCTTTGCCAAATCGCGTGCTCGTCGGGGGGCCGTGCAAAGCACTGATCCCCCCACGCGCTGACCGCGCTCTCCTGCGCTGCGATTTTGCTTTGCGATCTGAGTCCATCGGCTGCTCATGCGCTCACTTCCCGCCCTGGCTTCGCCCTTTCGTGGTGCGCCCGGTATGGGCAATTACTAGTCGGTGAAAATCCGATCATAACCCTAAAAGGAGGGAATACGTCTTTCTCCTTTTAGTTTTTCAGCCTTTCATCGGGCATTGTCTCGATGACGAGTTTGAATCTTTCTAGGTCTCCAAGGTTCTGAAGCTGTTCTTTGTATCTGAGGTGAATTTTATATATTTTTCATTTTACGAGGCTGTTTTCCAAGAGAGAGTTTGGGGTAATTTACTTTCCCGATGAAAATTTTCTGCTAGGAAAATTCTTCATCGAGAAATGCTCAATTAAAGAGCAGATGGGCTCAAGGGGATGATGAAGCATAGCGTTGTGACAGTGACCAAGGAAAAAAGAAACATTTTGCGGGCCCAGATGTGATCATTTTTACAATTAAAGCCTTTAATGCAAAGCCAAAGCCAGGAGATTCCAAGAAGGGCAGTGGCGATCAGATAGATACGGCCAGTATAATTAAAAGCCGTCAGCATGAAGGAGGTAAGAATAAAGGCAATGAGATAGAGCAACATCTGGATTTTTGTAGTGTAAATCCCCCTTTTTATTGGCAAAACGGGGATGGCTGCTTTGGCATAATCTTCAAGGCGATAGATCGCAATCGCAAAAAAGTGCGGCATCTGCCACATCGCAATCATTAAAAATAATAAAAACGCTCCGAAATCAATGTGGTGACTGACGGAACAATATCCCACAACCGGGGGGATTGCTCCTGCTATACTGCCGATGAGAGTTCCATGAACTGTGTGGTATTTTGAAAAACTATATAAAACGACATAGACAAAAAACCCAAAAAGCGCAATCGCCGTTGCTAATAAGCTTGAGAAGACAGCCAAAAAAAATGTCCCCAATAGTCCGAGAATGATAGAGAATTTAATGGCGTGTTGCCGTGTCATCGCACCCGTAACAAGCGCTCGATGTTTCGTCCTCGCCATCTTTTCATCGCTGTTGCGATCGATAAAATTATTCAGGACACAAGCTGAGGCGATGATCAAAGAGAGACCTACAAGCACAGCTAAAAAGAGACAAAGGTCAAATTGTTTTCTCGATGCAAGAGCAAAACCTCCAGCTGCTGTGATCGCATTCCCCAAGATGATGCCGGGCTTGGTGAGCAGAAAATGAGTTTTTGTCGTTTTAAAAGCTGTAGATAAGTCCATCTAATGTTCCATTGCTGGCATGAGATTGTAATTGATATTGTTCATAATCCATAGGGAGCCGCCGATAATCAGAATAATGACCAATATCGTGAAAAGAAAAGTGATCGTATTCCAACGCGGCTTAGACTCCAAACCCACATGCATGAAAAACAGCAATTGGACGATCGCTTGAGAAAATGCGGAGCAGATAATCGTCGCATGCAAGAGGCCATCGGTCAAATGATGGTGGGTGATAATGCGGTAACACGAAATCAACAAAACAAAGGAGATGACGAATCCGATAAATTGCGGTTTTAAACTCGCATTCCAGCCATGATGCGGATCGATCATACTACCCCCAGCAAATAGACAAATGAGAATATAAAGACCCAGATAATGTTTAAGAATTGCCAGAACATTTTTAAACAGATCAATCTTCTCAAGTGAACAGCGGTAATCCCTTCCAGACAAACAGGAAGAATCAGCACAATCACCCAAACCAAGGCGAATATCATGTGGAGGGCATGTGTTCCAATAAGTGTGAAATACGCCGAGAGAAACGCGCTTCTCTGCCATCCATTTCCGCCATGTACAAGGCGCGTCATATCGGACAGCTCCATTACAACGAAAATGATTCCCAATAAGAAGGTCGCTCCAAATAAGACGATCGTCCACTTTTTGTCTTTGCGGTGTGCCATTGCCGCTCCTAGTCCGATGGTCAAGCTGCTGATAAGCAAAATGAGAGCTGGAGACAAAGTATAAGGAACTTCAAACAACTCCTTCACAGAAGGGCCGCCAAATGTGCTGTGGCGCAGGACTGCATAAGTGGCAAAAAAGGTTCCAAACAGGACGAAATCTGTCAAAAGATAGAGCCAAAAACCAAAGGTCGTCCTCGAATAAAGATTGTGATGGGGATCGGGAAAATGCTCATGGGGAATCGTTTCGGGATTCATCGTGGGTGTAAAGACCTAGTTTCTAATTTTTCTACCTCTTCAGGCGTGAGATGATAGCCGGGATGTTTTTCATAGAGACGAGCGATCACGCATGCAATGATGCCTATGAACCCGATTGCAGCCAGCCAGAACATATACCAGATCAGTCCAAAGCCAAGGAGAAAGCTGAAGGCTCCGATATACAAACCGATTGCGGAATTTTTCGGCATATGGATCTCTTCATATTTTGGCTTAAGGCGGGCTTGTTTCTGATGTTTCATCACCCAAAAAGCATCGCGTGAATGGACTTCGGGTTCTACTGCAAAGTTGTAAAATGGCGGAGGAGAGGTCGTCGACCATTCTAAATTCCTGCCATTCCAGGGATCGCCAGTAATGTCCCTGTTTTCTTCGCGTCGTTTGACGCTGACAAGGATTTGCAGGACTTGGAAACAGACACCCAAAATAATGAGCAAAGCCCCAAGGCCAGCCATGAGGAACAGAGGCTGCCATTCATCCACTTCATAATAGTTGAGTCGTCTTGTCGCTCCCATAAACCCAAGGAGGTATAATGGGGAAAAGGCGATGAGAAAGCCTAATAGCCAGCACCAAAAAGCGTATTTCCCTAACTTTTCATCGAGTTTAAACCCGATAAACTTGGGGAACCAATAGGAATAGGCTGCAAAAAAACCAAAGACAACACCGCCAATGATCACAAAATGAAAATGCGCAATCAAAAATAAGCTGTTGTGCACTTGAAAATCAGCGGCGGGCACCGACATGAGGACTCCAGCCAGACCGCCCAGTATAAAGATCACGATAAACCCTAAAAACCAATACATGGGAGTCTTAAATTGGATACGCCCCCGGAACATCGTAAAGAGCCAATTGAAAATTTTTACGCCCGTGGGAATGGCGATAATCATCGTCATGATGCCGAAGAACGCATTGACATTGGCTCCCGCACCCATGGTAAAGAAGTGATGCAACCAAACGATAAAGGCCAGAAAAGTGATCGCACCGAGGGCCCACACCATCGAGGTATATCCAAAGAGTTTTTTTTGCGAAAAGACAGGGACGACCTCCGAAAAGACTCCAAAAGCTGGTAAAACGAGAATATAAACCTCTGGATGTCCCCAAGCCCAGAATAGATTGATATACATCATGGGGTTGCCGCCAAATTCTGCAGTAAAAATCCGCGTATCGAGGAGTCTATCCGTTGTGAGCATAGCTGCGGTTGCTGTCAAAATGGGGAACGCAAAGACAACTAGAATCATCGTCACCAGGCTTGCCCAAACAAAAATAGGCATCCTCATCAATGTCATTCCAGGGCAACGCATTTTTAAAATCGTGACAAGGAAGTTGATTCCCGAGAGCAAACTTCCGGCGCCGGATATTTGGACGCTCCATAGCCAATAATCTACTCCGACACCCGGGTTATATTTGATGCCTGACAGAGGAGGGTATGCAGACCATCCTGTTCCGGCGTAGACACCGATTACGAGCGAGACGAGAACGAACATTGCTCCTGATGTAAATAACCAGAAACTGATGTTATTAAGAAGGGGAAAAGCCACGTCGCGGGCGCCAATTTGCAAAGGAACCACAAGGTTCATGATTCCGAACACGAGCCCCATCCCAACAAAGAAAATCATAGTCACGCCATGGGCAGTCACGAGTTGCTGAAAGTGAGGAGCGGTCAAATAGCCCATCGAATCGCCAACAGCAAAAGCCTGTTGTCCACGGATCATAAGAGCGTCAATAAGGCCTTTGAATAACATCACGAAGGAGACGATGATGTACATCAGTCCGATTTTTTTATGATCGACGGAAGTGATCCATTCGTCCCAAAGCCACTTCCAACGTCGATGGTAGGTAAGCAGGGTTATGAAAAAAAGAGCGCCTATGAGCATCGAAGCTCCGGCAAGGTATTCAATCCAGTCGTGTTTAAAGGCTTCTAAAGTTAATCGTCCAAACATCTCTTTTCCTTGGAAGTCATGGCTGCATGTATTTCATAAGAATGCGATCAAACAAATCTCCTTGAGTGAGCACATAGCAGGTCACGGGATCGTATTCGCTAGCTTTAAGTAAATGTTGATATTCATCGAGATTAAGATTCTTTGGAGACTGCCTTATTGTTTGCACCCACTGATTAAAATCTTCTTCAGAGCTCGACTTTGCAGTGAATTTCATTCCTGCAAAGCCAGCTCCACTAATGTTGGCTGAACAACCGCGAAAGCTTCCTGGTTCATTAGCGATCAGATGGAGCCTTGATCGCATTGCTGGCATTGCATAAATTTGGCCGCCGAGCTGCGGAATCCAAAATGAGTTCATGGGGGCATCTGATGTAATCTCAAAGCTAATCGGCGTTTTTTCAGGAAACTGAACAAAATTAATGACTGCAATCCCTTGCTCTGGATAGATGAACAGCCATTTCCATTGCAAGGCAATAGCTTGGATCGTCAGCGGCTTTTTGTCTGTCACAATCGGTTTAAAGGGGTTGAGCTCGTGGCTTGATTTCCAGGTGAGGACAGCTAGAATGGCAATGATGAAGATCGGAACTCCCCACCAGCAGTATTCAGCGATGTAGTTGTGTTCCCAATCAGGATGATGTTTTGCCTTGACGTTGCCTTCTCTATATATCCAGGCAAAAGCCCATGTCAAGATAAAGACAGGAATGACGACGATCAACATCAACAGTGAGGAGGTGATAATGAGGTCGCGCTCTTTTTCTCCAATCATTCCCTTGGGATCTAGAACGGGAATGTTGTGGTTGCTCATGTACATTACAGTTAAAGCACATGCCGCAAGAAAAAATAAAAGGATCAGAGCGAATTTGAATGACTTTTTCATTTTGTGAACTGTCTAACGAGGGAATTGTAAAATTCTTCGCCGCATAAAATCGCGCTTTTGCCACCTGTCGCCTTAGCGGCGGCTCTTCTACTTATCCAAGTATGCTTTCGCCGCCGCCAACCGAACCCGCTGTGCGGGTTCTGGCAACAGGCGCCAAAATCATCGATTTTCTGCTGGCGAGGAGTTTTGCAATTCCCTCTAACACCAAGCTGTTTTTCAATCTCATAATGAAAGCAGACCTAATTGTCTAGCCTATTGTTTGATTGTTTGTTCAGCGGGGCTTGATTTGTTCACTAGGGCTTGATAGGTAAAAGTGTGCGAGGAAATTTTCTTGCCCTTTTTGTTAGTGAAAAGTTTGTAATTTTTTTCTTGTGGTGTGAATTTGACTTTGAAAGTGATGAGGCGCCATTCCTCTCCGTTTTGAGTTTTCTTGCCGACAGAATGCAACGCTCCTTTGCGATGGAACTTGCGCGATCCCATGGGTTCAAAGCCAATGACGATGGTGTCATCACAAAGAATTGTGGGATCATTCGATGGACTGGAAAGTTGTTTCCAAGAGATTTCTTGTCGATAAAGTTTTTCTTTTGCTTGTGCGAAAGCAAGGTCAGCGAAATGATGCATTTGCATGCGATAGGCGCTTTCAATCTCTTTCTTTAGCGCCTTCATTGGCAATTGGGCAAGCGGAAGCGTGCATAGGCTGACCAAATAAAGGCCGAGCATGAGTTCAAGCAGGAGAAAATGCCTTTTATTGACGGGATATCTTCCTCGAGTTAAGCTTTCCCTTACAAAATGTTCTTGGTCGTCAGGATGTATGCAACTTAAAGGTAAGGCCCTCTTTAACCTTTTGAGGATCAATTGGCAAGAAGATCGCAAAAGCGAAATAAAAGAATGGCAAATGGAAGACTTGCGGGAATTAGACATTGGGGAATTGTTTTCCCGTTTAAAAAAACTCGGTCTCATTTTAGACAATGAGGGCTTTTACCTCTACGCTGAAAACTGTTCTAGTCCAGAAGAGCTTGTCGATTTTGTATGGATTGAGTCGGAAGATCTTGAAGGGCATGATCAAGTTTATCTTTTACTTTTTGAGCTCTGGAGAAGGTTGCTTCCTGAGAGATTTTGCCTCTCTATTTTCTGCGATGAGCTGGATTGTCTGATTGACTTATACGATAAGGGAGAACTAGAAGATGAAGAGCCTTTACAAAATGCTCTTTCCATTCTCGAAGACATCTTAGATGATGCCTACGATGAGGGTAAAAATGTCGCTAAAAAAGTTTTTGAAGAAGTTGCTTCTTATTGCGCGCATGACTTAGAACGATTTATTTTTGATTACATTTCCGATCAAATCATCGAAAAAAATGAGACTTATGCTTCCGAGCTTATCGATGCTTTTTATGATTATATCCGTGATCGCAGACGTTTTGACTTGTTAAGGGCACAGCTTTTAGCGCTCTTCGATCTCGAAGAATCCCATATTATTTACGGCCGAATTTTTGAGGAGCTTAGAGAAGATCCTAATCTTGAGTTAACTTTGCTCGCCGCTGAAAGCTTGATTCATCATGGAGATGTCCGTCTTTTTATGCGTGCGATCAAACAAGCTCTTCCTTTGCTTAAGAATGAAGAAGAGTTTCAGAATCTTTTAACAATGGTTGCCGAATATTACCGTTGCCTCGATCGCGATGAGGAAGAAAAAATGATCAAAGGCTTGTTGGATGCCCGCTCATCTCTTCCCTTGAATGCTCTTGTCGACTCTTCCGACCAAGCAGTGGAGCGGATATCCCACCTGATTTCTATCTATTTTCCTGAATCAGGTTATACACAAGAAACCTGAAGAATTGAGAAAAACTTGTCCAAGTAAGTCCGCTTAGGCTTTGCGAATGAAGAATATTTTACCACCCGCTTGCGGAGCGGGTGGTTAGTAAATTCATCTAAGCTCCAATAGGTCGAAAACGATTTTTCGCAGACAGGCTCTGAGATAGCATTACTTTTTGGACTGACTAAAAAATGCGCAGAGTTCTTCCTGGAATTCCATGCAGCCTTGCTTTTTCTCCATTTTGTTTCTCCAGCGATGGCCATTTCCTTCTGCAATGAGTTTAGCGAGTTTGGTCATTCGATCATTTTGGGTTTTTAAGATATGGTCTTTAATCTTGTCTTTAAGCACTTCTTCCCATGCTTCGTCAGCAATTTCGAGAAAATAATTCGCCTTCGACGATTCGCCATGATCTCCGCCGTGCGAGCACTCCCCATGTGTGTGGCAAGGACAGCAGCATTGGTTTTGTTGAGAGTGGCATGAACAATTACAGTTTTTTTCATTGGAACAGCATCCCATATTTTCCTCCTCTTAAGCTTTTTCAAAAAATAGAATATGTTGGACACAGTACATATTTATAAGAAATTTCAATGTTTTTTGCGATCTTTAATGGCGCCATGGGTGTAAATAAAAGTGTTGAGGCTAGCCCAAGTTCGCCCGAGAGAGCTGACCTAAGTCCCTCATAATCAACAACATTAAAATCAACCTTTGCTTTCGTAAGTCCTTTATTTTTAGTGCTTTGCTGTTTTTGCGAATTTGTAGTGACTGAAAATTTGTAAAATAATTATTTCATGTTTAAATAAATTCGATCCATCGGTAAGATCTGAGGGCATGTATATAAGAAAAACCCTCAAGACAGACCGTAAGAGCGGAAAAACCTACTCTGCTTTTCACTTGGTTGAATCCGTGAGGACTGATAGAGGCCCGCGCCAACGCGCGCTTCTATACATGGGAGCCGAAATCAACCTCCCAGAAGAACAGCATGCACTTCTCGCTCAATGCATTGAAGATATTCTTACAAGTGCGCAATCGTTATTCGCTTATCCAGAAGAGATTCAAAAGCTAGCCCAATCTTACACCTCGCAGATTGTGCGTCGTTTGTCCGACCCAGGAGACAACGCGGAACAACTAAAACAAGATCTACTACCTGAATTTGTCAATATCGACGTTCATTCAATTGAACAGACTGAACCACGGTCTGTTGGTGCGGAACATCTCTTACTTCAGATGGGAAATCAACTCAAACTGCCGGAACAGCTGCAAAAACTAGGCCTTTCAAAAACAGATGCCGCAATTGCCTTGGGATCGATCGTTGCCAGGGCTGTACACCCAAGCAGCGAAAGGGAAGCTTATCGGTGGCTATGCACTAGCAGTGGTCTTGGCGAATTACTTGATTTCGACTTTACAAAAACTACTTTGCACAAGCTCTATAAAATCAGCGATACGTTGCTGTCTCATAAAGACGGGTTGGAAACAGCTTTAGAAACCATCGAACAGCAATTTCATGGATACAAAAGTACAATAGCTCTCTACGATTTAACCAATACCTATACAGAAGGGCGGGCTGAGGCAAATCCAAAAGCTGCCTATGGTCTTTCGAAAGAAAAACGAAATGATTGCCCTCTCATTACTATAGGGCTAGTCATGAATGAGCACGGATTTCTCATCAAAACCTCATTACTTGCAGGAAATGCTTCAGAGCCCCAAACCCTACAAACAATGATCGCGAGCCTAAGTATTCACTCGTCTCTAATCAAGCCAACTATTGTATTGGATGCAGGGATTGCTACCGAAGAGAATCTGACCTGGTTACGCAAGAATAGATATACGTATGTTGTCTCAGCAAGACAAGATCCTCCCGTTGTTGAATTTGAAGGACAATTAGTCTCAGTAGGTGATCAGCATGACCTAGTAAAAGCTGCCTTGATCAGTCAGGATGGTAATGAGGAAAATTGGCTCTATTGCGAATCTGAAGCAAAAGCAGCGGTCGCCTCAGGGATGAAGAAAAAATTCAGAAAACGATTTGAAGATGATCTACAAAAACTTGCGAATGGTCTTTCCAAACCTAAAGGGCGCAAGAAGCATAACAAAGTGCTTGAACGGGTAGGTCGGCTCAAGGAAAAGCATAAGAGAATTTCAGGATGCTATGAAGTCAATGCAATTCCTTCAGAAGATGGGCTCACCACAATTGCTGTGGAATGGAAGGTGATCGAAGAAAAAATGCAAGAAAAGCTCACTGGCTCCTATTTTCTGAGAACAAATCGAACCGATTTGGAAGCAAAAGAGTTATGGCAATTGTATAATGTTCTCAAAAGCGTTGAGGATGCGTTTCGATTTATGAAATCCTCATTAGGATTGCGTCCAGTCTATCACCAGAAGGAACATCGAGTGGACGGGCATTTATGGATCACCATACTTGCCTACCATCTAATCCAACACTGCAGGCACCAATTAATTCGAAAAGGGATAAACTATTTGTGGCAGACAATACGTAATATCATGATTACTCGAGTCCGAGTAACTGTGCGGGCCAAGACAACAGAAGGCAGGGTGCTCTACCACCGCAGCACTACAAAGGCAGAAGGCGAGCAAATAGAGATTTACAGGGCGCTGGGATTATCGTCTTCAATTCTCAGAGGTCATAAAACACTCGTTTAATTCAAGATGTAGTGACGAATTTGCATAGCTCCTCTGGGAAAGCCGCGAACTTGGGCTAGGCATTACTTCAATGCCTAGCCTCAACACTTTTATTTACACCCTGGCGCCATTGAAAACAGTCAAAGGATCTTTTCGGGAATGAAATTCAGGTAATCGCAAGAAGTGAAATGATAGTTGACACCGTGGGCTTCTCCGAAAGGAAGGGCTCCTTTGCGAACGTTGTGTAGATGTCCAAACACACAATGTCTAATCTGGTAGAACTCTAAAATTTGGGAGGCGCGGGATGGTTGGAGATTGGCATCGATCGGGGGGTAGTGCGTCATCGCAATCCTCACTTGACTTTCCTTAGGCAGCTGGGAGAGGCTTAATTTTAATCGCTCGAGTTCGCGAATAAAAATGCGCTCTCCTTCTTCTTTTTCTTGGGCGAGTTGCTCGAGTGTTTTGATGCGTGCTCGGGGATTTTCCTGAAATTCGATATACGGGTTAAAACTATACTCGGGCGTGTCCCACAATCTCGCCCCGCCAATGGCGATCTCATTCCAGATAAAATGGTTGTTGTGAATAAAATGGATGGATGGGGGCATGACTTTAGAAAGTTTCGATGAGGAGCTCCACCAGTAGTCATGATTGCCGCGAATGATCACTTTTGTCCCTGGAAGAGCATCGATCCATTCCAGGTCGATCAGAGCTTGTTCTAGATGCATCGCCCAAGAAATATCCCCTGGAATGAGAACAAGATCTGCCGAGGAGATCATTTTTTTCCAATTCGCCTCAATTTTCTCGCTATAGTTTTTCCAGGAAGGCCCAAAGGTTTCCATGGTTTTTTCAGGAACACTAAAAGCGAGATGCAGGTCGGACAGGGCCCAGATAGACATAGATAACTAGTTTGAGAGTTAAAGAACAAAGCCATTGGGAATTTTTGTTCCCGATGTCACAACGATAATTCCATCCCGAATATAAATACCATCGCCATCAAATTGCTGAAGATTTTTTTTGTTGAGGAGCTGAACATGATTTCCGACGGAAGTGTGTTCGTCGAGGATGGCTTTTTCGATGTGGCAGTTTTCGCCGATGGAAGTTTCTTCGGGGATCGTCATTCCAGAGAGCTGGGGTTCATTGAACAATGTTCCCAGGACAATGGAATTGCGGATAACGGATCCTTTTTTGATTTTGATGCGAATCCCGATGACGCTATGAGAGATTTCCTGTGCCTCAATGACAGCGCCTTGGCTGATGATGGATCGGTTGATCAGGGTATCTTTGATCAAGGGGCTGGGAAGATTATGCGGATGAGTAAAGATCGGATTATGCTCATCATAAGTATTTAAACAATGTTCTTGATGGGTTAGAGCTAAATTGGCCCGATAATAGGATGCGATTGTCCCAATATCTTCCCAATATCCTTTATACACGTAAGCTGAAGTCTTACCTTTTTTGAACTGAATCGGAATCAGGTCCCTACCAAAGTCATCCCCTTGTTCTTTCAAAAGATTAAAAAGAGCTTTGCGCTTAAAGATATAGATGCCCATGGAGCCTAAGTAATGGGTCACGCCGGGGTGCAAAATTTTATGCCCATTTAAAAATTCTGCAGGGACTTCAAACTTTTTCAAAATATCTGGATCGGAGGGTTTTTCGAAGAATTCCAGAGCGCGGCATGTGGAATCAATTTTGAGCAGCCCCATTCTTCGAGCTTCTGTCTCTTCGACAGGGATGGAAGCGATGACCATATCCGCATCTTCTTTTTTAGCAAATTGCAGCATCTCAGTAAAGTTCATATTATAGAGCTGATCCCCGGAAAGAATCAAAAAGTACTCAGCTTGAGTCGCTTCTAAATGTTCAAGGTTTTGTCTGACGGCATCGGCTGTTCCTTTGAACCACACCTTTCGCTGAGGGGTCTCTTCAGGGCAAAGCATTTGAATCTTAGATTGGCGAAAGTAATCCAGTTGGTAAGTCTCAAGGATATGTTGATGTAGAGAAGATGCGAAATATTGCGAAATGATAAAGATGCGATGAATATGGGCATTGAGCGAATTAGAGATCGGAATATCGATGAGGCGGTACCGGCCTCCGAAGCAAACTGCTGGCTTACAACGAGTTTGGGTTAATGGATACAGGCGCGTCCCTTGTCCGCCAGCTAAAATGACGCTGGCGACTTTGCTCATGATTTCTTTATGCTTCATTTTGTCCGGGGACACGAGAACCCTCTCATCGGCCTTCAAAAATTTTTTATATCATTTTTTTTAATTAATAATCAATTTATTTTTAATTATGTTTGTTATGTTTTTGGGGTGATAATAGCGAGTTTTTTCGATTTTTGTTAGAGTCAGTCCGCAAATCCATTACTTTGATTTTTGATGAAATGGATGGATCAAAGTCAGGGATAAGTTCAGACCTGTCGGGGCGCCAATGACAAATTAGCTTCTTGTGACATATGTTTTTCGTACAGGCGTTACAGGGGGCTAAAAAAACCAATTTTTGAAGTTTCTTCAGTATATACTGCGCCTAGTCTAAAAATGTGAATTTATGGGGCCATTATAACAGCCCAGCTAGATTTTTGACTTCGTGGGCATTATAGCTGGAGCGGACAAATGGGCCGCAGTACATCTGTTTAACGCCAATCGAATAACCGTATTCCTCATAGTGTTTGAATTGGGTGGGTGTCACGAATTCTTTAACGAGGAGTTTTTTAGACCCCGGCTGTAAATATTGCCCGATCGTGATGATATTGCAACCTGCCTGATAAAGATCGGAGATCGTCTGTTCCACTTGGCTAGGAGTTTCACCCAGCCCTACCATCAATCCGGACTTGACGTGGGCAGTAAGCCTCGAATTGCGCGCGTAACTCAATACAGAAAGAGTGCGATCATAAGTGGCCTTATGCCTCACGCGAGGCGTTAGTTCGCGCACGGTTTCGATGTTGTGATTAAACACATCCGGGGCTTCTTTAAGGACAATATCCAATGAAGAGTGTTGGCCGGAAAAGTCTGAAGTGAGGACTTCTATAGACACACCCGCACATTCTTTTCTGATCGTTCGGATAATTGCAGCAATATGTTCGGCTCCACCGTCTGGGAGATCGTCGCGTGCGACCATTGTGATGACAACGTGCTGCAATCCCAATTCTTTTACGGATCCAGCGATCCTTAGCGGTTCATCTTCTTCAGGGGTTCTCGGTGTCTTTGTAAAATCGATATCGCAAAATCCACAGTTGCGGGTGCATGCTTTGCCGAGTGCTAAAAAAGTTGCCGTTTTATTGGAATAACACTCGAAGCGGTTGGGACATTTGGCTTCTTCGCACACTGTATTCAAACGATACTTGGATAAAATCGCATTCGTTTTGAAAAGATTGGCTCCTTTGGGCAGGTTGCGATGCAACCAAGAAGGAAACCTTCCTCGAGAAGAAGTTGCTGTTGGATATGATTCTG
Organism: uncultured Verrucomicrobiae bacterium; assembly: GCA_963718565.1. Lineage (GTDB taxonomy): Bacteria > Chlamydiota > Chlamydiia > Chlamydiales > Rhabdochlamydiaceae > CAJCIW01. The sequence goes on from OY970364.1 coordinate 1,957,425, forward strand.
GATTAATGGGCAATTTATTCAATTTTGGCTGGGAAGAAAGCTGCTGAACTTGCGCATCGCGTTCTTCTGTCATTTCTTTACTTTGGGCGGAAAGTGGATGGGGGTGTCATTGGCAAGCAACGCTGCTTCTAGCCAAGCTTCGGCGACTGTCGGGTGTGCATGAATGGTGCCTGCTATGCACTCGACGGTGAGTTCATTCGCAATGGCGAGCCCCATCTCAGCAATCAATGTCGAAGCTTCGTGTCCGACGACCTGGGCGCCAAGGAGCTGACCTGTTTTACGGTCGATGATCACTTGAGCAAATCCTTCTGTTTCTATGGCTGCGACCGATTTGCCCAGAGCTTGAAAAGGAAACTTTCCGACGGCAGCTTGGTAACCTGCTTCGTGGGCCTGCTCGAATGTCATTCCCACCGTGGCTATTTCCGGATTAGTGAAGATAACGGCGGGAACAGAATTGTAGTGCATTTTTAGGGATTGCCCACTGGCATTTGATGCGGCAATGACCCCCTGGTGGGAAGCGACATGGGCGAGCATATATTTGCCGGTCACATCGCCAATGGCATAAATTCCAGGGACGTTGGTCTCCATTTTGTCATTCACGGGAATGATGCCTTTGTCGCTAACTATGACACCGGCTTTTTCAATGCCAAGCCCTGAAGAAATGATTTTTCTTCCAACCGAGACAAGAGCGATGTCACAAGCCACAGCTGGTTTGTCTTTTAATCGTATGCTCAAGCCATTTGAATTCTGGTCGATCCCCTCGACCATGACGCCCGTGCGGATTTCAATGCCTTTTTTTGTAAAAGCACGGGTCAAATTCTCAGCGACGCTTTTACCTTGTAACATGACGATCGAGGAAAGGGCTTCCAAAATGATCACTTTGACGCCTAAGTCGGAGAATAGAGAGGCAAATTCGCAACCGATATAGCCCCCCCCGACCACTGCCAAGGTCTTTGGAAGAGCAGTCAATTCGAGAATCGAGGTGGAGTTGAAGACGCGCTTGTGGTCGCAAGGAAATGCCGAGATGTCCAAAGGTTCTGATCCTGTTGCAATGATCGTTTTTTCCGCATGAACGATGAGATTATTTTGCCCTTTGATCTTGATCTCACGTGGAGAGAGAAACTCGGCTTGACCGCGCAAAACCGTAATGCCATTAGATTGGATTAATCCTTCTAAGCTCTTGCGAATCTTGTCGATGACGTCGTCTTTGCGCTTCTTCATCTTTGCATAATCGAAAGTCACTGAACCGGTCACGATTCCATATTCCGCTGCATGAAGGATCTTTTGCATGACTGCAGCATTGGCAAGCAAAGTTTTCGTCGGGATGCAGCCAACATTGAGACAGCAGCCACCTATGAGGCCCTTTTCGATCAGACAGACGCGCATTCCCACTTGCGCAGCTTTGATGGCAGCGACATAACCTCCTGGTCCCGATCCAATCACAGCCAGATCAAAGTTTTGCCTTTCCATGGTAAGAAAACTCCTCTTTCGTCAGAGATATATTGAGTATAACTCACAAGCCTTTTGCAGCATACATCATTGATTTAATTATTAAAAAAGATAGAAAACTTTGAATTCTTGTGCGAAGATTAAGCTCATCAACCTTTATGAATTTTCTATGCTCCCTAAAGATCGTCAAAAAATGTGTACGAGTTGCGACGGGCGAATTCCTGTGGATGCCGAGGTTTGCCCTTATTGCGCAGCGGATACGAAGCCTGCCCGAGCGCCTACCAGTGGTGCTAAAGAGCTTCATCATCAATCTCTTCAAGAGAGTTTGACCTCGCTTTACACTCCTCTCTATGGAAAAAATTCCCCTGTTTTTAGCCAGGGGGCTGAAAAAAGAGAAATGCCTTCTTTTAATAAAGCTGAACCCTTAAAGGAACCTATGGTGGAAAAAAGATTTATACCACACTCTGCATCCCCTTCTTTGGGGGCTCCAACGATTCCTGCCTCGTCTGTTGCAGATCCAAGCGCTGACCAAGAGAAAAATGGTTTTTGGCCAATTTTGTTGCTATCCATTGGAACAAACCTGCTCACATTAGGTCTCCTTCAACTGTTTTTCTCAGATAATGGTTTTTTACGTCTCGAGTGGGACAGCAGCTACTGGTTCATCTATTGTTTGGCTGCCCTCCCGCTTTTTTTCCTTGGCTTTAAAAAAGCCAATCTTCTCAAATGAGTAAAAACCTTACCCTAAGGACTGCATTCCATGTCATTCGGTATATCTCTTCTTAAATTTCGAAAATTGCCTCTCACAATTTTCTTGCTGTTTTTCGCAATCTTTGTCGTTTCTTCCTCATTTGGAGAAAAAAAAACCGCTTATCCATTAACCGCTGATGAAAAAGTTTGGATGGAGCCCTTTTTTAGAGGTGTTATGTTGCAACATCAGGCCATTTATACTCTTTGCGGAAGTAAGCCGATGACAATGATTTCTCTAGAAGATGAAGCTCGTTCAAATGACGATCATAAGCTTAAGAAAAATCGTATTGTCATGGAAGATTACCATTTGTTGCAAAATTGGGAAAATTGGGAACAAGTAAAATCTAAGTTTCAATTCAGCCGGTATGCTTTTTTCAAGAAAGAAGATTCTGCAGATACAAAAAGCACTACGATTTATTTTGCAGATCTGACAAAGGTGGCCCTTATTCTTCAGGAAAATTACAACACGTTTAAGCGTGAAACGGGCCTGGATTTTGATCCATTGAAAGAATCACTTAAGATCCAGAATGGTTCTGAATTTTGGGACAAGACCTTTGGCAATCCCGCTCTTCTGGGGATTCTATTAGGATATGGCATTAAAAACTCTTTCTGTTTTCAATGGAAATATGGCGATCTGCCTGAGGGGCATCAACAACTCGCCGAAACTCTTGTATTTCAATTTAGCGATAAGCCACAAGGGGGAAAGGCCACTTTTGATAAATTATCTTTGCCTATCTTTGCTTCTTTTTCTCAAGGCGAAGATGAAGTCATTGAGAAATATAAAAGAGAGCGTGAAGTCATCCAGGCGAGTTATGAAGACAAGGATTTTCTGAATCTTACTCTCCAAAAGCTGACACAGATCGATCAATAATTAGACTCGCTCAGTAGCCAAATCGAAGTTTGAGGTGGGGAACTTTACCTATGTCTTGTCTAGAGGCAAGCTTCTCTTCGCAATCACTCATATCTCTGATCTCTTGATAATTTCTATTGTCCAAAAGACGAGTTTCTGGGTTCACAGTAACTCGAATGATTTTGCTCTCTTCTTCCAGTTGAGTTGACTTTTGAAATTTATGACCAGAAAAACTATCTGGATAGGTCAAGAGTACACAGTCCCCTTTTTGAATGTGATTCATTATGGTGTCGAATTATACGCTTGTGTAAATGTACCGATAGGATCTACGAGATGTCTAAAGCACCATCTCGAAACGATTAAATCGACCTTGTTCTCCAATTGCAGTCCTCGCGCTTGGAATTCGTCCATGAGTGTTTCTATTTGAAATTCACCGAACTCATACAGCTTGCATTGTCCTAGCTCTGTCACGGCTTCATTCCAGTTTGCTTCTCCCCGAATTCCGATGATATGTATTGTGACGTCTTTGGGAATGTCTTTTTTTGCGTTTAGGTATTTAGCAAGCTCCCGACCCCATTGATAATTTCCAGCTCCGATATCTAAGGCGTAAAAATCCTTAATCTCTGGCGGCGCCTCTCGGATCATTTTTTTCATAAGTTTATGTTCTTTGATTCCACCGATATCATATCTATTACCCCCATTATAAAAGCCCCAGCTGCTTTTGGTTTTGCCGACTATCGCTTGAAATGCTCTAGAGATGGAATGGTTAATTTCTGAGGTCCTTTCCTTCCAGAGGAGATAAATAGATCCATTAGATAACCCTCTTTCCACTTCAGGTATTATGAAATTCATTGGAGACCTCGTCGGAGTATATGAAATGAGAGCCGTACTCACTGAACTTACAGACATGTAAAATACCTTATTTTTTGCTTTTATATAGAATAGATTTATTAAATATAATATATTACATTTAATTAAAAAGCAACTTCACTTAACAATAAGTGTATTAAAGCCCATTTAACAGTTAAGTATATTAAAATATTTAATTGTTTGAGTTCAGCATTCACAAAACCTGACGGAGCGTGGTATAAAAAAATTGGCGCGATTCAGCTCTTCAGAATCCTCTTTCTTGGGTTGAGCCAGGAGTTTCTAATTCCGGCATCAAAGAAAGATGGATAGCAGGGCGGCGGCGCGGCTGGGAGCGCGGCGGTTGTGGTTTGGGAGGGGCTTCTGGAAGGATCATCTCGAATTTGAACAGGGCATGGGCAATCTCTTGTTTGATCCGCGTGGTCAGAGAATCAAAGAGTGCAAACGCTTCATGTTTGAATTCGAGGAGAGGATCTTTTTGTCCTACGGCGCGCAGGTGAACCTCTGTGCGCAAATGATCGATATTGAGCAGATGTTCTTGCCAGATACGGTCGATATTGCGAATGAGCAAGTTGCGAACAACTTCGCATAAGACTTCCTCAGGGCTCATCTTGGATTGTGACGGGTCTATAACCATGTTTTGTGCTTGGATGATTTTCTCTGCTTCATGCGTGAGCTTATGATTGAAAGCCGTTAAGACTTTGCTCGAAGCAAGCTGCTCGATGTCTTCGAGTTTAAGATAATCGTCATCGAGTTCTTTGGCATCAAAAGTGAGTGGGAAATGAGTGAGAAGCCATTGACGGTATCCTTCCGGATTCCAACCGCCTTCGACACTGCGCGAAGTAAAAAATTGATGGCACATGCGGACGCAAATCCCTTCTAAAACTTCGCGGGCAAGAGAAAGTGTGTCTTCAATATGCAAGACTTCATTGCGGAAAGAATAGATCTCTTCTCGCTGTTTGTTCATCACATCGTCGTATTCGAGAGTATGTTTGCGGATGGTGTAGTTGCGTTGTTCGACGCGTTTTTGAGCAGTTTCAATCGACTTATTCAAGACTTTTGCAGAGATTGCCTTCGCCTTCGGGAGGGCGGAAGCGTTGAAGGAAAGAAGTGATGCGAGGAGAGGTAAACAAGCGCATCAACGAATCTTCAAAAGAGACATAGAATTTTGAAGTTCCGGGATCGCCTTGGCGGGCACAACGGCCGCGAAGCTGTCTGTCGATGCGGCGAGATTGGTGGCGCGTTGTTCCGATGACATGAAGTCCGCCGAGTCCTGCGATGCCAGACTTGAGCTTAATATCCGTTCCGCGGCCTGCCATGTTCGTTGCGACGGTGATCGCACCAGGGGCGCCTGCTTGAGCGATGATTTCAGCTTCATGGGCGTGGTTTTTCGCGTTGAGGACAGTGTGTTCCAGTTTATTTTGCTTTAAAATGCGCGAGAGCTTTTCAGAGACTTCAACGGATTCCGTTCCGATGAGGATCGGCCGGCCTTTCGCGTGAATCTGCTGAATATCTTTGAGGATGGCGTTATATTTTTCCCGCTCTGTCATGTAGATTTCGTCATCGTCATCTTTGCGCTGTCCTTTGCGATGTGTGGGGATGGCGAGGACCTCGAGTTTGTAGATCTCTTTAAATTCATTCGCTTCAGTCATCGCTGTTCCCGTCATCCCGGCCAGCTTAGCGTACATGCGGAAATAATTTTGCAGAGTGATCGTCGCGTATGTCTGCGTTTCGCCTTGAATCGGGACTCCTTCTTTGGCTTCAATCGCTTGATGCAGTCCGTCGGAGAACCGGCGGCCAGGTTGCGGACGGCCAGTATTTTCATCGATGATGACAATTTTTCCTTCGGAGATGATGTAATCGACATCTTTTTCCATCATGAGGTGGGCGCGGAGCAGCTGTCTTAAATTGTGCGCACGCTCTTTGCGCCGAGCATCTTCTTCGCGTAAGACGACTTTTTGCTGGAGCTTTTCTTGTTCAGAGAGTTCTGGATTTTGATCGATCTTAGCGTATTCAAAGCCTAAATCGAGCATGACAAAGTCATCAGAGGAGGCTTTTGTCTGAGTGTCTTCAATCCATTGATGGATTCCTTTATCAGTCAATTCGAACTCGTTGGCGCGCTCATCGACAATAATAAAAAGTTCAGAAAGAGCCTTCGCGCGCTCTTCTTTATTAGGCTCGCCATAAAAGTAGATGTCCCATTTTTCGATCTGAGCCCTTAAGGTAGGATTTTCGCGGATACGCTTTAAGACCTTGTTCTGTGGGGTGCCTTTGCTGACAAGCCACAGTTTGCGAAGAGCCTCTTTTTCTTCATTCTCTTGTTCTTTATTCAAACTTCTTTGCTCGGGTGTTTCTTCGAGGCTTCCCAACTTTTCTAGGATCTTGCGTCCGTCCGTTGCGAGTTTATTGCACAGATCGCGCTGATGGCGGACGAGGTGACCGGCATCTTCTTTTAATTCATCGTACATCTGACGTGAAGCGCCAGAAGGTCCGGAGATAATTAAAGGTGTGCGTGCTTCATCGATCAAGGTCGAGTCGATTTCATCGACGATAGCAAAATAATGGCCGCGCTGGCACTGGTCTTCTTTACTTTGTGCCATAGAATTATCGCGAAGATAATCAAAGCCAAACTCGGATGCAGTTCCATACAAAATATCCGCCTCGTAAACAGATTGACGTATCTGGTGAGGTGTCGAACTCGTCAAAGCATTGACGGTGAGTCCCAGCATGCGGAAAATGGCACCGATCCATTCACAGTCGCGCTGGACCAAATAGTCGTTGACTGTCACAAGGTGGACGGGTTTTTTTGTCAGGGCGTTAAGATAAAGAGGCATGGATGCAGTGAGCGTTTTACCTTCACCGGTTTGCATTTCAGAGATCGCTCCGTAGTGCATGGCGATGCCGCCCAGGATTTGGACGTCATAAGGCACCATATCCCATTTTTGATCATAGCCTGAAACATGAACTTCGGTCCCACACAAGCGCCGGCAAGCACTTTTGACGACTGCGTAAGCTTCTGGGAGCAGGCGATCTAAGGATTCTCCATTTTCAAGGCGTCTCTGAAATTCACTGGTTTTGTTGCGAAGTTCTTCTTCGGAAAGCGCTTGAAATTTTTCTTCCCAACGGTTGACTTCAGCGACAATTTTACCGTATTTTTTGAGCAAGCGGCCTTGAGCAGTTCCAAAGATTATTTTAAAGAATCCAAACATGGTGGTTCCTGGGGATATGACACTAGTAAGAGTTTGATTATATTACCTTAAAATCCCAATAAGTTAAATCAAAGAAAAATCTACCCCTATGCGACAAAATAAATTTATAATTACAAATTTTTTGAGCATTTGCTAGTTTTAAGAATATATACGGCGCGCCGTATAGAGGAGGTAGTATGTCTCTTAGCCTGATTCTTATTTTAATCAAGAAATCGCTCGCTGAGAAAAAACCCTTCGATCCTAAACAGAAAAAAACAACTGTATCGACTTCCGTAAAATAAGTAAGTCCGCTTAAATATTTAAGCGTGGTATCACTACTTCTATGAAAAAAAAATTAAGCGTTTTTCTGTTAGCCATCTTCTGGACAACGATGGGCAGCACCGATAACCCAACCCTTCTCATTCCACAATCTTCTCTGATTGAAACAGCACTTCCTTTAGCGGAAAATGACGAGGTCAAGGTCATTGACCAGTTAATCACAGCAACTTCCAGGCAGCTGGAAACGCAAAAACAGATGAAGGAGTTGATGCTGCAGTTTAAAAAGCAACGGGAAGAATTTATTCAGGGAAACCAAACGAAGTCACACGCGGGTAGAATGGTGCGTACAGCCCGCCAAATTTATGAGATGATCTCTTCCAATCATCTCGAACATCTCTTTGCAAAAGATTATCTTGATGAGTTAACATTCTTTTCTTCCATTGCGGGCAAAACAGCTCTCACTAGGCCATGAAAGAAATTACTTTTTTAGATCGCAATACGCAAAGAGAAGAAAAGGAAAAAGTCTACGGACGTTTCTTTCTCGAGATGTTGTACGGTGAAGGTTTTTTGTTGCGTTTATGTTCTTTTTTTCTATTGCCTCTATTCTCTCGTATCCCTTGTTTATCCAAACTCTACGGATTTTTTCAAAAAAGCGCGATAAGTCGGTTCAAAATCAAACCTTTCATCCGCGCTTATCATATCGATGCATCGGAATTTTTAGATCCCGTAGATGCCTTTGCTTCTTTCAACGATTTTTTCATTCGCCATTTAAAATCGGAATGCCGGCCTATTGCAAATGATCATAATGTGGCTATTTTTCCTGCGGATGCGCGTTACCTGGTTTTTCAAAATATCGAGAAGGCAGAAGGGTTTTGGGTGAAAGGAAAAAAGTTTTCCCTTAAGGACCTATTACAGGATGAGGAGTTGGCCGCCCAATACACCCAAGGGGCGATGATGATCGCCCGATTATGTCCTGTCGACTACCATCGTTTTCATTTTCCCTGTCAATGCACTCCAGGCAAAGCGCGTTTAATTCATGGTCCATTATTTTCTGTGAATCCCATCGCTCTCATGCGCAACATCAAGATCTTGAGTGAAAATAAGCGCATGATCACCTCTCTTGAAACTCAGAATTTTGGGAAAGTTCAGTACATTGAGGTAGGTGCAACCTATGTGGGAAGCATTTATCAGACGCATGTCCCAGGAAAATCTTACGCCAAGGGTGAAGAGAAGGGTTATTTTTCCTTCGGAGGATCCTGTCTTATTTTGTTGTTCGAACCCGGAAAGATTGCTTTTGATCGCGATTTGATCGATAGCTCGATGAAAAAAATGGAAGTCCGAGGGTTATTAGGTCAGTCTTTGGGCAGAGCTTTGTATACGGCGCGCGGTTAGGTTTGGCGAATTTTGACAGGCTGCGACTTTGCCAAATCGATCCTTCTCGCTCGCCTTGCTATTCAGCAATGGTCTCGCTCGTTCGGCCGCTTCGCTTCGATTTTGCTTCGTCTCGGAGAGTCAAAATTCTCCAAACCTAACCGCGCGCCGTATAACTGTATTGAACTTACGGAAGTGATTGAAGAACTCCTCCTTAGATGAGGAAGAGTTCTCTGACTCACTTCCAGTATGGGTTCATAATTGACTAATATTTTTATTTCGATCTGCTTTTTTTTCTTTCTCGATGGCTTCGGTCCCAAGCAACGAGGTGGTGTAAACAAGGCCTCCCAGAATTTTGTAGTTTAGTTTAACTTTTTTGTCATCTGTACCATCAGCTTTTTTGGCATCTGTACCATCATCATTAATCACTCTACTTTTAGACATACGCTGACAGATTTCAGATAAATGTCGCTTGAAAAGATTTGACCAAAAGATACGCTTGGTAACACCACATAATGACCTACAAAGACTAAGGAACTTCATGGCTTCTCGAGGTGTCTCTGTCTGTGGAATAATATGATGCGCCCAGATGTCGGGTGTTGTGAGGGGAGTAGGTAGTTGCGCCCAGCGGTCGATTAGCCTGTCCATCTTAGTGTTAAAAAGAGAATCCACATGGCTTCTAAGGCTGTCAGGAATATTAAGGTTATTAAAGATGTCAAGAATATTAAAGTTATCAAAAATTTTGTTAAATGAATTTACATTTGAAGTCATAATTGTCTCCTAAATAGATTATTGTTTATATTAACAGTCTTAATTTTAAAAAATTTACTAATATTATTCAATTTATTTTTTTTAAAATTTTTAAAATAGAGCAAAATAAACTATAAAAGATTGATTTCCAGCAGGTTATGATAACCATAGTTTGGGGTTCTGCGATGGCGGCGACTGCCTGTTGGGGCTTGTAACAGAATCCCTTGAACTTATTCAAACCTGATTATATATTATCAGAATGAACAAGTTTTTAAGCATTCAGGAAGCAGCAAAATGTTTGGGAGTTTCTCCACAAACACTCCGCCGATGGGAAAGACAAAAGAAAATCGTTCCCTGTCATCGCATACAGGGCGGCCAACGCCGCTATAGTCTCACTCAGTTACAGCCATTTAATTGCGGAGATAAAACCTCTGATCGTCTAACTGTTGCCTACGCAAGAGTTTCGAGTCATGATCAAAAAGAAGATTTACAACGACAAGTCCATATGTTAGAAATTTACTGCTCTGCAAAAGGATGGGTGTTTTCAGTAACCAAAGACCTCGGTTCCGGGATGAACTATAATAAACGTGGGCTAAAACAACTGCTTGAGCAAAATGGTTCAAGAAGCCATAAGAACAAACAGCTTTTGGCCAACCTTCAAAATGCGGTCGCCAATGTCTAAAGAGAATCTGGTTCTTAAGCTGAGAATTGAAGCAGACCCTCAAACAATTTCTGAGCTCGATGGGCAATCGCGGATCTGTAATTGGCTTTATAATCATCTGCTAGAAAAAAGCCTGGAACTCAAGCGGGAATTTATCCATTCCGGCAACCCGGAGGCATCAAAGACCCTCTATACAGAAAGAGGACTCAGAAATGAACTTCCAAAACTCAAGGAAGAGCACCCCTTTCTAAAAGTCGTCCACTCTTCTCCATTAAAAAATACCGCTTTGAGACTTAGTGAAGCAATCCGGGTTCATCAAAAATCAAAAAAAGGAAAACGGAAAGGCAAACAGATGGGTTGGCCCAAATTTCGGGCCTGGAAACGGGACTGGTTTTCTCTTTTTTACGATGAACCAGAAAAAGGTTTCAAGATTCACGGCAAAGCCTTGTTCCTCTCCCTTGGAATGGGCCAGGACCGCAAGCGCCGCTTCCTCACTCTCGAATTACCCGAAGCACATCTCCTCAAAGACAAAACCCCACGCAACTTGCGCATTATCTCCGAACTGGGAACCTACTATGCCATTTTTACCATTCAGAAAGAACTCCCCATCCGAAAACCCATTTCTAAAATCCTCGCACTCGATCCCAATCACAAAAATCTCGCCTATGGTGTCGACACAAGTGGAACAGCCATTGAGATTGCATCTCCTTACTGGCTCAAAACTTACGATAAACGCCTGGACGAACTAAAAAGTAAAAGAGACCGCTGTGATAAAAAATCTAAAAAATTCCATGTTCTGGATGAAAAAAGCAATCCCACAAGAAAAGAATTCCATCTTCCTTCCAGGCAATGGAGAAAATACGATCATGCCCTAAAAAGCGCACTGCGTAAACGCCGAGAACAGACCAAGACGTTTATGTTTACAAGCGCACATCGCCTTTTCCGAAATTACGACTGCATTGGAATCGGAGACTATACACCAAATGGCGAAGGCATTACTAAACCAATGCGGCGAGCGATGAATAACCGATCCTTGATTGGACGTTGGAAAAACACCCTCTCCTGGGTAGCTCGAAAATCGGGAAAAACCTTTATTGAATTCGACGAGAAAGGGACAACCCGGACCTGTAGCCACTGCCTGCGGATTGAAGAGCGGGGAATCCCTGTCTCATTGAGACAATGGCAATGTCCACAGTGCAAGACCGTTCACATTCGCGACGAGAATGCCGCAATTAACGGCTTGAGAAAGATCTTGCGAGATCTTTCAGCAAAAAATGAAGGAGGATATCCTTCAATAGTGTCTGGCTCAGACCTCGCTTTTATCCAAAAGCGATGGGCCTGGTGTGTTTTGCCTAATGGTGTACATGTGACACCGTGGGGGCAAGACAGCAAAGCAATTTGCAGCACCAGGAAATTAAACCGAGGGCATGATAGCCCTCGATCAAAAGTTGATAATTTGGTTATATATGATCAGGTTTGATCAAGTTTTGAAGAGCGGCATGTTTTCCCAAGGACTATCGGAAACGCGGAACCCATCCTCTTCACAAGCAGCATTGGGAAAAAGCTACTCTTTTTCAAAAATCTAAGGCGATCATGGGTTATGTGAGTGATCGAGAGAAAGCTATAAAAGATTGATTTCCAGTTGGTTGTGATAACAATAGTTTGGGTTCTCAGAGGGTCAAAATATGGTACGTCCTCAAAAACCTATGACATTCAGTGCTTGCCATAGGTCTCCGAGGAAGTATGAATTGAGCGGCTTGTAAAGTCGGAACAAAACGCCCAGACCCATTAATAAAACTTTCGCTTGATAACAGAGCACCCTATATTTAGACTGCTCTGGCATGAACTCGAACAAATGCCTTTCTAAGATCCCTTCAGAACTGCACGCTGTTCCTTGGTTTTAGAGAGATGATTGGCTCAACCGGCTTGAAGAACATATGGGGAAAAAGTACCGAAAAAAGAAGGGGCTTAACCAACTGCTGAATAGCTTAAGGGTTGAAGGCAAACAGCTGCGACAGCAATGCATTGAAGCGGGATTGGTTGGTTTTATCAGCTTGGAAGCATGTTGGTAAGGCAGAGGTGCATGAACTATATGACCAACTGGTTGCAATGAAAAGCACAAGCCCAGGGATTAATGAAGTCATTGCTTCATTTTCCAAATACCGCGAAGAAATGCTAAAAGCGCTTGATCATCCCGGCCTTCCCCTGCACAATAATGACAGTGAGCAAGATATCCGAGGTGTGGCTAAACGAAGAAATATCTCTGGCACTACCAAAAGCGTAGAGGGCAGACAATTTCGAGACGGCCTATTGACGCTCAAGCAGACATGCGCCAGACTTGGCGTGAGCTTTTGGGAGTATTTGAGTCGGTGGTTTCGAGGGGATCCGATCGATTTAGCACAATTTGTTCATGAGCGTTATCAAACAGCCTCTCTGGCCACACCTTGACTGGTAGCACGTACATTAACTTCCTTGAAGACTCTGGCAAAAGTTGAAGACCATTTCGATCCGTGCCCAATCAAGATCGATAAGTGGTAAGTTTGGCATGGATCAAAATGGTCTTCAACTTTTGCCATGAGTTTTTAAGGGCGTACCCTTTTTCATAGGTTGTGGATTTGTACTCGACACCTATAATGGTCCCCAAAATTTAGACCACTGTCTAAGCTAATATACTCTAGAAAATTGAAGTCTGGAGAGGATTGAGTTCAATTGTTTGGAAATTGTCGTTAATTCGCTTTTTCAGCATGTCTTTTAAATTAATAACGCCAGTGTTGAAAAAATCTCTAATTTTCTCAGTAAATTCATTGAATTTTGAATACAGTGTATTATAAGTAACACACTCTCTCATAACTTTCCATAAACGCTCAATAGCATTCAAATTTGGGGAATACGGAGGTAAGTAGTGTATTTGAATTTTGGTTTGGCTATCCAAATATTTTTGCACTTCCTTATTCTTGTTTGATCTGCCGTTGTCTAAGATTAAGTGGATTTTTTTTGCATCTGTATTAGCCGCTAACGTTTGGAGAAAATCGACCGCACTTGCAGCATCCACAGTGCTATATTCCTTCGTCACGACTTGCATTGCAGTCAATTCAATGGCACCAATAAAATGCAATCGCTCTTGCTTAGCGGTTGTTCCTAATGTCTTTATTTCGTTTTTTAGGATCCACCCAGCCACAGACTGGCTCTGATACTCAGGGTGTACAGCATCTCCAAAGAAAATTTTCTCGCCTTCTTGGAGACCGGCTTTCAATTCATTGTATTTTTTAAGGAACGCAGCTTGTTTTTCGGGATCGAGCTTTCCTGGTACTTTGATTGGATGTTTATAAACAAATCCATGCCTCTTCAACCAATTTGTCATACCAGCCACAGTGTATTTCACTTGATATGCGTCTAGAACGTAGAGACAAATTTTGCTCATTTTGAGATACGTTATTTGACTCAAATGTCTCCTCAGCGCATCTTCTTGGTCTAGGGTTAACTTGGAGGCCTTTCCCAAATGTGGATCATTGATAGTTTTTTGCTTGGCATCGTATTCTCTTTGATAATCATAAACGGACGACTCGCTAATTCTTAAAATCGCCGCTATTTCCCCTGGACTGTGGCAATCATCCCTACCTAAAATGACGCATACACGGTTCCGTTCGTTGACATCTCTTGTTTTTTTTACAAGCTGTTCTAAATATAAACGCTGCTCATTGGACAACTTTTGCATAGAAGCATTATCCACTATCGCTGAAATATTTTTTAGGGAAATTTAAAATTTTACAGAATCCAATCATGAATAGTATATCCTCCCAATGCGAGGAGGCCAAAATGGCCAAAACAAAAAAACAATATTCACCGGAGTTCAAGCTCAAAGTAGTACTAGAAGTGCTCAAGGGTGAGAAGACAGCAACCCAACTCGCTGGCGAGTTGGGGGTACATCCCGTAGTTCTGTCGGAATGGAAAAAACAATTTATTGAGGCAGGACCTCAGATTTTTGTAAAGACCAGGAGGTCTAGGGATACAGCAGAGGGCAAAGAAAAGGCCGAACTGTTCGAACAGATTGGAAGACTCAAGATGGAGAACGAGTGGCTTAAAAAAAAATTGGGGGCTTTGACCTGAATGAAAAACGGGCACTCATTGAACCTCACGATATCAAATTTTCCCAAAGAGCACAGTGTAAGCTCCTCGGAGTATGTCGATCTGGATTGTACTACGAGCCACAGCAGCCTGGTGAAGAAGACTTGCGACTCATGTGCGCAATCGACAAACAGTACCTCGAAACCCCCTATTATGGGAGGCGTCGAATGACAGTGGCAATGAGAAAACTAGGATTTGTCGTGGGACAGAAAAAAGTGCGAACAGCGATGCAGGTGATGGGGATAGAGGCGATCTATCCAAAGCCGAACCTGAGCGCTGGGAATAAACAGCATAAAAAGTTCCCGTATTTACTGAGGGGCCTAATTGTTGATCGTTCCGATCAAGCTTGGGCAGCTGACATCACTTACATTCCATTAACAAAAGGATTCGGATATCTGTTTGCAATCATAGACTGGTATAGTCGGTACGTGATTGAGTGGGAGCTCTCAAATCTGCTTGATACAGAATTTTGCATGGAGGCATTGCAAAGGAGTCTTTGGCAAAAAAGACCTGAGATATTTAATACTGATCAAGGTGTGCAGTTTACGAGTAGTCAATTCACCGGGAAACTTGAAGAGAATGGGATTAAAATCAGTATGGACGGGAAGGGTCGAGCTCTTGATAACGTGTTTATTGAGAGGCTGTGGAGAAGCGTGAAGTATGAAGAAATTTACCCGAAAGGATACGAGAGCATGAAAGAGGTTCGATCGGGGCTGAAAAAGTACTTTGAGTTTTACAACAACAAGCGACCCCATCAGGGTCTCGATTATCGAACCCCAGCAGAGGTGTATTATGGGACATAAGAAAAAGAAAGGGGCTTTGCCCCTTGAACCCCAGCAAAGGGCTGACTGCCCTTTGCAAACCCGTGGGCTTTTGTATAGGGCCCTGGGAGTTAGATTAAACAACAGAGGAGATTAGCTTAGATTTCTCGATTTTTGGTCTAGACAAAAGGAACCACTTTATTTGATGTGGACATAGGAAAGCCTCCTTAAGGTTTAGTCTCCTAAGGTTCTTTTCCTGTGTCCGCTCTTTTTTTTCAAAAAAATACTTTACATTCTGCTTCTTCCTGCACAATCGCTATAGTTTAATTTTTCAACTCGTTAAACCTGTTCTCTATGGGAAGGTCCTCATTCGTCGGATGAACCAAAATATTTCTAATTAATATTGCCATATAATTAATATGTTAATTGTCAAATAGTTATAAGCATATTAACTTTTTTAAAGTATTGCGAAGTAATAATTATCATAATAATTGTATTTATAAAAACAAGCTAAACAAAGTAATAATTATCATAGATATAATTACATTATTTACCTTATAATTGTGTTTATAAAACAAACTAAACAATCAATTAAGGTGGTTTTATGACAGTATTTACAGGTGATCTTTCCCCTAGTTTTGGGAAAACTACAAGCCCTAATGTTTCCCCTGATGACAATGCGCAAAAAAAATATTGTGTTCTCATTGCCGAAGATGCCGAGATGTTTTTAAAACTCATCAGAAAAAACATCATTGAAAAACAATCGGAACGCAACTATGAAATCGATCTTGTAAATGATGGGGAACAAGCTATTGATAAAGTAAAAAGCAAGAAATACGACCTCGTCATTCTAGATAATCAAATGCCAAAAAAGACTGGACTCCAAGCTTTAGAAGAAATTCGCAAAAACGACCCAACAGTGGCTATTGTCTTTCAAAGCAGCGACGATGTGGAAACGTTAAAAAGAGAAAGTGAACCGTACACTGTCCACCATTTTATGCCGAAATTAACGAAGCTCGAGCAACTGGATGAAGCAATTAAGAAAGTAAAGGGAGGAGTTGTCAGTAGTGAACAAAACCAATCTTCTCATAGTCCTGTCGTTAACAAAACTGAGTACAAAACTATCTGCCCAAGAATTTCTCTTATTGCAGCAGTAGTACTCGTCGCAGCAGTAACTGTGACAGCAGCGACAGCGGCATATGTATAATTTCGATTGGGTTTCTTTTATAAAAGAAACCCAAAATCAGTGGATTGAAGGTTAAAAAGGCTCAAGTTCCCTTTTGCTCTTGAGTTCGGTAATGATGTTGACGATAGGAAGAACTGCCGTCAGTGTCATAAAAACCAATCCCATTTTTCTGATATTTTGCAGTGATTGACTCATTAAATTAAACTGTTTTTTTGCAATTTTAAGAGACTGCAAATGGGACATTGTTCTTGTTTGTGTCCACGTGCGGGACAATATTTTCTTCCGAAATAGATCATCTGCAGATGCAATTTATTCCATGTCTTCTTGGGAAAAAGTTCTTTTAAATCTTTTTCTGTCTGCTTGACGTTTTTTCCCGAACTCAAGCCCCAACGTTTTGCCAAGCGGTGGATGTGTGTGTCAATGGGGAATGCCGGTTTATGAAATGCCTGAATCATGACGACAGAAGCTGTTTTATGCCCGACCCCAGGGAGCGCCTCTAATTCTGAGAATGAAGCGGGAACTTCGCTGTGATGTTTCTCAAGCAAGATCCTCGAAAGGTTCCAAATTGTTTTGGCTTTGGTGTTGCTAAGTCCGCAAGGTTTGATGATTGCAGCAATTTCCTCGATGGAAAGAGAGATCATCTTTTCGGGTGTAGATGCTTTAGCAAAAAGATGAGGAGTCACTTGGTTCACACGGACATCTGTGCTTTGCGCTGAAAGAAGAACAGCGATCAATAACGTGTAGGGATCCTTGTGGGAAAGAGGAATAGCGGGATTAGGAAAGAGTTTCTTGAGGATGCGCTGAATCTGTTTGGCCTTTTCTTTTTTGGTCATTATTTTCCTATGCAAAATTTGGAAAAGATCGCTGAAAGAATGTCTTCAGTGATATTTGTCCCAATAATCGTCCCCAATTCAGTAAGCACTTTGCGCATGTCCGCAGAAATGAATTCAGGAGAGATATTCGATTGTAATCCTTCAATGAGGATTTGCAAGGCTAAAATGGCATGTGCCAAAGCTTGATGGTGTCGCAGGCTAGTGATGACCACTTCTCCCTTTGCAGGAGGTTTTTTTTGCCAGATCAAATGATCGATGTGTTGGTGCAAGAGATCAAGCCCCGTGCCTTCCTTAGCTGAAATACACACAACATGTGCAAAATCGAGCGGAACCGGAGCGGCATTGGGCAGATCAATCTTATTCCAGATGAGGAGTGTTTTTTCCTTGGGAGTATGGGAGACTAAATTCTGAGACTCCGGACAAATCCCACGCGCAGCATCGAGAACGAGTAAGATCAAATCCGCCTGTTTCATCGCCTCTTTGGAACGACGAATACCCTCTTGTTCGATCCTCTCTTGCGTCTCGCGAATGCCTGCAGTATCGATCAAATGAAAATGAAGATCTCCTAACTTCAGGCTCTCTTCAATGAGATCACGCGTAGTTCCGGGAATATCTGTGACTATGGCGCGCTCTTTTCCGAGAAGAGCGTTCATCAATGAAGATTTCCCCACATTTGGCGGTCCTGCCAAACAGAGCGAAATGCCATGGCTGACGATTTTTCCATTATGGAATGTCGCGGCCAGTTTTTGCATCCGTTGCAACAGTTCGTGTAAAGCGCCAATGACCTCGTCCATTGTGGCAAATTCGAGGTCCTCTTCAGGAAAATCAACCCAGGCTTCCAAAATAGCAGCGATATCGACGAGTTTTGTTTGAAAAGAACGGACTAACTTGGAGAGTTTTCCTTGCAGTTGTTGTTCTGCTGCTTGCAATGCAAGATCATTTTTCGCACCGATGAGCTCTTGGACGGCTTCTGCTTGAGTGAGATCGAGCTTACCATTGATGAAAGCTTTAAAAGTGAATTCCCCGGGCTGGGCAGCTCTTGCGCCTGCGTTTAAAATTGTCTCCAGAACACGCCGGCTGATCAAAGTTCCTCCGTGGCAATGAATTTCGATCGTGTCTTCGCCTGTATAAGACTTTGGGGTGAGCATCACAAGTGCAAGGACTTCATCGACGACATTTCCCTCTGAATCGATCACTTTACCAAAATGAGCCGTATGCGTTTTGTAAGAGCGTATAGGACCGGAGAAGATTTTTTCCGCAACCGCGACGGCATCATTTCCAGAAATCCGAATAATCGCAACCCCGCCTTCTCCGGGGGGAGTGGCGATGGCTGCAATCGTATCTCCAAGCTGATAAGGGCGGTGGACAAATTCCATAATTTTTTTGATTAAATTCTGAAGAGATCATAACCGATTTTCATTCTCATGACAAGAACATGAAACAAAGATTATATAGAAATAATGCATCGGTACGTCCTTAAAAACTCATGGCAAAAGTTGAAGACCATTTTGATCCATCCAATGGATATGGCCGCATCCTTATTTTTAGATGCAACGCAGCGCTGCCGTGATCAATTTAGCAAGCTCGGGTTCTCCCTCAATCTTGCTCAATGCTGTTTTGATCGCTTTTTGGGCTTGCGAACTATTATAGCCAAGATGGATCAGCGCGGAGAGGGCATCTGCAACCGGGCCTATTTTTTCGTCTGTATTTTGCGGCTGTGGCTCGGCTGCTGATCTGTCCATATTTTTTTTCATTTTATCGCGCATTTCGACGATCAAACGTTCGGCGGTTTTTTTGCCAATGCCAGGGATTTTGCAGATGAGATGAATGTCCCCTTGTCCAATAGCTGCTTGCAGATCGCGGGTTTCCATATGGCCGATAAGGCCGAGCGAAGTTTTAGGCCCGATCCCAGAAACTTCGAGCAGGTTTTCGAAGAGGTCGCGTTGATGCCGTGTTAAAAACCCATATAACTTTTGAGAATCTTCGCGAACGATAAATGAGACGTAAAAAATCATCATGGATCCCAAAGGAGGCAATTTGGAGAAATTGTTAAAGGGGATCAGCAAACTGTAAGCTAAGCCTTGCACTTCGAGGACTACTTTTGAAATGGAAGATTCAATCAGCGTGCCTTTGACGTATTCGTACATATTTGCATCCGATGTTGAAAGCTTAAGGTGTTCGCGTGGCATACCGCTAGTGCGAGCGCATCTGCAGCATCTTCAGGTTCTGGAAGGACAGGGAGCTTCAATAGAAGCTGGATCATCTTTTGCACTTGTTCTTTGCTTGCACTGCCGTTGCCGACGACAGCGAGTTTAGCTTTTTTGGGTGCATATTCGTAAATCGGGATGTTGCGTTTTGCTGCAGCAAGAAGCACGACGCCGCGTGCCATTCCCAATTTCATTGCGCTTTGCACATTTTTATAAACGAATTGGGTTTCGACAGCAACGGCATTCGGCGTGTATTTTTCAAGAAGCAATTCCAAGCCATTAAAAAGAGCAAGATAGCGGGCAGGAGGGTTGAGATGGACTGGAGGACGGATACAGCCGAAATCAATAGGCTCAAGCTGAAGGTTGCTCCCCACTTTAAGAATCCCATATCCGGTAATACGAGTCCCTGGATCAACGCCGAGAATGATCTGAGCATCATCATCAGATAAAGTCATCGTTCGGCCATAGAGATTTTGGAAAGTTTTTCTAAAACGTAAAGTGGAGATGTTCGCGGATGGATAAGAGCAGAAGAAGGGACGATGAAAGTTTGTTCTAAAGCATATTGTCCAGCGATTGCTGCATGAGAGACTTGATCGCTAAATACAGCCCAGCAGGAATTTGGAGGAAATTCCCACTGGTTTTTAGTGCACGTTTGTTGAAATTCTTCATTTTCTTTTAAAAAATCATGCAGATTCAACATGAATGTATCATAGGGAGAGCGTAAGCTGATTGGCAGGCCCAATTTTTTGACTCCTTTTATCAGGGAACGAAACAGCGTCTTGCGAGGGAAAGGCACTTCTTTGCCTCCGAATCTCTTAGCGAGTACTTCAAAGGGATCTGATGTGAGCCACTTTCGTTTCGATTGCTGCTCAGATAAACTCACTGCATTGCTGATCGTATCTGTTTTGGGCTTATAAGCGATATTCTTATGATTTTTACCTGCCGTTTGCCCCTGGGCAAGCAGAAATTGAAGGTCATCATTCGGAAATGCAAAGGGAATATGGGGGATAAATAAAATATTTCCTGCCTCGAGCTCTTTACAGTAACGATCTCTATTGCCCTTAGAAGAGAGAACATCGGAAAGAGCGTCTTTTTCAATCGTGATTAGTTTGGTCATGCAAACATCTCCTTACAAACTGTTTATTTTTTCAGAAAAGTACTTTGCCAGTCCTTCATGATGTCTTTCAAGCCATTTTTTAAACTTTTCTGTTTGTTTGATAAGCTCTTCTTTGGAGGGCTGGAAATCTTTTAGAGAAGGGTTATCGTGGTAAGAACCAATATCAATTTCGATGACTTGGTTTTCAATCAGCCCAAAATTTGTTCGAACATTAAAATCGCGGTCCGCAATGCCCTGGCGACATTGTTCTCTCATTAAATCTAGCATCGAATCGATGTACTGTCTGCACAGCTCTAAATTGTTTTGCTTAATGAGTTTTTTAAATGTTTTGCGGACGGGTGCTGCTTTTTTTTGAATCACAAAGTCTGTATGGCTAAGTTCGATGGTATGCGCAATCCCCAATTTATCGTAGATGACCAAGGGTTGTTGAATCAAGGGATTGCTTGAGAATTGCACGTAGACCAGTCCAGTCTGTTCTTTGAATTTCTCATAGGCGGTTTTGCAGCTTTGAAATAGATAAGGGTAGGTTTGATGTCGATGTTTTTCCAGAAGCTTTACACGGAAAAAATCCAGGGAAAAAGGGAAAGAAACCCTACTTAGCCAATTCCAAAAACGCATGTGGTGCTGTTTGAAAAATTTAATAATTGTTTTTCCATCGGCGCCGATAAAAATAAAACATTGGCCCCCTTTTGCATAAAAATAAAAGGGCTGATCGAGGAGATGAGCGGCTTGTAAAAGTTCCTCATCCGGAATTTGAGCAAGCCTTTCTTTTTCAAGCCTGGGCTTGGAGATAATTTTTGAAATGGTAAATCCTGCAGTCATTTTATGGCAAAATTGTGCAATGCAGGCAAAAGCGCCAATGAAAAGGACGATCTTTAAAATTATTGTATGGATTTTAAAGCGGCTTCGGAGACTCGAAAAAATGGTGCGGAATGCCGAGATCACTAAAAACCTGAGTTTTGAGTTTATTTTATAGTAGATCGGTATACTTAGAGTGTACAAAATTCCCCATCCCTTGGTATTTTTTTAGTCTATACCGAAATGAATTCAAGATTTGGGAATTTGGCAAGGCTGCGGATACTTTGAAAATGTCCAGTGGATATTTTCAAAGAGGAGCAGGTCCCTCAGTAGGCTCCTCTATGTTTTTATAGGTAGCGATTGTGTTAATGGTTGACTTTACTTTCGATGAACGCTACTTTGAGAGAGGCTGAGAAAGTGTTAAAAATATTTTATGGATTTAATCATCGTCAATGGAATCTCTTCGTAGCTTAACGCCGCGGAATATCATTGTGCGTATGCCAAACTGGATCGGTGATCTTGTCATGGCCACGCCAATTCTCTCCGATTTAAGAAAGGTGTATCCAGAGGCCCATATCACTGCGATGTGCCGCTCTCCCATATGTGAACTTTTAAAAGAAGATCCCGAGATTAATGAATTATTTTGTTTTAGCAAGGCAAGTGGGTTTGGGCGAAGAATGGATAGACGCAATATCATCGAAAAATTGAAAAAAGGTCATTACGATCTGGGGATTTTGCTGACGCATTCTTTCTCTTCCGCATGGTGGTTCTGGCTCGGCAAAGTGGGTATTCGCCTAGGTTATGAATGCAACGGTCGCAAGCCTCTTCTAACCCACAGTTTTCCTTTCCCTAAAAACATTCAAAATCAGCATCTTGTCGTTACTTACAAGATGTTGCTCGAACCCCTCGGTATTCCCATCTCTGATACTCCGCCTCGTCTTTATCTCTCTCCTAAAGAACTCCATGATGCTCGCACTCTTCTACGTCAACATGGAGTGCCCGACGCCGCTTTGATTGTGGGCATTAATCCAGGGGCCACCTATGGGTCTGCCAAATGCTGGTTGCCTGAACGTTTCCGCGAAGTCACTGAACGATTGCTTCGAGATAAAGATATTTACATCGTCTATTTTGGGGATCAGGCAACAGTGTCTTTGGTCAAAGAAATTTGCACGGATCTGCCATCACGAGTGGTCAACTTGGCAGGCCAGACCTCTTTGCGCGAGCTCTCTAGTTTAATCAGCCATTGCGATGTGATCCTTACTAATGACAGTGGACCGATGCATATCGCGGATGCGCTAGGCACGTCCATCGTTGCCCTTTTTGGATCGACAAGCGAAATTATTACAGGCCCTTACCGTTCGGGGACTCTCATCCATAAACATGTCGAGTGTTCTCCGTGTTATCAGCGCACTTGTCCCATCGATTTTCGCTGCATGAAAAGAATTGAGGCTGATGAAGTTTATGAAGCTATCCATAAAATCTTGGGTGCCAAGCGTTCTAAATTGCGTGTGATTGCTTAGTATATGATAAAAAATCTCTGGAGAAAATACGGGATCAATCCCTTCGATACACTTTTAAAAAATGCACAGAGAGTCCAGCATCGGCGTTTCCTCATTTGCTGGAACCGCGGTTTAGGAGATATTCCTCTTGGGCTCTATGCGCTCGTTCATCGCATCCGTCAGTTCATTCCTGATGCTGAAGTGACTTTTGCTACGCGGAGCGACCTTGCCGATGGGTTCAAAATGCTAGAGGGGGTTTCGATTCTTGTCGATCCCGATTGGAAACGAGCCTTCCCTTTTGATGTGAAGAACACACTGAGTAAATCAGGCCGTGCACTTTCTGATTTTGATCTGGTGTTAGAGAGTCCTGATCCTACGCGATGGCTGATGTGGCAGCTTGGTAAATTGACGCCGAAATTATCCTGGAAATCAGAGTGGGATGTTCTTCATCAACGTTTTGATCTTCATCCGACGAGGCCTAAAATTGGCGTTCATGTGCAAACGGAGACAAATTACACTTATGAAAAAAATTGGCCCATCAATTCCTGGAAAGAGTTTTTTCAAAGAGCGATGGATGAAAAGGGCGCTGAAGTCCTCCTCTTTGGGTTTGCGCAAAAGCCTACCTTTGAAGGGGAAGGAATTATCGATTTGCGCGGAAAAACTTCTCTATTTGAAATGTTGTCGATCATCAAAAATCGCTGTCGTTATCTCCTTGTTCCTGATTCAGGAGTGCTATCCATGACTTATTACATGGGTGCCTCTTTTCCTATCGATATTGTTTCACTCTGGTCCGATCCAAAGCAAGGAGTCCTCAAACAAAAAGTAGCCTCTCCCAACCCTCTTTTACGCCATACTCCGCTCATTGCAAAAGATCAAGATCTCCGCAATGTGAGTGTCGAGTTGGTCATGGACTCTCTTTTCTCCGAGGCCATATGTTAGAATCTTTTATCCGCGAGCTCTTATTTAAACTTGGCCAGCAACAGCTGCTGATTGGCATAGAAGCCCTCCCTACTTTAGAGCTCCAAAAGTTTGCGCAAAAACTGCAAAAATATACGCCTGCACTTGCAGTCAGACAAAAAGAGGCGATGTTTCCATCGAAAACATTTTCTTGCTCAGAGCTCTGTCCTTATCTCAACTATGAAAGCAGTGGCAATCTTGAAAACAGCACGCGCGGCGAAGCACTGATCCGCCAGGGCAAGGTCGGCTGTTTGATCTTGGCAGGCGGTCAAGGAACGCGTTTGGGATTTGATGGCCCCAAAGGAAGTTTTCCCGTGAGCCCTATTAAAGGAAAAAGCTTGTTTCAGCTTTTTTGTGAAAGGACAAAAGCGGCGAGTGCCTGGTCAGGACATCCTTTGCCTTTATGCATCATGACCTCAGCTTCAAATCATGTGCAAACGATTGAATTTTTACAAAAGCATGATTATTTTGGTCTTCCTTCCTCTCAGCTTTTTTTCATGGAACAAGAGGTGCTGCCTTTGCTCGACGACCGAGGGCATTGGTTATTGGAAAGCCCCGGGAAAATTGCCGAAGGGCCCGACGGTAACGGCCATGCGCTGCGCCTCTTTTTTGAACTGGGCATCTGGGAAAAGTGGAAGGCTTCGGGGATCGAATTCCTCAATCTTATTTTTGTCGACAACGCATTAGCGGATCCCTTCGATCCAGAATTTATCGGCTTCTCCGAGCGTACAGGGGCCGATGCCGCCTTGAAAGCCGTAGAGCGTCTTTCTCCTGATGAAAGCATGGGCATTCTTGCAAAGTGCGACGGCAAGCTTAAAGTCATCGAATATTCAGAAATGCCGTCTCGTGTTTCGCAGTTTCCACTCTCAAGTACGGGGATGTTTTGTATTTCCATGGAATTCATCCGCTACCTTTATCAAGATCTCAATGTGGAATTTCCTTTGCATATGGCCCGTAAGAAAGCCACCGTGCTCCTCGGCACAGCAAAAGGACTTGTCAAAGAAATGGCGCAGATCTGGAAATGCGAAAGATTTATTTTTGACCTTTTGGACTATGCGCGAACGAGCGCAGTTCTTGTCTGCCCAAGAGATAAAATCTATGCTCCTTTGAAAAATGCGGTTGGAGAGAAAAGTGTCGAGACAGTGAAACGGGCGCTACTGTTGCATGACCGTGAAGTTTATCGCGCCTTGACCGGTCTTTTACCAAAAACATCGACTTTTGAGTTGGACCCCGCATTTTATTATCCGACCGAAGAACTCAAGCAGAAGTTGAGTCGGCAGCAAATCTCAGATCAAGATTACATCTCATCAATTTGATCCAGAGTTGTAATTCTGAAGCTTTTTTGTTAACCTTTTCTAAAGGAATGGGAGTTGCGTAAGATGAAAATTGCTTACTTAGGCGCTGGTACATGGGGGTTTTGTCTCGCATCTCTACTCGCATCAAAAGACAATCAAGTTGTCCTTTGGACAGCAAACTCTGAATTTGCCAAAATTTTAAGCAAAAAAAGAGAGCATCCCAAACTTCTCAAGGTCAAAGCGGATGATCGCGTTGAATTTACTTCAGATTTAAAATATGCGCTCGAGGGCGCAGAATTTTTGGTCGAATCAGTCACTTCGAAAGGCATTCGTCCTGTTTTTGAACAAGTTCTTGCTTTTGGCGGAGTCAACTGTCCTATTGTGATTACTTCGAAAGGCATTGAGCAAAATAGCGGCCTGCTTTTGCCGGAGGTCATTGTGCAAGTTCTCGGAGAATCGATGCGCAAAAACATCTGCTGTCTCAGCGGTCCCAGTCATGCTGAGGAAGTGATTCAAAAACTTCCGACATCCGTTGTCGTCGCTTCCTATGATCCACATTTAATGCGGCAAATCGTCGAAATCTTTGCTACGCCCTTTTTCCGCGTGTATCCGAATGCCGATATCAACGGTGTCGCTTTTGGCGGCGCCATGAAAAATATTATTGCTATCGCCTGCGGGATTTCCGATGGGTTAGGATTTGGCGACAATACCAAAGCGGCATTGATGACACGCGGCCTCCATGAAATCCGTAAGCTTTCGGTCACTAAGGGCAGTAAACAAGAGACATTGAATGGTCTCTCTGGAATGGGGGACTTATGCGTCACCTGTCTTTCTAAACTGAGCCGTAACTATATGTTTGGGCGGCTCATCGCTGAAGGGCTCGATCCACAAGTTGCTCAAGAAAAAATCGGAATGGTTGTCGAAGGTGCGTACACGTGTGTTTCCGCTCTCCAGCTCGCTCAAAAAAATCAGATCGATGTTCCCATCACTCAAGCGATTTATTCGATTCTCTACGAAGAGCTAAATCCTCGAGACGCTGTCAAATCGCTGCTACAGCGCGCGATTAAAGAAGAGCACTTGTAATACATTGTTTTTGAAAATATCCGGCCTTTAAGAGCCGGGTTTCCGCTGGAGAACGGATGAATAACATTCCATTAGAAGGTTTGAAAATCGTGACTGCGCATGAGATGGCGCGGATCGAAGGCATGGCTTATGCAGAGGGTGCTTCCGAGCAAGCATTTATGGAAAATGCAGGGGAAGCTATTGCCAAGGCAACAGAAGATTATATTCATCGCCATCATCTTTTTAAAACAGTGACCCTTCTTGTCGGGAAAGGAAATAATGGTGGAGACGCCTATGCTGCGGGAGCCAGGCTGCTCGATAGCGGCTTCAAAGTGACGGCATTGCACATCTATTCTCTGGATCAATGCGGACCCCTTTGCAGAACGATGTGCGAAAAATTTCGATCCCGCGGAGGGTCTGTCTATCATGCTCGCGATGAGCAATCTTTTCGTTTTGAACCTGAAGGAGTCATTCTCGACGGACTCTTCGGGACCGGCTTTCACGGCAAAGCAGAAGATCTCCTCGCTCTTGCTATCGAATGCGCTAATCGCTCCAAAGTGCCTATCCTTGCGATCGATATTCCTTCCGGCCTCAATGGCGATACGGGAGAAGTCGGATCTGTTGCCATTCATGCGGTAGAAACGATTTTTCTTGGCCTGCCAAAAATCGGTTTTTTCCTTAAGGAAGGCTGGAATTATGTCGGCAAGCTGCGGTATGCCAGCTTTGGCTTGCAGGAAAAATACATTGCCCAGGCAAAAGCTGCTGCTTATCTTTTCAATGAAGAAGTAGCGCCTTATTTATTGCCGCCGATTCAACGAACGCGGCATAAATACCAAGCAGGGTATGTGCTTGCGGTCGCAGGATCACCCGGAATGCCTGGCGCGGCTTTGCTTGCAAGTGCTGCTGTTTTGCGTGCGGGTGCTGGAATCGTTCGATTATTTCATCCCGCTGGAATGGAGGCAGAGTTCAGCGGAGCGCCTTATGAACTGATCCGACAAGGATGGGATGGAAAAGACCTCACTCCGATCCGAGAACAGATGAAACGCGCAAAGGCATTGCTAGTCGGTCCAGGCATTGGCCGAACAAAGAAAGCCGAAAACATGCTCAAAAAATTGCTCTCTTCCATTGAACTTCCGATGGTGATCGATGCAGATGCTCTTTTTATTCTTTCTAAAAACCGTTCTTGGAAGTTAAAGGAAAATTCTGTTCTGACGCCGCACCGCGGCGAGATGATGGAGCTTCTTCATCCCTCTTCAAAAAAGAAAAACAGCCAAAATGATTTGGAATTATGCCAGGCGTATTCCGAAGAGAAAAAAACAACAATTGTCCTTAAAGGCGCGCCCACTTTCCTATTTCATCCGGGAACCTCCCCACTTGTCATTGGCAGAGGCGATCCCGGAATGGCGACCGCTGGGTCTGGCGATGTCTTAACGGGGATCATCGCCGCGTTGATCGCCCAAGGATTAGATGCCCGCCGGGCAGCAACTCTAGCTGTTTATCTTCATCAACTCTCCGGAGAAGCAGCAGCGGCAAGCCTGACCTCATATTGTATGACTGCTTCCGATTTGATCGATTTTCTCCCGGATGCTTTTATACTGCGCCCAGTCTAAGGTTCATTTCGGTATATCTTGGGTCGAGGTGCGTTTTTTGTGTGTATAGTAGATATAGACGACGAGTAGGATCGCAGCGATAATCGTGAGAGGCAGCAAGATGCTGTAAAGATATTGCGCACTGAATGCAATTCCCAACGCAAAAATTCCTAGAATGATGCTGACAAATATCAAAGTGCCTTCAATATAGATTCCAGCCAAATACGTCGCCAAAGTCAGAAGGAGCAGAGCGAGCAAGCTGGCGATAAAGCGGCTGACAAGCCCAATTTCAACAAAATAGGAAACAACAAAAATGGCTCCGATTAATCCTGCCCAATGGGCAAGCTCGTGCCAGACAGTCAAGGCACTTTTTTTCCATTTTTTTCTCTTAAAATGCCAGCTTAATAGTAAACTGATCAGAGCATAAACGGCGCAGAGGAACTGCCAATATTTCCAAGCTCCATCTTTGACAATGTCAGTGATGATCACACCGATGAATCCCAGGATGATCAGGACAAGCGCCGCGATGATTCTGAGCTGGGTATAAGTAATGGGGGTCTTAGAAACTTCCATGTTTTCACTTCTTCATTTTATTCTTCTGAGGGAAGGGAATTGCATAATAGAAGACAAGAGAATTAGCTCCTGGATTTTTCCACAAGATATGTGCATTGGAAATATGGTTGAACTGAGCTCCAATACGCCCTTGATTATCGAAAATATAAGATATTTCTGCCGCGGACCGGAAGTTAAGCGGAAAACCGAGGTGTTTTCCATGACCGGAGTAATAAAGCCCAGGTGCGAAACTGGGAGTGAACACGACTTTCTTTCCAAAAAAAATATCATATGCAATGCCGCCGCACACAAAGAAACTTTGGTCTGTCGTGATGAAAAAAGCGACGAGGGGGCGAAGATGATAACAATTCACTTCCCAACGGTACTCCAGCTGGATGAGTGCCGCCGGATGATCGCGGTCGATATCCAAAACTCCTGGGCCCACCATTAAATGAGAAGGAGCCAAAGGTTTTTGCTTTTTTTCTTCTTCACACCAGCTGTTTGCAGCACCGATTACCAAAAAAATGAACAGGGTCAACAAGCGCATGCCGTTCTCTCTAGCCTGAAAAAATGGATTGGCTCTAACCTCTAATATTTTGTTAAACTTCGCAAGTCCTTTTTATCAGCACAAATGAATGAGGTCAAAGAGCGTGTAAACGCACACTTATCGATCCACTGGGCAACCAGACCGAAGAGATCTTCGATATAGATGACCATCTGGTCAAGCTAACCAAAAAAGGCAAAGCGGGTCAGATTCTTGCTGATTCCGAGTTTGTTTATGACAGCTTAGGCAATCAAATCGGTCAGCGAACCGCTCTTCAAAACTTGATCAAACCTGATCATATATAACCAAATTATCAACTTTTGATCGAGGGCTATCATGCCCTCGGTTTAATTTCCTGGTGCTGCAAATTGCTTTGCTGTCTTGCCCCCACGGTGTCACATGTACACCATTAGGCAAAACACACCAGGCCCATCGCTTTTGGATAAAAGCGAGGTCTGAGCCAGACACTATTGAAGGATATCCTCCTTCATTTTTTGCTGAAAGATCTCGCAAGATCTTTCTCAAGCCGTTAATTGCGGCATTCTCGTCGCGAATGTGAACGGTCTTGCACTGTGGACATTGCCATTGTCTCAATGAGACAGGGATTCCCCGCTCTTCAATCCGCAGGCAGTGGCTACAGGTCCGGGTTGTCCCTTTCTCGTCGAATTCAATAAAGGTTTTTCCCGATTTTCGAGCTACCCAGGAGAGGGTGTTTTTCCAACGTCCAATCAAGGATCGGTTATTCATCGCTCGCCGCATTGGTTTAGTAATGCCTTCGCCATTTGGTGTATAGTCTCCGATTCCAATGCAGTCGTAATTTCGGAAAAGGCGATGTGCGCTTGTAAACATAAACGTCTTGGTCTGTTCTCGGCGTTTACGCAGTGCGCTTTTTAGGGCATGATCGTATTTTCTCCATTGCCTGGAAGGAAGATGGAATTCTTTTCTTGTGGGATTGCTTTTTTCATCCAGAACATGGAATTTTTTAGATTTTTTATCACAGCGGTCTCTTTTACTTTTTAGTTCGTCCAGGCGTTTATCGTAAGTTTTGAGCCAGTAAGGAGATGCAATCTCAATGGCTGTTCCACTTGTGTCGACACCATAGGCGAGATTTTTGTGATTGGGATCGAGTGCGAGGATTTTAGAAATGGGTTTTCGGATGGGGAGTTCTTTCTGAATGGTAAAAATGGCATAGTAGGTTCCCAGTTCGGAGATAATGCGCAAGTTGCGTGGGGTTTTGTCTTTGAGGAGATGTGCTTCGGGTAATTCGAGAGTGAGGAAGCGGCGCTTGCGGTCCTGGCCCATTCCAAGGGAGAGGAACAAGGCTTTGCCGTGAATCTTGAAACCTTTTTCTGGTTCATCGTAAAAAAGAGAAAACCAGTCCCGTTTCCAGGCCCGAAATTTGGGCCAACCCATCTGTTTGCCTTTCCGTTTTCCTTTTTTTGATTTTTGATGAACCCGGATTGCTTCACTAAGTCTCAAAGCGGTATTTTTTAATGGAGAAGAGTGGACGACTTTTAGAAAGGGGTGCTCTTCCTTGAGTTTTGGAAGTTCATTTCTGAGTCCTCTTTCTGTATAGAGGGTCTTTGATGCCTCCGGGTTGCCGGAATGAATAAATTCCCGCTTGAGTTCCAGGCTTTTTTCTAGCAGATGATTATAAAGCCAATTACAGATCCGCGATTGCCCATCGAGCTCAGAAATTGTTTGAGGGTCTGCTTCAATTCTCAGCTTAAGAACCAGATTCTCTTTAGACATTGGCGACCGCATTTTGAAGGTTGGCCAAAAGCTGTTTGTTCTTATGGCTTCTTGAACCATTTTGCTCAAGCAGTTGTTTTAGCCCACGTTTATTATAGTTCATCCCGGAACCGAGGTCTTTGGTTACTGAAAACACCCATCCTTTTGCAGAGCAGTAAATTTCTAACATATGGACTTGTCGTTGTAAATCTTCTTTTTGATCATGACTCGAAACTCTTGCGTAGGCAACAGTTAGACGATCAGAGGTTTTATCTCCGCAATTAAATGGCTGTAACTGAGTGAGACTATAGCGGCGTTGGCCGCCCTGTATGCGATGACAGGGAACGATTTTCTTGTGTCTTTCCCATCGGCGGAGTGTTTGTGGAGAAACTCCCAAACATTTTGCTGCTTCCTGAATGCTTAAAAACTTGTTCATTCTGATAATATATAATCAGGTTTGAATAAGTTCAAGGGATTCTGTTACAAGCCCCGATATCTCAAAAGAAAAGATGGAAAGAACGCGTCAACTAATTAATGAATCGATCGAAGATTGTCTAGTTGTTGGATATGAGAGCCTTGATGATAACCTAAGTACCAATCCGTGAATCGTTTCAGCCCTTCGGACAATGAGATCTTAGGCTCAAATCCAAGAATTCTTTGGCTCTTTGTAATGTCGGCGTATGTGATGGGGACATCACCCGGAGGCATAGGCTGGAAAGAGATCGAAGCCTTCTTTTTTAAATGAGATTCTAAAGTCGAAATTAATTCCAGGACGCTGACGGGCCAGTGATTGCCTAAGTTGAAAATTTCATTTGCAGCGCCGAGGTCAATGGCAGAGAGGGTGCCTTGGACAATATCGTCGATGTAAGTGAAATCGCGCATGGGTTTGCCTTCGCCAAAGACGATAATGGGCTCTTCGTTGAGGATGGCCTTGGAAAATGAGAAATAGGCCATGTCGGGACGCCCCCAAGGCCCATAGACAGTGAAAAATCGCAAGCCTGTGCAATGGATTCCATGAAGATGGTGGTATGCCTGGGCAATCACTTCATTACACCGCTTTGTCGCACCGTAAAAACTTACAGGATGTTCTGCAGGGTCGGTCTCGGCGAAGGGAGTTTTTGAGTTCAAGCCGTACACGGAAGAGGAAGAAGCATAAATGAGCTTGATGTGAGGAAAATCGCGCAAAGCTTCCAGAATTTGGACAAACCCATTCAGATTGCTATGGACATAACTTTCAGGGGCTTTAAGCGAATGCCGAACGCCTGCTTGGGCCGCGAGGTGAACGAAATGAGAAGTGGAGAGCTGTTTGATTTCTGTTTTGATGCGGTCCTTATCGACAATGTCGCAATCCAAGACAGGAATGCCTTTTTCGACAAGTAGCTGTGCCCGTTGACGTTTAAGTAGGGGATCATAATAAGTATTGAAGTTGTCGCAACCGAAGACAGCATCTCCGCGCTCCTTTAGCGCTAAGGCTAAGTGAAAGCCGATAAAACCGGAAATTCCCGAAATAAAGATGCGCTTCATATTTTGAGTGCCAAAAATTGGATCAATGATCATGCTTGAAAAGGCATGAATCTCGCAAAATTTGATTTTAGCATCTCCTTGCTTTTGAAGCCTCTTCAAAAGATCCTTTTTATCGTTGGGCTCGCCGCAATCGTGATGGCTTCTTGTACAAATCCTCCTTATCGAGGGCGTGACGTTCTTGGCGCCGAAGATTTTGTGATGGACTCTTACCGGATAAGAGAAGGGAAGTTTTCCATTTTGTCAATGGAAGGGAAAAATTTCGAAGAATTTCCCGTCGAGCTTCTAGAAGAATATCGAGATGTCATCAATGATGGAGATGTGCTGCAGATCGCTGTTTATCATCCGAGCCGAGGGGATCTTGTCGAATCTGTGCAGCGTATTGGTCAGCTTGTGGGATATCGTGTCACGGAAGGAAAAATCTATCTTCCAGATCTCCCTCCTATACAAGTCGAGGGACTGACTTTACAGCAGGCCCAAGAAAAAATTGAAAATCTTTATCGCGAGCAAATCAAGGATGTCAATATCTTCATTGCGTATAAAGATCGCATTTTAAGGAAAGTTGAGCTAGCCGGTTTGGTCCAAGTCCCCAATATCCCTGTCGATGGGCGTCTTCGTCTATTCGAGGCTTTATCGATTGCTAAAGTTCCCACGAATGCCAATCTTTTCAAAAGTTATGTCGTGCGCGACAATGCTCTTCTCCCCGTGGATCTCCATAAGTTAATCAAAGAAGGCGATATGAGGCAAAATGTCGTCATGCGCGGAGGCGATAAAGTATATATCGCTGATCCTTCTGCATCCACATTGATGGTGCTTGGCGAGGTCTGTAAGGAAAGGGTCGTTGATGTCCCTGATGGTTTTATGACGCTGCGCAAGGCAATTGCGGAAGCTGGAGGAATATTGCCATCGGGCGACAGGTCTTATATTCAAGTCATTCGAGGCAATATCCTCTATCCCAAAATCTATACTCTACATTGGGAACATGTCGTGCGTCTGCCCAATGACAGCATGCTTTTGATTCCAGGGGACATTGTCTATGTTGCCGCAAGGCCGCTGTCTGAATGGAACCGCTTTGTAAACGATCTTCTGCCGACTTTTATCGCGCTTGATTTAATTACAAAAGGAATAAAATCTGTAGGGATTGAGGTGCCGTGAACTCTTTTTCCAGCGATGCTCTGACATTGGTTACTTTCTCGGACATCAAGCTTCTTTTCTTCCGCAATATCTCCACAATCAAAACGACCTCGATCCTTTGCGGCCTTATGTGCATGGCTTTTTTGTTCCTTCGCGAACCTCGTTATGTTGCGGAGGCGACTTTTAAGCAGACCCAGAGGCAAAGTGAGGTCGGATTAAACTTAAAAGATGCCTATCAGCAACTCTTTTCTCTTTCTTCAGAAGGCGCGACTGCGGGCATTATGCAGTCGAATGAAGTCTTGAGAGATGTGATCGAGGAGTTGGGAATGCAAGCAGATTGCAATCCCGGTTTTATTGCTGTGAGGGCCCTCAGAAGAATTCGCGATAACCTTCTTCTTGAATTAAGATCTTCTATCGCTGATCCCGATCGTTTTGCTTTCCGCAATGTTTCCTATGCAGGAGAAAAACCTTTACAGCTGTTTTTGAAGCTAACAAATGCCAACTGCTATCAAGTCTTCGATGAAAATCAACAATTTTTAGGCGAGGGTAAACTGGCGGAGCCCATTTCTATTTCACCTGTGACATTCACTCTTCACAGAATCCCAAAATCCGCACAGTGTGATCGATGGTATCCTCTGACGGTCCATCCTTGGCTGCCCATAGTGGACAAGGTAAGGCAGAAAATTAAAATTGCTCCATGGAAACAGGATAAAACAATCCTGAAGCTTTTATACGCTAATCGCGATCGTTTTTTAGCTGCCGATTTTTTAAATCAACTCATGAAGAGCTATCAAAACTATCTCAAGCGCGAAAGCGATGAGGTTTATCAGCTGCAGCTCACTTATCTTCTTCAAAGACAACGAGAACTTACAGAAGTTTACGATGAGGCTTTGATGGAACATGTGCATTATCTCAAAGACAGTATTCATAAAAATGGTTTTATTGGAGTGACTCAAGAAATTGAAATTCTTTCTCATCCTAAGGATTTTTACACTTCTAAATTGTTCGATGTTGATCTTGAATTACAACGTTTGTATGAGAAAAAAGATTTTCTAGTCCCTTTTAAAGCGGAACAGCAGCATTTTCAGGCACCGCAGCAAGTGAAAAGTAAAGAAGATGTTTCGCTGTGCGCAGAGAAGCAGAAGGTCGAAAACCGCATGGAAAGTTGTGATTTAGAAGGGAAGAGAAAGCAAGCGGTTGTTCTGCAACCTTTACAAACAGAGATCGGTGGTGTCAGCGAGCAACTGTCCGAGGCAAAACTTTTGCTAGAGCATGTCGCAAAACAAGAGACAATTCCCGCTTTTCCTTCTCTTCTCAAAGAACCCAGAAGTGCT
Organism: uncultured Verrucomicrobiae bacterium; assembly: GCA_963718565.1. Lineage (GTDB taxonomy): Bacteria > Chlamydiota > Chlamydiia > Chlamydiales > Rhabdochlamydiaceae > CAJCIW01. Next base: position 1,991,832 of record OY970364.1, read on the forward strand.
ATTGCTTTATTAGTGAAGCAGATGATGGATTCTCAATCGGCAAACATCAGTGAACCCAAGGAAAGTCCCGCTACGACCATTGCTTATGTCCGCGAGTTTATCGAGCATCTCTGTCAAAAACGCAAAATTCTAGAAGAAAATCTCCAGCTTCAACAACAAGAGTCTCATGACTTTTCTGGACTGAATTTAACGACAGCCCAAGAGCTCCTTGCAGGATACACTCGTGAGCGCGACAATGTGCAAGCACAGCTCAGAGAACTTGTGTTTTTAAGAGATCAGCTTTCCGATGCCGAATTTGAGGTGAGTTCTCTGGGGGGCGTATTCAATGACAGCATCACATCCACTCTGATCCATCAGGCTAGCGCACTTGCCTTGCAGCTTAAAGATGATAGTAACCGGAGTGTCAAAGAACAAGCGCGCCTGATAGAGGCCTTGCAAACGCAAAAGGAGTTTTTGTCTCAATATCTCTTGCAGACGATCGAACTTAAAAAACTTAAAGCCAGGTTGCTCAGCGATAAAATTGTCTCTTTATGTCAGACCGCTGTTGGTCTTTTGCACTCTGAGAAAAAATTGTTAAAAGAAAAATTGCACGAGCTCAATTTAAAAATGAGTGATTTGCCCGAAAGATGGCGTCGAGAGTCGTTGCTCTTGCTTAAGAAAGAAATGGGAGCGATGATGTTGCAAGCTGTTTCTCAGCTCGCAGAGACAAAAAATTTGAGCCAGCATATTTTTCAAGCAAGTTCTAAACCTTTAGATGTCGCTATTCCACCGACAGGAGTCGGCGCACCGAAAATTTTCCTTTTCTCCCTTTTTTCTTCACTCATGGCAGCCATATGTTGTTATGCTGTGATTTTTTGCAAAAGGATGCTGAAGGGATTCCCAGTGACAGAAGAAAACTTAAAAGTTTCAGGATTCCCTGTCTGTGGATCGCTCTCGCGCTATTGCGACGTCAATTTATCTGAGCTTCCATCTAAGGACTTAGAGACTTTGCGGCGCATTGCTGAATTTTTAGTCTCGCATCCTAAAAAATCGGAAGCTTTAGTTGCCAGCTGCATTGGAGGAAAATACGCCAATTACACGATGTCCCTTGCAGAGATCCTGTCGATGCGTGGGCTGAAAATCCTCGTGATTAATTGCACTTTTGATCAAGTGGTGCACCCCGATGATCTGCCTGGGCTTTGGCAATATCTCAATAGCCAGGCGATGGATCTTTTCCCCAAGAACAATGGGATGTTCGACTATTTGCCAAGCGGTGGGACAACACGGCACACAGTAGAGTGGATGGGAAGTGCTAAGTTTTCGAATTTCCTTTCTCAAATCAAACAGAAGTACGACATCGTCTTGTTATTCAGCAGCGCCGATGCAAACAGTGCTGAAGGGCATGCATTCCTTCCGATTTCGGATTCGGTCACCGTCGCAGTTCAAGAAGAAAAAAAAGATGAGCTGGTTGTCTACCTAGATTGGGCCGAGAAAAAAGGAATCCCCTGCGCGACATTCGTATATATTAGACCTCTTGCATAACTTCTTCTTCGTGCCCGTGTGCGTGCCCTTGCCTTCCGGTACAACTCCAGGACTTAAAATGCTAATTAATGTTGTTGAGCTTTTATTTGCTTCTTGTTATAATTGCGCATTAATTTTTCTGAGTAAAAGAATGAAGGATTATTTTCTTTCAAATTATAATTTGTCTTGTCTTGAGTTTTTGCAATCTTTTGTTGTCTCAAAATACGGCTTAAGACACCTTAGGGAAGCAGGCCTTCACCCAGAGAGAAAATGGGGGCATCGTCTTATTGTTGCCATTGAATTCATTCCGGTTTTAGGTCAAATTGCAATGCTTGTCGAATGGGCAGCTTCAAAGATGCTCTTCTGCTTGGACTCATCAGACTCTCTCCCACAAAAAGAGCTTTTGTTCAAAGGAACTCAGGAAGGCGCCGAAGGTGCTGTAAATCCAGTAATGGCCTCGAGATTCGTCCGCGATTTAAATCAACGGAGAGGGGAAGGAGTGATATTCAATCCAAGCAAAATCACCCCAAGTATTGATGGGGGAACTTGTACAGCAATGTCTTTCGACTTTGTCGAAGAATTTTTTAAACTTAAAAAATTTCATGTCATGAAAGGTCATCACTATAATGATCTTTTTTTGAATTCCATTCGCAGTTTGGGTCAGCAGTTTACCAGGAGCTCTGAAGAAATGCGCACTCAACAAGCAGCATTCAACAGCATTGAAGTCACACCCTATGCACCTGGAGTGGATATTTCAAAGAATAAAATTCAATCTCTTGCAAATTTACACAATTTTAAAGTTGACTTTGCTTCTAGAGAAATTCCCGTCGACCGAGTGGATTACGAAAGAATTCTTAAAGAAGAAGTTGCAAAGTTGCCCAATGGACTCTATTTACTTCGGACGATTAAGCCTTTTAATAATGAAAGAGAGGAATTGCATGGGCATTCTATGATCTATGTCAAAGATCAACAAGAGGGTTTTTTCTATGACCCTAATAGAGGGGCAAAATATATGAAGAACGTAGATCATCTTCCCAAACTATCCAAGGTGTTGGTGAATTGTCTCCATTTGTTCGATACTTCCGTTGCTCGATTTTATAGACTTGCGCCATCCGACCCTCTACAGGCATAATTCATACAATGGCAATGCATCAAAAAAAAGTTCTTGTTACTGGCGGAGCAGGATTTTTAGGTTCCCATCTTTGTGAAAAATTGCTGGGATTCGGCTATTCGGTGATTTGTCTCGACAACTTTTTCACGGGAAATAAAGACAATGTTCTTTCTTTGATCGACCATCCTAATTTTAAGTTGATCGAGCACGATGTGTGTCAAAGTATCGATCTCGATCTCGATTTGATTTATAATCTTGCTTGTCCAGCTTCTCCTATTCACTATCAATTTGATCCTGTGAAAACGATCAAGACAAATGTTCACGGTGCCATCAATATGTTAGAGCTGGCCAAAGCAAAAAATGCACGTATCTTGCAAGCTTCAACAAGCGAAGTCTACGGCGATCCTCATGTGCATCCTCAAGCTGAAAGATATTGGGGGAATGTCAATCCTATTGGTATCCGTTCTTGCTATGATGAAGGAAAACGTTGTGCTGAGACGTTATTTTTTGATTTTCATCGTCAGTTCGGAATCCCGATCAAAGTGGCGAGAATTTTTAATACTTATGGGCCGCGCATGCACCCCAATGATGGACGCGTCGTTTCAAACTTTATCATTCAGGCTTTGAAAAATGAGCCGATCACCATTTATGGCGATGGAGCGCAAACAAGGTCTTTTTGCTACGTCGATGATCTTATCCATGGACTGATTTCGTTGATGGATTCTGCAATGGCGCTGACAGGGCCTGTCAATCTGGGAAATCCCATGGAATCTACCATTCGTCACCTTGCTGAAATTATCCTTGAATTGGTGGGTTCCCGTTCCAAGCTTATTTATCTACCCCTTCCTAGCGATGATCCAAAACAGCGCAAACCAGATATCACTTTGGCACAATCTGAGCTCGGTTGGGAGCCGCAGACGCAGCTCAGAGCAGGACTTGTAAATACGATCGAGTATTTCGACAAATGTCTTCAGTCTGCAACAACATAAGCGTTGCGGCCGTGGTTTTTTAAGATCTCGCGCCATTTTTTAACGATCTCTATGGCCAAAGGCGCAGCTTCTTTACCACCTGCTTCACTAAAACGCAAATAGACGACAACGACAAGTTCTGGGTTGTCCCATGATTGATGATCTTCTTCGGAAAAGGCGACACCGCCAAACCAGATATGGTTATGGATCTTGGCTACAGACTCCGAATCAATGGACTGTTTATAAAGGATTTCGGCGGTCCCTGTTTTCCCAATCAGATGGTCTTTAAGGTGATGATAATTGTGTAGCCATTGGGGATTATGCAGTAAAGCGCGGATGATAGGGGGCCGTGCGGTGCCTTTGGGTCCAGTAAGCACGCGATGCATGCCTTCAATCAACGGGTCGCGAATGACCTCCGGCATAGGAAGAATTCGTTTAGTTTCAGGAGCGCTGTACCAAATATAGGGACTGTCTCCTTCGGACTGCATGGTTGAAAAAAGAGGAAAATAGATTCCGATTGAGGCCAGATGATCTTTAAAAGGAAATAATACTTGTGCAAAAGGGTCGCGATATTCTCGTAAAGGCTCCCTTCCAGCGATGACTTGAATCACTTTTGGTTTTAGCACCTTTCCTTTGTTGGCAATGGCGCCAAGCATCGCTGCGGTTTGTAAGGGAGTCACGACCAAGGAGTGCTGACCGATAGCAAATGAGTACAATCCCGTTCGGTTTAGCGTGACATCATCAGGCAGCATTCCAGCGATTTCCCCAGGCAGTTCGATCCCTGTTTTTTCTCCAAATCCAAAATTTCTAGCTGCTTGAACAAGGTTTAAAGGATCTTTGATGTATTCGGCTGCAAGAATGGAAAAATAGATATTGCTCGATTGTTCGATAGCTCCGACAATATCGATTTTGCCAATATTCGGGTGGCTCCTAGGAAGTTTTCCCCCTTTATATAGCCGTGTAATGGGCAGCCCCTCGAGAGTATAACCTAGGATTTGATCATTGCTCCCAGGTTTTGAATGCCATTTTAAATGATCGACCAAAGTGAGCGGATTAATATCGCGCAAACTCGCCTGCAGTGCACTTAATTGTTGGTGCCGCTCCAAAAGACCTTGATAGGCGACGACTAACTTGAAGACCGATCCTTGAGGCGTGGACTGCCGAAAGGCCTGAGATCGACCATATCCATATCCGGAAAGGGGGTAAAAGGCTGCTGCGAGATGTTTTTGCATGGAGACGCCTTTTGTATTTCGTAGGCTTCGATAACGGCCATACAAGGGGGTTGTGAGTTCTTCAAAAGAGCGCATCGATTGCAGAAATTGCCATTGCCTTTCTTTGGAAAGAGGTGTGATTGCGGTTTTTAATTTTGTCGCATGGTTTTTGATTTCCACATTCCCTTCTTTTAGCTTCAATGCTTCATCGACGTAAGCGGAAAAAGGAGAACTGCTGCCAAATTCCTCCTTGGAATCCATTAAAAAAGCATGCACAAGCGATAAGCGATGTTCTTGCCAAAAGGCTCTAAACATCTGTTTTTCCTTCTGATCGAGATAGTCAGTATAAGGTTTGGCGTACTGTTTTTTTTCTTTTTCTTCTTTTCTTTTAATTCTTAAGAATTCTTTAAAGTTTTGGGTGCGCCAAGACTGAAAATCTTGCTTGTGAAACCAAGCTCGCGCCTGTGTTTGAAGATAACTGTGAACAATGGAAAAAGACTGATTGAGGAGATAATACCCTGCAAAGGAAAGAGACTCTACGCTTTCAGCAAGCTGTGATGAAAATCGCTCCTTTCCTGCCAGCATTCGACAGAGATCCAAGATCAGCAGTTTGTCATCATTGCTTTTGACGCGACCTAGTATGGGTTCGATCTTTTGTTTTAGGATCAAGGTCTCAGCGCTGTTTTGCATGAGATGCCGTTCCACATCTCTTTTTTCTTCGAGGGAAAGAGGGGATTTTAAAGGGCGATGCGGTTCTTCTGAGTACAAGGCTCCAATCAAAGTCCGCATATTCATCTGACCGGACCTTTGGAGCAGGTTTTCCATCGTATCTTGTAAAGAAAGCGCATTTCCAATCGTCTCAATCCTTTGCATTGTAGATAATAGGTCGCTATGCGGCGGTAGGATGGTTTCGAAATATTTTTCTAGGGACAGTTCCATCTTTTCTTCGTAGAAAGAATGCGTCTCTTCATCAAATCGCTCACGCTCCAAAGCTCTTTTTCCATCCCAGATTTCTCCGATATAAGTCTCATTTTCTAACCATTTGGCAATCGCAGCCTGTTTGCTAGCCTTGACATCCGGGATGCGCGAGGGAATAAAATCATTGGGATCGGTCCGCGGATAAGAAGCTAAAGCGATCACTTCGCCTGTTCTGGGATCGAGTGCAACAATGGCGCCGCCTTTGATCCAAGGAGTGGTTAAATCCGCAGCCCCATTGGAATGACGTACTTCTCGGACCTTTTCATTGTGAGCGAGAAGCTGTTCAGCAAATTCTTGAAGTTCGGAAGAGATCGATAGCAATAATCGTTGACCGGCCACGCTTTTACGGCTACCTGGAAGTTCTCGAAGAAAATTTCCTTTTGTGTTGATTTCGAATATTTTTTTTCCCAGGTATCCACGTAAATCTGCATCGAACACGGCTTCAACCCCCGCTTTGCCAACGAGGTCATTGATCGTATAGGCTTTTTCCTGGAGAGCTTTCATTCGCTCTCTGACCTCCAACGGATTATGGAAGCCCTTCGGCAATACGGTGACCTCTCCTGTCTCCCGTTTTTCAAGATAGGCATGCAGGGTCGCAAGCTCTTCAGCAATTGCGTAGTACTCTTTGGCGCTGATCGCGCCCATATAACCGATCACGTCAGAACCTGTTTTCCCGAGGGGGTAATGGCGTTTCGAACCCTGTTCAGTTCGGATACCAGCCCAATCTTTTTCCAACATTTTTAAACGGTAGTATTCTTGCTCTGAAAGATCTTCTTTCACAATGAAAGGCGTATGGGGGAAAAGAGAAGCTTTACCATGGATCGTGTCTTCAATTGTTTGCGCATCCATCGACAATTCTTTAGCGAGTAGCTCAGCGAGATTTTTAATGTATGCTGATCTCACTGGCACCCGTATACTTTTTCCTTCTGCATTTCTTTCCCATTTTGCAGCAGGGATTTGACGGATGTCCGCATAGCACACTGCTGCGTTGTACTGAATCTTGTTAAGGGCAAGAGGAATATTGAAACGGTCGCGAATCGTCGCGCGTTCGGGCTTTTCAATGACAGTGCGGCGCTTAGGCCCGCGCGCTTTTTCTATATGTTCATCGTGTTGAATAATAGAGAGATACCAGACGCGGACCCCAATCAACAATAGTCCCAGAATAATGATGTTGAGGACTCTATTGGTCTTATCGGGAATACTGTAATCCATGATTTTCTGCTGGCGAGGGGTTTTGCAATTCCCTCTATAAATTTTATTTTTGAGCAGAGACATTTCCTTGAAAAATAAATCTCCATTTGTTAAAAGTAAATCCGATTTTTCACGCGCCTGTAGTTCAATGGTAGAACCGTAGCCTTCCAAGCTACTTGTGTCAGTTCGATTCTGATCAGGCGCTTGATCATTTTAACCAAGACTGAAATCCTTCTCATCCTTTTAAAGCGTTGGCTTTAAAAAATAAGAGAGGATGCCGTCGTCAACATAAAGGGACAAGGCTTGGCAACAACAGAAGTCACTATAAAGGAATTACTTGAAAGTGGTGCCCATTTTGGGCACCAGACGCACCGTTGGAATCCGAAAATGAAACGATTCATTTTCGAAGAGCGCAATGGAATATACATCATCGATTTCGCAAAGACCATGCAACAGATCCGCAATGCGGTTCAAGTCGTCAAAGAAATGGTCTCCAAACGCAAATCGATTCTTTTTGTCGGCACAAAAAAACAAGCTAAAAGTGTCGTCCGAGAATGTGCAGAAGAGTGCGGCGAATTTTACGTTTCCGAACGCTGGCTCGGAGGCACGCTGACCAATCTCACGACCATCCGCCAATCTGTGAAAACATTAGAGCGGATCGAAAAGAAGATCACTACAGGCGGCGAAGGCTTGACGAAAAAAGAGCTCTCGGTGCTCAGCAAAGAGCAGATAAAGCTCGACCGCAACCTCTCAGGGATTCGCGCGATGAGAAAACCTCCTGGGCTTGTTGATCGTCGTCGATCCAAGCAGCGAGCACATTGCTGTTGCAGAAGCGAAAAAGCTCGGCATTCCCGTCATGGCGCTCGTCGATACCAATTGCGATCCTGATCCGATTGATTATGTCATTGCATGTAATGACGATGCATTAAAGAGCATCAAGCTTATCCTTCAAGCGCTTATGCAAGCGATCATCGATCGTAAAAATGAGCTCAATGTGGGTGTAGCAAAAGGGGATGAGAGAGAAGGCGCGCCAGGACAAGAAGAAGGTGAAGAGTTCGAATTCGAATCCAAAGATAAAGAGGAAGGCGAAGGACTATGAGCGGAAAAGTCACTGCTGAAATGGTAAAAGAACTGCGTGATCGCACCGGCGTGAGCATGGGCAAGTGCAAAGAGGCGCTCGACCAAGCTGGCGGCGATATCGAACAAAGCGATCGATATTCTTCGCAAATCTGGAATGGCATCTGCTGTTAAAAAAGAGGGACGCGAGACGAATGAGGGTCTGATCGGCGCTGCGGAAGGTAAAGAAGTCATTGCTCTTGTCGAGGTCAATGCTGAGACAGATTTTGTGACGCAGAATGAAAAATTCAAACAATTTCTGCGCGACGTCGCACAAGAAGCAGCGGATTCTGCATCGTCTTCTTTAGATGCTTTAATGAAGAGGCCCTATCACAAAGGACAGATCCATTTCCCTCGATCAGTATCGTGCCCTCGTCGATGCAAAGTCTTGGAGAAAATATTCAAGTGAAGCGCATTTCCATTCTGCCTAAAACTCCAGATTTATCCATGGGCCTTTATTCTCACATGGGTGGAAAAATTGTGGTCGCTGTGTTGTTATCCGGCGGACCTGGACAAGAAGCCCTTGCCCGAGACATTGCGATGCACGTCGCTGCTGAATCTCCGGAATATCTTCGTCCCGAAGATGTCCCAGCCGACGTTCGGGCAAAAGAAGAAGAGATTGCGCGAAGCCAAGTTCAAGGTAAACCGGCGAACATCGTTGATAAGATTATCGAAGGCAAGATTAAGGCTTTTTGTGATGAAGTCTGTTTGATCTGTCAAAAATATGTCAAAGACAATACGATGACAATCGCCCAACTCCTCGAAAAAGAAGGAAAACGATTAAACAAGCAGCTCGGTATTCAAGCTTATCATCGTTGGAAAGTTGGGGGATAGTCCGCCTGCCTTAGGGGAAAAAAGGATCGCTATACCAAATCTTGAGTTCATTTCGGTATACTCACGGGAGGTTAGAATGAACAGTATTACGGAACAGACAAAATCAAAAATGCAAACAGCGCTCGACCATTTTAAAAATGAACTCAAAAACTTGCGCTCTAACCGAGCAAATCCGGGGATGCTTGACGGGGTGATTGTCGAGGCTTATGGCGCGCAAATGCGTATCAAGGAACTTGCCAACATCACAGCTCCTGAGTCTCGCCAACTTCTCATCAGCCCCTTCGACCCACAAACTGCCGCAGCCATTGCCAAAGGGATTGAAAAGGCAAATTTAAACCTTCAGCCCGTTGTCGAAGGGCAAGTGATCCGGATCCACGTTCCTCCGATGGATGAATCGATGCGCAAACAGATCGTCAAGCAAGGCAAGCAAAAAGCAGAAGATGCGAAGATTGTCATCCGCGATATTCGCCGTAAAAATAATGAACTTGTCCGTAAACAAAAAGCTGACGGGGTTGTGACAGAGGACGTTATGAAGAAAGAGGAAAAAGGGATTCAGGACCTTACGGATAAATTCTGCAAAGAGATTGACGACCTTTTCACAGCGAAAGAAAAAGAGATCATGACGGTTTAGCACTTGAAATAAACGGGTGCGCCACACTACAATGATGGCTCCTTTTTTTGATTTTAAGGCCCCATCGTCTAGCCTGGCCTAGGACACCAGATTTTCATTCTGATAACAGGGGTTCGAATCCCCTTGGGGTCACATTCCGTAAGTGTTCTTACGAACACTTACCCTTCACGAGACTTTAGCTCAGTCGGTAGAGCATCTCACTTTTAATGAGAGGGTCGATGGTTCGAGTCCATCAAGTCTCAATTTTCGCAGAAAATTGCGACTTGAGCAGTCGCAGTGCGACTGCGTATGGACTCGAAGTGAAGCAGCCTTGTGCTGCGAACCGGAACGCTCTTGAAGACAATCGAAATGCCCTCAAGGGCATTTGATTTGCGAAAGAGGAGCCACCCTCAAAGAAAAATCCCTGCCTTGGCGTATGGACTCGAAGTGAAGCAGCCTTGTGCTGCGAACCGGAACGCTCTTGAAGACAATCGAAATGCCCTCAAGGGCATTTGATTTGCGAAAGAGGAGCCACCCTCAAAGAAAAATCCCTGCCTTGGCGTATGGACTCGAAGTGAAGCAGCTTTGTGCTGCGAACCGGAACGCTCTTGAAGACAATCGAAATGCCCTCAAGGGCATTTGATTTGCGAAAGAGGAGCCACCCTCAAAGAAAAATCCCTGCCTTGGCGTATGGACTCGAAGTGAAGCAGCCTTGTGCTGCGAACCGGAACGCTCTTGAAGACAATCGAAATGCCCTCAAGGGCATTTGATTTGCGAAAGAGGAGCCACCCTCAAAGAAAAATCCCTGCCTTGGCGTATGGACTCGAAGTGAAGCAGCTTTGTGCTGCGAACCGGAACGCTCTTGAAGACAATCGAAATGCCCTCAAGGGCATTTGATTTGCGAAAGAGGAGCCACCCTCAAAGAAAAATCCCTGCCTTGGCGTATGGACTCGAAGTGAAGCAGCCTTGTGCTGCGAACCGGAACGCTCTTGAAGACAATCGAAATGCCCTCAAGGGCATTTGATTTGCGAAAGAGGAGCCACCCTCAAAGAAAAATCCCTGCTCGTTCAATTAGTCAAATCTCTATCTAGCACCATTCCACACACATAAGCCAGGGCGCAGGAAATTAAGAAGATTTTTTTAAATTCACTAAAAGTTTTTAAAGTGCTTCTTTTTCACATGTCGGGGACACAGCACTTCGTGTCCAATGTCCCCTGCTGGCCCCTTGAGACTCAGCTCGCTTTGCCAAATCGCGTGCTCGTCGAGGGGCCGTGCAAAGCACTGATCCCCCCACGCGCTGACCGCGCTCTCCTGCGCTGCGATTTTGCTTTGCGATCTGAGTCCATCGGCTGCTCATGCGCTCACTCCCGCCCTAGCTCCGCCTTTTCGGGCGGGTCCCTTTTCGCGTCGACTCGCAGAGCCATTCTTAAATCAAACATCAGGCTTTTTACACTTATCGTTGATATGCCCACTCTTTAAAAGAGTCAAAAAAAGCATCCATTCTGTTGATAAGAGAAGACCGGGGTTGTTTTGCATTCAGAATTGCTCTGCGAGTCGACGCGAAAAGGGACCCGCCCGAAAGGGCGAAGCCAGGGCGGGGTGCGCCCGGTATGGGCAATTACTAGTCGGTGAAAATCCGATCATAACCCTAAAAGGAGGGAATATGTAGGCGAAAACAAGGGTGTCCGAAGAAAACTAATCGAGGCCCCACAACAATGGGTATGACGAAATGATAATGCAGAGAGAAGGTGAAATGTGAAAGAATTACAACTCGAAGAACAAATCGAACCGATTTGGAAGCAAAAGAGTTATGGCAATTGTATAATGTTCTCAGAAGCGTTGAGGATGCGTTTCGATTTATGAAATCCTCATTAGGATTGCGTCCAGTCTATCACCAGAAGGAACATCGAGTGGACGGGCATTTATGGATCACCATACTTGCCTACCATCTAATCCAACACTGCAGGCACCAATTAATTCGAAAAGGGATAAACTATTTGTGGCAGACAATACGTAATATCATTATTACTCGAGTCCGAGTAACTGTGTGGGCCAAGACAACAGAAGGCAGGGTGCTCTACCACCGCAGCACTACAAAGGCAGAAGGCGAGCAAATAGAGATTTACAGGGCGCTGGGATTATCGTCTTCAATTCTCAGAGGTCATAAAACACTCGTTTAATTCAAGATGTAGTGACGAATTTGCATAGCTCCTCTGGGAAAGCCGCGAACTTGGGTTAATGCAGCAAATCACTAAAGATATCAGTAGCCAAGATGATCAATTAGTAGTCAATCGCCGCAACAAGAAAAAAATCAAAGCCACTATTTATCTGACCGAGGAAGCAGAGCAAGCATTTACTGAGCTTTATATCCATCGCTTGCGCAAAGATAGAAAGATCGACCGCTCGGTTATTGCTTGCGATGCCATTCAGATGCTTTACGAAAAAGAATGTCTGGAGGCTTCTTCGAATTAGAAGAATGCGTTTTCTTCCAGCCATTGATTCAGGGCTGAAACCACGTCCTCTATCGATTCAGGCAGTTTGAGAGCGCCTTTTTTCGCTTTGATTTTTCTAAGGTAGGAAGTCCAGTTTTTCTCAAGCGTCTCGAAAGCATCCTTTCCGAATGCAACCGGCAGTTTCTTTAGAGGAGTTTTTCTGTGATGGAAAACCAGTTGGACGGCTTTTTTTGCAAGAGCGCTGTCGAGAACATCTAAGCGAATCAGTGAGTAAAGATCATGGAAGTCTTTCATCCTTGTATTGCCTCCTCCTCGGAAAACAACCGTCTCTAATTTCTCTGCAAAAATGAATTCCTTCGGATAGCAATGCAGGGAAATCCTGCTTTCAAAGAGGGGGCCTTTCGATGTGGCAATCAAATCCATCGGATATTCAATCGGCTCCACGCGGTCGCCGAATCCTAAATCCATGCGCATAACCGTTTTGGTTGCGCCGAACAATGCTTGCAGCGTAATTTCGGCTCCTGTGTATGCGAGCTGCGAATGATCAAGAATCTTGATTTTAGCCACTTCGAAGGCAAAGCTATCATTAGCATCGATTTCGCAAATCGCTTGCAACACAGTTCTTAAAGACTGTTCAGTATTCGATAGCTTTTGAATGAAGAAGTCAAGATCCTGCGTTTCCCTTCCAAGATGGATATATTTTGCCAGGAGCGATCCTCCTTTCAGAACAAATTTCTCCTTGTAAGTAGAACGCGCTAAACGGGTCAGGAACCGCTCCAATATCAGATTCCTCCAAAGTTCTGCAAAGGTTGTTTCCCGCTCCTTCGCTAATGCTTTGATTTTCTCTTTGATTGATTGTTCGATTGCAGATTTCATAGTGTAAACGCCGAAATGTAGGGGGTTATGTCGACTCTAAGCTTCTTTGCATACCTTAGAAGCTTGTCGAGGTCTGGTTTTCTCTCTTTGCTGGTCTTTAAATAAGCTTGTAATGCCTTTAAAGCGGTTTCCTTGTCCAGATAGCGGAAAGAGTCTACGATTGTTCGTTCACGGTCGAAAATTTTGAGCTTCTGGCTGCCTATTTTAATAGTGGTCTGTCCGAAAGAAATGTTTCGCATCCGGACGATGTGAGCATTTGCCCTGGCAGGGGAGGTAGTAGCATGAGGAATGGCAATCCAAAATTCCCTCATGATTTCATCTGTCAAACCGTAATAGCATAGAGCAGAAATGAGGCAGATGACTCCGTTCGGAATGCTTAAAGCAGTTATGGCAAGGTCTTCCCATTCGAATTCAGAGTCAAAATCAAGATTGTTGATTTTATACACCCCTTTGTTGACCCGCTCGATCTGCCCCTTCGAGCAAAAATAGGCAAGCATCCTGGGAGGGATTCCCGCTTCCCTTCCTTCTGCGGAAGAAAAAACTGCTTTTTTGGACAGCGCTTTGAGCGCAGCTGAGTACTTAGATCTTATCATACCCATAATGTAACAGAAAAACCCATTAAGAACAAGTGGGTTTTTCTGTTACATTTTTAGCTGTGGGAATTATTAATAAGCCATTTAAAATAAGGATATTGCGTTAAAGAATCATCAAGCCTGTCAGATCATAAGCTGACTCATTCAACAGCAGGAAGGCTCCGCTCAGAGCATCGACGATATCGTCATGGGTTCCTTCGGGGAAATTTTCCAACTCTCTGAAAAAATCCTCATTCCATGGCGCTTGCAGGATTTTAATATTTCCTGTCTCGGCTTGCGAAGAGGCTGGAAGCGCTCTAGTTACTTTATCCTGCGTAGCTTTGACTGTTTTCACATTATACCCTTGCAGCGCATCCGAACTAGATAATCCGCTTCACTGACTCCAGCCTGGCCAGGGTCCTGTTCAATTCCGATCCGAACCGAAACACCATCCTGGCTTGCTGTATTTTTGATCGCGCTTTGAACTCCTAGCTCCAGTTCGCCCGAGAGAGCTGACCTAAGTCCCTCATAATCAACAACATTAAAATCAACCTCTGCTTTCGTAAGTCCCTTATTTTTAATGCTTTGCTGTTTTTGCGAATTTGTAGTGACTGAAAATCTGTAAAATAATTATTTCATGTTTAAATAAATTCGATCCATCGGTAAGATCTGAGGGCATGTATATAAGGAAAACCCTCAAGACAGACCATAAGAGCGGAAAAACCTACTCTGCTTTTCACTTGGTTGAGTCCGTGAGGACTGACCCTACAAACAATGATCGCGAGCCTAAGTATTCACTCGTCTCTAATCAAGCCAACTATTGTATTGGATGCAGGGATTGCTACCGAAGAGAATCTGACCTGGTTACGCAAGAATAGATATACGTATGTTGTCTCAGCAAGACAAGATCCTCCCGTTGTTGAATTTGAAGGACAATTAGTCTCAGTAGGTGATCAGCATGACCTAGTAAAAGCTGCCTTGATCAGTCAGGATGGTAATGAGGAAAATTGGCTCTATTGCGAATCTGAAGCAAAAGCAGCGGTCGCCTCAGGGATGAAGAAAAAATTTAGAAAACGATTTGAAGATGATCTACAAAAACTTGCGAATGGTCTTTCCAAACCTAAAGGGCGCAAGAAGCATAACAAAGTGCTTGAACGGGTAGGTCGGCTCAAGGAAAAGCATAAGAGAATTTCAGGATGCTATGAAGTCAATGCAATTCCTTCAGAAGATGGGCTCACCACAATTGCTGTGGAATGGAAGGTGATCGAAGAAAAAATGCAAGAAAAGCTCACTGGCTCCTATTTTCTGAGAACAAATCGAACCGATTTGGAAGCAAAAGAGTTATGGCAATTGTATAATGTTCTCAGAAGCGTTGAGGATGCGTTTCGATTTATGAAATCCTCATTAGGATTGCGTCCAGTCTATCACCAGAAGGAACATCGAGTGGACGGGCATTTATGGATCACCATACTTGCCTACCATCTAATCCAACACTGCAGGCACCAATTAATTCGAAAAGGGATAAACTATTTGTGGCAGACAATACGCAATATCATGATTACTCGAGTCCGAGTAACTGTGCGGGCCAAGACAACAGAAGGCAGGGTGCTCTACCACCGCAGCACTACAAAGGCAGAAGGCGAGCAAATAGAGATTTACAGGGCGCTGGGATTATCGTCTTCAATTCTCAGAGGTCATAAAACACTCGTTTAATTCAAGATGTAGTGACGAATTTGCATAGCTCCTCTGGGAAAGCCGCGAACTTGGGTTAGCGAAAATCATGCATGCTTCAACGCATTGAAAGTGCCTGTTTTTTGATGCAAAGATGGCAAAACAAGCTTTTGTCCGTAGCATTAAAGTAGTTAGCACTGGATTGGCAAGTGCTTTTTTTACGAGGAGTTTTACAATTCCATCTTACGTGTAATTATCTTTTTTTGACTTCAATGACAGTGCCTGTCATCGACTTTTGTTTGAGGAGGTTGAGGATCTCAGAAGCAACCTCTTTGGGATCAAGAAGTGTGGAAGGGCTTTCATCGGGAAAATTTTCTAGGCGCATGGGAGTATGGGTACGTTGTGGGACGAGAACATTGATAAATAAATTGGATCTTTCTTCTGCTAATCCTTGAGTAAAATTAACAACGGCAGCTTTTGCGCTAGAATAGATCGCGTAATTCTTTTTTCCGCGAATATAGCTTGAAGATGCAATATTAACGATATGCCCGCCTTCTTTGAGATGCGCGCATTTACAGCTATAAATAACAGCTGTCAAATTGATTGCGATAAGAAGATCGATTTCTTCCGAAGAAAGCTGATCGAGCTCTCTTGTCTTGAGCAGCCCAACGCTATTGATCAGTCCGTCAAGGGGGCCGTGTTCATGGAGAATTTTGTTAAACATTGCGCGAGTATCCGCATAAGAGGTCAAATCGGCAGCATAATTTGGGGAAGAGCGTGAAAGAGAAATCGGAATTGCACCTTCTTCTTTTAAAAGATTGCAAACAGCCGTCCCTATTCCTCCCGTTCCTCCAGTAATGACGAATCGTTTACCTAATAAACAGTGTTGTTTTGTCAGAGCGGAAGAAGAAAAGTGCCTGAGGCGTAAAATCTGTTCTGCGAGCACAAGATCAAGTTCCGAAGTGATTTTAATGTTCTCTTCGCTTCCCATCACAATATGCACGGGATGCCCAGCTTTTAAAACCAGAGAGCAATCGTCAGAATGATCGCTAATCCCATGTTCTTTAGCTTTGAGATGGGCTTGAAGAATCAGTGAATAATCGAAACTCTGGGGAGTTTGTCCGCGTAAATATTCGCAGCGATTGGGGATAGTATTGATTGTTTTGTCGACAACGTGAACAAGTGTATCTGCTGAAGGAATGCAAGTATCGACTGCTTTGTATTGGATCGCTTTTGCGACATTTTCTTTTAGGATTGCCTCAGTGATAAGAGGGCGGACACCATCGTGGATCACGACAATTTGCGTTTCTCTCCCACAGGCTTGCAAACCTTTTAACGAAGATTCTTGCCGGGTCGCACCGCCTTCGATGATGGTCATCTTTGAAAAAGCATAGTCGGCGAGGTCCCCCTTGACCTGTTCCATCCATGCTGCGGGACAAACAAGCAGAATTTCTTCAAATAAGTTTGCCTCTAAGAAAACTTCTAAAGTGTGGAGATAGACTTTTTTTCCAGCTAGTCGATGGAATTGCTTAGGAATTCCACCTCCGAAACGCAGTCCTGTTCCACCCATGAGTAGGATGGCTTTAACTCCTTTTTTCTTTATCTCGCTGTTGAGCAAAATGCACCTATTTCGATAAATTATTTGGGCTGACGTTTTTTTGCCTAAGTAGCTCAGCTGGTAGAGCAGCGCATTCGTAATGCGGAGGTCGTCGGTTCGATCCCGGCCTTAGGCATCTGATTAGCCATGTGCAGGGTGAAACTCAAGCTCCAAACCACAAGCCTTGATCGCGCTAACAAGCGTTGAAAACCTAGCTTTACCTTTTCGAGAGAGGCTTCGATAGAAACTTTCTCGACTTACTTCCATTTTAGAAGAGATCTTTCCCATGCCTCCATGAGCTTCAACAACATCGCGAACAGCCAGTTGAAAGATGCCCATATTTTTTGTTTCAAAGCTTTCCTCTAAACATGCATTTAAATAAGCAGATGCATATTCAGCATCCCTGAGTTTTTCGATTAAATGTTCTTTATAATTTCTATATCTCATGAAAGTTTCCGTTTCCAGCCCGAAATAAATTCTATAACCTGGCCCAAAATCAAGTTTCAACTCATAGACACCATCCCGAAGAAGCTTACAATTACCAATATTCCCTCTTTCTCTTATTCTAGCAAGCCTGGCATCTATCCTAATCGTAATGGCTTTGTCTAAACCTTTTTCCCATTCAGTATGGGTTCCTTTCCTGCAACCGTTCGATACAGTTCAATTTGGTAAGGTTTTGTCATTGGCGTCTACCTCTATCATTATTGTATCCAAATGGCTACATTTATGCAAAGGAGAGATTTCTAAGTGTAAGCCCGAAATAGAAGTGTCATGCCAAAGAACATTTTTTAAGCATGTTAGAGCTAAATACGAGAAAATCAATAGGTTAGAATAAATTGAAAACAAAAAAGACAAAAGACATTCTTCTTGCTTGATAAGCTCACATTGGAGGATTTCTTTTATGTCGGATCAAAAAATTTCTGTTTTATTAACATTATCTCTACTTTCTGCCCCTATTTCTCTCCCAGCAGCCATGCCTTCTTATATCAGAGAAAATTCCCCCTCTACTGCTATCGCATCTACCTCTTTTTCTCAGCGCGCGTCCATCCGCAGAACGAGGCATCAACTGGCTGTTCAGCCCGTGCTGCAGCCTATGGGAATCTATGTCGGAGAACTTCAGGAAAAATGGCGGTTTCCATCCGATCACTTACCCATCGGCATGACATTCGAAGACCTCCACATTGCCTCTTGGAATGTACTTGATACCAAATATATGAGCTGGGTCACTGAAAAAAATTCTCAAGGCCTCAGCCATTCTTTAATCGCTGATGAGCACGTTTATATTGGGGATTCCAAGCTCACTGTCCGAGATCGGCATGTCGTAGATCTCATTCTCGAAACACTCTCTCATCCTACCCATCCGCGCAGCATCCTCTCTCTACAGGAATGTGGGAAACCTTTCTTAGAAGAACTTCGTTCTAAACTTCCCGCTCATTTCGAGCTGACCTCAAATCACGGAAATGCTGTACTCCTGGATAAACGCTGCTTTGAAGTGATAGAAGCCAAGGAAGTATCCGGAGTCTTCTCAGATGCCCCTTTCAGAACGCTCCAAGACATCCGAATCCGTCGCTTAAGTAACGGGCAAACGATGAGACTTGTGAATGTGCATTTGCCAGGCGATCCCACTAAACCCAGTCATTTCGAATTCGCTGAATATTTACATCGCACATTCGATCCCAACATCACTATCCTTGCCATGGGAGACATGAATTTTGATGAATTAGAGATGTCCGATGCAATGGCAAAGACTTTTTACAATCATTCTCCTTTTTCACTTTACTCTCCCTATCCCACAAATATTTCTCCCAATGTCTTCAGGTCGAAGGTAATCGACCATTTTCTCGTCTATTCCCCCAATAGATCTTCAGTAACATTGAATGCTCTTGACCAGATTATGTCTGAGCTGACTCCTATGGCAGCTCTTTTGAGTGGAAAGGCACTCCACCAAAAGAGATCGCAGAAATTGGGAACAAATATCTATACTGCGCCCAGTCTATATCACATTTTTCGAGATAATTGATTCTTTGTGTGAAAGGAGGATGATCTTCATCTTTTAAATAGTTTCCATTCGGATCATATTTTTTCAAAAGATCGAGGAAGCCTATCCATGGCCGCGGAGAAAATTGAAAACAGGTTGACAGAGCAGGTAATAGATGCTGCAATCGAGGTCCATCGAACATTGGATTCTATCACTCAATCTCTTGATAGGCTTGAAACGAATTCGTCCAATTTCTTATTCATGAGTTGGCGATTTGGACATTGATTCACTACAACAGCAAAAACAGTATCGCCTGAATACCCTACGTAACCTTTGATGAGAGACATGGAACCGGGTTTTGCTTTTACTGAAGGCCGGTTTTGTGGCAAGGATTGAAAAAATAAAGGAAAGCAATCCGATGATTTGATTCGCAGCAGGATTTCGACAAATTGCTTCGCTGTGACTAGATTCTTTCTGGAAAGGCCAGACCCATCAACCATGTTAAAGCCATTCAAATCCACACCACGAGAAAGCCAGAAATTTGTGACCGTTTTGATTCCTGCAGAAGTGGATCCTTCTTTGTAAACGACCTCGCCCATTTTTTTCAGAAGGTGTTCTGCGTACAAATTAATACTTTTCTGATTTGTCCAATAGACAATCTCCCCAACAGTAGGGGATTGCGTTGTATGAAATACCACTCTTTCATTTGTTGGCTCTATTTCTTGCTGACCAATGGAAATCCCTCTTTTTTGGAGTTCTTTAGTCAGCAAATCAGCGCAGTAGGTGGCGGGGTCTGGTATTGCCCCTTTGATCGCAAATTCGTCAACAGCTGCTGGAATAGTCCCGCGGATGAATTGTAGGGAAGAAAACTCGGATCCATAGATGCAGGCGCAATCGCCAGATCCCTCTGGCCCTGTTTTTACTTCATTCTGGAAAGCGAGCATGGAGACTGGAGGGTCTGTTCTCAACAGGATGGCATTTTCCCCAACCTTCCGATCAGGCTTGAAAAAAAGGGAATAGCAGTTTTCATGAAAGGACAAGGCACATGCTCCTGCTCCATAGTAATTCCCTAAATCTTCCCAAGACCAACTCGGAACAGCAAGCGCTTTTTCCCATTGTGTTGCATCTCCGACTACTTTTCCTTCCACCCTTTGAATTCCCAGTTTTTGAATTGCATCTGCCCATACCTCTATTTGTTTTTCCCAGGAAAGGGCTCCAGTTATTCGGTCAGAGCCTAAACAGGGATCTCCTCCGCCTCGAATGTATATATTCCCTTTGAGAATCTTGTCAGGGCCGATCACTCCATTGTATTCTAAATGGGTTTCAAAACGATGATCAGCTCCTAAGATATGGAGAGCAGCTGCGGTCGTAACCACTTTCATGCAAGATGCAGGGACCAGGCTTAAATCACTGTTTTTATCGATTAAAACCTCTCCTGTGTTACTATTCACTGCATAGATCCCGACGATGGAGTGTTCTAAAGAGTATA
Organism: uncultured Verrucomicrobiae bacterium; assembly: GCA_963718565.1. GTDB lineage: Bacteria > Chlamydiota > Chlamydiia > Chlamydiales > Rhabdochlamydiaceae > CAJCIW01. The sequence continues at coordinate 2,011,987 of OY970364.1, forward strand.
GGTCTTCAGCGTGTAAGGAGGGCATGCATAATGCGTAAGTGATAAGTAGAGAAAGAGTGAGCTGCATGCGTTTATCCTATTTTGCTTCGATTTTGAGGATAACGCTTTGCATGTTTTTATGTAAGAATTCTGCGCGCTTGCGGGCGACTTCTTGAGAATCGGTCATTTGCTGTTCATGTAACAAGTGCAGCAAATGAGCGCGGCGGCATTGAAAGAAGAGTGTATTGAGCTTGGCGTCGGTGATTCCTTCGATCCAATCGAGCTGCAGACCGAATTTCATTAGACTTAAAGCGTTGAGCGCTTCTTTTGTTTGTAATTGATACGAATGAAGAAGTAATCCGAAAGAGCGGCTGACTTGGTCTTTAATCTCTGCATTGTGATCGCTCTGCAAATGAGAGCGCAGCGTTTTCTCGACGGCCATTAATTTCATCGACATCGAATGGATGGAATGCAAGATTGCCTCTTCATTAATTCCAAGAGTGTAGGTATTACTGATGACGACGATGTCACCGATCAACTCCTCTAAAGTCCCTCCCATTCCCGTGACAGTGATTTCTTCTTCCTTTTGTTTTGTCAATATCTCCTGTAACTGATGAGTATGGATCAGCGCCGGCAGGTGGAGAAACGCATGTACGGACAGTCCAGTTCCGCAAAGAAAAGGGTCAGAGGTCAGGTGCCCAAATTTAGGAGAAAAAGAAAATTCTATAGAGGACCCGATTGCCGTCTCCATTTCGCTTAATTTATTCCAGACTTTTTCCCAATTTCCCGTGCAATCGACAAGTTGCAATTGAAGATGATCCTGAATGTTGAGTTTGGCAAGAAAGCTGCCTGAATTATCGACGACAAACCCTTGTCCGGCAAGCGTATTTTGAAACCCTTCTAAGCATAAAAAGTGTTCAAAAAGATATTCCTTATCTAGAGCGCTGACTTCTTCTGCCTTCAATAGGACAAGCCCATCCAGAAAAGAAGATTTAAGAAGTTGATCCTTTAACAAAGTAAGCGTTTGTTCAAATTGCCGTTCATCCATCTTTGGGGGGAAATTGAATTTATTTACGTTGCGATGCAATAAAAAAGAAGTGGCGAGCCAGACAGGGTTGGTTTCTTTTTCCCAAGGAGTATGTTCGAGAAGAGGTTGAGGAAGTTTAATTTTTTCCGTCATTGGGGCCTTTTTCTGTCAGGACTTTAATCTGATCGCGGATCCATGCAGCTTGTTCATAATTTTCTTTCTTCAAGGCTTCGTTCAGAGCTTCATTCAAAGCAGTCAAACGGCTTGCAGTAGGAATGGTCAAAGTTTTACCGGGTGATTTTCCCAAATGCAGTGGCTGTATTTTTTTGGACTGGAGATCTTTTTTTAAGCGCGAAGGGAGTTTGTCCGCAGAAATTAATTCAGAAATAAGGACATCAGCGAAGATCGCGTAACATTCGCTACAGCCGAGCGGATTTCCCATTTTGATGGATTCTAGGGAAGTTCGACAGTGGCCGCAACAAAGTCCTGCTTCAGCCTCCGTCAGTCCTTCATGAGGTTGTAACTTAGCCATTTGACCATGAAGTTTTTGTTGCAGGACAGGGCAGTCAGCGCACATCTCAGCGATGACTAGGGAATGATCGATGATTTCCTTGTAGATGACCTTGACCGATCTTTTACACTGGCTGCATTCGACAGGTTTTTCAGGCATTAATCACATTCTCCAAAGAATAGCGAGAGCTTCTTACTCTCCCCATAAAATCGGATTCTAGGAAAATGGCAAGGTTAAGCTCAATAAATTTCTTTACATTGTTCGCGGGGTCGGTTCGCGGATAGGTCTAGCCTGAGGAACAAAGAGAATTAAAAAGAATCCCGCGGCCAGTAATAAGCCTAGCAAGCAAAGCGTTGTGGCAATGGGATTAAAAGCGATCGCTTTTGCAAGAAACCCTGCCCCAATTGTCCCGAGATTTGCCACACACCATGCACCCCCCATCAACAGTCCTGAAACGGTACTTGGACTTTCGGGCACAAGCTTGTTTCCCCAAGAGACAATCATGGGATTGACAGTTGCCATGAACCCCCCTAAAGCTGTCAGAAAAAGGAGGGTTTTTCCTAGGGAGTGTTCCGGTTGAATCAAAAAGCTATAAAGAAATAAGAGAGCGGAAAAAATTGTCATCAAAAGAACAGGCTTATGGCCATACTTATCGCACAAATGGCCCGCGGGAACCATTAACATTGCCCCGCCAAGTACAAAGCAAAGGTGGCCGCCTCCCATGCAGAGCCAGGTATGGCAGCTTTTGGAGCGCATTAAATCGGGAAGCAAGAATAGGAAAGTGGTGATCAAAGTATAATTGAACACTTGAGTTACATAAAGTAACAAAAGAGGGCGTTTAGCGCGCAGCAAAGGCCGTATAAATTCTTTAAATGAAAGTTTCCGATTGTCGTTTTGTTCTCGCATGGGATAAAAAGCAATCATAGTTACCAATAAGAAAACAGGAGTCAGTAACACAAGTGCATGGCCTCCGCAAAGATCGAGTGTTTTGGTAAAAACGAGTTGCGAAGTGGCCAGGCCGATGGCGCCTCCCGAAGTAAAAAATAAAATGTTCCGGCCTTTGCGTTCAGAAGAGATCAGTCCTGCAAAACCAGCAGCGGCAGGATGATAAGATCCCGACCCCATCATCAATAGTAAAAGAATAAAGAAAGAAGTCCATAGATCATCGGTAAATGTGATCCAAAGAATAGAAGAGCCTAGAACTAATCCTAAAAGGATGACTTTTTTTCGAAATCCCCGATCAGCAAAATATCCAAAGCAAAGTTGGAGGATTTCTCCAAAGAATCCGCTTAAACCTGCAATTAACCCTGCCTTAGCCAGATCAATACCGGCAATCGTTTTATAAATGGGCCAAATGCCGGTAAAAAAATCGAGCAGCAGGTGGCTGCTCCAGAGAAGGAATAAACTCCTTCCCAAGGTCTGACGTATCTGAAGTGACATAAAAATAGAAGAGAAATGGTTTGTTCGCCTTCAATAATAGAAAAAACGAACTATCCGCACAAGGATATACTGCGCCCGTTTCAGGGCGCAGGAAATTAAGAAGATTTTTTTAAATTCACTAAAAGTTTTTAAAGTGCTTCTTTTTCACATGTCGGGGACACAGCACTTCGTGTCCAATGTCCCCTGCTGGTCCCTTGAGATAAGGACACGCAGTGCTTTGTCCCCGACATGTGAAAAAGAGACACTTTAAAAACCTTTACTAAGTTCAAAAAATTCTTCTTAATTTCCTATACCCTGGCGCCCGTTTAGGTTTTGCGAATTTTGACAGGCTGCGATTTTGCCAAATCGATCCTTCTCGCTCGCCTTGCTATTCAGCAATGGTCTCGCTCGTTCGGCCGCTTCGCTTCGATTTTGCTTCGTCTCGCAGAGTCAAAATTCGCAAAACCTAAGCGGGCGCAGTATATACTCTAGAAAATTGAAGTCTGGAGAGGATTGAGTTCAATTGTTTGGAAATTGTCATTAATTCGCTTTTTCAGCATGTCTTTTCAATGGCACCAATAAAATGCAATCGCTCTTGCTTAGCGGTTGTTCCTAATGTCTTTATTTCGTTTTTTAGGATCCACCCAGCCACAGACTGGCTCTGATACTCAGGGTGTACAGCATCTCCAAAGAAAATTTTCTCGCCTTCTTGGAGACCGGCTTTCAATTCATTGTATTTTTTAAGGAACGCAGCTTGTTTTTCGGGATCGAGCTTTCCTGGTACTTTGATTGGATGTTTATAAACAAATCCATGCCTCTTCAACCAATTTGTCATACCAGCCACAGTGTATTTCACTTGATATGCGTCTAGAACGTAGAGACAAATTTTGCTCATTTTGAGGTACGTTATTTGACTCAAATGTCTCCTCAGCGCATCTTCTTGGTCTAGGGTTAACTTGGAGGCCATTCCCAAATGTGGATCATTGATAGTTTTTTGCTTGGCATCGTATTCTCTTTGAAGCATTATCCACTATCGCTGAAATATTTTTTAGGGAAATTTAAAATTTTACAGAATCCAATCATGAATAGTATATCTATCTAAAAGCCTTGTTGAAAATTTTTCTTGGCTCATCATGGACAAAAAAAAGAGATGGGCATATAGTTAGAAATTGTTTAACTTTTTTTTAAGAAGAGGAAATTTTAAATGAAAAAAACCGTTTTTTTCTTAAGTGTTCTAGCTATTGCAGCCAGCTCTTCTCTTTTTGGAGCAAGCATAAGTGCAAATCAAAAAGGGTCTGGGAAAGCTCAATTAGGGCAAATGCAGGGGCAACAGGACCAAGGGCGAATGACTCAGCCTGATTGCACCCAGCTGACGCCAGACGAACAGAATTTTGCTAATCAGGTCAATGATATGAATAATAAAATGATGTTCTGTACGCAGTTTACTTCTCAGCAAAGGCAGCAAGCGATGCAAATGATGGGGCAAATGGATGCGACAGGCAATATGATGACCGCTGATCAAGCTGTCAAGCAAGTCATGCAAAATAATGGGATGACTCCGATGAGCCAACAAAAAAGTCGATCCTCCGGTGGCTGCCCTGTGAAATAAGTTATACGGCGCGCCGTATATTTAACTTGAAACTGTTTGAATTTAACCCACTTTTGGAAATAAACCTTTTTAAAGTGAGATAATAAACGAAGCTCAAAAGTTTCGTTTATTATTTAAATTGATTATTTTTTGGCTCAATCCAATTGTAAGACTGGACAAAAAAATGGTTGAATTTATACAGTTGTTTCCATGCTATACTTGGCATCGCTGAGTATAAGCGAAAATGTTCCTTAGAACTCTCAGGAGATATGAAAACTATGAAAAGAAATACAATGATGATGCTGGCCCTTGTTGGAATGACAGCAGGATTGACAGCTGTGAATGCTGAAGAAGCACAAGCTCAAAGCACGACAGCTGCCCCAGCTCAAAAAGCTCAAGTTGTTGCAACAAGCACAGCTCAAAAAATTGCAGAAACAGCGGCGACAAAACTTTCTGTCGAAGAGCAAGCTTTTGTTGCAAAGCTCAGTGATCAAAATCGCAAAGCATTTAGCGATAAATTTTCTATTGAGCAAAGAAAAGCCGTCATGATTGCTGCAAAAAACGGCGCTGATGCAGATGAAGCTGTTCAAAGAATGGTTGTAGCAAAAGAGATGAAAGATTCACCTGCTGTTGCAAACGCTGAAAAAGCAAATACAACAACTCCAGCTGCTACGAAGTAATCCTTTTTCTTGTGAGCAATCGCCTTCTAAAGTTAAAGAGGCGATTGCCTTCTTTCTTTAGTTGGATTGTGCGCGCAGCATTACAGGTATAAAGTCGACGGCGTTATCAAGTGTCGCGTCTTCTCCATCTCCTACCGTTTCCAATGTGCGGCTGACTCTTTCGTACAGTTTTTCAGCAAGTTCAGGTCCTTGGATTTCCGTAATCCCACGGTTGGGATCGAAGAAAAAACCCAGCTCGTCATCGATTTTGACAAAGGTGGTTTGGTGTGTGGGAAATCCGACAGCATAAGCTCCGGCAGGCATTACTTTGAGCTGGCGAGTGATTTCAGCGGAATGGGATCTCCACTCGTTAGGAGTATGTTTAATCAGCCGAACAGGAACATAAGCAGTATCCGCAACAGATTGTGTGCCAATGTTGAGATTTAAAAGCTGTCCAGTGCCTAAAGAATTAATGCTGTGCAAAAGCGTCGGGTCCATCCCCCCGCCATCCTTAAACTGTTCTCCTAAGGCGGCCATATGAGCTCTTCGGTCGCTGAACTGATCCTTAGTCTTCAAATACAAATACAAAAACCAAAAACTCTCACCCCTGCAAATGCCATTGTAATGGCCAAATTTGATCTCGTGGTAGACTTGACAAAATGTCAGCTCTCTTACATTTGTAGGCACTTGGTTTTCAGGAATCGAAGGGTGTTTGTTGACAATTTCTCCTTCTCGGTTGGGGTCATTCAGAGAAGCCGCTATCTTCGAGACTTTGGTTGTTGCAGTGGAGAAGACCTCAAAACCGATGATCAGACGAACAGACCAATTTCTCATATCTTTAGCAAGATGTGAGGATCCACAACAGTCCAATCCGGCTGCCACAGTTTTTAGGAAAACAACAAGAACCATTCGAAAGGGAGATGTGGCGATTTGGCACACTTGCCATTTGCAATCCAAGTTGGGATTAAGCGGGAGAGGAACGCCTGAATAGGGTTCGTTTTTTTTGTTTAAAACTTCTTGAATGGCGGGAGACTGATTAAAAAAATTCTGTAAATTCGGGTAATTTGTGAAAACAGATGCATTAAAAATTCTTGTTTCTGGCATAATTACACGAAGTTTAATAAGTGGGAAATTATATACGGTCAGTTTATTTGTTTCAACAATAAATAGATTAATATAATAGTTTAATTAAAACTATCTTTAGCTGGATTATGCGCGCAGCATCACGGGGGTAAAGTAGACGCGAGACGACGCCCTTCCATTATCTCCTGTCTCTTCCAATGTGCGGCTGACTCTTTCGTACAATTTTTCAGCAAGTTCGGGTCCTTGGATTTCCGTAATCCCACGGTTGGGATCGAAGAAAAAACCCAGCTCGTCATCGATTTTGACAAAGGCGGTTTGGTGCCTAGGAAATCCGACAGCATAAGCTCCGGCAGGCATTACCTTGAGCTGGCGAGTCATTTCAGCAGACTGGGATCTCCATTCGTTAGGAGTATGTTCAATCAGCCGAACAGGAACATAAGCAGTATCCGCAACAGATTGTGTGCCAATGTTGAGATTTAAAAGCTGTCCAGTGCCTAAAGGATTAATGCTTTGTAAAAGCGTCGGGTCCATCCCTCCGCCATCCTTAAACTGTTCCCCTAGAGTCGCCATATGAGCTCTTCGGTCGCTGAACTGATCCTTAGTCTTCAAATACAAATACAAAAACCAAAAACTCTCACCCCTGCAAATGCCATTGTAATGGCCAAATTTGATCTCGTGGTAGACTTGACAAAATGTCAGCTCTCTTACATTTGTAGGCACTTGGTTTTCAGAAATCGAAGGGTGTTTGTTGACAATTTCTCCTTCTCGGTTGGGGTCATTCAGAGAAGCCGCTATCTTCGAGACTTTGGTTGTTGCAGTGGAGAAGACCTCAAAACCGATGATCAGACGAACAGACCAATTTCTCATATCTTTAGCAAGATGTGAGGATCCACAACAGTCCAATCCGGCTGCCACAGTTTTTAGGAAAACAACAAGAACCATTCGAAAGGGAGATGTGGCGATTTGGCACACTTGCCATTTGCAATCCAAGTTGGGATTAAGCGGGAGAGGAACGCCTGAATAGGGTTCGTTTTTTTTGTTTAAAACTTCTTGAATGGCGGGAGACTGATTAAAAAAATTCTGTAAATTCGGGTAATTTGTGAAAACAGATGCATTAAAAATTCTTGTTTCTGGCATAATTACACGAAGTTTAATAAGTGGGAAATTATATATTGTTAGTTTATTTGCTTCAACAACAAATAGATTAATATAATAGTTTTAATTAAACAAATTAAAGAGGGGATTGCAAAACTCCTCACCAGCAGAAAATCGATGATTTTGGCGCTTGTTGCCAGAACCCGCACAGCGGGTTCGGTTGGCGGCGGCGAAAGCATACTTGGATAAGTGGCTGCGAAGACACGAGAAGGTCCGGGGAACCTTCGTAAGTAGCAAAGCAGGTGAGCGAAGAGCGAACCGGGGCCGAAGGCAGTCGCCGCCAAGGCGACAGTGCCAAAAGGTGTAAATAAAAGTGTTGAGGCTAGGCATTGAAATAATGCCTAGCCTCAACACTTTTATTTACGCCCGGTGCCAAAAGCGCGATTTTATGCGGCGAAGAGTTTTGCAATTCCCTCTAAAACTATCTTTGCAAAGCGGGATATGTAAACAAAAGAAAATGAACGACGTTTAGGCCAAAATGACATAAAATACTCGCTTCAATCGACTTGGTCACTTGATAGATGGTGCCGTAGATCAAACTAGCGACGAAGACAAGGCAGAGAAAAGATAGGTCCGCCACCCAAATCAGATGTAACAGTATGAAAAAAATCGATGTGACAAAGATGCTCCCAAGTCCTGCAACTGGAGTTTTTCCGAACCAAAGATAGAGTTCGCGTTGAATGAATCCGCGGAAAAAAGCTTCTTCGGGAATGGACACAAAAATGAGATTGTCAATGAGCCATACAAAGATAATGAGGGGAATTTTGGGATCCCAAGTGACGAGATTGAAATAAAGCGAGATCGCCATCATGATTAAAATTCCAACAACACTCATTGGGATGCTGACTTTTAAGACTCGAAGCCACTCTGTCTTAGAAGAGATCAAAGGAATACCGAATGCAAGGGCAAATAGTCCGATAAAAGGCTTGTCGAAATTGAACCATAGATTATAAGGATAAGCGCCTGGACTGATGCAAAGATTTGAAGCGATTTTCCAATGATTGAAGCCTGGGAGAAAATGGAAGGCCAAAGCAAGCGAGACGCCAATGGCGATACAAATCAGTAAAAACCTGGCGCTTTTTGGAAGGTCTTTATTTATACCAAAACAACATGAAGAATCGATTTTTGGCTGCGCTGGACATCCCAGATTTTGAACCCGCCTGCATCGCACAACTTGTTCAAGTTGTGCTGCTTCGGCGCCGCTTCGCTGGTTCAAACTCTGGGCGCCAGCTTTGCCAAAATTTCGATTCTTCATGTTGTTTCGGTATAAGAAGAAGTGGCAAAAAAATAAAATCAAAACAGGGATCAGCGACATCCAGGTGACAATCTTGGCTTGAAAGGCGAAAACATAAGCGATGAACAAAAAAGATCCCCATATCCAAGCTGTCTTACGTATCCAAAGGCTGATGAAGCTCATTGCAAAAGCAAAAAAACAGAGTGCCGAGATAGAATGATGCCAGAAGAGAGAATGGGAAAATGGGCTTTCAGTCATATTTTTCTAACCTGAGTTTCTACTATCTTAATTGAAAAGTAGGATTTTGAAAATGATTCGAAAAAAAAGGGGGGAGCTCGAGTGGCTCGAATTTGACCTTCTGGCTGATATTCCAGGACTTGCACATGCTGTTTTTTTGCGTCACGGGGGTGTGAGCGAAGGGCCTTACCGTTCTTTAAACATTGGCGGCAAAACAGGGGATGATCCAAATAAGGTTACAGAAAACCGCCGGCGTATTTTTGAAGCATTAAACGTTCAGCGATGCATCGGAGGAATACAAGTTCATGGAAATGAAGTCGCTTTCATTGAAGATTCTAATCAAGAAGTTGGCGAATGCGATGCTCTGATCACAGACCGGAAAGAAATCGGGTTGATGATCAAACACGCAGATTGTCAAGCTGCCATTATCTACGATCCTGTGCATCGCGCCATTGCAAATGTGCATTCGGGATGGCGAGGCAATGTGAAGAATATCTATGGCGCTACAATACGGAAAATGGGGAACGTTTTTGGATCCAAGTCCGAAGATCTTCTTGTGGGGATTTCTCCAAGCTTAGGACCCGACCGGGCCGAATTTGTCCATTATCGAGTCGAGTTCCCTGAAGAATTTTGGAAGTTTCAAGTGAGGCCGTACTATTTTGACTTATGGGCGATCGCCCGCTTTCAGCTCGAAGCGTCCGGGGTTCTTCCTCATCACATCCAGATCGCTGAGATTTGCACGCATACCCAGGAAAAGGACTATTTTTCTTATCGCAGAGAGAAAACGAGCGGGCGCAATGCGACGCTGGTCATGCTGTCTAAAAATGGGGTACGTCCTCAAAAACCTATGACATTCAGTGCTTGCCATAGGTCTCCGAGGAAGTATGAATTGAGCGGTTTGTAAAGTCAGAACAAAACGCTCAGACCCATTAATAAAACTTTCGCTTGATAACAGAGCGCCCTATATTTAGCATGATGGATGGCTCTTATCTCAGCTTGTCATCAAAGAAGATCACGGCTTTCTTAGCGATCTCTGTATGAACTTTTGCACGGTCGATGGATTCTGGATCTGTGTAATATTTGGAATCCAGAAATCTTTTTCCAACCAAGGTTGTGCGATTCAAAAAAACGTAGTGATTGGCCTCACCTGAAAAGATTTTTAACGAGGCATGGGAGATTTTTTTAGCAAAGATTTTCGCATTCATGTCAATAGGGACAACCTGATCATTTTCTGTAGCAAAGATAAAAATGGGAATCTCGATTTTTGAAAGACTTTTTTCATCAAATAACCAACCCAAAGCGGGTGCCATCAACACCATTGCTGAAATGCGTTTGTCGAGAAATGAGCCCCTGGCCTGGTTAAAATCGATATTTTCGAGGGTGCTCGCAGAAACGACGTCGCCGACCTCTTTGAGGCAATGATTTTTAATGTACTCAAGATCGTGCGCAGCTGCCTCAGCCCCGGCGATCCAGATTCCTGTAGAGCCGCCGAGAGAATATCCTGCAAATCCAATTTTATTTTGGTCCACGCGGTCTTTAAATAGAGTAGATTCCAGGAGTTGATCAAGGACAAATGAGATGTCCATGGGGCGTTCCCATGGTTGAGCATAGTATTCGGGAATTCTATTATTCCAAGTATTCCCAAAGTGGTCCATAGCAGCGACAATGTATCCATTGGCGGCCAATACTTCAGCAAGCCAAGAGATGGTATACCTATCTGCTCCACTGCCATGCGACATCATAATCAAAGGATATTTAGACGATGCATTGCTCAAGGGAGCATCGCGAGCTTCGTCGCACCTTAACCAAAAGCCTGTTGAGGTTTGCGCTGGAATTTCTTTGTCTATGGGATACCATACTTCAGTGACAGCCGGCCGATTGCGACCTTGATCGAAATAATGAAAGGTAATGATTCCTGTCTTTTGCGGCTGAAGAATAATGGTTTTAAAGAATTTGCTTAGATTCAAGTTTCCGCTGAAAGGGATAATGAGAACCCAGGGAACAGTGAGATAAAAGATCCATTTCAGGCGTTTTTTATTCATGAGTTGTTTACGCGGTATAACTTAATTTGCTAATTAACATGATTCGATTTTTTTTTGAATTGTTTTTGATAGAACGTCCACAAAAAAGATTATGCCGAAATGAACTCAAGATTTGGTTTTTGGCTATGTCGGGCAGCCGCAGAGGGATTAAGAAGGAATTCAAAATGACTGTGGGCAGAAACAGGTATACATTTTGGTACGCGAATAATGTTCCTCTGAATGAGACAAAAAATGCCCCGAATGTGAATTTTTTAGAATGTGAATGGGAAGAAGTTCGAGGGGTTAAGGGAAAAACAATTCAGAAAGGTCATTGCGGTTGGGCAATAAGCCACGAAATCACGGTTAAAAATATTTACGAATTAATGCGCGGAGGGCGCGCCCGATGGAAAATTGAGAATGAAACTTTTAACACGCTCAAGAACCAGGGCTACCAATTCGAGCACAATTTCGATCATGGTAAAAACAACCTTCACACTATATTTGCTTTTTTAATGATGTTAGCATTTTTAATTGACCAGATTCAAGAAGCAACGTGTGGGTTATTTCAAACAGCCATGCGACATATGCAAACAAGACGTGCATTTTGGGAAAAAATGCGCGGCCTTTTTTATCTGTATTACGTTAAATCTTGGACGGATTTATTCGGAGCTCTAACACCGAGCTTTAAAGGTGCTACTCTGGGAGTGGACACCTCCTAACAAGCGAGCTTGAGGAGGACCCTGGTTTTTGAGCGTATATAGATCTGACGGTGTTCGTAGGCAAAGGTGCTGGCGGTGTTGTTTTGTCAAAAACATTCTCATATCTGCGGCGAAGCCGCATTTCTCTCAGCTCCCGCTTCTAGCGGGAGCTGCTGTTGCTCACCTGCTCCTCTTTGAAAATATCCACTGGACATTTTAAAGTGAGTGTAAATAAAAGTGTTGAGGCTAGGCATTGAAGTAATGCCTAGCCTCAACACTTTTATTTACACCCTTTTAAAGTATCCGCAGCCTTGCCAAATTCCCAAATTTTGAATTCATTTCGGTATACGCAAAACTGCTTGTCTGGATTGAGGTCGATCATTATGCTACGAAAAAGAACAACTTCGGGTATTGCCTTGGCGAAATTCTTATCTTGCTTTTGTTTTTGCCTAGTTCTTTGTTCGGCTCATTTACTTGCAGAAGATGCAGTAGAAACTCCTTCACAACGAAAGACCCTCCTCATTCTCTCCAGTACGGGTGGAGGTGGACATATTGCTGCGTGCAACACGTTGCAAAGTCTTGTGGGGGATGAATATGATCTAAAAATGGTTTATCCCATCAATCAATTGCGCATTTGGGGCGTTCCTTCTTGTGAGCAGGTCTATAATTCGATGTTGCGCAATGGCTGGATCCGTTCGATGAATTTCATCGTGCGCAACTTGGCGCCTTCTATTTTTCGATCTTATATGGGAAAGTTGGAAAGAATTATCCATTCCTACATCCAGACTTACAAGTCTGATCTTGTCATTTCAGTGATTCCTTTTGTCAATTTACCCGCATCGGAAGCAGCTCGAAAATCGAAGCTCCCCTTTCTCATTATTACAACGGATAATGATCTGAGAAATTGGGCTGTTGAGATCGAAAAGATCAAGCATCCTTATTTTAAAGTGACAATTGGGGCTGACTTGTCCACAACTCGTGATGTTTTGCTGCGGAAACGTGTTCCGGAGAGTGCGATTGAGACGATTGGACTCCCGCTAAGAACAGAATTCATGGTTCAAAAAGATCGCAATAAAATTCTCGAAGAATTGCATCTTCCTTCTGAGAAAAAAATTGTGTTAATTATGATGGGAGCTGCAGGAGGCGACACGGCCTACGCTTATGCAAAGAAGGTGGGTAATCTTGATCTCAATGCACATATTGTCGTCATCGCAGGACGAAATAATAAACTCAAACAGCAGCTCGAACGATTGGAGTTAAATTCTTCGAACACGATGACAGTTTTTGGCTATACGGAACGAGTTGCGGATATCATGGCTGTTTCCAATGTCATCATCACTAAACCAGGACCTGGAACGATTAATGAGGCTATTGCGATGAAGCTTCCCATTCTTATTGACAATACGGACATCACTTTATTTTGGGAGCGCGCCAATGTCGATTTTGTCTTAAAATATGGCGTTGGGCAAAAAATCAAAAAACTAAGACAGGTCGAAGATCTGCTCGTCGCTTATCTCAATGATGAGCAAACAATTCAGAACATCGAAAAGTGTTTTATCGACATCCCCCCTAATCAATTCCATTTGCGGATTAGGGGGATCATTCAAGAATTAATCTCAGCAAGGCCTGATTGGATGTCCGTTGTGAATGCGATCGAGCTAGATAACGACGAAGAATTTGAATTTAAGCTCTAGAGGGGTTTTGCAATTCCCTCTCTAGGAACTGCTTTAAATCCGCACCCTTTAATGATTCGAGGATAGCCAAAATATTCGATGACGGGCCACTTACGGCAAACAGAAGGCCGTAAATGATAATGCCCACATGTTCCATTCTTTTTCAAATAGCGGCATCCCATGACGTAAATGCGTTTTCCATCACTTTCGTGGACTTCCGGATGACGTCGATAAAATCCCAGCACTTGAGTGTTCCAAAAATAAAAAAGTCTCCCCAAAATTCCTCTGGCTTCGGGAATGAGAACGTAGTGGCAGCAATTGCCTCGTTTCAGACATTTCCCTTCTTTCTTAAAAGGAGGCCGAACAAACATTCGGGCAACTTTCTGCGCTCCCAGATCGAGAAGAATGAAGGGCAGCAGGACACTGCGGACGGGCCACCGGATCCATCCGGGCAGCCATTGAAGGGGGATGCCGCCAGGAGGGTCAGGAGGAGTCTCATTTGTTTCAGCAAGAATGAGGATTTGGTCGAGGCCTTCGGTCATAGCCTCAGGTTCTGAATAAATTTTTAACATTTGAAATTTTGTAACTTTAATTGGTTTGGACTATTATAATCATTAGGCAAATTCTTCAAAAATCTTTCTTTAGATGGAATTGCAATTCCCTCTTTAGGTAAAAGATAGGCGTGTTCGTATGAAAAAAATTTTACTTTGGTTCCATCTCTTCATTCTTCCTGTGACATCGAACCTTCGAGCGGAAGCATTAGAAGAGCATCCTGTGGTGATCTTAGGGAGCGGCGTTGCGGCGCTCACCTCTGCTGTCTATCTTGCTAGAGCAGGATTGCCTCCAGTGGTTATTACAGGACTCTCTGTGGGAGGGACAATCACGCAATCGCATAATGTGCAGAATTGGCCTGGAGAAATGTCCATTTCTGGGGTTGAATTGGGGGACAGAGTCAAAAAACAAGCCGAACAAAATGGAGCCATTTTAGTTTCTGAAATTGTTCTGGCTGTTGATTTGTCCAAACGTCCTTTTCTCATCACGACGAAACCGATTTTTGGATCTAGCGAACAATTAAAGCAGTATAAAGCCCATTCGATCATTATCGCTCTTGGGGCAACACCCAATCTTCTGAATATTCCAGGAGAAATGGGAAAAGAGGGTTATTGGTCGCGCGGGGTCTATAGTTGTGCTGTATGCGATGGTTCTACCTACAAAGACAAAGTTGTTGCCGTTGTCGGAGGCGGCGATAGCGCATTGATCGAGGCACAATATCTTTCCAATCTTGCAGAAAAAGTTCATATTTTTGTTCGTCGCGATGAATTCCGCACTGTAGAAAAAGAACGGATGAACGAGGTTCTATCGCGACCGAATGTTCAAGTGCACTATAAGACTGTGATCAAGGAAATAAAAGGAGATGGGCAAAAAGTGACTCATCTCGTCGTCCGCAATCCATCGACGGATAAGATGTTCGAAGTTCCCGTCGACGCGCTTTTTCTTGCGATTGGCGCACGTCCAAACACCGATCTATTCCATAGCCAACTCGAACTCGACTCTGCAGGGTATATCGTTCTTAAAAAACATCAACAGACATCGATCGAGGGAGTGTATGCTATCGGGGATGTTTGCGATCCGGAATTCAAACAAGCGATCTCTGCCGCAGGAGATGCCGCAAAAGCGGCATTGCAAGCGCAAAAGTATATTGCTTCTGCTGTCCCCTCCTCAGAGAAGAGTGGAGTGGTGAACATCGTAGAAAAAAAACAAGAAGTTAAAAAGGTCATCGAGGTGGCTTCGAAAGAGCATTTTGAAAGAGAATTGCGCGAAGCCAACAGCATTGTCTTTGTCGATTTTTATGCGACATTTTGCGGGCCGTGCCGAATGTTTGGCCCACAATACGAGATGTGGGCAAAAGAATATGGCAGTAAAATTAAATTCTTGAAGGTCAACTCGGAAGTGGGTCGCGAACTTTTCAATCAATATCAGATTCAAGTCGTTCCAACATTGCTCATTTTTGATGAAAAAGGGAACGTGATCCGTAAAAGCAGCGGCATGAAAGAAATTGTCGATCTCGAAAAGCGTTTAGAGAAAACGCGAGATAAAGAAGAACTCTCTTCTCTAGATTTCAAGTAACGATATAAGAATCGATCCGCTTGAGCCATCCTGGAAGCCAGCGTTCTTCGTGTCGTTCGGGGGGAGCATTTTGCACTCTGCGCTTGAGGATTCTTTTGGCTGTTTCTGCAAAGGCCAAAAGAGGATCTTTTACATCGCCAGGCATTTCCTTAATGAAATGACCGATTCCCAAAGAGGCAAAATTTTCTCTTTCATTCCACCAGACAAGTTTTTCCACTTTACCGCTGCATTCATTGAAGAAGATATGATGGCCAATCCGCTCTCCTTCTTCACGAGTAATTTCCCAAGAGAAAAGAGAAAAAGACAACCGCAAGCTAAAAATTAGAAAGCCACAGTAAAAAAAACTGCGATTCATTACACTGCTATCTCATGCTTAAACTTTTGAGGGAATTGCAAAACTCTTCGCCGCATAAAATCGCGCTTTTGGTACCTGTCGCCTTGGCGGCGGCTCTCCTACTTATCCAAGTATGCTTTCGCCGCCGCCAACCGAACCCGCTGTGCGGGTTTTGGCAACAGGTGCCAAAATCATCGATTTTCTGCTGGCGAGGAGTTTTGCAATTCCCTCTTTTTATTCTTTATCTTAGCACAGGATTGTTCTTTTGCCACTGCTATTCTGAAGAGTTGAGCAAGAGGGGTTTTTTTACGGATGCCGCACTCTTATATTGGAAAGCTCATGAAGCAGCTTTAAGCTTTGCGGTGGACAGTGATTCCTTGCTCAAGCTAGCTCCCCACGCTAAGGTGGAAAATCCTACGTTCGAATGGGACTTTGGTTTTAAGCTAGGCTTAGGGTACCGTTTCCCTCATGATCGATGGAATCTTCAACTGCAATTCACCTCTTTTCAAACACACACAGACAATGAAACAAAAGCGCGCAACGGCAATGTTCTCTTTCCCCTTTGGCAAAAATCAACGACTGGCGGTCTCTTTTTTGCTGAAGAGGCCAAAGTGCATTGGCGTCTTCATCTAGGACTTGTCGATTTAACGCTGAGTAAATGTTATGAGGTATCGAAAACCTTCTTTTTGACGCCGGATGTCGGAATAAGAGCGGGATCTGTGCGACAGAAGTACTATCTTGATTATTATGGAGGAAATTTGCCGAATGGTGCAGATGAAATCATCCACATGAAGAATAAATATTTCGGTATTGGACCCAACTTAGGTCTTATAGGCCAATGGTCCTTGGGTGGGGGTTTTAGTTTGTGTGCACACAGCTTGTTCAGTGTGCTTTTTGGGGAATTTTATTTGCACCAAGATGAATATGCCGGCAAGGAAAAGCTCTTGGGAGTCCATGATATCTTTCCATCTTCTGCGGCAATGATCGATCTTGGCGCTGGGGTTTGCTGGCAACGTTGTTTTCACGGAGCCCTTAAGCGGCTGAAATTAGAAC
Source organism: uncultured Verrucomicrobiae bacterium (assembly GCA_963718565.1). Lineage (GTDB taxonomy): Bacteria > Chlamydiota > Chlamydiia > Chlamydiales > Rhabdochlamydiaceae > CAJCIW01. The sequence goes on from OY970364.1 coordinate 2,028,785, forward strand.
TGGCCTGGGATGAGCTGTTGTTCTTTTCCCAGAACCAGCTTTTGCATTTTACGAGTGCAGGGGCGCCAGGAGTTTTTTTTGCAAATCAAGGAGATCTTTTCGTTTCAGGAATCGAGTTCATCATGCGTTTTGATTTTTAAACTTCGTCGCTGACAAACCCGCGGCGACGCAGGAAAAGAGTGAGTGCGAAGATCACAGCCATTCCTATCAAGAGCATCCCCATCAGATAAAAACAATCATCTAGGGCCAAAGAAATCGATTCTCGTTGCAAAAAGTATTCGAGCTGGGCATTTGCGGTTTCACCGTGCAGGTCAATCTGCGCGGCTTTAGAAAAAAATTCTTGCGTTTCTGGAGATAATACGGTGAGTTTACTCCCTAATCGATCATGGTAGAAGACTTGCCTGCGCAGCCATATCGTCGTGTAGATCGAAGCGCCAAGGCCGCTGGCCAAGGCACGGACAACTTGAAATAAGCTGAGGACGTGAATGTGGTTTTCCTTAGGGAAATTATGAAAGGAGATCCTAAAAATCGGAGCCAGGAAAAAGGCCAGGCCAATTCCTGCGAGGATTCTTGAGAAGGCAATCCTTCCAAAATTGATGTCGACGTTGAAGAGCATGGTGTGAAAGCAGGAAATTGCCAAAAAAACGATCGAAATCGCTAGAAAAATACGGTTGTCCATTTTACGTATTTTTTCATCGATAAGAAACATCGGAAACACGCCTGAAAACGCCATCGTCCCGATGAGAAGCGCTATCCAGTCTGGGGTGTATTTTACCCAAAGGTTTAGCCATAATGCTAAGAGGATAACCATTCCAAAATAAGCGGAAAATAAAATGGTGAGATTGAAAAGGGCAAAAGAAAAATAAGGGTTTTTTAGCATGCGGAGATAGAGAATCGGAGTGGGATGATGGAATTCCCAGATGATAAAATAAATCAGGGATAAAATTCCGAGAACTGCAAGTGTGATGATTAGAGGAGAGCGAAACCAATCTAATTGCTGGCCAGTTGTGAGGACAGAGCCTAGGCAAAGTACGCCGATAGAAAAAGAGAGATAGCCGATGAGATCAAAAGAGGAGTTTTGATTGGGTGGCTTGTGGGAGTCAAATCCTTTGAGTCGACGCCAAAGACAAAAGGCCAAGAAGAGTTGCAAGGGAAGATCGAAATAAAAGATCCAGCGCCAGTTCCATTCATAAGCAATCCAGCCTCCCCAACACGCTCCGATCACTGGACTCATTGTGAAAATCGATAGGGTGATCGAAGTAAACAGGCCGCGCTTTTCAGCGGGGACAAGTTTTGCGTTTAAATAAAAGATCAAGGCATAAAAAGGGCCGCAGGAAAATCCCTGTAAAAATCGCACAGCGATGAAAAAGGGATAGTTAGGGGCAATGGCACAGACTAAAGAGAGAAGACAAAAAAGAAGCATGCCAAACACTAAACATTTTGCTGTTCCAAATTTATCGACGCATGTTCTTCCTAAGGGAATGCCCAGAGCATTTCCTAAAGCAAAAAAAGTGACTGTATAACTAGCAATGTCATTGCTGCCTCCCAAATCTCCGACGATATAAGGAGTGGCCATGATTGTGAGCGTGTAATTAAAAATGACGGTAAATAAAGAGAAAAAGAGAGCGGTGTATAAAAAATTGTCCGGCGGGCGTTTAAGGCATGCGGTTATTGAGCTGTTCATCTTCTCTTTCAATAGTCAGTGGAGTGTCTGCGAAAGCAGCCAAGGATGGATCTAGGTTTTCATCCATGATGGCTTCTATGAGTTTTTTATCGCCTGTCTCTTCTGTTTTATAGATTTGTGTCTCGTAAGTTGGAGACCCTGTGGGTGTGGAAGGGACGAGCTCTCCTTGTTGATCGCGCAGATCTGTGGTTGCTTTCATCGATAACCCAATGCGCAGCGGATGCTGTATCAATTCTTGGGGATCTAGACCGACTCTGACGGGAAGCCTTTGGACAATTTTGATCCAGTTCCCTGATAAATTTTGCGGAGGAAGCAACGAAAAGGCATTTCCAGCGCCTCCAGGAAGCCCTAAGATTGTCCCGTTAAAAACAACGTTTCGGCCGTACAGATCGGATCTGATTTTCACTTTTTGCCCAATGCGCATTTTTTTTAGCTGAGTTTCTTTATAGTTAGCATTGACCCAAATCTGATCTAAAGGGATCACGCTCATCAATGGCTGGCCAGAATTCACCCACATGCCCACTTGGATTTTTCTTTGTGCAACGAGTCCTTCGACAGGAGAATAAATGTGACAGCGATATAATTGAACCCAGGCATCGCGTAGTTTGTCAGCAGCTTCGAGAACAAGTGGATGCGATTTGATGGAAGTTCCTTGAACAGCGCTGAGAGATTTTTCATAAAGGATTTCCGTCAGTTGTAAAGAGAAGAAACTGGCTTCTAATGCAGCGATTGCATGTTCAAAATCTTCTAGTGATACGCCTCCCTGTGCAATGACATCATAACGATGCTCATAATCTTGGCTTGCACGGATAAATTCAGCCCTTCTAATTTCTATTTCTGCTCTGTAAGCGAAGACTTGATGAAATTGCTGACAAGTTTCGCGGACAACCTGCGCCAGATTTTCTTTGGCTTTGTGGAGTGCAATCACTGAATCGGTACGATCGAGCTCGATGAGCAGCTGGCCTTTTTTGACAAGGTAGGTGTCGTCGGAATGGATGGCTGTGATGAATCCGGGCCGAAGTGGTGTGATGAACACTTGATTTCCTTCGACATAAGCATCATCCGTATATGCGATGTGGCGTAAATAGAAGAGCCAAAATAGAAGAAAAACGAATGCAAGAACAAGGCAAATTCCGAAATAAACAAGTGTGATTTTTTTTCGCCTCGATCTGGTTTTTTTTGGTCTCTTTGAAGGTCGAGCAGAAGCATTATCCGTCATTTTGACTCTCCTTCTGCTCTTAAAGGGACATCATATTCAGAACGGTATCCTCCTCCTAATGCTTTAATCAATTTGATCGTTGCTAAATATTGGCTATAAAGAAGCGATACATCGTCTAATTGCTTGAAAATCCATTCTTCTTTTGACAAATACCAGGAGAGCATATTATCCAGTCCCTTTTGCTGGCGCAGATTGGTCAATGCAAAACGCTCTGCAGCAGCTTGGACAATCTGCTCTTGGTCCTGTTTTTGCTGATAGATCGTTTGCGCCAAGACGAGCAAATCAGCAACCTCTTGAGCGCTCTTAAGAAGCAGGTCGTTGTAGTCATTCACAGCGGCATCGAATTGCGCTTTTTTAGCCCGGATGTTGGCGCGAATTGCGCCGGCAGTAAAAATCGGCAGATGGATTGCAGGCTGTAATGCCGCTGTTTTACTATGTGTATTTAAAAGAAAACGATAGAGCACACTTTCTAGGCCGATCAAAGCGGTGAGATGAATATCCGGATAGAAATCCGCTTTAGCGGCGCCTACCTCATGAGCAAGGGCTTCCACACGCCAGATTTGGGCCATGAGATCAGGGCGGCGTGCCAAAAGATCTAAGGAGAGATTGCTCGGAATTGGCAGCTGTTTTAAGGGGAAAGAGAACTCCTGATCAAGGATCAAAGGCGCATCAGGACCCTTTCCGCGAAAAACATTGATCAGATGTCTATCGACTTCAATTTCATCTTTAATAGTGAGCAACCACTTCTGGGCTTCGAGCAAATTTTCTTCGGAAAGCAAGGGTTGGAGCTTGGAGAGTAAGGCTTTTTTCTGAAGTAAACGTTGAAGCGTAAAAGTTTCCTGGCGCACTTGTACGAGTTGCTCATAAAGATTCTTGCGCAAGAGATTGGTCTGCAGGGCAAAATAAGCTTGCGCTAGTGAAGTTGTGACAATGAGCTGGACCTCAGCGCTTTCTGCTTCTTGTGCTTTGCTTTCACCTACCGCAGCCAGGAATAAATTTCTATTTTTCCCCCAGAAGTCAAACTCGTAGGTAAAAGATAAAGTCAGGTCGACAAGATTGGCATTGATAGGTACATGAGGGTTTAAAGCCCGGTAAAGTCCATGATAGCTTAAATATTCCCAACTCTCATCGGCATCGAAAAAGAGCAAAGGAAATAATCTTGACCGCACGACTTTTGCGATCTGTTTTGCTGAAGTTACGCGCTTTTCGACTCTTTGAATGGTCGGATTTTGCCTCAAGGCTTCTACAATGAGCTGATTGAGCTGATCCGATTGAAAAATTGCCCACCAGTTTGACCGAGGCCAATCTTTGATTTCAAAGAGGCCGCTCTCCAAACTTTTTTCGACAGATAATTCGACAGAGGGAGGCGGAAGCAGATGTGCCGTTTGTTCATCTTTAGGTAAAGAGACACACCCGGAAAGACACAACAAACTACCGAAGATCCATTTTTTTTTAGAAATGAAGAAAGTCATGGGACTTATTTTATCATAATACCAATACTTCTTATTAATTTATAATCTTGAAGGCGTCAATCTATTTTAAATGATTGCAGCTTTTTATACCGAAATGAACTCAAGATTTGGTTTTTGGCTACGTCGGACAGTCGCTGTATTTGAGCCCGCCTGCATCGCACAACTTATTCAAGTTGTGCCTACTTCCCTTACAAAAGAGCAATCGTGCTCTTTTGATAAGTGTCCGCAGCAGCGCCGCATACACTGGCTCAAATTCAGGGCGCCCTCCGGGCCGGTTCGCTTTGCTCACCTGCTCCTCTTTGAAAATATCCACTGGACATTTTCAAAGTATCCGCAGCCTTGCCAAATTCCCAAATCTTGAATTCATTGCGGTATATTCATTTCTGCTGGAATATCTTATGCGCATTTATCCATAGGTCACACGAGGTATTTGGATTAGAGTGGTAAAGAGAGTCTATCTTATTCATCCATTCTGTGATATCCTTGTTAACTTCTCTTTGTTTTGCCTCGGGCACTCCATGCGGTGTTTCCAGGATGATTTTGTAAGAAAGCAGCAATTTTAGAATGGGCAGTTGCGGTATTGTCAATGGACAAGGCCATGTCCCGTGATAGGGCTCCTTAATTTTTGTATGTGCACGTTGGTCAATTTGAGCAGCGATTTTTTGCGCATGGCCAGTGAGTTGTTGTAAGAGATAATGGTCCTTAAAGTTAAGAGGTGTGTAGAAGTAAGGGACATTTTTGTTGAAAGTGCCCTCATTTACGTACTTATTCACAAAATAATGTGTTGCTAAAGCTGAACTGTACTCACGTGTTTCGATCTGTTTGACGAAATTTTTCTTTCCTAGTTTTTCAGTCTGATTATACAGACGCTGCAAATCTCGACGTTGTTGCGCATTTTGCAGCTCAAAAAACAGAAAAGCGACCTGCTCTTGCAAGGCGACTTGTCGATAAGATTTGCTTAATATAATGGTATGGGTATCGAAATCATAACTTGCTGCTTGTTCCTGTACACCAAACTTCAGATTAATTTTCTCCCCTTGATTCTCCTCTATAATTTTCTTTAGCAGTGCAACAGCGCTGACATCTTGCATGAGAAAATCAAGGGCTGGTTGAAAATCGGTCGAAAAAGGGTGAAAAAATTGACAAGCATCAATACCCTGCTTGACAGATTGGTCGTGACCTACCGAGGTTAAATAGATACACGTGGGCAGCATGCTTTCCTCTTTAAGTCCTGGATAAATATAGATTTCTGATCTGCTCTATGACAAACTCTACGAGCAAATAAGCATCTTTGTATGCAGTTTTACCAATGGTTTTGCTTAGTGAGGAACCTTCCCTACCCACATGATCAGAGATGAATAGAGCGGGTGTGATGTAGGGGTAAACATTTGCTTGCGGCGCTTGATTGAACGCTTTGAGGATGTGAAAAGATTCGACGTCCACATTGGATATAGAGGAAGACTTTTTCTTTATGTCGTCTAGCCAATTTCTCGTTTCTAAAAGAGGGCCGGATACTGTAACATTGTTGCTTGCCTTAGCGTTTGAGGGAACTAGAACATGACCTGCTTGGAAAGCTTTGTTTAGGCTTGTTCGTTCTACAAGATTTCCTTGGCGATCGTAAATGCAGCTTTTATGGATAAATTCATAGCCTCCTATCGGAGTCTCGTAGTTAATTGAGCCTCCGGCTCCTACTGTAACTAAGTAGTCTACCCTGGCCTGTGTGAGCATGACATGGGCTACTTTGCCAGCTAGGCTCCCATTAGGCATGCGCAAAGCCAACAATACTATAGGTATTGTTGTTTTGTTCTGGCTGGGGATGGATACACGAGCATAATTTAAGGCAAAAGTCGGATTTCCTGGCGTAATGTATTCGCTCTTAAGCGCTTTAAAAGCTTCGTCTTTGCTCCTGCCAGGATATACATATTGAGCAAACCCTGTTAGCATAGACCGCGTATTCCCGAGGAGGAGGACTCGAATTGCAGGTCCATGGATTCGGTCTCCAGTTTCTAGGTGTCTTTTAGCTTGGAAAGCTAGAGTGTTGACTTGTTTTTCCGTATATGTTGTTACATTACCTTGGATTCTCATATCGAGAACAGGGATGTTCGAATAACGCAACTGATAGAGTTGATGTTCTAGCGATTCAATAGAGGGCACATCGAAGATCAGGATAAAGTAATTGTAAAAGCGCGAGAACTCTTTTTTCGTTTTCTTCCTCTCGTCTTGGGAAGATAGGTTTATTGCCTGGTTACTTTTTTGTGGATCTACCACTTCAATTTCACGATCCTGATAGGTTTCGAATAAATAAAATTCCGAACCGCCTCCTGATATTTTGGTAATAGAAGTAGGACGATAATAGTCTACAGCTTGATTGAGCTCCCCGAAAAAGAACTTCACTTGACTTGTTCCCATGGGTTTGTCTGGGAATAGTCTGAGAAGGCATGGGGACGAATCAGTCTGCAATAAATGAATCAGCGCAAAAGGAAGGCGATTCTTAAGATAAGTATCTACAACAAGCGTGTGAGATTCCTTCGATTGATTTATTCTCTCGTTGGTTTTTGTCTCTAGTAAAGACCCATGACAGAACAGAAATTCACTAACCTTGTGCTCAGATAAATCGATCCTTTTATGTTTAACATTATTCCTGATTTTTTCTCGTCCGACAATTTCCAATGGATGAGTCAAGAAAAGAGTTTCTTGTAAAAAGGATTGCAGGCTGATGAACATCTCCGCAAATCGCTCCTCGCCAAATTTGTTGTTGAATGCTGTAAGAATCTCGTCTTTATTTTTTCGTTTCTTGTATAACTGAGGTGCTTCTCTGCCTTGGAGAAGGTGCTGTTGATATATTTGGGAGAGAATGTCTTCTAGTTCATATATCACATTCTTTGGTTGGATATGTTTTTGGAAAAGATAAGATCTAATACTATTAATTTTATTAATTAAGTCATCATTATTATTCCCAGTCTTTTGTACAAGCGCTAAAAGTGTTTCGGCAACTTTAAGAACGGCTGCTCCTATCACTCTTTCTTGGGCTGTGTTTTTCTGAATATCCTGTTTGATTTTATAGAGTGTTCTTCTAAGAGTACCGAACTCTTTCAGCAGCTCAATCAGATGTTCTTCGCTGTGTGCTGTAGGAAGACGATATATTTGACTTCTTCTCGCATTGTCTTTGCTAAATTGTGTCAGGGGAGACCACGGCTTGTTGCTATTGTTTATTGCTAGTGATAATAGCTTTTGTCTTTCTAATAACAGCTTTCTTTTCTCTTCTAACAGCTGTTGTTTAAGCTCGATCTCTTGTGTTAATTTACTGACCTTGTTCTCCAAAACATTCTTTCGTGCTCTTGTTCTGCTAGGTTTTTTTCCAGTTTCAAATACTACCTCTTGAGCAGTTAATTTTTTCCTTAAAGCGTTAATATCATTATTTAAGAGCGTAATTCCCTGTTCCAAATGGTCAATCTCTTTTTTTACATACTTCACACGCTCTTCGGATGGGGGCGGAGGATCATTGGCGAATAAGCGTATTTCGAATGGCTCTCTTAATTTTTCAGCATCTCGATACTGCTCAAAGGTAGTAAAATGATGCCCTACTTTACCAAGCTGCTGCTTTAAAAAATGCTTCTCCTCGTCACTAAAATGGTTCAAGTGTTTTTCGCCTGCTCTTTGTTCTCTTTCTGTAAATTCTCCATATTGCCACAGATCCGCTCTGAGAGAAGGGGGGAGCATTCCCTCGGGTTTTGCAGATTCTTGAGATATTGTCTCTTGGGGTGTCGTTTTTTTCTTTTTATGAGAGAGGGGTGCCGTTTTTTTTTCGAATACATTCAGAGCTAGAAGAGCTTCCTCTTTTGCCTTTTTGTTCTCTATCTCTATGGATACAAATGATGAATTAAATACTTGCGAAGAACATCCAAGAATATTACCGACAGCATATCCGCCTTCTATCGTCCCCGATTGTTCCTGTGCATTTTGCTCCTCTAAAAGAGCAGTATTGGATACTACAATTGGGGAGGGAGGGGAATATGAGAGATCTCTACTAATAGTCAATTGATGAATTATAGCCATAAAATTATTACCACCTAAACTTAGTTTAACTTTAATTTTAAACAGCTGTTATTTTAAAGTAAAGCAAATTTTTTAATTTTTTATATGTAAAGGAAGAGAAAAACATTGCATATAAAGGTTTTATAGATAATTAACTAGATTTAGAGCCACTTGCAAAAATGTACGCCAGCAGAAAATCGATGATTTTGGCATCTATTGACAGAACCCGCACTGCGGGTTCGTTTGGTGGTGGCGAAGACATGCTTGAGAAAGTAGAGGAGCCGCCACCAAGTCAAAAGATGACAAAAGGGCGATTTTATGCGGCGTGCATTTTTGCAAGTGGCTCTTTTAGGAGTAACAATTTTCAGAATAGATTCTATGTCAAATAAAGCTCCCTCTATCCGTTGGTTTAAAACTCTAAGTATCAAAGACATTCCCATCGTCGGAGGGAAGAATGCGTCTTTAGGGGAGATGCTTCGGTCGTTGACACAAAAAGGAATCCAAGTTCCCGACGGGTTTGCCACCACAGCACAAGCTTATTGGGATTTTCTTGAGTTCAACCGTCTCGATAAAAAATTTGCAGAATTGATTGGCGAAATGAAAAAAAAGAAAGCGCCTTTAGAAAAAGTGGGAGCCAGCATCAGGCACCTGATATTGGCTTGCCGCTTTCCTCCCGATGCTATCGAAGAGGTCGTAGCGGCCTATCGATTGTTAAACAAAAAATATCGTCAAAATCCTGTCGATGTCGCTGTCAGAAGCAGCGCGACTGCGGAAGATTTGCCTTCAGCTAGTTTTGCAGGTCAGCAGGAAACGTTCTTAAATGTCCGTGGTGAGAAGGAGCTGCTTCAAGCATGTAAGTGCTGCTATGCGTCCTTGTTCACCGATCGCGCGATTGCTTATCGAGAAGCAAAAGGATTTGATCATTTGAAGATCGCGCTTTCCATCGGTGTCCAAAAGATGGTGCGTTCCGATAAAGCTTCTGCAGGCGTGATGTTCACATTGGACACGGAAACAGGATTTCCACAAGTGGTCGTCATTAATGCTGCCTGGGGCTTAGGAGAAAATGTCGTTCAGGGGAGCGTGACGCCAGACGAATATGTCGTTTTCAAGCCATTACTCGGTAAAAAAAATGTCTTTCCTCTCCTTGAAAAAAAATTAGGTCTCAAAGAGAAGAAAATGATCTATGGGAAGAAAGGAAAAAGCAGCGTAAAAAATATCACGACTACCCCAAAAGAGCGATCTCACTTTGTTTTAAGTGAAAAGGAAATCGTGCAACTCGCTTCATGGGGTGTGTGGATCGAACAGCATTACAAGCGCGCAATGGATATCGAATGGGCCAAAGATGGTGTTTCTGGCGATCTCTTTATCGTGCAAGCACGGCCTGAGACTGTCCAATCCCAAAAAAAAGGAAATGTCTTTAAGACGTACACATTGTCGAAGCGCGGCACTGTCCTCTGTCAAGGACTGGCAATTGGCGAGGCCATCGTTGCCGGGAAAGCGCAAGTGATCAAGCATCTATCAGACATGGATCAATTTGAAACGGGAAGCATTCTTGTGACAGAAATGACCTCGCCCGATTGGGTTCCAATCATGCAACGCGCAGCTGCAATTATTACTGACCATGGAGGAAGAACTTCTCATGCCGCTATCGTCAGTCGAGAGCTCGGTGTTTCAGCGGTCGTAGGGACGAATAAGGGAACCAAGGCGATTAAAGATGGAGAATGGATCACCGTTTCTTGTGCTGAAGGAGACCAAGGATATGTTTATCGAGGAGATGTCCCTTACCGAGAACAGGTCGTCCATTTGGAAAAATTGCCGAAATTTAAGACAGAAATCATGATGAATATCGCAAGTCCCCAAGCAGCCTTTCGCTGGTGGCGCTTGCCATGTGTTGGGATTGGCCTTGCACGCATGGAATTTATCATCAATGACATTATCCAGATCCATCCTATGGCGCTAGTTCATATAGACCAAGTCAGGGATCTCAAAGCGAAGAAGAAAATTCTGGAATTGACAAGAGAATATCGCGACAAACGTGAGTATTTTATCGATCATCTTTCCAGGGGTATCGCTAAAATTGCTGCTTCACGGTATCCCTACCCTGTCATTGTCAGAATGAGCGACTTTAAGACTAATGAATACGCCAATTTGATCGGAGGTCAATTTTTTGAGCCGAAAGAAGAAAATCCTATGCTAGGATTTCGCGGTGCTTCGCGCTATTACAGTCCGAGATATCGAGAAGGATTTGCATTGGAATGTGCCGCCATCAAGCGTGTTCGCGAGAAAATGGGGTTATCCAATGTCATCGTGATGATTCCATTTTGCCGCACTTTGGAAGAAGCGGATCGATCCCTTGCCGTCCTTGCTGAAAATGGTCTTAAGCGTGGACAAAAAGGATTGCAAGTGTATGTCATGGCTGAAATTCCCTCGAACATTCTTCTGGCAAGCGCATTTGCAGATCGATTTGATGGATTTTCGATTGGATCCAATGACTTAACTCAGCTTGTTTTGGGCATCGATCGCGATTCCGGCGAGCTTGCTTCGCTCTTTGATGAACGTAATGAAGCCGTCAAGAAAATGATCGTCGAGCTTATTCACGTTGCCCACCGTAAAAATCGCAAAGTGGGAATTTGCGGACAGGCTCCTAGCGATTATCCAGAATTCGCAGCTTTCCTAATCAAACAAGGGATCGATTCTATCTCGCTAAATCCCGATAGCATTCCATCTGCCCTAAAGAGGTTTCGCACCCGAATTTTAAGAAAGTAATATCATTTATAAATGTTGATTGCGACGACAGCATTAGCGAATACAGGCGAATTGCGCGCGGCAACTGTAAACCAAACGCCCGCGATGATTCCCACATACGCATTCCAGTTATATTCCACTGCGGGCGCAAGGCTCCATTGGTCAGACGAAGAAAACCCGACTCTATTGGGAACCCCGTCGGTTGCGCCTTTTTGTCCCTTGAATCTTGTTTTGTTGCTATGTTGATACTGCACATCTCCTGCTAATGCCCAACGTTGAGACAGAGCCAGTTCAAAACCAAATTGTCCAATCAGTATTTGTCCAGGAAAGACTTTTCCACAAGTATGGTGGCCTCCTCCATACGCGTTGAAACCGCGGACGTGTACGGGTGTTGGAAAGGTGTATTGCCAATTCATCCGTGCAGCAAAGAAAATATGTCCTCCCCACCAATAAAGATGGGACATGACGATCCCAACGGTGGGAAGCCAGCTGCCAGCTCCTCCAATATCTGTGCCTTTTCTATGAGGATTGAGTTGTTGAAACCTTCCAAAGGGAAAATTTCCGCGGAGTGCCAATTTAATCGCTGGCCACCACGCGCCTTGTTTATCGTTTAGGAGTTGATAATCAAATCCGAATCCCATGTCATTAAGGACCCAGTGCGAAGCTCCCTCTGTGTGATTCCAGGAAAAAGCAGGGTTGAACACAAAATCAAAGTTGTGCCCTAATCCATATTGAATCGGTATTTGAGTATTTGCACTGTAAAAGTTGTGCGGGATATTATGGGAATGCCAACGATGATCATATGCTCCATAAGCTGTATTCACAAACTCGTAAGGCTCGATATTCCAATGGTCTTTTGGGATCACATGTCCAGACGGAGTCAATAATGGTCCGGTGAGCCATGGAAAAACTTCTTCTTCTGTTTTAGGTTTCTCAGTATGAACGCCAGGTTCATCGCCGTGCAGAGCGCTCGAGAAAAAAAGCGAAGCAGATGCTAGAGAAGACAAGAAAATTGCTAATCTGTCGAAAGAGAAGCGCATAGAGATACTCCGCACGGAAAAAAATCATAATGATAAATATATACCGAAATGAACTCAAGACTTGGTTTTTAGCTACGTTGGGCAGCCGCTGTATTTGAGCTCGCCTGGCCACCCGCACAACTTATTCAAGTTGTGCCTGTAAGCTCTCCAACAACCCTGGACCACCCAATGTTCGATGGACCTCGATTGCAGCATCTATTACCTGCTCTGTCAATACCGCCTTATTCCGGTAATGAGGATTTATTTCGTGATTTCTTTGGTAACTTCAACCCCAAGTTCGACGAGAGTAAACAGAATCAAGGTCGCCAAGAACATTTTCCCTCCAGGAACTAAAGGGTAGTGATCATATTTCTTAATGTATCTTCCGATCCAGACCATGAGTGGAGGGAAAAGACCAAAGAGAATTGCACAGCTAAATCCTCCTGCATAACTTAAAGCAGTGATGAAGATGTGGGGATATGTGATTGCGACAATTGTTGGCGGCACAAATACCGCCAGACAGAGGGCGACTTTTTTCAACCCTTTCTTCTGCACTTTCAGGCCATCGGCTAAAAAGTCGAGATAAGCCAAAGCAAGCGCGACATAGGACGTCGTCATTGTAAAGAATGCAAAAGATTTCCCAATCGCAAAAACGATGGGGCTTTGCAGCAGCTCTTTGAGAGGCATTACAGCGTTCCAGCCTTTTTTTGCGGCTTCTGCTAAGCCGTTAGGCCCTTCCGTGGGTACGATACCGAGAATCAGTAATTCCCAAACGAGATAGACGACCAAAGGAATACTTGTGCCCAAAATAATGGACAGTCGCACCTTCTTGACATCGCGTTGCATATAAGTCATCAACGTGGGAATGATGACTTGGAATGTAAAAGCAGTAAAAAGAACGGGAAGAGCTAGCCAAGCCTTCGACCAATCAGAACGTGCGAGTAAACGCGTATCGACATGGTCGTAGGACACCGCGATAAACAGAAAGTAAGAGACTGCAACTCCAATCATCAAAGTGATGTTCAATCTATCCACCCATTTTGTTCCAAGATAAACAACGGGAGAAAAGATAACGACATAGAGGAGCATTGCCACCCAGCTGGGGATGTTGCCACCGGTGATCTCACTTAAGATTGCGCCACCGCCAAGGACGTGCGCAATCATGACCGTGATAAACAGAAAAAGATAGACGACCCAGCAAACATCCTTACCCACTGGGCCTAGCAACCGGTGTGCCATAGTGATTAAATTAGAATCTTTTGGCATCCAAGTGCAAACCTCTAGAAGGAGAAGGCCCGTACAAAGCATGAAAAGCCAGCAAAGGGTGTAAATAACAGCTGCGGGAATAAAACCGCCTTCACCAGTTGCAACTGGAAGTGCAAGCATGCCGACACCGACCATTGTTCCGGCGATTAATAAAGTTCCTCCTAGAACGTGACCCAATGAATGAAAGATGTGCATGGCTTTCCCCTTATAGTATTCAGCATAAAGACCTTAATTCCTTTATGGCATGGGGAAAAAGAATAAAGAGTTCATAATTAAAAAACAAGAAAAAACCTCAACAAAAACAGTGAGTTTAAACCAAAATTAATCTTATTAAAGGGTTTTTCTGAATTTGACTAGTGCATTTAGAGATATACCGAAACAATATGAAGAATCAGTTATGTTGTTTCGGTATAGACAATCTAGTTCGTGTAATGTATTATTTTTCCAAAAATTGTGAGCGAACTATGGAAGTTAAAGAGCTTTCTTTGCCTGGGGTTAAGTTTATTCTCCCTAAAGTTTTTTTCGATGACCGAGGTTTTTTTCGAGAGACATTTCGCAAGCCCCTTTATCATCAAGCAGGGATCGATTGCGATTTTGTGCAAGACAATCATTCTTTTTCTAAGCAGGACACGATCCGGGGAATGCATTTTCAACGGTCCCCAGGTCAGGCTAAACTTGTGACAGTGATGGAAGGTAAGATTTTTGATGTGTTTGTCGATATTCGCCCTGACAGCCCCACTTTTGGGAAATGGGATGGGGTCTACTTGGATGCTGCTTCGGGAGAACAGATTTTTATCCCTGTCGGATATGCTCATGGATTTTGTGTTGTCAGCCCGCATGCGCACGTTTGCTATAAGGTCAGCAATATTTATGATCCTCTAGAAGAGCGCAACTTTCGTTTTGACGACCCTTTTGTAGACATTCGTTGGCCAGTGGAAACCCCGGTACTTTCGGATCGTGATCGAAGAGGTGCGCTTCTTAAGGAGGCCATAAGATGAAAGTTTGGGTAACTGGGGCAGAGGGAATGCTCGGCTCTGCCTTGATTCAGTCTTGTTTAAGGAAAGAAATCGATGTCGCAGGAACTTCTCGGCAAGATGCGGATATTGTTCAACTCGACACCCTTTCTGGCATAGCAGCTCAAATCAGACCCACCCACATTGTGAATTGCGCAGCCTATACGGATGTCGATGGAGCGGAAAAAGAACCTAAATTGGCTTTTGCTGTGAATGCTGAAGGGGCTGCAAATGTGGCTTGCGTCGCGCGGAATTGCGGCGCGCGTTTGATCCATATCTCCACAGACTATGTTTTCAATGGGAATGGAATACAGCCCTATCTTGAGGAAGATTCTTGTGTTCCATCGAACCAATATGGTCGGACTAAATGGGAGGGTGAGAAAAAGGTGGTGGAGATCTTACCCAATGCCTGTGTTGTGCGCACCTCATGGTTGTTTGGAACAAAGGGCAAAAATTTTATTTCCTCATTGATGAACTGGTTTCAACAAAAAGAAGAGCTTCAAGTGGTGTATGATCAACGGGGGAAACCGACGTATTGCTATGATCTGGCAGCCGCTGTTCTGACGTTATTGGATGCAAGTGGGATCATCCATTTTGCAAATGATGGAGAAAGATCCCGCTATCAAATTGCGCTTGATCTTATGGAGGCATCAAAAGAGAGAGGAATTCCATTGAGATGCGAGCGGATTATTCCTGTTCCTAGCTCTAAATTCCCTACTTTAGCTGTCAGACCTCCTTATAGTGTACTTAACACAAACAAATATTTTCATCTCACGAACGTCAAACCCCGTCCTTGGGGTGAAATTTTAAACGACTATTTACATCATTATGCATCCCCCACGTAAACGTTTTCTAGTCACAGGCGGCGCCGGTTTTATCGGATCTGCATTCATCCGTTATGGCTTAAAGCATCACTTGCAATGTGAAAAGATCATCAACCTCGATCTTTTGACCTACGCTGCGGACCTGCGGAACCTCACTTCCGCTGAAGCGGACCCGCGTTACCATTTTGTCCAAGGGGATATCCGTGATGAAACATTGATAGAAAAACTTTGCGCCGAGCATAATATCGATGCCATTGTTCATTTTGCCGCGGAAAGCCACGTCGATCGCAGTATTTTAGGGCCGCGTGCTTTTTTTGAGACCAATGTCGGGGGAACACTTTCTTTATTAGAAGTGATCCGGCGTCAACGCCATATTCATTTCCATCACATTTCTACCGATGAGGTCTATGGGGCATTAACGCAAGAAGGCGCTTTTACTGAAAATTCTCCTTATCGCCCAAATTCTCCTTATTCTGCTTCTAAGGCCTCTTCTGATCATTTTGTGCGCTCCTATGCGCATACTTATGGCCTTTCTACGACAGTTTCGCATTGCACAAATAACTACGGGCCTTGCCAGAACGTTGAAAAGTTCATTCCCCGTATGATCGCAGGATGCTTTCACAGAAAGTCACTTCCTGTTTATGGGGAAGGTATCCAGGTTCGGGATTGGATTTTTGTTGACGACCATTCCGAAGCAGTGTGGTCAATTCTTGAAAAAGGCGAAAGAGGAAATATTTACGGTATTGGCGGGGAATGCGAACGAAGAAATATCGATCTTGTCCATTCCATCGTTCATGAATTTGCCCATTTGAAAGAAGAAAATCCTAAAGATTTTATCTCACTCATCACGTTTATCGGTGATCGTCCCGGCCACGATTTTCGTTATGCGATTGACTGTAGTAAAATCAAGCAAGCACTCTGTTGGCGTCCCTCACATGACTTATCATTAGGGATCCGTAAAACAATTGCTTGGTATTTAGAAAACCCAGATAGGTTAGAAATCCCATGATCATGAACACAAAGAAAATTGCTTGTGTCATTCCTGCGCGCTTGAAGTCGACACGTTTCCCCAAGAAAATGCTCGCCACTCTCAAAGGCAGACCTTTGCTCCAATGGGTTTGGGACAGTGCACGTAAAGTCCCGCTGTTTGGCGAAGTTGTTTTCGCCATCGATGCGGAAGAAACTGCGCAGCTCATCCGTGGCTTCGGTGGCAAATTCATCATGACCTCGGAGAAGTGTACAAATGGAACAGAGCGACTGATCGAACTTTTAGAAAAAAATTTAGTCACTGCGGACATTTGGGTAAATTGGCAGGGAGATGAGCCATTTATCAATGAACAGATGATTCGAGATTTATTACAGAGTTGCGAGGACGAAGAGAGTGATGTGTGGACGCTCAAAAAGAAAATTGTCAACATCGACGAAGCATCCAATCCGCAGATTGCCAAAGTTGTCTGCGACCATCGAGGATATGCGCTCTATTTTTCTCGAAGTCCCATCCCTTATTATCGCGATGTGACGGATTCAGCTCAGAAAAATTTTTATAAACATGTGGGCCTCTACGCATTTACTCCGGAGTCCTTGAGAAAAATTTCTTGTTTACAGCCCTGCGCGGTGGAGGTTGCTGAACAGCTCGAGCAGTTACGCTTTCTGTATCATCATCTACGGGTTCGTGTTCATGAAACTCAATATGAAGTCTTTGGGATTGATCTTCCCGAGCATTTAGCCCTCGCTGAGGCCCACCTTGAACGGTTGCAGATGAAAGCCTGTAAGTAACTCACCTTTGAATAATTTGAAAGCCGTAGCCTTCGCCAAGTACAGAGACCACCTTTTAAAAAATTGTTTTAATTCTCGGTCACCTGCTGTAATCCTCTCGTTGAGAAAATCTCTTCACACCTGATACTATGGAGACCTAAGAGGCTAAAACCCTAGGAATTTTTACATGTCGACTGAAGAGCTCCTTAAAGAGCGTTCCACCTATAAATATGGATTTGTGACCCCGATCGAAACGGACGCGCTCCCAAAGGGTTTGAATGAGGAGATTATCCGTGCGATTTCCTCCAAAAAGAACGAACCCCCTTTTTTGCTTGATTTTCGCTTCAGGGCCTTTGCGAAATTTAAAGAGATGAAAGAGCCAGATTGGGCTAATCTCACACATCCTCCTATCGATTTGCAAGAAATTTGTTACTATTCTGCGCCAAAGAAAAAACAGTCATTAAATAGTTTAGACGAGGTCGATCCGGAGATTCTTAAAACATTTGAGAGATTGGGCATTCCCTTAGAC
The DNA here is from genome assembly GCA_963718565.1 of uncultured Verrucomicrobiae bacterium. Taxonomy (GTDB): domain Bacteria; phylum Chlamydiota; class Chlamydiia; order Chlamydiales; family Rhabdochlamydiaceae; genus CAJCIW01. Next base: position 2,046,346 of record OY970364.1, read on the forward strand.
GAGCAGAAACGGTTAACCAATGTCGCCATTGACGTCGTCTTTGACTCTGTTTCCTTAGGAACAACTTTTCAAAAAACATTGAAAGAAGCAGGTGTTGTCCTTTGTCCAATATCCGAAGCCGTCCAGCAGCTTCCCGAACTCATTGAAAAATATATCGGTAGCGTTGTTCCCATTGGCGACAATTATTTTGCCGCCCTCAATTCCGCGGTTTTTTCCGATGGTTCTTTTGTCTATATTCCAAAAGGAGTGCGCTGTCCCATTGAACTTTCGACTTATTTTCGCATCAACGACAAACAAAGTGGTCAATTCGAACGGACGCTGATCATTGCAGAAGAAGGTTCCTACGTCAGCTATTTGGAAGGATGCACAGCGCCTGCATTTGATAATAACCAACTGCATGCTGCCGTTGTGGAGTTAATCGCCCATGAGCGTGCTGAAATCAAATATGCCACTGTTCAAAATTGGTACTCTGGCAACCCAGAGACGGGTGCAGGTGGGATCTACAATTTTGTCACAAAGCGCGGCCGCTGCCAAGGATACCGCTCTAAAATTACTTGGACACAGGTAGAGGCGGGAGCATGCGATCACTTGGAAATATCCCAGCTGTATTTTGCAAGGCGATGAATCTGTGGGAGAGTTTTATTCTGTAGCCCTGACCAGTGGAAGGATGCAAGCCGACACAGGAACAAAAATGATTCATTTGGGAAAAAAGACGCGGTCAACCATCGTATCCAAGGGAATTTCTGCGGATAGGTCGCACAATACTTATCGAGGTCTTGTCAAAATGGCGCCGCGTGCAGACGATGCGCGCAATTATACCCAATGCGACTCAATGCTCGTCGGCAATCGCTGTTCGGCCAATACTTTTCCGTACATCGAAGTGGCCAATCAGACGGGACAAGTGGAACATGAAGCTTCCACCTCAAAAATGAATGAAGAACAGCTATTTTATCTACAGACGCGTGGAATTTCACGAGAAGATGCAATCCATATGATTGTCAGCGGGTTTTGCAAAGATGTGATCCGCGAACTTCCCTTGGAATTTGCCGTTGAAGCTCAAAAGCTCTTAATGCTGAAGCTGGAGAACTCTGTTGGATAAAATTAAATTAAGGAATCTATAAACAATGCTGGAGATTAAAAACTTACAAGTCAATGTCGATGAAAAGCCGATTTTAAGAGGATTGAACCTGAACGTCAAAAAAGGGGAGATCCATGCGATCATGGGCCCCAATGGCGCAGGCAAATCGACCCTTGCAAGAGTTCTTGCGGGCGACCCTTCTTATGAAGTGACCGGTGGCGAAATCTCTTTCGAGGGGCGAAATGTGCTCGAGCTCAATCCTGAAGAGCGGGCGCATCTCGGCCTCTTTATGAGCTTTCAATACCCGATCGAAATTCCTGGCATTTCAAATCTACAATTTTTGCATGCTGCTTATAATGCTAAACTCAAAACAAAAGGCGAAGTTCCCGTTTCTGAAGAAGTATTCCAAAAGATCCTGGATGACAAGATGGCGCTTGTCGATGTGAAAAGTGAATTTAAACAGCGCAATCTTAATGAAGGGTTTTCCGGGGGAGAAAAAAAACGCAATGAAATTCTTCAGATGGCAATTCTTGCTCCCAAGCTTGCCATTCTCGATGAAACCGATTCAGGACTCGATATCGATGCCATGCGTATTGTCGCAAAAGGCGTAAGCAGCCTCATCGGCCCTGATAACGCTCTCATTCTGATCACTCACTATCAACGCTTGCTTGATTATATTCGGCCGGACGTTGTTCACGTGGTCATGGAAGGAAAGGTTGTACACACTGGAGGTCCGGAACTGGCTTTAGCACTAGAAGAAAAAGGATATGACTGGTTGGTGAAAAATTAGTATGTCAGAACACACTTTTTTAGATCACCTCCGCGGGCACTTTCAACGTCAAGAGCAGGATGCATTGCATTCTTTTCGCGAAAAGAGTTGGCAGCACTTGTCCGAGTTCGGCCTTCCCACAAAAACGCATGAAGCTTTTCGCTATGTTCACTTAAGAGAGCTTTATCAGTCAACATTTGGGTTTTCTACTTCTATAGGTATCGAGAAATCGAGTTTTACTGAGGCAATTCTTCCCGAATGCAAGCATGCTCATCTCGTCTTTGTCGATGGGAGATTTACTCCCCATTTGAGCGATGTTTCTGCTCTTCCCCTGCAAACGGTCGTCCTTCCGCTCGACGAAGCGTTGCGCTCGCACAACAGCTTTTTGCAGCACCATATTCTCCGTTCCTTGAAAGAAGAAAAGGATGCTTTTGCTTTAATCAATCTTGCCTTGCATCCCAAAGGAGCATTCTTCTATCTTCCGCCAAAACTTGTGATTGAATCACCCGTTCAAGTTCTGCACCTCTTGACAGGCCGTGAGTCAATGGTTGTAGCTCCGCGTCTTTATCTTACTGTCGGTGCTCACAGTCGTCTCCATTGGATCTCTACGGCGCATCACTTTCAATCGGACAAGCCCCATTTCATCATTCCCACCACTGAAATTTCTTTGGAAGAAGGGGCAGCCTTAAATATGTTCAATACTATCGATTGTTCCTACACATCTTGGCATATGGAATCCGTCCGCGTGCTCGTGAAAAAAAATGCTCATTTTCACTCGTTGAATTTTACCTGCGGTGCCAAAACAGTTCGTCAAAGCTTTCGTGTCAATCTCAAAGGAGAAAATAGCGAAGCACATGTCAACGGATTGTGGATGCTTAAGGCAAATCGTTCTGCTCACACACATGTGATGATCGAACACGAAGCGCCATCGACACGTTCCATGCAGCTATTCAAAGGAGTTTTAAGTGATGCAAGCCAATCGAGCTTTGAAGGTAAAATTCTCGTGCGTCCGGAAGCACAAAAAACCGAGGCCTATCAGCTCAACAAGAACTTGATCTTAGATCAAGGGGCTGTTGCAAACAGTAAACCCAACTTGGAAATCTTTGCTGACGATGTCAAAGCCTCGCATGGTGCGACAATTTCGCAACTTGATCCAGAACAGCTTTTCTATTTTAAAACTCGTGGAATTGAAGCTAATGAAGCTAAACGTCTTTTGATTAGCGGTTTTTGCCGTGAAATGATCGAACGAATTCCTTATGCTTCTCTTCTGCACACAATGTTGCATCACATGAACAATTTTTGCGAGTAAGAGTATCATGACTAACTCAGGCGAATTAAATATTTGGAAAATTCGACAAGAATTCCCCATGCTTCAACAACAATTGCATGGGAAGCCGTTTATTTACTTCGATTCAGCAGCGACTGCACAAAAGCCGCGTAGCGTCATCGAAGCGATGAGCCATTTCTATTCTGAGCAATATGGCACAGTGCATCGCTCCATTTACGATTTTGCTGCCCGTGCGACAACACGTTATGATGATGTGCGACAAAAACTGAGGGCATTTTTAAATGCAGCTTTTGTCGAGGAAATTGTTTTTACAAAAGGAACCACTGAGGCTATCAACCTTGTCGCCACTTCTTTTGGCAAAGCTTTTTTACAGCCAGGTGATGAAATCTTAATCACAGAGATGGAACATCACTCTAATATTGTTCCTTGGCAAATGATTTGTGAAGAAAAAGGTGCGCGTCTCAGAGCAGCTCCCATCGATGATCGAGGTGAATTGATTCTTGAAGCTTTTGAAGAAATGCTCACGGATCGCACAAAACTTGTCAGCATTGCTCATATCGCCAATTCTACAGGGACTTTGAATCCGATTCAAGAAATCATCTCCCGCGCTCATGCGCGTGGAGCCAAAGTTCTGATCGATGGGGCGCAGAGCGCAGCTCATCTTCCGGTGGATGTTCAACAGCTAAAAGCCGACTTTTTTGTTTTTTCCGGACACAAGGCGTATGGCCCCACGGGCGTCGGTGTCCTCTATGGCAGACGGGCACTCTTAGAGAAAATGCCGCCCTATCAAGGAGGGGGTGATATGATCGACGAGGTGACTCTTGCCTTTTCCACGTTTCAACACGCTCCGGCCAAGTTTGAAGCAGGAACTCCTATGATCGCAGAAGTGGTTGGTCTCGGAAACGCCATCGATTTTATCGAGTCTTTAGGACGAGATCGCATTGCTGCATGGGAAAACGCCCTCCTCGATTATGCAACGAAGCGCTTGAGTGAGATCAAAGGCCTCCGCATCATGGGTACAGCCTCTCAAAAAGGCGCAATCATCAGTTTTGTCATTGACGATCTTCATCCTTTGGATATTGGCACTCTTCTCGACCTCCGCGGAATTGCTGTCCGCACTGGACAGCTCTGCGCGCAGCCCACGCTTAAACATTTCAACGTCTCTTCCATGACGCGAATTTCTTTTGGTATTTATAACACTTTCGAAGAAGTCGATCTATTCATTGACGCACTCAAAGAAGTTGTTCTCCTCCTGTGCCCTTCTCTTTCTTATTAACCCAAAACTTAGGTTACTATATTTTTTTTGTAAACAATTTGATCTTGTGACAAATTTACAGTCAAATCAGTGAATGGCTGGAGATAATATGTTGCGCAAGTCGGGATTATCGAGGGAATTGCAAAACTCCTCGCCGCATAAAATCGCGCTTTTGGCACCTGTCGCCTTGGCGGCGGCTGCCTTCGGCCCCGGTTCGCTCCTTCGCTCACCTGCTTTGCACTGCGAAGGTTCCCCGGACCTTCTCGTGTCTTCGCAGCCACTTATCCAAGTATGCTTTCGCCGCCGCCAACCGAACCCGCCGCGCGGGTTCTGGCAACAGGTGCCAAAATCATCGATTTTCTGCTGGCGAGGAGTTTTGCAATTCCCTCTATCATTATGGATTAGTCTGTTCTTTGTCTTTTCTTGTGCTTTTGTACAGGCAAAACATGCGCCCGCCGCTTCAAAAAAGTACGAATTATCCATCTGTTCCCTTTTTAAGAATGAGGCAAAATTTCTAAAGGAGTGGATTGAATTTCATCGTCTGGTTGGAGTAGATCATTTTTATCTATATAACAACGGGAGCGTTGACAACTATTTAGAGATTCTAGAGCCCTATCTCAAAAAAGGAATCGTGACATTGATCCAGTGGCCTGATCGCACCAAATCGGTTGCAGAGGACGATGCTTATATGTGGGCGTTAAGTACACAAGTCATCGCCTATGAAAACGCGATCAAATTACAAGCGGTGGATACAAAATGGTTGATTTTTGCTGATATCGATGACTTTATTCTACCTGCAAGAGGATCGACTCTGAAGGAAATTTTAAATCGATACGACGATTTTTCTGGAATCCTTTTGTCGAGTGATTTCTACGATGCTTCGGAAGTCAATGTCCTCCCTAAAAGAAAACTGCTCATTGAAACGGTAGAAATGACAAATGCCCTTCCGCAAAATGTGCAACGATGTTTCGAGAAGATGATCGTCAAACCTCAATCGTGCAAAGGCTTTCATTGGCCTCCCTACAAGTGCGTGTTCAACGATAACCTTCAACCTGTGAAGATGGACAGACATGAAATTCGCATTAACCATTATATCCATCGGAAAAGAAACCCTTGGCAATTTGCAAAAATCAAAGAGAAAATACAGGTGGATCATCAAATCATCTCCGATGAAGAGAGATTCCAATTATTAGACGCCGGCTTTGAAATTGAAGACCAGGAGCGTCTTATTTATCGATTTGTTCCAGAACTTTTGAAGAAAATGGGATTTCGCTAATGAGGGAATTGCAAGACCCTTCGCCGCATAAAATCGCGCTTTTGGCACCTGTTGCCTTGGCGGCGGCTCTCCTACTTATCCAAGTATGCTTTCGCCGCCGCCAACCGAACCCGCTGTGCGGGTTCTGGCAACAAGTGCCAAAATTATCGATTTTCTGTTGGCGAGGAGTTTTGCAATTCCCTCTAATATCTTTTAGAAATCAAAACCCAATGTGAAGCGGAGTCCCTGCAGGTATAAGTTTCCTTCGGGAGCAGAAGTCCATCCTGAGTCATTGTGCCAACGTATCATATTTTGATTCCACCAGATCTGAAAATCATAGCCAATTTGCAGGTTGAGATGGCTTTGAGAAGAAAGAGGAAAATGACAATTGAAGCCCAAATACATTTCTAATTCTGCTCTCAATTCCTGAATGTGATCAGAAACAGTAACGAATAGCGTCGAATCGGTAGGAGAGTGTTGATGTAGGTCTAAATTGTAATGGGTGTAAAGGAGGTCCGCTGCAACATTTCCGATGATACTCAAATAGCTCGCCAGTTTTAAGTCAATATCGACTCCTGTTCTGGGTCCAATCCCCCAAGAATCGCTTGTATTGAAAGCTTTGAGAAAATTGACCGGTGAGATCAACGAAAAGCGACCTTTAAATCTCTGATCAATCCAAGCTGTAGCAAGTCCAAAATGCGGTTTGAATATAAATCGATCTAAATCGCATCGTTTTCCCAGTTCAACATTGAGAACGTTCATGTTGAATGCCCATTTCACTTTCAATCGATTGACGGAATTGTTGATGACAACCCCTGGCTGGATCCATCTTGCAAATACAAATCCTTCATCATGAACATGGATTGAGCGGCGATTTTCAAAGCGAAAGCGTGTGTAATCAGCAAATGCCTTCCAATAAGCATGCCCAAACTCCATACCCACCTTAAAACCTGGATGATAATCCGGAGTGAGTTGAACTCTTTTCCCCCCCTCCCAGCTCTCTCCATAACAATCATTAATCAATTCAGGACTGGCAGATTCGAGGGCAATATCCATAAAACTTTGCCTAGGCTGCCAATAGATAAAGCTTCCCCAGATGGAAAAAATATTTTTTTGGACATGGCAATGGGGATTGCAGGTTTCGCAGCAGCATTCTTTGCAAGCGTCTTTTTCGGATGAAGGATTACCAGATATTTGTTCCTCTTGCTCATCCTCGTACGTTTCGTTGAAAGAAAATAGTGATGTGAAAAGTGAGTCATCATTTTCAGCATCTTCGTCGTCGGATGAAGGGTCATAAGATATTTGTTCCTCCTGCTCATCTTCATATGCTTCATTGAAAGAAAATAGTGATGTGAAAAATGAGTCATCATTTTCAGCATCTTCGTCGATAGAAACAGATGCTATATATATCGGAAGAGATTCTGAGTCGTCTAATATTTTAATATTTATCAGGTTACAATCATTGATCTCCAAGGCATTTGCATTGTTGAAAATCAATTTTTCAAGTTGTTTCGACATACAACCGGCAAAACAAAGAAATAAGAAAAATTTGTTGATTATCACGTTAATTTTCTAATAATGACTACACTATCAAGCATTTCTAGTTCCATCTAAAATTAACATTTACATATAAAAAATGATCGTTTCAATGTTTTTTTTATGTTCTACATTTTTATTTATAAAAGATAGACTCAGGTTTTTTTCTATTTCTTGTAAAAATGACATGTTCTTTTAAATGTTCTGTTTTGACTTGTAGAGCCAAAACTCAACCCGACCTGGATCTGCTTAGCCCAAGTTCGCCCGAGAGAGCTGACCTAAGTCCCTCATAATCAACAACATTAAAATCAACCTTTGCTTTCGTAAGTCCCTTATTTTTAGTGCTTTGCTGTTTTTGCGAATTTGTAGTGACTGAAAATTTGTAAAATAATTATTTCATGTTTAAATAAATTCGATCCATCGGTAAGATCTGAGGGCATGTATATAAGGAAAACCCTCAAGACAGACCGTAAGAGCGGAAAAACCTACTCTGCTTTTCACTTGGTTGAATCCGTGAGGACTGATAGAGGCCCGCGCCAACGCGCGCTTCTATACATGGGAGCCGAAATCAACCTCCCAGAAGAACAGCATGCACTTCTCGCTCAATGCATTGAAGATATTCTTACAAGTGCGCAATCGTTATTCGCTTATCCCAAGTTCGCGGCTTTCCCAGAGGAGCTATGCAAATTCGTCACTACATCTTGAATTAAACGAGTGTTTTATGACCTCTGAGAATTGAAGACGATAATCCCAGCGCCCTGTAAATCTCTATTTGCTCGCCTTCTGCCTTTGTAGTGCTGCGGTGGTAGAGCACCCTGCCTTCTGTTGTCTTGGCCCGCACAGTTACTCGGACTCGAGTAATCATGATATTACGTATTGTCTGCCACAAATAGTTTATCCCTTTTCGAATTAATTGGTGCCTGCAGTGTTGGATTAGATGGTAGGCAAGTATGGTGATCCATAAATGCCCGTCCACTCGATGTTCCTTCTGGTGATAGACTGGACGCAATCCTAATGAGGATTTCATAAATCGAAACGCATCCTCAACGCTTCTGAGAACATTATACAATTGCCATAACTCTTTTGCTTCCAAATCGGTTCGATTTGTTCTCAGAAAATAGGAGCCAGTGAGCTTTTCTTGCATTTTTTCTTCGATCACCTTCCATTCCACAGCAATTGTGGTGAGCCCATCTTCTGAAGGAATTGCATTGACTTCATAGCATCCTGAAATTCTCTTATGCTTTTCCTTGAGCCGACCTACCCGTTCAAGCACTTTGTTATGCTTCTTGCGCCCTTTAGGTTTGGAAAGACCATTCGCAAGTTTTTGTAGATCATCTTCAAATCGTTTTCTAAATTTTTTCTTCATCCCTGAGGCGACCGCTGCTTTTGCTTCAGATTCGCAATAGAGCCAATTTTCCTCATTACCATCCTGACTGATCAAGGCAGCTTTTACTAGGTCATGCTGATCACCTACTGAGACTAATTGTCCTTCAAATTCAACAACGGGAGGATCTTGTCTTGCTGAGACAACATACGTATATCTATTCTTGCGTAACCAGGTCAGATTCTCTTCGGTAGCAATCCCTGCATCCAATACAATAGTTGGCTTGATTAGAGACGAGTGAATACTTAGGCTCGCGATCATTGTTTGTAGGGTTTGGGGCTCTGAAGCATTTCCTGCAAGTAATGAGGTTTTGATGAGAAATCCGTGCTCATTCATGACTAGCCCTATAGTAATGAGAGGGCAATCATTTCGTTTTTCTTTCGAAAGACCATAGGCAGCTTTTGGATTTGCCTCAGCCCGCCCTTCTGTATAGGTATTGGTTAAATCGTAGAGAGCTATTGTACTTTTGTATCCATGAAATTGCTGTTCGATGGTTTCTAAAGCTGTTTCCAACCCGTCTTTATGAGACAGCAACGTATCGCTGATTTTATAGAGCTTGTGCAAAGTAGTTTTTGTAAAGTCGAAATCAAGCAATTCGCCAAGACCACTGCTAGTGCATAGCCACCGATAAGCTTCCCTTTCGCTGCTTGGGTGTACAGCCCTGGCAACGATCGATCCCAAGGCAATTGCGGCATCTGTTTTTGAAAGGCCTAGTTTTTGCAGCTGTTCCGGCAGTTTGAGTTGATTTCCCATCTGAAGTAAGAGATGTTCCGCACCAACAGACCGTGGTTCAGTCTGTTCAATTGAATGAACGTCGATATTGACAAATTCAGGTAGTAGATCTTGTTTTAGTTGTTCCGCGTTGTCTCCTGGGTCGGACAAACGACGCACAATCTGCGAGGTGTAAGATTGGGCTAGCTTTTGAATCTCTTCTGGATAAGCGAATAACGATTGCGCACTTGTAAGAATATCTTCAATGCATTGAGCGAGAAGTGCATGCTGTTCTTCTGGGAGGTTGATTTCGGCTCCCATGTATAGAAGCGCGCGTTGGCGCGGGCCTCTATCAGTCCTCACGGATTCAACCAAGTGAAAAGCAGAGTAGGTTTTTCCGCTCTTACGGTCTGTCTTGAGGGTTTTTCTTATATACATGCCCTCAGATCTTACCGATGGATCGAATTTATTTAAACATGAAATAATTATTTTACAGATTTTCAGTCACTACAAATTCGCAAAAACAGCAAAGCACTAAAAATAAGGGACTTACGAAAGCAAAGGTTGATTTTAATGTTGTTGATTATGAGGGACTTAGGTCAGCTCTCTCGGGCGAACTTGGGTTATCCAGAAGAGATTCAAAAGCTAGCCCAATCTTACACCTCGCAGATTGTGCGTCGTTTGTCCGACCCAGGAGACAACGCGGAACAACTAAAACAAGATCTACTACCTGAATTTGTCAATATCGACGTTCATTCAATTGAACAGACTGAACCACGGTCTGTTGGTGCGGAACATCTCTTACTTCAGATGGGAAATCAACTCAAACTGCCGGAACAGCTGCAAAAACTAGGCCTTTCAAAAACAGATGCCGCAATTGCCTTGGGATCGATCGTTGCCAGGGCTGTACACCCAAGCAGCGAAAGGGAAGCTTATCGGTGGCTATGCACTAGCAGTGGTCTTGGCGAATTGCTTGATTTCGACTTTACAAAAACTACTTTGCACAAGCTCTATAAAATCAGCGATACGTTGCTGTCTCATAAAGACGGGTTGGAAACAGCTTTAGAAACCATCGAACAGCAATTTCATGGATACAAAAGTACAATAGCTCTCTACGATTTAACCAATACCTATACAGAAGGGCGGGCTGAGGCAAATCCAAAAGCTGCCTATGGTCTTTCGAAAGAAAAACGAAATGATTGCCCTCTCATTACTATAGGGCTAGTCATGAATGAGCACGGATTTCTCATCAAAACCTCATTACTTGCAGGAAATGCTTCAGAGCCCCAAACCCTACAAACAATGATCGCGAGCCTAAGTATTCACTCGTCTCTAATCAAGCCAACTATTGTATTGGATGCAGGGATTGCTACCGAAGAGAATCTGACCTGGTTACGCAAGAATGGATATACGTATGTTGTCTCAGCAAGACAAGATCCTCCCGTTGTTGAATTTGAAGGACAATTAGTCTCAGTAGGTGATCAGCATGACCTAGTAAAAGCTGCCTTGATCAGTCAGGATGGTAATGAGGAAAATTGGCTCTATTGCGAATCTGAAGCAAAAGCAGCGGTCGCCTCAGGGATGAAGAAAAAATTTAGAAAACGATTTGAAGATGATCTACAAAAACTTGCGAATGGTCTTTCCAAACCTAAAGGGCGCAAGAAGCATAACAAAGTGCTTGAACGGGTAGGTCGGCTCAAGGAAAAGCATAAGAGAATTTCAGGATGCTATGAAGTCAATGCAATTCCTTCAGAAGATGGGCTCACCACAATTGCTGTGGAATGGAAGGTGATCGAAGAAAAAATGCAAGAAAAGCTCACTGGCTCCTATTTTCTGAGAACAAATCGAACCGATTTGGAAGCAAAAGAGTTATGGCAATTGTATAATGTTCTCAGAAGCGTTGAGGATGCGTTTCGATTTATGAAATCCTCATTAGGATTGCGTCCAGTCTATCACCAGAAGGAACATCGAGTGGACGGGCATTTATGGATCACCATACTTGCCTACCATCTAATCCAACACTGCAGGCACCAATTAATTCGAAAAGGGATAAACTATTTGTGGCAGACAATACGTAATATCATGATTACTCGAGTCCGAGTAACTGTGCGGGCCAAGACAACAGAAGGCAGGGTGCTCTACCACCGCAGCACTACAAAGGCAGAAGGCGAGCAAATAGAGATTTACAGGGCGCTGGGATTATCGTCTTCAATTCTCAGAGGTCATAAAACACTCGTTTAATTCAAGATGTAGTGACGAATTTGCATAGCTCCTCTGGGAAAGCCGCGAACTTGGGTTAGCGAGGGAATTGCAAAACTCCTCACCGCATAAAATCGCGCTTTTGGCACCTATCGCCTTGGCGGTGGCTCTCCTACTTATCCAAGTATGCTTTTCACCGCCGCCAACCGAACCCGCTGTGCTGGTTCTGGCAACAGGTGCAAAAATCATCGATTTTCTGCTGGCGAGGAGTTTTGCAATTCCCTCTAGCAAATAATTAATTGTGCTTTTTTCTTTGTGGCAGTAAAATCCAATTTTTCATTAGAAGAAATTTTTTTCTTTAAAAACCCTACATTGTATTGAGTCAGGTGGAAAACGTTTCTCTTAGTAAAATCGTCATTTCTGTATCCCTGCTGCTTTCCCAAATATATTTTTGCTTTTATAGCGGAAGTGATTCAAAAGTTGGTTTTTTGCTGCGTTGGCTATGCAGCAAATTTTTTGTCTTCAGGGGAAATTGGAAAACTCCTCGCCGCATAAAATCGCGCTTTTGGCACCTGTCGCCTTGGCGGCGGCTGCCTTCGGCCCCGGTTCGCTCCTTCGCTCACCTGCTTTGCACTGCGAAGGTTCCCCGGACCTTCTCGTGTCTTCGCAGCCACTTATCCAAGTATGCTTTCGCCGCCGCCAACCGAACCCGCTGTGCGGGTTCTGGCAATAGGTGCCAAAATCATCGACCTTCTGCTGGCGAGGAGTTTTGCAATTCCCTCTTTACTCGCGTCTTTTTTCGCTGGCGAGGAGTTATGCAATTAACTTTGCTTATTTTTTTTCTAGTTGCTTTTGTAGCGCCAGCATATTCAGAGATATTGCCGAGCAATCCACAGCCGCCATCCGGATCAAGTTCAATAGGTTCAACTGGGCCAACAGGACCAATGGGGGATCCCGGCGCTGTGGGTCCAGCAGGTGCAACTGGTGATTCCGGTGCTACGGGCCCGGTCGGTCCCACCGGACCTTCGGATGGGCCCACGGGAGCAACCGGCCCAATAGGACCAACAGGAGATTTTGGCGCAACAGGCCCAGTTGGTCCTGCCATACCAGGTCCAATGGGCCCTACTGGGCCTTCGGGTGGGGGGCCCACAGGGGCAACCGGACCGACAGGGCCAACAGGAGATCCTGGCACAACTGGATCGACGGGACCAATAGGAGATTTTGGTTCAACCGGTCCGGCGGGGCCAACAGGCTCGATTGGGTCGGCAGGTCCGACAGGAGATTTTGGTTCAACCGGTCCGGCGGGGCCAACAGGCTCGATTGGGTCGGCAGGTCCGACAGGAGATTTTGGTTCAACCGGTCCGACAGGACCAACAGGCTCGATCGGGTCGGCAGGTCCGACAGGAGATTTTGGTTCAACCGGTCCGACAGGACCAACAGGCTCGATTGGGTCGACAGGTCCGACAGGAGATTTTGGTTCAACCGGTCCGGCGGGGCCAACAGGCTCGATCGGGTCGGCAGGTCCGACAGGAGATTTTGGTTCAACCGGTCCGACAGGACCAACAGGCTCGATTGGGTCGGCAGGTCCGACAGGAGATTTTGGTTCAACCGGTCCGGCGGGGCCAACAGGCTCGATCGGGTCGACAGGCCCAACGGGAGATTCTGGCACACCCGGTCCGACAGGACCAACAGGCTCGATTGGGTCGGCAGGTCCGACAGGAGATTTTGGTTCAACCGGTCCGGCGGGGCCAACAGGCTCGATCGGGTCGACAGGCCCAACGGGAGATTCTGGCACACCCGGTCCGACAGGACCAACAGGCTCGATTGGGTCGGCAGGTCCGACAGGAGATTTTGGTTCAACCGGTCTGACGGGACCAACAGGCTCGATTGGGTCGACAGGTCCGACAGGAGATTTTGGTTCAACCGGTCCGACAGGACCAACAGGCTCGATTGGGTCGACAGGTCCGACAGGACCAACAGGCTCGATTGGGTCGGCAGGTCCGACAGGACCAACAGGCTCGATTGGGTCGGCAGGTCCGACAGGAGATTTTGGTTCAACCGGTCCGGCGGGGCCAACAGGCTCGATTGGGTCGACAGGTCCGACAGGACCAACAGGCTCGATTGGGTCGGCAGGTCCGACAGGAGATTTTGGTTCAACCGGTCCGGCGGGGCCAACAGGCTCGATCGGGTCGACAGGCCCAACGGGAGATTCTGGCACATCCGGTCCGACAGGACCAACAGGCTCGATTGGGTCGGCAGGTCCGACAGGAGATTTTGGTTCAACCGGTCCGACGGGACCAACAGGCTCGATCGGGTCGGCAGGTCCGACAGGAGATTTTGGTTCAACCGGTCCGACAGGACCAACAGGCTCGATTGGGTCGGCAGGTCCGACAGGAGATTTTGGTTCAACCGGTCCGACAGGGCCAACAGGCTCGATCGGGTCGACAGGACCAACGGGAGATTTTGGTTCAACCGGTCCGACAGGGCCAACAGGCTCGATCGGGTCGACAGGACCAACGGGAGATTTTGGTTCAACCGGTCCGATGGGACCAACAGGGCCTACCGGTTTGATAGGATTGACAGGGCCAACAGGCTCGACGGGCTCGACAGGGCCAACGGGTCCGACCGGCCAAACAGGTTCGACTGGTTCAACAGGACCGACAGGGCCTACCGGTTTGATAGGATTGACAGGGCCAACAGGCTCGACGGGCTCGACAGGGCCAACGGGTCCGACCGGCCAAACAGGTTCGACTGGTTCAACAGGACCGACAGGGCCTACCGGTTTGATAGGATTGACAGGGCCAACAGGCTCGACGGGCTCGACAGGGCCAACGGGTCCGACCGGCCAAACAGGTTCGACTGGTTCAACAGGACCGACAGGGCCTACCGGTTTGATAGGATTGACAGGGCCAACAGGCTCGACGGGCTCGACAGGGCCAACGGGTCCGACCGGCCAAACAGGTTCGACTGGTTCAACAGGACCGACAGGGCCTACCGGTTTGATAGGATTGACAGGGCCAACAGGCTCGACGGGCTCGACAGGGCCAACGGGTCCGACCGGCCAAACAGGTTCGACTGGTTCAACAGGACCGACAGGGCCTACCGGTTTGATAGGATTGACAGGGCCAACAGGCTCGACGGGCTCGACAGGGCCAACGGGTCCGACCGGCCAAACAGGTTCGACTGGTTCAACAGGACCGACAGGGCCTACCGGTTTGATAGGATTGACAGGGCCAACAGGCTCGACGGGCTCGACAGGGCCAACGGGTCCGACCGGCCAAACAGGTTCGACTGGTTCAACAGGACCGACAGGGCCTACCGGTTTGATAGGATTGACAGGGCCAACAGGCTCGACGGGCTCGACAGGGCCAACGGGTCCGACCGGCCAAACAGGTTCGACTGGTTCAACAGGACCGACAGGGCCTACCGGTTTGATAGGATTGACAGGGCCAACAGGCTCGACGGGCTCGACAGGGCCAACTGGTTCAACGGGACCAACAGGCTCGACAGGAGCGACGGGGCCAACGGGACCAACAGGCTCGACAGGAGCGACGGGGCCAACAGGACCAACGGGGCCGACAGGTCCAAGAGGTGTTGCGGACTTTGCTACGATTATCCTTAATGGAAACACAACAGCGATAACCGTGGGTAACAATACATCGGTTCCATTTCCAACTACAAATCCTGTGATTGTTGCAGGGGGATCAAAAATTAGTGTCCCTTCAACAGGAACGATAGAAATCGCTGATACGGGTTTTTATCAAGTCTCCTTTGGAGTCATGCAATCGACAGCCAATAGTGCAAGGTTTCAATTGAGTATTAATGGAGCTACTGCTCCTTCGCAAATGGTGCTTGATTTCACTTCGGCTACTGGGAACACTTTGATGTCAAGCCTTACGACTATTGTGCAAATTACAGTCGATCCTTCGACTATTATTGTAGAGAATATTAGCGGAGGCAGTCGAACAATCAACAACGGTTCGGCTACAGCCGCAGGGGGGCCCGCAGCATTTGTCACTATTTTTAAACTTCACTAATCGACAAGAAATTTAAGCAGCTTTGAATAGAGGGAATTGCAAAATTAACGCGAAAAGGACATTTTTTCGGGGTCTTATTTGCTAAAACCTGTTTCAGACCCGAAAAACCATCCTTTTCGCGTCAGCTTTGTAATTTTATATAAAAGACCCTCGAAAATTTACAGGTTGTGGGCATGAGGATTCGAGTTGGTTTCTAAGGATTTTTTGCATTGGTATACCGCGCGCAGGAAGGTTTTGTGAATTTGGACTAGAGCGAGGCAAAGCCGCAGCCAGTCCAAATTCCCAAAAACCTGACGGAGCGCGGTATAAATGGAGGCAGAGTCGCAGCCATTTTTCGAGCGAATTGCGAGATTGACAAAACGGGGTGATTTCCTGGGGGAGATTAAGCTGATTAGCTAAATAATTTCCCCCAGAAAATCACCCCGTTTTGTTAGTTTTGCAATTCCCTCTGAAGGAAGGAGTACTTTGCTCCTTCCTTTGTTAGTGCACAATCTTTAAGGAAAGTTGACAGTGACTATTTGACTGTGAGTTTGCTGGCTATTGATCGCAGCAACTCCATAAGTGACGGAAGCGTTGTATATTCTATTGTGGTCGGTGATCTGTAACACGTTTGCAGGGACTTGCTCTAGAAAGATCCCATTACGGTAGATCAGATACCCCACAACACTAGGATCAGAACTTGCATGCCAAGCCAGTGTGTTATAACAATCCTTTAAGATGCCAAAATTAGAAACAGTTTGTACGACAGATAAATGAGAAGGCGGCAAAACGAGAAGTTTTGTGCCCGTGGAGGATAAAATCTGATTATTCATTCCATTAGAACTGATCCATACCGTCGCTGCATGGATCACGTTTCCAGAATATGTCGCAGTCACTTGAGGAAATCCATTCTCTGTGCCTGGGGAGACAAGGGTAGGAATCGACCAAAAATTGTTTAAGAAACCAGTAATATCTGATTCCGTTGATTGGATGATAAAAGTCGTCCCATTGTAAAACATATAAAGAGCCAAAGCGTCTCCAACGGAACATACATTGAGATCAGTTGCCATTGCGTATAAATTTGCGCTGACAATGTCTGTAGCGCTACTCCAAGTTCCTCGCAAAGGCTTTACGGCTGCTTCTATATTAAATGTTTCATCGTCAAAAGAGGTGTTCCACAAGGCAATGGCGTTCCCAATTCCATCGTAAGCAACGCTTGCGACAAGAGAAGCTGGGTTGCGAATGCCGGGGGCAGAGAGTGAAACAGGAACGCTCCAGCTACCTGACGCTGGCATTTCTGCAGATTGCACGACGACATTAGAGTAGAGAGAGCCGTTGACATCGTATTGATACCAGATTGCAGTAGCATTAGCGTTGACATCGACAGCGACATTGGCAAAGGCAGCGTTTTGGGCGGGATCTGAAAGAATCACCGCACTGCTCCAAAACCCTGGAAGAGGTTGTGAAGAAGAAGCCACAGACGTCATTGCGTCGGATGTTTGTTGCCAAACAACGACAGCAGTTTTATTCGAACCGGTTCCCCCAATGGCAATTTGAGGATAAGCTGCATTAGAGCTGTTGATGATGGTTAGAGGCGACCAAGATCCGGCAAAAAGTTTTGTCGAAGTTTCAATATTGCCATGTCGCGCCCATGCGGCGATGACATCACCTGCAGAGTCTACAGCAAGAGCTGGGTATGCGGCGCCGCCCGATGACAATGTGACCTCAGTCGTCCAATGCCCACTGAGAGATTTAGATGCAGCTTTCACAATTCCAGCTTCTAACCAAACTGCTGTTGCGTTCCCAAGAGTATCGCATACAAGACAAGGGGTTGTTGCACTTGCAGTCGACAATGTTGATGGCGCACTCCAACTCATGTTTAAAAGTTTACTCCTTGATTTGACAAGGTTATTTTCGATCCATACTGCGACGAGATTCCCATTGGCATCGGTCGCGATTTGTGGATTAGATGCATTTTCATTTGCAGTGGAAAGGGTGGTAGGGGGGAAAGACCAGGTGATATCGTTGCATATCCCTTGAGAAAGAGAGAGGAGGCAAAAAAAAGTAATCAGTATTTTATTCATAAATGTTCCTTAAAGTTATTTTAGAATAAAGGAGGTGCTCTGATCCGTTTCCGAGCACATCCTTGTCTTAAAGCTTACGGCAGGTCGACCGTTTGTACAGCACTTAAGAGCAGCTCGCCATTCACGGCAGCAACCCCATAAGTGACTGCTTGACTTTGCACAGCGTTATGGTCGATGAATTCCGTGACATCTGGGTCAATCCCTTGGACGATAGATCCATTGCGGTAAACGATATATTCCACAATCGTGGGATCTGTACTTGTCGTCCAGGTCAGGGTATTGTAGTACTCTGTGAAAACGCCGAAATTGTTCGAGCTCTGAGAAACGGCGAGACTTGTCGGCGGCGCTGTCAAAGCGTTCGAGCCAACCGATGCTTGAACGTTGGTATTTGTTCCATTATAGTTCAGCCATACTGAGGCGCCATTGAGATTTCCACTGGAACTGGAATAGGAAGCCCAAACGCGTGGGTAAGCGTTGTCTAACCCGTCGGAGAGGTTGACAGGACTCGAATAAAAGTTCTCCGCGATTCCATTGATTGACGTTTCGGCTGCTTGTGTAAATATTGTCGTCCCATCGAAATACATGTAAGCTGTGACCGCGTTACCAGAAGGGGCTACGCTGATATCTCCTTGATAGGCATACGTATCTTGTTCGACAAGTGTACCGTTTACCACCCAATTTTGCCCTAAAGGTTTTACCGCTGATTCTACGCCAAATGACCATCCATTATAAGAGTTAGTCCATTCGGCGATGACATTGCCTGCACTATCGACGCCCATTGCAAGGAAAAGATCTGCAGGATTATACGCGCCTGGATTAGAGAGTTCCGTTGGGGTTGTCCATGATGTTCCTGTGGAAGAAAAATGGGAAGCGAGAACCTCAACGCTCGAATAGGTTGTACCGGATAGATCGTAGCTATACCATGCGGCACTCGCATTCCCTAAATCATCGACAACGATACGGGGATAATTATGATGTAAAGATGCACTGGCTGAAACAATATTCAGAGGCGATGCCCAGCTCCCATTGACAATGCCTTGTGCTGAGACGACGATATCTGCTCCTGAAGAGACGCTATGCCATACGGCAAAAATTGCCCCACTTCCTCCGATGCAGACTTGAGGGTGGTCTTCTGCGCCTACGGAAGATAACATGCTGACTAGGCTCCAGCTTCCGCCTGCAGGTTTCTGAGAAGATTCAATATAACCGTTTCTCTCCCAAACAGCGACTGCGTTTCCCGTGCTGTCGATGAAAATTTCAGGGGTTGAGGCACCTGAATTAGATAGGGCTGTCTCCGCACTCCAGCTTCCTCCAAAAGGCAATGTTGATGAATTCACAACACCGCTTTCTACCCAGGTCGCAGTCACATTCCCGCTGGAATCAATTCCGATGCGTGGAAAAGAAGCGCCAGAGTTAGAAATACCGGTGATTGTTCCCCAACTTCCCCCTGACGGTATAGAACTTGTTTGGATGACACCGTTTTCTGCCCAAACAGCTGTGGCGTTTCCATTTTGGTCGATCACGACGTGAGGATCGGAAGCATTTACCCCGGATGTTGAGATCGACGTTGGAGGTGAGCTCCAATTGAGTTGAGCGTGGCAAGGCCACTGCAATAACGATGTCACGAGACATCCTAGGGTCAGTAATTTTTTCATGTTTACCGCCTTATTTAAAACCCAGGTTTGTTCTTTGATGAATTAGACTCAAAACCCAGGTTTTCCAATGAGTGTAATTCATTTCGGTATGAAAACATTCATTTGAATCCAATAAATGATTAGTGGCAAGATTTTTTTTCGAAAAATTTTTCGTGCTAAAAAATCCCTCATGCACATAATTTTTTCTTCAGAGGAAGTTTTGCAATTCCCCCTTTAGAATAGCCAAGGTGTTTATGAGTAAGCTGCTTTTTTCATGGGTTCTCATCCTTACGATCTTCATTGCTGAAGCAAAGGAAAAGATTTGCTTAAATATGATTGTTAAGGATGAAAGCCGTGTAATCACTCGATGTTTAGACTCGGTGATTCCTGTCATCGATTATTGGGTGATTGTCGATACAGGATCCACAGATGGCACCCAAGAGCTCATCAAGAAACATCTTAAGAACATTCCTGGAGAACTTCATGAGCGTCCTTGGAAAAATTTTGGATATAATCGCACTGAAGCTTTTGAGCTTGCTAAAGGAAAGGCGGATTATATTCTTTTTATGGATGCCGATGACACATTAGAATTCGATGGTCGAAGCCGCTTTCCCAAACTGACGTGTGATCTTTATCACATGTGGCGGGGAGTAAAAGGGTTTAGTTACCTCAAACCTCAATTAGTTCGAGCGCATATGCCTTGGAAATGGGTGGGGGTAACACACGAATATTTAGAAGGCGAGCAGCCCTATACTTCCAGCATTCTTAAAAATGTCACATATGTTTCTGGAGATAGCGGGTCGAGTTCGTATGATTCAGAAAAGTTTTTGAAGAATGTACAATTGCTCATCGAAGGATTAAAAGAAGAACCACACAACAGCCGCTATGTCTTTTATCTCGCAGAAAGCTATCGCGATGCGGGAGATAAAGCCAAAGCGTTAGAATGGTTTCAGAAACGTGTTGAAATGGGAGGATGGCAGGAAGAGGTTTTTTGGTCCAAGCTGCAAATTGGGCATATGCTGCGTGCATTGAGGCTCCCTTCCAGCCTTGTGATTGAAAGTTATAAATTAGCTCATGAATATCGACCGCATCGGCCAGAACCCATCTATTATCTTTGCGAGATGTACCATCAAGAAAAGAAATATGAAGAAGCTTATCGCTGTTTGAAAAAAAGAGAGTGGGTTAGCAATGTTTCAGGGAAAGATTCGCTCTTCAATGAAGATTGGATTGAAGACTATGGATTGCTCTTTCAACTTTCGATTTGTGCTTATTATACTGGCCATTACCAAGAATCTGTCAATGCTTGCGATGAGCTGCTCAAGATGAAAGATTTGCCAGAGGCTTGGAAGAAACAGGCAGAAAAAAACCGTCTTTTTGCCCTAACTCAATTAGCAAACTAAGTAAGTCCGCTTAAATATTTAAGCGGACTTACTTAGTGGATCGATATCATCGCTTTTTTTAATTCCTGTTTGTCTAGGGTCGCAATCCACATTTCGCAGTCGTCTTTTCCATAAGCGACGTAAATCGACTCACCTAAGACGGCAAATCCTCCTGGAAAAATCACACGTTTTTCTCGATGGGTCAGTGTATAAAATTCTTCAGCGATAATCGGCTTCTGAGTTATCCGCGTGATCTTAAATGGGGGGGTCGAAGCGAACGCATAAGCTCCCATAAAATAATGCCAGATTTCTTGACCGGGTGAAACTTTAGAACCCGTCCAAATGCTCGAATGAAAAAACGACCAATATTCTCCGTCGACTAGGACGGCGGATGAGCTTCCTCTTAAGATACCGAATGGCCAGTCAATTGTACCGCTTGTTTCGTAATAAGGATAGCACGCACCAGTGATTAAGTTAGGATAGATGATGAGATGGGGATTCAACGAATAACTCAGTAGTAATTGCCCTTGGTATTCAAAAGGCGTCCAATTTTTTTGCCATAAACAGTAAGTATACTCGGGTTCATAATAGAGTTTAAGGGGAACCGAAAGCTCATAGGTGCCATTAATTTTGGAAAGTTCGGCGATAAAGATATCGCGTCTATCCTGATAGTAGGGGGCGTGGACGGTTAAATTATCATTATAAATGAGAAAGAGTCGATTCCTGTAAGTGAAGAGGCGAGCGTCTTCTGCTTGAGAAAAAGTTCGACTGTTTTTGCGACGCGTATTGAGTAGAATGGGTTGCGAAGTTGGCTCTAAGGAGAGATTAAGTTCTGCGACACCGATATAAGAGAGCCAAGATTGGTTTTCTGGATCGGGATTGTATCGAAAAACGAGTAAAAAGCCGCTTTCGATAGGAAGCAAAGAGGGATTGTACGCATTGGGAAATTCTTTGAATTCGATTTTCTTAAGAGAAGTAATGATGTTTTTTGGGCAATACAATGCCTCAAGATCAATCCAAGAAAAAGCAAAACGACAAGAAAGTAAAAAATAAAGTAAAAAAAAGATCACTCAGAACCTAGGAGCTGGTTGTAATAAAGAACGTATTGTCTGCAGAGGAACAAAACAAAGAAAAGCTTCTCGATCTTCTTCTCCAATTCCTAAGATCAGTTGGTTTTCAGAATGGTTGATAGTCATCCCGCAGCAAAACTCCACTCCGAGATGTGAAAAGTAAAAAGGCGTGGATAAATGAGTCATCTCGAAATCTTTATTGAGAAAGAGAAAGCGATGAAGGTAGCAGCGCTGATAATCGAGATGATGCACCACTTCATGGATGAGCACAAGATAGCCTTGATCCATGGGTACTGGCCCAGCAGAACCGCGAAAACAGGAAAGATCTAACGGAAAATTGTAGGATTTTAGTGGGATGCATTGCCCTGTTTCCTCATGGATACGATAAATGATCAGCGGATCATAAGAGTAGATGGCGTATAACTGTCCCTCTTGTACAAATGGAAGCCAATTTTTTTCATGACGATAAGGATCCGGGCCTTTGAGAGGAACGAGTTTTTCTACTGCGGTCTTTTCTTTCAGCTGATCGGCCAATCGACAAAAGGAAATTTGGCAAACACCTGTTGGGCTAGTATCGGTTGTCGTACAAGTAAAGCAAGTGCGGCCTTGCAGATTAAAAAGACGGCAATCGTCAAGGCCTTCGATATTAAAAACAGAAAATTTTTCTCGCGACAAATTCTCAATAATCTCTTGTTGCGAGAGGAGATGAAAATCGCGGTCATATTCAAGCAGAAAATTTCTCGTGCGAAAAGTGCCGCTGGGTTCGATCGTTTGAAAAAATTTTGCCCCCACCTGG
Source organism: uncultured Verrucomicrobiae bacterium (assembly GCA_963718565.1). Taxonomy (GTDB): domain Bacteria; phylum Chlamydiota; class Chlamydiia; order Chlamydiales; family Rhabdochlamydiaceae; genus CAJCIW01. The sequence continues at coordinate 2,068,800 of OY970364.1, forward strand.
GTATAATTCACCGTCCGACAAAGAACTTGATATCCTTTGTCGGTCTTCTGGATGGACGGGTTCATGGGGTGATACTGTTCGCTACTATCTTCTCGGATGAGCGGGAGGTCGAATACAATGGATTGGAATTGCGTGTCAGGTAAGTTGCGAATATAGAAGAGGAGGTTGCGATAGGCTTGATCTTTGATTTCCCAAGGGACATTCTTTCGAATGAGGAGTTGATTGCAGGCGATAAGCCCCTCTTCTCTAAATGAAGTATAATAAGCGGCGATCGAAAGCTCTTCATCGAACTGATAATGGGAGAGCGTAGGAAGTGGGGAAACGAGCGGATTTTCACCGAAAGGAAGAAGGGAGCCATGCTTAGCAAATAGGTAGGCAAGGTCATTTTTACCATAAAGCCGATAATAATTTGCTATTTTGTGCAGGGACTCTGTTCGATGGGGATTGTCCTGAAAAGATTCCAGGAACCAATAAAGAGCCTTGTCCCATTGGCCCATTTTTTCATAGCAATCCCCAATCATATATTTTGAAAACCAGCTGTCTTCATTGTTTCCTTGCATCCGTAAACAGGCTTCAAAAAAAGCAATCGCTTGCTCCCAGCGGTTGCATTTTTTGTGGATCTGAGCTAAGCGAAAAACAGAGGGAATACGATCAGGATTTGTGAGCAGCTCATCATTGAGCATGACTAAATCACTTTCGCATTTAGCCTCTTCAAGTTCATCAATTCTTAAGGTTTCAACCTTGCTGATATGAAAAGGACTATGACATGACCAATCCGTGAGAAGTGTCCCATTGCTATACCAAGGGAGAGAAGCACGCAATAGATGGAGATGGTATCCGCTATAGGAAAGAGGAAAAGATTTTTCAAGAATGAAATAAGCATCGTCTATGAGGGTAGCTTTTTGAAAAGTAGGGGCTACGGCCAGCTGCATCTCTGGACTTAAGATCAACAGATAGGTGTTCTCAAGATTAAAATTTAAGTCGCTTAACATTTTTTTAGCAGTCTGAATCAAAAGTGCATTGTTATGCGCTAAATGAACCCAGTCCTGCATCACTATGCGAAACGGGACAGAAGATGCTTGCAAGATTCCTTGAACCGCGGCGGTGGTCTTTTCTGAAGAAGAGCCCGCATCACAAATGCAGACGCAATCGACGATATTCACAGTGCTCGCGAGACATTTCTGAATGTTAACGGGTTCTCCCTTGATCAGGATGGCCAAACAGATTTTCACATCCTGAGCAGCGATTGTTCCCTGATGAAAAATACCCAGCGAAATTCCTATTGCAATTAGAAATACTTTCATGGGAGAGGCTTAAGGGATTTTTTTAGCGCATATTCTTTGAGTGTTTCTGATAAACGCGAAAACTCTTTTTCTTTTTTGATCCAAATCGTCGTTCCTTGGCCATGAGAAATGTGGATCTCTTCATAATCAGCAGGGGTGGCAATGCGAGAATATCCATACACATCACCCTGCAAACCTAGCGCACGTCTTTCCGTGTCATGCGCCACGATCACAGAAACTTTGTGAAAGAGAAGCTGCACTAGGTCTCCGCGAAGGTATAGACCCGGATCGACAAATGCACAATCGATGCGGTGGCATTTGACGAGATTTGTGATAAAGGCATCCAGTTCAATCAAGTAAAAGTTGTCAATTAAGGAGTAATCTTTATGAAAGCTAGTTTGATAGGAACATGCTTTATAGACGTGTTCTGACCCAAAGTATTTGTAAGGAGCACGGCTATCATCTACTTTTCGATAGCTAAGATAAGCAATGGGAATCCAATTGGTATAGTCTGAATAGAGATTGAGACAATGGTTCATCCAGTCAGGTCCATAACCGTCTGTGATAAATTCCACGGAAATGACTTTATAGCAACAATCTAAGAAATATTTTGTGGAAAATCCCAGTCCAAATTCCAACAACGTTCGTACGTTATACGCGTTGAATATTTCATGAAAATGAGAGATATGATCTGTGTATCCGCCACGGTCTCCTTGCTCGAGAAGCCATTCGTAGGTGATTTCTTCTGCGTCGGTGATGCTATCATTAGCAAAAACAGATGTATGCAAGCTGAGGATCAGTATTATAAAACAAATTATACCGAAACAGCATGAAGAATCGGTTTTTGGCTGCGCTGAACATCCCAGATTTTGATCCCGGCTGTATCGCACAACTTGTTCAAGTTGTGCTGCTTCGCCGCCGCTTCGCTGGTTCAAACTCCGGGCGCCAGCTTTGCCAAAATTTCGATTCTTCATGCTGTTTCGGTATACAAACTTCTTCATCGAAAAATCCTTAATTCATTTCGGTGTAGTTCATTCCCCCATTATCGGAGGGTGCGTTGGGTAAATTGGAGACGATATTTTTCCTGACGTTGAAAAGCTTAATGCCGAGGGGGAGAATATAATCCATATCAAAAGGTAAAAAGATCTGATGTGCGAAAAAGTACTTGAGGAGTTTCTTGATTCCACTTTGTCGCACAATGAGAGAATGTGCTCCCCAGCGTGCGCCGATGCGCCGAAAATCTTCAGAGATATCTATCCTTAGTGCATAGTCATTGACTTTTCCACAAAAACCAAAATCTGGGCGCTGTGCGGCCCAATAACAAGCTTTATAATTTCCATCACCGTCGCGAATGTCTTGGTCGGTGAAGAGGATATCCCAATTTTCTTTGCCTACTGCTTCATCGAGTTTGCCAATAAGATCAGGGAGCAGATGCGGATCTTGCAAGACTTCAATATCGTCTTCCATCACCCAGATCGTTTCATAGCCGGAATCGAGAGCGTCCTGCAGAATAGAAATGTGGCTGAGTGCAATCCCGATTGCCCCTCGAGATAAGCAGTGGCAAAAATAGGTTTGTCCATAATTTTCAATCCTTTCATGTCGATGGACAAAATTTTCACTTAAGGGATAGCAAGTGGCCATGAAACCTCCTTGCATTTCAGGAGAAAATTTGAGTCCAACGTCGTTGATTGCCTCCAAACTGAGTTCCCATCCGTTCACGGCGGAAAATCGGTAAGGGGCAATGCCGTACATCGCAAGCTGTTGCAAGGAAATTTGCCATTTTTCGGGACGTTCATCGAGATTGATCATGTAGATGAAATCAATATTTTTAAGAGAATGACTATCTCCTTTATTGGGACATTTTTTTAAATGATCCACGAGGGTTGCATGCGATAAAAAGACTTTCATCAAAAAGAAGAGAAAGAAAATCGATTTCACAATTTTATCCAGATGCCCCAAATAGACGTATCTTTAAATTGCATGAAGGGTAGACAGTGAGCATTTAACCATTCGACAGCTCGGCTTGTCGTATTCTGTCCATTTTCTTGCCATTGAAGGTCATCGAAGATGATCCAGCCGCCGGATTTCACCAGAGGGACCCATTTGAGAACATCGAAACTGGATGTCTCTTCCGAATGATTGCCATCAATATGGAGAATGTCGATTTCGTTGATCGGAGGAGCATCCGCAGAGGTAGCGCGAATGAGTTGCACTTGATTTTCGAGTTTGAATATTTGCATTTTTGTTTGTAGATGATGCAGGATCCAGTCATGGTCAAGAGAGCCCCACCAATTTTTATTGGCAGGATCTTGAAGCCCCTGGATTGAGGCATTGCGATCCCAAGGATCGATCCCGTACGTTTTTCCTATGCCTAGCGTTTTCTGCGCATAAGCCATGGGGATGAGCGACTTGCCGCCGAACACACCGATCTCTACGATTGTTTGAGGTTGTATTTTTAAGACGAGGTCAATCAAGAACGAGGCTTTTTCGTGAGAACACCAGCCTTCAAGCTGATCCATCATTGCAAACGCTGCTTGTTTGATGCTAGACGCATCGGGTTGCATATGTGCGTGGAAGTATTCGTAATGAGAGGCAGGTGGATGGCTAGGGGAGTCGAACATCATTCTTCCCTCGATTGATTGTTTTTATAATAAGGAAATCCATTATCCGATAGGGCGCAAGGTTGTGTAGAAACGACGTCATCTAACAAGGCAAAAAGGCGGATGTCAGGCACTAAGGTGAATTCCATGTCGTAAGGAAGAAAAATTTGATAACGAGTGAAAAAATCGATGATTTTTTTCATCGCAGACCTACGAACGATCATCGAATAGGCTCCATAGCGGCATCCTATCCGTTTGAAATCTGCATTGAGATTTTGCTTTAAGGTGCATGAATTTTGAGTGGAGAAATTGGGCCTCCAGGCAAAGGCAGCACATGGAACATATTCGCCATTTTTATTTTTGGTATCACGATCTGTAAATAGGATATCCCATCCATTCTTGCCTACAAGCTGATCGAGTTTGTCGATGTATTCCGAGAGGAGATGGGGATTGCGAACGATCTCGATGTCATCTTCCATAACCCAAATGGTCTCATACCCTGAATCATAAGCATCTTTGAGGACAGAAAGATGGCTGAGTACAATACCGATAGCTCCGCGAGTCATACAATGGCTGAAATACGTTCTTCCAGGGATGGCGACGATTTCGTGATAGGGTTCTCCCTCATATTCAAGGAGATAGCATGTTCCCCAATTTCCACCATTCATCCATGGGCCATACTTAATGCCCACTTCGTCAATCGTTTCCAAAGGCAATTCCCATCCGTTAACAGCAGAAAATCGAAAAGGGGAAATGCCATAAGCAGACAGTGGACGAGCGCTAGATTCAAATTTCTCAGGGCGCACGTCCAAATTGATCATGTAAATGCAATCGATATTTCTCATGCTGTGGATTTCTGGTTGCTCATCCGTGATCGCTTTAAGATGATCGATCACATCAGCACTTAGAAAACCGATGTTGTTGACAAAGCCGAAAATCCACACCGTGATGCTAAACGTTTTTCTCATTTTTCCCCTAATGAGACCTTTAGAAATCTAAACGTACACCCAGTGTCCAGCCTTCAAGTGACAAATCTCCCTGGTTTGCAAAAAATTTGCCTAAATTGAAATCATCTCCAAATATGGGAAATTGATTTTGGCTGAAATAGACGTGATTTTCCCATCCGAGTTGAATTCCCAGATGCAAACGGTTGTTGGCAAGCATCGCATCCCAACGTATCCCTAGCTGCAAGTCCAAAATGGGGTGTGCAACCCAGAACTTGTCTTTGAGTTTGACAAAAGTGCCCTTGGGAGTTGAATCTGCTCCATTGCTGAAGCTAACAATTGGCGGTTCATTTTCATCTTTCATCCGAATGTTGTGCTTGCCATAGACGATTGCTGCTGTCAAGTCGGCAAAGATGCTCCAGCCTTTGCCAAGACCCCATTGGGTGTCTAAACCGCTTTCAAGGCCAACTCCCCACCATCGATCTCTATCTCGAATTTCCACTTCGCTAAAGGAGGGCAACAACGCGCTAAATTTCTCATAGTCGGCTTTAACTTTTTGATAGATCCAATCCGAGCGCACACCAGCATGAGGTCGCAAAGTCAGCCACTTGCTGACAAAGAACTCGCGTCCTAAGTCAAGATCGAGTTGATTGAGCAAGAGTCTCCAACGCCCTTTTGCTCGGGCGCAAGTGTCATTATCTGCAATGGGGTCAGCTGAAGGGGCTAAATAAGCGAAAACGAAACGATCAGGATCGGAATGGATGCGTTTATGATGCCCAGGGCTATTGTAGCGAAGCCATGACAAGCTCACATCCCATCCATCATGAGGCACGTCATAGCCAATTCCAACGCGAAATGCAAAATCCCATTTGCCACGAAGATTTTTCACGCTAGAATGGGCGAGATTATCCGGAGAATCTTTATTGACAACTGCCAGCGGTACGCCATTTTCATTTGCTTTCCAATAGAGTAAATCCCCATATACAAAGAGATCAGCGCCATTTCTGACTTGAGGACGCGCAGGTGGGTTGACCATTCCACTTGCTCCTTTCCGATGTTCAAGAGCAGAGACGCGGTTTTCCAGGCTGCGTATTTGCGCATCATTGCCATCGGCATTCGCAATACTGGTAAATGCGCAAAGGGAGCTCGCAGCAACTCCCAGGTTTTTTTTAATATTCCAATGCATAAGAAATCTCCCTATATCTCGTGAAACCGACTCCCTCTTCAATGGCTAAAGTCTAGTTTGAGTTGTTTTCATGTCTCGTGAGAGACGCAAGTGTTTCACAGATTATGATGGCAAGGAAAATTTGGTCAACATAATATTGAGAGATGCGAATGGTACTTATGACTTGGATGAAAATAGGACTATGTTTTCTAGTCTGTTGTTTTTTTGGTGTCGAAGAGCTTTCTGCAAAAATTCGGATTTTGACATTTCATTACAATCGTCCAGATTTTCTTGAACTTCAATATGCGACCTTCAAACAATTTATTCTCGATGATTACGAAGTCATTGTCTTTAATGATGCAATTGATCCACATTACGAAAAATTAATCAGCGATGTTTGTCAAAAGCACGGATGGCAATGCGTCCGTTATGAGCCCTCCTGGCATGAAACCAATCCATTGAATGAAAAAATTAGAATGGAGGTGAATACTTCACAGAAAAACAGTTTTTTCTTATTTCCTCTTGAAGATGGATTACCTTCTCTCAAGGCGATTTCTCAACAATGCAGTATCCGTCATTGTCACGTCATTCAATATGCCCTCGATCATTTTGGGTATTCTCATGATGATATTGTTGTCATCATGGATGCAGATGTTTTTCCGATTAAGCCGACTAGTGTGAAAGAGTTGTTAAAAGATCTGCCTTTGGTAGGCATCGACAGTGAGTTCAAATACATGCATTATGTGTGGGTGCCTTTTATTGCTTTCGACCCTAAAAGACTTCCAAACATTAAAGAACTTCAATTCCATGTGGATTTGATTGACGATATCTTGTGTGATACAGGATCCCATTCCTATCATTATTTAAAAGATCATCCTGAAGTCAACTATCGATTGTATCCTCGACGCACAGATGAGGATTTTTTCCCTTGGGATCTCAATACTTTTGCAAAATTCGGATTCTTCCATTCAGAATTGACGAGGATTTCATGGCCTATTTCTATGGAATTTTATATCGATTATCATTTCGTTCACTATTGCGGTGGTTCAGCGGATGCTCATCCTCCCAAAAAACATCAAGCCATCTTTGACTTAATCCGATGTTGTCTTCCTGATACTCATCAAGTAAAGTCTTAATCATGGTTCAACCCTGCGGGCGTGTCTAATTTTGCTCAGGAGGCAACATGCAACACACATATCGCAGCAAGAACTTAGATCATTTAGGCATTGTATCTCAAATTCGCGAGCCGTGAATCGTTTTTTGATGAAAGACTGCGAAGATGCGATCAATAATTCAATGTGTGTACAATTTTGTTCATGTCGTTGATCCAAAGCATGGTTTGTTTGCTCATTTGCTGCAGGATGAAAAACCATCCTGCGCTGAGCATTGCCAGTCCGACAAGTGATTTCAGTGACATTCCTAAGAATGCAATTTGAACCTGTGGGGCAAGTCGATTGGCGATCCCTAAGAACATTTCAGTCATGAGTATTGCGAGTAGTGACGGTGCGGAAAGCTGAATGCCGACTGCCATCACGCGATTAACCACTCCCCAGACTGTTTGCCAAAAGGGATGATTAAAACTAAAGAACTGCACGGGCATCCATCCATCGGCTGGGATCAAAGTATAAGTGTCGAAAAGAGCATTAAAAAAATAAAAAGGCCCATCCATCTGATAAAAGATCACAACTAGGACCATATTATAGAGAATGCCGAGATCCGAGGCCTGGGTTTGCGAAAAAGGATCGGTCACTTGTAAGGAGGACGATCCCCGCAGAAAGTCAATAGTCACTCCTGCTGACTCCGCCATATAAAAAGGAATGGAGACAAAGAGGGCAAGGATGAATCCGATAAACAGTTCTTTAATGCATAAGATGATGAAAGTCAGATTGAAACCGATCAATGTTTGGCTCGTGAGTGCCATGTGAGGAATCAAGATCACCGTCAGTGCAATCAACAGTCCTAATTTGACCGGGGAAGGAGTTTTAGATCCGAAAAAAGGGGCCATAGAAATAACGGGAGCAATCCGCATCATTCCTAAAAAAAATAATGCTAGAGCAGAAATGGGCGCAAAATTAGTTAGCTTAGAGAAAAATGAAAGGTAGGTTTCAGTGCTAGACATTTATAATAGGCATACTTTTTACGAAGACCATTTAGGGAAGTTGGTAAAAATATTGTTTGTGAACGACATGATTTGAGCAGACAGCCACCCACCCATTAATAATAGAACGACAATCACAGCAAAGAGTTTGACCATAAAGGAAAGCGTCTGTTCTTGAATCTGCGTAGCGGCTTGAAAAATGGCTACCATAAGGCCCAGCAATGTGCTGATCAAAATGGGTGGCCCCGAAAGAATCAGGATCAGTAATAACGCTTGGTAGGAAAGTTGGTAAATCTCTGTAGCGTACATCGATTCCTCTGATAAGCTTTAATCGTGTGTTAACGGAATGATAGCACAAGTCCTTGAATGATCAAGGTCCAACCATCGATCATGACAATAAGCAAAAGTTTTAAAGGCAACGCTATCGTCAGTGGGGATAGCATCATCATCCCCATTGCCAGCAAAATATTCGAGGTCACAAGGTCAATGACAAAAAAGGGAAGATAGATCAAGACACCAATTTCAAAGGCAGCTTTGAGCTGAGTTGTAATAAATGCAGGCACAAGGATGATAAAATCATTCCCCTTGAGGTCTTTTCTAAACTCCTCAGGAAATGAACGGTAGGCGAGCTGGTAAAAGCTCGCCATATGTTTACCGAGCGTATTTCTTTGTAGAAAATCACGCATCGGCTCCTTTGTGATGCTAACGACATTGACGATGTATTGGGCGCTGTCTGCAGAAAAGAGTTGGCTGGGAGGTTTATCCTTAATGTAATCTTCGCCTGTTTTATACATGGCCATCATCGTCGGGAACATCACATAGATTGTCATCAGGAGTGCAATGCCGCTTAAGACTTGGTTAGGAGGTGACTGCTGAACCCCGAGTGCGTTGCGCAACAGAGAAAGCACGACGACGATTTTGATATAAGAGGTGAGAAGCATGATGGCAAAGGGAAGCAATGCCAGTGCTGTAATTGCAGCAATTTCTTCGATAGCGCTAGGAGGAGGAAACCCTCCAGTCGTTGGGTTGGGTCCTGGAGCAGTAGCTCCCGCAGGCATTGCCGCAACATTTGGGGCTTCTTGCGCAAAAAGAGCATCCGTGCCAATTCCGATAAGAACTAAAGCTAACAATAGGAAGAAAATAAAACTTCGTTTTTGCATTCTTTGGAAAGACCCATCGTTTGACTGTCGAGGGAATTGCAAAACCCCTCGTCGCATAAAATCGCACTTTTGGCACCTGTCGCCTTGGCGGCGGCTGCCTTCGGCCTCGGTTCGCTCTTCGCTCACCTGCTTTGCTACTTACGAAGGTTCCCCGAACCTTCTCGTGTCTTTGCAGCCACTTATCCAAGTATGCTTTCGCCGCCGCCAACCGAACCCGCTGTGCGGGTTCTGGCAACAGGTGCCAAAATCATCGACTTTCTGCTGGCGAGGAGTTTTGCAATTCCCTCTGTCCCCAAATTTATTACATTTGCGCGATTTTCTCTACACGAAAAAGAATCAGGTTCAGGGCATAGGAAATTAAAATGATAAGAGGAAGGCCCGGGATTGTTTTACACCCTGGAATCAGGTTCTCGTGTATTTGTCGAAGGCCGTTTCGAGAGCGCGCCATTGATTTTCGAGGGAAGCATTGATGATCCTGCTTTCCGTTTCGATGATGCACCCTCCAGGTTCAATGTCGTTGCGCTCTTGGATGGTGAAAACTTGGACTTGCTCCAAGATGCTTTTGATTTTAGGTTTTTGTGTTTCTAAAATTTCCTTGTCGACTTTGTTGACATAGATTGTGAAACGATGATGTTGAGCCACTGGAGCAACGGCTTGAATGACAATATCAACGATAGTTTCAGGATTTAGATTGAGCTGTTCTCCTACAATCTTTTTTGCCGCTTTAAGGGCCAGTGGAAGAATTTGCTTTTGTAGATCCATTTGAATGAAACGGATCTGTTTGTCAAAATAAATCAGATGTTCATTAAATTTTTCGAGCCCTTCTGAAAACCCTTCTTCTTTGGCCTGCTCTTTTAATTGTTGGCATTCCTCTTCAACCTTTTTCTTATAATGTTCGACGTCTTCTTTGGCGCGACTCAAAATCTCTTTAGCTTCCATCAACGTGCTGAAATCTTCAGCGGGGATCACTTTTTTTTCCGTTGCAGGGTGAATTTCCCCTTGATAAATGAGTGAAAAAAAATTCATAGATTCTGCGAAGGGTTATTAGATTTGAGGGCGCTTACGAGTTCAGCAATTTGTTCACCCAAGAGAGCTGAAGCGCGTGGATGATCAAGTGCAGTGCATAATGTGACTAAAAGCTCTCCTTTTTCGGCATCTAAACGATGCGCGACATGCCATAACAAGCTAGGGTGTTTGCCATACAAAGACTTGGCAATACGGTTGACCCCGCGTTGCAGCAATAAAAAACGCAAGGCTTCACGGTCACCATTCCATGCCACAAGGCCCATCTTTTTAAATGTTACTGCCTCTTTTTTATGGAGCAAAGTCTTCAAAAAGATGGTTTGGGCCTTTGTAAGCAGGGCGTAAATTTCTTTAAGTTTTGAGGTTTCGATGATGTGGCGGATTTCAACACTTAAATCGTGCATGCTCAACAGGTCGATCATAGAGGTGAGTTCTTCCGAGGTTAAATTGAGCAAGCTGTTCAAAGGATCAGCAGGCAGGCAGGATACTGGGACGAGATCTTCTGTTGCGATCATTTCGAAAAGAGTTTTTTTAAGGAAACTTTTCCCAAGAGATGAAGAAGCAGGAAGGGTATTAGAAAGAAGCAGAGAGTGTTTGAGACCTTTGATCTGATCTGGCATAAGAGACGATAAGAAAATCTTGATCTCATTTTCGGGTAAAGATCTTAAAATGGGTGCCAGCCATGAGTAGTGGATTTTCTTTAATTCTTCTTCAACAGGCTCAATGCCTTGTTGAAGGCTGTGTGCAGGAGGAGGTTGATTTTGCACCTCTGCAAGAAGCTCTCGGGAGATGCATTGCAATAAGGAACTCTGCTGGTCGGAGGGAACAGAGCGCAAAAAAGAATGCCATACGATCAGGGCTGTGCTGTCCATAAACCTAAGTTAAGTCCGCTTAAATATTTATAATGAGATTCAAGGAGCTTTTCGCGATCTTTCACAATTGAAGATTACTTCTTTTCCTCAGGAGGTCTACGCTGTATTTCACCAGATATTTCTTGGTCTTCAATAGGGATGGGTTGCAATAGCGACTTGAGGCCTCCGCGTTTTTTTAGGATAGGATAAAACTTCCAGAACATCCACCCGACAATCAGGGCAAAAACGATTGCGCAAATCATGAGGAAGAAAAAAATAAACCGGAATCTGCTCGCTGAGCTTTTGGTCATCACAATAGACCAGATGCTCACATATTCTTTAGCTTTGGGTTCGAGGGCCTCAGTGGACGGTACCAGGCTGATATCAGTAAAGCGCGAACGGTCGGAAATCACTGTAACATCATTGATGTCGAGGCCGGTGATACTTCCAGAGACGAGCCGCTTAATTTTCGTCACGAGATGGCTATTGGGATCATCGAGAATTCCCTGATGCTTGACGTAGACGGCTGCCGTGATTTTTTGCGTGGCGGCTGCAGCGGCTCCCGGAACAGCCGGGGTTGTAGATTCCACAGGAAAAGAGAGCTGAACATCGGCATCGATCACCCCATCGATTTTACGGATCATATTAGCAAGTTGTTGGGCCAGTCCTGCTTGATAGCGGATCGTTTCCTCTTTATCTGAGGACATCAACCCTGCTTTAGCAAAAAGATCTAAGAGGGTTGTTCCCTTCTTCCGAGGGAGACCATTTTGATTGAGGATTGCCATTGCTTCGGTCGACTTCCCGGGCTCAACGGAAATATTGAATTTAGCGCCCTCCGTTGCCGCCATTCCTGGTGCTGCGCTGACAGAGGCGATTTTTTGTGCAGGAATCCCTTTGCCTGCAAGAAAGACGACGATTTCATTGGCTTCTCTTTCATCGACATCGCTGACAATCACCATGTTGCTTTCACAGCCTGTCAGCAACAGTAATGCGCATAAGAAAGAAAAGAGGATCATCAAACGCCTGGAAGAGGAAAGACGCGAATAGATTGAAGATGAAGGGCAGTTTCCCATAGTTGCTTTTTTCAGTTTTTATTCGAGGGGCAGGGCCATTGGACCAACGCGCTCTTTTAGGATTTGATGGACAGCTAGACCGGATGCTTCGCATGGCCTTGCCTCACTTATATCAGTTTTGGACCGCCCTCGTCAAATTGAAAATCTGCTATGGGGTGTAAATAAAAGTGTTGAGGCTGGGCATTGAAAAGGTCCATCGAACACTGGGCGGTCTAGGGTTGCTTTTTTATTCGGTATAATGCTTTTGAATCCAATTGGGACCACGTCCAAATCTTCTCATTAAATAATCGCGCACTCCATGTAAGGCGGCGCGATTTTTGATCAGTTTTTCTTTTTTTTCTCGGATATCTTTTTGAGGCTTGAAGCGTTGTGTAAAGAACAACTGAACAGCTTTGATCAGTTGGATTTTCAACAGATGGAATATGTCGGGAATCAATATGCGTAAATATAAGCTGATTTTTTCGTAGAGTGAACAATTTTTTTCAATCCACAATAAACGATTGCGCCACCAGAAATAGGTCGAATGGGGTTTGCCGCCGACAAATGAAGCAGAAACTTTGTGCCAGAGCTTGGCTTGAGGACAAGTAAAAATTTTAAATCCTGCACGTCGTGTGCGAAAACAGTAATCGGATTCTTCCCAAATCAAAAAAAAACGCGCATCCAAATCGCCGATCGTTTCAATGACTTTTCGCCTAATCATTAAGCCAGCACCGCAGACGTAATCTAGCTCCTGGGGCTTTTGCCATTGTAATTCTGTTTCTCTACTGTGCCTGCCAACAAATTCAAAGGTTCCCGTTTTACGGTTCCACATCCCCCCCAAATGATCGAGGATTTGTTTGTGGTCAAAAAGGTGAATTTTTGCTCCTAGGATTCCGGCTTCTGGATGGGTATCAAACATTTCCACAAACCTGTCTAAAATATCCACAGCAACAACGGTATCATTATTTAAAAGAAAGATCATGTCTGCTTCATGCTGCATTGCTGCGCGTATTCCGATATTATTGCCCTCTGCAAATCCGAGATTTTCGCTGTTTTCTATGAATAAAAATTCTGGGAATTGGTTTTTGATCGCTGCGGGGGAACCATCGGTGGATCCATTATCGACGACGATGACTTCATAACGAGAATAGGTGAGCTCGGCAAGGGATTGGAGACATGCAAGAGTGTCGTTTTTGCCATTCCAATTCAAAACGATGATGGCTATTTTAGGTCGAGAAGTTGGCATGTTTACTCTTTAGAGGGAGTTTCGCAATTCCCTTTTTATAGAACTTAAATAAGCTTGCCATCCTGCTTGCCTATAAATCTTTGCTTGGGTCTCAGGATCTTGCGCACCGTAGATCCCTCTGCCGACGATGATCACGTCGCTGCCGGCTTCCATGACCGATTCTGGAGTCTGGTATTGTTGCCCAAGAGCATCTTTTCCACGAGAGAGTTGGACGCCTGGTGTCATATAAATCCAGCGTGGATCGTTGGAAAGTTTTCGGAGTGAGATGAAGCCGATGACGAAATCGGAATGCGCTTCTGCCATTTTTACAGTTTGATGCGTATAGGCTCCAGAGGCAAGGGTTCCGGCAGAACTCATTTCTGCAAGCAGAAGAAGCGCCCTGCCTTTGGGAAGGCCAACCTCTTTTAAGCCATCGATAATCCCAGGACCTGGAACAGCATGCGCATTGACAATGTCGGCCCAGTCTGCAATCCGGTAAATTCCACCCCGATACTGATAAGAAACAGTATTGCCGATGTCCGCGAATTTCCGATCTTCAAAAATTAAAAACTGCTGTCTTTCGGCTAAACGGCGCAATTCTTGGGTGACTTGAGGAGTAAAGTCATCGAGAATATCCACATGTGTTTTCAGGACACAGATTTCGGGGCCAATCGTTTTAGCTAGTTCCAAAAGGGCGCTGCTTGAAGTCAGATCGGCAGCAACAGCGAGATTAGTCTGCTTATTTTCCATTAAAGCAAACAGTTTCTTTGCCATTGGGTTCTGGGAGAGTTCAGCGCGTTGTTTAAAGGTGTGTGTTCTCATGATTTATGCTCAAATGGATCTACTTGACTGGGGTAGCTAAAAATTCATTCACTTCGCGGAATGTCGCTTCAGAAATTTTCTTATCATAGAATAAAACTTTTAAAAGGTCAAAAATGCTGATCAAACTGTGAAGTTCAATGCCGTTTTCTTTCAATCTCTCCTTGCCGCCTTGTTCTCGGTTAAGGACAACAACAGCATCTTCGATTTCCAATCCTTCTGCCTTAAGCGGCTCAACTGTTTCTAAAATGCTTGCACCGGAGGTCACGACGTCTTCAATGATCAGACAGGTTTGTCCTTTTTCAAAATGGCCTTCGATCAGTTTTTTGGTTCCGTAATCTTTAGCTTCTTTGCGGCGCATGACCATGGGGATATTCCGTTCCAAAGATACCGCCGTTGCAATGGGAAGGGCTGTGTAAGGCACTCCGCAGATCAAGTCGCAAGAGAGCGGTGTCATGAATGTGCAGAGGGCGTTGCTGATTTTCTTTAAAATAGCAGGATAGGAAATGATGACGCGCAAATCGAGATAAATGGGAGATTGAATTCCGCTTTTCAACGTGAAATTACCAAACTTAACAGCTTGAATAGAAAAAAGATCGAGGATAAGGCTTTTAATTTCTGGTGTCATAGTTTTCTCTCACATAGAGTTTTTTTCATGATAACGCATCGCAAGGTAGGGGTCCCACATCATTCCTGTTGCGGACATCGCGATGTTGGCCCCGGCATGTAAACATTGGTCAAAATGTTCTGGGAGGGTGATCCCACCCACTCCTATCAGCGTGAGATCGAGCTTTTCATGCGTATTAATTCGAGCCGCTTGTCTGATAAAGTCAAGTGCGACTTCTCGTATTGGTCCGCCGCAGATGCCGCTTGTCAGGCGCCCCAACCCGAGGGCAGGCTGTCCCATTGCATCGATAACGGCCATGCTGACGGTATTAATTCCTGAAATCGCGCGAATTCCCGCTTGCGCTGCGGCATAAAAGACATTGCGCATGTGAGCTTCACTGGTGAAAAGGCCGACTTTGATAATCAGTGGAACAGGGGCAATCGCCTTAACAATCGCTCTGCCAAGGTCAGCAACAGTCGTAGGAGACATGTAAAGGCACCCTTCGCTCTTATCGACATTGGGGCAGGAAAAATTTGCCTCGATAATTTTTGCTCCTGCTTCTTTAGCTAAAAGAGCTGCTTGGACAAAATCTTCAAGAAATGTGCAATTGTCCCGAACTGTGCCAACGACAGAGACGACCATGACTTGCCCTTCTTGCAGAGCAGCATTGGCCCGTGGAATGTCTTCGAGCAAAAAACGCGGGCTTTTGGAAGGCATCCCAAAAGAATTCGTCACAGCAAGTTCTTCGAGCTCTGGGGAAGGATGATCGGCAAGAATTGCTGAATTCAGCGGCGTTTTGCCACTGATCATGCCGTGAGTGTCGACGAAGACCATGTTGGGAAGAGGATGGGACGGATGACTTGAGCTGCGAATCGTTTTATATGTGGGAATGTCAAAACCCAATCTCCCAGCCAGAGTGATCCAATTCGAAGTCAACAAAGGACCTGCAGGAACTCCGATGGGAGAAGCGACGGAGTATCCCAAAAAATCGATCCATTTTTCTTTTGGAGGAAACATTCTGGTTGGCAGCGGCCCTTTAAAAAAAGGACCTTGGTCAGCGTTCTCAAGATATGTTTTACGAATGTCGTAGATTGGAGGTTCTTCGGGATACCAATGAGGAAGTTTAGAGTTCATAGACTCTTCCTTTGAGAAAGGTATAGACGGGCCACCCTTGGATCTGTCTACCCGTGTAAGGACTCCATCCGCATTTGGTTTTAAGGGAATGCTCATAGATTTCTCTCTTCTTTTTCATGTCGACTAAA
This sequence comes from uncultured Verrucomicrobiae bacterium, assembly GCA_963718565.1. GTDB lineage: Bacteria > Chlamydiota > Chlamydiia > Chlamydiales > Rhabdochlamydiaceae > CAJCIW01. Next base: position 2,084,889 of record OY970364.1, read on the forward strand.
ATGTAATCGTCGTTGGCATCGATGCAAAAGATTTCAAGAACGCGTTCACGCATCAATCGGACAACTTGTTTTAGAGTCATTTTCCTTTGATTGCAAGCGTCGAGAAGAAGTGGAAGCGTTGTTTCAACACCTGGAATCCCTGAAGGTGCTTGGCCAAAGGGAAGCGCTTTCTCTTCTAGTGTATGAGGAGCATGGTCGGAGCCAATGGTGTCGATGATTCCTTCATGGATTGCCCGCCAGAGCGCCTCTTGATCTTCTTGGGTGCGCAAAGGAGGGTTCGTCTGCACCTTAGTCCCAAACTTTTCGTAGTCATCAATTGTCAAAAAGAGATGATGAGGTGTTGTCTCGACAGTGACTTCCAGCCCCTCATTTTTAGCTTGTTTGATGAGCTGGATCTCGCGTTTTGTTCCCACATGGAGAATGTGCAACCGTGTCTTGTAAAGACGTGAGAGTTCGATAGCTTTGTGTGTAGCGCGAAAAGCCACTTCATCATTGCGGATTACCGAATGAGCGCTTGGTTTCATTTTCCCTTGAAAATGAGCTTTGCGTTCATGGATCAAAGCTTCATCCTCCGCATGCACTGCAAGCAACAGATCATGCGAGGCTGCCAAGCTAAAAACAGCATGTAGGGAGCTATCATCATCCATCACTAGGCCGCCTGTCGACGAGCCCATGAACACTTTAATACCGACGATTTGCCCTTTACAGCGCGCAATTTCATCGAAATGCATTTTATCAGCTCCGAGATACAGACCATGACGCAAAGGAATCCCGACTTGTTTTAGCTGTGCGGAGATCAGCGCTTCTTTTTCTTCGAGGCTCTCTAGAGTAGTTGTAGGAGGAAGAGTATTGGGCATATCGAAAACAGTGGTGATGCCGCCGTAAATTGCGGCCTGAGCAGCCGTCTCCCAAGTTTCTTTATGCGTTAGCCCTGGCGTGCGAAAATGCACATGCGAATCGATTAATGCAGGAAGAAGGGTCAGACCATCAGCAATAATCGTCTTCTCTTCTTTAGAAGGAAGAGAGAGATTTGTGATAGAACCGTCTAGAGTGGTAGCGTTCTTGATAGTGATCATGGTTGCATTTTATGGTTTGTAATCCTTGATTTCATTGCGCTCGAAAATCTTTTCACAAAAGTGGCATCGCAATCGAATTTGCTGTTTATGTTCTTCCACGTGAAAAAGGGTGTCTATGGTTTCACAGTTGGTGATACAGCGCGGATTTGGACAAACGAGAATGCGGACGACCTCATGGGGGAGTTTTGCGAGAATTTTACTCGCAACTTGATAATTTTTGATGATATTGATCGTCGCTTGCGGAGCAAAGACAGCGATGTCGTGTGCTTCTTTTTCCGTCAGGGCTCTGTTTTCAATTTTTATAAGATCTTTGAGTCCCATGGACGAGCTCGTAAAATTAAGTCCAAGAGAAATGCGATGCTTTCCTTGGGAAAGTTTGAGGAGTTGAAGAATGATGAAAGCATATCCTGCAGGGATGTGGTCGATCACAGTGCCTTCTTTTATCGCTGCGACAGAAAGCGTTTTAGACATTTTTTACTCCTGTAAAATCAGCCTTAATCTATTTAGCACTACCTAAATTTTTTCTCCTAAGAAAAACTAATTTGAGATAGGATTTCTGTACGTCCTTAAAAACTCATGGCAAAAGTTGAAGACCATTTTGATTCATGCCAAACTTACCACTTATCGATCTTGATTGGGCACGGATCGAAATGGTCTTCAATTTTTGCCAGAGTCTTCAAGGAAGTTAATGTACGTGCTACCAGTTAAGGTGTGGCCGGAGAGGCTGTTTGATAACGCTCATGAACAAATTGTGCTAAATCGATCGGATCCCCTCGAAACCACCGACTCAAATACTCCCAAAAGCTCACGCCAAGTCTGGCGCATGTCTGCTTGAGCGTCAATAGGCCGTCTCGAAATTGTCTGCCCTCTACGCTTTTGGTAGTGCCAGAGATATTTCTTCGTTTAGCCACACCTCAGATATCTTGCTCACTGTCATTGGAGACCTGTGGCAAGCACTGAATGTCATTTGGATCCATGCCTGATTGAGATCGATAAATGCAAAGCCTGGCATGGATCCAAATGACATTCAGTGCTTGCCATAGGTTTTTGAGGACGTATCCAAAATCATCGATTTTCTGCTGGCGAGGAGTTTTGCGATTCCCTCTATAACTTGTTTTTTGATGTATTATTCTAAAATTAGCGAGAGCAGCGCCATACGTACATAAAGGCCATTTTCTGCTTGTTGAAAGTAATAGGCAAATGGAGTTTTATCGATGGAAACTTCAATTTCATTCACGCGTGGCAAGGGATGAAAAACTTTCAGGTTTTTTTTGGTTTTTTTAAGCATCTCTTCTTTTAAAATGTAAACATTTTTGCACTCCTCGTAGGAGGCAGGGTCTAAGCGCTCTTTTTGGATTCGCGTCATATATAAAATTTCGACTTTGTCCACAACTTCTTCGATTGTTCGATGGAAGGAAAATTTAATCCCTTGTTTTTTGAGGGAATGACTGATTTCTTCGGGGAGGGCGAGTCGTTGAGGAGAGACGAAGAACAATCTCATATCAAAGTGTGCGCAGGCAAGACTTAAAGAATGGACGGTTCTACCAAATTTAAGATCTCCGACGAAGGCTAAATGCAGCCCTTTAAGATTTTTTTGGCATTCTTTGATAGAAAATAGATCGAGTAAAGTCTGTGTCGGATGTTGATTGGCCCCATCTCCGGCGTTGATCACAGGTTTATCTGTGGCCTCGCTTGCAGCTCGGGCGGATCCTTCGCTTGGATGGCGGAGGACGATCAGGTCTGCATATTGACCCATAACTTTCATAGAATCGTGCAGGGATTCGCCCTTTTTTGCAGATGTTGAATGGGAATCGGAAAAGCCGATCACGCTGCCGCCGAGTCGGATCATCGCAGATTCGAAAGAAAGGCGAGTTCTCGTCGAGGGTTCGTAAAAGCAGGATGCCAAAATTTTAGATTTTAAAAGCTCTTTAGGTGCTTTTTTCTTCATTTCCTCAGCACGCTTAAGGATGAGAAGGATTTCTTCTTTCGACAAATCTGCAATGGAAAGGATGCTGCGGTTGCGTAGCGAAATTCTCATAGTGTTTTTTCTTTTGGGTAAAACATTTTCAAAGCAGAATCGTAAACCTCCTCGACGCCGATTTGCAAGAGGCAAAAAGGTTCTTGGCACTTTTTTCGTAGACAGGGCGTGCATGTCGCTTTTTTAGCGATGGAAATGGCATTTTCAGCGAGATAGGGGCCGCAAAGATCAGGACAGGTCGGGGTGAAAAGACCGATCGTCGGAACTTTAACGGCGAGGCCTACATGCATGGGGCCTGTGTCATTAGAGATTATGAGAGTCATCCGTTTAATCAGCGCAGCAGTTGCGAGCAGGGGAAGATCGGTGGCAGCCGATGCCCCTTCGATATGAGAAACAATGGATTCGACAAGAGCTTTTTCTTGAGGCGTCCCTGTGACAATGAGATGACAGCCGAGATTGCGTGCGAGAAGATTGCCAAGTTCGATAAAATGGGAAGCCGGCCACTGCTTAAACCCATCTTTTGCACCCGGATGAAGGCCAACCAGTGGAAGATAAGCGGGAACATTAAGGCCAGCTAGAAAATTATCAGCAATTTTTTCATCTTCTTGGCCCCAAAAAAGCTCCATCGAAGAATCGAGAGTGTGAGCCCCGACTTGGGCAGCGATATCCAGCCGCCGCTCAATTTCGTGCATCTCTTCATTGTCAAGGGATTGAGTCAGAAGAAAATCAAGTCCTTTGTTGATCCCATAAGTGCCGATCACTTCCGCTGCTCCTACACTTGCGGCAAGCGGCAAAATGGGGCGCTGAGAGGTGTGAAAATTAAGGACATGGGTGATCTTTCGCTTTTTCAATTTTCGATACAATGTCAATAATTGAGGAAAAACAGGGTCTTTCACCACAAAAAGTTCATCGATTCGCCGGTTGTATTGCAAGCATGCTCTTCCGATCGGACTTGTGATGACGCCGATGTAATTTGTAGGAAAACATTCCCGCAGAGCGCGAATTGCTGGTGTTCCCCAAAGCGTGTCGCCAAGGCCTGTTGTCGATAGGATGAGAAAACGCTTTTCTTCTCCCAAATTGAGTGTTCTGGGTCGGAAGAATTTCACAAAAAATCTCATCATCCGATTTTTAAATTTCATGCTCTTAGATAACCTGAGTTTTGGGTCCCTTTCATAAGTAAGTCCGCTTAGATAGTAAGAACTCCTTTTGTTGCGATGAATTCTCTCCAGGAAAGAACAGGGAGTTTCTCAAATGCCAATTCTGCTAAGCATTGTAGGAAAACTTGCGCGATTTGCAGGTTGGTGATGAGCGGAATGTGATGGTCGATACTCAATCGCCGAATAGTGAACCCATCTGTTTTATGGTTTGTGCCCAGTCCGCGTGGAATGTTGACGATGAGATCGATCTTATGATTGGCAATAAGCGTTGTGACATTGGGTTCGATCTTTTCACTGGTTTTATAGGCGCATCGGGAAGCAATGCCGTGCTGACATAAAAAATCGTTTGTGCCTTCAGTTGCATAGATCTCCCAGCCTTGGCTTTCGAGGATTTGCAGTTGTTCCAACAGCTTAATTTTTTTATCTCCTCCGATGCTGACTAAGATACGCTTGCGCTGAATAGATTGTTCTGTCGACAGCCAAGATAGGAAAAAAGCTTCCAATAAATCATGGCCAAGACAAGCGACCTCGCCTGTTGAGGCCATTTCCACATGGGCGACAGGATTAGCGCCTTTCAGTCGATGATAAGAGAATTGCGGTGTCTTGACCCCGACATAATCAAGTTCGAGAGTTTCATAAGGGGCAGGAGCGAATTTTCCAAGCATGACGCGAGTGGCAATCTCAATAAAATTATGATCTGTGACTTTGCTCACAAAGGGGAAGGAGCGTGAGGAGCGGACATTACATTCTATCACTTGAATCGCATTGTTTTTAGCGATGAATTGGATATTAAATGGGCCAGTAATATGGAGGGCTTTGACAATGGCGCGCGTCATTTTTTTCGTGCGTCTAATTGTTTCGAGATAAAGACGCTGCGGGGGAAGGACGATAGTCGCATCTCCGGAGTGGACGCCGGCATTTTCAATGTGTTCAGTAATCGCTTCAATCACGATCTTTCCTTCCCTAGCGACACCATCGATTTCTAATTCTTTTGCATCGGTGATGAATTGAGACATGACTACAGGGTGATCTGGAGAAATACGGGCAGCTTCGACTAAAAATCGCTCCAACTCTTCATCGGAAGAGACGATGTTCATCGCCGCTCCGGAAAGCACATAAGAAGGTCGGATCAGAAGAGGATATCCTTTTTTTTCTGCAAATTTTTTAGCGCTTTGCAAGCTGGTTACAGTTTGCCAAGCAGGCTGATCGACTCCAAGCTTGCCCAGCAAAGAGGAGAATTTTTGTCGATTTTCCGCGGTATCGATCGATGAGGCAGACGTCCCGAGCAAAGGATAGCCGCGCTGATGCAAGGGCAGAGCAAGATTGTTGGCGATCTGTCCTCCAACAGATACGATGATTCCTTTAGGACATTCCATATCGGCAATGTCCTGAACGCGCTCTAGAGTCAATTCCTCAAAATAAAGCCTATCCGATTCATCGTAATCTGTAGAGACGGTTTCCGGATTGGAATTAATGATGATCGTCTCCTCGCCCAAGCTCCGCAAAGACTTGCAAGTGTTAACGGCGCACCAATCAAATTCCACCGATGAACCGATACAATAAGGGCCTGATCCCAAAACGATGACGGGAGGACGAGCTGATGATTGAATGTCGTGTGCAATTCCATGATAGGTGAGATAAAGATAATTTGTTTTGGCGTCGAATTCTCCTGCTAAAGTATCGATCTGTTTCACGTAGGGTGTAATGCCATGTTTGATGCGAAGATCGCGCACTTTTTGAGCATCGATATTTTTTGTCTTGCCGATTGCTTTGTCCGAAAAGCCAAGCTTCTTAGATTCCATTAAAATGGAAGCGTCCAAAGAGGAGCTTTTTAATTTTTTTTCCCATTTAGCAAGATGTTGGAGGTGATAAAGAAACCATTTGTCGATTTGAGATCGCCGATGCGCTTCGATGAGGGATCCTCCTTTTTTAAAAAATTGATAGAGGGCAAAGAGACGGCGGTCTGTCGCATGGGAAATTTCATCTTTAAGGTTGGCGATCGGATGCGGATAATCCGTGAGGCCCGATGCTCCAATGTTCAACATCCGTGCGGCTTTTTGAAGCGCTTCGGGAAAAGACCTGCCGATGGCCATCACTTCGCCAACGCTTTTCATTTCGGTTCCAATACGTCGATCTGCAGAGCGGAATTTATGAATGTCCCAACGAGGAATTTTGATGACGACGTAATCGAGTGCGGGTTCAAAAAAAGCCACCGTCTTTTTAGTGACCGTATTTTTAATTTCAGCAAGAGAAAATCCTAGAGCAAGTTTAGCGGCAACAAACGCAAGCGGATAACCTGTCGCTTTTGAGGCCAGCGCAGAAGATCGGGAAAGGCGTGCGTTCATTTCGATGACGCGGTAATCGCCATTTTTGGGATTTAAAGCGTATTGAATGTTGCATTCACCGGTAATGCAGAAGTTCCTAGCAGCGCGGATTGCGATTTCTCTTAAACTGTGGTATTCGCGATTGGTGAGAGTTTGAGACGGCGCAACGACAATGCTTTCTCCAGTATGTATCCCCATCGGATCGAGGTTTTCCATATTGCACACTGTGATAGCGTTATCAAAGGCATCTCGGACAATTTCGTATTCGAGCTCTTTCCATCCAAAAAGATACTCTTCAATCAAAATTTGCGGGGCGCCGCTTAAAGCTTCGGCTGCGCGCTGCTCCATTTCTTCTGCGTTTTTTATCTTTCCTGAGCCAAGCCCTCCTAAAGAAAATCCAGAGCGCATCATGATGGGATAACCCATTTTTTTAGCAGCGGCGAGGGCTTCTTTGACACTAGAGACAGCAATGCTCTTAGGAGATTTAATTCCAATCGAGGCCAAACTCTTTTTAAAAAGATCTCGGTCTTCTGTAAGGCGAATGGCCGAGACAGGCGTCCCGAGAACAGCGACATTGAATCTTTTAAAAACCCCAGCTTCGTCGAGCTTCATCCCGAGATTTAAAGCCGTCTGTCCGCCAAATCCGAGCAGGATGCCCTCAGGTCTTTCTTTTTCGATGATTTTTGTCACAATACTCGGATTCAGAGGACAAAGATAAACTTCGTCAGCCATGTCTGCATCGGTTTGCACCGTGGCAATATTAGGGTTAATGAGAACTGTCCGTATTTTTTCTTCTTTGATTGCCTTGATTGCTTGGGTTCCCGAATAATCGAATTCTCCAGCTTGTCCAATGCGTAGGCCCCCAGAGCCGAGGATGAGGACTTTTTCCCCTTGGAAGCGTTTAGGTTTCTTGGAATGCTTTGTTCTCGCCATATTGATTTACAACGATTTGTAAAATTTTTCGAAGAGCCACAGATTATCGACCGGACCAGGAGAGGCCTCTGGGTGGAATTGCACTGCAAAAAAAGGCAGGGACCGATGAGCAATCCCTTCTATTGAAGAATCGTTGAGATTGCGAAAGGTAACATCCCATCCCTTTGGGAGCGTTTTTTCATCAATGGCATAACCGTGATTTTGCGAGGTCAAAAAGCAGCGGCCTGTCTCGAGATGCTCGCACGGCTGGTTTTGTCCTCGATGTCCATAAGGGAGTTTGAAAGTCTTGGCACCGATACTCAAAGCTAGCAGCTGTGCACCCAAACAGATCCCGAAAACAGGTTTTTTCCTTTTGAGCGCTTTTTGAAGAATGGCAACCGTTTCTTTGCAGACAATCGGATCCCCTGGGCCATTGGAGATAAAAATGCCGTCAAATTTTTCTTCACAATAATCATAGTCGAAAGGCACCCGTTTGATCTTTATGGGGAATTGCAATAGCGAACGGATGATATTTTCTTTCATTCCGCAGTCTACGGCGATGATCTGCTTTTTCCCCTGCCCATACTCGCGCACTCCTTTCATGCTAACACTCGAGACAAGATTTGTTGTGTTTGGGTCGGGAAAATGATCTGGAATCTTTCCGCTCTGGATGATTGCGCCCAAGGAGACACCTTGAATGCGCAAGGATTTGGTCAACGCCCGCGTGTCCACTTTGCAGATAAAAGGGAGTTGTTGTTCGCGCAGCCATCCTTCAAGAGATTGCACGGCCTGATAATGATCGCAAAATGGGCTGATTTCACTTAAGACAACAGCGCGCACATGCGGTGCAGATGATTCCCACCATTGTTTGTCAGGAAACCCATAATTTCCGATCAAAGGAAATGTAAAAGTGAGAATTTGACCTGCATAAGAAGGATCAGTCAGAGATTCAACGTAACCCGTCATCCCCGTCGTAAAGACGACTTCACCAAAGGTATCTTCTTTGCACCACTCCGGAGACGCCCCTTCATAAATTTCGCCATTTTGAAGAACGAGCTTAGCCGGCGTCAGCTTGATTTGGCTGAGTAGTTCCATTACCTTTCCAGGAAAAGTGTCTATACTGCGCCCAGTCTAAAAATGTGAATTTAGGGGGCCATTATAACAGCCCATCTTTGAACGATCCTCCCGGTTCGCTTCGCTCACCTGCTTCCCTTCGCAAATGTCCACCGGACATTTGCGAAGTATCCGCAGCCTCGGAGGTATTAATTAATACCTCCTCGTCACGAACGCTTTGCTTCGTTCAAACCTGGACTGTTCTAAGACCCCCTAAATTCAGATTTTTAGGCTGGACGCAGTATATTTTTGTTTTTTTAGACTGGGCACAGTATAGCAAAAAAGTTTGAAAAAACAAGTGGAATTGATGAGTAGCTCAAAGCTTTCATGAGCCGAGCCCTCTCTCTATACTCCATATCTTAAGACTCTAAAACGCACGCCACTGCTTTGCGCGAGCGAGGGTTTGTTTTGAAGGATCAAAACGCGCGACTTGTGTATACCTCATCTCATCAACCCACACAGGGCCAATATAATCGAACAAGTATTTCTTGAGTTCAGAGGCAGGGTAGCTTGCTCCTGACCAAGGATCGCAAATGGCGGCATTAGGCCCTAAATTTTTATAATTTAATGGATCGCCCATTTCACAATCGACAATTAAAAGAACATGATTGCCATTAATAATTTTAACCCTTATGACGTTTTTGTCTTGGAAAAGGCCTACTAGAGAAAGCTCACCGCAATTCCCTGTTTTATATTTAAGAGTTTTTTCTAGCAGTTCTTTTGGATCAAGAAGAGCTAATCTGTTTCTGACCAAACGTAAAGTTTTATGAAGAGTATCGACGTGATTGTTGTTATAATAACCCGTAGAGAAAATTGGAGATCTTTGTAATAAATTCACAGAGAAGGGAGCTACATCTTTCACGTGATTAATAATTTCTCTCGCAGTTTTTAGATTAGCCCGTAGCTCTTCACTTGCATCTTTTGGAATGGAATGAGGGTCCAAATTTCCAGTCAAAATTGTTGCGAACTCTGGTGGAGATGAATCGTCTGAATAGAGAAGAATTTTCTTTGTGGATGCTGTGAAATAGAGATGATCATCATCTTTATCTGGATAATTGGAGGGTTGACATTTTTCCATTTTTTCTAACTCCAATATTGCCTTTGAGTTTGGCGAGGGCATTGATCCTCTTTCCTTGTCTTCATTTCCGCGGTTATTTTTTTCTAATTTGGCTTTTTTTTTGCTTTGTCCAGAAGAGGGAGCCATCTCAAAATAACATCGTTTGTGTAGCGGTGAATACGGAGGCGGAAGAGGACTATTTGTATTTTCAGTATAATCAGAATAGTTTGTAAATTGTTTTTCGAATGTTTTGTTTATAGACATAATATTAATACCTAGTTGTTTTTAATTTACTTATTAACAATATTAATATATTTATAATTAATTTTAAATTAATTTTGTTAAATTTGTAAAAAATATCCTAAACTAAGGGAAAATATAATAGTGATCTATGTTGACAAACCGTTTAAGTCTGGCAGCTAGCCATTGAAAATAAGTGGGTTAGGTAAATAGGGGCCAAGATTGTACGTACTCAAAAACCTGTGGCAAGCACTGAATGTCATTTGGATCCATGCCAGGCTTTGCATTTGACTGGTAGCACGTACATTAACTTCCTTGAAGACTCTGGCAAAAGTTGAAGATCATTTCGATCCGTGCCCAACCAAGATCGATAAGTGGTAAGTTTGGCATGGATCAAAATGGTCTTCAACTTTTGCCATGAGTTTTTAAGGACGTACTGTGTTAATTTACAATTTTAAACCCTAAGTAAATGTGAGACGTATGATTAGAAAACTTCCTAGCGGCGAATATCGGCTCTATTCCCGTTCAAAAAATTCCAGAGCTGGCAAACGCAGAAATCTTGGCACTTTTCCCACGCGTGAAGCAGCCATGCAGCATGAAAGAGAAATTCACTTCTTCAAACGTCGCGGATAAAATTTCTCAATTCCAAAGCCCCGAATAAATCAGACGACATGGCTGTCGGACGGGAGTCCCGCCATAGATGGCAAGCCAAGACTTGAACTGATTTCGTGAGCGAAGCGAGGGAAATCAGTTCAAACTCTAGATCAGGGTTTGACTTTATGCCCAGTATAGTTGCTCAAGCCATCATATCCCGCATATTTGTACAGTTCGTGGAGTGTGGGAAAATTAAAGACTTGGCCGATCAGATCGTTGAGATTTTTCTTGTCCTCAACAAGCAGCACGCCATAATGGATCAGTTCTGTGGCCAGGTGGCCGATGATGTGCACTCCTAAAATGCGCAGTTCATCGCGTGAGAAGATAAGCTTTAAAAAACCGGATTTAGCGCCGAGGATTTTGCCGCGCGGCATATCGCCATAGCGCGCTTTGCCAACGCAAAAGCTCAAGTTTCTTTTGACAGCCTCTTCCTCGGTGATTCCCACCATGGAAACTTCAGGCACGGTGTAAATCCCATAAGGAAAGTGGGAAGGAAGATGTTCGAGGTCCTGCGTTTGAAAAATATGGGCGACGGCAACCCGCCCTTGATCCATGCTTGTGCTGGCAAGCGCGGGAAAGCCGATCACATCGCCAACGGCGAAGATATGTGGGACATTGGTGCGGTATTGAGAGTCGACAAATAGCTGCTCGCGAGAACCTAGTTTCAGACCGATTTTTTCGCATTGCAGCTCTTGAGTATTGCCGCTTCTGCCTGCAGCGAACAGGAACATGTCTACAGACAGGACTTCACCGCTTTTCAATCGGACTTGGATCATTTCATTGTCTGAGGAAGCCGGTTGGATTTTCTCGACCAATTTATTAAAAAGAATTTCGACGTTGGCTGCTTGCATTTGAGCGACAAGTTCCGTAGAGATTTCGTGATCGACAAACGGAAGAATATGTTCCTTGTCATTGACAAGGTAAACTTTTGTCCCCATCGTCGCAAAAATCGTGGCATATTCACATCCGATAACCCCTGCTCCGACAATGCACATCGACGACGGAAAGCGGTAGATTTGTAAAACCGTATCGGAATCGTGAATGCGTTTTCCATCGAAAGGGATATTTGGAGGATGAAAGGGATAAGAGCCTGTTGCGATGATAATATGATCGCCCCAAATCAGTTCTTTTTCCTTTCCTCTTTTCACCCTAATTGTATGAAGATCCTCGAAGCTGGCAGTGCCATGAAGAATGGTGACGCCGTGGCGCATCAGGTTTTCATAGATTTCTTGGGCAGCCGACGCGCTGACAAAGTTTTTACGGTACATGAAATCTTCGACGGAAGCTTCGTGCTGCAAATCGCGTTCAACGCCGTAGACGCCTTTTTCGAATTTGCCTGATAAGAACAGGGCGGTTTCTTTTAAAGTTTTAGAGGGAAGGGTCCCGGTAACGACTTCTGCTCCTCCATACACTCCTTCTTTTTCAATGATAGCGACTTTATAGCCGAAATAAGCTGTTTTCACAGCCGCTTTTTCCCCCGCAGGCCCAGTGCCGATAACAATGAGATCAAATTTTTGCATTGAATACTACCCAACATAAATCTCTTCTGTTAAAAATTGCATTGAGGACTGCAGTCTCTAACAGAGCTTAGCCCAAAGAAAACCCTTAGAGGGAATTGCAAAACCCGTCTTCTCAGGGCGAAAATCTTGTTAATGGCATAAACAAAATAAGAATGCAACTTTTCTAACCCGAGTTTAAGAGTGTATCCGATGGAAACAAGAATTCAAGCACAAGCAGAAAGTCTGGCACATAAGATCAAGCACTATCTCATTACAACGATGGGCGTCACTCTCGATGAAGCAACCTCAGAAGAATTCTACCGCGCTTTTGCTTTAACGATTCGCGAAGAGGTCATGATCAACTGGACAGCCTGTATGCATACGTACAAGAGTAAGCAGGCAAGAATGCTCTACTATCTCTGCATGGAATATATGCCTGGACGATTTTTAGGAAATAACATTACTAACATCCATGCGACAGAACTCGTCAAGCATGTCATGAAGATGCTGAACCGCAATTTTGAAGAGGAACAGCATTATGAGCCCGATCCTGGTCTTGGCAATGGGGGTTTGGGCAGACTTGCGGCCTGTTTGCTCGATTCGCTTGCCACGCAGCAATATCCTGCCATTGCCTATGGCCTGCGCTATCAATATGGAATTTTTGATCAGGAAATCTGGAATGGGATGCAAGTGGAACGTCCCGAAACCTGGCTGCTCCATGAAAACCCCTGGGAATATCGCCGCGATACGCATGCGGCAACGGTCTATTATTCAGGAAGAACATCTCCAAACGTGAATAAAAAAGGCGTCGAAGTGCTGGACATCGTCGATTATGAAGAGGTGAGAGCGCTTGCTTATGACATTCCGATCATCGGCTACAAAGAGAGTGGGGATTTTAATGTGAATACTCTGCGCCTTTGGACAACAAAAGAATCTCCTCGCAACTTTCAATTGCAGCGCTTCAATGCGGGGCTTCTTGATCAGGCAGCAGAAAACACTTCTCTAACCGACGTCCTCTATCCTAATGATAACCACGAAACGGGAAAAAGAATTCGCCTCAAGCAAGAATTCTTGCTCGTTTCTGCTTCTTTGCAAGACATCATTCGCCATCATTTTCACAGGTATCCCGATTTAAGTAATTTTGCCGATAAGGTACGCATTCACATCAACGATACCCACCCAGCGCTGACAATTGCGGAGCTCGTTCGCCTACTTATCCGCGAGCATGATTTTGGATGGGAAGAAGCCTGGGAGGTTGTAAAAACCTGCTGCAATTATACTAACCATACAGTTCTTCAAGAATCCTTGGAAGAATGGAACCAAAATCGCATTCACTATCTGCTTCCCAGGCAATATGACATCATTGAACGGCTCAACTTGGAATTTTGCAATGCTGTGCGTAAAAAATTTCCCAATGATGAAGAAAGAGTGCGCAGAATGTCGGTGATTGAGGGAGGACAAGTCAGAATAGCCAATCTTGCGATATTCGGATCGCGCCGCGTCAATGGGGTAGCTGCTTTGCACACCGAGATTCTCAAACATGAGATTTTTAAAGATTTTTACGAAATGTTCCCGGATAAGTTTGTCAATGTGACCAACGGGGTGACTCAGCGGCGCTGGTTGTTGCACATCAATCCCCAACTTGCCCATTTTATTTCCAAGCGGATTGGGAAAGAGTGGATGATTAATTTTCCGCATATTCAGGAATTGGCAAAGTTTGCTGAAGACCCTGAAAGTCAAAAAGAGTTTTTAGACATTAAACGTGAAAATAAGCGCGCGCTGATCCGATACATTCGCGAAAAAAATCCCTTACGCGATGCCAAAGGTAAAATCACCGGCCATTACCCAACCCTCGATGAAACAGCTCTTTTCGATGTCCAAGTGAAGAGAATGCACGAATACAAGCGGCAGTTCATGAATATTCTCCACACGATCATGCTGTATTTTGAGCTTAAAGCGGATCCCAATGCCCGCAAGATAAAAAGAATGGTCTTGATCGCTGGCAAAGCAGCTCCAGGCTATGATGTCGCCAAAAATATCATTCACTTCATCTGTTGCGTCGCCCGCAAAATTAACAACGATCCTCAAGTCAACCAAAAACTCAATGTTGTCTTTATTGAAAACTACAATGTTTCTCGTGCGGAGCTGATCATTCCCGCCGCTGACTTGTCGGAACAGATTTCGACAGCAGGCATGGAAGCTTCAGGAACGGGAAATATGAAACTTGCTATGAATGGCGCACTTACAATAGGCACCGAAGACGGCGCGAATATCGAAATCCACAACCAGGTCACCGATCGTTGGTGGCCATTTGGGTTTGGCAATGCCGCTGAAGAAAATGCGCGGCTGCGCGCATCGCAGAGTTATAATCCTTGGGACATCTATATGCATTCGCCAGCAATTCACAACGCAGTCGACTCTCTTCGCAACCACACTTTTGCTGAAAGTGATTCCGAGCATCAAATCAACAGCAGCCTCTATCATTATTTACTTGAGAGGCAAAACGGCAACCAGCCCGACCGTTATTTTGTTTTGAATGACCTGCAAAGCTACTATGACACACAAAAAAAGGTAGAAGAGTTTTATTTAGACCCTGCAAAGTGGGCGATCTACGCTCTTCATAACATGGCAGCGATGGGAAAATTTTCCGCGGATGAGTCGATACATAATTACGCCAAGAATATCTGGGACATCTCTCCTTGTAGAGTTGACAAAGAAGAGCTCGAGAGAGTGCGTGCCGAATATAGCGAACATGACAAATGCCGCATTTTATAGGGACATCGTGGCTGGCTAATCTTATACTGCGCCCTTGGGCATGGCGCAGTATTTGTTCCAACAAATTTTTTGAATCTTGGCAGTCGGCAAGCTGTCGACATTGTTCTTCATCGATGCCAATACTTGTTCATGAGGGGGCCTTAAGTCGAGAAGACTTGTATTCTGAAAAAAAGGCATTTGCTGGAAGAAACAGCGGACTTGGTAACGCATCTACACAAAACCATTGCCACTCTTCACATTTCTGGGGTTCGAGCAATTCAGGTTCTCCTTCAAATTGATCGACTACAGCAAAAAAAGTGATGTAGTGTTTATTCCCATCAATGACATCATTGCTCCAAGCGCCAGTCTGAACGGAAAGTGCTTGAAGGCCTGTTTCTTCACTCAGCTCTCGTTTTGCACAATCCTCAATAGATTCTCCGAATTCAAGATGTCCGCCAGGAGGAGCCCAATCACCTATACCATGGGCACCTTTTCGCTTACCGAGGAGAACTTTGCCTTCTTTAAAAACAAACACTCCAACGCCAACCATCGGCTTTGTCTTCTCAGCTTGAATTTCTATTGCAATTCCATGGACCTCGATTGCAGCATCTATTACCTGCTCTGTCAATCTGTTTTCAATTTTCTCCGCGTCTCTGCGGCTCCGCGTTGATCCCATCCGTCGTGCTCATGTAGTCTTTAAACATATGTCACAAGAAGCTAATTTGTCATTGGCGCCCCGACAGGTCTGAACTTATCCCTGACACGGCTCCTGAAAGATTGGCCTAATATTGAATCATCATCAGAAATGGGTAATTCAGTGTTATCATTTAAAAGTTCTGGCATCATTGTGGTGTCGTCGGTAGATGAACCCTCTTGCAGGCCCCATTTGTCGAGAAGTTTAAAGTAAGAGCCGTCTTTTTTCATCCGAGCAAGCCCCTCATTGAATCCTTTGATGAGATCGGGCGCTGCCTGATGTTTTGTGATTAATCTTAAGCCTTCATCGTTAAGGGGTCCTGTTACAATTTTAAGTTCTCCCTGATAGAGATCTCGGCAATAAGCCACTGCAGAGAGAATGTCGATCATTGCTCCATCCACAGTGCCAATAAGAACATCATTGAGAGCTCTGGGAATCGAGTCATAGTCGCGGATCAAAACGCCCTGGCTTTTTTCCAAAATCAGAGTGCTGGTAGAGTCGGAGATGACAGCGATTTCTTTTCCGTTCAAATCGTCTAAAGAATGGATTTTTGATGGGACGGGAACGATAAGGACAGGCCCTAAGGGCAGGTAGATATCGGAAAAGTCGAACAATGATTTGTTAAAGATGTAAGGAGGCATCGACGAGAGAATCGCTTCGTATTTCTCTTTTTGCAATCCTTCCATGAGATCATTCCAGTTAACACCGACTTTGACGAAAGGAATCTTTTCCACTTTGCCAATTTCTGTGAGAAGTTCTGTAGAAAAGGCCGTCACATTGTTATCTCGATTGCCAAAGTCGAGAGGGAACCAATAGGAATCGATGGCAACACGGCGTCCGCCATTCGAACCTTTACTGCAACCCAGAAGAGTCAGCAGGATCAAAATCAACAGTGAAGAAATCGTTTTCATATGTCCATTATATATCAAACTAATGTCTAAAAAGGTATGATTTTGGTCGTTCGAGATTTCTTTTTAGAGTTTGCTATGGAGAAAAGAGCTTATCTGCTCGTCAATTTTGGCGGACCTCGCGACTTAAATGAAATAGAGCAATTTTTAATCGAGCTGCTCACAGACCAGGAAGTTCTGCGTACTCCATTTCCAGCTTTTCTACATCGGGTATTGTTTACGCGAGTGGCAAAAAAAAGAACAAAAAAAGTGACACCCGATTATGTATCGATTGGAGGAAAATCGCCCATTTTCGAGGATACGGAAGCCATTGCTGAAAAGTTAAGCCAAAAAATTGGCAGCGAGGTGATGGTCTTTCATCGTTATTTGCCAAAGACTCATGCTCAATTCATCGAGAAAATGGAGACCTTGCGCGGTGTTGAAAAGATCCGCGTCTTTCCCATGTTCCCTCAGTTCAGTTACGCGACAACGGGAAGCATTGCACTGTGGTTTAAAGTCCATTTATCTTCTTCAATTGTCACTAAATTGTCTTGGATCAAGTCCTATCCCGATGAACCTTCTTACATCCATGTTTTTGAAAAGTGCCTGCGAGATTTTATTTTAGAAAAAGAGCTAAAGGAAGAAGAAACTGCCCTGCTTTTTTCAGCACATGGCCTTCCCCAAGCATTCATCGATACTGGCGATACGTATGAAAGCGAATGCCAACTGACTTTCGCGCAATTGAAAAAACATTTCCCTAAAGCCCTGTCCACATTGAGTTATCAATCTCAATTTGGAAAAGAGGAATGGATCCGTCCTTATACGGCGGAGGCTTGTGAGACAGTTGTTGAGTGGGGAATGGGAAGAAAAAATTGCGTGGTCGTGCCTTTGAGTTTCACATCCGATCACATTGAAACTCTCTATGAGATTCAAGAATTATACCTTCCTTTGATTCGCAAAGCTGGAATACAGGCCTACCGCTGTCCCGCGCTCAATCGGCGGGAGGAGTGGATCGAGTCGATTGCCGAGCTTCTCTTAGGAGGCCGAGAAATGAAGAACTCCACGCTGGTCCGAAAGAAATCAGGTTAGAAAAATAGCGCGCAGCGCATAAAAGAGGAGAATGCTCATTATAGCGCTTGCGGGAATCGTGATGATCCAGGAAAGAATGATGTCGCGAAGCATATTGAGGTTCAATGCCCGCATGCCGCGCGCTAGCCCCACTCCTAAAACAGCGCCGACAAGGCAATGCGTCGTGGAGATCGGTAATCCAAGTTTAGAAGCGATCAAAATCGTTGTTGCAGCGCCGAATTCAGCGCAGAAGCCGCGTGTCGGTGTGAGTTCCGTAATTTTTTTGCCAATGGTTTCGATGACGCGCCAACCCCAGGTCGCCAGGCCGACGACAATGCCAAGCCCCCCGAATGCTAATAACCAAGGAGGAATTGTAGCGACATCAGAGATGACCCCATTTTTAATCACATCAAGGACGGCGGCGACAGGTCCAATTGCGTTGGCAACATCATTAGCGCCATGAGCGAATGCGACGAAGCATGCGCTTAAAATCTGAAGATAAACGAACATTTTTTCGACAGAGCGGTATTCCGAAGTGCGCTCAGAAAAACTTGTTTCTTGGCGCATTTGATTCGAGAGTTTGCGTACTTCATCGAGAAGATGACCGACTTTATCGTGGGTGGCATCAAAGGAGGCGACTTGGACGCGTTGCAAATGCTTGATCGCCTTTTCCAGGCTGACAACTGTTTGTGGAAGATAACGCGAAGGAGGACGAGTATCGATTTCAGGAAGAGGAATTCGGCGGACAAATAGATAGGCAATCGCACTTGCGGCAATTCCGATAAAAATAGAAATGCCCAAGGCCTCAGGGAAAGAAATACTAAGGTCAAGGTTTTGCAGTCCATTAAAGATTAAACTGAGTGTAAATGTGCTAAAGACAATAAAGACGAGGAGCGGGATAAACTTTTTGGTCGCCTCTGTGGGATTCATCGCGTAGAGAATGTTGCGTTGCAAAATACTGAAAACCAGATAGGAAATAATCGCTGAGATTACAGGCGAGATAATCCAGCTTAAAGCAATAGATCCTACCTCGGACCAGTGGATCGCATCGATACCGCCGATGAGTGCGCCAAATCCTAAAATTGCGCCAACAATGGCATGAGTCGTTGACACCGGCCAGCCAAAATAGGAAGCAATCTGGAGCCAAATGCTCGTTCCAAGCAGAGCTGCGCACATGCCCAAAATAAGAATTAGCGGCTCTGTGATAAACATGTCCGTATCGATCAGCCCGCGCTGCATCGTTTCAGACACGTTGGCTCCGACGAAAAAAGCGCCGCTGAATTCAAGGATCGCAGCTACGAACACAGCCTTTTTCAAGGTTAAAGCACCGGAACCGACTGAAGTGCCCATCGCGTTGGATACGTCATTGGCGCCGATATTCCACGCCATGTAGAAGCCAACGGCGAGTACTAGAAATTTTAAAATGACTTCGATTTCCATTCCTTAGACTATTTTAATTCCAAAATCATACGAATGCGGTTAGCAAGCCGTTCGGAAAGATGGGAAATCGCACCCACTTCTTCGATGAGGTGCATCCAAAGAAAAAATGCTGGGATGCTTAAGGCTTCCCCGTATGTGAAAAGCTGTTTCATGAGAAGCTGCCGCATTTTATCCGCTTCGTGTTCTTTATAAGCTGTCTGTTCAACCATGGACTTGACTTTTTCCGCTTCGATGCCACCGAAGGAAGACTCCAACAATTCATCGATCTCTTCGATAATTTGTTTAGCATCGAGAAAAACAAGTTCAACTTTGCGAAAGAAAGCAATCAAGTCTTCAATAAAATTGCGAAAACTTTCTAAAGGGCGCAAAGTAAGGAGGTTGCCGACGTCTTCAGCTTTGTCGGCAATGCTGTCCTGAACGGCAAGAATTTCGAGAAAGTGTGCCCGGTCAATGGGAAGAAATAGACTTTTAGGTAAATGGTTCCGGATATCATTTTTCGTTAAGTCAGCCTCGTGTTCCATCCGCGAAAGATCGGCGACGAGCTTTTCAATTTTTTCCATGTCCATTTTGGAAAGGGCATTGAAAATATCAGAAAGCCTTTCGACGCAAAGAGCGACTTTTTTCATATGACTTTGCAGCGGAGCAAACGGGGACTTTCCAAAGAGTCTCGCGATGTTGAGCATATGTGCAGTCTGACGAACCAATAAATGGAATAAAGGCCATTCTAGGCAGTCGCCTTAAACTATGCAAGAGTTGAATTCTTGTGCCATTACCCTTTTTGGAAGATCACTTTTTTTTCAGTCTCTGTCATCTCGCGAAATGTCCCTTCAGGGGTAGGCCCAAGGCGCAAGCCCCCAATGCGGATTCGAGAGAGTTCTAAGATGTCAAGGCCTGCATTTTGCACGAGCAAGCGCACTTCGCGTTTTTTGCCTTCTTTAACGACAACTTTCAATGTTCCTTTACGGACTTTTTCCGCTTTGACAGGCTTGATCCAACTTTCTTCGATATACGTGCCTTTTGAGATGGCCTTGAGATGCACATCTGTGATCTCCTGCGTTGTTTTTATGAGATATTCTTTGACGATATTCGAAGAAGGATGGATCACCTTATTGGCAAAGTGCCCATCATTGGTGACGAGAAGAAGACCTGTAGTGTCACGGTCAAGTCTTCCCACAGTGAAAAGGCGCATATTGAGATGGGCAAAAAGATCGATGACCAGTTTTTTCGTCCCAATGCGTGTATTCGAGCACACAAACCCGTGAGGTTTATTTAAGATGTAGTAAACCTTTTTCTCCTCACCTTTAATCGGTTCGTTGTCGACCAAAATGAGATCAGAGTCCCAGTCGACGAGGGCTTGGGGAACTTTTTCAACAGTCCCATTGACTTTGACCCTGCCTTCAAAAATAAGTTTTTCAGCTGCGCGGCGCGAGGCCACACCTGCAGCAGCGAGTGCTTTGCTTAATCTTTTTTTCTTTTCCATGGGGGAGATTTTATCTCAGAAGCTCTATAAACACAATGTTTTAAAATTTTTATTTGGTTTTATATTTTCTCATAGGAATGTTACACTTGAATTCAAAAGGCTATCTATGAAATCTGCAAAATTAATCATGATGCGGCACGGGGAATCCGAATGGAACCGGCAAAACCTTTTTACTGGATGGGTGGATATCCCTTTAAGCGCGAAAGGGGTAGAAGAAGCGATCGCAGGCGGAAAAAAGATTGCGCACGTTCCGATCGACGTGATTTTTACCTCTTCGCTGATTCGAGCCCAAATGACCGTAACGCTCGCGATGATGAATCACTCCAGTCGCAAAGTGCCCTGTGTCCAACATCCTCGTGAAGGAAAGCTTGAAGAGTGGGCAAAGATCTATAGCGAAACTGCACAAGAAAGCGTGATCCCTGTTTTTAACGCTTGGGAATTGAATGAGAGAATGTATGGTCGTTTGCAGGGCATGAATAAACAAGAAATGCGGGAAAAATTTGGGGCCGAACAAGTCCACATTTGGCGCCGTAGTTTTGATGAAGCGCCGCCGGAAGGAGAAAGTCTTGCCATGACAGCAGCGCGGTCCATTCCTTATTTCAAGGAAAGAATCATGCCGCTGTTGAAAGAGGGAAAAAATGTCTTCATTGCAGCGCACGGCAATTCCTTGCGCTCGATTGTGATGTTTCTCGATAGCTTGACAAAAGATCAAGTTGTTCATTTGGAACTTGCTACTGGAGAACCCCTTCTCTACACATTTGCCGATGATACTTGGAGCAAGGATGGTCAGTAAGGCTTATCTCGATCATCATACCGCGACGCGTCCTTTATCTTCTTCCATTGAGGCCATGCTTCCCTTTTTCCGCGAGCATTGGGGCTCGATCACTGCTCCGCACCAGATGGGTCAAGAGCTTTTTCCTGCTTTGCATCGAAGCTTAAGCTCCATTGTGGGTCTCCTTGGAGCAAAAGATAAAGATAGGTTTTATTTTTTTTCTTCAAGTGGCGAGGCGATTGCCCAACTCTATCAATCGCATTATTTTGATCATATTCGCGATACCGGCAAAAACCATATCGTAACGACAAGCATTGAAGAGGCCCCTACTTTGATCTCTTTAAAACGTCTCGAAGAATTGGGATGTGTAGGAAAAACCCTTCCCGTCAATGCACAAGGACAGCTGACTAAAGAGGCATTAGACGAAGCGCTGCGGCCACGGACTTCCTTAGTTTCGATCTCATGGGCAAATGGACTGACAGGCGTCATCCATCCAATCATGGATTTAGCCGAAGCCTGCCATGCGAAAGATGTGCGCTTGCATGTCGATGCCAGTTATGTGATCGGAAAGATCTATTTTCGTTTTGAGGATTTAGACATCGATTTTTTGACATTCGAAGGAAGTGTATTGCATGCTCCTAAGGGCACTGCAGGCTTAATCGTCAAAGATAAAACACTCTTTTCCCATACAATCTCTTTCATGATGGGAACACCTCTCGGACAAGTTGCCGCCTTGGCCCAATCCTTAGACGAGGTCAATGCGATGTTCGACCACCTCTGCTTGGAAACTGCTCGGCTTCGCGATAAATTGGAAAGAGGAGTCCAAAAAGGCTTTCCTGAAGCCATTGTCTTATTCCAAAAAGTGGAAAGGCTGCCTAATTGTTGCGCGATTGCTTTTCCTGGGATTGTCGCTGACGCTCTTTTATTTTTACTGAATAGCAAAGGGGTCTACGCTTCCCTAGGAGGCGGACACTGTCAAAAACTTTCTCATATTCTCATGGCATGCGGCATGGATAAGACCCTAGCCCAATGCGCACTCAGTTTTAGCCTTTCTTTTGAAACCACAGAGGAAGAGATCGACTACGCGATCAAAACCATTAGCGAGTGTGCGCATCAATTGCAAGAGTTGAGTCATCATTTGTTAAGACACCCTCCAAAGGAACGCTCATGAGCCATCGCAAATTTACGCTTTCTTTCCCTTGGGCCCGTTATAGCAAAAAGTTGGTCCATAAAATTGAAAATCCTCGTCATGGCGGTTTTTTTTCTCAAGAAGAAGCCCACGAACGCGGGATGCGGCTTGCCATTGGAAAACAAGGGGATCTAGAAGAGGGCAATGCTGTGGGATTTTATCTACTCGTCGACGAAAGCGATGGAGTAATTGCTGATGCAAAATTTCAAGTGTTTGGGCAGTCTGCACTCATTGGGGCTGCTGAAGCTGCTTGTGAAGTTCTCATTCGCAAAAACTATGATCAAGCGCGGCGTCTTACAGCAGATTTAATCGACAAACAGGTCCGCGATAAGAATGGGATGACTGCATTTCCCGAAGAAACTTACACTTATCTCAATCTCGTTCTAGATGCCATCGAACAAGCTGCTGAACAATGCTTAGACATTCCCTTTGCGGAAGCGGATGTGCCAACTCCTCTTGAAGCAAAAGCAGAATATGGAGAGGGATATCCTGGTTGGAATCTATTAAGCCGCGAACAAAAAATTGTGGTCATAGAAGAGGTCATCGCGACAGAAATTCGACCCTACATCGAACTGGATGCAGGCGGCGTTCAGATTGTCGACCTGATAAATGATCGGGAACTCATCATCGCTTATGAAGGCGCATGCACATCGTGCCATTCCGCAACAGGTGCGACGTTGAATGCCATTCAAGAAACACTCAGGGCGAAAGTGGACAAAAATCTGCAGATCATTCCTGATATACCGAAATGAATTCATGTTATTTTAATTTAAGTTCGCCTGCGGAAAGCGTTGCGACTTGTCCATCGGGTAATACTAGATTCAACCTGCCATCTGGATTAATAGAATGACAGACTCCTGTGATCATTTTTAAACCGTCGTTGCAAGCAATTGTCTTCCCTTTATACGCGAGCAGTTTTTCATAGCCCGTGCGAAAAGGTTCAAAACCCTTGGCGAGCAAGGTGTCCAGATCCTTGAGAAATTGTTTTAAGACAGGTTCGAGAATTTGCTCGAGGGTCCAAGTTTGGCCACTGAGCTGAGCAAGTGAGGTGGCCGGTTGGTCGATCGTTTCGAGAAGCTCTTGAGACATATTGACATTGATGCCAATGCCGAGGATGGCACCTATCCGATCCTCAAAAAAAACGGTCTCACATAAGATCCCTGCGACTTTTTTGCCATTGAGTAAAATGTCATTTGGCCATTTGATTTGAGGGGAAAATCCTTTTCTTTTAAGGACAGCAATCGAGGATAAAGATAGGATCTGTCCAAGATTGATGATGTATGGACACGCACGTGGCAGGCAAAAATACAATGTGGCGTAAATGTTCTGCCCTCTTGGAGAAACCCATTTGTGAAAAAACCGCCCGCGCCCAGCGGTCTGTTCTAGAGCTGTGACACAAGTGAGCTGATGGGCATCTAGTGTCGCAGCATTTTTTTTAGTCCATGTGTTTGTGGAATCGATCGTATCAAAATGAATGTAGTAAATGTTTTTTAATCGAGGCATAGAAAACCTAAAAAAATTGCTCTTAACGCCAAGTTGGGGGCCAAGTATAATACAATTAAAATTAGAATCCATCCTTATTTTTAAAATAATTGGACGCTAAAATGTGGGACCACCGCACTCTCAGTCGTATTGATTTCAGAACGCTGCCGATTTTACTCATTCTCATGTTCATCAGCATTTTAGTGATCACTGCCACGACGTGGGATCCAGAAGTGGGAGAAGAAAGCTTCTTAACCCCAGTGGCTAAAAGCCAGATCCGTTGGTTTGCGATTGGGTGGGCAGTCTATCTTTTTTTTGCCGGCCTTGATTACCGCAAACTCAAAGAATGGACCTGGTTTTTCTATTTCGGCATGCTCCTAATGCTCATCGGGCTGTTCTTCGTTCCAGCCATCCAAAATGTCCATCGTTGGTATCGGATTCCTGGCGCCAATTTTGCTTTCCAACCCTCAGAATATGCAAAACTCATTGTCGTGATGACCTTGAGCCTTTATCTCGAAAATAAAGGGCGTGAGACCTATCGGAAAAGTTCCACACTTAAGTCCCTATTGATCGTCTTTGTTCCTTTTATCCTTATTTTAAAACAGCCCGATTTGGGCACCGCTCTTGTCCTTTATCCCATGGCTCTTGTCATGTTTTATTTTGGAGGAATCAAAAAAAAAGTAATTACTGTGATGAGCCTAATAGCGATTGCTGGCCTCGTCTTCATTAGTATGATGTTCTTAGGGTTTATCTCTCATGATCAATTCCGTCCCTACGCAACAAAAGTCATCAAAGAATACCAATATGAGCGCTTGAACCCTCATACTTACCATCAAAAAGCCTCTCAGACAGCCATCGCTCTTGGAGGCCTATCCGGTAGTGGTTGGCGCAAAAGCGAGTTCACAGGGCATCAATGGCTGCCTGCAGCACATACTGACTCTGTCTTCGCAGCCTTTAGCGAAGAATTTGGGCTCATAGGAGTTTTTTTCTTAATGCTCTTTTTTTTCGGTTTGCTCTATTTTAGTTTTCAGGTGACTGCAGTGGCCAATGACCGCTTCGGGCGGCTCCTTTCTGCAGGGATTACGACCTACCTTGCGATGCATATGATTGTGAATATGGGAATGATGTGCGGCTTTTTGCCAATCACGGGGGTTCCGCTCATGTTAATCACCTACGGCGGTTCGTCGGTTTTATCGACGATGACGGCGTTGGGGATTTTGCAAAGCATTTATAGCAAAAGGTTTATGTTTTAACTATGCCACATCAATTTTTATTAACTTCCAGTTCCTGGCTCGGCCAGGGAAAAATTCAGCTGAACATGGTCGCAGAAGAGCTCGCTTTCTTTACCCGTTGGAATACAGAAAATGCAGACGGGAGTGGACGGATCGAATGTCTTCAGGAGATCCAAGTCAAAGGTCTTTCGGACATCATGCATAATGAATTTTTGATTTACAACGTGACTATAGGCGGGGAATTTTCCATTGATTTGGAGAACCAGGCGCTCGGCAAAATCACGGGAACAGGACTGATCAATGAAAAAATCATCGCATGGGAATTTCGAGTGGAAGAAATCGGTTTCGAAGGATTTGAGCTCTATGAAAAACAGGATGAAAGCAATTATCTGATGCGCGCTGAATACGCCACCAATGATCAATTCCGCACTTTAATCCAAGGACGGCTATGGAAGCAGACCACATAACTATTCATTGTCGATCTTCTCTCTTTGTCAGCCTCCTATTTTCTCTGCTTTTTCTTTGCAGCTGTTTTTCAAGACCGGCGCTGATGACTTATGCAGAGTTTGATGATATCGAGCTTGGCACTTCAATAGCGACGCTCCAGTCGGAAATTGGAGAACCTTATGCAATTCATGATAAAAAGGGCGGAGCTCAGGAATACGAGTACATCGAACGGATTGACACAGGCAATAACCTTGCCGCTGAAAATCATTATTTTTTGATCGTCCAAGATGGAAAGGTGACAGGTAAATATATGAAGCGCGAGCGGCCGCCCGCCTATGACCTTATTTACCAGGACCAACCTAATTACTATCCCGAATTTCCAGGTTCATCACTTCCCCCTTAAAGAAATTAGACCCCTTGCATAACCTCTTCTTTGTGCCCGTGTGCGCATGCTATTACCCATATCTTTAATCGGGCACGCACACGGGCACGAAAGAGGTTATGCAAGAGGTCTACTCAGGTTTTTAGGCTTTGATCTTGATATCGACGCCGGCAGCGACAGGAAGTACTTTGAGCTTATCGATGGTATCAGGGGTAGGGTTGAGGATATCGAGCATGCGGATATGCGTGCGAATCTCAAATTGCTCACGCGACTTGCGGTCGACGTGAGGAGAGCGCAGAACGGTGTAGATCTCTCTTTTTGTGGGAAGAGGGATCGGACCGGCAATCCTAGCGCCTGTGCGCTTGGCTGTTTCGACGATATCGACTGCCGCGCGGTCGAGAACGCGCTGATCGTAGCCTTTGAGGCGAATGCGGATTTTTTGTTTTGATTGTTTACCCATAATCTTAAAAAAGCCTTAAGTTATTTCTTTGTAATTTCTTCTTGAATTTTTGTGGGACCCGCTCGAAGTGGGAAGGTTCCATGACATAAGTGGCACGGCCAGAGCTCAAAGAGCGCAGCTGTGTCGAGTAACCAAACATTTCGCTGAGAGGAACTTCAGCATTCGACGATGACGACATTCTTTTGTGTTTCTTGGTTCATGATTTTGCCACGGCGGCGGTTGATATCGCCGATCACATCTCCCATGAATTGCTCAGGAGTAGTGACCACGACTTTCATGATCGGTTCTAAGATGAATCGGCTTGCATTTGCGCGCGGCTTCTTTGACGGCCATAGATCCGCAAATCTTAAACGCCATCTCGTTGGAGTCAACTTCGTGATACGATCCATAGATGATCGACGACTTTGACGTCGACGAGGTTATAGCCGGCGAGAACGCCTGTTGCTAAACCTTCTTTAATCCCTTTGATCGTTGGCGTGATATATTCTTTAGGAATGACACCGCCGACAATTTTACTGACGACCTCATTGCCTTTGCCTTTTTCATTCGGCTCGATTTCGACGCACAACGTGCGCATATTGACCGCGTCCACCGGATTGCTTGACGTACTTCGTTTCATTTTTGCCCGGGACTGTGATTGTTTCTTTGTAGGCAACCTCAGGTTTACCGACATTTGCTTCGACATGCGAATTCGCGGAACATACGGTCGCGTAGGATCTCCAGATGGAGTTCGCCCATTCCCGCGATGATCGTCTGCCCTGTTTCTTCGTTTGTAGATACGCGGAAAGTCGGATCTTCTTCAGAAAGCGCGCTAAGCGCAAGGGATAGTTTTTCGCGATCCGCTTTTGACTTTGGCTCGATCGCCATGGAAATGACAGGCTCTGGGAAGTCCATTTTCTCGAGAAGAAGAGGGGTGTCTTCAGCGCAAAGCGTATCGCCTGTGCTTGTGTATTTAAGGCCGATGCACGCAGCGATATCGCCTGTAAAGAACTCATCGCGGTCTTTACGTTGGTTAGCATGCATTTCAAGCAGGCGGGAAACGCGTTCGTCCTTATCTTTGGTCGTATTGATGAGGCTGATACCTTTTGTCAGCGTGCCAGCATAGATGCGGACGAATGTCAATCTGCCCACATAAGGATCGGACATGATTTTAAACGCAAGCGCTGCAAGCGGCGCGTCGTCGCGTGGTTCGAGTTCCATCGGTTCGCCGGTCGAATAATTAATCCCTTTGATCATTCCGCGGTCGAGCGGAGAAGGCATCCAGGCGACGATGGCATCGAGAAGCGGCTGAATCCCTTTATTTTTGAAAGCAGTTCCGCAAAGAACAGGATTGATCTTATTCGTGCACACGCCTTTGCGGATCACAGCATGGATTTCATCTTCTGTGATCGAGTCAGGATTTTCGAGGACCTTCATCATGAATTCTTCGTTGCTATCATCGATAGTCGCAAGTTCTTCGAGCATTTGTTGGCGCATTTCTTTGCAGTGGTCGAGGAGGTCTGCAGGGATTTCTCTTGTTTCGTATTTTGCGCCCATTGTTTCATCGAGGAAAAGATAGGCCTTCATCGTGATGAGATCGACCATTCCTTTGAATTCCGACTCAGCGCCGATAGGGCAATGGACTATGCACGGCATTGGCGCCAAGTTTTTCTTTCATGGAGTTGACAGCCATGAAGTAATCCGCGCCGACGCGGTCCATCTTGTTGATGAACGCAATTCGCGGGACGTCGATAGCGTTCTGCTTGACGCCACACTGTTTCGGATTGGGGTTGAACACCAGCGACAGCATCAAAGACGGCAACAGCGCCGTCAAGGACGCGCAAGGAGCGCTCAACTTCGATCGTGAAGTCGACGTGGCCAGGGGTATCGATGATATTGATCTTATGCGTTTCACCTCTATGCCCTTTCCAGTAAACAGTAGTGGATGCGGAGGTGATCGTAATTCCTCTTTCGCGTTCTTGCTCCATGAAGTCCATGGTCGCAGCACCTTCATGCACTTCGCCAATGCGATGCAATCTTCCGGAGTAGAAGAGGATCCGTTCCGTCGTCGTCGTTTTGCCCGCATCGATGTGGGCCATGATCCCGATATTCCGGACATTTTTTAATTCATCTGTTTCTGGTCGTTTACCCATGCAGTTCCTCTTTTACCATTTGTAGTGCGCAAAGGCGCGGTTCGCTTCCGCCATACGGTGCGTATCGTCTTTCTTCTTGATGGTCGCGCCTTGATTGTTGAAGCAATCGATCAATTCGGTCGCAAGCGCTTCTTCCATAGGGCGGCCCGCTTTTTCGCGCGAGTACTTGATGATCCATTGCATCGCCATTGCCGTACGGCGATCGGCAGCAATTTCAATAGGAACTTGATAGGTTGCGCCCCCGATGCGGCGTGATTTAACTTCGAGGGAGGGTTTCGCGTTTTCAAGAGCTTGTTCAAATGCAGCTAGAGGATCTTCCGCTTTGATCTTTTTGGCAAATTTTTCAATCGCATTGTAGACAATGCGGCGAGCCAAAGATTTTTTGCCGCTGATCATGATTTTGTTGATGAACTTCGTCAAAACATAACTGTTGTAAAGAGGATCTGGTTCCACTTCTCGTTTGACAGCTCGCCTTCTTCTTGACATGACTAATATTCCTCATTTCAAATGTTAATTTCTTATGAACTTGTCAATTAAGATCCACTTCACTTGGGTCATGGCTCGTCATACCATGCCCGGCCCGCGATTGACTCTTCACAGATGAAAAAAGAGGCAATGGTGAGCCAGGATACCTATCAAACAGGTATCCTAATATTACTTAGGACGTTTTGCCCCGTATTTGGATCTGGATTTTTTACGGTCTTTCACTGCAGCGCAGTCCAAAGATCCGCGGACGATATGGTAACGTACGCCAGGGAGGTCCTTCACACGTCCGCCTCGAACGAGAACGATACTGTGTTCTTGAAGGTTGTGTCCTTCTCCGCCGATATAGGCGATCACTTCTTGACCATTAGAGAGACGGACCCATGCCACTTTACGGAGCGCTGAGTTCGGCTTCTTCGGTGTTTTCGTTTTGACTTGCAAACAGACACCGCGCTTTTGCGGACATTGTTGCAGGGCCGGAGATTTTTTTCTTTTTACTTTCGATCTTCGGCCAAATCGTACTAGTTGGCTAATTGTCGGCATTTGTGCCTTCTCCTTCAATATCGAGGGAATTGCAAAACTCCTTGCCGCATAAAATTGCGCTTTTGGCACCTGTCGCCTTGACGGCGGCTGCCTTCGGCCCCGGTTCGCTCTTCGCTCACCTGCATTGCTACTTACGAAGGTTCCCCGGACCTTCTTGTGTCTTCGCAGCCACTTATCCAAGTACGCTTTTGCCGCTGCCCACCGAACCCGCTGTGCGGGTTCTGGCAACAGGTGCCAAAATCATCGATTTTCTGCTGGCGAGGAGTTTTGCAATTCCCTCTATCATTCTTGATTTCGATTCTTTAAGAAAAAAAGAACCGACCAAAGTCTCTAAGATATTGGAGCACTATATCGTGAATAGAGAATTTATTGCAAAACCAAAGCTTGCTGGGGTATAAACAAAAGTGTTAAAAAACTTTTTTAAAAATTACAGTTAGGATAAATACGAAATTAGGGAGGGAGTTTTGCAATTCCCTCTAGGGTCCATATGCGAAGAAGAGGTCGTCGCTTCATGCTCATGGGAATTTTAAAATTTTTTATTTTGTATGTAGCAGCTTTTATCATCTTTGCATTTCAAAGTGGAACTTTTCAGCTTAAAAAAGAAGATGTTCGAAAGACGATGGAAGAAATGCTGGCCTACCACGTCGAATATAAAGAATTTTCTCCACTGATTGCGAGACGGTCTCTAAAGATCTATATCGAACAGTTCGATCCTGACCGAGTCTATCTGCTTTCTAGTGAAGCCAAGCCCTATCTTGAACCTAAAGAGGACAGAATAAAATCCGTTGTCCAAAAGTATCGCCAAGATGATCTTTCCGAATATGCGAAATTGAACCGGATCATTCAGGATTCTATAGTGCGATCACGCGCTTATCGCGAAGAACTTGAAGAAGAGCTCATCGAGAGCAAGGAAGACCCCAAAATTATTGGAGGAACATATCTCGATTATGTCCGCAATGAAAAAGAGTTGAAAGAACGGATAAGAAAGCAACTGATCCGTGTGCTTTGGATCGAGAAGCAGGTAGGCAATCTCCCCACATTGAATGCTCAGCAGCGCAAAAAGATTTTTGCGCTTTGGGAAAAGCGGTTTGCACGCATAGAAAACAGCTATCTGTCAAAAAATAAAAACGAGCACTACTTATGCATGCATGTTCTGAAAGCATTTTCCAAAAGCTTGGACGCTCATACTTCGTATTATAGCCCTGAAGAAGCATATGAGATGCGTACCAGTCTCGAAAAACAGTTTGAAGGGATCGGGGTCGTTTTGCGCGAAAGCATAGACGGTGTGGTCATTCACGATATGATCAAAGGAGGGCCTGCAGAACGTAGTGGAAAAATTTCTTCAGGGGATCTGCTTGTAGAAATCAACGGTCAGGCAATAGAAGGAGCTCCTTACGAAGAAGTGCTAAAACGTCTTCAAGGTGAAGGTAAGGAAAAAATTCAACTTGGACTCCGTCATTCCGCTGGAGAAAGTAAATCGCAGGTATATAGGATTGATCTCAAGCGCGAAAAGATTGTCTTGCAAGATGATCGTGTTCACTATTCCTTCGAGCGCTACGCTGACGGAATCATTGGAAAAATCAGCCTCCCTTCTTTTTATGAAAGCGTTGAGGGATCGAGCTGCGAAATGGAAATGCGCGACGCTTTAAGAGCCCTGAAAAGGCAGGGCAACCTCTTAGGCCTTGTTCTGGATATGAGGGAAAACTCAGGGGGCTTCTTAAATCAAGCTGTTAAAGTCGCTGGGCTGTTTGTGTCCAGCGGAGTGATCGTCATTTCCAAGTATGCGCATGGAGAAATGCAGTATTTGCGCGATCTCGATGGGCGCAGCTATTATAACGGCCCGCTAGTCATTTTAACGTCTAAGGGCTCGGCCTCAGCAGCAGAGATTGTTGCGCAAGCCCTGCAAGATTATGGAACAGGCATCATTGTCGGGGATGAGCGAACTTATGGCAAGGGGACAATTCAATATCAAACCGTCACAGATTCTGGGGCAACTTCTTTTTTTAAAGTCACCGTTGGCCGTTATTACACAGTTTCTGGGAGGTCCACGCAGATCGAAGGCGTGAAAGCAGACATTATCGTTCCCACTGCTTATTCTTTGCTGAATATTGGGGAAAGGTATTTAGAGTTTCCTTTGAAAAATGATCAAATTCCTTCGGCTTATAACGATCCGCTGATGGACGTCGATCCTCGCAATAAACCCTGGTTTCAGAAGAATTATTTGCCCAATCTTCAGAAGAAGCTCTCCGTGTGGACGCAAATGCTCCCACAGCTTCAGGGCAATAGCGCTTATCGCCTTAAGCAAAGTAAAGATTATGGGTTCTTCCTCAAAGTGCTCGAGCAAGACAAAGGCCAGTTGTCCTTCACCCCCACAGCGAAAGAAAATTGGGGGGCTGAAGATCTTCAAATGATGGAAGGCGTGAGTATTCTTAAAGACATGGCTATCCTTAAAACATCCTCCCTGCAAAAGACAGCTTTTGTTGGGTGCAACTAAAATCTGTACTGAGTACAGATTTTAGTTGCACCCTTTCGTTCAAAAGTGATTGCTTAAAAATCCCCTGACTTTCTATCGTATTGTACTTGATTTGCTTACTATTTGGCCAGATAGCTCAGTCGGTAGAGCAGAGGACTGAAAATCCTTGTGTCGCTGGTTCGATTCCAGTTCTGGCCATATTTTTCGAAGAAAAATAAGCCAGAAAAAAAGCCACCTGCGTGGCTTTTGTCTGGAATCGAAGTGAAGCGGCATGCAGGCCGCGAACCGGCTTTCAGGACGACGACGCACGGCCAGTGCGCATCGCCTGAAAGGATTCCAGTTCTGGCCAAACCTTTTACGTTCTTGCCGGCGTAAATGATCCGGAATATGTCCGGAGTTCTAGATTTCCTTAAATCACCCAAACGGGTGCTTCAAAAATTGTTTTGAGGCGCCAATTTGGAGTGTCTGTTCCGGATATATTCCGGATTTTACATAAGCACTCCCTTTTAAACAGCTAATTCTCAAGAGAGAAGATGGTACCGTCCTCAGGACTATGTATCCTCCTCGCGGGTTAAAAGGAGTTAAAATGGGTCATATTAGAGAAAGAGATTTAAGCGATGGCAGCAAGAGATTTTATGCCGAAGCACAGCTTAAAGGTGGTGGTCCGAGATTGACGGCTACATTCAATCGAAAAACCGATGCAAAGCTTTGGATTCAGAAAACTGAAACTGAGATGCGCTGTGGCAAAAACCAGCTTATCGCTGCATCAAGAAAGCATATCTTTAAAGAGGCCGTACAAAGGTATTCCAAAGAGCAAAAAATCTCAGTCATTAAAAGAGGTCATTTACATTGGTGGGAAAAGGAGTTGGGCCACTATTTCCTCAAAGACATTCGCCCATCATTAATCGCAGAAAAAAAGCAAAAACTGTTAACGGAAACCACCGAAAAAGGTGTGGTGCGTAGCGGAAGTACCTGCAACAGGTATCTTGCTACTATTAGCCATGTTTTAAGCATTTGCGAGAAACAATGGGAATGGATCGAAGGCAACCCTGTTAAAAAGATTTCCAGAGAAAAAGAATCTCGTGAGCGTACACGCTTCTTAAGCCCTGAAGAAAGGCAGGCTCTCCTAAAAGCTTGCAGAGAGAGCGAAAACCCCTACTTACTCACCTTTGTAGTTCTTCAATTGTCCACTGGATGCCGTTACAACGAAATCCGTCATTTATGCTGGACGGATGTCGATTTGAATAAAGGAAAGATCACCATCAGAGAATCCAAGAATGGCGATATGCGTTCTGTTCCTGTCTTGGGGTTTGTATTGGAATTGCTTCGACAGCTTGCAATGGGTCAAACCTCGCTTGGATATCTTTTTCCTTCTCAAGATAAGACTCTTCCTCTTGATCTTCGTAGAGCTTACAGAACAGCGATTAAAAGAGCCAAATTAAGAGACTTCCGCGGGCATGATTGTAGACATTCTTATGCCACCGAAATGCTCGCTCAAGGTTTATCTCTTGGAGAAATAGGCCACCTGCTGGGTCATAGGAGCGTGTCCATGACGCGACGCTATGCTCATCTTGTTGAATCACGGTCTATTGCCGCTGTTGCTAAAATGTCCGATCAAATTTTTAAGGGGGTTGAAAATGCATAAAACTAGATGGTATCCACAAAACCAACAGGAGGATTCTAGCGTTCCCTCAAAACCTACTAAAACTAAAAAATTCAGCTTAGATAAAATTTTAGATCGAAGATATAGCTCGATTCTTAAACAGATGCAAGCGTCTTCAGCTGAAGAAATAATCCCTCCTGCAGATGAGAGGGATTTTGAAGCAAGGATCACAAAGTATGAAGAGGATATAAAGAGTAAGCTTTTCGGATTCATGTATTATTTGAAGGAGAGCAAAACTCTTAAACGAGATTCAAGTGTGGAGACCATTTTTGAAAATAAGAATGTGATCAATATGGTTAAATTGCGATTCACAATTCAGTGTCTAACACAAGCCTTGAAGCTATTAAAATGCTCTAAAAAGAGCATTTTAGAGTCCTCGTTAATCGGTCTATATCAGTCACCTCTTAAGTTTTATGTTGTTGATTATGTGAATGATTGGATAGCAGAGGCTTTTGAAAAAAATGGTCATATTTTTGACTCATAATTTGATGTCAATCAACGACAGTTTTTTTAATTTTCTGTTTCGTCAATCTGAAGCTTGTTTTGGTTTTTTAAGGAAATCTCCGGCAAGAGAATCCGTAAACATAACAAGGAGAAGATTTGTGAACGAACTTAGTCAACAGTATCTCACGAAAAGACAGGCGGTGGAGAAATATGCATTTCTTACTGAAAACATGTTGAAAAACCTTTTGTTTAAAAATCCTGGCGGATTTAGAGACAAAGTTGCCAGGAAAATAGGTCGACGCATTGTTTTGGATGAGAAAGCGCTTCTGCTGTTTATCGCTGATAGTAAGTAGAAGGGTAAATGATAAAGGTTCCCAAATATAAAAAAGCTTTACATGCAGGAATTTTATTCAACAGCATAGCTTTAGATCCTAATCGTTACCCACAAGCTCTTAAACATACCCTGCTCCCCACAACATGTCTTTGAATCTCGTATAGCCTTTCCAGATCGTTTGCCACCCAGGCTCTCCATCCGATTTGCGTCCTATAAAGCCGCTTAAGCGCGCAAGGCAACGCCAATAATCTCTCACCGTTTTAAGCTTCACTCTCAGCCGCTGCTCCATAAGCATAATACAGCACTGGGGTACTACTTCTTCGACTCGCGTTTCTGGCGACAATCGGCAGTGCTCTCTCATCGCCAAGAGTTGTGTTGCTATCACTCCAATAATTCCAAATAATGCAAGAATTCGGCCCAAGTTATTTCTAGCTCCACTTCACCAGAGAACTCTTTACCGTTGGCCTTCACAAACAGCGTGGATTTGCACTTGGCCGTCTGTCGACGGATCCATGGGAAAAGACGCTCTTGCGCTCCATTGATCTCCACTTTGCGATCATGTCGCGCCTGCACTATAAACTTCCATCCATTCCCAGTATAGTCAGCAGTAGGCCCAAGCCCATGTGCCCTCACCGCACTGGCGTTAACGTAAATCTTAAAAATTCAATTTGGAAAGGTATTAATGGCCACTTCGACATAAATAATGCAAATTGGATTGTTGGCGTTGCTACGACCATCTATGGTGAAAGCCATGCAATATTACTAAGACCCGTTGGCAAGTGTTCTGAACCGTCTAAAACTCGATAATTTTTTGATGTCACTATATACAGAAGGAGAGTTAATTCTCTCCTTCACTGACTATTTTTTGCCGAGGATCGCAATTGTCTCAGTTCTGGGTGATGGTTGGTTAGTCGTTGAAACGCTGCATGTCTATCCGATCTGTTTTTCAACTTCAAAAGGCTTTAGAGAAAGCAGTTTTGAAAAGATTCGATAATTTTTTCTTTCGTGTCTAATTTTTCCAGCAACTATTCCAGCATTTATCCCAAGCTTTTTGGCAAAAGAGATGATGTCGTCTGTTGATTTAATTTTATTTTTTGACTTCATCCATTCGTGATGGGGAATAATAGCTTCATTAGCTACCTTATCCGCTTCCAATTCGATTTTATCCAAATGTTCCTCCACATCAAGATCATCAATAAAAATTCCCATTTCCTCATTGTTTAAATTGATGTGTTTTATTAAATGAGAAAGTTCATGGGCTAATACAAACCAGAAATTATCAATTCGTTTGTGACGCAAAGTTAATGCAATGATGGGACGTTTTTTAAAGGACATTGCCGCTCCATCAAGGAATGTTTTTTTAAAATGAGGCTCGAAAATAAGCGCGATCCCGAACCTTTCTAAATATTCTTTTGCTAATTTTGGGCCATTATTGCTAGCAGAGAGTTTAATTAAATCTCGCAACCATGATTCATTTATTAATTCCTTATTATATTCAGGAAGGTGCGCCAATTTTTCGGCCTTCTTCAGAACACAGATGTGCCATACGGAAAGAGCATATTTATCAATAGATCTCTTTCCTCGTTGATGCAAAGGAGCTCTGAGATATGCATGCCCGGGTTGAAGCAGATTCAAATATTCTCCACAGAATTCTTTCATTAGTTCTTCAGCATATTCCTTTAAATCTTTTGCGTTTTTATAAAGCTTTTTAAAACAGCCTCTTTTTTGCATTTCTTTAAGGGGAAACTGTCTGTAATCAATATAAGAATCATGAAGTACGTCGGAAGCTTGTGCTGTATCTGTTAGCAAACTTGTTAGCGGAATTCCGAGCCCTTTATGTAGCTTGCGGATCATTGAAATGGACAGTTTGCGTGTTCCTGATAAAACTTCTGAAACTTTTGAAGCAGAACCTATGAAAGGAATTAAATCCTTTTTTAATAAGTTCATTTGATCCATTCGGAACTTGATTGCTTCAATGGGGTCAAGATCGCTAGGGCCAATATTTTTTTCTTCGTAATCTTTGAGAACCAGTTGTAGAAGTTCAATGAGATTTTCATCGTCAGAGCCAGGCACGAGATCTCTGTTCATCAGAGTGGAAAGTTGCTCTAACGCTGCTTCATACTCAGCTTGATCCTTGATAATCTTTACATTCATTTTTATGTCCTTCGCCAAAAAAACCACCCTTTTTCAAAAAGCGCTCTAAAATTTTTTTCTTGAATACTCTGAATGAGTACCAGCCCATTCAACAAGCACGATTTGTCTTAAATAGTCCACCCTTACCACTACTCTGTATTGATTTCCCTTTATATCAAAAATAATTTTGTTGTCGTGCAGAAAGTCCGCAGATGGAAAGCTGTTTTTAACACAGTGGGTACTCTTCCATACCGCCGCTATAATCTCAGCTTTCCAGGCATCGATGGCCTTACGAGAGTTGCTGTGCTTTTTTTTAAACCCATCTAGTATGAGTTGGCCATATAGTTTCAAGCTAAGCTCGATATTTTTCCCATAATGGGAACAATTGTATGGTTCACGGTTTTTTTGTCAATGTACATCTGAATTGGTGTCGTTGACGTTTCACTTAATAGATGTCGGCAGCACATTTTTAACATCCGGCGTGGGAAAATCATAAAACCGCACAGAAAAATGCCGTAATATTGCCTTAGTTGGTAATTTCTCACCTTTGCCATCAATCAATCTCAATCACCAAAAATCTCTAGAAAAAATTTGCATCTCCCAATAGACTTTGATGATCTTGGTTGATTTAAGGTCATTCAAGGAAACGGGCGGAATCGACCTTGCAAGACTGGCCAACTGCTGATTCATTATGAAGCTTTTTAATACGCTCTTCGACACAAGGATAACAAGGTTGCTTTTTCATAAAGTTTATTGGAAAAGTAATTGGGATAATCTTATCAATTCTCTTTTGCCGCATGAACCTGATTGGGAGGTCGGGGAACACTTGATTGTGACGCCAGCCACAAATAAGGCTCGAGGTAATAGGCACCGCCTTAAAAACGATAAATGTAGTCATAAGGAGCTCTTTGCATATCTCTCATGGGATGCAGTTGGGAGATTCGTGGATATCTGTCGGTTAGATCAGGAAGTCAAAGAGCGTAAAGTCGCATAAAATCGCGCTTTTGGCACCTATCGCCTTGGCGGCGGCTGCCTTCGGCCCCGGTTCGCTCTTCGCTCACCTGCTTTGCTACTTACGAAGGTTCCCCAGACCTTCTCGTGTCTTCGCAGCCACTTATCCAAGTATGCTTCACCGCCGCCAACCGAACCCGCTGTGCGGATTCTGGCAACAGGCGCCAAAATCATCGATTTTCTGCTGGTGAGGAGTTTTGCAATTCCCTCTTAAGCAATCCGAATCTCCAAATGCTTACCCAATGCAGTAACAGCCATAACCAGCGACTTCAAGCTACAGCTCTTATACCGAAATGAACTCAAGATTTGGTTTTTGGCTACGTCGGGCAGCCACTGTATTTGAGCCCACCTGCATCGCACAACTTATTCAAGTTGTGCTGCTTCGGCGTCGCATACGCTGGCTCAAATTCAGGGCGCCTCCTTGCCAAATTCCCAAATCTTGAGTTCATTTCGGTATATACTCTAGAAAATTGAAGTCTGGAGAGGATTGAGTTCAATTGTTTGGAAATTGTCGTTAATTCGCTTTTTCAGCATGTCTTTTAAATTAATAACGCCAGTGTTGAAAAAATCTCTAATTTTCTCAGTAAATTCACAGGGCCATTTAACTAAAATGTTTTGACATTTTCGAACAGAAAAATGTTGCCAAAATTCCCTTTAAGTACCCACCACCGAAAGTTGCTGCGCGCCTTACGGAGGCGAGCCCCCTTTCTGGATCTACAACTGCAGCCATGTTCATAGCCAAACGTCGAAACAACCCCATGTTCTCCGCACTATTCCCTCTATCCGTCAATGCATAATCCTCTTCAAAAATCACATCAGCTACCCAATGGCATTTGTTTTCTATGCTCCAGTGCTGTCGGGTCCATTTAGCAAAATCTTTGGCAGATGCTCGACGACTCGAAATATATAGCCGTCTAAATACCTCATTGGCAGTAGATCCAAGTTTTTGCCTCGTGGACCTTACTTCGATGAGACAGACTAAGTTTTTCCATTTGCCCGCATTTGGCAACCAGTCCAGGTCCTCGACGACTCGTACTTCTCGAATGTCGATTCGACCATGGCCTTTATCTACTTCCTGGTGAAACGAATGGGGGACTTCCTCCCATTCGACTGCGTGAGCTTGATCAAAAAAATTCTCCATTTCAGCGCACAGCGTTGGCTGGTTGTCCTTAACAGCCAGCAGATAATCTGCCTTCGCATCAACGATTTGTTCTGCCGATTCGGCTACGGTGAAATGTGCATCTCCTGAAATAATCGCCCCCTCTACATTCACTTGCTCCAAAATGATTGGTAACGTGCTCTTTTCGACTGTTTTATTTGGGACCTTTTCCACGGCAAGACATAATCGATCCTCCGCTGCGAATAGCTCCACTACGTGTGTGACACCGCCTAGGAAATTTGCGCCTTTCATCCGTTTACCATCGATCGCCAATAGCTGATCGCGCAATGAAGCAGGAATTTTGCTGAACCATTTTTGCAAGTAGTGCTTGAGCGCACCAGGGGGTGTTTTCACTAAAAACCACCAGAGCGCTCCATGGGAAGGTGCTGAGAGCTCCTCACCTAGCAGAGAAGAAAACCACTCCTCCTGCAGAGAAACATATTCAGCGATTTCCTCAATCGTATTGCATCCACAAAAGAATCCGCAGAGAATAACAAGAGTCAAATACCAAACTGGATATAAGACACGTTTTTGATTACGTCGATAATCAGGGAAATCTGCAAACTCTCCCTTGACGGTTTCCGCGAATACACGGGCATCAAAATTCTTACTAGCTTCTAGGATTGTGGCGTCGATTGGCTTACGGCGTGACATAATAGGTCCTCCAAATTTGAGGAATTTATTATGCCATCTTAGCTGATCTGGTATCAAAAATTTTTAGTTAAATGGCCCTGAGTAAATTCATTGAATTTTGAATACAGTGTATTATAAGTAACACACTCTCTCATAACTTTCCATAAACGCTCAATAGCATTCAAATTTGGGGAATACGGAGGTAAGTAGTGTATTTGAATTTTGGTTTGGCTATCCAAATATTTTTGCACTTCCTTATTCTTGTTTGATCTGCCGTTGTCTAAGATTAAGTGGATTTTTTTTGCATCTGTATTAGCCGCTAACGTTTGGAGAAAATCGACCGCACTTGCAGCATCCACAGTGCTATATTCCTTCGTCACGACTTGCATTGCAGTCAATTCAATGGCACCAATAAAATGCAATCGCTCTTGCTTAGCGGTTGTTCCTAATGTCTTTATTTCGTTTTTTAGGATCCACCCAGCCACAGACTGGCTCTGATACTCAGGGTGTACAGCATCTCCAAAGAAAATTTTCTCGCCTTCTTGGAGACCGGCTTTCAATTCATTGTATTTTTTAAGGAACGCAGCTTGTTTTTCGGGATCGAGCTTTCCTGGTACTTTGATTGGATGTTTATAAACAAATCCATGCCTCTTCAACCAATTTGTCATACCAGCCACAGTGTATTTCACTTGATATGCGTCTAGAACGTAGAGACAAATTTTGCTCATTTTGAGATACGTTATTTGACTCAAATGTCTCCTCAGCGCATCTTCTTGGTCTAGGGTTAACTTGGAGGCCTTTCCCAAATGTGGATCATTGATAGTTTTTTGCTTGGCATCGTATTCTCTTTGATAATCATAAACGGACGACTCGCTAATTCTTAAAATCGCCGCTATTTCCCCTGGACTGTGGCAATCATCCCTACCTAAAATGACGCATACACGGTTCCGTTCGTTGACATCTCTTGTTTTTTTTACAAGCTGTTCTAAATATAAACGCTGCTCATTGGACAACTTTTGCATAGAAGCATTATCCACTATCGCTGAAATATTTTTTAGGGAAATTTAAAATTTTACAGAATCCAATCATGAATAGTATATACGGATCCAATATTCGATCAATTGCAGCTCGACTTGTATTTAACATTTTTGCAAATTGAGATTTTGTGATTTTTTGTTTTTTCATTTCTTGCTCAAGTTGAAAAGCAATGATCCTTTTAATGGCTTCAGCGGTGCATTCTTCAAGCATTCCTTCTTCTTTGAGGAAATCATCAAAACCTGATTACTGCTTTTCTGGCATCAACCTCGGGCACGGCAAATCCTTGACGTCGGATAAGGATTCCGCCGAAAAAAATGGAAAAGTCCATTTGCATTTTGCTCAGATTGAACTCTTAGTTGCTAAAGACTGAATGCTAACCCGTTTTCAGGACGACGACGCACGGCCAGTGCGCATCGCCTGAAAGGATTCCAGTTCCCCTCCAAAATTTTCAGAGAAAATTTTGTCTGCGTTGTTTTTTTCTGTTCTTACAATTTCCCTTTGGGAATCGCATGAAGAATTTATCATAAGAGGACCAGTGTTCAATCAGAGTTCCAGGATGGGCAGAGAGGCAAGCTGTCTCCAGCTCAGGGTTGTTCCTTGAGAGCGGGATTGTTTCTCCTTACCCGCGTAAACAATGTAGCTATTTGAAGGATCGTTGTCTGCTAATTGATTCCATCTTGTAAGGCCTGTAAAAAAATCGGAGTTGATTGTCTCTGATGACTTGATCTCAATGGGTACGAGTTTTTCTCCATATTCGAGGAGACAGTCCACTTCATGGCCCGCCTTATCACGCCAGAAGTAGAGATTGGGCATAAGCCCCGCATTGAAACGTTGTTTCATGAGATCGGAGAGGATCATCGACTCAAAAAGTCCCCCGCGCAGGTAATGTCTCATTAGGTCTTTTGGAGATCGAATGGAGAGAAGGTGGCAGGCAATCGCACTGTCATAGAAATATAGTTTGGGAGTTTTGATGACGCGTTTGTTGAAGTTTTTGTGATGAGGCTGCAGGAGGAAGATGATATAGGTAGCTTCAAGTAGAGAAAGCCAAGAACGCACAGTATGCGCTGTAATTCCGCAGTCATTTCCAATCGATGTTAAATCCAAGAGTTGACCTACCCGTCCTGCACAGAGTTGGAGAAATTTTTGAAATAGAGAAAGATCCGAGATCTGTTTGAGATGGCGTACATCCCTTTCAACGTATGTCTGGATATAGCTTTGAATCCATTCTTGGGGTTCGATTTTTTTTGCATAGAGAGGGGGATAAAAGCCTTGAAATAGGATCTTTTCCATCTCTTTCGGGAGAAGGGAAGCTTCGTCTAGTTCCTCTAGACTTAAAGGTAGAAGAGTAACAAGAGCGATTCTTCCGGCAAGGGTCTGGCTAATATGGTGGTTTAGCAGGATGTTTTCCGATCCTGTTAAAAGAAAAAAACCAGGTTTTTGCCACTCATCGACATGGGCTTGGATGTATGACAGGAGATTGGGGACACGTTGAATTTCATCGAGTATAACACCTTTTTCCTCTTCTAATGCCTTAAGAAACCGCCGAGGGTCTTCCTCTGCAAAACGGCGCGTATCAAGCTCTTCTAAATTGATGTATTTGTAAGAAGGGAAAAGAGCTTTTACAATGGTTGTTTTACCCGATTGCCTCGGACCCAAGATTCCAACTACAGGAAATTGAGCGCTGAGTTTTTTAAGACGCGAGGCGATTTTTCTCTTAATGAACATGCCAACCCTTTTAAGGACAATTATGTAATTCGATTGCATAATTGTCCACATTCTCGCTAAGCCATTCTTTTTAAGCTATTTAAAATACAACGAAGATGATTTTGGTTCACTTGAAAATTGTAAAAATTGGAAATTGTTGATTTCCTAAAAATGTCTCAAAAACACCGTAATTTTAACGGAGTAGCCAATTTCTCAAGCCTGAAATAGATCACCTTCGATTACCCAGAATTCCTTTATCGATCTTGATTGGGCACGGATCGAAATGGTCTTCAACTTTTGCCAGAAAGAATCGAAACGGCTCTAATCCTGATTTAGAGTCTTTAATCGAAACAAAAAATGAACTCCTGCACTATTGGGAGCAGAGTAATATCTCCGTATTATGCTCTTGCAGGTTTTTGCAGGTGGGCAAACAACGGAGCGTGCTCGTTTGGGACTGTCTGTAATTGCTCTTCATCCATAAGTAAAAAATCGGGATTGGAAAAATCCTTAAACCAGCGGCGCGTGTAGCTCATGTAAAGCAAAGAGCGCATATGGTCGGAATGGTTAGATCCTCCTGCATGAAAAGTTCTATAGTCCCAAAAGTAACAACTTCCTATGGGGCCGCAGAGCAAATGTTTAACATAAGAGTGCATTTGCTGATCAATAGGGTAGGTGCGGTGGGAGCCAGCCCAAATTTTTGTTGGTCCATTGATTAGATCGATGTCAACTAGTGGCACAGCAAATGTGACCGCAAATGTCGGGATCGCAGAAGATGTATTTGTGTTTTCTTCGAATAGCGGATAGTAGTCTGCATGAATGTGCTGGTCTGTGGAACCAGGTAGTGCAGTGAAAGAACCCAAGCTACTTAAGATAAAATGGGCCCCGAGGATTTCCTTCATCAGTGGCATCAAAATTGCATTCGCATAGAGTTCAGGGTCATTAAAA
Source organism: uncultured Verrucomicrobiae bacterium (assembly GCA_963718565.1). Lineage (GTDB taxonomy): Bacteria > Chlamydiota > Chlamydiia > Chlamydiales > Rhabdochlamydiaceae > CAJCIW01. Next base: position 2,127,881 of record OY970364.1, read on the forward strand.
GGGGGAGCGAAGGGAATTGGTACAATATAGCGCCTATGGCTGACTTGGGTGCCACCGCTGAGGGTCATCTCTTCTTCGTTAAATTGCAGTTGGCTTGCATAGATAGCAGCCAGCTCTTGAATAAATTCCTTCGGATAAAGATTTTCAATTTTTAGAAAGCCATGGTTCTCAAAAATGTGCTTGGCCATTTTCAAAGTGTTTGGATGGAACTTCTGCTCTAAAATTTCACTTTCACTAAGGGTAATGCTTGTAATCATTGCAGTTCCTGGGCTTATAACCTGAATTTTAGATTTATAGTCTTTTTTGGCCTTGTTGCGTAAATAGATAATTTTACCACAGAGCCGTCTTTTTTGCGATATTAACAAAAACATTAAACGTTAGAGGGAATTGCAAAACTCCTCGCCGCATAAAATCGATTTCCGAATCTCCAATTAAAGAGAAATTGACACAATGGCTGCAAAAATATAGCGTTGGGTTATGAGATCTGGAAGATTTTTTTTATTTTCTTTTTTATCTGTTTCTATCTCTTTAACTGCTTCATCCCATTCGGCTGAAAAAGGAAAATCTCTGAAAGAAAAACCCTTTTTGCCCCATTTTTGAGTGGAAGGTGATCTTCTCTATTGGGTCCCTGAAGTCTCTGGTCTTGATGTCAATTTTGGAAGAGGCTCTAGCTTGCAAACCACTTCAGACGGTATTGCAACGACCTTTTCTAAGGAAACCGATGTCGATCCCTCTTTTCATTGGAATGTTGGTTACCGGATTGCCTTGGTAATCTATCCTTCTCTTGTGCTGTTTTTTCTCTTGGGATTGCCATTTAATTTGACAAAATGGCACTATAAACGGTAAAAATCAGAATTCGTTCAAACCTGGACTGTTCTAAGACCCCCTAAATTCACATTTTTAAACTGGGCGCAGCATAGAATAGGTATACTTTTTGAAAAAAAATCTCCTTCTGTTCTTCTCGATCGCCCCTCTGCTCGCATTTGGCGATGGCGGTTCTGTAACCAATAATCGCTATAATGATTCCCTGATCGGAGGAGGCTCAGCAGGGCCGGCCGGACCTACTGGTCCAGAAGGGCCAGCAGGTTCACTGGGGTCAACCGGACCGACCGGGTCAGCTGGGCTAACAGGTTCAGCGGGGTCAACCGGACCGACCGGGCCAGTTGGGGTAACAGGTTCAGCAGGGCCAACTGGGCCCACCGGACCAGCAGGAACATCCTCGTCTTATGGGGTCAACTCAATTTTTCTTCATCGCAATCTATAAGTCTTACCACAGCCAATACATGGGTTGCTATTCCGTTTAATGCTTTTGGTCCCTCTAATAATGTGGACGGATCTACCTCTTCACCTGCAACGATCACGATACTGGAGGCAGGAGTTTATCAAATAAACATTAGTTTGTATTTCTCTTCGGAAGAGTCACTCGAGAGCACATTTACTCAAACAACTTATACGCTTGGCATAAGCACGGATACCAGTACTCCGGTAGCCTCTGCGGCGGTCTACGCTGGAGAAGCCGGCTTCTTCTCTCTTAACTATAGCGGCCTTGTGGAATTTTCTGCCAACGACACTATCCAGTTCTATATGCAGGCATCCGCTGTAGGTGGCGGTGGTTTTATATTTGACAACGTGGTCACGATGGTAAACGGCAATGCCAGCGTACAGCAAATTGCAGAATGATCCATGCAGCCAAAATTCCAACTTTTGAATCACTTCCGGTATACTGGTTGTTGATTTGTTTTTTGTTTGCACCGCTCTACTCTTTGAGTGCTGCAGAGCGGTTAATCCGAGCAAAAATCATTGAAAGAAATAACATTTGTTTTCATCTATCTGCTGAATTTACCAAGAAATATGTTAAACAGCCTTTTCGTCTCTCCTATCCTCAAGAAATCAATCTTGAAAATCTTCCTCCCTCTATTGTAGACATCCCTTTGATTACCAATGTCATTGCTGTGATCTGGCTTTCTGGAAAAGAGTACACTATTGAAGAAATGGATGAGGATCTTTATTATTCGTTAATTAAAATTAAAACGTTCTTTAAACGTTTTTTTTATAATACTTCCTGGGAAGGGGAACTAAAACCGGAACGGCTTGTAAACAATAGAGGGAATTGCAATTCCCTCAACAACTTATCTAACACCATTCCACGGTCTGCTACGTTATTTACAGGAGGGCTAGATTCTACAGCCACTGTCTTTCGTCATTTTGATGAGAACCTCACCCTGATTTCTTTCAACGATCCCCATCGAACAGCTGTGGAATTTGCCAAGATGCACCATTTGGATTTCTATACAATTTACATGAATTACGATACTTGTTTAAAACTGACCTCCCTTGATAAGGCTTCTTGCGATATCTCTAAGTGGTTTTGGGATACTAGCATGGGGTTATCATGGGTGGGAGCTGCCACACCTTTTCTCTATGCGATGGGAATAGCGACATTGTATATCCCTTCTGGTTTTACTTGGCGCTCATTCATTTTTCCTGATGGTCAAACATTGCGTCAGCCCGCTTCTCCACTCATTGATGAGAACTTAACTCCTACAGGATTGCGGGTTCAACATGATATATTTACGATGACAAGGACAGATAAAATACAATTTATCTCTACTTTTTGCGCGGAAAACAACGTTTCAAAACCCCAACTTGTCGTCTGTAATCATCACCAAAAAGCAGATGTTTCCTATTCCCATTGCAATCAAGGAATTGCAAAACTCCTCGCCAGCAGAAAATCGATGATTTTGGGTACGTAATCAGTCGCTTTTAAATTATTTGGATTCCGTAACTTTCTCGATTACAGATTCCGTAGTACTTCCGCCTTTAGATTCCGGAATCCTTTCAACGAAGCGAGGAAAGCCAGCTGCCTCAATTAACTGTCCAAGAATTTTTATCTTGTTATTAACTTCCGATGCAATAGCTTCAATTTCTTTAAGAGATTTTTCGGATAATTGTTTGGACATTTTTGGCTTCACAATTTGGTAAGAAAATTCGATGGAATGCGGATAAGTTGCCAGCTCGCCTGGATACGCTCTGCGTACAGTCGTGTATGTGTAAATGTAACAAAATGTCGCATCTATGCCTGAATCAACCTGGTCGGCACGAACGCTATGCACCTCAAAATATGTACTCCCTAATACAATGTAAACACAGCGCGCTGGCTGTGAAACTTCTTTGCCTGTCTCTTTTTCTTCAATCGTTGAGAATATTTTAACATCTTTTTTAATAATGCTCTCTTTCGATGAATGGATGAGTTTATAGAGTTCTTCCAAATTAGAAATTGGCTCCTTGATGTATTTATGATTTAGAGCTCGATAAAATTGGAGCATGAACTGAATTGTTATCTCAACGCCAGAATGTTCCTCTCCATTGGATTTGGCAATGTTTTCCAAGCGGGAGATAACCCTTGGGTTGGTCAATAATAATGCCTTATTAAACTCCGAAAGTGTTTGTTTGTTTTCAGTCAATGGATTTAAGAGGCTCTCTAAAAAATTAAAAATGCGAGCATGTCCTTCCAATGGATCTTTAGGTGGGGGCAATTCTGACATAAATTTCTGGCTGAATTGAATGGCATTTTTTAAAAAATCATCCAGGAATGTTTGATCACCGAAAAAAGCCTTTGTGCTGAGGAGAGCCATGGACTCATCACCATAGTCCTTCAAGTCTTTGCCATATTGTTCCATTTTTTCTAAGTTATTAGAGTCGTCAGGCTTTGGAATTCTTCTAGGTTCCAAAAGAACATTGCGTTCCGGATCGATATAAATGATCGATGCTGTACTGACCATGTGCTGCCAATAGCGAAGAAATTCGACATCATATTTTTGGCGCTTTAGAGAATTGTCAAATTCCTTAAGGCAATCGATACAGAAAAGAGCATGGGGTTTATTTCTAGCTTTAAGCTCGTCTGAACGAAGTCGAATAATGGTCTGTTGAGCTTTTTTATTTGCATCAATCCAAAGAATTTCAACCACTTGTATTTTAATTGCCCGAGCTATTGAGGTATAAACGAGGTTCCTATAAACTCCATCATAATCTGTTTTCAAAATTTTCCTTATCTCGTTTTCATTTTTATCAGATTTTTTAAGTTTTTTGAAAATTTTAAATAAATTTTTTTCTATTTGTGCAAGTGCTTGTTTTTGTACATTTGAGAAATCATCTGGCAGTTCATAATTCTCGGCAATGCGCTCCAAATTGTTCGCCAATTCAAGCATCACTTCTCGATAATGGTGTAAAATTTTTATCTCATTTTTCTTTTTTTCTAGGTCAGAATTTTTTCCTTTTTCAATTGCTAGGTCCAGCCCCGGAATGAACATTTTGACCCGATCATCATGACGACACTGTTTAAAATTGATAATTAGAAAATCTTTTAATTCATTATTGACAGTTTTTAAACAGGATTCGACATCCTCGAAAAAAGAGCTCTGCTCGAGTAGCTGTCTTAAATCTTGGAGAAAATCAATTTTAATATCTTTAGATTTTCCAGATGTGTTGGATTGTTTTACATGGATAAGGTCGTAAATTGTTTCTGCGGAGCTCAGCATCTCGTTATAGTTTTTATCGATTTCGCTGATTTGTTGCATGTCTTGGGGAACCTCTACCGCAGCTATAAAACTAGACGTGCACGTTTTGAATTTCGCGATATATGTCAATTTCAATTTGGTAAGTTCAGGGGTATTAAAATCGCGATATTTGAAGCCTCTTGGCATTAATTCAAAATTTTTTCTTTTGGTGGCCCTTTCGCTTTCACTTTCGGATGTAGATCCACTGCCTGATTTGAGTCGAAGAGTGCCCACAGTGTTACTTTTTTCGGACGCTCTCTTTTGTATTGTCTTTGACGGGTCTCTGTCTCTTTTTTTAACATCGGATGTGATATCGCCTGTGGGTGGCATGTTTTTTCTTTTTCGGCCTGACCGCTGGCCAGTTAAGGCTGTTTTTGCGACATTTTCTGCCTGTGTTTTTGCAACGTTTTCTGTATTTTCCGTCTGTATTGGCTGCTGTTCGGCTGAATTTACCGATGATATTGTGAGAGGTTTTTTTTCTTGTGTAGGTGAAAGTTGTTGAGTAGTCATCTTATCCTCCTAAAGAAAATTTTTTGTTGACTAGCATAGATTTTTTATTTTAAAAAAGTACAGGAAATAGTTTTCGCTTCTTCTTAAGAACTTGATTTTCAAGTCATTAAACTGCAAATTTCGGTTTTCAAAAGTTTTATTGAAAAAAATCGCGCTTTGTTTCACGCTTTTTGACACCTGGATTTTCAGGTGACATTCTTTTGAAAGATCATCCTCCGAGTGTGGGATTTTCAAAACTCTCCCCGTTATCCAGGTTTTTTCAGTAAATTTTCAAAAATTAAAAAGAAGGTGGCGTATATGGCTCCGTCTTTTATATCTTCTCGTCTAAGTTCTCCAAACTATATACCTAGCATGCTGCTAGGCCAACAAACCGTCTCTGAGATCCAAACTTCCAAAGATGAAATTGACGACGATGCGATTTGGGAGATGACACGCAGTGTATTTGAAGGTTTGGAATGTCCATTTCCGGAAGGAAATAATCCCCATCTCGATAGTGCCGAACAGACCAATCAACTGTGGGCTCAGGAAATGGGAATTCCTTCCTGTAAAAAATTTTTGCCGGCACTACTAATGGCGGGCGCTTACCGTTATTGTTCTGCTGACATGCTTGCCATTTTTACTCATCTTTTGACTCTGATCTTTATTTATGATGATACAGTGGAAAAAATCCTCCATAAAGATCCCTCACTACTTCAGGAGTTTAACCGGCGGTTCATACAAGCTTTGGAAAGTGGAGGGGTAGGACAAGGTGAGAATGACCCTTTAATCAAAGCAGCTGCTCATGTGCACAAAAAATTGAGGAGTATTGCTTCGCAGGAATGGTGGGATCGTTTTATGCGTGATGTGAAAGAATATTGCGAGGCTAACTATTGGGAGTCTACTAAGATGGGCATTCCGGAAATGGAAACTTATCTCGAGAAACGCCCCTTAGGAGGAGCCGTTTACATCTTTTTTGATCTCTGTGAGTTGGCAGAAGGAGTTCAGATCAAAGATGAGGTGTTTAATAGCAAATATTTTCAAGATGTTAGGCTCGCATGTAATAATCTTATCTGGCTGTCCAATGACATTATCTCTTTTCCAAAAGAAACTAAGAATACTGGTAACAATATTATTCATATTTTCCAGAAAAACACACAATGCAACTTGCTAGAAGCAATTGAAAAAACTAAATCTTATTACAATAGGGAATTAGTGAAACTGCAGTCTTTGCGTGAGAATAGGCCATCCGAGTATGGAGATCATGAAGAAAAATACATCCATGGGCTTCTTTCTTGGGTGCGGTCTAATGGAGAATGGTCGCTTAAAACTCCAAGATATCAAAAACCCCAATCACCCCATGTAACGTGGCAAAAAGTTTAAAATTGCACACAAAAGAGCTGTGTTGAAGTCTGCCTGCAACATCGTGGGCAGACTTCTGGTTTCTTAGCACTTGTGAAAAAATATCTTTTTGCAAATGGTAGCAGATTAGAGAGGGAATTGCAAAACTCCTCACCGCATAAAATCGAGGGGTTTTGCAATTCCCTCTAGAGAACACATCTAATACACTCTTATGCGCAGAATTGGCCCAGATTTGTTTTTAATTCTTCTCGCGATCTGTATGGTGATTGGCTTTGCTAGCTATTTGAAACAGTTCTTCGGTCCTTACAGAGAGCATGTCGATATCCATCTTTCACTGTGGAGTTTGCCTCAGTACACTTTTTTCTCGATGGCGCGAGGCCTTTCCGCTTATAGTTTTTCTTTGATTTTCAGTTTATTGGTGGGTTTCTGGGCAGCCAAAGATAAGTTCGCTGAAAAACTGCTCGTTCCTCTTTTAGATGTTCTGCAAAGCATTCCTTTTTTAGGTTTTCTGCCTGGTATTGTGCTCTTGCTTATCGGCATTTTCAAACAAACGAATATCGGTCTTGAACTTGCGGCAATTATCCTCATATTTACAGCACAAGTTTGGAACATGGCCTTTAGTGTCTATCATTCTATCCGCACAGTCCCGATAGAAAAAAATGAATGCGCCACAGCGTACCGTTTCAGCAATTTGGAACGTTTTCGTTGGGTGGAGCTTCCCTTTGCTGTCTTAAGCTTGATCTGGAATAGCATCATGAGCATGGCGGGAGGATGGTTCCTTTTGATGGTCAACGAAGCCTTTAAGTTAGGAGACAGAGACTTTCGATTGCCCGGGCTCGGATCTTACATGAGTGTTGCAGCTTCTGAAGGCAATGTATTGGCCATGGTCCAAGCCATTATAGCGATGATGATTTTGATCGTATTCTTAGATCAGTTGCTTTGGAGGCCGCTTGTCGTGTGGTCACAGACAATCCGCGTAGAAGAAACAGGTTCTGCCGTCTTGGCGGAATCTTGGTTTTTGAATCTTATCAAAAGCTCCTATCTTTTTGCTTTTTTAAAAACAGCTGTTCGTCGCCTCGTTGAGATCTTACAGAACCAAAAGGCTAAACGCTCAAAAAAACTTCATCTCAAGCGGATCGGCTCAATCATCGGGCCCATTGCACTCTTTACCTTATTTGCGAGTGTGATCACTGCGATTTTTTTTGTCAGCAAGCTGTTAAAGGGGATTTCAGTCGAGGAGTGGCTTTTTTTGGGCAAAATGCTGCTACTGACATTTGCTCGGGTCTTTATTTGCGTCACGGTAAGTGTGATCATTATGTTGCCGCTGGGTCTTGCGATCGGATTGTCAGAAAAATGGAGCCGCACATTCCAGCCGATTCTTCAAATCGTCGCATCGTTTCCGGCAACTTTACTTTTTCCTGCGCTGATTTTTCTTTTTAAACTTGTGGGAATTCCCTTAGGAATTGGCAGCATCGTCCTGATGTCGCTCGGGACGCAATGGTACGTTCTTTTCAATGTCATGGCAGGGGTGAAGGCCATGCCGTCCGATTTAAAAGAGGCTGCTCGAAGTTTTCGTTTCAATCGTATCCAGCGCTTTCTATGGGTGCACTGTCCTGCAGTTTTCCCCTATTTAATCACGGGGGTTTTAACGGCATCAGGAGGAGCTTGGAACGCAAGCATTGTTTCTGAGTATATCACTTATAAAGACCAAGTGTGGACTGTTCCAGGAATTGGTGCAACCATTAGCCTAGCTGCTCAAAATAATGACTACCCTTTGTTGGCAGCAAGTATTTCAGTCATGGTTATTATCGTGGTTTTAATCAATTTCCAGGTCTGGATGAGACTCTATCATTATTCTGAAAAAAGGTTTGCGCTCAATGTCTAAAGGACCGGCTCTTTTCGAGGCCAGAAGTATTGATAAATATTATCCTTTGCCTGATGGCCAAACACTGCATGTGCTGGATCACATTGATTTTGTCATCTATCCCAACGAAATTGTCGCGATCATCGGCCCTTCAGGATGCGGGAAATCGACATTCTTAAGGATTTTAGCGGGTCTCATTCCTCCAACAAAAGGTCAAATTTTTCACCATGGCCGGGAATTAAAAGGATTAGTTCCTGACATGTCCATGGTTTTTCAAAGCTTTGCTCTTTATCCTTGGATGAGTGTGAAGCAAAATATCGAAGTTGTTCTAAAAGCTGCTCATATTTCTGTACAAGAGATGGAAAAAAAGACGAAAGAGGCTATCGCTTTAATCGGGCTTGAAGGATTTGAAAATGCTTACCCCCGAGAGCTTTCTGGGGGAATGAAGCAACGTGTGGGTATTGCGCGCGCTTTGGTGCTTAACCCTGAAATGCTTTTCATGGACGAACCGTTCAGTGAAGTCGACGCTTTTACCGCAGAGGTGCTCCGAGAAGAAGTTTTGAGAATCTGGGCAGAGAAAGAGCTTCGCTTAAGCTCCATTCTCTTTGTCTCTCATGATATTCATGAAGTGGCCTTTATGGCGGACCGCATTATTGTTTTAGGAATGAATCCTGCAAAAGTGCGTGCGATCATAGAAAATAAAATCCCAAGACCGAGAGATTATCGTTCTGAAGAGTTTTTAAAATTAGTCGAACAGTTGCACGATACTTACGGTCACATCAAGCCCCCCTTACAAAAAGCTCCGAAAAAAGAAAAGATAGGGCCTCTTTTGCCTGTGACCAATGATGAGATTCTTGGACTGTTAGAGTATTTGAAAATGCATGGGGGGTCGCAGAATATTTTTACGATCGGAGCTCATAGAAATCAACATTTTGACAAAGTCACAATCGTCTTGCAGGCTGCCGAATTATTGGATTTTATAGAGATCGTTCATCGGACAGTGACCCTCTCTAAAAAGGGGAATGAATTCTTGAAGGGAGGGATGGAAACGCGTCAACGTCTTTGGAGGGAACAGCTATTGTCCATTCCTCTTTTTATCAAGACTTGCGAACTGTTGAAAAACGCCCCGAACAAATCGCTGGGCCGTGAGCAGCTTATGTCCTTTTTAACTCGAGAGCTTCCCTTTCAGAATGTGGTGAGCCAATTACACACTTTAGTTCGTTGGGGCTATTATGGGGGATTATTTACTTACCATAAGAAAGCAAAACAACTGACTCTGTTCTCTATTTGAAGCGGATTCCATGGAGTTGAGAGAGCTTCTTCGTCGCTTCCAATAAAGGCTCTAACCCTTCTTCTTGCATTGCAGAAATAGGGAAAAGTGTTTCTTTTGAGAAAGGGTAATTCTGATAAAAGTTCTGCAAATGTTCTTTCGCGCCTTCCTGGTCGATTTTGTTTAAAGCAACGATGAACGGCTTTTCAAGCATTTCTGGCTGATAGGCTTTCAACTCATTGCGCAGCACTTTGAAATCTTCGACCGGGTCCCTCCCTTCGAAACCTGAAATATCAATAACGAAAAGGAGAGCAGAGGAGCGTTCGATGTGCCGCAAAAAAGCCAACCCCAACCCCTTGTTTTGGTGGGCATTTTCAATGACGCCGGGGATATCAGCGACAAGGACGCGTGAAAAATCGGGAAACTGAACATAGCTTAAGTTGGGATAGAGCGTTGTAAAGGGATAGGCGCCAATTTTAACAGGGACATGGGTGATTTTTGACATCAAAGTCGACTTACCCGCATTGGGCATGCCGATCAAGCCGACATCCGCGATCAATTTGAGTTCGAGCTCCACTTCGCGGACTTGGCCTTCTGTGCCAGGAGTACAGGTATTTGGGGCTTGGTTTGTTGGCGATTTAAAGCAGTGGTTGCCCTTGCCACCTTTACCGCCTTGACAGATGAGAAACCGCTGGCTCTCTTCTGTGAAGTCAAAAAGCGTTTCACCAGTCACCGCATCTTTGACGAGCGTCCCATGAGGGACGGTAAGAATGAGGTCTTCTCCATGGCGGCCTTTTTGCAAATTGCCTCCGCCCGGCAGGCCATTTTCAGCATGGATCAAACGGCGATTCCGAAAATTCTCCAAGGAGAGGACGTGACCATTGGCCATGAAGATAATCGAGCCTCCTTTGCCGCCGTTACCTCCGACCGGGCCTCCTTTGGGAATATATTTTTCTCGTCTCCATGCGACGACGCCGTTGCCGCCTTTACCCGCGCGAAGAGTGATTTTAACTGCGTCCACAAACATTTTTTCGTATTAACCTGAATAAAAATGCCACTGAATTGTTAACCAGCTGTTGCAGAGGGTTTCATGTTCAGAGGTGATGATTCGTTAGTCTTACGAGGAGTTTTGCAATTCCCTCTTACATCCGTGGAAGCACAGCGACGTAAGTGCGATTAGACTTGCGATACGTGACAACGCCGTCTATCAGGGCATAGAGGCTGTCATCACGTCCGACGCCGACATTTTTACTCGGACGCCATTTTGTGCCACGCTGTCTGACGAGAATGCTTCCCGCAGTAACAAACTGCCCACCTGTCGCTTTGATCCCTAAACGCTGCGCTTTAGAATCGCGTCCGTTACGGGTTGAGCCTTGGCCTTTCTTGTGTGCCATAATGCAAAACTCCTTTAATCGATAATCTCTGTAATTTTTATGCGCGCATAACGTTGACGATGTCCAACTTTGCGGCGGAATGGTTTACGTTGTTTGTATTTGAAAGCAATTTCTTTTGGACCTTTCACCTCTTGCATCAATTCTCCTTGAACAGAAGATTTAGCAACATGGGGATTGCCAATCTTGACATTCCCTGCGTTATTGATGAAGAGCACATGCTTAAATTCTACTTTTTCGCCGGCTTTCACATCGAGCAATTCGACATCGATAACGTCGCCTTTTTCAACTCGGTATTGCTTTCCGCCAGTTTCGATAATCGCGTACATTTGACCTCCTGAAATTGTCACAAGTTTAAGGAAAGCACACAGGCATGCCCTTCCTGGAGAGGAAAAAAGAAAGCATGATAAATGATGCTCTGCTCAAAGTCAAATCCAAATCCCAAAACCTTCATATCTAATTGCATACGCCATTTGATTCCCTAGATATAAACCTCAGTAAAAAACGAACATCAGTTTTTCTGTTTTTCGATAATTTTATTACTTCAAGCCATTTAAAATTAGAATATTGTATTTTTAATTAAACAAAGCAATTTGATTAATAATTAAAATATGGTTAATATAACAATTAAGTCGGTACTGCAAGACAGTGGAGAGGATTTCCATTCAAAACTTCCTTATTTAGAGAAGTTTGAAGCGAAGCCGTCAATGCGAGTGTTCGAGGGAAGGATGAAACCGTTCAATAAAAGGCTGAACAAGCGCAAGGCATCTAAGGTGACGTATAAGACTCATCGTAAACACAACCATCCTCCTCTCCACGATGAAGTTAAAGAGATCACAGATGGGGTCACAGCGGTAAGGCCCGAAGACATCAAGATTCATCAGCATTATTAATCTCAGGAGGAAAGGGATATGCGCAACAAGGCAAAAAGGAAAACATCCAGAAGCAAAAAAGCTGTCAAAATGACTGAAGAGAAGAGCGGTGCCTGGAAAAGCTTTTGGAACCGCTATTGCAATCTGTAATGGCAAGAAAGCCAACAGGAAAAGGCGCAAAAAGCTAGGTTTTAGCACAGCTTCTTAAGCGCTGTTTTTTGTGAAGCAGGCTTAAAGTATAAAACGCGGCGGCTACAAGTGAAATCGTTGCCCCTGGTGGCCAATTAAGCTCATAGGAAAAGTATATCCCCAATACTGTAAAGAGAGCGCCAAATAAGATCGCGAAGATCATCATGCGCGCTAGCGTCTGTGTGTAACTTCCTGCAATAGCAGCAGGGATTGCCAGCATCGTGATGACAAGGATCGCACCCACAACTTGGATCAGTAGGACGACAGCAATAGCCACAAGGCAAAGGAGGAGAAGATAAAGGGTGTGAACCGGTACTTGTTGCAAGCGAGCCTGATCTTCGTCGAAACAAATTGCTAAAAATCTGCGGTAGAAAAGTGTCACAGCTGCCGCAATCAACACATCTAGGGATAAAAGCAGGGCGAGATCGCTATGGCTGACCCAGAGAATATTTCCAAAAAGAAAATTCAAGAGTTCGACATTATATCCCGGAGTCAGGGCAATAAAAATAACTCCAATGGACATTCCCGTTGCCCAGATTGCTGCGATCACCGTGTCTTCTCTTTCTTTGTATTTCAAATGGATCCAGCCCATCAATAGTGCTGAGAGCAGCCCCGCGGCCAATGCCCCTTGAAGGGGAGTCAAAAAATCAAGGCCATAGGTGCGGCGCAGCCAAAGAAAGAACCCCATCCCTCCCAAGACAGAATGGGCGATGCTCCCACTCATGGATACTATCCTTTTGACGACAACGAACGAGCCGATGATCCCGCTAGCAAAAGAAGCGGCGAAACCCGCTGCCAAAGTCATCAGGAGAAAGGGATTTTCAAGGAGCGCATGAAAGAAATCCATCAGGGGAAAAAATGGCGTTTAGAGGTTAAAGGAGTATGGTATAAGCCAAGGGCAAAATGCTCACAAACTTCTTGAGTTTTTAAGCTGGTGACACGCCGTTGGACGCAGAGAAGTTTTCCGACCTTGTCGACAATCGTTTGCAAGTCATGTGTCACCATCAGGATGGTCATCGTTTTATTTAACTCAGAAAGTTGGGCATAGATATTTTGTTCGGCCTCTATATCGACATTGGCCGTCGGCTCATCGAGGAGCAGTACACTGGGCTCATCGACGATTGCCCGAGCAATCAGAGCTCGTTGTGCTTCGCCTCCAGATAGAGTGCCGAAAGATGCTTCTGCTTTATGTGCAAGCCCAACACGCTCTAACGCAACCTTGGCTTTTCGTTTTGCTTCTGCGGGATAGGTTCCCCACCAGGAGAGTTTTCTTAAAGAACCCATCATGATCACTTCGAGTACGGAAATCGGAAAATCACGATCAAAGCGCATCGCCTGCGGGACATATCCGATCAGGTGGCGCATTTCCTCAGGGGGGCGTCTAAAGAGCAGGATTTCCCCTTTTTGTGGGCGCAAGAGGGCCATCATGAGTTTGAGCAGAGTGGTCTTTCCACCTCCATTCGGCCCGAAAATTCCCACAAACTCTCCTTGAAAAATTTCGATATTGACATCTTCGAGCGTCGGCACGCTGTCGTAATGAAAAAAGAGATGTTGAATTTCGAGGATTGCTTCCTTCATTGTGCGATCACTGTTGCAATGGACAGTAAATTTTCCGAAAAGTTCTCAGCATAAGGGTCGACCATATGTGTTGGCAGCCCCAAGGATTGCGCTAACAGTTCAGCTCCTTTATTGCTATATTGAGGCTCTGTAATCACAGCCTGGACAGAATAACGCTTTGCATGAGTTAGAATTTCTGTCACATGTTGAGGCAATGGCTCTTTACCTTCAATCTCAATCGAAAGTTGGATCAGATGATAATCATGGCAAAAATAGCCAAAAGCCGGATGCGAGACTAAAATGGCTCTTCCTTTCATCGGTTCGAGTAGATGAGTGATTTCTTTATCTAAGCTGTCGAGCTCATTTAAAAAACTGTGTAAATTGGCCTCAAAGCTCATCTGTTTTTCGGGAAGGAGGCTAATGAGCGCCTCGGCAATCTTTTTTGCTTGATGTTTGGCAAGGCTAGGGCTCAGCCAAACGTGCAGGTCTTTTCCTTCATCATGGCTATGATGGCAATGCGTATGTTCTGTAGCGATTTCCTGTTCTTTGCAGAGCGAAAGTAAGTGCGTTCCTTCTGTCATGTCGACGATCCGGATCGGTTTTTTTCTGTCCTGAAAAAATTTCAACACTTTTTTATCGAAAGCTTCGCCGAGATAGATCCAAAGAGAGGCATTTTGATGGCGTTGTACTTCTTTGGGCGTCGCTTCGTAAATATGTGGATTAGTCCCGGAAGGAACAAGGGTTTCGATTTCGACAGCATCCTGAGCGATTTTTTGAACGAAATAGACATAAGGCGGAACGCTGACAAGGACTATCGGTTTCCCGCTTTTTGGCCTTTCACTTTTTCCACACGAGACGATGGAAAGAGAAATGATGATTGATAAGACCCATCGCATTGTCATTTATTTTTTCCAATTTTAAGATTGTCTCATAACGGATGATCCTATACCGAAATGAATTCAAGATTTGGGAATTTGGCAAGGAGGCGCCCTGAATTTGAGCCAGTGTATGCGGCGCCGAAGCAGCACAACTTGAATAAGTTGTGCGATGCAGGCGGGCTCAAATACAGCGGCTGCCCAACGTAGCCAAAAACCAAATCTTGAGTTCATTTCGGTATAGATTTGACTACATCTTTACTATATTTACAAGTGAATATTCTATGCTTTTTCCTGAGGAAAACCGTGAAATTAAAGCATAATTTTTAACTTGAGAGTTAAGGCGAGCTCAGCTATTCTCCAACTCCCTTTCTTTGAAAGGGCTTGCTCGAGCGTACTTGTTTATGGAGGAGTGTCCGAGTGGCCGATGGAGCACGCTTGGAAAGCGTGTAAACGTGAAAACGTTTCGTGAGTTCGAATCTCACCTCCTCCGATTGGTTGGATGCAATGAGCATCCAACCTTCACTTAATGCTTCTGTGATAGAAATACTAAATTCAAAAGTTGTCGTTTTTCATCCACTTCAGAACTCTCGAAGATTTCTCGAGAGCGGAGCGACTTGACACTCTACAGAAACCAACTCGAATCCTCATGCCCACAACTTGTAAATTTTCGAGAGTTTTTTATATAAAATTACAAAGCTGACGCGAAAAGGATGGTTTTTCGGGTCTGAAACAGGTTTTAGCAAATAAGACCCCGAAAAAATGTCCTTTTCGCGTTAGTTTTGCAATTCCCTCGGATGACTGTCTTTTTTGAGCTGCTCCTGTAAATAGTTCCGAATCGCTTCGGCTTTTTGCGAAGAAGTTGAGCCCTGCCTTGTCCCATGAATTATCCCATGAAAGGCATGTTCTCCGCATCCCCAATAGTCATTGGGGTTGGGGATAAGGTTGAGGCGTTTAAGGATTTTGTATAATTCCCCATAGATTTCATTTCTTGCTCTTTTTGGCATTCTTGAGAATCGTTCCATAGCTTGATCGAAGATTTCAAAATCGTCGCTTTCGAGTTGGTTCGCAAGTGCATCAAAAACCGTATTGTACTCTGCCTTAAAATCCCAGACCTTGATTGTTTCAACGTTCGAGTCTGGGTACACGCGTGAATAAAGCTTGCCATCGGAAACGGCATGGAAACTCGAACAGGTAATATATTCTACTTCCTCCCTACCAAATGTTTGTATGCGTTCTCTTGTGTTTAAATCCCAGATTTTGATCGCACTGTTGCAACCGTAGTGAGAGAAAGAATAGAGGTTGTCATCGGAAATCACAAGGAAGTAAATTCCACAAAGTCTATCTTCTATTGTTCCTATGTGAGTTTTTGTCTTTAAATCCCAGATGTTGATTATTCTTCGATAGCAATTATCACTGCGAGAGTCAGAATAATAAAGTGTGCCATCGGAAGAAACGGCAAGAGAACAGACCTCGTCATGCCCCTCAAGTGTTGCCTCACAAGAATTTGTCTCTAAGTTCCAGATTTTGATCTTTTTGTCCCAAGCGCTAGAGATGAGTGTTCCATCATCGGAAAGAGCAAGGCGGGATACTTCTTCCTCATGCCCACTCAGGGTTCCTATGCAAGTTTTTGTCTCTAGATCCCAGATCTTGATCTGGCCGTTCCAAGAGCTAGGACAAACGAGCTTTCTACCCGAAATAACAAAAGAGTCGATCGGGTAGTGAACATCAAGTGTTTCTACGCAAGTTTTTGTGTCTAAATTCCAGATTTTAAATTTACCGCTTGGCTCGCCAGAATAGAGCGTTTTCCCAGAAATGAATAGTGAGGAAATCTTGCTTCCCCCTAGATCAAGATTAATAGTAGACTCAGCATATATCCCATTGATAAGATTTAAATGTAAACGACGTTGATCTTGATAAACCTCCTTGAAATTCTGAATTTCTTTTGGAAGACGATAAAATGGAAAATGGTTTTTAAGTAACTGTTGACAAACTATCTCATTGCGCAATATTTGATTCCACAGATGGCAGGCAAATTGGCAATGGCCCAACTCTTGGACTCCCATACGCTTGAATATTTCTACAACGACATCGAAAGGCATCTCCAATATAAGGGAATTTTGCTGTATGGGAACAGATTGAGTATGGATAATGGAATTACTTGTAGGGTTGGTCATAATAATGCACCTTTTTTAATAGTTAATTATTGCTAAACTAATTAATATTATGAACAAGTTTAAATTTAAATTCAATCTCTTTTTTTATTATTGTTCCTGGATGGCTGCAATAAAATAAAACAATCGTAAATATATAATTTTAATTTGCGCCGCATCTAGTTAATGATTATAATATTAGTGCTCAGTTTTTTAATTTACTGTAATATAAAAAAAACAATTTTTGACTCTGCGAGACGAAGCAAAATCGAAGCGAAGCAGCCGAACGAGCGAGACCATTGCTGAACAGAAAGGCGAGCGAGAAGGGTCGATTTGGCAAAGTCGCAACCTGTCAAAATTCACCAAACCTAACCGTGCGCCGTATACACTTTTTTGCTGGCCCGACTCTGTTTTTTACTCTCCCATTTGGAAGAGGTTTTGTGGAGCCTGATCTGAGTCCATTAGTTGGCTTAAACTTTGGATCCCTCTCGCTTTGAGATTCGTCCAGGCGCGAAAAACACCCCATTGATTGATAATATAGGTGTGCAGCTTGGCAATTTGATGATCGCGGTCTAGAATGTGGAACTCACCAACTAATGCATTTAATTCGTTGGCCAGCTCATTGTACTTCGCCGACTTGAAGGCTTCTACAGTGAGTTTTGGCAAACCTTTGCACTCTAGTACAATGGCATCAAATTTTGTTTGGAGGGTACTCAGTCTGTTTTGAAAACCGATCCACGGACACTCTCCCTCATAAAGAAGAACGCCGCAGGTATTTGTTTCTCGAATCTTGCTCGTCACTTCTTGAAACAGTTGCTGGGAAAGATTAGATAAGGCACTTTTTCTCTTGTCAGCTTTGGCTTTGACCGTATCGTCTCTAAAATTCAAATTCTCCTCTGTTCCAGAACCTTCCTCGAGAGCGAGCACTTGAATAGCAGGAGAAAGAGAGCAAATAATCTTAAGATCTTCGGTTGATATAATGCCTACTCTTTCTAAATCTGCAGGTCGACATCCTAGCTTTGTTGAATAATCGTGCGAACTCACGATTCCAAGAGCAATCAGTAAAGGATGACTGTCTTCTTTGAGCTGCTTCTGTAAATAGTTCCGAATCGCTTGGGCTTTTTCCAAAGAAGGTGAGCTCTGCCCCATTATCTCATGAAAGGCATGTTCTCCGCATTCACAATAGTCATTGGGGATAAGGTTGAAAGGTTTAAGGATTTTGTATAATTCCCCATAGATTTTATTTTTTTCTCTTTTTGGCATTCTTGAGAATCGTTGCATAGCTTGATTGGAGATTTCAGAATTGTTGCTTTCGAGTTGGCCCGCAAGTGCCTCAAAAATCGTATTGTACTCTGCCCTAAAATCCCAGACATGGACTGTTACAGTGTTCGAGCCTAAGCTCCCTAAGTTCAAGAATGAACAAAGCTTGCCATTGAGAATAGCATGGGGGAAAGTCAAACGGGTAATGCATTTTACTTCCTCCCTATCAAATGTTTGTATGCATTCTCTTGTGTTTAAATCCCAGATTTTGATCGTAGCATTGAGAGCGTGGCTAAAAAAGAAGGAATAGAGTTTACCATCGAAAATCAGAAGGGAGAAAATTCGTCCATGAAGTCCATCTTTTATTGTTCCTATACGAGTTTTTGTGTTTAAATCCCAGATGTTGATCATTCCTCGATGGATTCCATCATCACTTTGAGAGCCAGAATAAAGTTCGCTACCGGAAGCAGCGAGAGACCAGATCGGGTATTTATGCTCCCCCTCAAGCGTCGCCATACAAGAATTTGTATCTAAGTTCCAGATTTTGATCGTTTTGTCCACAGAGCCAGAGAAGAGGTTTCTACCGGAAAGAGTAAGGCAGAGGACTTCTCTTTTATGCCCATTCAGGGCTCCTATGCGAGTTTTTGTGTCTAGATCCCAGATCTCGATCAGGCCGCTCCAATGGCCAGAACAAAAGAGCTTTCTATCCCAAATAACAAGAGAGGACACCCGATCGGGAACATCGAATGTTCCTTCGCAAGCTTTTGTGTCTAAATCCCAGATTTTAATTGTAGCGCTTTGAGCGCCAGAATGGGGTGTTCTCGCAGAATAGAGCGTTTTCCCAGAAATGAATAGTGGGGAACGCTCGATGATTCCCGATTGGTCAACCTCGGTTCTCCCCAGATCAAGATCAATAGGATACTCAGCATATCTCTTGTTGATAAGATTTAAATGTAAACGACATTGATCTTGATAAGTCTCTTTGAAATTATTAATTTCTTTTGGAAGACAATAAAATGGAAAATGGTTTTTAAGTAACTGTTGACAAACTACCTCATTGCGCAATATTTGATTCCACAGATGGCAGACAAATTGGCAAGAGGCCAACTCTTGGACTCCCATATGGTTGAATATTTCTAAAAAGACATCGAAAGGCATGTCCAATATAAGGGAATTTTGCTGTATAGGAACAGGCTGAGTATGGATAATGGAATGACTTGTAGGTTTGGTCATAATAATGCGCCTTTTTTAATAGTTAATTATTGCTAAACTAATTAATATTATGAACAAGTTTAAATTTAAATTCAATTCTATTTTTTTTTAATTCTTGTTTCCTGGATGGCTGCAATAAAATAAAACAATTATCAATATATAATTTTAGTTTGCGCTGTATCTAGTTAATGATTATAATATTAGTGCTCAATTTTTTTTAATTTATTATAATATAAAAAACAATGCTGTCCAGTTCTTGGAAAAAAGTGTGCAGAAATCGTTAAGTAAAAAATTTACTTTATTGTATGGGTTAAGAATAACTACTTTCAAAAAAAGCTTAAAGTATATAGAAAAGCATCAGAATTATAAAATTTTCATTCTAGAGGGAATTGCAATTCCCTCTCTAGATTGGAGCGAGTTTCGAAGGTACTTATGCGCTGTCCTTTTTGTAACCATGAAGAATCCAAGGTCACTGATTCTCGCAATGTCACTGAAAGTAATGCAGTAAGACGTCGGCGTGAATGTTTGAAATGTCTGCGCCGCTTTACCACTTTTGAAACGATCGATTTGACAATTCAAGTGCAAAAGCGGGATGGACGCTATGAGGATTTTAGACAGGATAAATTGATCAGGGGATTAGATGCGGCATGTCGACATACGCGGATCAGTCACGACCAGGTGAGGGCCTTGGCCTATAAAGTCACTTCGGATCTCATGGAGCGGCAAGTCCGCGAGGTCAAAACCTCTGAACTGGGCGAGATCGTCATGCAGCACCTACAGGCTTTAGATACGATTGCTTACATTCGCTTTGCCTGTGTTTATCGCCGTTTCAAAGATGTCGATGAGTTGATGGATGCGATTGAACATATCCATCCTAAAGATGAGTTAGAAAATCCCATGCAATTCCCTCAAATTATAACTAAAGGTTAGGAGCAAGAAAGATGGCGTTAAAAAAGGCAGACATCGCTCGCTTTAAGAAGCGGTTGGAAGAGATGAAGGACCAAATGAATCATCTCATACGCGACACTAGCGAGGATGCTAAGACGATGGATGAGGCAAAGGGCTATTCACAACACCAAGCAGACGAAGGGACAGACGATTTCAATCGGACAATCTCTTTGGAAGTGACAAGTAAAGAAT
Organism: uncultured Verrucomicrobiae bacterium; assembly: GCA_963718565.1. GTDB lineage: Bacteria > Chlamydiota > Chlamydiia > Chlamydiales > Rhabdochlamydiaceae > CAJCIW01. Next base: position 2,148,068 of record OY970364.1, read on the forward strand.
TTGGCATTCTGCGCCAAATTGAGCGCGCCTTAGAAAAAATTAATGAAGGGACATACGGCGTTTGCGATATTACTGGTGAAGAAATCCCCCTTGCCCGTTTAGAGGCAATCCCTTATGCATCGATGACTGTCAAAGCGCAAGAGAAGTTTGAAAAAGGACTGCTATAAAGATGAGCTGGAAAAAAGCTTTCGTTTTCATCGCACTTGCCATTTTCATCTTTATGGCAGACGCTCTGCTCAAGGCTTATATCCATCATGAGATTTCACCCATTGCTGCGTCATCGCCCATTTATCCTTACGGGGGCATCGCTGTTTTCCGCGGTTGGCATAGCATCGACTTTTCCATTGTTCATGTCGTCAACAAAGGAGCAGCATGGGGAGTGTTTGCCTCTTTGCAAAAGTATCTCTTATATGCACGTGTGGCCATCATCGGCGGTTTGCTTACTTACCTCTTTTCTGTAAAAGCGAGCGCTTATCGCAAATTTTGCCTGACTTTAATTGCTACCGGAGCTTTCGGCAACGTCGTTGATTACTTTGTCTATGGCCACGTCGTCGATATGTTTTATTTTATTTTCTGGGGATACTCTTATCCTGTCTTCAACATTGCAGACAGTGCCATTTTCAGTGGCATTTTCTTAATCGTAGCGGAAGCTCTATTTAACAAACTGAGAGCAAAGAGTCATTCTAAACCAAAAAACGCTTAAAACCCTATCTTCATGCATTCTTTACCGATTCGAATCAGCTCTCCAAAGGCAGAAGGTATTCTTCAGGTATCTAAGTGGCTTAAAGTTCAAGTCCTGTTGGATAGCAGCGAAATGGAGCAGCTCATCCAAACGCTTGGGACCCTGTTTTTTGTCATCGTCAGTGAACCTATTGAAGCGGACGTCGCTGTCATTCCTTCAACTGTTTTTCTCGAAAGGTATGCGGATTACATTGATCTTTTAAAACAAGGCCAAATCCCGAATGTCGATGAATTCCGACGCTTTTTTTCTTGCGCCATGTCGACAACTCTTGAGACTTTTTATGCCATGGCAGCTGGGAAGGATAAATTTCTGATCAAACCGACAAAGCCTGTTTTACAGTTGCAAACGCATCACTTTTTTTATTCTGATCTCAATGGTAAATTCCATCCGATGGTCCTTAGCCCTGAAAGTATTTCTTGGGGACTGCAAATTTCGTACCCACAACTTTTCCAAGATCCAGCGACTCGTCAAGTGGTCAAAGTCATCGATTCTCCGCATTTTCCAAATACAGCGATGTTCACTAAGCTTATGAGATGGGTGCGCAGTTTTACTCTTCCTACGCCGTTTGAGGTCAACGGGCTGCGCATTAACTCACCTATACGCATTGGGAAACAATCTCTTGCTTGGATCAAAATCCATCCTCAGTTAAAAGAGAGGGGTATTCAAATTGCACAATTATGATCATTGAATTGATTTCGATCGGCGACGAATTGCTCAAAGGAAATGTGGTTAACACCAATGCTGCTTTTTTATGCCGTCAATTCATGCTGGCAGGATATGCCGTCTCTTGTCAAATGACGTTGCCAGACGCGCGAGAATCTTTAGCAAAAGGACTTACGGGAGCGTTACAACGCGCGGATCTGGTGATTGGCACTGGTGGGCTCGGTCCCACATGTGACGATCGGACACGTGAGGTTGCCGCAGAACTTTTTCATTCGGAGTTTCATTTTGATCAGGCATTAGCTGACGACATCAAACGGCGCTTTGGCAATCGAAATGTATCTTTGGAAAATCAAGCGAGGATGCCTTCGAAGGCCAAGATTCTGCATAATCGCATAGGTACAGCGCCAGGTTTGCTTTTTTTTGAAGGAGGCAAAACTTTGGTCCTTCTGCCAGGTGTTCCAAAAGAAATGGAACCGATGTTCTTAGAACAAGTCTTACCCTGGGTGCAAAAACAGTGGCCATTAAAAGCCAAAAAAGAAAGCGTTCAACTGTTTTTTTGTCTGATTAACGAAAGTCTTCTGGATCCTCATCTGCGTGAACTCATGATGCATTATCCTTCTGTAGAGGTAGGCATTTATCCAGCACATGGAACGCTCACTGTTGCCTTGCAATCTTCTCACAAATCACAACTCCATTCCTTTCAGAAGGAATTGATATCGCGCTTTAGCAATTATTGTTACAGTTCGCCAAACGGTAAAATTGAAGAGGCGCTCCACCATTGGTTTGTCACACATCAAAAGACATTAGCTTTTGCAGAATCCTGTACAGGAGGAATGCTTTCCATGCATGTCACGTCACTGCCCGGTGCCTCGGAATATTTTTTAGGTTCTTTTGTCGTCTATTCCAACGCGATGAAGCAGCAGATATTGGGTGTGTCCAAAGAAACGCTTGACTCTCAAGGTGCTGTGAGTGAAGCGGCCGTTAAAGAAATGCTCGATGGCGTTTTTAACAAAACCTCGGCAGATTTTGCCATTGCTGTTTCAGGCATTGCAGGCCCATCGGGAGGAACAGAACAAACGCCTGTCGGCACTATCTGCGCTGCGATTGGAGAAAGGGAAAAAATTCCTGATGTGGGAACATTTAACTCCTTTGGCAACCGCCACACCATTACATTATTAGCTACGCAATGGCTTCTAGGTGCGCTCTGGAGAAAGGTGGAGAAGAGAATACCCGCATTTCCATTGAGGGAATTGCAAAACTAACAAAACGGGGTGATTTTCTGGGGGAAATTATTTAGCTAATCTGAAACAGGTTTTAGCAAATAAGACCCCGAAAAAATGTCCTTTTCGCGTTAGTTTTGCAATTCCCTCCATTATTGCCCACGCAGTAAGAATTGGTCGTATTGTGGATTTCTTGGAACTACGCCAGTCCCACCAAGCCTGCCACGCTCTTCCATAAGGATTCGTCCGAGCCAATTTTGTCCGGTCCCATCACAGTCATCCCCCCAATAAGCCTCTCTGCCTTTGGAACGAAGATGTTCGGCAAGATAGGCATTGAGTGTGCGGAGCAGAAGATCTCCGAGATCGGGATTTTGCGTAAATTTTGCGGTGACGACTGCGCGCATCGCTGCGAGATTGCAATTTCGCCACTGGGCAGTTTGAGCTCCTGTCCAATTCTGGCTTAAGCTCCTTCCCAACCTAAAAGCGGCTTCTCCATCGAGACCTTCGAATCTTTGCATAAGATTTCTGTCCGGAGCAAATTTTGCAGCCTGAAAGACGGCTTCAGCACATGAAAATTGCATTCCCCATAAATGGATAGGGCAAGGATGAAAATTTCCGAGAAAGGCAGTAAGTGGATTTTCTTCTTTTTTATAGAACCAGACGAATTGATCGCGCGCTGCGATTTGAGCGATTTTGTCTTTAAGCTGGTTTGGAGAATAGCTGGTGTTAAAAAAGCGGGAAAACAATGACTTAAAGCAATTGACGATCGCATTCCAGATGGACTGGAGCGAAAAACTCCCTTGAGAAGATTGGGCCAGGCGAAGAGAATCATTCGGAAAACTCGGGGTAGGGGTAGGGCTTTTGATCGATTCAGGAATAGACATCGTGTCATTTAAAGAAACACTTTGCTTTCTATTGCCATTGATTATTGGATTTGTCATTTGGTTCTCCTCAGAATTTAATAATCCTAGTATTATACAGGTTCTGAAAGATCAGTTGAATGCAAATATACCGAAATCATGATGAAAGAAAAGTATTTACTTTTAGACAGCGGAAATCAACAAAAGTTGGAGCAGTTTGGCGCGTATATTATCGTACGTCCTTGTTCTCAAGCGCTCTGGACCCCCGCCCTTTCCCAAGCAGAATGGGATCTTGCACACGCTTCTTTTTCGCGAGACGGAGGGAATACTTGGAAATTCAAAAAAAAACTTCCCGAAAGCTGGCTTGCCGAAATCGAGGGGATTCGTTTTAAAATATCTCCTACAGATTTTGGGCATCTCGGTGTTTTCCCAGAGCACAGTTTGCTTTGGAAATCGATGAAAGAAAGCATGAGCAGATGCACAAATTCTCCTCAAATCCTCAACCTTTTCGCCTATTCCGGAGGAGCGACGCTTGCAGCGGTAAAAGCCGGTGCGCGCGTCTGCCATCTCGATGCCTCTAAGGGGATGGTTGCTTGGGCAAGAGAAAATGCCGCTTATAATCAACTTTCATCGGCGCCTATCCGCTGGATTGTGGATGATGCGGTGAAATTTTTAAAACGGGAGATCAAGCGCGGCGTTCGTTATGACGGAATTATTCTTGATCCACCGAGTTTTGGCCGTGGCAGCCAAGGCGAAGTTTTCAAAATGGAACGCGATATCGATGGGCTACTCCATCTGTGTAGAGAGTTGCTTTCTCCAAAACCTCTTTTTTTGCTGTTTACAACCCATACTCCCGGAATGACTCCCCTTGTCATGCGCCATCTCATGCAACAGACAATGGGAAAAAATGTTGGCAGTATTGAAACTGGGGAAATGCTCCTGCTCTCTGCAACGGGGATCGATATTCCTAGCGGAAGTTTTGCGAGGTGGAGTGTGGAAAATGGGTGAAATGATTACGAGTATGCAAAATCCAAAAGTCAAAAAAACGATCAAGCTGATCGAGCGCAAAGAGCGTAACACAACGGGACTTTTTCTGATTGAGGGATATCGCGAGATCAAGCGCGCTGCGGAGGCTTCAGTTGAACTCCAAACCCTATGGATTTGCCCTCCATTCTTTTTAGGAACAAATGAAAATACCTTGATCGATCAGGTCCGAAATCGGGGAGGAGAAATCATTGCCTGTAGCGAACAGGTCTTTCAAAAACTCTCTTACCGTGACCGCCCAGACGGTCTACTTGCGATTGCAGTACAAATGCAGCGATCCTTGAAAGATTTTATTGCACATCTTGCGGCAAAAAAAGATCCTTTTGTCATCATTGCTGAAGCGATTGAAAAGCCAGGAAACCTGGGAACAATCTTGCGTTCCGCTGACGCAGCGGGTATCGATGGCGTGATCGTGTGCGACCGCTGTACAGACATCTATAATCCCAATGTCGTTCGCGCTAGCGTCGGGACGCTATTTACGATTCCTGTTGTGGAAGCATCGACTGTAGAAACATTGTGCTGGCTTCAAAAACAAAAGATCACAATTGTTGCTGCTTCGCCTCAAGCGGAAAAAGAATTTACCCATGCCAATTTGGCAGGTGGCATTGCCATTGCTGTAGGAACAGAGCAGCTCGGGCTGTCTGAAACTTGGATGCAAGCTGCCGATCTTAAAGTGCGAATTCCTATGCACGGAGTTGCGGATTCGCTCAACGTTGCCACGGCAACTACTCTTCTTTTATACGAGGCCGTAAGGCAGCGAAGATGAAGATCATTTTCTGCGATAACCATATTCTCGTTGTCTCCAAGCCCGCCGGTATCAGTACCCAGCCCCATGAAGCAGATAGAGGGAATTGCAAAACTCCTCGCCAGCAGAAAATCGATGATTTTGGCACCTGTTGCCAGAACCCGCACAGCGGGTTCGGTTGGCGGCGGCGAAAGCATACTTGGATAAGTAGGAGAGCCGCCGCCAAGGCGACAGGTGCCAAAAGCGCGATTTTATGCGGCGAGGAGTCTTGCAATTCCCTCGATAACTTGCTCGATCAAGCTAAGGCCTGGCTTAAGAAACAATTTCAAAAGAATGGCCATGTTTTCCTCGAACCCATCCACCGGTTAGACAAACCCGTGAGCGGTCTTGTGCTTTTCGCAAGGACAAGCAAAGCATTGTCGCGTCTTCAAGAGATGATGCGCCAGCGCAAGATCGAAAAAACTTATTTCGCTTGGATCGAAGGAGTATTGCCCCAAGAAGGCACATTGGAACATTATTTGGTTCACGATGAATATCGTGCACGAGTTGTCGATAGATCTCACCCAAAGGGGAAGCTTGCCCGTTTACGCTATTTTCAGATCGAAAAATCTCTTGTTGAAATTCACTTGGAAACAGGCCGCTATCATCAGATCCGTGCGCAATTTGCTTATATTGGCTGTCCTATTGTTGGCGATCAAAAGTATGGAAGTACCCTTCAGTGGAAAAAAAAGGAGGGAATTGCTCTGCACCATGGACGGTTGAAATTTTTGCATCCTGTCACAAAGTCAGACATCTGTTTTGAGTCTTTAGAACCTTCATCTTTCGGAATGGACCGGCCGATTTTTTAACAATTTCCAGGCAATAACGATGCCGACAAGAGCAAGCAGTGCAGCACTTAAATTGATACTTAAGAAGGCATCGAGGAATGCATTTTTAGCGGATTGAAAAACATAGAGTGCGTCACCAGGCCGTAAACGGTCCATGTTGTGCATCGCTTTCGGAGATTTTGACAATAGCCCCTCAAACTCTTCAGGTGTCAATGACATTGTTGTTTCTTTTGCATGAAGAAATTGTCCCAATTTTTTAAAGGAGATCGAAGAATAAACAGTGCCGAATAGAGCAAGGCCGAGCGTTGAGCTGAATTGGCGCAATGCTGAAGTGATCCCAGAAGCAACACCTCTCTTTTCCGCAGAAACCTCGTTCATCATCCCTACGTAGCTAGGAGTAAAGATCATGCTCACGCCACATCCAAAGGTGAGCAGAGTAGGTAGAAGTAGCCAAATATTTTCCTGCTTCATAAACAGCGTAAACCAACTTAAAGAAAAGCAACCCAGTCCAAAACCAATCATGACGGGAATTCGCGGGCCGAATCGATCCACTAAAAAACCGCCTAGGGGCGCAGCAAATAACACGGGAAGGTTGGCCATAAACGCATAAACGCCCGCCTTTGAAGGGGAAAATCCTAAAATATTTTGAAAATAGATCGCCCAAAAGACTGTGACCATGATGATCAGTTGATTGCAAAAAATACAACTGGAACTGGCGATAAATGACCTTGCTTTCATCAGCTCAAAGTCCAATATCGAAGCGTGAGGTTTATGTTTGCGTTTAAAAAGGATAGTGAGAGAGGAAATGCCGATCAGAAATAAGAGCAGGCAGCGCAGCGAATTCCAGCCCCATTGTTGGACTTGCATCAATCCAAAAACAAGGGAGATAATACCGATAGCAAGAATGAAAAAACCTCGAAAATCAAACGGTTCTTTTTTCCCTGTCGTCGCCGGGACGCTGAAAGAAGCCATGACTAATCCCAAAATCGCGATGGGAATATTGATCCAAAAAACATAGAGCCAACTTAAATACGTAGTCAAGGCTCCGCCGATCAAGGGGCCCAGTGCGAGAAAAATAGACCCAATGCTGACAAATAATCCGAGAGCTTTTCCGCGTTGATTAGGAGGGAAATGAGAGACGATGATTCCTTGTGTCGCTGGGAGTAGGAAAGCACCGCCAACCCCTTGGAGACCCCGGCTCATAATCAACCACCATTCCGCACGGCTCAGTCCGCACATTGCCGATGCAAGGGCGAACACGGCTATTCCTAAACAAAAGGCTTTTTTTAGCCCCCACATATCGCCAAGCTTACCTCCGGCCAAGACCAGAACAGCTAAGACAAGTGTGTAAGCGTTAATCACCCATTGCAATCCGATGTCCGAAATCAACAGCTCCCGTTGCAATGTGGGCAAAACTACCGGCAGCACGGTGATATCGACGAAGATCATTGAAATCGTCGTCGTCATCGCCGCTAAGATCCACCACTTTCGATTTTTTTCAGTGATCATTTTTAAAGTTGTCTCAAGATGAGTTCAGCAATTTGGACGGCGTTAAGAGCAGCTCCTTTGAGCAGCTGGTCACCGACGACCCATAGGTCCAATGTATTGGGAAAGGAAAGGTCTTTACGAATGCGTCCGCAAAGAACATGGTCTTGTCCGCTTGCATCTGATGGCATAGGGAAACGATTATTCTTGCGATCTTCGAGAATGGTCAGCCCTGGAGCTTCTTTGAGAACAGCATAAGCATCTTCAACGTTGACAGATTGACTGAAGGTAATATTGAGCGCCTCGGAATGAGCTCTCAGGACAGGAACGCGCACGCAGGTCGCATTGACCCAGATTTGATCATCTTCTAAAATTTTGCGCGTTTCATACAGCATTTTAAGTTCCTCTTCGACATAACCGGTTTCGTCCAAGGGGGAATGATGAGGAAATAAATTAAAAGCGTAAGGATAAGGCATCACCGTACGGACATAAGGACGCTTTTTAAGATGGGCCAAAGTCTCTTCTTCGAGTTCTTTCATCGCTTGAAACCCGGCGCCGCTTGCTGCCTGATAGGTCGCCGCAACGATCCGCACGATTTTAAAGCGTCGATGCAATGGCGCGATTGCCATAAGCATGATTGCTGCACTGCAATTCGGAGAAGAAACAAGAAAATGATCTTCTCGAAGCACATGGGGGTTAATCTCAGGAATCACTAAGGGAACATCGGCGTCCATGCGAAAAGCTGAGCTGTTATCTATCACCCTGATTCCGCGTTTGATCGCTTGTGGAGCCCATTCACGTGCTACTTTATGTCCTGCGGAGAAAATGGCCATGTCAATATCTTCCAACGCCTGCTCTGTCAGAACTTGGACGGAGATCGATTTTCCCCGGAAGACCATTTTTTTATCGATGGAACGAGCAGAGGCGAAGAGGCGCAATTCTTCAATGGGAAATTTTCGCTTTTCAAGGACACGGAGCAATTCTTTGCCGACAGCACCCGTTGCTCCAACAATGGCTAATTTGATAGGTTTGTCCACAGGATTTGATCAGTAGTCAAGGTTGGGTAGAAAGTACATCTAACAGTAGGATTAAAGCAATAAAAACCTGAATAGAGGATTCTATATTAGGCCAATCTTTCAGGAGCCGTGTCAGGGATAAGTAAGGACTTTTATTTTCATAAAAAAGAGATCTTGACTTCTGCTGAGCTGGAGCTCAGCAGATCCATGGAAATCCATTATTCAGGTTAAAAATTGTTGCTTAAGCACTGGACTTTGGACTAAAATGCTTTAGAATCGGAATGGAGCACAACGCAATAAATACTTAAGCGGACTTGACTTATGCGGCATGAGATTGAAAATGCGATCGCGAATGTGATTCGCGCTGCAGAATTTTTACAAGAGCCCAGTTCTATTGATTTCATGGAAACATCGAGCGCATGGATAGCGGAGTGTTTTCAGTCGGAAAATAAACTTCTCATTGCAGGCAATGGAGGGAGTTTGTGCGATGCCATGCATTTTGCCGAAGAGTTGACAGGAATATTTCGCGCCCAGAGAAAAGCTCTCCCTGCCATCGTGTTGTCCGAACCAGGGCATATTACTTGCATTGGCAATGATCTCGGGTTTGATGAAGTATTTTCGCGAGGGATTGAAGCATTTGGACGATCTGGCGATATCGTCATTCTTTTAACCACTAGCGGGAATTCCGCTAACATCGTCAAAGCGGCAGAGTACGCAAAACAACAACAGCTAAAGACAATTGCTTTTTTGGGAAAAACCGGAGGTAGGTTGCGCGGAAAGTGCGATCTGGAATGGATTGTTCCTGGCTTTGGTTATTCCGACAGAATTCAAGAAGTACATATGGCTGCTATCCATATTATTATTGAAATTGTTGAGAAAATTCTTTTCCCCTTTCCCGCTCCGCTTGAATTAACTTCTGGAGTTTAGACTAATATGGATTTTGAGCGCAAGCTTCTGGAAATTATTCGCGGAGAAAAAAAAGCCCCTCTGATTAAAGGCTGTCTTGCTGGTTTAAGTACAATCTATCGGTCTGTGATCGGTGCCAGAAATTTTGCCTATGATCGTGGATGGTTTTCCTCTATCCAATTGCCCGTTGTCGTCGTCAGCGTGGGAAATCTTGTTGTAGGAGGTACAGGCAAAACGCCTTTTGTGCATCTGCTCGCCTCTCAATTACAACACACAGTACGGCTAGCCATTTTAACAAGAGGGTTCCGTTCGCACATCGAAAAGTCAAGAAGGATTCAAAAAATTTCTTCAGAAAATGGCCCGATTTTTTCCGCCCAGGAATGCGGGGATGAACCCTATCTTCTAGCGCAAAAGACCAAGGCTTCTATTTGGGTGGGAGCAAATAGGGTCGCATCGGGACAGCTTGCGATCAAAGAAGGGGCACAATGCCTTTTGCTCGACGACGGCATGCAGCATCGCCGCCTCAAGCGCGATTTTGAGATCGTCATGTTGGATGGGATGGACCCAATTTCCAAAGAAAGATTTTTGCCTTGGGGGCTGCTTCGAGACTCCCCAAAACGATTACGCTCTGCCGATCTGATTGTTTTGACACATGTCAAAGATCACACACACTATCAACACCTGAAAAAACAACTGCAGCGTTATACGTGTGCCCCAGTTATAGCCACTCAAATTGAAGTGCAGAACAAAAAAGCTGTTTTACCCCGTAGGGTTGCTGTTTTTTGTGGCATAGGTACGCCCGCTCGCTTTCTACAGGCCGTGCGTGACTTAAAATCGGAAATCGTCGACACTCTCATTCTCAGAGACCATGAATCTTTACAAAACAAGCAGCTGAAAAAATTTGCAGAAAATTGCCAAGGAAAGGGAGCCGAGGTCCTTCTGTGCACTGAAAAAGATTTTGTCAAATTGCCTCCCGATGCTTCCTCCTGTCTGAAAATTGAACCGATCGCGATTCGATTAAAGATCATAGCGGGCACAGAGCATTGGGAAACACTCATTAAAAACATTTTGGATAGGATTGTCACATGAGCGAAGATATCAAAGTACTATTGCCCAAATTGGGAGAGAGCATCCACAGTGCGACAATCGTTCAGTGGTTTAAAAAGGTTGGCGACAATGTCAATCTCGATGAGCCTCTCTTAGAAGTCTCAACAGACAAAGTCAATAGTGAAATTCCCTCGCCAGCTGCGGGTATTCTCAAAGAAATCCATGCCAATCCTGATCAAGAATTGCAAGTCGGCGAGCTCATCGCCGTCATTGGCCTAAACACAGCTTCTTCCGCACGAGAAGAAGTGCGCGGCAGGACCCAGACAGCATCTGTGGCACCCTCCAGTATGGGAGGTCAAGAAATGAAAGATTTTTTCTCTCCGGCCCTGCTCCGCTTGGCCAGTGAAAAAGGAATTGGACTGCAAGAATTAGAAAAAATCCCTGGCACGGGAATGGGCGGAAGACTGACTAAACAAGATCTGGAAGGATACCTCGAAAAACGCTTAGCCTCGACAAAACCTTGCCCCATGGCAGCAAAAGCTGTTGCGGCCCCCACGGGGATCACTGGATCAGATATCGAGCGTTTGAAAATGACGGGTATGCGCAAAGCGATCGCTGACAATCTAGTCCGTTCTTTCTATGAAGCTCCTCATGCGACATTAGTCACGGAAGTCGACGTCACATCGATTGTGGCTCTGATTCAGAAAGAAAAAGAAAAATTTTTAAATAAACATGGGTTTAAGCTCACAATCACCGCCTTCGTTGCTCATGCGATTGCTAAAGCCCTGCAAGAATACCCTTTGATCAACTCCTCTCTTGAAGGCGATACAATCCTTCTCAAACGCTATGTGAATTTGGGGATTGCTGTCAGCGTCGAGCAAGGGCTCGTCGTTCCCGTTGTTAAGCATTGTCAGCAATTAGGAATCACAGCGATTGCAAAAACGATCAGCGAATTATCCGCAAAAGCGCGCACTAGCAAATTAAGCCCCGACGACGTCAATGAGGGGACGATCACATTGACAAATTTTGGAATGACCGGAGTACAGATCGGTATTCCGATCATTCGTTATCCCGAGGTGGCCATTGTCGGCATTGGAGCCACTTATAAAAAAGTTGTCCCTCTTGAAAATGATCTCTTGGCCATTCGTTCCATGGCTTATGTTTCGCTGACATTTGACCACCGTGTGCTCGATGGAATGTACGGCTGTGGTTTTTTAAGCGCGCTGAAGAAACATCTCGAAGAAGATATGAAAATTGATTAATTATCGAGGAGTTTTGCAATCCCCTCTATCCTTGCGCTGAAGAAAATCCAGGCTTGCCGTCGAAATGGTAAAGTTTCTCGATGCAAATGATATCGTAACCCATATTCTGCACTTCCTTCATCATTTTCAAGACCTCATCTTGAGTCACAAGAGTCGTTGTATCTGGATGCATAAAACGCAATCGCCATTGGTCAACGCAGAAAGTTTCAGGATGCCCTTCCGGCCAAACGCGCACACCGCGATTGGTAATCATCTGGAGTGAAAGCGGATGCCATTCTTTAGCCGCCGATAGTTTTAGAAAACTCTCCGCAGTGTCTTGGGAAAAGACGAAGATATCGACTCCAACGAGTTCTCTTTTTACAACTTGTGGCACAGAAACTGGGTGAAGAGCGATGATTTTTTTTGAAGTGTGATAGGAGATCGCAGGTAAATCCTGGGGTTTTTCTCCAAGATTTTTTACAACAGCATGAGCAAATTCTTTTGTTCCCACCTTTTCCTTGCTCAATCCCTCTTTGAAGATATCATAGGTATGGATTCCTTCTTCGATTGTGCGCAGCCAGGCATTGTGAATGCGTTCGGCTACAATCGACTCCTCGAGATAGACGAGCATCATCACGCTGGCCAAAAGGAGGCCTGAAGGGTTCGCGAGATTTTGTCCAGCGCGTCTTGGGGCAGAACCATGGATCGCTTCGAACATCGCACCGCGATTGCCGATATTGGCCGAGCCCGCGATTCCCACGGAACCAGAAATCTGTGCGGCCACATCAGAGAGAATATCCCCGTAGAGATTCGGCATCACGATCACGTCAAAGATTTCAGGGGTATCGGCAAGTTTGGCTGCGCCAATATCCACGATCCAATGTTCATTGGCAATGTCAGGGTATTCTTTGGCAATCTCATCAAAGACCTTGTGGAATAGGCCATCGGAGATTTTCATAATGTTATCTTTGCTGAAGCAGGTCACTTTTTTGCGATGGTATTGGCGAGCGTATTCAAAAGCATAGCGAACGATTTTTTCCGAACCTGGTCGAGAGATCAACTTCAAAGATTTATAAACATCAGGAGTTTGCCGGTATTCGATTCCCGCGTAAAGATCTTCTTCATTCTCTCTAATAATGACGACATTCATCCCAGGATGTTTGGTATCGACAAAAGGCGCATATGCCACACAGGGCCGCACGTTGGCATAAAGCCCCATCGTTGTTCGGACCGTGACATTTAAACTTTTGAATCCACCTCCTTGAGGAGTGGTGATCGGAGCTTTAAGAAAGGCCTTAGTGTTTCGGATAATTTCCCAGGATTGAGGCTCAATTCCGGTTAACACTCCTTTCGAATAAAGTTTTTCTCCGATTTCAATCCTATGGAGTTCTAAAGGCGCCCCCGCTTTATCCAAGATTTGCAAGGTTGCGGTCATGATTTCCGGACCGATTCCATCTCCGTAGGCGACTGCAATAGGAATTTTGGCTTGGGACATGCTCTCACTCTGTAAGTTTAACATTAGGTTTTAAATTTTTTTTTGGAAGAGTTCAAGTAAAAACCTACTCTCCAGGGAGTGCGCAAAAACAGGGGATCACTTATACTGATAGGCAAACCATAAAATTGTTTTTAACATGCTTCTGGAACTCCTCAAAGAACAGCGTCGCTACCTCGACCATTATTTCGATCGTCTTGATTTGACGGAAGTCGACAAAGCGGTCAAAGAATGCCTAAACACCAAAGGCCTCATCATCTTTACAGGTGTTGGTAAAAGCGGCATCATCGCGGAAAAAATTGCGATGACAATGATCTCTACAGGAACAAAAGCACTCTACCTGCCGCCGACGAATTTTCTACACGGCGATATGGGCATTCTTTCCGAAAATGATTTGTTCATCATGATGAGCCGAAGTGGGGAGACAGAAGAGCTGCTCGCCCTTATTCCATTTGCCAAAAAACGCGGCGCGCGCTTGCTTGCAGTGGTTTCCAATTCTCATGGACGTCTTGCAAAACATTGCGATTTGTTCGTTCATCTTCCCTTTGAAAAAGAACTTTGTCCTTTTGATCTAGCGCCGACAACTTCCACAACAGTCCAGCTTCTTTTTGGTGATTTACTGGCAATTGCTCTCATGCGCTCTAAAGGGTTCGACCTATCCGCCTATGCACTCAATCATCCTTCGGGTGCGATCGGCAAAAAAATGTCGATTACCGTCGAGGAGCTCATGTTCAAAGATGATGAGTTACCGATTGTCCCCCCTGAAGTCTGTTTAAGCGAGGTTCTAGCCGAGCTCTCTAATAAGAAATTAGGTGCTCTCGTCGTTGCTGATGATCAGAAGAACTTTATCGGAATCTTTACTGACGGCGACTTGCGTCGAGCCCTGCAAAATCAGGGATCTGAAGTGTTGGAAAAACCGATGCGCGAGCTCATGACAGTCAATGCGCTGACGATTGAAAAAGGCAAACTTGCTTGGGAAGCGCTTAAAATCATGCAGAAAGACCCTAAAAAGTTTGTGATGGTTCTCCCCGTTGTCGAAAAAGGCAAGGCAGTTGGCATCTTGCGCATGCACGATATTGTTCAAGCAGGGATATCCTAATGGACCTCTTTCTAACTCATCTGAGTTGGCAAGGAGGGGTTGTGTTAGGATTACTCTTCTTAAGCATTTTTCTCGCACAGGTGATCAAATCTTTTCCCAGAGATCTGACTTTTACTATCGTCGCTCTACTCACTCCGCTTTTCGGCGTTGTCTCCTCCAAAGAACTGTGCAATGCAGGCGTGAACCAGGTAATCCTCACAGTGCTCGGCTTATGGATGATGGGAAAAGCCTGTGAACACCAGGGGCTTTTTCATTTACTTAAGACTTGTCTCCATCGCTATTTTCCTACGTGGACTGCATCCAACTCCACACCCATGCGCGTGAAGTGGAAAACCTGGGTGACTCCCTCTCTTTTTTTAGGAGCCATCGCCGCCACTTTTTTTGCAGTCCCAGTAGGGACAGCTTTTTTCGCTGCGGGATTGCTTCTACTGCTCTTTCATCCATTTCCTATAAGGAAAGCTTTTCGCGAAGAATTTCCCTTGCCTTTGCTCCTGTGGATCTTTAGCGCATCCATTTTTTTTACAGCGATGCAAAATAGTGGATTAAGTTCATGGATTGCCTCATTGCTCTCGTTTTGATTCTTTCATAGAGCACTTAAAGCTGGAGACGGAAAATAATCTTGCCTCACTCAGGGAACATGAGTCCCAATTCAACCCCTGTTTCAAAGCAACGGAGACGGTTGTAAACACTATTCTCAATGACCCACAATTTGACGCTTCCAAAGCATCGTTAATTTCACGCGGCTGGTTAGAAATTGCCAGAACAGGCCATGAAAGAATCGATGAGGCTTTTAATGCGTTGGTAGCGCAGCGGAAAGCCATTGACACTCCGGTACCCCCTCCTCAAAAGACATCGTTGATAGAGAAGCTGCGATTTGGCTTGGAACTCATTGGACGAGGCGTGAGCGAACCAGAACTTTTTGACCCCAACTTACCCGTATTGTCTAGTCGGACAGGAAAGTTTTTAGGTTCTTATGATTCATAAATATAAGAATAGCCCAAAATATGATGTAAAGTTTGCCTTTCGCCGTTTTGAACCTTTGCAGATTGAACGCGTCAAAATTTGCAAAAATTGCCTCAAAATAAAATCTACGACAATCTACTATAAAATAAATCCAAAACTCAGATTATACCGAAAGTGATTCAAAAGAGGGAAAATTATGGAGATCGTCAGCTGGAAATGTTTGCTGATCCTACTCGTCTTTTTCATGGGATACGCCGCCATTATTTTAGAGCACTACGTCAAAGTCAATAAATCCGCTGTGGCGTTATTGATCGCTGTGATTTGTTGGGCGATTCATCTTGCTTGTAGCGCTACCCCAGTCAATGAAGATTTGCAAAATCTTGGACACCATGTCTCCGATGTTTCTCAAATCATCTTTTTTTTGATGGGCGCCATGGCCCTTGTGGAGCTCGTGGACTCCCACGGTGGTTTCAAAGTCATCACCGATCGGATCAAAACAAAATCGATGCGAAAAATGTTGTGGATCATCGCTTTTGTCACTTTTTTTCTGTCAGCCATTCTCGATAATTTAACGACGACGATCCTGATGGTTTCACTGTTGCGCAAACTCGTCCCAGAACGCTCGGAGCGATTTTTACTGTGTTGCATTGTCGTGATTGCCGCCAATGCCGGCGGCGCCTGGACCCCGATTGGCGATGTCACGACAACGATGTTGTGGATTAATGGACAATTGAGCAGCACCGGTGTGATGAAATCCCTGTTGCTGCCATCGCTGATTTCTCTGCTTTTGCCTCTCATTTGGTATACCTACCGCACGAAAGGAAGGCTTTCCCAGCATCCATCGATCAGAAAAGCAGAGGCCATTCCCCATGCAAGGCCTATTTTTTATTTGGGAGTTGGCGGTCTGGTTTTTGTTCCCATTTTTAAAGCCATCACCGGGTTGCCCCCATTCATGGGAGTCATTTTGTCGCTTTCCGTGCTATGGATCATCACTGACATCCTGCATTATCCGCATCAAGAACGCGAGTATTTGCGCGTCCCTCACATTCTGACACGCATCGATACCTCAGGAGTCTTGTTTTTTTTGGGTATTTTGCTATGCGTCGACGCGCTTCAGGCAGCTGGCTTTCTCAAAATTTTGGCCGACTGGCTAGATGCAACTTTTAAAAGCCTAGCGGTCATAGCGACCTTGATCGGCTTCATTTCTGCGATCATCGACAACGTCCCGTTGGTTGCTGCTACGATGGGCATGTATTCTCTTCAAACACACCCCATAGATTCCTCTCTATGGCATATGATCGCTTATGCTGCTGGGACGGGAGGCAGCATGTTGATTATTGGTTCTGCAGCCGGCGTCGCCTTGATGGGGATGGAGAAGATCGATTTCATCTCTTATGCAAAGAAAGCCGCAATTCCTGTAGCGCTTGGCTATCTAGCAGGCATGGGAGTTTACCTCCTTCTAAAGCCTTTTTTAGGGGTGTGACTAAAACCTGTACCCAATGAAAAAATGCTGCGAAGACTAATCTGCTTTCGTTGCCCTGCTTCGACAACCCCATTCGGTTGCCTGCATCGGGTACCCGCCTTCGGCGGCGCCTTGCATCTTAACCTTCTCGCTATTTTTTCATAATGAATACAGATTTTAGTCACACCCCTTTTTAGCATGAAAATCATCGTGGAAAAAATGTTTTAATTTAAATTTCTGAAAAAATTTTCGGAAACCATTTGCTGAAAATTCAGCGGTTTATGTATGTTCTATGCTTTCCTTCTGTGAAAAGTCGGAAGACTCACGCAAAAGGAATAGAATCAACGAGATTGGTTCAAGTCTTTCTTAACATCAGAAATGAAGTGACGTGCAAGCAAAATAGAGCTTGTGCGGATAAGTGAGTATAATAACTCAGCTTATTTGCCTGTAAATTTTTTATATTTTTCAAAGGCAAATTGCTTAAAGAACTAATATTCTTTGAGAATTTGATCTTGGTTCAGATTGAATGCTGGCAGCGTGGATGAGGCATGCAAGTCGAACGAAGCTCTAGGGCAACTTGGAGCTTAGTGGCGGAAGGGTTAGTAATACATGAATAACTTGCCTTTTACCTGGGGATAACGGCTGGAAACGGCCGCTAATACCGAATGAGGTGGCTGGGGGAGACCTTGGTCTATCAAAGTAGGGGACCTTGAAAGAGGCCTTGCGGTAGAAGAGAGGTTCATGGGATATCAGCTAGTTGGTGTGGTAAAGGCGCACCAAGGCTAAGACGTCTAGGCGGATTGAGAGATTGACCGCCAACATTGGGACTGAGATACTGCCCAGACTCCTACGGGAGGCTGCAGTCGAGGATCTTTCGCAATGGGCGAAAGCCTGACGAAGCGACGCTGCGTGAGCGATGAAGGCCTTCGGGTCGTAAAGCTCTTTCGCGTAAGAACAAGGGAAGGGTGTGAATAACATTCTGACTTGAGGGTACTGCGTAAAGAAGCACCGGCTAACTCCGTGCCAGCAGCTGCGGTAATACGGAGGGTGCAAGCATTAATCGGAATTATTGGGCGTAAAGGGCGCGTAGGCGGAGAAGATAAGTCAGATGTGAAATTCCGAAGCTCAACTTCGGAGCTGCATTTGAAACTGTAAATCTAGAGGATTGACGGAGAAAACGGAATTCCACGTGTAGCGGTGAAATGCGTAGATATGTGGAAGAACACCAGTGGCGAAAGCGGTTTTCTAGTTAATACCTGACGCTGAGGCGCGAGAGCAAGGGGAGCAAACAGGATTAGATACCCTGGTAGTCCTTGCCGTAAACGATGTATACTTGATGTAGTTGGGCTCAACCCTGACTGTGTCGAAGCTAACGCGATAAGTATACCGCCTGGGGAGTACGCTCGCAAGGGTGAAACTCAAAAGAATTGACGGGGGCCCGCACAAGCAGTGGAGCATGTGGTTTAATTCGATGCAACGCGAAGAACCTTACCCAGGCTCGAAATGCAGATGGGCGATACCAGAGATGGTATTTTCCGCAAGGACTGTCTATATAGGTGCTGCATGGCTGTCGTCAGCTCGTGCCGTGAGGTGTTGGGTTAAGTCCCGCAACGAGCGCAACCCTTATCATTAGTTGCCAACACGCAAGGTGGGGACTCTAATGAGACTGCCTGGGTTAACTAGGAGGAAGGTGAGGATGACGTCAAGTCCGCATGGCCTTTATGTCTGGGGCTACACACGTGCTACAATGGTCGGTACAGAAGGCAGCAAGACCGTAAGGTGGAGCAAATCCGTAAAAGCCGATCTCAGTTCAGATTGTAGTCTGCAACTCGACTACATGAAGTTGGAATTGCTAGTAATGACGTGTCAGCAACAACGTCGTGAATACGTTCCCGGGCCTTGTACACACCGCCCGTCACATCATGGGAGTTGGTTTTACCCGAAGTCGCTGACTTAACCGCAAGGGGAGAGGCGCCTAAGGTAAGGCCGATGACTGGGATGAAGTCGTAACAAGGTAGCCCTACCGGAAGGTGGGGCTGGATCACCTCCTTTAAAGGACAAACTACTCACAGTAGTCCTTAAGGTTGAGACAAGCTTTATTTTGCCCACGTCACTTCTTTTCTGCTGTTAAGACACAGAAAATCACTAGTCAGTCGACTAGTTTAGCTATCTTGAAAGTCGAATAGAGTCAAAAAGAAAATAATCTCAAATAAAATAAAGCGACCAATAACAAGATAAGTGTGTAACAACACGGAAGTCTTAAAATGTGGTAAATCAGTAGAGACACTACTGAAACAATTCACTGATGAAAATTGGCGCTTGAGAACAAAAATTGTTTTAAGAACATTGGCGAAAAATTGAATACTTATTAACAGCATAAAAGTTTTATGTGATCAAGCTGTTAAGGGCTGTTGGTGGATGCCTTGGTATCGAAAGGCGAAGAAGGACGTGCAAACCTGCGAAAAGCTTCGGAGAGCCGGAAAAGGCGTCGACCCGGAGATGTCCGAATGGGGAAACCCGATGGGAGTAATGTTCCATCATCTATGACTGAATACATAGGTTAACGAAGCGAGACCTGCCGAAGTGACACATCTCAGTAGGCAGAGGAAAAGAAATCTAAAAGAGATTCCCATAGTAGCGGCGAGCGAAGTGGGAAGAGCCCAAACCAGGAATTCTATTTCTGGGGTTGTAGGGCCAGTCATAAAGTTAACGTAGACCTAGCAGAACGGCATGGGAAGGTCGGCGACACAGGGTGAGAGCCCCGTAAGCGAAAGGAGAAGCGTAAGCGAGATTGGTACCTGAGTAAGACCGGACACGTGAAATCCGGTCTGAATCTGGGGGGACCACCCTCTAAGGCTAAATACTCATCGATGACCGATAGTGAACCAGTACCGCGAGGGAAAGGCGAAAAGAACCCCTGTTAGGGGAGTGAAATAGAACCTGAAACCAGCAGCTTACAAACGGTCGGAGGCCTATGCTCCTTTTAGGGGAATGGCTGACGGCGTGCCTTTTGCATGATGAGCCAGCGAGTTAAGCTATATGGCAAGGTTAAGGGACCAACGTTCCGGAGCCAAAGCGAAAGCGAGTGTGAATAGCGCGAATAAGTCATATGGCTTAGACACGAAACCAAGTGATCTATCCATGACCAGGATGAAGCACGGGTAACACCTTGTGGAGGTCCGAACTAGTGTCTGTTGAAAAAGCCTTGGATGAGTTGTGGATAGGGGTGAAAGGCCAATCAAACTTGGAGATATCTTGTTCTCTCCGAAATAACTTTAGGGTTAACCTCAGCGAAACCGACTCGGGGGTAGAGCACTGGATCCACAAGGGAGGCTACCGCCTTACCGAAGGGAACCAAACTCCGAATACCGGGAAGGGAGCTGGGAGATAGACTGTGGGGGATAAGCTTCATAGTCAAAAGGGGAACAGCCCAGATCGTCGATTAAGGCCCCAAATTCTATGCTAAGTGAGTAAGGAAGTAAAGTTTCAAAGACAGTTGGGATGTTGGCTTAGAGGCAGCCATCATTTAAAGAGTGCGTAACAGCTCACCAATCGAGAGACTTTGCGCCGATAATAGACGGGACTAAAGCATAGAGCCGAAATCACGGGTGTACACGCAAGTGTACGCGGTAGGAGAGCGTAGTATGTGCAGAGAAGATGTACCGAAAGGAGCGTTGGAGCGCATACTAGTGAGGATGCATGGCATGAGTAAACGATAAAGGAAGTGAAAATCTTCCTCGCCGAAAACCTAAGGTTTCCAGGGTAAAGCTCGTCTTCCCTGGGTTAGCCGGACCCTAAGTCGAGGCTGAAAAGCGTAGATGATGGGAAGCAGGTTAAATATTCCTGCGCCACCGAAGACAATGACAACGGGATGACGAAGTAAGTTAAGCGTGCGGACAATTGGAAATGTCCGTGTATGCTATGAGGCCGGCCTGTAGGAAAATCCGCAGGCGCAAAGCCAGGTAGCAGACAAGGGGAACCCACGGGGGAACCGATGGCGTAGCGCGAAGCTTCCAAGAAATAATCTCTAGTCGTCGAAGGTGACCGTACCAAAACCGACACAGGTGGGTGTGATGAATATTCTCAGGCGCGCGAGATAACTCTCGTTAAGGAACTCTGCAAATTACCCTCGTAACTTCGGGAGAAGAGGGGCCGGAACTCGTGATTACCTTCGCGGTGAGAAGCGAAAGCCGGCCGAAGAGAAATGGCCCAGGCGACTGTTTAACAAAAACACAGCACTATGCAAAGTCGTCTAAGACGAAGTATATGGTGTGAAGCCTGCCCAATGCCAAAAGGTCAAAAGGAGATGTTAGCTCGCAAGAGCAACGCATTGAATTTAAGCCCTGGTGAATGGCGGCCGTAACTATAACGGTCCTAAGGTAGCGAAATTCCTTGTCGGGTAAGTTCCGACCTGCACGAATGGCCTAACGATCTGGGCACTGTCTCAACGGGAGACTCGGTGAAATTGTAGTAGCGGTGAAGATGCCGTTTACCCGCAACAAGACGGAAAGACCCCGTGAACCTTTACTGTACTCTGATATTGGCTTCTGACTTTCCATGTGTAGGATAACCGGGAGACAGAGAAACGGGCTCGTTAGGGTCTGTGGAGTCAACGTTGAAATACCGGTCTTGGAGAGTCGGAAATCTAACGATCATCTCGTGAAACTGGGAATCGGACAATGTCAGACGGGCAGTTTGACTGGGGCGGTATCCTCCCAAAAAGTAACGGAGGAGTCCAAAGCTTGCCTCATCGTGGTTGGCAATCACGAAATGAGCGTAAAGGTATAAGGCAGGTTAACTGCGAGACCAACAAGTCGAGCAGGTACGAAAGTAGGGCTTAGTGATCCGGCGGTAGAAAGTGGAATCGCCGTCGCTTAACGGATAAAAGGTACTCCGGGGATAACAGGCTTATCGCCACCAAGAGTTCATATCGACGTGGCGGTTTGGCACCTCGATGTCGACTCATCGCATCCTGGGGCTGGAGAAGGTCCCAAGGGTTTGGCTGTTCGCCAATTAAAGCGGTACGCGAGTTGGGTTCAAAACGTCGTGAGACAGTTTGGTCCCTATCTGTTGTGGGCGTAGGATATTTGAGAAGAGCTGCTTCTAGTACGAGAGGACCGAAGTGGACGAACCAATGGTGTGCCGGTTGTACTGCCAAGTGCATAGCCAGGTAGCTATGTTCGGAAAGGATAAGCGTTGAAAGCATCTAAACGCCAAGCCTCCTTCAAGATAAGATATCCCAATGAGACCCCCTGAAGATGACAGGGTTGATAGGTTGGATGTGTAAGCGCAGCAATGTGTTGAGCTAACCAATACTAATAGGTCCATTGGCTTGATCACTTTATTTTTCATCAATGGCATAGTCCCTTAGAATATTAGGAGCAAGTCATTGATGGCGCTGTTAAACGCCAATGAAACTTAAAACATATGAGAAGCTCTCAAGCGTCAATTTTCATAAGTGAGAAAGTTCTTTAAGACTCATTCGACAAATTTCGTCTTGGTGGCAATAGAGAAGGGGAAATACCTGATCCCATCCCGAACTCAGAAGTCAAGCCCTTCATCGCCGATGGTACTGTACACAAGAGTATGGGAGAGTAGGTCGCCGCCAAGTTTTTCTTCACGCCCCAGTAGCGAAAGTTCCTGGGGCTTTTTTTATGTTTTATTTGATCAAGTTATTTGAGTAATCGGACCATTTGAGTATAATCGTGTTGAGACGATTCTTTGTATCCTTGATAGAATCTGAATCGTTCTCGCGAATCTTTAAAAAATATGGATCTTCTAGTGTCTTCTCTGTGTTTGTATCATTAACATTATCATTTTTAACGGATAAGTCAGTGTCTTTTGAGTTTTCTAAGTTATTAGGAGCAACGATGCCCTCAAGCACTGCTAATTCCCAATTACCAGTATTGTTGTTTTTTGAGAGTTCTAATTTGAATGATGCTTCAAATGGAGGTTTTTTTCTTTGACCTTCCTCATAGAACATGTTCAATGTAATCTCTGCTTGGTAATCAAGCGTAATTTTTCCTTTAGTCTCTGTTATTAAGAGATTTTTAATATCTATCTCACATGCAATGTTAGACGGGATCGTGGCCCTATTTTCGTCAGGTTTAGAAGCACAAAACTCAAGTTGATGGTCATAGCTAGACGGGATCGTGGCCCTATTTTCGTCAGGTTTAGAAGCACAAAACTCAAGTTGATGGTCATAGCTAGACGGGATCGTGGCCCTATTTTCGTCAGGTTTAGAAGCACAAAACTCAAGTTGATAGTTATATAACAATGTAAAGGCATCTGCTAATGCGTTTTGTGGAGTTTGAGTGAGAAGTATTTGAAGGATGTTGTAAAGTTTCTTGTCCTTTCCCGATATTAAATCCAAAAGCTCTTCCATTGGGTGTTTTTTTGTTTTTTGCATGTTATTCAAGGCGGACTTAACTTCGATCGTTACTTCGTTGTTATTTTCAAAAATAGTTGTATCAGCTTCCTTAATTGTGACAATTTTTTCAACCTTACCATCTTTTTTATATTCAATACGCGGGGTTCTTTCCTCATCTTTTTTAAATATATCTTTTGCCATGATAGGGTCATTCAAAGATTTGCGCATTTGAAGTTCTAGCTCAAATCGCCATCTCCACATTACATCCTTTGTAGGGGGCGTAGCGGTATAATCTTGAGAATTTGATGTTTCTAACTCTTTCTCATACTTTTCTTTATGTTCTTTATCGAATTTGTTTAGTTTTTCATCGCCTAACTTTTTTGACTTTTTTTGACTGCCTTCGTTTTTGATATTATTTAAATAACTAAATTTTCTTTTTTTAAACATTTCAAGATCGAGAGAGCGAATTCTTTTCCATTTTTCATAATGCGTTTCACCTGGTGTGCTCAAATAATCGTATATTTCAGGGAGTAACATGTCTTCAAGTTTTTTATCCCTCCTTAATCCTTCCAAAAATTTTATTAACAAAGAACTATTTTTAAAATATCTTTTTTTTATTGCTAAGTATCTTTCTTTTACTTCTGTTTTAACGACTGGTTCGCTAAGTATTATTTCTTTATTAATTATTTCAATTCTTTTTTCTGCTAGTTTATTGTTAACATCTTGTTTTGCAATTTTCTTCAAAAAAAAGAGACCAACTGGTAGTGAGATTGGAAATAATAAAACAGTTGCGATGACAACGAGGGACTTTGCGAATTTTACGCGCTCTGAGCCATCGTAAAATAGATAATCCATGGTTCTTTTAAAGAGATATCCCATTCTCTTAAAGACTTCGTTACCCTTAGCGTCCAAAAAGGTGTATTTTTTGCGAATATCGAAATCTTCGGGTAATTGATAGGGCTCACAAGGATTGTCGTGATAAGGATTTTTGCGAGTTTTTGAAGTTACTGACATGAGACTCTTCTTTGTTAAATTTTATTAATATGTTTTATATAAGTGTGGGTTTATTTTTACATCAAAATCTTTTTTTTTTTAAGACTGAGAGTGTCATCACACGATCTAAATGATTTAACGGTATCCGTTAAATCATTTCCTTTAAACGACCATGTTATTAAACGATTAATTAAACCAATCGCCATAATTACCTTTTTAATTTTGCTTATTAACTAACAATTTAACTCTTTCTAATTACCATTATAATATATATTTATAAAAATACACATAGAAATTACTTAATTATGTATATTTTTAGTTAAGAAGCTAATTCATTGAAAAGCAATGACAAGGGATGAAAATTTGTGGAAAATTAGGATGATGTCCAACTCTCTAAATATCAGAGATTTAAGAAAGAGTTCTTTTGATATTCTAAATAGGACGTTCTAAGTAAAGGTGGGATAGTCGCTTAGGTCGAAAGTGGATCTTGATAGGAAAGCCAAGAAGCGAACCTCTTGGCTTTGAGAGCATTAGAAAATATTAATGTTCACGACGGGAACGGAAAGGACGATCTCCTCCACGGAAACCACCGCGATCCTCTCTTCCTCCACCACCACTGCGCGCAGTACGTGGTTGTTCTGGACGTGCGTCGTTGACGATTAAAGTGCGTCCATTGAGAGCTTTTCCATTTAATCCTTCGACAGCTTTTCTAGCATCATCAGCATTTTCCATCTCAACAAAGCCGAAGCCTTTAGACATGCCGGTGAATTTATCAGTCACGATCCGTACGGAAGCGATCGGACCAAAGGCGGAAAACAGTTCGTGGAGCTCTTCTTCAGTTGTGCTGAAGGGGAGGCTGCCCACATACAGTTTTTTATTCATTGCTTGATTCATAATTCTCCAAAAAATATATACCTTAGCTCACTGATTATCAGGGGATTGTATTAGAATGTTTTCCACAACTCCTAGATTAGGAGCTAAGTCTTTAGTTACCAATATTTAACGTTGACTCGGGATCTGATCACCACCGGAAGAAAAACTGCGCGTTGGGACAAAAACACGGGATCAACTAACAATTCAAGCTAAGGTCAGATCAGCGACATGCCGATTAAACTTTAACTTACATCTAAGTTATCAGATGAGGGAATGGATGTCCATCAAAAATGCTTCGTTTTCAAAAATGGTTAAAAAGATTATCACTGTTTTTAGAGGGAATTGCAAAACTCCTCGCCGCAGAAGATCGATGATTTTGGCACCTGTTGCCAGAGCAAGGCGAGCGAGAAGGATCGATTTGGCAAGGATCGATGTGGCAAAGTCGCAGGCTGTCAAAATTCACCAAACCTAACCGCGCGCCGTAGAGATGGACTTTTGGGCTTTGCGAGAGTGGGGATCTCTGGTTTATGGGCGGTTAACGAGTAGATATCTCGGGATGTTGAGCAGCGGCCACTCTGCGCTATGAGTATAGTTGCGGAAAAGCTCCATGATATTTTGAGTTCTAGGGCCAGGTTTGCCATTTCCAATTTTTAGAGTGTCAATCTGCACAACAGGCATCACTTCTCGATTGCTCGAAGTGATAAAGGCTTCTTCCATTTCTGAGATCTCCTCGTAGCATAAGGCTTGTTCTTTGATTGTGAAATGGGGGGCGGCAAGTTTCAGAACAACCTCACGTGTGATGCCGAAGAGCACTTCATCGGAAGAGCAAGTGTAAAGGATTCCATTTTTAAAAGCGAAAAAGTTGCTGGTTGTTGCCTCTAGAATGTTATTATGTGCATTGAGATAAAGAACTTCTTGGGCGTTTTCGGCTCTGCCGCGCTGCATGGCAACGATGGCAGGAGCATATTGAGTTGTTTTGCTTGTCGGCAAACTGCGATTCAACCGGGTCGTGATGACTTTGATGCCTTCTATAAAAAAATGCTGAGAAAAAGGGGAAAAGGGATAGGCAAAGAGGATCAAATTACTCTGGGGATGCGGTGTAAATTGATCTGGACTTACTCCACCCGTGATGAGCAGCTTGATGCTGGCTTCAGGAAAGCGATTCAGTGTGAGCACTTGATGGACGATGTCTTGAATTTCGCTTAAAGAATGCGGCAAGGTCAGACCAATATGTTCGGCAGAATATTTCAAGCGCAATAAATGATCCCACAAGTGAAAAGGACGGCCTTGGTAGGTCCGCAAATAATCGAAAACACTAAACCCTCTTAAGACGGCAAGATCAAGGATGGAGATTTTGGCATCTTCTTCTTTAACATACTGTCCGCTGATATAGTACATGGCTAATTGTCCTTAGGAGTGCAGGTTTTAATCACACTCCATTTTCCACAAGCAATCGCATATTTTCAACTTTTCCTGTACGCAAAAATATTACTGATACGTCGTCATAGACAGACTTAAATAACCTGACCTGGCTGGGCTTAAGACTTTCAAGTATTTGCTTGTGCCCTGTCAGACCAGGAGCTTTTCCCGTACGTCCTCAAAAACCTATGGCAAGCACTGAATGTCATTTGGATCCATGCCAGGCTTTGCATTTATCGATCTCAATCAGGCATGGATCCAAATGACATTCAGTGCTTGCCACAGGTCTCCGAGGAAGTATGAATTGAGCGACTTGTAAAGCCAGAACAAAACGCCCAGACCCATTAATAAAGCTTTCGCTTGATAACAGAGCGCCCTATATTTAGACTGCTCTGGTTCCACAGAAAGTACAACAGGAAGTGCGCATTGTAGCCACAGGAATCCCAAAAGGATCTCGCTTTAAGGGCTACCAGACCTATGTCGTTCAAGAACTAGAGACTGCGCCTAAGGACATAACCTATAAGCTCGAGGTCTGGCAATCTCCCGATGGTAGTATAGTGCGTGCATCAACACAAAAATGTATATTGCACGCATATAGGAGGTGAGTATTTTGCTTATTACACAACAGCCTCAGCAAATCACGGGAAAACTTCCTGAGAATTTTACTCCAAGGTAAAGAGGGTTATGCGATCAATGAAGCATTCATATGGCATCTCTTCCAATGTGGCGTTAAGGATGATTGCCTCAACCGGCTTGAAGAACATATGGGGAAAAAGTACCGAAAAAAGAAGGGGCTTAACCAACTGCTGAATATGAGCAAGATATCCGAGGTGTGGCTAAACGAAGAAATATCTCTGGCACTACCAAAAGCGTAGAGGGCAGACAATTTCGAGACGGCCTATTGACGCTCAAGCAGACATGCGCCAGACTTGGCGTGAGCTTTTGGGAGTATTTGAGTCGGTGGTTTCGAGGGGATCCGATCGATTTAGCACAATTTGTTCATGAGCGTTATCAAACAGCCTCTCCGGCCACACCTTGACTGGTAGCACGTACATTAACTTCCTTGAAGACTCTGGCAAAAGTTGAAGACCATTTCGATCCGTGCCAAATCAAGATCGATAAGTGGTAAGTTTGGCATGGATCAAAATGGTCTTCAACTTTTGCCATGAGTTTTTAAGGACGTACCTTTTCCCTGGTCTCTTTATTTATGATAGTGCTATATTCTCGACATCAATTACATAATATAGTAAGAGAACATCAACAATATTTATTGGATCAGTGGAATGAGTACTTCGCATAAAACAGATGAAAGGGTAGAAGCTGTGTACTTACTAGGGATTCATTAGTCGTCGATTTAACAGATGGCAGATCTATCTCTGTCCCCTTAAGCTGGTATCCAATCCGGTATATCCCCACCTCCGAACTCATTAGACACTATAATTATCGAAATTATCGAAGATGGACCTCGAAAATAAAATTTCAGTTTGCATTGATCATCTCAATCCAAGAGGTTGGGGAGTAGGCCAGTATGCTCCACATTCCTCTGCTCAACCGGGGAAAGTCGAGGTCATCGGTGCTTTGCCCGGCGATGAACTCTCCGTCCGGTTATCGCGTAAGCGCCGGGGAAAATGGCGTGGCGATCTTTTCGATGTGCAACGGCCTTCTCCCTTGCGGGTTCAGCCTCGCTGCGCACATGTTCCTCTTTGTGGAGGCTGCACGTGGCAGCAAATGGATTATCAAGCACAACTTAAAGAGAAAGAAAGAAGGGTCCAGAAGGTATTTGCTGAGCTCATTCAGATCCATCATGCGGAATGCAGACCGATTCTTCCTTGCGAGGAGCCATGGCGGTATCGCAATAAAATGGAATTTTCTTTTTCCCAAAATCGCGCTGGGGAGCGGTTTTTAGGGCTGGTCATTGCGGGGAGTAAAGGGCATGTCCTCAATGTGAAAGAATGTCATCTTGTCTCCTCATGGTTCACTCAGCTGTTAACCCAAGTCTATTCTTGGTGGGAACAGAGCGGCCTCACCGCTTATCGGATGAATGATACAGGTACATTGAGAACGCTAATCCTTCGCGAAGGAAAAAGGACGGGAGATAAACTGATCATGCTTACTGTCTCGGGAAATCCTGCTTACGCTATCCCTAAATCCGATCTCAATCGGTTTATTGAGGCTGTAAAAGCGGTGATCCCTGAAAAAGAATGGCCGCGTTTAAGTATCTTTTTACGTATTCAGCAAATCCATAAAAAAATGCCGACACAGTTTTTTGAAATGCATCTGTTTGGTCCTGACCATTTGGTGGAAAAAATGCATCTCTCCCTCGATACACCTGTTGAACTGTCTTTCAAGATCAGTCCCACTTCCTTTTTCCAACCCAATACTTTTCAGGCGGAAAGACTTTATTCGGAAGCATTGAGAATGATTACTTTCCCAAAAAATCATGTTCTAGATCTCTATGCAGGAACTACAACGTTAGGAATGGCGATGGCGGCCAGAGCAAAGAAGGTCACGGCAATTGAGCTCAATCCCCATGCCTGTTTTGATGCCGAAAGCAATAAAGCCCTTAATCAGTTCACTCATTTAGAGATCTTGTGTGGAGATGTCGGAAAGAAACTGGGAGAGCTTCGGGCTCTCCCCGATTTTATTCCGCCCGACCTCATCGTTGTTGACCCTCCGCGCACAGGTCTAGATGTGACAGCCCTCAGCCATCTCAAAGCGCTACAAACAGAAGAGATCCTCTACATCTCTTGTAATCACGAGACACAAGCAGCCAACATTAGAGAGATGTGCACAATGGGCTATCGGCTCGCTTGCATTCAACCTGTGGATCAGTTTCCTCATACACCGCATATTGAAAATATTGCTTTACTTAAGCGAGATAACTCTTGATTTCACCTGCATTTTCGGGCAAGCTGGGGAGAGTTTTTCTTTTTAAACATTTTTTTCACTCCCTTAGGACGGTAAACATGAAAAAATTACTTTCTCTCCTCGCTAGCGGTGCATTCTTAATGACGGCATTCCCTCTTTTTGCACAAGATGGAGGCAGTGAAGCTGCACCCGGTGGCGGCGGAAGCATGGTCCAAACCTTGATCATGATTGCGATTGCTCTTGTATTCTTTTATTTTATTCTGTGGCGCCCTGAACAGAAACGGCGCAAACAGATGCAGCAAGTGCGCAGCTCGCTCAAAAAAGGCGACCGCATCACCGCCATGGGGATCATGGGAACTGTTGTGAAAGTTCAAGACAATACGGTGATTGTCTCTCTTTACGACGGTGCAAAAATGGAAATCCTCAAAGCAGCAATCACAGATGTTCAGGCTTCTGCTGAAGAGAAGGCAGAAAAGTCTGTTGAGGCAAGCGAAACGCGCTAATGGAATCTTCTCGTCAGGAGTAAAAAAAGACCGGTTTATCCGGTCTGTTTTATTAGGTTTTTGTAAGCTTCCTGGAATGCTTCTTCCATCGCTTTAATTTCTTCTCGATAACGATGACGATGGTATTCCGCAATGCGGTCATTGGTCACACGATGGATAGCGATACTGCGCTCTTGATTTGTCACGCTTAACCTATCGACGCCGGCAAATGCATGAGCTGGACCTCGATAGTCATCTCCTTTAGGTTGGATAAACTCCAACTGTGTATAAACGGCATTTTTGTCTTCTTCTGTGAGCTGCGTAAATCTTTTCATGAGCTCAGGAGGGGGGCATTTTCCCTCGACACTAGCGAAATCATTGGCAAGAGTATCAAGAAGGAAATGGCGAATCGCATGGGAGCGGACAAGATTCGTTGCGGAGATTGATCGTGGGGTTCCTTCAAAAAGCTTCTGCCCAATCGGCCAGGGTTCCGAGGCGTCCAGAGGGTCAACAAGGAGGTAGATTTGATAGTAAATAGCATTGCGAGTCGCTTCTGGCAATTTCATGAATATTGTTTTGAGGTCCTCAGGGAACTGAGTAGAGCCAAAAAAATCCGTTGCGGACAAACTTTGCGATAATTGAATGAATGTCTCGAAGTCCTCGGATGAGATTAAAGGGGTCAGCTTCGGAAGGGGCAACTTGAGCGCTTCATTTTCATTGCTTAATGTTTTGACCTTGGGTTCCAAGTTGTTTTTTTGAATATTGGGCAACGCTAGCTCTTCAATCGATGCGCGTGCAGTTGTGGAAGCGTCATCAGTCACCGATTTGATGGGAGGCTGCTCAGGAAGAGTCTGTAACGACTTTTTGCGTGGTGGTTGAAGGGGAACAAAAGTATGTAAGGGTTTGCGTTTTTTTTGTCTGTACCCATCCAAGTGTTTTGTTAGAAGAGAGAACTCAAGCTTCCTGCATGCCCCTCTTTCAGTTTCTCGAGAATGAGAGCGTTTTTTAGGAGAAGCTGTTTGAATGCCTTCTTCTTGGAAAGAAGAAGACTCTCCGTCATCGCTTGAGGAGGTAGTAGAGCGTTCGACTGGCCTGTTCCTGAGGGGGGATGTTTGAGCGTGCCGTCTAGGCTGGTTGCGTTCGTGCTTTTCAGCCTTTTGATGAAAGAGTTCCTCTTGTCTTTCTCTACGTTCATACGCGGCTCTTCTAGGTCGGAGAAAACGGCTGCGGTCGCGAGGACGGCGCTCTTGTAAATGGTTTTGATAAATGCGATCGGCCTTGTTGAGAATGGTTTGATTGATATTTTTTACTTGACTCGCGCCCCTGGAGTTCTCTACATCGTCGAAATCAACTGTTTTGGGTTTCCCAATTTTGGAACCGTTTTTACTGATTTTTTGAACGGAGATATTGTGGTCCGTGATCCGAATTCGAACGTGAACGTGTTCATTGGGATTGGGTAGAAACCCTTTAAACTGATCTTGAAAAAATTTTTCAGATACAAGCTCATTAAGTTTTTTTGAGATCGATCCAGAAAGATTCGATTGATGCCTGAGACAAAGGCCGAGCTCACGAGAGTGGGTCTTCCCATTGTAAATATGAATATTCCTGATATCAGATGCGCTGATTTTAGAAGACATATAATTGCCAGATTATTATTGATTATTTGCTTAAATTATAATGTATTAACGATAAATAATCAACTTTAGTAATTAACTGTTAGTTGATTTTTTGTTTTTAATTTTTTGTATATTTCATTAATTTTTTTAATATATAAAAAAGAGC
This sequence comes from uncultured Verrucomicrobiae bacterium, assembly GCA_963718565.1. Classification (GTDB taxonomy): domain Bacteria; phylum Chlamydiota; class Chlamydiia; order Chlamydiales; family Rhabdochlamydiaceae; genus CAJCIW01. Next base: position 2,179,667 of record OY970364.1, read on the forward strand.
TGCTAGTCGCAAAAAATCGCGCATGGTAGAGTGAATATTTCCAAAGAAGAGGATCTGAATTCTCGAATGTGTGAAATTAATTTTTTCAAGAAAGCGTTCGCGCGTATTCATTTAAATTTTTTATTTGCGTTTTTCGTTGGATGTTTATCACTATCGATGCGTAGCGCAGCAGAAAATGCTCCTTCGGTGCTTTATCTCACGTGGATGCATGATCCCACAACGACAATGACAGTCCAATGGCATACCACCGATGAAGACAAAGTGTCCCAAGTGGCTTATCGGAAAAAAGGAGAGTCACAGTGGCAATTCAAGGAGGGCATTTATGGCGTGCTGCCCAAAACAAATCTTGTCGTTCACACGGTAGAATTGGACGAGTTGAGCCCAGGGGAAAAATATCAGTTTCGTCTTGTGGGAAAACGCGGCGTTTACAGTTTCAGCACTCTCCCTAAAACAGTTTCACAGCCTGTGCGATTTGTTGTTGGTGGGGATGCTTATTTTTACCTTTCGGTGTTGCGTAAAATGAACGAACAAATCGCCTCGAAAGATCCCGATTTTGTCGTTGTTGGAGGAGATATTGCCTATACCAATGGCCGCCGTGCAATCTTTAAAGGAAAGGGATGGGAAATCAAACGCTGGCGGACCTTTTTAAAAGAATGGAAAAAGCAGATGGTCACCTCGGATGGACGGATGATTCCTATGATTCCTGTCCTCGGCAATCACGATATTAAAGCATCCACATTGGTCCCGATGTCCCATCACTTTCTTTTTTACGAACTCTTTGCAACCCCTGAAAAAGAGGTTCCTTACCGTGTTCTTGATATGGGAGATTATTTGAGCCTTTTTTTACTCGATTCTGGCCATAGCTTTCATATTGAGGGCCAGCAAACGCAATGGCTCAGAAAAACACTCTCTGAACGGGAAAATATTCCTTATAAAATGGCCGCTTATCATATTGCAGCCTATCCTTCTGTCTACCCATTTGGAGGTCAATCTCCTGGAAAAATTCGGGCGCAATGGAATCCGCTTTTCGAACGGTATCATCTGAATGTCGCCTTTGAACATCATAATCATGCCTATAAGCGCACCCATCCGATGAAAGGAAATAAAATTGACCCGGATGGAGTGGTTTACATGGGGGATGGATCTTGGGGTGTAACGCCGAGAAAGCCGAAAAAATTATGGTATTTAGCAAGCACTGCACAAGCTAACGCGGTTTGCCTCATCACTTTAAGCAGCGAATTAGGCCTGATAGAAGCCATAAGCATCCAAGGTGAAATCCTAGATTCGGTCGCGACCTTTCCGACCCATTCGATGGTCGCTTGGCGTGAGGGGCGCCTTTTGGAGCATTGAGAACATTTTATACCATTTGGTATTACTCGAAGATCGGGCGATCGGCATTGAAAAATGTCATTTTTGGTAGCATTTTTAGGGCAAGCATAATAAACTAAATTTTAATAAGTTAAAGAACATCGCGAGTAGATTTAAAGAAACTTTTGCTTAATCTTTGATACTCAGAGAGTTAGATATTATCATATTTTTCCACAAATTTTTATCCTTATATCTTTGCTTTTCAGTGAATTAGATCCATAATTAAAGGTGTATTGCATTAATTAATTTTATGTGTTTTTTTATAAAAAATATACTATAATAGAAATTGTCAAAACAGTTGAATTAATAAATTGTATTTAGCATTAATTTGTAATTAATAATAAAATACAATTAAACAGTGAGCTTATTATGAATATTATCGGTAATTTCTTAACATGGTGGTATAAAGGAGATTCTTTAACCAAAGAGGTTATGGACACTATGGGTGGGATGCGAAATAACGGCGAATTCGACGCATGGGTAAAACAGAAGGAGTTGGTTAATGTGAAGGCCGGGCAGATATTTGATGCTAGTGAAAAACTCCAAAAAGCTTTGTGCAGAGATTCGATGATAAGTGCAATTAAATCTACGTTTGAACAAATTGCTCGGATAGAAGAAACTTTAGCGATTGCGGAGTTAATCATCGATAATGATGCAAAAACTTTTAAGCTAGATGATGTTCTTGTAAAGAGATTTGCCTCACAGCCTAGATTTAAGTGTCTCTCAGCAGATTCAGGCATCCGCTGTAATAAAATTTACTGTATTCTGTTAGAACGGCTAGAAATCGAAAAAATGCTTAAGAAAAATCACATCATTGTCACAGGTAAAGTTAAAATCAAAAACATCGTCGACACAGATAAAGCCATTGCCAAAGGTGAAATAAGTGTATCGAAAGTAGTATGGACAAGTGACAGCAAGTTAAACCCAGTTGTAAAACGTTTACTGGAGCATATTGAAAAAAGAGCAGGTTGTGTAACATTGTTTCTGTAAATTCAATTTTTCAAGAAAGTGTTTTGATAATTGAAAAAAAAGTTTGAGATCACATTCTCTTAAGTTTAGACAAACAAACAAAAGGAGAGGTTATGATCTCAAACAGCACATATGCCCCTGTAATCAACGCATTAGTGGAAGAACTCGGACAACAAGGCTTACACGGCCTCAGCGAACTCTTGAGCAGGCTCTTCAATGAATTAATGAAGACCGAACGAGAGCAGGTTCTTCAAGCTGGTCCATATGAGCGGACAGAGGCTAGAAAAGGTTATGCTAATGGTTTTAAAGATAAAACGGTACAGACTCGTTTTGGAAAATTAGAACTCCATAAAGTGGTTCCTTTTGTCTAGACCAAAAATCGAGAAATCTAAGCTAATCTCCTCTGTTGTTTAATCTAACTCCCAGGGCCCTATACAAAAGCCCACGGGTTTGCAAAGGGCAGTCAGCCCTTTGCTGGGGTTCAAGGGGCAAAGCCCCTTTCTTTTTCTTATGTCCCATAATACACCTCTGCTGGGGTTCGATAATCGAGACCCTGATGGGGTCGCTTGTTGTTGTAAAACTCAAAGTACTTTTTCAGCCCCGATCGAACCTCTTTCATGCTCTCGTATCCTTTCGGGTAAATTTCTTCATACTTCACGCTTCTCCACAGCCTCTCAATAAACACGTTATCAAGAGCTCGACCCTTCCCGTCCATACTGATTTTAATCCCATTCTCTTCAAGTTTCCCGGTGAATTGACTACTCGTAAACTGCACACCTTGATCAGTATTAAATATCTCAGGTCTTTTTTGCCAAAGACTCCTTTGCAATGCCTCCATGCAAAATTCTGTATCAAGCAGATTTGAGAGCTCCCACTCAATCACGTACCGACTATACCAGTCTATGATTGCAAACAGATATCCGAATCCTTTTGTTAATGGAATGTAAGTGATGTCAGCTGCCCAAGCTTGATCGGAACGATCAACAATTAGGCCCCTCAGTAAATACGGGAACTTTTTATGCTGTTTATTCCCAGCGCTCAGGTTCGGCTTTGGATAGATCGCCTCTATCCCCATCACCTGCATCGCTGTTCGCACTTTTTTCTGTCCCACGACAAATCCTAGTTTTCTCATTGCCACTGTCATTCGACGCCTCCCATAATAGGGGGTTTCGAGGTACTGTTTGTCGATTGCGCACATGAGTCGCAAGTCTTCTTCACCAGGCTGCTGTGGCTCGTAGTACAATCCAGATCGACATACTCCGAGGAGCTTACACTGTGCTCTTTGGGAAAATTTGATATCGTGAGGTTCAATGAGTGCCCGTTTTTCATTCAGGTCAAAGCCCCCAATTTTTTTTTAAGCCACTCGTTCTCCATCTTGAGTCTTCCAATCTGTTCGAACAGTTCGGCCTTTTCTTTGCCCTCTGCTGTATCCCTAGACCTCCTGGTCTTTACAAAAATCTGAGGTCCTGCCTCAATAAATTGTTTTTTCCATTCCGACAGAACTACGGGATGTACCCCCAACTCGCCAGCGAGTTGGGTTGCTGTCTTCTCACCCTTGAGCACTTCTAGTACTACTTTGAGCTTGAACTCCGGTGAATATTGTTTTTTTGTTTTGGCCATTTTGGCCTCCTCGCATTGGGAGGATATTAGCTTAGACAGTGGTCTAAATTTTGGGGACCATTATACAATCTGCGAGGTGTAAGATTGGGCTAGCTTTTGAATCTCTTCTGGATAAGCGAATAACGATTGCGCACTTGTAAGAATATCTTCAATGCATTGAGCGAGAAGTGCATGCTGTTCTTCTGGGAGGTTGATTTCGGCTCCCATGTATAGAAGCGCGCGTTGGCGCGGGCCTCTATCAGTCCTCACGGATTCAACCAAGTGAAAAGCAGAGTAGGTTTTTCCGCTCTTACGGTCTGTCTTGAGGGCTTTCCTTATATACATGCCCTCAGATCTTACCGATGGATCGAATTTATTTAAACATGAAATAATTATTTTACAAATTTTCAGTCACTACAAATTCGCAAAAACAGCAAAGCACTAAAAATAAGGGACTTACGAAAGCAAAGGTTGATTTTAATGTTGTTGATTATGAGGGACTTAGGTCAGCTCTCTCGGGCGAACTTGGGTTAAGTAGCATTTTTCTGGAGTTTACTGGAGTTTGGAACCAATTTCACTCGCTGACGCTCGCGAAATCAGTCAAAACTCCAGGAGTTTAAAGAAATCAAACCTAAGTCTATGATATTCATGGAGTTATATGTCGTCATATTTTTTCCGCAAATTTTTGTCCTTATATCATTACTTTTCAATGAATTAGCCTCCTATGACTAAAAAATGTTATTCTGAATTAATATTTATGTTTTTTTTATAAAAATATAGTATAATGATAATTATAAAAATTAAATTATTATAGTTAGATTAATAATAAAAACGCAATTAAGCAATGAGGTCATTATGATAATCATCAATAGTTTATTAGAATGGTGGTATAAAGGAGATTCTTTAACCAGGGCTGTTATGGACACTATAGACAAGATGTCCGAAGACATGCGCAGCTCATTTTTAGGTAGTGTAACATTGTTTCTGTAAATTCAATTTTTCAAGAAAGTGTTTTGATAATTGAAAAAAAAGTTTGAGATCACATTCTCTTAAGTTTAGACAAACAAACAAAAGGAGAGGTTATGATCTCAAACAGCACATATGCCCCTGTAATCAACGCATTAGTGGAAGAACTCGGACAACAAGGCTTACACGGCCTCAGCGAACTCTTGAGCAGGCTCTTCAATGAATTAATGAAGACCGAACGAGAGCAGGTTCTTCAAGCTGGTCCATATGAGCGGACAGAGGCTAGAAAAGGTTATGCTAATGGTTTTAAAGATAAAACGGTACAGACTCGTTTTGGAAAATTAGAACTCCAGGTTCCACAAACTCGAGAGATTGCATTCTACCCACAGTGCTTAGAGAAGGGAGAGCGATCAGAAAGGGCATTAAAATTGGCAATTGCAGAAATGTATGTTCAGGGTGTTTCAACGCGGCGAATAGCTCCAATTGCAAAAGAGCTGTGCGGCTTTGATTTGAGTTCAACCCAAGTTTCTCGGGTTGCAATGATTCTCGATGAGGAGCTTGAAAAATTCCGCAGGAGAAATTTAGGTCACATCGTTTATCTTTATCTCGATGCCGATTATCAAAAGGTGAGACACGATGGACACGTCAGAGACATTGCAGTACTAAAAGCTGTTGGAGTGAACAAAGATGGATTTCGAGAAGTGCTTGGCATTTCATGCAGTTTATCTGAGGCCGAAGTGCATTGGAGGACATTCCTGGAAGACTTACTCTCTCGAGGATTAAGAGGAGTAGAAATGGTGATTAGCGATGATCACTCTGGGCTAAAAGCTGCACTAAGGGCAGTGCTTCCATCGGTTCCTTGGCAGCGCTGTCTTTTTCATCTTGCTCAAAACGCTCAAAGCTATGTCCCAAACACGGCAATGCGAGGAGAAATTGCACAAGCGGTACGAGATGTTTATCAAGCCTTGAATCAACAAGAGGCTGAAAAACGAGTTAAGGAAACAGTGCAAAGATATGAAAAAAGAGCGCCCAAATTTTGCAATTGGTTTGAAATCAATGCAATTGAGGCAATGACATTTTATCATCGGCCAAGAAGGCACTGGAAACAGATAAGGACTGTTAATATTGTTGAAAGGCTTAATGGAGAGATTAAGCGGCGAACAAGAGTAGCAAGATTATTTCCCAATGAAGCGTCTTGTGAAAGATTGGTCACTGCCGTGGTATCTGAGATACACGATGAATGGATAAGCGGAAAGAGGTATTTGACGTTAGAATAAAATATTGAGGAAAACAACGCTAACACCGATGGAACACTTTTTGTTTAGGGGTGAATTATCTGGCATAAAAAAGTGTCAGATTCGAAAAATTTTTCCTCAAAAGCAAAGTAAAAAGCCGAAGCGTCTCTGACGCGAGAGGCCGTTTTTATAGTAAGAAATTGACCTAAGTGAAGAAGATTTCAGATTTTACAGAAAAATTGTTGCTTGATCCATTTTTAAGTAAGAAGACGCTTCTTGATGACAAAGCTGATCTGATATTTAACAAAAATTTACAACTTCAAAAAGCTTCATACAAAGATTCGATGAAAAGTGCAATTAAATCTACGCTTAAAAGAGTTGCTCGGATAGATGAAACTTTAGCGATTGCGGAATTAATCATCAGTGCCAATTCTTCTAAGCCAGAAAAGACGCCTGAAGAGCTTGCAAGCGAGTATGCCTTAAATTCTAGATTTAACTGTCTCTCAGTAAATACAAAAATACGCTATAACAAAATATTCTATATTCTATCGAATCAGAAGGAAATTGAAAAAACGCTTAAAAAAAATTATATCATTGTCACAAATGGCAATGAATCGCGAGTAGTGTGGACAAGTGATAGCGAATTAAACTCGATTGTAAAACCTCTACTGAAAGACATTGAAAAAGGAGCGGCTCCGGTTCTGTTTGCATTATTTTCAGAAGTCCTGGAAAATGCCTATCCTTATTATCTTCTTAATCGGGCCGAATTTGATGATGATTATTTAGCAAAATACTTATCCCTGCTCGACGTAAAAAAAGAGGATATTAAAACTTTAGATGAAATATTAATACAAGACGTAATGTATATCCTTTTAGGTAAATTTTCAGTTGATAATCAGAAGTTTCTTATCGAAGAGATAAAAGATTTTACCAAAAGAATCGCAATCGACAATCGATGCAATTTCAGAAAAAATATAAGCAACTGGAAAAAAATAACTGATCAGTCTAATTTAACTGAGAAAAAAAAGAAAATAATTAACCCAAGTTCGCGGCTTTCCCAGAGGAGCTATGCAAATTCGTCACTACATCTTGAATTAAACGAGTGTTTTATGACCTCTGAGAATTGAAGACGATAATCCCAGCGCCCTGTAAATCTCTATTTGCTCGCCTTCTGCCTTTGTAGTGCTGCGGTGGTAGAGCACCCTGCCTTCTGTTGTCTTGGCCCGCACAGTTACTCGGACTCGAGTAATCATGATATTACGTATTGTCTGCCACAAATAGTTTATCCCTTTTCGAATTAATTGGTGCCTGCAGTGTTGGATTAGATGGTAGGCAAGTATGGTGATCCATAAATGCCCGTCCACTCGATGTTCCTTCTGGTGATAGACTGGACGCAATCCTAATGAGGATTTCATAAATCGAAACGCATCCTCAACGCTTCTGAGAACATTATACAATTGCCATAACTCTTTTGCTTCCAAATCGGTTCGATTTGTTCTCAGAAAATAGGAGCCAGTGAGCTTTTCTTGCATTTTTTCTTCGATCACCTTCCATTCCACAGCAATTGTGGTGAGCCCATCTTCTGAAGGAATTGCATTGACTTCATAGCATCCTGAAATTCTCTTATGCTTTTCCTTGAGCCGACCTACCCGTTCAAGCACTTTGTTATGCTTCTTGCGCCCTTTAGGTTTGGAAAGACCATTCGCAAGTTTTTGTAGATCATCTTCAAATCGTTTTCTAAATTTTTTCTTCATCCCTGAGGCGACCGCTGCTTTTGCTTCAGATTCGCAATAGAGCCAATTTTCCTCATTACCATCCTGACTGATCAAGGCAGCTTTTACTAGGTCATGCTGATCACCTACTGAGACTAATTGTCCTTCAAATTCAACAACGGGAGGATCTTGTCTTGCTGAGACAACATACGTATATCTATTCTTGCGTAACCAGGTCAGATTCTCTTCGGTAGCAATCCCTGCATCCAATACAATAGTTGGCTTGATTAGAGACGAGTGAATACTTAGGCTCGCGATCATTGTTTGTAGGGTTTGGGGCTCTGAAGCATTTCCTGCAAGTAATGAGGTTTTGATGAGAAATCCGTGCTCATTCATGACTAGCCCTATAGTAATGAGAGGGCAATCATTTCGTTTTTCTTTCGAAAGACCATAGGCAGCTTTTGGATTTGCCTCAGCCCGCCCTTCTGTATACGTATTGGTTAAATCGTAGAGAGCTATTGTACTTTTGTATCCATGAAATTGCTGTTCGATGGTTTCTAAAGCTGTTTCCAACCCGTCTTTATGAGACAGCAACGTATCGCTGATTTTATAGAGCTTGTGCAAAGTAGTTTTTGTAAAGTCGAAATCAAGTAATTCGCCAAGACCACTGCTAGTGCATAGCCACCGATAAGCTTCCCTTTCGCTGCTTGGGTGTACAGCCCTGGCAACGATCGATCCCAAGGCAATTGCGGCATCTGTTTTTGAAAGGCCTAGTTTTTGCAGCTGTTCCGGCAGTTTGAGTTGATTTCCCATCTGAAGTAAGAGATGTTCCGCACCAACAGACCGTGGTTCAGTCTGTTCAATTGAATGAACGTCGATATTGACAAATTCAGGTAGTAGATCTTGTTTTAGTTGTTCCGCGTTGTCTCCTGGGTCGGACAAACGACGCACAATCTGCGAGGTGTAAGATTGGGCTAGCTTTTGAATCTCTTCTGGATAAGCGAATAACGATTGCGCACTTGTAAGAATATCTTCAATGCATTGAGCGAGAAGTGCATGCTGTTCTTCTGGGAGGTTGATTTCGGCTCCCATGTATAGAAGCGCGCGTTGGCGCGGGCCTCTATCAGTCCTCACGGATTCAACCAAGTGAAAAGCAGAGTAGGTTTTTCCGCTCTTACGGTCTGTCTTGAGGGTTTTCCTTATATACATGCCCTCAGATCTTACCGATGGATCGAATTTATTTAAACATGAAATAATTATTTTACAAATTTTCAGTCACTACAAATTCGCAAAAACAGCAAAGCACTAAAAATAAGGGACTTACGAAAGCAAAGGTTGATTTTAATGTTGTTGATTATGAGGGACTTAGGTCAGCTCTCTCGGGCGAACTTGGGTTAATCTATTTATTGATGCAATTGAGGATGGGGAAAACGACTTTCTTCAAAAACTCGAAATCATTACAAAAATTCAAAAAAAGAATCCTGCATTGTTACAAAAGTTTAACGAGGTTGAAATGCAGCTGTTAGGCAGCTTGTTGAGCTTGATGCCTCTCGCTACTGGGATGTGAAAACTTGGCGGCGCGACCTCCTCTCCCATACTCTTGCGTACAATACCATAATACTGCGCCCGCTTAGGTTTTGCGAATTTTGACACGCTGCGACTTTGCCAAATCGATCCTTCTCGCTCGCCTTGCTATTCAACAATGGTCTCGCTTGTTCGCCCGCTTCGCTTCGATCTTGCTTCGTCTTGCAGAGTCAAAATTCGCAAAACCTAAGCGGGCGCAGTATAGAAGAAATCGATTACAAAAATTGAGCCATCTTTTCGAGGATCTGGTTTGAGCGGGTCACAAATTGCGATAAGGCGCTCGGTTCAAGCTCTCGTTGGGATAAGAGCGATAATTCATAGAGATAGTGGACCATTTCTTTGGCCAAAGCAGGGTCTTTATCTTTGAGCTGGTAGATCGCTTGAACGAGTTTGTTGTTCGTATTGACGACGAAAGTGCGTTTAGCAGCAAAGCTTGGGGGGAGGGTCTGCTGAGCAAGGGCCATCGTTTCACGCATGCGGCGCATCTCTTCATCGACGACGAGGAGAGCTGGCACAGAATCGGTCGCCAAACTTTTAGCTTCGACTGTCAGGTTGTCGCTGCCGAGTTTGGAACGAATGAAATCAGCGATTTTGAAACTTTCCGGTCTGCCTTCAGCATCGAGCATTGTCTTTTCACGGGAAGAGTCGACGATGGATTCATCGATTGCTCCATCAACGCGCTGGAATGTGACACCGTCCATTTTGTCTTCAAAAAGATTGATTAAAGGGGTGTCGACAAGAGAAGATGCTGTGAGGATTTCAATGTTTTTTTTCTTGTACAAGTCTAGAACATGGCTTTGGAGCTGATCTTCTGTGCCATAGAAGACCTTGCCTTTATATTCTTCTTTGTGGCGCTCCAAGTACTCCGCGATTGTCGTCCATTCGCCATTGATATTTTTCCAAATCAGAAAATCTTTGGACCGCTCATAGAATTTATCGTCTTGCAGCATGCCGAGTTTGATGATCATCTCGATATCGGGCCAAGCTTTGATGAATTGTTCTCGTTCTGTCGTATGCAGAGAAGAAAGGCGATCCGAGACTTTTTTGGAAATGTGTTGAGAGAGTTGGCGCACTGTGCGGTCCATTTGAAGAGTGCTGCGTGAAACATTGAGGGGAATGTCAGGACTATCGATCGCCCCGCGCAGGATCATCAAATAATCAGGGATCAGATCTTTACAGTGATCAGAGACGAATACGCGGTTGCAGAAGAGCTTGATCGTATTTTGATTCCAGTCAAAACGCCGCGTGATTTTTGGAAAATAGAGAATCGCTTTGAGATGAAAAGGGTAATCGACATTGAGGTGGATCCAGAAAATAGGGTCGGGTTCAGGCGGATAAAGTGAGCGGTAGAATTCAAGATAATCTGCATCTGTGCAATCTGAGGCATTTTTTAACCAGAGAGGCTGTTTCTTGTTAATTTGCGATCCATTGAGGAAGATAGGAAAAGGTAAAAAGGCGCAATAATGTTGCAAAATCGAACGGAGTCGGCTTTCTTCGAGGAATTCTTCATTGTCTTTGTCAATGGACAGTGTAATTTTAGTCCCACGGGATATTTGTTGGCCTTTGTCTAAAGTGTATGAAGTCGAACCATCACAGGTCCAAAACGCAGGTTCGGAGCCACTACGATAGGAAAGGGTGTCGATAGTGACATTTTCTGCAACCATGTAAGAGGAATAGAAGCCGAGGCCGAAATGACCGATGATCTGATCTTTTTCGTTTTGAGTGCTGTATTTTCCGATGAATTCTTCCGCTCCTGAAAAAGCCACTTGCGCAATGTATTTCTCAACCTCCTCTGCCGTCATGCCAATGCCGTTATCAGTAAATGTCAAAGTGCGGGCATTTTTATCGGTCTGGATATCGATGCGGAATTCCTCGTCGGGAGTATCGAGCTCGCCATGGTCGCGCAACACGCGGCATTTTTGGATGGCGTCGCAAGCATTTGAGATGAGTTCTCGGACGAAAATATCCTTATCAGAGTAAAGCCATTTTTTAATGATGGGCAAAATGTTCTCGGTGTGGATTTTCAAGGTTCCTGTCGTCATGAAATCGCTCCTCTTTCAAAAGTTTGGACTGGGAGGGAATTGCAAAACTCCCCGCCACATAAAATCGCGCTTTTGGCACCTGTTGCCAGAACCCGCTGTGCGGGTTCTGGCAACAGGTGCCAAAATCATCGACTTTCTGCTAGCGAGGGGTTTTGCAATTCTCTCCCGGCTTAGCAAGGATACTGGAAAACTGGTTTTGATCGCAACGGGATGAAGGGGATAAATCAGAGACGGCGCATTAAAAATTTTATAGTAAAACCCGATTCTTCATGTTGTTTCGGTATACAAGCTTGATAAATTTTAAAAAATCTTAGGGAGTATCAAGTCTTCTTTATTCATTTTCACGAGAAGAAGTAGAATTTTCTTTGCAAAAAAACAAGGCAATTTTAACATGACTTTAATATTTCATCGGGTCCCAAGACTTTTAACCAAAAGGAGGTCTTTATGAAAAACATAAAATCAGCACCACTTGCGATTACTTGCCTAGTTGCATTACTAGGAGTTGGATGCCCTACCCAGGGAACAGCGAACTCGGATAGAGGCATGGTTAAGGACTGGATTGATGACAGTAGTGAATTTCTTAAGAAAGGGATCGATTCTCTTGAAGGCGATGTCAGTGCTATCCAAGATTGTTTAAATAACTATCAATGGAAAGGCCTTATCCAAGACAAGGCAACCTCTGGACCAGTCACATTAAAACATCTAGAACTTAACGACCATTCTAGAGCAATTGTTGTGAGGCCTGGAGAACAAATAGCCGCTGAGGTTAAATGTATATTGGATTCAAATGAGGTGGATCCTTTGGGTGTCTACCGCGTTGTCATTGGAATCAAAGGAGAAGGTCCTCAAACCACAATCGGAAATGAAATAGGCTTTGCCGCTAAGACATCTAGAGAAAAATTCACTCTAAATGCTCCGGATAAGGCAGGAATATATGAAGTTCGTTTTAGATGTGTTGACGCTCTCTTCAAATCCACAGGTTTGGAAGCCTGGAAAGATGAGGGAGGGAATGAACCTGATGCGACAACAACGATCGGAATCATCGTTGTGAGATAGTCTACTCTCGATTTCTTAGTACAAGGGCCGGGAGAGTTCTCCTGGCCTTTTTTTTGTGCGCCGGGCAGGGCGCAACTCTAAAGAGTGAGAGTCTCTCGGGCAAAATTGTTTTAGTATTAGAGGGAATTGCAAAACTCCTCACCGCATAAAATCGCGCTTTTGGCACTTAACGCACCAAAAATTGCCTCAAAATCCACGACGATCTACTATAAAGTAAACCCGAAACTCAGGGTTCTTAAGGACTTCTATGCGCGTTCTCGTCGCTCAGCTCAACCCGATTGTCGGAGACTTTGAAGGAAATATTCGAAAAATTATTCAAACCCTCGATCGAGCAAGATCCAAGCAGATCGATCTCGTTGTCTTTTCAGAGTTTGTCCTGTGCGGGTATCCTCCAGAGGACTTATTGCTGCATTCTGCATTTGTCGATGCTAATAAAAAATATTTAGAGAAAGTGGTTCAAACTTCGACGCATTTAATGGTTGTCCTAGGGATGGTAAGGCGCAATCCCGACAAAAAAGAAAAGCCCATCTTTAATAGTGCAGCGATCATTCAAGACGGGAAACTTGTCGGGTTTGAAGACAAGCAACTGCTCCCGACCTACGATGTCTTTGATGAGCGCCGTTACTTTGAGCCGGGGACGAGGACTCAAATATGGGAATTCAAAGGGAAAAAAATCGGCGTGATGATTTGCGAGGATATTTGGCAGCATGCGGGTTTTGTCAGCGACACTTATTACGCGCATGATCCTGTCTTGGATTTTCAAGCTTTAAAACCGGATATTGTCTTAAATCTTTCCTCTTCTCCTTATCAATATCAAAAGCCAGAGACTCGCGTCCAAGTCTGCGCAAAGTGCGCGAGGACACTGGACTGTCCGGTGATTTTGTGCTGCCAAGTCGGGGCTAATGATCAGCTTGTCTTTGATGGCTATAGCCTTTATGTCAATCGGAAGGGACAGCTTGCCCAAGTGGCCAAAGGTTTTGAAGAAGACGAGATGGTGATCGATCTCGATGCTCCAGCGCATCCTTGCGCATTTTCCTATGATCCGACCAAAGACCTTTACCACGCTCTTGTTTTGGGAGTGCGCGATTATTTTCATAAGCAGGGTTTCCAAAAGGGATGTTTGGGTTTGTCAGGAGGAATCGATTCTGCGCTTGTGGCTTGTATTGCCGCTGATGCGCTGGGGAAGGAAAATGTCTTGGCGGTGACAATGCCTTCTCGTTATAGCTCGCCTGGCAGTGTGACCGATTCGGAAATTTTGGCGCGCAATTTGGGCATAGAATTATTGCATATCTCCATTGAAAAGCCTTTTCAGGGATTTCTCGAATTGCTCCAGCCTTATTTTCGTGGGAAAGCAGCTGACACTACAGAAGAAAACATGCAAGCCCGAATCCGAGGAATGATCTTAATGACGATCTCAAACAAGCATGGCTACATCGTGATGAGCACGGGAAATAAGAGTGAAATGGCTCTGGGCTACTGTACTCTTTATGGAGATATGGCTGGGGGGCTTGGAGTCATTTCCGATGTGACAAAGCAGCAAGTCTACATGCTCTCTCGCTGGCTCAATCGCGAGAAGGAGGTCATCCCGCAATCTATTATCGATAAAGTCCCATCTGCTGAGCTTAAGGCTAATCAGAAAGATACCGATTCCCTTCCCGCATACGACATTGTCGACAAAGTTCTGCAAGGTTATGTCGAAGAGTACTTAACTCCTGAAGAAATTGCTAGAAAGTATGCCATTCCCATCGATGTCGTATTGAATCTGGTACGCCGCATTCATGGCGCCGAATACAAGCGTCGCCAAGCCCCACCGGGCATTCGCGTCACTAAAAAAGCTTTTAGTATTGGTAGGCGCTATCCCATCGTTCAAAGCTGGATGTAAAAATATATTGATGCAGGATTAATCACTGCAACCAGTGGTCTCACAGGGTACGTCCTTAAAAACTTTCTGTGGAACCAGAGCAGTCTAAATATAGGGCGCTCTGTTATCAAGCGAAAGTTTTATTAATGGGTCTGGGCGTTTTGTTCTGACTTTACAAGCCGCTCAATTCATACTTCCTCGGAGACCTGTGGCAAGCACTGAATGTCATTTGGATCCATGCCTGATTGAGATCGATAAATGCAAAGCCTGGCATGGATCCAAATGACATTCAGTGCTTGCCATAGGTTTTTGAGAACGTACCTCACAGGCCTGATCGTTACCCACAAATCTAAAATTTAGTATCCTGTTTCGCTTTTCACAAGGAGCAGGTATCATGAACTACCAATGGATTCATCAACAATTCTCTAACGTCAATATGAAAGACACTCGTCTACAGAAGAGGGCTGTTCAGATCGCGCAGGGTTGCGCAGAACATCTTGACAAATCATTGCCTGATCGGTTTGATGATTGGGCTGGGGTAAAGGCGGCGTATCGTTTTTTTAGTAACCCCAAAGCCTCACATCAGACTCTACAACAGCCCCACTATCAAGCGGTATTAGAAAAAGCTCGCTGGTCCGAAGAACTCGTCCTGTTTATTCAGGATGGGTCAGAGCTTTTGTTCAACTCTCATCCATGGACACATGGGCTTGGGCCTACTGCTGACTATACTGGGAATGGACTCATGTTTCACTCGTGTCTTGTCGCAAAATATCATGAGTCTAAAGAAACCGAGATCTTAGGACTTAGCTACCAAGAAGCTTGGATTCGTCCCGAGAAAAAAGCAGTCAATACGAGATTCAAAGACATGTTGTGGGGAGCAGGATATGTTTAAGAGCTTGTGGGTAACGATTAGCTCACAGGCTCCCTAATAAATGCAAAAAAATTATCTTGAACCAATAATCTGTTTTTTGGTTTGTTGGTTGTGAAAGTTTTTATCTAGTCAAAGAGGGAGTATGAAAAAGCTTATTTTTAAGATCCTAAAAAGTAGCATCGTCTGCGTTTTTTTGTGCAGTTCTGCAATCGCTTTATGCGACAATGCGCAGAAACAGCAATTAATCACAAAGAAAGTGTACATATACCGAAATGAACTCAAGATTTGGGAATTTGGCAAGGAGGCGCCCTGAATTTGAGCCAGCGTATGCGACGCCGAAGCAGCACAACTTGAATAAGTTG
The DNA here is from genome assembly GCA_963718565.1 of uncultured Verrucomicrobiae bacterium. GTDB lineage: Bacteria > Chlamydiota > Chlamydiia > Chlamydiales > Rhabdochlamydiaceae > CAJCIW01. Next base: position 2,195,292 of record OY970364.1, read on the forward strand.
TGCGATGCAGGTGGGCTCAAATACAGTGGCTGCCCGACGTAGCCAAAAACCAAATCTTGAGTTCATTTCGGTATAGCTCTAGATCAATTATGGATCGATGAAAGAGGAATGTTTGTCAATTTTAGTGGAAATATCCAAACTGTTTCAGCAGTTTTTAGAGATGAAGGAGGCCTTTACATAAGTGCCGAAGATCTGGGAAGAGAAAATTCCCAGCCGCAATACGAATGTCCTAATGGACATCCTTCTCGCCACGGCGATGGTAGATGCAATCAACGAGATTGTCCTTACTTTAGAGGCTAAAGATTCTTAAGATAGAATGATTTACATCTTTTTATTTTTATTAGCTATCATAAAGCCGACCGCCATTTTGGCGGTCGCAAATGTAGCAATTGCTCCAGTTTCTGAAAAAGAAGTTCTAGAAACTTTTCTTCGTGATTTATTTGAAAGATCTCAAGCGGGATATGTTCTTTATGGTTCAAAGCCGATTTGTATAGAAGGTGTGCAACCACATGAGACAAACCTTTTCATGTTGGGTGAGGATCTTCATAGGAGAAGTATTATCCTCAAAGAAGGGTACAAGATTTGGCAAAAACTTCCCAACAAAAGCCAAAACTATTTTATTCATTTTTATGAAACCCAAAGCTATGGTTGGCAGCACGTTCTCTTTATTAATCGAGAAGAATTCATAAAGGTAGTTAAGGAGAATCTTCCTTTATTTCAATACGTTTTGGGACCCGAGGTTTCTCCCGAAGGGCTCTTTGCAAAATTATTAGATCATGAAGAAAGTTTTTCCTCAGTTTTTAATAATAATAAGGTGCTGATAGGCATTGCGCTAGGATTTGGAACGCAAAATGCTTTGCATGTTAGCAGAGAAGAGGAAATTGAGGCATCGCTTGCGAAGAAAGAGAAAATTCCTTTTAAACCTTCTAGCCTTAAATTAAAGGAGAACAAAAAAAAGGGAAATGTTGATAGTAAAACTCTAGAAATGATCCCAAGTTTTGGGCACCCTTCTTTAGTGGAAGAACTTGACCATTTGGATGAAATCCTATTTGTTTCAAAAGATCTTGTTGAAAACTCTTCTCCTCTTATTCCTTGGTTTGGATGTCTTAAAAGTAAAGAAACGCAACAATTACTAAAAACATATATTAAAACACAAAAGAAGGTCCACGAAATATTAGAAGATGAACAGTTTTTAGAGAAAATCTTAACGCGTTGTGGAAAAAAAGAAATTCCAAAAATACTCTTTAATCTCTCTTCTCAATATCAAGATTTGGAATTAGAAGAGCATTGTAAATTGCCGGTTGTAATCGCTAAGTCAATATGCCAAAGCTTGCCCGAGCATGATAGCGAATGGATAGAGTTTTTTACGCAAGGGATGAGAGCTGTTGAGAATGATGATTCAATGCTCTCTCGTCGTGAATGGTATCGTTTATTAGACAGATATCGAGACATTGAAAACTTTTTAAGGAAAAAGCAGAATCTCATGCAATGTGAAGAATTCTTTTCCAGGTTAATTGATAGAAGAGATTTAATCTGTTTAGTTCCTGGAAAACTTTATTATAAAATTGTCAAAGAAGGAAAAGGGGAATCTATTGCCACCTCATCCGCGGTTGTAGAAGTAGCCTACGTCATTAAGAATCATTTAGGAAAAATTCTATGTACTTCTGAGGCCGAAGATGAATCTGTTATTGATTTATCAAGCTGTATTACTGGATTTACTGAAGTTATCAAAGGGATGTCCATTGGTGAAGAAAGAGAAACTTATATTCATCCAGCATTTGCATATGGGGAATCTTCACAGTTTCCACCTAATATAGGTTTGATCGCTGAAGTAAAACTTGTGAGAATCATTAGACAAGAAAAAAAAGAAGAGGAACGGTCTATTCTAGCTCTATCTCTTGATGCTGAAAGTTCGGATAAATCGGTGCTTCAACAAAAATATCAAGATCTTCGAGATCAATTAGCATTTCAATTGGGAGCAAGAACATGGGCGCATTTCAAAAAGGGACAAAATACAGGATATTTTTTAGAGCAAGTGATTGGGTCATTGCTTGAAATTAATGAACATGAGCCCATTGGACTAAACCTAGAAGAGGAAGAGTTGCTGACAAGGCTCCATTGGAGGATCTATCATTTTTCCGAAACAAACGGATAATCTTTTTTGATCTGTTTTAAAACTTGGCAAAGCATGGCCAGATTGAGTTTGCCAGTGTTTGTATTTTGTGGGCTGGGATGGTAGCAAGAATAAAGTGTAGGGAATCCTTCGATGAGCTGTTTTTCGCCGTGTTGGAAACGATGAAAGATTTTTGGACCTCCCTGATTTTTCACATAATGAAGATAGCCATTAAAAGCAAATCCACCGAGCGCCAGCACTGCGGTGAGATGTTTCAAAAGAGCACATTCATTGAGCAGATAGGGAAAACAATTCTTCTGTTCTAATGGGACGGGTCTGTTTTTTGGAGGAACACACTTGACAACCGCGGTCATGTAGCAACCCTGAAGTTTTAGCCCATCGTCCCTACTTTCTGATGTCGACTGATTAGCAAATCCTTCTTTGTGGAGCGCTTTAAACAAAAAGCGCGCAGATTCATCTCCTGTAAAAATTCTTCCCGTGCGATTGCCCCCTTGAGCGGAAGGGGCTAGTCCTAAAATCAGTAGAAATGCTTTGGGATCCCCGAAGCCGGGAACGGGGCATTTCCAATACATTTGACCTTCGAATTTGGGTTTTTCGGGAACATTTTCGCGAAATGTCACAAGACGCGGACAACGCCGACATTCAGACACGCAAGCATTGAGGGTTTTGAAAGAATCAAATTCAAATAGCTCCATCTTCAACTCTCTTCCCAGATCATGGGAAGCACATTTTTTAGCTCGCTTTCTTTATGTTTAAGCATCATGAGTCGATCGAATCCCACAGCAACTCCGCAACAGTCAGGGAGCCCCAGTTCAAGAGCTTCCAAAAAGCGCTCATCGATTTTTAAGGCTTCCTTGCCGGCATTCAGCCGAGCTTGATTCGAGGCTTCAAGACGTTTGCGCTGTTCTACTGCATCGGTGAGCTCGTAATAGCCATTGGCCAGTTCAATCCCTCGATAATAGACCTCAAAGCGGCATGCAACCCGTTCGCCATCAGGAAGAATGATTGTCTTAGAAAGGGCTGCTTGAGAAGCAGGGAAATAACTGAGCACAAACAATTCTGCATGTCCTAATTGTGGTTCGATGAGAAAGCTGACCAGTAATTGTAAAAGGGTATCTCTATCCCAAGTCGCAGCATCGTTGGGAAGATTGAGACTGCTGCTTTTTGCATGATCTAAAAGCTCAGAAACTGAAGAAGTTAAATAATCAATTCCCAGATAATGCTTCAATACCTGGCGATAGTTCATCAATCGATGTGGCAAATCGCCTAAAAACAGCCGAATAAAGTCGAGTGTTTCAGCAATCATCTCTTCAAAACTGATTCCAAGACGGTACCATTCCGTCATTGTGAATTCGGGATTATGCAAAGGTCCAATCTCCCCATCGCGAAAAGCATGACTGATCTGATAGATATCTCCGATGCCGGCAGCAATGAGGCGTTTCATTCCATATTCCGGCGAGGTGTGGAGATATCCTACTTCAGCATCTTTCATTGCGATCTTCATCACATCGATATGCAAATCGATTGGAGCGCTTTGCGAAAGTGCGGGGCAGTCCACTTCCAGCACATTTCTTTCGGCAAAGAAAGCGCGAGCTTTCTGGAGCATGAGCGCTCGGTCAACGAGAAAAGGAATTTTGGCTCGCAAAGACAGTTCGAGTTCATTAGACGCGGGAGACATATTCACCTGTGCGTGTGTCCACTTTAATTTTTTCCCCTTCTTCGATAAAGATGGGAACTTGAATTTTTGCGCCGCTTTCAGTCACAGCAGGTTTGAGCACGCGTCCTGAAGTGTCGCCGCGCAACCCTGGAGCTGTTTCGACGATTTTCATCTCCATGAAAGTGGGAGGAACAACTTCAATCGGTTCGCCTTTATAGAAGACGATAGCATAGACGACCTCTTCCATGAGCCAGTGCTGCTTATCTTGCACGATGGTATTAGAGACCGTGAGTTGCTCAAAAGATTCATCGTCCATGAACACAACGCCATCGCTTTCTTTGTAGAGTAGGCGCATTTTTTTCTCTTCGACGTCCGCAGCACCGACTTTTTCGCCAGACTTAAAGGTTTTTTCCACAACCCGTCCCGTAAGCAGATGCTTTAATTTGATGCGATTGAAGGGCTGACCTTTGCCCGGTTTGACAAATTCGTTGCTCACAACGGTGTAGGGTTCGCCTTCGACTTCCACTTTAAAACCCGTTCGCAAATCGCTTGTACTGTACTGTGCCATGCTTAAAATCCTTTAAGTCTTAAAAGTTATGACGTCACGCAAATAGGGCGATTTTGATGGGAAAAGGGTTAAAAAGCAAGCTTTCCTGGGAAATTCCAGCAGCTGCCTTACTAGAGTGATGTAAAAAAATAAAATAAAAATTCACTCGCGAAATACTATAGAGGGAATTGCAAACCCCCTCGCCGCAATAAGCCTTCCCGATCATTTATGGTTATGACTCATTAGGGCGTCTTCACCGAATGGTAACAGCAGAGCTTATGACCATAACGGAGCACGATCTTTTAGATCGAGTCATCGAAGAAAGAAAAGAAGATAGACAAGGCAATGTGTTGTCGCAAATTGCGTATACTTATGACAGCTCCGGCAACAAAAAAAGCCTCACACGTTTCATCGATGGAAAAGAAGCTACGGAACATTTTGAATATGATTCCTTTAATCGCCTCATCAAAAAACAAGATCTTTTAGGAAATACCACAACCACAACCTATGATGATGAGAACCATCAACAAACCAGCATCGATCCCCTTGGTCTGGAGACCATCGAATCCTTTAACACCCACGACCTCACTCAAACAGTTGAAAAACGCTCTTCTCAAAATGAAACACTCCTATGCGAAGAAAACAGTTACGATGGCAATGATAACCTCATCGCTAAAGAAACCACTCTCCCCAACCAATGACGAAGCCATAGTGGAAACTATGGCTGCGGAGACACGAGAAGGTCCGGTGGACCTTCGTAGTGCGGAGCAGGTGAGCGAAGCGAACTGGGGGGATTGATTGGGCAGAGCCGCAGCCAGTCCAAATTCACAAAACCTAACGGAGCGCGGTATAAGATGTTTGGACTAATTTCGCTCCTTCGTCGCGAAACGCTTGGCTCCCGTCTTCTTTTCCTACTAACGGGACCGATCATTGGATTGAGAGACCTGTGGAACAGCATTGGGAGGAGGTCCGTAGCGGTTGAGCATTTGTTGGATGCGCTGCCGTTCTGTTGAAAGAGCGGTGATATTTTCTTGGAATTGCTGTTGATTTGCGGAGATGTTGTTTCGGAGCTGCTGGTTGTTCAACTGCATGTTGGAGACCGCATCGCGAATTGCAGTGTCAAATTGATTGCGAAGTTGAACGAGGGCTTCGTGGATCGCTTGAAAGTTGGCGCGCTCGGCTGCGTATTGCAGCTGAATGTCATGCAGTTGGGTGGCAGCTTGTTGCACTTGTTGTTGAAGTGTCCCTAGTTCTTGAATTCTTTCATGGACACGATTTTCAGCACGCAGCTCAGACAGATATTGCCTGAGTTGGTTGAGCTGTTCGCCCAGTCCTTGCTGTTGGGTTGTAAGGTGATTTGTGATTTGCTCGCAGAGCCCTCGCGATGCTAAAATTTGCTGATCGAGCACACGAAGGCTCTGATCAAGTCCTTGGACATTATTGTGCAGATGTGAATTTTCCTGTTGAAAACGAAGCATTTCTGTGCGAATCCGTTCGGCGCTTTCGCGCAGTTGCGTGACTTGCAGTGTCAGCTGCGTCACTTGAGTCGTCAGCCTTGTATTTGTCTGCCGGAATGCCTCATTTGTCGTCTGCAAGTCTCTATTTGTCTGAAGAAAGGCTTGATTGGTGCGTTGCAGATCCCGATTGGTTTCAGCAAGGCGGTTATTTTCTCCTTCCAGATTCTTTGTGAGTTGCTCTAGTTTTTCTTTTGACTCCCTCAATCCTTTGGCAGTGGCTTCTAAATCATTTAATAGGGAAAAGCGCCGCATATAAAAAGCACTGACTCCGGAAGAAATTGCCATGAGGGCAAAGACGGCGCACAGCATGGTCGAACTGGTGAAAAAGGCGATAGCGCAACAACCGACAGCGATGATTGTGCTGCAATCCATGAGGATCACTTTCCAATTGTTTGTCACTCTGTCCATCAGAGGATTCGTACAGATATAGCTTTTGCATTTTTGCAATTGAGGGCACTGAAATTGAGAAGAGAACATATTAGCAAGCTGATCGTAAACCTGTTTAATTGGGAAGCATTCCGCCATAGTTACCTCCTGAAAGAAAAAAAAGAATAAGACCAAAGAAATATTTTAGCAACATATTTGGTTCGCGGTTTTATTCACTTCCTTGGTTGCAGAATGTGAGGCTTTCACGTATTCTTGCAAAAAACAGGAGCATTGTGATGGCCGGAGAAATTACCGAAGAGCAGTTTGCTAAGGACACCTTGGAGCGGTATTCTGGATGTGAGATCTCGCAGTTCCATTCTAATCTTTTGCTCACGAATTTTCCGCGCTACGTCGATTACTTTGCTAAGACCCGCGATATTAAAATTATCGAAGGATCGATGTTCAAAGTCGCCCATAGTCCCAAAGATGATGTGAGCATCCTCGATTTTAAAATTGGCTCCCCAGCTGCAGCCCTTGTCGTCGATCTCTGTTCTTTCATGCCGATCAAGACGAGCCTTCTTTTAGGGATGTGCGGAGGATTGCGCCGCCGTTATCAAACGGGAGATTATCTTGTTCCTGTTGCCAGCATTCGTGGTGAGGGGACATCGGATTTCTATTTTCCTTCTGAAGTGCCAGCCCTTGCGAATTTTTTGATGCAGAAGGCCGTCACTGAAGTCCTTGAATTGCAAAAAGCTGTCTATCATATCGGAATCACCTATACGACCAACATGCGCTTTTGGGAGTTCAATGAGGAGTTCAAAAGCAGATTGAAAGCGACCAAAGCCCAGGCTATCGAGATGGAGTGCGCGACATTGTTTGCTGCTAGCTACAAACGTAAATTCACATTAGGGGCTTTGCTTCTTGTCTCCGATCTGCCTTTAAATGCCGATGGAATTAAGACGAAACGCAGTTCTGAGTCCGTGTATGAGCGGTACATGGCAGATCATGTGGAAAAGGGCGTGATGATTCTAAAAATAGCCCGCAAGATGCAAGAGCAGCATATCAAAGGGGCTTACCACCGCAACATTGGCATGGGCCCGCCGAAAACTTGAATCTAAAAATATTCGCAGGAGTTAGCACAATGAAAGGAGTTTTTTATTCGTTGATAACATTATTGTGATACCTTCAATGAGGCTTCACGCAATACATGCAGGAATAATGATGATCAAGGAGAGGTAACATTAAGTGTTTGTTGTATACAGTGACTTTCATGTGATGGAGTATGCCATCATTTTCAACCAGATCAAAGAAAATATTTCTTCCGCAAAAATGGTGTTTATATTTTTTCCAGACTTCAAAGCCTTTGTGAAAAAGAGCATCATCTTCATCAAATCCTTCAAAAAATAAATCTATTCTATCCATCCAATTTAGCTGTCTAAATTGATAGGGATTCAATAATAGCTTTGGTTTGAAATAAGAATAAAAACTCATAGGTTTACCTCCTAATAAGGTGTAACCTATGACATCTTCTTGAATCAAGGTTCGAAAAAAAAACTCTAATAAGAGACGTTCATCAGAAGACAGTGACGAGAGAAATTCTCTTATTTTTATTAATCCTGTAATCTTTTCTTGCGGGTTGGAATTTGAAGTGCATCCAAAAACAAAAAGCAAAAAAAGCAAAGATACAACTTTCTTAAGAGGGAATTGAATACAACGCAAAGACACAAAGGTGCTAAGACGCCAAGAATGATATCTTAGCGGCTTTGCGTCTTGGCATTTAAACTTTTTCTCGTTCACGAACTGTATATATCGGAAGTGATTCAAGAGGAAACATCTGCTCGCATTTAAAAACTGCATAGGTAAAAGGTTATTTTTTGTGTTTGAGATCGAAATTGTCGGTCAAAGCAGCGATGACTTGCTTTTCTAGCTCGTCGGGTTTTTTGAGGCGTGGCAAAGCGATTGTTTTTCGAACAACAGTTTTGCCGCTCTGACGTTCTGCTGTGAACGTGAGATTTTCGAATTTAAGCAAAGTAAAATGATGTGCGGAAGCAAAGAGGCGAAGGCGAGTGAGGTGATAAAGCCACAACACTTGGGGAGGATAGGGTCCAAAACGGTCTTTGAGTTCTGCAAGGATGGCATCGACATCGTCTATGCTGGCAGATTCGCCAAGCCGATGGTAGATTTCCATGCGCAGCGATGTTTCATTGATGTATTCTTCGGGAAGGCTAGCATCGAAGGAGAATTCCATCTTGACTTCTGTGAAAGATGGGGAGCTTTTTTTCTTCAGAGCTTCCATCGCTTTTTTGAGCAATTTACAATAAAGATGGAAGCCGATCGATGAGATTTGGCCGGATTGCTGCGTGCCGAGGATATCGCCAGCTCCACGGATTTCTAAATCTCGCATTGCGATTTTCATTCCCGCCCCAAAACCTGAGGATTCGGTCAGAGCATGAAGGCGGCGCTTTGTTAATTCAGGGAGTTCACGCGCCTTAGGGATTAGAAAATAGGCGTAAGCCGGACGATTCCATCTGCCAACGCGTCCGCGCATTTGATAAAGATCTGCAAGTCCAAAAGTATCGGCGCGGTCGATGAGAATGGTATTGGCATTGGGAATATCAATTCCATTTTCGATAATTGTCGTCGCGACGAGGATGTCAGCTTGACCGCTCTTAAACGCATGAAAGACCGAATCGAGCTCATCGGCGGACATCTGCCCATGGCCAGTGACGACGCGTGCTTCTGGAAGCAGGTTTTGGATTTCTTCTGAAATGCGGAAAATCGTCTCAACGCGATTATGAATAAAAAAGGCTTGGCCGTCGCGAGAAAGTTCGCGCATTAACGCGTTTTTGATCAGCTGAGGATCGCGTTCGGCGATCAGGGATTTGATGGGAAGGCGATCTTGAGGGGGGCTGTTGATCATAGAAATTTCTTTAGCGCCGATGAGCGAAAGATAGAGAGTTCGGGGAATGGGAGTTGCCGACAGCGTGATGCAATCGACTCCGACTTTAAGCCTTTTGAGATGTTCCTTGGCCCGAACGCCAAAACGCTGCTCTTCATCGATAATCAATAATCCGAGATCTTTGAAGATGACATCTTTGCTGATGAGTCGGTGTGTACCGATGAGGATATCGACTTTTCCTTCGGCAGTTTTTTTCAGTGTTTCTTTGATTTCACGGCTGGAGCGGAAGCGGGAAAGAACGGCGATGTTAATTGGAAAATTGGCCATGCGGGCGGAAAACGTTTCAAAATGTTGGATCGCCAAAACGGTCGTCGGGACAAGGACAGCGACCTGTTTTTTTCCATCGACAACGGCCTTGAATGCTGCGCGCATCGCGACCTCTGTTTTGCCGTAACCGACATCGCCACAGATCAATCTGTCCATCGCTTTGGTCGATTCCATATCTTCTTTAATCGTGGCAACGGCAGTGAGCTGATCTTCTGTTTCAATAAATGGAAAATCGGACTCAAAGAGCTGAACTTCGTGAGAATCGGGAGGAAAAAGATAGCCGCCATGGACAGTGCGCTCGGCATACATCCGCAACAGCTGATCCGCATAACCGATGATCGCTTGCTGGGCAGCAGCGCGTGTTTTTTGCCAGCGGTTGGAACCGAGTTGGCTTAAAGTCGGGATTTCTTCTTTGGCCCCGATGTAACGGCTGACGAGATGGGATTGTGAAACAGGGACGAAGAGTTTACTGTTTTCAGCGTATTCGAGGATCATATACTCGGTCGGTGTACCCACATGATTGGGCCGTTTTTCAATCCCTAAATACTTGGCGATCCCGTTGTGAAAATGGGCGACGACGTCTCCAGGGACAAGCTCATGAAAATCAGAAGCGGGAGTGTGGTAGGTGTTGCGCCATTTTTGGCGTCGAGGTTTTAAGCGATGATTCAATTCCGTCATGGGGAGAAGCGCGATTTGGGCATCTTCTAACACAAACCCACTGGAGAGATATCCCAAATGGTAATGCGCATTTTTCGGAAGGGAGATCTGATCGGAGCTCACTTTGTCGATAAACGCACTTTTCTCCGATTCAGTCGAGCAGACAAAATGCACTTCAAATTCCGTGTGCGCATGACGATTTAAAGCATGTAAAATTTCTTCCTCTGTCGCTGCAGACCTGTTTTCAGAAAGAGAAAAATAATCGGAGATCGGAATGAACGGATGCAAACAGCGTTTGGTTTTAATCGTTCTTCCCAGGATGTGAAACTTCAAAGGCTGTGCAGGGGATTTCCCGCTATAAAAGGCCCGTCCCATTCTCTCTTCAATCTGCACCTCGGATAATTCCTCAACGCGCTGAGCGGACCAAAATAGTCGATGAAGAGATTCTGTGCGTTCAAAGAAACTTTCAAAGCTCGAAAAAAAAGGAGTTTTGAAGCCAGGTAAACTTTTCAAGGAGACCCAACGGTCTTCTAGACGGAGCAGATCATTGAAAATCACGAGGGTGTCTTTTCCGAGATAGTCCAAGAGTGTGCACATTTCCTTGTCCTTCTCTAGCAGTAATGTCAATTCCGAGGCGGGGGGAAGAAAGAATTCTTCCACCTTACCAATCGATTTCTGAGAAACAGGGTCAAATCTGCGGATTTCATCAATGTCGTCTCCAAAAAACTCAATGCGGTAAGGGTCAAAGGACGTGAGGGGAAAAATATCGATGATGCCTCCTCTTAGGGAATATTCCCCTTTGTCAGAAACAACAGGCACGCGTCGATAGCCGAGATCGGAAAGGAGTTCAGGGACAGTTGCGAAAGGAATCGAAGATCCTTTTTTCCACATTTGTGTGAGAGGTTTGAGGACTTTCTTTGCTGGAAGCTTTTGGAGCACCGCTTGCAAAGGGGCCAAAATGACGTGAGGAGAGGATGAATTCATCAAAGAATGTAACACTTGCAGTCGTTTGCCAACGAGATCTGGGCTAGGGAGGATCTCTTCGCCAGGAAGTGTTTCCCAAGAAGGAAAATCGAGGATGTTAGGCAGAGAAAAAAAATTCAGGTCTTCAAAGAGACGGTCGTCGGCGCTGTCGCTGATGATGAGAAGATGTTTTTTTGTCGCAGAGGCGATCAGCCAGATCAGCGCGGCCTTGGATCCCTCCCAGAGTTCTTCGATCAAAAGTGAAGGTTCCTTTTGAATCACTTCTAGGAGATGCGCAAGGATGGCGCTTTTTAGCAAAGTTGCGTGTAATTTTAAGTCCTTGCGGTGAGCCATTCTCTTGCCTTGTCAAGGGCTCGGGATAATCCTTCGGGATTTTTTCCGCCTGCTTGAGCCGATTCTGGTTTTCCACCACCGCTGCCGCCAACGGCGGGAGAGATCTCTTTGATCAATTGAACCGCCTGAATGCCTTTTTGGACAAGGTCGGAAGACACACGTGCCATGAGTTGGCAGCGCCCCTCTGTTTTGATTCCAAGCAGAACCACACCGGAGTGCAATGCTGAGATGAGATCTTCCACTAGTTCGGGAAGCATCTCTGCTTCTACCGGGACAATTTCTGCGATGAAGGAGATAGAACCGGCTTTTTGCGCTTTTAATACTAAATCTTTTGCGAGCTGTTTTAACGTCGCCTTTTTAAATTGCTTGAGCTCATGCGCGAGATGTTTGTGCTCTTCTAGAAAAGCGGTCACACGTTCGATGAGTTTAGCGGGGGATACTTTCAGTAGTTCGGCGGCTTTTTCCACATGATTTTCATTTTCGTAAGTGAACATTTCGGCTTCTTTTCCAGTGACAGCTTCGATGCGGCGTACGCCGGAGGAAATGCTCCCTTCTTTAGCAATCCTAAAGTATCCGATTGTGCCGACATTGTGTGTATGTGTCCCACCGCAAAGTTCTTTAGAATAGTCAATGTCAATGACGCGCACTTTAGTGCCATATTTTTCACCAAAGAATTGTTTAATCTCCGGGTGGCGTTGGGCTTCTTCATAAGAGAGCTCATAAGCTTTAACGGGAGTCTCATTGCGAATCTTTTCGTTGACGAGCATCTCAACGTGGCGGATTTCCTCTTTAGAAAGCGCTTTGTGATGATTGAAATCAAAGCGGAATCGACCTGTTTCCACGAGCGACCCTGCTTGGCGGATATGTGCGCCTAAAACTTTTTGCAGCGCCCAATGCAACAGATGAGTTGCGGTGTGATTATTTGCAATCTTTTGACGCCTTTGTGCATCGACTTGAGCATTGACGGGCTCCCCGAGGATCATGGTGCCGTTTTCCATTTTTCCGATATGGGCGATGACGCCTGGATAAGGCGCGTGGCAGTCGCTGACTTTAAACTGACCTTTATGATGAGAGAGAATGCCGATATCGCTGATTTGTCCGCCTTTTTCAGCGTAGAAAGGTGTGCGATCGAGGATGACGATGCCTTCCTGACCCTCGGCGATGGAGTCCACGAATTTTCCATTCACGACAAGCGCCATGACGGTCCCTTCAGCAGTTGTCTGTTGATATCCCAAAAATTCGCAAGACCCATGTGTTTCGATGTAATTTTTAAACAGACTTTCTTCCACTTCTTGGATGTGGACAGCTTGTGCACTGCGCGAGCGCTCTTTGGCTTGCTCTTCGAGAAGCTGATAAATATCGAGATTGACTTGAAGTCCAGTGTCTTTGGCGATCAAGAGAATTTCTTCAATCGGAAAACCGTAAGTGTCCTTGAGTTTGAAAGCGTCAGCTCCTGTGATTTGTTTCTGAGGACTTTTTTGGGCCTGTTCAATGATATTGTTTAAGATATTCCCACCGCGTTTAAGCGTGCGAATGAAAGCTTCTTCCTCAAGAGTGAGGATTTCGGCGATACGTGCTTGAGAGCTGATGAGCTCTCGATAGTCAGGTCCCATCGTTTCGATAAGGCGCGGTAAAATTTTTGCCAAAAAAGGATCTTGTAATCCTAACATCCTCCCGTAACGGACTGCACGGCGAAGCAGCTTGCGCAAAATGTATCCGCGTTCTACATTGCTTGGCTGAGCGCCGTCTGCAATGGCAAAAGAAAGCGAACGGATATGATCGGCGATGACGTGGTAGGCCGGAGCAAGATGGGGATCATGGGGATTGTATTTTTTGCCACAGATGTTTTCGATCTGTGCAATCAGGCTGCGCAAAATGTCCGTTCCGAAGAGGGTGTCGACATCGAGTTTTAGTGCAGCAACGCGCTCTAGTCCTGAACCTGTATCGATGGACTGTTTAGGTAAAATCATCATGTTTCCCGCGGCATCGCGATTGAATTGCATGAAAACAAGATTCCAGAATTCCAGGAAGCGTGTGCCTTCAGTATCGTCCTTGGGGGAAGTCGCATTGCCATATTTGTTGCCGCGATCGAAGTAGAGTTCAGAACATGGCCCGCAAGGACCAGTATCACCCATGGCCCAGAAGTTGTCTTTTTCGTCCATGCGCACAATTTTCTTTTCAGGAACGATCTGTTTCCAAAGTTCGAAGGCTTCATCATCTTCGCGGAAAACAGTGATCCAGATTTTCTCAGGATCGAGGCCAAAGACTTTTGTCGAAACTTCCCAAGCATAGGCAATCGCCTCTTTCTTGAAGTAATCACCGAAAGAAAAGTTGCCGAGCATTTCAAAAAAAGTGAGATGGCGTGCTGTATGGCCGACGTTATCCAGATCGTTGTGTTTGCCGCCAACGCGAATGCATTTTTGAGAAGTTGCAGCGCGCGAATAATCGCGTGTGCTTTTCCCTAAGAAAACATCTTTGAACTGGTTCATGCCCGCGTTTGTGAACAGTAGGGTGGGATCATCGTGGGGAACGACGGGGGATGAAGCGATGACAGTATGCCCACAATCTTTAAAATATTTGAGAAAATTCCGACGAATCTCTTGTGAAGTCATGTTTAATTCCTAGAAGATAACAATGAGGAAAAAAGGATAACACAAAAAGACCAGGAATGTCAAAGCAGGAACAACGGACGGCAGGGCGCAGGAAATTAAGAAGATTTTTTTAAACTTAGTAAAGGTTTTTAAAGTGTCTCTTTTCCACATGTCGGGGACAAAGCACTGCGTGTCCTTTATCCCCTGCTGGCCCCCTTGGGACTCATCTCGCTTTGCCAAATCGCGTGCTCGTCGGGGGGCCGTGCAAAGCACTGATCCCCCCATGCGCTGACCGCGCTCTCCTGCGCTGCGATTTTGCTTTGCGATCTGAGTCCATCGGCTGCTCATGCGCTCACTTCCCGCCCTGGCTTCGCCCTTTCGGGCGGGTCCCTTTTCGCGTCGACTCGCAGAGCAATTCTGAATGCAAAACAACCCCGGTCTTCTCTTATCAACAAAAAATATACGTTGAGATTGTTCCTGATCAAGACTCTTACACCGGTGCATCTTGTCATTGGGACAAGTACCACCGAAAAAAGTGTTCCTTGAATTTTGCTCCAATATTGTGATAACGTGACTGTCAGTTGACTCATTTGAGTTGTCCCTTTGGCTGATGTGTGTTGATTTTGCAAGAAGAAATCATATCAGCCATAAGGATTTTGCATTGGTAAATGAAGACAAAATCGCGGTTATTTTTCGAGCGAGTTGCGAGATTAACAAAACGGGGTGATTTTCTGAGGGAGATTGAGCTGGTTGGCTAAATAATCTCCCTCAGAAAATCGCCCCGTTTTGTTAGTTTTGCAATTCCCTCTAAAATAAACCCATCACTTCAGGTTAGGAGTTTTTAGCATGGACGCAGAGTTAAAAAAGCAGCTGAGCAAAATCGCCAATACTATTCGAGAGCTTTCGATGGAGGCGGTCCAAAAAGCAAATTCTGGCCATCCGGGTCTACCGATGGGCTGTGCCGAGTTTGGAGCTTATCTATACGGAACCTTGCTTCGCCACAATCCTAAGAATCCTAAATGGCTTAACCGCGATCGATTTGTCCTCTCTGCCGGCCACGGCTCGATGCTCCTCTATTCTTTATTGCATTTGTCCGGCTTTGGTCTTTCCATGGATGAGATCAAACGGTTCCGCCAGATCCACTCCAAGACTCCGGGTCATCCGGAATATCATGTGACGACCGGTGTTGAGGCAACGACGGGACCTCTGGGGCAGGGTGTGGGTAATGCTGTTGGGCAAGCATTAGGGTTGAAAATGTTAGCTGCGCGGTTTAACAGCGATGAGTTCCCTCTGTTCAATAATAAAGTGTATTGTTTGGCAGGAGATGGATGCATGATGGAAGGTGTGTCTTCTGAAGCTTCATCTCTGGCAGGACATCTGGGGTTGGACAACTTGGTCCTCATTTATGATGCCAACAAGGTGACCTTGGATGGGTTCCTGGCTGAATCGGACTCGGAAGATACCAAGCTTCGTTATTTGGGCTATAATTGGGATGTCTTTGAACTCGATGGCTATGATTTTGATCAGATGGAAAAAATCTTTACGCATATTCGCGAACATCAGACAAAACCGACCCTTGTGATCATGCATACAATTATTGGAAAAGGCTCTCCAAATAAGTCTGGGACGCATAAAGTTCACGGTTCGCCGCTAGGCTCTGAAGAAGTTGAGGCGACAAAAAAAGCTCTCGGACTTCCCGAAGAAGAATTTTATGTTCCTCAGTCGGTCTACACGTTCTTTGAGCAGAAACTAGCAAAAGATGTTGCTTTAGAACAAAAGTGGAAAGAGATGTTCCGCCGATTTTCTGAAACTAAGGCTGATTTGGCAAAAATGTTCATGCAAATGGTAGAAAAAAGGCTTCCCGACGATCTTGAGGCGGAGCTGCGCAAGATTGAAATCAAAAATCCAATCGCAACGCGCAGCGCGTCTCAAGTTATTCTCAATACTCTCGGAGAACTCCTCCCTCAGCTTATCGGCGGTTCCGCCGACCTTTCTGGCTCGGATATGACGATGATGAAAAAATATCCGATGATCTCGAAAGGTAATTTCTCGGGCCGTAATATCAAATACGGGGTTCGCGAGTTCGGCATGGCAACTACAGCCACTGGTCTTGCGGAGACAGATATGATTGTTCCCTTCATTGGAACATTTTTGACATTTTCCGATTACATGCGCAATGCCGTGCGCCTAGCTGCGCTTTCAAAAATACAAGTGATCTATCAATATACCCATGATTCGATCTTTCTGGGAGAAGATGGTCCTACCCATCAGCCGATTGAGCATTTAGCTGCTTTGCGCGCTATGCCAAACCTGCATGTCATCCGTCCTGCTGACAGTTGGGAGATGAAGATGGCATGGATTGCGGCGCTTCGCTACCACGGGCCAACGGCGCTCGTACTTTCGCGGCAAAATCTTCCTGAACTTTCTTGCTGTAATGTTTCTTACGATCAAGGAATGGCCAAAGGCGCGTACATTATAAAAAAAGAAACAGCAAAGCCTGATTTTACACTCATGGCGACAGGTTCTGAGGTTTCTCTTGCTATCGACGTAGCCGTAGCTTTGGAAAAACTGGGAAAATCGGTGCGTGTGATTTCGATGCCTTGTTGGGAAATTTTTGAAGAACAAAGTGATGAATATAAGCGCAACGTTGTCGGAGGAGACTTGGGGCGCCGTGTCAGCGTTGAAGCTGCTGTCAGCTTCGGTTGGTCAAAATGGATCGGTCATGAAGGGATCTCAATCTCCGTAGAGACATATGGCGAATCCGCTCCGATCAGCGATCTTGCTGAAGAGTTTGGTTTTACTGTCGATTCGATTTTAGATCGTCTTTTAACCTGAGTTTGGGGTTCATTTTATAGTAGATTGCCGTATCTTTCGGGCACTTTTTGCAAATTTTGGCGCGTCCATAGGTGCCCCCAGCTATCGAACGCGCCAAAATTTGCAAAAAGTGCCTCGAAACCTACGACAATCTACTATAAAATGAACCCCAAATTCAGGTTTTTACATGAATGATCTCCTGTTAAAAGCACTGCGCTGCGAAAAAGTGTCTCGTCCGCCTGTTTGGTTAATGCGCCAAGCAGGGCGTTACATGCCCCAGTATCGAGCGCTGCGCAAGCAACATTCGCTTTGGGAAATGTTCCATCACCCTGAAATCGCTGCGGACGTCACCTGTCTTCCTCTTGAGCTTTTAAAGGTGGATGCGGCCATCCTTTTCTCTGATATCCTCGTGATTGCAGAAGCGTTAGGGCTTGCGGTTCGTTTCCCTGAAGGCAAGGGACCGTATGTTGAGCCGCGGATCACAACTCAAAGCCAAGTCGATTCCTTGAACTACATTCCCGTCGAAAAGTCATTAGATTATGTGTTCAAAACAATCATGACTGTTAAAGAAAAGATGGATGTTCCTCTCATTGGGTTTAGCGGAGGTCCATTTACAGTGGCAAGCTACTTTATCGATTCGGCAAGTCAATATGCTTTTGAGCAGACAAAGCGCTGGATCAAGACAAGCCCTAAGACACTTCACTGCCTTCTGACAAAAATTACCGAAGCGACAATTGCTTATTTAGAGGGGCAAATTCGAGCAGGAGCGGATGTGATCCAAGTCTTTGACTCCTGGGCAAATGTTCTCAATGATGAAGAGTTTGCACTGTTTTCACTTCCCTATTTGCACCAGATTGTGAAAGCTCTTCAGCCGAGCGGCGTCCCTGTCATTCTTTTTTGCCGAAATTCTAGCCTTCGTGCAGAAGCATTGGCAGCATTGCTCCCCACAGGGATTAGCTTTGATTGGCACCTGCCGATGTGCGAACTAAGGCAAAAAGTGCCGCTTCCTATTGCTGTACAAGGAAATTTCAATCCCGAGTTTTTAAAATCGCCTCCAGAAAAAATCCGTGCAGGCGTAAAAGAATTATTAGTCTCGATGCAAGACCAACTGGGATTCATTGTCAATCTCGGCCATGGCATTACACCAGACATTCCTTTAGAAAATGTCCGTACATTTGTCGAAGCAGTTAAAGAGGAAAAGTGCGGGAAAGAATTTATCACGTGATTGGCGCCGCAACAGGATGGGGCGCCCAGATTAGGACATGCGAAGATGGCCCTGTCGTTCTCAAAGAAGCAGGGTGCTTAGAATGGCTAAAAAGTCAAAAAGTCCCCATTGAGGGCTGGGATATTCTTTATCCAAAAGAACGATTTAAAGAAAAAGATATTCCACTTGCAGAGTCGTTGCCATTGATCGTCGATTTCAATCAACGTTTTGCGGGTAAAGTATTTGATGTGATGCAGCGCGGATATTTTCCCATCGTTGTCGGGGGAGATCATAGCATTGCTATTGGAACGTGGAATGGCGTAGGCTGTTTTTTGTCTGATCAGAGTCCAAAGCCTTTGGGCCTGATTTGGATCGATGCGCATATGGATGCTCATACGCCTCAGACGACTCCCTCCGGAGCATGGCATGGCATGCCGCTCGCTGCGCTTTTAGGGTATGGCTTAAAGGATCTCGTAGAGATCAAACGCCGAGCGCCCATTCTCAGCCCTCAGCGTTTGTGCCTGATCGGTGTTCGTTCGTTTGAAGAGGGTGAAGCTCAATTGCTTGAAAGTCTGAATGTGCGCATTTATTTTATGCAGGAGGTTGAGAAGCGCGGTTTTGAAACTGTTGTGCGCGAAGCAATCGACTATGTTTCCCAAGGGGCTATTGGCTATGGAGTGAGTCTGGACATCGATGTCATCGATGTTTCCGAAGTTCCAGGGACGGGCAGCCCTGTTTCTGAAGGAATAAGTTCTCGAGAACTTCTCCAATGCCTTCCTTTATTTGCCAATGATCCACGGCTTAAAGCTTTAGAGCTGGTTGAATTCAATCCTCATCTCGATATTGGAGGTAAGACACGCAAGCTTTGCCAGGAGATTCTTTACCATTTGACCAGCGGCGGCAGCGAACAAAGGACCGCATCGGGATTCCCCCCGGAAAGAAAGCCAAATTTTGTCCCGCGGTCGTAGAGAAGATTGAACTCGACATAATGTGCCCGCATTTCTAGCTGCTTGTCTTTTTGGATGGGGGTAAAGGACAAGCCAACACGCCGATCATAAATGGGGAGGATTGTCTCTAGGAACGTATCGCCGACTCGCTTCCATAGCGCAAAATCCTTTTCAAAATCATCCGTGTTGTAATGGTCAAAAAAAATTCCTCCGACACCGCGCTCTTTTTGGCGATGAGGGATATAAAAATACTCTTGAGCATTCTTTGAGAAGAGGGGATAGATTTCTTTTCCGAAAGGATCGAGTGCTTTTTTAGCGACATTGTGAAAATGCAATGTGTCCTCCTCATAAAAGAATCCCATGGGAGTTAAGTCGTAGCCTCCGCCAAACCAGCTTTTGTCATCCGTTGAGATGTAACGAATATTGAAGTGAACAGTGGGTGCATGGGGATTGAACATGTGTGTGATCAGGCTGATCCCTGTGGCAAAAAAGGGGCCCATGCCATCTGCCATCGGGAATTGATCTCCGCTCACTCCGGACCAATTGATCGCAGCTTTTTCAAAGATCGATCCGCGCAAGACAGCCATTTCTCCGCCTCCGCCTCCTTTTTGGTATTTCCACGATGTGCGTTGAAAACGTTTTAAAGGTTCATATGCTTCAAAGGCGTTTATCATTTTTTCGCGCAGCTCTTTGAGATAAAGAACAATCTCGCCTTTTATTTTATTGCTTTGATTCACTACACTACCTCAGAACAATCTTGGTCATCATCCCATATGCAGAAAAAGAAGGTCATTATCCTAGGCGCAGGAATTTCCGGCCTGTCTACAGCATGGTACTTGAGCCAAACGGGGCTACCGCTTGAGATCACCCTTCTTGAAAAAAGTTCCCGTGCTGGCGGTTGGATGCATACGGATCATACGACAGGGTTTCATTTCGAAAAAGGACCGCGTACATTTAAAGTGGATAAAGCCCCTTCCACGATGCGCTTAATTTCTGAACTTGGGCTCCAAAACGAGGTGATCTGGTCGGAAGCAAAGCCCCATCATCGTTATCTATGGCATGAAGGAGAGCTACATCGTTTTCCCTCCAATCCTATTTCTTTTGTGTTATCTCCGATTACAAGAGGGTTTATTCGAGCCTTGCTCACGGAATGGAAAAAGCCCATCAAAGTGGGGGATGAGACAGTTTGGGAATTTGTTCTCCGCCGTTTTAATTATGATGTCGCTCGTCTTTTTTTTGACCCCTTGGTCGTCGGCATTTTTGGAGGAGATATCCGCAAAATTTCCGTTCGCGCCTGTTTTCCCAATTTGAAACATTGGGAAGAAAAATATGGCTCTGTGACCAAAGGATTTTTTGCGCAAATGAAAGAAAAGAAAGGGCAATCTCGCTATTCTCAAGAAATGGAACAGGTCCCCTTATCTGCGATGTTTTCTTTTCGTTGCGGCATTGAACAGCTCCCCCAGACTATTGTCAATCAAATCCCAGCGACGATCTGTTACAATCAGAAAGCCAAGCAGATTGTCTTCGAAAAAGACCGTGTGATTGTTAAAACGGAAAACGAACAGTTCTCAGCAGATTTTCTTTTTTGTGCTCTTCCTGTGACAGAGGCAGGCCATCTTTTTGCACATCATGCTCCCGAGCTTTCCAAAGAACTCCTGAAAATTCCCTCAGAGGGAATCGCTGTCGTTAATTTCGGCTACGATGCCCAGGTTCTTCCTGTGCAGGGATTTGGTTATTTGACGGCGACTTATGCCAATGAGGATATTTTAGGGGTTGTCTTTGATTCTTCCATCTTTTCTGAACACAATCGTAGACCTCAAGAGACGCGGCTCACGATCAAATTACAGGAAATGGGGCGTAGCGAGGAGAAAAACATTGATATGGCGCTTAAGGGAATCCGCCGCCATTTGGGCATTTCCCAAATGCCAAAGGCGATCTCTTTCAAATCCTCTCCGCACGCGATTCCTCAATATGGAGTCGGGCATTTAGAAAAAATGGCCGAATTGAAAAATCAATTGTGCAAAATAGTTCCGCAATGCCAATTAGTCGGCAATTACCTGGAAGGGGTGAGCGTAAACGCGTGTATTTCCCGTGCAAAAAAAGCTGTAGATGAGTTTTCAAAAATTTTCTAGACTCATTTTCATGATCTGATGAGTAATTTCGCTTTTCCCTTGCGGGCCATGCCAATGTAAGATCACCGCTTCAGGATTGGACTGATTACATCGGCTCCAGTTATAAATCGCAGGGATCTCTGTGATTGTGACATTCTGTTCATCAATGATCGCTGAGAGCAGATCTTGGTCACCGCGAAATTCATGATTACGCTCAAAGGCATGATCCGCCCAAGTTTCTATGACGTTCAGCCCATGTTTAAAGACCATCACTCCAGAGTTGTAAGAAAGGGGATGACAAGAATCTACAGCGATCGCAAGCGACCCTTCGCAACAATCAAACAGTTTGCTTATAGATCCACGGACTTGACAGTCCAAATCGATCCAGATCGATGTGCGAAAAGGGGATTGTAAGCACGCTAAGGGCTTTTTAAACCAGGCATGACGGCAAGGCCAGAAATTCTTCCCGCAAGCCCCTTCCATCTCCCCTACAAGGACAGGATCGATTTCATGTCTTTCTGCGACAAAAACGTCAGCCACCAAAAGAGGAATCAATTCTCCATGCTCCCGGCACCATGCTTTCATTTTTTCCGACATTCCGAAATCGACAAAAGCCACAGGATAGGAATTACATGTGCTATAATGTTTCCACCACCAAGGTAGAAGCCATTCTTGAGTCAGATCTGCTCCAACCACAATCCCCTCTTTTTCACTGAGGCGATCAGATTGCCAGCGTCGATATTGAGCATAGAGCTTGTTTTTTTGCAGCATAAGTCCGCTTAGGAACCAAAAAGTCTTTCGTGGACAGATTCTTAAGATGATACGTCTTCATGCGAAGACATGCGCACATTATGCAGTCAAGCAAAATTTTTTGCATTCAAATTTTTCATCCACGAAGGTGTAGTAACTGTTCAACCAGGCATTCATATAATCTCTACTTTTAATGCTTTCGGTCTTGCAAATTTATGTTTGAAAGTTGCGAAAAAAGACTAATAAATGTTACATTCCCATTTTATGGAGCATTTAAATTTCTTTTTTAGTCATTTCGTTGCCACTGTCTTCTCGGCACCGCAAAGGTGCTAATATTGTTTGTTTATCTTAATTTATCCCATCAAATCATCTAAAAACGAGAAGGAATATTATGGATTTAAAAGGTTTCTTGGAAAGCTTTAATCAAAACTTCACACTATTCGCTGTGTTCCCTGGGATTATCCTGGTAGGGATTTATCTCACTCTCAAGCTGCGTTTCGTACAGGCTTCGCAACTTAAAAAAAGTTTCAGTTCTCTCTTAAGTAAAAATGTGGATGGCAAAGGAAGTATCAGCCGTTTTGGGGCGCTTTCCACAGTGTTGGCAGGGAATTTCGGAACCGGAAATATTTCTGGAATGGCAATCGCCATTGCTACAGGGGGGCCAGGCGCTTTAGTGTGGATGTGGATCATGGCGTTTTTTGGAGCGGCCATTCAGTATGCCAGCTGCATTTTAGGAATTTCATTTCGCAGCAAATTACAAAATAATGAATATGCCGGCGGCCCGATGTATTACTTACGCGATGGCCTTGGCTTTAAAAAACTAGCCATGATATTTTGCGCCTTTACGATTTTTGGAGCGATCACTGTCGGTAACTTTGCCCAGATTAACTCCATTGTTCTTCCTTTGCAGAGGATGGGATTCAATCCCTTATATGCTAGCCTTGCTATCGCTGGGCTGGTCGGTGTGGTCATCCTTGGTGGAATCAAGCGTTTAGCGAATTTCGCTTCCCTCATCGTTCCTTTTAAAGCGTTTCTTTACCTGGGAACGGCTGCTATCATCATCGGTATGAACTACGACAAAGCCTTTGAGGCCCTGGGCATTATGTTCAAGCATGCTTTTGGTCTTTCATCAGTAGCGGGTGGGGTCATGGGTTTTAGCATTGTTAAAATCATCACAACAGGATTTGACAGGGGACTTTTTGCGACCGATGCCGGCACCGGGATTGTGCCGATTCTCCAATCCAATGCCCGGTCGGACCATCCCGTGATGGACGGGATTGCAACACTTGTCGCACCCTTAATAGTGATGGTCGTCTGTACAGCGACAGGATTGGTGCTGATTTTGACAGGCGCTTGGTTAGAGCCCGGACTGCAGAGTACAAATATGGTGACGTATGCTTTCTCTAAAGGTCTTGGCACCCCCATTGGCGGCTATATTGTCATTGCGTCTCTTATTCTCTTTGCCTACACAACAATCTTGGCATGGTCTTATTGTGGAGAAAAGGCGCTAGAGTTTTTAGTTGGCCCCAATCAACAAAAATGGTTTCGCTACACTTATATCGCGCTTGTTCCGATCGGCAGCTTGTTGCGGGTCGATATGATCTGGACACTTGCGGATATCGCGATTACTTTTATGTTGTTTATCAATTTGATCGGGGTGATGGGACTTTCTAGACATGTGATCGATTCCAGCCGTGAGTTCAGATTGTCTACACGTGATGTTTTTGTCGAGAAATTAATCGGAGAGTGAAGCTCTCTTGAAGAGCTTCATTAGACATCTTGCGTAACCTGCTTTACCTGAAAAAATCGATGATTTTCCAGGTAAAGCAGGTTACGCAAGATGTCTATTCTAACTTCTTCTAAAAACGATCGGGTGAATCGAGTCTTTAAGCTGTTCGTTAAAAGCATAGCCGAGTTTTTTTAAAGAAGCCGCGTGCGGATCGTGAGAATCCGCACGAAAAATCGCTTTTTCCATCGCGTAGGCAATCAGCAAAAAGCAGAGTCCGCAAGTGGAGAAAAGATGTGGCCAGGGTAGAGAAAAAGTCGGCGAAATAAATAGGCCATTCCCTGCTTTTAGCGGCATGGGGAAAAATGTTGGGGGAGAGGGAAGATCTTGCAAAGGCAAAACTAGTCCGCCAGCAAGAGGATGGATGCACGAGATTTCTTGAAGAGAATAGGGGATATCGTAGGGTGAAGCGACGTTGCAGTGATATGTGGCAAAATATTGATCAAAGCAAAAGCGAAGAGGTACTGCTTGCATCAATTCTGAACCCAGTGATGCAAAAGCTTGCTTATGGGAAATTTTTTTGATTTCTTCATTATCGCGCCAAAGATCATATCCGGCAAAATAGAGTTCGGGAGCACTTTTTCCTTTTAGCTTTTCGGGAGGTGTGCGCAAACGCTTGGCGACCGTTTCTTCGACATTTTTTTTAAGGGAAGAGACTTGATCGATAGGGAGAATCCCTTCAAATTCGATATAATGGTTTTTGGTGAAAAATTCTTTGTGGTCAGCAGTAATCGCAAAGCGCATAGTTTTAGCCTGAGTTTTAAGACTTAGAGGGTATTAAATCGTTCTAGGGCTAAGGTTGTTTGATCAGGAGTGGTGAAAGCAGAAAGGCGAACGTACCCTTCTCCATGTACGCCAAATCCTCTTCCAGGAATAGAGATCACATGGCATTTTTTCAATAAGAGATCAAAAAATTCCCAAGAAGATTGCCCCTCGGGAGTTTTCCACCAGATATAAGGAGCGTCCGTTCCCCCGTAGCAGGTAAACCCTAGTCTTTCAAGGCCTTCTTTCAAACGCTTTGCTTGTGTGAGGTAGAGGGCGATTTGAGCGCGTGTTTCTTCTCGGCCATCTTTTGTGTAAATCGCTTCGGCACCGCGCTGGATCGGATAGGCAACGCCATTGAATTTAGTCGCTTGGCGGCGGTCCCAGTAGGGGTGGAGAGAGATGAATTTGCGCCCAAGCTGGGCCTTGACGGCCTTCGGCAAAATAGCATAAGCGCAGCGCAATCCCGTAAAGCCAGCAGTTTTAGAAAAACTGCGAAATTCAATCGAACACTCTTTGGCGCCAGGAAGTTCAAAGATGCTCCGAGGAACCTCGGGAGAGGTGATAAAGGATTCATAAGCGTTATCGAGAAGAAGGAGCGCCCGTTCTTTGAGGGCATAATCGATCCATTCCTGCAGTTCGCTGCGCGTCATGGCGACACCTGTTGGATTACTAGGTGAACATAGATAAATGAGGTCGCAGTGTTCTTTGGGCGGTTTGGGAGCAAAACGGTTTTCTGGCAGGCAGGGAAAGAGGAGAATTTTTTTTCTTCCTGAGAGGATCGTCGCATCTAAATAGGCGGGATAAGTAGGATCGTTGATCCCAACAACGCTCGAAAGACTGAAGAGGTCTAGAATGTTGACGGTATCACTATTGGCTCCGTCAGAGACAAAAATTTCTTCAGGAGTGAAGCCGAGATGTGAAAATTCATTGTTAACAATCGCTTCGCGTAAAAAAGCATATCCATTGTGCGGCCCATACCCTCGTCGCTCGCTTTCGGTTGTCATTTCTTCGACAGCCTTAACAATAGCTTTTGCGATGGAAGGGGCAAGAGGAAGAGCGACATCGCCGATTCCCAAATTGAGGACTGTGATGTCCGGATGTCCGCTTTTGAGTTCGGAAAGCTTTTGCTCGATCACCGGAAAGATATATTCACGCTTTAACTGTTTAAAATGGGGATTTAACTTGGCCATAGATTGCGCTTTAAGTGAAAAATCCTGAGTATGTGTCTGTGCAAGAATAAAGTAAAGCTACTTGATAATCTTTGTAAACTTAGAGATAATTATTCATTACGAAAGGTAAACTCAAAAAATTATGAATCCAGTTGAAGAGCTAATCGTTCGCATTCCTGCGATCGAGGAAAAAATTAAATACACATTTAAGAATAAGCAATTGCTTATCCTTTCTTTTGTTCATCGTTCTTTTTTCAATGAACATCGCGACCTTGTCCAGCAGCATAATGAACGGCTTGAATTTCTTGGAGATTCGGTGTTGGGATTGATGATCTCAGACTATCTTTATGCGCAGCTGCCCACGGAACCAGAAGGATTTCTTTCCCATTTGCGCTCCCATATCGTCGAAGCGAGTAGTTGTGCAGCTCTCCTCAATCAGCTCGGTATTGGGCAATCTGTGTTGTTGGGAAGAGGGGAGCGCATGAACGATGGCCGTGGCCGCGAGACAATTTTAGCTGATCTCTTCGAAGCTTTGATTGGAGCGATCTATCTCGATTCAGGGATTGAATCTGCAAAGAAATTTTTCTTTTTTCATTTTTCTCAGCAAATCGAAGAACATTTGAGAAAGCCACTCAGAAATTGGAAGGCGGAACTGCAGGATTATTCGCAAAAAAAATACCAAAAGCCACCTGCGTATAAAATTCTCAAGGAATCTGGACCTGATCATAGCAAAATGTTTCACGTGATCGCTTATGTTGACGACAAAGAAGCGGGAGAAGGCACAGGATCCTCAAAAAAAGAAGCAGAGCAAGCTGCAGCAGAAGATGCCCTAAAAAAACTGGGAGTCATGCAAAATGCCTAAACAAAAAGTGCTTTGGAGTTGCTGCGAATGCGGTCATCGACAGGCGAAATGGACAGGGAGTTGCACAGTCTGCCAAAAATGGAATACTTTTGAGCAAGAGATCGAGGTTGAGGATAAAGGAAAGCGCTTTGAATCGCTCAAAAATGAATCGGCAAAGCCGATGCGGGTCAAAGAAGTTACCGTGAATGAATTTCGTCGGATCTCGACTAAAATGCCAGAATTCGACAGACTTCTTGGGGGGGGAATTGTCCCGGGTTCTTTGACATTGATCGGGGGAGATCCTGGGATTGGTAAATCGACGTTAATGCTGCAGCTTGCCCAAGCTCTTGCAGAGCAAGGACTGACAATCCTCTATGTCTGCGGAGAGGAATCTGTGGAACAGACATCGATGCGTGCAAGCCGTCTGGGGGCTGGCGACGACCGCCTTTATTTGCTCAGCGATACTCTTTTCTCAAATATCAAAGCGCAAATTGATCATCTCAAGCCTGACGCCATGATCGTCGATTCGATCCAGATTCTTTACAAAAGCGAACTGCCTTCAGCGCCGGGTTCTGTGAGCCAAGTCCGAGAATTAGCGACCGAATTTATGCATATTGCTAAAGGAATAGGGATCGCCACGTTCTTGATTGGTCACGTGACAAAATCAGGTGAGATCGCGGGTCCACGCGTTCTCGAACACATTGTCGATACCGTTCTCGACTTCGAAGGCGACCGTCAGCATGGCTATCGCTTGTTGCGATCCGTAAAAAATCGTTTTGGACCGACCGATGATATCGCGCTCTTTCAAATGGGAAGCCAAGGGCTTTCCGAAGTGAGCAATCCTTCTATCATTTTTTTAGAAGAGCGACTCAAAGAGGTGTCTGGGTCTGTGATCATTCCGACCGTCGAAGGATCCCGTGCACTTTTAATCGAGGTCCAAGCGCTTGTTGCGACGTCAGCTTTTTCTACTTCAACACGCAAGTCGACCGGCCTTGACCAGAACCGACTAGCACTCTTGCTTGCTGTTTTGGAAAAAAAGATGGGATATCAGCTTCATCATTGCGATGTGTTTGTCTCCGTTGCAGGAGGGCTTAAAATTTTTGAACCCGCGATTGATCTCGGTGTCCTCATGGCAATCGGGTCTTCATTTTGCAATCGTCCGATCGATCCCGAAACAGTCATTCTTGGCGAAGTAGGCCTCAGTGGTGAAGTGCGCGGCGTCCCGCGTATTGAAAGCCGCATGCGCGAGGCGATCCACATGGGTTTTCGGCGCTGTGTATGTCCTAAGCGCAATTTAAAAGGGATCTCTTCTGATCTTTCCCAAAAGATTTCTCTCATCGGCGTCGAAGTTGTCGAGGAGGCCATTCGTGAATTACTCCATTGAACTGACGGTCGGGGCGCGGAACTCTCCTCTTTCACAGGCGCAATGCGAGGAAGTGTTACAAGAATTGAGGCAGTGCCATCCGCATGTGGTGTTTCAATGCGTTTGGGTGGAAACAACGGGTGACAAAGACTTAAAAACCTCACTTCGAACACTGGAAAAGACCGATTTTTTTACGAAAGAGATCGATGCTCTTCAACTCGCAGGCAGTTGTCGCATTAGCATTCATTCTGCAAAAGATTTGCCTGACCCTTTGCCAAAAGGATTAAAACTTGTTGCGCTCACTCAAGGAGTCGATCCTTCGGATTCGATTGTGCTGCGCGGGCCTCATACAACTCTCGAGAGTTTGCCATTTGGGGCCACAATCGGGACATCGAGTATGCGACGCGAAAAAAATATCCATGATTTACGCTCAGACCTTGTTTGTGTCGATGTCCGCGGGGCAATTCATACCAGACTGGCCCTTTTAGATCAGGGCATTGTCGATGGGCTGGTCATAGCCGAGGCAGCTTTGATCCGACTAAAACTGACACATTGCACGCGCATCCCGCTTTCCGGAGAGTGCGCCCCTTTGCAAGGACAGCTCGCGATTATTGCTCTGGAAAATGATCAAGAGATGAGAGAACTTTTTCACTGTATGGATGTGAGGAGAGGATGAAAACGATTTTATATCTTGGAACAGACCCTACGATGTTTGAAAACCAAGGCCATGCCAAGGGCCATCTCATTCATTATCCGGTGATAAAGATTATTCCGCGACCTTTGGAACATCCCGAGGTCAAACAAGCTTATGCTGAGCTTCATGCGTTTACGCACCTGATCTTTACAAGTAAAAACGCCGTGAATGTTTTCTTTCAACACTGTGCAGATTTAAAACAGTCCCTAGAAGCTTTAAAGGCAAAAACCGTGATCGCAATCGGCACAGTGACGGCCTTACATCTTTCCATGCGAGGCTTTGCGCCTCAGCTGGTCGCGAAAAATGAGACACAAGAAGGCGTTATAGAATTGTTAACTCCGATGTCTTTAAAGAATGCTTATTTTTTTATGCCGCGCTCCTCATTATCGCGTCCTCTCCTTGCGAAGTTTTTTCAAGAAGGAAGCATTTGTTTTCAGGCCTGCGACCTTTATGATACAGTGACGCAAACCTTGGAACCCAAACCTGATTTAGATAGGGTTGATGAAATCATATTTACTAGTCCTTCAACGGTCAATGCGTTTATCGCTATTTTTGGAAGCTTGCCCAACAACAAAAAACTGATTGCGATCGGCCTCGTCACTGAGCAAGCTTTA
This sequence comes from uncultured Verrucomicrobiae bacterium, assembly GCA_963718565.1. Classification (GTDB taxonomy): domain Bacteria; phylum Chlamydiota; class Chlamydiia; order Chlamydiales; family Rhabdochlamydiaceae; genus CAJCIW01. Next base: position 2,224,362 of record OY970364.1, read on the forward strand.
AAGACTCAAGTAGGAAGGGATATCGCATCAAACTTTCTTTGACCAAGCACACTATCTCTATCTTTGTCCAACGGTCTGCATGCGATGAAAAGCCCAAGAATGGAGTTGAATGAGATATGTGCGGCAAAGGATGCTCCAATACCAAACTGAGCAGAAATGCATCCCAGCATTAACCCACCGACTGTGCTAGTTACAGCTTGGATATGGACATTTTTGTGGGGATTGAAGTAATGGAATGCACCAAATAAGACAGATGTTGCGACAACAGAAACAGCTGTTGCCACGCTCGGTCCAGTTCCAAATAAGGCTGCAGCTGCAGCAGGAACAAGGATCTGAATGGATTTTGTGACCAGCGGCTGGATCACTCCGCGAAACACTCCTTCTTCAACGATCGGGCCAAAAAGAGAGGCTTGGAGTAGCGATTTGCGGAGGAGCTTATCATATTCGCTATTGTTGTCAGGTAAAGAAGTGAGGATTCCCGCTTTTCTTAAAAAAACTAAGGAAATAAGCATAACCGTGAGCTCTATGGCACCAAAAGCCAATCCCAGCCCAAAATGAGGGAGAAACAAGATTCCCAAAGCGATTCCAGTGATTGTCGGAATCAAATGAAGAAAATTGCTCGGCTGGATGATACATTCGATGGTATCCATGTCGGAAGTATGCGGAACATGAACATTTGTGATGGGCGGGTGTTGTGTGACAGAAGAAATAGCCATGCGTTTTCCTTACTCACCTAAAAATTAAAAATGGCACAAATCGTACCATATCAAACCATTTATTGCAGTATTAAAGGGCTTTGTGGGTGTAAATAAAAGTGTTGAGGCTAGGCATTGAAGTAATGTACGTCCTCAAAAACCTATGGCAAGCACTGAATGTCATTTGGACCCATGCCAGGCTTTGCATTTATCGATTGGCATCTCTTCCAATGTGGCGTTGCAGAGGTGCATGAACTATATGACCAACTGGTTGCAATGAAAAGCACAAGCCCAGTGGTTTCGAGGGGATCCGATCGATTTAGCACAATTTGTTCATGAGCGTTATCAAACAGCCTCTCCGGCCACACCTTGACTGGTAGCACGTACATTAACTTCCTTGAAGACTCTGGCAAAAGTTGAGGACCATTTCGATCCGTGCCCAATCAAGATCGATAAGTGGTAAGTTTGGCATGGATCAAAATGGTCTTCAACTTTTGCCATGAGTTTTTAAGGACGTACGAAGTAATGCCTCCATTTCATATGTCGGAAACACGGCATTGGCGTGTCCGCGTTTCCCGCTAGCCTTCTTGAGAATCATCTCGCTTGTATTAAAGAGAAATTTTGCAATTCCTCTAAAAATAAATTTTCCTAAACACTCTCTTACAAAATATGCGGAGAAAAAGTATAATCTTGACGGCCCTTGAAAAGGAGTTTTACTATGTCCAATTTTGCCCCTTATAAGCTTCCTGACCTCCCCTATGATTTTTCAGCACTCGAACCTGTGATTTCAGCTGAGATCATGCAGCTGCATTACTCTAAGCATCACCAAGGTTACGTTACTAATCTCAACACTGCCTTAGAAAAATACCGCGATGCCGAAGCAAAAAGTGATATCGCAGCGATGATCGGACTACAACAGGCCATTAAATTCAATGGGGGAGGACATGTAAATCATTCGATTTTTTGGACGACCCTGGCTCCTGAAAGCAAAGGCGGTGGAGGAGCTCCTAAAGGAGAACTTGCGCATGCGTTGCAAGCGGAATTTGGCTCTTTTGATGCTTGTGTAGAAAAATTAAGCGCGGCTTCTGTGGCGATTCAAGGTTCTGGATGGGGATGGTTGGGCTTTAATCGGGCAAATGGAAAACTCGTGATTGCCTCCTGTTCGAATCAAGACCCCTTAAGTACGTTAGGGTCTGTCCCCTTATTTGGGATTGACGTGTGGGAACACGCTTACTATTTACAGTATAAGAATGTGCGCGCGGAGTATGTAAAAAATATTTGGAAAGTTGTGAATTGGAAGAGCGTCGAGGAACGCTACTCACAGGCCAAAATGTAAAGTGAATTATTTTATTAACTTGTCTTTGATATTATTCTATATTGAAGACAGGTCTCCAATGTGTTAAATTAGATGGCACTTTTAAAAAAAATGATGGATGTTTATGGGATTGTTTTCGCGTAACAAGCCGAAAATTAAAGTCCAAACGACCAAAAAAGATGGCTATAGCGGGTGGGTCAAATGCACGCATTGTAACGATATGGTGCATGCCAATGAACTGCAGCAAAATCTGCATTGTTGCCCGAAATGCAATTATCATTACCGTTTATCTGCAACGCAGCGTATTCAGCTATTAGTAGACCCTGGAACATTTGTAGAAATGTTCAACGAATACAAATCGGTCGACCCTCTTCAATTCGTCGATACAGAGTCTTATGTCAAACGCGTAGAAAATGCCAAGAAAAACTCAGGGCGCGATGAAGCTGCAATGGTAGGACCTTGTAAAATTTTGGGCAAAGCAGTTGCGCTGGGTGTTTTAGATTTTTCTTTTATGGCGGGATCCATGGGTTCGGTGGTTGGAGAAAGGCTCACATTGATCATCGAATATGCAATCGCGCATCGGCTTCCTCTCATCATTATTTCTGCATCGGGCGGAGCGCGGATGCAGGAATCCGCCCTTTCACTCATGCAAATGGCTAAAACATCAGCTGCGCTTGCGAAATTGCATGAAAAAGGACTGCTTTACATTTCGGTGATGACCAACCCCACTACGGGAGGTGTCACTGCATCGTTTGCTTCCTTAGGAGACATCATTATTGCTGAGCCCGATGCCTTGATCGGTTTTGCTGGGCCGCGCGTTGTCGAGCAGGCGATGCGACAAAAACTTCCCCCTGGCGCCCAACGTTCCGAATTTTTGCTTGAAAAAGGAATGATCGATTGCATTGTTAATCGCCATCAATTAAAAGAGAGACTATTCCAATTGCTGGAATTTCTGACAGGAAATGAGCGCGATTATCAAGAACCTTCGGCCTATAGGGTTCTATATGGTCAATCGCTTGGGAAGTTACCACAGAAACTCAAAGAATTAATGACTCTAGCCGAAGCTGAAACATTGAAATAACAAGATTTTCTATGACAGAGACCGAAATCCCAACTGTTGCAAGTGACTCCGGATCTCTTCCCGTTTATGCCTCGGCTTTTGCTGCAGGAGCTGATGTCAAGGCCTGCATTAAAGAACCTCTTGCCATCGAGCCCGGTACTTCTGCATTAATCCCTACGGGGTTGCGTTTTGCCATACCCGAGGGATATGAAATCCAGGTGCGTCCGCGTAGCGGACTGGCTTTGAAGAATCAAATTACGGTGTTAAATTCTCCTGGCACGATTGATGCGGATTATCGTGGAGAGGTCAGCGTGATCTTGATCAATCATGGAAAAAATACTTTTATCATCACCCCCGGCATGCGCATTGCGCAAATAGTGCTTGCACGTGTAGAAAGAGCCATTTTTACCCTTGAGGAGTCCTTAGTATCAACTTCACGTGGAGAGGGCGGTTTTGGCCATACTGGCACGCATTAATCATCAGATTGTCGTTAGCATTAGCGACTTTAAAAAAATCTTTAAGAAAGGAGCGTGTGTGGCGATCTCCAATTATTTGGATGAGCGTCTCGTCCTATTTTTAAATGCCGATTCCCGTGACGAAGCTCTTGAACAATTGATCGGACTTTTGGAAAAAGGTGGAAAATTGAAAAACGCCAAAGTTTTTCATGAAGCCATATTAGAACGCGAAAAAATCGTTTCTACAGGAATAGGGTTGGGAGTGGCCGTTCCCCACGCGAAATTGCAAGGATATGATGATTTTTTCATTGCGATTGGCATCCAGCCTAAAGGGGGAATTGAGTGGAATGCGCTGGACAGTTCACCTGTGCGTTTGATCTTTATGATCGGCGGCCCCGAAAATAAACAAACCGAGTATTTGAAAATTTTGTCCCATCTCACAATGGCCATTAAAAATGAAGAGCGGCGCAAAAAATTGCTCAAAGCGTATGATGCAAAAGAAGTGATAGCCCTATTTGCTGATTGTTAATCTGTAAGAAGCTATCGTTCGAACCAAAGAATATCATGAGCGGTGCTTTATGGACCTCAAGATTAAAGATGTCGCAGAATTGCTAAATGTTTCCGAGACGACAATCCGTCGTTGGCTCTCCGATGGAAAAATCCCTGCTTATCGCATTAACCATCAATACCGTTTCAGTCGGATCGAAATTGAGAATTGGATGATGCGCTGCAAAATCAAGTCTCCCGAAGAAGGTTTTTCTCCTTTCCATGAAGTCCAAATCTATCCTCCACTCGAAGTAGAAAAAGACCCTCAGGAGGCAGCTTCTCGCGGAGGCATGCATCATTTTTGCCTTTATCGAGCCATCCATCAAGGGGATGTTTTCTCCAATATTCCTGCAAAGACAAAAGAAGAATTGATTCGCTGGACAACGAAGGCTGTGAGCCAGAAATTAGGCGTCGATGCGGAAATGCTTTCCGAGCTTCTTCTCGATCGCGAGAAACTCATGCCTACAGCACTCAACAATGGAATTGCTGTCCCGCATACGCGCGACTTCTTGCGCAAAGGACCGCTTGACACAGTCTTTGTGGTGTATCCCAAGGACTCCCTCGACTATGGGGCTCTTGATGGAAAATCTGTCCATACCTTATTTTTCCTTTTTGCTAGCAACGACAAGGGCCATTTGCAATTGCTCGCCAAGCTTGCCCATCTGGGCAGTAATCCAAAGGCACTCGAATTTTTAAGCACAAAGCCAGACAAAAAATCTCTGCTCGATTTCATCCGCAGCTGGGAAGGTCAAGTACGGGCGGTTGTTTAAGCTTTTATTTTATCCTATTTTTAGGTATCATTTAACACACTCTTACACGAACAGGAAGTATGGCAAAAGGATTATTTATCAAGAAATCGATTAAGACGCTGCTCGATGAAGCTCAAGAGAGCCAGCATACGATGAAGCGTTCCCTAGGAGCAACGACACTGACTGCAATGGGAATTGGCGCAATTATTGGCGCCGGTATTTTTGTTCTCACAGGTCAGGCCGCCGCGGAATATGCCGGTCCCGGTATTCTCATTTCCTTTATTTTGGCCGCACTCATCTGCGTGTTTGCTGCACTCTGTTACGCTGAGTTTGCTTCGTTGATCCCGATTTCCGGTAGTGCTTATACTTATGCCTACGCAACGATGGGGGAATTGACAGCCTGGATCATTGGCTGGGGGCTGACCATGGAATACCTTTTCTCTGCGTCAACTGTGGCCGTAGGTTGGTCGGGATATTTTGTCAGCCTGCTCCAAGATCTTGGAATTAAGATTCCCTCCCATTTTGCCAATGCCCCGATCAGCTATGATATTGCTCAGGGGTGGATGAAAACAGGGGCGATCATTAATCTTCCTGCGATGTTGATCGTCGTTTTGATGGGAACTCTAGTGGCTGTTGGGATTAAAGCAGCTGCAAGTTTCAATAATGTAATGGTGATCATTAAATTAGGGGTCATCGCCCTATTCATTGCTTGCGGTATCGCCTATATTAATTCCGACAATCTCACGCCTTTTATTCCGCAAAATGCGGGAACTTTTGGTCAGTTTGGTTTTAGCGGGGTGCTCCGGGGAGCAGGAGTTGTCTTCTTTGCCTTTATCGGCTTTGACGCGCTGTCGACGATGGCGCAGGAATGCCGAAATCCGCAAAAGCACATGCCGATTGGAATGTTGGGCTCATTGGGAATTTCCACGGTGGTCTACATCATTGTCGGGATCGTCCTTCTCGGTGTAGTGAGCTATACAACGCTCAATGTCCCTGATCCGATTGCGGTCGCCGTCAACGCATTGGGGCCAAACTTTATATGGCTGCGTTTTGTCATAAAAATCGCAATCTTAGCTGGCCTTACCTCTGTTGTACTCGTCATGCTGCTCGGTCAAGCGCGTATCTTTTATACGATGTCGAAAGATGGTCTTTTGCCAAAATCTTTTTCGAAAATCAGCCGTCGTTTCCATACGCCCTTTTTTTCGACCGTCATTGTTTCGATTGTTGCCCTTTTTTTCACAGGAATCTTTCCGGTGGGAATTTTAGGCCAGTTAACGTGCATGGGGGCGCTCCTTGCTTTTGCGATCGTCTGCTTTGGAATTCTAGTATTGCGCTATAAACAGCCCACTTTGCATCGGCCGTTCAAAACGCCATTTGTCCCTTGGGTTCCGCTACTCGGAACGATTGTTTGCGTGATTCAAATGATTGCTCTTCCAGGTGTCACTTGGGTACAATTTGTGATTTGGATGATTGTGGGATGCATCATTTATTTTGGCTATAGCATCAAACACAGCAAGGCCCGCGCTCTGCTGACTAAAAAGAGATGAGTGTAATAAGGTATTAACGAGGGTTTCTTGTATGGTCGACATCAGTAAATTCAAGGAAGAGGAAGCAGAAGGATATCGCGTCGATATTATCGGCAGAAATATTCAAGTCACTGAACCGATCCGCATGTATGTCTGGGACAAGTTGTCTAAAATCGAACGGTTCCACAATCACATTATGCACTTGCACATGACGCTTGAAATTCAAAAGCTTGAGCATGTCTGCACCATTGTCCTCAAGATCGACCATACTGAAGTGAAATGCCAATCTAAAAGTACGGACATGTATGCTTCGATTGACAAGGCAATTGATCGTTTGCACTCTCTTTTAGCGCGTTATAAGAGTCGCCTTCAAGATCACCATCGGAAGAAATCGTCTGTCATCGACGTCCAAGTGAATGTTTTGCACCGGCCCTATAATGAAGTTGATGAGATCAATGCGGCAATCGAAGAGGTAAATGCTCAATCTAAGATTGAAGCTTTTGGTCCGCTAAAAATTATCGGTACGGAGACTAAGCCCCTTAAGACATTGACCATCGATGAAGCTGTGATGAAGATGGATCTTTCTGGAGATTCATTTTTAATTTTCCGTGCCGAAGAAGATATGAAACTGAAAGTTCTCTATCGTAGGAAAGATGGGAATTATGGGCTCATCCAGCCCGAATAGCTCCCTTGTCTTCGATGAGGTGCGCCTTTGCTGGGTAAAGGCAACCCCTGAAGAACGAGTTCGTCAGCGTTGGCTAAAATGGATGATCCATGGACTTCACTACCCCAAAGAACTTTTAGTTGTAGAAAAAGGACTCAAGGAACTTCCCCATCTCCACGGAAAAAATGTTCCAGAGCGCAGGCTTGACATTCTATGTTACGGAAAAGGGATCCATCCCTCCTTTCCGCTGTATCCTTTGGTGATGATCGAGTGCAAGAAGGACGGACGACTAACCGATGAAGCAGTCGATCAAGTGATCGGTTATAATCACTATGTTAAAGCCTATTTTATTGCTATTGTGAACCTTGAGGAAGTAAGATTTGGTTGTTTTCAAACGAATGAGAAGGAATATCAATTTTATTCTGTTCTTCCCTCATTTAAGGAGTTAATGCAGTGGGTCAAGCCCTCATCAGCGATCTTTTAATTCCAGACTTGAAATTCATCGATCTCAAATCAAACCTTGAAGAGATCGATGTTTTGTTTATTTTTGGCGTCGGCGATGGCTCTTTGCCTCATTATCTTTCGGCATGGTTAAAAAAAAAGGACAATCGTTTCATCGTTTTCATTGAAGAAGAGGAAGAACTTTTTTTAAGGGCAAAAGAGCTTACAGTAAAGAATGGTCCCAAAGTCCGCCTTTTTTATTGGAAAAGAGACGATGAAGAGATTTTTCAACATATTGCTTGGGAATTTATTTTTTTACGCTTTGGATACATCCTTCCAGAACCCCATTATAAACAAGCAGCCAAAGACTTTTTTATCCCATTAGAGCATTACCATCGCGGGGTGGATTTGCTGGCATCAGATAGCGAGGACATGGGAGTCAAAGTGCTAAAGAATGCCATGAAGAATTTATCAGCACTCCCTAAAGCGCGCCTTGGCTCCTCTCTTGAAGGGAAGTGTACACACATCCCAGCCATTGTGTGCGGAGCGGGCTCCACACTTGATCAAGCGGCGCCGCTACTGGCTAAAATGAGAGACAACGCGCTGATTATCGCTGGCGGATCGAGCGCTGCCGCCCTCAATGCGCATGGAATCGTCCCTCATATTTTTGCTAGCATTGATCCCCATCCTCCTTATCGGCGTTTTTTAGAGCAGGACTGCTTCGAGGTGCCCTTTTTCTATCAGGGCCGATTTTGCTACTCTTTATTGGAAAGGGTCCAAGGACCTTTGATTGTCATGTCCGATAGCGGCAACTATCCTTTAGAGGCTTGGGCTTCAGCTGAAGCCGGTATTTTCGCAGAGCGATTCGATGGAGGATGGACTGTGGCTAACTTTTGCACGTCGATTGCCGCCCATTTGGGCTGCAATCCCATTATTTTTGTCGGGATGGACTTTTCCTGCGGACCCGATGAAATGTATGCCTCGAAAATCGGAGGCGATGAAAACCGAGGGTGTTTGGTCGAGTTGGAAAAAGGCAAGCTTTATTCTAAACGCGATTGGTTAATGAGCGCTGAATGGACAGTCTCGTTTGCCAAGAAGAATCCGCACATTCATTGGATCCATGCTTCTACAGGTGGCATCGATCTTCCGGGAATCGAACGCAGAGAACTTTCCGAGGTCGCGATGTCTTTGCTTGAAACGCCATTTGATATGGCGGGGATCGTCCATTCGCTCGTTTCCAATGCCGCACCTTCTCAAGTCGCTTCCGAAAAAGTCGAGAATGTGAGAAAGAAAGTAAAAGCGAGCTTTGAAAAATGCCTTGAGGTTTGTGAGGGAATGCTCAAAGTGTGGGAAAAGTATTATCCAAATTCTCCTCTAGAGAAAGGAGAGTATGCTGTTTTGGACATTGAACTTGAACAAGAGGTTTGTCATCATCATTTTCTCCTTCCCCTTTGGAATGTGTGGAAACATCCCATTGTGCGATCTTCGTTTCACCCACTGGGTGCCCATATCCACAGATTACTCTTTTTTAAGAAGGCTGTCGAAATGCATTTACCCTACTTGAGGTCATTGTGATGAACTTCACGGACAAGGATCAATATCTCTTTTCTAAAGATGAGCTGATTATTCGCGATCATGAGCTCAATATTGCGATTACTTTTCCCTCTTTTCTTCCTCGGCTTCCGCTTGAGATGTCAGGACAGGGTGTCGTTCAAGATCGGGACCAAGAGGGCAACCTTCAGTCCGTATATCTTGTTTGCGATGGAAGGCGTCATGGAGAGTGCCGTCTTTTTGCTGAAGGGAATAAACTCTGCGCTGAAATGTTCTATCTTCACGGCAAGCTGCACGGCCCTTCTATCCTGTATTCTGAACAGGGCAAAATCCTTGCAAAAACATGGTACTGCGAAGGAAAACGCGTCGGCAAAGCTCATTACTATTTCCTCTCGGGCTTGCTCTCGAGTTTACAGCGATTTAAAGAGGGAGAGTGGGAAGGATTGCAAGAATACTTTTATGAAGATGGGTCCAAGAAAAGTTTGATTCCTTTCTTTCATGGAAAACTCCACGGTGAGGTCCAGCTGTTTTGGGAGTCCGGCAAACCCAAACGCTCTGTGCATTATGTAGAGGGGCTTCGCGAGGGGCCGGACAAATTATGGAATGAAAAAGGCATTTTAATCGATGAAGGAGAATACCGGTCAGGGCTGCCTGTGGGTATTCACCGCCATTATTTTGCCGACGGCAAACTGAAAGAAGAGTCGAATTTCCATGGGAAATATACCGCGCACAGGAAGGTTTTGTGAATTTGGACTCAGCGAGGCAAAGCACAATCGAAGCTTGCGGTCCGAATGACGAAGCCATAGTGAAAACTATGGCTGCGGAGACACGAGAAGGTCTAGTAGACCTTCGCAGTGCAGAGCAGGTGAGCGAAGCGAACTGGGAGGATTGATTGTGCAAAGCCGCAGCCAGTCCAAATTCACAAAACCTTCCTGTGCGCGGTATAACATCCAGGATCACGTTCATTTATTAGAACGTTATCCTGAACTGGTTTTCTTATTGAGTTACACGCCATATATTCCTTATCCCCTCATCACCAGTGTAGATCACAAGCTGAGCGCTGAAGAACTCCATTCCGGTTCTATTTCACAAGAGATTGCGGACTTTAAAACAAAACTGCATTTAGAGGGCGTCGATATTCTCTATGTCTATGGCCTTGGGCTTGGATATCATTATGCTGCATTAAAAGGGTGGCTAAAGGAAAAACGAGAAAGGCGTCTGATTTTCCTTGAGGATGAACTGGCCGCTGTCTATGCCCTGCTCTCTTCGGAACACGCGCAGGATCTCTTCTACGATCCCCAAGTCGTCGTGCGTTTCATTCCCGATCCTAAACGACTTCAAGAGCATTTAGAAGAACTTACAGCTTCTTATTCTTGCGATCGCATCGAAGTGGCAGCAATTGCATCCTACCAGAAGAAAAAAAAGCGCCGCTTTCTTCAGATCCGCCTAAAATTGCTTAGACTTTCCGCTGTCCATCACGCCATCCTCACCGAAGCGCTTTACTCTCATAAGATGCTTGTCAATCTCTTGCGCAATATTCGACGCTGGCCAGGTTCATTCCTCGCTGGAGGTCTCAAAGGGAAATTTTGTGGCATCCCTGCAGTGGTCTGTGGCGCGGGCCCTTCGCTTCAAGCAAGTTTGCCGCACCTAAAAAAAATAGAGGACCGCGCCTTGATCATCGCCGGCGGTTCGACAATTGCTGCTTTAAGCAATCAAGGGATTCAACCTCATCTTGGAATTGCTTTGGACCCTAATGCCGAAGAGTTCGGTAGATTGAAAATTGCCTCAGCTTATGAAATGCCTTTGATTTATGCCACACGCCTTCAACCCGATGTCTTCAACGCCTTGAACGGGGAACGAGGCTACCTCGTTTCAGACACTGGCGGATCGTGTGAACGTTACTTTGAAAGACAGATGGAAATCGAAGAAGAGCCCGTAGGTCCAGAGTTAGGGTCGGAAGCGCTTTCTGTCACCACGCTTGCCATTGCGCTTGCAGTGGAAATGGGCTGCCATCCTCTCTTCTTGAACGGGATTGATCTCGCGTACACCGGAACACAGCGCTATGCAGAGGGGATTCTGCCCTCCTCGCACATCGACATATCTGAAAAGCGCCGTGAGAAAAAATCACCGGAGCGTCTGCTCAAGCGCAAGGACATCCGTGGCCATTATGTGCATACGCTTGTCAAATGGGTGATGGAGTCCGAATGCATTGCCGCTTATGCCAAAGCTCATCCAGAGACAGGTTTTATCAATGTCTCCGAAGGAGGAATCGGATTTCCCGGGATTCCCAACGTGCCGCTCCTCGAAGCCGCACAAGGGCTCAACCAACAGCTTGACCTGCGCGCTCTTCTCCATGCGGAAATCCAGAAACTCAAAATCCCTCTTTCCAAAGAAAAGATCTTTCGCGAGATGAAGGAGGTGGGTGAAAGTTTGCTCCGCCTGGGCAGCATTGCGGAAGAAATGCTCGAGGAGCTAGAAAGAGTAAAACATCTGTTTCCCTTTGGGCAGCTGGTTCTTCCTACAGGAAAAATGACGATCCTCGAGATCGATTTTCAAGAGGAAAAAGCTTTTGAATGCCTGTTTCCCTCTTTGGGGCCAGCTCTTGATAAACTCTTAGAGCGCGCCTTCTATGTTCCTGCCCACTGTACAGAAGAACAGCAGCGGCACATCTCTTTAGAATGCAAGATTGCAAAATGGCGGCAATGGAAAGAGATTATCGATAGCGAAATTGGCCTCTTTCAGATGCATTAAAATTTTTCTTGATTCTATTCCATAACTGCAGTTAAATGGTCATCTCAAAAAAAGAATGAGATCAAGTCGATGAGAGATTTAATAAACTCCAGAGGGAATTGCAAAACTCCTCTCCAATAAGGGGGTATTGATATGGCCACTATCACCGGAATGAAAACTGTTTTTCAATTAGCAGTTGACATGACACACAATGCAATGGATGTCGCCTATTTGCATCGCGCAATTTCAGAATGCGAAATTATGGCTCATGAAAATCCAACGCAAGAATCTCTTATCGATCGGCTTATTGACATCTTCAATATGATCAGTCGTCGAAGAGAAAGATTGGAATCCATGAATAGAGAAATCTCCTCGCTACGAGATGTTCTCCCTTCTTATTTTAGGCATCCATTTGAGACCATTGTGATGCCTTCTTTTCACAACGCGAAAGAGATTGCTTTTAGCTTGGTAAAGCCCATCGTTGATGCTCAACATCAATTGATCGTAGAACAGTTCCAAATGGCTATTGAGAAGTTAAATGCGTTTCGAAAAAATCCGTTAAAAAGAAATTTACTGTCAGAAGTGGAATGTAAAAATCTCATTCTTTTTGATCGGATTAAAAATATCCAAGAATTGGGAACTCGCTGTCGCGTGCTTACTCAAAACGATACGGAGAGAATGGATGAACTCGCAAGCAGAAGTATTCGTCTTTCTAAGATCCTCGCGCTCCAACAGCCCCGTAAAATAGGATATCTTTTTGCATGTCTGGATCAACTCATTGAAGATCCCTCTCAATTTAGTTCTGACTTTATCACAGGATTTTATGCTCAATTCGATGGGATCATCAATAATATGTCAAAGGAATCTATTGAGGAACTCGATGACATGATCCTTAAGCATGAATCCACCCTTGACAATCTAGAGGGAAAAATGCATCGCTACGATGATCTTGCTTTTTTCAAACAAGCGATAACGACTGTCATTCGTAATCAGTTTGAAAGGATAGTTGCAGATGAAATCCCTCCGGAACAGCTCAATGAGTTTTATCAAATGCTATTTGAGGAGGCATTTGGTCCTAAAGATGAAGACTCCCAAAATTGGGCTAGAGCGGAACTTCCCTCTCTCTCAAGCATTGTGAGTAAAACTTTTCAAAGATTTGTGTTTAAAAAAATAGGCGTTGAAGTATGCGACTCATCTTCTTCCGAGTTCTCTGAAGATGAGGATAAAGCTTTAGACCCTTTGGGGATCACAAACAACAATGCTCTCACCTCAACGGCAAACAGTCTTTCTCCCAAAGTCGAGCAACTCAACCTTTTGCTCCAAAAGATCAGCCTCGTTTTTGAGGAATCTTCTGTTTCTGAAGGATACGACTCATCTTCTTCCGAGTTCTCTGAGAATACTAAAAATGAGAATAAAACCTTTTTAGGTCCTTTGAGGGTAACGTGCAACAGTATTCTTGCCTTAACGGCCAACAATCCTTTCCCTGAAGTCGGACGACTCAACCTTTTGCTCAAAAAGATTAATATTATAGAAGAATTAGCTGAATCCGGCCCAAATTTTAGGGGAAGGATCGATAGAGATACCGTCAAACGAGTTATCGTTGGAACGCTTTCTAGCAAGATGCTCGGATCTTTATATGGAATGATTGCTTATCTTGCGCCTGACGACTATGAAGGCAAAGGAGGATGGGGTGAAAAACATTGTGCAGATGACATTAGCCGTTTACGTCGTGCAATCTCCTATCTGAAGGATCCGAATCTTCTTTTTCCGAGACCTCACTTGAAGACGAGGATAAGGTTTCAGGGTGCTCCGATATAAGCCTGGAGTTTATTGCGCAAAGTGCGGATGCTGATGCCGAGCAATTGGGCGGTTTTCGTCCGATTGTTTTTTTCTCGCGCCAAGGTCTCCAGAATGAGACGTTTTTCCAACTCGGCAATCGTCATTCCAATGGGAAAGGCGTAAGAGGGGGCCTCTTTGATTGGGCAGGCCAATTCGATATAGATCTGGTGAGCTTCTAGAACATCAGAGGCGTTCATCACGACACTTCGTTCGATGACATTGGCGAGCTCCCGAATGTTGCCTGGCCAATTGTAATGGATCAGTTTTTGTTTAGCGTCTGTGGATAAACGTGTCATGGGTTTTTGATTCTCTTCACAGAGCCGTTTTAGAAAAAATTCAGCAAGAGGGAGGATGTCTTCTTTACGCTCTCTCAAAGGAGGGATATGGACTGGGACGACATTGAGCCGATAATAGAGGTCTTCGCGGAAAAGTTTTTGTTCCACCGCATCTTGCATCGGGCAGTTGGAAGTAGAAATCAAGCGGACATCGACATAAATAGGACGCATCCCACCGACGCGCTCAAACTCCATCTCTTGGACCGCACGCAGGAGTTTTGCTTGTAACTCAAGCGGAATTTCCGAGACTTCATCGAGCAAAAGCGTCCCTTTATCGGCAAGTTCAAAACGCCCGAGTTTTTTATTGATCGCCCCGGTGAAGGCGCCTTTTTCATGGCCAAAAAACTCAGATTCGAGGAGGGTTGTTGGAATGGCAGCACAATTCACTTTGATAAAAGATTGTAGATTGCGATGAGACTGCGCGTGAATCGCATGGGCGATGACCTCTTTTCCGGTGCCAGACTCTCCGCTGATGAAAACAGAAGACGAACTTTTGGCAATTTTGCCCACATCATTTAAGATTTTTTGCATGATTTCGCTTTCAGCGATGAGACATTGTTTTTTGCGGGGAATCCCTTCACGTAAATTGCAATGGGAAGCATCCGCATCGCCAATGGGCACGTTTTCAATTGCCATACTTAATTGCTGTTTTTTATATAGTTGCACTACGCCCAGTCTAAAAACGTGAATTTAGGGGGCCATTCAAACCTGGACTGTTCTAAGACCCCCTAAATTCACATTTTTAGACTGGGCGCAGTGTATTCTCTTAATTCCGGATTATAGGCAATGGCGAGTTTTAAAAAAGTTTTTATTTGTTTTGTTTTTTTTCTTGGGGGTTGTTCTGGAATGGAGCAGTCCGAACAAGAAAAACTTAGACGGCAAAATGCCAAAGGAGAATTTGTCCATCGGCAGCATCATGAATACCATGATGTCTTGAAAACACCAGAGCACCGTGTCCGTGAGAAATATCCTTGGGAAATGGCGTATATTGGGAAACATTCCAAAATTACCAAGGAATACTTTCGCTGCAAAGGATCCAGCCTTAATCCGCCGCACATCGATCATAAAGATCCTTCTCGTCCAGCAAACTATTTTGATTGCGGGGGATTTCAAAAGCATTCGCTTCCCATCCGAGGAGACAAGGAGTTTGTGTATCCAATTTTGATCGATTTGCTCAATTATGTTCAGGCAAAAACAGGGTGCAAAGCAGTGATTACATGCGGGCATCGCTGCCCAGTCCATAATGCTTATGCGGATCATTCTGCTTACAACCAAAATTCCAAGCATATGATGGGTGCTGAAGTCGATTTCTACTTTCAGGGGATGGAGCAGCGCCCGGAAGAGATCATCAAACTTCTCATGAACTATTATCAAGAGATGTCGATTTACAGAGGAGATAAACAGTACCAAGAATTTCAACGGTTGAACAAAGGAAAGTTAAACGTTTCAACACCGCCTTGGTATAATAAAGAAATTCTCATCAAGCTCTATCTGAAAAATGAAGGGAGAGATTTTGATAACCGGCATCCTTATCCCTACATTTCGGTTCAGGTGCGCTTTGATCAAGAACTCAATGAAAAAGTCATTTGCAGCTGGCCTAAGGCCTTCAATGGATATCGAAGATTTTAAAAATGCGAAGGAGGCCGCATATCCCCCTTTTTTTTCCTAAGAGGGAATTGCAAAACTCCTCGTCAGCAGAAAAGCGCGATTTTATGCGGCGAGGAGTTTTGCAATTCCCTTTGTAAGAGTATTGCTTACTTACGATTAACAGATCCTAGTTGATCGTTAGAAAACCTAAGAGCAATATCCGCAATATATTTTTGATCGTCTACGCCAATTTTCCCATTCTTAGCTACTGCTGTAAATATTCTCTCTTGGAAATTTTTCATTCCGGTGTACAATTTTTCATTATCTTTATGGAGAAGCCAATTTATTGCGGCTTTACTGCTTTCTTTACCATAGGTTTTTTGGATTGCTTCTATAAAACGGTCTGCCCTAACAGGGGTCAATTGATTAGAATAGGTGTGCGACAAATTTTCAATATAACTCTCATTAATCTTATTAACTGCTGCTGACATAATAACCTCTATAATTTAAAAACTTTTATAATGTTAAAACTAATTAACAAGCTTTGTTTAAGCTCGTGTTTATTATACTGAAAAGAACAGAAACATTAAACATAAAAACTTATTTGTTTAGTGAATCTATACTAGAAGTGATTCAAAAGTTTGATCTTTGAACAATTAAAATCTAATCTTGTTCAAAACAAAAAAATAACAGTTGCTATGCTGAATTTATGTACGTCCTCAAAAACTTGCCACAGGTCTCCGAGGAAGTATGAATTGAGCGGCTTGTAAAGCCTGGCATCCGCACAACTTATTCAAGTTGTGCAGCTGTTACTTTAATTTTTTTTTGACTCGAAATCTCATTTAATGTAAGCATTTTGTTTGTTGCAGGAGTCCATCGTGAAAGAGCAAACCACAGAATTGACCAATCCTTTCGATACCTTGAAATCCCTAAACGATGATCGGAAACGCTTCTATTATTCTTTGCCAGCACTCGAGGCAAAAGTAGCAGGGGTGCAGAAACTCCCGATTTCGATCCGGATCATGCTCGAATCGCTGCTTCGCAACTGCGATGGCAAACATGTCAGGGAAGAAGACATTTTGCGCCTTGCCAAGTGGAACCCCAAAAAACCCGATGAAGGGGACGTCCCTTTTGTTGTCTCTCGAGTCCTGTTACAGGATTTTACTGGAGTCCCTCTGCTTGTCGACTTAGCGGCGATGCGCGATGCTATCTCCGAGTATCAAGTCGACCCAAAAACGATGGAACCGATTGTTCCGGTCGATCTGGTTATCGATCATTCCGTGCAAGTCGATCGTTCGGGCACACCCGACTCTTATCTTTTCAATTTGGAGATCGAATTTGAGCGCAATAAAGAGCGTTACGAATTTTTACATTGGGGAGAAGAAGGTTTTCAAACATTCAAAGTGGTTCCACCCGGCATTGGAATTTGTCATCAAGTGAACCTAGAACATCTCGGCTCCATCGTTACCGAAAAAAGGCTCAATGATAAAACAGTGCTTTACTTGGACACGTTGATTGGCACCGATTCGCATACGCCGATGATCAATGGCCTCGGAGTTCTCGGTTGGGGAGTCGGCGGCATTGAGGCAGAAGCGGCGATGCTTGGCCAGCCTTATTTTTTTCAAACACCCGAGGTGATTGGAGTGCATTTGCACGGGGCTTTAGAAAAAGGTGTCACGGCGACGGATCTCACTCTTCGGATTACGGAAATGCTGCGCAAAGAAAAAGTCGTTGGCAAATTTGTCGAGTTCTTTGGTGAAGGAGCCGCAAGTTTGACGGTTGCTGACCGCGCCACGATTGGAAACATGGCGCCCGAATATGGAGCAACAGTTGGGTTTTTTCCTGTCGATGATAAAACGCTTGAATACATGAAAATGACAGGAAGAGATGAAAAAAAGATCAAGCAGATTAAAGAATACTTACAAGCGCAAAAATTGTTCGGCGTTCCCAAGAAAGGAGAGATTGAATTTACCAAAGTATTGGAGTTAGATTTAAAGTCCGTCAAACCTTCCGTTGCAGGCCCAAAGCGTCCTCAGGATAGGATCGATCTTGTCCACGTTAAAAGTAAGTTCAATGAGCTGTTTACCGCTCCTGTGAATGAGGGAGGTTATGGCAGACCCGCCTCGGAAAGGAACAAAAAGATCTGCGTCCACTCCGAGGGAGGTTTTCATGTCAACGAAGTGCATGTTACTGGGGGTATAGAATCTCTTGCCCGTGAGCAGGGATGGAGTGAAGAGGAAATGGTCACTAACCGCCCTTTTACCAAAGAAGTGATCAATCCAGGATATACACAGCACCGCGTTTGCGATTATTACCTTGACCACGGGTCCATAGTCATCGCAGCAATTACAAGTTGTACCAATACCTCAAATCCTAGTGTGATGCTTGGAGCAGGGCTTTTAGCTAAAAAAGCTGTCGAGAAAGGATTGCGGATCGATTGCAAAGTCAAGACCAGCTTGGCCCCTGGCTCGCGCGTTGTCACGGATTACCTCGAAAAAACAGGACTTCAAAAATATCTCGACGCACTGGGATTTCAATTGGTGGCCTATGGATGTACAACATGCATTGGCAATAGCGGTCCTTTAGATGAAAAGATCGAAAGTGCCATCAAAGAGCATGATCTGATTGTGGCAAGCGTACTGAGTGGCAATCGCAATTTTGAAGCGCGGATCCATGGTTCGGTCAAAGCGAACTTCTTAATGTCGCCGCCGCTTGTGGTTGCTTATGCCCTTGCAGGACGAATAGACATAGATATGGAAAAAGAACCCCTTGGTTTTGATAAGCAAAAAAAGCCTGTTTTTTTAAAAGACATTTGGCCAAGCGAGCGCGAAATCCATGAAACAACTGTTGAAGGATTGAAACCGGAGATGTTTAAAAAGCGGTATGCGCACGTCCTTGATGACAATCCATTGTGGGGAAAAATTGAAATGAAAAAAGGCGCTCAGTATGCATGGGACCAAAAAAGCACTTATATTCAGCGTCCCCCTTATTTTGATGACTTTGCACTAGAGCTGCCAAAGCGTAAAGAACTTAAGGGAATGAGGCCGCTTGCTCTATTCGGCGATTCGATCACGACGGATCATATCTCTCCTGCTGGGGCATTCAAAGCCAATACGCCGGCAGGAAAATATCTCATTTCACTTGGCATCAATGAAAGCGATTTCAATAGTTATGGGAGCCGTCGCGGCAATCATCACATCATGATGCGGGGAACTTTTGCGAACGTGCGCATTCGCAATAAAATGGTAGAAGGCAAAGAAGGAGGGTTTACCAAGTTAATGCCGGAAGGACAAGAAATGCCCATCTTTGATGCCTGTGAGATTTATGCCAAAAAAAATGTTCCGCTGATTGTTTTTTCTGGGAAGGATTACGGGATGGGAAGTTCACGCGATTGGGCCGCAAAAGGGACAGCTTTGCTCGGTATTCGTGCTGTGGTTGCAAAAAGTTTCGAAAGAATCCATCGCAGCAATTTAGTGGGGATGGGGGTGCTTCCTTTGCAATTCAAAGAGGATGAAAGTCTTGAGTCGCTTGGCATCCAGGGGAATGAAATCTTCAACATAGTCGGATTGGAAAAGGAAATCAAACCTCGCCAGGAAGTGACTTTAGAAATCAACCGTGGAGGCGGTAAAACTGACCGTGCGCCATTGATTTCTCGCTTAGATACACCCACAGACGTCGACTATTATCTCCATGGGGGGATTTTGCCCTATGTCTTAAGGCAGATATTGCCGGCTTCAAAAAAATGATTGTTCAGACTGCCATTCGCTGCAATTTGGCTTTATACGGCGCACGGTTAGGTTTGGTGAATTTTGACAGGCTGCGACTTTGCCAAATCGATCCTTCTCGCTCGCCTTGCCATTTAGCAATGGTCTCGCTCGTTTGGCCGCTTCGCTTCGATTTTGCTTCGTCTCGCAAGAGTCAAAATTCACTAAACCTAACCACGCGCCGTATATCTCGCAGAGCCTAAAACTCATCCAACCTTGCCGGCGCGGCATAGAGGTTTTTTCTTTAACATCTTTATTATCAATAACTTATCGTAAAAATAGATTTATTTTTTTACTTAATATTCAAAGATTTAGTTTAATATTTGCTTCCTTATTATTATTTAATGTTTTATAATTATTTATATATTAAGATGGAGTTTAAAAATTATGAGCACGTTTTTTGATGTTATTATTAATAAAGGCAAGAATTCATTTTACATAGAAAATATAGTTGAAAGTGCTTCTGAGTTAGAAGCTGATAATTCAGAATTAGAAACATTAAAAAACATTGAACTCGTAGTTAAAAATCAATTAGACTACGATTCCACTCATCAAGATAATTATTCAGGCAAACCACGAGTTGAATTGTTTAATATTTTAAAAAGAAAGTCGGTGAGGATTTGTAATGGATATCACGATAAACTATCAAAACAAGGTTTTCTTTGGCAATTAATAGATTTTCTTTTCCTAGGAAAAGAAAGAGAAATGAAAGCAGTTTATAAGAGAATTAATTTGTATGGCGAAGTCATGGGATTAATTGAACAAGGAGTAATTCCAAAAAAACATCTTTCTTATGAAATAGAAAACAGTCAAAAACTTAATTTTGAAACAACTTTACAGAATTTGGAAAACCTGTCGAATGAAGACTTATTTACAATTCTTTCGAATGAAAAATTATATTTACCAAACTTCCAAAAAGTTAGAAAAATATTTGGCCTAAAGAGAAGTGGGGAAGTAATAAAAGACGATGCTATAAAAAATAAAAGAAGTGAAGCCTTAATTTTGTCTGTTAGAAATGGTGATAAAGGCATTTCAGAGCTTCTACTGCAACATGGCGCTGATCCTAATTTTCCTGCAAACAATGGAAGTGCTCCTTTACATTTCGCTGCTCAAGCAGGTCATACAGAAATTGTAGAATTGCTCCTAAACAAAGGCGCTCAGGTTAACCAACAATCTACTAGTGGCAGCAGCGCCTTAGTTTTTGCTTGTCATGGCTATCATGTAAAGGGGAAATATCATAAGCCTAATAATGCAGAAGTAGTTAAACTCTTACTGGGCAATGGCGCTGATCCTAATCTTTCCTCAAACGATGGATTGCTTCCTTTACATTTTGCTGCTCAAGCAGGTTCTGCAGACATTGTAGAATTGCTCCTAAAAAAAGATGCTGAAGTTGGTAAACTGGCTTTGGCTTTGGCTTGTGGTGGATATAAACTTAAATATTATAAGCCTAATAAAGAAGTAGTTAGACTCTTACTGGACAATGGCGCTGATCCTAATATCCTTATAGAAAAGGGCGAAAAGGGCCTTACATCTCTAAAAATTGCATCGAATAGCTTTGAAATTGTAAGTAAAGACATTAAAAAGAATGACCACCTTACGCTTCTAGAAATTTTACAGAAGAATGATGAGCTTCTTGAGCTCACCGAAATCATTTTATTAATTGGAGAGCATATGATTTCTCGCTTAGATACGCCCACAGACGTCGACTATTAGATCAAGCAACAATTTTTCTGTAAAATCTGAAATCTTCTTCACTTAGGTCAATTTCTTACTATAAAAACGGCCTCTCGCGTCAGAGACGCTTCGGCTTTTTACTCTGCTTTTGAGGAAAAATTTTTCGAATCTGACACTTTTTTATGCCAGATAATTTACCCCTAAACAAAAAGTATTCCACCGGTGTTAGCGTTGTTTTCCTCAATATTTTATTCTAACGTCAAATACCTCTTTCCGCTTATCCATTCATCGTGTATCTCAGATACCACGGCAGTGACCAATCTTTCACAAGACGCTTCATTGGGAAATAATCTTGCTACTCTTGTTCGCCGCTTAATCTCTCCATTAAGCCTTTCAACAATATTAACAGTCCTTATCTGTTTCCAGTGCCTTCTTGGCCGATGATAAAATGTCATTGCCTCAATTGCATTGATTTCAAACCAATTGCAAAATTTGGGCGCTCTTTTTTCATATCTTTGCACTGTTTCCTTAACTCGTTTTTCAGCCTCTTGTTGATTCAAGGCTTGATAAACATCTCGTACCGCTTGTGCAATTTCTCCTCGCATTGCCGTGTTTGGGACATAGCTTTGAGCGTTTTGAGCAAGATGAAAAAGACAGCGCTGCCAAGGAACCGATGGGAGCACTGCCCTTAGTGCAGCTTTTAGCCCAGAGTGATCATCGCTAATCACCATTTCTACTCCTCTTAATCCTCGAGAGAGTAAGTCTTCCAGGAATGTCCTCCAATGCACTTCGGCCTCAGATAAACGGTAGTGTAACATTGTTTCTGTAAATTCAATTTTTCAAGAAAGTGTTTTGATAATTGAAAAAAAAGTTTGAGATCACATTCTCTTAAGTTTAGACAAACAAACAAAAGGAGAGGTTATGATCTCAAACAGCACATATGCCCCTGTAATCAACGCATTAGTGGAAGAACTCGGACAACAAGGCTTACACGGCCTCAGCGAACTCTTGAGCAGGCTCTTCAATGAATTAATGAAGACCGAACGAGAGCAGGTTCTTCAAGCTGGTCCATATGAGCGGACAGAGGCTAGAAAAGGTTATGCTAATGGTTTTAAAGATAAAACGGTACAGACTCGTTTTGGAAAATTAGAACTCCAGGTTCCACAAACTCGAGAGATTGCATTCTACCCACAGTGCTTAGAGAAGGGAGAGCGATCAGAAAGGGCATTAAAATTGGCAATTGCAGAAATGTATGTTCAGGGTGTTTCAACGCGGCGAATAGCTCCAATTGCAAAAGAGCTGTGCGGCTTTGATTTGAGTTCAACCCAAGTTTCTCGGGTTGCAATGATTCTCGATGAGGAGCTTGAAAAATTCCGCAGGAGAAATTTAGGTCACATCGTTTATCTTTATCTCGATGCCGATTATCAAAAGGTGAGACACGATGGACACGTCAGAGACATTGCAGTACTAAAAGCTGTTGGAGTGAACAAAGATGGATTTCGAGAAGTGCTTGGCATTTCATGCAGTTTATCTGAGGCCGAAGTGCATTGGAGGACATTCCTGGAAGACTTACTCTCTCGAGGATTAAGAGGAGTAGAAATGGTGATTAGCGATGATCACTCTGGGCTAAAAGCTGCACTAAGGGCAGTGCTTCCATCGGTTCCTTGGCAGCGCTGTCTTTTTCATCTTGCTCAAAACGCTCAAAGCTATGTCCCAAACACGGCAATGCGAGGAGAAATTGCACAAGCGGTACGAGATGTTTATCAAGCCTTGAATCAACAAGAGGCTGAAAAACGAGTTAAGGAAACAGTGCAAAGATATGAAAAAAGAGCGCCCAAATTTTGCAATTGGTTTGAAATCAATGCAATTGAGGCAATGACATTTTATCATCGGCCAAGAAGGCACTGGAAACAGATAAGGACTGTTAATATTGTTGAAAGGCTTAATGGAGAGATTAAGCGGCGAACAAGAGTAGCAAGATTATTTCCCAATGAAGCGTCTTGTGAAAGATTGGTCACTGCCGTGGTATCTGAGATACACGATGAATGGATAAGCGGAAAGAGGTATTTGACGTTAGAATAAAATATTGAGGAAAACAACGCTAACACCGATGGAACACTTTTTGTTTAGGGGTGAATTATCTGGCATAAAAAAGTGTCAGATTCGAAAAATTTTTCCTCAAAAGCAAAGTAAAAAGCCGAAGCGTCTCTGACGCGAGAGGCCGTTTTTATAGTAAGAAATTGACCTAAGTGAAGAAGATTTCAGATTTTACAGAAAAATTGTTGCTTGATCAGATAAACTGCATGAAATGCCAAGCACTTCTCGAAATCCATCTTTGTTCACTCCAACAGCTTTTAGTACTGCAATGTCTCTGACGTGTCCATCGTGTCTCACCTTTTGATAATCGGCATCGAGATAAAGATAAACGATGTGACCTAAATTTCTCCTGCGGAATTTTTCAAGCTCCTCATCGAGAATCATTGCAACCCGAGAAACTTGGGTTGAACTCAAATCAAAGCCGCACAGCTCTTTTGCAATTGGAGCTATTCGCCGCGTTGAAACACCCTGAACATACATTTCTGCAATTGCCAATTTTAATGCCCTTTCTGATCGCTCTCCCTTCTCTAAGCACTGTGGGTAGAATGCAATCTCTCGAGTTTGTGGAACCTGGAGTTCTAATTTTCCAAAACGAGTCTGTACCGTTTTATCTTTAAAACCATTAGCATAACCTTTTCTAGCCTCTGTCCGCTCATATGGACCAGCTTGAAGAACCTGCTCTCGTTCGGTCTTCATTAATTCATTGAAGAGCCTGCTCAAGAGTTCGCTGAGGCCGTGTAAGCCTTGTTGTCCGAGTTCTTCCACTAATGCGTTGATTACAGGGGCATATGTGCTGTTTGAGATCATAACCTCTCCTTTTGTTTGTTTGTCTAAACTTAAGAGAATGTGATCTCAAACTTTTTTTTCAATTATCAAAACACTTTCTTGAAAAATTGAATTTACAGAAACAATGTTACACTACCGACTATTATCTCCATGGGGGGATTTTGCCCTATGTCTTAAGGCAGATATTGCCGGCTTCAAAAAAATGATTGTTCAGACTGCCATTCGCTGCAATTTAGCTTTATACGGCGCACGGTTAGGTTTGGTGAATTTTGACAGGCTGCGACTTTGCCAAATCGATCCTTCTCGCTCGCCTTGCCATTTAGCAATGGTCTCGCTCGTTTGGCCGCTTCGCTTCGATTTTGCTTCGTCTCGCAAGAGTCAAAATTCACTAAACCTAACCACGCGCCGTATATCTCGCAGAGTCTAAAACTCATCCAACCTTGCCGGCGCGGCATAGAGGTTTTTTCTTTAACATCTTTATTATCAATAACTTATCGTAAAAATAGATTTATTTTTTTACTTAATATTCAAAGATTTAGTTTAATATTTGCTTCCTTATTATTATTTAATGTTTTATAATTATTTATATATTAAGATGGAGTTTAAAAATTATGAGCACGTTTTTTGATGTTATTATTAATAAAGGCAAGAATTCATTTTACATAGTTGAAGATTCTTCTAAGCCAGGAGCTAATAATTCAGAGTTAGAAACATTAAAAAAAATTAAGCATGTAGTTGAAAATAATTTAATATACTATTCCTGTGATAAAAGTGATTATTCAAACAAATCACGATATGAATTGTTTAATTCTTTAAAAGAAAAGTCGTTGGAGATTCGTAATGGGTATTACAATAAAAAAAATTTTCTTTGGAAATTAATAAATGATTTTTTTCCAGAATTTTTCAGTGAAAAAAAAGAAATAGATGCAATTTGTACAAAAATTGATACCTGTGAACTTAAAACAACTTTACAGGATTTGCAAAACATGTCGGCAAAAGAATTGTTTACAATTCCGACGAAAGAATGGTTTACAATTCTTTCGAATGAAAAATTATATTCAGAAGAGTTCCGAGAACTTAGAAAAATGTTTGGCCTAAAAATAGTTGGCCAAAGGCCTGACCTAAAGGGAAATGGGGAAGTAACAGAAAATGTTGACGACACTATAAAACAGAAAGGAAATGAAGCCTTAATTTTGTCTGTTAGAAATGGTGATAAAGGCATTTTAGAGCTTCTACTGCAACATGGCGCTGATCCTAATTTTCCTGCAAGCAATGGAAGTGCTCCTTTACATTTCGCTGCTCAAGCAGGTCATACAGAAATTGTAGAATTGCTCCTAAACAAAGGCGCTCAGGTTAACCAACAATCTACTAACGGCAGCAGCGCCTTAGTTTTTGCTTGTCGTGGCTATCATGTAGAGGGGAAATATCATAAGCCTAATAATGCAGAAGTAGTTAAACTCTTACTGGAAAGGGGCGCTGATCCTAATATCGCTACAGGGAATGGAAGTGTTCCTTTACATTGGGCTGCTCAAGCAGGTTCTGCAGACATCGTAGAATTGCTCCTAAAAAAAGATGCTCGGGTTAACCAACAATCTACTAGAGGCCTCAGCGCCTTAGCTTTTGCTTGTTATGGCCATTATGTAGAGGGGAAATATCATAAGCCTGATGCAGAAGTAGTTAAACTCTTACTGGGCAAGGGCGCTGATCCTAATCTTTCCGCAAACGATGGAGTGCTTCCTTTACATTGGGCTGCTCAAGCAGGTTCTGCAGACATTGTAGAATTGCTCCTAAAAAAAGGTGCTGATCCTAATATCCCTACAGGAAATGGCCTTACACCTCTAAAAATTGCATCGAATAGCCTTGAAATTGTAAGTGAAGACATTAACAAGAATGACCTTACGCTTCCAGAAACTTTACAGAAGAATGATGAGCTTCTTGAGCTCTCCGAAATCATTTTATTAATTGAAGAGCATATTATTGCATTGTTAGAGACTTCTGTAACCTCGGCAGGGGGGCTTGTAACAGGATCCATTGAACTTATTCAGGTAGTGTAACATTGTTTCTGTAAATTCAATTTTTCAAGAAAGTGTTTTGATAATTGAAAAAAAGTTTGAGATCACATTCTCTTAAGTTTAGACAAACAAACAAAAGGAGAGGTTATGATCTCAAACAGCACATATGCCCCTGTAATCAACGCATTAGTGGAAGAACTCGGACAACAAGGCTTACACGGCCTCAGCGAACTCTTGAGCAGGCTCTTCAATGAATTAATGAAGACCGAACGAGAGCAGGTTCTTCAAGCTGGTCCATATGAGCGGACAGAGGCTAGAAAAGGTTATGCTAATGGTTTTAAAGATAAAACGGTACAGACTCGTTTTGGAAAATTAGAACTCCAGGTTCCACAAACTCGAGAGATTGCATTCTACCCACAGTGCTTAGAGAAGGGAGAGCGATCAGAAAGGGCATTAAAATTGGCAATTGCAGAAATGTATGTTCAGGGTGTTTCAACGCGGCGAATAGCTCCAATTGCAAAAGAGCTGTGCGGCTTTGATTTGAGTTCAACCCAAGTTTCTCGGGTTGCAATGATTCTCGATGAGGAGCTTGAAAAATTCCGCAGGAGAAATTTAGGTCACATCGTTTATCTTTATCTCGATGCCGATTATCAAAAGGTGAGACACGATGGACACGTCAGAGACATTGCAGTACTAAAAGCTGTTGGAGTGAACAAAGATGGATTTCGAGAAGTGCTTGGCATTTCATGCAGTTTATCTGAGGCCGAAGTGCATTGGAGGACATTCCTGGAAGACTTACTCTCTCGAGGATTAAGAGGAGTAGAAATGGTGATTAGCGATGATCACTCTGGGCTAAAAGCTGCACTAAGGGCAGTGCTCCCATCGGTTCCTTGGCAGCGCTGTCTTTTTCATCTTGCTCAAAACGCTCAAAGCTATGTCCCAAACACGGCAATGCGAGGAGAAATTGCACAAGCGGTACGAGATGTTTATCAAGCCTTGAATCAACAAGAGGCTGAAAAACGAGTTAAGGAAACAGTGCAAAGATATGAAAAAAGAGCGCCCAAATGCAAGTGCTCATAAACTTGAGGTAAAGACCCCGAGACGGGGCCCCCTTTACCTCGATTTCATGGGCAAAGAAATCTGCCAGGCCGCCTAAAAATAAGTTCATTTTAATTTTTAATTGTCGCATTATTACTGCTTTCATTTTTTGGGAAGCACTCAAATGACAACAGCCAATGCCTCTCTTCAACAAGAACTCATCCTATTGCGCAATGAACAGGCCTCTCTCCGAGCAACTGTGTCGAATCTTTTGAATCAACTGAGCATGGCCATACAGGCCAATGCTGAATTGCGCATCGAAAATCAAACTCTCAGAGATGAAATTGCTCGCCTCAAGCAAACGCCCCCGCGCCCTAAAATACCTCCCGGCGATTTAGAAAATTCCGAGAAAGAACCAAAAGATGGGAAGGGGAATAGAGGGAACTCTGGTCGAGGCAAGCACCCGCGCAGTAAAAAAACAGGACTGACTTTCCACAATATCAACCGACTTAAGCCAGATACCATTCCCGAAGGGGCTATTTTTAAAGGCACTCGGAAGTATGACATTCAAGATCTCGTTTGCCAGGCATATAACACTCGATAAATGTTTTCCCAGGATCTTGTGTATGGAACACAGGATCTTGACGAATTTTAAACGCTTGAATCAACCATTCTGTATCCCTATGAGTGGCTAGGTAATCATAGGCATCTTGGTTAAATCGGTATTCTCCTCGGCCCTGCGCCAAAATCGTGAGGAAATTAATACGATTTTTGCTGTTGGTCGTCGTTAGATGGACGAAATATTCGTTGCAAATCACATTGGTGTAGCAGTTTTTGCTGCAATGTCGTGTGCCCACATCGTCTGTCTGAATTTGACCGGATGCTATTCCAGCTTCCAAAAGGTCGGCTTTCTCAGCGTGAAACTGGTCGTGTTTTTCTGTCAGCATCGCATGCAATTGCCCGGCAGAAATTGCGATTTTGTATCTACGCAATTGCTCTAAAATCAGCTCTTCTGAAACACGGCAAGAATG
This sequence comes from uncultured Verrucomicrobiae bacterium, assembly GCA_963718565.1. Classification (GTDB taxonomy): domain Bacteria; phylum Chlamydiota; class Chlamydiia; order Chlamydiales; family Rhabdochlamydiaceae; genus CAJCIW01. The sequence continues at coordinate 2,252,257 of OY970364.1, forward strand.
GGCTAACGTGATGACATGCGCTCTCAAGGCCGCTCCATAATGCCCCTGAATATGCAATGGAATCTGACCTTCGATGTATGTCCCATCTGGCAGTTGCCAGCGTTCGATCTCGTATCGAGTGTTATATGCCTGGCAAACGAGATCTTGAATGTCATACTTCCGAGTGCCTTTAAAAATAGCCCCTTCGGGAATGGTATCTGGCTTAAGTCGGTTGATATTGTGGAAAGTCAGTCCTGTTTTTTTACTGCGCGGGTGCTTGCCTCGACCAGAGTTCCCTCTATTCCCCTTCCCATCTTTTGGTTCTTTCTCGGAATTTTCTAAATCGCCGGGAGGTATTTTAGGGCGCGGGGGCGTTTGCTTGAGGCGAGCAATTTCATCTCTGAGAGTTTGATTTTCGATGCGCAATTCAGCATTGGCCTGTATGGCCATGCTCAGTTGATTCAAAAGATTCGACACAGTTGCTCGGAGAGAGGCCTGTTCATTGCGCAATAGGATGAGTTCTTGTTGAAGAGAGGCATTGGCTGTTGTCATTTGAGTGCTTCCCAAAAAATGAAAGCAGTAATAATGCGACAATTAAAAATTAAAATGAACTTATTTTTAGGCGGCCTGGCAGATTTCTTTGCCCATGAAATCGAGGTAAAGGGGGCCCCGTCTCGGGGTCTTTACCTCAAGTTTATGAGCACTTGCTAAAAAAGTGTCAGATTCGAAAAATTTTTCCTCAAAAGCAGAGTAAAAAGCCGAAGCGTCTCTGACGCGAGAAGCCGTTTTTATAGTAAGAAATTGACCTAAGTGAAGAAGATTTCAGATTTTACAGAAAAATTGTTGCTTGATCCATAAGCCTAATGCAGAAGTAGTTAAACTCTTACTGGGCAATGGCGCTGATCCTAATCTTTCCTCAAACAATGGATTGCTTCCTTTACATTTTGCTGCTCAAGCAGGTTCTGCAGACATTGTAGAATTGCTCCTAAAAAAAATGCTGAAGTTGATAAACTGGCTTTGGCTTGTGGATATAAACTTAAATGTTATAAGCCTAATAAAGAAGTAGTTAGACTCTTACTGGACAATGGCGCTGATCCTAATATCCTTATAGAAAAGGGCCTTACACCTCTAAAAATTGCATCGAATAGCTTTGAAATTGTAAGTGAAGACATTAAAAAGAATGACCTTACGCCTCCAGCAATTTTTTTACAGAAGAATGATGAGCTTCTTGAGCTCTCCGAAATCATTTCATTAATTGGAGAGCATATTACTAAGCATTATTAGAGACTTCTGTAACCTCGGCAGGGGGGGGGGGGGGGCTCAAAAAGTCCACCAAGAGATTGAAGTATAGCTCTAGCTGTTTTTTGGAAGAACCTAAGAACCCAGGCACAGGAAATCAGAACAATTTTTTTAATCCATAGAGAGGACTGAGTTCTTAACAGCCGCATAACACAGCACGAAAGAATAAATCTTTTTGTTTTTGTCGTGTTTTGCGTCATCAGTAGATCCAATCCTCTCTATGGATTAAAAAAATTGTTCTGATTTCCTGTGCCCTGCCTAAGAACCTCCGGGCCATTGCGCATTATCGAGCAATTCGCTACACTTGTATCTCTCTTTTTTTCATTTTTTGCCGATGTGGTGAAATGGTAGAAGCGGTAGCCTCAAAATCTACTTCTAGCAACAGAATGCTGGTTCAAGTCCAGTCATCGGCAAAATGTCTATTACATCATTTCAACTGATATGACTCTGGCTCAACAGTCATCAGGTTTTTCATTACTTCCTTTGATTTCTCGCTTGGGTACGCCCACAGACGTCGACTATTATACCGCGTGCAGGAAGGTTTTGTGAATTTGGATTAGAGCGAGGCAAAGCACAATCAAAGCTTGCGGTCCGAATGACGAAGCCATAGTGGAAACTATGGCTGCGGAGACACGAGAAGGGCTAGTAGGCCTTCGCAGTGCAGAGCAGGTGAGCGAAGCGAACGGGGGGAGGATCGATTTGGCAAAGTCGCAGTCAGTCCAAATTCACAAAACCTGACGGGGCGTGGTATATCTCCATGGGGGGATTTTGCCCTATGTCTTAAGGCAGATATTGCCGGCTTCAAAAAAGTGATTGTTCAGACTGCTTTGGCTGCAATTTGGCTTTATCTCACAGAGCCTAAAGTTCATTCAACCTGGCCGATCGCTGCATAGCGGTTTTTCTTTAACATCTTTATTATCAATAACTTGTAGTAAAAATAAATTTATTTTACTCAATCTTTAGAGATTAGTTTAATGTTTATTTGACTCTTACTACTTATTATTTTATAATTGCTTATACAAGACAGGGTTTAAAAATATTAAAACTGAGGTTTAAAAGTATGGGTACATCTCTTAATTTTGTTACTGTTGAAGATAAGTATTTTTATATAGTTGAAACTAATTTTAAGCCAAAAAGTGATGATTTAGTATTAAAAAGATTAAAAAACATTAAATTAATAGTTTAAAATGATTTGCCCCACAATTCCACTCATCAAACATATTACGATGACAGGTATCAAAATAATTGTTTAGGAAAATATTCAGGGAAATCAAAAGATCAATTGTTTGAGATTTTAAAAGAAAAGTCGTGGGAAATTTATAATGGGTATCAGGGCAAACTGTCAAAACTAAGTGTTTTTTCTCGAATAATAAACCTTTTGTTCGGCAAAGAAAAAGAAGTAAATGAAGTTTATACAAGTATTGTGAATCAGTATTTATGTAACGAAGTCATAGAATTAGTTAACCAAGAAGTAATTCCAAAAAAACATCTTTTTTATAAAGAAGACAATAAAAAACTTGATTGTGAAAAAACTTTACAGAGTTTGCACAACCTATCGACAGAAGAGTTGTTTACAATTCTTTCGAATGAAAAAGTATATTCATCAAACTTCCAAGAAGTTAGAAAAATGTTTGGCCTAATGTTTAGCCTAAAGAGAAATAAGGAAGTAACAAAAGATGTTGACAATACTATAAAACAGAAAGGAAATGAAGCCTTAATTTTGTCTGTTAAAAATGGTGATAAGGGTATTTCAGAGCTTCTACTGCAACATGGCGCTGATCCTAATTTTCTTGCAAGCAATGGAAGTGCCCCTTTACATTTTGCTGCTCAAGCAGGTCTTGCAGGCATTGTAAAATTGCTCCTAAAAAATGGTGCTGAGGTTAACAAACAATCTGCTTCCCGCTCCAAAGCCACCCCCTTAGATTTTGCTTGTGGCCATGGAAGTTGGAAATATTATATGCCCAATGCAAAAGTAGTTAAATTCTTACTGAAAGGTGGCGCTAATCCTAATACCTCTAGAAAGAATGCCATTACACCTCTAGACATTGCAAATAGTAGCTTGGGAATTGTAAACAAGAACCTTGAAGAGAAGGGCCCTATGGGTCAAAAAATTTTACATAAGATTCATCTCAAAGAAATTATTTTACTTCTTAAAAAGAGTATGCCACAACCGAGAACGAGTTTTTTTCCCCTATAAGAAGCGTACTTTACCATTGCCAGAGGGTTCTGTGCTCCTGACTATATAGAGTAAAGCACAGCTCTAGCTGTTTTTGGAATTTATAAGACCCCCCCCCCCCCCCAGGGTATAGGAAATTAAGAAGAATTTTTTAAACTTAGTAAAGGTTTTTAAAGTGCTTCTTTTTCACATGTCGGGGACAAAGCACTGCGTGTCCTTTATCCCCTGCTGGCCCCCTTGGGACTCATCTCGCTTTGCCAAATCGCGTGCTCGTCGGGGGGCCGTGCAAAGCACTGATCCCCCCATGCGCTGACCGCGCTCTCCTGCGCTGCGATTTTGCTTTGCGATCTGAGTCCATCGGCTGCTCATGCGCTCACTTCCCGCCCTGGCTTCGCCTTTTCGGGCGGGTCCCTTTTCGCGTCGACTCGCAGAGCCATTCTGAATGCAAAACAACCCCGGTCTCCTCTTATCAACAGAATGGATGCTTTTTTTGACTCTTTTAAAGAGTGGGCATATCAACAATAAGTATAAAAAGCCTGATGTTTGATTTAAGAATGGCTCTGCGAGTCGACGCGAAAAGGGACCCGCCCGAAAAGGCGGAGCTGGGGCGGAAGTGAGCGCATGAGCAGCCGATGGACTCAGATCACAAAGCAAAATCGCAGCGCAGGAGAGCGCGGTCAGCGCGTGGGGGGATCAGTGCTTTGCACGGCCCCTCGACGAGCACGCGATTTGGCAAAGCGAGCTGAGTCTCAAGGGGCCAGCAGGGGACATTGGACACGAAGTGCTGTGTCCCCGGCATGTGAAAAAGAAGCACTTTAAAAACTTTTAGTGAATTTACTCACCTTACGCAAAATGGGCTCCAACCATATCGCAACCAGTTCTGAACCGCAGCCGTTCAAGTTCTAAAAATGCCATTCGATTTGCCTTCATCAGTAATTGATATTTCAGAGCAAAATGATTCAAAAAAGTTTGAGTTCGGAGAAATTCTAACTTGCAATAAGCGATGATTGATGCAAAAATATGGTTCTTTTGAGAGCGCAGAATCTTAGTCGGCGATTTCTCAAGGCTAGCGTTCTGCTTGATCGATTTGTGATATTCTTCTATGCGCCACCGTTTTTGGTAGATTTCGTAGATTCGGTCAGCATTACTTTCTAAGTCATTTGTAACAAGGTATAGAGTGCCTGTAGAGCCGTCTTCGTTTTTGAAGATCTTTGTAATGAGTGCTACAGAAAAAGACATGTCTTTTAGCCAGACTATTCTTTTTTCTCCATCCTTGAGTGGTAATGCATTTAGATTTTGGTACTGACCATTTTTTCTGTCCTCTTCAGAAAGAGCGACCAATCGATTAGCTTTGATCCCAATTACAAACTTCTTTTTCATATCATAATGAATAAACTCCATATTTTTTTTCGCTCCGAACCAATTATCAGACAATATATATACTCTAGAAAATTGAAGTCTGGAGAGGATTGAGTTCAATTGTTTGGAAATTGTCGTTAATTCGCTTTTTCAGCATGTCTTTTAAATTAATAACGCCAGTGTTGAAAAAATCTCTAATTTTCTCAGTAAATTCATTGAATTTTGAATACAGTGTATTATAAGTAACACACTCTCTCATAACTTTCCATAAACGCTCAATAGCATTCAAATTTGGGGAATACGGAGGTAAGTAGTGTATTTGAATTTTGGTTTGGCTATCCAAATATTTTTGCACTTCCTTATTCTTGTTTGATCTGCCGTTGTCTAAGATTAAGTGGATTTTTTTTGCATCTGTATTAGCCGCTAACGTTTGGAGAAAATCGACCGCACTTGCAGCATCCACAGTGCTATATTCCTTCGTCACGACTTGCATTGCAGTCAATTCAATGGCACCAATAAAATGCAATCGCTCTTGCTTAGCGGTTGTTCCTAATGTCTTTATTTCGTTTTTTAGGATCCACCCAGCCACAGACTGGCTCTGATACTCAGGGTGTACAGCATCTCCAAAGAAAATTTTCTCGCCTTCTTGGAGACCGGCTTTCAATTCATTGTATTTTTTAAGGAACGCAGCTTGTTTTTCGGGATCGAGCTTTCCTGGTACTTTGATTGGATGTTTATAAACAAATCCATGCCTCTTCAACCAATTTGTCATACCAGCCACAGTGTATTTCACTTGATATGCGTCTAGAACGTAGAGACAAATTTTGCTCATTTTGAGATACGTTATTTGACTCAAATGTCTCCTCAGCGCATCTTCTTGGTCTAGGGTTAACTTGGAGGCCTTTCCCAAATGTGGATCATTGATAGTTTTTTGCTTGGCATCGTATTCTCTTTGATAATCATAAACGGACGACTCGCTAATTCTTAAAATCGCCGCTATTTCCCCTGGACTGTGGCAATCATCCCTACCTAAAATGACGCATACACGGTTCCGTTCGTTGACATCTCTTGTTTTTTTTACAAGCTGTTCTAAATATAAACGCTGCTCATTGGACAACTTTTGCATAGAAGCATTATCCACTATCGCTGAAATATTTTTTAGGGAAATTTAAAATTTTACAGAATCCAATCATGAATAGTATAGTCAAATTTAACCTTATTGGTTACAGCTTGGGCAATCATAGATCGAAACATTTGATTTTTACTGACTGAAGACTGTCTTTTTACTTTTTTGCTGGCGACATCACAAAAAAGCACGTCTTTATAAATAGGCTCATAAGCAATGGGTAAGGCAATATCTCCGTAGCGAGCAAGACATGATAAAAGGTTGACCCCCTTCACACATCTTCCCTTGGCATGCGAGTTTGGATACGCCCACAGACGTCGACTATTATACCGCGCGCAGGAAGGTTTTGTGAATTTGGACTAGAGCGAGGCAGAGCACAATCGAAGCTTACGGTCCGAATGACGAAGCCATAGTGAAAACTATGGCTGCGGAGACACGAGAAGGGCTAGTAGGCCTTCGCAGTGCAGAGCAGGTGAGCGAAGCGAACGGGGGAGGATCGATTTGGCAAAGTCGCAGTCAGTCCAAATTCACAAAACCTGACGGGGCACGGTATACCTCACAGAGCCTAAAACTCATCCAACCTGGCCGGTCGCTGCATAGCGGTTTTTTCTTTAACATCTTTATTATTAACAGCTTAAAGTGAAAATAAACTTATTTTTTACTTAATATTTAAAGATTTTAGTTTAATATTTACATTCCTTATTATTATTCAATGTTTTATAATTACTTATATATCTAAAATTGAGTTTAAAAATTATGGCATTTTTTAATGTTATTATTAGTGAAGACAAAAAATCGTTCTACATAGGTGAAATTCTTTTTAAGAAGCCAAAAGCTCACGATTTAGCATTAGAAACATTAAAAAACATTGAATTAATAGTAAAAAATAAATTAAACTACAATTCCAGTCTTAAAGATGATTATTCAAGAAAATCACCAGATGAATTGTTTAATTTTTTAAAAGAAAAGTCGTCGTATATTTATGATGGATATCAAGCAAAACTATTAAAAAAACTGTCAGAACCAAATTTTATTTTGCTTTCAATAAATCGTCTTTGCCTAGGAATTTTTGGTAAAGCAAAAGAAGTAAATGCAATTCATATAAGCATTCAAAGTACCATTGAAAATTATGTACAACCTTCTCAAGTACTTCCCCGCCTAAATCGTGATGCGACTCAAGACGTGTTTGGACATTTAGACATTCGAGGCTTGGAAGCTGTAATTCGATTAAACCGTGATGCAGCAACCCAAGGAACAAAAGCCATTGTTATGAGAGCAAAGGAACTTGGGTATGAAGGCAACCACAATTATGCTGATGCGGCAAAGTATATAGATGGTTTATGTAACGAAGTCGCTGAATTAGTTTACCAAGGAGTAATTCCAGAAAAACATGTGTTTCGTGGAGAACAAAACTGGCACAAACCTGATTTTGAAAGAACGTTAAAGAATTTGCAAAATTTGTCGACAGAAAACTTGTTTACAATTCTTTCGAATGAAAGATTATATTCATTAAACTCCCAAAAAGTTAGAAAAATGTTGAGCCTGAAGAAAAATGAGGAGGTAATAAAAAATGTTAGTGACACTATAAAACAGAAAGGAAGTGCAGCTTTAGTTTTATCTGTTAAAAACGGTGATAAAGGTATTTCAAAGCTTCTACTGCAATATGGCGCTGATCCTAATATTCCTGCAGAGAAGAATGGAAGCGCTCCTTTACATTTTGCTGCTCAAGCAGGTCGTGCAGACATTGTAAAATTGCTTCTAGACAATGGTGCTGAGGTTAACAAACTATCCGGTTCCAATAAGATCACTGCCTTAGCTTTTGCTTGTGGCTATGGAAATAAGGAATATTATAAGCCCAATGCAGAAGTAGTTAAACTCTTACTGGAACGTGGCGCTAATCTTAATATCCGTACAGGGGATGGCCTTACACCTCTAGACATTTCACGGCAGAACGATCTCAAAGAAATTTCATCTCTTTTAGAGAGTAGAACCTCTTCTTGTATTGTTTGAGTTTATGAATGGGAAGATGGAAAGATGTTCTAATTGCGCATTATCGAGCAATTCGCTACACTTGCATCTCTGTTTTTTCATTTTTTGCCGATGTGGTGGAATGGTAGACGCGGTAGACTCAAAATCTACTTCTAGCAATAGAGTGCTGGTTCAAGTCCAGTCATCGGCAAAATATCTATCACATCATTTCAACTGATATGACTCTGGCTCAACAGTCATCAGGTTTTTCATTACTTCCTTTGGATGTTCAGCGTGAGGTTATTGTTCATGTTTTGAAAATGGATGGTTGCCTTGGCTGCCGATTAGTATGTACTATTCATGATTGGATTCTGTAAAATTTTAAATTTCCCTAAAAAATATTTCAGCGATAGTGGATAATGCTTCTATGCAAAAGTTGTCCAATGAGCAGCGTTTATATTTAGAACAGCTTGTAAAAAAAACAAGAGATGTCAACGAACGGAACCGTGTATGCGTCATTTTAGGTAGGGATGATTGCCACAGTCCAGGGGAAATAGCGGCGATTTTAAGAATTAGCGAGTCGTCCGTTTATGATTATCAAAGAGAATACGATGCCAAGCAAAAAACTATCAATGATCCACATTTGGGAAAGGCCTCCAAGTTAACCCTAGACCAAGAAGATGCGCTGAGGAGACATTTGAGTCAAATAACGTATCTCAAAATGAGCAAAATTTGTCTCTACGTTCTAGACGCATATCAAGTGAAATACACTGTGGCTGGTATGACAAATTGGTTGAAGAGGCATGGATTTGTTTATAAACATCCAATCAAAGTACCAGGAAAGCTCGATCCCGAAAAACAAGCTGCGTTCCTTAAAAAATACAATGAATTGAAAGCCGGTCTCCAAGAAGGCGAGAAAATTTTCTTTGGAGATGCTGTACACCCTGAGTATCAGAGCCAGTCTGTGGCTGGGTGGATCCTAAAAAACGAAATAAAGACATTAGGAACAACCGCTAAGCAAGAGCGATTGCATTTTATTGGTGCCATTGAATTGACTGCAATGCAAGTCGTGACGAAGGAATATAGCACTGTGGATGCTGCAAGTGCGGTCGATTTTCTCCAAACGTTAGCGGCTAATACAGATGCAAAAAAAATCCACTTAATCTTAGACAACGGCAGATCAAACAAGAATAAGGAAGTGCAAAAATATTTGGATAGCCAAACCAAAATTCAAATACACTACTTACCTCCGTATTCCCCAAATTTGAATGCTATTGAGCGTTTATGGAAAGTTATGAGAGAGTGTGTTACTTATAATACACTGTATTCAAAATTCAATGAATTTACTGAGAAAATTAGAGATTTTTTCAACACTGGCGTTATTAATTTAAAAGACATGCTGAAAAAGCGAATTAACGACAATTTCCAAACAATTGAACTCAATCCTCTCCAGACTTCAATTTTCTAGAGTATGTAAAGATTTTTTCTTTTTATCTAACGCTGTTATCAAATCGATCTGGTTAGCTCTTGCAAATCACCCGCCTCCTGGACCTTTGGATGTTTCTTTAGCCGTTGAAAGAGTTAAAAAGCGCTTTACAGCACAGAACGGAGCATTGCGTACAGACCTGAATTATCTTGAGCTATTTCGAGGACTTAACCAGGAATGGAAGAAAACAGAAATAATGATACCGGATGGGGAGCTGAAGATTACTTATAGTCATTTCGAAAATCTTCAGGTTCAGCTTTATTGCCGTTGCTTAGATTTTAGCCTGATGATGTTGTGGGATAAAGTATGGCTTAAAATGAGTCTTTTTGCTTGGACTTCTCGAGATCCTAAAGAACTGCGGCACTGGTTGTGCGATCAAGAAACAGAATTGATACGGTCTACCGTGGATAAGATCGATCTTTCCGATGAAGGAATTCGGTATCTTCCCGTGGAGACCTGTTGTTTTCCAAACCTCATCACTAAATCTAGTGGATATAGGCGATAAGCCGGTGTTATTGACCTGATTTTCTCTCAAGTTGAAAAATTCCATAGAGGAGTTTATAATGCTCGAATTTAGGACATAAAAAAATGGATTGGATTCAAGACTATCAAGTTTTTCTTTTTGATTTTGATGGACTGCTCGTCGACACCGAACCTCTGCATTTCGCTTCCTATAGGGAGCTTTGCCGGCGTTATGGATGCGAGATGAACTGGGATTTTCAAAAATTCTGCCGTGAAGCCCATAACAAAGCAATGGGGATTTGGGATGCCATTGCTCGTGAGTTTCCGCGTGTTTTTGAAAATGAGCCTTGTAGAGAGGTTCTTTATGAAGAAAAAAAGAAGATTTATGTGGAGCTTCTCAAAAAGAGCCACTTAGAGTTGATGGAAGGAGTCTCTTCTCTTTTGACTACATTAGAAGAAAAGGGGATCAAACGAGCTGTTGTCACTAACTCCCCGCGCGAACATATCGACATCATCAAGGAGTCGTTGCCGCTCCTCAAATCTATTCCTTTGTGGGTCACTCGAGAAGATTATTCCAGCCCTAAACCTTCACCTGAAGGTTATCTTACCGCGATCAATCAATTGATGAAATCCCGTGATCGAGTCATTGGCTTTGAAGATACTCTCAAAGGCTTGAAAGCGCTTCTTTCTGCTGGGGTTGAGAGTGTCTTGATTTGTCCTGCGCAGAGCGAGCATGTCAAAGAATGCATTGCGCTTGGTGCCAAGCATTATGAATCTCTCTCTTCAATTAATATGTGACTTCGATAAGATAGAGACCATGAGGGGGCGCTGATCTGCCCGCAAGTCTTCGATCCTTTGCTGATAAGATAAAGGGAATCTGATCTTTATCAATTTTTCCGCAGCAGATATCCAAAAGGGTGCCGATGATATTCCGCACCATTTTATATAAAAAACCGTCTCCTTGAAGTTCTAACCGTACACCACCAGGCTCTTGAATCATGTCCAAACGTTGTATTGTTCTCACAGCGTTTTTGGCAGCTGCCCCTCGGTTTGCTTCATTTGCAAAAGACGTAAAGTCGTGCGTTCCGATGAATGCGGATGCAGCTTCTTTAAGCAGGGAAAGATCGACAGGATGCGGGACATGGTAGGCATAGTGGATTTTAAAAGGATCTGGAACTCTGTCGAGGTGCAAACGGTAATGATAGGTTTTGGAAATCGCGGAGTAGCGAGCGTGGAAATTTAGGGGAACTTCCACGATGTCGAGAATGCGGATTTCCTCAGGAAGAAGGCCATTGAGGGAAGCCATTGACTTAAAAGTATCGATCGGGCCGTGTGCTGTAAAGTGAGCCGTCTGCCCAAGTGCATGCACACGTGCATCTGTTCGTCCGGATCCGGTAATGGAAGTCGGTGTACGAAGGATAATTTCCAAAGCCTGCTCAATTAAAGACTGAATGGAAATGGCATTGGATTGTATTTGCCAGCCGCTGTAATTTGTCCCATCGTAGGCGATGGTCATTTTATACTTGTTGTTCATCTAAGAGTCTGTCTAAGAAAGGCAGAATGCAGCTTTTAGCTGCATTCTGCAGGCGAAAACAGTTACGAGAGATGCTTGCTGACGAGTTTTGTCATTTCAAACATATTGATCGTTTTCTTGCTACCGAAAACTTTAGTGAGCTTGTCATCTGGATTGATGTTACGCTTATTTTTTGTGTCTTGGCACTTGTGAGCTTTAATATAGGCCCACAGTTTTTTTGTCACTTCAGTACGAGGCATTGGTCCTCTGCCAACAATCGCAGCGAGTTCTTCGCTCACCTGCATCGGCTGCATGAATTTGGATTTTTTCTCTTTTGCCATTTGCTATCTCCTTATATGTCCGATAAGCATTCCCTAACGTTAAGGGCATTAGCTTATTAAACTGTTTACAGGCCTATCCTCACAAATTTTTTGGATAGACTTTCGAGGTGTGTTCATTTTTATTCCTCGAATGACAAGTTGTATCTCTCTTACGATTTTATAGTCAAAAAAAATCGTTGTAGATTGTGCCAGAAAAAGGGAATTCCCCTCTGGGTGGTTTGGCTTAGCATATTGATTTACAATGTGTTATGACTCATTAAGGTCGATGTAAAATTCTTCGAGGAAAATTCAAAGGAAAGACGACAAAATACTATAGAGGGAATTGCAAAACTAACAAAACGGGGTGATTTCCTGGGGGAGATTAAGCTGATTAGCTAAATAATTTCCCCCAGAAAATCACCCCGTTTTGTTAGTTTTGCAATTCCCTCTCTATACTACCCGGTTAAAAAACGCATTTGGCTCTTGCTTTTAGTTGACATTCGTGGCAATTTTTCCCATTTTGAGTGGGTTTATGTCTGAGTCTTATATCGTCAATGAGAACGAGCGACTTTTTCGTTTGGTCGAAGGCCTCAAAAATTGTTGCAGTGATCGAGAAAAAATCGCGTTGCTCGATCGAGATCCGTTTGTTAAGCAATGGCTGCAAAATCCCAGCTGGCTCCGTACGTTTTCGCAACTTTTAAGCCAAGAATGCGAGCTGATCATCAAATCCTTGGTCGCTATTGGTCAAGAAAACCATCTCCTCCAATCTGCGGGAGAAGCACACTCTCTTTCGGAAAAATTACGTGTGCTGCTGGAAGAATTGTTTCCCATCGAAGCTTTTTACAAAGAGATGGGTGGAATTGTAGGCTACCATTGGACTTTATTTTCCTTTTTGTCTCAAGAGGTGCATGCCACTGAGGATCGTGGATACTATCACCGTCCTCCAGGAATAGATATCTCTTTTGAAAATCAAAGCGTGCGCGAACTTGTTCTTCATGGAATCGGTTCTTTGCCATTGCTTTCAGAGATATATCCTGTGGGTGGTGCCGCCGATCGACTTAAATTAGTAGAAGCGCAGACAGGTCAACCTCTTCCGGCTGCCAAACTTCTCTTTTGCGGATATTCGTTATTAGAAGGTCTTATTCGCGATCTTCAAGCTCGTGAATATCTCTATTTCAAACTTTTTGGAAAACAGATCGTCACTCCTATTGCGATGATGACATCTTCGGAAAAAGACAATCATCGGCATATCTTATCCCTGTGTGAAGAAAAAAAATGGTTCGGGAGGCCGAAGAGTTCTTTCCGCTTTTTTTGCCAGCCTGTCGTCCCCACAATGGACAAACAGGGGAAGTGGTGTTTGAGTGGACCGATGAAGTTATTGATGAAGCCGGGTGGGCATGGTGTTCTTTGGAAAGTCGCTAAGCAAGAAGGGGTCTTTGATTGGCTAGAAAGTTTGGGAAGGAAAAAAATCTTGATCCGGCAAATTAATAATCCGATAGCGGGAACAGATTACGGGCTGCTCGCGTTTTGCGGGATAGGATTTCGCGAGGACAAAGTCTTTGGATTTGCATCGTGTCCTAGACAGGTGCAATCCGCGGAAGGGGTGAACATACTCATCGAAAAAAAACTCTCTACGCATACGACCTTTTGCCTGACCAATATTGAATATTGCGACTTTCCTAAATTTTCTATCGAGGACGTTCCGATGGAGCCCGGAAGTCTTTTTTCTCAATTTCCTTCCAATACGAATATTTTATTTGCGGATATCGCTTCGATCAAAAAGACTGTTAAGGACTGTCCTATCCCTGGGATGCTCGTCAATCTCAAAATGCTATCTTACATGGATGGGGAGGGCTGTGTGCAAAGCAAAGAGATCGCCCGACTAGAATCTACGATGCAGAATATTGCAGATTGCTTTGTGGAATCCTCTGAGCCTTTCCTACCGCCCAATCACGGGGCATTGCGTACTTATTTAACCTATAACCATCGGCGCAAAACAATCTCGACGGCGAAAAAGTTATTTCTAGAAGATTCGCTTTTAGAAACACCCGAAGGCTGTTTTTATGACCTGCTTCAAAATGCTCATGATCTTTTAACAAATTACTGCAATGTTTCTCTCCCTTCTCTCCCTGATGTTGAATCCTATATTCGAAATGGTCCTCCCTTTCTATTTTTGTATCATCCTGCGCTAGGGCCGCTCTATTCCATTATTGGTCAAAAGATTCGCGGCGGCAAGTGGGGGCTTCGCAGTGAGCTTAAACTTGAAATTGCAGAGGTTGATATCTCGCATTTAAATCTTTCTGGTTCTTTGCATATCTCTGCCGAGCGGATCATTGGGCAGCTGGATCACAATGAAACTTTGCAATATTCTGAAAAGGTCGGGTGCTGTCGACTCATCAATGTTGTGATAGAAAACCGGGGAATCAGTCCACACCTTCCTCATGTTTATTGGAAAGGAGAAATCCAGCGCGAAGAGCTTTGCGAAATTATCATTGATGGAGATGGAGAATTTTATGCGGAAAATGTCCTTTTGCGTGGAAACATCAAAATTCAAGTCAGTAGCGGAACACGACTCATTGCTTTTGAAGAAAATGGAGAATTAAAATTTAAGGAGGAGCCTTTGGATCGTCTTAAGAGAACATGGACATATCATCTTCTCGATGACAATACCATCCAATTATCCCATTAAAAAAGGCAGCAGGTAAGACCTGCTGCTCAGAAAACTTAAATAGGGGGCCCGACATTTAAGCATTTGTTGTTGCGGACGTAGCAGGAGGAGTTGTATCAGTGCCCCTGCAGAAAACATTAGTGATGATCGCAGTAGCGATCGCACCGAATGTGCACGCTACAGTTGCGACGAAGAGAGATTGTTTATTTTCTTGAGCGAATGTTTTGAGGTTTTCAAAGTGGGGCTTTATAAATTCAGCCACTTTTTGTGCGCCTTCAATAGCGAAAGCACCAGCAGCAGTTACAGTTCTGCCGATCCAAGAAGCTGCAGCGGAAGCAAAATCCTTGATTCCATCGCAGCAGTTAGAAAGTGCATCTTGAATTCTCATTGACATAATGACCTCCTGATAGAGATGTAGTTAAATTTCTCAAAGAGAAACCGTCCAGATATAAGCATCATATCGGAAAGCGAAGTTTGTGGAAATGTTTTTCCTTGTCTCTTTAGCCTTCTCGAAATCGCTTAATCAGACTTTTCGAGGGGTTTTGCAATTCCCTCTCTTCTTTAACGAGTTCTCTCGAAACTGCGGTTGATTATAGTCTCTATCAGATTATTGTAAAGAGCTGGTTAAGGTTGTATAAATTTAAAAAACCGTTTTGTTTGATGCATAGAATTGTCTCATGGCTTTTTTGACATATTTTTAAAGATGTGAGATACTCTAGTAATCTATAGAGGAGCAGTGAACATGACATGAACGAGCAAATCCAAGACCTCATCAAAAGCATCGAAAATCGTTTTCTTCACATGTGGAGGTATCTTTGACTTGGCTACAAAGGAAAAAAAAGTTCAAGAGTTAGAAGTGAGGATGGAAGCTTCCGATTTTTGGAAGGATAATGTGGCTGCTCAGAAAGTTATCGATACATGCAACGCTTTAAAGATCTGGACAGTGCCGTATAAGGAACTGAAGCAAAGATTTGAGAATGTTAGGTCTTTTCTTCCTGAGGTCGATATGGCCAGTGATGCGGAGTTTTTTGCTCAGCTTGTCGGAGAATTGAACAGTGTTGACAGAGCACTTTCGGAACTAGAAATCCGAAGAATGCTTTCCGGGGAGCTGGATAATAAAAACTGCTTTTTGAGTATTAATGCGGGTGCTGGAGGAACAGAAGCTTGCGACTGGGCTTTGATGCTTTCGCGAATGTACCAGCGGTGGGCAATCAAGCGGGGATGGAAAGTTGAGATTTTGGCGACAGTGGATGGAGATGTCGCTGGCTTTAAAAGCGTCACGATGAAATTTACCGGCCCCTATGCTTATGGTTATTGCAAGTCGGAACGGGGGGTTCATCGACTTGTCAGGATTTCTCCTTTTGATAGCAATGCTAGACGCCATACCAGCTTTGCTTCTGTCGACATCACACCGGAAATCGATGAAGATATTCAAGTTGAGATCAGACCGGAACATATCCGAGTCGATACCTATCGAGCTTCTGGAGCGGGAGGGCAGCATGTGAATAAAACAGATTCCGCTGTGCGGATCACGCATATTCCAACGGGGATTATTGTTTCGTGTCAGACGGAACGAAGCCAGGTTCAAAATCGTGAGACATGCATGAAAATGCTGCGCTCAAAGCTCTACGAAAAAGAGTTGATGGAACGCGAAAGCAAGTTAAAAGAAATGGCAGGTGAAAAAAAAGAGATTGCTTGGGGAAGTCAAATTCGTAATTATGTTTTTCAACCCTATACCCTTGTCAAAGACACGCGGACAAAGTATGAGGTCGGTGATATTCACGCGGTAATGGATGGGGATTTGGACGATTTTATCAACGCCTACCTTAAGGAGTTTGGATAAGACATGGCAGATATTCCTGGACTTGATATCCGATATACATATGTCACCGATACTCCTTATTTGAGAGATTGGCTGCACAATCCTGAAGTGCAAAAATGGTTTCCCGTTTCGGAAGAGCGCGAGATCGAAGATGCTATTCAATGCTGGATTGGTTTTAGCCGTTATAGTTCCAGTTTGACCGCAACTCTTAATGGCACTCCTTGCGGAATAGGAACTCTTTTCTTAATGCCCTACCGCAAAGTCGCTCATCATTGTTTATTTAAATTGGTTGTCAATCCTAAGCAGCAGCGCAAGGGAATAGGATCTTCTTTGCTGAAGAATTTAAAACATTTGGCGAAAAATTACTTTCACCTCGACTTGATTCACATTGAGGTCTTTGAGGGAAATCCGTTTATTGGGCTGCTGCAAAAATTCGATTTTCATGAGTTTGCACGCCAAGAACGTTTTGTCAAAGATCAAGATGGCTATAAAGGACGTGTTTTATTTGAAAGTTTTCTATAGGACTAAAACAATTCATGCAACAGCTCTCTTCACCACTGACTTTTCGCACAACCATCGCTGATGATGCCCCCTATCTTTTGCGGTGGCTGTCTGATCCTAAAATCCTTCGCTGGTTTCCGATGTTCGATGCTCGTGAAATTGAAGATGCTGTACGGATTTGGATTGGCTACTCTAAAATTGAAGCTGGTATTACTGCATTATATCATTCTGAACCTTGTGGCATGGCAAATCTCTATATTCAACCGTATAAAAAACTTGCCCACACTTGTCTTTTCTCCATTATTGTTAGCGAAGAAATGCGCGGCAAGGGAGTTGGCAAGCAACTGCTTGATCATCTCATGAAGTACGCTAAGGAAAAGTTTAAAATCGAAATTCTCCATCTTGAAGTCTATGAAGGTAATCCTGCCAAACATCTTTATGAACGAGCTGGATTCAAAGAATTTGGCTGCCAGACGCATTTTATTAAAGAAAATGGAAAATATATCCCCAAGATTTTCATGCAAAGAAATCTATAAACTCAAGACATCGATGCGTTTTTTCATTTTCCCTCGTTTGAAGAAGATGTTCAAAAATAAACCCACGTCCTCTCGTCATCCGAAAAAAAAATCCGGGACTCTCTCTCTTCGATCTTCTAAGATCCAGACGAAAGGTGAATGTTACGATTTGAAAGCGATATACGATGTGTTAAATCAAGACTATTTTAAAAATGAATTAAACTTAGAGATCACTTGGTTTGGCAGTGCTTACCGCAAAGCAAGACGACATCGTAAGCTCGGCCTTTTCTGTTTCCTGACAAACCGTATTAAAATCCACCGTCTTCTCGACCAACCGCATTTTCCTCCTTACTTTATCTCTTACGTCGTCTATCATGAGATGCTTCACAGTGTTTGTCCTCCCGTCAAAGCCAAAAAGGGGAGATATCGCATCCATCATTCGAATTTTAAAGTACGGGAAAGAGAATTTGCCCATTATGCGGTCGCAAAACATTGGGAAGAAGAAAATAGAAAATTGTTCTTTTAAAAGAGAGAATTGTAATTCCCTCTAAAGGTGATTCAAAGAGAGCTTTATGGCAGGACATAGTAAATGGGCCAATATCAAGCATCGCAAAGGAAAAGCAGATGTGATCAAAGGAAAGGTTTTTTCGCGGTTGACCAAAGAAATTATTAGCGCTGTCAAACAAGGAGGACCTGATCCGAAGTCCAATGCCAAACTGAGGCTAGTGATCCAAAAGGCCCGTGCTGCAAATCTCCCCAGCGATAATATCGAACGCAACATTAAAAAAGCCGCGAATCCGGACCAGGCGGATTTCCAGCAAATGTCCTATGAACTTTATGGATATGGCGGTGTAGGAATCATTGCAGAGGTGATGACAGATAATAAAAACCGCATTTCTTCGGAGATGCGTATTGCAACAAATAAAAAAGGCGGTACGATTGCAAGTCCTGGATCTGTCGCATTTAATTTTGATCGCAAAGGGGTGATTCAGGTTCTTAAAAAAAATGCGATAGAGGAAGAATTATTTTTAGCCACAGCTGGGGCCGGAGCGGAAGATTTTGACATTACGGATGATTTTTTTATCATTACGACACCTCCTGATCAGCTTTTTCAAGTGAAAGAGAAAATAGAGCAGCTTGGCATTACCTGTGAAGAAGCTGAGCTGCAAATGCTCCCTAAAGTCTATGTCGAATGCGATCCTGAGACACAAAAACTTAATCTCGACCTCATTGAGTATCTTGAAGCTCTCGAAGATGTAGATTCTGTTTATCATAATATGAAAATAGAATAAAAGTTTTAAAAGCTTATACCCTTCGTGGATGAAAAATTTGAATGCAAAAAATTTTGCTTGACTGCATAATGTGTGCATGCATTTTTTGACCGATCAAGAAAGAACACAACTCAAGATCCAACACAAGTAAGAGCACGATGGGCGAATACGCGATCGGATTGTTCATGAGCGTTATCAAACAGCCTCTCCGGCCACACCTTGACTGGTAGCACGTACATTAACTTCCTTGAAGACTCTGGCAAAAGTTGAAGACCATTTCGATTCGTGCCCAATTAAGATCGATAAGTGGTAAGTTTGGCATGGATCAAAATGGTCTTCAACTTTTGCCATGAGTTTTTAAGGACGTACCGATTTATAACCTCCGCGGCTCTGCGTCTTTGCGTTGATCCCATGCCGACTGTGTTCGTACAGGCGTTACAGGGGGCTAAAAAAACCAATTTTTGAAGTTTCTTCAGTATGATTAATAGTTTATTTTAAACTTTTATGTTCGTTTGACTTTAATTTAATTTTTGTTAAAATGTCCGCAATAAAGGCAATAATGTATGGTCGCTTATTTAAGATTAAATTGCTTCGTAGAAGCTGCAAACCAAGCTTTTTGCTTACCAGCTCAACACCAATCTTTGGTTGCTGACTCTAATAGGATTGCTGTTAGCTTATGTGACATTTCAGGGTCTTCTTCACAAGCAGGCATAGAGCAGAATAAACGCACATGGGAAATCTATCGTGAGTCTCTCATCGGGACGATGGGTGAAAGAAAATTTGAGTGGATCTGCAATCGTTATCGTTCGCGTTTAAATTTTACCCGACTGGAGAAATCTGGACAGCCTCTTCTTCCTGAGCATATCGAATTATTTAGTATTGGATCGAACCAGCTTTTAAGCCGGGATATTAAGCAGCGTTTTCCAGGAAATCTAAGATCCTCTCACAGCCGGGTGCAACTCCAAGAAAGAATGCGCGTGGTTCAACCTTTTCCCATTGTTGGAAGTTATCGTGATCCCGTGAAAATTGCCGGTAGTCCTGGGTCTTTCTCAGCTTTTTTCTTTCACGACAAAGTCTTAATGGACAAAGAAAAACAGCTGCTCTTTTCTGATGTGGGACGGCTCTCTTTTCAAGCCTGGATGGAGCGTTTTGCTAAGGTTACGGCGAATCGCGAACTTTTGGAAGGGCAATTGATCCCGGCTCCAGGATATGATGGTCGGCTGGACTACTATAAAGTTTACCGCAAGGTAGCAACAGGGGATGGTCTCGTCGCTTATGCTTTGAGGCCCGCGACGAACGATTCGACTTTAAAGCCGATCATTGTTTTCCGTCCTTCACAATGGGCTGTTTCGAATGAAGATGCTTTTCAAACCTATTTAAACGATGTTCAAAAGAATGTGGGAGAGATGGGATGGAGGGCGGCTAAGCCCTTTTTCGAACAGCTCATGAATGATCCTAAGTTTAGACGGTCGGATGAGAGAGTTTTGATTGCTGGATATAGCCTTGGCGGCGCGCATGTACAGCGCTTTCTCGAATGTCACTACGAGAATGTTTCTCAAGCTCTGTTTTATAGTGACCCGAGCATTGACGATGAGACTGCTGAGAGCATCCGCACAAAGATCAATGCGATGCCCCGGAGAAATGAGCCTTTAAATATTCAGATATTTCGTGCCAAGGGGGATTTTTGCCATTATGTCGGTGATAAGCACGCGGGTTGGGGAGTGATCCACCCCGATGTCAACATTCAGCTCAATGAGGTCGACCATGAAAATAAAAAGATCTCTGCAATGGTCCTTCATGCCCATCGCCTTTTTGACAATACGACATTCCCCTATCAGATCCAATGTTATGAAAACACAGAAGAGCTCTTCAACCGACTGGATAACTCAAAACGCGGCCCTGATGTTTTTTGGTACGAGAGGATGCGCCGCATTTGGGGCGGAGTAGCTTTTTACTCGTTCTATGGCCTGTCAGAGCTCATCAAGCTTGCCTCTTGGGTCTTTGGCGTCAGAATTCTGCGAAGCGGCCGCAATCCCGATCTTTAACTCAGTTTTTTATAGGCAAGCGGCAAAAGGGCGATAAAGCCTAACACAACGAGGGCAATTTTGATCTCGGGTGTGAAAGCTCCTTTGAACGTGAAATGTGTATGTGTCTCAAAGTATTTCGAGAGGTTGGCTCCACTTTCAGCGATAAAGAAAGTGAGCGGTATGACTCCTACAAATGTCGTCCAAATAAAAGTGCTTGTCCTCACACGAAAAATTCCAGCGCTTAAGTTGATGATCCAAAAAGGGAGAAGATGGGAAAAACGCAAAAAGAGAAGGTAGTAAACTTGATTTGCTTGAAATTTTTTCTGTAAACCATGCATGAAATAACCTTTTCTTTTACCTAATGTCTCGACAAAGGCAAGGCGTGCTGCAAGAAAAAATAATGTTGCCCCGACAGTTTCAGCAATGCAAGAATAAAGGATAGCAAGTGGCAATGGGAATAGAAACCCTCCCAACAAAGTTAGGATCGTGGAATCGGGAATGATCAGTAAGACAGAAACGATGTAAATCCCTATAAAATACAATGCCGAAAGCCCTGGGTGGCCGGTGACGAACAGTTTCCATCTCACATGTTCGCTTTTGATAGTGTCAAAGTTGAATTGATGGTAGAAACCACTCAAATAAACAATGAAGACAAAGATCAGAATCATCGCAAAAGGGATGATGCTAACAATTCTTCGATTCATGATTTTATCGAAGTGAACGTCCCTACATTACCTACATCGTCTTTTGAAATGAGTTCATAGTGGAAATCATTTTCTGGATGGATCACTCCTTCCATCAAAACAGCAAGTCGGCGTGGATTACTGCGTGACAAGAGTTGGTGCGCGACTTCACAGAAACGTTCATAGTTGAGCTCTTTTAAAGATGCGATGCGTTTGTCGATCCATGTGAAATCATGATATTCAAAGGCCAGCTCGTTGAGCTGATTGGCCATGCCAGGCATATTTTCAGGGGGCATCTTTAAAAGTGTAATGAGAGTGGCTCGAATGCTTTCAAAACGCCCCTCTGGAATTTGCACATTGAGGTTTTTGTCAAAACTTTCCAGAAATAACTCAAACCTAGCTAGGAGATCTGTGGTGCTATGAGTACTGGATTGGACAGCAAAGAATTGCAAAAGTTGCCGCTCTTCTTCTGTATTCCATGCTTTAGCGATGTAGGCAGTCTGTTGTTTGGTGCGCAAAGTATCAAAGAAGGCATCGGAAAGGGCATAACCTAAGACTTGTTGAATGGCTTTACCCTCAAAGCTGAAAGGGCCTTCTTGAAGAAGAAGAAGAACTCCGCTTCCCTGACGGTCTGTGGATTGAACGAGTTTATAGGGACCATATTTCTCCGATAGGACTAGGACTTTTTTCTGAGGATGATGTTCGGCAGAGAAATAAAGCGAGCCGAGTTTGTCGCGAAGTTGGCTCCAAAGATCTTGGGCCTTTTGCTGACTGATATTGCCGAAAAGCAACCCTTCGGTATAAACCGATTGAAATAAGTTTTTAGAAAACTGGGAGAATTCTTCATAGGAAATCGCTTTGATGGCTCTGTTTTTGTCCTGGTCGGTAGGTGTGTTAAAAAGAATGCTGTCCAACTGCTGCATTGCTTGGCGAACGGGGAGTTCTTTAGAGGCATTATCGTAGTCGGATGCGAGTGAGGTGCGATAAATCTCAAATTCTTCTTTAGAAGACGCCACATTCTTGACCGTCGAAAAGATTTCGCTTAGCAAAAGCGGAGCTTTATCATTGAAACCACAAATTGCCATTTTAAGTTCGAGATCATCCATGAAGAAACGAATGTTAAGCCCTGCATTGGAAGCTAATGAAAGATTAGGAGAAAGTTTTTCAGTCAACGCCCTGACATAAAGATCGGCAAGGACTTGTGCTTTGGGTGTTGCTTCCAAAAGAGGAGATTTAAAACGGAATAAAAAGGCAATTTCTGGAACCTTGTACCGTGTATCTCTGACATAATAAATGCTACAGCCTTCATCCGATGAAATCAACATAGGGTCTTCTTTGGCAAGTTCAGAAGTGGTGGAAGGCTCGAGTGCGATGCGTTTAGGTAAATAGGGGTTTTGCGGTGGCAGCAGAATTGCCGGATTGGGTTCGATATGGTCCCAAGCCGCAAGACGTGACCGAGAAACTTGCTTAATGGCATACTCGGCATTCATCCACTTTTCTTTCTGGTCTGTCACGATTCCGGTTTTGACGGGATCAGCTAAGACGAAGTAAATGCAATTTTCAGCTTTAAGGGTATCGACAAAAGCTCCAATGAAAGCGGGATCATACTTCGTCGGGATGACCGATTTTACAGGATATGAAGCAAGATCTTCATAAGGCATATCCGAGGCAATCGTCATAATCGTATTGAAGGCATCGTTGCGCGATTGGTATTGATAGTTGAGCTTGGCCATCGTTCGCACTTCATCGTAAAAGTGCGCCGGGAAGCCTTCTTTTTTTAGACGAGCAATTGCTTGAAAGACACGTAAAATTGCAGTATCGACTTGGGTCAGGCCGTAATCTGTCAATGCGATATCAATAGTGAAGAAAACGCTTTGTTTGCTGAAACGATCGCAGCTAATACGGACGCTTTCAGCGATTTTTTCTTTTTTTAACAATTGGGGTAAACTATTTTCTCCTTCTTGCCCCAAAGAAGCGGCGACAAGATTTGGGGCCTTGCGTTCGATGTCTTCAGCAAAAGCAGCAGGGATTTCCCAGTTTAAAGAGAGCTGTTTAATGTCTTTGACGGGTTTGATGAAGATCATGTGTCCCCGTTGGATTTGAGATGTCACATCAGTAGGAACTGCTTTTTTTGAAGCCTTAAACTGCGGAACTTGGGAAAAATCAGAAATGGCAAGAGTACGCATTTCTTCAATGGGAAGGGGAGAGATCATGACAAGATGCATGTGATCAGCGCTATAATGGGTTTGGTACCAGTTTTTGAGCGCGGATTGAGGAATCCCAGATAATGTTTGAGCATTGCCCGTGGAAAAAGCAGAGTTGGGATGGTTAGGATTTCCTGTCTCTTTTAAAATCATGTACTGACGCCAGCCATCGTGTTCGATATTTTTAGAATGCTCTTGATCGACAGCATGAAGTTCACGATTAATGCAGTTCGGAGAAAGGAGCGGGTCGATAAAAAAGTGAGAAAATCGATCCAGGGACTCTTCAAAGGCATCGTTGTTAACCGAAAACATATAAACGGTACGGTCGGAAGCGGTGAATGCATTCACATTTCCCCCATGGTCAGAAATGAATTGCATATATTCAAATTCATTGGGATACGCCTCAGTCCCCATAAACAGCATATGTTCTAAAAAATGGGCCATTCCAGGATATTCCTTTGGATCTTCCCAAGAACCTGCATCAACAGTCAGTCCTGCTGCAGACTGATCAGCTCCTGGATCGGAAATGAGCAACACCTGCAAGTTGTTGTTCAAAAGCAGCTTTTCCACTTTTCTGCCTTCTAAGGCGGGATTGAGGATAGGAAGGGTTGCTTTATCTTCGATAATTTCATAGTCGCCCTCAAGAGAAGCCGCATCTTCTGAATAGATAGGAATGGCAGATAAAAAAAGAAGAGATAAAAATATCAAGCGTCTTGGATGTTTCATCATTTTACCTTAGTTCACAGGTTAACATCATCATGCATGGAAGTTATAGAATTTTTCAATCCTGTTGGTCAAAGGGGGTGTAAATAAAAGTGTTGAGGCTAGGCATTGAAGTAATGCCTCCATTTCATATGTCGGAAACAGGTTTTAGCAAATAAGACCCCGAAAAAATGTCCTTTTCGCGTTAGTTTTGCAATTCCCTCCATGCCTTAAGGAAACTTTGAGTAGTCTTGGCGGACTAAACTCCAAATGTATGCGGCGCGCTTTGAGCGCCGTGCGTGTTTGTCAGTGGAATCGCAGCCGGGAAAATTTTCCATGTCGATGCGTGGGCCAAAAGCGAGATGGATATCTGCGCGTTTGGCGATTCTAGCTTCGCCGAGCTCGACTTGGATTGTCTCGGGAGGAGGAAGGAGGCCATAGGACTTGAGGGCAAGAGGATAAAAATGAGTGGGATGTCCAGCCCGACCTGCCATCAGATAGAGCATCTCAATGCTTTGTGGATCAAACGCAGCGATTTCGACAATTCCCGCTGCATTAGGCCGATCCCTTCCACCGCTAGGAGCGACATAAATGGCTTTGCCGCCTTCGCTGAGAAGTTCGCTCATCAGTTCCATTGTTCTCTTATTATGGAGTTGTTTTTTCATTTTTTGTTCGGGCGGCTGATCGATATAGCGTTTGGAGAAAATACATAAAAGATTTCTTCCCATGCTAAAGGGAACAGCGAGAGGATCTGTGATCACGCGCTCCCCTGCAACGAAGATCATCTCTTCGGCAAATTTAGGGTAGGAGCTTTCTAAGAGGATGCTAATGACTTGAGGATCGGCTTCCACTTGGTGATTGGCTAAAAAGATCGCATTTTTGCCCTTTTCCAAAGATGCGGTGATGTTTTTTAAGTGCTCGAGACCGTGAACGGTGGAATTTGGCATATCGACAAGGGGTTTCATTAAGTCAATGCCAAACTGATAATAGTCGAATGGTTTGCGAAGATGTTTATGATAAGGCTGGAAAACAAAAGGCTCTAGACATTGCTGCTTGATCAAATCTAATAAATCGAGAAAAGGTTTTTCATGGCTGTCTTTTTGAGAGGAGATGGCTTGTTGGTATCCCAGGTAGAATTTTTCAAGGATGTCTACATGCTTTGGAGGGATAGATCCCTCCTTTAAATAGTGTGCGATCTTGGTAAAGAAAGGTTTATGTTTCGAGCTTTTTTCCATTGATTGTTGAGTAAAATTGAAACTCATTGAGGTGGAGGTTGTCATCGCTGTCGAAACGCAATTCGGCGTTCATTTTTTCAGCCAATTTGCGATACTGTTCTTTGTCTTGTTGATGGGTCAAATAATTGTCGAGATCGGGATGAGCAATGAGTTCGAGCCCAAATTGTTGCTGTTGATTGACTAGTTTTTTAATTGCTCGTTCAATCTCAACGCTAACGCTTTCATGGCTTTTGATCATGCCGCTTCCGATACAGTAAGGACAGTTGGTGAAAATCGTCTGAGTCAGCGATTCTCTGCTGCGCTGTCTTGTCATTTCAACAAGGCCAAATTCACTCATCCCTAAAATCGTGCACTTTGCCGAATCATCTTTCATGGCTTCTTTAAGGCAATCGAGAACGCGGCGCTGGTTTTTTCGCGCACGCATATCGATAAAGTCGCAAATGACAAGGCCGCCTACATTGCGAATGCGCAGCTGGCGTGCGATTTCTTCGGCTGCTTCCATATTGATATGAACGAGGGCTTCTTCGACATCTGAGCTTGTATTTTGATAGGTACTGCGGCCGGAGTTGACATCAATGGTATACATCGCTTCTGTGCGGTCAAAAAAGAGATATCCACCGCTAGGAAGCCAAATTTTGCGCCGCAGAGCGCGGTCGATTTCGCGCTCGACATTGAAGCGTTCGAACATGGACGTCTTGTCGCGATACAGTTCCAGTTTAAGAGGATGCTCACTGCTATATTTAGCATACAATCGCTTGCAGCGTTGATAAGTGGCGTAATCATCGGCGAGCAGTCGATCAAATTTTTTATCCACCGCGGTCAGAACAGCGCGTTTAATAAGATCTGACTCTTCATAAAGACAGGTCGGTTTATTTGCCTTGTGGAAGTTTTCGACAATATTCTGCCATGTTCTGAGGAGCTCTGTGGCCTCTTCGATAAGCATTTCAGGTGTGGCATTGACGCTCGCGGTTCTGCAGATCAGTCCCATATCCTTGGGCATTTCAAAAGCACGAATCAATTTTTTTAATCTTTCGCGAGAGGAGGCGTCTTCGATTTTGCGAGAGACTCCGCGGTGAGGGATATTAGGGAGGAGGACGAGGTATCTCCCTGGGATGGAAATATTGGAAGTCAACCGTGCCCCCTTTGTTCCAATCGGTTCTTTGACCACTTGGACAAGGACGGGTTGGTCGAGCTTCATGATTTTTGAGATGTCCGACTCCCGTCGTTGGCGGGTTCCTGCTTTGGAAATGTCATAATCCCAATCGAAGTCCATCTCGAACATTTCCTGAAACTTTTGAGTATTCTCCAAAATATCGGAAATGTGAATGAATCCATTTTCACCCTCATTAATATCGATAAATGCAGATTGGATATTATGCAAAATATTCGTCACTCGGCCTCGGTAGACGTTACCTGTCAGCTGTCGGTTTTTTTTTCTCTCGATGATGAGGTCGTGGAGGGTTCCATTTCTGAGAACGGCGTAACGGGTTTCTTTAGACTCGACATTCAGTAGAATTTCTTGCATGGGATCCCCGAAATATTTTTTTAAAGTTACACTCTTGGAATGGTAGGGATCATATGCGATTTCAACTTCTTTTTCCATAAAATAAGAAGAGGAAGATTTCTCGCTGTAGTTGATTTTTGGGGTGTAAATAAATCAGTATACACCCCTAGCTGATTTTTGGTTTTGTTTAAAACTAGGCCTTACGATATGAAAATGTTATTTTTTCTTAAGTTCTTGTCTAACCTGGTCAAGGAAAGAATGTTGGACCAGGCGCATTGCCGTTGTAATGCTGTGTATAAAGCTCTGAGGGCTCGCGTTTCCATGACACTTGATGACAATGCCATCGACCCCACAGAGGAGAGCTCCTGGGTATTCTGCGTAGCGCAACCTTTGCCTCAGTTCGGCTAAGACGCCCTTCATGTGAGGAGAGCAGGTTTCTACTGGGGAATGCTCGAGTTCTTCCAAAATCACCGAGGCAATTCCCTCTGCCGTTTTGAGAAAGACATTTCCGGTAAATCCATCGGTGACAAGGACATCGATGTTCCCATGAAAGACATCCCGTCCCTCGATATTGCCGGCAAAAGCATAGGAGGAAGAAGATTTTTTGCTTCCGGCAAGGAGTTGATTATAAACTTTTTGAAGTTCGGGTGTGCCTTTTTTAGCCTCAGAGCCAATGTTCAACAGCCCAACGATGGGGATTTTTATACCTCGGCTTCTTTGATAGGCAACGCCCATGGCGGCAAATTGGATCAAGTGCTTGGCTTTGTAGGATGCGTTGGCCCCCACATCAAGAACAGCAATTTCTTTTTGCCGAGAGGGAAACAATGTGAGCAATGCAGGTCGTTCGACGTGCAGGAGGGCGGGGAGTTGCAATCTGGCACACCCCATAAGAGCTCCTGTATTGCCAGCAGAAATGAACGCCTGTAAATGGCCCTCTTTTAATTGCCTAATTCCCACGCACATCGATGAATCTTTTTTGTGGCGAATTGCCGTCAGGGGTGCCTCTTCCATCGTAATCACTTCTTTTACGGTATGAAAAAAAACATTTGTAACAGGGAGGCGGGTTTTTTCAAACAGCGCAGAGGTCCCAAAAAGAGTCAAAGTCACGGATGGATTTAACTCTTTGCAGAAAAGAAGGATCTCTTTAAGGAGCTCATTAGGGGGAATATCGCTTCCAAGTAGATCGATGCCGATATGACAAGTCGCAATAGTGTTGTGTTTATTAGACATCTTGCATAACCTCATTCACCAAGCGGGTTATACCGATTCTTCATGTTGTTTCGGTATACGCAAGATGCTCTATTCTTCCCTCGCATGAATCACTGCGCGGCCCGCATAGAAACCGCAATGGGGACAAATCCTGTGCGCGATGCGCGGTTTTGAGCAATTCGGGCAAGCCGAAGTATTCTTTGCCTTCTTTGCATGATGAGCACGACGGGAATTTTTTCGAGCATTAGAAGTTCGATTACGTGGTACTGCCATATATCCACACTCCACTAAAAATTAGCATACTTTATAACTGAAGACGAGAATTTATTCACTATCTAAATTCGCAAAAGGATACTGAATATCGTTTCTGGATTCTTTTTGAGGGCGTTTAAGAAATTTCTTTAAATTCTCTCTTTCCGGGCACTTTCCATGATGGCATTCAGTGAAAAGGGGGGTCTGAAGCAAAATCGATTCTCGGATTTCGCTGGTCATATCGAAGATTGCTCCCTTAATTTCTTCAAGGGGTTCTGAGAGGTAGGCATTTTTGATGACAATGGGAATGTGAACGGGATCATTACAGATGTTGCAAGGGAGGTAGGCTTGGGTTTCGACATGGAGATGGATGATCAAATGCTCATCGGCAAGGTAAGCTTCTCCTTTGAGGCAAACAGTATCTTCAAAGAGTAAGTCTTCTTCATCGATATCTAAAAAATCAGGCGAGAAAGCCTCATCGATTTTGAGAGTTTGTCCCCCTTTCAGTCGATCGATGTAAATTTTTAAACTTTCCATAATTAAAAACCTGGTTTCAAGATCTCAGTTGCGGCAGCGGCAGCAGTTTCTTGGTCTCCGAGCCGTCTGATCAGAAGATCGCACTCGTGTTGGACTGTTGCGCGATAAGATGGGTCAAGGAGAGCGTCTACTTCTTCTTTGAGGCTAGCTGGAGTGAAATGAGGGCCGATCAATTCAGCAAATACTTCTTTTTGTGCAATGATGTTGACAATGCAGTAGAAACGAAGGCGGATGCGCAGGATATCGTAAGCGATGATTTTGTCGAGATGGGAAACCCCATAAGTCACAACTGTAGGGACGCGATGCAAAGCGAGCTCCAACGTGACCGTCCCTGATTTAGCAATAGCGACGAAGGCGGCCTTCATAAGTTCATAAGAATAATCCATGGGAACGAAAACAACTTCTTCTTCCCGCCATCCTTGAGTTTTCATGATTTCCAAAATCAGCGGGGAGTAGCGTTCTTCGGAAACGGAAACAGCGGCCTGTAATTCAGGATCTTTTTTTATAAGATCTCGACAGACATCGAAATATAAAGGAAGGTTGCGCTCGATCTCTTGTTTACGGCTTCCGGGAAACAGAGCAATGATTTTTTTGTCTAAAGACCCAATAGATGCCAAAATCATCGACTTTCTGCTGGCGTGCATTTTTGCAAGGGGGGCTAAAGTCAAGGTTTTGTAAGAATAATGCTTTAAGCGCTCAATGAGTGGGTGTCCGACATAAGCAACGTCTAAAGCAGTGGCCGCAAACAATTCTTTTTCAAAAGGCAGAATCGACAAGAGGAGATCGAGAGTTTCTGCCATCAGAGGAATTCTCTTCTTTCCCCAAGCCCAAACAGACGGGCAAATAAAATGAATCAGTTTTCCTTCAAACCCCTTTTTTCTTAAATGTTTGACCATGCGCAAATTAAAGCCTGGGTAATCAATGGTGAGTACAGTCTTTGGTTTTAATTGTTGAATCTGGTTTGCGATGAAGTAAAACTGGCGAATAAGTTTTGGCAGGGCAAGAAAGACGTCGATAAATCCCATGACCTGAAATTCTTCCATGGGCAAGATACAGTTCATTCCTTGAGAGCGCATCTTTGGACCGCCCACGCCGGCAATTTTTAAATGGGGATTTTTTGCGTAAAGAGCCTGAAGCAGCTTTTCTCCATGCAAATCGCCGCTTTTTTCTCCTGCAAATACAAATAAATCACAAGACATCGATAGTTCCCAATATTTTAACTTTCTTGGCCTGCTCTGGTTTTAGAAGTGTCCGTCGCTTGTTTGCGTTTTTTTCTTCTTCGAAGACGGTATTGCTCGGGGACTTGCATCGCATGCGTCCATTCTTCCCAAATCGTTTGATAAGCGGGTTCGAGCGCGCAGCGCACTTCGAAAAATTTAAGCGCATAAGAAAATTCGGGATCATTGGGAATGCGAATGCGTCTTACTTTCTTTTTTTCGAGAGGAGTTAAACGGTACTGCGAGGTTAAAATAGAAATCAGGCTTGCTTTCATTCTTCGTGAAAGATGAAAAAAGGGAAGGAAGATCTCATTGATCTGTTCATGGGCTTCTTTGCTGATTTCCCCAAAATGGGGGATTTTTTCGCGATCGGCATAGCGGGTTGCCATTCTTTTTTCCATCAATGGATAGACCAGGCAAGATAAAAGCACCGATCGAGGAAGTAGAAGTCTGGACGGATCATGGAAAGTTGTATCCACTTCTTTGAGATAGGCAAAAACTTCTGCACCTTCGTTGGATTCCATAAATTCGCCGAATGCTGGCATCATCAGATGAATAAAGCCATGCTCGGACAAAAGCCGAAAAAAAGATTCTGAAGCCCCTGATTCCAACATACGCAATAATTCCTCTTGAACACGCGCTGGAGAACTTTTGACGATCTCTTGACGGCATTCTAAGAGGGCCACACGTGCAGCAGGGTCTACATCGAACTTGAAACGCGCTTGAAATTTGATTAAACGAAGCATGCGAACGGGATCTTGGCGGAAACGAATATAGGGTTGCCCGATTGCGCGTAGAAACTTTTTTTGCAAATCTGGATAGCCGCCAACATAATCGATGATCTGCTGAGTTGCGGGATCATAAAAAAGTCCATTGATTGTAAAATCGCGGCGGAGGACGTCTTCCTCAGGGGTACCCCAGATATTATCTCGAAGGATCAGCGCGTCATTTTCGGGATCTCCCGAGCGAAATGTGGACACTTCTAGGACTTTCTTGCCAAAGCGGATGTGGGCTAACCTGAAACGTCTGCCGATCAAGATGCAATTGCGAAAGAGTTGCTTGATTTCTTCGGGCTCGGCAGAAGTAGAAATATCAAAATCTTTAGGTTTTTGATTGAGAAGTAAATCGCGCACGCTGCCTCCGACCAGGTAGGCGATATGGCCGTTGACGCGAAGCTTCTCCATGACGTAAAGGGCGTCAGGATCGACATGATTTATTGGAAGCTGATGTTCTTCAAACGAGTAGGTTTTTTGCACTTAAAATCTTAATGTCGGTAAAGGTTACAATCTATTAGCAAAAGTTTAAAAAGTCAAGCATAAAGCAAACCAGCAGTGTAAATAAAAATGTTGAGGCTAGGCATTATTTCAATAAGAAATGAAAGTTACGCAAATTTTACGGTAAATGTTCACCTTCCGCTACGTCCTCAAAAACCTATGGCAAGCACTGAATGTCATTTGGATCCATGCCAGGCTTTGCATTTATCGATCATTAACTTCCTTGAAGACTCTGGCAAAAGTTGAAGACCATTTCGATCCGTGCCCAATCAAGATCGATAAGTGGTAAGTTTGGCATGGATCAAAATGGTCTTCAACTTTTGCCATGAGTTTTTAAGGACGTACCACCTTCCGCCTTCGGCACGAGCAATGAAGGGAAATTTTTTTTTAAAAACTCTTCTTTCCAGTAATAGTTGCTGAGTAGCTCTTCAGTGCTGCGGCCTAAGAGCGCGTAAGCAGCGTATATTGCTTCAATCGAGGCAAGTCCTCTTGA